>CAVZUG010000005.1:0-503921 GCA_963778445.1 uncultured Acidobacteriaceae bacterium | reverse complement strand
GACCCACGCCCGCAATCACCGCCTCGGGATCGTCTTTCATCCAGTGCAATGCGGCGTTCGAGAACACGGCATCAAATTCGCGATGGAAATCGAGCTGATACGCGCTCGCCACACGGGCATCGAGACTGCGAGACTTGGCGGCTTGAACCATGTCTGGTGAGCTATCAATTCCGACTACCTTGGCGCCTAGCGCCACGATCTTTTCCGTGAGTACGCCGTCTCCGCAGCCCAAGTCGAGAATTCGCTCGCCGGGCTGGACATTCAGCAGCTCGAGCACAGGTTGTCCGAGCGCAGGCACGAATGGAGCGTTCGCAGCGTAACGATCGGCGTTCCATACTTGGCTTGGAGGAACGGTAGAGTTCATGTTGAAGGATTAAGTCCCAGTTTTTGTTGGACTGCCTCTTCGACTCTTTGCAAGACTTCGTCCTCTGACATGCTGGTGGAGTCGAGTACCAGCGCATCTGAAGCTGGTTCGAGAGGCGATGTTGCTCTGGTTCGGTCGCGGTGGTCGCGCTCTCGCAATTCAGCGGCGCTGGTCTCGGCTACTTCTCCACGAAGCTTTTGTTGCTGCATTCGACGCTGCTCGCGGACGACTGGATCAGCATCGAGGAAAATCTTGACATCGGCATCGGGAAAAACTTTGGTCCCAATGTCGCGTCCTTCCATCACGATGCCGCCCCCTTTGCCGAGTTCGCGTTGGTGCGAAACCATCCATTGACGGACTTTCGGATGGACCGACACCCGCGATGCTCCTTCGGTCACATCGCGCTCCCGCACTCGCTGGGTCACATCTTTTTTGTCGAGAAGCACGCGGTTCCCGCCCAGATTGGGCTCAAGCCCAATACTGGAGGCTTCCGCCAGCTTTAACAGTGCCAGTTCGTCGTCGAATGAAACGTCCCATTCTATGGCCTTAAGCGCTAGCGCGCGATACATGGCGCCACTTTCGAGGTTTATGTAACCGAGCTTTCGGGCGAGGCGGGAGGCAATGGTGCTCTTGCCCGCTCCGGCGGGGCCGTCCACGGCGATGATGAGCCTGCGAGGCTGGGGGTCAGAAGACACGGCGGAAAACATCTTACACGGAAGAATCAATGCTGCCGAGCTGCAGATAGCCAATCTCGCCTAGCTCAAGACACGCTTTAGAAATCCTCGGACGCCGGTGTATCCGAGCAATCCAACGCACAACAGCAACGCGGCTAGCGTGGCCCACACGGGCATGTGCGGGGCTTCCGGAGTAAGCGCGGTGCGCAGCCCTTCGCTCATATAGACGAGAGGATTGATCAATACGGCGATTTGCAGCCAGCGAATGCTGTGAAGTGCGCCCCATGGGTAATAAACGCATCCGAAAAACGTAATGGGAACAACGACGACGCCAAACATGAGGCTAATGTGCTGGGGCTTCACAATAGTCCCAATCGTGAGCCCAACCGCGCCCGAAGCCAAGCTCGCCAGCAAGATATTCCCGATCAACACCAGCCAACTATCCACGTGAACATGAACCGGTGTTGCTGGAATGAAGTAAATCATGGGGAAAACGACAATCGCCGCCACCACGCTTTGCAGGGCGCTGAAAACGATTTTCTCAATCGCTACCAGCGTGACGGGTAACGGAGACATAACCCGGTCTTCAATTTCGCGGGTCGCGCCGATCTCGAACGAAAGTGGAAGCGCGACGCCCATAATCCCCTGAACAAAAATTGCGACCGCAACTAATCCCGGCAAGATTAGCGTTCCGAAACTTATTCCTCTGGTGTTTTGGAAATCCTGGCCCATCTTGGGGAACAGATAGGTGAAAACAAAAACAAACATCAGCGGATTCATTACGGTACGGACCATGAACGCAATGAACTCGCGGCGAAGGACGGAGACATCCCGCACCATCAGTCCCCAGAAGGCGCGCGCATAAAGGATTGAATCACTCACGCAGATCCCTCCCCGTCAGCTTGATAAACACAGTTTCCAGAGTCGTCTCGCTAATGGAAACATCCTTCAGGCGCGGCCCCGTCACCTCGATGATTCTTGGCAGCAACCCATCCAGGTTGTCCACAAATATGCGTACGCCCTCTTTGGTGGATTCGACGCCCTTTACACCGGCTAGTTCGCCGAGGCTACCCTCAAAAGCGGAATCACTTTCGCTCTGAAGGTGCAGACTGATCACCTTTTGCGCGCCAACGCTACTCTTGAGATTGTCGGGTGTATCGCAAACCAGGATTTTTCCGTGATCAATAATGGCCACGCGGTTGCAGAGCTCGTCCGCCTCTTCCATGTAATGAGTGGTCAGGACAATGGTGATGCCACCCGCAAGAAGTTGACGAATGCTGTCCCATAGCGCGAGACGACTTTGCGGATCGAGGCCTGCACTGGGCTCGTCGAGAAAAAGAATCTCGGGCTGATGCGCAATGGCACGGGCGATCTGAACTCGCTGTGCCAGGCCTCCGGAAAGCTCGCGGACAAAAGATTTCGATCGCTCGGTGAGCCGGAACATTTCCAGCAGTTCGTGGGCACGTTTCGAGGCCGCCGGGGACGTGTATCCAAAATAGCGGCAATGGAAATAAAGATTCTCCCAAACCGTACACTGGCGATCGAGCGTGTTGTATTGAGGAACGACGCCCATGTGCTTACGCGCCTGAGCGGGAGTTGCGACGACATCGAGTCCGGCGATCCGTACGGTCCCGGACGTGGGCAGAGTTCGAGTGGTACAGACACTGATGGTGGTGCTCTTCCCGGCGCCGTTTGGGCCGAGCAGGCCAAAGAGTTCTCCTTTTTGAACCGTAAGGTCAATACTGCGGACAGCGTCGACGGGAACTTTTCCGGCATAGCGTTTTGTCAATCCGCGGATACTGACGATGTCTTCAAAACTATTAGGCATAAAGATTTGCAAAATTATACGTGGATGGCCGCCGGAAGATGAGCGCGAAACTTATTTTTGCGCAGGCGCAATCGGGTGCGATGCGACTTGCGCTGCTGTGACCTGAACCAGCGATCGGTTTCCCACGCGAATGTATTCCAGTTCTCGAGCGTTCAAAAGGACGTTTACGGACTCCTTCACTCGCGAGCGGGGCACAAAGTTTCCGAAAAAGTTGTCCAGTTCCTGTTGGTCAGCGGCGATCACGCAATCCAAATATTTGGAAAGCAACGCAGAAAGCGCTTCACCGACAGAGAGATTCATGCCTTCGCGCACCGCATCTGGAGCCCAGCGATAGAGCACGTCCCAGAAAGAACCTTCGCGCGAATTGTAATCCACGCGGCAAATTCTCAACTTTGCTCCCAGTTCGCCAAGCGCGCGATCCAGCGCAGCAATAGAAACGCTTCCGCCCAGCATCTCTTGCATCTTTTGTTTCGAGATCGGACCGGCGCGCTGGATAACTCCAAAAGCATCGCAGGCAAGTTGCGAATATTCAGAGCGATGTCCTGGCTCAGGCACATGCTTCGGATTGCGTTCCCCGATCAACGCGTAAAAATAAGGGAAAATAGATTGAGCGACTAAAAGCGCGTTATTGTCGTCAAATTTGTTGGCTTCGTATGCGTCGCGCTCGCGCAAGAGCCGAACCATGAGATCGGTCGCCTGCTGGGCTCGTGAGTCGGCAAACGCGTGTTGCCAACTCGGGAGCTTTTCGTCCGAACCGGACCATGCCCCAATAAAAGTTGGAGCAAGAATCGCAGGCGTATGCGGATACAACGTGCAGAAACCTACCTGCTCAACGAACGAGCGTGCGTCCTCAAGCGCGCGAATGGGGCGCCCATCCAGATGCCACCTCTCCCGTCGAAGCTGTTGGAGTTCCTGTTCAGTCATAAAAGCAGCTTCTAGCTTCTGGCTTAGGGCCCAGGCGATCAGCACTCAGCATTCAGTTCATATTCCGGTCTTAACCCTTGCTCCTCAATGCCGAAGGCTGAGTGCTGACTGCTGATTGCTGAGTGCTCATCCTAAATCCTCTTAAACGCCTTCTGGATGTCCTTCATGGAGTATCGCAAAACTACGGGCCGTCCGTGGGGACACGACATTGGACATTCTGTCTTTGCCAACTCTGCGAGCAGCCACTCCATTTTATGCTGCTCCAGCGGCATGTTGACTTTGATCGCGGCGTGGCAGGCGATAGACGCGGCTATGCGCGTACGGACTTTCTCCAGATTGATAGCCTGATCTTCGCGCAACAACTGATCGAGTAATTCGTGGAGCATGTGTTCAACTTGAGAGGCGTCAATTCCCGCCGGTGCAACCTTTATTGCAATGCTCCTGGCCCCGAACGGTTCGGCTTCGAAACCATTCTTGGAGAGTTCGTCCGATATATCGCTGAACACCGCTTGTTGCGCCGGGGAAAGCTCCAATAACAGCGGCATGAGCAGATGCTGGCTCTCCACTCTTTTGATCTCGCGCTGGTGGAGTATTTTCTCGAACAGCACGCGCTCGTGGGCGACATGCTGATCAATGATCCAAAGGCCTTCGTAATTGACCGCAAGAATAAACGACTCACGAATTTGGCCGAGCGGCTTCAGGGTAGCGAGGGATGGCGCCAGTTCGCTCGCCGGCTCTGGCTCGTCAGCGACAGGCGCGGCACATGCATCTGTGGAAGCCTGTATCGGCTCACGAGCCAGGGAAACGGCGGCATTTCCTTCTACACTGATGCCCCCTTCGAAATGAAATCTCTCGCTTAAGGCAGGAACTACGGGAGCCTGCAAAATAAAATTGTGTGGCAAGAGCGAGCCATTCGCGGTTTGCAGTTGCGCTGAGTCAGCCGATGGCATGGTCAACAAACGTCCTGAAGTTAAGGATGGCGTTGCAGTAGGTCGCGCTGAAATTTCAGTCGCGAACTGAGGTACTGGACGGGCCTTCATCAGCGCCGCGCGGATTGAATCCCGCACAAAATCATGCATCACCGTGTTCTGCCGAAAGCGCACCTCGGTTTTCGAAGGGTGAACGTTAACGTCCACTTCTTCGGCGGGCAATTCGAGAAACAGCAAAACAACGGGAAAAACCGTTGGCGGCAAAATGTTGCGGTAAGCTTCGGTGATTGCGTGATGGATGAGGCGGTCATGAATGAGACGTCCATTGACGAAAATGTAAATCGAATTGCGATTGAGCTTTTGAATTTCAGGCTTCGAAACAAATCCATGCAGCCGCAATTCGCCGGGATCCTTGGGCGCCTCGGCGGTCTCGCTCCGCCGCCACGGAGGCGGTTGGGGCAATCCTATATGGGCAAGTGGCTGTGCAGCGGTCAAAGGCAGCAGTTGATCCAAAACTTCTTTACCGAATACCTGATACACGCGCTCGGTGTATCCCGCTACGGGCGGCGCAACCAGCATGGCATTGGTCGTCGAGTGCAATTCAAAATGCTTGTCCGGATGCGCCAAAGCATAGTGTGTGACCAGGGATGCGATGTGCGAAAGTTCTGTGGATTCAGCCTTCAAAAATTTCTTGCGCGCTGGAGTGTTAAAGAATAAGTCGCGAATCGTAATCGAAGTTCCAGAGGGCAGTCCCGCTTCTTCAACTTTGAAAATTTTGCCGCCATTGATTTCAATAATCGTTCCTGACGGTTCCTCTCCAGCGCGGGTTTCGAGGCGCAGTCGGGAAACCGAGGCGATAGACGGCAGAGCCTCTCCGCGAAAACCCAGTGTCGTGATGCTCAAAAGATCTTCCGCATTCTTCATCTTCGATGTTGCATGCCGCTCGAAAGCGAGCATAGCGTCATCGCGCACCATTCCGCAGCCGTTGTCGGTGATTTGAATCAGCTTCTTGCCGCCCGCTTCGATCTGGATTTTGATTCGCGTGGCACCGGCATCAATCGAATTTTCAAGCAACTCTTTCACCACGGAAGCCGGCCGCTCCACGACTTCGCCTGCTGCGATTTTGTTGGCTACGGTTTCGGATAAGACGTGAATGCGGCCCATGGTTTTAGAATCTAGCAGTCAGCATTCAGCACTCAGCATTTGGAAAACGAAATAAGCAATCGCGGCTAATGCTGAATGCTGATTGCTGAATGCTCTCTCGCTCGCGCTACACTGTCGGCTTTTTCAATTGCTGTTTCCATCCCAGAACGCGTGCCTTGTTCCCTTCCTCTTCGGCCTCGGGAATCATTCCCTTTTTCTGATACAGGACGGAGAGGCTGGTGTGCGCCAGAACGTCGTCGGGATCTATCTCAGAAATTTTCTTGGCAACCGCGATTGCTTCGTCAAGACGGCCTAAATCCTGTAAAGCGCGTGACATTCCGTGCATGGATTCAGTGAAAGTCGGGTCGGCACTGAGGGACTTCTGATATTCGCGCACGGCGGCTTCATGATCGCCGTCGGCAACGGAATCCAATGCAGCGTAATAGTGGTCTTCGGCTGTCTGGCGGTCGTTTTGGTCGGTCACGAATCTTTGAGAATCCTCAAGGGAAAGTGCGATTCTAGCATGGCTCCCCGGGACGGATTCCTTTACGTTACAAGGGGAGAGAGGTAGCTCGCCTGATTCTGCGATGTACGCGAGCGTTGGCATTTGTGAACGTATACTGAACATTAATGATTTCTATTGTGCGATTTTTGTGGGTTGCTACGCGCGGCCATCGCCTAACGCCCTGGCGCAGCCGTTATCTACTGTGGAGAATTGAAACCTATTGCGGCGTAAAGATGCAGCAGATCGGGTTCCTCGAATTCTGGGAGTTTACATGGCGGGAACGCAGCCATCTTTGGCGTTTTCTTAAGTGGACGGCTGAGATGGAACGGTATGCGAATCCAAGAAAGAAGCCTTCATAAGCGGTAGGGTTGGCGGGGAAGAAGCTAGGATCCGCTGCTCGTTGCCGCTGCTCCTTCCAAAATAACATTCACTTCCGTGCCTTTACCAGAACCGATAACCTGGAAAGCTGAACTGCGATTAGCCGCGATTTCCAAATATCCCATACTTCCGGGGATGGCGAAGATCTCTCCCGGGGCGCCGTCCGCATAGGCAGTCCTGACATCGGTGATCTCCCGCTTCCCAATAACTATTTTGAATGGCGGCGGTTGAGACTCGAATAGCATAGGGGCATCTTCCGCGGTGATATTGGTAACGAGATTGCCAAACCGATCCACTTTGAGAACAACTCCCCGCAGAGTATTACCGTTTACCGGCTTTGGTTTTGGCGTGTTGAAACGAACAAAGTCTGTAATCTGCGGACCGAATTTATCTGCTTCAACGCGTTTTGCCAAATAGGCCGCGACTGGGGAGAAAACGTCCCGCGCGTGAAAAGTATTGCTCACGTTTTCAAGAAAATAATGTTCGGCAGTGACGTGATGCACATGCAAACGCTCTTCGCGCGCATAAATTAAAGACAGAACTCCATTGTCTGGAGCGACGAAGTGGTGACGTTCCGTGCTGGCGATGATGGGGCGGCGGTCCGTACCCACGCCGGGATCCACGACTACAAGATGTACTGTTCCGGGCGGGAAATATGCATAAGCCTGCGCGATGGTCAGCGCGCCATCCAGAATGTCGAATGGCTGCACCGAATGGCAAATGTCAACGATCTCAACATCCGGAGTGATTCCAAGAATCACGCCTTTCACGGCTCCCACGAAGTGATCGTTAAGGCCAAAGTCAGTCGTCAGAGTAATAATGGGGCGTTTTGCCACAGGAAGCCTCTATGCAGGAATTTCTCCGGTAACTCGAAGGTAATCTGCCTAGAGTAACAAGTCAACGCACGGCGGTAATGGACGGTAATCAAGCGGGGTCTCCGTCTACTTCAGCAGCTTTAGTCTTTTCGGGGCGCATCAGCGGAAAGAAGATTACGTCGCGAATCGTATGGGAATCGGTCAAGAGCATCGCAAGGCGATCTATCCCGACCCCGACGCCTCCGGTTGGGGGCATGCCGTAGGAAAGCGCTCGAATATAGTCTTCGTCCATTTGATGGGCTTCCTGATCGCCACGCTCGCGTTCGCCTAATTGCTGTTCGAAGCGGCGGCGCTGTTCCTCGGGATCGTTCAATTCGCTGAATCCATTGGAAATTTCCATCTTGCCGGCGAAAATTTCGAAGCGTTCCACCCAATCGGGATCCTCCGGCTTATTCTTGGACAGTGGAGAGATAGCGGCAGGAAATTCGTAAATGATTGTTGGTTGAATTAGGTGCTCTTCGACGACGGCTTCGAATAGATTCGCGATTGCTTTCCCCGCAGGCTCGTTCGGATCGAATGCGATGTGAGAATGGCTAGCGTTAAACCCCAGTACCAGTTCATTCACTTTTTCTTTTGACTGAAAGCTCGACACTTCCGGTTTGGCCCCTGCCCCGTCGGGCCAGTACTGAATGATCGCCTCGCGCATGGTCATGCGGCGCCAGTTTGAGCTGCTCCAATCTATTTCGTCTTCGCCCCATTTTGTCTTTGTTCCTCCGGTCACATCCATCGCTGCGCGTTCGATCAGGTGTTGCGTGAGGTCCATGACTCCGCGAAAATCGGTATAGGCCTGATAGAACTCGAGCATAGTGAACTCGGGGTTGTGACGCGTAGAAATGCCTTCATTGCGGAAATTGCGATTGATCTCATAGACGCGATCAAAGCCGCCGACCACAAGTCTTTTGAGATATAGCTCAGGAGCGATTCGCAGAAAAAGGTCAATGTCCAGCGTGTTGTGATGAGTCACGAAAGGCCGGGCCACTGCGCCTCCGGCAATTGACTGCATCATCGGTGTTTCGACTTCGATAAATCCGTTCGAATCCAGAAAGCGGCGCATGGACTGCACCAGCTTGCTGCGTTTCAGAAACACCTCGCGAACCTCTGGATTCATCACCAAGTCAAGGTAACGTTGCCGATAACGAAGCTCCACTTCAGCGAGGCCATGCCACTTTTCCGGCAAGGGCAAAAGATCTTTGGAAAGGAATGTTATTTCGTCCACATGCACGCTGAGTTCGCCGGTGCGCGTTCGGAAGAGATATCCCGCAACTCCGACGTGATCGCCAATGTCGAGAAGTTTGTAGAGCTCGAATCCTTTTTCGCCTACGGCGTCTTTTTTTACGTAAATTTGGAGTTTCTGCCCGCCCTGCTGAATATGGGCGAAACCGGCCTTTCCCATTAAACGAATCGTCATGATTCGGCCAGCAACCCGCACATTGACGCGAGCGGACTCCATTTCTTCCGCCGTTCTTGTCGTGAACTCAGCTACGATTGCGGGGACTGTGTGAGTGAATTCGTAGCTGCTGCGGTAAGCTGGCTGTCCCAAACCTTCGATCTGTTTGAGCTTCTCGAGTCGCAGCGCATAGATTGTTTCATCGAGTGGCAATGAGGTCCTTTTTAATACTGGAGATGAAAGATGGAAGGCCCGATTATAAACAAACGTCGCTCGTGTCGTGGTATGACAGTTCTTGAAGGACCTGCGAGTTGGGGATACTATCGGAGGTCTGGAACCCCGACGACATGGTTAGCCGCATGGGTCGCCAATCGCATTCGGCTGTCGGCTTCCAGGAAATTTGATCGCGATCGATGAGGATAGGGGAGGATGTCGGAATGAGCGCATCGTTGAAACCAGGGCATGCGGGCGAATCAAGCCAGTCGGGACCTTCGACGGAATCTTTTTCGGCAAGCCGTTGGACGAAGGGTAATTTTATATTTCCGACTCGTATCGTCGTCACCCCGCAGCGTGTCAGCCGCGTTAAATCCCGGCTTTTCGGTAGTAATGATGAGAGCATTGCAATACCTCAAGTTGCTTCCGTGCAGATTGCGACGGGAATACTTTGGTCGGAAATCAGAATTGACTCCACGGGTGGTACCAATCCCATCACCAGCCATGGGCACCGCAAAAAAGATGCGATACGAATTCGCGAACTGATTGAGCTGCATCAGGCTCAATCGGCTGGAAATCTTCGTCAGCCCGCTTCATGATTCCCCTTCTGACTTAGGACCGCCCTTAAGATTCGGAAGCGCCAGGCACACGGAATTCATCTGAAGACATGGGGTTCAGGCGATTGAATGGTTACTGCGACTGACTTAGTCTTCCGATTCAAGTATCCTGATGGCTGTTCCGGCGATTGCCGCGACCAGGAACGTGTTTGATGCCATCTTCTGACGATAATTCCGCCGACAAAAAAAATGCGTGGGTGCAACTGGCACACTATAGTCAATTGGCTTTCATTTTTCCGGCTGCGACAATCGCCGGATGGCTCATTGGCGCTGGATTGGACCGGTGGCTGCACACCAGCTGGCTGTATTTGGTTGGCCTTATCCTCGGGATTGTTACAGGGTTCGTGGAACTAATACGCACGGCAATGGCGGACTCGAAGCAATGAACACGCCACGTCCTCCCTCCGCTTTGTTTTGGCCAATTCCTGCTTCGCTTAGATTCGCCTGAGGTCCTAAAAATCCAACTTGCTTAATTTGTTGCAAAATCGTTGGCGGCGAGGGAAGCACAAACCCTCACGGAACTTTCAAATCGAGCGCCCTCTCGTCCTCCTGCAAAGCGACGATTGGGGTCGAGTGGGAGTTCGCGATAAAGAGGGTTATGAACTTCTTCGCGCCGAAGGAATCCGACTGGGGGAACATCCATACGATTTCTATACGCTCGAAACCGCGGAAGATGTTACCGCGATTCACGAGCTGCTGAAAAAACATCGCGATTCCACCGGTCGTTCAGCCTGCATGGGCATGAATTTTGTGATGGCAAACCTTGATTTTGAAAAGATTGCGCAAGGCGGGCTTAAAGACATCAGTCTCATGCCATTAACGGATGGCCTGCCCGGAAACTGGAAGCGTGAGGGATTATTCGAAGCCTACCGATCAGGGATTAAGGACGGCGTTTTTTTTCCATCGCTTCACGGCCTGACCCACTTTTGTCAGATTGCGATAGAACATGTGCTAGCGAAGGATAATTCGCAATCCCATCTGCTGCGGACCCTCTGGCGGGCTGAGACGCCCTATATTTACTGGCGAATGCCCTGGGTGGGGTATGAATATAACAATCCTAAAAAACCACGGCAGGGGTTTTTGTCGGCTGAATCGCAGAGCGATGCAATCAAAGACGCCGCTGCCATTTTTAAGAAATTATTTTTGTGCCCGGCCTCCTCGGCTTGTGCCCCCGGATATCGTGCAAATAGCGATACTCACAGGGCCTGGGCTGAGCATGGAATTCACGTTGTGCAGAACGGAAGCGGTTCACCGCTGCCCCCGCACATGGATGACTACGAGATGCTGCATCTGCATCGGACGATCGATATCGAACCCAGTCAAAAAGATTTACCAGTCGAAAAATATGTTCAACTTGCGGAAAGTTGTTTTGCTCGGGGGGTTCCGGCAATCATTTCGGTTCACGCCATAAATTTCCACTCTTCTTTAAAAGACTTTCGCGGTCCGACCTTGTCTTTACTGGACGAATTTTTAACTGCGCTGGAAAAAAAGTTTCCGAATCTGCTCTACGTGCATGATATGGACGCATACGATATTGTGAACCGCGGAAAGTTTCGATCCGCCAGAGGCACGGTTTCCGTGACAGTCCAAAGCCTCAATGCGGGCGAGCTGAATAAATAATGGTCCGGTCGCTGCTACTTATCACCGTAGATTGTCTGCGCGCCGATCACGTCGGCTTTCTTGGCTATCCCAGGAAGACGACGCCATTTCTTGATGCGCTGGCTGGGTCGAGCACCGTATTTTCCAACGCTATAGTGGCCGGCGCACCCACTTATTATTCCTTCCCGGCAATCATGGCATCCCGGCATCCCCTTGCGCTGGGAAGGGATGTGATCGGCATTGCGCCTGAAGAACCTACAATCGCATCCGCACTCCGCGAGTCAGGATATGCTACAGGCGCATTCCTCGCCGCCAATCCGTACTTGTCTCCCCGGTTCGGCTACGATGCGGGATTCGACACGTTTAACGACTTCCTTGCCGAGGATTCTCCGCAAGAAATTGGCAAGGGTATGACTACTTCATTTCGTAGCCGAATGAATTCATATTTAGACAAAGCCTGTCACTCCCTCGGGCCGCTCGGTGGAGTCTACGACGAAGTCTATTTTCAGTATTGCCAGGCTATAGCGAACCGCTCCGTTCAATCTTTGGATTCGCTGCGGCGTTTTCCTTCCGCCGACGTGATTGTGAACGAAGCCGGCGCGTGGCTTGACAGCGTCGGCGGGCAGCCGTTTTTCCTCTGGCTGCATTTCATGGATCCCCACTCCCCTTATTATCCGAAGGAAGAGGCCTTGCAGTGGATGGCCGGGGATACAAATGCTACACACGCGCTGCGTATCAATTCATATTGGAACCGGGAAGGCATCGATGCGCGTCGTCTTCGCCGCCGTCGAGACGAAGTAGTCGCGCTATACGACGCGGGAATCCGCTGGGTGGACTCGCAAATTGGCCGCTTGGTTGACAAACTACGGAGTCAGGGCTTGTGGGACAACTGCGTCTTCGCATTAACTGCCGATCATGGCGAAGAATTTATCGAGCATGGCGGCCGCTACCATTCCCCTGCAAAACTTTTCGAAGAACTGATTCATGTCCCGTTGCTGCTGCATGGATCGAAAGCAAGCCGACCGACCATTCATAGTGAGCCATTTAGCCTTGTTGATTTGGCGCCGACTCTCATGGACACCTTGGATATTCCAGCGCCAGAAGCATTTCGTGGGACTAGCGTGTGGGCACAATCAGATGAAGAACATGCTGGCAGAGCCACAATCGTGGAATCTATAGCGACTTGCAAAAACCCCTTCGATCCTCAAAGTCGGACGGGCCCGCGGGTGATTGTTGTTCGCGAATCGCAGTACAAACTGGTGCTTGATTTCGGTTCGTCGGAAGAGAGTTTGTTTGATCTTAAAAGCGATCCTGGGGAACTCCATCCCCTTCCCGCAAATGCTGAGAAGCCAGTGCGGCGGAGGCTACTCGAACGCGCCAAGGAGCATATTGCACAGTCAATCCATTCTCGCGAGACCGGTCAACGCCTTGAGGCTCAGCTCCGCGACCTGAGCCTACAATGTGGAGAGCCGGTTGGTAGTGTCGTCGCGTAACATGGTTGATTCCGATCCACTCGCAGGAATGCATTCAAAAAAGCCCCAGCTTCCCCTTCGCCTTCTGGTAGATAGCCTCGCCGACGAGGGTCTGACGAATGCGCAAATGACAAATGGACGAGAAATCATAAGGCGACTGGATCCCGTCAAATTTCACGTAAGCACCTTTTATCTTAATCAACCAGATCCTAGCGTTCAGTCGAGGCCGAACACGAGACTCATTCACCTACCCAAACGCAGGCAGACGATCAGAATTTTGAGGGAGTTCATTTTTGGACAACACAACATTCTCTTTTATATGAAGGCCGCGCCCGCCAGTAAGTTCTATCTCCGGCTTCGCCAAAAATGGAAGGATAATCGCATCACGATCGGAACGATTGAATCACAATCCGACGGGCGCAATGAGCCCACAATCAGCCCGGAGGGAATCAGTCTATGGGAGCAGACAATACTGCGCTGCGATTTTCTGTTCAGCAATTCGCAGGCTGTGAAACGAAGTCTGCAATCTGAATACGGCCTGTTCAGTGAAGTTGTGGAAACGGGGGTGGACACGAAATTCTTCACACCCGGAAAGCAACGGCAGTGCAATTCAAGGCTCCGCGTCCTATTCGCGGGATCGTTGCGTCCGTTCAAGCAGCCGCACTTGATGCTGGAAGCAGCCAAACGCTTTCCGCAAGCAGACTTCGCAATTGCGGGCGCCGGAATCATGGCTGAAGAGTTACGCGAGGCAGTCCAAGCTCAAAATCTCGCCAATGTTTTTTTATTAGGGCCGCTCACCGCGGAAGCTTTGCGGAAGGAGTATCGGCGTGCTGATGTTTTCCTGTTTCCATCGAAGTGGGAGGGATCTCCTAAAGTAATTCTTGAAGCTGCGGCCTCTGGCCTGCCGGTGATCGCCAGAAGGGACTACAATCCGGAAACTGTAATTGATGGAGAGACGGGTTTCGTAGTGGAATGCGATGATCAACTTTATGCGAAACTCCGAGAGTTACTCGATAATGCGGAACTTCGCAACAGACTAGGCTCGGCTGGCCGTCTTCACAGTGAAAAATTCGATTGGGATTTGATCACTCGAAAGTGGGAGTCAATATTTTTAACGTTAGCGTCGGACAAGCAAACGGTCGCGTAGTATGACCGGCAGCCTTTCGTCCGACCTCGCGCCCGCTTCATCTGGTAGACGACTACACGTTCTGACTCTCACTCCGTTCTATCCCACTGCACAGGACGACGCGCAGGGTTGTTTCGTAGCGGAGCCTCTTCAATTGATGTCCAACCTGGGGATCATTCATACGGTCGTTGTGGCTGTGCCTTTCTATTGCCCTCTTACGGCCACCGGCATCGCCGCGTTTCCAGCCCAGCGGAAGCGATATATTTCATTGCCCGGCGGTATTGGCCTTCCCACAGCGGGCGGGTTGCTTTTTGCGAGCCTTCTAAGAACCGTCCGCGAGCTACACCGATCCAATCCCATTGATGTGATTCATGCGCACGCCGCGCTTCCATGTGGGCATGCTTCAGCCTTATTGGGCCGGGAACTTAAAATCCCATTTGTAGTCACAGTTCACGGCCTCGACGCCTACTTTACCGAACAAGTCGCTGGCCGCGCCGGCAAGTGGTGTGAGCACGTTTCAAAATTTGTTTATCGCTCTGCGGCATCTGTCATCTGTATAAGCGAGAAGGTCAGAGACAGGGTACTGAAAGGCGCTTCTAATCAGGCGAAAACTGGAGTGGTCTACAACGGAGTGGATCCAGAAAAATTTCATCCTGCGGGCGGCAACTCAAAGCCCGGTTCAATTCTTTGCGTTGGCAATTTAATTCCGACTAAGGGCCAGGATATTCTTTTGCAGGCATTGGCTATGGTGCATGCGAACTTTCCCGAAGTCTCTTGCGAACTGATCGGTGACGGCCCGGAGCGGGCGAAGCTCATGGAAACTGCCGCGAAGTTGAATGTCAAAGTTCTTTTTCGCGGGCGCAAGAGCCGCGCAGAAGTGGCTGAAGCAATGCAACGCTGCGCAATATTCGCTTTACCGAGCAGCTACGAAGGGCTCGGTTGTGTGTATTTAGAGGCGATGGCCAGTGGGATCCCGCCAATCGGCTGCCGGGAGCAAGGGATTGATGAAGTAATCGAACACGGCGCTAATGGATGGTTGGTCAGGCCTGGCAGCGTGGAGGATCTCGCGCATGCAATCTCCATGCTGGTGCAGGATTCGCAACTCCGGCAGGACCTTGGGGTACAAGCGCGACGCACAGTTTTACGAGGATTTACCCTTGCCCACCAGGCAGAAGGGCTTGCCAGGATTTATCGGGAGTGCGCCGCGTGAGAAGCCGGTTGGTCATTCTGACTGAAATCATAGCGCCATATCGCATACCAGTTTTTAACGCCTTAGCGCAGGTCGAAGGCATTAATCTGCACGTTATTTTTCTGGCCGAGACTGATCCCGAAGCGCGTGACTGGCTAATCTACAAGGATGAAATCCGTTTCAGTTGGGAAGTGCTTCCTTCCTATAGGAAACGGGTCGGGCAGCATAATTTCCTTCTCAACGTTGGCGTGAGAGCCGCTTTGCAGAGGGCCAAGCCTGATGTCATTATCTGCGGCGGTTATAACTATATTGCGTCTTGGCGAGCGCTATTGTGGGCGGGCCAAAATCATCTGCCCTTTCTCCTGTGGACGGAAAGTAATTCCAGGGACCTGCGACATACCAATCCGCTCACCCAGCGATTGAAACGCACGTTTATCGGCAGGTGCGATGGCTTTGTAGTTCCTGGGAAAGCATCTCGGCAATACTTGCTGTCTTTTAATATTTCTGACGAGAAAATATTCACGGCACCGAATGCGGTAGGTAATGACCTTTATAAGAATATCTCCGACGAGGTCCGAAAAAATGCCGCCAAATGGCGTTCACAACTTGATCTTCCAGAGCGTTTTGTTCTTTTTGTTGGCAGAATGGTGGTCGAAAAAGGCATCTTCGATCTCTTAAATGCTTATGCCACATTAGACCTTCAACTCAGGGCGGAGGTTGGATTAGTATTTGCGGGCGAGGGACCCGAGCGGGTGAAGCTTGAACGGCTTTCCCAAACGGTCACAGTAGGTTCAATTCGCTTCCCGGGTTTTATTCAGAGGGAAAATCTGGCCCGGTATTATGCTCTCGCCGACGCCTTGGTTTTACCCACTCATACCGATCCATGGGGGCTGGTTGTGAACGAAGCAATGGCGTGTGGCTTGCCAATAGTTTGCTCGGACGTGGCCGGTTGTGTTCCTGATCTGGTTGAAGAGGGATCGAACGGTTTTGTAACCCCTGTTGGAAATATCGAAACCTTGGCTCAAGTGCTCAAGAAACTTGTAAGCAATCCGGAAATAATTCGGGAGATGGGAGAGAATAGCAGAGAGCGGATTCTGCATTTCTCGCCGGAAATATGTGCGGGTGGTATTGCCAAGGCGGCCTTCTCGGCAAAGACAAAGCTATGAATAGATGGAAAGACGGGCTTCGTTTGGCATTGATCATCGCAATCTGCGCGATCGTCACCGGTGTATTAGTGCTAATCAGGCCCGGTTACTTTACCAACATGGAATATCTGGGCGGGCTTTTGTTGCTGGAAGCACTAGCGGCTGTCATCTGGAAATATGATCAACGATTTTTTCCGGTACTTATTATGGTTTTCCTGTTCGCTGGAACCGACGTCCCACTCGCAGGAATATGGTACGCCCTGCGTTGGGTGGTACTGGGTGCTGGCGGGCTTGCCGGGATGATTATTTATCTGAGGAGCTATTCGTTTTCAGCGGGACTAATTCATTGGATTGCATTGTCTTGTGTAGTAGCCGCAACGACGTCGGCGGAAGTCTCCTCCTTTCCTAAACAACCGCTCTTGAAAGCCTTGAGCCTATTTCTTCTGTTTTTATACGGCTCATTCGGAGCCCGCCTCGCGATCATGGGCAGAGAACAGAAATTCTTCGCAGGTTTGCTGTGGGGATGTGAGGCGCTAATTTATTTTGCAATATTGCAGTATTTCATCCTGCATCATCAATTTTTCGGGAATCCGAATTCTTTGGGCGCGGTTATGGGCGTTGTCATTGTTCCTCTAATGCTCTGGGGCACCTCGGTAGCCGACAACGTGCGAATCAAAAGACGCCGAACGTTTGCCCTGCTGTTGTCCGTGATTTTGCTGTTAACCAGCTACGCTCGCGCCGGTATCATCGCCGCGTCCATATCTTGCATTTTGTTTTGCGTACTATTGCGGAACTATCGAATACTGATCAAGGGCCTTGCCATAGTTTTATTGACGGCAACTGTGGTGTCCTATGTTGTGCCCCTACCGAATTCCCCCACAGCAGCTACCACTCTGCGCTTACGATTTCTGTTTAAAGGAAAAGAGCAAGCTGGGGCGTTGGGCTCCAGACGCCCCGTTTGGGACACGACCGTATCTTCTATCAATCAGCATCCTTGGTTCGGGACCGGTTTTGGGACTGTGCTTTCGGCCTTTGATAACGATGCGGTTCAAGTGGGCAATTTTGGATCAACTACTACTACCACGCGAGAGCATGGAAACAGCTACCTTGCGATTTTGGAAGGAGTGGGTCTGGTGGGAGTCGTGCCGTTTGTTTGCCTTATCATTCTTACTGTTGTCAACATTGGCCGCGTACTTCGCTACCTTTGGCAGACAAGAGGCCCGCTCTCGCCAGCGGTTCCCATAGCTCTCGTTCTTATGGCAGGATTAGTGCACGCATTGTTCGAAGACTGGCTCTTCGCCGTGGGTTATTACAACTGCGTGTTCTTCTGGACATTCGGGTTCATGTTGATGGATCTCCTTCCTTCTGTGTCGCGGGCACGTGATCGGCGCTACGTCTCCGAAATGCAAGTACCGCACGAAAGTGCCCTGATTCCATCGGTTCCCTAATGCATTTGTTCCTAAATGGAATGGCTGCCAGCGCAGGCGCTGGCCTTACCTATCTGCGCAATGTAGTGCCAGAGCTGGCGAAGCGACCCGGCGTGAAGACCACTGTAGCGCTAAGCGAAGGTTTTCAAGGCGACTGGAATACTCTGCCCAACATTTCAGTCGTCACCATGCAGAATTCGGCAGGCGCCGTGCGACGTTTCTGGTATGAACAGACTCATCTTGGCAGATTGATAAGGGACAGTGGGGCGGATGTGTTGATCTCCACCGGAAATTTTGCTTTGAGGGGCTCACCTATCCGACAAATACTGTTGTCTGGCAATTCTCTTTACACCTCGAAGGATTTTCTTGCGGACCTGCGTCGCCGTGGCGATTACCGGCTGCTACTGGATACCAAGGGAAAAGGATTATTCGCGAAACGCTCAGTGATCTGGGCCGATTGCACTGTCGCCCCCAGCGAGGCGTTTGCGAAGGAACTGAGCGATTGGACAGGGAATCACGTAAAAACCATTCATCACGGTTTCGATCGTGAACGTTTCTTTCAAGACGGAAAGCAGCTAGCAGACGAAATTCAGCGAAAACTTGATGCCGCCCAGGACGCCGTCCGTCTGTTGTTCGTAAGCCACTACAATTACTATCGCAATTTTGAAACACTATTCCGTGCAATCCCGATACTTCAGCAGCGCATGGAAAGCCGGCCGGTTAAACTTTTCCTCACTTGCAAGTTGGTGCCGGGACAAAATCCAGGGTCCTACCGGACTGAATTCGCAACCGCCCTGGTGCGCAAATTAAAGATCGCTGACAGCGTGGTAGAGCTAGGCGCAGTGCCCTACGAACAACTTCACGGGCTGTATCGTTCATGCCACATCTACACGACGGCGGCGTACACGGAAACCTTCGCCCATCCTCTTGTCGAGGCTATGGCCAGCGAACTACCCGTGGTTGCGTCGGACTTGAAGGTACACAGGGAAGTGTGCGCAGAAGCCGCGCTCTACTTTGAGCGGTTTTCCCCGCAGAATCTTGCGATGCAAATCTGTCGGATGGTCGAGTCCCGCAACCTAAGCCAGAACTTTGCCGCAAAAGGTCTCGCGCGCTCGCGAGACTTTTCATGGCAGCTTCATGTGGATCAGATGCTTGCACTGGCTGGCAGCTTGTAATTGATCCGATACTCGTGTAACCAAAAAAGCTGCGGCAATCTGTTCGAGAATCCCGGATCGAGGCTGTCATTCAAGTCTATGGGGTCCTTGCTGAGGTATCGCTCGCTACATCCGCGAAAGAAAATGCCTGCAAGACGTTCGAATACTCTTTTCCTCCGACTTCCACATACGGGTAAATAAAATAGTTCAGGGGTGGCCCGTCTTGAGCCGGACTTAGCCGTAAATCCCGGCCGGTGGTGAACTGCACTCGATCGGCATCCAGTGCGCCAAACAAGAAACTCTTTTTCTCTGGATGTTGCCACGCCTCGGAAATGTCAACGGGAACCCATCCACGCTCGGGCTCGAAGAAATCCGCCCAACAATGGTATCCGGCGATTTCCCCAGAGTGGGCTGAAGGCAAGGGAAATCCAATGTCAAAGCGCGCCGGGATGCCTTGCGAACGTGCCATTGCGATGAACAGCGAATGGAAGTCTGTGCAGTTGCCCTTTTTTGCGCTGCAAGCGTATAGCACATCGCCATGCCCCCAGCCCGTTCCAGTCTTGTCGTACCGCATATTCGCAAACACATAATCGTAGATCGCATGGGCTTTATCCAGCGGTGTGGCCTCAGATTCTGCGACGGATGCAGCGAGTTGCGCGGGCAGTCCCGTGACGGGCACCAGGCGGTCCGGCGCCAAGAATTCATTTCTGTCTCGTTCCTTGAGTTTCACGCTTTCCAAATGCGGAGAATAAGTTCCCAGAACCAGCTGCTCGTGCCGGAGAATGTCATATTCGATCTCGAAATGCAGCTCAGATTGCTTCGCCTTGGATATCTCGGCGAAATACATTTCGTCCCCATATTTTGACTCATGTGTTCTTTTAAGCGGAAGATCGCCAGCCGCTGATACGACACGGACTTCCTGGGATTCATTGGACGTTGCGAGCGGAATCCATATACGAACCTTTTCGCCGGTTGGAATGTTTCTTATGGCAAACCGATAGTGAAATGCGAAATGGCGTGTCTCCTGAGCCGAAATTAACCCGGCAAATTGACAGACGAAAAGTAGCAGGAATCCAAGATTCCGCAACATGACAATCTCCTTTCAAAGCTAGTTATAAACGAGGGTGGAAACGACACACGGGCGTTTAGAGGGAAGTCTGTCAAGTGAAGCCGTATCGATCTTCGTGCATTCAAGATTCCTGTTAGGAGAGTTATTCTAACTCACTTCCTATTCAGGTTTGCCGAAAGGGACTGACGTTCGTTTTGCACCCGATACGCTAGAATTCTTTCTTGCCCGCAGCCATCCAATGTCGAGACTTGCGCAAGACCTACGACGGAAAGGTCGAGGCCGTTCGTGGGTTAAACCTCGAAATTCAGGCCGGCGAATGTTTTGGACTGCTCGGGCCCAATGGCGCAGGGAAGACGACGACCATAGAAATTCTAGAAGGACTGCTTCAGCCTTCCTCAGGCCAGGTCACAATTCTCGGACATACTTGGGAGACTCATACTCGTGAATTACGCGAGTGGCTCGGAATATCTTTGCAGGAAACGCGTCTCCCCGAAAAGCTGTCGGTGCGGGAAACTATCGAGCTATTTGCCAGTTTTTACCGTCAACCGAGGTCGTCCGCCGAAGTAATGGAGGAACTACAACTCGCCGAGAAAGCGGACGCATGGGTGGGCAAACTGTCGGGCGGACAGCGACAGCGGTTGGCGGTAGCAACAGCCCTTGTCGGCAATCCAAAAATTCTTTTTCTTGATGAACCGACCACCGGACTCGATCCTCAAAGCCGGCGCCAACTTTGGGAGATCATCCGTACATTTCTGCGCGCCGGTGGTACGGTGCTTTTGACGACACACTACATGGACGAAGCCGAGCGTCTTTGCGATCGCCTCGCTGTAATTGATCACGGCCAAGTCATCGCCGAGGGCACGCCAACCGGGCTTATCGAGCGCCTCGGAGGCCATCATGTCGTGGAGTTTGCAGTTAGCGGTGGTTCTGATGCTGATTTTCTCGATCACTCGAAAGCACTTCCTGGAGTTGACTCCGTTCGACACGAAGACGAAATCATCAGCCTTACCGTCCGCGAGCCACACACCACGATTCCCGCGCTTCTCGATATGGTTCGAATGCAGAAATTGCAACTGCTTCACTTGACTACCCGGCAAGCGAGTCTGGAAGATGTGTTCGTGCACTTGACCGGCCGTCATTTGAGAGAAGAGTAGCAGTACATAGACAGTTGGTTCGAGGGGGCAGGCTCATTTTGGCTATGGCAGAACAAACACGGGCCACGCGATTGACTCAGCCCGCCATTCCCCCACGCCCTAACGGCCGCTGGTCTGGATTCGCCCATCTTCTCCTGGCAAGAATGAGGGAACTCGTGCGCGAGCCCGAGCTGATTTTTTGGATATTCGGTTTCCCACTTCTACTCGCCCTCGGACTTGGCATTGCTTTTCGCAACAAGCCGGTGGAAACCACTTCGATCGTAATTGTCGCTAACCCGGGCGCCCAGGAAATCGCCAACATGATCCAAAGGTCGCCTCAAGGGCCGTCAATACGAGCGCAGGTTCTAGAGAGGACGCAAGCGCTACAAGCCTTCCACTTCGGCAAATTCGATCTGGTTGTCGAGCCTGACGGACGGGGAGGCGTTCGTTACATCTATGATCCTTCGCGATCGGAAACCCTGCTTTCCCGCGCCGAAGTGGACGATGCTTTGCAATCCGCCGCGGGTCGAACAAATCCTGTGCCAGCTTCTTCTCTTGTCTCCACCGAGCCCGGATCGCGTTACATAGATTTTCTGATTCCTGGCCTGTTGGGTATGACGCTGATGAATTCCGGCATGTGGGGAGTCGGCTTCGCGGTAGTGGATATGCGCCAGCGAAAATTATTGAAGAGGTTTGTGGCGACGCCCATGCGAAAAAGCGACTTCCTCCTTGCTCTTGCCGGTAGCCGCCTTGTGCTTATGCTGATTGAGATCGTCCTGCTGTTGGGACTGGGAGTGTTGGTGTTTCACCTTCGTGTTCTAGGATCGCTTTGGAACATCCTGCTGCTGGGTACGCTGGGATCGGTGGCATTTGGAGGATTCGGATTGTTGACCGCCTGCCGCGCGAGAAAGATTGAGACCGTGAGTGGACTCATCAATCTAGCCATGATGCCGATGTGGATTTTTTCCGGCGTTTTCTTCTCTTACGAGCATTTTCCTGCGCGAATATTCCCTTACATCAAAGCCCTGCCGCTGACCGCGCTCAACGATGCTCTTCGCACAACCATTCTGCAAGGTGCTTCGCTCTCCTCGCAAGCCGGAAGAATTCTGGTATTGGCCCTATGGGGAGGAATTTCTTTCGGGCTTGCGCTGCGCTGGTTCCGCTGGACCTAAGCTCAATAGACCCCATCCAACGAGGCCTGGAGTTCAATACGCGGATGGATACGATCCCATCGTACTCACTAAGTGTTTCGCCGGCTTGGGTTTTTTGCGCGAAGCCCTGGCTAGCCTGGCGCGCTTAGCCAACTCTTTTTTGGAGTACATGCTGCCCCGGCAATTCTTGGCGCCACAATAACATGGCGACAAATCTTCGACATCGCCATCGTACAGGTTGTAGTCGTAGGTGATTTCGTCGCCGGCGGCGATATTCATAATCGCAGTGATGAGCACGCGTCCGTCAATTTCATCCGCTTCGCAATTTGGATCGCAGGAGTGATTGATGAATGCCGCGACTCCATCGCCGTCAATCACCTGCGTGCCGTTCGTCAATCCGAACAGGTAAGTGCGCGGCGAATCTTCATAGAGCGCATCGGCTTCTGCAATCGAGATGCGAGGTCCGGTGTATTCGGCAACCAGCGATCGCTTCTTGATCGGTTTTGTTGTGTAACAGCCATCGGCATGGATTTTGGATCGTCGTATGACAAGTTTCATAAAGATAGAGCGTGTTATGAAGTCCGCGCTTTAGGAGTCCGAATTCTACGCGATCATGAGGTAATATTAGCTGGCAGGCAATTGTGCACGATGCGGGAGTAGTTCAGCGGTAGAACGCCAGCTTCCCAAGCTGGATGTCACGGGTTCGATCCCCGTCTCCCGCTCCATTTTATTTAGAGGGCTGGCTCAGCTCTGATTTAGCGCGTCAATCTTTGCGGCCATGATGAAGTCGCTTTCGGTCAGGCCGTCCACTTTGTGCGTCCACAGCGTGATCTCTGCTTTACCCCAGGTCAGCAAGATGTCCGGATGATGTCCTTGCGCCTCGGCTACTTCTCCGACGCGATTCACGAAGGCGAGTGCTTGCTTGAAATCTGGAAAGGTGAAGGCTCGGATAATGTGATGTTCATTCACCACTTTCCAACGAGACCACTGCGGAACCTGCTTGTAGATATCATCGAGTTCTTTTCCGCGAAGTGGTGGTACACCACCCCGGCACGGCACACAGGTCTTGGCTGCTAAGTCAGTCATTGCTTATTCCTCCGCAAACATTATCAGCGCCAAAGCCGCATTGGGCAATTGTGCGAGCCTATGTAGTTTCCCAGACAGAAAAACTTTCAGGAAGATGTAGCCGCGCTCTCCGATATAATCACGCACAATCCATGGACTTCGACCAGTTGGTCACATTTCTGGAAGTCGCAAAGCTGGGTAGCTTCTCGCGTGCCGGGCAGAAAGTCTTTCGTTCACAATCCGCGGTCAGCGCGCAGATACGCCAATTGGAGCAGGAGTACGGCGACCGGCTTCTAGACCGTTCGGGCAAGGACGTGACGCTTACTCCCGCAGGAAGAGTTCTATTCGCCTATGCCGAGCGGCTCTTGCAAACTCGCGATGAGTCGCTGCTCGCAGTGGCCGATCAGGGAAGCAGCCCGCGGGGCACGCTTGTAGTTGGCGCGAATGAAGCGACATGTCTCTATGTGCTGCCTGACGTATTCGCGAAATATTCCAGCCTTTATCCCGGCGTGCAGATCACGATCTACCGGAATTTTAGTTACAAGATTGTCGAGAAACTGGAGAATGGCACCATTGACGTCGGCATTGTCACCCTACCCATAAAATCCTCAAGTTTGAAGACGCATGCAATTTTTCGCGATCAGTTGATGTTGATGGTGAATCCTCAAAACCCATTAGCGAGGCATGATGTTGTTCCCGTTAGCGAGATCGCCAAGCAACCGCTACTGCTACCGAAGACAGGCTACAGCCGGCGAGTAATGGACAAATTATTCCGTCCGTATGCGGCGCAATTGCAGGTCAGGATGGAATTACCAAGCGTAGGAATGATCAAGAGCTTCGTAGCTGCCGGACTCGGTGTTTCTTTGATTAGCGCCAGTTTCGCCCGGGATCAGGTGCTGGCCGGCCGGGTGAAGCTCATCGCGCTCCAGGACGAAGAATTATGGCGGGAATTGGGTCTAGCATATCGTCGTGATCGCACCTTAACCCGTGCCACCACGACGTTTATCAGCACGGTGCGGCAGTTGGCCGCGACCTCGAAATAATTACAGCGCCGCTTCATTCAAATTCTTTATTTGCTCCATCATAATTTCTGATCTCTCTTGGCCCCTCAAAGTTGATATTTTAGTTATTGCAAGGTTTGGTGGAGGTGACCATGAGCGAACTAGAAACCAATCTAAATAAGATTCTCGAGGAACATCAGCATGAGAGCGGGTTGCACGTCATTGGCGGGCGCCGACGATTGATTGATCGTTTGGTCGAGTTCTTCGAGGAAACGCCCAAGCAGGCCGCAAGTTCAAAAACGAGCAAGCAAAACCACAATTAGCAGCTTCGCAGGACCGGAGCGCGATTAACGGAACTCCATAGGAATAGAAACCCATCGCCAGAAGTTGGCGGTGGGTTTTGCTCTTTCGGATTCAAGACCGCCGAGTGCCCTTTGCGCCCCCTTCCCAAAGTTCCAACCATCGGAATTTTTGCTTGACAGCATTCGCAAAACCTTTACCATATGAATAGTTATTCATTTTCATGAATATAAATGCATGAACAAAACTTTGAGGCAAAGAGCGATCCTGGAACTGGTGCAGGAAGGACCTGTGGCGAATCAGGACGACTTTCAGCGGATATTAAAAAAACAGGGATTTCCGGTCGGCCAAGCCACGCTCTCGCGCGATATCCGGGAGTTGGGATTGATCAAGACCGGGGAGGGCTATGCGGTTGCACAGGGCGATAACGGCTCCGACCCAGCGTTGCCTCCCGTGTCGCGGCTAGTTCGGGAATTCGTATTGGATGTTCGTGCGGCAGAGAATCTGATTGTTACGAAGACTAGCGTAGGGAGCGCCCAACCTGTTGCCGCCGCGTTGGACGGCGAAGGTTGGCCCGAAGCCATTGGAAGCATTGCGGGAGACGACACGATTTTGATCATTTGCGCAAATAAAAAGGCTGCGAAAGCGATCGAGGGCAGAATCCAGGAGATGCTTGCTTAGTGACGGCAAAATTAAAAACCGCGGTGCTGGGCGCAACGGGCTATTCCGGACTGGAACTCGTGCGCGTGCTCGCGGGGCATCCGCGGGTCGAGACGCCCGTATTGCTGAGGCGACCGAAAGATTCGGGTGCGGCGAAGTCTGAATCTACCAGCGATCTCGCGGAGATGTTCCCGGTTCTGTCGGGAAACGGGGGTTATCCATTGCACCCGCTTTCGTGGCCTTCGCTGAAACATCAGGGGATTGAATTGCTCTTTCTGGCAACGCCGCATGAGGCGTCTCGCACGCTGGTTCCGGAGGCGGTCGAGCAAGGATTGCGTGTCGTTGACCTCAGCGGGGCGTGGCGGCTGAAACAAGCGCAACATCGGGCGATATACAACTTCAAGGATCAGGATTCCCTCAAAGCCGAGGAACTCACGCAGAAAGCGATTTATGGGTTGCCAGAATTAAACGGCGATCGCATTTCTGATGCGACCCTGGTGGCGAATCCGGGTTGCTATGCAACGTCTGTGATTCTAGCTCTGGCCCCACTGCTCAACGCCGGCATCGTAGATCGTGAGCACGGCATTATTTCGGATTCGAAGTCAGGCGTTTCCGGCGCGGGAAAAGAGCCGACACCCCGCACCCACTTTGTTTCCGTCGCGGATAATTTTTCCGCATACGCGGTATTCGGGCATCGTCATCTGGGCGAAATTCTGGAGCAGTTGTCTCTCAGTTCGGCAGAGCTAATCTTTACCCCGCATCTGCTTCCGATTCCTCGCGGAATTCTTTCGACGATTTATGTCAACCTGAATCGAGAGATAAAGCCGTTGGAAGTCGAATCGTGCTTTCGTGAATTCTATGGAGGCAAGCGCTGGGTGCGTGTTTTTGCGACGCCCAACCTACCGCAAATTCAGTTCTCACTGCACACGAACTATTGCGATTTGGGATTTTGCCTTGCCGAAGATGGACGGCGGTTAATCCTGGTTTCGTGCGTGGACAATTTGCTCAAGGGCGCGGCCGGACAGGCCGTGCAAAACATGAATCTGATGTATGGATGGAACGAGGAAGAAGGCCTTCAGTGAAGATTGTCGTGAAAATTGGCGGCGCGGCGCTCGAAGACAAGTCAACCCTTTATAAGTGCGCCCATGCAGTTGTTGACCTGGCCCGAGACGGCCATAAAGTCGCCGTGGTTCACGGGGGAGGCAGCGCCTTAACTCGCACACTGAAGCTTCTCGGCAAGCAGAGCGAATTTGTAGATGGGCTTCGCATTACGGACGCTGAAACTCGAGACGTTGCGTTGATGGTGCTTGCCGGGATCGTGAATAAGAGTTTCGTTGCGGCAATCGTCGCGGCGGGAAATCCCGCAATTGGTTTGTGCGGCGGCGATGGGATGAGTTTTCGCGCACGCAAAAAGAAGACAGAAGGATACGACCTTGGTTTTGTTGGAGAGATCTGCTCCGTGGAGCCGCGCTGGCTTGAAGCGATTTGGGGCGAGGGCGGTATCCCCGTGATGTCGTCGCTAGCTCTCGGTTCGGACGGGGAATATTACAACGTTAATGCGGACCAGATGGCCGCCGCGTGTGCAGCCGCGTGTCATGCGGATTCGCTCATCTTTTTAACCGACGTCCCCGGAGTGAAAGACGCGGAAGGATCGGTGATTCCGTGGCTCAAAACGAAAGAAATGGCGGCTCTGGTCGCGGCGTCGGTTATTAGCGGAGGCATGTTGCCGAAGCTGGAAGCCTGCACGCAAGCGCTCAAGAAAGGCGTCGGACGCGTACGCATTTTGCCGGCGGCCAAGGCCGATATTCTGCCGCAATTTTATTTTTCCAAGCTGGAATGTGGCACGGAGGTGATTGGCGCATGAGTCTCGCTTCCGTAATGCGTTCCGAGCAGGAATTGCTGTTGCCCACTTACGACCGTCACAAGATCCTTTTTGAAAAAGGGCGTGGCGTCTACCTCTGGGATTCGCTCGGCAACCGCTATCTGGACTTTCTGAGCGGTATTGGAGTGAATGCGTTGGGGCATGGGCATTCTGCTATCAAGAAAGTTTTGACTTGCCAGGCAGGAAAACTGATTCATGTCTCGAATCTTTTCTTTCATGAGTATCAAGCTGAACTTGCGAAGCGCCTGACGAAGATTTCGGGATTGGACCGCGCATTCTTTTGCAACAGCGGGACCGAGGCGTGGGAAGGCGCGCTAAAGCTGGCGCGGGCGCATGCACGCGCTCAGAACAATAATGGTCACAAGGCGAAGTGGCGTGTACTCGCCCTCGACAATTCATTCCATGGGCGCACTTTCGGCTCATTGGCGACGACCGGACAGGAAAAATACCGGCATCCATTTACACCTCTCATGCCTGGCGTAAATTTTGTTGCTTTCAATGACGTTGAAGACTTGAAGCGACAATTCGATGGCAGCATTTGCGCAATTTGTGTTGAGACGATTCAGGGCGAGGGTGGAATTTGTCCGTTAAACCGCGAGTTTTTGCAAACTGCAAGGCAACTGAGTGAGCGCACCGGGGCGTTGCTGCTCATAGATGAAATTCAAAGCGGCTTGGGACGTACTGGACGTTACTTCGCATATCAGCATTTCGGAATCAAGCCAGACATCGTGACCGTGGCGAAGCCGCTGGCTGCGGGACTGCCGCTTGGCGCGATTCTCACTACCAACCTTGCTGCAAGTGGCATGCATCCGGGAATGCATGGCACGACCTTTGGCGGAGGGCCGCTGGCTTGCGCGGTTGCGATCGAATTTTTGCGCATTCTCGATGGAATGATGGGGCACATTCGTGAATTGGGAGACTACTTCCACGCAGAATTGGAAACTCTAAAAAGCAAACACTCGTCCATTCGGGAAGTGAGGGGAATGGGCCTGATGCTCGGCGCGGAGTTGGATTCTTCCGAAACGGCAAAGGCAGTCGTCGCGCAACTGTTACAGCGGGGAATTCTGATCAACCGCACTCACGAAACAGTGCTGCGATTTTTGCCCCCTTACATTATTCAGAAGAAACATGTGGACCAGGTAATCCGAGAACTCGATTTGGCTTTGGGCTCAAATTCCACAAAGCCGGTATCCCTCAAAAGAAAGGCCACAAAAAGGAGTCATTGAAAGTGATCAGTCAACCAATGAGCAGTCAACAGGTGGGTCATCCGGGAACCGCCTCAGCAATTTTCCCTTGTCAGGATCTGGTTTCAATCCGTGATCTGGGAGCAACGGAAATTAATAGTATTTTCAGCCTCGCGGCGCGCTTGAAATCGCATCCGGCAGATTTTCGCACCGCGCTTGCCGGCAAGCATGTAGCCATGTTCTTCGAGAAGCCTTCACTGCGCACACGGCTGACGTTTGAGGCCGGAGTCGCGGGATTGGGCGGTTCGATCTCGTTCGTGGATCAGACCTCCGGGCGGCTCGACGCTCGCGAGACCCTGAGTGACATCGCGCATAACCTCGAGCGCTGGGTGAGTGGAATTGTTCTGAGAACCTATGCACACAGCACGGTTCAAGGAATGGCGTCGTACGCGCGAGTTCCTGTGATCAATGCGCTTAGTGACCTCGAGCATCCATGCCAGGCCCTGGCCGATTACTTTACTCTTCAGCAGCGGTTCGGGAATCTGAAAAAGATTTCGCTGGCATACGTTGGCGATGGCAACAATGTCGCCCATTCTCTGTTGCTGACCGCAGCATCCATCGGTTCGACGATTCGCATCGCCACTCCACAAGGATACGGTCCCGATGAGAAGATCGTCGCTGACGCGAAAGAAATCGCCCGGCATACGGGAGCGACCATCGAATTGCTTACTGATCCGCATGAGGCAGTCGCAGGGGCTGACGCCGTCTACACCGATGCGTGGACGAGCATGGGCCATGAGCACGAGGAAGCAGAACGTGCGCGAATATTTCCTCCTTACCAGGTGAACGATGCGCTGGTTGCGGGAGCCGCGCCTCACGCTGTATTCATGCATTGCCTTCCCGCGCACCGCGGCGAAGAGATTACGAACGAGATTATGGATTCGCCTCGATCTGTGGTTTTCGATCAGGCAGAAAGCCGACTGCACGTTCAGAAAGCCATTTTGATTTCATTATTGGGCCGCGAGAACACCCGCATGCCAGTGAGGAACGCACATGCCTGAAAAAGTTGTTCTTGCATACTCCGGAGGACTTGACACTTCCATCATTATTCCATGGTTGAAGGAAAACTACGCGTACGACGTTATCGCAATGGTTGGCGATGTGGGCCAGGGCGACGATTTGGAGCCGTTGTCGAAAAAGCTTATAAGACCGGCGCATCGAAGGTTGTTGTGGAAGACATGCGCGAAGAATTTCTGCGTGAATACGTCTTTCCCGACTTTAAAGGCTGGCGCCGTTTATGAGCACAAATATCTTGCTGGGAACATCCATGGCGCGTCCGGTGATCGCGAAACATCAGGTGGAAGTTGCTTTGCGTGAGGGAGCGACCGCGGTTGCGCACGGATGCACGGGAAAAGGAAACGATCAAGTTCGCTTTGAATTGACCTATCAGGCCCTGGCTCCGGATTTGAAAGTAATCGCGCCATGGCGTGAGTGGTCATTGAAGTCGCGCGAAGATTGCCTTGACTATGCGGAGAAGCGCGGCATTCCGGTGGAAGCAAGCCGCCAGAAAATTCATAGCCGGGACCGGAATATCTGGCACATCAGCCATGAGGGCGGTGAGTTGGAAGACGCGGCGAACGCGCCTTTTGCCACCACATGGCAGATTTCTCGTTCTCCGCAGGACGCGCCCGACCGGGAAGAACAGGTTTCCATTGGCTTTGAAAAGGGTGATCCGGTTTCAGTCAACGGAATGAAGCTTGATCCGGTTCCGTTGGTGGAACTGTTGAATGAAATTGGCGGCCGAAATGCCGTCGGCAGGATTGATTTGGTGGAGAACCGCTTCGTCGGAATCAAATCGCGTGGGTGCTATGAGACTCCGGGTGGAACGCTCCTGGTGCTCGCTCATCGCGAACTTGAGGCGCTTTGCCTGGAGCGCGACTTGGCGCATTTCAAGCAGCATATTGGATTGAAGTATGCGGAGCTGGTGTACTTCGGATTGTGGTTCACTCCTTTGCGGGAGGCGTTGGACGCATTCGTGGAGAGCACTCAATCCAACATCACGGGCACGATTACGCTTTCGCTTTATAAGGGAAACGTCTCGGTTGTTAGCCGCCAGTCAGAACATTCTTTGTATCGCACCGATCTCTCGTCGTTCACCATGGACGAAAGTTACGATCAGAAAGATGCAGAGGGATTCATTCGCATCTTAGGGTTGCCATCACGCTCGCGCGCGTTGATGGAGAAATTGAAGTCAGACACGAAATCCGAGGTTGCGAGATGAAGATGTGGTCCGGCCGTTTTCGGAAGCCGCTCAATCCAGCTTTTGAAAAATGGCAACGATCGTTCGGGTTCGACCATCGGCTGCTGGCCTACGAAGTAGAGGCCAGTAGTGCCCATGCTCGTGCGTTGAAGAATGCAGGAATTTTAACCTCGGATGAGTTGATTTCAATTTTGAAGGGCCTGGAAGAAATCGCAAAGCGAGGGGCAGAAACCCCCAGTTTTCTTGTAGATGACGACGCTGAAGATATCCATCATTTCGTCGAAAAACAACTTGTCGTGATCATCGGCGACACGGGCTACAAGCTTCATAGCGGACGCAGCCGCAACGAGCAAATTGCCACCGACCTGCGGTTATTTACCCGAGCCGCGATTGACCAATTGACCTCGGAAATAACGGAATGGCTCGCCGTTCTGCTCGAGCGCGCTGAACGTGCCGGAAATTGCGGCGATGCCGGCTTATACCCATCTGCAAAGAGCCGAACCGGTGCTGGTGGCGCATTGGCTACTGGCGTATCTGGAAATGTTTCTGCGGGACGCAGGCAGAATCGCGGATTGCCGAAAGCGGCTTAACGAATGTCCGCTGGGCTCGGGGGCAGTTGCGGGAGCCACTCTTACGCTTGACCGCCGCACCATGGCGAGGGATTTGGAATTCGATCATCCAACTTTTAACAGCATGGACGCGACCAGCGATCGCGACTTCGCCCTGGAATTCGTTAACGCGCTCTCGATGATTGGAATTCATCTAAGCCGTTGGGCGGAGGAGATGATTTTATTCTCCACTCAGGAATTTAATTTTGTTCAATTGCCCGAGTCGTACTCAACTGGAAGCAGCGCTATGCCGCAAAAGAAGAATGCGGATTTGTTGGAGCTTACTCGGGCAAAAGCAGCCCGATTGATGGGAAATAGCAACACGCTTGCCGTGGCGATGAAGGGATTGCCGTTAGCCTATAACAAAGATTTGCAGGAGATGCAGGTTCCACTGTTCGAGGCCGCCGACACTTTACTTTTCTTGTTTCCGCTAATTGTCGGATTTATGAACGAGATGGAATTTAATTACGAGCGCATGCAGGAGGCGGCGGAATCGAGTTTCATGAATGCGTGGGCAGCTGCGACCTATCTGGTCCAACACGGGGTCCCGTTCAGACTTGCACATGAGCAGATCGGCAAGGCGGTACAAATGGCTATCGAGAAGCATTGTGAACTGCAGGATTTGTCCCTCGACGAGCTGCGCGAACTAAATCCGGTGTTTGCGCAGGATTTTTATTCCTGCCTGACCCTGCAATCGGTGCTTGAGATTCACGATGTCCCGGGTGGTACGGCGCCAAGAAGAGTGAAGCATGCAATCGCAGATGCGAAGCTAAGACTCGCATCGCTCAGAGAGGAAATCCATGCGAACGCGTGAAGCGATTCTTCTAGATGCAGAACGAATTCACGAATTGATTTCTGCCTATTCGGGGGACGGAACCCTGCTGCCGCGTTCATTTGCCGAGCTCTGCGAAAACGTCCGCGACTTCGTTGTCCTGGAAGATCATCGCGAGATCATCGGGTGCGGCGCGCTCCATCTCTACGGCACCCACCTCGCGGAGATTCGCTCCATTACCGTTGATCCTCTGCACCAAGGCCGTGGAGGCGGAGAGCAACTGGTGAAAGCATTAATGGCGGAAGCCGAACGCCATCACGTAGCGTGCATTTGTCTTTTTACCCGAAAGCCGGCGTTTTTTGCTCAGATGGGGTTCTCCGTTGCTCATCGCGAGGACCTGCCTGACAAGATCAATAAAGACTGCTGCGTGTGCCCTCGATTTGACCACTGCGATGAAGTCGCGATGGTCCGAGGGGAAATTCCCAAGGTTTCGATTCTACCGGAAGCGAATACGTGGCTCGTCAAACTACAGGTATGAGCCAAGCTGAACGGCCCGAAAGTCCCATTCTTATCCCAAAAGGCTTTAGTTTTTCGACCGCCATTGCCGGAATAAAAGCTAGCGGACGGGCCGATTTAGCTTTTGTTGAGGCTCGCTCAGGCACAACTGCGGCGGCACTATTCACAAAAAACAAAGTTGTTGCTGCGCCAGTCACTGTGGGGCGCGCAGGTTTAGCTCGAGCGCGGGGGCGTGTCCGCGCCCTAATCGTGAACTCAGGCAACGCCAACTGCGCCACCGGCGCACCCGGATTACGCGCATGTAAACGCATTTGTGATGAAGTTGGAAAATTATTAGACGTGCGTAGCGAAGAAGTGCTTCCCTCATCCACTGGCATTATCGGAGTTCCTCTGCCCACACAAAAAATTTTGTCGAAGCTACCTGAGTTGTTGTCGGGGAAAGCTGCAAGCGAAGATGCGTTCCGTCAGTTTGCCCAAGCGATTCTTACTACCGATACTCGGGCCAAGCTGGCAACTGAGTCCTTTAAATTGGACAATAAAAAAGTAATCCTTGCCGGAGTCGCAAAGGGCGCTGGCATGATCCATCCGCAGCTAGCGACCATGCTGGTCTACATTTTCACTGACCTGGCCGCCAGCGTATCAGAGTTGAGACGGTGTCTGAAGCAAGCCTGCGAGGAGAGCTTCAATTGCATCTCGATTGACGGAGACACCTCAACGAATGATACGGTGCTACTTCTCGCATCCGGCGAAAGCGAAATATCGCTCAAAACACCTTTAGCGCGTAAACAGTTTGGCGACGCTCTTTCCAATGTTTGCCAGTCGCTGGCGCAGCAGATTGTCGCCGACGGCGAGGGTGTGCAGCATTTGGTCCGTCTTCGCGTTGAGCAGGCCAGAAATCGCAACGAGGCTCTGAAGGTAGCCCAGGCTATCTCGCGTTCGCTATTGGTCAAGACGGCGTGGGCCGGAGCCGACCCGAATTGGGGACGCATTCTCGCCGCAATTGGGGCTTCCGGCACGCCCGTAGATCCGAGCCGGATAGACATTTTTATCGGCAAGCAACAAGTTTGTCGCAGGGGAATCAGCAATCCATTCGATGAGACTCAGGCCCATGCAGACCTTGCAAAGCCTGAAAGCGATATCAAAATACGTCTTCGACGGGGATCCGCAGCGCTGGTATTTCTGACAACCGATCTAACAGCAGAGTATGTCCGAATCAATGCAGACTACTCAACCTGAGATTTGACGACGGCGTGATCCGGCCTGACATCGTTCGGCTCCGACCGGGTCCAAGACGAGGAAACGATAAAAACTCGTGCCGCCGCCGTTCAACCGACATGATAAGCCAGCCAATCTCGACTTTTGCATCATGCGAAAAATTTTCGCAAAAATACAGTATTTTCCGGACTCGGTAAAACACCGAAAGGCCGGGTGCATCCCGCCAAGCAGGAATAGCGTCTATACTGCGGATTCGTTCACATAGTCCTGTTCAATAAGGATTCTCTTGCTAAGTCAAACTGCTCCCATTACATGGCCTGGCAAGCCCTACCCCCTGGGGGCGACCTGGGATGGCGAAGGCGTTAACTTCGCGATCTTCTCCGAGCATGCGGAGAGCGTGGAACTATGCCTGTTCGACGCAAATAGCCGTCGCGAGGTCCACCGTCTGCTTTTGCGAGAGCAAACTGATCAGGTTTGGCACTGCTATCTCCCCGAGGCTCGGCCCGGCCTTCATTACGGATATCGAGTCCATGGTCCTTACAAGCCGTCGGAAGGACTTCGCTTCAATGCGCACAAGTTATTGCTTGATCCGTATGCAAAACAGATTCAGGGTGACCTGAGATGGAGCGATGCTCACTTCGGCTACCGAATTGGTAATCGAAACGAAGACCTTTCCTTTGACCGTCGCGACAGTGCGCCTGGCATGCTCAAGGGCGTGGTGGTGGACCCGGCATTCACCTGGGGAGTTGACCGGCCGCCTCGCATTCCTTGGCATGAAAGCATCATTTACGAAGTACATACGAAGGGCTTTACTTTTCAGCATCCGGATGTTCCACCCGCTCTTCGAGGTACTTATGCAGGGCTGGCCACGGCGCCGATCATTGATTATTTGCGGAATCTGGGAATAACTGCTGTCGAATTGATGCCGGTTCATTGTTTTATTGATGACCGGTCCCTCGTGGAACGAGGATTACGCAATTATTGGGGATACAACACGATCGGCTTTTTTGCTCCCGAGCCGCGCTACTCCGCGACCGGATCGCTCAATGAATTTAAGACCATGGTGAAGTCGCTGCACTCGGCAGGGATCGAAGTGATCCTTGATGTGGTGTACAACCATACGGCAGAGGGAAACCAGATGGGGCCGACCCTGTCTTTCCGGGGCATTGATAATCCGGTTTATTATCGGCCGTCGCCTGAGACGCCGCGCTACTACATGGACTACACGGGCACTGGAAACACTTTAAACATGCGGCATCCTCGTGTCTTGCAGCTCATTATGGATAGTTTGCGATATTGGGTGCTGGAAATGCACGTAGATGGTTTTCGTTTCGATTTGGCTGCGACTCTTGCACGCGAATTACACGAAGTTGACCGTCTTGGGGCGTTTCTCGACATCATTCATCAGGATCCTATTCTCTCCCAGGTTAAATTGATCGCCGAGCCATGGGACCTCGGTGAGGGCGGATATCAGGTCGGAAAATTTCCTGTGGGATGGGCGGAGTGGAACGATCGTTATCGCGATGTCATTCGATCCTATTGGAAAGGAGATGGCGGACAAATTGGCGAGCTCGCCTACCGAATAACTGGTTCCAGCGATCTGTATGCCCGCAGTGGCCGACGTCCCTACGCCAGCATCAATTTTGTGACGGCTCATGATGGCTTCACCCTTCAAGACCTGGTCAGCTATAACGAAAAGCACAACGAAGCCAATGGGGAGGGAAACCGCGACGGCACTGACAACAATCGTAGTTGGAATTGCGGCGCGGAGGGATCCACGGACGATCCCGCGGTGAATGCCTTGCGGGCCCAGCAAAAGCGCAACTTCATCGCGACTTTGTTTCTCTCACAGGGCGTGCCCATGCTCCTGGCCGGAGATTCGATCGGTCACAGCCAACAAGGCAACAACAACGCCTATTGCCAGGACAACGACATCAGCTGGATAGATTGGAGCGATGAATCGAAAGACACTGAGTTGCTGAAATTCGTGCGGCAAGTAATCTCGTTGCGGAAGAACCATCCGGTGTTTCGACGGCGAAACTTTTTTCAGGGAAGAGGAATCAAGGGAGCAGGCGTAAAGGACATCCTCTGGCTCAAACCCGACGGCAGCGAAATGAGTGATGAAGAATGGGGTCAGGAGTCAGCTCGCAGCCTGGGTGTATTCCTTGCGGGAGAGGGACTTGAGGAACAGGATGAGCGGGGACAGCCTGTCACCGACCAGAATTTCCTTTTGCTCATGAATGCACATCACGAACCGGTGCATTTTCAACTCCCGACCGTGGCGTCTGGGATGGTGTGGGTGGCGCTGATTGATACATCCTGCCAAACTGCGCGCACTCCGGGCCTTCTTTACGATGCCGGACGAATTTATGAATTGCAGGCGCGTTCTTTAGCGGTGCTGGTCGAGAGACAACGGGATCAAGTTCGCGAAAAAGATCGGCGGCATGAAACGTAATCACCGCATGCCATTTGGGGTCCAATGGGGTGAAGATGACAGGATCCGCTTCCGTTTATGGGCTCCCAAAGCCGAAATCGTAGATGTTTGCCTCGAGGGCAACAAATCCCTCCGCTTTCGAATGACCCAACAGAGTGACGGTTGGTTTGAGCTGATATCGGATGCCGCCAGCCTTGGCGATGTTTACCGTTATCAAATAGATGACCAAGTCAAGGTTCCTGATCCCGCTTCGCGCTTCCAGCCTCGTGATGTTCACGGTCCCAGCGAAATCATTAATCCCTCTTCCTTCGAGTGGACAGACCAGAGTTGGCAAGGACGTCCTTGGGAAGACGCAGTCATTTATGAACTCCATGTTGGCACATTTACTCCCGAAGGGACATTTTCGGGGGTCGAAAGTAAACTCGACTATCTTGCGGATATCGGAATCACGGCGATCGAACTCATGCCTGTATCCGACTTTTCAGGAAGGCGTAACTGGGGTTACGACGGGGTCCTGCCCTACGCGCCAGAAAGTTCCTACGGTCGTCCCGAAGACCTGAAGCGGCTAATCCAGTCGGCCCACGCGAAGGGGCTAATGGTTTTCCTCGACGTGGTGTACAACCATTTCGGTCCCGATGGAAATTATCTTAATGCGTACGCGCCGCAATTCTTTACGAGTCGCCACCGCACACCTTGGGGAGAAGCGATCAATTTTGATGGTTCTCACAGTCGCGTGGTTAGAGATTTCTTCATTCACAACGCGCTTTATTGGCTCGAGGAATATCATTTCGACGGACTACGCTTCGATGCGGCGCACGCAATCATGGACGATTCAGATCCGGACTTTCTCGTCGAACTCGCGGAAAAAGTTCGCACGACGCTGGGAAGGGAACGGCACATTCATTTAATTCTGGAAAATGCAGAGAACGAGGCCCACTACCTTCGCCGCGAGAACGTGGGTCGGGTTTCGCAGTACACCGCTCAATGGAATGATGACATTCACCATGCACTGCACATCCTGTTGACTGGCGAGACGGACGGATACTACCGCGACTATGCGGCTCATCCCATCTCGCAGGTGGGACGCTGTCTGGCGGAAGGCTTCGCTTATCAGGGTGACTACTCGGAATTTCACAGGGTTAGACGCGGCGAGCCGAGCGCTCAATTACCTCCGCTTTGCTTTGTTGATTTTTTGCAGAATCACGATCAAATCGGAAATCGTGCCTTTGGAGACCGCATCCAGAAACTGACAAGCGCTCAGGCGCTCCGAGCCGCGACGGCGGTTCTTTTGCTTGCGCCGTCCCCGCCTTTGCTTTTTATGGGCGAAGAATTTGGCGCCACCACGCCGTTTCTCTTTTTTTGTGACTTTTCCGGAGATCTGGCCACCGCTGTCACGAATGGGCGCAGGAGCGAATTTGCGTCATTTAAGAAGTTCAGCTCCCCTGCAACGCTGGACCAAATCCCTGATCCTAATTCTGAAGACACATTTGATCGCTCGAAATTGGATTGGCAAAGCGTAGCCGAAAGTACTCATCAAGACTGGCTCAAGTTCTATCGCGATTTGCTTTCAATCAGAAGAAATCTGATCGTTCCCCATCTGAGAGACATAAAGGGAGGCTCCGCGAAGTTTTCAGTCAACGGCAAGACGCTTGTCATCGTAAATTGGAAGCTTGGAGGCGGAAGCCTCCTGACTCTCGCCGCAAATCTCGGGGAGAATGCCGCTGGCTCAGTGGCACGGCCCGTGGGTGATCTGATATACACCAATGTACCCCTCAATTCCGGTCCGGGAATTGAATTATCGCCCTGGCACGTTGCATGGTTTCTTCAGCAATGACGAAAGATCGCATCCCCCTATCAACATACCGGCTGCAATTCAGTCGCGATTTCACCTTTTCGCAGAGCACCGATTTGGTCCCATACCTGGCAGCTCTCGGCATTTCGCACTGCTACGCTTCGCCTTATCTGAGAGCCCGCCCCGGCAGTACGCACGGGTACGACATTATTGATCACAACAAATTGAATCCTGAAATCGGCACTGACGAGGATTTCGAGCGCTTTGTCAGCGCGCTTCATAAACATGGCATGGGACAGATTCTAGACATCGTTCCCAATCACATGGGAGTGATGGGCAGCGACAATGCCTGGTGGCTCGACGTTTTGGAAAACGGACAGGCATCCGATTACGCCGGGTTCTTCGATATAGATTGGGAACCTTTGAAAGACGAATTGCAGGGGAAGCTTTTGGTTCCGATATTAGGCGATCAATATGGCACTGTTCTTGATAATGGTGAGTTAAAACTGGCGTTTGATCGGGAAAAAGGCGAATTCAGCATTTTTTACCAGAATCACAGGTTTCCGGTGAACCCACGAGAATATCCCCGGATATTAGGACGTGATGTGGAACATCTGGAACAAGCACTCAGTTCCAACCGTGAAGATTTTCTCGAAATGCAAAGTCTAATCGCGGCGTTCAGTCATCTTCCCAGCCGCAGGGAAACCTCTCCAGATCAGCGGGAAGAACGTCTTCGCGATAAAGAAATTCACAAAAAGAGGTTGGTTGCGCTGTGCGCGAAATCTGAAGAAATCGTTGGATTTATCGAACAGAACGTTCGCGAACTGAATGGCACCCCGGGCGATTCAAAGACCTTTGACGAACTGCACGAACTGATCAAGGTACAGGCGTATCGTCTCGCCTATTGGCGCGTGGCCGCGGACGACATCAACTATCGGCGTTTCTTTGACATCAACGATCTCGCTGGCTTGCGGATGGAGAATGAATCGGTATTTGAAATCACGCATCGGTTCGTCCTCGATTTGCTGCGGCAGGGAAAAGTTGACGGCTTGCGTATTGACCACCCCGATGGGCTTTACGATCCGGCGGAATATTTTCAGCGTCTCAGACGTGAATTGAAAGGTGAGGTTGATGTAGCCGCTTCGGATTCCAGGGAAAGTTACGTCGTCATCGAGAAAATTCTTACGGGTGAAGAAAAAATTCCCGACGATTGGCCGGTGGATGGAACTACGGGCTACGACTTCTTGAACCTGGTGAATGGATTGTTTGTTGACTCCGAATCTGTCGGGAAGATGGATCGAATTTACCGGGTTTTTATCGGCGCAAGAGTAAATTTCGATAATCTGGTATATCGCAGCAAGAAAATCGTGATGCACAATGCACTCGCCAGTGAACTGAATGTGCTGGCGAACGCCCTGACCAAGATTGCTCTTGCCAACCGCCATACGTGCGACTTCACTCTGAATAGCCTGCGGGATGCGCTCAGTAGGATCGTCGCCTGCTTCCCCGTTTATCGCACTTATATTTCAGAGAATCACGTTTCAGAAACCGATCGGAAATATATTTTGGAAGCCGTGGAGTGCGCGAAACGCCAGAGTCCGGGCTCTGATCCCAGCGTTTTTGATTTCGTTCAGGACGCCATGCTCTTAACCAAAGCCGGGACACAAGGCAATATCTATCGAAGGGCGGTCATCCGCTTCGCGATGAAGGCGCAGCAATTTACCAGTGCCGTGATGGCCAAAGGCTTGGAGGATACCAGTTTTTACCGTTATCACAGACTTGATTCCCTGAATGAAGTGGGGGGAGACCCGCGGCGGTTCGGCGAATCGGTTGAAGGTTTCCACGCCAACATGGTGGAGCGCGCGAAATCCTGGCCATACAGCATGCTGGACACTTCCAGCCATGATACGAAACGTTCTGAAGATGTTCGGGCGCGCATTAATGTTCTTTCCGAAATTCCTGCTCGGTGGGGAAAGGCTTTAAGGCAATGGCGGGAGCTGAATCGTGACAAAAAGCAGCTTGTGGACGACGTGTTGGCGCCATCGCGAAATGATGAATATCTGCTGTATCAGACCCTGGTCGGCGCTTGGCCCTTTGAACCGGAACTTGCAACCCATTCTGGTTTCCGCGATCGCATAAAAGCTTACATGTTAAAAGCAGTGCGAGAGGCAAAAGAAAAGAGCAGTTGGGCAAATCCAAACACAAGTTATGAAACCGCAGTGACGGTGTTCGTGGACGCAATATTGTGTCCTCGAGAAGGCGGCAATGACTTTGTGAAAAGTTTCGCGGACTTCAGCCAATCTACAGCCCGCATCGGTATGTTTAACAGTCTCTCTCAGACTTTGCTTAAACTCACATGCCCCGGTGTCCCGGACGTCTATCAGGGCAACGAGCTTTGGGATTTGAGTTTGGTAGATCCAGACAACCGGCGCCCCGTTGACTATTCGACGCGCCTGAATATCTTGCGGGAGATGCAGAAGTGGCCCGAATCCACGGAGCATCTGAAGCCTCATGTGCGGGAGCTAATCAATCACATGAGCGACGGGCGCATAAAGATGTATTTGACGTGGAAGGCTTTATGCTTGCGGAAGCAATACCCAGAACTTTTCTTGAGAGGGAACTATCGTTCATTGAATGTACAGGGGCCAAAGGCAAAGCACCTTTTAGCTTTCACCAGAGGCTATGAGAAGAGTGAGTTAATCGTTGCGGTTCCCCGGCTATGTTCGAAATTATTTAACGGAAATGGAGAATGTCCTGCGATGCAAGACTGGTGGAAAGAAACTCGCCTGGAACTTCCTCCATCAGACGAAAGCAGGACCTACCGCAACGTGTTTACCGGTGAGCAAATCAATTTCGAAGCCTCCAGGCGAGGATCGCATTTAGCTGCGAATGCATTGTTCGCCGAATTTCCACTGGCGCTTTTGCTTAGAACTAGCCTGACTTAAGCGTGCCCCAGGAATCCTCTGATCGCGGTCTGCGATTGGAAATCGAGCACCTCGCCTAATTGCCCGAGGTCATCCACTAAAATATGAGGATCCAAGCGCGCAAGGTTCTGGGCCGCCACATGATAGATACAGCGGCGGATGAGATTGTATTCCTCTAGAAGAGTAGTCGGGGTATAACCCTGCTTGCGTCTCTGCTCGCCGTGGTGTCTCGCGGCCTTCATCGGCTTTGTTGCAATTTCCTTGAGGCTGAACTTCATGCTGTTCAAAGCTTCGTCCACGATTGGTATTACCGGTTCCAATCGTCTTCGGCTGGAAAGCTTGATGCGCTTGATATTGGGATCAGCTTCGGTATACCGCAGCCATTCCTGGCGCAGAAAACTTCTTCTTTGTCCGACGAAAAAACCGAGCCGCTTATCTCTTCGTTCCGGTTTTGATTGCTTATTTAGAGACCCGCGGGCAACCCGAAGTTTTTTTGAGATTTGTCCAATTTCCTGGCCGAGAGCGGATTCCACCTCGGGAGACTTGCGCTCACCACGGGCGACCCGGCTGACGTACGACGGGTCAACCCCCAGCTTGCGCGCAACCCGCACATATAAGCCCCGATACAGCGTCTGCGGCGACAGTGCAATTAGTTCGGAACTTGTGCTAGCATTGTCATGATACATGACTGCCTTTCGCCGCACCGTCATAGAGGATGTCATCGTCAAGTAGGATGAATCGGATTAACAGATTGGTTAATCAATTAGGTTATAGTATAGCAGTTTCATGAGCCGAATAAGAAAAGCCGTACCCGAAGTGGAACAAGGAGAATGGTCAGGGCGGATTAATCTTCTCAGGCGGCGTCTTGGGTTAAGTCAAACTGAACTTGGCCGCCAGCTAAATTCTTCGGCCATGGCTGTTTCCCGATGGGAACGCGGCGTGCAAGAACCCCCCGCCAATATCAATATTCAACTCGGAAACCTGACCGGTGATCCGGAGTGCTGGTATTTTTGGGACCGTGCCGGGCTTCACAGCGAAGATCTGATGCGAGTACTACCCGCTGTGCGGTCCCGCTTGCAGAAGGACCGGCTGCCGGATTTAAAAATCGTTCAAGCCGGCGCTTCCCGGGCATCCAGGAAAAATCAGCTAGTGGCAATTCCGCTGCTTCCCGTCGTCGTTGCGACCCACGGAGGAAGAGGTGATCCGGCAGTCGCGCTGGAGCAGGCTAAGCCGCAATCAATGCTCGCCGCGCCGAGTCGCTGGTGTCCCAATCCAGCCCACACCAGTTGCTTGAGAGTGCATGGGCGTTCCATGATGCCGCTGATCCACAGTGGCTACATTTTAATCGTAGATACCTCTCAGACCAGCCGCTTAAAGCTTCAAGGACAAATTGTGATAGCAGCGCAGAAAGAAGAAGGGCTTATTGTGTCCAGGCTTCAGAGGTTTGACGAAACTGACGTGCTGGTGCCCGAGAACCGCGAGTATGACTCCACTCCAATATCCGCATCCGGCTGGCGGATCATCGCAAAGGTGCTCTGGTGGATAGGACACCCAAATAACAACGAGGCGTTCGCTTAGCGGAAATGCCTAAAACGGGAAATTAGTGCGAAGCTCCGGATAGGGCTTGGGCCGGAAAAAACGTACCCCCGGCCAGCACTTTCCTGACCGCTTCGACCAGATCGCGAGCCGCCTCTCCTTTACTGACAGCCCCCCTGATCCCACCTTGATGGAAATGACTGGCGTAGTCTGCGGACAGATGCAGTGAAAACAGAATTACCGGAATATCCGGCCGCGAATTTCCAATTTCAGCAGCGGCTTCAAGGCCATTCATTCCCGGCATGGTGATGTCCATAACGATGACATCGGGCAGAAACTGGAATGCCTTTTCAATGGCTTCAATCCCATTGCTCGCCTCGGCGCAAACGCTCCAGTTAGGGACCGCTTCCAGCAGGTTACGAATTCCCATTCGCATGACTTCATGATCGTCCACGATCAAGACTCTGACATGCGTAGGAACTGACTGTGATGAAACTACACTTTCCAGGTTCATAGGATTGCTTTCAATGGTTGGCTGGAATAGGAACAAAAAAGCAAAGAACAAGGGCGGAACAATAGCCAGCCTGTTAAGAATCAAAAATCCGCTAAAATCGTATACGTTCACATAAAACAGTGCAATGGCACGATAGTGTAAATGAATGATAAACAATCGGCAATCAGGGCGAGAAGCGAAACAACAGTCTAAAAATTCGTGTGAAACTTTCCATCCACCGCAACGCCGCCCGAGGCGTCACGATTCACACTTACGGACCAGCGCTTCGTAACCTGATATTCCCCCTGAATGATTTCGCTCTGGGGTTGAGTAACGTCGGTAGAAAAGGTAAAGAAAAAGTTCTTGGTCAATCGCTGTTGCACCGCAATGCGAGCCGAAGGGTTGCTGTTATCGCCGCCCAACAACGGATCAATAGACAGACTGGAAAGTCCTGCAAGCTTCTGCACTCCACTGCTCAGTTGACTGGCGACTCCCTGCGCAATCAGTGAATTCGCGCTCAGATTAGTAGTGTCTGCTTGTTGCGTGGTTTGGCCGCGGGCGATCAGATTGATAATGTCCACCGTCGAAAGCGGAGGATCGGAAACATAACTGGTTTGCAGCTTGTTAATGGGACCGTTCACATTGATCGTCAAATTGTACTGCGCGATGGTAGTCGTAGCGGCCAGGTTAACCGTCGGCTCTGTTTCAGTTGGATTGTTAAACGTAAACACTCCCCGCTGCAATTGATAGCGGTTGTTGAGGAAGAAGACATCTCCGGAATTCAGATCCGCCCTGCCGACAATCACAGGGTCGGCGGCGGTTCCAATCGCTCGCAGATTCGCCTGTCCCTGGAGACTGACTTGCGAGCTCGTAGCCTCTAACTGTCCGGTGGATTGAATACTGATATTCAATTTTACGGCGTCGGCAAAAGTCTGGCTCGTTGGCGGAATGCTGGGTCCCGTGAACTGACTCATGAAAGTTGAAATATCGAAATCAGAGGTGAATGACAGGCTGTCAACAAGAACGCGCCCCTCCAAAGTGGCATCGTTGCGGTTGCCAGTAAGGTTAAGACTTCCACCTAAAACCGTTCGCAGTCCCTCGGGATAAAGCAGGCGAACCGATTCGGCTTGCATCGCCACATTGAATTGGATCTGCGGACGATACGTAATTGTTCCGCCTGCTGAAACTTCTCCCCCTCCCACCTGGCCTGTAAACTGCGTGATTCGTGCCTGATCGGTTCCTATGTCAATGATCGCGTTTGCATGCCCGAGGCCGAGAGGTGCTGACGCCGTATACAAAGACGCTTCTTTAAGCTGGATCTGGCCATGGACCGTCGGATGGCTTGCCGTGCCCTGCGTGTTCACGTCAATCGCGATTGTCCCCGAGCTTTTCACGTCGGGAGCGATGATTTGCAACAGCCGCAAATCAATCGTGCCTTTGGCAGCTGCGCTCATCGGTTCGGTGCCCCCAATTGGGATTCGCCCGCTGAGCTGAAGGGCGGTATCCGTTCCCTTGATCTCGGAGGGTTGAATCACTATGACGGAGTTCGCATAGTCCAAGCGGATGGGCCCGGAGTTAGCAACCTGTAACGTTTGATAAGAAGCGGTAAGCGTCGGAATCACGATGTGTGCTTCGATATGAGCCTTGTCCTTGAGCGGACCCTTTAACGTGGCATGGAGCTCGGTTGCGCCTTGGAACCCAGTTGGCACGCTCGGGGCATAGATCGCGAGCAGCGCCGCGAGGGGAATCTTCGTGGTGTCTATCGTTCCCTCGGTATAGTAATCGCCACTCAAGTTGACAATCGCGTGCGCGTTCACCGTGGATTGAGCCACATCTGACCGAAGCACGAGATCGGCTCGATGATTGGAGACGTTCAGATCGGCCTTGATTCCGCTAATCGAGTTTTCGCGAAACTGAAGTTGCGGTAGCTGAATAGTCGCCGTTAGAGCGGGATTTTCTAATGTCCCCTGCCCGCTGGCCGACGCCGTTAACGTACCATTCAACCCAAGATTCGTCTCCTGGATCGCTTGTAGGCGGCTCAACAGAATCCCCGGAGCATATACCTTGAATTTGTATTCCTTGGTTTTCGGAACGAATGTAAGGTCAGCCGAAGCAGATCCGGCAGCCAGGCTGACATTCAGCGAAGAATTAATAGTTCCGTTTGCGGCATGGAACTGTACGGCCAGATTGCGAATTGGTTCATTGCCCAGGCGAGCCTCGGTCAGCCGCAGAGATCCGCTGCCAATAGGATTCAGCTCGCTTCCGCGCAGACTAATGTCTCCCGAAAGATTGCCCTCCACTGGATATTGCAGACGCGCAAGTTGCTCGATTTGCCCAACCGGCAATTGTTTGACCGACACATTTACGGCAATTGGATCGGAAGCGATATATGACCAATTGCGAAGTCCAACACTCGCTGAGAACGATAGCTGCCCTTGGCGCGCGCTGCTTAAGCTGCCATTTTGGATTGATATTTTAGACGGACTCGCTTGCGCGGCGAGACTGAGCGTGCGCCACTCGCTGCCTTCGACCGCCAAATGTTGAGCATCGAGTTTGGCACTGATGTTTGGCCTCTGCCATGATCCTGTCACCACTGCGCTCAAATCCGCGGCGCCAGACGCGTTAAGTGGTTGCGGCGGCTTAGCGTCAGATGAGGCCTTTCGGCTTTGCACGATCGTCGCGAACGCCGCCAGTTCGTGCAAGTCGGTGGTGCTCGCGTGAAGAATCAGATCTGATTGGTCGCTGATTTTACCGTCAGCCGAAATTGAAGATCGTGGAGTACGAATTGTCGTCTGACGAACCTCAAGGATGCGATGAACTCCATCATAAGTTACGTGGACGGCGCCGTTGACGGGAATCATCCCTCGCCCCGCTGAGTTCGTAGCCGTTCCTCGAATATCCAAATCTGAACGGACGCGCAAATCATTCATACCGCCAACCCATGAAGCATCGGCCGTAGCTTGCAAGGTGCCGGCGAGGGGAATGGTTGTCGCTCCGCTGTTGTTCAGCAAACCCTTTACAGCTTGCAAAGATATTCCTCTCAACGAAGCATGCAGTTTCGATGACGGCGTTGCGTCCAAATGCTGAATCGTGAGAGCCGCGGCCAGCCGTCCATTTAGCAGCTCAACGGCAAAATCGCTGGTGCGAAAGTTCCCATCGGCAAGTTGATATCCACTGGTGAGCTTTCGTAATTCCATGCGGCCCTGAGGCGAAGCGATGCGGAGGATGTCACTGCTAAGTCGGCCGTCAAGCATTACATCCCGCAGGAAGGGATGATCCGGTGTGCTCTGATAGGCAAGCTTGCCGGTAAGTAAAACGTCGCCGGCCGTGGTAGAGCCGGGTACAAGCCCCGCGACATCCTGAGAATGAATCAGAATGTTGTAGCTGCCCTGGACTTTCGGATTGTTGAATTGCGTGACATTGGCTTGCAGCGCGATACGCGATGAGCCGACCGTAAGCACTAAAGAAGATAAGTTCAGCGCAGAAGGCGTGGCATCAAATTGTGCGACAAGACCATGGGGTAGGGGAGCTAACCCGGCATATTGAATGTATCCCTGCTGATATTTGATCTCACCCGCATAGCTCGTTGTTAGCGAATTGAAGTGCGTCTCGGCGCTGAGGTCACGCACATCGGCATTCATCGGTGTCTTTCGGTCGTTGTAGTCAATTTCGCCATTGGTCAAAAGTACGTGCCCAACTGCAAGATCGAAAACATTAGTCTGCGAGCTTTTTTCTTTGGGCGCTGTCGGAACAGGGATATTGGTTCGTCCGTTTCTATCTACCGCCAGGTGTATGACCGGATGTTCAATGACCAATTCGCTCAGATTCACCTGATGGTGCAGAACGGAGAGTATCTTCAGGCCGACGGTCAGCTTATCCACTTGAAGAAGCGGTTTTTCGGCGTTCGCTTCCGTCCCGTGAATTACGAATCCATATACATGGGCCGTGAGCGTCGAGACACGGAAATCGAAATTACGGACTTCAACTTTCCCGCCGGTGGCTTCGTTGCCTTGTTGCACAATTTTTGCGAGTACGTATTGGTGAAAACCCTGGCTCCTTACGACGAAGTAGCCAGCCACGACTGCGATTACCAATAAACTCAGGATGATTCCGGCGGACCACCCAATAATGCGTTTCCACTTCATAATTTCATTCCTAAAATGACTGTCCGAGGGTGATGAAATACTGAGTCGAACCGACACCCGGCACCGGATTCAGATTGCGTCCCAGATCAATCCGTACAGGTCCAATCGGCGTTGCGTAACGCAACCCAATCCCCACCGTATTCGTATAGTTATTCACGAATTGATTGAAGTTAATGCGGCTGTTAACGTTGCCTCCGTCATAGAAAACCACGGCTCCAAGCGGTTTTAAGATGTCAATTGGCACGTGTAGGGGGAAGCGTAATTCAGAATTAATAATGAAAAGTTGTTCGCCGCCGACGGGAACGGTGATCTCGGTGGTACATGCGCTTGGAGCAGTGCCTGGTGCACAGAATGGCACCAATCGTTGCGGCCCCGCGCCGTTCAGAGGAAACCCGCGAATGCTGTCGCCGCCTCCGGTAAAGAATAGTTGGCTTGTAGGCACAAAGCTTCCGGAAAAAGGCTTGGCAAATCCAAGCCTTAGGCTATTGGCCCAAACCATTCCGCGAACTGGGCGATAGTAGGCATACTGCCCGTAGAGTTTTCCAAAATTTGCGCTTGAGCCGAGTGCGGTTGGAGTAATTCCAACATCCACAGTTTCGAACATTCCACGGTGCGCATCGAGAGGCTTGTCGCGCGTATCTTTGATGAGAGTCGCAGAAACGGTCGAAAGCCTTACGTTCCGGTCTTGTTCTAACACCAGTTGCGGAACCAGAAGTTCTGACAGCCGGGTTTTGTTAAAGTCGTAGCGAATTTGCAGCCGGGTAGTTTTGGCCTTATCAAGTGTCCTCTCAAGTTGGAAAGCTGCATCTCCCAGTCTGGCGGCAAACAAAGGATTCTCAGTCGTCCGTTCGATAGAGAAAGTAGTCAGGGCATTCCATTGAGTGCCGCGGAAATGAGGATCGGCATAAGAGGCAAGCGCGCGCTGATCCAGTCGTGCCGCAAGCAGCGAGATTTGGCCGGTTTCTCCAAGTCCACGTAAATTTCGGCGAGTGTATTCGATGGAGCCGCGAGGGCTGACAAAAGTTGCTTGACTCGGAACAACATTGGTTTGTCCGGTACCGATTGTTGGCAGCCCCGGAATAGCAACAGTTCCGGCTGGCACGCTGCCGCCGCGGCGCGTAGCTTCGAACCCAATTCCGTAAGTTATGGAGTTTCGTTTGGCTTCGTGTACCTTGACGAGAGTTTCTTCCTCCGTCTGATCTGCGATTTCTTCCTTCGGGCCCACGCTGGACCAGTCGAAAATACCCAGGTTGTAAAGATCGCTTTGCGCTTCCAAAAGTTTTCCCTGACTCAAAGGAGTCTCCGGCGAAATATTTGCAGTTTCATGAATAAGCTTCGGTCGGGTTACTTTTTGTCCGATGAGAATCACATCTTTGACACGGATCTGCTGATGCTCACCGATGACGAACGCAACATCTACCCGGTGCGGATTGTCGGGATGTCGCGTGACCGGAGTGCGGACGTCCACATTCAAGTACCCCAAGTCCAGATATTTCGCCAGCATCTGACTGCGATCCTTGGAGACTGCGGCGGGTGAAAATGGTGTGCCTGGCATCACGTTGAATCCGCCCTTTGGCTTTAGGCTGGCGATTGACAGATGCTCGTTGCCGGTGATCTCTACTCTGTCAATAAGCGTGCGTGTGCCTTCCTCGATTTGGAAACTGACATCAATTTTCGGCTCGTGGTCTACCACAGCAGGAGTGACCTTTACATCCTCATATCCTGTGTTCCGGTAGAGCGCCTCAATATTCTTGACGCTGGCGTTAAGCAATTTCTGGCTGAACATTCCCCGCGACAAAAAGCTGTGCTTCTTGATTGCAAGACCGACCAGAAGGTCCGCGCTGGAAATCTGATGGTTACCGGTGAATACAATGCTATCTACTTTATGTTTTCGGCCTTTCTCTATGCTGTAGGAGATTGTGACCTTATCAGCATCGGTCTGAAACACCGTTGTGACTCTAACATCGAAGTATCCCTTTTTCTGAAAGTAGTTGGCTAGGTTCCTTTCGCCTTCATCCACCAACTCGCGATCCACGGACCCTTCGCTGTAAATCGGAATCAGCTTTTTTATCTCGCGATTGGAAAGATACGGAATCCAAGAAAGTCTGGCTCCCGTCGTCTTAACGTCAACGACGGGTCCCGTTTTTATCGTGATCGAAATGTCGGCAACATTTGTCTCGGCATGATATTGAGGTGGATTGACTTTCAACTGATTGGCAAGATAATGCTGCTTTGACAGGCAAGCCTTTAGCAGTGCGGTAGCTGATTTAATTCGTGACGACGTATATTTCTTTCCGGGCTTCAACAATCCACCAGTAAGGTGCGCCCGAACCCCCCCAACGGAGTGCAGCAACCTGGCGGTTTCATCCGGCGTCGTCCCTTGAATGTTTATCGCGCCAATGCGAGCCCGCTTGCCCAGTTCGACGTGAAAAATAGGACTTGCGATTTGATGAGCATCGTCCAGTTCAACGTCACTATGGATTTGAGCGGCGAAGAACCCATTGGATTTGAAAAACTCCAGAAGTAGCTTTTCTTGGTTCGGGATTTGAGATTTGTCGTACGCTTCCTCATCTTGAAAGTTAATAACCTGCAAAAGTCTTGTGTACCGGAATAACTTTGTCGCGCCGGGAAATTTCGCAACGCCGATGTAGTATGCGGGTTGCAAAATGAAATTCACCCGCAAGCCAGCGGTCTCAGGTTCGACGTCAATCGAAATCTTCGTAAAGTTTCCGGCCCTTTTTAGAGCCGCCACGCTGGTTTCTATGTCCGCCTGAGAATATGGCTGGCCAACTTGTTGCAAAATTAAAGGCCGGAGGTTTTCGACGTCCATATGGGGATTCGCAATGACTCCGACTGAACTCACAATCTGTCCTTGATACGAAGCTTGGCCGTAGGCGCTCAAATGAAACGAAATTAGGGAGAGTATGCCCAAAAGCCTGTAAACGACTTTCGAACGCGGTTTGGAAAGATGCATCAATGCCAAGAGTTAATATCCTCAAGCCGAATAGTTCCGATAACGCCCTGTGATGCGAGCATCAGGGGCGAAGATGTCCATTTCTCGTGGCAAGCCCATGAGAACAGAGATACAGTGCGCTCCTCTTGAATTACGAGATGCAGTTGATAGCAGTTTGGCGGGCACCCCGGATATATTTTCAACGCGTGTGTTTCGGACAAACAGGACCGTGACCCCAAGGGTGTTTAAGAAGGACCAGTCCTCCACAATACGAATCGGACCCTCCGGTTGGCATCACAGGCACTGGCTGAAGGGCTTCTATCCGGCGAAACTGCAATCTGGAAAATTGTTTCCTTGGTATGCACGGCATTTCAATACGGTCGAAGTCAACAATACTTTTTATCGTTTACCAACTGAAGACGCGCTTGGGCATTGGCGGCAGACGGCGCCCGCAGGTTTTCTATTTAGCGTAAAGGCGAGCCGCTTCATTACCCACACGAAACGCTTGCTTGATCCGGAAGAGTCGGTCGTAAAGTTCTTATCGAGAGTGGAGTTATTGGGAAATACTCTCGGTCCAATTCTTTTTCAATTACCTCCCAAATTTCGCCTTAATCTGGCGAGGTTAGAGAAGTTCCTCGAAGTGCTTCCCACGAAACACATGTATGCTTTCGAGTTTCGCGACGTGACTTGGAGGGCGCCGCCGGTTTACAAATTACTGCGCCGATATAATGCGGCGTTCTGCATTCACGACTGGCAAGGAGGTTCGTCTCATCGCGAGCTCGCGGCAGATTTTGTTTACGTCAGATTTCACGGTCCAACGGGAAGTTATTCACTCGAATTCGTTGCCAAATGGGCAGACCAGATCCGCCAATGGAGCGGCCGGCAAATATTTGTTTACTTCAACAATGACGTCGGAGGGCACGCGGTTACCAACGCGATCACTTTGCGCAGCTTATTGCAAAAGCAGATTAACGCGGGTGCGAAGGCGGCATGATCCACTCTGTTTCATACATGAATTCGTCCTATGGAAATACATTGTCAGCCTGATCGTCAGCAACGGGCTTGAGGTTTATGATTGCGGTGAAGTTGGAGTTACGCACAGCCGAAAAGGAGACCATCATGCTCTATTGGGCTTTAGTCTTTCTGGTAGTGGCTATTGTTGCGGCGATATTCGGATTTGGTGGCGTGGCCATCGCGGCCGCGGGAATCGCAAAGATTTTGTTCTTTATTTTCCTCGTGTTCTTTGTAATCACTCTGATCACGCACCTGTCCCGCAGAGGTAGCGCGGGAGTTTGAGAACTAGATCCGTTCATGTGCTTGCCCTCCACGACCCGGGCTCCGGCAAATCAACGCCGGAGCCCGAATCGTTGTTTTGCGCACACACTCCCAACAAGGCCCTTTTACCTTAAGCCCACGCTAGGTTCTCCAAGAGGTTATGATCTAGTGTTCTCTTGGAGGGCGTCGAGTGGCGATTCTAGTGGTTGGCGGGGCTGGTTACATTGGGAGCCATACTGCCCACGCTCTTCAGCGAGAAGGGCACGAGGTTATCATTTATGACGATCTTTCCACCGGATACGCCGTCCTCGCGGAAGGCTTCGAGTTCATAGTCGGAGACATTTCGGATTCCAAGAAACTACAGCCCATCCTGAAGCGCGTTGATGCGGTGATGCATTTCGCAGCACATGCCTACGTAGGTGAATCGGTCGAGAATCCGCGAAAGTACTTCCAAAACAATTTGCTCGGCAGCTTAGCGCTGCTGAATTCCGTTATGGATTCCCCGATCCGTCAATTTATTTTTTCATCCACGTGTGCGGTTTACGGCGTGCCGGTTAAAGTGCCCATGACCGAGGACAATCCGCGATTACCCGTGAATCCTTACGGCTCCTCGAAGCTGGCCTTTGAGTTCGCACTAGAGGCTTACGCCAAAGCTTATGACTTGCGTTTTGTCGCCTTCCGTTATTTCAATGCCGCCGGCGCAGACGAAAATGGACAAATCGGAGAAATGCATGATCCGGAAACCCATTTGATTCCGGCGATCTTCGAAGCTATTCAAGGCCGACGGCCAGCCGTGCAGATTTTTGGGGACGATTACCCTACTCCGGACGGGACTTGCATTCGAGATTACATCCACGTGAGCGATCTCGCGGAAGCCCATGTGCTTGGACTGAATTATTTGGACAGCGGTGATTCAGTTGCCTTGAATTTAGGCACCGGCAGAGGGCATTCGGTCAAAGAAGTCGTCTCGACTATTGAGAAAGTCGTTGGGAGAAAAGTGCCAAGTCAAATGGCGCCACGCCGCCCCGGCGATCCGCCCTCGCTGGTAGCTGACCCCGCCCGCGCAGAAAAATTAATGAATTGGAAAGCCCGACGCTCTCTTGAGGAAATTGTTTCGAGTGCCTGGAAATGGGCCGAAAGAAAAGTTAAATCAACTGGTACTTAGCCTCTGGCTGATGGCGCGGCTGCACGCTTTGGCAATATCTCACCGATGCGGCGAATCTGAGCCCCGACTCCCCGCAATTTTTCCTCGATGTGCTCGTAACCGCGATCAATGTGGTAAACCCGGTCAATAATCGTCTCTCCATCGGCGACCAGAGCTGCCAAGACCAGCGATGCAGATGCTCGCAAGTCGGACGCCAGAACTGCTGCGGCGCTCAGCGGAGTCTTTCCACGAACGACCGCGCGCCGTCCTTCGATCTTGATATTTGCTCCCATGCGAACCAGTTCCTGCGCCTGGACGAGGCGATTCTCAAAGATATTTTCGGTGATCTCCGAAACCCCTTCTGCTTGAGTAACCAAGGCCATATATTGCGCCTGCATATCGGTGGGGAAGCCCGGATATTCTTTAGTCGCAATGTCCGCAGCCTTGAAGGGGCCGTCGCCCATCACTCGGACCGACTCGGTTGTGGTCGCCGTCTTCACCCCGACTTCGTTCAATTTTTCCAGCAGCGCGGCAAGGTGCTTCGGTTCGCAGACTGAAACATTTAGATCCCCACCGGTAAGCGCACCCGCAATAATGAATGTTGCTGCCTCGATGCGATCGGGAATGATACGATGTTTTGCGCCGTGCAGTTTTTCCACTCCCTTGATCCGTATCGTCGAAGTCCCGGCACCTTCAATTCGAGCGCCCATTGCATTCAGCAAATCCGCGAGATCGAGGACTTCCGGCTCCAGTGCGCAGTTGCGCATTACAGTTTCACCTTCAGCGAGCGTCGCGGCCATGAGCAAGTCTTCCGTGCCTGTAACTGTAATTTTCTCGAAAACGATTTCCGCGCCTTTTAATCTCTTGGCACTCGCCTCTATGTAGCCGTGCTCTTGTGCAATCATTGCTCCCAGCGTTTCCAGTCCCTTAATGTGCATGTTAATTGGACGCGCACCAATCGCACACCCTCCAGGCAAGGAGACGCGAGCCCTGCCGCAACGTGCGACCAGCGGTCCAAGGACGAGCGCCGAAGCCCGCATTGTCTTTACTAACTCATAGGAGGCTTCTGGAGAGGCGAGTGTGCGGCAGCAAATCGTGGTGCGATGTTGAGCTCGTCCGTAACCCAATTCAACTTCCGCGCCCATCGCCGCGAGCAATTTTCGAGTCGTTTCAATGTCCCGAACTTGAGGAATATTTTCCAGGATTACCGGCTCTTCCGTGAGAAGAGCGGCCGCCATGCAGGGAAGAGCCGCATTTTTCGCGCCGCTCACCCGGATTGTTCCGAGCAATGGATTGCCGCCACGTATTACAAATTTGTCCATAGAGAAGGTTACCCGGCCTTTATTCTAGCGGGGAATGATTGTTCTTGTGGCAGGCAAGGAATAATCGAGAGGGCACGTCCTTTCAGGACTCTATTCCACGCCGCGCTAGAGCGATTGCCTCGCGCACATTTCCGTGCACAGATTCCAGCGCATTCTCGGCCCCGCTTAGACTAGCTCCGGTTTCCAACATGACCAGCGCTGCGGGAACACTCGAACGGGAAGCTTCCAGCGCCTTCCTGGCCTTCGCGTGGGGGATATTCGCAGCCCGCTCCAGTATTGTCACAGCGCGCACCGCGAGTTTGTGATTTTTAGGGCGCACGTTGACCATAAGATTTCCGTAAACGTATCCCATCCTTGCAAAAGCGCCGCTGGAAAGCATGTTCAGCACCATTTTTTGCGCGGTACCGGCCTTCATTCGAGTAGATCCCGATATCGCCTCAGGTCCGGTCTCGACGACGATCCCGACGTGAGCGGCTTTTTCCAGTTCTGAATTCGGATTACAGACCACGGCGATGGTCTTCGCTCCTTTTCGCCGCGCGTATCGCACCGCTGCGATTGTGAATGGAGTCCGGCCGCTGGCGGCGATTCCAACAACTACGTCGTTCTTGCCCGGCTTTCTTCTGGCGATTTCAGATTCGCCAAGCGCGGCGGAATCTTCATTGGCCTCCACGGCGGCTCCGAGCGCCTTCGGTCCTCCCGCGATGATAAATTGAACAGTCTTCGGATCAGTATTGAAAGTAGGTGGGCATTCTGCGGCGTCGAGCGCGGCGATTCGGCCACTGGTACCGGTTCCCACGTAAATCAATCGCCCCCCCTTCCGGAGAGATTCCGCGATCAAATCAATGGCCTCCGCGATTTGCGGTAAGGCGCGCTTTACCGCAGCCGCGACTTTCGTATCTTCCGCATTGATAATTCGCGCAATTTCCAGAGCCGATTTCCGGTCAAGATTGGCAGACGCCGGATTCGATTGTTCAGTGGCGATTTGACTTAACTGTGCGCGCGTCCCGTTGAGCTTTTTCAAACCGTGGCCTCAAGCTCTAAAGCCTCGATAACAGCATCGTGAAACGCCGGCCTTACCGTCTTGATTGCCTGATTTCTGCAATCCGGCCAAGTTCGATTCGTCAACAGGACTATCGAAAGCTGGCGTTCAGGATCCACCCACAGTGAGGTGCCCGTATAACCGAGATGCCCAAATGAGCTCGGCGAAAAATATTTTCCGGATTGAGAAGGGGAAGACGGAGTATCCCATCCCAGCGCTCTTGAGGTTCCGGCGGGTGATGTTTCACGACGAGTGAAAATGTCCAGCGTCTCGGCACGCACAAGATTCCCCTGCAATAGTGCGCTGGCAAAAATCGCGATGTCGCCCGCAGAAGAGAAGATTCCAGCGTGTCCGGCGACCCCGCCGAGCTTGCTGGCATTTTCGTCCTGAACCTCCCCTTGAATTACGCGATGGCTAACAGCGCAGTCTTCTGCCGTGGGTGGAATCAATCCGCGCAATGCGGAGGGTGGATGGAACATTGTCTGAACCATACCGAGTGCGCCAAATATCTCCCGTTGACAAAAGCGGTCGAGCGATTCGTCCGCAATACGTTCCAGCAGCGATCCAAGAATGATGAATCCAATATCGCTATATTCAGCTCGCACTCCCGGATCGGCCGTGAGATTCACTGTGTAGGCAAGCGATAAAAGTTCCTCTCTATTCGATGCGTGCTCGTACAGCTTCTCGTAGGCGGGCAATCCCGACGAATGTGCGAGCAACATGCTTACAGTGACATGTTTGCGGCGCGAGTCCGGTCCAGAAAATTCCGGCACAACCGCAACCACTGGCGCCTCCAGGTCAAGAAGCCCACGCTCATAAAGAATCATTGCCATCGCCGTGGTCGCAACCACCTTCGTGACGGAGGCGAGATCAAATGGGGTTGCCGTTGTTACTTCGGGAGAACCTGCCTCGTAGGTAAATGTTCCGAGCGCCTTCAACGCCACCAGTTTCCCTCGCCACAAGACGGCGACGGCAGCGGACGGAAATATACTTTCTGCAATAGCATCACGTAAAATCTCGAACGGTACCGCAAAGATTTCATCCTGACCATCGTATGCAGGGGCGGGAAGCCGCTGCGGAGCGTTGAAAACAGCATCCATAGAAATTTGCAAGATTAAACTCCGCGGCAATCGCGAACAGCGCAGAGTGTTACGAGAATGGTAGCAGAAGATTAAAACAGGGCATTTGCGAACACGGCACCCCAGGCTCGATTTCTTGAGGTCCTGCCAGTACTTGTGTAGAGTCGAATCATTAACTCAGCCCTCAAAAATTCGACCGCTCTTCAATTCCTTTACTGCGTTGTGGTGATGGTATCTCTACTCTTTGCCTCTGCTTGGGGCACAACCAAGAATATCGCGCATCCCCCGGCACGCCTCAAAGTACTCGATCAAATCATAGTGGACGCCATTCACGACCACGAAATTCCAGGTGCGGTATTGCTTGTGTGGCACAACGGTCACGTTATTTATCGCAAAGCCATCGGCTATCGCTCGCTGGAGCCTCGCCGCGAGCTAATGACAACCGACACCATATTTGACTTGGCATCCATAACCAAGGTAGTCGCAACCACAACTGCAATTATGCAATTGGTTGAGCAAGGGAAGATTCGTGTTAACGATCCCGTTGCGAAATATCTTCCCGAGTTCGCGCAGAACGGCAAAGGGGACATCACGATCCGCGATTTGCTTATCCATTACTCAGGCCTGCCGCCCGATTTAGACCTCAGGCAACCGTGGGAAGGGCGCGATACCGCATATCAGATGGCGTTTGCGCTAAAATCCATTTATCCTCCCGGATCGAAATTCCTTTACAGCGATGTCAACTTCATTGTCCTGGGAGCGTTAATCGAAAAAGTTTCAGGCGAATCCCTGGAAGATTATTGCGAGAAGCATATCTTTCACCCCTTGCGAATGACGCACACCCGTTTTCTGCCACCCGTGTCGTGGAAACCCAAAATTGCTCCCACCCAATACGATGAGCAAGGCAAAACGTTGCGCGGAATCGTGCACGACCCCACGGCCCGGCGCATGGGCGGAGTTGCGGGGCAGGCCGGTTTGTTTTCGACGGCGGATGATTTATCAAAATTCGCCGTGGCACTTCTTCAAGGAAGCTCGATTCTGTCCCCGCTCGCAGTCGAAAAAATGACTATGCCCCAACAGCCTCCCACCTCTGACGTCCTGCGCGGATTCGGATGGGACATTGATTCGCCCTTCTCGGGCAATCGGGGAAGTTTGCTCCCGGTGGGATCGTTCGGCCACACCGGTTTCACGGGAACATCGTTATGGATTGATCCGACGACGCGCACATTCATAATTTTGCTGACGAATGCGGTTCATCCGAACGGAAAGGGCAGTGCAATCGCTCTGCGTTCGAAGCTCGCAACTGCAATCGCCGCCAGACTTGATCTCAACGCGAGTGAAAAAGCGAAGCTCCGTGGCAAGAGCTTGACCGGATACAGTGAAGCCGAAATGGCTCGGCGTCCGGCGGCGAGAAATGGTTCGGTTCAGGCAGGGATTGACGTGTTGGAGGCGCACAACTTCAATGTGCTTCAATCCCCGACAGGGAAGCGAAGAGTCGGCGTATTAGCCAATCAGACGGGTGTGGATGCTCAGGGACGCCGCACAATTGACGTTATCGCACATGCGCCTGGCGTTTCTTTGCAAGCGATTTTTAGCCCTGAGCACGGTGTTACGGGTACGCTCGATACGACTGAAACGGGCAACTCAAAAGATTCTGCGACCGGAATTCCTGTCTTTAGCGTTTACGGAGCAACAGATGCCGCTCGCCGTCCGTCCCTGGAGATTCTTAAAACGCTCGACGCGGTCGTCGTGGATATTCAAGATGCCGGCACGTACTTTTACACCTACGAGACGACGCTTGGTTACTTTCTAGAAGCCGCCGCTAAATCTGGCATCGAAATCGTCGTGCTGGATCGGCCTAATCCTATTACTGGATTATTTGTGCAGGGTCCAATCACCGATGTTGGCCGGCAGAGTTTCGTAAATTATGATCATGTGCCAGTCCGTCACGGCATGACGATGGGAGAGCTTGCCCAACTGTTTAATGCGGAACACAACATTAACGCACATCTGGTCGTAGTGCCGATGGATGGATGGATGCGCGGCGACTGGTATGACTCAACGGGCTTGCCCTGGATTAATCCTTCGCCCAACCTCCGCAGCCTCACGGAGAACACTCTTTATCCCGGCGTTGGCCTGGTTGAATACACGAACATTTCCGTCGGAAGGGGAACAGATACGCCGTTTGAGCTAGTCGGCGCGCCCTGGATAAACAGTCGTGAGTTCGCAAGTTATCTTAACGGTCGAAATATTTCGGGAGTGCGATTTGTCCCGGTTACCTTCACGCCCACCGCCAGCAACTACGCGAATCAAAAGTGCGAAGGAGTCAATATCATAGTCACGGATCGAAATGAATTGGACAGCCCGGAACTTGGTATTGAACTGGCTTCCGCGCTGCATAAACTGTATCCGCAGCCATTCGATATGCGGCGAATGATCGAACTTCTATTGAATCAGTCGGTTTACGATGCCATCTTGAGTGGCGAAGACCCGCGCCGTATTGCCGAAGATTGGAACGCTGAGGATGAACAATTCCAACAATTGCGCCAAAAATATTTAATTTATAAATAGCCTGTTCGTGCCGGTCCACTGAATAAGGCTATCCGCTACAATGATCCCGCAAATCTGACCTCCAGCCTTTTGCCCGGGAAGCTAAGTCATGGAACCGCGATATTCAGACAGCTCCGTACCAAGTTTCTTTTACCGCTGCGCAGGGCCCAACTGTGGCGCTCTGAAGCAAAATAGCGACCGCTGGTGGTTAGTCTGGACATCATTTGGAGAGTTTAACCGTCCGGTGCTGTACTTGTGTCCTTGGGATGAAGATGTCGCAGCCCGTGAGGGAACCCTGTACGTATGTGGTGAGCTTTGCGCTCAACGACTTCAGTCGCAATTCATGGGCAATGTCCGGGAAGGGCAGGCGCGGCGCGTGGGCAGTTAGGCTAATTTTGGCGGCTGTTTTGCATCCTAATTCTTAGTCCTCATGTTTCCGCAGCAGCTTGGTGTCGAATTATTCGGAGGTGTACCCATGCGCATTCTTGTGGCTTTTCTATTGCTTGCCCCCTTTGCGGCGAGCCAATCCACAGGTGTTTCAACACCTGCGAATTCCCCGAGCAACTCAGCGCCCGCCTCCTCGGCAATGGTGCCAAAATCGCCGCCGGATCTGGTGGCCGATTCCAATCAGCTGATTATTCCCTCTGGCACAAAGGTTCCGGTGATTTTGAAGCACGCAATTTCGACCAAGGGCAGCCACGAAGGCGATGCCGTTTACGCCGAGACGACCTTTCCGGTTGTCATAAACGAGCGCGTCGTGATTCCTCCCGGTACCTATGTGCAGGGCAGGATTACTCACATTCAGCGCGCGGGCAGGCTCAAGGGACGCGCTGAAGTTCTGATGCACTTCACGACTCTCATCTACCCCAGCGGCTATACGGTTGTGATGCCAGGTGCCTTAAAGAACGCCCCTGGAGTAGACAAAGCTACATGAACGGGTCTTCTTTTATCCGTGCGCTGCGCGTCAGCCATCCCGATCTGCCGGTCATGGTCATTAGCGGCCTAGAAGAGGCAGAGACGGAATACGAAGGAATGGGCGTCCTATTCCGCGTGAAACCGCTGTTACCTGAGACTCTGCTTGCCGAGGTTCGATCGCTCCTGCACGCCGGATCAGATCTCCAGGATCGTTGACCAGGCGCAGCATCTGCTTTGGTGCGCATTGCGGTTCCCTCCCCCGCTTGAGAGAATGGGGTGAGGTTCCATGCCACTGCATCCGATGCCGGAGTTTGGTAGTTTTACGCTGCTGCTGGCGCTGGCGTTGAGCGTATATACGCTGGTGATGCGGTGGTGTTGCTCTGTGGCGACAGCGCGGGCGGCCGCGGGTGGCGATGGCGACGGGGCCGATCGGCTGGGCGAGACGGCGCGGCGGGCCGGAATCAGCAGCTTTGTTGCGGTGACGGTGCGCGGCATTTGCGCTGGTGTGGGCTTCGTTCACGAACGACTACTCGGTCTCGTACATCCTGCACCACACCAATCGCGAGTCTGCATACGGCGTACAAGTTTTCGGCGCTGTGGTCGGGGCAGGAGGGCTCGCTGCTGCTGTGGGCGTGGCTGCTGGCGGCATATGGGTTTGTGCTGCGGATGCGGCATAAGGTGGATGTGCGGCTGTCGGCGTTTGCTTCGACGATCCTGGCGGGCATTCAGGTGTTCTTTCTGCTGCTGCTGAACTTTGCGGCGCCGCCGTTTGCGATTCAGCCGGGGCCGGTGGCGGCGGATGGGTTTGGGCTGAATCCGCTGCTGCAGTATCCGGAGATGGTGATTCATCCGCCGATGCTGTACCTGGGCTATGTGGGATTTTCGGTGCCGTTTGCGTTTGCGCTGGGTGCGCTGATGATGCGGTATCCGGGCGAGAAGTGGATCCACATTACGCGGCGCTGGACGATGGTGACGTGGCTGTTTCTGACCTGCGGGATCTGCCTGGGCGCGCACTGGGCGTATAGCGTGCTGGGCTGGGGCGGGTACTGGGGATGGGATCCGGTGGAGAATGCGTCGCTGATGCCGTGGCTGACGGGGACGGCGTTTCTGCACTCGGTGATGATGCAGGAGAAGCGCGGGATGATGAAGAGCTGGAACGTGTGGCTGATCTTCTCGACGTTCATGCTGACGATTCTGGGGACGCTGCTGACGCGGTCGGGGCTGGTGCAGTTCGGTGCATGCGTTTGCGCAGACGCTCGATTGGGAACTGGTTCTACGGGTTCCTGCTGATCGTGTTTGCGGTCTGCCTGTTTACGTTTCTTCAAGCAGAGGGACCACCTGAAGTCGGAGAACCGGCTGGAGTCGCTGGTGAGCCGCGAGTCGAGCTTCCTGTTCAACAATCTGGTGCTGCTGGCGGCGTGCTTCACGGTGCTTTGGGGGACGCTGTTCCCGGTGCTGAGCGAGTATGTGCAGGGGACGAAGGTGACGGTGGGGGCGCCGTTTTACAACCGGGTGAACCTGCCGATTGGGTTGTTTCTGCTGTTTCTGACGGGTGTGGGTCCGCTGCTGGCGTGGCGGTCGACTTCGCTGCGGTCGATCCGGCGGAACTTTGTTCTGCCGTGGAGTTGCGGTGGTGGTGACGCTGCTGGTGCTTGATGGTTGCGGGTATGCGGCCGTGGGATGACGGGCGACGACATGGCAGGCGCGATCTTCTCGCTGGTCGCGTTTTCGCTGGCGGCGGGCGTGATTACGGCGATTTCGGCGGAGTTTCTGCGCGGGGCGGGCGTGGTGCGGGACGCAGACGGGCAAGAACCTGCTGCCGTCGATGGTGCTGCTGGTGCGACGAAATACGCGGCGGTATGGCGGATATCTTGTTCACTTCGGCATTGTGGTGATGTTTATCGGGATCGCGGGTGGCGCGTTCAACCAGTCGCATGAGCAGGAGATGGGCTTTGGCGACAAGATGCGCATGGGGCCGTACCGGCTGGTCTGCCAGAGCTTTACGCAGGACAGCAACCCGAACTACGACACGGAGTATGCGCTGCTGGATGTTTACCGCGGCGGCAAGAAGATTACGCAGCTGGCGCCGGAGAAGCGGTTCTACCAGGCGAGCCAGACGTCGTCGACGATGGTGGCGAATGCACTCCACGCTGGCGAGCGACCTGTATGTGATCTACGAGGGCAAGAATCCGGATACGGACAAGCCGATTATCAAGGTGTTTCTGAATCCGCTGATGAACTGGATCTGGATCGGGGTCGGCATCGTGGCGCTGGGAACGCTGGTGGCGCTGCTGCCGAAGCTCGACGCGAGTAACTGCGCGACAGGCGGTTGCAGCAGAAGAGCCGGTGCTGGCCGAGGTGCATCATGCTTAGGCGCGGCGGCCAGAGCGTTTGCCGATTGCAATGCCTGCGCGCGTGGTGATGCTGGGGGCGAGCGATTCGTCGGCACGCTTCAACCGGATCGGGCACAAGATGATCTGCGTGTGCAGCTGCGGGCAGGTGCTGCTGGAGTGCAACCATGTCGGCTGCCCGGACTCCGGACGGATGATCGGCGAACTGCAAACTCAGATCGCCAGCGGCAGCAGTGATTCCGCGATCTTCAACTGGTTCGCGGCGAAATATGGAGCGATCGTGCTGGCTGCGCCGATGCGCGGCGGCTTCGACAACGTGGCCTGGATTGCGCCGTTCGCCGTCTTTGTGTTCGCGACGCTTGGAACGGCGATCGTGGTCAAGGTCTGGAAGCGGCGCACCGACCGGCTCGTGCTGGCTGGTGCGCACGCTTCGGACGCTCGGCAGGCTAATGGGGCGGGTCGCCATGAGATCCGCGAGCGCATCCGGCGGGAGACGGAGTTCTGATGGGACTTCTGGCTGCTTCGCTGCTGACGCTTCTGCTGTTCGTTTACATCTTCTGGCCGGAGCGCCGACTGCTGCGTCAGGCGGAAAAGACGCGCGTGGACTACCTGCAGGAGCGCAAAGAGGCCATCTACGAAAACCTGCGCGATCTGAACTTTGAGTACCTGGCCGGCAAGTATCCGGAGCAGGACTACCAGACGCAGCGGTCGGGTCTTGAAGACGAAGCCGCCGGCGTGCTGCTGGAGATCGATTCGCTTGAAGCTGGTGCCGTATCTCATCGAGGCAGATAGCCTGACGCAGGCTATTGCGTTGCGAAAACGATAGACTCTAACCTGTGACTGCCCCCATCCGCCCTCAAACTCTGGCCGCCCTCGTTGCGGCCCTGCTCCTTGCGTCCGTGCTTCCCGCCAGCGCCGATTCGATTACCGGCACAGTAACGAACAAAACCACGAACAAAGCGGCAGCGGGCGATGATGTTGTGCTGATTCGCCTCTCGCAGGGGATGCAGGAGTCAACGCGCACGAAGACCGACTGCGCGCGGACACTTCAGCCTGGAGCTGCCCGATCAGGGTGTCCACCTGGTGCGCGTGACGCACGACAAGGCAAATTATTTCCGGCCTGCGCCGCCCGGAACGCAAGACGATCGACATCGACGTCTTCAACGCTGCGGCCAAGGTGGACGGCATCGCGGGCGAGGCTGACGTGATGCGCATCCAGACTGATGAGAGCGGAAAGACGCTGCGGGTGGTGGAAAATTTCTTTGTAAAGAATGACTCCGATCCGCCGAAGACCCAGTTCAGCGACCGGCCGTTTGAGTTTTATCTTCCTGCCGGAGCGGTCGTCGAAGGCTCGGCAGCGCTGGGTCCGGGCGGAATGCCGGTGCAGGCCTCGCCGGTTCCGCTGGGCGACCCGAACCACTACGCGTTCATCTTCCCCATCCGCCCGGGCGAGACGCGGTTTCAGATCACGTACCACCTGCCCTACAGCGGCAGCTTCCAGATGACGCCGCGGCTCGTGCTGCCGACCGATACGGTTGCGATCATGATGCCGAAGAACATGAGCTTCAAGGCTGGACCTTCGGCTCCCTACTCGGCGGTCAATGATGAGGTCAACGCACAGACGTATGTGGCGCGCGGCGTGTCTCCTTCGCAGCCGCTCGAGTTCACGGTAGCGGGTGCCGGGCAGCTCCCGCGGGACACGCAGCAGGCCGCGACTGCGAGCGGGGGGGATGCCACACAGGCTGGTGGCGCGACCACGGGGTCAGCGGCGACCGACACGCGTCCCGGGCGGCGGGCTTGGCAACCCGATTGACCCTGAGGGAACGAATGATCCATGGGCGAAGTACAAATGGTGGATTCTCGGAGGCCTTGGCTTGCTGCTGGCGGCGGGCGCGGGCGTGATGTTGAAACGATCGCCCGCGGGCTCCGAGCCGGTGCCAAGCGGCGGGAGTGGTGCGACTCCGCACGGCGGTTCCCTCGCTGCGCTCAAAGAAGAACTGTTTTCACTCGAAACAGATCGGCTGCAAGGACGAGTAACCGACATGGAGTACCAGGAGCACAAGGCGGCGCTTGAGGTCGTGCTTCGGCGGGTGCTGGCACGCAACAGCGGGCCGGTAGTGGATTCGTCCCCCAGCGTGTCTCGATCCTTGTAGAAAGAGGACAAGCTTGTTTTCAGCGTCAACTTGGGTCCGTTTCGGTCGGTTGCTGGCTCTGATGGTGTGGATCGGAGGCATCGCGTTCTTCGCATTTGCAGTCGCTCCGGTAGCGTTCGGTCGACTTGCTTCGGCGCACGAGGCCGGGCTGGTAGTTGGCGGCACGCTGCGGATCCTCCATGTGCTCGGATTCGTATCGGGAGTTGCGTTTCTCGGTTTGACCTTGCTCCGTTCGAAGCAGATCACCTTGCGCACGCTTATCCTCAGCGAGTGTGCGCTCGTTGTGGGCATGATGGCGCTTACCGCGTACTCCCAGTTCGAAGTTCTACCCGCAATGGAGGTATACCGCACACAGGCTGGCGGCGACGTTGCCGCTGCCGACCCGGCGAATCCGTCGCGCGTCAAATTCGAGAGGCTGCACGCTTTGTCGGAGCGTATGGAGGGTGCCGTTCTACTCTGCGGTCTGGTGCTGTTGTTTGGCGTTGCAGCTGAACCTGGAGTCTCCGCTCAAGCAGCGGACACGAGCCAGCCAGTAGAATCGAGAGACATGGCAACAGGAATCAGTTTGCTGCACGACGGGGTGAGAACTCCGCCCCTTCCGGCTCTGCCGCGAAGCTGCGCCGCAGCCGCGGCGCAGGCGGTAGAGGGTGCGGCCATTCTGGATCAGCTCTCTGCTCGGCCTGGTGGCGGGGCTGGCGAATGCGGCCGGCGGCCTCATCCTCGTCCGCCGGCTGCCGTCGGATCGCTCCCTGCGGTATTTTGTGGCTCTCGGGGCGGGTTTTATGTTGTCAGCGGCCACTCTCGAGATGGTTCCCGAAGGTCTTGCTTTGAATCCGCGATGGGGACCTGTCCTGCTGTTAGCCGGCTACTGCGGCGTGCACCTACTTGAGCACACGCTGGTACCGCACTTTCATTTCGGCGAGGAGACGCATCGGCACGAGTTCATTTCGCGAAAGACGACCTACTCCGTGCTGCTTGGGTTGGCAGTGCACACGTTCTTCGATGGCATTGCGATCGGTTCTGGTTTCGTGATCTCGAACTGGCTGGGGTGGATGATCTTTCTGGCGATATTCCTTCACAAAATTCCGGAGGGTTTCACCGTCGCCAGCGTGATGCTCGCCGGCGGCCGCGGGCGCAGGGCGGCTCTTGGCTCCGCATTGCTGCTCGGCTTTACCACGCTCGTTGGAGTGCTGGCGATCAACGCCGCGCCGGGGCTGGTGCATCTGGGGCTGCCCTTGGCTGCGGGTGTGACGATCTACGTGGCCGCCTCCGATCTGGTGCCTGAAGTGAACCGCGAGCCGGGTATCCGCATGGCGCTGGTCTTTTTTGCGGGTGTCGCCATATTCCTTGCGCTGCGCTCGCTCGGGCCGTCTCTCTAACGGTCGCTATTGCGTGGCGTTCATTCTGAGAATCACGGTCGTGCTGTGCTGTACCGGCAAACCCTTGCTGTCGGTTGCCGTGCCGGTGACAGTGAGCGTGTAGCTCTGGGGTGCGCTGCCGGTTTGGCCGGCTGTATTGACGCGATCTCCACACCCTGTCAGGGTGACGGCGAAGAAGACTCCCGCGGCAACTGCGATCGAGGCTCGGAAACGGCGCAGAGACAGCCCAAAGATAGGCATAGAGAGCGCCAGAACAGTAGCCGTAGCCCCCCAGCCTCCGCTTGGCCGATGCATGGCTGAAGGAACTGAGGGACGAGATGGTGAGGGTCACCGTTGCGGCGCCCCTGGAGGCAGGTGGAACATAGCCCGGATTGAACGATGCGTTGGTAAACGGGGGCAGTCCGGAGATCGAGAGTGCGATCGGACTGGACATGCCGCCGCTTGTCATCTGTACGGTCAGCGGGTAGCTGACCGAATTGCCCGCGACAAGAAGCTGTGAAGTGGAGCCAGTTGCGGTGAGGGTGAAGTCTCCAGCAGCTGTGGGCGCAATCGTCTCCGCCAATACCGCCGAAGAGCTTGGAAGAAAATTTCCGTCGCCAGGGTACCCGGCCGTTAGCGAATGTGTTCCCGCCGGCAAGACGATCTGCGTGAAGGTGGCCAGGCCGGAGCGATCCAGACTTGCTTGCTGCAGAGTCACGCCGTTGTCGACCAGCACGACGGCACCTGAGGGAATACCGGAGGTGCTGCTATTCACCTGCGCTAGGAGCGTGCCTGTGAAGCTGCCGTCCGGGCTCCCGTTCTGCAGCAGAAGCGAGGAAGCCGCCTGGGAGATAACGAGATCGGCGGACTCCGTCTGTAATGTGTAGTTGGCCGAAGCCGATCCGGTGAGAACTGCTGTGATCGCGTACGCTCCCACTGGTGTGGAAGATGTTGCCGACGAGGTAAAGGAGACGGCAAGCCGGCCGGCATCTTGCGGAAGCAGGCCATCCACAGAACCGCTGAGCACCGGAAGCTGCGCGCCGTAGATCATCGTCACGGGGGTTGGCGTCACTTTCAGAGCAAGCGGTGTCACCGTCAGAAGCGCCGTGGCTGTCTGAGCCGCGGCATGGGTTGTGTCGCCGGTGTAAGTGGCCATGATCCTGTGCTGTCCAGCGGCGAGACCCACCAGGCTTATGGTGGCGGAGTTGCCCACAAACGCTCCGGTGCCGATGACGACCGTCGAACCATCGCCCACCTCCACAAACGTGGCCTCTCCAGAAGCATCCGTGTTCGACCGGAACGCCGCCGTCGCCGTTCCGCTTCCGTAGGCGACCACGGCTGGCGCTGAAAGAGAGAAGACCCCGGGTATCGTGGCGCCCAGACCGGCAATGGTCTGGAGCGGCGTGTCAGGTGCCGGCGTGGTCATAAGCTGCCGAACCCGCTGATTGCCGCTGTCGGCAATCGTAACCAGGCCATTTGGCGAAAAGGCGACCGCGCGGGGAGAGTCGAGAGATGCGGAGATCGCAGGAGCACCGTCGCCGCTAAAGCCCTGTGTGCTGCTGCCGGCTACGACGCTCACAGAGCCGGTTTTAGCGTCCATGCGTAGCAGGCGGTGGTTCCCTGCTTCCGCGATGTAGAGATTACCTTGCGCATCCGCAATCAGCCCACGTGGTAGCGCAAGTGCGGAGCCCGCTGCCTGCTGTCCGGCCACTCTCGCGCCGCTTCCAAGCACAGTAGTGATCATGCCAGTGCCAGCTGCGACCTGTCTGACTCGCTGGTTACGCGTGTCTGCGATGTAGAGATCGCCGGACGGGTTTAGAGCCATGCTGTCTGGGCTGTCGAGGCTTGCGGCAGTTGCGAGAGCTCCATCACCGGAGAAGCCCTGCCTGCCGTCTCCGGCGACGGTCACGATGATGCCCGTCAACAGATCCACGCGCCGGATGCGATGATTGCGGGTATCCGCGATGTAAAGGTTCTTGCCCTGGGAGTCGAGGCAAATGGCTCTCGGAAGGTCGATCGAGGCAGCGGTAGCCTGGCCTCCGTCTCCGCCGAAGCCGGTCAAACCGCTTCCTGCAATCGTGGCAATGGAACCCGTGGCAGCATCGACGCGGCGAATGCGATTGTTGCCGGTGTCTGCGATGAAAACATTCCCGCTCGAATCGACTGCGAGGCCTTGCGGTGCATTCAGTTCCGCGACCACTGCCGGTCCGCCGTCGCCCGCAAAGCCTTGCGTGCTGTCACCCGCTACGGAAGTGATCTTGCCCAGGGTGTCGACTTTGCGGATCATGTGCCGTTGTGTTTCGGACAGATAGAGATTGCCGAGCGCGTCGTAAGCAAGAGCGCTTGGCAGCAGCAACGGGACAGACTGTGCCGGCACTCCGGCCTGCTGGGTCGGAGCCGGTCTGCTTAGCAACAGAAGCAGAGCGATCCAGGCCAAGCTGAATCTTCGCCGCTGTGGGTGGAAATAGACGGGCATGCTGATCGATGAGACCCCCTCATTACGCCACGTCAGGACAGAAGCTGGTATCCCCAAAAGGCACTAGCATGATTGTTCCAGCCCGATCGAAGTGGCGGGGGTTTCCGGTATACCTGGCCCGCTCTTGCGCGAAAGGGTGCGGGCTCGAATATGCTGGGAGATGAGAACGCCGAAAACACGATCAGGCGATCCACGGAAGGACGTGCTTACCATGCCGCGACACTGCCTCACCCTCGACCTGAAGGACGATGTAACTGCGATCTCCGAGTACCGTCGCTACCATGAGAAGATCTGGCCTGAGGTCAGGAACAGCCTTTACCAAGCGGGGATCATAGATATGGAAATCTATCTGCTCGGCACTCGTCTTTTTATGATCATGGATGTCGACCAGACCTTCTCGTTCAAGGCGAAGGCCGCTGCCGACGAGGCAAACACGAAGGTGCAGGAATGGGAGCGGCTTATGGAGCAGTTCCAGGCCGAGTTGCCGCCAGATCGGCGAGGGCAGAAGTGGCGATGGACGCCGATGGAGCGAGTTTTCAGCTTAGCTGCGCAAACCTCTGAATAGTGCCACGCTTCCAGCGTGGTCTCGAAAGGGCAAAAGCCCCGGGGTTGTTGCCCCGGGGCTTTGCCGTTCATGGTGAACGTTAGGGTATGGTTTGGAAGCGGTTCTGGTTGATACCAAGCGCGTATGGCTGGAAGATCGGGACTGCGCCGCCGACAATCTCGGTCAGCTGCTGGCTGCCGTCCCTGCCTACCCAAACGTTGCCCGCTTCATCGATGGCAATCGTTCTGCCATTGAGGAAGAACGGGAGCGCCTTCTGATAACCACCCCCGGTGGTCGCGCCGGGATTCGGAGAGAGACTGATGCCCGCAGCGCTGAACTGGCTGACCACGCTGGCGGTGGCCGTGGGCGATCCCACAGCAACGACCGGCTGGTCATTGGCCGCCCACACATTGCGTGCGCCGTCGGCAGCAACGGCGCTGGGTACGTTCAGGCCGCCAGCATTGGCGTTGGTCAGGAAGCCCGTCGCGTACGACGTGCCGGAACCGCTCAGCAGTGTCACCTGATTACTCGGCGCCTGGGCGGATACATACACTCCCCTCAAATTTTCAGCCGCGAGACCATACGACGGGGCAGGAGTGGTGAACTGGGTTGTGGAGTAGCCATTCAGGTAGTTGGGCGAACCCACAGCAGCCGTCGCGATACGTGAGACGTAGCCGTTTTGCGATGAGGCCCATACCGAGTTGTCGCCGTTGACCAGAATACGGTAAGGCGTTGTACCGACTGTAGTCGAGATCTCGATAGGAGCGATCGGGGCGGTAACAGGGACAGGGGCGGCGGGAGGAATAGCAGGAGGAGCCGCATTCGGGATCACCCATACGGAAGCGGATCCGGCAGTGACCGTGGAGTAGTAGATGTTGCCCAGTCCATCCGCCGCAAGAGCAAAAGGCGCAGTTGTCGTTGGGAAGACCAGCGTTGATGGAGTCGTGTTGCTGGGAGTATAGCGATAGATCTTGTTATTGTCTGAGTCCCCCACCCAGACGTTTCCGTTGGCGTCAATCGTGGCTCCATGGGACGCTCCGGTCAACGGCAGGCAGGCCATTGGAACACCGGTCGGTGATATCTGAGCCAGGCTGCCATTGCCGACAAGCCCATCAGCGACCCAGATGTCTCCGGTTTGGCTCACGTTAATGTCATACGGCGCGCCAAGGAAAGCGGTGCCCGCCGTACCGCAGGTCCCGCTCGCGACATATTGCACACCGATGGACCAGTCGGAGGGTGCCGCGGTCAACGTCGGCTGATAGGGAGCACCGCTGGCGGGTGAGAGATTGTAGAGGTTCGTCAAGTTGGTCGCGTTCGTATCGGTGGGATTGGTGAACATGAAGTACGCGGCTTGAAGAACATCCGTCGCCGCGCTGAACGTGACGGTGGGAGTGCTGGTGGTGGAGGCACTGGCAGGCGGAACCGCATTCGCAAAAAGCGTCACACACGCGCTCGCCGCGCTGCTCGCGTTGTTGACACAGGATGACAGGATGTTGGCTACCTGGTTCAGCTTGGCCTGTTCCGGTGATGCGGTGACCGTCACGCCGGAAAGAGGACCTGTCAGCGGTTTTGTCGCAAGGGTCTGCCCCGTGGAGAGGCTGACCAGATTGGACACGGTCGCAAAAGCGTTCTGCAGGCCATCGTAAGCGGCAAGAATACTGTCCGCGCCGATGTCGCCGGTGTTCACGTTCATATACTGATGCACCGCAGCGACCGTGGCCGCAGTCACAGCTTCACTCATGTAGACGAAGGTCGACGAAGTGAGCTGATTGCACAAGCCCATCGGCGCGATAAACACGGCAGCGGTGTTGTTGACCGACGAGTCATGCGTGTTGAGTGTGTTCCCCCCACGTGCGACCACGTAGACGTATGGTGTTGCGGTGCCGCTTACCGGGCAGGAAAAGGTATTGGTAGTCGGGTTGACCGTGTCGCTGTCGGGCAGCTTGGTGAAGGAGAAGCTGCCTGCATTGTCATCCGCCGTCTTGGTGGTTGCTACCAGCTTGGCCCCGGAAGCATGGGTGCCCTGCCCTGCAAAATACAGGTTTACGGTGGCGCCGGCGACAGGTTGATTGCCCCCATGAACGCGACCGCCGATAGCGCCTGGCGAGCTCGCCTCATTGCTGACCGGAGATGTGCTGATGAGATTGGAACAACCCGTTGCGAGCAAGGCGATCGATGCGAGCGAAATGAGCAGCCGACGCCCGGGTCGCTGGGTAGCGGCAGAGAGATGCGCAATCATATGGTGCCTCCGAAGCTTGCGGATAGGTCCCACCGGGGAGTCGGTTGGGGAGGTGATGAGCTCTACTACGGTGCGACATTCCAAGGTCATGAGGCATTTAACTGCGGAGCCAGGGTGGACATGAACCAAGGCCCCTCCTACGTGAGCATATGGCGAAAATACGATTTTGCGTAAAATTTTTCCGCTCTGTGCAAACATTCTTACCTGGGCTCTTTCGCCGATCGCAAGCCCCGCTCGGCTGCGGGTTATCCTCAGCAGACAAGAGCCGGTTGGACAAAATCAAGGGCCGTTCGGAAACTGCAACTCTCAAACTGATCTGAACGACGAATGGAGAATGCAATGCGTATACAGCTGATCACGGTGGCTTCGACAACAATGCTTTCGATCGCGCTGCTTGTGGGCGGGTGCAAGTCGTCAACGGCGCCTGCGCCGGCGGCTCAGCCTACAGCTCAGGGGCCGGTCAACTCAACGGGAGTCCCGGCGGCCCAACCGGCGCCGGCCGGCGGTGTGGCTACTTCGGCGCCCGCTCCTGCAGTGGCTCCTCCGGTTGCGCCAAGTACGGTCCCGGGCGCGGCACCGGAGCCATCCCAACCTGTTGCGGAGACGGCGCCTGCGCCGGTGGCACCGCGTGTTGTCACGGCGCCGGCTGGCAGTCGCGTGGCCGTGACGCTTACCGAGACGCTGAAGGCCTCAACCAGCAACGTGGGTGACGGCTTCACCGGAGTCTTGGCCGAGCCGCTGGTGTCTCGCGGCGGAGGCACGGTGTTTGCTCGAGGAACGCGTGTTGCCGGGACCGTCGTTGCGTCTAAAGGGCGCGGACGGTTCAAGGGGGCTGGAGCTCTTGGCATCGAGCTGACTTCGATCGGCGGCGTGCGCGTCTCGACCAGCGAGTATGAGAAAGAAGAGAAGGGCCGCGGTAAGCGGACGGGTGCTCTGATCGGCGGCGGAGGCGGCCTGGGGGCTATCATCGGCGGGCTGGCCGGCGGAGGCAAAGGCGCTCTGATCGGCGGTCTGGCTGGTGCGGGCGCGGGTACGGCCGGCGCGGCGTATACGGGCAATCACGACGTCACCATTCCGTCTGAGTCGCTGATCACCTTTCGGCTGAGTAAATCAGTTTCGCGATAGTGCAGAAGGGCAAGGTGCGACTCGCTCGCGCCTTGCCCGGTGCGCTCACGTAGACTGGCGGAGTGGACCTCTCCCCTACCTTCCTGCTGTCGGCGACGGATGTGGCGCACTTTCCGGACGACGCCAGGACTCACGGCGCGCCGGAGATTGCCTTTCTTGGCCGCTCGAATGTCGGCAAATCGTCGCTGATCAATGCGCTTCTGGGATCGAAGGAGGCGCACACTTCGTCGACGCCGGGGCGGACGCGGGCGATCAACTTCTTCTCGCTCCATGAGGGCGCCGGGGCGAAGCGGAAGGTGAAGCCGGCGCTGATCTTTGCCGACCTGCCGGGGTATGGGTATGCCAAGATCTCGAGGAGCATCTCGGCGGAGTGGCCGAAGTTCATCGAGCCCTACCTGGCCCACCGCGAGGCGCTTGCGCTGTGCATCTGCCTCCTTGACACGAACATTCCACCGCAGCCGAATGACACACAGCTGATCACCTATCTGAAGCAGACACAGCGGCCGTTCCTGGCAGTGGGCACGAAGTCCGACCGGATCTCGAACAACGTGCTGGCGAAGTCGCTGGCGGCGTTGAAGCGGGAGCACGGGATAGATGAGGTGCTGCCAGTGTCGGCGAAGACCTCGGCAGGGATGAAGCCGTTGTGGGCGAGACTGCTGGAGGTCGTACCGTAGGGGTACCCTCCCCCCCGTACTTTTCACAAAGTCTTCCAAGATAGGGACTTAGGTGCCGAGGTACACCCGCACCGGTTTGGTGGAATGGGCGTCACTGCCGTCCGTCCGGACGCGACATCCAAGTCCAGTGTACCGGTTCCGAGCTCCCCATTGCGCCACTCATAAATGGCTTATCTGCAAGAGGATAGAGGCGGAAAGGTGTTTACAGGTCAGGACCTGGAATCTCGCCGGTGTTGACGAGCCGCTCTTCGGGCGAGAGCCATGACCAGAAAGAAGGGCTGTTCCGCACAGAGCGCTGGTAGGTGGAGATATGGCGGAGCCAAGCCGAGCGGACCATATCCCCGGACGGAAGGACCTCCGCAAGGGAGCTGCTGCCCGGTGCTCCGGGTTGAAGCCGGGGAACGGAGAGGGGAGCCCAGTTCCGATGGCGTAGCCAGGCGGAGAGGAGGTGGGTGGGATGGAGAGGGTCGGACCAGCGCAGGCGGATAACCTCGTCTCCTCCGGGCAGTTGGGAAGGAGACGAGGGGTCGTGGCCGGAGAGGATGAGGCGGGGGGCGAGGCCGCGCTCGGCGGCTTCGTCGGTGACCTGATCGGGGTCGGCGAGGAGGGCCACGGCGAGGGGACGGCGCTGCCGGATCTCGTTTTTCAGGGTGCGGAGCGCCTCGTCGAGCGAGTTGACGACGAAGTCGAAGGCGCGGTCACGGCTGTGGCTTCGGACGGAGTCTGGGTCGGAGTCGACGATGAGGGAGGCGGCGCCGACGATGCTGGCGGCGGCCGAGAGACCCGTCCGTGCCGCACCGGGAAAGGCGGAGTAGATAAGTTCTCCGGGCCAGCTCACGGGCCGGCAGACGAGCTCGCCGTAGAGGGTGAGGGTGTTGGTTTGGAGCGCGGGCTGTTCGGGAGGCTGGTTCAAAGGATTCTGGGTATGGGGGGGCGCGGGATCGCGGAGATTGTCTTTGAGGCAGTTTATCCGGGATTGGTAAGAAAGGTGTGGCGCCGGTTCCTCGATTGCCGGAGTGGCGAAGGAAACACAGGGAACGCGCCGGTAGGATCACTTCCGCTAATGCGACATATCGGGACTAATCCCGTGTCGATGAGTGCATTGGCGATTTAGCGCTTATCCAGATGACGCATCACCCGGTTTGTGGCTGAGAGAAACAGTGCCGCTCGACGGGTAAGAAAAGGGGTACGGCTCACAGGGTTTGTTCCTTTCTGGACAAGCTGAGCTACTCGGGCAGTGCGTAAGTGCCGGTCACGTGGAACTTGCCGTTTACCCCCGAGTTCCCAGCTCCCGGTTGCCCGCCGGCCACGCTGAGGCTGTAGTCACCCTCGGCAATGATCGGGGAGCCAAGCTCGGTGACCATGCCGAGGTCACGCGGGTTGAGGTGGAAGTGCACTTTCTGGCTCGCACCCGGGGCGAGGTGTATGCGCTCGAAGCTGCGAAGGGCCAACATGGGCGCTCCCTTGACGTCAGGGAACTTGAGGTAAAGCTGCACAACCTCGTCGCCCGCGAGCTTGCCTGAGTTGGTCACCAGGACGTCGGCCTCCACGGGCTGCCCGGCGGCAATGTGTTGGGGAGGAAATCAGGAGGTTGCTGTAGTCGAACGTCGTATAGCTGAGACCGTAGCCGAAAGGATAGAGCGGCTTACCGTTGAAGTAGCGGTACGTCCGGTTTGCCATTGCGTAATCTTCGAAGTTCGGCAGGCCTTCCAGACCTTTGTAGAAGGTAACCGGCAGCCGGCCCGCGGGGTTGTTCTTCCCGCTCAGCGTCTCCGCCACGGCCGCCCCGCCTTCTTCACCGGGATACCACGCCTCAAGTACCGCGTTCGCGTGGTCGTTGATCCAGTTCACGGCGAGCGCGCTGCCGTTCATCAGCACCACGGCCAGCGGCTTGCCTGTCGCTGCTACCGCTTCCACCAGGTCTTCTTCGGGCTGGGGCAGGTCGAGGCTGGTGCGGTCGCCGCCCAGGAAGCCCGGCTCGCTGACGGGCATCTCTTCGCCTTCGAGCTGGCTGGTGATGCCGACCACGGCGATGATCGCGTCGGCATCGCGCGCTGCGGAAACAGCTTCGGGCGCGACCGTGGGATCGTACTTGCTCCAGATCAGCTCGGAGTGCGCGTTGCCGTCTTGCGTGCCGCCGGAGATTTCGAGTGCCACCTTGCGGCCTTTCTCGAGCTTAACTCGGCCCATCGCGGGCTCAAGGTCGTGACCTCCGCCGTCGGCCGAAGCAACCTGCTTGCGGTCGACGCTGACGCGAGCGGTGCCCTGGCTGCGCACGCCGAGCAGGTACTCGCCTGTCTCCGAAGGCGTCAGAAAGCCCGTCCATCGCACGCCGAACCGCTTCCTGTCCGCGACCTCTTTGGGCTCGGTCGCCTTGGACAGGTTGATATTGGGCTCGGTGCGCTCCACGAGCTTCTTCGGCACATCGTCGAAGCCGCGCCGGCCCTCGTTATACTCGGCATGCAGTCCGGGCTTGCCGTCCGGGGTGCTCAGCAGGTTATCGGGCACGGGGGTCCCATCGGGGTGCAGAAACTGTGTGCCCGGCACGTACGTGATGGCGGCACCGGGAAACTGCGCATGCAGCCCGTCAAGAATGGAGACGATGTGCGTGGGGCGGCCCGCATAGTTGCCGATGAGCGGCCGGGTCTGATCCGCCAGCGGGCCCACCACGGCGATCTTGCGGATCCCCGGCTTGAGCGGCAGCAGGCCATCGTTCTTGAGCAGCACCATCGACTCCTCGGCCAGCTTGCGCGCATGGGCGCGATGCTCAGCGCTGTCCAACTCCTTCTCGTCGATGCTCGCGTACGGTACCATGGCGGGCGGGTCAAACATGCCCAGCTTGATGCGTGCGGTGAACAGGCGGATCAGCGCGGTGTCGAGCGTGCTTTCGGGCAGGTAGCCCTGTTGCACGGCATCGATGTAGGCCTTCTCGACCGGTTCGCCAAAGCGCTTGGTGAACGTTACGCACTCGTTGTCCATGCCTCGGATCACCGAGATCGCCGCGCCCTGTGCTTGCGTGGGCCGGTAGTGATGATTCGCGGCAACATCGCGCACCGCGTCGCAGTCAGAAACGACATAGCCCTGGAAGCCCCACTTGCCCCGCAGCTGATCCTGCAGCAGGTACCGGTTGGCGCACGCCGGCTCGCCGTTTATGGCGTTGTAGGCGCACATCACCGAGCCAGCCTTGCCCTCGACGATCGCCGCGCGAAAGGCAGGCTGGTAGGTGTCTACCTCGTCGTGTCTGCTCACGTCGACATCGGCAAAGTGGCGGGTCGGCTCAGGGCCGCTGTGTACGGCGAAGTGCTTGGGGGTGGCAATGCCCAGGTAGTATTTAGGATTGTCGCCCTGCAGGCCCGTCACATAGGCAACGCCCATGCGACCGGTCAGGAAGGGGTCTTCGCCGTAGGTCTCCTGGCCACGGCCCCAGCGTGGATCACGAAAGATGTTCAGGTTGGGCGACCAGAAGTCAAGGCCGCCCATGATACCGATGTGGCCCTCGCGCAGGTTCTGCACATGCTTGATGCGGCCTTCCACACCGATCTGTCCAGCCATGGTGTGAATGCCCGCGGGATCAAAGGTCGCGGCCAGGCCCACCGGCTCCGGGTACTCGGTTACACCCTCGTTGATCACACCATGGAGCGCCTCGCTCCACCACTGGTAAGCCGGAATGTTGAGGCGCGGCACGGCTGCGGAGTTGTTCTGCATCTCCAATGCCTTTTCGGCGAGCGTCATACGATGCACCAGATCCGTAGCGCGCTCTTCCGGGGCAAGCTGCGGATTCATAAACGGCATGTGCGTTGTGTCCTGCTGCGCGTGAGCCGGCACGAGCGCCGTCGCGCAGAAGGCGGCGAACGCGAGAGGCAGTTTCAGGCGAAGTTTCATCGCATTCCCCAAAGTGGAGCTGGACTTTAGTGGCAGGATGCCGTAAAGCAAAGATTCTTGCTGAAGAACTCCATCACGAAGCTCTGGAAGCGGTCCGCCACGGCGCTGGTGTGCGTACCCGGGTAAATTGTAAAACGTGTTAATGCTGCCGTAGCGATGAAGTACCTCATGCAGTTTGGCCGCATCGACGCGCAGTCCGTCCTGGTCGCCCACTTCGAACGCGATAGCGCGGTACTGCTTGAGATTGCCGATGTACTGATCCACAAAGGCAAGCCGCGCATTGGCCGTGAGCTTGGCAACGATCTCCGGTTGCGGTCAGGTGTGATCTATCCCCTTCCGCCCAATCGGATTCTCGGCATATGGCTTCAGTATTTGGTAACAGGGCAAGGCACTCATTGACCTTGGTCTACGCGTCCCCCGACTGGATAAGTCCTCAGAAACGCGTTTCTCTTTACCAACTCCTTTTCTCTTTCTTAAGAGCAGGCAGTAAATACGAGCAGCAGGTCCTTTGCCTTCGGCGAAGGATGATAGGCAAAGAGAAGCTGTAATGGGGCGCGACTGCGATGACGGAACCGACAAGGATCACGGCTGCGTTATTCGCCGTAGTAGTCGAGGCCGAGGTGGGTGATGAGGTCTTCGCCCATGATGTGGCGGAGGGTGTTTTTGAGCTTCATGGATTGGATGAAGAGGTCGTGCTCGGGGTAGACGCCGGGGGCGGAGTCGGGGGCTTTGAAGTAGAAGGAGAGCCACTCCTGGATGCCGAGGCCGCGGAGCGAAGGAGTGCGGGCGGCGAGATCGAGGAAGAGGCAGAGATCGAGGGCGAGGGGCGCGGCGAGGATGGAGTCGCGGCAGAGGAAGTCGACCTTGAGCTGCATCGGGTAGCCGAGCCAGCCGAAGATGTCGATGTTGTCCCAACCCTCTTTGTTGTCACCGCGCGGCGGGTAATAGTTGATGCGGACCTTGTGGTACAGATCCTTGTAAAGCTCGGGGTAAAGCTCGGGCTGGAGGATGATGTCGAGGACGCCGAGCTTGGACTCTTCCTTGGTTTTGAAGGACTCGGGGTCGTCGAGGACTTCGCCGTCGCGATTGCCGAGGATGTTGGTGGAGTACCAGCCGGCGACGCCTAGCATGCGGGTCTTGAAGGCTGGGGCGAGGACGGTCTTGATAAAGGTCTGGCCGGTCTTGAAATCCTTGCCGCAGATGGGTGCGTTCATCTTGCGGGAGAGCTCGTTAAGGGCGGGGATGTCGACGGTGAGGTTGGGTGCGCCGTTGGCGAAGGGGATGCCTTCTTTGAGGGCGGCCCAGGCGTAGAGCATCGAGGGCGAGATGTTGGGGTCGTCGTCCACGAGGCCTTTTTCGAAGGCTTCAAGGCTTCTGGTGGACGGCGGTCTGCTCGAGGAAGATCTCGGTGGAGCCGCACCAGATCATGACCTGCCGGTCGGTTTTGGTTTTGAACTCGGCGATGTCGTTACGGATCTGGTTGGCGAGGTCGCACTTGTTCTTGCCCTGCTTGGTGCGGGTGCCGTTGAGGCGCTTCACGTAGTGCTGGTTGAAGGCGCCGGGCATGGGCTCGATGGACTCGAGGAACGGCTTGATCTGCGCGAGCTGGTCGCGATCGAGGACCTGTGCGTGCGAGGCAGCGTCGTAGAGATTGCCGCCGAAGATGTCCCAGCCGGTGAAGACGAGGTCCTCGAGCTGGGCGATGGGCGCGAAGTCCTTGATGAGGGGGCTGCGCGCTTCGGTGCGCTTGCCGAGGCGGATGGTGCCCATCTGGGTGGTGGAGCCGATGGGTTTGGCGAGGCCGCGGCGGACGGCTTCGACGCCGGCGATGAGCGTGGTGGCGACGGCTCCCATGCCGGGGATCATGATGCCGAGTTTTCCTTTTGCAGGGGCGATGCTGGCCGCTTGCGGGTTGGCGGCGGAGTTGCTGGACATTGCGGGTGAGACCCTTCTGTGGTGCGGATTCTGGTGTGGCGGACAAGCTAGTATCGCGCGTCGCGGAGGCGTGGGGCAAATAAGCTGCGGGTTTGGGCAGGACTGTTTCTGAGATTGCCGGCATGAGAGGATTTCCCTATGAGTGATTTCATTCCTGAAGCAGGCAAGGTGAAGATCGGCGGACTGGGCCGGAAGGCGCAGAAGCTACAGGCTGCGCGCGAAAAGGCGGCGCAGGTGAAGAGCGGCGCGAAGCCGCTGGCGGGTGCCTCGCTGGCGTCGTTCAAGGCGAAGGACTCGTTTGCGAATACGAAGAAGACGAACTTCCAGCGCAAGGCGACGTAGTGAGTGGATCCGAGTAGGGGACGGGTTAGTTCTCTGAAGGCCGCTCGATGTGGTCGATGACAAGGACCGGCACGGGTTCTTTGGAGGACTCCAGTTTGAGGCCGAGCTGCTCCTGGATGGCGGTGAAGAGGGATGGAGCGGAGTTGTCGGTTTCGGGTGCGTTGTCGGGGGTCCATTGGAGCTTTAGGTCGTAGCGTCCGGTGAGACCGGTCTTGTCGACGACGATACGGCCGGCGATCTCCGAGAGCTGTTCCGCAATGAGCGTCAGGGTCAGACCCTGGCCATTGAAGTGATTGCGACCGATACCGACACTTTTGCCGTTTGCCCGGGTGGGTTGAAGTTTTGAGCCGCCTTTGGCGAGAACGAGATCGTAGCGCGGGCAGGATGCGGGTCTCCTGATGAAGCTTGAGACTGTAGCGGTCCTCAAGGAGGGCCTGGACCATGCGGCGCTTAAGATCGAGGGCCTGATCGGAGGGAAGGCTCCTGAGCTGGAGGTCGGTAGCGGCATCGGACTTGGCCTGGATGTCGAAACGGGCAGAGCCGAGCCAGGGTGGTCCGTCGAGGATCTGTTTTGCGGGTATGGCGTAGGCCCACTCCATCAGTGCCGGAAGAGTGATGTTGGCCGCGCTGAAGAGGCCGCCGGCAGGATAGTTGATGTGAGTGTGGCCATCGGTGGAGGGAGCAGCGGGCTTGATTGTGGCGACTTCGAAATTGGCTTCCGGAGCCGGCGCGTTGGCGCGGGGCGTATTTGTATCCGGGGCTCGTGATGGATCCGGCGCGGCGGTTTGCTGAGCGTTGATGCGAGGTGTCCCGGCGAAGATCCCTGCGATCAGAAGCAGCACCGGCCACCTGGTGTTTCGCACGACTCTATTGATCCGGGTTTGCAACTGCATCACCTCCGGTGTGAGACCGTTTATGGGATGGAAGAGGTCTCGATATTCAGTTCGGCAATTGGTTTGGGGGCAGCATCGGCCTTCAGCAGCGGCCAGCCGCGGCGTATGACGAGGTCAAGCCACGCGCCCGCCATCTGTGAGGTGAGCACGGCGGCGACGACGAGCGTTGTGTAGAACTTCGAGCTGATGATTCCGGCGTCAAAGGCGACGCTGGCGAGCACGATGCCGGGGCCGCCGCGTGCGTTCATGGTGATTGCCAGGTTGACAACATCCAGACCGCGAAAACCTCCGAGGCGGCCGGCCACAGCGACGGAGAGGACCTTCACCAGGCAACTGCCGACGATGAAGGACAGGAGCATCGACCATGACAGGCCGCGTACGAGATCGAGCCTGAGGCCGACGATCGCAAAGTAGACGGGAACAAAGACAGAGAAGGAGACTTTGCCAATAGCATCGAGTGCCTCGGCGAAGAGCTTGCGCTTCTTGTGGACGACGGCGAATCCGGCAAGGAAGGCGGCGAAGACCATGCTGACGCCGAGTGCTCCGGCAACCACACAGTACGCGAGAAGAACAGCGATGGCATAGGCTACGGGCGAGTGTTGCGCGACCGCGTTTCGCTGGGACCTGTTGATGCGCTTGATGGCGCGGGGGACGATCGTCAAACCCAGACCGAAGAACAGAAAAGTGCTCAGGAGATGAATTCCCAGGTCGCGCGGGTGCAAGGACTTGTGTGCCGCAACTGCTGTCGCTATAGCCAGGGCCAGCCAGAGCACGATGTCTTCGAGGACGGCGACGCCGAGGACGAGCCGGGCGAATCGGGTGTGCTGGATCTTGAGGTCATGGAAGATCTTGGAGATGACGGGGACGGAGGTTACGGCGACGCCGACCGCGAGGATGATGGTCAGCGAGATGACGTTGCCGTTGGGGCCGGTGATCGCGGGACCGATTATGCGTGGACCGAAGAGAAGACCTAACAGGAAAGGGATGCCGGTGCCGACGACCGCCAGCCAGACTACTTGCCTGCGCTCTTCGCGACCGAACAGCTGACGAGCCTCTGTTCCGGAGAGAAACATGAGGAGCAGCAGCCCGAGCCAGTAGAAGAGGTCGAGGGCGATTGCCTGGTGCTTGATGGCTGCCATCAGACCTGATGCAAGCGGCAACCTGCCGATCAGGGCGGGCCCGAGCAGGACGCCGGCTAAGATCTCTCCGACGACCCGGGGCTGCCGGACTCTGACAGCGAGGTAGCCCAGCAGTTGGGCAAAGCCGACAAGAAGCAAGAGTACGAAGAGGATCGACGTCAGATCTGAGTTGGACACATTTGCTCTCCGTACTCAGGGAGGTGCGATGTTAAGGAGGGTGCGGGTCGAGTTTTTCGAAGGCAGCTTTGGGTCAGCTCAGAGACATGTCAGGCGGGTTCGGTGCGGATGCGGTTCTTCCAGTGGGAGACGAGAACCAGATGAAGGCGAGGACGATGACGGCTTCGACGCCGAGGTGGAAGCGGTGGAAGATCTCTTTGAAGCGGGGGTTGGTGTTCCAGGAAGCGCCGAGCTTCATGCCGATGTAGGCGAGCGCGTAGCACCAGGGCCAGGAGCCGATGAAGGTGTAGATGTGGAAGCTGCCACTGGTTCATCTTCGCGACGCCGGCGGGAAAGGCGATGAAGGTGCGCACGATGGGGAGCATGCGGCCGATGAGCACGGTGATGGAGCCGAAGCGGGCGAAGAAGTGGTCGACGAGGTCGAGGTCGCGGCGGCTGAGCAGGAGATAGCTGCCGTAGCGCTCGACCATGGGGCGGCCGCCGCGGGCGCCGACCCAGTAGGCGGGGATGGAGCCGAGGTTCGAGGCGAGCGAGGCTACGGTCGCGAGGAGGATGAGCTGGAGCTGGGTGTGGGCGAGAGCGTAGCCGGCGAGCGGCATGATGACTTCGGACGGGATGGGGATGCAGGCGGACTGGATGGCCATGAGCACGACGACGCTCAGGTAGCCGCCGCTGGCGATGAGCGCCGACGAGGAGGGCAATGATTTTTTCTGACATGCAGGTGCAGTATAGCGGGTGTGGATGTGAAGCTGGAGCTTTGCCAGCGCGCGAGGGTTCGGGAGACAATCGAGAGGATGGCAGAGACGAAATCCAGCAGCACGAGACGACGAGTGCGACGGCGACAGCAGCCGAACGCGGTCTTCGGCGGCGGCAGGTCGCGCTGCGGCGACGACGGGCCGGCCGGCGAGCAGCTATGGAGCGGTCTCAGCCGCAGGCGCAACCGCATGATCCTTCGAAGCCGGCGGTGAAGCGGCAGATCGTGTGCTTCAGCTTCTATAAAGTGATGCCGGAGTGGCGGCGGCTGCCTGAGGAAGAGAAGGCGCAGCACAAGGCGGCGTTTGCCGAGGTGCTGAAGCGGTGGAACAAGCCGGGCGAGTTTCTGTCGCTGACGTACTCGACGGTGGGCACGCGCGGCGATGTGGATATGTGCGTGTGGTCGATTGGCTATGCGGTGGATGAGCTGAACCAGATGCGCAGCGAGCTGATGGGGACGCCGCTGGGCGGGTATCTCGACTCGCCGCATAACTTTCTGGCGATGACGAAGCGGTCGCAGTACCAGATCGACCGCGCCGACGAGAGCGAGGGCGAGGGGCGCGGGGCGATTCGGCCGGGCGGGCAGAAGTACATCTTCATCTATCCGTTCTGGAAGACGCGGCCGTGGTATCTGCTGTCAGCTGGAAGAGCGGAAGCGGCTGATGGACGAGCATATCCGCGTCGGGCTGATGTATCCGCGGGTGAAGCTGAATACGACGTACTCGTTCGGGATCGACGACCAGGAGTTCGTGGTGGCGTTTGAGACGAACTTTCCGGAGGACTTCCTGGATCTGGTGCAGCAGCTGCGGGAGACGGAGATCAGCCTGTATACGCTGAAGGACACGCCGATCTTCAGCTGCGTGCGGGTGCCGGCGGCGGAGATGCTGGACCGGCTGGGATAGGACGCATGGCGACGAGCAAAGTAGCAGGTCAAGCCGGCGAACAGGTGACGCCGGTCGTACGCGTGGCGGCAGTCGCCGGTGGGCAAGGCGGCGCGGGCGATTGCGGCGACGGAGCCTGTGTGCTGCGAAGAAGAAGGCCGGGAAGACGAAGAAGCCGCTCGCGCCGGAGCGGGTGGCGGCGATTCTGGATGCGCTGGAGAAGACTTATCCGGGTGTGGTGTGCGCGCTGAACCATCGCAACGCGTGGGAGCTGACCGTGGCGACGATCCTTTCGGCGCAGTGTACGGATGTGCGGGTGAACCTGGTGACGCCGGAGCTGTTCAGAGGCATTCCCGACGCCGAAGGCGATGGCTGCCGCTTCCCTGCCGGAGCTTGAGGAGTTGATTCGGACGACGGGCTTTTTTCGGAATAAGGCGAAGTCGATTCAAGGCGCGGCACGGGCGGTGGTGGAGGAGTTTGGGGGCGAGGTGCCGCAGACGATGGAGGAGCTGCTGCGGCTGCCGGGGGTGGCGCGAAAGACGGCGAATGTGGTGCTCGGGTCAGCTGGTTCGAGATTGCGGTGGGCGTGGTGGTGGATACGCATGTGCTGCGGCTTTCGCGGCGGCTGGAGCTGACGAAGGAGACGGAGCCGGTAAAGGTGGAGCAGGACCTGATGAAGATCATTCCGCAGGACCACTGGATCGCCTTCTCGCATGAGCTGATTCATCATGGGCGGCAGATCTGCATTGCGCGGAAGCCGCGATGTGCGGACTGCACGCTGGAGAAGCTTTGCAACTCGGGCGGACAAGACGTGGAGTTCGCATTAACTGTGTGTGGGGTGGGAATCATCATGCGGAGGTCTGTGGCTGAAAGGTGCGTGCCTGCGTGACCGTTAGAAGGCATCGGGATTCTTTGCTGTGCTCAGGGATGAGTGCAGGCGATGTGCGAGGGTTTCAGCCAGCGCGGATATGGTCGCCTGTGGGGCTTCTAGGTGGGGTGGGTAGCCCAGGTCGCGGAGAGTTTGGGAGGTGATTGGGCCTATGGAGGCGCGGAGGATGGTCCTGTCGTGTACGCCGTCTGGAGGTAGCTCGAGGGCTGCGGCTTCGAGGAGGGTGAGGAGATTCGTGGCGGCGGAAGAGCTGGTGAAGGTGATGGCGTCGGGCCAGTTGTCGGGTGTGCGGAAGAGTTTCTGAAGGAGCGGGATGGACTCCTGGGGGACGATGTTGCGGTAGGCGGGGGCGATGGTAAGGTGGGCTCCGGCGGTGCGCAATCGGTCTGGGAGGATGTCGCGGCCGGCTTCGGCGCGGATGAGCAGAATGCGGGTTTGGCCGCGGGCGATGTGAGGCACGAGGACTTGTGCCAGGGACTCGGCTATGGCTTGCGGGGGAACGAGGTCCGGGATGAGGCCGATGTCGGTGAGGGCCTGTGCGGTGGCGGGGCCGATGGCGGCGGTCCTGGGCATGGTGGCGACATGGGGGAGTACGGTCGCGCTTCCGAGCAAAACCCCATCCTTTCGCGATGAAACCGCGAGTGCATGGGACACCCGGTTCTGTGGTGGCCCAGAGAGTCGGGCCATCTCAGAGCGGTTGGCGAAGGCTCCAACGGCGTTGGCGCTGGTGAAGACGAGCCAGTCGTAGGTGGCGTAGGGTGGCGAGCGCATTGTCGAGGGCAGCATAGCTCTGCGGTGGTGCTATGGCGATGGTGGGGATGAGGATGGGCTCTGCGCCGAGAGCGGATAGCTGGGCGGCGAGCGCGGAGCCCTGTTGTCGCGAACGGGTGACGAGGACGCGCTTGGGGTGCGGGCGTGGCACTCTGGGGATTGTAGGGGATGCGGCGGTTTGGGGTGAAGCCGTGCCGGAGTCGTGGTGCGGCTTCCGTTCGGGGCTGGAAAACAGATTCCCTTCTGGAGTAGCAGACAAAGAAGCAAGTCAAACTCAGGGGAGCCCGAGCTCGGGCTGAGTAGATGGTTGCCGGAGCTTCTTGCGGTGGAAGTACTTCTCGACGTCAGGGGAGAACTCAAGCGCGAGATTGCCGAGCGCGCCTTCACCCGTGACGATCGTCGAGTTGACCAGCGAAAGCCCGATCCCGGTCTCGTCCGACGGGTAGTAGGCGTTGGAGATCAGGCCCGCGGTGAAGTTGCCGAGGACGTTGGAGTAGTTGGGCTGGCGCTGGCCTCGGTCGCCCCGGCAGATTACGGCTCCGAGCAGGGCGTGACGGACCCGCGAGCGCTTGCTGCCGGTGCCCTGGCGAAAGAAGCGTGGGTCCTGGCGCAGCAGGATCGGGTACACGGCGCCCGCCAGCATGGTGCTGTTCACAACATCGGCAATGTTGGCTCCGACGCGTTTGGCATATCCTTCTGGTCCCCAGCCGAAGCCGCGGTGGGAGCCGGTGATCTCGCTGAGACCGGCAAAGAGGAAGGCGCTGACGAAGTTGAAGGGATCGAGAGTGGCGTGGATGGCGAGATCCGTCTTTTGGCCCTTGGAGAGCGGAACAGCGCGGCCGGTGATGACCGTGTTGAAGTTGGGCACGACGACGGCAATGCGCTGCTGTTCCTGTGCCTTGACCTCGCGGTCGGCCTGGGCATGGAGGCGGGCCTTGCGTTCCGCTTCGGTCTCCTGCGGGTTGGGGGGCGTGGCGGGTTGCTGCTGGAGCAGGAACGACGGAGCGTCGGGAAGCGCTTCGACGTTGGCTGCGCCCGCCTGGAGCTCCTGCTGGGCCGAAGCCGGCAGAGCGCCACAGAGTGCCAGAAGGAGGAGTGCTCGCAGACGGTATCGGGGGCCGGAGATCATGGAAGAAGAAACTTTACTCTGCTGCGAGGGGATTAGTTCACGATCTTCTGTGTAGATGCTTTGGGGGGCAGCGGCGGAGATGCGGATGGGTGTTGTGCGAACGGGTGCATCTGACTTCGGATGCGACGCTCTGAAAGCGGCGTTGAATCGCGACTGAGTTGCAAGACAAAGACGGGATACTGGGTCTCTTCGCTGCGCTGCTCACAGGTGTACTCTGAGCAGCTCGGTTCGAGATGACAGCGGTCATGGAGGGACGAATGCTGGTTGGAGTGATCTCAGATACGCATGGGCTGTTGCGGCCGGAGGCGCTGATTGCGCTCAGCGAGGCGGAGCATATCCTGCACGCGGGAGATTTGGGGGACCCGGCAATTTTGGACGCGCTGAAGGAGATTGCGCCGGTAACGGCGATTCGCGGAAACGTGGATGTTTCAGGCGAGTGCGCAAGCCTACCGGCTACGGAGGCGGTGGAGTTGGGAGGGCGGCTGTTTTATCTCCTGCACTCGGTTCGGGATCTGGACCTGGACCCGGTGGCCGCCGGCGTGAGTGTGGTGGTGAGTGGTCACTCACACAAGCCCGGTGTGGAGTGGAAGGGCGGGGTGATGTATCTGAACCCCGGGAGCGCCGGGCCGCGGCGGTTTTCGCTCCCGGTAACAGTGGCTCTGGTGACGGTTTCGGAGGACGGGGTGCGAGCGCTGATTGAGGAGTTGTTGTAGTGACGCGAGTGGTAGACTGCGACGCAAAGGTGGACCGATGACGACTGCAACCCAAGTGTCTGTTCAGGAGTACCTGACCACAGTCTACGAACCTGACGTGGATTACCTGGATGGCGAGTTGGAGGAGCGGAACGTGGGGGAGTACGACCATAACAACGTGCAGTTGGCAGTTGCAGTCTGGTTTCGCGGCCGTGCCAGAGAGTGGAGTATTCGTGTGGTGCCGGAGCAGCGGACACGGCTGACGGCAACTCGGTACCGGGTTCCGGATGTGAGTGTCTTCCGCCGGGATACGCAGGTGAAACAGATCTTTACGAAGCCGCAGCTGATCGCGGTGGAAGTCCTGTCTCCCGAGGACCGGCACAGCCGGATGCAGCGGAGGATCGAGGACTACCAGCAGTTCGGGGTGAGCAACATCTGGATCATCGATCCGAGATTGCGCGAGGGCTGGAACTGCTCAAGCGGAGACTGGGTGCGGACGGAGCGGTTCGAAGTGGAGGGAACGCCGATCTATCTCTCGCTCGCGGAGATGTTTCGCGAGTTGGACGAGAACGAGGCGTAGGCGGCTCGTCAAGGTTGCAGGAGTGCGGGCCTTCGCGGAGTTGGGCGACTTCGGCCGGTTCTACTTTGCGTCAAAGGTTACGGTGTCGAGGATGGCTTCGAGGCGGCGGCGGACGGCTTCGAGTTGTTGCGGGGTCATATCGCGGGAGCCGGAGATCTCGCCGCCGCAGAAGGTGTTGATGACCAGATCGAACCGGGAGCAGGTGCTTCCGCGCAGTGCGGTGTAAACCTCGTCGCGCTCTTCGGTGCAGACCTCTCCGTGTTCGTTATAGCCATGCTTGAAGGCGACATTGCCGATCTGTGCCGTGGTGACCGGGTGCGATGCCGGCGCGGTGGCCTGGTTGGAGCACTGGAGCGCGGTGGAGTGCGGGGTGCTGCTGCTGTAGAAGAGTGCCCCGGCGAAGGTGGAGTAAGGAAAGGGATTGAAGGCGAGTTGCGCGACGGAGAGCAAGTGGGTGTTGGGAAGCGAGGAGCGCGCGTCCAGAGCGAAGGTGCTGAGCTCGCCGTCGCGGCGAGCGGTGTTCCAACCCGCGGGGAGACTGAAGGAGAGGCCGGCGGTGAGGAGGTGGACGCGCTGCGGCGGTGGAGCTGTGGGCTCGTTGACGATCTCGGGTTTGTGGAGGAGCAGGCTGCGCGGCTGCTGGCCGATGGCTGAAGCGGCCGCTGCGGTGAGGAGAAGGATGGGGAGGAGCTTGGGCATGGATGGAGGGCTTGCCTGCTTCCTATGATAGCGGGACGGCGAGATAGCGGCGTTACACGGATGGGGGATCGACCACCAGGGTGCGCGAACCGTTTACACCGCGGGCAGCACCGGCTTCAGGCGCGGGTATGGGGTGGATGGCGCTCCCCTCCCCAGCCGGCCCGTTTACCACCAGGTTGATCGTGCTCCAGAGAGAAGCTGCTAACTAATTCCTTAGTCGACCGTCTTTCAGGACAGAAGCTATGCCCCCGCGCCGATCCAATACGCTCACCGAAGCCGAACTGAGGCTTATGCGCCTGCTTTGGGAGAGGGGTGAGTCGTCGGTGAGCGATCTGGTCGGAGCGATGCCCGAGCACGCTCCCCTGGCGTATACGTCGGTGCTGACGACCATCCGCATTCTTGAGACCAAGGGTTATGTGGAGCATCGGCAGGAGGGACGCGCCTTCTTGTACACGCCTCGTGTTGCTGAGGAGGACGCCAGCCGCAACGAGATCAAGAATGTGCTGGGACGGTTCTTCGGTGATAGCCGCGAGCGGCTGCTGCTGGCCCTGCTGAACGAAGAAGACGTGAGTGCACGTGAGCTGGAACGGCTGAAGACGGCCATCGCCGAGGCAGCGGTCACCAAGCAGGCGGCCCATGAGGTGAAGAGTTGATGATGCCGCATGCCGAAGCCGTTCTGCGGGAAATGTCGGTGCTGCTGACGCAGGTCTTCTTTACCGGCCTGTGGCAGGGCGCGGCGTTCGCCCTGGCGGTTGCTGCGATGCTGCGCGTCTCTCCGCGCGCGGGCGAGGGGACGCGATATACGGCTTTGCGTGTGGCTTTCGTGACTTCTGGCGACCCTGCCTTGGATTCACTTTCGCGGGGCGGCAGAGACAGGTTCAGGGCATGGCGCAGGGGTGCATGTGCTGCCCGTGATCGCGACATGGATCGCCGTGATCTGGGTGGGGATGGCGATGCTGCGTGCGGTGCAGTTGCTGCTCGCTTACCGGCATCTTCGCGCAGTCTGGCGAAGGGCGGTTCCCTTCCCGGGGAACGGCGAGGATCGGAGTCCGCTTGTCTCCGGACGCCGGCAGATCGAGCTATGCACGTCAGCGGATGTGGACTCACCTACGGTGCTGGGCTTCCGCAGGCCACGATTTCTACTGCCGGAATGGCTTGCTCCCACGCTGACGGATGCGGATCTCCAGCAGATTGCGCTGCATGAGTGTGAACATCTGCGGCGGCGCGATGACTGGATGAATCTGCTGCAGCAGGTTGCGCTCGTAGTGTTGCCGCTGCATCCTGCGCTGCTCTGGCTGAACGGCCGTATGAATGTGCAGCGGGAGTTGGCTTGCGACGCAGGGGTGATCGCGCGTACCGCAGAACCGATTGCGTATGCCAGCTGCCTGACACGGCTGGCGGAGCAGAGATTGCAGCGTAGAAGCAGGCTCCGCCTGGCGCTGGCCGCATGGGAGCATCGTTCGGAGCTGGCCAGGCGTGTGCATGCACTGCTGAACAACGCTACGGCGTGGACACCAGCGCAGTCGCGCATTGCTGCCATTTCGATGACGCTGATCTTGGCGGCAGGTGCTTTGGTGATGGCGCGGGCACCGCAGTTGATCCAGGTGGCAGGTGCAGACCCTGCGGTTGTGATTGCTGCGGACACATCAATCGCCTCGCATCCAGAGCTTTCCCGTGCCGCCTCGATGCAGCCGGTTGTGTTTCGGATTCCGGAGAACAAGTTCCCCAGCGCAACGTCTCATAAGCCTCGCCGTGACGTAGCTCGCGAGATGAAGAATCCAGCGATAGTGCCGGTACGGGCTGTACGCCGGAGACATTCTGCGGTCCGTCCCGGGCTGCTTCTGACCGCTTTTCCCTATCGCTCGCCAACGCCCGCTGCCGAACGACCCGGGCGTCTGGCGACCACCGAATTTACTCATGCGTATGCCGCTGTCCCGTTTGGGGATGGCTGGCTGCTAATTCAACTGTAGTTCTCAACCAAGCACGAATTGAGGCGAACGATGTCTGAATCAACTAATCCATTAGTAGCGAAGCGCAGGATCCGCCGCTTCGCTCCTCCCATTGCCCTTGCAGCCGCTGCGGCGTTGGGCTGCGCCATGTTTCTGCATCAGACCGGTGTCCACGCCGATGCGGTCTCGGCTTCGCCGCTCGACGACAGCAGCGTGTCTGCACTGACACAGGTGGACCACGCGATGGAGGCGCTTGCGGCGCGTGTCACACCTGCCGTGGTGAACGTTGCGGTAACAGGCCACGGATCCGAGGAGGAGCAGGCACAGATGCGCGGACAACAGCCGGACCCGCAAGAGCTGCCGCCCGGCTTCCAGCAGTTCTTCGGCTTCGGCAACGGCCGCAGTGAACGGCGTCAAGCTCCTGAGGAGCAGCCGCTGCAGCGCGGAATCGGCTCCGGCGTGATTATCTCGCCGGATGGATACATCGTGACGAACAACCATGTGGTCGATGGAGCGACACAGATCAAGGTGACGCTGCACGACCGGCGTGTGCTGAACGCGAAGGTGATCGGCGTGGATAAGCTGACGGATCTGGCGGTGATCAAGGTGGACGCGCATGACCTGCCGGCGATCTCGTGGGGAGACTCGAGCAAGCTGCAACCCGGGCAGACAGTACTGGCCTTTGGCAGCCCGTTCGGATACCTGCAGTTCTCGGTGACGCGCGGCATTGTGAGCGCGGTGAACCGGCCGGCGCCCTCCAATGATGCCCGCAGGCCCGGCGGTCTCATCCAGACTGATGCTGCCGTGAACCCGGGCAACAGCGGCGGCCCGCTGGTGAACTCGCACGGCGAGTTGATCGGCATCAACTTCCTGATTGCCACCAACAGCGGGCAGTTCGCGGGCGCGAGCTTCGCGATTCCCTCAGAGATTGCGAAGTCGGTGACGAGCCAGATCATCAAGACGGGCGCGGCCCACCATGGCTATCTCGGGGTCAGCTTGAACGACGTGACGCCGGAGAATGCACAGTTCTTCAACCTGAAGGACGCGAACGGAGCGATCGTGGCGCAGGTAACGCCGGGCTCGCCCGCAGCCGCTGCCGGATTGCAGCACGGCGACGTGGTTGAGCAGCTGAACGGCCGTGCCGTGGAGAACGGAAGCGCGCTGCAAGTTGCGGTTTCGGACATTCAGCCGGGCACGCACATCCAGCTCGGCATTCTTCGCAATGGAGCTCCGCAGACGGTGAGCCTCACGGTCGGCGAGTACAACAAGAAGGCTGAGGTTGCGCAGAACGAAGAGGGCGACGGCGCAGGCGATGGCGCGCAGAACGGCGGCAAGCTGGGCCTCGCCATGGCGGACCTGACGCCGGACGTGCGGCAGCAGCTGAGTGTGCCCCCTGCGGTCAACGGCGCGGCGGTGCAGGATGTTCGCGCCGGCAGCCCTGCGGAGGATGCAGGTCTGCAGCGGGGGGATGTGATCGTGGAGGTGAACCGGCACCCCACCCCATCGGCATCGCAGGTGGTGAGCAGCGTGAAGGAGACAGGCCACGGCAAGGATGTTCTGCTGCTGGTCTGGTCGCAGGGCGGTGAGTTCTACAGGGTCATCCATCCCAGCCAGGGTTGATGACGTCTGCCGTTCGGCTAGGACAGCCTCCGGCTTCGGCCGGGGGCTGTCTGCGTTACACACTTCAGGGATTTGGCAGAGATCTCCGATTCGCTCTCCCTTTCATGCCCGGATATCTTGCTTCTCCACCTTTTGAGCGCAGCAACAGCCAGGTCTCGACCTGCTCCCATGCCACATACAGTAGAGATATGTCCGTAGCGCCCCTCTTCCAAAAGCAGATTGAGCCTGCACATCCTACCGAGGCTGATATCCGTAAGCGACGCTGGATCTACGTTCCCTACGACCGCTTCACCGATCGCGTCGGGCCGCTTGCCGAACAACCTCCGGGGCAGACCGGCATCGTCATCGTCGAATCCACCGCCAAGGCGCACCGCCGACCCTACCACAAGAAGAAGCTCGTCCTCCTGATCAGCAACATGCGCCACTTCGCGCTGGAGCAGGCCGCCCGCGGTGTCAGCGTTCTCTACCATTTCTCTCCGCTAAGCCACGGGCAGGCCCTGCGCCTGCTTCAGCAGGAGCGCGGTCTGCCGACGCTCGCGTTGATGCGTCCTGCGGAGCGCGAGCTGCGCCTCGACCTTGCGCAGGCCGTCTCCGAAGGTCTCCATCTCAACGAGGTTCCCGATACCACCTGGCTCACCCAAATTGCGGACTTCACCGGGGTTTACGGTCCGTACCGCCGCGCGAAAGGCCGCCCCAACACGCAGAGCTACGTCATGGATCGCTTCTACCGCGCCATGCGCCAGAAGACCGGCATCCTCATGCGGAATGGAAAACCCACCGGCGGTCAGTTCTCCTACGACCCCGACAACCGGAACCCTTACAAGGGCCAGGTGCCCATACCCACACCTCCCGGGTTTCCACCGGACGCGATCACTACTGAGGTCATCGACTACGTGGGCAGCAAGTATGCCCACCACTTCGGCTCAATTGAGAACTTCGACCTCCCCTGCACTCAAGCCGATAGCGATCGCATGTGGAGCTTCGCGCTCCGACACCTCCTGCCCACCTTCGGTCCTTATGAAGACGCCATGCGCGACGATCATCTCCAGCTCTTCCACTCCAAGACCTCTCCCCTGGTCAACCTTGCCCGGCTGCTTCCCTCGCAGCTCGTCGGCGACGTAGAGCAGGCTGCGGATAAAGGCTTGGTCCCGCTCGCCAGCGCCGAAGGCTTTATCCGGCAGCTTCTCGGCTGGCGCGAGTTCATGCGCCATCTACACGAACAGACAGACGGCTACCGCCTTCTTGATGTTCCGAAGCAGGCAAAGCCCCGCCCGCAGGAGACCTCGCCGGATGCCGACGAGGCAGCCAACCCCTACACCGCAACGCAGCTTCCACCCGGACCCCTACGCGGGCGCAACCCCCTCTGCCCTCCACGCCTCGCTTCCGCTTCCCGCCGTGTACTGGGGCGTCAAGTCCGGCCTGCACTGCATGGATACCGTAGTCGCGCAGGTTGTCGAAGAGGGCTGGTCGCATCACATCACGCGCCTGATGGTCCTCTCCAACCTCGCCAATCTCTGCGGCTTCTCACCGCGCGAGCTCACCGACTGGTTCTGGTTCGCTTACGTCGATGCATACGACTGGGTGGTCGAACCCAATGTCCTCGGCATGGCCACCTACGCCGACGGCGGCCTCACCGCCACCAAGCCATACGTCTCCGGAGCCGCGTATATCAACCGCATGTCAAATTATTGCGGCCGCTGTCAGTACGATCCGAAGAAGTCCACTGGTCCAGGATCCTGCCCGTTCACCGCTCTCTACTGGACCTTTCTCGAACGCAACGCGGAGACTCTCAGCCACAACTTCCGCATGCAGATGCCCTACCGCACCCTCCGCAAAAAACCCAGCGCCGAACTCATCCAGCTGCGCACCCGGGCCGAAGAAGCCATCACCCACCTTCAGTCGTTTCGCCGCCCTGAGTACTAGCGCCAGTTCCCCATTTCTGCCTGCTGCTAAAATTCCGGCTTCAACGAGAGGACCCGATCATGGCTCGTAAGCTCCTGCCCCTCCTCACTCTAATCGCCTCGATGTCAGCGTGCGGAAGCGCCCAGACTACAAAGCTCTCCCCGAAATGGGAGGAGCTGACGGCGGCTGATTTTGTACAGGCGATCCACCAATCGCAGGGTGTCTGCCTGCTCCCCTTCGGCATCATCGAGAAGCATGGGCCGCACCTTCCCCTCGGCACCGATCTGCTGGATGTGCGCTTCGCCGTCATGAACGCGACGCAGCAGGAGTACGCCGTCGTCTTCCCGGAATACTACTTCGGGCAGATCTTCGAGGCACAACAACAACCGGGAACGCTGGCCTACAGCCTCGGTATGCAGCTCAGCCTGCTCGGTGAAACTGTGAAGGAGATGGCACGCAACGGCTGCAAAAAAGTCGTAATCATCAACGGTCACGGTGGCAATGAGAGCCTTCTTCCCCTGTTCGCACAGTCACAACTCGCCACACCGCGGGACTACGTCGTCTACGTCTTCGGCCTCCCCCGCAGATCGGTTCCCGGGCGCCCGCGGCCGAAGACCAAGATCGACATGCATGCCGGGGAGACGGAGACCTCTTCCATGCTGATTGCCAGGCCCGATCTGGTGCACATGGACCGCGCCGGGAGCGAATCCGGCGCCGACCGCAACCGGCTCAAGCTGCCCGACTCGGTCTATACCGGCATCTGGTGGTACGCAAAGTTTCCGGACCACTACTCCGGAGACGGTTCGGCCGGCAACAAGGAACTCGGCGAGTTCGACCAGAAGTCGTGGTCCAGGGAGATTGCAGAGGCTGTCAGGGCGATCAAGGCGGATGGAGAGAGCCTCAAGCTGCAGAACGAATTCTTCGAGAAGGCGCAGCATCCATTGGATACCAGCCAGTAGTTCAGGCTCCGCTTGTAAATAGCGCGAGCGTATAGCGGCAAAGCAAAGGCGCATCCACGCCGCGTCCGAAAACGCTTCACGAATGCGCCTGTTCAGCGATAAGACCTCAGCTACTTGCCGGCGATGCATCCTCTCTGCCCCGAACTGTTCGGGTATCCGCTGCCCGAGGTGTACGCCTGATTCGACCACTCGCCCTGAATCTTCCACTGGGTTCCGTTGCTGAACGTCACCAGCGGCACATTGAAGGTCCAGGCGCACTTGTCGCCATTCTCTTCGCCCGACGCGTCATACCAGGCCCCCGGGCTCGAAGGATCAGAGCGCGCCTCCGAGAGCTCATGCCCGCTCACGTTTGCGATGGCAGCCAGACCCTGCGAGTGCTGCCCCGATGTATCCTGCGGATCGCACCCCGAGTCCCCGTCCAGCTTGAAGAAGTACGCGAACTGGACGTGCACTCCACCGCAGCTCCCGGCACTGTGGTATGCGCAGTAGTTTGCGCTTCCGCGCGGCGTATCCGAATACACGGCGTAGTATCCATTCCCGCTCGTGTCCGGGCTCTTGATCATCTTGCAGACCTCGCCCAGGATGGCCGAAGTCGAGCCTCCGCCCATCGATGCGGAGGTATCGACCACATGCCCCGCGTGCGACGTCAGACTCGTCACTTTGCCATTCGATCCCGTGTACTCGTCCGAGGTCCCGGCGTAATTCGAGCTGTTGAACCCCGTATACCAGGCGTCCATTCCGGTGATCTTGTCTCCGGAATAGTTTGCCCAGCTCGTTCCCCAGAAGATTGCCTCCGTGTTCGCGTACGGCATAATTTTTCCGCCGTGATACGTCATATTCGGAGTCCGGGTGGCGCGTGCCTGGGTGGCCGCCTCACGCATCCGGAACGACGACTCGAATCCGCGGGCCCAGTGAATACCCAACATGGGCGGCTCGTTCCGGTCGGAGAGATCCTGCGTCGCCGATTGGGCAGACAACCCCGCAGGAGTTGTCTGCGTTTGCATCGGAGCCTGGCCGAACGCGAACACCGGCAAGCAGGCGCATGCTAGAAGGATGGCCTCTTTCATCTTGGTACCTCTCAAACGTAAAACATGGATTTGAACGACCGCTTGCTGGAGCCCAGTCACGCGTTCGTAAGAGAGTCAGGCACACACGAAAGTAATGTCAACAGAAAACTAACGGTGCAGGATAGTACCTTTTCACCGCGCCGGATTTCCTTTGACCGTCGTTCCCGCCGCGACGTCGTGCGTCACCACGCTCCCCGCCCCGATCACGGCCCCATCTCCTACCGTGACCCCCGGCAGAAGGATGGCTCCGCCTCCAATCCAGACGTCCACCCCGATGCTCACCGAACGCCCAAGCTCCAGCCCCGACCTCCGCGTCGCCACATCCCGCGGATGATCCGCCGCATAGATCTGGACCCCCGGCCCTATCTGTGTGCCGCTTCCAATCACGATCGGGCATACATCCAGCAGCACGCAGCCAAAGTTCAAAAACACCCTCGCTCCCAGCCGGATGTTGTACCCGTAGTCACAGAAGAACGGCTCCCGCACCTCGGTCCCCTCCCCGATCGAACCCAGCAAGTCCTCGAGCACGCCTCGGTCCTGCCCTTCTCGAAACCGCCGCAGCAATCCTTCCGCGCGCACCCTTTCGTTCACCAGCTCAGCATCCAGGGCGTTATACAGATCGCCTCGCAGCATCTTCTCCTTCTCCGTCATCGCGGGCCACCTCATCCTCTGACACTATTCTGAACCCGCCAGCCCTGTCCGCACGAGAGACCGGATCGGCCCACACCGTTCGCCGCGCCGTAGCGTTGTCGCGTGTTCGCCGTTGCTCTTGCACTTCCTCCCCGGTAGAGTTCCAACAAACCATGAACGCGCTAAAACTAGCCTCCCTCCTCATCCTCGCCGCCCTCCCGCTCGCCGCTCAGTCCACCTCCGACCCCGTCATGGCAGAGCACGTCCGCCAGCAGTTCCTGCACGGCTGGAACGGCTACAAGCAGTACGCCTGGGGTCACGACGAGCTGAACCCGCTCAGCAAAAAACCTCACGACTGGTACGGCCCGTCGCTCCACATGACGGAGATCGACGGCCTCGACACCATGCTGCTGATGGGCCTGACCTCCCAGGCGAAAGAAGCCCAGGACGACCTCGACAAGAACCTGAATTTCGACCAGGACATCTACGTAAAGAACTTCGAGATCACGATCCGGTGTCTCGGCGGCCTCCTCAGCAGCTATGAGATGACCAACGATCCGCGCCTGCTCGCGCTGGCCGAGGATCTCGGCAAGCGGCTCCTCCCCGCCTTTATGTCGCCGACCGGAATCCCGTACGAGTTCGTCAATCTCCGCACCGGTAAGGTTCGCGGCGCGGAGACCAATCCGGCCGAGGCTGCGCTTCTCCCCGAGTTCGGCACCCTTTCGAAGCTCACCGGCAAACCCATCTACTACGACACGGCCAAGCGAGCCATGACCGAGCTCTGGAAGCTCCGCTCCCCGCTCGATCTTTTCGGCAGTGTCATCAATGTCGAGACCGGAAAGTGGGTCGACCCGACCGCCACCATTGGCAGCGGGACCGATTCTTACTACGAGTACGCGCTCAAAAGCTCGCTCCTCTTTGGCGACAAGGACATGGCCGCTATCTGGCAGGCGAGCATCGCGGCCATTAATCACCATCTCGCCGAGGACGTCCGCAGCGGCTTCTGGTACGGGCAGGTGGACCTTAACACGGGAAAGCGCATCGGGCAGAACTACGGTTCGCTGGACGCGTACTTCCCTGCCGTGCTCGTACTGGCAGGTGACATGGATCGCGCACAACGCCTCCAGCGCTCCAACTTTCAGATGTGGACACTCTACGGAATCGAGCCCGAGGTCCTCAACTACGCCACCCTCGCGGTCACGGACGCGCACTATCACCTGCGTCCCGAGATCATCGAATCCACCTACTACCTCTTTCACACCTCGGGGGATCCGCTCTACCGTCAGATGGGCCACATCTACTCGGACTCGCTCGAACAGTGGTGCAAGTCACCGGTGGCCTACGCCGAGCTCTCCGACGTCCGCACCAAGACACAGGTCGACGATATGGAGAGCTTCTTCTTCGCCGAGACGCTCAAGTACCTCTACCTGCTCTACGCACCGCCCGAGACGGTCGACTGGAAGCAGATGATCTTCAACACGGAAGCCCATCCATTGAAGATCTGGAAGTGATGTGTCATTTGGCGATACAGCGGACCCTGCCCTCGCATCTCACCTGGAAGGAGACTCCTCATCTATGAGCCTGAACGAAGTTCTTATCGACGAATTACGCGACCTGTACAGCGCCGAGAATCAGCTGGTCAAAGCCCTGCCCAAAGCGGTTAAGGGAAGCAACGACGCAACCATGAAGCAGCTCTTTCGCGACCACCTGGAGCAGACCAAAGGTCAGGTCCTTCGTCTGCGCGACGTCTTCCAGCATCTCGGCAAGAAGCCCACGGGCCAGCATTGCAGCGGTATGGAAGGCTGTATCAAGGAGGTCCAGGAGGCGCTGGAGAAGGACGAACAAGGCGCGCTCAAGGACGCGGGGATCGTTGGCGCAGCCCTCCGTGTAGAGCACTACGAGATCGCGGGTTACACCGCCGCAATTGCCATTGCCAAGACCCTCGGCGAGAAGGAGGTCGTCGCGCTTCTCACAGAGACCCTCAAGGAAGAAAGCGAGGCTGCAAAGAACGTGCTCGCCGGTGCCAAGCCGGTCCTCAAAGAAGCGAACTCCCAGGAAGATGAGGAGGACGACGAAGCGGAGGAGAAGAAGCCCAAGAGCGCAAAGGAGCAGAAGTCCGAGCGCGAAAGCGAAGACGACGAAAAGGAAGCCGCACCCGAGCTATCCGCTGGGAAAAAGCGCAGCTGATTGCATGCGCGCTCGACCGGCACGAACAAGAAAGGCTCTCCATGGCGGAGAGCCTTTCCTGCATCCTTGCTTCGCGCATTACTTCACGCCGTCTTCTTCCGCCTGGTAAGCGATGATCGTCTTCAACGTCTCATACGGAATGGCCGACAGCGGCAGCAGATGACCGTTCACAGCCAACATCGGGGTCTGGTCCACGCCCACATCCTCGCCCAGCTTCAACGATGCGCTCACCTGGTCTCTGGTCGCCTGGGTTGCGGCGCAAAGGCTGACAGCGGCCGGATCCGCTCCCGCCTTTACTATGGCATTCTTCAGCGTCTCGTCCCCGCTCTCCGCCGTCAGACCGCCCTGGGTGTCGTACACCGCCTGCAGATAAGTCCAGAACGCCTCCGGCTTCGCCTTTGCCACGCACAACCCGTACGCCGCTGCCTTGAAGGCGAACGGATGGATCTCAGTGAGCGGAAAGTTCTGGTACACCACGCGTGCGTTCGGGAAGTCCTTCACCAGCTGATCCATCGTGCCCTGCGCCTCCTTGCAATGCGGGCACTCCATATCTGCAAACTCCACCAGCATCAGCTCTTTTCCGGAAGCGCCGCGCGCCGGTCCATCGGCCCTGCTCTGCAAGCATCTGCCGCGCCTCCGCAAACGGCGTCGCCCCGAACGCAACCACGCCGTCGCCGGCGATGGCATGCTTCCCGTCCGGCGTCACAAAGAACGCGGAGGTCTGCACCTTCGCATTCGGGCTCTTATCGGAGACGAAGACCACCACCTTGCTACACGCCGGAGCCTGCGTGGTCTGATCGCCTCGACCCGCCAGATCCGGTTTGTATCGTATCCCCAGAGCTGCTTCAGAAACGCATTCACCGTAGCGACCGTCGGCGAAGCCGCCGTGAAGTACTTCGGGTTCGCCGGAGGAAACGGGTCCGGCGTGCCCGTCGGCGGCAAGGTACTCAGTTGAGGCTGCTGCGTCGCGGGTGTTCCCGGATTGTGCACCTGCGTGCTGTACACTGCCGTTGCGTGTGCCTGCGCCCCAGCAACCACCGCCAAACTCATCAACCACACTGCTGCTGCCAACATCGCACCTTCACCAAACTCAGACCTCTCCTCCTCCGCCGCACGCGCGCAGCCACTTCTAAACCTGAACCTTGACTGCGATGGGAAACCGCCGCCCCATCCCGAACGACTTCTTCGTCACCTTCAGCACCGGCGCCGCCTGCTGCCGCTTGTACTCGCTGCGCTCCACCAGCTTCAAGACGCTGCCGCACCAGATCGACATCGACGCCCTGCTCCTCCGCGATCTGCTCGGCCGACCAGTATCGCTCCACATACGCCTCGAGCATCGGATCGAGCACCTCATACGGCGGCAGCGAGTCCGTATCCTTCTGCTCCGGCCGCAGCTCCGCCGAAGGCGGCTTCTCGATCGTCGCCCGCGGAATCACCTCGCGCTCGCGATTCGCATACTCGCTCATCGCGTACACCCGCGTCTTCAACACATCGCCGATCACCGCCAGCGCACCCACCATGTCGCCGTACAGCGTGCAGTATCCCGTCGACATCTCGCTCTTGTTGCCGGTCGTCAGCACCAGCGCGCCGAACTTGTTCGACAGCGCCATCAGCAGCGCTCCGCGAATCCGCGCCTGCAGATTCTCCTCCGCCAGCCCGAACGGCGTTCCGGCAAACAGCGGCTCGCAGCACGTCTGCATGTAGCTTGGAAACACGTCGTGGATCGGCAACAGCTCAAATCGCACCCCGAGATTCTTCGCCAGCGCGCCGCGCATCCTCGATCGAGCCCATGCGACGAGTACTCGCTCGGCATCCCACGCCCATCACGTTCTCCGCGCCCAGCGCCTCCACCGCAATCGCCGCCACCAGCGCCGAGTCGATGCCGCCGCTCAGCCCCACCAGCGCCTTCGAAAAGCCGCACTTGCGCACGTAGTCGCGCGTCCCCAGCACCAGCGCCTCCCAGGTCGCGGCAATCTCATCCAGCGCAGGCTCATCCGCAGCCTTTCGCTCGCATCGGTCCCGGTCGCTCCGGTTTCGAAGATCACCAGGTCCTCGGCAAACGACGGCCCCGCGCGCGACCAGCGCCTCCCTTCGGCCCAACCACCAGCGACGACCCGTCGAAGACCAGGCTATCGTTGCCACCCACCTGGTTCACCATCGCCACCAACGCCCCGTGCCGTTTGGCCAGCGCCGCCAGCATCTCCTGCCGCACGCCTGCGCTTGCCGCTGCCAGTAAGGCGAAGCCGAAATATTCAGAATGATGCGCTGCATCCCGACAGGTCTTCCGCGCGGCTCCCCCACTTCACCATCAGCTCCTCCACCGGATCGACCTGAGTAGCGGCGCTCGGCCAGAAGCCCTTGTCGTTCCACGCATCCTCGCAGATCGTGATCGCCAGCGGCTGCCCATCGACTCCGGTCAGCGCCTGCGCCGTGGCCGGCTCAAAGTACCGTCTGCTCATCGAAGACGTCGTAGAACGGCAGCAGCATCTTCTGCTGCACAAAGCTCACCTCGCCGCTTTCCAGCAGCACCGCCACATTGCGCACGTGCTTCCCTTCCGCCGACGTCGCCGGCATCACCGTGCCGCACAGATCGCCGGGCGGCCCGGACGCCTCCGTCCACCTGCGCAATCTCATCCACCACCTGCTCAGCCCGCGCGCTGAAGAAAGCCTCTTCTCCAGATAGATCCGCCGGCGGATATCCGCAGACCGCAAGCTCCGGAAAGACCACCAGGTCGAGCGCCCTCTTCGCGAGCGCGCGTCGGCAAATTCGAGGATCTTTTGTGTGTTTCCGGCGAAATCCCCCACCGTCGGATTGATCTGCGCCAGAGCTATCTTCACCCTTCAGTCTACCGTCTTTGCTTCCACTCGAAAGCTTCGCTACGCTCCTGTTCCGCTCAACACCACGCCAACCGTCCGCGCCAGAATCTTCAGATCCAGCCACAGGCTCCAGTTCTCCACGTACGCCGTGTCCAGCGAGATATAGCTGTCGAACGACGGATCCTGCCGAGCCTCCACCTGCCACAGACCCGGTAATTCCCGGCAGAACATCCAGCCGGCGCAGATGGGAAAGATCGTACTGCTCCACCTCGGACGCCATCGGCGGCCGCGGTCCCACCAGGCTCATGTCGCCGCGCAACACGTTGTAGAACTGCGGCAGCTCATCCAGCGAATACTTCCGCAGTCTTGCGCCCGATCTTGGTGATGCGCGGATCGTTCGCGATTTTGAACAGAACGCCTTCGCGCTCGTTCATGTGCTCCAGCTCTTCCTTCATCTTGTCCGCATCTTCCACCATCGTCCGGAACTTGTAGCAGACAAAGCGTCCTTCCCTTTCGGCCAATGCGCTGCGCGCCGTAAAAGATCGGTCCCTTGGAGTCCATCCGGATCGCAATGGCGATGGCCACCATCAACGGCGACAGCACCAGCAGGGCGAGCGCTCGCCAGCACGATGTCCAGAGCCCGCTTCAGCAGAAACGCGCCAATGGGAAACTCCCGCCGATGCAGAGGAATCGTCGGAAACTGCCCGATATACTCGACCGGCGCGTTCCACGCCAGCCCGTCGTATAGATCCGGAACGACGCGCACATCGATCCCAGCCTCGCGCGCCTCCTCCACCATCCCGATCACCAGCTTTTTCTCCGCCGGCACCGAGAAGAAGATCTCGTCCACGAACAGCGACCGCGCCAGCGCAAGGCAGTTCCGCACATCGCCAATCACATCCGCGTCGCCCGACTCCGCCTCGCGCTCCGTCAGCGCAACAAAGCCCTTGAAGCGAAATCCAAGGTGCTGCTGCGACTCCAGATGATTTCGCAGCGCATGGCCCACCCGGCCCGCGCCCACGATCATCACGTTGCGGGTCTCCATCCCTTCGCGGTACCGGCGATAGACCATCCGCCGCCACAGAAGCACGCCGCAGGCACAGCATCATGCCTGTGAGAAGCACCATCAGCGCCACCACAATTCGCGAGACCGCGACATTGTGCGTCAGGTAAAGCGCTCCGCACAGCAGCAAGCCCCGCCGTGAGCGTCGCCTGCACCGTCATCCGGATCTCATGCAGACCGCTCCGGTTCTGGATCGGACCGTACAGCCCGTACGAGCGCGTCAAAAAGATCAGGCAAATCGCGAACCAGGCGATGTAAGCAGTCGACATCCTCGGAGCGCTGTGCAGCAGCCGCGGAAGCATCGCCAGTGTCGCCGTATTCTGCGGAATCACCACCCGCAACCGCAAGCGCGACGATCCACGCCACAAATACCGTCAGCACATCCAGGGAGCTCCACACCAGCTCGTGACCGATGGCCGCCATAGCAGACCGCTATGGCGCGCCTGCGACCTGCGCTCGGTTGTGGTCCGCTTGCGTCCGGAAACGATCACCTGCTGCATGTAATCCGGTGTCGCCACTGCGGGTGCCTTCTGCCTTTCAATCCTTCTTCACTGTGGTGTCGGTGCGCAACACCGGTGACCTGGGCAAACGACCGGGCCGACTCCCTCCGGCCCGCGCAGACCTCATTCGTTTATTACTGAAATCTAACAATGCCGAATGCAAGGTCGCTATGCCTATACAACGCTTGGGGGATCGCAAAGGGCATCTCTCCAAAGCATACGTTCCCAATGCCCGAGCAGGCAAAGTTCTCCTTCCCGCATGACAGTGCACATTGTTAACCTGGCTGGAAACCCTGTTCTATTGAGGCAAAACGAGCTCATCCAGTGAAAGAAACTCCTGCAACACCGGATCCTCGCTCCCCTCCATCTCCTCCATCGTTCCGAAGAAGTGCGCCTTGCCCTCGTGGAGAAACACCACCCGGTCCGCCAGCTTTTTCGCGAACCGCATGTCGTGCGTCACAACAATGCTGGTGAGATGCAGCTGCTGCTTCAGACGCTCGATCAGATCTCCCAGCAGATGCCCCATCAGGGGTCGACCATCGTCGTCGGCTCGTCATACAGCACCGCCTCCGGCTGCGCCGCCAGCGCCCGCGCAATCGCCACAGACCGCTTCATCCCGGTCGAAAGATCGCTCGGCAGCAGATCCTCCATCCCCGCCACCCCCACCATCTCCAGCAACCCCTTCACCATCTGCAGATCTGCTCCTCCGCCAGCTCTCCCCGCTCGCGCAGCGGAAACGCCACATTCTCCCCCACCGTAATCGAGTCGAACAGCGCCCCGTTCTGAAACACCATCGTCACCTTGCGCCGGATCGCCTGCAACTCCTGCTCCGTGAACCCGCAGATATCCTCGCCCGCCACCCGGACCATCCCCTTATCCGGCTTCAAGAAACCCAGCAGCATCTGCAGCGACACCGACTTGCCCACACCGCTCCGCCCCAGGATGCACAGCGTCTCTCCCGGCATTCACGCAGAAGCTCACATCCTCAGCACGACAAAATCGCCAAACGACTTGTACACATGCTCAAACGAGATGTAAGCCCCGGGCTTTTTGCTGCCCGACTCCGGAACGGCACCTCTGACGCCGCAGCCTCATTCTGCTGCGCCGCCTGCTCCATAAACTCCTCGACCGCGGGAGCCACATCTTCCGAGATGCCCTCCGTCAGCGGCGTTCCCGCATCCGGGTGCTTGTCTTCAACGTGCGCGGAGCTCTGCTCATCGTTGGCCTTGACGCTCTGGCCGCCCTCGCCATGCGGCGCAGCCTGCTGCTCGTTCAGCACTCCGCCCCCGCTCTCGCCGCCAGCGCCATCGCTCTCGTGCGGAGTTCCCGACCCTAACTGATCTCCCATCATGACCTCACCGATCTCTCCTGACACGCTCGATCACACTCCGCAAGCACATTGCCCAGCCCTACAGCACACACTTGTTTCACTCGGCCTGTCGATAGACTACCGCAACACTTACGCGCACTTCGTTCCAATCCGCGCTTCTCTGCGCAAATCCGCGGTCGCTCCGCCCTCACGCTCGCTACGCCCAAAGCTCCGCAGCCGCAAACTCCTCAGGCGTATTCAGATTCGCAAACCAAAGCTCCCGCGCAGCCCATTCCGCGTCACTCGGCTCCCAACCCGGCCACACCGCACTCTCTCTCGGAGGTCGAGATCTCCGTCCGGAGCACACCGCCACCGCGCTCTCCCGCTGCCTCAAGCACCGGAGTACCTTGAATTCGCTTCGCCCGAGCGCCGCCTCCACCTCCGCCAGCACGCCCGATCGCAGGAGGCTTACCAGCGGCTGCAATCGCCCATCGACAACCGCAAAGCACACCGCCGCCTCGCTCCGCAACCACATCCTCCGCCATCCGCTTCAGCAGATCCCCCGGGACAAACGGCATATCCACAGGCAGAAACATTCCAGCACCTTCGCCCAGATCCTCAGCGCCGCCGCGATCCCCCCGATCGGCCCACACCCAGGCCGAGAATCCGGGCACCATCGCACATACCCGGCACACTCCTCTCTGCTGCCCCGCGATAACCACCTCGCCGCAAACCCGCCGCAACTTCCCGACCGCGATCTCGAGCAGCGTGCGCCCGCCCAGCTCGCAGCACCGCCTTGTCCACACCCATGCGCGAACTTTTCCCACCCGCCAGCACGTATCCGCGGACTCCAGGTATCAAGCTGCTCCCAGCTCCCACCCGTGTCAGAAACCCGATGATCGACTCGATCCCGCGATGGAAATTCGCCAGATGAAACTTCTCATTCGGCGCATGGAGATTGTCGTCCGGCAGCCCAAACCCCATCATCACCGTCGGAATCTTCAGCTCGCGCACAAAGTCCCCCACAATCGGAATCGACCCGCCTCCGCGCACAAACACCGTCTCCTTGCCCCAACACCTCGCGCATCGCCTCGGTCGCCGCCCGCACATACTCGTTATCCGTGCTCACCACAATCGGATCGCCCGCAGTGGATCATCCGCACCTCCAGCTCAACCCTTTCGGCACGATCGATCTCCACATACTCCTTCAACTTCGCGAACGTCTCCGCCGGCGTCATATCCGGCACCAGCCGCATGCTCACCTTCGCCAGCGCCTTCGCCGGAATCACCGTCTTCGCGCCCGCGCCGGTAAACCCGCCCGGCATCCCATGCACATCCAGCGTCGGCCGCGCCCACGTCCGCTCCAGCACGGAGTATCCCGGCTCCCCCGTCAGCGCCACTCGATCCCACCTCCGCCTCGCGATACTCCTCCTCGTCGAACGGCAGCGCCTTCCACGCCTTCAACTCCGCCTCCGTCGGCTTCTGCACCTTGTCATAAAACCCCGGAATCAGAATCGTCCCGTCCTCATCCTTCAGCTTCGCAATCATCTGCGCCAGCGCGACAAACGGATTCGGCGCCGCCCCGCCATACATCCCCGAGTGCAGATCCGTCCGCGCCCCTCGCGCCTCAATCTCGGTATAGATCATCCCGCGCAGCCCCACGCACAGCGTCGGCAGCTCCGGCGCAAACATCTCCGTATCCGACACCAGCGCCACATCCGCCTTCAGCTGCTCGCCATGCTCCCGCACGAAGCGCGCGATCCCCTCGCCGCCAACCTCCTCCTCGCCCTCGACAATCACGCGCACATTCACCGGCAGCTCCCCGCCTGCCCGCCGACCATCAGCGACTCCAGCGCCTTCACATGCATCCACATCTGTCCCTTGTCGTCCACCGCGCCACGCGCATAGATATTCCCGTCCCGCTCCGTCGGCTCGAACGGCGGCGTCTTCCACTCATCCAGCGGCTCCGCGCGGCTGCACATCGTAGTGCCCATAGCAAAGCACCGTCGGCGCGCCTTCCCATCCGCGCCGTTCGCATTCAGCCACTCCGCATACACCAGCGGATGGCCGATCCGCGGCGGGCACCACCCGCGCCGGTCCAGCTGCCTCCGCAACCATGCTCTCCGCTTCCGAGGTCTCGATCAGCCGGACATTCTCCATCCCAATCCGCCGCAGCTCCGCCGCCACAAACTCCGCCGCCCGCCGCACATCGCCCACGCGCTCCGGATCGGTCGAGATCGAAGGAATCCGCAGCAGCGCCTTCAACTCCTCCACAAATCTTCCGCCGTTCTCCCGCGCATACGCCACTGCCGCCATCTTTACCGCTTCCATGCCATGCCCTTCCCCTCTCGACGCACACAGCGCCGGAGTGAACAATGAGTATATGGAAGACTCAGCCTCCCTCGCATCCACCCGTCGCACCGGCCAGACCTGGAACACAGCCGCTTATGCCCAAAGCGGCCGGTTCGTCGCGGACCTCGCGACCGGCGTCGTTGATCTCCTGGCCCCAAAACCCGGAGAGCGCATCCTCGATATTGGCTGCGGCGATGGCGCACTCACGGAGAAACTCGCCGCAACGGGAGCCGTCATGACCGGCATCGATGCTTCCGCTTCGATGGTCGAAGCCGCCCGGGCCCGCAACCTCGATGTGCGCCACATCACCGCAACCGAGCTCTCCTTCCATCAGGAGTTCGACGCAGCCTTCTCAAACGCTGCCCTCCACTGGATCCCCGCACCGGATCAGCCCACCGCACTCTGCCGCATTCACGAGTCTCTGCGACCGGGGGCCCGCTTCGTGGCCGAGATGGGCGGTCTCGGCAACATCGCCGCTATCAGAACCGCCCTTTCCGCAACCCTGGCGGCCTACGGCATCGACGTCCGAAGCCAGCGCCGACTCCTTCTTTCCGTCGCCGGCACATTACACTGCTCTGCTCCAGCAAGCCGGCTTCGAGGTGCAGTCGATCGAGCTGATCCCCCGCCCCACACCGCTCCCCGGCGGCCCGGGTGGCATGGAGACCTGGCTGAACACCTTTCGCAACGGCGTCCTCGATCGCCTCGCGCCAGAAGACCGGACCAGCGCAGCACGGCGCACGGTGTCGCTCCTCCGGCCGATCCTGTCCGATTCAGACGGAGAATGGACCGCCGACTATGTCAGGCTCCGTTTCCACGCGACGCGACAGATCTAACGCCGGAACTCCACACTTACAATGGTCGCCACCTCAACCGGGCTGCCGTTGACGAGATACGGCCGATACCGCCACGTTCGCACCGCGTCCTTCGCCGCTCCCCGAAGCATGAAGTGCCCGGAGATGACGCGCAGGTTCTCCACCCGTCCACGTTTCGAGATGATCGCCTGCAAAACAACCTCGCCCTGCGTATGGAAGAGACCGGCCAAACCGTGCGGATACGGAGGCTGCCGCGAGTAGATCAAATTTCCGGCCATCACCCCCGACGACACGTTCACCCTGCGTGAAGGCGGCGGAATGATCCTGGCTGATGTCGCAGAACCTGTTCGCGAGCTAACCGGATCGGGCGGCGTACCCTCTGGCGCATTTCAAGCTGCTGGGCGAGGTTTGTGGCGCGGACGAATCCGCAACTGCGGCGCTCTGGACAGGCGGAATCGCCACCGGAGGCTGAGCCGCCACAGAGGCGGCGGGCAGACTCCCACTGGGCACCACCACCCCCTGCTCTATCGGTGCCGGCGGGACCGCCTGCGGCTCAGCTTTATGAGTTGCCGCCTCGGGCCGCGCGCGATGGCTCTCCGCAGAGGCCGTCTCCGTCGCCCAGGGTACCCCGGCCGGATCCTTCCGCGCCCCATTCGGCATCGCTCCCGCAAGCACTGGGCCAGCATCGACTGCTCCTGCGTGGCTCTTTGTCCGCCCATGTTGTCCCGAACCCCACCAGAACAGCAAAGGAAAGGCAATAAGTCCCAGTGCCGCAATGGGGACCCAAATCCGGTGATTGACCACCCACTGCATCCACGCCTGAGATCCCCATAGATCTGTCGCCCACGACTTCGTTGCCCAGGACTTCCGAGACCAGGAGCGAGCTGCCCAGGACTTCGAAAACCAGAACTTTGGAAACCAGGACTTTGGAGAGCTTGACGTTGGAACCCCGGACTTCGGAGGCCCGGACTTCGGAGGCCAGGCTTTGGGAAACCAGGACTCCCCTTCCTCTTCTTCCTGAAGTGCGTGCGGCGACCGACGTCGCTCTACCGGAACTCCTTGCACGCGCCTTCGCCGCTCCGTGGTGGAAAGCAACGGCTCCCCTTCAGCCACGACGGGCCGCGGCTGCGGCGTTCCCTCAGCTGGGAGCGCCGCGACGGGTTCAGAAGAACGCATCTCCTCCAGGCGCGGCTCCATCCGGCTGATCCGCTGATCGATTGAATCCAGATAGAGCTTAACCTCGAGCGAATTCATCTCCAGCCGCGCCAGCGACTCGTTAACCCCCGCCGGCACTGCCGCCTTCGACCGCAGATCCTGCGCATCGTTGAGGCCCGCACCGGGCGAGCCCCCTTCCTGCCCAGCTGACCGCCCGATCCGCTGCGCCTCTTCACCCACACTTTTGCCTGCGTACTCATCCGCTTCTGCGATGCCCGAATCCCAATCGTTTGAGAGATCCGCAGCGTCGGGAAGAACCGGAGCTTCGCTCAGCTTTTCCTCTGAATTGGTCACTTCGCCGACCTCCGAAGAACGCGCGCCCCAGGCAGGCTGTAAGGGATATATGCTTGCATGTTTTTTGGATGCCAATCGTCTTCCACGTGTCCAGGGTTCGCCTCAGATATCACTCGAAATCGACCCCATTGGCCGGACCTCTTCTTCCCCTCATACTGACCTCCATGCAGCCTTCGCAGAAAAGCAGCGTACTCCGCCTTGTGCTCCTGCTCATCCTCTGTTACGCGGTCGCGGCAGTCGGCAGCGTATGGACCGTGGGGCAGATCCCGCACTGGTATGCCAGCCTTGCGAAACCCTCCTTCAGTCCGCCCAACTGGATCTTCGGTCCGGTCTGGACCCTGCTCTATGGCCTGATGGCTGTTGCGGCATGGCTGGCCTGGAAACAGCCAGCTTCCGCTCTCCGCGGATCCGCCCTGGTCGCTTTTTTCGTTCAGCTTGCACTGAATCTCTTTTGGAGCCTGGTCTTCTTCCGCAATCACCTGCTCCTCGCCGGCCTTGTCGACATCCTTCTTCTCTGGGCCGCCATCCTGTTCACCACAGTCCTCTTCTGGCGTCTTCGCCCACTCGCCGGAGCTCTTCTGCTCCCGTACCTCCTCTGGGTCGGCTTCGCCTCGGCGCTTAACGCCGCCATCCTCCGCTTGAACTAGTTGAGCCAAGGACCGATGCACCATCAAGCTCTCCCTCATAAACTTCAGGCGGTGCTACCCTGCCGCCATGCTGCGCCGAATCTTTTCCCCACTGCTCTTTCCTCTTTGTCTTGCCGCCGTTGCCCAAACTCCCGGGCAGCCCACACCGGATGCGCCGCCCCAGCCGGCGCTGACCTCAGCCCAGACCAGGCCGCTCAATCCCGCGCTCCCAACGCTCTTCATCGTCGGCGACTCGACCGCGCGTAACAAGGAAGACCTCGGCTGGGGCGACCACCTCGCCCCGCTCTTCGACACCTCCCGCATCAACATCGCGAACCGCGCACGCGCCGGACGCTCCTCCCGCACCTTCATTAATCGAGGGAGCCTGGGACGCCGTGCTCGCAGAGATCAAACCGGGCGACTTCGTCCTCCTCCAGATGGGACACAACGACGGCGGCGATCTCGGCGGTGCCAAGCCCCGCGGCACTCTCAAAGGCATAGGCAACGAGACACAGGACGTTCCCCAAACCGCTGGCCCGCTCGCCGGACAGACTGAGACGGTTCACACCTACGGCTGGTATCTGCGCAAGTACATCGCCGACACCCGCGCCCACCATGCCACGCCCATCCTCCTCACCCTCACCGTCCGTAATATCTGGGCACCCGGTCCGGCTGGCACGCCTCGCATCGAACGCGATATGAAGTCGGGAGGCTCCACCTACGACACAGAGATCCGGCAGGTCGCCGCCGCGGAGCACGTTCTTCTCGTCGATATGGCATCCGTCGAAGCGGACCGCCTCGAAGCGCTTGGGCAGGAGAAGACCGCCGCCTTATTCCCCGCAGATCACACTCACACCAGCCCGCAAGGCGCCGAGCTCGTCGCGGGTTCGGTTGCGTCCGCGCTCTCCGCAACGACGAGCTCGTTGCGAACCTATCTTCTGAGCCGTAAGCCTTGAGCCTTTAGCGCGCATAACATCGGCCTTCATGCCACTTCAAAATTCACACGCGGGCGGGACGGACCGCGCTGGAATCTGCATCCTAACCAACTGCTAAACAAGTGCGGCGTGAGTTGCAGGTATTGATCCGAAGACCACGCGCTCAACCCTCCCCTGTGAGCCCGCAAGCCCACACCACCGAAAGAGGCTCCTATGGCACAAACGCAGACAACATCCGGCACCGTCGCCGGCTACTTTGAAAACCACGCAGACGCCGAGCGCGCCGTTCAGGATCTCCGGGATGCCGGCTTTACCTCCGCACACATCGGCGTCGCACACCGAGGAGCCAGCTCCGTATCGAACACGGCATCGAACGCCGCATCCACCGCCGGTCAGAAGGCCGAGGGCGTCTGGGACAAGGTCAAGAATTTCTTTGAAGGCGGGGAAGCCGAGCCCTACGCCAGCGAGCGTAACCAGGGCGATCTGGCCACCCGCGAGATCACACAGGACGACTACCGCTCGGGCTCTTCCTCCGACCTCCACCAGAACCTCACCGGTATGTCCGTTCCGGAAGACCGGTCACGCTACTTCGGCAGCCGTTTCGGCTCCAACGAGAGTGGCGCCCTTGTTACCGTGAACGCCGGCGACCGCGCCTCTGAAGCCGAGGCCATCCTCAAGCGGGACGGCGCGGATCTCGGCGAGAACACCAGCTCGTACAGCGAATCCACCTCGCAAAACACGCAGGGCGTACAGGATACCCAGAATATTCAGCTCCTCGGTGAAATCCTGCGCGTCCACAAGGACCGCATCAGCCGCGGAGAGGTCACCCTGCGCAAAGAGGTCATCACCGAGACCCAGACCGTTCAGGTGCCCGTCACCCGTGAGGAATTGGTCATCGAGCGCCGGGCCGTCGACGGCAACACTCCCGCCACCGGCAGCATCGGGGAGAACTCCGAGATCCGCATCCCTCTCTCCGAGGAGACCGCCTCCGTCGACAAATCCACCGTCGTCCGCGAGGAGGTCGCCGTCGGCAAGAAATCCGTAGATGGTGTTCGCGACCTTTCCGGTGACGTTCGCCATGAGGAGCTCATCGTCAATGATGAGACCACCAAGGCGGAACGCCGGTAGCTCATACGGTTCATAGCATCCCGATCGATCTCAGGGGCGCCGCTTATCCGCGGCGCCCCTTCTGTTATGCCTCAAGCCCTTCCCCCTCCGGCTCCGGCCCACATCCCACCTCCGCGCCACACAACGGAGCCATCGCACCATTTACACTAGGTGTTGGGGCTGAACCACGCCCACGAAGGACACCAGTTTGCTCAACAAAGCTATCGCCAAGGTCTTTGGCACCAGCAACGAGCGCGCCGTAAAGCGCATGCTCCCGCTTGTCGCGCAGATCAACGCCCTTGAGCCCGCCATCCAGGCGCTCTCCGACGAGCAGCTGCGCGCAGAAGACCGCCGAGTTCCGCCAGCGCATCGCCGACGCGGTCGCCAAAGTTCCCGTACCGTCCGATCCCATCGAGGCCCGCTCCACCGAGGTTCGCGACGCCATCTACGCCGCCGAAAAGGCCGCCCTGGACGAGATCCTGCCCGAGGCCTTCGCCGTCGTCCGCGAGGCCGGCAGCCGCGCCGTCGGCATGCGCCACTTCGATGTCCAGCTCATCGGCGGCATGGTCCTCCACTCCGGCAAGATCGCCGAGATGAAGACCGGCGAAGGCAAGACCCTCGTCGCCACGCTTCCCTGCTACCTCAACGCGCTCGCCGGCCGCGGCGTCCACGTCGTCACCGTCAACGACTACCTCGCCAAGCGCGACGCCGAGTGGATGGGCAAGATCTACGGCTTCCTCGGCCTTACCGTCGGCGTCATCGTCCATGATCTCTCCGACGAGCAGCGCCGCGAGGCCTACGGCTCCGACATCACCTACGGCACCAACAACGAGTTCGGCTTCGACTACCTGCGCGACAACATGAAGTTCGAGCTCAAGGATCAGGTCCAGCGCGGGCATTACTACTGCATCGTCGACGAAGTCGACTCGATCCTGATCGACGAAGCCCGCACGCCGCTCATCATCTCCGGCCCCACCGACCAGACCACCGACAAGTACGCCCGCGTCAACGTCATCATCCCCAAGCTCGAAGCAGGGCGAACTGATCGAGACGCTCGAAGACCAAGACCTGGACCGGCGACTTCGTCGTCGACGAGAAGGCCCGCGCCATCACCGTCACCGACGAGGGCTGGGAGAAGATCGAAAAGCTGCTCGGCATCGGCAACATCGCCGACCCCGAGAACTGGGACCTCAAGCACCACGTCGAAGTCGCCATCAAGGCGCACAACCTCTACAAGCGCGACGTCGAGTACGTCGTCAAAGACGGCGAGGTCATCATCGTCGACGAGTTCACCGGCCGCCTGATGCCCGGCCGCCGCTGGTCCGACGGCCTCCACCAGGCGGTCGAAGCCAAGGAAGGCGTCGCCATCCGCAAGGAAGACCAGACGCTCGCCACCATCACCTTCCAGAACTACTTCCGCATGTACAAGAAGCTCTCCGGCATGACCGGCACCGCCGAGACTGAAGCCGCCGAGTTCGACAAGATCTACAAGCTCGACATCGTCGTCATCCCCACCAACCGCAAGATGCTGCGCATCGAAAACCAGGACGTCGTCTACCGCACCGCGAAGGAGAAATACTTCGCCGTCGCCGACGAGATCGCGCGCCTGCACGAGCTCAAGCAGCCGGTTCTGGTCGGCACCACCTCCATCGAGAAGTCCGAGCTGCTTTCGCGAGATCCTCAAGCGCAAGGGCGTCCGCCACGTCGTCCTCAACGCCAAGTTCCACGAGAAGGAAGCCGAGATCGTCGCCCAGGCCGGCCGTCTCGGCATGGTCACCATCGCCACCAACATGGCCGGCCGCGGCACCGACATCCTGCTCGGCGGCAACGCCGAGTTCATGGCCCGCCAGGATCTCGTCCGCAAGATCACAGGCGCGCGCCGTCTCCGCCGCCGAGGGCGCCATCTCGCCCGTCGCCGGTCCCGGCATGGTGCGCTTCTACTACTCCGGCCAGGAGTTCGAGACCACCCAGGAGGCCTGGGACGCCGCTATCGCCGCCCACACGAGGCGCCGCGCAGAAGGAGCACGATGCCGTCATCGCCGCCGGCGGCCTCCACATCCTCGGCACCGAACGCCACGAGTCCCGCCGCGTCGACAACCAGCTTCGCGGCCGCGCCGGACGTCAGGGCGATCCCGGCTCCTCGCGCTTCTTCCTCTCGCTCGAAGACGACCTCATGCGCATCTTCGCCCGCGAGTGGGTCTCCACCCTGCTGCAGCGCCTCGGCATGGAAGAGGGCGTGCCCATCGAGAGCGGCATGATCTCCAAGCGCATCGAGTCCGCGCAGAAGGCCGTCGAGACGCAGAACTTCGAGTCCCGCAAGCACGTGCTCGAGTACGACGACGTCATGAACAAGCAGCGCGAGGCCGTCTATGGTCTGCGCCGCCAGCTCATGGAAGGCGTCGACCAGAAGCAGCTCATCACCGACGACTACCTCTCCACCATCCTCTCCAACATCCTCGACGAGAACGCGCCCGAAAAGGCGCACGCCGACGAGTGGAAGCTCGAGCCGCTCTTCGCGCAGATCTTCGACATCTTCGGCGCCCACCTGAGAACAGGAGATCGACGTCCACGAGCCTCAACCGCCACGAGCTCGGCGAGACCATCTTCGAGAAGCTCCGCGCCCGCTACGACCTGAAGGAGCAGATCCTCGGCGCCCGACACCATGCGCTATCACGAGCGCATCGTCATGCTCTCCGTGCTCGACGGCCTGTGGAAGGATCACCTCCTCGCCATGGACCACCTCAAGGAAGGCATCGGCCTGCGCGGCTACGCGCAGCAGGACCCGCTCGTCGCCTATAAGAAGGAGTCCTTCGAGATGTTCGAAGCCATGATGCTGCGCTTCCAGGAAGACACCGCGCGCCACCTCTTCCGCATGCAGATCATCGGCCCGGACGGCACGCCCATCGAGACCCCCGAGCAGTTCCAAGCAGATCCAGCAGCAACAGGCTCACATCCAGGCTCAGCAGCAGGCGCTCCTTCAGGCGCAGCAGCAGTTCCAGCACCCGCCCATGCTCGATCCCGGTCTCGATCCGAGGACGCAGCCGGGCAACCAGCCCTCCACGCCGGTGACCCCACCCAACGCACCCGCCAGTCCCGAGAGCCTGCCTCCGCTACACCCCCAGCCCAAACCGACGCGCTCCAAGGCTCCATCCACCACCATCGACGCGCTCGAGCGTGAGTTCGAGCGAAAGAAGCAGCGCGAGCTCGACCAGGCCCGTGCCGCCGGCTCCGCGAACGGGTCCTCAAACGGCCACGGGCCACGCATAACCGGCGAAAAGGTCGGCCGCAACGACCCTTGCCCATGCGGCTCCGGCAAGAAGTTCAAAAAGTGCCACGGAGCCGAGGCCTAGACTCGCTCATTAGGTAACCGGCTCCAACGCGTCTTGAGACCCGTTTTTGGCGTCATCCTGAGCGAAGCGAAGGATCCCCAAGGTCTCTAGGCCGGCCCCCACCGTCAGCACCTTTCCGGCAGCTAGAGGGGGCGATCGTTGCCTAGCTGCCCGGTCTCCAGATCGTCCAGCAGCAGCTTCCCCTTGGTCGCCAGCGTCTTCGCACCCTCAGCGTCCCCGGTCTTGAGCGCCTGCTGCGCCTGCTTCTGGAAGTTGCGAACGTTGCTCACCAGCGCCGCCTGCGTCCGCACCGTCTCGGCCGAGAGCGCACTCAGGCGCTTCTCATTCGCGGCAATCAGATCCGCAGCCTCCTGCTGGGTCTTTGGATCCTGATCGCCGCCCGGGTGTCAGATCCCCGATGACGCTTGCGCTTTCACTCTCCGCAGGCTGCGGAGCGGCTGTTGCCACCTGTGCCGGCGGCTGCGATACCGGCGTCAGATCCGGCGCCGGCGCCTTCACCACCACCTTGCGCCGCTGCCGCTTCGGAACCGATGCCCCTTCCGCCACCGGCACCGGCGGCAGATCTTCTTCGTCGTCATCCCCCTCGACCATCGCCGGTTCCGCAGGCTCTGGCACCTGCGCCAGCTCCACCGGGGTAAACGGCGGCAGCAGAAACGGCTGCGCTCTCCGGTGCAGCGCGCACCCGCTCAGCGTAAACGCGATCGCCAGCGCCGCCTCCCACTCCCCGAACTCGTACTGCCTCCAACTATCAAACCCGCTCTCCCGTCGCCCGAACCGCTCTCCCCGCCATCGCACCCGACTTACGCATCTCGCTCGCGCTGGAAGCCACAGGCAACCGCAGCGTAAACGTAGTTCCGCGGTCGGTCGATCCCACTTCCGTTGAGGACCGCACCTCCATCGCCCCGCCATGCATCTGCAGGATCCGATAGGTCATCGCCAGCCCGATTCCACTGCCCTTGGCTTTTGTTGTGAAGTACAGATCGAAGATACGCGGAAGTACATCTTCCGGCAATACCCTCTCCGCGATCCTTTACCTCAAAACCGCAAAATGATGCTCGCGCCGCATTGACACCCGCATCTTCCGCCGTTCGGCATCGCCTGCATCCCGTTCAGGATCAGGTTCAGCAGTGCCTGCCGCATCAACTCTGCATCCACCCGCACCATCACCGGCTCCGGCGGTATATCGATCAGCAGGTAAACTCCGTTCTCCTCCATCTCCGCGCCCGTCAGCTCCACAACGCCCGCGACCACAGAGCGCAGATCCCGCTCTGCGCAGGTGCAGCTCCATCGGTCGCGAGAAGTCAGCGAGGGTCTGCACCACACGGTCCAGCCGCTGCATCTCGCCGGCCAGGATCTCCACATGCCTCTGCGCTCCATTCCCCGATCCGCCTCGCCATGCCGGCCAGCTTGCTCTTCAGCAGCTCCAGGTGCACCACCATCGCGTTGATCGGGTTCTTCACCTCATGGCCCACACCCGCCGTCAGCCGACCTACCGCCGCGAGCCTCCGTGAAACCTCCAGCTCCTGCTCCAGCTGCAGCGCCGACTCCACGTCACGCAGCGTCACCAGCGTTCCCATCTCGCTGTCCCGATCCCGACGCGTCGTGAATCCTGTCCAGCGAGAATCTGCACCTCGCGCCCGTCCTCCAGCGTTACGCTCTCCCCGCTCACCGGCCGCCCCGCATCGAACGCACGCAGCACCGCCGCACCCAGCGCCGTCCTCTCGATCGAAGATCTGCCCCACAGCGCTGCCCACCAGCTCTGTCCTCCGGTTTATCCAGAAAGTAAGCCACCGCATCCGAGCCATCGCCGCACGTCCATCCGCGGTAAACAGCAGCACGCCGTCCCGCAGCGTATCCAGCATCTTGTTCAGGTTCGTGCTGCAGCGCCGTATATCCGGCCTCCTGCGTGCGCATCTGCTCCCCCAGCCGGTCGATCGTGCTCGTCACCCGCACCACGGCGTCCCGCTTCGTCTTATCCTCCGTCTCGGCTCCATCTCCGCATCTGCCGCGCCGCATTTACGCCAAGATGCTCCAGCTGCCTGCTGATCTGCTCGATCGGCTTGCAGCGCCACATTCGCCAGCATCGCCGCCGCCACCATCGACGTGAACGCCGCCATCGCGCAAAGACCAGCGCCGTCCGCAGCCACGGCTCATACGAAGCGCGCAGAAACGTCGACCGCACTCCCACATGCACCATCAGAAATGGCTTCCCGTTCCGCTGCAGGACTCTGAAAGATCGAGCACGCTCGGCCTGCCCGAAGACCTCCTTCATCTGCGCCCAGAAGTTGCCCTCCTGCACCCGCACCAAACCCGGTCGCACGGGAAACCGCTGCTCAACCGCATCCGGATCGGTGCTCACCAGCGTCACCCCGTGCGCGTCGGTCACGCTCACGTCCTGCACCGTCGGCGAGTAACGCACGATCGCATTCATGATGTCGACCAGCAGCGTCGTTGCTCCGCAGAGCACGAGATCACCGCCACCCGCAGCGCATCTCCGCTCGGTCCTCCGGCGGGTGCGCCCGCAGCCCCGTCTCAACCGCCTGCCGCGTCATCAGCACGATCTGGTGCGCCAGCACCTCTGTCGTCGAGGCCGTCTGCTCGATCCGCTGCCGCAGCAGTTCGCCGACAAACATCGTCGACAGCACCAGTACGATCGCAAACGTCAGCGCCGGTCGCCGACAGCACCAGCTTCGTCTTCAGCCGCATCGGCTACTCCGCCCTTCGCCGATCCGGTGCCGCTCGTCGCGTTCTGGTGATATTCCTTCAACTTGTTCTGCAGTGTCTTCGAGCTGATCCCCAGTATCTCCGCCGCCCTCGTCTTGTTGTTGTGCGTCGAGTTCAGCGTCTTCAGGATCAGCTGCCGCTCCGCCTCGTCCACCGTCGTTCCCACCTCGACATGCACCGTGTTCTCCTCCTTTCGGAACCGTTCCGCCTCGGCCGCAACGTCGCTCATCACCACGCCACCTACCGAGCAGAGCGAGGCCGACCCGTCGGTGGCGGCGCAAATCCGGGCTCGCCGAAGTGCGGCGGCAGATGCTCCACGCCCAGCAGACCGCTGCCCGCCAGAATCACCGCCCGCTCAATCGTGTTGCGCAGCTCGCGCACATTTCCCGGCCACTGTACTTCTTCATCCGGTCAAGCAGCGCCGGCTCGATACCCGCAACCGCGCAGTGGTGCCGCTCATTCATATCCTCAATCATCTTCTCCGCGATCGCAGCCACATCCATCAGGTGATCCCGCAGCGGCGGCATCTGAATCGTTAAAACATTCAAGCCGGTAGTAAAGATCGCCGCGCAGCTCACCCTCCGCCACAGCCTGCTCCGGGTCCTTGTTCGTCGCCGCGACCACCCGCACATCCACCGGCGTCTCCGCCTTGCTCCCAGCCGCCGCAGCTTCCTGTCCTCCAGCACCCGCAGCAGCTTCGCCTGCGTCGCCGCCGGCATCTCGCCAATCTCATCCAGCAGCAGCGTGCCTTCCTCGGCCAGCTCGAAGCAGCCGGCACGCCGCTCCAGCGCTCCCGTAAACGCGCCCTTCTCGTGTCCGAAGATCTCGCTCTCGATCAGCGTCTCCGGAATCGCCGCGCAGTTCACCGCCACAAACGGCTTTGTTTCGCCGCGAGCTCAGATCGTGCAGGCTGCGCGCCACCAGCTCCTTGCCCGTCCCGCTCTCGCCCGTCACCAGAACGCGAGACGTTCGACGGCGCAACCCGCTCGATCAAGTTGTAGATTGCCTTCATCTGCGGCGACGACCCCACCAGCGGCCCCAGCACACCCGTCTCGCGCACCTGCTCGCCGCGTCTCCTCCATCGCTCCACCTCAGCCGCCGACATCTGCCGGCTCGCATTCTGCAGAATCGTCCGCAGCCGCGCCGGATCCACCGGCTTCGGAAGATAGTCATACGCGCCCATCCGCATCGCTTCCACAGCGCTCTCAATCGACCCCTGCGCCGTCAGCATCACCACCGCGATCCGCTGCGGCAGCTCCGCCGATGCCGGCTCAGCAGCTCCATGCCGTCCATCCGCGGCATCTTCAGGTCCGTCACCACTATCGCCGGAGACCACTGCTTCACCCGCTCCAGACCCTCCTGCCCATCCGCCGCGCCCTCGGCCCGGTAGCCCCAGCTCTCCACAAGCTCGGTCAGCCCCGTGCGGGCGTGCACCTCGTCTTCAACAATCAACACCTTTTCCAAAGCCAGATCCATCCCTTCAGTCACACAAGCCTGCAGCGGGAACTTCCGTTGAGATACAGGGAGACTCTGTAGTGTACGACTTCCTGGACACACATTGGTGATCGAAAACGTAAATGGCTCGAACTCCGAACCTCGTTCCCTGCAAGTATCCTGTCCTCATGCTCCCACCCGAGATCTCAGCCGACACCCTCGCCCAGCAGCTCAAAAGCCCCGTGCCTCCCCTCCTTCTCGACGTCCGCGAACCCTGGGAAGCAGAAACCGCCTCCATCCCCGGGTCGGCTCTCATGCCTATGGGCGACGTCCCCTCCCGCGCCCACCAGGAGCTCGACCCCGACCAGCCCATCGTCGTCCTCTGCCATCACGGAGCCCGCTCCCTCAACGTCACCATGTGGCTCGTCATCAGGGCTTCGAGCACGTCCAGTCCCTCGCCGGCGGCATCGACCACTGGTCCAGCGTTATCGATCCCGCCGTCCCCCGTTACTGATCACCCCATGTCCGCGCAAAGAACCTTCGACGCCGAACTCGCAGCCCTTGAAGCTCTTCGCGATGGCGCTCCCGAAGCCGCAGACCAGCCGCTTCGCAAAGCTCTCGCCCTCCGCAACAACTTCATCGTCGCCAAAGCCGCCACGCTTGCCGCCCATCACAACCTCCGCGGACTCGCGGACGATCTCGCCGCTGCCTTCCCGCGCTTTCTCGCCAACCCGGTCAAATCCGATCCGCAGTGCTGGGCCAAAAACGCCATCGCCAAGACCCTCGCCGCGTTCGAGTACCAGGAACCCGACCTCTTCCTCGCCGGACTCCGGCACATCCAGCTCGAACCCGTCTGGGGTGGCCGCTCCGACACCGCCGGAGCCCTCCGCAGCACCTGCGCCCTCGCCCTAGTCCAGTGCCGCAGCCTTTCCAGCCTCGCAGTCCTCACCCACCTCACTCCCCTCTTCGCCGACAAGGAAACCCCTGTCCGCGTCGACGCCGCCCGGGCCGTCGAGCAGATCGGCACCGACGCGGCCAGCCTCCTGCTCCGCCTCCGCGCCGAGCTCGGCAGTGACGACTCCGAGGTCCTCGGCGCGTGCTACGCCGGCGTCCTTCGGCTCGAAGGCCCCGCCGCAATCCCCTGGGCCGCAAAGTTCCTCCCACCTACGCACGAGCCCGACGACACCGCCGCCGAAGCCGCTCTTGCCATCGCCGAAACCCGCACCGAAGCCGCCTTCAACCTCCTCAGGACGACCTACGACCAGGTCCGCGACACGAGCTTTCGCGCCACACTCCTGACAGCGATAGCCCTCACCCGCCAGGAAGCCGCCACAAAATTCCTCCTCAGCCTCATCGCCGACGGCTACAGAGACGCCCACGAAGCCCTCTGCCGTTCCGCCCCATCCGAAGTCGTCCGCGAAGCCCTGGCAACCCTCGGCCACCCCTGTCCATAACACCCGAATGGAAATACAAGCGCCTTATCCGCCTAATCCGCAAGGGGGTCTTTCGCATCACTTCGCCCGCGGATGCGTCTCGTCATAGACGCGCTGCATCTGCCCCACCGTCAGCTGCGTATACCGCTGCGTCGTCGACAGCCGCTCATGCCCCAGCATCTCCTGGATCGCCCGCAGATCCGCCCCCTCCTCCAGCATGTGCGTCCCAAACGCATGCCGCAGCGTATGCGGATGCACATCCGCCGCCAACCCGCGGCTCAGCGCAATCGTCTTCACAATCCGTCCCACACTCCGCGTCGTCAGCCGGCAGCTCCCGCGCATACGCACGTTCATCAGCAGCGGCCCGTCAGCCACCATCCCACCCTTTCCGGCCCCCACCAGCTTCGCCTCACGCTCCGGCAGATAAGTCCGAATCGCCGCCGCCGCCTCATCCCCCAGCGGAACCAGCCGCTCCTTTTTACCCTTGCCGCGAACCAGAATCACCTCGTCCTTCCATCGAATACTCCCCATATCTATCCCGACCAGCTCCGAATTCCGTATCCCGCACCCATACAGCAGCTCAAAGATCACCCGATCCCGCTCCGGCCATGCCGACTCCGCCTGCTCACCGCCCTTGTCTCCGCCGTCATCCTGAGCGAAGCGAAGCCCCCCTGTATATGTTGCTGCCCTTGCCTCTGTGGTCGTTTTGATGCCAGGTTGCGCCGTCTCCCCCACCCGCGCATCCCCATCGCCGACAGGTCGAGATCGCAAAGTCCCAGACGTCCCCCCGCTTTCCAGCGAGTTCAACACCCCATTCACCTCCTCCATACTCGGCACCCGCGGCAGATGCAGTGGCCGCTTCGGCGTACTCACCAGCAGCGCTGGATTCTTCCCCACCGCGCCCTCCTTCGCCATCCATTTAAACCAGCTCCGCACCGCCGCCAGCGCACGCGCCACGCTCGCCTTCGTCAACCCCCGCTCAAACAGCACCCCCAGATACCCGCGGATATGCAGGTGCTCCACCGCGGCCACCCTCCCCTCTTTCCCCAGCACCTCCTCCAAATACGCGGCAAAGCTCCGCACCTCCCGCGCATACGCCCGCACCGTATGCTCCGAAGCGCCACGCTCATTCGCCAGCATCGCCAGAAACCGCTCTGCAAGCTCCCGAAACTCACTCGTCTCTTCGATCATCGTCATCCCGAAGCTCTTAGCCCTTAGCTAGAAGCTAAAAGCTAGAAGCTCTGCTCCCTGCCTCCCCTCCGCCGTCCCCGCGGATGATGCGCCCGATGCACCGCCTTCAAACGCCCCAGCGCCACATGCGTATACACCTGCGTCGTCGCAATATCCGCATGCCCCAGCAGCGTCTGCACGCTTCGCAGATCCGCCCCATGCTCCACCATGTGCGTCGCACAGCTATGCCGCAGCTTATGCGGACTCGCACTCCCGTTCGTCGCCCGCACCATCTCCCAAACCCACTGCCGCGTCAGCGGCTTCCCCCGCACACTCAGAAACAGCTTCCGCTCAATCCCCACCACGCGGCTCATCCCTGCCCGCACCAACCCCGGCCGCCCCCGCTGCAGATAGCGCTCCAACGCCTCACACGCCGCGCGCCCCAGCGGAACAATCCGCTCCTTATCGCCCTTTCCCCTCACCTGCGCCCGCGCCTGGTCCAGATGGAGATCCTCCACCCGCAGCGCGCAGATCTCCCCCACCCGCAGCCCGCCCGCATACAGCAGCTCCAGGATCGCGTGATCCCGCAGCGCCAGCCCGTCCGCATCGTCCGCCCGCGCCGCCGCTCCCGTCCGCTCCAGCATCTCCGACACGTCCCCCTCCGGCAGGCTCTTCGGCAGCACCTTCCAGCTCGCCGGAGTCTCCACATTCACCGTCGGATCATGCTCCATCCGCCCATCCAGCAGCAGCCAGCGGTAGAACCCCCGCAGCGCACTCAGCTTCTTCGCAATCGTCCGCGACTCCACCCCATTCGCCCGCATCCGCTCCATAAACCCGCTCACATCCGCCTGCGTCGCCCCCACCAGCAGCCCCTCGCGCCCCTCCACATGCTCGGCGAACTGCTCCAGATCGCGCCGGTACGCCTCGGCCGTCGCCGGCCGTGACCCCTTTTCCACCCGCAGATACGCGACATACTCCCGCACCAGCCGCACGTTACTGGTCTCTATATCCTGCATAGCACCCTGATTATCCCCGCCCCCACGCCCTACGCCACTCCCTCACCGAGGACGCCGTACCCACCTAGCCACGCACCAACCCCGCCACTTGCCAAACATCCTGACTCACCGCTGTCCGCCTCGCCGCTTCCCGGCGCATCCAAATCTGCATGCAGCCCGATCCCGTCCAGTTCAACGGCCCGACCCACCAGCTTCAGATCTTCGGCATCCGGCTACTCGGCCTAAACGCCCAAAACGCGCACAAGCTCCTCTTCACCATCGTCTTTCTCTTCATCCTGTTTCTCATCAGCAAAGTCCTGCGCGCCCTCGCCCACGCCCTCGGTGGCCGAAAGCAGAAGACCGCCTTCTGGACGCGCCAGGGCGTCAGCATCGTTACCTTCATCATCGGCTTGCTCGGCTTCGTCTCCATATGGTTCGACAACCCCGCCCGCCTCGCCACCGGAGTCGGCCTCGTCGGAGCGGGCCTCGCCTTCGCCCTGCAAAAGGTCGTTACCTCATTCGCCGGATACATCGTCATCCTGCGCGGAAAGACCTTCAACGTCGGCGATCGCATCACCATGGGCGGCGTCCGCGGAGACGTCATCTCCCTCAACTTCATCCAGACCGTCATCATGGAGATGGGCGAGCCGCCCGGCCGTCCAGACCGCAAAGCCCGACGTGTGGGTTCAATCCCGCCAGTACACCGGCCGCATCGTCACCGTCTCCAACGCCACCATCTTCGATACGCCCGTCTACAACTACACCCGCGACTTCCCCTACATCTGGGAAGAGATGAGCCTGCCCATCTCCTACAAGGACGATCGCCGCACCGCCGAGCAGATCCTCCTCCGCGCCGCCCAGACCCACACCGTCAAGTTCGAAGAGCTCGCCCAGCCCGCACTCGATCTCCTCAGAAGCCGCTTCTTCATCGAACCCGCCGGCATCGAACCCCGCGTCTTCTACCGCCTCACCGACAACTGGGTCGAGCTCACCGTCCGCTTCCTCTGCCGCGATCACGACGTCCGCGGCCTCAAAGACAAGATGAGCCGCGAAATCATCGACCAACTCGACCAGGCCAAGATCGGCATAGCCTCCGGAACCTACGAGATCGTCGGCATGCCGCCCATCAAGGTCGATCTCCACCAGTAACCCGAGCCTGACATCCTGTCCGAAACAACCGGGTTCCTCCGCAAAATCCGCGGTCAGTCTTTCGCCTCCACCCGCTGATAAACTCAACCTCAGACCATCATGTTTGAAAACCTAAGCGACAAGCTCCAGCGCTCCTTCAAGACCCTCCGCGGCCAGGGCACCATCACCGAAGAAAACATCGCCGACGCCCTCCGCGAGATCCGCACCGCCCTCCTCGAGTCCGACGTCAACCTCGACGTCGTCAAGACTCACCGTCGAGCACATCCGCGAAAAGGCCATGGGTACCACCGTGGCGACGTCTCTGTCGCCAACAGAACAGATCGTCAAGATCGTCAACGACGAGCTCATGGACATCCTCGGCCGCGACACCGCCCGCTTCAAATTCAGCCTCGCAGCCCCCCACCGTCATCCTCATGGCCGGGCTTACAAGGCTCCGGCAAAACGACGACCTCGGGCAAGCTCGCCCAGTGGCTCAAAAAAGGCGGCCACCGCCCCATGCTCGTCTCGGTCGACGTCTACCGCCCCGCCGCCCGCGAGCAGCTCGCCATCGTCGCCCGCATCCATCACCGCCCAGATCTACGAGGGCAAACTCGACCACGGACAACGGCCAACACGGGAACCCCCGAAGTCCTCCGCCTCGCCAAAGAAGCCCGCCGCGAAGCCGCCACTACGGCTGCGACATCCTCCTCGTCGACACCGCCGGCCGCCTCGGCATCGACCAGCTCCTCATGGACGAGATGGCCGCAGCTCAAATCCGAGCTCAAGCCCTCCGAGATCCTCTTCGTCGCCGACGCCATGACCGGACAGGACGCCGTCAACTCCGCCAAGGCCTTCAACGACCGCCTCGGCATCACCGGCGTCATCCTCACCAAGATGGACGGCGACGCCCGCGGCGGCGCAGCCCTCTCCATCCGCCACGTCACCGGAGCCCCCATCAAGTTCCTCGGCACCGGCGAAAAACCCGACGCCTTCGAGCCCTTCCACCCCGACCGCATCGTCTCCCGCATCATGGGCATGGGCGACATCGCCACCCTGCTCGAACGCGCCGAAGAAAAACTCGACCGCGGCAAGGCCGAGCAGTTCGCCAAAAAAGCCCTCTCCGGAGACGGCTTCACCCTCGACGACTTCCGCGAACAGCTCCGTCAGATCAAAAAGATGGGCTCCATGAAGTCCATCCTCAAGATGCTCCCCTCCGTCGGCCCCTTCCAGGGCATCCAGCAGGCCGCCGAAAACGTCGACGAAGGCCAGTTCACCCGCGTCGAATCCATCATCAACTCCATGACCAACAAGGAGCGCCAGGACCACGAGATCATCAACGGCTCCCGCCGCAAACGCATCGCCACGGGCTCCGGCACCACCGTGCAGGAGGTCAACAACCTACTCCGCCAATACGCCCAGATGCGCAAGATGTTCAAATCCATCGGCGGAGGAGGAGGCATGAAAGCCCAGCAACGCATGATGAGCCAAATGCAAGGCAAACAAAGGTTCGGACGGTGAGTGACCTCTTTCCGATGCTAGGCATTCCGGTTATGATCCGGTTGATGATATTGGAGGATAACGGAGCGAAGAACATCTAGCCTCTACCTTTGTAATCCTGATCCACTTCTTTGCATACTGCCCTGATCGCCGCGAGCTTGGTCGGTATCCGTAGCCTAAATTCCGGCAATCCCGAGGCTGTCACGTAGCTGTTGCAGCAAGAGCTCGACTATTCTTGAACTCGTACGGAACTGCATCCACGCCAGGGTAGAACCAGAAACAACTTGCTCCACCCGCTTTAGACTGACAAGCTATGCTGAACAAGCCTAGTGCAGCGATTACTGTCATCGGGTATCACGAACTATCCACGTTGGGCTAATTTTCGTCCTCTGCCTCGTCGCCTTATCTCAGACGCATCGCACCGTTCCATTCACGATCAGCCTTCTATGTAAAAGTCCGTTAATTTCAGGAGGGTATTTTGTGGCAATGACTTCGGCCAACTCGCAGATTCGGTACGCAAGATCTTACCTCGATGATGCGCTTCCTACGCTGCCATCGTTACAAACATCACCTATCGCTCTCAAAATTACTTCTCTAGCTAAGTGTGAATCCTGGCCATTTACAAGAGGTTATAGCTTGATGCGCGTTCTCCAGTTCCACGCGGACGCAAAAGGAAATCTCTTGGCGTGCCTTGGATCGTTCGCCAGTATGTTCTCCTCGATCAGCGTGCCACCGTACCGATCGAAATTAACAAGCTTTCCGATCCCATCTGGAGTGCCTCTCTTCAATCGAGGCTGCAAAGTACTCCAAGGAATACTGCTGAGCCCAGTACCCGACGCCACGCTCATTTACCAGGAAACTAGGAGCCGGGTCGGCGGGTGGCCCACATCTCACCCAATCACCAAATCGGGTGCCCCAGTCTCGCTTCTGAGACGTGGGTTTCCACAGCCGCCCGATCCCGCCGCGCAGCCGTCATCTCCGACTCAATCTCGACCTTCCCCACCGCCCCGGTCACATAGTGACGCGCACTCGACCAGGCCCACTCCTCAGCCGACCTCACCAGACCCCGTCGCACCGGGTTCTCATGGATGTAGTTCAGCTTCTCCCACCACTTCTCCATCCGAAAGACATTGAAGTCGTAATACCGCTTCTGCCAGAACGGCCGCTGCGAACTCTTGACCGCAACCGAAAGCTTCAGTGCCTGTAACGCAGTCGCCAGCAACCTCCTTCGGGCTCACTTACCAGCAGATGCACGTGCTCCGGCATCACCACATACCCTGAGACGACAAACCCATACCGCACCCGCATCGCCTCCAGCGCCCGTTCGAACAGATCACACGACGTCGGAGCTTCAAGAAAGGAGCTCCGGCCAAAGCAGCTAAAGGTAACAAAGTGGAATTCGCCATCCTGTTGATACCGAACCAGCCCCCGGGTCATCGACAAATTCTAGACGTCTTGCACAGAGCACCAATCCCACCCACGTGTAGCTTCGATCGGGCGACTGCCCACTATCGGCTGCCCTTCATGGCAGTCTCGCCGCCATGAATGGGTTGTTCGCGGCAAGCGCGGATCGCTTCCATCCAGATCGCCCACTCTGTCGCGCGCCCCATACTCTCGGGTTGGCCCTCCTCAGCCTCCGCCCCGCCGCATTCTGCCCAGCCCCACTCCTACAAACCCGGGCACGAACCTATGCGTGCTACACTCCCGGTGTGAAAAACCAACACAGCTCCCGCCTTCTCGGATCCCTCCTGTTTGCGCTGGCCATCATCGCCTCCGCCTGGATTCTCCACGGCACGCCCGCCAGCCTCTGGGTGGAGACCGCCCTCACCGGAGCGGCGCTGTCGTTCTTCATCCTCCAGCGTCCAGTCTGCTCCAGCCGCCCCCGGTAGGAAGCAACCGCAATCTCGCCTCCGAACTCGTCGACCTCTGGGCAGGTAGCCCATGGCGCCCGCACAATGCCGGAGGTCAACCAGCCGGGTGCCCCCTTCTTTTGGAGAGTGGGTACTCGACCGCAAGATCGACCGCACTTCAACTCCCAACTCAAGCTGTCCTCCGATGATCCCGCTTTCCTACCGGCACCGAATCTCCCACACCAGCGGCAACCCACCAATCATCGCCCCCGTGTCATATTCCACCGTGCACCCCGACACACCCGCGGGCAGTGCCCGCGACAGCACCACCGTCGTTCCGACATAACTGCAGCTTACCCAGAACAACTCCTTCGACCCGCGCGCAAATCGCCACGTCGACGTCAGCGCGCCGCCCCTCCGCTTGCTCGTATCCGGAACCAAGCTCGCCCGCTCCTCTGGAGGCCCGATATAGAAAGTCACGCTCTCGAGCCGCGTTGGCATCTGCGACTGCCCCGCCATCCACCCCGCCGGAACTGCCCCCGCGCTCTGCCTCACCTCCACCTCGGCTGGGCATCGGATCTCCTGCGCGCGCACCTCCAACCCAGCCACTGCCATCCAGGCCAGCCCCGCCACCACTCCCCGCAGCCGTCCCATAGCGCTCCTCCTTGCATTAACGCCTCGCCTGCCCATGCCGCTGGCCTCCCGGCTCCGCACCATGGCTGTCAAGCCCCACCTACCCACACACCCACCATCGCTTCCGCCATGGGTGCGCCATCGACCGCAAGGTCGACCTGACGCCTGCAGGCCCCGCCAGTTGTCACCAACCCGAACCTATTCCGTCCATCAACACACCGACTCATCGCCCAAAGATCACCCGCCAGTTACGCGACGAATCAGCATCGCAGGGAAACTGAACGGCGCGTGTGTTCCTGTCCGTTCCTCCGCCCGCTACCGTAAGACACAGACCGCTGTGCAGGTTGATAAACCGGAACGTCACGCCGCCATCGAGCTCCGTGTAGTTCCACTTCCGCGACGGATCATCGTCGCAGGTGTACTGAACCGAAACGACGTTCCGCAAAGTATTTCCGCCCGCGATCGTCAGACACAGCCCGCTATTGACGTTGACGATCTGCACCATGTGGTTCTCCCCCTGGATGACCCGGAAGGTCCATAACCGTGACGGATCCTCGTCGCAGGTGAACTGCACGATCTCGACATTCACCCCTCGGGCTCCCCCGGCGGGACTCAGGCAGAGATTGCTGTGCGCATTCTGAATCTTGATCTCGCCTTGGGGAACAACGCGGGCCGCTGCCACTCTGGGCGCAACCATGCCGATGATCATCACCACTGCAGTCAGCGAAACCCACACTCGCTGAACCAGACGTTGAGCTGAAAGAGTGTCCATGACACCGTACCTCCTCGGAAGATGAAAGAAAGGCCCAGGAGCCGAAAGGCGCATTAAAGGACGGGGAAGAATCTTGAGCAAAACCTTAGAAATGGGTCGAAGCAGGAGCCGAGATCGGAAGCCCGAAAACATACAACGAAACAGACCTGGCGGCCGGTGGGAGAGCCATACTACACCCCCGCGCGGTCGCAGACACATCCAATCTCATCGCTACCTTCATAGTCCGCTCGGGCGGCAGTCCAAGGCACCGTCGGTGCTCCCAACCACCGCACACATGCTTTCGGCCCGTACTCGCACTCCTTTCATCCATGCTTTATAAAGGGGGCATCGGGTCGCGCGACTCGAGATCACCTCCCCACGGGCCATGCTCTTCCATCCTTCATGAGGTATCTGTCGTGCGCTTGAACATGCTCCCTGCAACACTCGTCGTCCTTCTCCTTGCCCCTTTCACCCACGCCGCTCCTGCTGATGACGGCTGGAACCGCGTGCGACAACTCGCCCCCGGCACCCGCATCCACGTTTCCGCCGACACTAGCGGCGCAACCTGCAAGCTCCGCTCCGCCGACGACTCCAACCTCAGCTGTGATGGCGCGCATGGCAAGGTCTTTCCGCGCTCCGCCGTCCGCAGCGTCAAGCTCACCCGCTACGCCGTCTCGACCGCCGCCGGTTTAGGCATCGGTGCCGGCGTCGGCGCTCTCATCGGCGTCGCTGCCGTCCGTCCCAATCCCAAAGCTCTCATCGACTTCCCCTCCATCGGCCGCGCCCTTTTCGCAGTTGGCGGCGGCCTGGCCGGAGCCGCCATCCTCGGTCCCACAGACACCTTTCGCGGCCCCACCATCTACATGCGCCCTAAACCCTGATCTGTGCTGCCAACCCCTCTGACCCAAAGCTAGATCGGGGTGCCCCATCCTCTCGGCAGAGCCGAAAGGGTGGGGTTTCGCAGAAGCGCGACCGCTCCCGCCCGAAGCCCCATCCTGAAGTCACACCCAGCCTCCGCACCGTGGCTGTCAAGCCCCACCGACCCACATCCCCAACACCTACCATCGCTTCCGCATGGCGTAAAGCCCCCGTTTGCTCCGGTACTCTGAATGAGGGAAGCCACGCAAGGGCGGCGAACCGGCGTATCCGGGGTACCCAGCACACCTGTTTGTACTTAAGTGCAATCCTTCGAAGACTTTGAGGTCAAAGTACGGGGGGAGGTACTTCAGCCAACAGAAAAGGCTGCCTGTATCGGCAGCCTCTCCAATCCCATCCGGCAGCAGATCTACTTTGCAGCCGTCTTCACCGCCGCCCGCTTCGGAATCCGTGTCACCGACCCGTCCGGCATCACGATGTACTTGTCCCCGGTCACCGCCTCGATATACGCATTCTTGCTGCCCGCGACCTTGGTCACCTCACGCGCGTCCGTCTGCCCCGGAGCCGTCAGGATGAAGTGCGTCCCATCCCCCTCATCCTGGACCGGCGACTTCGCCGCCAAGGGAGCCGGAGGAGCGGCCGCCGCAGCAGCAGCGATAGCAGGTGCCGGAGCCGAGGTAGGAGCCGACCCCGTAAACGCCTCGATCTTTCCCGTCTGCCGGAAGTGAACGTACTCCGGTCCCTTAATGCCCGCCACGCACTGCGAATACGCATCCGCGCCTACCTGCTGGCCGATCCCCGTCGTGCTCGCAACTGCCTCGCTGTTCCGGTCCGTGCGCTGCGTCGCCCCGGTAGCCGCGGCAGTCTGCGCCCCATTGTTGTTGCCGTAGTTCCACCATCCGCCGCGGGCACGCGATACCGCCGTAGCCGCAACGCCGGTGACCCCGGTCACCGCCCCCTGCTTCATCTTGTCGTTATCCTGCCCATGCTCGCGCTTGTGCAGTGTGTCCTGCTCCGTCGCCAGCTGACTGCTGGCCTGGCCGCGGCAGTCGGCAATCTGGGCTGAGGTGATCGGCATCATCTCCATCGTGATGCCATCGGCGGGAGCGGCTGCTTGCGGTGCCTGCGCGATAACGGCACTCACAGCAAATACGCTGCTTAGTGCAACCAGGGTGAGCGGAAGTTTCAGGGACATAATGGCCTCTCGAGACATGCGAAACTGCAATGCGGGGCCCGTACAACAGTCGTTTCGGATGAGCCATACTACGTGGCGTCTCCGAAAGGCGCAAGTCGAAATCCCGGAACGCCAGAACAATCCCCCCGCCCGCTACCATGGAACCATGGAAGCCCTCACAGAGCAGCACATCAACAACCTCGTCGATACCTTCTACGCCAAGGTTCGCCGCGATCCCGAGATCGGCCCCATCTTCAACGCGATCGTTGCTGATTGGCCGCTCCACCTCGCCACCCTCAAGGACTTCTGGTCGACCGTTCTCCTCACGACGCGCCGCTACAAGGGCGATCCGATGATGACCCACCTCCAGCTGCCCCTCGACCCCGAGCACTTCCAGCGTTGGCTCAGCCTCTTCGCCGAAACCGCCAACGAGGTGCTTCCCGCTACCCATGCCGGCCGGACCATCGCGAAATCCCGGATGATCGCAGAAAACTTCCAGCGTGGCATCGCGCACCGCAACGCCAACCCCGTCTCCATGTAGCACGGCAACGGATCTTCACACCCGATGAGACGGTCTGACTTCCGCTAAACCGCCGCCTCCCGCAGCCAGCCTTCCATCACCTGGTGCCCCACCACGCCCGCCTGCTGCCGCACTACCTTGCCTCCAGAGAACACCATGAAGTTGGGAATACCCTGCACGCGATAGCGTCCCGCCAGCCCCGGATCCTTCTCCGTATCTACCTTCAACACCACCGCCCGCCCTGCCATCTCCTTCGCCGTCCGCGCCACCTCCGGAGCGGCCGCCCGGCACGGCCCGCACCACGCCGCCCAGAAGTCCACCAGCACCGGGACCCGTGCGCCCCCTACAATCTCATCGAAATCCGCCGCGCTCACTGCGATCGGCTCGTCGACCGGCGGCAGCTCAGCTTTGCAAGCTCCACACCGACCTGTGTCCGCCAGGTGCGCCGCTCCCACTCGGTTCTTCTGTCCACAGCCAGCACACACACGAATCATCCTGCCCTCATTAGTCAACATGCAACGAAAAAAGCGCCCACCTCAGATCTCTCAGATCTAAGATGAGCGCTCACGCCTCTTTGGCTGGTTCACCGCCGAAGCAAACTCAGCTGGGGTTAGCGCCGGCCGCCCCCACCATGGAAGCCGCCCCCGCCGAAGCTGTGCGCGCCGCCACTGAAGCCATGCACCCCGCCCGCATACCCGCCGCGGAATCCGCCGTAGCTCCCCACCGGTCCGCGCGCATAACCAGATGTGCCGCGACCATAGCCGTACCCGCCGCCGTATCCACGCCCGTAGCCGTAAACACCGCGATATCCGTATCCGTAGCCGCGACCGTAGCCGTAGCCGCGACCGTAGCCGTAGCCGCCCCGAAACCAGGGCCCAGCCCCGATAAACAGCCCACCGCTAAACCAGGACGGACCATAGTACCCGTACGGCGCACACGCATATGGGGCATAACCGTAGTACCCGTACTCACATACGGGCGGCCCATACACCGGCCCATACGCATAAGGAGAACCTACCCCGATGCCGATCGAAACCTGAGCACGCGAGTACGCAGCCGGAACCAGGAAAATCGCAAGCAACGCCATATACCGAAGAATCCGCATGTCTTTTCTCCTCATCGGAAGACCCGCTCTTGCCAGTCGCTCCCGAGGATGTCTCGTACTAAGCAGGCATCCTCCTTAGTGAACCCGCCTAACCGGAAAATGTTGCTGCAAGCGGTCTTCTGCGCAGATCTCCGGGACCAATCTAAACTGATCCCATGCAGGGTTTGCAGGACAAGCTCGACCAGATCACCGCCAATACCCGCCGCCTGGTGCAGGCGGAGCGTCTGGCCGTCTCCGAGCAGGCGACCGCCGACCTCTTCAGCAGCGGTATCGAAGACCGCATCCTGCCGCTTGGTGCCGTCGCGCCCGCCTTCTCTCTCCAGGACGCCACCACCGGTAAGATCATCCGCTCCGCCGACCTCCTCGCTCTCGGTCCGCTCGTCCTCAGCTTCTTTCGTGGCCGCTGGTGTCCCTACTGCATCACCGAACTAGAGGCTTGGCGCGATCTTTATCCCGAGATTCGCCGCGCAGGCGCCGTCTTCGCCGCCGTCTCGCCCCAGAACCGTCGCCACAACGCTTTCACCGCCGATCAGCTCGGAGCCGGAGCAAACCTCGCCTCTCCGCAAAAGCTCGCCATCCCCATCCTCTCCGATCCCGATTCCGCTGTGGCATCGCAGTACGGCATCGCCTACACCATCCCCGCTGCAGCGCGCACGTACTACCGCGCCATCCTGGTCAACATACCTTTCGCCAACTCCGGCCAAAGCTACGACACAGCGCCCGATTCAGCCTGGCGCCTGCCCATGCCTGCCACCTTCGTCATCCGCCAGGACGCCACAGTCGCCTTCGCCGAAGCACACGCAGACTTCCGCGTCCGCCCCGAACCCGCAGAAGTGTTATCCGTACTCCACGCGTTGGCTCGCTAGTTCTGCTCAAACAGCCCATCCGGCGAACCCATCCATGAAGCTGTCATCGCGAACAAAGCGAAGCGAGGGGCCTGCTTCCTCAACCGCAGCCCGCCTCACCGCCGCCCTACTTCTCTTGCCTGTACCACCGAATCAGATTGTTCGTCGAAGCGTCATGCTTCAACTCCGGCTCGGCCACGCTCTCGATCTCGGCAATGATCTTCTGCGCCAACACCTTGCCCAGCTCCACGCCCCATTGGTCGAACGAGTCGATGTCCCAGATCACACCTTGCGTAAATACCGCGTGTTCATACAGCGCAATCAGGCTGCCCAGAAGCTCCGGCGTCAGCACCTCCGCCAGGATGGTGTTCGACGGCCGGTTGCCCTCGAATACCCTATGCGGCACCAGCCACTCCGGTGTGCCCTCCGCACGCACCTGCTCCGCCGTCTTGCCGAACGCCAACGCCTCCGCCTGTGCGAAGACATTCGCCATCAGCATGTCATGGTGACGTCCCAGTGGGTTCAGCGTCTTCGCAAAGCCGATGAAGTCACAAGGGATCAGCCGCGTCCCCTGGTGAATCAGCTGATAGAAAGAGTGCTGCCCGTTGGTGCCCGGCTCGCCCCAGTAAACCGGCCCAGTCGCGTATTCGACGTGTCGCCCGTCGAGCGTCACGTGCTTTCCATTCGACTCCATCGTCAGCTGCTGCAGGTATGCCGGAAACCGCTTCAGGTACTGCTCGTAGGGCAGAATCGCCACCGTCTGTGCGTCGAAGAACTCCGTATACCAGACCGTCAGCAGACCCATCAGCACCGGCAGATTCTTCTCGATCGGCGTCGTGCGGAAGTGCACATCCATCGCATGGAATCCCGCAAGCATCGCCCGGAAGTTCTCCGGCCCGATTGCGATCATCGTCGACAGCCCGATCGCCGAGTCCATCGAGTAGCGCCCGCCCACCCAGTCCCAGAACCCGAACATATTCTCAGTATCGATCCCGAACTTCGCCACCTCCTTCGCGTTCGTCGAGATCGCCACAAAGTGTTTCGCCACCGCCGCCTCGTCGCCGCCAAGACCCTGCAACGCCCACTCCCGCGCCGTGTGCGCGTTCGTCATCGTCTCAAGCGTGGTAAACGTCTTCGAGGCCACCAGAAACAACGTCTCATCCGCCTTGAGATCGATCACCGCCTCCGCGAAATCCGTCCCGTCCACGTTGGAGACAAACCGAAACGTCAGGTCACGCTGGCTGTAGTGCTTCAGCGCCTCGTACGCCATCACCGGCCCCAGGTCCGATCCACCGATCCCGATGTTCACCACATTGCGGATCCGCTTGCCCGTGTGCCCCTTCCAGTCGCCGACTGCGCACCCGCTCGGCAAACGCCGCCATCTTGTCCAGCACCGCGTGCACCTGCGGCACCACGTCCTCGCCATCCACCACGATCTTCTCGCCCGCCGGCGCCCGCAGCGCCACGTGCAGAACCGCGCGGTTCTCCGTGATGTTGATCTTTTCGCCCGTAAACATCGCCTCCGTCCGCGCTCGGAGGCCGCTCTCCTTCGCCAGATCTCCCAGCAGCCCAAGCGTCTCGTCCGTGATCCGGTTCTTCGAATAGTCCAGCAGCAGACCGGCAGCTTCAGCCGTCATCCGTTTGCCACGACCAGGATCCTTCGCGAACATCTCGCCGATCGTCGCCTCCTGCATCGTCTTCGCATGCGCCGTAAGCGCCTTCCACGCCTTGCGTTCCGTCAGGGGTGTTGTCTGCTTCACGTCTTCCATGGTTCATCCTCGCTTCTCATCGCAGGCTTCGAGTACACCGATAGTGTAGAGCCGCCACAATGCTTGGCAACTCCTGCCGCTCTCGCTGTCGCTTTTCTGTCTGTCATCTCGCCGGTATCCGCTGCTGCTCTTGCTTGTTGCCTGTGTGCTTTTACAGAAGACCGCATGACCTCCACCCTTGCTCACCGCGGCGTGTGCGTTTATCGTATTAGTAGACCGCCTATCGAACAGCACTCCCGCTGCTTCCCTGACGGGCCAGCAGGCAACGGTATCGAACAGCACACCGGCCCCCTCCTCCCCCGAACCTCGCACCCACTCAGCCAGCTCCGGCGCGAACCTCTCCTGCTGCCGCTCTCAACGTCTACACCGGCGATCCCAATTTCATGACGTCGCTGGCCCGCGGCCTTATCGTTATCCAGGCGTTCACGCAACAGAACTCGCAGATGACCATCTCCCAGATCAGCGTGCGCACCGGCCTGTCACGCGCCGCCGTACGCCGTTGCCTTTACACGCTCACCAAGCTCGGCTTCGCCGGCTCCGAGGACGGCTCCCGTTACAGCCTGCGCCCGCGCATGCTCACGCTCTCGCACACCTTTACCGCTTCCAATACGTTAGCCAGCGCCGCCCAGCCCGTGCTCGAGCGCATGTCCGCAACCTATCGCGAGAGCTTCTCGGTCGCAACCCTGGACGGTGACGACATCGTCTACATCGCACGCTCGAGCGTCTCGCGAGTCATGAGCGTCGATCTCCACATCGGCAGCCGGCTTCCCGCGTACTGCACCAGCATGGGTCGCATCCTGCTTGCATGGCTTCTGCCCGAGCAGCTCGATCACTACTTCGCCCACGTCGATCTCACGCCTCACACTACCCGGACCATCACTTCCGTCGAAAAGCTCCGCGGCATCCTTCGCAGCGCCCGGCGCAATGGCTTCGCGCTGTGCGATCAGGAGTTCGAGGTCGGCCTGCGCTCCCTTGCCGTTCCCGTTTACGCCCCATCAGGAAGGGTCGTCGCCACACTCAACCTGAGCGGCAACGCTCCCCGTTTGTCTGTGCTCGAAATGCAAACGCGCTTTCTCCCGCCCTTGCGAGCCGCCGCGAATGAGCTCGGCGCCTTTCTCCGTTAGGGAGCTCGACTGCAGTGCCGCAACAGCCTGTCAGCCTCAACTAGCGCCTCACCCAGTCATCCCGACCGGAGCGCAAACTCACAAAACATCTCAGACGATCGTCTCAATCCAAGCAAATAGAATCGCCTGTAGAGAACAGCAACCGGCGAACCAAACGGTGCACCGCCCCCATTACCACCCGACCGAATACAATACGTCCAGTGGCAACTTACCCGTCAGCTTCGCGTTCCAACCAGATCATGGGCGTCACACAACGCAGGAGCTTCCCCACAAACTTGCAGAACGTGACTCAACACCTGCCAGGACCTTCGGACGTCGATCACACTGAGCCCGTAGCCGGCGCGAATCGGCGTTCCTCTCTGCGCTACATCCTTCTCCTGGTCCTGCTCCCCCTGGCAGCCATTCCCCTCTTCATCGGCTTGGCCGCTCCGACTTTTTCCTCAATCACGGAGCAAGCGTCTGGGTCCGTTCGAACGACGCTGTCTTCGGCATGCACGATCGCGACTGCGAAGTGCTCATCTTCGGCGACTCCACCGCCATGACCGGCATCAATCCCGAGGTCGTCGAGCGCAACACCGGCCTCAAAACCTGCAACATCTCCGTCACCAACGCCGTCCTCGCCGTCACCGGAAACCTCACTCTCAATCACTACCTTCAGCACAACCCGCAGCCCCGGGTCCTCCTTGTCCAGCTCAGTCCGGATAGCTTCCAGCCGGAGAACCAGGCCTGGCGCCGCACCATCTATGCAGAAGGTCTGCTCGAACTCCTCCGCCACGGCAGCCGTGCAGAATCCCGCAGCGTCCTGATGGAACATCCGCAGGAGTCCATCGCCTTCGCCGGCTACGCTGCCGGTTTCAGCGCCTTCTACGGCATCAAGGACGTCTGGTTTCACCTCACCCACCTCCGCCCGGAGGAGGATCTCATCACTGTTCACAATGGCTTCTTCACGCCGCCCGCACCACCGCGAACCTCATGCGACCCGGCGACATCCATCGCCGACTCGACTCGCGGTGATTACCCCCGCAGCCTCGTCGACGACTACCGCAGTCAGTACGCCTCCCGCACCGGGCTCGTCCTCGTCAACGTTGCCCCTATCCCCTCCTGCGATCAGAACCTTGCCGCCTACAGCTCCCAGCTCGATGGCGTCACCAGCAATAACCTCCTTCCGCTCCCTATCGGCCTCTTCAATGACGGCCGCCACTACACCGCCACGGGATCCAACGTCGTTTCGACCCTCGTCTCCCAAGAGCTCAACGAAGTCACCGACGAAAGCTCCACCCTGGCACGCCGCCCCGCATCCACATCCATCGCAAAGCTCCGCCGCGTCTCCTTGCGCCGCCGCTAAGCCAATACACCTGGCACGCGAAGCGAAGCCGAACAGGAGCGCGGCTCCGCCCCACCTCGTCCAAACCCTGGTATCCGACCGAAGCGAAGCGTAGTGGAGGGACCCGCTTTTGTCCGTCGTCCAAACAGCTTCTCTCAATCGCTCCATGCGCGTGCCCCCGCGCAAATCGGCGTTCGAGCCGTTTCGAAGACCCTGCGTTACCCTCAACAAAGCCCTACATGCTCTTCAACTCCCTCAGATTCCTCTTCTTCTTCCTGCCCGTCACCATGCTCGGCTTCCACCTGCTGGGCCGGTACGGCCGGCGTCCTGTCATCGCGTGGCTCGCCTTCATGTCGGTCGTCTTCTACGCCGCCTGGAACCCTGCCTTCGTGCTCTTCCTGCTCGGATCCATTCTCGTCAACTATCTCGTCGCGGATACCCTCACCTCCGCTCCCGAGGACTCCGTCAATCGCAAACGTCTGCTTGCCCTCGGCATCACCCTCAACCTGCTGGCCCTCTTCTACTTCAAGTACCTCTATAAACTCCTGCTCTCCCTCTTCTCCGCCCACCTCATCCAGATCCACCCTCACCCGATCCTGCTCCCGCTCGGCATCTCTTTCTTCACGTTCACGCAGATCTCCTACCTGGTCGATCTCGCACAGGGCCAGGCCGAACGCCAGGACTTTCTTTCCTACCTCCTCTTCGTTACCTTCTTCCCCCACCTGATCGCCGGCCCCATCCTCCACCACAAGGAGATGATGCCGCAGTTCAATATCCAGACCGGGCGCGACCCCGGCTCCGTGCTTCCCGACAGCATCCAGCCCCCACCCCCCACCCATCGACGCTTCCGCCTCAACCCCCAGGACGTCGCTCTCGGCCTCACCTGGTTCCTCATCGGCCTAGCGAAAAAGGTGCTGATCGCCGACAAGCTCTCGCCCCAGGCCGACCTCGCCTTCCGCAACGCGGGCACGCTCACCGCCACGCACGCCTGGACCGGCCTCGTCGTCTACTCCATGCAGCTCTACTTTGATTTCTCCGGCTACTCCGATATGGCGCTCGGCCTCGCCCGCATCTTCTCCATTCGCTTCCCCATCAACTTCGATTCGCCATACAAGGCCACCAGCGTCACGGAATACTGGCAGCGCTGGCATATCACCCTCACCCGCTACATCACGCTGTATCTCTACAACCCGCTCCTGCTCGGCGTGCAGCGTCGCCGCCTCGCCGCCGGGAAAAAAACCTCGCGCAAAGCCCTCGCCACCCCCGAAGGCTTCACCACCATGGTCGCCTACCCGACCATGGTCACGATGCTCCTCACTGGCATCTGGCACGGAGCCGGCATCCAGTTCCTTATCTTCGGCGCCCTCCACGGCGTCTATCTGACCGCAAATCAGGCATGGCGTCACTTCCGCAAGCGCACCGCCGATCTCAGCCCTGTCACCGGCCTCCCCCGCCTACTCATGATGATCGGCGTCTACGCCCAGGTCAGCTTCGCCCTCATCTTCTTCCGTTCAGACTCGCTCCACGCCGCCTTCGCTCTCCTCCACGACATGGCCGGCCGGCACGGCATCGGCACCACCGGCTCGTTGCTCGACGGCGCCCTCGCCTTCGCTCTCTTCCCCATCGTCTGGTTCTTCCCCAACTCCCAGCAGATCCTTGACCAGGAGCCCACACCCGAACACGCCCGGGCCCGGCCATCACTCCCCCACCTCCGAGCCGCAGGACCCCGCCGCCCCCACTCCCCTCCTGAACCGCCTCCGCTGGTCACCCAACGTCGGCTGGGCCGTCGTCATGGCCGTCCTCTTCTTCGCCGTCCTCGCCAATCTCGACAGCACAACCTCATTCCTCTACTTCCAGTTCTGACCTCCCGCTCGCACTTCCTTATCGCTCACCTCGTTGGCCTCTTCCTCTCCTTGTCATCAGGAGCGCAGGTTTTTGTTCACCCGTGCAGCAGCTCCGGCCTGCGCCTCGCCAGGTCGCCGACCAGCTCGCCAAACAGCGTATTCGCCCACGCAAACCACGACCGCGTAAACTTGCGCGCATCATCCTTGTTGTAGCTCTCGTGCATAAAGCCCGTTCCTGCCGAGGAAGTCTTCAGCATCCGCAGCGCCCGGGCAATCTCCGCATCCGACTCGCTCGTCAACGCATACACAATCTGCGACATCGGCCAGATGCTGTCGCGTCCAATGTGCGGTCCGCCAATGCCCTCGCCCGCCGATCCGCGAAAGAACCATGGATTGTGCTCACTCCACACAAACGCCCGCGTCCGCATATACATCGCCGGGTCCGGCGAACTCTCCAGGTACGGCAGCCCCAGCAGGCTCGGCACGTTCGCGTCGTCCATCAGCACCTGTCCGCCAAACCCGTCGACCTCGTACGCCCAGATCTCGCCCTCCGGTCCCTTCGCGCGCGCGAACTGGCGCAGCCCAGCCTCCACCTCGCCCGCCAGCGACGTCGCCTCATTCGCCATCGCCGCGTCATGAAGAATGCCATTCGCCATCTCCGCCAACTGCCGCAGCGATGTCACCGCGAACAGGTTCGAAGGCACCAGGAACGGAAGCACGCACGCATCGTCCGACGGCCGGAAGCACGAAGCGATCATCCCCGTCGGCCTCGCCGGGTTCCCGATCCCATTCACCAACGTGTCCGTCGGATTTGCCGCCATGCGCTGGAACCGGTATGGCCCCTCTCCGTGCCGCCTCTGTTGCATCCGCATGGTCGCAAGCACGCGCCGCATGGCCTCCGCCCACGCGGGCGTAAACGGCGCCGTCTCCCCGGTGCTCTTCCAGAAGCCATGCGCCAGCCGGATCGGATAGCAGATCGAGTCGAGCTCATACTTGCGCTCGCCCACGCCCTGCCGCATCTCCGTCTTGTCCAATCGGCTCCACTCCAGCGGCTTCGCGTTCAGGTCCGCCATAAACGCATTCGCATAGGTATCGATCAGCAGACATCGCGTCTGTCGCCGGATCACTCCCTCGAGCAGCGCCCGCAACCGCGCATCCTTCGCCGCCAGCGGAAGGTACGGCCAGACCTGCGCCGAGGAGTCACGCAGCCACATCGCTGGGATATCTCCCGTAATCACCACCGTGTCCGGCTTGCCCTCGAACTCCCCCGGCTCGACTGTCGTGTCGAGCGTATTCGGAAAGCAGTTCGTAAAAATCCACGCCAGCTCCGGGTCGGCAATCTTGCGGCTCGTCTCCAGCAGAAACCGCTCCACCGCCTCGCTCCGAAACTTGCGCTCCGCGGGCGCAGGCCTCTTCGACTCTGCAAAAGACACCTGCCCAGCCATCGCCGCCGGCGTCAGCGCCATCGTCGCGGCGACCACCGCCATGCTGCCGCTGCCCTTCAACACATCTCTCCGAGACAGACCTGCTTGCGTCTTCAACGAAACTCCTTCCAAAGCTGTTGACCAGTCCGGCTAACTCGCAGACCGCGCCCCGATCAGCGCATGGGAGCAAAGCACCGGGCAAAGCTCACCGGCTCCCCGCTCCTGACGACCACCTCCGCACCCGCCGGCACCACCACCGCGATTCCCTTCTGCAAGGGCAGGTCGCCTACCACCGCCGCACCCTCCAGCCCCACCAGGCATCCGGCTCCAGGCATCTCCACCCGCACCTCACCCCCACGCAGATCGAATCGGTCCACCGTGAAGTACTGCTCCTCGATCAGCCGCGTAAAACCATCACTCAGCCTCCTCGGCGCAACCTTCCCCGCCCGCGTCTTGAACTTCGTCACCGCCACGCCCTGCTTCACATGCAGCTCCCGCGGCCGCCCATAGTCCCACATCCTGAACGTCGTGTCGCTCGTCTGCTGCGTCTCCAGCAGCATCACCCCCGGCCCGATCGCATGCACCGTCCCCGCATCCACAAACACCATGTCGCCCACCGTCACCGGCACCTGCACCAGCATCTCCTCGATCGTCCCCTCCGCGATCGCCCGCTCCACGCCTGCCGCATCCGATCCCTGGCTTCAATCCCAGCGCCACCGCCGCGCCCGGCTCCGCCTCCAGCACATACCAGCACTCCGTCTTGCCCCGCGGCTGCCCCATCGCCTGCGCCCGCGCGTCATCCGGATGCACCTGCACCGACAGCTTGTCGTTCGGAAACAGCACCTTCACCAGCAGCGGAAACTCCCCGTCGTTCTCGGCCCCAAGCAGCTCCGCACCCGCCGCCTTCGCCACCTCCGCGAGCGTCTGTCCCGACATACGCCCCCGTCTCGACCACGCACTGCGGCCCCGTCAGCCAAGCCTCCCCCACCAGCTCCGTCGTTCCCTTGTCTCGCAAACCACGGCTCCAAGCTCTCGCGCCCCCAGGGCCTCTCACTGAAGAACGGCTTCAACCGAAACGGCTTCATACTCAATCTCTCCTTCTACCCCCATCCTCAATCTCTGCGCTCTTGCTGTCATCCTGAGCGAAGCGAAGGATCCGCCAAACCGCTCGCACCCGGCAATCACTCCCGGTCCTTTCCGGCCACCGCCTCAACATCGCCTCAATCATCATCATCCTTCTTCGCCTTCTTCCTCTTCTCCTTCACCAACGCTGGCACCGGCGCGTCCCCCATCGCATCCCGCCACAGAATCACGTTCAGCTTCCGCGCATCCGCCCGGTCCGCATGACGAAAGTCCATCTTTGCCGACTCCCGCTCACCCTCGGCAGCCGCCGGGCTCATCGCCGCCGTCACCTTAGGGTTCGCCCTGTAGATCAGCCCATTCTCCCGGTTGCTATAGTCCGCCGCAAACGGCCGGCTGATCCCCGGGCCCTTCAAACTCCGGCGCCATCAGCGAGCTGAACGCATCGTTATTGTTCATCGGCGGCAAACCCAGCACCGTCTCCATCGTCCGGATCATCGACACCGTCGAATAAAACCGGCTGTCCACAAACGGCCCGCCATCCTTGCGCACGCGGCGCATACTTGCTCACCACCAGCGCCAGGCTTCGATGCGCATCCACGTGGTCCGCCCCATTCTGCGCATCGTCCTCCAGGATGAAGAACGCCGTGTCGTCCCAGTACGCCGAGTGCGACACCGCCTCCACCACCCGCCCCATCGCCAGATCGTTGTCCGCAACCGAAGCCTTCGGCGTCGGTCCTCCCGGCGTCGTCCCCGCCGTGTGATCGCTCGGCAGCCGCAGCATCACGAAGTTCGGCATCGTGTCGTTGCCCGCCTCGCGGTCCCCCATCCACCCCGCGAAGTGCCGCAGAAACACCTCCACCCGGATCTGGTCCGGAACCTGCAGGTTGAAGTCCGGCGCCTCCACCGCGAAGTGCCCCACCAGCTCCGGCTTCGTCGCCACATTCTTCGCAATCAGCGGAATCTCCCACCCGAACTCACTCACTCCGCCGCCCCACTCCGCCGGAATCGCCTCACCCGGCTTGATCGTCGGCCGCTCGCACCTCGCGCCCTCCAGCATCGGTCCCTCCTGCGAGCTCCCGCTCTTCTTCTCATCGCAGAAACTCGTCGAGATGTACTCGCCGAAGTGATACAGCGTCCGCCCATGCCGCTGCGAGATTGCCCCACAGGTACCCGCTCGCCGGCTCATTCACATCCGGAATCTGCTGCTGGATCGGATACCCCTGCGACACCACGCCCTCGATAGTCATACGTCCGCTGCTCCCCGCGATAGTTCTGCTCCCACGTCTTCTCCAGGTAGTCCGTCCCGATCGCCGCGTTCGACCACACATGCCCGTCGCCCGAAACCTCGCCCGAATCGAAGAAGTTATCCAGCACGCCAAACTGCAGCGCCAGCTTATGCTGGTTCGGCGTCACCGCCGCCCCATACATCGTCAGGCTCTTGTCGCCGTTGCCCACCGCCTTGCCCATCCTTCTCCAGATCCCCGAGCACCTGATCGTACGTCCGGTTCTCCTTGATGATGTAGATCACATGCCGTATCGGACCGGGAAAGCCCTACATCACCACTCTCAACACTTTGCGTTGTCATCCTCCGCAGCGCAGCGGAGGAATCTGCTTCTCTACCGCCACCGCCCGCGCTGGCAAACCGAATCTTCTCCTCCGCCGCCTTCATCCGGTTCTCCTCAAGCACCTCGCTCGTCCACAGCCGGCAAATCCCGCTCCATCGCACTCATATCCAGCACCGCCACCGACCCATACAGCAGCGTCGCCGATATACGTCGACGAGCTCTGAAACCGCCGTCTTGCCCTTGGTCTCCGTCGTCTGCCGCTGCGGAAATTGTTCGGCCCCGTCCCCTTGCCCTTCGCCGTCGCCACGTACAGCTTGCCGCCCGCCATGCCCATCGACATCGGCATCCACTCCGTCGGCACAAAGCCGATCGGTTCCACCAATCCCTTCTTCGCCGCCTTCGCCGTCAGCTTCGTCGTGTCCATCACCGCAACGGCGTCCGCGCCCCGTTCGCCACATACAAGCCGCCGCCCATCCGCGCTCACCGCCAGCGCCTCCGGCTCCGCGCCAAAGTAGCTCTGCCCCGGCAGCCGCGTATCGAAGTACCCCTTCACCGCAAACGCGGGTGCCCCATTCATGGCGGCCGGTCGGGTCCCGGCGAACTTGTTCGCCGGGATGATTATCGGCATGAGTGGGTTTCCCCCACCCACATCCACCGCCGCCACCGCATCCCGGTTCGCCAGCGCCACATACATCGTCCGCCCATCCGGCGAAATCTCCAGCGCACACGGATGCGTTCCCGCAACGGTCGCGCTCTGCCGGCTTCAGCAGCGCCAGCCGCCGCCCCACCACCCCCTTCACCAGATCCAGCTCCACCACCTCGCTCGCATTCCAAAGCGTCACAAACGCCCGCGCGTCCCATCCTTCGACACCGCCACCGCCACCGGATACGTCCCCGGCACCGCATCGGTCTCCGAAAGATCGAATCTGCGTTACAATCTCTCCCGTCGCCGCATCCATCAGCAGCACATCGTCCGAGAGGTTGTCGGCGACCAACAGCATCTCCTTAACCCCCTGTTCCCCGCTCCCTGTTCCCTGTTCACTCGCAGCCGCTACCACCGCCACCCCCGCCGGAAACGGCACCCCCAGCGCCCCGCTCACATCCTCCAACCAGCCTCGTTCGCCGCCCCCCTGCCAACTGCTGCAGCGGAATCTTCATCACCCGCTCCCGCGTCAGCCTCCCGTCCGCAAACCCGTACACCACGATCCCGTTCCCCGTATCGCCTGCCTTCTTCCCCTCCGGGTCCGTCAGGCTCGCAATCGTCCCATACAGATGCTGTCCGTCCGCGCTGAACGCCAGCCCCGAGTACAGCGTCTGCCCCGCCTCCACCAGTGTCCGCGTCGTCCGGCAAATCCGCCACCGCTCCCGTCCGCGTATCCACCACCGCCAGCGACTGCATGTACCCGGACTCCCACGTCCCGTACCCCGCATTCACCGTCACCACCCACCGCCCGTCCGGCGACACCGCCATCGACATCGGCAGGCTGTTCAGTCGCTGCGGCTCCCCCGGCACCGGCCGCCGAGATCTGCTTGCTCGTCGGCAGGTCGATCGCCTGCCCGCACTGCCACGACCGCTGCCCACACGCATCAATCCCGCACCGCCGCCGCTCGCGAAACCTACCGAAAAGCTCATCGCCACAACCCTATCAACTTCGCCATAACAGTCGCATTACAAAGGTACCAACTACCCAACTACCGCCTTTGGGGAGCATTACAAAACTCTTACACCACCCGCCCGATCCCCTGCTAGCGTTAATTAGCAGTAAAAAGGACCGCCAGAACGACATGACGCCTCAAGTGCTCTCGCCCGACCAGGTACAGGATCAGACCTCCGCAGCAACACGCCGACCAGGCCGCTTACGAGGCGATCGTCGACCGCGCCTGCCCAACTCGCCTGCCCCGCCGAGGAAGTCGCCCGCAAGGTCAAGCAGGACCTCCGCATGGGCCGCGAGCACCAGCAGGGCCGCATCAACTGGATCACCACCATCGCCATGGGCGCCTTCCACGTCGGCGCCATCGCCGCGCTCTTCTTCTTCTCCTGGAAGAACCTCGCCGCCTTCGTCATCATGTACTTCTTCGCCATCAACGTCGGCATCGGCATGGCCTACCATCGCCTGCTCACGCACCGCGGCTACCGCACCCCCAAGTGGCTCGAGTACTTCGTCACCGCCTGCGGCTGCCTGGCGCTTGAGGGCGGACCCATCTTCTGGGTCGCCACCCACCGCGTCCATCATCAGAACTCCGACCACGAAGGCGACCCGCACACCCCGCACGACGGCACCTGGTGGGCCCACGCCGGCTGGATCCTCTCCGGCCGCGCCCTCCACTCCGAGACCGCGCTCCTCGGCCGCTACGCCCCCGACCTCACCCGCGACAAGGTCCACGTCTGGCTCTCCAAGTACCACTACCTCCCGCTCATCTTCACCGGCCTCCTCCAGCTCGCCATCGGCGCCGCCCTCGCGCCCGGCCATCGCCTCATCGGCGCCATCGGCATGATGCTCTGGGGAACCTTCCTCCGCGTCACCGTCGGCCTCCACGCCACCTGGCTCGTCAACTCCGCCACCCACCTCTGGGGCAAGCGCCGCTTCGAAACCAAGGACGACTCCCGCAACAACTGGTGGGTCGCCCTCCTCACCGGCGGCGAAGGCTGGCACAACAACCACCACGCCCACCCCGTCAGCGCCCGCCACGGCCTCGCCTGGTACGAGTTCGACATCAACTACTACGGCATCTGGCTCCTCGAGAAGGTCGGCCTCGCCAAAAAAGTCCAGATCGCCAAGTTCGATCCCGCGGACCCCAAACCCGCCGGCGCATAAAACCCCGGCACCAGAATCACCTGGGCGCAGAGCACAAGCTCTGCGCCTTTCCTTTGCCAAAGGCTGACAACTGCCCGGCATGCGAGGCATAATGGGCCTCCTGACATGCGACGCTACCTACCCGTCCTCCCAATCCTCGCCCTCGCCGCTGCTCTTCCTCTGACCGCCCAGACCGGCACCACGCCGCACCTTGAGAAACGCGGCGAAGTCACCCAGCTGGTTGTCGACGGCGAGCCTTTCCTAATGCTGGCGGGTGAGCTCCACAACTCAAGCTCCTCCTCGCTCAACTACATGAAGCCCCTGTGGCCGAAACTGGCCGGCGTTCCCCTCAACACTGTGTTGACACCGCTCTCCTGGGAGCTCATCGAACCTGTCGAAGGCCGCTTCGACTTCACCCTCGTTGACGGCCTCATCGGCCAGGCTCGCGAGCAGCACCTCAGGATCGTCTTCCTCTGGCTCGCCGCCTGGAAAAACGGCATGTCCAGCTATCCGCCCGTCTGGGTCAAGCAGGATACCCGCCGCTTCCCCCGAGTCCTGCTTCACAACACCGAAGCCCCCATCCTCTCCACTCTCGATGGTCCCAGCAAAGCCACCCGCGCCGCCGACAGTCGCGCCTTCGCCGCTCTGATGGCTCACCTCAAACAAGTTGACGCAGATCACACCGTGCTGATGATGCAGGTCGAAAACGAGGTCGGTATCCTCGGCGACACCCGCGACCACTCGCCCAGCGCCGACAAGGCCTTCGCCTCCGCTGTACCGTCCGAGCTCACCCGATATCTCAAGGCGCATCGCGACACCCTCAACCCCGAGCTTCGTGATCTTTGGATCGCCAACGGCGAAAAGACCTCCGGCAGCTGGGGCGAGATCTTTGGCGAGTCCGCCCGAGCCGACGAGATCTTCATGGCGTGGAATTATGCGGTCTACGTCCAATCGGTCGCCGCTGCCGGCAAAGCCGCCTACAACCTTCCGATGTACGTGAACGCATGGCTTGGCGGGGACGATACCACCCCCGGCGACTATCCCAGCGGGGGGCCGCAGCCTCGGGTCATCGATATCTGGAAGGCCGCGGGCTCCTCTCTCGATATCTTCGCTCCCGACCTCTATAAGGCAGACTTCTACGGCTGGGCGAATCGCTACCACCGACCGGACAATCCCCTCTTTCTCCCCGAGACTAATGGCGGCGCCAACGGCGCAGCCAACGTCTTCTACGCGGTCGGCGAACACGCTGCCATCGGCTTCTCTCCTTTCGCCATCGATGCCCCCTTCGCTCCGGAGAACGCTCAGCTTCGCACCCAATCCACCGATCCCGCCATTCAATCCTTCCTGAATGGCATCACCGACCTCGGCGCCAGCTACACTGCCATCCAGGGCATCGCCCCCCTCCTCCTGAACGCCCAGTCCAAGGGCAACGTCCACGGCTTCACCCTCAACAAGGAGCATCCCTCGGTCGAATTTCAGCTCGCGTCGTACACGCTGCACATCTCACTCGACCAGATCTTCGGTCGCGGCTCCGACACGGCCTATGGCCTTGTCATGCTGACCGCGCCTGATGAGTTTGTGGGTGCCGGTAAGGGATTCCGCGTCCACATCACCACGCGCATACCCGCCAGAAACGTCGGCATAGCCTCCATCGAGGAGGGCCGGTTCGAAGGCGGCAAATGGGTCCCCGAGCGCCGCCTCAACGGCGACGAAAACGACCAGGGAAATTTCTGGCGCTTCGACCAGCGTTCCGTTCGCACGGAAAAGATGATCCTCTATCACTACGACTAAACGCCTCCACGCAACTCCGCGATGCACCGCGTCCACCGAAGCACTCACCCTTGATCCGGGTCGCCCCGGCTCTACCTACCGACCAAGCTCCTGAATCGTCCAAGCCATGATCAATCGAAGGGCAATCCGACTCGCACTCCTGCTTTCTACGACGCTGCTCATCGCCTGCAAACCCAGTCCCTCCAACTCGACTGCCTCAACCTCGCTGCCGACATCGCCAGCCCCCCAGCAAACCGTCAACCAACCGCAACGATCGCGCCGACACGCGCGCTCCGCCGCTAATGCGCAGCCCGGCGACTTCGACTTTTATCTCCTCACCCTCTCCTGGTCCCCCGAGTTCTGCGCCACCCACCCCACCAGCCCCGAGTGCGCCGCCCACCCCGGCTTTGTCGTCCATGGCCTCTGGCCGGAGAACAACGACGGCACCTACCCCGAGAACTGCTCCAGTGCACCCGGCCCCGCAAACCCCGGGCAATACACCAATCTGCTTCCGACGGCCTCACTCGTCGAGCACGAGTGGGCCACCCACGGCACCTGCTCCGGTCTCGCCCCCGACGCCTACTTCGGCGAGATCGCAACCGCGTTCCACAAACTCAGCATCCCCACCGAGTTCACTGGCAGCAACCAGCCGGCAACCCTCAGCCCAACCGCAATCATCGCGGACTTCGCCGCCGCAAACCCCGGCCTGCCGCAGGCCGGCATAGCCATAAGCTGCGGCAACAACCGCCTCACCGCCGTAGAAGTCTGCCTTTCGAAATCGCTCGGGTCCGAAGCCTGTCAGAGCGTCCACACCTGTGGCGCGACCGTGGTCAAAGTCACCCCGCGTTAAAGCAGCTCTCCTGAACCGTGCGCAAAGCTCCGAATCAGCCCTCGCTCCCAACTCTCCAGCGGAATCTCTTCCGCAAACTGCAGCAATGAGGTGCTGCTGAACCGGCTCCGCTGCGAAGGTGCTACTTCATCCTCCGGCGGCTGTTTGACCTTAAACGGAATCTGCAGTCCGCGCACCTCACCGCGGCGGTGATACCGGCGCAACTCCCGTTCGATGTTAATCCTGCCCTGCACATTCAACGAATGAACCGCCCAATGCTGCAAAGGAAGTCTGTTCTCGATGATGAACCTTGCGCAATGTAGCCCAGTCTCTTCCCGATATGCCGAATAGGGAAGTTTTTTTCCTGCCTTGTTCTCCCCAACCGGATAGTGCTCCATGGCAAGATCATGATCGAACGAGATCAGATCGGGCATGCCCTTCTCATCGAGGTACTCGACGAACTCGGCATAATTGCGTACCAGCGTAACCTCAGGCGATGTCGGAATTCGCACATCGTCCAGATACAGAATCGAATGAAATACTGCCATCTCCCCAATCCTCCAGGTCGGCACAGGCCCAACCGTCTCTGGTCGATACATCTTTCGAAACCCGGGACGCAGCGGAACCGCTCTCTCAACTCACGGCTTGCGCAGCGCCATCAAGAGACCACGATGAGCCCGCAGCCATCCCGACACTGAGATGAGATGCAACTTGTCCTCCAGGCAGGTGAGAGACCCTGAATCTGCTGGTTACAAAAGGCGATAGACTGTCCCGGCCCCGCACCCCGACCGTCCCGACACCCCGCACCCGTAACGCGCCGCCCGCATCCCCATGTGAACTAGCGATTCTGCAATCGCTCACCCGATCCGCCGGTAAAGAGCGCATGGATCCTCCGCCGCTGAAATCTCGTCCACCTCCGTATCTTCCGGACTCAGCCCAATCCGCTCCTTCCAAAGCCTCGCAAACCTCGGAAACTCCGCAAAGATCTGCTCCTGTTCCGGATACAGATACAGAATCTCGAGCCGCTTCCCACCCGCAGCCCATCCGTCCAATCTCTCCAGCAGTTGTCGCAGCACCTCTCCCGAAAACGGGTTGTACAAATAAACGAGCAGCGGGCTTCCGGGAAGCGCCAGCTCCGTCGCATCACAACACACAACCCGCATCGCGCACCGCGCTCTCCCTATCGCCTCCCACCTCGCGATATTGCTCCGGGCGGTCTCGGCCAACCCCGGATTCAGCTCCACTGCGAGCACCTCGCGAAACGGCATCTCCGCCGCCAGCAGCACCGCCCTTCCCTTCCCACACCCAACATCCAGAAACGCGTACTGCTCCACCGGCAGCACACCTCCGGTCTCTCGCCACCGCCGGAGCAGACCCCTCATCCGCGACGGCGGAACACCGAAGTACGCCGTCGAGTAAACATCATGGGCATGCCCGCCCGGCAGATCCCCGCCTCCGATTAACCCGCTCGTCTCTACCCCATGCTCCACGTCGAACGGATGCACCCTCGCCGCCGGCCCCGAACGCCGAAGCACCCGTCCCGCCACCATCCGCACCGCACCCCACGCACCCCGCTGCCGCAGAGCCCAGCGCAGCCTTCCCAGCAATCTCGCAAAGACACCGGTCACGCGCCCAGTTTAGTCGCGAGCTGCAAACGTATCCGCACGCGTCCCCCGCTATACTCCACTCCAACACCATGAACTTCACCCGACGCCGCGGAGCCATCGCCCTCTTCATCGCACTTGGCATCCTCCTTATAGGCGTCGCCGTCACCCTCACCACCGGCTGGATCATCGTCACCGCCAACGAGCGCCGCCTCGCCACGCTGGTCCTCGGCATCATCTTCTTCGCCATCCTCATCGCCGGCGTCGTCCTCATCACCGTCTTCCTCCTCCGTGAGATCCGTCGCAACGAGCGGCAGGACTCGTTCCTTAACGCCGTCACCCACGAGCTCAAAACCCCCATAGCCTCCATCCGTCTCTATCTCGAAACGCTCCAGCGCCGGCCGGTCGACGAAGCCCAGCGCCAGGAGTTCTACAGCATCATGCTCTCGGACTCCGACCGCCTCCTCGCCACCGTCGAGCAGGTCCTCAAGGCCGGTCAGCTCGGCCAAAGGCATCGCCAGCAGAACCGCACCCTCATCGACCTCGCAGACCTTACCTCCGAGTGCATCGCGATCACGCGACAGCGCCATCACCTGCCTCCGGAAGCCATGGAGCTCCAGCCGGTCTCCGGAGCGGTGCGCCTCCGCGTCCTCGGCCTTCCCGAAGACCTCCGCACCGCCATCCTCAACGTCCTCGACAACGCCGTGAAGTACTCCCCCGATGACGTCCACGTCCGCTGCACGCTTGCGATCGAGCGCTACACGGCCGTCGCTCTCCGCATCGTCGACACGGGCGGTGGTCTTCCTCCCGGCCATCAGAAACGCATCTTCAAACGTTTCTACCGCGTCCCCGGACGCACCATGGTCCGCGTCAAGGGCACCGGCCTCGGCCTCTTCCTCGTCCGCGCCATCCTCCGCCAGCACGGCGGCGACGCCACCGCGCAAAGCCCAGGACTCGGTCAGGGCACCACCATTATCCTCACCCTGCCGCTCGCCACCCCGACCGACACCCGCACCTGAGCGCCCTCCGACCCGGCTTCAACCCTTATGAACTGCCTCCACCCGCCATCATTCTGAGGAGCAGAGCGACGAACAATCCCGAGGGTGCTTGCCGTGCCGTAACTGTTGTTCAATTTTTGCCAACATGCCCCGAGAGCTTCCCCCCTCGTGAACAACCTCGCTGGTCATCCGCACGCCTCTCCCGAATCGCAAATGTCGCGATAAGCTAAATCTGTCGTCCGGGAGAACCCTCATCCTATGAAGCCATTGCCCGCCGCTCTACTCGCCTTCCTTCTTGGCTTGCTCGTAATTCCCTTAGCCGCGTACCTCTACTTCAGCTACGGCCATCCACCCGTCGCCACCGCCGACAACCCGTTTCCCCTGGAAGCTAAAATCGTGAAAGTCCCGCTTAACGCCCGCATCCATCGCGAGATGCCCAAGCAGGCGCCCTTCGAAGCCACTCCCGAAACCCTGATCGCCGGCGCCGGCCTCTACCGCCAGCAGTGCGCCTCCTGCCACGGCCTCAAGGACCACCCCTCCGAGTTCGGCGCCACCATGTTCCCCCGCACCCCCCAACTCTGGGCCAAACACAAAGGCTCAGACGTCGTCGGTGTCTCGGACGATCCCGCCGGCGAGACCTTCTGGAAGATCCAGAACGGTATCCGCCTCAGCGGTATGCCCGCCTACAAAACCCTCCTCTCCGAACAGCAGATGTGGCAGATCGCTCTCCTCCTCGGCTCCGCCGACAAGCCACTGCCCGCAGCCGCAGACGCCACTCTCACCAAACCCCTCGGCGACTGATCGCGAGCACACTGCCCAATCGACGGATTATGATGACGCCATGGAACGCCAGATCGCAATCCTGAACTCGAACGGAAGCTTCCCGCTTCCCCAGGAGGCGCAGAGCTCACTTGGCCTGCACGCCGGCTCACGCCTGGCCGTCTCCATCGAAGATGGCCGAATCGTTCTCCAGCCCGTACCTGCGGACGATCTGGATGAGTTGTGCGGGATCTTCTCATCCACTCCCGGGCTAGCGGACGACCTGAAGGAATGGCGTGGTCAGGATAAATGGTGACGTTTGTTCTCGACTCCGGCGCCATTCTCAGGTTCTTGGAGGGTGAAGCTGGTGCCGGTCGAGTGAAGCAAATCCTACACGGCGCTCCACTTGGCGAGTGCCTCGTCTCAATCTCCGCCGTAAATTGGGGTGAGGTCGTCGGCATTGTCGCAAAGCGACAAGGCAGACAAGCCGCTGAAGCTCTCGAGCAGCGCCTGGCCAAATATGGCTTGGAGATAGTTCCCGTAACCTCCGAAAGAGCGGTTCGCAGCGCGTTCATCAAGCTCTCGCGTAATCTCGCCTACGCAGACGCCTTCTGCGTTGAACTCGCAGGCGACTCGCCAGAAGCTGTGCTCGTCACTGCGGATTTCGGAATGAAACCGGCTCAGGCAGATCTTCGTATCGAATTTCTTCCAGTCAAGCCTCCGTCCTGATCCAATGCCCAAATCGCCCCTCATCACCCTCGTCGAAGACGAAGCCCACCTCGCCCAGGGTCTCCTCTTCAACCTCGAAGCCGAGGGCTACCGCACCCAACATCTCGCCGACGGCGACGAAGCCCTGGCCGCCCTTCTCGCCGCGCCCACAACCGGCCCAGACGCCCCCTCCGCCATCCTCCTCGACTGCATGCTCCCCGGAGCCGACGGCTTCACCATCGCCCGCACCCTCCGCGACGCTGGCCGCTACACCCCCATCCTCATGCTCACCGCGCGCTCCCGCCCCGAGGACATCCTCGAAGGCATCGAGGCCGGCGCCGATGACTACCTCCCCAAGCCCTTCGACCTGAATATCCTCCTCGTCCGCCTCAAATCCCTCCTCCGCCGCATGGCCTGGCAGACCGCAACTACCCCGCCGCCGGCCCCACCCGAGCCCGCAGACTCCACCCACACCCCCCCTCCCCCCCTCCCCACCCCCGAGTACGCCTTCAACCACCGCACCATCCGCTTCGATCAACTCGAGCTCATCGCCCCCAACCGCCTCACCCACCTCACCCTCATGGAGGCCGACCTCCTCCGCTATCTCACCGATCGCCCGGACCAGATCGTCTCACGCAAAGAGCATCCTCGAGCAGGTCTGGCGCGTCCACGAAGACACCGACACCCGTGCCATCGACAACTTCATCGTCCGCCTCCGCCGCTACATCGAAGACGACCCCGCCAACCCCCAACACCTCATCACCGTGAGAGGCGTGGGGTACCGATTTCGCCCAGATCCCTAGATCTGCCTTTCCTCTGACAGCCATCCGCGCTCTGGACTTACGGCTCCCCACTCACCCCGAGCGTCGACCGCAGCAACTTGTCTGCTCCAATCCGCAGCAACATTGCCGCCCCGATCGTGTAATATCCCCTCACTCAGGCCCCGGGCCCCCTCCTCATCCCCAAATCTTTTGCGGCAACGGAGGCTCCATGTTTCAGGCTCAGCGTCGGCATCTCTGCACCGGCATCGCCGTAACCGGCCTTCTCACTCTCGCAGCCATCCCGCTCCGCGCCGCGGTTCCCCGCATCTTCGATGTTCCAGTCACCTCGCCCATAGCCGAAGTGCGCATCACCCTCACCTCGCGTCCTACGCCGCACATCGTGCTGTTGAACAACCTCTCTCCGCAGGCAGATCCCATTGCCTTCGTCCTCAACAGCGCTATGGCCCAGGTTGGCACCGGAACCCCCGTCACCGTCGGCCTTTCGATCACGCTCCCCGCATCCCTCTCCGGCACGTTCACCGTGGTCGTCCGCTCACGAACATCCACCACGCCTCAGACCGCCAACCTCCTCGTCGATGGCGTGCTGAATACCTCGGGCCTGTCCTTCACCACCGGTGCGTCGTTCGCCATGAGCCAGGTCGATCCCAGCGAAAAGATCATGGGCATCCCCCAACCGCTCGGACCCAACGGGGAGGTCGCCTACCTCTTCACGCCCGACGGCAAAACACTCCTCGGGCGGAGCTCCGGCGACCGAACCTCCCTCTCTCCCCCGTCCAAACAGGACGTCCTCGCCGTCTTCGCCAGCAACAGCCCATCGATCCCGGGACCCATCCGCGTCTACCGCAACGACGCCGGCCACGACACCGACGGCGACGGCCTCGGCGACGAGCTCGAAGCCGCCCTCGGCACCTGCGCCTCTAATACCGGCTCCGTCGCCGGCGTCAACTGCAACGAGATCGCCGACCCCCGCGACACCGACGGCGACGGCCTTCAGGACGGATGGGAGGTCCTCGGCAAGGATTACTCCTACGTCGTCGGCAACATCACCGTCACCCGCTATATGCCCCTTCCGAAGTGGGGTGCCAACCCTCGCCACAAGGACATCTTTCTTGAAATTGACTTCCGCCGCCTCAACCTCGCCGAAAACCAGGCCAACCTCTCCACCCATATGACTCCCCAGGGCGCGCGCGCCATGGCCGCCATCTACGCCGATGCCGCCACCACTGACGGTGTCGTCAAACTCATCCACACCGTCAGCATCCAGAACCCCGACCGTCTCACCGGAATCAGCCTCCATCTCGATACCGGCGTTCCGCCCGAGACCCCGGCCGATGCCACAATCTATGGCGATTGGGGCGGCTACACCGCCGTCAATGCCATCCCCGATCCAAACAATCCCGGCAGCTACATCCCCCAGGACCCCGGAGCCGTCTGGCAGCAGCAGCTCGGCGTCGGTCGCACCGGCATCTTCCACTACATCATGGGCTACACCACCGGCGGCGGCTCCTGCGGTGAAGGCATCGCCTGCGGCTTCAACATGTCCTCTGCCAATAACTCCGCTCACGAGTTCGGTCACACCATCGGCCTCAATCACAACGGCCCCTACACCGTCACCGACGAGCCCAACTGCAAACCCAACTACCCCAGCCTCATGAACTACGCCTATTACGGCACCGGATACAGCCAGTTCTCCGATGGCCGCAACTTCCCCAACTTCAACAACCACGATCTTGTCGAAACCAACGCCGTCGATCCCTCCAACCTCCCGCTCATGACCGCTCTCCAGAGCTACTTCAAGTACAAGGTCGACACCGCCACGGGCAGCGTCGACTGGAATCGCGACGGCATCTTCGCGCCCGCCACCAACCCTGTCCGCGCATACGCCAACTACCAGCCCGGCGGCGAGTGCGAGTTCACCCGTGAAAAGTCGCAGGACACCAACATCAAAAGCGAGCGCAGCCCCGCCATCGTCCGCTTCGGCAACAACGTCTGGGTCTTCGCCATCGATCCCAGCGGTCACCTCGCCTACACCTACCCGCCCTCCTTCTCTTGCCAGCAGCTCAACATCGACGCCTGCTCCTCCCTGCCCTTCCAGTCCATCGGCACCCGCGATCTCGGCCCCGTCGCCTCCTTCGACGCAAAGACCATGCTCATCAACGGCACCGAAACCGTCATCCTCGTCGGCATCCGCCCCGACGGAACCATGTTTGAGACCTCGCTCACCCTGCCCGGCGGTCGAATTCTCTGGGGCGACATCACCCCCATCGTCGCCTCCCCCGCCGCCGGCGAGCCCTCGCTAGCCAACACGATTGAGCGGAGCGGCCTCGCCCTCGCCTACAAAGGCGCCGACAACATCGTCCGCATCCGCTATCGCTCCGCCACCGGCTGGGGCGCCGAGCAGCAGATTGCCATCGCCGGCCAGCCCCTCGCCATCAGCGTCAACAGCTCACCCGCCGTTGTCTACACCTACCTTCCCCTCGGCGGCATCATCGCCAACGCAGAACATATCCTCCTGGCCTCCGCAGATGGGCAAGGTGTCATCCAGTTCTACACACCCGGCACATTCCCCCTGAATCGCTGGGGACGCATCGGCATTCCGTACGATTACATGAGCTCGCCGGTGGGCCGGCCCGTCATGGCCTGGACAGGCGGCCCTCCCAACATCGTCGTCGCCGGCGGCAAGCAGACCCTCACCCCGCCCTCCTCCACCTACCCGCGCCTTTACATTCTCTATCTCCAGTACCAATCCCCTCCCGCCGGGGTAAACAGCCCCATCAACCCCATCCGTATGTCCATGTCTTACATCGACCAGACCGGCAAGCTCCACATCGGCCTCGACGCCGACTTTGACGACGAGTGGTCCTACGCCTATGGCATGTCACTCATCACCCCAACCGACAGCGCCCTCCGCGCCGCCGTCACCTCCGCCGTCCTGCCCAGCGGATCCCCTCCCCAGGACGAGGTCTACTTCCGCCCTCACGCCGACGGCATCAGCGACCTGGTCTATCACAACTACGACGACTGGAAGACCCTCGCGCACGACTCCTGCACCGTCCTCGTCGCCCACCAGGCCGACTCACCCGTCAAGTGCGCCGCCGTCTGGTAGACGGCTCATCCTGCGATCGCTTTCGCAACACCCTCCGCCTCCGCCATCTCCACAACTCGCCGTCGCACGTCATCGCGTACGGCTCGCACCTGCTCAATCACCATCCCCTTAGGATCCGGGAGCGGCCAATCCTCACGCCGCAGACCCGGAACGTAAGGACACTCATCGCCGCATCCCATCGTGATCAGCACATCCACTGTCTCTGCCAGCTCCTCGGTAAGCTTCTGCGGCTTTGCGCCGGAAAGGTCAATTCCAACCTCCCCCATCGCATCGACCACCGTCGGGTGAACTCTCTCAGCCGGCTGCGTTCCCGCCGAAATGGCCCTCGCCACTTGCGGGTCCGCCAGCTCGTTGAAGAATGCAGCCGACATCTGTGACCTGCCGGCGTTGTGAAGGCATGCGAAAAGAAAGATACGCATCAGCGCGCAACCGCCGTAGCACACGCACAGCTGGCCGCCGCTTCCTGATCGGAATGCTCGTCACAGCAGGTTGGCGCGCAACAGGAGGCTGCCACCGCCTGCTCGGGCAAGTTGTCTTGCAGCACGACGAAGACCTCCCACTCATTGCCATCCGGATCCTTCACCCACGTCTTATCCTGCGTCGCGTAGCAGCAGTCCGTCTTCATCTCGTCTCGCGTGATCAGCCCGCGCTCATGCCACTGTTCGCGCATCACCAGCACGTCCTCCGTCGATCGCACCTGGATCCCGAGATGCGACAGCGCGCCGGCATCCGTAAAGGCGTGCTGATTCAGGGTGAAGTTCAAAGCCGGATTTTCCAAATCAAACTTCGCATACCCGGTACGCACCTTAGCTGGCTCCACGCCAAAGAGCTTCCGGTAAAACTCGATGCTGACGGGGACGTCGCGAACATTGATCGCAAGATGCGCCTTCAGGGAAAGAACAGTCATAGGGTCCGCCTCCTATATGCGGCAAATCAAATATAAGAGCGCTGGAACATATCTGTCAAATCGAATATATTTGCTCCATGCCCAACCACGCAGACTTCAATATGGTCCGCCTCTACCAGGCGCTCGGAGACGAAACCCGGCTCCGTCTTCTCAACCTCATGAGCGATCAGGAGCTCTGCGTCTGCTACTTCGTCGAGATCCTCGACCAGCCGCAGCCGAAAGATCTCCCGCCACCTCGCCTCTCTGCGCAACGCCGGCATCGTCGCCGCGCGCCGCGAGGGCACATGGATGCACTACCGCATCGTCGGTCCCGGAGCACGCCGGCGCAGCCCGCATCCTCCAGCAGTCCCTCGCCTGGATGAAAGACGATCGCGCCATGCAGGCAGACCGCGCCCGTCTTTCCAAAGCCTGTTGCTCACCCGGAAAATACGCAGCCCTCGAGGGTGCCCCGCCGCCCGTCCCTGTCGCCTCCTGTGAGGCATGCCAGGTATGACATCCACGCCCAACACGCAAGGCCGCTCCTGTGCCCCCGCCGCCCGGAAACAGCTCTCCTTTCTCGATCGCTTCCTGACCCTCTGGATCTTCGCCGCAATGGCAATCGGCATTACCGTCGGTCACCTCGTTCCGTCTTCCGCCGCCTTTGTAAATCGGTTCCAGACCGGAACCACCAACGTCCCCATCGCCGTCGGTCTCATCGTCATGATGTTTCCACCGCTGGCAAAGGTGCGCTACGAAAAGCTCGGCGAAGTCTTCCGCAACAAGCGCGTTCTCGGCCTTTCGCTCATTCAAAACTGGCTCATCGGCCCGCTGCTCATGTTCGCGCTCGCAGTCATCTTTCTCCGCGGCCAGCCCGCCTACATGCGCGGTCTCATCCTCATCGGCATCGCCCGATGCATCGCCATGGTGCTCGTCTGGAACGAACTCGCGGAAGGCGACACAGATTATGTCGCCGGCCTCGTCGCTATCAACAGCGTCTTCCAGGTCGCCTTCTACAGCATCTACGCCTGGTTCTTTCTCACCATCCTGCCCCGTCATCTCGGTCTCGAGAGCAGCGTCATCTCCATCGGCATCGCGGAAATCGCAAAAAGCGTCGGCCTCTACCTCGGCGTACCCTTCGCCGCCGGCTTCCTGACCCGGTTCGCTCTCATCCGCCTGAAAGGAGATCTGTGGTATCGCACTCGTTTCCTCCCGCGCATCAGCCCTCTCACTTTGGTCGCCCTCCTGTTCACCATCGTGATCATGTTTTCGCTCAAGGGTGATCTCATCGTCCATTTGCCGCTGGACGTTGCGCGCATCGCACTTCCGCTCGTCATCTACTTCGCCGTCATGTTCCTGGTCAGCTTCTGGATGGGCAAGCGGCTCGGCGCAGACTACGCCCAGTCGGCAACGCTCTCGTTCACGGCAGCGGGAAACAACTTCGAGCTCGCCATCGCTGTCGCCATCTCTGTCTTCGGCATCAACTCGGGGGAGGCCTTCGTCGGCGTCGTCGGTCCGCTCATCGAAGTGCCCGCCCTCATCGGCCTCGTAAACGTGGCCTTCTGGCTCCGACGGAGATACTTCGCCGAAGAAACCCGCTCCTTCCAGGTCAACCCCATCGAAGACGCGCCCTGACTCGTCCAGCAGCACTCCCGGTCGACTGTGCTGACGTCCATCCCCGAAACGGGATATCTCGCAGACTCGGATCTTCCCTAAGGCACATCGACGGGAGTAGAATTCGCAGCACGGCGGCCCAGACCGGACCGCTGCGCACGTCTCTTCGGCAAGGAGGCGGTCATGACCAGACCCGTTCTTCGCACCCTTCTCACCATCCTGATGTACTCGGGAGTCGCCGTCTGCCTGCTCCCCTACGTCCGCGGACAACTTACAGCAGGCATTCTCTTCCTGCTAGTCGGGATCGGGATCTCCGTGATCTGTGGCCTGCTCCGGTGCTATCTCACGGAAGGCGACTGCACGGAGAAGCACATCACCGCCTCCACCCAAAGGCGGACCTGAGTCCTGGACGCAGACGGCAGGCTCACCCGTCGCGGGCTCAATATCTTCCACGCTCTTGCCGAACCGGAACGTCCGCTCCGTCTGCAAAGGTCCGTCACACACAAGTTAACCGCTAAAACCTAGAAGCTGGCCCGCAGCTCAAACCGCTTCGCCACCGGCTCCACAATCCGAACCGGCCCATGCCCCGGATTGATCTCCTCCCGCGTCCGCAACACCCCCACCCACTCCAGCTTCTGCACATCCCGCCGCGCCGGCTTCGGATCACGCCCCAGCGACGCCGCCAGTCCCGTCACCGAGAAAGCCTGCGTCCGCGCCACCTCGCACAACCGCATCCGCTACACCGTCAACATCTCCAGCATCTCCAGCATCTCCAGCGGACTCTCAAACGTAATCGAAATCTCCGGTTCGATCCTCTCGCCCCGGTCGAGCCGCTTGGCACGAGCCATCGCTCGCTTCTTGTATCCCTCAAGGCCATCCGTTCGAATCGTCTGGGAAATTCCGCAAATCGGGCAGCCGCTCTGCCATCGAAGTGCTCCCGATTATTGCTCTCGGCATGGCGCAACCTTTTCTCCAACTCGCTAGAATAGAAATAGACCAGGAAACCAACACCCCTCCGTCGGGAGGGAGCGGCGATCAGAGGTCCGGACCTAAGCCTCATCAGTCGAATACTTTGCACATTTAAGCAAGGGGGAGGGGCACCCTCCCACACACGCCTCACCAGCCCAAAGGATCACAAAACCAGAATGCCTCTCAACTGCGGAATCGTCGGCCTGCCCAACGTCGGCAAATCGCACCATCTTCAACGCCCTCACCTCGGCCAAGGCCCAGGCCGCCAACTACCCCTTCTGCACCATCGACCCCAACACCGGCATCGTCACCGTGCCCGACGCGCGCCTCGGACAAAATCGCCGCCCTCATCCAGCCCAAGTCCCTCGTCCCCACCACCATGGAGTTCATCGACATCGCCGGCCTCGTCGAGGGCGCCTCCAAGGGCGAAGGCCTCGGCAACCAGTTCCTCGGCCACATCCGCGCCACCGACGCCATCTGCCACGTCGTCCGCTGCTTCGACGACCCCGAGGTCGTCCACGTCGCCGGCGGCGTCAACCCCCTCCACGACATCGACATCATCAACACCGAGCTCCTGCTCGCCGACCTCGACACCGTCGAAAAGCGCAACACCAAGGTCGAGAAGCGCCGCCAAGGCCACCGCCGACTCACAAGATCAAGGCCGAGCACGCCATGCTGCAAAAGCTCCTCGCCGTCCTCAACGCCGGCAAGCCCGCCCGCACCGCCGACCTCACCGACGACGAGCGCACCCTCGCCCGCGAGCTCTTCCTCATCACCGCCAAGCCCCAGCTCTACGTCGCCAACGTCGACGAGGCCGGCCTCGCCGACCGGCAACGCCTACACCGCCGCCGTCGAAAAGCGCGCCGCCGAAGAGGGCGCCCAGGTCGTCCGCATCTGCGGCGCCATGGAAGCCGAGATCGCCCAGCTCGACCCCGCCGAGCGCGCCGAGTTCCTCGAAGGCCTGGGCCTCGCCGAGCCCGGCCTCAACCGCCTCATCCACTCCGCCTACCGCCTGCTCGACCTCATCACCTACTTCACCGCCGGCGTCCAGGAGGTCCGCGCCTGGACCATCCGCCGCGGCACCAAGGCCCCCGGAGCCGCCGGCGTCATCCACTCCGACTTCGAAAAAGGCTTCATCAAGGCCGACTGCCTACGCCTCCGACGACCTCTTCCGCCTACGGCACCGAACAGGCCGTCAAAGAAGCCGGCCTCCTCCGCTCCGAAGGCAAAGAGTACGTCGTCAAAGACGGCGACATCCTCTTCTTCAAATTCAACGTATAACAAGTAGCCTCCAGGGCGGGCGAGGATGGCCGGGCCAAAAAGCGTCCTCGCCTCTTTACCTTTGCCCCTTTTACCCCTGTCCTTTCCGCCATCATCCCGAGCGCAGCGAAGGACCCCTGTATCTCGTCTTTGCCGCTGCCGTCCTCTTGCTTGTCCTTCAGGGCGCGGCGCAGATCTGCTCTGATTCGGCGCTCCAGCTACACTAAACCGGCCACATGCCGCCCACCCAACCCAGCTCCTTCACTCACATCGCCAACCGCGAAAAGGGTCTCCAGCAAACCCTCTCCTCCGCCCAGCTCTCCATGATCGCCATCGGCGGAGCCATCGGAACCGGCCTCTTCCTCGGCAGCGCCTTTGCCATCGGCTTCGCAGGCCCTTCCGTCCTCATCTCCTACGCCATCGGCGCCCTCATCGCCCTCCTTCTCATGGGAGCGCTCGCCGAGATGACCGTAGCCCACCCCACCTCCGGCTCCTTCGGCGCCTACGCCGAACACTACATCTCCCCGCTCGCCGGATTCCTCGTCCGCTACAGCTACTGGTCCGCCGTCGTCTTCGCTGTCGGAACCGAGGTCACCGCCATCGCCGTCTACATGCGGCTCTGGTACCCCCACGTCCCCGGCGTCGTCTGGATCCTCACCTTCTCCGCCGCCCTGATCGCCATCAACGCCGCGAACGTCAGGGTCTTCGGCTCGGTCGAATACGCCTTCTCACTCTTCAAGATCCTCGCCATCGCCGCCTTCATCCTTCTCGGCGGATACGTCCTCCTCACCGCGCCCGCCGCCTCCGGCATCGGCCTCGCCAACTACACCAGCCACGGCGGCTTCTTCCCCCACGGCCTCTCTGGAACCTGGATCGCCGTCATCGTCGCCATCTTCAGCTACTTCTCCATCGAGATGGTCGCCGTCGCCGCCGCCGAATCCCGCGATCCCCAACGCGCCATAACGCGAGCCTTCCGCCTCACGATCGTCCGCCTCATCTTCATCTATCTCCTCTCGCTGGCCGTCATGCTCGCCATCGTTCCCTGGAACTCCGCCGGCACCGTCCACCAGCCCCTTCGTCCGCGTCGCCGCAGCCACGCACATCCCGTACGCCGCCGGCATCCTCAACCTCGTCGTCCTCATCGCCGCGCTCTCCGCCATGAACAGCCAGATCTACATCACCACCCGCATGATGTTCTCGCTCTCCCGCGCCGGCTTCGCTCCCCGCCGCTTCGGGGCCGTCAACACCCGCGGAGTCCCCCTCCCCGCCCTCCTCCTCTCCACCATCGGCATCGCCCTCGCCACCGCCGTCTACGTCCTCTTCCCCGCCTCCGCCTTCACCCTCATGATGTCCATCTCCATGTTTGGAGCCCTCTTCACCTGGCTCATGATCTTCGTCACCCACCTCGCGTTCCGCCGAGCCCACGCCGGCACTCGTCTCGCCTTCCGCATGCCCGGCTTCCCCTGGACCACCCTTGCCGGCATCGCCCTCCTCGCCGCCATCCTCCTCACCACCCCGTTCACCGCAGCCTTCCGCATGACCCTGGTCTACGGCCTCCCCTTCCTCGCCATCCTCACCACCATCTTTCTCACCCGTCACCGCTTCCATTTCAGCGCCGCTCCCCTCGAGATCGCCACCGAAGATCTTCCAAGGTCCTGAACCGGGCCCACACCTCTCAGTCACTCCTCATGGTTATCAGCGCTGACATGGCTCGCCAAAGCAGACTGCTGATAAGTCTCCGGAACGGAACTCTGTGGTGAAGCGTACAAACCTTCACCATAGACGCCTAAAGAGGACCCCAAAATGCTTGACTGCAGTTCCTCCCGTATGCTCTTCCGCTACGCCATACCTGCCCTGTTTGCCTTGTCCAGCTTTCACGCGGTGGCCCAAGGCAGCCCCGATCTACGCGCGCAGGCTGTTCCCCTTCTGCTGCATAGCGAGCATGTAGCCAGCGTCTCGTTTGCCAAGGTTGTGGGCGGCAAGACTGTGCTGGCGGAGGCATATGGTGAGGCTGCACCCGGTATGCCTGCCAACAACTCGACTCTCTACAACATCGCTTCCATGTCGAAGCCGATCTCTGCCGAGGTGATCCTTCGGCTTGCTGCTGCCAACAAGCTGTCGCTCGATGAACCGATGTACCCATACTGGGTGGATCCCGATATTGCCGCGGACCCCAGAGCAAAGCTCCTGACGGCACGCATGGCACTGGATCATCAAACTGGCTTTGCAAACTGGCGACGCGCGACGGGCGGCAAACTTGCGTTTGTTCACGACCCCGGAAGTGGGTTTGGCTACTCCGGTGAAGGCTACCAATATGCAGCTCGCTTTGCAGAGAAGGAGACCGGCAAGCCATTTGAGGAACTGGCTCAGGCGCTGATCTTCGATCCAGCCAAAATGACGCAAACGGCTTATACACAGCGGCCATGGATGAAAGGCCACATTGCCCAGCCGACGGATAAGGACGGCAAATGGCTGGCACCGGTCATGGCTACGCACTTTGTGGCCGCTGACCTGGTGTACACAACGCCATCTCAGTACGCCAGCTTCGTCGAGAGCCTGATGAACGGAGTAGATGAATTCTCATCCGTCCGCCAGCTTCGCGAAAGCGTGTTGACTGATCGCAAGGCGGAGCTTTGCATCGGCAAAATGGCAAAGTCCTGCCCCGATCAGGTGGGCTTTGGCCCCGGCTGGGAAATCATTAAGACGCATGGGAAGACCTTCCTCATGCATACCGGGCTTGACGAAGGCGTGTTCACGTTGGGCTACTTCGATCCAGAAGCGCGTTCGGGCGTAATCATCTTCACGAACAGCGCCAACGGCCCACGTGTGATCCTGCCGGTCCTGAAACTGCTGAAAGCTGATCCGGATTTCATCGCCTACCTGGAAACACAGGTGTAGAAGAGGTAAGTCACAAGGCGGAACAACGGAGATATAACAATGGCAGCGAACCGACCGTAGATACCGAAGCGCGGTAAAGCGGCTAATAGATGTCCAAACCAACCTGCCTGCCGTTCTGCGCCGGCATCAGGACAGCACTACATGCACCGGTGAAAGTTCACGTGCCGATGACGCTCACTCTCGGGGAGGGCAGCGACGGCTAAGGAGCAAACATAGTTGTCGCCAATCCGAAAAAAACAGTAACTCAGAATGACCTTACGCCGGAGCCCCGTCTGCTCCGGAACGTCGATTTTTGCTCTCTTTCGGCTCTCCTCCAATCGTTCGACTAGTTTCGTGTCCCGCTGTGGCGCAACTACCCTCCCATGCCCTCTACAATGGAATAAGCAAGCCCGTTCGCCCTCGCCGGAAACAGGGTACCGCCTTCTGTGGTCCGGACTTAAACCTTTTTCTCCTAAGACTTTGCATAAGAAGTGCGGGAGGGGAACTACGCACATGACCGAAGCCATTCTTCCAACCCGCGACTCCTCCCAGACCGCACAGTCCGACCCGCTCCTCGCCTGGCGCTCCCACTTCCCCATCCTCGCGAACACCACCTACATGGTCAGCCACTCCCTCGGGGCCATGCCCCAGGAGGCCGTCGCCCAGCTCCACGAGTTCACCGATACCTGGGCCACCCGCGGCGTCCGCGCCTGGCACGAGGGCTGGTGGGAGATGCCCGTCACCGTCGGCAACCTCATCGCCTCCATCATCGGGGCTGGCGAGGGCGAGGTCGCCATGCACGGCAATGTCTCGGTCTGCCAGAACATCGTCGGCAGCTGCTTCGACTGGTCCGGCCCCCGCAACAAAATCGTCACCGACGGCCTCAACTTCCCCTCGAACGACTACATCTACCACGGCCTCGCTCGACAGGGCGCCCGCATCGTCAGCGTCCCTTCCCCCGACGGCATGACCGTCCCCCTCGACTCCATCCTCTCGGCCATCGACGAGCAAACCCAGCTCGTCTCCATCTCCCATGTCGCCTTCCGCTCCTCCTTCGTCCAGGACCTCGCCGCCATCACCGAACGCGCCCACGCCGTCGGCGCCTTCATCATCGCCGACCTCTACCAGTCCGCCGGCATCCTCCCCGTCGACGTCCGCGCGCTCAACCTCGACTTCGCCACCGGCGGCTCCGTCAAGTGGCTCATCGGCGGACCCGGCGCCGGATACCTCTACGTCCGCCGCGACCTCTGGCCCACCCTCTCGCCCGCCGCCACCGGCTGGCAGGCCCACCGCCGCCCCTTCGACTTCGAAGCCGGCGCCATCGACCTCGCCGACGACGCCTTCCGCTTTCTCAACGGCACTCCAAACATTCCCGCCCTCTACTCCGCCCAGGCGGGATACAAGATCATCAACCGGATCGGCGTCCCTGCCATCCGCGCCAAATCGCAGCGCCAGACGCAACACCTCATCGCCCTCGCCGATGAAGCGGGAATCCGCGTCCGCTCCGTCCGCGTTCCCAACCAGCGCGGCGGCGTCATCATCCTCGACATACCCGACGGCCAGGCCGTTACCGCCGAGCTCAGCCGCCGCGAGGTCCTCGTCGACTTCCGCCCCGGTGCCGGCATCCGCATCGCCCCCCACTTCTACACCACCGACGACGAGCTCGCCCACACCATCCACGAGATCCGCGACATCCTCCACCGCTGAAAAGTCCAGCACGCTCACAACTCGCAATTCATTAGAGCAGCTTCCTAAACTCGTCCACCAGCCTCGCCGCCGACCGCTCCCAGCGGAACTCCGCAGCCCTCGATCTGCCCGCATCCCTCGCCCTGATCCGCGCACCATCGTCCCGCAACAAGGCCGTGATCGCGTCGACATGATCCCCGGCCCGGTCCGGATCGAGCAGCGCCGCCGCAGCTCCTCCGGCCACCTCCGGAATCGCTGTCGTGTTGCTGGTCACCACCGGCGCACCGCAAGCCATCGCCTCCAGCACCGGCAAACCGAATCCCTCATACCGCGAAGGAAACCAGACCGCCTGCGCCCCGTGGTACAGCGCAATCATCTGCTGCTCCTCAAGAAAGCCCGTCAGCTTCAACGACGGACTCAGCGCCTTCGCCTGCTCGACATACTCTGCGCTGTTGTGTCCCATGACGACCAGCGTCAGCTCCGGTACCTTCTCCCGGATCAGCGGCCAGGCGCGCAGTATCATCGCCGCATTCTTACGGTAGTGCAACCCGCCCGGCAGCACGATGTAGGGCCGCCCCGCCAAGCCAAGCGCGTCTAGAATCTCGTAGTCGCTCTCCGCCGGCTCCACGAAAAAGCTCTCTGACACCGCGTTCGGGACCACCCGGATCCTGTCTCGAAGCGCCGGGAAATAATGTGCGATCCTGCCTGCGGAAAACTCCGAGATGGCATGGATCAGGTCCGCCTCCTTGCCCAGTCTGCGAAACATCAGCCACCACTTCGCGCGCTGCTGCAACAGCCAGCGGCTCATCGCGTGCGCCCCGGGCTCGAACATCTGCATATCGTGGCACGTCACCGCCAGCCTCGCCCGCTGTACCGGCACATACGACTCCGCCGTGCAGTACACCACCTCCGCCTCCGGCCAGTAGATCTCCGCAACCGGCGCGTTTCGCAGGTACCAGATCGCCTGCTGCCTGGAGGTCGTGTGCTCCATAAACGTGTACTCGAAGCCCGGCCACGGCCCACCCACCTGACCGATCACCCGCTCGTAATCCCCGCGGTCGGCCAGCACCTGCATCCGCACATCCGGCCGCCGCGCTATATGCTCCGTCAGCTCGCGCCCGACTCGTCCAACGCCAGTGGATCGATAGATATTGCGCAGGTGGACGTATGCCAGAAGGTTCATCACCCTCACAGTAAATGCAACGTGCTTTCGGTCCACCTGACAAGCACCATCATGGACGTGAAATCTCCGCAGTCTTGCAGGCAATCAGCGTTCACGTCTCTCGCACCTGGGAATAGACACTCACCTCCACGTACACTTGCACACAGCAGCTCGTCCATGCGCATCCTCACCCGCTACATCCTCCGCGAAGTCACCTCGCACGCCCTGCTCGGCGGCGTGCTCTTCACCTTCGTGCTCTTCATGCGCGACCTCGGCAAGATCCTCGAGCTCGTCGTCCGCGACTCCGCCAGCCCTGCCGACGCCGCCCGCATCTTCCTCTACACCCTGCCGAACGCCCTCACCGTCACCATCCCTATGGCCGTCCTCGTCGGCATCCTGCTCGGCCTATCTCGCCTCGCCGCCGACTCCGAGATCACCGCCATGCGCGCCGCCGGCATGGGCGCACTTGACTTCGTCCGCATCGTCTCCCTCATCTCCGCCGCCGCCCTCGGCCTCGGCCTGCTTCAACTCCCTCTACCTCGCCCCGCGCTCAGCGGCCGCCCTGCTCGCGCTCGAGAGCTCCCTCAAGTCCTCCCAGGCCTCCTTCGAGGTCCAGCCTCGCGTTTTCTACGAAGATTTCAAGAACTACGTCCTCTACGTCCAGGATGTCCGCCCCGCCGCCGGCGCCGCCCTCTGGCACCATGTCTTCCTTGCCGACCTGTCGCAGCCCGGCGACCCCCGGGTCACCACCGCCGACCAGGCCGTCGTCGTCAACGGCTCCTCCGCAACCGGCGACGCGCAGACCATCCGCCTTCATCTCATCAACGGCAGCCAGCACCAGACCTCGCCTAGCGATCCCGCCCAATACAACATCTCCACCTTCACCTCCACCGACCTCCCCATCGAGACCGGAGCCCAGGAGGACACGCACGTAGGCCGCTCCGACACTCCCATCCTCGCGCTCTCCGCTACCGCGAGCTCATGCCGCCGCGGCAACTCCGCTCCCGAGACAGCCCACGCCAGCAACATCTACCGCATCGAGTTCAACAAACGCTTCTCCTACCCGTTCGCCTGCCTCGTTCTCATGCTCGTCGGCGTCCCCCTCGGCCTCTCGTCGCAGCGCGGCGGCAAGTCGCACCGGCTTCGTCCTCACCATCCTGCTCGTCTTCATCTACTACTTCCTCTCCTCGATCGGCGTCGCTTTCGCCAAAACCGGCAAGCTCTCACCCTTCCTCGGCGTCTGGGGTGCCAACCTCATCTTCGCCGCCGCCGGCGCCTTCTCCTCTACCAACTCTCCCGCGGAGGCATCGCCCTCAGCGTCTTCGCCTCCCTCGCCGACTGGCTCAAACGCACCTCCACCAACCTGCTCCCCGGCCAGGACCCCGACCCGGAGCAGAAATCCCGCTTCACCGTCGCGACCGTCCTCCGCCGCATCCGCTCCGTCTTCGGCTCCCGCTTTCCCCTCCTCCTCGACGACTATGTCCTTCGCGAGTTCTCCACCAACCTCGCCCTCGTCCTCGCCACCTTCGCCACGCTCTTCCTCGTCTTCACCTTCTTCGAGCTCATCGGCGACATCATCCGCAACCGCACCCCGCTCGTCACCGTCGGCGACTACCTCCTCAACCTCATCCCTTACATCCTCTACAACACCACGCCTCTCTGCGCCCTGGTCGCTGTCCTCATCACCTTTGGCGCGCTCAACCGCACCTCCGAGCTCACCGCCATGAAGGCCACCGGCATCAGCCTTTACCGCGTCGTCATCCCCGTCCTCGTCCTCTGCGCCGCCATCGCCGCCGGCCTCTTCGCCTTCGACGAGTTCTACCTCCCTGCCGCCAATCGCCGCCAGGAATCCCTCCGAGCCACGATCAAAGGCAAGCCCGCCCAGACCTTTCTCCGCCCCGACCGCAAATGGATCTCCGGCCAAACAGGAAACCAGACCGAGTCCTCGGCGAACGCAGACTCACGAGCCGGCAATCACATCAGCCACAACGCCGACCCGGGCCGCATCTTCTACTACCAGTTCTTCGACGCCGACAAAAACGTCTTCGCCAACCTCACCGTCTTCGAGTTCGCGCCCGGCACCTTCACCCTCCAGCGCCGCATCTTCGCCGCCTCCGCCCACTGGGACACTCACGCCAATCAATGGATCTTCGAGAACGGCTGGCAGCGCACCTTCGCCGGCGAAACCACCTCCTCCTACCAACCCTTCTCCGTCTCCACCTTTCCCGAGATCCGCGAGCAGCCCACCTACTTCAAAAAAGAAGACCGCCCCTCGCAGGAGATGAACTACGGCGAACTCTCCCGCTACATCACCGACCTCTCGCAGTCCGGCTTCGATACCATGCGCCTGCGCGTGCAGCTCAACCGCAAGCTCGCCTACCCGCTGATCACGCTCGTCATGGCCATCCTCGCGATCCCTTCGCGCTCTCGATGGGCAAGCGCGGAGGACTCGCCGGCATCGCCACCGCCATCGGCCTGGCCATTGCGTACTGGGTCGTAGCCGGGCTCTTCGAAGCGATGGGCAACGTCAACACCCTTCCCGCCATGCTCGCCGCGTGGTCGCCCGACCTGCTCTTCGGGCTCACCGGCGCCTATCTCCTCCTTCGCACACCAACGTAGTCGTGCGCCGTTCGCTACCCCGCCGCTTCAGTCCCACGCCGCTTCACCCGCGATGCCCTGTAAACGCAAAAACCGGCCGCCGCGAAGTTCACCGTCCCCAGCAGCACCAGCGAAGCCGCCTCACCCATCCCCGAAATCACGTTCAAAATGCCCGAAACCATAAGTACGCCTCCGCCTCAATACCCAGGCACACGGTCACTCTCGGTGCGCCTGCTCCTCTCATCGGCAGATCCGCCGAAAGCATTAGCGTTCATCCAACACAAAAAGGGGCTCGCAGCCGAAGCTGCGAACCCATCGGAGTATCAAATCGTTGTTAGAACCGCACAAAGGCCGAGAACTGATAGACCCGCGGCTGGTTCGCCTGCGACGTAATCTGCCCGAAAGCCCGATTCGTCCAATCGGTGTTGGGCAGCGCGTACACCGGGTGATTCAGCAGGTTGATCGCCTCTCCCCGAAACTGCATCTGCAGGCTCTCATACAGGTGAAAGTTCCTCTGCACGCCCACATCCGCCTGGTTCAGGAAATCACCCCGCAGATTATCGAACCGGATCGGAAACGTCCGGATCTGATACTGATTCGGAACCGCCGTCGCAGGGTTCGGCAGAGGCTGCCCTGCCGTCACCGTGTACGCCGTATTCGTGACGAACTTTGATGTGTCAAACCAGTAACCCGCCTGCCCCGGTCCAGGAATCGATCGCTTATACGCCGCTCTGCCCCAGTTCGAGCTCCCGGGTGAACCAGACCCCAGGTACAGCGGTCCCGATCCCGTGCTCGGCGTAAAGCTCAATGGCTGTCCGCTCTGCACCTGGTACACTCCCTGCGCCTGCCATCCGCCGACCACCGCCGAGATCAGACGATTCCCGTTCAAGAAACGGCGCCCCGATCCGAACGGCAGCTCATAGATGCCCGACAGTGCCAATCGAAACGTCCGGTCGTTCGAAGACAGCCCGTACCACGGCCGCGTATCCGAAGCATTCAGAAACTGTGTCGCATCCAGCGACTTCGACCACGTAAATGCCGAGGTAAACGACGCCCCGTTTGAGAAGCGGCGAATCAGCTGTGCCTGCAGCGAGTGATACATCGACGTTCCCGAATCCACATACGAGGTCACACTTCCAAACTCCGGGTATGGCCGCAACAGACCCGCAACATTGGTCACCTTAGACGACCCCACACTCGACGTGCTCGGCAGTACGCCATAAAACGGATTCGTCACCGCCGCGGTCAGCTTCAGGTACTCCGGAAGATCAAAGCCGCCGGTAAAGGTCGACAGATACTGCGCTGGAACCGGGTTGAACTCCTGGTTCACCGGCAGGTGCACGCCATGGTTGCCGACATAATCCACCGCCGCCAGCCATCCACCAAAGGCGCGCTGAAACCCGGCGCTGTAGCGTATGTTATAGGGCACCTTCGGATTGGGCGTCTGGAACGTGATCGCATTTCCTACATTCGTCGACAAACCCAGGCTGCTGCCCGTCACCTGAGTAAATCCGGTCGGAAACGGATTCGCGAGCGTGCTCCGGAACGTCAGTCCGTTATCCGCCGATCCAGAAACCGATGTGGTCGCGCTGTAACCCTGCTGCGGCAGAAGAAACGACGTCGTCGATCCCGCATTTCCGCCCGACAGATAAAACGTAGTCAGCGAATCGTCAAAGACTCCCAAACCCGCCCGGAACACCGTCTTCGGCGAAAACTCATAAGCCAGCCCCGCTCGCGGCAGCAGATTCAGCGTCTGCGCGTTGTACGTCTGCTTGCCTGCGCCATTTTGACCCGCGAACCGAAGCCCGCCATTCACGTTGAACTGACCCACCGGCAGCAGCGCCGGATTCGTTCCCGCGATCTTGGCATAGTTCACCTGCGATGCAGCCGCTGCCGGGTTCACCGCACCGAAGTCGAAATACGTATTTGCCTTGTTGTTTCGCTCCGAGTCCGGCCCCTCATACTCATAGCGCAGACCCAGGTTCACCGTCAGGTTCGGCCGTGCCTTCCAGTCATCCTGCAGCCATCCCGCCAGGTAGTTCGAACGCACCGCGAAGTCCGCGTTCAGCGTAATCGCAGAGGAATCGATCTGTCCCGTCAGCAGCTCAGCGAACCCGAACCCGATCGACTGTGCCTTCGAATTGCTGTTGGCCGACGCATATCCGCCCGTCGCCTGGTACCGCCCATTCGACTGCGGCGTCGATCCGCCGTTCGTGTTGTACATCCGGTACTCAAACCCGCCGCGCAGGAAGTGATTTCGCAGCAGATGACTCACCTGCACCGACCCCAGCGTCACATCGTCGTGCGACAGAACGCCGTTATCCGAGTTCAACGATGTGAACCCCGTCACATCGACTCGCGGAAACGCATTCGCCGCCGGAGCTAGCCCATCCACGAGATAGCTCGGCATCCCTACCGTCGTCGCATTCAGTACGCCCTGCGATGGAACAGTGTTCTGGTTCACGAACCGCGTCCACGTCAGGTGAGCATCCAGCACGGTGGCCGGTGTCATGACATAGGTGTACCCAAACGCAACGCCCTTATTCTGGTACGACAGGTTCGTTCCGCTTACCGGCGCGAAATAAGCGTTTTTGCCCGGCTGAAGACGTCGGCTCTGCACAAAATGACCGAAAATCTGCTGCTTGCTCGTCAGGGTCGCATCCGCCCGAACAACATAGGCGTAGTAGTAGTCCGGCTCCGCGCCCGCATACCCGAAGTTGTTCGAGCCGTCCGCGTTGCCCGGCAGGTTCGGCAACGGGTAGTACCCGAGAATCTTCTGCGCGATCGGGCTCACCTGGTTCTGACGAATGATGTTGCCCGCAAAGGGATTCCGCTGCACCACCGTGCTCGTTCCCACCGTATGCCCGCTCAGCGGATCGTAGATCTGGTACGAGTTCGACGTGCCCGGCTGATGCTTCGGATCCAGCGCGTATAACGAAGAAAAGTCGTAGTACCCCAGCGGCTGTCCCGACGCTGTCAACCCACGCTCGGCCAGTGTCGGTACTGTCTCCGTTAGCACATTGGGCGAGGCCTGCCGGCTATGCTCGTACCCGGCAAAAAAGAACACCCGGTCCTTCCAGATCGGGCCGCCCACATCGCCTCCCTCGCGCAGCCACACCGGCTTGGACGTGATATTCGCCAGGCTCCATGGGTTCGCGTTCAGCGTCGGGTTTTGGTAATACACGAAAGCCCCGCCATGGAACTGATTGGTCCCGCTCTTCAGACTCACGTTCACAAACCCGCCCGAACTGTGACCCTCCGTTGCATCGTAGCTCGCCGTCTCAACTTTGTACTGGTTGATGAACTCGGTCGAAGGCGTATATGCCGACAGCCGTACCCGGTTGTCCGGAGCTCCGTCCAGCTTGATCTCGAGAGCATTCAGCGCCGATCCGTTCACACTGACTGTCGTCGTCGAACTGTCGTACGTGTGGATGTTCGGGTTCACGCTCGATGGAAGAATCCCCGGCGCCAGGCTCTCGAGCGCAAACGGGTTGCCGTAGATCAGCGGCAGCTCTTCGATCGACTTCTGCTCCACAATCAGACCTGTTGAGGCCGAGGTCGTCTGCAGCTGCTGCACCCCCGTCGTCACCTCCACCGTCTCCGTGCTCCCGCCCGCCTCCATCGCGACGTCCATCTCCACCACGTTGCCCACATCGACAGTAATGTTCGTCCGCTCGGCCTTCTTGAAGCCTCCGCTAGCCACCGCCAGGTCGTACGCTCCGGGGTTCAACTGCTGAAAGTTGTACTCACCAGCCTTATTCGTCGTCGCGCTCTGGGTCACTCCCGTGCCCTCATTGCGCAGCGTCACCGCTGCATCCGTCAGCACCGCACCCGCTCGGATCGGTCACTTTACCGGAAATCCCACCGCGATCTGCCTGCCCAAACACTGCGGCGGGCATCGCCACAACCACCAAACCGACACAAAACCTGACCCAGAGCCTCACGAGACGCCATCCCTCATCAAACAAAAAGTGGTTCTACCAAAACGGACCAAAGTATGAATGTTTCGTAGAACGGTTGTCAAGATCTCTGGCAGTTTTGGCCTAAGAACCTGCTTTGCACCCTAGCTGCCCTCTCCCAAACCTGATCGTGGTCCAACCGCTTACCCTGACCATCTCAAAACCAGGCTCCCCCTCCTCCGATCGCCACCCCGGCCACCGACCTATCGATTTCCCGTCCGGCAACCCACCCCGACCGCCTAAAATAGACTCACAATGACCAAAACACCCGCCGCGATCTTCCTCGCAGCTCTCTGCACCACCGTCACCCTCGCTCAAACCTCCACGACGACCACCACCGCCAGAAGACCAGTCCACCACACGTCCACCGCAGCTTCCGCGGCAAAAACCACGCCGGCAACCGCAAATCCTGCCGATAACCCACCTAATGTCCCCAAAGTCACCGGCACTCCCAAACCCTTGTACGCGCTCCGCTACATCGACACCGTCATCGGCACCGGCGCCGCTCGCCGCGCCCCACAAGTGGTACACCATCCACTACACCGGCTACCTCACCGACGGCACCAAGTTCGACTCCTCCCGATCGACCCCGCAACGAGCCCATCACCTTCCCGTACGGCGCAGCACCAGCGTCATCCGCGGCTGGGACACCGGCTTTGAGGGCATGCACGTCGGCGGCAAGCGCCGCCTCTTCATCCCCTACCAGCTCGCCTACGGAGCCAGCGGCCGCCCGCCGCATCCCGCCAAATCCGACTCATCTTCGACGTCGAGCTCGTAGCCCAGTCCGACACCGACCGCAAGCCGAGCCCAAGCCCGCCAACGCCCCGCAACCTCCGACCCGGCCACCAGCACTCCGGCCGACGCCCGCAAAGCCCGCCACTCCGCCCCAGCCCAGCCAGCCACCTCCGCCACCCACACCCGCAGCCTCATCCAACCGCACCGAGGCTTTCGGAGTCACTCCGCGTCCGAAAGCCCATCTAACTCCTGAAGACACACCATGTTCGAGCGCATCCGCCCGCTCTTCCCCTACCTCCGGCGCTACTGGAACTCGTCTCGCCTGGGGCGGCGTGGCCGTGCATCCTCTACAACGTCATCCGCGTCCTCATCCCCCTCGTCGTCGGCCACGCCATCGACGACATGCAGCACGGCGTCACCGAAGCCAAGATCGTCTCACCACGCGCTCCGCCTCGTCGCTCATCGCCGCCCTCGCCGCCATCTTCCTCTACATCACCCGCCAGGTCATCATCGGCGCCTCGCGCGAGATCGAGTTCGACCTCCGCAACGACCTCTTCGCCAACCTCGAACGCCAGTCCGCCAGCTTCTACCACACCCACCGCACCGGCGACATCATGGCCCGCACCACCAACGACCTCAACGCCGTCCGCCAGCTCCTCGGCCCGGCCATCATGTACTCCGCCAACTGCCATCGTCTTCACCGCCGCCGCGCTGCCGTTCATGATCCGCATCAGCCCCAAGCTCACGCTCTGCGCCTTCGGTCCCGCTGCCCCTCGCCTCCGTCCTCGTCCAGTACTTCGGCGCACCGCATTCACCGCCGCTTCGAGCGCATCCAGGCCATGTTCTCCGACATCTCCGCCAAGGCCCAGGAGAACTTCTCCGGCGCCCGCCTCATCCGCGCCTTCGCCCAGGAAGAGGCCGAGATCGCCTCCTTCGAGACCGCCAACCAGCGAGTACATCGGCCGCTCGCCTCCACCTCGTCCGCCTCATGGCCATGCTCTGGCCCACGCTCGAATTCGTCCTCGGCCTCTCGCTCATGATCACCCTGCTCGTCGGCGGCCACGAGGTCGTCTGCCCACCGCATCTCCGTCGGCGAGTTCGCCGCCTTCAACGTCTACATGGTGCAGCTCACCTGGCCCATGATCGCCATCGGCTGGGTCGTCAACCTCTTCCAGCGCGGCACCGCCTCCGTCGTCCGCATCGACGAACTCCTCAAGCAGCAACCCGAATCATCGACGAACCGCCATCCTCGCACCCGCCACTGACCGTCATCTCGATCCGGAGCCGCAGCGCAGCGGAGAGACCTCGATCCGTTCCCGCACACCTCGCGACCGCTCTCGGCAACTGCCCACCTCCGCCCACCTCGCCGGCGACATCCACTTCCGCCACCTCACCTTCACCTACCCCACCGGCGGCCCCGAGGTCCTCCACGACATCAACCTCCACATCCCCGCCGGCTCCTCCCTCGCCATCGTCGGCCCCACCGGCTCCGGCAAATCCACCCTCGTCTCCCTCATCCCCCGCCTCCACGACGCCCCCCCCGGCACCGTCCTCATCGACGGCCAGCCCCATCCGCCAGTATCCCGCTCGCCACCCTCCGCGGCAGCATCGGCTTCGTCCCGCAGGAGACCTTTCTCTTCTCCGACACCATCGCGCAGAACATCGCCTTCGGCGCCCCGACGCCACCGAGCACGAGATCGAAGACGCCGCCCGCACCGCCCACATCGCCACCGAAATCCTCGAGTTCCCCACCGGCTTCGACACCGTCGTCGGCGAACGCGGCATCACCCTCTCCGGCGGCCAGAAGCAGCGCACCGCCATCGCCCGCGCCCTCATCCGCGACCCCCGCATCCTCATCCTCGACGACGCCCTCGCCAGCGTCGACACCTACACCGAAGAGCAGATCCTCGCCGGCCTCCGCGAGGTCATGCAGGGCCGCACCACCATCTTCATCTCCCACCGCGTCTCCACCGCCCGCAACGCCGACCGATCGCCGTCCTCGTCAACGGCCGCATCGCCGAACTACGGCACCCACGACGAACTCCTCGCCCGCAACGGCTACTACACCGCCCTCGCCGAAAAGCAGCAGCTCGAAGAAGAGATCTCCGTCACCGCGTAGACCGACACAAACATGTCCTATCAGGACTGATGCTCAACTAACGCTCCATGAGCGACCAGCCCAGTTGGTGACAGTCGGCAGTTCGAGCCGCGGACATTCCCTGCACACTATCCGCGGCTTTCTTTGCGCTTGTCAGCGCTTCGTCGATTCCGTCCCTGACAAGCGAGAACCAACTTCAGGGGGCAATGACTCTCCGTCGCTGCTCGCTTGCCCTCTTGATTTCGTCCATGTCCCCCACCGGCCGAATCTCAAAAGTATTCCCGTAGGTCAGCGCAGGATGCTGGCCCATGAGCTGTACAGCCTGATTCATGTCCCGCGCCTCAAGGACGAGAATACCGCCGAGTTGTTCCTTGGTCTCGGCGTACGGGCCATCTGTAGTTGCTACTTTGCCGTTGCTCCAGGACAGGGTCAAGGCGGTCTCCGTCCCCTGAAGCGCTTCGCCACCAGCCCAGTGTCCGCTGGCGCGAAGATGGTCGTCGTAAGCAAAGCATGTGTCGAACATGGCGTTTCGCTCCGCTTCACTCATGCCCTCGAATTTGCCTTTGTCGTAGTAGCCAAAGCAGAGGTATTTCATTGTCCTTCTCCTTTTCTCTCCAGGTGGGCAGCCAGCGGTGCAGCTTCGCGCGCCGGCTCCTTCGCGATCATTACGGATCCATCTTCCAGGTCGCGGCGGCCGAGACTATTCCGCTGCTCTCTTTGGATCCGGCATGAAAAGAAGCTCCCGCACCTCACCCGCAAATTGGCAGGCGACGGTGCCCTTGCGAGCCCACGCGAGGGCCTCCTCCATATCCGCGGCTTCCAGAATCCAGAAGCCTCCCATGTGCTCTTTGGTCTCCGTAAATGGCCCGTCCGTGATGAGCACCTTTCCATCGGGCTGCATGCGGAGCGACTTAGCCTTCCGGGCAGGAGCAATCCCGCAAGCGAACTTTCTCGCGCCGGCAGCAATCATCTCGCGGTTCAGCGCGTGGATCTCCTCCATCATCGCTTCGGTTACGGTGGACGGGTCGAAATCATCGGGTTGGTAGCCGGCAATCATGTACTGTGGCATAACTTCTCCTTCATCTTCTTCGGTATGTTCTCGATGACTCGTCTCCTGTTCACTCAGGAGCCGGCGCTCATCGTTCTTTTGTCCTATAGTCGGCGGGTAGACCGGAAATCGACACACACTCCAAACTTTTTCTTCGGTCTGCTGATCTTTATCTCAGCTGCCGAATCCGCTCCTGCAGAAACTGCCGTTCCGGTTCCTGTTGCGTCAGCGACAGCGCCTTCTCATAAGAAGCTCGGGCCTCGGCGATCCTGCCCAGCCTCCGGCACATATCGGCGCGGGCCGAATGCGCCAGGTAATAGTTCGTTAATTCGCCATGCTCCAGCACCGCGTCGATATGCATCAGACCCGCCTCTGGACCATCCCGCATCGCAATCGCCACAGCGCGGTTCAGATACGCAACCGGCGAAGGCTGAATCCGCACCAGTTGGTTGTAGATCGAAACAATCTGGCGCCAATCCGTCGCAGCAGCCGACTCCGTCCGCGCATGAACGGCCGCAATCGCAGCCTGCAGTGTGTAAGCACCAAAGCGGCGGGATGTGAGAGCTTCGTCCACCAGGGCCAATCCCTCCGCGATTTGGGCCCCGTTCCAGAGGGAGCGGTCTTGATCTTCCAGCAGAATCAGATCTCCGGTCGAAGAGGTTCTCGCCGCGCTGCGGGATCCCTGCAGCAACATCAAGGCAAGCAGCCCCGTCACCTCCGGCTCTCCCTGGAGTTGAGTCAGCAGCCGTCCCAGCCGAATCGCCTCGCCCGTCAACTCGGCCCGCGTCACCTCCGCTCCAGCCGCAGCCGAATAACCCTCATTGAACACGAGATAGATCACCTGAAGCACTGCGTGGAGCCGGTCCGGTAGTTCCTGCGGCCCCGGCACCTCGTACGGAATTGACGCCTCTCGAATCTTCGCCTTCGCGCGCACAATCCGTTGCGCAAGCGTTGCCGGCGTCACCAGAAAGGCCCGGGCGATCTCCTCCGTGGTCAAGCCGCAGACCTCGCGCAGAGTAAGCGCAACCTGTCCTTCCGGAGGCAGAGCAGGATGGCAGCACGTAAAGATCAGGCGGAGGCGATCGTCCTCGATCTCTTCCTCCTCGAGCTCTTTGCCTCCGCCCGAAACCTCGTTGACGCGCGATTCCATGTGGGCGACAAGATCTCGCTGCACTCCATCGAAACGCGCGCGCCGGCGCATAGCATCGATGGCCTTGAAGCGAGCCGTCGAAATGAGCCAGGGACGTGGGTTGTCCGGAATACCAGCGACCGTCCAGGACTCCAGGGCGGCAGCGAACGCCTCGTGCATCGACTCCTCGGCCACGTCCAGGTCGCCGAGCAAGCGCACCAGTGTCGCCAGAACCCGGCCCGATTCCGCCCGGTAAAGGTTCTCGATGATGCTGCGGAGTTCTTCGGACAGAGGCGGCGGCATGTATGCCAAACTAGCAAACCGATTGGCGCGGTACAAACCCCACCAGGGCTCCGCCTCCCCTGAGCTCGCCCATGGCGAGTCTGACGCGAACACCACCACGGGCCGTACCGATCCGGAGTAGTACGCCGGATGCCGGCTTACCGGAAGCGATCCTTAGCTTCCGGCGAGCCGTCTCCGGCCGTACCCTCTGTCAGCAGCCGTCCTAAGCAACAACGCGATAGCGTCAGCCGTTACGGCTGACCCTTCCCACCGCCCGCCCCATAGATATTCCCGGTCGTGTAGCTCGCGTCATTCGCGGCCAGCTGCACATAAATACTCGCCAGCTCCGCCGGCTGCCCCGCCCGCGCCAGGGGATAATCTTCCCCGAAGTGGATCAGGTGCTCCTGCGTCGCGCCGCCCGAAACCTGCAGCGGCGTCCAGATCGGTCCCGGCGCAACCCCATTCACGCGAATGCCCTTCGGCCCAAGCTGCTTCGCCAGCGACTTCACGTAGTTCATCGTCGCCGCCTTGGTCTGCGCGTAGTCGTACAGGTTCGCCGCCGGATCGTAGGCCTGCTCCGACGTCGTCCCAATAATGCAGGAGCCCGGCTGGAGGTGCGGCAGCGCCGCCTTGATGATCCAGAACGGCGCATAGATGTTGGTCTTCATCGTCGCGTCAAACGCCTCTGTCGTCAACTGCAGCAGGTCCTCGCACTGCTGCTGCCGGCCGGCATTCGACACCACAATGTCCAGCCCTCCCAGCCCTGCGACCGCCTTCGACACCAGCTCCGTGCAGTAGCTCTCCTGTCGGAGGTCGCCCGGAATCGTAATCACCTTCCGCCCAGCCGCCTTGATCAGCTCCACCACCTCCTGCGCATCCGGCTCCTCCGTCGGGTAGTAGCTGATCGCCACATCCGCACCTTCCCGTGCATACGCAATCGCCGCCCCGCGCCCCATGCCGGAGTCGCCTCCCGTGATCAGCGCCTTGCGCCCTGCCAGCCTGCCCGAACCCTTGTAGCTCGTCTCCCCATGGTCCGGCCGCGGATTCATCTTGCTCGCCAGCCCCGGCCACGGCTGTGTCTGCCCCGGATAAGGAGGCTTCGGATACTTCGTCTTCGGATCCACAAACGGGGCCGTGGAAGACCCCCGCGTCCCGGATCCGCTCGACATCTGCGCGTCGGCATGCCCCGCCGCCAGCGCCACCCCGGCAATCCCGGCTCCAAGTTGTGTAACCACGTTGCGTCGCGATATGTGATCAGAACTCATTGCTGCCATCTCCTGAACTGGTTTAGCCGTACAACAGGAGGACACCGTGCAATCCGCTCTGTGCTGTGTAGGAGCCCCACCAGTCCATACACGTTGCCTTACCAGCCCACTCGGATTCAGCCACCTGAAATTATCCGGAGCCGCATCAACGCGCCTCCCGCATCAAGCAGATTCGCCGCTCACGCCGAGCACCTTCACAATCACCCGCTTCGCCCGCTGCCCGTCGAACTCCGCATAAAACACCCGCTGCCACTGCCCCAGGTCCAGCCGTCCCTCGGTCACCGGCAGCGTCGTCTCATGGTGCAGCAGCAGAGCCTTCAGATGCGCGTCCGCATTGTCCTCGCCCGTCTGGTGATGCTTGTACCCCGGCCACCGCGGAGCCAGCTTCTCCAGCCACGCCCCGATATCCTCGATCAGCCCATCCTCGTTGTCGTTCACATAGATCGCCGCCGTAATATGCATCGGCGACACAAAGCACAGCCCATCCTCCACCCCACTGCGCCGCACAATCGCCTCCACCTGCGGCGTCAGGTGCACCATCTCGTACCGCTCCGCCGTCTTCAGCTCCAGGTACTCCGTATGCGCCTTCATCCCGCCCATCACCTCATCCTCTGGTCCGTCTTATCTGCCATCCGTCGCGTCAATCTGGGAGTCATGCCTTGCGCGTCAGCGACCAGGATCTGCTGCTCTCGACTGCACCCTCTCCCGTCAGATGCGATCGAGCCGCCTCCGACACTCCGCGTAAATCCCTGCCACCGTGTAAATCGGTGTTAGGCCTTCTGACGATCAGGCCTCACAATAGCTGGTGACCCGAAACCACCCTCTACGTCGCCACCACCAACCCCGGCAAGCTCCGCGACTTCGCCTCCGCCCTCACTCCCGGCATCACCCTCCTCCCGCTCCCCGGCCTCGCAAACCATCCCCGCAGCCCCCGAAGACGAGCCCACCTTCGAAGGCAACGCCCCTCCAAAGCCCTCTTCTACTCCGCCCGCAGCCCCGGCCTCACCGTCCTCGCCGACGACTCCGGCCTCGAAGTCGACGCCCTCCACGGCGCCCCCGGCGTCCGCTCCGCCCGCTACGCCGATGACCAGAACTTACACCACCCGCCGACCGCTCCCACCCGACCAGCGCAACAACCTCTGCCTCCTCGACGCCCTCGCCATCCACCCGCGAGGCCGACCGCCAGGCCCGTTACCGCTGCGTCCTCGCCGCTCGCCCGCGACGGCGAAGTCCTCGCCACCGGCTCAGGCACGGTCGAAGGCGAGATCCTCGCCGCCCCCCGCGGCAACGGCGGCTTCGGCTACGACCCCCTCTTCCTCCTGCCCGAGCAAGGCCGCACCATGGCCGAGCTCGACCCCGAACCGAGCGTCACCGCTTCAGCCACCGCGGCCGCGCCCTCGCCGCCTTCTGAAGACCTCACTCCGCAACCTGCGCAGATCGACCGCACGTCATTTCGCACAAACCTAAGCGATAACCGCACAGATTCGCCACCCGTTTCCTTGACGACTCGTCTCGACGCACGGCGGAATAATCACCTGCTGCCTCTGTCAGTTCCTCACTGCACCGCGTCAAGCACCTCAAGGAGCCCTCATGGCCGCAGCCGCACCCATCGCACCCGCCTGCCAACGCCGCCCTCGGCGAACTGCAAGGGCGTGCAGCCGCTCCGCGCCGGCGAGGGCCACTCCTTCCTCTGGCGCAAGCTCCACTCGCTCTCCGGCATCGTCCCCATCGGCGCCTTCCTCGTCGAGCACATCGTCTCCAACTTCGAGACCTGGAACGGCCCCCTCGCCTACGCCCAGCAGGTCAAGTTCCTCAACGCCCTCCCGCTCGTCCGCGTCCTCGAGTGGGCCCTCATCTTCATCCCCCTCGCCTTCCACGCCCTCTACGGCGTCTTCATCGCCTTCCGCGGCCGCGCCAACGTCAACGTCTACCCCTGGGCCGGCAACTGGATGTACCTCTCCCAGCGCGTCACCGGCATCATCGCGCTCGCTCTACATCATCCAGCACGTCTGGCGGCAGCGCTTCTCCGGCGTCTCGCTCCCCGAGCACCCCGGCGCCGCCTTCCACAAGGTCCAGGTCGAGCTCTCGCAACCCCTGGATGCTCGCCATCTACGTCATCGCCATGATCGCCACCTCCTGGCACTTCGCCTACGGCATCTGGCTCTTCGCCGCCAAGTGGGGCATCACCCCCGGCGACCGCGCCCGCAAGCGCTTCGGCTACGTCTGCGGCCGCCGTCGGCACCGCCCTCTGCCTCATGGGCCTCATCAGCATCTACGCCGTCGTCTGCAAGTACCCCAACGCCCCCGCAGACGTCATGCCCGCGCAGCCCGCCGGCATCGTCCTGCCCGCCCCAACACCGCCGCCACCGGACTCAACCAACCCGACCCAGCCCGGCGAGGTTCGGTGACAGTGCGCATCTCGTCGATCGCTCATGCGTGTCGCATCATCTCGTGCAGTCTTGCGTCTCGGGATGTTCGCGATGCTTCTGCGATGTCAGCTGGACCAGCGAAGCGGTATCAGCAGCTGGAGCAATGCTCGAGCAGATCGGCTCGCTACGGCAGCTTCAGTTGCATCGAGCGTATCAGAGCAGTAGCTCGAAGCGCATCGCATGGATATCGCAAGCACTGTCCTGACGGTCAGCTTTATGAGACTTGTCGAGCTACTCATCGCTGGTTGGCGATCATCTGAGCTCAGCTTCGCATCACGTCTCAGTCACTTAGAAGGAACGAAGCACATGGCAGCAGCAACCCCACGAATCATCGTCGTAGGCGGAGGCCTCGCCGGCCTCGCCGCCGTCATCAAGATCGCCGAAGCCGGCGGCAAGGTCGACCTCTTCTCCATCGTCCCCGTCAAGCGCTCGCACTCCGTCTGCGCCCAGGGCGGCATCAACGCCGCCAAGAACCTCAAGGGCGAGGGCGACGCCACCTGCAAGCACTTCGACGACACCATCTACGGCGGCGACTTCCTCGCCAACCAGACCCCCGTCAAGCAGATGTGCGAGCAGGGCCCCGCCATCATCGACCTGCTCGACCGCATGGGCGTCCCCTTCAACCGCACCCCCGAAGGCCTGCTCGACTTCCGCCGCTTCGGCGGCACCCTCTACCACCGCACCGCCTTCGCCGGAGCCACCACCGGCCAGCAGCTCCTCTACGCGCTCGACGAGCAGGTCCGCCGCTACGAGTCCGAAGGCAAGGTCACCAAGTACGAAGGCTGGGAGTTCCTCTCCGCCGTCCTCGACAGCAAAGGCGCCTGCCGCGGCATCGGCGCCATGGACCTCCGCACCATGGAGACCCGCACCTTCCCCGCCGACGCCATCATCATCTGCACCGGCGGCAACGGCGCCATCTTCGGCAAGTCCACCAACTCCGTCGTCTGCACCGGCTCCGCCCAGTCCGCGCTCTACCAGCAGGGCGCCTTCTACGCCAACGGCGAGTTCATCCAGGTCCACCCCACCGCCATCCCCGGCGAAGACAAGCTCCGCCTCATGTCCGAGTCCGCCCGCGGCGAAGGCGGCCGCGTCTGGGTTCCCACGAGACAAGAACGACAAGCGCGCCGCCAAGTCCATCCCCGAGGCCGACCGCTGGTACTTCCTCGAAGAGTGGTACCCCAAGTACGGCAACCTCGTCCCCCGCGACGTCGCCACCCGCGCCATCTTCAAGGTCGTCTACGAGCACGGCATGGGCATCGACGGCCAGCCCATGGTCTACCTCGACCTCACCCACATCGACCGCGCGACGCTCAACCGCAAGCTCGAAGGCATCCTCGAGATCTACGAGAAGTTCGTCGGCGACGACCCGCGCGAAGTCCCCATGAAGATCTTCCCCGGCATGCACTACACCATGGGCGGCCTCTGGGTCGACTTCAACCAGCAGACCAACATCCCCGGCATCTTCGCCGCCGGCGAGGCCGACTACTCCATCCACGGCGCCAACCGCCTCGGCGCCAACTCCCTGCTCTCCTGCATCTACGGCGGCTTCGTCGCCGGCCCCGCAGGCCATGGACTACGCCAAGTCCCTCGCCGCCCAACCGAAGGCGACGGCGGCCACGCCGCCGAGCTCGCAGCGCCAGAACGAGAAGCAACAAGCTCCTCCTCAACAACCAGGGCACCGAAAACCCCTTCAAGATCTGGCGCGAGCTCGGCGAAACCATGACCAAGCACGCCACCATCATCCGCTACAACGCCGGCCTCGACGAAGCCGACGCCAAGATCGTCGAGCTCCTCGCCCGCTACCGCAACGTCAACCTCTCCGACAAGAGCCAGTGGGCCAACACCAGCTTCGCCTTCACCCGCCAGCTCTACAACATGCTCCAGCTCGCCCGCGTCATCGTCCAGGGCGCACGCCTGCGCGACGAGTCCCGCGGAGCCCACTACAAGCCCGACTTCCCCGAGCGCAACGACGAGAAGTTCCTCAAAACCACCAAAGCCGCCTTCACAGACGGCGCCCCCAGCTCTCCGAGTTCGAAGACGTCGACATCAGCCACATCCAACCCCGCGCACGGAGCTACACCGCCACCGCCTAAACCACCTCGCGTTGTCACCCATTTTTCTGTTGTCAATCCGCAGCTTTGTTTGTTGTTAGTCCGCAGATTTTTTGTTGTCATTCCGCAGCGCAGCGGAGGAATCTGCTTTTCATCCCCGGAGGCCACCAATGAGCCAATCCACCGAAACCCTCCTCATCCTCTTCGTAGCCGCCTGCACCCTCGGTCGCCTCATCCACCAGTTCCGTTCCAAACCAGCCGGATCGCCTCAGAGCCGTTGAACGCCATCTAACCACCTATGTACCATCACATCAATCTCGTATACACAGCCCTCGCCATCATCCTCGCTCTCTTTCTCGCCTACATGTTCTGGTGGAACAAGCGCGAAAAGTGACAACTCCTCTCGGGCCAGGACAGGCCGTCTAACCTGCGATGACCACACTCGGCATCGCCCTCACCATCCTCGCCGTCGCCCTCTTCGGAGCCTTCATCCTCCTCGGAGCCTGGATCGACGGCCGCAGACAGAAAGTTCTCGAATCAGGCAAACACCCGGTCACCACGCCGAAAGGAAACGTCGAAGCGGAGGAAGACCTTCACGACCGATAGCACGGCAAGGAAACCGTACCGCAACATCAAACCTGTTGGCGTAGTTACCCCTCGCCAACAGTTATTCTGGAATAGCAAACCGGCACCTGCGCTGCACAAATTTTGAGGAGCGGATCGGGATAGAGGGGGACGGATCCGGATTAGGAGAGTAAAGGGCGGTTCGGAGATTAGAAGAGTAAAGGGCGGTTCGAAATTCAGCTCCGTTTCTCTGAGGCAATGTAGCTCCCGATCCTTCGGGCTGAAGGCCCGACACATCATAGCCTGGGGCGAAGCCCCAGGTGAGAGGCGAAACGCGACAGAGGGCTGAAAGCCCGATACAAAGCCGGGGCTATACCGGTAAAGAAAGGCTCTTAGGTCCGTCCAGGTCCAGACCTAAGTAGCAAAGATGGAATACTTTAGGACTTAAGTACGGGGGAGGGGTGGTATCCAACACACTCCCACCCAACGATGCAGCAGGAGAGAAGCACAATGGCCACAGCCGTCCAGACCCCCAGCACCACCCATACCCCCGTAGCCCAGTCCGCCACCGCCGCCAACACCTCCCAGCGCACCATCAAGGTCGAGATCAAGCGCCAGGCCACCCCCGACGCCCCCGCCCGCACCGAAAAGTTCGAGATCCCCTACCGCCCCAACATGAACATCACCTCCGTCCTCGGAGAGATCGCCTGCGATCCCGTCACCAGCTCCGGCCAGCCCACCACCCCCATCTCCTACGACGCCAACTGCCTCGAAGAGATCTGCGGCTCCTGCGCCATGCTCATCAACGGCCGCGCCCGCATGGCCTGCTCCGCCCTGGTCGACAAACTCTCGCAGCCCATCACCCTGGCCCCACTCTCCAAGTTCCCCGTCGTCCGCGACCTCGCCGTCGACCGCTCCGTCCTGTTCGAGAACCTCAAGCGCGTCCAGGCCTGGGTGCCCGTCGACGGCTCCTACGATCTCGGTGAAGGCCCCCGCCAGTTCCCCCAGCTCCAGGAGCAGCTCTATCCCCTCTCCAACTGCATCTCCTGCACGATCTGCATGGAGGTCTGCCCCCAGTTCAACGACCAGACCAACTTCGTCGGCGCCGCCACCATTGCCCAGGTCAAGCTCTTCAACAACAACCCCACCGGCAAGGTCCTCAAGGAAGAACGCCTCCGCGCCCTCGCCGGAGACGGCGGCGTCCAGGAGTGCGGCTTCGCCCAGAACTGCGTCGAAGCCTGCCCCAAACAACTCCCCCTCACCGAAGCCATCTCCGACGTCAGCCGCGACGTCATCCTCCAGCAGGTCAAGGACCTCTTCACGCGCTAAGCTACCATCAACACATGAACCGCCGACGCTTTCTCGGCCTCACGGTCGCTACCGCTGCAACAGCTCGGTTTGCCTCCGCAGATGAGATCACCTCCGAGCGTCCCCTCCGCAGCCCGGCCTACAACCAGGTCACAGTCTCTCAGCGAGCCCCATCTCGCCCAGCAGCGCAATACCCTCGGCGTCCTCATGGGCCTCTCTGACGACTCCCTCCTCAAACCCTTCCGCGCCATGGCCGGACAGCCAGCGCCCGGCGTCGACATAGGCGGCTGGTACCAGTACCTGCCCACCTACAACTACAAGACCGGCGACGCCGGCTTCGCCCCCGGCCACTCCTTCGGCCAGTGGACCTCCGCCCTCGCCCGCTTCGCCTCCGCGAACAACGACGCCGTCATCGCCAACCGAGTTCGCGCTCTCCACGCCCAGCTCGCTGAAGCAATCTCACCTGCCTTCTTCGATCAGACTCGCTTCCCCGCCTACACCCTCGACCGTCTCGTCTGCGGCCTCATGGACGGCCACGCCCTCCTGCAGGACTCGCAGGCCTTCCCCACGCTCGACAAGGTCCTGGCCGCCGCGCTCCCGAGCCTGCCCGGTCGCGCCATCCCTCGCGAGGCAGCCTGGCGGCCTGACCGCGACGCCTCCTTCCACTGGGACGAGAGCTACACCCTGCCCGAGAACCTCTACCTCGTCTCCACCATGGGCGCGGGCCGCGCCTATCGAGAGATGGCCGACCAGTACCTCCTCAACACCTTCTTCGACCCACTCGCGCGCAACGAAAACGTCCTCGGCGGTCTCCACGCTTACAGCCACGTCAACGCCCTCTGCTCCGCGATGCAGGCATGGTTCGTCACGGGCAGCGAGCCGCATCTCCGCGCCGCCGTCAACGGATTCCGCATGCTCGAAGCCCAGAGCTACTCCACCGGCGGCTGGGGTCCCGAAGAGACGCTCGGGAAGCCCGGCTCCGGCCGCCTCTATAACAGCCTCACCGAGACCCACAACTCCTTTGAGACACCCTGCGGCGCCTACGCCCACATGAAGCTCACCCGCTATCTCTTGCAAGCCACCCGCGACGGTCACTACGGAGACAGCATGGAGTGCGTCATGCTCAACGCCGCGCTCGGCGCTCTTCCCCTCGGCGGAGATGGCCGTTCTTTCTACAACGCCGACTTCAGCGCCGCAGGCCGTCGCGTCTACTCCAAACACCGCTGGCCCTGCTGCTCCGGCACCCTTCCGCAGCTTGCCGCCGACTACGGCATCAACGCCTACCTGCTCGGGGCGGAGCGGGACCCTTCCGTCTGGGTCAATCTCTACCTTGCATCCCGTCTAAGCTGGTCGCACCATGGCATGAGACTCTCGCTCGAGCAGCAACCCGGCTACCCCGATCAGCCCCTGGTCAGCATGCGGTTCAAATCCCTCCGCCCAGTCAAACTTTCAGTTCACCTGCGCATCCCCGATTGGGCAGACAAATCCCATCTCGCGATCAACGGACAATCGATACCCATCCATTCTGTCCGAGGCTTCACCGAAATTCGGCGCACGTGGAAGAGCGGCGACATCATCGAACTCGAACTCCCAATGCCGCTCCGTCTCGAGCCCCTGCGCACCGACGGCGGCACGCCGCACCCCGAGATCACATCCATCCTCTGTGGCCCTCGCGTCCTGATGGCTATGGGGCCGCAGCCGACGCTTACCCGCGAACAGGCCCTCTCCGCCCGCAGAATCTCCACGTCGGAATGGGTCGCGCAGACCGGTTACCGTGAAATACACCTCCGGCCCTTCACCCACGTCGGCGACGAGCTCTACTCTCCTTATATCCGCCTCGCGACCTAGCTCTGAACCCGCAACAGACAACTGACAGCCGAGAACCGGCTTCCTGTACCATCTCCCCCATGAGCCGGACCCTGCACCACCTCGACCGCCGCCGCTTCCTCTCGCTCTCAGCCGCTGCGGCCGTGGCACATTCTCTGCCTGCATTTCCGCAAGCGCCCACCGCACAGCCCGGCAACCTCCGCCTCGTCTTCTTCACCGACACCCACAATCAGCCCGAGCTCCGCGCCAACGAAGGCACCGCGCTCGCCATGGGGAAGATCAAGGCGCTCAAGCCCGACCTCTGCATCCAGGGCGGAGACCACTGCTTCGACCTGAACGCCGTCCCTCGCGCGCGCTCCCTCATGCTCCTCGACGAGTACGGGAAGACCGAGCACGCGCTCGACGGCATCCCCGTCCAGCACGTCATCGGAAATCACGATGTCTTTGGCCGCGATCCCGCCTCTGGTGTCGAGCTCTCCGACCCGCTCTACGGCAAGAAAGCATTCGAGCAGCGGTTCAACACCAAAACCTATCGCTCCTTCGACCGCAGCGGCTACCATTTCATCCTCCTCGATTCCATCCAGATCACGCCGCAGCGCGACTTCGACGCCATGGTCGACCCCGAGCAGCTCGCCTGGCTCAGACAGGATCTCGCCTCTACCCCAGCGGGCGCCCCCATCGTCGTCGCCATCCACGTCCCGCTCGTCTCCGCCGCGCCGCAGTACGCGCCCGCGGACAGCCCCGCTGCCAAAGGCGCCGTCTATCAGGCCGCCACCGGCCTCCACGGCTTCCTTCTCGGCAACGCCCGCGAAGTCACGCAGATGTTCGAGGGCCACAACATCATCGCTGTCCTTCAAGGCCACACCCATATCAACGAGACCGTCTACTGGCGCAACACGCCCTACATCACCTCGGGCGCCGTCTGCGGCAACTGGTGGCACGGTCCTCGCTGGGGCACACCCGAAGGCTTCACCGTCGTCGAACTCGCAGGCGGCGTCGCCCGTTGGCATTACGAGACCTACGGTTGGAAGAGCGCCGCCCCCGAGGCCGACCCACTCACACCCATCCCGCATCCGCGCTCGGCCCCCGGTCCAAGACCGCCGGTCGATCTGCTCTGACCCTTTTCCGTCCTCACGCTGGCGGCTCTACACGCATCTGAAGTCAAGGACAAGCAGCAGCACAAGGAGAAGCGCATGATTCAACTCGCAGACGCCCGCCGTATTATCGCCGCGGCAGAGAAAAAGGCCGAGGACATCGGCCAGCCCATGAACGTCGCCGTCGTCGATGAAGGCGGCAACCTCATTGCCTTCGAACGCATGGCCAACGCCTGGCTCGGCTCGATCGATATCGCACAGAAGAAAGCCTGGACCTCCCGCGCCTTTGATATCACAACGAAAGATCTCGGCGAAAACTCGCAGTCGGGCGACCAGTTCTTTGGGATTCACGCCTCCAACAACGGCAAAGTTATGATCTTCGCGGGCGGCGTTCCGCTCAAAAAAGATGGAAAGGTCGTAGGCGCAATCGGTGTCAGCGGAGGCATGGGCAAGCAGGATCAGGCAGTAGCCGAAGCCGGTGCCGCAGCCTTTTAGAGCTACTGATTTGCTGGAGGCGCAGCAGCGCTTCCATTCACTATCAGAGCAAGCGAACACCCTGCAAACCGATCGTCTCTGAGCGAAGCGAGGACTCCCTTTTTGCTTTCGGTCGTCGCACGCATTCAACCAGACCTCGCTGCACGAAAAAAAGGCTCGCCTGGAACGGCGAGCCTTTTTCTGTCAGACCCAGCTGACCCTTACTTCGTGAACATCGTGTCCTGGGGATTACTCTGCTCATCATTGTGAATGCGATTTTGCGACCGCTTGGCGCTTTCCATCGCACTCCGATCCATCTTCTCCTGATCCGTCTTCACCGCATCCGTGGATTCGCCCGTCTCTGGCTCAACTGACTCGTGCGAGGGCCGCGCACCCGTTTTGGTGGAGTTCAAATTCCGATTGTCCGAACCTTCGTTGAAGTTCATACCTCACCTCAGGCGATTGGATTCCGTTCACTTCTTCATAGGTTGTCCAGGCAGAAATGACCCGATCCCCGGCCCTGTAAAATCAGCCTCGTGCCTCCCCCGCCCGATCCAGACCAGCTCTCATCGCCGCACCCGAAACACCTCATCCTCGATACCCACGCCGATACCGCACAGCGCTTCGCGGACGAACGCTGGGACCTAACGGACGATCTCGGCGAGGGCCATCTCAACCTCGCCTCCGCCCGTGCCGCAAATCTCGCCGGAGAGTTCTTCGCTATCTGGCCCGAGCCAACCCAATGGCGCGGACGCTACGCCCATCGCACCCTCCAGCTCATCGATAGCGTGCTCGAGCAGGTTCGTCGCGCCCCGGATCACCTGCGCCTCTGCACCTCGGTAGACGAAATAGTTGCAGCTTACGAACAGAACAAATTCGCCGTCATGATGGGCATCGAAGGCGGGCACGCCATCGAGAACTCCCTCGCCCTGCTTCGCACCTACTTCCATCTCGGCGTACGGTACATGACGCTCACCTGGGCCAACTCGAATGAGTGGGCCGACTCCTCCGGCAACCTCAGCGCTCCCGACGTGCCTCACCACAACGGCCTCACCGCCTTCGGCAAAGAGGTCGTCCGCGAGATGAACCGGCTCGGCATGATGGTCGATGTCTCCCACGTCTCCGACCAGACGCTCGCCGACGTCCTCACTACATCGACCGCACCCGTCGTCGCCAGCCACTCCAGCGCTCGTGCCCTCACCGCAGCCCCGCGCAATCTCACCGACGATCAGATCCGTGCCATCGCCGCTGCCGGCGGAGCCGTCATGGTCAACTTCTATCCTGCCTTTATCGACGAGAACTGGCGCGCAGCGTGGAATGCTCTCACCCCCGAGCGTCACGCTGCGCAGTCGCTGCTTGAGGCGGAGTATCTCGCCAATGACCGCCCCGTTCCCTACAAGTTGTCCAATGCTATCGATCGTGCCTTCGCCGCGCGCCTGCCCCGCCCGCCTCTTAGCTCCCTCATCGATCACATCGACCATGTAGCAAAGGTCGCCGGCGTGGATCATGTGGGCATCGGTACCGACTTCGACGGCATCTCCGCACTTCCGCAAGAGATCGACTCTGCCGCGGACCTCCCCAAAATCAGCACCGCTCTGATCGCCAGGGGCTACAGCAGCCAGGAACTCGATAAGATCCTCGCCGGCAACCTCCTGCGCGTCTTCCGCGAGGTGGAGGCTGCCGCCAAGGCGCATCCTGTTCGCTGACTTACTTCTTCGTCGCCAACACCTCAATCTGATGAATTCGAGGCGGCTCCGAGAACAACTCGCTGGCCTTCGCCATCAGCGCCTTTGCAATCTCGCCGTTCTTATGGGCATTCATCCCCTCCTCGTCGTCAAACGTGTCGAACACGGCGTATTGGCCATCACCCTCCTTCAGGCCAAACCACGATACTGTCCCGCTCTCATCACGGGCCATCTCCGCTCCCTGCTTCAGAAACGCCTCCACTTCACTCTCTTTACCCGGCTTCGCCTTCAATGGAACATACAGCGCGTACTTCGCCATGTCGTAATCTCCTGAATCTTCAAGATGCCCGGAAAGCGCAAGATGGTCCGGCATGCATCCAACCTCGACGAGGACACTCACCCTTATGAAGTCGAAGCAACCTTCCCTGCTGCGCGGCCTAGTCATCGGCGCAACCGCTGGCATCGCCGCCACGCTCGTCATGGATCAGTTCCAGAAGCTCACCGCAGCCAGCCAGAAGGCTGTTGAAAAACAGAAGAAGCTCGCCGACGGCGAGTCGCCCTGGCAGATCGCTCACGAACAGGCCGAGCAGGAGCAAAGGGAAGCATCGCAGGAGGGTTCCACCGAAAAGGTGGCTCGGAACCTCGCCCAGGCTGCCGGTAAAGACATTCCGCCGGACAGCAAAAAACAGGCCGGGCAGGCGGTCCACTACACCTTCGGCACTCTCATGGGCGTCGTCTACGGCGTCACCTCTGAGTTCCTTCCGGAAGTCGCCTCCGGCGGCGGCACAGCCTTCGGCACAATACTCTTTCTCGGCGCCGACGAAATAGCCGTACCCGCCCTTCAACTCGCCCCACCTCCCACCGAGACAGCCCCCATCGATCACCTGCAGCACTGGGCCGCACACATCGTCTACGGGGGCTCCCTCGAACTCGTCCGCAGCCTCCTCCGCCGCCTCACCTAGTCCCCCAAGTCTCAAGGCAGCTAATGGGTTGCAATCCCAACCGCAGCGGCCGCGCACACATAATGGCATCCCAACCGGAGCGGCCGCACACGTATCGTCATCCCGATCAGTGCGGGCCGCACACGTACTGTCATCCCGACCAGAGCGAAGCGCAGTGGAAGGACCTGCTTTTGCCCCCCGCCCGCACCCCTGCGTACACTAGTCGAGGAGCTTCCTGACTGCATGATCCTGCGTTCGCTTCTCGCCATCTGCCTCAGCACACCACTTCTCGCGCAAGCGCCGCCGCCGCCTCAAACACCGGTCCAGACACCGGCTGAGAAGCCCGCATTGGCCGCAACTCCGGACCTCCCCGACTCGCCCAGCCCCTCCGCCCAGGTCCACGCAGCCGTCGTTCCCACCGGTCCCACCGCGCTCATCGACACCTCCATGGGCCGCCTTACCTGCAAGCTCTACGACAAGCAGGCCCCGGTCACCGTCGCAAACTTCATCGGCCTCGCCCAGGGCACCAAAGACTGGACCGATCCCGTCAGCCTCAAGATCGTTCACGGCCAGCCGTACTACAGCGGCACCACCTTTCATCGCGTCATCCCCAGCTTCATGATCCAGGGCGGAGACCGGCGCGGCGACGGCACCGGCGACCCCGGCTACTTCTTCAAGGACGAGTTCGATCCCACGCTCACCTTCGACGAGCCCGGCCGGCTCGCCATGGCCAACGCCGGCCCTGACACCAACGGCAGCCAGTTCTTCATCACAGAAGCTCCCGTCCCGGAGCTCACCGGCAAGCACACCATCTTCGGCCAGTGCGACTCCCACTCCGTCACCCTCGTCGCCTCCATCGCTCGCGTCGAGCGCAACGCCAACGATGCGCCGATCACGCCCGTCGTCATCCGCAAGATCACCATCGTCCCCGATGGCCAGCCAGTTCCACCCGAACCCGCGACGACCCCGCCTCCAGCCACGGCGGTCCCAACTCCGCGATAGCTCCACCCTCGACCTTCAAAACAAAACCAGGAGAATACATGCCAAACAAGCCAGGAACCTACGCCACCTTCAAAACCTCCGAAGGCACCATTGTCTGCGAGCTCTTCGAAGGAGACGCCCCCGAAACCGTCAAGAACTTCATCGGACTCGCCGAAGGCTCCAAAGACTGGAACTCCCGTTCCAAGAAGGGCAACAAGCTCTACGACGGAACCGTCTTTCACCGCGTCATCCCGCAGTTCATGATTCAGGGCGGCGACCCCGAGGGCACCGGCATGGGCGGACCCGGCTACAAATTTGCCGACGAAACCAAGGGCTCGAAGCACGGCTTCAACCAGAAGGGCAAGCTCGCCATGGCCAACTCCGGCCCCAACACCAACGGCTCACAGTTCTTCATCACCGTCGCCGACACCAGCTGGCTCACCGGCAAGCACACCATCTTCGGCGAGGTCGTCGAGGGCTACGACGTCGTCGAGAAGATCAGCAAGCTCCCCCGCGACAGCCAGGACCGCCCCCGCACGCCGGTCACCATCGAGTCCGTCACCATCGAGCGCGTCAGCTAAACGATGCCGCAAAGCCTGATGGAGGGCCGCCGTCCAGCAATCGTCGCCCGCACGCTCTTTGCGGTCGCAAGCCTGGCGGCCCTCTTCTCCAGGTTCTTCCACCACGGTCTCCTGCTCGGCTTCTACCAGGACGACTTCTTCTACTACCTCAAGGTTGCCCAGAACCTCGCGCTGCACGGCATCAGCAGCTTCGATGGCATCCACCTCACCAACGGCTACCATCCCCTCTGGCTGCTCACGCTTGCGCTGCTCCGCCTCTGCCTGCGCGGACAGGCCTTCTTCGTAGCTCTTCAGGCCCTCACTCTGGTCTCCGCCTTCGCCTGCTACGCCGGTACAGAGCGTGTCCTGCGCACGCTTCAGATCAGAGAACCCCTCCGAAGCATCGGCACCTTCATCGTCTCCATGCAGGCTCTGCTACTCCTGCGATACGGCATGGAGGTCACCCTCGCCCTGCCCTTCGGCATCGGTCTCGCCGCACTCCTTCTCGATCTACCAGCCGCACCCTCACCACGACATCTCTTCTGGCTCGGAGTCCTCGGCAGCCTCACCATCCTCGGCCGCCTCGACGCCATCCTCCTGGTCACGACCCTGTTCCTTCTCGTGCTCTGGCGCAACCGCTCCGTCCACTCACCCCGCAAGCTCCTGCCACTGCTGCTCGGGTTCTTCCCGCTGGCTGTCTACCTTGCCGTAAACGAGTACTTCTTCCACCTGCTCACCCCAGTCTCCGGCCATGCCAAGCAGCTGAAAGCCACGCTTCTCCCCTCCATATCCACCCTTCACAGCCTCCTCTTTCCCATGGACCGCATGAAGATCATCTTCGTGCTCCCATGTCTGCTCCTGCTCGCGGCAGGCATCGTCGCCGCAATCCGCACACTACCCCTCCTGCCGAAGATTCACTCCGCCGTCCTGCTCGCGCTTCTCCTCTTCCCCATCCTCCAGCTCTCGTTACTCTCCGTTATCAGCGACTGGGCGCTCTGGCCCTGGTACTTCTACTCCCTCGTCTTCTCCTCGATCGCCTCCGTCGTTCTGCTCGCCCGCATCCCGCATCGTAGTCCAGAGCCCGCCCGCACCGCCCTCACACTCCTTGGTGCCACCCTCGCCGGCGCCTATGTCATCTACATCGCCGCGTACAGCGTTCTTATGCCGAACTCCATCGCCATCTACATCTCGTCAAGCCAGCTCGCGCAATTCATGGACACGCACCCCGGCACCTACGCCATGGGCGATCAGGCCGGCATGACCGGATACCTCTCCTCGCAGCCCGTCATCCAGCTCGAAGGCCTGGTCATGGACGCGGAGTACCTCCGGAAGATCCAGCAGCAAGAACCCCTCCACCAGATCCTCGACGACTACGGCGCAAACTTCTACATCACCCTCGCCGCAAATCCTCCAGGCTCTTGCTCGCAGCTTCGAGAACCCAGCCAGGCCGGCCCCCACTCACCCGTCTCTCGAGGAACTGTCTGCGCGCCGCCCCTCGCCACCTTCCACCGCAACAACATCCCCATCTACATCTTCGACGCTCACACCATCCGCTGACCCTGCCCCTCACGAAAAGAGGCCCACGACCGGTATTCGCTTGCTGAAAAGCGACCGACACCAGCGTCCTCTCAACCGGAGAGCACACGCGCGTAGTTGCTCCAGAGCGCCCCACACCGCCGTCATCTCGACCGGAGCGTAGCGGAGTGGAGAGACCCCTGTATTTGCTTCGCCCAAACTACATCTTTAGACGAAGCACCTAAAACCCATTACGCCACCCCAATCACCGTGCAAAGCTCCTTCACCGCATCCGCCGACTTCTGCAAAGCCGCCTGCTCCTCCGCCGTCAGCTTGATCTCGATGATCTGCTCCAGCCCCTTCGCGCCCAGCTTGCACGGCACCCCCACATACAAGCCCGGAGATCCCGTACTCCCCCTGCAGGTACGCCGCGCAAGGCAGAATCTTCTTCTTGTCCTTCAGAATCGCCTCGACCATCTCCACCGCGGCCGCAGACGGCGCATAGTAGGCCGATCCCGTCTTCAGGTACTTCACGATCTCCGCGCCGCCATTCGCCGTTCGCGTCTCCAGCTCCTTCAGCCGCTCCGGCGCGATCAGCTCCGTGATCGGAATCCCGGCCACCGTCGAGTAGCGCGCCAACGGCACCATCGTGTCGCCGTGGCCGCCCAGAACAAACGCCGTTACATTCTCCACCGACACCTTCAGCTCCTTCGCGATAAACGTCCGGAACCGCGCCGAATCCAGCACCCCCGCCATCCCGATCACGCGCTCGCGCGGAAACCCCGCCTGCTTGAACGCCGCCTGCGCCATCGCATCCAGCGGATTCGAAACCACGATGATGATGCAGTCCGGCGACGCCTCCACCACCTTGCCCACCACATCCGACATGATCTTGAAGTTCGTATTCAGCAGGTCGTCGCGGCTCATCCCCGGCTTGCGCGGAATGCCCGCCGTAATCACCACGATGTCCGAGTTCGCGGTGTCCGCATAGTCATTCGTGCCGGTGATCGTGCAGTCCCGCTTCTCGATCGGCATCGCCTGCAGCAGGTCCAGCGCCCTTGCCCTGCGGCACGCCTTCCGCCACATCCATCAGCACCACATCCGCCAGCTCCTTCGCCGCAATCCAGTGCGCCGCCGTAGCCCCCACATTTCCCGCCCCAACAATCGTTACCTTCTTCCGCATTCTCTTCTCCTGTCATCAGCATCGTTGTCATTATCGTTGCTTGTTCCATGCTCGTCATTCAGCAGCGCAGCGGAGGACCTGCTGTTCGCCCATCGTCTGCTACCCCATATTCTCGATCATCCGGGTCGCAAACTCGCTCGTCTTCGCCTTCGTCGCGCCCTGCATCTGCCGCTCGAAGTCATACGTCACATACTTCTGCTGAATCGTCTTCTCCATCGAGCTCTCGATCAGCCGCGCCGCCTCGCTCCAGCCGATGAAGTCGAACAGCATCACGCCCGACAGCATCACCGACCCCGGATTGATCACGTCCTTGTCCGCATACTTCGGCGCCGTGCCATGCGTCGCCTCGAACACCGCATAGCCATCGCCGATGTTCGCGCCCGGCGCAATGCCCAGCCCGCCAACCTGCGCCGCCGCCGCGTCCGAGATGTAGTCGCCGTTCAGGTTCGTCGTCGCCAGCACGCTGTAGTCGCTCGGCCGGATGATGATCTGCTGAAAGATCGAGTCCGCAATCCGGTCGTTCACCAGGATCTTCTTCTTCCACTTGCCGTTGCCGTGCGATCTCGCCGATCGTCGCGATCACCTCGCTTCACCTCCGCCACCACGCCCTCGCCAAACTCCTTCGGCGCAAACTCGATCCCCGGCTCGATCAGCGCCGCATTCTCCTCCGGCGTCAGCTTCGGATTCGCCTCCACGTTGCCCAGAATCCAGCTCTCGCGCTCCGTCACCGTCTGCTCGCGGAACTCCTGCGTCGCAACCTCGTAGCCCCACTCGCGGAACGCGCCCTCCGTGAACTTCTGGATGTTGCCCTTGTGCACCAGCGTCACCGTCTTGCGCCCGTTCGTCCAGCGCATACTGGATCGCCGCCCGCACCAGCCGCTTCGACCCTGTAATCGAGATCGGCTTCACGCCCACGCCCGAGTCCTGCCGGACCTTCTTCTTGCCGCCCTTCAGCATCTCGTCGTTCACGAACGTCGATGAACTTCTCCGCCTCCGGCGTCCCCTCGCGAAACTCGATGCCCGCGTAGATGTCCTCCGTGTTCTCGCGGAAGATCACCACGTCCAGCTTCTCCGGATGCTTCACCGGGCTCGGCACGCCCGCGTAATACTTCACCGGCCGAATGCACTGGTACAGATCCATCAACTGCCGCAGCGCCACGTTCAGCGAGCGAATGCCGCCGCCCACCGGCGTCGTCAGCGGTCCCTTGATCGACACGCGAAAGTCCACCGTCGCCTTCACCGTATCGTCCGGCAGCCAGTTCTGCGTCTGCCGATACGCCTTCTCGCCGGCCAGCACCTCGAACCACTTCACCGAGCGCTTGCCGCCGTACGCCTTCTCCACCGCCGCATCGAACACCCGCTGCGAGGCCTTCCAGATATCGCGCCCCGTCCCATCGCCCTCGATGAACGGAATGATCGGGTGATCCGGCACCGTGTACTTCCCGTCTGCTGTACTCAATCGCCTGGCCGTCCGTCGGCACGGCAATTCCGTTGTAGCTCTGCTGCATCTCTCGTTGCCCTCTGTTGTGAAGTCATCAAAGGCTACCATCGCGTTTGAAGCGCTGGCAATCACACCTCCTGCTTCACGAATAAGCGCTATCTCCTGCGATCTCCTTCCGCTTGCAAATCTCTATCCTCCCTACGCTTCCCCGCCATAACAATCCCGCAGACTAAAATGCCTCCATGGAATCTCACGAAGCCCACGAGTTCTCCGAGCAGATGAAGGAAGCGGGCGAATCAGCGCTCACGCACATCGCTCTGAGCATCTCCATCCTCGCCGCACTCCTCGCCCTTGTCACCGTCATGAGCCACCGCGATCACACCGATGCCGTTCTCATGCAGGCAAAAGCCAGCGATACCTGGAACGAGTACCAGGCCAAAAAGATTCGCAGCGAAAGCACCACGAACTCCATCGATCTCCTTCAGCTTCAACCCTCCAGTAATCCTGCCGCGACCGCCGCCAAACTCGCCGACTACAAGACGCACATCGCAAAGTGGAGCGAGGATCTTGCGGAGGAGCAGAAGCAGGCACGTGAATTCGAACACGAGGTCACCATCGCAGAACGTAAGGCCGCTCGTTACGATCTAGGCGAAGCCTTGCTGCAGATCGCCATCGTTCTCTGCTCCATCACCCTGTTCACGCGCAAGCAGGCCTACTGGATTCTCGGCATGGCGGTCGGCGTCGTCGGCCTCATCTCTTCCGCTCTCGCACTCACCATCCATTAGAGAGAGGTCGCCGCAAACGAAGAGGCCGGCAACCACGCCGGCCCTCAAGGACAGTGAATGAACAACTCCCAACCGTCCTAAGACTGTCCCCACAGCAGCTGGTTATAAACGTGTGGTGAAACTGCACCTCCGGCGCCTTCACAATCGTCCCCAGCAGCCACGGACACCGATCGGAATCCTCAAACCCCAAGGCGACGACCAGCAGTTCTACAAATCCACAATTGGGCTCGTATCAACGATCTCTTCAGGGCTGCCGATCCAGTTCCGCCAGCCGATATCCCACCGGCACGACATCCCCACCGCACTTGCCTCCATGAACGATCACCAGGTTGGTTGCAATCTTGGACTCGCTGGGATCTGTCAAGGTACCAATTACTTCCAGCAGTGCCCCATCGTCCATGGTGAACGCGGCATGCACCTCGTTCCCTAAAACCCCACTCAGCGTTGTTCCGGTCCTCGTGCCCGAGCTAAAGCATGGCGAACCCTGCACCTTGATGCTTCCCGTCAACACCGTATTGCTCGTAACGGATCCACGAGGAGTGCTAGCCGTCCCGCCCTGTTGCAGCATCATCTGTAAGCTCATCGTCGATGTCACCGGCTCGCCGCCCAGGCCCGCCGTTAGGCTTGCCGTCCCTGCATATACCCCGCTCACCAGCGGAAATGAAGTCGCCGTGAAATTACCTGACAACATCTCGACACAGGAGGTTGCTATCCCCTGCGAGGAACCGAAACTCGCGGTATACGTCCCCGGCCAGGAACCTCCCGCGGTCGCCGGAGCCTTCCCGGTGATCTCCAGGGTTATCCCTGGCAACCCTGGAGTCGACTGCAGGCCGAACGTGCCGTCCGGTGCCACGGCCCCCTTCAGTACACTTCCAACGCTGAACCCCCCAAAAAAGCCAGAGCAAACATGATTGCCATAGGCACCCGCAACCAGGTTGTCTCCCACAACGTCGAACGTTATGGCTAAACGCAGGTGCTCCGTTTGCATCGGTGCAAACGACGAAATCGTCGGCATTGGGCCCGCGATCAACCAGTTCCCAGCCAACACATTCGCCGGTGCCGGAGCGCTGATTCCCGATGAGTGGCTCCCGCAGCCGCACAGCAGCAATCCTGATGCAAATGTTGCAAGAAAACACAGGCCCGAAACTTTCATGTCGAGTGGAATCTAGCACGGCTCGTCCGGCGAAGCTACCAAAAGAGAAGAGGCCGGCAAACCATCGCCGACCCCTCTACTGACAACTGAGAACTGACAACTCACAACCGCCTCTAAAACTGTCCCCACAGCAGCTGGTTATAGACATCGTGGTGGAACTGCACCTCCGGCGCCTTCACGATCGTCCCCAGCAGCCGCGGACAACGATCCGCCGAAGCCTGCTTCAGATCCGCATACCGCGCCTTCACATCCTCGCCCAGCAGCTTCGTCGTCCACTCCGACCCGCGGAAGTTCTCAATCGCCGTGTAGATGTTGTCCGGCAGATACCGCTCCGCCTGCCGCAGATTCTTGATCTTCGCCGTCTCGCCTTCCAGCCCGCTGCGGAAGATCGAGTACAGCACCAGGTAAGGATTCGCATCCGGCCCAACCGACCGCACCTCCACGCGCGCCGACTTCTCATTGCCGATCGGAATCCGCACCATCGACCCGCGATCCGTCGCCGAAGCCTTGATCTGGTTCGGAGCCTCAAAGTGCGGATCCAGCCGGCGGTACGCATTCACGCTCGCATTCAGCAGCAGGCAGATATCGTTGCCGTGCGTCAGAATGCGGTCCGTAAACTGCCACGCCATCTTCGAAATCTTCTCCTGCCCTTCGGATCCCAGAACAGGTTCTTCCCACCCTTGGTGATCGAAACATTCGTGTGCATGCCGCTGCCGTTCACGCCCACCACCGGCTTCGGCAGAAAGCTCGCCGTCATCCCCATCTGCGTCGCCACCTGCCGGCAGATCAGCTTGTACAGCTGAATCTGGTCCGCCGCCGCCACCACCTCGCCATAGCTGTAGTTGATCTCGAACTGGCACGGCGCGACCTCCGGATGGTCCTTCTCGTTCTCAAACCCCATCGCCCGCTGCACCTCCGCCGCGATATCGATAAACTCGCGCAGCGGATCGCCCGGCAGCGAGTGGTAATAGCCGCCCTTGTTCACGTACTCGAACTAGCCCGTCTCGTGATAACTCCGCTCCGCGTCGATGCCCTCGAACAGAAATCCCTCAATCTCGTTCGCCGCATTCAGCGTGTATCCCTGCTTGTCAAACAGCTCCTGCGAAAACTGCTTCAGCACCCCGCGGATATCCGCCGCATACGTCCCGCCGTTCTTGTCGATCACCTCGCCAAACACCACCACCTTGCCCGGCCCGAAGATATCCGCCGGCACCCAGTAAAACGCGCTCCAGTCGATCCCCAGCCGCAGATCGCTCTCCCGCTGCGCCGTAAACCCGCGGATCGACGACCCATCAAACGTCAGGTTGTCGTAGCTCTTCACCAGAAACTTCGCGTCATAGTCCAGCATATGCAGCCGGCCCTCAAGATCACTGAACAGCAACCGTGACCGCCTTCACCCCGCGCGTATCCGTCAGATACCGCAGCCGCTCCTCCTGCAGCTGATCCATCGGAACCCGTTTCTTCCGCTTGTCCTTGGCCTCCAGGTTCAGGTCCTCAATCTCGGCATACGACAGTTCAAGAAAATTGCGAAACTCTTTCATATCGGAACTCCTTCAGCTGGTCTGGGATACACGTCTGCGGGCGCCCATGGGAACGTCCGGATCTGCAGTTCTGCTGTGAAATGGCGAGCGAATCGGCAACTCTGTCATCAACGTAACAGATTTTTGCGCTGAGAAATACCGTTAGCTCACGTTGGCACGCTGCTGGGCAAACTGGGTTCTCCCGAGTCGTGCGCGGGAACGTGCGGTGATAAACTCAGTTGGTCATTTCGAGGTGACTACATGCCCGCCAATCGAAAGAAGCCTTCCTCTCAGAAGGGCATCGGACCAAGGACATTGTCGATCGCAGAAGCGAAGGCCCGCTTCTCCTCTGTCATCTCTGGAGTGCAGCAACAGCGCAACCCCGTGACGATCTTGAGGCGCGGTGTTCCCGTTGCGGAGATCATTCCCATCGGTGAGCGTAAACCCTCCTCCGGCTTCGGCTGGATGCGTGGATCGGTTCAAGAACAGGGAGATATCGTCGGTCCAACAGGAATCGAGTGGACGCTCAAGGATGAGTAGCACCCCTTCTCTTCTTCTCGATACGCACGTCTGGGTCGACTTCATCAACGCCTCACCGAAGCTGCGGCCGCACGCAGTCGCTGCCATCGACAAAGCTCGCTCCGACGGCTCCGCCTTTGTCTCCGTGATCTCAATCTGGGAGGTTGCTCTCCTGGTACGCCTCAAGCGCCTCATGCTTGACGCCCCGGTGCCACAATGGACCTCCGAAGCGCTTAAGCTTCCCGGCGTCAACCTCCTCCCATTCACTCCCGAGATCGCCATCGCCTCCGTCGATCTCCCTGATCCCATGCACAAAGACCCCGCCGATCGTATTCTCGTCGCTTCCGCGCGCGTCGAGCGCTTGACACTCGTGACACGCGATCGCGATATCCTCGCCCTCGCTAGATCGAATAAGCTCGCCTGTCTCCAGGCCTGAGGCCCATCTATCATGCCCGCAATGCCCCGAACTACCCGCGTAGCCCTCATCCAGATGTCCATGTCCGCTGACCCCGACGGCCAACCTCGCCAAAGCCATCGCCCGCATCCGCGAAGCCGCCGCCCTCGGCGCCCACATCATCTGCCTCCCCGAGCTCTTCCGCGCCCAGTACTTCTGCCAGCGCGAAGACCACGCCCTCTTCAGCGCTCGCCGAGTCCATCCCCGGCCCCTCCACCGCCGCCCTCTCCGCCGTCGCCCGTGAGCTCAACGTCGTCATCATCGCCTCCCTCTTCGAGCGCCGCGCCCCCGGCCTCTACCACAACACCGCCGTCACCCTCGATCCCGCCAGCTCCGCCCCCGACTCGATCGCCAGCGTCTACCGCAAGATGCACATCCCCGACGACCCCCTCTTCTACGAAAAGTTCTACTTCACCCCCGGCGACCTCGGCTTCCAGGCGCCCAAAACCAGCCGCGGCCAAATCGGCACCCTCGTCTGCTGGGATCAGTGGTACCCCGAAGCCGCCCGCGAGACCGCCCTCCGCGGAGCCACCACCCTCTTCTACCCCACCGCCATCGGCTGGCACCCCGCCGAGCGAGCCGAGTTCGGCGATCGCCAGTACGACGCCTGGCAGACCATCCAGCGCGCCCACGCCATCGCCAACGGCGTCTTCGTCTGCGCCGTCAACCGCGTCGGCCACGAGAATGGCGACGTCCTCATCGACGGCAAACTCAACTCCGTCCCTCCCACCGCCAACGAGACCGTCGGCATGACCGGCGACTTCACCGTAGGCCCCAATCCCGGCCTCGACTTCTGGGGCGGATCCTTCATCGCCGATCCCTTCGGCCGCGTCCTCGCCCAGGCCTCCCACGACCGCGAAGAAATCCTCACCGCCGACCTCGACCCCCGCGAAGTCGAGATCACCCGCCAGCACTGGCCCTTCCTCCGCGACCGTCGCATCGACAGCTACACCGGCATCACCAGCCGCTTCATCGACTAGCGCAATCTTGAGCATCACTGCTCCAATGCGCCGTCATCTCGACCGGAGCGCAGCGCAGTGGAGAGACCCCTCTATTCCGCCGTTGCCCTCTCCTAAGCACACGGGGATACACCCCTTGTGGGATACACACCCCCAGCAACGCCCGCGATCATAGCTGAAACGCGCTCACAAACGACGCGGGAGTCCCCGGACTCCAGAGTGGAACCCATGCCGCACTGCTTCACTGGATTCACCTTTCTGCCCTCACGTACACTCCGCGCCTGCGCCCTCTTCCTCTGCCTGCCCCTCGCAGCCTCGGCTCAAAAGAACTTCGCCGCCCTCGACCGCACCGGCCTCCCCGACTTACCTCCGTCATCGCTCGAGTCCAGCTCCGCCTCCGATCCCGAGCCCGTCGTCTCCACCAACGCCGTAGTCGAAGTCGTCGCCGCCAAAGACGAAGTCGCCGCCGCCCAGATCCACCTTGCAGAGCAGCAGCGCGTCCTCGGCGTCATCCCCAACTTCTACGCCTCCTACATCTGGGACGCCGCCCCCCTCACCCGCAGGCAGAAGTTCTCACTCGCCTGGAAGTTCACCGGCGACCCGGTCAACCTCTTCATGGCAGGCGTCGTCGCCGGCACCGAGCAGTCCAGCGACACCCTCGCCGGCTACGGCCAGGGCACCCGCGGATACGCCCGCCGCTTCGGTGCCACCTACGCCGACGGCTTCTCGAGCACCATGCTCGGACAGGCCATCCTCCCCTCTCTCCTCCATCAGGACCCCCGCTACTTCGTCAAAGGCACCGGCTCCATCCGCTCCCGCGCCCTCTACTCCGTCTCCACCATCGTCATCTGCAAGGGCGACAACGGCCGCTGGCAGCCTAACTACTCCAACGTCCTCGGCAATCTCGGAGCCTCCGCCATCTCCAACATCTACTACCCCGCCAGCAGCCGCCACGGAGCGGGCCTCACCATCCAGAACTCCCTCATCGGCACCGCCTTCGGAGCCACCGGCAATCTCATCCAGGAGTTCCTCCTCCACCACCTAACCCCCAACCTCCCCAACTACAACGCCACCAACTAGGCTCTGCAGCAACAGCGCCGAAGACGAGATCTCGCTGAGCGATCTGTCATCGAACCATCGGGGCACCGAGTAGACTTACCGATGTGCCCGGACCCAACCTCTCCCCTGAACTGACGCCTGCGAGCCGCCCGAACCGCGCCGTCCCCAGGAAGCGCAGGCAGCTCTTCCTGGCAAAATCCGCGAACGTCGTCTGGCTGACTGCGGTGATCCTGTTCTCGGCTGCCGGCACATTCGCCGCGGCGCAGACACCCGCTCCCGCCTGGCGTGGACTCGTCGAAAATGACCAGCACCAACGCTCGGCATCGGCCACCGTCGAACTCCAGGCAAAGGGTCAGGCGACCCTGACCTCCCCCGTGCACGATGGTCAGTTCAACTTCAGCACCATTCCCCCTCAGACCTATCAGGTCGTTGTTACAGCCGACGGGCGGACCTATCACACTAGATCCAAACTCAAAATACCTCCTGAAAGCGCCACGGCTCTGATAACGCTGCACAGCGATGGCACCTTCACGCTTCTTGCGGAACAGGCGACAGCATCGGCGGGTGGAGAACAACTCAGCAGTAAAACCGTCACTGAGATTCCACTCAACAAGCGCGACTTCAGCCAGTTGCTCCTCCTCGCCGCCGGCACCGCCGCCGATCCGAGCGGCGCAGCCAACTTCACCCAGCAGTTCGCCATCAACGGCCAACGAGGTGTCGAGGCTACCTTCGCCCTCGACGGCGCGGACATCAGCGACCCGGAGCAGGGCGGCGGCACCTTCACCAACTTCAACGTGGATGCCGTCTCCGAAATCCAGTCGCTCTCGGGCGTCATGCCTGCCGAAGTAGGCCGAGGTGCCTCCGGCTTCACCAACATCGTCACCCGCTCCGGGGAACAGGGATTCCACGGCTCAGTCTTCGAATTTCTACGCAACTCCGCCTTGGACGCCCGCAACTACTTCGACTACTCCTCGCCCGCCAATCCCGGCCGCATTCCCCCCTTTCGCCGTAACGAGTTCGGCTTCACCAACGGCGGCCCCGTATACGTCCCCCGGCTCTTCGACGGCCGAAAAAAGCTCTTCTACTTCCTGGAGTACCAGGGCTTCCGCCAGGTGCTCGGGACAACCCAGGTCTTCTCCGTTCCCACCGCCCAACAGCGCTCCGGGCTCGACACCTCAGCCTTTCCCGGAGATACGCTTAGTGTTCCCGTAAACACTGGAATCGCCGCTGTCCTCGCCCGCTATCCCTTGCCTAACTTCTCCGCGGGGACGTACGGTGCAAACACCTACGCCACCTCCTCCAAGGTCGCAACGGATGCCGACCAGTTCTCCCTGCGACTCGACTACCAGGCCACCAGCAAAAGTCATCTCTTCGCCCGCGTGACCTTTGATAATCTCGACGGCCCCACCACCAATCCTGACCAGACCGTGCTGGACGAAAGCTTCGCGGTCAAGTATGCCGACCGGCAGCGTAACGCAACGCTCGATTGGGTCTACACCGCTTCGCCGCACCTCACCTTCGACAGCTCCATCTCCGGCATTCGAACCACGCCATCCTTCAACACTCCCAACGGAACCGACCCGGCGGTGAAATTCAACGACTCCTTATTCGAACCGTTCAACGCTCCCGGGGGCAGCGTCACGAAGTCCTACACCAACCTCTTTCAATTTCAGGAGAACGTCGCCTTCACCACCGCCAAACACGCCTTCAAGGTGGGAGGCGAGGTCAGGCTGTGGCGCGATTCCAGCTACTTCGGCCAGTCCCCCAACGGGGAGTACGATTTCGGTGGCGGCACGGCCTATTCACCGGTCGACATCTCCTCCCAGTCTGGACAGCACAACATCCGCAAGGGCGACCCGCTTCCCGATACGCTGTCCGCTTTCCTCACCGGCAGCCCCTTCGCATACACCCGCGCCGTCGCGCCCTCCTACTTCTCGAATGGAGAGCGCATCGGACCCGCGGCAGACAACCGGACCTCCTTCGAGTTCTACGCGCAGGATGCCTGGAAGGCGACCTCTCGCCTCGTTCTCAACTACGGTCTTCGGCTTGAGTTCTACACCCCACTTTCAGAACGCGGCGGCCGCGGCAGCACCCTTCGTCCGCTCTCGAATGGCAGCCAGGAGTTCCTCATCAACCCGGATCCCGTATACCGCACTTACATGAACGATTGGGGTCCACGCCTCGAGGCGGACTATCGCTTCAGCGAAGCGCTCCGAGGTCACGCCGGGGTCGCTCTCACCACCATCCCGACGAACATCTGGCAAACCAACCTGCTTACCGGCGGTCTGCCCTTCGTCCTCTATCCGCGAATCACCGCTTCCCCCACAAACCCCCTGGCGTATGGATTTCAAATCCAGCCATCGGCCGTTCCGCAGTCGTACGATACCGCGGGCAACAACATCTTTGCCGGCCGCAGGTCCAACGACGTTCCGCACAATACCGTGCTCGACATCGATCGACTCGAAAACGATCTGGCTGCCGTCTCGGGCCAGCCCGCCCCCTTGAACGTTCAGGGACTGAGCCCCTCCTTCGGAAATGCCGCGTTGGCGACGTGGAGCCTCGGCCTGGAGCGCTCCTTCGGCAACGTCACCACCTCCGCCAGCTACGTCGGCACCTCGGCTTGGAAGCTCTCCCGCATCGCCTTCCCCAACGCTTATCCCGGCGCGTCGGCACAGTTCGCTAAATTCACCCGCTTCGATGCGAGCGGCTCGGCAGTCGGCGGATTCGGCACGGAAGTCTTTGACGTTGCCTCCTCTCACTCCAGCTACCACTCCCTCCAGCTGTCAGGCGCGGGTCAGACTGGGCACGGCGGCCCCGGGTTGCAGGCAAGCTACACCTGGTCGAAGTCGATCGACGATACCAGCACCGTGGCCGGCACCTCTGTTACCAGCACCGTCGGCGCCGTCTCCCAGGCGGCCCCGCAAAATCCCTTCGACACACACCCGGAGCGCGGGCCATCTGCCTTCGACATCACCCATTCCTTCACCCTGAGCCTCACCCAGCAGCTGCCGCTCGCTTCGCTCCCCTACGCCGATCGCCTCAACCGAAAGCTCGCAGATGGCTGGCAGCTCATTAGCGTCTCCACCTTGAGCAGTGGGCTGCCCTTCACCGTCTACTCCGGGATTCAACAGACCGGTGCTGGAGCCGGCAATGTGGATCGTCCCGACCAGATCAGCAAGCCTGACCTTTCGGTTGGGCGCAAGCGGCATGAAGACTACTTCGGTCGCGGCGACAACAACGCCTCGTTCTTCTATATCCCGGTTGGCGTCGCCGGCGGCACCGGCCCGAATCAAGGGCGATTCGGCACTCTGGGACGAAACACCTTCCGCGGCCCGGCCTTCTATGACTTCGATGTCTCGCTCGTAAAAGACACGCCCGTTGGGAGGCGCGGCTCTGGAGGCGATCTGATGGCCGTTCAGTTTCGCTCCGAGTTCTTCAACGTCTTCAACATCGCAAACCTCGGTCTGCCTTCGAACACCCTCCTCGGCTCAGGGTTCGGCCTCATCAACCGAACTGCCGGCAGCTCGCGTCAGATTCAGTTTTCTCTCAAACTCGTTTTCTAAAAGCACCGTCCCCCGGGAGCATCCCCCGTCGTTTGGCGCATCTCCTGTCTCCGCTCGGTATAATGGGAACAGGGTTATCTTCGAGTATCAAGCCCGCGAGTCAAGTGCACTTCACCACCTAAGCCTCCTCGATGGAAGACTTTACAAAAAGTACGGGGGGAGGGGGTACCACCCCCTACCAAGCCGGCAACCCCCGCGACGCCGGCTTCCGCATGCCCGCCGAGTGGGAGCCCCACGCCGCCACCTGGATCGCCTGGCCCCACAACCCCGACGACTGGCCCGGCAAATTCCAGCCCATCCCCTGGGTCTACGCCGAGATCGTCCGCCACCTCTCGCAGGTCGAGGACGTCCACATCCTCGTCAACGATCTCGCCACCGAGCGACGCGCCACCCGCATGCTCCGCAAATCCGGTGCCAACCTCGCCCGCCTCCACTTCCACCACTGGCGCACCGACCGCGTCTGGCTCCGCGACTCCGGCCCCATCTTCCTCAAAAACCCCGCCGGCGACACCGCCCTTACCAACTGGAAATTCAACGCCTGGGCCAAGTACCCCAACCACCTCAACGACGACCAGGTCCCCGCCCACGTAGCCGCCCTCTACGCCATGCAATCCTTCGAGCCAACCGTCACCCTGGAGGATGGAACCGAACATCGCCTCGTCCTCGAAGGCGGCTCGATCGACACCAACGGAGCCGGCATCCTCCTCACCACAGAGGAGTGCCTCCTCTCCGAAGTCCAGCAGCGCAACCCCGGCGTCTCGAAGCAACAACTAGAACTCGCCTTCCACGACAATCTCGGCATCCAGGAGACCCTCTGGCTCAACCGAGGCTGCGCCGGCGACGACACCCACGGCCACATCGACGACATCGCCCGCTTCACCGGCCCCAACACCATCCTCACCGCCGTCGAGCCCAACACCGCCGACGAGAACCACCTTCCCCTTGCCGAGAACCTGGCCCGCCTCCAGGACGCCCGCAACCTTGAGGGCCGGCCCTTCGACATCCTCCCCCTCCCCCTGCCCGCCCCCGTCACCTTCAGCGGCCAACGCCTCCCCGCCTCCTACGCCAATTTCTACATCGCTAACGGCTTAGTCCTGGTCCCCACCTTCAACGACCCCAACGACCGCCACGCCCTCAGCACCATCGCCGGCTGCTTCCCCGACCGTACGGTCATCGGCATCCACGCCGTCGACCTGGTCTGGGGCCTGGGAACCCTCCACTGCCTCACCCAGCAGGAGCCCGCCTGAGCACCGACGTCGACCACCTCCGGCTCGCCATCGCCGAAGCCCAAGCCGCCGAACGCGCTGGTGAGGTCCCCGTCGGAGCCGTCGTCCTCTCCGCCGCCGGCGACGTTATCGGCCGCGGCAACAACCAGGTCCTCCGCACCTCCGATCCCACCGCCCACGCCGAGATCGTCGCCCTCCGCGCCGCCGCCCTGGCCCTCGGCAACTACCGCCTTACCGGGTGCACCCTCCTCTGCACCCTCGAGCCCTGCGCCATGTGCGCCGGCGCCATCCTTCATGCACGCATCGCCCGCCTCGTCTACAGTGCCGCAGACCCCAAAGCCGGTGCCTGCGGCAGCGTCCTCTCCGTCCTCAACCACCCCCAACTCAACCACCGGGTGGAGGTAATCTCCGGCCTCCTTGCCGAAGAGTGCGGCGCACTCCTCACAAACTTCTTCCGCTCCCGCCGCGATGCACTGAAATTCGCAACCTCTTTCGAAGAGGGCCGCTGAACCGCATCTATGTCTTCAGTGCTGCAACTTAGCACCCAAAGGAGTCCGTCATGTCAGGTCGTCTCGCAGGCAAAGTCGCCATCGTCACAGGGTCCGGCTCCGGTATCGGGCAGGCCATCGCCGAACGCCTCGCCCAGGAGGGCGCCAACCTCGTCGTCGACTACCGCGATCACGTCGAACAGGCCCAGGAGACCGTTTCGAAGATCGAGGCCGCCGGCGGCAAGTCCATCATGGTCAAAGCTGATGTCTCCATCCTCACCGACAACCAGAACCTCGTCGATCAGGCCTGGCAGCAGCTCGGCTCATGCGACATCCTGGTCAACAACGCAGGCATCGAGAAGCGCGCCGCGTTTGTCGACGTGACAGAGCAGGACTATGACGCAGTCCTTAACGTCAACCTCAAAGGAGCCTTCTTCCTCGCGCAGGCCTTTGTCCGCAGGCTCGCGGCCGCCAAGAAGCCCGGGCGCGTCATTAACATCAGCTCCGTTCACGAAGACATGGTCTTTCCCAACTTCGCCAGTTATTGCGCCTCCAAAGGCGGCATGCGCATGGTCATGCGTGATCTCGCCGTCGAGCTGGGGCCTCTCGGCATCACAGTCAACAACATCGCCCCCGGAGCGATCATCACACCCATCAACAAAACTCTTCTCCAGGACAAGCCCAGCCTCGACGCCCTCCTTCACAACATCCCTCTGGGCCGCATGGGCAAGCCGGAGGAGGTCGCCGGCGTCGCCGCCTTTCTCGCCTCTGAAGATGGCGCTTACGTCACCGGCTCGACCTACTTCATCGATGGCGGCCTGATCCGCAACTACCACGAGCAGTAACGCGACCGCCGACAAGCTACGCCGCTGATTGGTAAACTGGAGCTCTATGGATCTGACCGTATACTCCGCGTCCTGGTGCCGCGACTGCCGCGAGGCCAAGCGCTTCCTTTCCGAGCACAACATCCCTTTCCGGGAGATTGACATCGAGAAGACGCCCGGCGCAGCCGATGAAGTGCTTCGCAACGTTGGCAAGCGCGCCATCCCGCAATTCGTCATCGACGGCAAATGGGTGCAGCCCTATAAACCCGGCCGAGGTTTTCTCTACGACGAGATGTCCAAGTTGCTCGGCGTAGCATCGTCCTGACGGCAGGGCAGCACGCTCTCTTGCTGCCACTTGTTTCACTTCAGCCGTCCACACCGTCTTACAGGAAGACCTCTTGATCGCTCGCTATACCCGCCCGGAGATGGGCCGTATCTGGTCCGATGAAAACAAATATCGCTGCTGGCTGACGGTCGAGATCGCTGCCTCCCAGGCTCTGGCACGGGCCGGTATCGTTCCCCACGAAGCAGCAGATGCCATCCGCGACCCGCGGCGACTTCACCGTCGATCGCATCAACCAGATCGAGGCCGAAGTCCGGCACGACGTCATCGCTTTCACCACCACGGTCGCCGAGCACATCGACAACCCTGACGCCTCCCGCTGGCTGCACTACGGCCTCACTTCGACCGACGTGGTCGACACCGCGCAGGCGCTCCAGCTCAAGGCTGCTTCCTCCATCATTCGTGCCGGTATCGTCGGATTCTCCGAGGTACTGCGGCGGCGCGCCATCGAGTTCCAGCACACCCCCTCCATCGGGCGCACGCACGGCATCCACGCCGAGCCGACCACCTTCGGCCTCAAACTGCTGCTCTGGTATGCCGAAATGCAGCGCAACCTCGCCCGTTTCGATGCCGCCGCAGAAGACCTGCGGGTCGGCAAGCTCTCTGGAGCCGTCGGCACCTTCGGACACCTCAAGCCAGAGCACGAGGAGGCCATCTGCTCCGAGCTTGGCCTTAAGCCAGTTCCCATCGCGACACAGGTCGTTCAACGCGACCGGCATGCCGCCTATCTCGCGACCCTCGCCGTGCTCTGCTCGACACTGGACAAGATCGCGACCGAGATCCGTCACCTACAGCGCACCGAAGTTCGTGAGGCGGAAGAGTTCTTCTCGGAAAAGCAAAAGGGTTCGAGCGCGATGCCGCACAAGCGCAATCCCATCACGTCGGAACAGATCAGCGGCCTTGCCCGCGTCGTGCGGTCCAACGCCCAGGCCGGATTCGAAAACGTCGCACTCTGGCACGAACGCGATATCTCTCATTCCTCGGCGGAGCGCGTCATTCTTCCCGACTCCACAATCCTCGCCGACTATCTCCTGACGAAATCGACAAACCTCATCGACAAGCTCCTCGTCTATCCGGCAAGAATGCTGAAAAACCTCGAGAGCACAGGCGGCCTGATCTTCTCGGGCCAGCTCCTTCTCGATCTCGCGGAATCCGGCATGAGTCCGCGAAGACGCATACCGTCTTGTCCAATCGCACGCGATGCGCAGCTGGAAGGAAGACCTAACCTTCCGCGACGAGGTCACCAAAGACCCTCTCATTGCGCAGCGCCTCAAGCCGGAGCAACTCACCCGCGCCTTCGACTACACACGTCAACTCGCCAACGTCGACGCAATCTTCAAACGCGTCCTAGGCCAGCAGGCCTGACGGGTCGATTGCTGTTTCCTTTGCTGTTGCCCTTGCACTTGCCCTTCCTATCTGTCATTCCCGAAGGGAATTTGCTGTTGTCTTTGCTTGTCTTTGCTGTTGTCGTTGCACTTGCCCTTCTGTCTGTCGTTCCCGAAGGGAATCTGCTGTTGCCTTTGCTGTTGCCCTTGCACTTGCCCTTCTGTCTGTCATTCCCGAAGGGAATCTGCTGTTGCCTTTGCTGTTGCCCTTGCACTTGCCCTTCTGTCTGTCATTCCCGAAGGGAATCTGCTGTTGCCCTTGCACTTGCCCCCCTGTCTGTCATTCCCGAAGGGAATCTGCTGTTGCCCTTGCACTTGCCCCCCGGTCTGTCATTCCCGAAGGGAATCTGCTGTTGCTGTGCCCCCGTTTCCATCTCTCCTCTCCGAACGAACCTGCTCGCGCTCGAACCAGTCAATCCGAACGCGCCACCCATCTCAGGGCCGAGAAGTTCGACCGCCCGGGTAATAATGAACGGATGTCACCCGATCCATCCCACGTCATCACGCTCGCCATCACCGGCGCCAGCGGTGCTGTCTACGCCGGAGAGATGCTGCGCGCTCTCGACGCCGAGGCGCGGGTCAAAAAGATCAACCTCGTAGCGTCCGACAACGCCCTGCGCGTAATCGCCGAGGAGCTTCAACTCAGCGGCCGCAACCAGCTCATCGAAAAAATGCTCGGCCACTCCTCAGCCAAGACAGAGCAGCACCCTGAGTCGGACGTCGGCGCAAACATCGCGAGCGGCAGTTACCCGACGACAAGCATGGTCGTCCTCCCCTGCTCGATGGGTACGCTCGCCGGCATTGCCAATGGCCTTGCATCCAACCTCATCGAGCGCGCAGCAGACGTCTGCCTCAAGGAGCGGCGCCCGCTCATCCTGTGCGTTCGCGAGACCCCGCTCAATCGTATCCACCTGCGCAATATGCAACTGGCGGCCGACGCCGGGGCGACCATCTTCCCTGCAATCCCCAGCCTCTACAACCATCCGCAATCCACAACCGAGATGGCGCGCAACTTCGTGCATCGCGTCCTGGCTCACATCGGTCTGCCCCAGGAAAACGCCTATGTCTGGCAGCCAGATTGACCGCATTTCCGTCAAGCCGTGGGTGTAGAGCGGCGCTTCAGAAGGCAGAGTCCCGGTCGATGACTTCGAGCACAGGCCACCCCACCTAAGCCCGGCCGTTCACCTTAGCCCACCACCACCGCAGCCCCACAAACAGGAATCGGTAATCTGACAGGAACTCCGGCGGCTTGCCCTCAAACGCATGCCCCACAAACTGAAACACCCACCCTACCGCAAACAGCCCGACCGGCACCCACCAGAACCCCGGCCGCACAAAGCACAGGAGGAACAGCGGTATCGACACCGCAATCATCGGGATCCCAACCGTGTGACACACCCGGTTCACCGGGTTCTGATGACTCGACGCATACTGCGAAACCCACTGCTCCCAGCTACGCCCACCCATCATCGGAACGCCTCCAATCCAGGTCGCCGCGAGTTTACCACCCTCACCTCCCCACCCGCCTCTTCGTCCCCGCCCGTACGCAATCCGCCATCGTCCTCTGGCAGCCGCTAACACCCAACCTTCCGCCGCCGCGACCCAAACTCCCCGCCCACCGGAGCCGCCGACGTCTGCCCCTCCGCCGCCACCCACGGCTGGCACTCCGGACACCAGTACGTCGACCGAGCCTGCTCCCCCTGCTTCCGCATCATCACCGTCGCCCCGCACCGCCGGCACTCCTGTCCCTGCCGCCCATACACCCACAACCGCTCCTCCCGATCCATCCGCCCCGTCGTCCGCCGATTCCCCCCATACGTCACAATCCCATCACCGCTGCCGTCCAGCACATTCGCCTTCATGTACCGCTGCGACACCTCGACCATAGCCTCCATCTCCCGCTCCGTCACGGTCCGCATCGCCCGAAACGGATTCACCCCCGCCGCAAACGCCACCTCGCTCTTATAAACGTTGCCCAGTCCCGCCAGCACCCGCTGATTCAGCAGCACCACAGCCACCTCCGCCTCCGGATGCGCCGCCCCAAACCCCCGCAGCCGAGCCACCCCGCCCTCCACCGTAAACTCATCCGACAACACATCCGGCCCCAGCTTCGGCACCTGGCTATCTCTTTCCAAAGAACGCGCCGTATGGAACTCCACCACAGGCACATTGAAAGCCACCGCCTCCCACCCGACCTCGACCGGGTGCCCCATCCTCTGCGGCCTCATCGCAAAGGGTGGGGTATCGTTTGCGGCAGCAAACGACCCTCCTGCGATAACGGAGCCGCCTGTATCCGCAGCTCGCACCACCTCCGCTGCGGCTCCCACCTGGATCGTCACTCGCATCTTGCTCCGAGGCATCCACCACTTCTCCCCCGTCCGGTACAGATGCCACGACCCACTCATCAACATGTGCGTCACCAGAATCAGGTCGCCCGAAAAATAAATCAGGCACCACTTCCCCCGCGACTCCACCTTCTCCACCGTCCGCCCCACCACCGGCGTGTCATCATTCACCCGAGCAATCTTCGCCAACCCGGTCTCAAACCCCGTCACCACCTTCCCACCGATCGCCCGCTGCATAGCCCGCGCAGCCCGATAGATTGTGTCGCCCTCCGGCATCACTCACCCCTCCCTCACCTTACCGCAACGCGTAGCCTCTCCACCGCAGTTGCCCTCACCCGTCGCGTCGCCCACCCCGAACGTGTGATAGGCCCACCCATTCTTCCTCGGTAGCCTCGGAGCACAAGGGGATCCCCATGAAAGTCGTCCTTCGCCCTTACCTTATTGCTCTCGTGCTCACTCTGCCTCTCTCTCTCCACGCGCAACAGGCAACCTCTACAAACTGCAGCACCGCCGCCTGCGTTACCGAACCCGTGCCAACAGATGGTGAGCCCGCAGTCGCCGTCGTGAACCACTTCCTCGGCCGCCACAAAGACTTCGTGCCGTGCCAGCAGAACGCGAACGCCATGGCCGCGTACCTTGACGCCCACCACCTCGACCCGCTCGCTGAAAGCTCCTTCGAGAGGGCGTTCGAAGATCTCCGCCATAGAGGCCAGCTCAAGATCTCCCCGAGGTAGCAGCACTCCGAGAATCAGCTACTATGATCTCCCATGGCCCCACCCGACCTGCAAACCTCTGTCGGCGAGCTCCTGCGCACCTTTCACCACGAGGAGATCTACCTCTTTCTCGGCGCAGCCGTCACCACCATCGGCCTGCTCGCCGCCGCCTTCTCCATCCTCCGTCGCCGCTTTGATCCGATCCTCCTCTGGTTTGCCCTCTTCGCCATTCTCTACGGCGCCCGCATGTGGATGACGAACCAGCTTCTCGGATCTGCCCTCGAACTCCTCCGTCTTCGATCGCATCCGCGATTCCATCGGTTTCCTCGTCCCCATCCCCGCTCTCCTCTTTTTCCGTGCCCTCGACATGCTGAGCCGGCCAGCCAGAATCGTCACCTACATCGTCGTTCCCTTCTCCCTGACACTCGCCATCGGGCACCCTCCTCTTCGGCCACCATCGCATCTTCCACACCATCAACGACACGGTCATCACCGCGGCACTCCTCGTCCTCGTCGTCACACTTCTCTTCCCCAGCATCAGGACCGCGGATACCGACCTCATCCGCATCGGCCTCTTCCTCTTTATCGCCGCCGCCCTCTACGAAAACATCTCTCAGATACTCAAAGCCGCGCGCATCTACAATGTCGAGCCCTTCGGCTTCGTCATCCTCCTCGCCTGCCTAGGCGTAGTCGCCGGCCGCCGCGCCCTCGCCCAGGAGCATCAACTCACCATCATCCAGAAAGAGCTCGACATCGCCAAGCGCATCCAGCTCTCCATCCTCCCCTCCGCCTTTCCCTCCTCCACCAGCTTCCGCGTCGCTGCCCGCTACCTTCCCATGACCTCCGTAGCAGGCGACTTCTATGACTTCCTTGTCGCTGACAACAACCATGCCGGCCTCCTCATCGCCGACGTCTCCGGCCACGGCGTCCCCGCCGCCCTCATCGCCTCCATGGTCAAGCTCGCCGCCACCTCCCAGCGCGACCACGCCTCCCGCCCCTCCGACCTCCTCAACGCCATGAACACCGCCCTCTGCGGCAATACCCAGAATCAGTTCGTCACAGCCGCCTACGTCTACCTCAACGCTGCTAAAGGGGAGCTTCGCTACTCCGCCGCCGCCCACCCGCCCATGCTGCTCCTCCGCAACGGCGAGGTCTCCGAGATCACCGAAAACGGCCTCATGCTCGCCGCCTTCGACTTCGCCACCTACGCCACCCTCTCCCACCCTCTCGAACCAGGCGACCGCCTCCTCCTCTACACCGACGGCATCCTCGAAGCCGCTAACCGCGAGGACGAAGAGTTCGGGGCCATTCGCTTGCACACTCTCCTGCAGCAAACCGCCGACCGCACCCACACCGAAACCGCGGACCGCATCATCACCACCATCCAGCAATGGGCCGCCACCCAGAACGATGACCTCACCGTCCTTGTCTGCGACTATGCCACATAACCCACCCACACAATCTGTGCTCCCGAGCGCTCTCTTGGTCTGCCATTCTGAGTGAAGCGAAGAGTTTTGTATTCGGCCCGGTCGCCACCCCTGCCCACCTCAGTCGCAGCGCACCCAGCCCATCGCAACAAACCCCAACCTCAAGCATTCGCCCGAGCCCCACTCCCCGGGAGTGCCGGCAGATTCCGCCGCACATTGAACCCCATCGCTCCCGCCTGAAATCCCGCATCCAGCAAAGTACCGCGCCATCGGCGACTCCGCCACCGCCACCCCATTCACCGTCGCAATCAACATCCCCGCCCGCCCCGCACATCCTCATCCCCCTCGCGCATCCCTGCACCCGCCCCACCAGAAACTCCGCCAGCGCCCGCCCCACCTGCCCCCGCTGCCGGCTCCTCCTCCGGCAGAAACACCTGCAGATTCGGATTCCCCCGCCGCAGATAAGCCACCAGCGCCCCATCGCACAGAATCACCCGCGCCCCCACGCTGCGCGTCAACGACGAACCCGCATCCGGCGCCGCAGGCCAACGCATCAGCGCACCATAAGGATTCGCCGGATCGGTCGCCGCCAGCTGCAGCATCTCCGACTCTCTCCGTCTCACCGCTCGCACCCGCAAGCGACCGCAGCAGATCCACCGCCGCCGGCATCGCAAACTGCGTCGCCCCCAGGTCCGCCGCAAAGAATCCCCGCCGAATCCGCCCGCTCTCCTCCATCGCCTTCATCACGTCATAGACCGCCGAAAACCCGCCCGGCAGACCCTCCGCATGCGCCGTCTCCCGAAACACCACGCCATACCGCGCCAGCAACTGCTGCGCCATCGCATGGCTCCACTCCGTAGCCCGCGCGCCATCCTCCTCCGCAAACGCCGCCGCATTCAACGCCCACCGCCCCTGCGCCGTCGGCGGAGTCGTCCGCCGCGACCGAAATCCCGCCGCCTGCTGATGCACCCGCCGCGCCGCTTCCCTCCGCGCCCACTCGCCGCCGGCCGCTCACAGTAAGCCCGCAGCGCAGCCAGCCCGTCGTTCGTCACCAGCCCCTTCCACACCAGCCCCCAAAGCGCCTCCAGCGTCTCCCCCGGATATCCTCCACCCAACCCATCATGCAGCTCCTGAAAAAACGAAGCCCCATGCCCCCGCAGATACGCAAGAATCTCTTCTCCTCTCGCTCAACTCTGAGCCCACAGTTGTCAGTGCTCCGTTCTCATTTCGCAGTGGCGCACTCTGCACCTCCGAAGCAGGCGCAACTGACAACGGGGAACTGACACCGACAACTTCCTCGCCGGCGGCCACAACAGCGGCAGCTTCTCCGCCAGATACAAGCCCACTCCGCCCATCCCGCTCCCCAATCGGCTCCAACCCAACCCAAACCACCTCGCCCGCCGCAATCAAAGTATCCAGATCCGAGCCCTGTACCCCAGCAGCCGCGCCGGCAAAATCTCCGTCTCCAGAATCGAAGCCGGCAGCGGAGCCCCCTGCAGATTCTCAATCACATCCAGCAGCGCATCCAGCCCCCGCCGCGGCTGCACCACACCCTGCCATCGCGTAAACAGCCGCGCCAGCGTCCGCTGCTCCACCGGCTCGACCTCCTTGCGCAACCGCGCCAGCGCTCTTCCGCCGGATCGGCCGCAGCACCTCCACTTCGCACCACTCGCGATGCACCCCGCCCGGCCGGAACCCGCCCTCCTGCACCCGTCCCGCCTGCACCAGCCGCTGCAGCACCGCCTCCACGCTCTCCACCGGCAGACCCAAACCGCTCCGCCACCTGCTTCGTCGTGAACGGCCCATGCGTCCGCGCATACCGCCGCACCACATCCAGCAGCGCATCCGGCACCGGCGGTCAGAAATGCCGTCGGCAATCCCGGCGGCAGCGGCACCCCAAGCGCATCCCGATACCGCGCCGCATCCTCCACCGCAATCAGCCGCTTCTCGCCCGCAACCTGCACCTCCAGCACCCGCCGCGCCTTGCATCAGCCGGTCGCACACTCTCCGCAACCTCCGCGCTCACACACCGCACCCGCAACTCCTCCCGTGACAGATCTCCCAGCCGCAGCAGCAGATCATGCACCCCATCCATCGACCGCGCCTTCCAGCTCTCGGTCAACGCACTGCAGCTGCTCCTCCGTCTCCTCAATCGCGCCCACATCCAGCAGCTCGCGAAGATCCGCATCACCCATCAACTCCCGCAGCTGGTCCTGATCGATCGACAAGCGCCTGCGCCCGCCGTCTCCGCCAGCGGAGCATCGCCGTCATAGATGTAATTCGCCACATAGCTGAACAGCAGCGCCGACGCAAACGGGCTCGGCGTCCGCGAATCCACCGTATGCACCCGCAGCGACCGGTTCCCGATCCCCCGCAGCATCTCCATCAGCGCCGGCATATCGAACACATCGCGCAGACACTCGCGATACGCCTCCAGCAGAATCGGAAACGAAGGATACCGGCTCGCCACACCCAGCAGGTCATAAGACCGCTTCCTCTGCTGCCACAGCGGAGTCCGCCCGTCCGCCCTCCGCCGCGGCAGCAGCAGCGCCCGCGCCGCACTCTCCCGGAACTTCGCCGCAAACAGCGCCGTCGACCCCAGCTGCCGCAGCACCAGCTCCGCCGCCTCCTCCGGCTCCAGCAGAATCGGCTCCACCGCCGGCGGCTCCTCCGTCTCCGGAAAGCGCAGCACAAATCCATCCTCCGTCCACATCGTCTCCACCTCCGGCCCGCCGTTCGCCCGCATCTTCGCCGTCACCGCCATCGCCCACGGCGCATGAATCCTGCTGCCAAACGGCGTCAGGCAGCAAACGCGCCAGTCCCCCAGCTCATCCCGCACCCGCTCGATCACAATGTTCCGGTCGTCCGGCACAACCCACTCGCCAGCTCCTGGTCCGCCAGATACCGCAGCACATTCTCCGCCGCCCCCGGCTCCAGATCGTGCTCCCCCGTCAGCCGCGTAATCGCCACACTGCGCGGCATATCGCGCAGCTCCCGCACCAGCGCGCCGATCCTCCGCCCAAACTCGATCGGCCGCCCCGCCTGGTCCCCATGCCAGAACGGCATCTTCCCCGCCTCGCCCGGCGCCGGACGTCACCAGCACGCGGTCATGCGTAATCTCCTCCACCCTCCACGTCGACGCGCCCAGAATGAACGTGTCGCCCGTCCTGCTCTCGAACACCATCTCCTCATCCAGCTCGCCCACGCGGACCGGCTTCGCATGCGTCCCCGCCAGAAACACCCCATACGTCCCGCGATCCGGAATCGTCCCGCCATTCAAAATCGCAATCCTCTTCACGCCCCGCGCGCGGCGTAATCCAATTCCGCGTCCGGTCCCACGTCACCCGCGGCCGCAGCTCCGCAAACTCATCCGACGGATACCGCCCCGCCAGCATATCCAGCACACCATCGAACACACCCTGGCTCATCCCCGCAAACGGCGCCGCGCTCCGCACCAGCGCCAGCAGCGCGTCATAGCTGATCCCCGGGCTCGCCTCCTCATCCGTCTCGTGCCCTTCGACCGCCTGCTCCGCATCGGCAACGCCCAAGCGGAGGATGCGCAACCACCGCCACCATCTGCTGCGCCAGCACATCCAGCGGATTCCGCAGAAACCGCGTCGACTCCACATGCCCTTCATGCATCGCTCGTGTCACCGCCGCGCACGCAATCAGGTCCGCCCGATACTTCGGAAAGATAATCCCATGTCGAAGGCGCTCCCACCTGGTGCCCCGCTCGCCCGATCCGCTGCATCCCGCTCGCCACCGACGGCGGAGCCTCAATCTGAATCACCAGATCGATCGCCCCCATATCGATCCCCAGCTCCAGCGACGCTCGTCGCACACCAGCGCCTTGATCTTGCCCGCCTTCAGCAGCTCCTCAATCTCGCTCCGCTGCGCCGCCGCCAGCGACCCATGATGCGCCCGCGCAATCTGCTCGCCCGCCAGATCATTGATCGCCCCCGCCAGCCGCTCCGCCACCCGCCGCGCATTCACGAAGATCAGCGTCGACGTCCGCCCCCGAATAATCTCCAGCAGCCGCGGATGAATCGACTGCCAGATCGAAGTCCGCTTCGGCCCCTGCTACGCCGGCCCGCTCGGCTGCTCCTCGATCTCGCCCAGCCGCGCCATATCCTCGACCGGAACCTCCACCTTCAGCTCCAGCACCTTCCGCGCACCCGCATTCACCACCGTCACCGGCCGGTACCGCACGCGCGCATCCGCTCCCATCCTCCGCGCTTCGACGCCATCATCGCTGGCCGCACTCCATCAAGCACGCTCCGGCAATCTCATCCATCGGTGCCGCATCCTCTGCGGCTCATCGCCGTAAAGAGTGGGTCGACCGTCACGTCTCCGGCGATGCACCCTCCGCCCCACCCAGAAATCGCGCCACCTCCTCCAGCGGCCGCTGCGTCGCACTACAACCCAATCCGCTGCAGCCGCCGCCCCGTCAGCGCCTCCAGCCGCTCCAGCGACAGCGCCATATGCGCCCCGCGCTTGCTCGGCACCAGCGCATGAATCTCATCCACGATCACCGTCTCCACCGACCGCAGCGACTCCCCCGCCTCGCTGTCAGCAGCAGGTACAGACTCTCCGGAGTCGTGATCAGAATGTCCCCAGGATGCTTCCGAAACCGCGCCCGCTCCTTCTGCGGCGTGTCCCCCGTACGCACGCTGATCTCCGGCATCCGCACCGCCACGCCCTCGCGCTGCGCCATATTCGCAATGCCCACCAGCGGAGACCGCAGGTTCCGCTCCACATCCGCCGCCAGCGCCTTCAGCGGCGACAGATACACCACCCGGCAACCCTGCTCCGCATCCAGTCGCCGTCCGCAGCATCAACTTGTCCAGGCACCACAGAAACGCCGTCAGCGTCTTGCCCGTCCCCGTCGGCGCCAGAATCAGCGTCGACTCCCCCCGCGCAATCGCCGGCCAACCCTCCACCTGCGGAGCCGTCGGCCCTTCAAACACCGCCCGAAACCACTTCGCCGTAATCGGATGAAACAGCTCCAGAACATCTCGCCCGGAAGCGCTCGGCCGCAACGCTCGCCGCTGCCGCAGCCGTCACCGACGCCTTCGGTGCCCGCGCCCGCCGCGCCTTGCTCCCCGTCTCTGCCTTCACTCTCGCCATCTCGTCTCTCATTAAACGCTACCCACCCGCCCTCGCACTCCGCGCCGAAACCCGTGTCAACAATCAGCCTCAAACTCATCTTCGTCATCACAACAAAACGGCTGTCATTCTGAGGAGCAGCGCGACCGAGAAACCCGAAGTATCCAACGCCTGCCACAGCCGCGGGCAGTTTCGGCCATCACCCCCGCAACCATCAGACCTTGCCACTCACACCCACATCCAAGTAGCCTCCACTCAACATGCCTTCCGCCCCCACCGCAGCACAACACAAAGCCCTCCTCGAAGCCGCGCAGACCGTAGCCCAAAACGCCTACGCGCCCTATAGCCACTTCCGCGTAGGCGCCGCCATCCTTCTAGACAACGACGCCATCGTACCCGGCTGCAACGTCGAAAACGCCTCCTTCCGCCTCACCACCTGCGCCGAGCAGGCCGCCGTCGCCGCCGCCGTCGCTCAGCACGGACCCCGCATGCGCATTCGCGCGATCGTCATTCAGAACCTCAACGACGCACCCTGCCACCCCTGCGGCGCCTGCCTCCAAACCCTGCTCGAGTTCGCTGCCCCGGAGACGACGATCCTCTACCCGGGCACTCCCACAGAGCGCCTCCTCACCGACCTCATCCCCGCAGGCTTCACCCTCGACCCCGCCTGAACCCGCCCAACACCCGAACTACCCAATACCCGATACCCGATACCCAATATCAAACCATGCCCCAAACCTTCCACCCCCTCGACACCATCCGCCGCAAACGCGACAACCTCCCCCTCGATCCCGCCGAGATCCAAAGCCTCGTCCGCGCCATCGTCGACCACCGCATCTCGGACGCCCAGATCGCCGCCTTCCTCATGGCCGTCTTCCTCAACCGCCTCACCATGGCAGAACTCAACGCCCTCACCGAAGCCATGCGCTTCTCCGGCGAGACCTTCGACCCCGCGCCCCTCCACACCTTCACCGTCGACAAGCACTCCACCGGCGGCGTCGGCGACAAGACCTCCCTCCTCATCGCCCCCATCATCGCCGCCGCCGGCCTGCGCAACGCCCCCTCCATCTCCATCCCCATGATCAGCGGCCGCTCCCTCGGTCACACCGGCGGCACCCTGGACAAGCTGGAAACCATCCCCGGATTCAATACGCAACTGTCCCTGTCACAGATCTCCGATCTGCTCAGAACGACCCACGCCGCCCTCGCCGGCCAGACCCCCAACCTTGTCCCCGCCGACCGCATCCTCTACGCCCTCCGCGACCACACCTCCACCGTCGAGTCGCCCTTCCTCATCTGCGCCAGCATCATGAGCAAAAAGCTCGCCGCCGGCCTCAACGCCCTCGTCCTCGACGTCAAAACCGGCTCCGGCGCCTTCATGCAAAGGTACGAAGACGCAAAGTTCCTCGCCGAGCTCATGGTCCGAGTTGGCGAAGCCGCCGGCACCCGCACCGTCGCCCTCCTCACCTCCATGGATCAGCCCCTCGGCCGGTTCGCCGGCAACTGGCTCGAAGTCCAGGAGTGCGTCGACATCCTCGGGAACAAACCACACCCGCTCTCGCAGGACCTCATCGACCTCTCCCTCCAGCTCTCCGGCCACATGCTCCACCTCGCCGGCGCCACAGCCACACCCGAAGCCGGCACGCAACTCGCAGGCGATCTCCTCCACTCCGGCGCAGCCTACCGTTCGTGGTTACAAATTGTCGAAGCCCAGGGCGGCGACACCAGCGTCTTCGACCGCCCCGCATCCCATCACCACCCCCAGGCCTCCCTCACCCTCAAAGCGCAACACACCGGCTATCTCAGCGGCATGAACTGCACCGAAGTCGGCTGGGCCGTCCAACGCCTCGGGGCCGGACGCCTAAACCCAGGCGACCCCGTCAGCGCCCACGCCGGCATCGAGATGCACGCCAAACTCGGAGATCACCTCACCACCGGCCAGCCCCTCGTCACCCTCTTCAGCGAAGACCCCAACCTCCTCACCGAACCCGAACAAATGCTTCGCAACACGTTACAAATCGCCAGCCATCCTCCAGAGATCCTCCCGCTCGTCCGCGAAATCATCACCGGCAGCCCGCCTCAACCCGCCTCTTAGAAGCCGTCATTCTGAGGAGCATCGCAACGAAGAATCCCGAGTGAGCCAGTCTCACCCAAACCGCTTGGCCCTTTCTGCCGCGAAGACCACACAAATCCAGACGTCTCCACCCAACTTTCCCGCCAATCTCGTGTCTCTTTCTCAAAGAGAGCACAAGACAAAATGTCTCCCACCACGCACCTTCTCCTGGCGCTCACCCTCCTTCCCTCCATCGCCGCCGCCCAGCTCCGCCCCACCCCCGCCGAGCAAACCGACCTCCAGCTCACCAACCAGATCCGCTCCGAGCACCACCTTCCCCCACTCACCTGGGACCCCGCCCTCACCCGCGCCGCCCGCCTCCACGCCGCCTGGATCCTCGGCGACCCCGGACCTTCCGCACACCAATATCCCGGCGAGCCCGACCTCATTGCCCGCGCCGCCGCCGCCGGCGTCCACTTCGATACCGTCTCGGAAAACGTGGCCAAAGGCGTCAGCTCAGTCCGCGAACTGCACGAAGGCTGGATGACGAGCGCCCACCACCGCGCCAACATCCTCGATCCCCGCCTCACCTCCATCGGCATCGGCATCGTCCGCTTCAACGGCCTCCTCTACGCCGTTCAGGACTTCGCCCGCATCAATCCCGTCCTCACCGAATCAGAAGCCGAGCAGCGTGTCGTCGACCTCCTCCGCCAGCGCGGCATCGAATCGTCCGTTTCCACACCGGCCCGCGAAGCCTGCGCCCGCGACCTCTCGTCCTCCCCCGGCGCAACTTTCGTCATGCACTGGACCTCACCCGCCATGTCCCAGCTCCCCGACGAACTCCTCAACCGTCTCGCCCACCGGCACGTTACCTCCGCAAGCGTCGGCGCCTGCGCCGGATCACAAGGGGAAGACCGCGGCTTCACCACCGCACACATAGCCGTCCTACTCTATTGAAGCCCCGGCATTCAATATCTCGACGTACACTGCTCTCAAACACTAACCACCCGCGGCATCGGAGCGCCCTTGGCACGTTTCACCGGACTTCTCGGCCTCATCACCTTCCTTGCGCTCGCCTATGCCTTCTCCACCGATCGCCGCGCTATCCGCTGGCGCACCGTCGTCTGGGGGCTCGGTCTCCAGATCCTCTTCGCCTTCCTGGTCATCAAGTGGACCTACGGCCAGACCATCCTCCACACCGGCTCGCAGATCGTCACCTCTCTCCTCGCACACTCCGCAGACGGCTCCTCGCTCGTCTTCGGCCCCCTCGGAATCCCCGGCAACCCGCTCGCCGTCTTCGCCTTTGCCGTCCTTCCCACCATCATCTTCGTCTCCGCCTTCTTCGCCGTCCTCTACCACATCGGCGTCATGCAGTGGATCATCCGCGGCGTCGCCTGGCTCATGCAGCGCACCATGGGCACCTCCGGCGCAGAAAGCACCAACGTCGCCGCCAGCATCTTCATGGGCCAGACCGAGGCCCCCCTCACCATCCGCCCCTTTCTCGGCAACGCCACCAACTCCGAGCTCATGACCATCATGACCTCCGGCATGGCCCACGTCTCGGGCGGCATCATGGCCGCATACATCAGCTTCGGTATCAACGCCCAGGACCTCCTCTCTGCCGTCATCATGACCGCCCCCGGAACCATCCTCGTCGCCAAAATGCTCGTCCCCGAAACCGGCGTTCCCGAGACCGCAGGCACCGTTCACATGCCGCCCAGCGAAGAGCACAGCAACGAAAACCTCGTCGGCGCCATCGCCCGCGGCACCCTCGACGGAGGCAAGCTCGCCTTCAACGTCGCCATCATGCTCATCAGCTTCCTCGCCCTCGTCGGACTCCTCAACGCCATCATGCTCGGCATCTCGAACTTCGCCTGGGCTCACGGACACGTCCCCTTTCCACACTCCCTCAACAACGTCCTCGGCGTCGTCGGAGCTCCCGTCGCCTGGCTCATCGGCATCCCATGGCACGAAGCTCCGGCCATCGGCAATCTCCTCGGAACCCGCGCCGTTCTCAACGAGTTCGTCGCCTACACCTCGCTCGGCCTGCAGAAATCCACTCTCTCCCCACGCACCTTCTCGATCGCCACCTTTGCCCTCTGCGGCTTCGCCAACGTCGGCTCCATCGGCATGCAGATCGGCGGCATCGGAGCCCTCGTCCCCCACCGCCGCAACGATCTCGCCCGCCTCGGCGTTCGCGCCATGCTCGCCGGAACCATGGCCAACCTCATGTCCGCCTCCATCGTCTCCATGCTGCTGCGTTGAGACAGCGTCCAACAATCCTCATAATCTCTCCTTGCGAGACGCCCACCCTGAGGTCTACTCTCGTCTCTCACCCTAGGGACCCCGGCCAAAGCACCTCTCGTCCGCAAAAGGAGCTCCCATGGCAACCCCCTCCACCATCGCAACCACGCGTCCCCGCCGCATCACCCCGCCCGTCTCCTTCAAACCCGCGGCAACCGCAGCCGCTCCACCCTTCGCCTCCAACCACGGCGGCCCCGTCATCCAGTCCGTTCAGGTCATCCCCATCTACTGGGGAGCAGCCTGGGCCACCGGCACCAACGCAACTCTCGCGACAGACCTCGACAGCTACTTCGACTTCGTCGTCACCAGCACCCTCATGGACCTTCTCGCCGAGTACTCCGTCCCCGGCCAGTCCATCCGTCACGGCAGCCGGCTTCCGTCGGTCCATGTCCCCGGCAGCGAGCCAGGCACCGTCACCGCCGCCGGCCGCTCTGTCGACGACGGGCAGATCCAGACCACGCTCCGTGGCTGGATCAGCGCCCACACCGTGCCCGCTACCACCGCCAACACCCTTTACTTCATCTTCCTCCCTCCCGGCGTCACCGCAATCGACAACTCCGGCAACAAATCCTGCGACAAGATGTGCGCGTACCACAACTCCTACGACGACCGCGTCTTCTACGCCGTCATGCCCTTCGCAGACTGCGGCAGCTGCGGGTTCGCCAGCGTCCTTCTCGACAACCTGACCGTCATCAGCTCGCACGAGTTCTGCGAAGCCATCACCGATCCCACCGGCAACACCTGGTGGGACTCAGGCACCGGAAACGAAATCGGTGACATCTGCAGCGGCCAGACCGTGCGCCTTGGCAAATTCCTCGTCCAGAAAGAGTGGTCGGACAAACAGGATCTCTGTACCTCCACGCCCATCCTCAACGTGGCCGGCAACTCCCTCGACGCCTACACCACCGACTTCAACAACCAGCAGCACATCGACTTCCTCGGTCCCGACGGCCACGTCCACGAGCTGTTCTTCACCGACATCTGGCGTCACAAGGACCTCACCACCCTCGCCGCCGCTCCCTCCGCCATCCCCGGCAGTCACATCGACGGCTACCAGACCTTTTTCAACCAGCAGCACCACGTCAACTTCCTCAGCTCCGATGGCCACGTCCACGAGCTCCTCTACACCAATGCCTGGAGTCACAACGACCTGACCCACGCCGCCCCCGGCGCTCCGGCCGCCGCTCCGGGCAGCACCCTCAATGGCTATCCAACCAACTTCAACGGTCAGCAACACGTCAATTACATCACCCCGGACGGCCACATCCACGAGCTCGTCTTCTCCGGCTCCTGGCGTCACACCGACCTCACTCACGCCGCCCCCAACGCCCCGGCCGCCGCTCTCAACAGTCCGCTCACCGGCTACACCACCGACTTCAACAATCAGCAGCACATCAACTACACCACCTCGGACAACCACGTGCACGAGCTCTACTACGACGGCTCTTGGCACCACAACGACCTCACCCTCATGGTCGGTCCACCACCCCTCGCAGCCCGCGGCAGCGCCCTGGGCGCGTACCAGACCGCCGCTAACAAGCAGCAGCACGTCAACTATCTCACCCCCGACGGACACGTCCAGGAGGTCTACTACACCGACGCCTGGCGTCACAACGATCTCTCCAAACTCGCCGGCGCCCCACCCGCCATCGCCGGAAGTGCCCTCAGCAATCTCGTCACCACCTTCAACAACCAGCAGCACGTCCACTACATCGGCACAGACAACCACGTCCACGAGCTCCTCTACACCAACAGCTGGAGCCACAACGACCTTTCCCACGCCGCAGGCGCTCCCCCCGTCGCCGCCGGCAGCAGCCTCACCGCCTTCCAGACACTCTTCAACCGCCAGCAGCACATCCAGTACATTGGCGCCGATCGTCACGTCCACGAGCTCCTCTTCACCAACAGCTGGAGTCACAACGACCTCACCCTCATCTGAGGCACGCGGAGCGCCTGCTCCGCGACCCGGCCGCGCCATGTATTTTTCGCAAACGTGGCGCAGCCGATGACTCACTTCGTTAGAATTTAACTAACGCGAACCCCGAGCTATGCGTGGCATTTCGTTGCGGTCCTGCGGCCTGCGTGGTGTCGCGAGAAAAGGTGCTTCAGCGCTGTACCTCCCGCATAAACACCCTGCTTCGAAGACTTTACAAAAGTACCCCCGGGGGGGGTACCTGACTCCAGGAGCCTCATGACCGAACTCTACGACCGCGTCCAGGCCGCCGCCCAGCACATCCGGCGCAGCGGGGGGCCGAAACCCGAAATCGGCATCATCCTCGGCTCAGGCCTCGGCAGCTTCGGCGCGAGCGTCCAGAACGCCATCAGCCTCCCCTACGCCGAGATCCCCCACTTCCCCCGATCCACCGTACCCGGACACTCCGGCAACCTCATCCTCGGACACATCGGCGCGACACCCGTCGCGGTCATGCAGGGCCGCGTCCACGCCTACGAGGGCTACGCCATGGACGCGGTCACCTTCCCCACCCGCGTGCTCGGCCAGCTCGGCGTCACCACACTCATCGTCACCAACGCGGCCGGCGGAATCAATCCCAGCTACCCCGCCGGCGCCCTCGTCGCAATCTGCGATCACATCAATCACACCGGAACCAACGCCGCCCTCGGCCCCAATGAACCCCGCTTCGCCTCGGTCGCCGGCGCCGGCCAGCGCTTCTTCGATATGGGCGACGCCTACTCCCCCGCTCTCCGCACCCTCGCCCGCAACGAAGCAAAAAAGCAGGGCTTCGATCTGCCCGAAGGCGTCTACCTCGCAGTCCTCGGCCCCAGCTTCGAGACCCCCGCCGAGATCCGCGCCTTCCGCACCCTGGGTGCCGACCTCGTCGGCATGTCCACCGTGCACGAGGTCATCGTCGCCCGCCACATGGGTGTCCAGGTTCTCGGCCTCTCGCTCGTCACCAATCCCGCCGCCGGTCTCTCCAAAGAAGTCATCGACCACAAGGACGTCATGGAGATCGGTCGCCGCGCCGAGCAGCAGTTCACCCAGCTCCTCACCGCCGTCATCCCCCAGATCGCCGCCTCGGTTGGCCCATCATAGACCCAGGCCGTCATCTCGACCGGAGCGAAGCGAAGTGGAGAGACCCCTGTATCAGCTTCTGCCACCGCCAAACTCACGAGGGCAGGCGGAACAGCAATCCGCCGCACCGGCAGGCGAACGCGTGACCGCCCCTCCCACACAACTCTCGCTCCCCCGCCGGCCGCTCATCCTCGGCATCGCCGGCTGCTCGGGCTCCGGCAAAACCACACTCGCCCGCGAACTCACGGGCCAGCTCTCCGCCACTCTTCTTCCACTCGACTTCTACTACCGCGACCTCTCCCACCTGCCGCCGGACGAGCGAGCACTTCAAAACTTCGACCACCCCGACTCGCTCGAATCGGACCTGCTCATCCAGCACGTGGAAACGCTCTCCGCCTGCACAGGTATCGTGCGCCCGGTGTACGACTTCGCCACCCATACCCGCATCCCGGGCGTCACCGAAAGTATCGAGCCCGCATCCGTCCTCATCGTCGAGGGCATCCTCGCCCTGCACTACACGGCTCTCCGCCAACTCTACGACTTCAGCATCTACGTCAACGCCCCGCACGAGCTCTGCCTCACCCGCCGCATCGCCCGTGACATTCGCGAGCGCGGTCGCACCGAAGCATCCGTCCGCGAGCAGTACGAAGCCACCGCTCGCCCCATGGCCGACCTCTACGTTCTTCCCTCCGCCGCACACGCCTCCATCACCGTCGAAGGCACCGACGCACTCGACTGGTCCGTCGAGCAGGTCCTGCGCCGCCTGCATACACTCCATCTCCTGCCGTAGAGGTCGCGCCACCGCCTACCCAACAGCTTCCATCTCCTCCACCCTGCCCGCGCACTCCTCGCTCAACTCACACACCGCGCGTCTCGCCTCAACCGCAATCAGCTTGCGCGAGGCCACACCCGCAGCGAAGAAGGGTATCGGCCTATCCGCGATCTCCAGATCCGCCCGCACACCGCGCAAACTGAGGAAGCGAAAGATGTGCGGCAGCATCGCCCGATCGCCCCAGTACGCCACATCCTCCCGAACCGTCGCCGTCCCGTTCTCTTCCGCCATCGAGTAACGCAGATACGCCGCCGTCACCGGCTGTTCCGCCGCCAGAGCCTCCGTAAGCAGACCGCTGTGAAACTTGAGAATCGTCTCTCCGCTCGAGGTCGTTCCCTCCGGAAAAAACACCACCGGCAACCCCGCATCCGCGGCCGCACGCATCCCGCTTCCGGCCTCCTTCGCGCTCCCACCCCGGCCCCGTCTCACATACACCGTGCCCGCCATCGTCGTCATCCACCCCAGCAGCGGCCACGATTCGATCTCCGCCTTGGACACAAACACACACGGCCGGATCGAAGCGAACAGCACAATGTCGACATAGCTCAGATGATTCGAGATCAGCACCCCGCGTTCGGGAAACGTCCCCCTCACCCGCACGTCGATCCCAAAGGTCTCAATCCCGCGCCGGCACAGCTCATGCAGCCATAGCGCACGTTCCTGCCGTTTGTCGCCGGATCCAGATCGCCTCCTGACCAGAAGCTGCGCTGACGCGTGCAGCAGCAGAGCAATCAGCTTGACCATTCCCCACATCGATCGCAAAAAACTCAACAGCATGCTCCCGGTCCGCACCCAGCGTCCACTGCGCGCAGTCTATCCTGTCAGGAGGTGCCTTCCCAACAACCCACATCTGGTCCGCCTCGTCACAACTGGATCTATCGCCGAGTCGCTCTGCCAGTTCTGGCGCTGCTTCGTCTAGGCGCCAGCCCGGAGCGCCTCGCCTGGAGTCTTGCCATCGGCGTCGTCATCGGCATCAATCCCATCCTCGGCTCCACAACCGTACTCTGCCTCCTGCTCGCCGCTCTCCTCCGCCTCAACATCGCCGCCTCCCAGCTCACCAACCATCTCGTCTATCCCTTGCAGCTCGTTTTGCTCCTCCCATTTCTGCGCCTGGGCTCGCGCCTCTTCCATACGTCCTCACTGCCGCTCTCGCCCCCGCAGCTGCTGCACATGGCGCGGACCCGTCCCATCGCCCTCTCCCGCCAGCTCTGGCAATGGGAGAGTCACGCCCTCGTCGCCTGGCTTGTCCTCGCCGCAATCGCAGCGCCCATCCTCGCCGCCTCCCTCACGCCGGTTCTTCGCCGGCTCCAGCGCCGCGTGGAACGCCACCAATACCCGCTCATTCCCGACCCTCTCTGAGAGATCCGGGCAAACTCTAGCGCACCGGCTTCTACAAGCCGTCGCTCGCCTTGTGATACTCCGGAACCGGATCCGCGCTGCGCACCCACGCCGTGTAGATCATGTCCCGCAACTCGATCGCCCCAGCCGCCAGCCGCTCCTCCGTAAAGCTCTTCGCCTCCGGCGTTCCTGCCCCTGTAAACCCGCCTGTCTTCTCGATCTGATAAGTCTTCTCCACCATCCCCGCAGTGTGCCGCAGATACGCAACATAGTCGTCGAACACATCGCCCTCAAGCACCTTCGCCGGAGCCGCCTCCACCAGCGGAGCCACGTCCGCGGCCTTCACATTCGCACCCACATACGTGCTCTCAAACTGCGAGTGGATCGCGTGCTCCGTCGTGTAGCTGTGCGGGTTCGCTCCCGTCCATCCGTTGTACTGCATCGTCACATGCAGGGGCTGCGACCCGTCCGCAACATAGTGCCCCAGCCATCCCGCATAAAACACGATCGCCGTCTCCACCGGCTTCGTATCCATGTTCGCCGCTGACAATCGACGGTACTCGCGCATCGCCGCCTTCAGCCGCTCCCAGACCTCATCCGCCGCATACGGCTGCATCCCCACCTTCTCCGGCGTCAACGTCAGATCCGCGTGCTGCTTCTGCGCCTTCTCGAGCGCGCGTACAAAGTCGTACCGGCGGTGCGGCAGTGGCCCCACAAGATCGGCCCATTCCATATCGATGAAGTGATCCGGCGACTGCTCGGCGCCTAGCTCTTCCTCCGCCCGGCTCTTCCACCGGTCAGGCTCAGGCCCCAGGTATTCAATCGTGTCCACCGCCTCCCCATTCCGCAGAAACGCCGGAACATCCTTCGGCAGATTCACCACCGCCAACCGGTTAATCATCCGGTGCCCATCCGAACCCCACGCCAGACTCTGCTCCGTCAAAAGCAGCGGCACCATCCCAAAAGCCAGAGCAAACCGCGCCGCACGCCACACAATCGTCATTGCGAAAGTATATCGATCGCTGTTGTCTCCGCGATCGCTCTCCCAACCGTCTTCTACGTCCCGTTCCAATCCAAAACCGCAGTCATCTCGACCGAAGCGCCTCTGGATATACCCTGCACCCCAAAACCGCCGTCATCTCGACCGAAGCTGCTCACACCGTGAGCAGCGCAGTGGAGAGACCCCTGTATCGGTATTCGGTCTTTGCCGTTGCCTGTTCTCTTGTTGTCATCCCGCAGGGATCTGCTGTTGCCTCTGCTCCCCTTCGCAACCATAAAATGGAGGAACTCATGCTCAGCCCGCAACCCACCGACGCCCTCCTCGTCATCGACATGCAAAACGACTTTATGCCCGGCGGCGCGCTCGCCGTCGCGGGCGGCGACGAGATCATACCCGGCATCAACGCCCTAGCCTCCCGTTTCGATCACGTCATCCTTACCCAGGACTGGCACCCCGGCGGCCACATCTCCTTCGCCTCCACCCACGCCAGACAGCCATTCCCCCCAGAGGGCCAGGCCACCATCGAAGCGCCCTACGGGACCCAGCACCTCTGGCCCGATCACTCCGTCCAGGGCACCCGCGGCGCAGAACTCCACCCCCACCTCCACATCCCCCACGCCGAACTCATCCTCCGCAAAGGCTTCCGCCGTCACATCGACAGCTACTCCGCCTTCTTCGAAAACGACGGCATCACCCCCACCGGCCTCACCGGATACCTCCGCGAGCGCCACCTCACCCGCCTCTTCTTTGTCGGCCTCGCCTTTGACTTCTGTGTTGGATTTTCCGCCATAGCCGCCGCAAAACTCGGCTTCGGATCCATCGTCGTCAAAGATCTCACCCGCGCCGTGGGCATGCCAGGCAGCATCGACCGCACACGCAACGATTTCGCGGCACACGGAGTTCTCGAAACCAACAGCACCGCTCCTGATTTGGTTTAGAGATGTTCTTACATCAGAGCTGTTCTTAGATCAGAGCTGTTCTCAGATGGGTGTAGCTCTCGTCTTTTCGGGCTGAAGGCCCGACACATAATAGCCTAGGCCGACGGCCTAGGTAGCCAACCCTCAAGAGCCAAAGAGGGCTGAAAGCCCGGCCCATAACAGCCTAGGCCGAAAGGCCTGGGTAGCCTCTACCCGGGATGCCACATTCAACACGCACGGCCAGCGCGCCATGCGTGCGGTCACAACCCCAGCTCCCCCGCCCTCGCCTGCATCGCCCGCAAACAATTCCCCACATGCTCCTCGATCGGCAACCCCAGCATCTCCGCCCCTGCCGTCATATCCTCCCGCTTCACCGCCCGCGCAAACGCCTTGTCCTTCATCTTCTTCTTCACCCCCGCGACCTCCACATCCGCAATACACCGCGTCGGCTTCACCAGCGCGCACGCCGTCAGAAACCCCGCCAGTTCATCGCACGCAAACAGCGCCCGATCCAGATGCGTCTCCGGCGTCACGCCCGAGTAGTCCGCGTGCGCCAGAATCGCATGCAGGATCTCCTCCGGCCACCCAAGCTCGCGCAAGTGCTTCACCCCCACAAACGGATGCTCCTCCGTCGAAGGATGCCGCTCATAATCCATATCGTGCAGCAGCCCCGCACAGCAGTACCGGTCCGCAAATCGATCCAGGTCCTCCCCCGATAACCCCATCCGCAAGCCCTCCATCCGTCCATATGCCTCCGCACACGCCGCCACCGCCATCGCATGCTTCCGCAGGCTCTCACCCTTGGTCCACTCCTCCAGCAGCGCCCTCGCCGCCTCACTCGTGTGCCGCCCCATATCGCCCATCAACAGATTCTCGCATTCCCACACGAACACATGCTGCCCATCGCGCTAACCGCTACCTAGCTGACTTGCTATTCACTACCCAGTGTTTACTACCTGGGTTCCTACTCCGCTTTTCTCCGGTTGTCTCTGGCATTTCCGGGGGATTGCCCCTTGACGATCGGGTTACCCGGTGTCACTCTAGGCACATCGCATCGTTCCGTTATCGGACATGTGCTGCGGTCCTTGCTCTGGGTCCGCCCGCGTCACACAACTTATGGCAACCATGATGGCTTCCGTCGAACAGCGAGAGGTCGTTCGCTGCGATCACTGCAAGCTCGTACAATTCCGCACCGTCAGCACCTCGTGCCGGCGCTGCAAAACGAGCCTCGAAGTCGAAGAGCCCGAGCCGGCACCGGCTCCCCTCACCCTGGTCCCCGCCCCAACCGCAGGCGACGGCAGCATCCAGGTTGCGACAGCCGTTCGCGACCTGCGGCACGTCCGCAACCTCTCCCAGCGCCAGCTCGCCGCCCGCATGAACGTCCCCCGCACCTACATCTCCAAGATCGAGAACGGCAAGGCCATGCCCACGCTGTCCTCGCTCTCACGCCTGGCGAACGCCCTGCAGGTCGATATCTCCGTCCTCCTCCGCGACTCCATCAATCGCCACAAGGACGAGACTGCCGTCCTCATGAACGACCCATTCCTCGCCGAGATCGCCCACTACGCCTCCCAGCTCGACGCCCTCCAGCGGTCCATCTTCCTCAACCACGTTCGCGAACTGGCCGCCGGCCGCAAACGCACCGCCTGAACCCAACCGCGCTTCCCTCTCCTGTCCTCTCCCAGAGAGTGCCGCGTTCGCGTGGCACTCTTCTCCTTTGGTTACCGCAGCCGCACTGCATTCTGCTTGCTTGCGTTGCAGCAAAACCAGGAGTAGCCTTTCGCAACTTCAATCACCAGGAGATCACAGTCATGAGGAAACGGAGTCTGCTCGTCGTCACCGCGGTCCTCCTTACCGCTTTCGCGCAGGTCGAAGTGACCTCGGCGCAAGCGCCGGTCGTCAATATCGACAAGCATCGCCATGGAAATCTGGCCGCTGCCCAGAGTTACATCGTGCAGGCCTATCAGAAGATCCAGGCGGCTCAGGGCGACAATCATGGCGAACTCGGCGGTCACGCGCAGCGGGCCAAAGATCTGCTAAGTCAGGCTGATGCGGAGATCAGACAAGCTGCCAACGTGGCCAACTCGAACGATCGCTAGCCGTTCGGCCTTGCAAAGATCGGACTGCAACAACAATTAGCCCGCCGAAACGGCGGGACGTGGCGTAGTTCGCTCTTACTGGAGCGACCGGCAGAGGCGTTCATTGCACCTCCCCCACCGGTGTGCTAGCGTCTTCCTTTGCGAGGTTGTTTTGCGCGCTTCGACACCCACCACCCGCGTTCCCACCAGACTCCACGAGCTCTCCCCCGATGAGCAGGCCATCTACGGCCAGCTCGATCCCAGCCGCATCCCGCAGCACGTCGCCATCATCATGGACGGCAACGGCCGCTGGGCCGGCAAGCGAGCCCTCAAACGCTTCCTCGGCCACCAGCAGGGCGCCGAAAGCGTCCAGTTCGTCGTCGAAACCGCCTCCCGCATCGACCTTCCCTTCCTCACCCTCTACGCCTTCTCGCTCGAAAACAATCTCCGCCGCCCCAAGTCCGAAGTCAGCTTCCTCATGAAGCTCCTCAAGACCTATCTCATCGGCAACGTCAAGCGCATGAACGACAACAACGTGCGCATGAACTACATCGGCCGCACCCACGAGCTCCCCTCCGAGGTCCAGGAAACCATGCAGTGGGCCATGGAATCCACCGCAAAAAACACCGGCACCACCCTCACCCTCGCCCTCAACTACGGCGCCCGCACCGAAATCGTCGACGCCCTCCGCCGCATCCTCGCCGATCTCACCGCCGAAGCCCACTCGAACGGCTGCTCGCTCGAAGATCTCCTCGGCGCCGGTGCCCTCGACCGCCTCGACGAGCCCGACATCTCCCGCGCCCTCTACACCTCCCGCATGCCCGACCCCGACCTCGTCATCCGCACCTCCGGCGAGCAGCGCATCTCCAACTTCCTCCTCTGGCAGATCGCCTACTCCGAGATCCTCATCACCGACCGCCTCTGGCCCGACTTCCGCGGCATCCACCTCCTGGAAGCCCTCGCCGACTACCAGCGCCGCGAACGCCGCTACGGTGGCCTCGGCGAAAACCAGACCGACGAAAACGTCTCCACCCTCGAACCCGCCGAGGAGGTCGCCGACGAAATCCAGCACGAACTAAGCCCCCACCCCGCCCTCACCCGCCGCTGACCTGAAACCTCCCCCCAGCTCCACTAATTGTCATTCCGAGCGAAGCCGAGGAACCTGCTTTTCGCTTTCGCCGATGCCGTTGCTTTGCCCTTGCCCCTTCTGTCTGTCATTCCCCAAGGGAATCTCCTCATGCCGTTGTCCTTGCTGTTGCCTGTTCCTTTGCTTGTCATTCAGGAGCGCAGCGGAGGAATCTGCTGCTGTTTTGCCTTCTGCGTGTAATTCGTGAAAGGGATAAAACACGCACTTCACTCCCGAACATCCAACAAGGAAGCTCAATACAAACTCGTTCATAGGGACTGATTCGTTGGCGGGTGAGTGGCAAGTGTACGAGAAGCCGACTTATCGTCCACTGAGGACAATCGCGGATCGGATTTGACCTGCCGTGGCTGAGCAACCTGTAGCTTGCGAATTGGCTACCAGGCCATTTGCTCGCGGAATGTTGCTCGACGGGCGAACACCGTCAGCTGCCCGGGCTTGAGTTCTTGCTGAACCGAACTGCAGTTGTTCGAGTGGATCCGCCGCTTGAAAACACCTTGTCGAAGCCAAAGCTCCGCTGTTCGGCTCGGATTGGCATAATGTCTGGAAGTCTGCAAAGACCTGTATCCACTGCACGGAATCTTGCGGGATTTGCAGGACAGCGCGCCCATGCTCATCCGTCGTTACCTCTGCGGAGAGTTTGTGAAACCGCACTTCCCGAGAACCCCCATGAAGACCAGAAGGCGTGGTGCGGCCGCTTTCCGTTCCATGCCATCGATCGCAGCCAAGGTGATGCTGGAGCGCTATGCTCGTACCGCCAAGCTAAAGAAGCTCAGAAGTGATCGCGCCTGACTCCATATACGTGCCATCCAAACTCCAGAGTCCAGACGGCAGTGTACCCGACGAATGACGGCTCGTACTACTGAGCGTGGACTCAGTACTTTCCAGACAGTCATGCGACTGAGATCCAGTATGGCATCCACAATCTCCGTGTAACGGGCTTCTCGTACAGTTGCCCCGCTGTTTACCAGTCGGCCAACTCCGAAGGGTTCAAGTTTTCGATAAGCCGACTTCGCGTTCCAGTTTCCGATGAACACCTTTCCCGAAGGCACACTCGAATACTTCCGAGTTGCCGGGATACGTCCAGCCACCGGATCCGCCTACACTGGACCTGCAATGATCAACCGCCAAGTACTGGACTGCTCCATCATCTTCGCTGCAGTAGCGAACGCCGAAGCTCCTAATCTACGGAGATACACCGTGTTGCCGCCCCGAACCCCTTCGGCCAATAAGCTGTACGACGAGCATCGGGCTAAATCCCGAAAAGTGCTTCTAAGGTCCTGCTGCCTCTGACTACATGCAAAATCAGTACATCTGACTGCTCTACGCGGTACAAAATGAGATATTCACCGACGGGAAAGCTACGCATGCCTGGACGCAAATCTTCGTCCCGGCGGCGACCTATATGCGGGTTCGTGGCCAGCAGGTAAAACCTATCGGTCAGGGAGTCCACAAAACGGTCAGCTACGTCCATGCTGCCGCTTTCCGTCGCGATGTAGTACCAGATGGCGTCAAGCTCGGCCTCTGCTTCAGAGGAAACGCGGTGGGGCATTAGCTGCGTGAGGTTTGTTCTGCGACAAACCGCGCCCGTCCGCGTTGTTTTACTTCACTGGCAAGGTCCATCATGGATTGCTTGGTAACCACGCGGCCCTCGCCTCGCGCCAGCGAAGCTTCCGCAAGATCGAGCGTGGCAAGAGTTTGCACTCGGGTACGCTCACGGTTTTCCCAGAGCGCAAGCGCTTCCTGCACCACCTCATCTTCGTGGTGAATCCTGCCCGTCTCAATGGCCTGGCGCGCAAACGCTTTCTGGTCGGCGGTAAGCTGAACATCCATAGTCACGAGACTAGGAAACCCGTGCACAAGTGTCAATTGCTTTGCATCGGCAACAAGGCCCCCCTCGAATCTCACCGCGAAACACTGCAGAAATACGCCCAACAGAAAATCTCCAAACCGTGGCGTAACCACCCACCCAGATCACTACAATAGAACTAGACACCCAAAGAGCCCGGCCCAAAAGCCGGGCTCTCCGCTTTTAACCCCGGACCCAAAGCCAAACCGAAGTCCGGACCTAACTCTTCTCCTTCGAAGACTTTGCACAACAAACCGGGGTGGGGGCCCCACACACATCATGTCCGACAACGCCCAACCAAAACGCTTTCAGTGCCGCCACATCCACGCCGACGGCCGCCGCTGCGGCTCGCCCGCGCTCCGCCACGAAGAGCTCTGCTACTACCACCACACCTCCCGCAAGCCCGCCCCGCATCCCCGCGCCCGCCGCGGCCGCCAGTCCACCTTCGACCTCCACCTCCCCGACGGCAACGACCGCACCGGCCTCCAGCTCGCCATCGTCGATGTCCTCCGCCGCATCGCCGGCAACGAGGTCGACCCGCGCCGCGCCGGCCTCCTCCTCTACGGTCTCCAGATCGCCGCCACCAATCTCCCCCAGGCGCGCACCGTCGCCGTCCCCGCCGCACAGCCCGCCGAGACCGTCGATGAGATCGTCGTCGACGAAAACCTCGGCACCCTCGCGCCCCGCTACGAGCTCATCCCCGACGACCCCGGAGCCCGCAACCGAAGCCTCACCGAACAGCTCCTAGCCGAGCTCCGTCGCGGCCGCGACGAAGAGGAAGCAGCCGCCGTCTGCCCCAGCTGCAAAGCCCAACAGCACAACACCGGCCCCGCGCCCGACAGCCCCGCTACCGACGTCGATAGCGCCGCCGATGCCACGCCCGAAATCCTCGCGTCCCTCGACGCCGCCGCCGCCGAAGGTCATCCTCCGTGCCCCACTCATGACGGTTCCATCGTCATGGGTGGGCTCCGGGCTACTCACGCTCCCCAGAGCCCTTCCTTACACCCACCAGCGCCCGCCCCGGAAACACACCTTCCACAATCTTGCCGTCATCGACCACCAGTGTCCCCCCAACCACCAGGGTACGCACGCCCTCGCTCGGCTCCATCGGCTTCTCAAACGTCGCGCGGTCGCGGATCGTCCGCGCATCGAACACCACCACATCCGCATCCGCACCTACCTGCAATCTGCCCTTCCGCCGCGCTTCCGGTGTGGAACGCTCCAGCATCTGCGCCGGCATCAGGCTCATCTTGCGCAGCGCATCCATCAGCGTGATCGACTCCTTCCCGCGAACGTACTGCGCCAGCACGCGCGAGTAGGTTCCCGCGTTGCGCGGATGCCCTTCCAGGCCGTCGCTCGCAATCATCACCAGGGGATGCGGAATCACCTCATCCACCACCTCCTGCTTGTTGCCGAAGACCACCACCCACCGTGGTGTGCTGGCGTTATGCAGCTCAGCGAACCGCTGCGCCGTAAGGTGCTCTCCGGTGTCGGGTAGCACCAGCTGGTCATAGCTGATACCCAGCCTCTGCTGCCAGCCCGGGCTGAACACCGCCGAGTTGATCGCCGTCATGCCCGCAATGTAAGGGTATGCCTCGGTCGTCACGTCGAGCCCTCGGGCCCGCGCACCCTCAATCATCGAAAGGCACTCCATCGAGTCCGCCGAGCACGAACTGTTGATATGGACGATATGAAGCGGCGCACCCGTAATCGCCGCCGCTCCGATCACCTCGCTCACCGACTCGATCGACGATCCGGGCTCAAGCCGCCCGGCGCTCCGCACATGCGTGTACACCGGCACGCTGCGTCCGGCAGCCAGGCGGAACATATCAATAATCTCCGATCGCGTCGCTCCCGGCGTGTACTGGATGCCCATACCGATAGCCAGTGCTCCAGCATCGAGCTCTGCGCCGAGGCGCCGCCGCATGGCCTCGATCTGTTCCGGCGTGGCGGCCCGATCCGTCGCGGGTCCGGTCTTCGGCAGGATCGTCCCCGTCACCAGGGGAGCGCCGAACGCAAGCGACCGCGCAGCCACCTGGCTCGCCGAAGTCCCGTAGTGAATCAACGAGTGGCCCTGCTTCTCCTTCAGAAACGCCGCCACGTCAGGCGCACCGATCTCAAGCTCCAGCGCGGCGGTCACACCATCCATCGCCTTCACACGCTGGCTGGCGAGGTCCTGGGCATGCTGGTGCAGGTCAATAAATCCCGGAGCAACGACCAGCCCACTGGCATGGATCACACGCCGGGCGCTCAACACCTCAGACGAGATCGCGGCAATCCTTCCGTCGCGGATGCCGACGTTCCGAACGGCATCCATGCCGGTCTCAGGATCCATCACGCGCCCGCCTTCGAGCACGAGATCATACTTCTGCGCCGAGACGCAGCTCGCAGAACAAGCCAGAAGTAGAAGAGAAAAGATCAGCTTCAACAATTGCCCCCCGCTAAGACCAGCAATCGTATCAGGGGATGCGATTCATGCCAGACCCGGCTCTCGCGCAAGCGCAAGCCGCAGGCTGCAATTCAATGACAATCCTTTGACATCCCAGCGACAAGTCAGGCGGGGAGAATCGTTAGCTTTTGCTCAGTTCAACCGAACTCGCAAAGGAGATCAGCGATGTCCTCGCTCTTTCAAGCTCTTAAGGCTCTCGTCCGTCTATCCAGCATCGCCTCGCTGCTGGCCGCACCGGCCTTCGCTGCCGGCATCTCAGCCACCGCCACCTACACCACCGTTGTCGATCCAAACACGCCGGGTGTTTATGACTACTCTCTTACGCTCAACAACACCGGCACCACCACCATCGGCACCTTCTGGTTCGCTTGGGTCCCCGGAGGAGATTTCCTCAACCCGGCGCCAACCAACGTCGCCCAGCCCGCAGGTTGGGTCAACAGAGTTCTATCAACCGCACAGGGAACCAGCATCCAGTGGACGACCACGTCGGCTCTGCTGCAGCCGGGAGGGTCGCTCTCCGGTTTCAACTTCAGCAGCACGGAGACTCCTGACCAGTTGCTCGGCCTGGTTCCCTCCGGCGTCGGCGCAGGCGATCCGATCACGACATCCTTCGTCTACATCGGAGCGCCACTCAGAGATCCCGGCGAGCAGTTTGTCGCCACGGCGGCCACACCAGAGCCCGGCTCCCTCGCTCTTCTGGCTACCGGTCTGCTTGGCGGCGCGAGAGCTTCTACCGTCGTTCAAAACGAAGTGTTGCCGCTTAGCGAACCCCAAATCGGCGCGCCGCACCGCACGCGGTCTGGACACGGTCCAGGTCGCGTGCGCAACCATCTGTCCTTTAGATCGCCCATCGAAAACCAGGCCGACAGTAAGGCATCGCGCGCACAGCGATACGCTCGATTGAGCCATGTATCCTTTCCTCTGACCCATTCATGAAACGCATCCTCACTGCCCTCGTCCTCGTCGCCGCCGTCCTCGCCCTGCTTCTTCTTCGGCCAGCTCTGGATGATCACCCTCTTCGCCGCCCTCGTCGCCGAGCTCGCCGCCTACGAGTACCTCCAGCTCGCCTCCGTCGGCGCCCGCGCCCACGGAGCCACCCTTCGCATCCCGCTCTGGTGGATGACCCTCGCCACCGCCCTCGCCTTCGTCGTCACCCTCCCCAACTTCCCCGTCGAAGCCCAGCTCCCCGTCCTCAGCGCCCTTACCCTCGCCCTCTTCGCCTGGAACGGCTTCCGCTCGCCCCTCCACCAGGTTCTGCCCGACACCGCCCAGGGTCTCTTCGGCCTCATCTGGATCGCCTACCCCCTCACCCTCGTTCCCCTCCTCTGGAAACAGGAAGACGGCATCGCCCTCGTCCTTCTCCTCATGCTCTCCGTCTGGGCCGGCGACACCGCAGCCCTCTACGTCGGCAGGGCCTTCGGCCGCCACAAGCTCGCCCCCCGCCTCTCCCCAGGCAAAACCTGGGAGGGCTCCGTCGCCTCCATCCTCGGCTCGCTCGCCGCCGCCGGCCTCCTCATCCTCACTCAGCGAACGCCTCTCCGCCCGCGGCAACACCCTCATCCACATCGCCGAACCCATCTGGCAGACCCTCCTCCTCGCCGCCATCCTCAACATCGCCGCCCAGCTCGGCGACCTCCTCGAGTCCGCCGTCAAGCGCGGCGCCGGCGTCAAGGACTCCGGCACCATGCTCCCCGGACACGGCGGCATCCTCGACCGCATCGACGCACTCCTCCTCGCCGCGCCCGTCCTCTGGCTCTGCCTCACCCTCAAGGACCGCTTCGGCCTAGGTCGCTTCTAACAGCAGCTCAGGGGAAAAGAACGCATGATTGCCAGACACGCCAACTCGAACATGCAGGGTTCACGAGCGTCCCTCGTTAGCACCCTTATGGCACTCTCTCTGGTGTCCCCACTCGCTCACGCACAAAAATCGCCGGCCCCCCTTCCCCTGTGCCAGCCCACCCAGCTCTCCCTCGGCACCGACGGCGAAAACGGCAACTTCAACGGCATGAGCCACAGCGGAACCCTCCTTGTTCTCCGCAACATCTCACCATCCGCCTGCCGCCTCCAACCCATCCCACAGCTCGCACTCCAGACCAGTCAGGGCAAGCCGGTCTCCATAACCATCACGCAAAGCAATCCCTTCACCGGCCCCACCGCCAACGGAAAACGCCTCCCCATGGGACACGGTCCCGCCGTCGTACCCATCCTCCTCGCCCCGGCCGCAGAGGCCACCCTGACCCTGCGCTGGGTCTCCGGAAACGTCTACGACCACGGCACCTGTGTCACCCCCGCCTCGATTCTGGTCACCCTCGAAGGCGGCACGCTCCAAACTCCTTTCTCCGGAAGCCTCTGCGGCCCCGACCCTGCCCATATAGCCGTCACCGCAACCCGCCTCGCCACGGATCCCACACCGTAAAGCCCCCGCCCCCTACTCTTCTGCCGCGGACCTCTGCCCCGCCAGCCGCCCGTCCATGTCCGCCAGGATGTACGTCACCACCGACAGCATCGCCGCATTCTTACGGAACTCCTCCGGATCCACCTTGTCCAGCGTGTCCGCTTCCGTATGGTGCCAGTCGAAGTAGTGCGCCACAGTCGTCCTCGGGCTCAGCGTCGGCACCCCTTCCGCGGTCAGCGGCTCAATATCCGACCCGCCGCCGCCGGGAACAACCGTATTCGCCCCGATCGGTCCAAGCAACGACACGATATCCTGCATTACACCCAACGACCTCTGCCCATCAGCCGGCAGCGCCTCGACTGAAATCGACGGAGCAGCCAGGCTCGTCACCGTTGCCGTCCTCGGCCGCCGCGCCCTGAAGTTCCCATACTCCATTCCCAGTGGCCTCTCCGCCCCGTCGTCCATCTCGATCGCCGCCACCTGCTCGCCGATCTTATCCCCGACCCACTTCCGGTACGCCCTTCCGCCCGCCCCGCCATTCTCCTCATTCACCCAGAACACCAGCCGCACTGTGCGCTTCGGTTCAGCCCCAGCTTGTGGATCAGCGTCACCGCCTGAAACGCACCCATAATCCCCGACCCATCGTCCTGCGCCCCCTGCCCCACATCCCACGAGTCGATGTGCCCCCCGATCACCACCACCTGCTCCGGATGCTCACTGCCCTGAATCTCCCCCACCACGTCGCCCGCCTCCACATCGGCCTCCATGTGCGCCTCCATCTCCAGGTGCACCGTGACCGGTCCCTCCTTGGCCAGCCGCTCGATCAGCAGCGCATCCTCGACCGTCAGCGCCGCCGCCGGCACCTTCGGCGCCTTCGTGTCGTACTGCAGCGTTCCCGTGTGGGGCACCTGCATCGCCAGTCCAGTCGCCGACCGCACCAGCACCGCTACCGCACCTTTCGCCGCCGCACGCGAAGGCCCCGCCACCCGATACGCCGCATTCACTCCATACCCGTGCCACCCGGGATTGAACACGACGATCTTGCCCTTCACCTGCTCCGCCGGCAGAGCATCGAGCTCGGCAAACGTGTGCACAAACACCACCGGAGCCGTGATGCCACCCTTCGGTGTCCCCACGCTCATCCCCAAGCCCAGCATGTGCAGCGGCTTGTCGACCGGCCCGACCAGACGCGCCGATTCCTGCCCCCGAACCCAGTGCGGAACCATGACCGGCAGCACCTGCACATTCTCCAGTCCCGCCTTGCGCATCAGGTCCGCACCCCATTGCACTGCCGTAGTCAACTGCGGCGTGCCGCTCAAACGCTTCCCGATGTGATCGCAAAGGTACGTCAGCGCCGTGTATCCGTCCTCGTCCGCCATCCCCGCCTTCAGGATCCGGTCCGCATCCGCACCATACTTCGCAGCCAGCGGCCCCGCCCGCCCGGGCAGCACCACCGCTTCCTGCCCCGGACTCCCATCTGCGCATCTCCTCGCCGCATCGGCGCGAACAGCAGACCACCAAGCATCAGTACGGCTGTACCTCGTCCCATTCTTCTCTCACCTGCCAATATGTCGTGTGAACTTCATGCTCACTCTACAACGGACCCTTCGGCAAGCCACGATCTGCGAAAATAGCCCTTGTGAAGAAACTCGCCATCCTCGGCTCCACCGGCTCCATCGGCACCTCCACCCTCTCCATCTGCGAGTCCTTCCCCGACCGCTACCAGCCCATCGCCCTCGCCGCCGGCCACAATCTCGACGCCGCCTTCGCCCAGTGCCTCCGCTGGCGGCCCAAGGCTCATCTCCGTCGCCACCGAAGCCCTCGCGGGCCAGCCTCCGCACCCGCCTCAAAGCCAGCCGGCCTCACCGGCATCGAAGTCGTCCACGGCACCCCCGGCACCGTCGCCGTCGCCACCCTGCCCGAGGTCGACTTCGTCGTCTCCGCCATCGTCGGCGTCGCCGGCCTCGAAGCCACCTACGCCGCCGTCCTGCGCCGGCAAGACCATCGGCCTCGCCAACAAGGAGTGCCTCGTCGCCGCCGGCGACCTCATCCTCGCCGCCGCCCGCGAGCACAACGTCGCCCTTCTCCCCATCGACTCCGAGCACAACGCCGTCCACCAGTGCCATGCGCGGCGGCACCCCGCCGAGGTCAAGCAGATCTGGCTCACCGCCTCCGGTGGCCCCTTCCGCAACACCCCGCTCGCCGACTTCGAGCACATCACCCCCGCAGCAGGCCCTCAAGCACCCCACCTGGGTCATGGGCCAGCGCATCACCATCGACTCCGCCACCATGATGAACAAGGGCTTCGAGGTCATCGAGGCCTGCCGCCTCTTCGACCTGCCCGCCGGCGCAGGTCCGCGTCACCGTCCACCCCCAGTCCACCGTCCACTCGCTCGTCGAGTTCATCGACGGCTCCATCCTCGCGCAGATCTCCGTCACCGACATGCGCCTCCCCATCCTCTACGCCCTCGCCTATCCCGAGCGCCCCGCAGCCCCGCCCGTCACGCCGCAAGCCCCACCCTCACCTTCGATCTCGCCACCCTCTCCCAGCTCGACTTCTCCCCGCCCGACCTCGACCGCTTCCCCTGCCTCCGCCTCGCCTACGAGGCCGCCGCCAGCCCCTCGCGCCTGCATCGCCCTCAACGCCGCCGACGAGATCGCCGTCGCCGCCTTCCTCGAAGGTCGCATTCCCTTCCTCGGCATCCCGCGTACAATCGAGAAGGTGCTGAGCCATACCCCTTCCGCCGCGCCCGCGTCTATCCATGAGGTGCTTGCTGGCCGATCGTGCCGCCCGCACCCGCGCCGCGGAGCTCATCGCGCAACCCACCTTCGCCGGCAGCCTGACGCCCGCTCCGCTACGAGGTCTTCACTCCCCGCATGTCCACCATCCTTGAACTTGCCATCGTCCTCGGCATCATGGTCCTCGTCCATGAGTTCGGCCACTTCGCCGTCGCCAAGCTCTGCGGCATCCGCGTCGAGATCTTCTCCATCGGCTTCGGCAAACGCCTCTTCGGCTTCAAGCGCGGCGACACCGACTACCGCATCTCCGCCCTTCCCCTCGGCGGATACGTCAAGATGGCCGGCGACAATCCCGGCGAAGCCCCCACCGGCGACCCCGGCGAGTTCAACGCGCACCCCCGCTGGCAGCGCGTCCTCGTCGCCCTCGCCGGCCCCATCGCCAACTTCATCCTCGCCTTCGGCCTCATGACCGGCGTCTCCATGCTCCACAACGAGGTGCAGGAGTACATCTCGCGGCCCGGCCCACACCGACTACGTCGCCGCAAAGTCCCCTGCCGCCCGCACCGGCATCCATTCCGGCGACACCATCGTCCACTACGACACCGTCGAAAACCCCACCTGGGACCAGGTCGGCGTCCGCTCGCTCCTGAACCTCAACCAGAACGATCCCCTTCTCCTTCGTCCACGACGGCAAGCGCACCGACACCACCCTCACCGTTGAGAACAAGGGCGACGCCGAAGACTTCTCCCTCGACCAGCTCGGCTTTATCCCCAGATGCAGACCACCCCCGTCCAGGTCGACGTCGCCTCAGACGAGCCGAACATGCCCGCAGCCAGCGCCGGCACTGCAGCCGGAGGACCAGATCGTCTCCATCGACGGCCTCCAGCTCCACTCCGTCGCCCGCGCTGCTCGCCTACCTGCAGGACCAGGCCGGCAAGCCCGCCGACTCTCGTCATCCTTCGCAACGGGCAGCGCTATCCCGATCACCATCACGCCCGCAGCTCGGCCGACGCCGGCGACGGCACCAAGGACTACCGCCTCGGCTTCCGTCCCGTCCAGCCCCCCGCCAAGGTCGAGCGCCTGCCCTTCGGTCAGGCCGTCGTCGCCTCCTGGAAGTTCAATAAAAAGGCCGCCCTCGCTCATCGTCGAAGTCCTCCACCGCATGTTTACCCGCCAGGTCTCCGTGCGCTCGCTCTCCGGCCCCATCGGCATCGGCAGCAGATCCACGAGGCCGTCCAGATGCCCGGCTGGATGCCCCTCATCGGCCTCATGGCCTACATCTCGCTCAACCTCGGCATCTTCAACCTGCTGCCCATCCCCATCCTCGACGGCGGCATGATCCTCTTCCTCATCATCGAGTCCATCATGCGCCGCGACGTCAACCAGCAGATCAAGGAGCGCGTCTACCAGGTCGCCTTCGTCTGCCTCATCGTCTTCGCCGCCTTCGTCATCTTCAACGACATCACCAAGCTCAGCTTCTTCACCAAACTCAAGCCGTAGAGCATTTCTCCCATGAGGGTCGCTCCGGGTCCTTCGGGCTGAAGGCCCGGCCCACACTAGCCTGGGGCGAAGCCCCAGGTAAAGGCCGAAAGATTCAACAGAGGACCTGAAAGCCCGAGACAAAGGTCGCGCTACACCAATACCGGGCTAAAGGCCCGGCACATCATAGCCTAGGCCGAAGGCCTAGGTGATGTGCATTATTGAGATAGAGGGCTGAAGGCCCGAGACAAAAGTGAGGCCCGTATCTTGGGGGAATGGCTCTAAGCCGTGGCGCAACTACTCGCTCAACCAGCTATCATTAAGACAGTACCGATTCTCCAGGGGAGACGCTACCTCGTACCTACCCAACCCGAAGTCCAGACCTAAACTCTTTCGATCGAATACTTTGACACGAAAGCGTAGGGAGGGGGCTCCCTACCCCGCCGCCTTCAGCTCCGCCACAATCTCCTCCGCCGCCCGCCGCGCCTCATCCCCTCTGTCCGGCGGAAAGCTGATCGCTCCAACTCGCGCATGTCCGCCACCACCGTAGCGCTCGCAGATCGCCGCCAGATTCACCAGCTCCGGCACCGGCTTCGTCGTCCACGGATTCGTCCCCACCGCCACCTTCGTCCGAAAACTCGACCGGCTCAGCCCCACGTTGTACGTCGCCTCCGGATGGAGGTAGTACGGAATGAACTTGTTGTACCCCTCCGTAGGCTGGTCGGTGATGTCGAACGTAATCACGCCGCCATCCACCTTCGCCCGCGACCGGATCAGATCGATCCCGGCACGATGCCGCTCCATCAGCGGTCCGACGAGCTCCTGCACAAACGGCTGGTCCAGCACCTCCTGGAGACTCATCTCCGTCAGCAGCGGGATGATCCTTCTCACCAGCCCGTCGTCGGTCGAGCTCTCGATCACCATCGTCAGCTGCATCGCCGGCTCGCGCATCCCCACCGCCGCCTCCGCGCTCTCGTACTTCGCCCCATCCACGATGTTCGCCCAGTAGATCAGGTCCTTCAACGGGCTCACATCCATCCCGAACTTCGTGCTCGCCACCTGCGCGATCAACCCCGTGCACGAGACATAACTCGGATCGAAGAACTTCCGCACCGCCCCCGAGCCGTCCGCCCTGTCCCGCGCTCAAACTCCGCCTGGTCCTCAGGCGAAAGAAACGCGCTCTGGTGATGATCGAACCACCACGTCACCCGCGGCGAAGCAGAATACTTGAAGTCCACGATCGCATTCTCGCCATCGGCCGCAAACTCGCCCTTCCTCGAACAGCGCCCCCGCCCGGTGCACCAGCCCGCGATACTCATACCCCTCCGCCGCCACCCATGCACTCCCTGTGAAACCGCGTAAACAGCGACGCCGAACACGCCCCATCAAAACAGTGATCGTGGTAAAAAACTCGCACGGAGGCCTCCTCGCAGCTCGCAAGCAAACGAATCCATAAGCATAACGCACCATCAGCTCGCCAGAGCTCGAACGGTACAATCCGCACAGATCCATCGCCGCTTCGGAGCTCCCATTGATGCAACCCCGCGACACCCAGCACGACGAGATCCTCACCGCCTCCACCTCGGAACCGGCACAGCCCGCTTCGCCATTGCACCGGATCTTCATCGGCTCGGAAGGCCTCCGTGCAGGCTGGAGCCTCCTCGTCTTCCTGCTCCTCTGCTCGCTGCTCGTCGTCCCCACGATCCCGATGTTTCGCCACCAAACCACTCACCACGCCGCCCAACCGCACGCCGCACCACAGCATCAGGACAGGCGCGCAATTGATACCATCACTCAAGACGGAGCCCTGTTCCTGGTCCTTCTTCTCAGCTCCGCAGTCATGTCGCGCATCGAGCGCCGCCCCTTCGCCGCATACGGCATCGGCGCCACACCCGGCGCTTCTCGCCAGTTCCTCACCGGCCTCCTGTGGGGCGTGCTCTTTCTCTCGCTCCTCGTGCTCGTCCTGAAGCTCGCACACCTGCTCGTCTTCGACGGCCGTCTCCTCTCCGGCGCTTCCCTGCTCCGCTTCGGCTTCGAGTGGGCGCTCGGCTTCTTCACCGTCGGCCTCTTTGAGGAGTACTTCCTCCGCGGCTTTCTCCTCTTCACCCTCGCCCGCGGCCTTTCCGCCATCTTCGTCCTGCTATTCAAGACCGACGGCAGCACCGCCCTCGGCTTCTGGTCTGCCGCCACCCTCCTCGCCTTCGTCTTCGGCCTGGGACACGGTGGCAATCCCGGCGAATCCCCGATCGGCCTGTTCGCCGCCGGTCTCGCCGCACTTGTCTTCTCGCTCAGCCTGTGGCGCACCGGCTCGCTCTGGTGGGCCATCGGCTTCCACGCCACCTGGGATTGGGCGCAGTCCTTCCTCTACGGCGTAGCCGACAGCGGCATCATGATGCAGCACCATCTGTTCGCCACCCACCCTGTCGGCCGCCCCATCCTCTCCGGCGGTCTCACCGGACCCGAAGGCAGCCTCTTCGTCCTACCGATTCTCGCTCTCATCGCCGTCGTCATCTGGCTTACGCTCCCGCAGCTTCCCCACCCCGCGCCCTTCGCCAGGCGCACACCCGCACTCCAAACCGCTCCAGAGCTCAGCTGAGGCTCTCCGCCTGCTCCCGCGCCTCGGTCAAATCGAGCTCACGTTCGAGCTTGCGCAGCACCTCATCGTCAATCCGTCCCTCATCCCGAAGCCGGATCAGCTCCCGTCGCTCCGCATGCACCGCACCTCGTGCGATCTCGCGGCGCTTCTGGTCCATGCTGCTGGGAGATACCTCCGCACCCCCATGCTCTTCCGGCTGAACCGCCTCCAGCCGGTGATGGTAGCGGTGCAGGAGATCGTCATACGCATGTGCGGCACCTCCGCCGACGTCCTCGGCCCGTCCGCGTTCGAGGTACGAGATCCCGGCATACAGCACTGTGCAACGGGCCGCCCGCTCCTCTTCCGCATCGCCCCCGCCGCCCGCCAGCCCCAGAGCTCGAATCAGTGACGGAAGGCTCAGCCCCTGCACCACCAGGGTCACCAGGATCACGCAAAACGTCAGAAACACGATGAGGTTTCTCTGCGCAAACGGCTGACCGTTCCCGAGGGTCATCGGCAGACTGATCGCGGCGGCCAGCGCAACCACGCCACGCATCCCCGTCCACCCAACCACAAACACGGCTCGCGCCGGCGGCCGCGCATACCTCTGTCCCAGCAGTCTTGTCCGCACCTGATACGCCAGCTCCGCCCCGGGAAAGATCCAGACCAGCCGCAGCGCGATCAGCACCGCGCTGAAGATTGCTCCATATCTAATCAGGGTCCACACACCGTATCCCCGTATACCCGCCAGCACATACGGCAGCTGCAAACCGATCAGCACAAACACAATGCCGTTCAGCATGAAGTTCAATCCACTCCAGGCCCCCGCCACCTGCAGGCGCACCTCCGGCGAGAACATCGTCACACTCTTCCGGCTCAGATACAGCCCGCACACCACCACGCTGATCACGCCGGAGGCATGCAGCTTCTCCCCCGCGAGGTAAGCCGCATAGGGCGTGATCAGGCTGATCACCAGCTCCACCGGGCCGTCATCGATCCACCGCTCAAACCATGCCGTCACCGCACCCACGGCCAAGCCCACCACCACGCCACCGAGCATAAGCCACAATAGCCGCGCAGCGCCGCCTGCTATCGAGGGCGTGTCCCCGCGCAGCAGCAGCGTCAGCCCGAACTCCAGAGCCAGCAGGCCCGTCGCATCATTCAGCAGACTCTCGCCCTCGAGAATATCCACGATCTGCTTGGGAAGCCCGACCGATTTGGCGATAGAGGTCGCAGCAATCGCATCCGTCGTCGCGACCACCGCGCCAAGTAGGAAACCCGACTTCCAGTCCAACGCCGTGATGAAATTGTCCGCGATCTGCGCCACCCCCCAAACAGTAAACGCCACCAGTCCCACCGCCAGCATGCTGATCGAAACCAGGTTCCGACGAAACTCGCGCCAGCTCGTCTGCCATGCCGCCGCATACAGCAGAGGCGGAAGAAAGATCAGAAAGATCAGTTGCGGATCCAGCGGGATTCGCGGAACGTGCGGCACAAAGCTGATCGCCACGCCCGCGATGACCAGCAGGATCGGGATAAGGCACCTTCAGCCTGCGCGCCATCGCAGCAAAGACCGCAACAATCAGCAGCAACAGAAGAAATACCGTCTGCACTCCATGCACACTGTTCGACGGCGGCATTCCTGGTCTCCTCTGCGCAGGTGCAAGAACCTTTCGGACGAGAATAGCAGCGGCACGACTTCAAGCGGCGACCTCTGCTCCGGATCACTCCCCAGCCTGGCCATTTAGACTGAGGGGATTCGTATGCCATCGCAGGATCACTCCCCCTCAGACCTCTTGGCGTATATCCGCCAGCCGCGATCCCCCGTCTCCACCTCCATCGAAGAGGAGCCACCTCCGGCAAACGCTGCACGCCCGGGCCGCGCTGCTCGATGGGTCGGCGTTGCCGCGCTCGCCCTGTGCGTGCTCGCCGTCGCGGGCTTGATCACGGGCCGCCTCTGGCTCAGGCACACAATGGAGAACGCTCTGCCGCAGCTGGATGGCAGCCTTACCGTACCCGGGCTCTCTGCGGCCGTCACGGTCGAGCGCGACGTCCACGGAACTCCCACGATTCACGCCGCCTCGATCCAGGACCTCATCTTCGCGCAGGGTTATATCACCGCACAGGACCGCCTCTTCCAGATGGACTCGCTTCGTCGTCACGCAGCCGGCGAGCTCGCCGAGATTCTTGGACCGGCGCTCCTCGAGCACGACCGTACGGGGCGAATCCTGCAGCTTCGCTCTACTGCCGACGCAGCCGTCGCCCAGCTGCCGCCCGAACAGCTTCACTGGCTCGAGATCTACGCGGCAGGTGTCAATGCCGCCGTCGCTGCGATGGGAGATCATCTGCCATTCGAGTTCCGCGTCCTGAAGTACGCGCCGCGGCCCTGGACACCGCGCGACAGCCTGCTCGTCTCTCTCGCCATGTTCGAGGACCTGACCAACCGATTTCCGGAAAAGCTCAACCGTGAAGCTCTGACTGCACGCCTCGCCACTGGCGCCGCCCCCGAATTGCGCGCCCAACTCCTCTCCGATCTCTACCCAGTGGGCTCCTGGCGCGACCACCCTCCATCGCAGGCGCTTCCAGACCTCACTGCACCTGTGGACCAGATCCCCGAGATCCCGCTGGATAACTCCCAGACCAGGCTGCGACGCGAACCTGCCGCCAACTCCTCCGGCATGGGCGACCTCCTCGCGCTGACGCAATCTCTAATCCCTTCACAATGCTCCGGCTGTGCTCCCGGTTCGAATAACTGGGTCGTCTCGGGAGCACACACCGCCTCCGGCGAGCCGCTGCTTTCGAACGACATGCACCTCACCCTGAGCATTCCGGGCATCTGGTACGCCGCGAACCTGCAGGCCGACTCCGCCAGCTCGGGCGCGCCTTTTCATGTTGCAGGGGTCACACTCCCCGGCACACCCTTCGTCATCGTCGGCCACAATCAGCACGTCGCCTGGGGTTTCACCAATCTCGGCGCCGACGTCCAGGACCTCTACATTGAACACCTTCGCGGCACAGGCCCTGAACAGGAGTTCCAGTCTCCCGACGGCGCCTGGCATCCCGTGCTGCACCAACGTGAGGTAATCCACGTGCGCGGGGGCGCGGACGAAACCCTCGACGTCCTCGCTACGGAGCACGGCGCCGCACGCACGCCCATCATCTCTCCCATGCTCGCGTCCGAGCATCGCCCCATCTCGCTCCATTGGGTCATCTACGACTCCGGAGCCCTGGGCAGCCCCTTCTTGGACATCAACTCTGCGACGGACGCGCCTTCGCTCGTGCAAGCCTTTGCTGCCTTCGGCGGTCCCTCGCAAAATCTCGTCTATGCCGATGACCACGGACACATCGGCTACCACGCCACCGGCCGGATTCCAGTGCGCGGTTCGCTGACATCTCCTTCTCCGCTCAGCACCGTTCCGCTGGACGCAACAGCTGCTGACGCGCCGTCGCACGAGTGGTCCGGCTACATTCCTTACGATCAGCTCCCGCAGACCATCGATCCTGCGGGCGGCATTATCGCCACCGCGAACGCCCGCATCACCCCGGACGCTTACCCATTCCCGATCACAGACAACTGGGCGGATCCCTACCGCAACGAGCGCATCTGGAAACTTCTCGCCGGCAGACAACACCTGACGCCGACCGACATGCTCGCCATGCAGGGCGACATCACATCCGCTCCCGACCGCCTCATCGCGCAGCGCCTCGCCTACGCGATCGATCACGCGACGATCCACACGGATGGGAAACGCCTCCACCAGGCCGCCGATCTGCTCCGGGGCTGGAATGGTGAGGTCACCAGCGACTCCGCTGCCGCCACCATCGTCGACGCAGCCCGTGCCGCGCTCTGGCCGATCCTCCTCACACCTAAACTCCACAGCACAAGCCCTGCCACCAGCACGGGGAAAACCGCAGCCCACACCGAACCGTGGCAGCTCTACGTCTGGGGCGAGCGCGCCTTCGCTGAAGAGCAGATCGTCATGCACACTCCCGCGCGCTGGCTTCCGCCCACCTACGCCAATTGGGACGATGCGCTCGCGGCAGCAGTCGAGAAAGGCATGACGGACGCACAACGCTCCCTCCAACCTCGCCAACTGGCGCTATGGCCACGCCCACCCGCTCGTCATCGAGCACCCGCTCTTCGCCCAGTCCGCGCTGCTCCGGCGCCTGTCCGGTATCGTCACCGGCATCCACTCACAGGCGCAAAGCGGAGACGGCACCACGGTGAAGCAGGTCGGCCGCAGCTTCGGCCCGTCCGAGCGCTTCACCGCCGACCTCAGCAACCTGGACGCCAGCACACTTAATCTCGTGCTCGGTGAGTCCGGCAACCCCGCCAGCCCCTACTTCCTCGATCAGTTCCAGGCATGGCTGCATGTCACCACCTTTCCAATGCCGTTCACAGCCCACTCCGCCGCACCTCACACCCTCACGCTGACCCCACACTGAGAGGCCGCTTCATCTGGCTGCATCCATCGATGCGCTACTCTCAACAGGCATGCGCCGCCGATCTCACCTAGTCGTTCTAACCGTTGCGGGGTTTTTCGGCGTTCTCCCTCTCCTGCTTCACGGATGCTCCTGCGGGCATGACCTCAGCTTCCACCTCATCAGCTGGCTCGATGCAGCCCGGCAAATCTCGAACGGAAACCTCTACCCGCACTGGGCCTACACCCCAGCCTTCGGTGCCGGAGAGCCTCGCTTCGTCTTCTACCCGCCCCTCTCCTGGACTGTCGGCGCTCTCCTCACGCTGCTCTCGAGGCATCTGCCGCACATTTCGCCTGATCGCGCCTTTGCCTTCGTCCCGATCTTCTATACATGGATCGTCCTCTGCACAGCCGGTCTCTCCATGCACGCGCTGCTTCGCCGCTACGCCTCGCCCGGCGTCGCCCTCTTCGCCGCCACCCTCTACCTCGTCAACCCGTATACGTTGTTCACCGCATACGAGCGCACCGCCTTCGCCGAGCTCCTCGCCGCCGCCTGGATCCCGCTGCTGCTGCTCGCCATCCTCCCGCACCCTGCCCAGGGCGACGACAAAAGCAGAGTGTCGCCCATCTCCATCCCTCTACTCGCCCTCTCCGTTGCCCTGCTCTGGCTTACCAATGCGCCGGCTGCCGTAATGGGCTGCTACACCGTGGCGATCATCGCCGTCCTCCGTCTCGCCCACATCTACCGACTGCACCGCACCGTCCACTCTCTTCTCGACCCTGCCGCCCACCTCGTCGCAGGAACCTCCCTCGGCCTCGCGCTCGCCGCCTTCTACATCGTTCCTGCCGCCTCCGAACGACGCTGGGTGCAGATCGCCATGGCCACCGTCCCCGGTCTGCGCATCGCGGACAATAGACCGTTTCACCATACCGGGGATCCCGCTCACGACGCAGTCCTGCACACGGTCGGCATCGTCTCCCTTCTGCTGTTCGGTATTACCGCCGTCGCCCTGTTCTTCGCGTTTATCCGCAAGCCGCGCAAAGCCCAGCCGATTCCGGAAGAATTCCGTCTCCTCGCGATCCTCACCATTGCCATCGCCGTTCTCCTGACGCCGATCGCCCTTCCGCTGTGGCGGTACGCCCCCGAACTCGCCTTTCTGCAGTTCCCGTGGCGCTTCCTGGCGATTCTCGCTCCCATCATGACACTCGCCGTCGCTCTCGCCTTGCGAGCTCTTCCCTTCCCGCTGCCGGCAGCGACTACTCTCTCCCTAACCCTCTCCGCAGCCCTTAGCTTCAGCGCGTACGCGAACTTCGCGCAATCCTGCGATCCCACCGACACCCCGCAGGCGCAACTCACCCTCGTCCACTCCGGCACAGGAACCGATCCCACCGACGAGTACACCCCAGTCACAGCCGACAACGACTCCCTCCACCCCGGCAATCCTCCATTCGCTCTTCTCGCACCTCCCAGCGGCAGCGCCGCCGTGGTGCCACCAAACCCTGCAACGGGCACCGCTCCGCACCATCTTGACCTAGACCTCAGCACGCCCAGGCAGCTTCTCTTGAATCTCCGTGACTACCCCGCGTGGCTCGTCACCCGCAACGGCCTTCCCATCACCGAGCGCCTCGAACGCGACGACGGCCTCATCGCCGTCACGCTTCCAGCCGGACTCTCCCACATCGAAATAAACTACCGCACCACCACCGACCAGCGTATGGGGGACACAGTCTCCATCGTGGCCCTCTGCATCTTTGCGCCGCTCTCCTATACCGCGGTACGCCGGCGACGGAGACCGCGCGCAAACATCCCCGCCGCACGCTGATTTATCATCAATCCTTCATGGATCTCTCCGTCAAAGACCTGATCCACCTCGGCGCAGAGCGCACAGACCGCGCGCTCGAGCGCCTTCTGCCTTCGCCCGGCACCCCGCCACACTCCATTCACCGCGCCATGCGCCACAGTGTCTTTGCGGGCGGCAAACGTCTCCGCCCCATCCTCTGCTACGAAGCCTGGCGAATGGCCCGCACACCCGGCTCCGGCGAAGCGGCGGCCGTCGATCTCGGCGCCGCTATCGAGATGCTCCACACCTATTCGCTCATCCATGACGACCTGCCAGCGCTCGATAACGACGACCTCCGCCGCGGCCAGCCCACCTGCCACAAGGTCTTCGGAGATGCGATCGCCATCCTCGCCGGCGACGCTCTCCAGACCCTCGCCTTACACACCATCGCTCACCTCGACTGCCCTGCACCCACCACTGTCGAAATCCTCCGCGAGATCACGGCAGCCGTCGGAACCGGTGTCGGCCCCACCCCCACCGGGACTGACCCGAAACCGGGCATGACGCCCGGCATGATCGGAGGACAGGTCGTCGATATCGAATCAGAAGGTCAACCACCCACCGCAGAGCTCGTCGAGCAGATCCACCGCGCCAAAACCGGCGCCCTGATCACCGTCTCCATCGTCACCGGTGGGCACGTAGCCGGAGCAAACCGTGACACGATCGCACGCCTCCGCACCTTCGGCGAAAACGCCGGTCTCGCCTTCCAGATCGTCGACGACGTCCTCGACATCACCGAAGCTTCGGAGCAACTCGGCAAGACCGCCGGCAAAGACACCGCCTCCACCAAAGCCACTTGGCCAGCAGTCTTCGGAGTCGAACGCTCCCTCGCCGACGCTCGCGACCTGATCGCCAACGCCTTCGCTGCCCTTGACCCCTTTGGCTCAGTGGCCGACCCACTCAAGAGCCTCGCGCAATACCTCGTCGACCGCAAGAACTAGGGGACGGATGCTCACCGAACCCGACTTACTCCAGGCCCTGCGCGACTGCTACGACCCCGACCTCCCCTGCAATATCGTCGACCTCGGCCTCCTCCTCGCCACGTCCATCACTCCCGACTCCGAGGCCCCCGGAGCCGGCATCCCCGGCGTCCCGCAACGATCCCGCGTCACCATCGAACTCATCCTCACTAACCCATCCGAAGCCGCCGAGGCACAGATGAAAGCGCAGATCGGAAACCGCTTGGCCGGCCTCGAGACAGTCAGCCAAACCTCCATCACGGTCGCCTCTCAACCACGCTGGACACCGGGACGCATCACACCCGCAGGCCGCAAACGCCTCGGCCTCGACGGCAACCCCAACCTCGTGCAGATCCACTGAAGCAAGTTCCCGTTTCCCTCGACCCACAACTCACAACCGTTTGCTCATGACTCATCCCTGAATCCGCCTGCCAGGGTCGAACCGTAAACTAAATTCCGATGCCGCCCACCCGGTCCAAAAGAAAGCCGCAACTTGTCAGCAGCACCGATCGCAGCCGGGCATCCTATGCACCCCTTCGATACAGCGCACGGCACCGAGACCGGCGGCCTCATTCCCGCTGAAAACCTGCTGACCGGCCATCCCAGCGATCAGCACGTCACCGCCTACTACGGCATCGCGCCGTCCATCCTCCGCTCGCTCATCGACATCTGGCTCGACCGAACGGCGCCGCCGTTTGCCATCGAGCGCTACACCTTTCTCGACATCGGCGCGGGCAAGGGCCGTGCCATGCTCGTCGCCGCCGAGTCCCCCTTCGAGGAAATCCTCGGTGTCGAACTCAATCCATCACTCGCCGAAGTCGCCCAGAAAAACATCCGCATCGCTCTCCAGCAGGACCTTATCGAAGCTCAACTCCTCTCACCCATCCGTCTCCTTCAGGGGGATGCCCTCACCCTGAGCTTTCCCGAGACCCCCGCCATCGCCTTCCTCTTCCACCCCTTCGAAGCCCCTCTCCTTCGTAAGTTTCTCCGCCTCATCGAGGCGCAGTTCGCAACCCGTCCCGGACAGATCGACATCCTCTACGTCAACGCGGAGCACGCACCCGTTCTCGACCGCAACCCCGCTTTTCGCAAGCTCTGGCAGGGAGCCGTCCCCATGTCCACCGAAGATCACATCGCCGACCTACGCGAGATCGCCGAGCAGCACGAGTACGGCTCTACCGGAGATGAACAGTGCGCCATTTACCGCTTCACAGGCCGCTCTGCACCAACTGACATCTGAGAACGGACAACTGACAACGACTCAGCCCCACCGCACCAGCAGCAAACGCTCATCCTCTACCTCACCCTGACCCATCGCAATCTCCGCGGTAGCCGCCCTCACCACGCTCTCAAACCGCTCCCCCCACTCCACCAGCACCAGCGCATTCGGCTGGGCGGCCATCTCCTCGAGCCCGAGCACCGCAATCTGCTCCTCCGTCTCCAGCCGGTAAAGATCCAGGTGGAACACATGCACCTTCGGCCCAACGTACTCGTGCACCAGCGTAAACGTCGGGCTCGTCACATCCTCCTCAACCGCCGCTCCCAGCGCCTCCGCAATACCCTTCACCAGCGTCGTCTTTCCCGCGCCCACCTCGCCCGCGCAGCACCACCATCCGCGGAGTCGGCATCAGCATCTCCGCAATGCGTCTGCCCCAGCGCCATCGTCCCCGCAACACTCCGCGTCCGAAAACGCTTCTCCCGCGGAAACGCCGCCATTACGCCGGAACCTGCGTATTCAAGCCGCACAGGATCACGCAACCCATCCGCATCCTTCACCCTGTAACGGAACGCATCCGAAAGATGCTCCACCGTATCGGTCGCCAGTACCGTGTGCTCGTCCATGCCGTCCTTCACCTCCCACAGCAATGTCCGCCGCCAATCCATGCAGATAAACCGCCGCCTCCACCGCCCCCGCCACGTTCTCCGGAAACTGCGCCAGCATCGCCGCCACGATCCCCGTCAGAATATCCCCGCTGCCCCCCTTCGCCATCCCCGGATTCCCCGTCGTATTCACCGCCACTCGGCCATCCGGATGCGCCACCAGCGTCCGCCACCCCTTCAGCACCAGCGTCACCCCATGCTCCATCGCAAACCGTCGCGCCAGCCCCACGCGGTCCGCCTGCACCTCCTTCACCGTCATCCCCACCAACCGCGCCATCTCCCCCGGATGCGGCGTCAGCACCACCGTCCTCGTGACCGTGCCGGTCGCCAACCCGGAAGCCGCCCGGAAGAACTCCGCCTTTCCCGCAAACGCATTCAGAGCATCCGCGTCGATCACCACCGGCACCGTCGTCTTCTCCACCATTCCCCGCGCAAACTCGCTCGCCTCCCCCTCCGTCGAAAGTCCCGGCCCAATCGCCAGAACGGTGATCCCCTTCGTCAACTTCGCCAGTATCTTCTCTTCGAGGTTCCTGAGCGATGCCGCGCCATCCAGGCCCTGCTCCAGCGGCATCATCATCAGCTCCGGCGTCACCAGCGCGACCGTATCCACGATGCTCTCCGGCACCGCCGCCGTCACCAGGCCCGCTCCCGCCCGCAGCGCCGCTAACGACGACATCGACGGTGCCCCCGCCTTGCCATAGCTGCCCCCCACCAGCAGCACGTGCCCAAACTTCCCTTTATTCGAGTTCACGTCCCGCGGCTGCTCCGCGAGTCGTTTCGAGACTCCCGTCCACGTCAGCCGCAGGCTCCGATTGCACCGCCTCCGCTGGCGACCCAATCTCCGCCACCACCACCGGCCCAAACGTCTCGCCGGGCGTCAGGTGACCGAACACATGCGCCAGCTTCGGCGCGGTAAACGTCACCACCGCATCCGCCCGAAACGCACCCTCCGCGTGCTCTCCATCGCATCCGCGTCCCATCCGCTCGGCAGATCCACCGCCACCACCGGCGTCTTCACCGCATCCAGGCAATCTTTCACGACCAAAGCCCACCCGCGTAGCGGCGGCTTGAACCCAGTCCCCACTACCGCATCGACGATCAGCTCTGCCCACCCCACACCGTCCTGAACCCGCTGCTGTCCCTCATCTCCCGCAGTTCCTGATCTCGACACCCGGGACCTCCCGCCTCAACTGCTCCAGCGCCCGCGCCGCCTCACCCCGAACTCCCCGCGCCAGCCGTACCAGCACACGTACAGCGGCACCCGCCGCCTCGCACATGCCGGCCGCTACCAGTCCATCACCGCCGTTATTTCCTTTGCCGCAGATCACGAGCACACGCCTCGCGCCGGGATACTGCCCGCAGCAGAACAGCGCCACCGCCGCTCCCGCACCCTCCATCAATGTTTGTAACGTGACGCCAAACTCCTCAGACGTGCGCCGGTCCGCCGCGCCCATCTCCCCACTGGTGAGAATCTTCATAACACCTCCCACCATACGATGCCAGACGCGAAGAAGCCGGCAGCATTTCGCTCACCGGCTAACCCACCTTAAGCTAACTCGCTAACCCCGCTGCATTCGCTAACTCGCTGCCCTAATAACTTCCGCCGGCTCCCGTGTCTTCTTCGCCCGTAGCCGTAGGAACCGGCTGCGCCGGCGCCAGCGGCTTCAACGGCACACCCCGCGGCTGGAAGTAGCTCTTCTCATACATCGCCCGGTAAAACTGTCCCGTCAGCTCCGCCGCCTTCGGTCCAAACGTCGGTCGCCCGCCTTCGAGAAAGATCACCGTCACAATCCGCCCTGTCGGCGTATCCGCATAGCTGCCGAACCACCCGAACCGCGTTCCATTGTTCGAGCACGTCCCCGTCTTGCCCAGCACCGGAAACTGCATTGAAGTTCGCCTTCAAGCTCCGCGCCGTTCCGTACGGAGCCGCCACCGCACCCGCCATCCCAGGAACCATCTCCGGCATCACCGGCGCGATATCCAAAATCCGCTTCACCTTCGGCGTAAAGTTCTTCGCCGCCTCCTGCGTCTCCGGATGCTGCAGGTAGTAGAGCGTCCCTCCATTCGCAATCGCGCTTACGATCGCGCCCAGCTGCAGCGGCGTCATCGAGATGCTCTCGCCGAACGAGCACATCCGTCCTACCCCGCCCATCTTCGCCGGCAGCTCCGTATCCGGATAGACGCCCAGCTGCTCGCCCTGAATCTGGTACCCCGCCAGCTCACCCAGCCCAAACTCATTCGCATAGTGCTTCACGCGCTCGAAACCCATCGTCCGCCCCAGCACCTCGAAGTACGGATTCACCGACTTCGCCAGCGCATAGTCCAGATCCACCTTGTACCCGCCGCCCAGGCTCACCGGCGTGTCATGCTTCACCAGACCCTCTTCCAGCGCCGCCAGCGCCACCGTCAGCTTGATCGTCGAGCACGGCTCCGCCCCGCTCGAGAGCGCCAGCTTCTGGTTCACCATCGCCAGGATCCGCCCGCTCGACGGATCGATCGCCAGCGCCGTCCCATTCATATTCCCGAGCGCTTCGATCGCCGCCGCCCGCACCACCGGATCCTCACCCGCAGTCACATCCCCAAGCGTCAGGTTCTCCGCAAACGAGCTCGCCGTAAAGTGCTCCACATACCGCGTCCGCCGCGTCACATAGACCCACCGCCCGTTGCGCCCGCGCACCCGAACCCGCTGCACTCGTCCCGCCGCCACCGCGACCTGCCCTCGCCCACCCCTGCCCTTCGCCGTAGCCTTCACGCCGCGTCCGGCACTTTTCCGCGTGCTATGCGCCGCGACCGCCTTGTGCTTCGAGACCAGCCTCGTTGTCGGCTTGGCCGCGCAGAAACCTGTCAGCCCAGCTCCCAGAAACACCGCAAACATCAACCGTATTAACCTGGACATCGGCAGAAAGCTCCCAACCTTAGCAAAGTGTTTCAACCATCTAGACCGTCGCCCGATAAATGTACGAGCTTCACCGGCCCCCCGGTTTGCAACTTCCGAGCCATACAGGCCGGTCACTAGTTTCCTCGCCGCAGAAACGCCGGAATATCCAGCTCGTCGGGCTGCGTCTGCTCCGGCTCCGTAAACTCCGGCCCCTTCGACGACTGCTCCGCCGCGCGTACATGAAACACCTCGCCCCGGGCCACCTCTTCTTGGACGCGACCCCCCGCGGAAAAGTCATGTACCTCCCACGTCCGCGACTCCTCCGGCTCCGCAACCACACGCCTCTCGATCACCCGTTCCTCCGGGACCGGCCGCTTGGCAATCCCATTTGATCGAAAGAAGTCGTCGTCAAACACCGACGCCGGCACCGGCACCAGCTCCGTCGGCGCACCCCCCCGACCAGCATCCCGAGCAACGTCCCGACCAGCCTCCATCACCGCCGGCGTCCCCCTCTCCGCCGCCGCTCCCTCATCCACAGACTCCCTCGCAACCGGCACCGGCGGAGCCACCGCCGCAGCAGCCTCCGCCGCCCGCTCCAAACGCGTCTCCACCCGATTCACCGGCTGCCTCTGCACCTGTACCCGCGGCTGCACCGGAACGTCATATCGGCTGCCCGGCATCGTCGTCTCCGCCAGCATCCGCTCCCGCCGCTCCGGCATCTCCTGCTGCTTGAACCCTGTCGCAATCACCGTAATCTTCACCTCGTCGCCCATCGACTCGTCCAGCACCGCGCCAAAGATGATGTTCGCGTCCTCGTGCGCCGCATTCTGAATCAGCGTCGAAGCCTCATTCACCTCGCTCAGCTTCAGGCTGCTCGACCCCGTGATGTTAATCAGAATTCCCCGCGCCCCATCGATCGCCCCCGCCTCCAGCAACGGCGAAGCCATCGCCGCCATCGCCGCCTCCGTCGCCCGGTTCGCGCCCGATCGCAGCGCCGTCCCCATCACCGCATACCCCATCCCCGCCATCGTCGTCTTCACATCCGCGAAGTCGCGATTGATCACCCCCGGAATCGTAATGATGTCCGAGATCCCCTGCACCCCCTGCCGCAGCACATCGTCCGCAATCCGGAAGCTCTCAAAGAACCCCGCATCCTTCGCCACCGCCAGCAGCTTCTCGTTCGGAATCACGATCACCGTGTCCACCGACTCCAGCAGCTCCTGCATCCCGCGCTCGGCCTGCATCATCCGCCGCTTGCCCTCAAACCCAAACGGCCGCGTCACCACCGCCACCGTCAGCGCCCCCATCTCGCTCGCCAGCGACGCAATCACCGGAGCCGCACCCGTCCCCGTCCCTCCGCCCAGCCCCGCCGTCACAAACACCATGTCCGCGCCCTCAAGCGCCTCAATAATCTTGTCCGAGTCCTCGAGCGCCGCCCGCCGCCCTACATCCGGATTCGCCCCCGCACCCAGCCCGCTCGTCAGCTTCACCCCCAGCTGCAGCTTCACCGCCGCATCCGACACCGCCAGCGCCTGCACATCCGTATTCGCCGCAATAAACTCCACGCCCTCCACCCGAGCCGCAATCATCCGGTTCACCGCATTGTTCCCGCCGCCACCCACGCCAATCACCTTGATCCGCGCACCCCGCGGCATCTCTTCGTGATAGTGAATGCGGAGGTCGTCGGCAGAGTAATTCGGCATGGCAGCAAGGGCTCCTTAGGAGTTTCGTGAAGGTCGATTAATTCTCCCATCAACCCTTGAAAGCCGCACCCACGTTTTCCACCATCCGTACCACCCGTGGTTCAGCACTATCCACTGTTGCCGTTGTCTTTGCCTTTGCCTCTGTCTGTCCTTCCCGCAGGGAATCTGCTGTTGCGCTTGCCTTTGCCCTTCTGCCTGTCCTACCCGAAGGGAATCCATACAGTCGCTCCCGTAATGATCGCCTCACTCTCAAAGCGTCGACCCTTTTACCCAGCTCACCCGCAAGCGCCTGCGCTAAGCTTTCAGCCGCTCCGAGGTTGGAGGTAAGCTCCGTTCCAACTTCATAACGTCGCTGCAGCCAACCCGGCATCCGCAGTCAAACGGCCTCCGAGAATGGTCGATCACGCAGCATAGTTTGATTCCCCGCTGTTTCAAAGCAGCCTTTGATGCGATCGACTGCCTCGTCGCAGCCGACTGGAACAAGCCGCATTTGAATACCGTCTCCATCTAGTTCTCCGCGATCTGTGTTCTTTCCTGAAGGAAGAGTGTTGCGTGCGCTACAGAGCGCTCAGCGTATCGAAAGATTGCGCCGTGTCCAGCATCCGGGTACATGATGAGCTGAGCGTCAGGTAACTTCTGCGCGATTCCGAAAACACTCAACTCCAAACTTTGCTGCTGCATAAGGCGCGCGTCCTCTAGGACCTTGCGGCCAGAGATCGAAGTCACCTGGATGACATGTCCGGCCCGGCGCTCACGGAGTGTGGAGGACGGCTTTGGTCATTAAGATGACACGGAAAAGATTCGTCTCAATTTGAGCGCGACAGTCTTCAAGCGGATTATCCTCAACAGAACCGACGTTGCCGTACCCTGCACCGTTGACAAGTACGTCGGGCTGGCCAAAGTTTGCAATTGCTACCTGCAATGCATCTTTGGACTGCGCTTCGTTCGTGATCCAGGGTCACCCGTGCGGATGCTGTTCCCATACTCGCTTCGTAAATCGCTCAGTGAGCCTGGATTGCGAGCTGCTGCGCCTAGGGAATGGCCCGCTTCTAGCACCGCTTCTGCGAATGACCGTCCGAGCCCGCGTGGACTCCCCGTGATAAGCCATACCTGCGAACTTCTCAAGATTGGCTGGAGATCAGTAGCTTCTCCGTCGCCAGCGCTATTTCCCTGACGTGCGTCTCCAGAGCGAAGTGCCCGGTGTCTAGGAACTGCACCGTGACGTTTGGATTATCTCGCCTGAAGGCCTCGGCCCCGGGTGGGATGAAAAAGGGGTCGTGCTTGCCCCAGATCGCAAGCAGAGGAGGCTGAGCGCGACGAAAGTACTCTTGGAAGGCCGGATAGAGCTTAACGTTGTTGGCGTAGTCGAGAAAGAGATCCAGCTGAATATCCATGTTCCCGGGCCTGGCGATCATTGCTGCATCGAGCGTGTAACCAGCGGGGTCGATCTGTTCAGGGTGAGGCACCCCATCCGTATATTGCGAACGCAGGCCGGCCGGGTTCAACGCCTGGCGCAGGGCCTCGCGGTTTTCGGCTGACGGCTCCTTCCAGTAACGCTGAATCGGAGCCCAGGCATCTCCAAGACCTTCCACGTATGCATTGCCGTTTTGGGAAATGATTCCCGAAACTCGCTCTGGATGTGCCATTGCCAGACGAAAGCCCGTTGGTGCTCCATAGTCGAAGACATAGAGCGCGTAGCGCTTTAGCTTGAGCACGTCCGTGAATGCCTCGATCGTGCGAGCCAAGTTGTCGAAGGTATAGCGATACTGGCGCTCCGGTGGAACCTCAGTGAAACCGAAGCCTGGAAGATCAGGCGCAATCACCCGGTGGCGGTCAGCGAGCAACGGGATCAGGTTACGATATTGCAATGAAGAGGTGGGAAAACCATGCAGCAGGATCACTACTGGAGCATTCGCAGGCCCTGCTTCCCGGTAAAACACCTCCACACCATCAGCCTTAACCCGGCGGATGGAGGTGTGCGGCATATTGGACACTCTCTCATTGGTCTGAAGCTCAGTCGCCGAAGAGGCTGTCGTGTACGCCAGAACACCAGCGGTTTGCGAAAGAACTTTTCTTCGTGTCATACAAATCTCCTTATAACGGTGTGAAGGACGTAGGCGCATCCAGCGCTACGAATGGCTGCCAATGCGATGGAGGTAAGACTTCGCGGAATCCGCCATCGTGACGACTGCCGCGCCGAGCATGATCACATCCTTGATGATGAGCCTGCCGACTCCTGAAAGATACGGAAAGCCGTGATGCACGTCTCCAAGAGCGGGCACCCAAGCCTCCGGTGTCGTCACCAGAAAGGAAAGCGTCGTGAGGGACATGAGGACAAGGAGGCCACTGCCAATTGCCGAAAGCTGGGGCAGCACCGGATAAAGAGCGATCAGCAATCCTAAAGTCACGATGATCACCCCTAGACCGTAAGAAACAAGATAAGTGTTGTTGGACCGCTGCCACTCCTGGTTTGCGGGCTTCACCTCACCTTCCTTATTCATGTGCTGCCGGTACTCCGGTGCCTGATGGTGATACACAAAGCTGGCAGCTGGACTGTTCGCTATGAGCGGAACGATCCCGTCAGCTTCATAGCTGACGAACTTCAGGCCGCCGATCCAAAGAAGAACGATCACGAGCCCTACGCGGAGAAGCCCCATCCCAAACCGATCGAGACCTGCTGCAAATGCAAACAACGGGTGCGTCACCGGTACCGAGATTGCTGTCTGAGTGGAATTCATGTTCGCTCCTATGCCATGCAACGCTGTTGATCACAAATGGACTGAGACCTGTGGATCGCTCATCACCCAAGCGGGTCGGAAAAAGGAGACTGGGCGATCAGATCGCAGAAGTTGCGACTCGTAACCCTGAATATACGTTCGCAGACGTCGGCTCTGACCGTTCTCCACGTGCTTCTCGGCTTGTGTGCTAACCCGCCAAAGAAGGCTTGTACGATGCCCGCTTGGAAAAGCTTCCGGATTGACTTGGGATGAGCGCACGACAGTTCACCCGCGTGTGTCGTCGCGAGACGAAGGTGCAGATCGGATCGTAAGACTCTCTTCACGACGAACCTTTTTAGAGCAAGAAGAACCTCGAGCTTTTACTGTATGGAAGTACCCGGCAGCTCCTGCTCAGTGACTCCCCTCTTCCTGGAGGCGGTACCGATCGGCGTTCTGCTGTCTGCGCCCGTTCTCCTGGCGAGCTTCGTTGAACCTTGTCGTAAGGGCCTGGACACCGGAGATGTCGCCTGAGCGCCGCCGCGCCATGATCTCCTGATAGAGAGCGTCCTGATCGTTTGGATCGAGCGCCAGAGCCAGCTCGGCGTGCTGAATCGCCAACTCCGGTTGGTTGGCTCGGACGTATAGCACGGCAAGGAGATCGTGCGCGGCTTGGTACTTAGGATCGAGGCTTACGGCCCGCTTGGCTGCTGCGATCGCCGCTGCGAGGCGGGTGCCGCTCGCGTCGGCGGCGCCCTCGGAGAGCTGTTCGGCGAAAAGGTATTGCAGAAACGGATCGTCTCCGTGCTGCTTTGCCTGTGACTCGAAGAGCGCCAGTGATTCCGCGCTCTGGTGTTGCTGACTATGCATGATGCCGACCGCGTCGACAGCGAACGAGAGCTTGGGATCGAGCCGATGCGCCTGCTCAAAGTCGGCGATGGCGGCTTCGCTTTTCGAAAGCTGGACTTCAAGTACACCGCGTGCGACGTAGAGTGCGGCCGCGTTTGGAAGGCGTCTCAGACCGGCGATGAGTATATCGATCCCGACCTGAAATGACTTGTGCGTGAAGGCGATGGCGGCGAAGTCCAGGTAGTTGTCGATATCATCCGGAGACTTGAGGATAGCTTCGCGGAGGAGACGGACTGCCTGGGGCGTCTCGCCTTTTTCTTCATGAATTTTTGAGGCGAGCGATAGGGCAGGTAGTTGCTGTGCTTCGTTCAGGAGGGGGCCCAGGGTTGCCAGAGCATCGTCGTAGGCATGGGTCTTCCACTGGAGGAGGGCGACGTCGTAGCGGATAGTCCCGTCAGGGTTGGAGGCGAGGAGCTGCTGGTAGATCGCCAGGGCCTGTTTGAGGTCTCCGGTGTTGGCGAGGCAGGCGCCGTAGCTCTGCAGGAGATCGGGGCGATTCGAAAAGAGGGGCTTGCTTGCGCTGTAGTGGCTCAGGGCCTCTTCGCACTTACCCTGAGCTCGCAGCTCCGTGGCGAGCATCGCGTTCGCGGTCGGGTTGTCCGGCTGCACGGCGAGGATGCGCTCGAGCAGCGGAATGGCACCGGGGGTGTGCTGGGCGTATTCGATCTGAGCCGCGCCTTCGAGGGCGGGAAGGTAGGCCGGGCAGTAGGTCAGTGCGCTCCGGAAGGATGCGAGAGCGGGTACGGGCTGGCCGAGATTTGTGAGGGCCACGGCCTTGAGGGAGAGCAGGCTGCAGTCATGGGGAGACCTTTGAAGTGCCTGAGTCGCGAGCGACAACGCCGCTTGAGTATTGCCCTTCTTCAGCTCTCCGATGACTTCAGCCCGGCCGGGTGTGGTCCCCTGCGCCTGGCAGACCAAAGGCTGCGCGAGTGAAGCCAGCAGCAGGGCAAGCAGTCCCCGATGAAGCGAGGGGAGGTGCTGCTTTCCGCAGACCCGGCCACCCCCTGCCAAAGTGCACAAAGTCTTCATAAGTTGTGACTTAAGTCTGGACTAAAGCGCTGGAGTCCCAACAGCGAACCTCCCTTGTCTGTAGGGTCTGCCGTCCCAGCATGACTGGTTCATTCCGGGCAGAGGATATCCGCATATCTCCACTTCCAATTATAGAGAGTTCGAACTACTGGTTGCGCCAAGTTCGGCACTAAAGGGATGACAGACCTGCTGCCGGCCACATGCGTCTCCCCAGGGCCAACGCTGTGCCCGGGGGAGGATCGCATGAGCGGAATCAGAAGTTTATGCGCGCGCCGAGGAGCATATTGCGCTGTGGATTGGTGCCCCCGCTCTGGCCAAAGCCTCCGTCCTGCAGGTTGTTGTCTACGCCCTGGTAGTTGACGCGGTTAAAGACATTGAAGGTGTCGAGCCGAAGTTCGAGGTTGAAACGCTCGGTGATGTGGGTCACCTTTTTCAGGGTGAAGTCGATGTCGGCATAGCCTGGATTGCGGAACTGATCGGGAGCTTCATTGCCGAGTGTGCCGATGGCCGGAAGGGTGAAGTTGCCGCATGGAAGGACACCGGCGGGGCAAGCCGCAAAGATCCCCCGACCTGTACGGTAATCGCCTCGCTTGTGGCTCTGCGAATAGGAAGTGACATTTGGATAATCGTTGTTGTTTCCGTCGGCGTTGTAGTCGCCGCTGCCCGGGGCGAACTGGAGATTGCCTGGCGTTGCGGGCTGGTTGGGGTTGATCAACTGGGCCTGAAACGCGGCTCCGTTGAAGACGGAGAAGGGATTCCCTGTCTGGGCGATGCCGGTTCCAGCGAGGGTCCAACCCCCGAGTGCGGCCCGTTCGAGCCGGTTGCTCAGGTTTGCACCTGGAAGTTCATAGGAAGCGCCGACAGAGATCCGGTGCCGCACGTCGTAGGGCGAGCTGGCGTAGAACTGGTTGGTGGGATAGCCGATGGGATAGTTTTGCCAGTCGTCGAGCGAGTGCGCATAGGTGTAGGAAGCGGTAAGAAAGCCGCGCCTGGCGAAGCGTCCCCTGCCCGAAGCGATCAGACCGTCGTAATTGGCGACTGCATTGTTGAAGGCATAGTTGATACTCCCGAAGCTGGTGTTGAGCCGCGTACGAACACCGGTGCAGGAGCTGGTGGCGGCCGTCGTGCCGGTCGCGGGAGTGATCTTGCAGGTGATGTGCTGGATCAGATCGCCGGCGAAGGCGTTGACATCGTTACCGTAAGCGGTGGCGCCGGTGTTGCCGCCACCGGAAACCAGGCTGCCGGAATGAGAGCCGACATATCCGAGGCTGGCGACGAAGCTGGGCGTGATCTGGCGGTCGACGGCGAGGTTGAAGTTGATGGTGAACGGACTTCGCAGCTTGCTATCGACGCCGGAGATGCCGATCTGGGCTCCTACGATGCCGCCCTTAGGGTCGAGCGCCTGGCCCTTGAAGGCGGGGAAGGTGTACCCGAACGGATATGTGTTCTGGGTGCCATAGCCGAAGATGGGCGGCGCGGTCGAGCCATCGTTGAAGAAGGTAGGACGGGCGAAGTTCGGCGGGTTTCCACTGAGGCCGTTCTCGCCGTTGCCGAGGGTGAAGTAGTCGTGGAAGGAACCGATGCCGCCGTGAATGAGCCACTTGCTGCTTTCGCCGGGAGAGAAGGCGAAGCCGCCGCGCGGACTGAAGACGTAGTTCAGATCGTTATTGAAGGTGTGGCTTTGCGGCGTGAGGAAGCCGGAGGCTACCTGGTCCGCGAAGCTAGAGCCGGAGCCCAGGTGAAAGTTGGACAGGCCTGTGCCTGCAAGTGACGGGTACGGGTTGCCGAAGTTATCGTAGCGAATGCCGTAGTTGACGGTGAGGTTTTTGGAGACTTTCCAGGTGTCTTCGACAAAGCCGCCGCCGGTGGTCTGGGCGTAACCGTAGTTGTTGGCCTTGGGCTTGCCGGTGAGTGGATCGTAGGTGAGGCCGCCCTCAGAGAAGGGTTTGTCGTTGATGAGATCGATGAGGCTGTTGAACTGGAAGCTAGGCTGGGCGTAAGCACCGGCGAAGAGCGCGACATCATCTCCATGCCAGCCCTCGTAACCCGCTTTTATCGAGTGGGAGCCGTGGATGTAGGTGAGCACATCCCGCCAGTGGTAGCTGTGCTGGATGTAGTCGCCCAGGGCGAAGCCGGCACCGAAGTTGGTGCCGATACCTGTGACGTTGACCACCGGCACGGTGAAGTCGCCGGTAGCGGGGGCGAAGCCCTCGATACGGTTGTAGCCCATATAAGCCTCATTGAGGAGGCTGGGTGAGAAGGTGTGGGTCTCGCTGCCCTGGATAGAGAAGACGTAGTACTTGTTAGTGGTCGCGAAGTCCGGCCGAGGCGAGGGTCCGCCCTGGTCGATGGTGCTGCGATAGAAGAGGCCGTAGACCCTATCCTTGTTGAAGTACTTATCGAGGCGGACGTTGTACTGCTTGGAGTTGTTGTAGCTGCTTGAGTTGAAGTTGCCGTTGTCGATCACGGGGGTGCTGCAGGGGATGTTGTCGGTGGCGGCCGTGCCGCAGGCAGTACCGAAGAGTTGCGCAGCGGTGCTCTGGACGCTGGTGAAGGTAAGGTTTGTAGGTTTGTATTTATTGAGCAGCTGCACTTCCGGGCTGTTGGGGCGCGTGGCGGTGGCGAAGGCGACGAAAGCAGGATCTTCAAAGGTGCGGTTGGAGGTGCCGTTTGAAGCGAGCGAGAGGTAGGGTTCGTAGCCGGCGAAGAAGAAGAATTGATGGTGAGGAATGACGGGACCGCCGACACCGAAGGAGAGATTGTTGGTGTGGAACGGAGCGACGCGCGTGCCTGCCTTGGGGCCGTACTCCCCGCGTGCGTAGAGGCCCTGATAGGTGTAGTACTCGCTGGCGAAGCCGTGGTACGCGTCGCTTCCGGACTTGGTGGTGATCACCGTCTGGATGGAGCTGGCGCGGCCGAAGTCCACGGTATAGGTATTTGTCTGGACTGAGGCTTCCTGGACGGTGTCGGCATTTGGCGTGAGATTGACGATGCCGGGACGAATGCTGGAGGTGACGTCCAGCCCGTCGACGATGTATTGATTGCCGTTCTGGCCCCTGCCGTTGGCACTAGCGTCGATGAAGTTTTCCGGGTTGAAGTTGGTGGCGGTGCCTGCGCCGAGACCGGTGACGCCTGGCGCGAGCGTGATCAGCGCCAGAGGGTTGCGGGCTGCGAGGGGAAGTTCCTCAAGCGCTGCCGTATCCAGCGTGAGCTGATTGCGGGTGTCCGACGTATCGAGCAGCGGCTGCTGCGCTGTGACCTCCACGGCTGTGGTGACGGAGCCGACCGACAGGGTGATGGGAACGTTGCGCGTCTCAGCGGTGTTGAGCGTGAAGGCGGTCTTCGTGGAAGAGAAGCCGGATGCCGCGACAGAGATCTGGTAATTACCGGGCGCGAGACTGGAGAAGCGATAGACCCCGGAACCATTGGGGGTAGCGGTCTCCGTGACCTTGTTGTCGACGTTTGTAAGGGTGACGGTCGCCGAGGCGATGGCCCCGCCAGAGTTGTCCTGAACCGTACCCTGGACGGCGCTGTTGAATTGCGCATGAGCGGAGAGGGCGCAGACGAGGAAAAAGATGACAAAGAGGGAGACCTGGCGGCGCAGGGCGAGCGTGGGAGCAGCGGGTCGAATCATAAGGCCTCGTAAGGGAAGAAATCGGAGATTCGTTTTTGCAGGCAGGTGTAAGCCATCGCACTTATGTGCTTTTCGTCTTAGTTGCACTCATCTCATCAGGCTGTAGCGGTGGAGATGTTCCCGGGGCCCACAGATCAGGTACGTCGAACGGAACAACTGTAGACATCGGCTTAATCCGTTCACAAGTTTCATTGTGCTCAGGCGGCACTAGTCTGAATGGACTATGGCGGTTGCAATCAGACGATGCATGTGCGCTTCTCGCGGGGGAGGGTAGATACTGAGCCGATGTGCCCCCCGGGTCAGAGATCGTTGTGCGCGAGCTTGCTGATGCTGGCGGTACTGTGCTGCGGCGCGGGCTGCCGGACGACTGAGCCCGCGAGCATCGCTGTTGTCCCGCGAACCTCGGGGACGATCCTTTGGGAGCCGGTGAATGTGGGCGCACAGATGGCGGCGGCGGAGCTGGATGAGCGCATTTACTGGAATGCCTCAACGAGGGAGGATGATATTGACGGTCAGATTGCGCTGGTGGACCGGATCCGATCGGGGCGATACCGCGGGCTGGTGCTGGCGCCGGATCACTCGCTGGCATTGATCACGCCGGTGCGCCGTGCTTTGGCGAGCGGACTTCCGATTGTGATCGTAGGTTCGCCGCTGCCTATTCCGGCGAGCGCCAACCTTGCGTATGTCTTGAACGATGAGCGGGAGGGCGGGCGGTTGGCTGCGAGGCGGGCGGCTGCGCTGATGGGCGGTCGAGGCGAGGTGGCTTTGATCGGCATCGATCCGGACATTGCCGGGATTATGGAGCGCGCGGACAGCTTTGAGCAGTATTTGACGGCCTTCTACCCGAAGATCCACATTGTCGTCCGGCGCATGGGCATGTTTAATTTTGGGCATGAGCAGGAGAGCGCAGAGGAGGTCTTGCGCGAGAATCCGAAGCTGAATGTGATCGTTGCGCTGACGTCGACGTCGACTCGCGGCGCGGTATCGACGATCGAGAGCGAACACCTGGGCCACGCGGTCAAGGTGATCGGGTTCGATCCGGATTCGCTTCCCTTTGAGAATGCGAGTCTGGATTCGGTGATTGTGCAGAACACGCGGGGCATGGGGGAGCGGGCTGTTCGTCTGATTCATGCTCGACTGGAGGGCCAGCCGTTTCCGGCTCGCGTCGAGTTTGAGCCGGCGCTGGTGACGCGCGAGGACCTCAACGGCCCCATCGTGCAGCAGATGCTCTATGCGAGGTGGCTACCGGGAGCCGCCGACCTGAAACGGAGTGTGACACCTTGATGGCAGGCCGCACAATCCGCCGACGAAGATGGCTCCTGCTGCTGACCGTCATTTCGCTTGCCGTGGGCGCGTGGTTGGTAGTTGCGTACCGGCACAGCTCCAGTCGCGGTCTGCCGTACGGCGACTCCTTCGCGAAGGGCAAGGCGGATGAGTGGAAGGCATTTGGCGGGACCTGGGAGCTTGCGAATGGATCGATGCGGAACGACTCGGACGAGCGAGGAGCGAAGCTGCTAACCGGCTCGTCGCGTTGGAGCAACTATTCGATCGAGGCGGACATGATGCTTCTGGGCCTGGGTGGAGACGCCGGCCTGATGCTGCGGTCGAGCGACGAGGAGCAAGGGGTGGACGCGTATACGGGTTACTACGCCGGCCTGCGCACACTGGATAACTCGCTCGTGATCGGTCGAGCCGGACACGGGTGGGTAGAGATAAGCGACAAGCTCGAGCTGGAGCAACAAGGGGTGCGTGCGTCGCAGTGGTATCACCTGAAGCTGCTTGCGTATGGGTGTCACCTGGCGGTTAGCGTAACGCCCCTGCCGGACGGGCGTAAGGGAAGTACGATCGGCGTGACGGATCGCGAGTGTATCCGGTCCGGGCGGGCTGGGCTGCGGTCGTACGCGTCAGGCGGTGTTTGGCGCAACGTGGTGATTCGTCCGGCGACGCAGGCCGACCTGGCGGCGATGCTTGCGGCGGCGGGACGTGAATCCAAGGTGGAGGGGAGACGACCGAATGAAGAGCAGAGCCCGTGGGATCTGTATGGGTCTTCTCCGACCCTGGGATCGCAGGCGCCGCCAACAAGTCCAGACGCGCAGCTGATCAACACACTTCGTCTTCCCTCGTCTTCGAGGCCGCTCATGGCGACCGTTCGCGGAACGGTGGTACTGGCATCACCGGCGTTGTTTGTCCAGGACGCGACCGGCGGAGTGGCGGTGCAGCAGGGGGAGACGCAGTCGCTAAAAGTGGGTGACGAGGTGGAGGTGACGGGCAGGGTTCGCGCGAAGACCTTTAGTCCGACGCTGGAGCAGGCGACGGTACGTGTTCTTTGGGAGAACACACCGATGCCGCCGGTTTCGGTGACGGCATCGCAGGCGGCGACGGGGGCGTTCGATGCGACGTTTATCGAGGTTGAGGGACGTCTGACAGGAAAGGAACGCGGCCCCGACGACAGCCTGATCTTCGACTTCGATGCAGGGCTCCAGTCGTTTCGGGCGGTGATGAACCGAGGCCGAGGCGACACGCTCTACAGCACGCTGAAGCCGGGGAGTATGCTGCGGCTGCGCGGGGTCGCGGTTTCGGATGCGGCATACACCCATGATCTGGTTCCGTTCGCTCTGCTGCTGCGATCAAGCGATGACGCCGTGATCCTCGCCGGTCCTCCCTGGTGGAATGCACGTCACGCGCTTGCGGTCGTGGCGCTGCTGCTGCTTCTGGCGATGATGGTCAGCTTCATCTACCACCGTGTCGAGAGCTGGCGATTGCGCGCTGTGCTCGAGGAGCGCGAGCGCATGGCGTATGAGATGCACGACACACTTTCGCAGAGCTTTGCGGGTATCGGCTTCCAATTGAAGGCGATCCGCGAAGGGATGCCGGAGGCTTCCCCCAAGCTGCAACAGCAGCTCGATCTTGCGAGCGAGCTGGTACGGCACAGCCACGAGGAGACGCGGCGGAGTATAGCTGTGCTGCGGCCGGAGCAGCCCGGTTCTGAGGGTCTGCTGACGGCTTTGCGGGAGTGCGCGAATCGCCTGGTGGAAGGCGGATCTGTGCAGATCACAGCGACCTGCACGGGTGAGGTGGCAAGGACGCCTTTGCGCATTGCCGATACGCTCTACCACATTGGACAAGAGGCGCTTGCAAACGCGGTGCGGCATGGACAGCCGACCAGGCTGGAGGTCCGGCTGGTGTATGAGAAGGGGTCCGTGGAGCTGCGCGTCAGGGACAACGGAGGCGGGTTTGTGACCGGCACCGACCTGCCGGGCTTCGGGATTCGGAGCATGCGCAAGCGGGCCTCCAGTATTGGAGCGACGCTTGAGATCCGCAGCATTTTAGGCAGAGGAACGGAGGTTTCCATTCGCTCAGGCCTGAAGATGCCGAGAACATCCGGAGACCCGGCAACAATTTCATCAGCAGATGTGTGGAGGCAGGTACGTCATGTTGCAAGCACCGGAAAGCTCGATTCGAATCCTCATCGTGGATGACCATCCTGTAGTCCGGGCTGGCCTGGCAAGCATGCTTGGAACGCAGGCGGAGCTGGATCTGATCGGCTCGGCGCCAAGCGGAGAGGACGCGCTCCGGGTCATCGAGGAGCGTGAACCCGATGTGCTGCTGCTTGACCTGCGGATGCCGGGCATGAGCGGTGTGGAGACGCTGCAGGCCTTGAAGGCCGCCGGCAAGAACGTGCGCGTCATTATCCTGACCAACTACGAAACGGATGAGGACATCTACCGCGCTGTGCAGGCTGGGGCGCAGGGTTATCTGTTGAAAGACACGTCTCTCAGGGAGATGCTGGAGGCGATTCGGGCGGTGCACGCCGGCAAGCGTTATATCCCGCAGCATATCGCGTCGCGGCTGGCGGAGCGCATGGTTCGGACTGACCTTACGGCGCGTGAGCTCGAGATTCTCAAGCTTTTATCGAAGGGGCCGACCAATAAGCAGATCGGCCATGCACTGGGGATTAGCGACAACACAGTCCGAAATCATGTGCTGAAGATTATTGAGAAGCTGGAGGTCTCAGACCGGACGGAGGCGGCAACGACGGCGATCCAGAGGGGATTGATCCCGATCGATGGGTAGACGTGCTGCTCTGCGCTGGGCATTTCACGGAGCAATCGACTGCTAGATCATGTGAACTATAGACCGAAGCGAGCGCGTGAGGAGAGACTGTTCGAGGGCACCGCGATTGTTCTTGCTCAAGGTTGAAGTGTCTTTCTAAATGATGCGGCGATGCAGCAGTCATAGGGCCGGAGAGAGTATGACTTTGTTGGAACGTAGAGATCTTTTGAAGCTGCTTGCAAGTGCTGCGGCTGGTTTTGCGTTGAACGAGAAGGTGGCTCACGGGCTGAACCGAGAGATGGCCCCGGACGGTGTGGACCGGCCGGCCAGTGAAGTTCATCCGGGTGCGCCCGTAGCGGTGAAGAACCGCGCACCCTTGGCGCCCAACGCATTTGACATGCTTCCGCTGGGTTCGGTGCGGCCTGCAGGCTGGTTGCGCAGGCAACTGGAAATTCAAGCAACGGGTCTCGGCGGGCATCTTGACGAGACGTGGGCCGATGTCGGGAGCAACAGCGGATGGCTGGGGGGAACGGGCGAATCGTGGGAGCGCGGACCTTATTTCCTGGATGGTCTGGTGCCGCTGGCCTATCTGCTGGACGACGACCGCCTGAAGGCGAAGGCGCAGCGATACATCGATTGGACACTGACGCACCAGGCAGCGAATGGGATGATCGGTCCGGCCAGCAACGACGACTGGTGGCCGCGCATGGTGATGTTGAAGGTGCTGATGCAGTACGAGGAGGCGACAGGGGATCCCCGAGTGATCCCGCTGATGACGCGCTACTTCGAACACCAGCTGGAGGCGCTGCCGACACGGCCGCTGCGCGACTGGGGCAAGTTTCGCTGGCAGGATAATGCGCTGGCGGTGATCTGGCTATACAACCGCACGGGCGATCCCGAAGCTGGTCGACCTCGCTGCGGCTGCTGCACAAGCAGGGCTTTGATTGGCAGGCGGACTTTGCCGATTTCAAATACACGCAGCGCATCACGCCGGAGATCATCAAGCTGGGCGAAGCACAACGGGCTTGGCGATTACGCACTTGCAACGCACGGGGTGAACAATGGCCAGGCGCTGAAGGCGGCGCCGGTGTGGTCGGTCATCACGGGCGCGAGACGACCGCCGCGGGCTGTGAGCAGATGCTGACGGCACTGGACAAGTATCATGGCCTGCCGAACGGCATGTTCTCCTGCGACGAGCACTTCGCGGGAAGAATCCGTCGCAGGGCTCGGAGCTGTGCACGGTGGTGGAGACGATGTTTTCGCTGGAGCAGTCCCTGGCCATTCTGGGCGATGCGTCGCTCGGCGACCGTCTGGAGCAGATCGCGTTCAATGCGCTGCCGGGCACGTTTACCGATGATATGTGGGCGCACCAATACAACCAGGAGCCCAACCAGGTGGAGGTAGCCTGCACCGGAAGCCGTGGACGACCGACGGGCCGGAGTCCAACCTCTACGGTCTGGAACCGAACTTCGGCTGCTGCACGGCGAACTTCCATCAGGGCTGGCCGAAGTTCGCCGCCAGCCTGTGGATGGCGTCGCCCGACGGTGGGCTGGTTGCAGCCGCGTACTCTCCATGCGAGGTCCGCACCAGGGTGGGCGAGACCGCCGTGCACGTGGTGGAGGAGACGGATTATCCGTTTCGCGGAGACCGTCCGCATCACGGTGAATCCGGCGGCGGAGATCAAGTTTCCACTCCGGTTACGTATTCCGGCGTGGGCGAACGGGACAGCGGTCAAGGTCAACGGGCAGGCGCATCCATCGACGGAACATGCCGGCTTTGCCAAGATCGATCGCACGTGGAAGGCTGGGGATGTGGTCGAGGTGACATTTCCGATGACGCCGAAGGTCGTCCACGGCGGATACCAGGATTCGGTTTCTATCGAGCGTGGACCGCTGGTCTTTTCGTATCCCATCGGCGAGGTCTGGGTGAAGCTGCGGAACCGCGGGCATGACGGCGGACTGGCAGGTCTTTCCGACATCGGAATGGAACTATGCGCTGGCCGTGAATGGCGAGACTGCGCAGGGCCTGCTGGTGGAGGAGCATCCGGTGGGCGGCTCTCCATTTGCGCTGACGGGAACGCCGGTAAAGCTGCAAGTCACAGCGCGCAAGGTGCCGGCGTGGCGAGCGGTGGATGGCGTGGCCGACCCTTTGCCGCAAAGCCCGGTTGCCAGCGAAGAGACCGAGGAGATGATCACGCTGGTGCCGTATGGGGCCGCGAAGCTTCGGATCACGGCATTTCCACAACTCAAGATCTGATGCGGTGAAAAAACCATGGAGCGACGGTCTTTTCTGAAATTGCTGGGAGTGGCGGGTGCGAGCTCTGCACTCGAGGCGACAGCACTAAGCTGGCCCGCCAGCGGAACGACGGCGGAGAAAGGTTCTTATTCCGCGGCACGGATCGTGAACGAGTACAGCGCGTTTCTACCCGGTGAACGCGAAGCTCTGGCCCAGGGTCCTACGATCGTGGAGGCGAGCTCCCTGGGAGTGCGGCTTCGGGGTGGGGCGGCCGGCCGTTTGCTGCCGGTGGGAGAGGCGATCGACGGGTGGCGGCTGGTAACGGTCGTATCCATGAACGGAACTGCAACGGCGGTCTTTGAGAAGCATGTGACGCATCGGGGCGCGATCGCGTATGTGACGGCGGACCGGGGGACGATTGCCCTGATCCCGAAAGGTATCGGGGATCTCGCGAAGATCTGTCCGCGCGGGATTGCGGCGCCGGCTGAGGCGCAGCTGCGGCGGCCTGCACGATATATTCCGGGGCCGGATGTTCCGGGGGAGTACATCCTGCGGTCGAGCGACGACCCGTGTTACGAAAATGTGGCAGCGCTGGGAGAGGAGTACATCGGGTGGACGCTGGTTGCCAACGAGCAGGGTGGTCCGGAGCGATCGCTCTTTCTGCAGGCGGACGGGACGTCGCGCGAGTGGAACGACAACCCGCCGCAGGCCGCGTGGGCGCCTGATGAGCTAAGCGCTGTGTTCCAGCCGCAGGACCTGTTTCCGAATGACAACGTCCATCTCTGGAGATATGAGGAGGGCTTCAGCAAACGTACGCTGCTGGGCGGGTATACGCCGATGGCCGACATTGGGGTATGGAACCAGAAGTACGGCTGCGGCTATGAAGCGATGGTGCTGCTGCCGGAGGGTGAGGATGCGCGGCCAGCTGCACGGGTGCGGATCATGGTTCCGGACGACCAGGTGACGCCGGAGATGCACGTTTATCGCGATGAGAAGAACCGGGCCTTTGTCGACCGGTACAGGAACGGCAATGCCCAGAGCTTCTTTGCGACATTGGCGGGTGTATGGAATCAGTGGAAGACGTTCTTCGAGGAGTCGATGCCGGTCTCAATCCCGGACGAGTGGCTGCTCGACAGCGCGCGTGCGGGAGTTATGCTGTCGCGCTGCAGCTACCGCGGTCTCGAGCCCACGTACCAGGTGGGCGAAGGAGCGTATACAAAGATTCCGGAGCGGAGCCACGCGCTGTTTCCGGTAGCGCAGTACGAGTTCATCTGGGCGCAGCAGTTGTGGAATCTGACTGCATCGAGCGACGAATACTTTCAGTTTTATCTCGACAAGTACATCCTGCCGGACGGCAATTTTGTATACAACACGCAGGACCAGGTGGAGGGTCCGCTGAATGTGGGTTTGTTTCTGGCCAATTCGGCACGGGGGTATTTTTACCGGCGTGATCTGGAGGTGTTTCGGAAGCGGCTGCCGGTACTGCGGAGGATGGCGGATTACGTTCTGCGGCGATATGAGTATTCCAGGCAGAGGTTTGCACCGGGGGACCCGCGTTATGGGCTGATCTGGGGTTCGCCGGAGGCAGATCTTGGCGATCCGAAGAACGACTATCCCGGAGTCGCATCCCTATCTACTTTCAAAATGCGGCCTGTGTGTGGCGTGGAATGCAGGACCATGCCATGGCATTGACAGCGGCCGCCGTGGTGGATCCGGCGCTGGGGGGCGAGGCGAAGCACTTTACAGAGATCGCGGCCCGCATGCGGGCAGACATCCAGCGTTCGCTTGAGACGACACTGAAAGCGATGAGCCCCGAGATGAAGGCCGCCGGAATCTCGCCGTTTACGCCGGAGGACACGCACCGCGATCCGAAGTTCCTGCTGAGCTATGAGAATCATCGCTTCATGCAGGACTGGTTTCTTGCGGACTGGGGTGATCGTGCGCTCGATCTGGGATACCTGAAGCACAGGGCTTTGGCAGGGATGCAGGTCGTGGGCCTGCATATCGATGGACTCGAGCAGAAGACCTCGAACTTTATGGAACATGGCACGCTGGCTGTGAAGATCAGGCAGGATGACTACCGGTCTTTCCTGCTGACGTTGTATGGACTGGTCTGCTTTGCAGCGGACTCCGGGAATCGGTACTCTCCGGAGGATGCCCTTCTGCCGGGTGGACGCGCGGGCGAGGGCAACAAGTATGCGTGGTCGGCAGTGGTGAACTCGGTGCTACAGCCGACTCTGGGGTTGCGATGGCTGCTTTGCTACGAGGAGAGCGACGCGGAGGTCTGCCACCTCCAGAAGGCCGCACCAAAGCATTGGTTCAAAGAGGGCGAACAGATTGCAGTGGAGCGATGCCCTACGCGCTTCGGCATGATTGGATGGCGGACGGAGTCTCTGCCGAATCGCCAATGGCGTGTCCGCCTGACGTTGCCTGAAAGCTTTACAGGGGTCCTAAAGATTCATATCCATCCCGTCGATGGGCGGCCGATCGAGAGTGCGTCCCTGGGCCGGATCGAGGGGGACTGTTTAGCGCTGGTGAGCGCGGATCTTTCTGGGCAGCGGAGCCTTGACATTCGTATCCAGTGATGCAACTTTCTGCGATTACCCTCTAAATCTGTACTTCGAGGAATCATCTGGGTTCTGGTTCACTTTTGGTGAAGAGGGTGGGTCGTTTTGCGAGTTACTTGGCTAACTCTGTGCAGATTCTATGGCACACTCGTGCGTCTGACGAGCTTCCCATAACTCCGCAGCGTCGCGAAAGATCGCCCTGCGAGTTCATGCGGGGGAGGGTGATCATGTCCATGTTCGCCGGTGGTGTGGAGTTCGAGCGAGGCTCTATCCGGGAGCACCCCGGAGCCGCCGGCCGATTCAAACAGTCGGGGTGTCCGCTTCCGCCCTTCCGAAAAAGGCGAATGAAGATCAGCGACATTGGCCCAAGAGGCTGCTAAACGGAGGCAAGCTGTTCGCGAAGTCACCCAGGTGTTCCGCGTTCATCCGATCACGCTCACCGTATCGTCCGGACTAATTCGTAGTCTGCTCTCCCTGTCCAGAATCGAATCGGACCCTTCCTTCGCCGGAAAGACCTTAATAGGCAATGGCGACGTAGTCGACGAGCACGGGATGCACGTTTCTACACTTATCTCCACGAAAGTGATGCGTCGACAGAGAGTTTAACGAAGAAGGTCCAGGGTGTCGTTTTCCGTGTGGGAGGACTGAGTCCCTTGTCCGGGAACACGGCGATTATCAGGTCGCCCGGGTCTGCAACGTCCAGGACACGGACCACGGTCGCATCAGATCTTGCACGTGGGCTGGCCCCTCTTTCCAGATGGGGTCGCCCTGCAGCGGACCAAAGCCGCTTACGGACCGATCGGACAAGTTAGCGTTCAACGCAAGCTCACGGCCTCCTCCGACCTGCCAACGGACACTCACGGCTCCTGTTTGCAGAACGCGATAAGTTCCGGCATACCCAGAGATCCCCTGTATCAGCGGCTGAATCTTCTCACGCCTCACGGCGAGAATGCGCCTGTACCAGTCGAGCCATTCTGCGTGAACAGCCTGCCCGCGCTGCGACCAGTCGAGTTTGCCCGAGCGGAACGTATTTTCGGACTGAGGATCGGGGATACGTTCGCGTTTTTCCGGGTCTTTAAATTCCGGGAAGTGCTTAAGCTCTTCACGCCTTCCCTTTCGCACCAGATCTCCGAGTTCGCCCTGGAAGTCGCAGAAGAAGGGAAAGGGTTGCGAGCTTCCCCACTCTTCCCCCATAAACAGCATGGGGATCTGTGGCAGCAGCAGGTAGACTGCCGCGATGGCATGCACGGCTTCGGGCGAGGCAATCGCATTGATGCGTTCGCCGAATGCCCGGTTACCGATCTGATCGTGATTCTGCATAAAAGCTATGAAAGCAGTCGGAGGCAGTTCTGACGAAGGCTCGCCGCGCTCACCTCCGCGGAACCCCATCACCTCACCCTGAAAGGCGAAGCCTTCTGCAAGAGCACGCCCCAGTTTGTACGTATCTCCGACGAATTCTTTGTAGTAGCCGTTCGATTCGAGTGTGGCGGCTGTGTGCAGCACGTGATGCAGATCATCGTTCCACTGCGCCGTGTACTGGGTCGGTTCACCGTCTGCATTACGCCTGAGCCTCCGGACCTGATTGTCTTCATTTTCGAGGATGAGATGCACGGACCGCTTCCCTCTCGCAGCCCGAACGCGCTCCACTAGTTCCTCCAGCAGATGCTTTTCGCCATCGTCTTTGATGGCGTGCACGGCATCTAGTCGCAGTCCGTCGAAGTGGAACTCCTCAAGCCAGTAGAGCGCGTTGTGAATGATGAAGTCGCGCACCGCCGGGCTGCCTGCGCTGTCGTAGTTGACGGCGTCGCCCCAGGGCGTTTTATGCCGGTTGGTAAAGAGCTGCGGCGCGTACTTCGGAATGTAATTACCATCCGGTCCAAAGTGGTTGTAAACCACGTCGAGCAGCACCATCAAGCCGCGCTGATGCGCCGCCTGTACCAGGGCCTTCAGGTCATCGGGTCGGCCATAAGAGGCATCCGGTGCATACAGCAGCACACCGTCATACCCCCAGTTCCAGCGTCCGGGAAACTCCGCAACCGGCATTATCTCGATACCGGTGACACCGAGTTCGACCAGGTGATCGAGCTTGCCGATCGCTGCTTGAAATGTGCCGGCCTCGGTGAAAGTTCCTATGTGCAGTTCGTACAAAACCGCTTCAGACCAGGGACGGTTCTCCCATGCGTCGTCGTTCCACGAAAAGCTCGCCGGGTCCATCACTTCACTGGGACCGTGAACGTCTTCCGGCTGGAAGCGAGAGGCGGGGTCAGGCACACGCGTGCCGTCCGGAAGTCTGAACTGATAGCGAGAGCCTGAAGTCGCCTCCCCCGTGACCAGTTCGTGCCAACCTCCTCCCACCGGCTCCATAGCCAGGGGGTGCTGGAGCCCTTGCAGAGCGACCTCGATATGCTCTGCCGCCGGGGCCCAAAGCCGAAAGCGAACGTCGCCTCCGGGTTGAAGCTCTGCGCCATAAGGCATGCGGTGCTGGCCCGCAATCGCTTGCTCCTCCGTAAGTCGGAAGTCGGCTGGCAAAAGCGTAAGTGTACTCAAGGGATTCTCCAGATCGCTTAGTACGCGAACCGTTTAGGGACCAATCTGCAGATGTCGAAGCAGGAGCAGACCTAAGTCCGTTGCACTTAGCTCACTAAGGCGTCGAAAGCTGTGCCCCGGCCCGGAAGGACCACGGCGCACAGCTTATCTTTTGGCGCCCTTTCTCGAAGCTGATTTCTTGCCGGCAGCTTTCCTGGGCGTGGACTTCGCTTCGCTCTCGTCTTCGTCATCTTCTTCGTCGCCTTCGTCCTCTTCGTCTCGCCCGATCGCCTCTTTGTTCACGCTTTTCGAGACCTCGGTGAGCTTCTGGTCTGTCTCTTTTTCTTCCTGCAACGTCTGTTCCAGAAGCTGCTGGATCTCCTGCTGGCCCATCGCTTCCGCGAACGCCACCACCGTGCCGTAAGCGGCGATTTCGTAGTGCTCCACGCGTTGCAAGCCAGCCAGCAATGCTGCGTCAAGCACCGGACCGGCTTCAATCTCCTCAACATCTTCCGCAGCTTCTTCCAGCAGACCCTTCATTGCCTCACAGGTCTTACCGCCAGACCGTTTTCCCAGGTTTTCGAAGACCTGATCGAGCCGCTCGATCTGTCCCTTGGTTTGTTCCAGATGGTTCTGGAGCGCCTGCTTCAGCTCCTCCGATTGCACAGCCTTGCTCAGCCGCGGATAGGCACGAACGGCTTGCCTTTCGGCTGAGTAAATATCCTTTAACTCGTCCAAAAACAGGTCGTCCGCTGTCTTGATTGGCATTGTATGTCCTTTGTTGTGAAGGCTGCGACACCGGCCGTTGCGCTCCGTTGTGGATGCAAGCGGCGTAAAAGATTGGTGTGCGCAGGGGAGATTGAAACGGTCGTGTAGCGTTCAGCGGCCGACGTAAGGGCAGTCGTGCAGGCTCACCGAGCAGAACCTGCAATTGGGATGCCGAAGGCCCGCGGTACGTTGCGCCTGGAGCGCCCTCCCACGTTCTGGCCGGGAATAGCCCTGTTGCGGTTAATCTCTGCCCGTCCTGCCGGGAAGCCAGTGCCGCGACGTAAGCCTCGAAACGGTCGGACTCGCCCGTTCTCCACCACACGGTCGTAACCCTCCGTCATGGAATGATTGGAAAGAAGCGTGGCGTGCTGCCGCTGACGGCATACCTCCTTGATATGATCGGCTCGCGTGTCCAGAGCGATGAAGAGCAGACCGTCAGTGCTATCGTCCCGACGACGTTGTCCGCTAAAGCCGATCAGCGCTACAAGCACCTCCTACCCTCCGCCTAACTCGTCAGGAGAAACAAGTGCGCCGCTCCCCATGGCTGGTCTTCGTGCTTTTCGCGTGCAGCCAGCACGCCACCGCCGAGCCGCACTCGTCCGGGCTGAAGCCCGTCCACCTCACCACCGAGTTCCGCACCGATCCCGTCGGCATCGCCACCGCGACCCCCGTCTTCGCGTGGACCCTCCAGCCCACCGTCGCCTCGGCCCGCAACCTCCACCAGCTCGCGTACCGCATCCGTCTCGTCGCTGCGATCGGCGACCCCCGGCGGCCCACCGCCCTCCTCTGGGACAGCGGCCGCATCGCCTCCTTCACCTACTGGCAGCGCCCCTACACCGGTCCCGCGCTCCACTCCCATAGCACCTACACCTGGCAGGTTCAGGTCTGGGACGCCCACAACCACCCGGGACCCTGGAGCGCTCCCGCGCGCTTCACCACCGCGCTGCTCTCCCCGAGCGACTGGACCGCCCACTGGATCGCCGCCGAACCCGACGGCCCTTCCGTCCCGTCCACTGACGATGTATCGCACCTCAGCCCCATTCAGCCCCCGCCGCTGCCCGTCTTCCGCCGTGACTTCAAGGTTCGCAAGCCCGTCGCCAGCGCCCTCCTGTTCGTCGCCGGTCTCGGCCAGTACGAACTCCACCTCAACGGCCGCGATGTCACGGACACGGTCCTCCACTCCGGCTGGACCAACTATCGCAAAACGGTCCTCTACGACACCTTCGACGTGTCTACCCTCCTTCGCCCGGGCCCTAACGCCTTCGGCATCCTGCTTGGCAACGGGATGTACAACGTCGAAGGGGCCGAGGGTCACTACACGAAATTCATCGGCAGCTTCGGCCAGCCCAAATGCCTGCTCCAGCTCGAAGTGCGCTACACGGACGGCACCTCCGATCGCTTCCTCTCCGACCGCTCGTGGCAGACCCACCCCGGCCCGATCGTCTTCTCCTCCACCTACGGCGGCGAGCACTTCGACGCGCGTGCGCTCCCGCTCAGATGGGACCGCCCCTCCTTCCCCGCAGTCGGTTGGACGCCCGCGCTTGAAGTCGACGGCCCCGGCGGCGTGCTCACGGCCGAGCAGGCCCCACCCATGGCCGTCGGCCAGATCGATAAGCCCGTCCGCATCACTACTCCAAAGCCTGGCGTCACGGTCTACGATCTCGGCCAGAACATGAGCGGCTGGCCCACTCTTTCCGTCACGGGCCCGGCAGGCTCCACCGTCACTCTGCTCCCGGGTGAGCTCCTCAACGCGGACGGCACCGTCACCCAGCGCAGCGCGAACGCCTTCCCTGCCGATCCCGTGCTCTTCAGCTACACCCTTCGCGGCGGCGGCCCCGAAACCTGGCATCCGCGCTTCGCCTATTACAGCTTCCGCTACGTCCAGGTCACCACGGACACGGCGACGACACTCCTTTCGCTCACCGGCGACTTCGTCCACGCCCGGATCCCCCTGACTGGCCGCTTCGAGAGTTCCAATACCCTCTTCAACCGCATCCACGTCCTGATCGATCGCGCCGTCCTCAGCAACCTGGCGAGCGTCATCACCGACTGCCCATCCCGCGAAAAACTCGGCTGGCTCGAGGAGACCTACCTCAACGCCGCCACCCTTATGCTCAACTACGACGTCACCGGCCTGTACGAGAAGACCGCCGCCGACATCCGCGATTCGCAACTTCCGGACGGCCTCGTTCCCTCCATCGCCCCGGAGTACGTCGCCTTCACCGACAACCAGGGTCGCAGCAACGCCTTTCGCGATTCGCCCGAGTGGGGGAGCGCCGTCATCCTGAGCCCGTGGGCTCTCTTCCAGCACACCGGCGACAGCCGCATCCTCGCCGACAATTACGCCAATATGCAGCGCTACATCGCCTACCTGGAGAGCAAATCCAGCAACAATCTGCTCGACTACGGCCTGGGCGACTGGTACGACATCGGCCCCAAAGATCCTGGCCCTTCCCAGCTCACCAGCAAGCTCGTCACCGCCACCGGCGTCTTCTACGAAGACCTCCTCACCCTTGCGCAGATCGCCACGCTGCTCGGCCACACCTCGGACACCGCACTTTACGCCGACCGAGCCGCCGCTGTCGGCGAAGCTTTCAACGCCAAACTCTTCCACCCCGACACCAACCAGTACGATCGCGGCAGCCAGACGGCCAACGCCCTTCCTCTCGCCCTAGGCCTGGTTCCCGAAGGCCGGATTCCCGCCGTCCTCGCGAACCTTGTCGGCGACATCCACGCCCATAGCGACCACGTCACCGCCGGCGACATCGGCTTCCACTACGTGGTCCGGGCGCTCACCGATCGGGGCCGCTCTGACGTCCTCGCCGCCATGTTCTCCCGTACCGACTTCCCCAGCTACGGCTATCAGCTCGATCGCGGCGCGACGACCCTTACCGAAGCCTGGGACGCGAATCCCAACAGTTCGCAGAACCACTTCATGCTCGGCCACGGTGACGAGTGGTTCTACCGCGGCCTCGCCGGCCTCTCCATCGACATGGCCCGCGGCCCCGATGACGCCATCCACTTGACCCCCTCGCTGCTCCCCGGCATCGACCACGCCTCCGCTTCGTTCCACTCCCCCATGGGCGATATCTCGATCGCTTGGAGACAGACCTCCACCAGCGCCTCCATCGACGTTTCCATCCCCGCGGGAGCCACCGCCCACCTTAAGCTCCCCTCCACCCGCAGGTGGCGCGAATCTTCGCTCGGCAGCCCCTCATTGGCAGCGAAGGACCTCACCCTCGGCTCCGGCAGGTACCGCTTCCTCTCCGCCGGCAGGTCCACGCCGCGTCCCTGAAACCCCTCGCCGCCCATCCTGACGACGCAGAACTGTTCGCTCGCCGTGCCCAGAACTGCCGCAGTAGTATCGATCCGCAGCTCCCCCCGTTCTTTCCGCGCAGGTTTCGACCGCTACCGTCAACGGCGCCCTCCAGGACGCGAGCGGAGCCATCATCCCGAACGTCCCGTGATCGCGATGTAAGCGATCAGAGGGCAGGCACCTGCACCTCACTGCCTCAGTGCAGACGTGTCGTGTTCATCTGTGTTTGTGAGCTTAGACTTTCCCTCATGAACAGGCGAGAGTTCCTGATCTCCACGGCCCTTACCGGCATCTCCGCGGCTCAGGGAGGCGCCAGCTTGCCACGCCGATCCTGCGCGCCGGAGATGATTGCCGACGCGCTTCCAAGTGCCGACCAGGTGGCCTGGCAGGACATGGAAGTGGGCATGTTCGTTCACTTTGCGCCGAACACCTGGCAGGACGTGGAGTCCGACAATCTTTCGACACCGCTCTCGCAGCTCAATCCTAAGGAGCTCAACACCGACCAATGGGCGGAGACCGCCCTTGCGCTGGGGGCGAAGTACCTCGTGTTTGTCGCCAAGCACCAGGGCGGTTTCTGTATGTGGCAGACCCATACCACTGACTACGGAATCCGCAACACGCCGTGGAAGGACGGCCACGGCGACGTTCTGGCGGAGGTTGCCGCCTCGTGCCGGCGCTACGGGCTGAAGCTTGGGGTGTATGTTTGCCCGCGCGATGATCACTTCGGCGCGAAGACAGGCGGCATCTGCGCCACGCCCGAACTGCAGGCCCGCTATGACGCGATGTATCGGCAGCAGCTCAAGGAGGTTCTCGGGAACTATGGCTCCGTGGTGGAGGCGTGGTTCGACGGCTCCACGCGAACGCCAGTCAGTGACTTGCTCCTGCGCTACCAGCCGCATGCGATGGTCTTCCAGGGCTCGTCCGCGACCATTCGCTGGGTAGGAAATGAGGATGGCTACGCTCCGTATCCTTGCTGGAACGGCATCGATGCGAGAGAAGCAAAGACAGGCACGGCAACCTCGCTGAACAGCGACCCGGACGGCAGCGTCTGGATGCCCAACGAGTTGGACGTGTCAATCCGTCGGCCGTACTGGTTCTGGAGCACAAAGAACGAGAACAACATCCTGAACCTCGATGAACTGCTTTCGATCTACTACCGCTCCGTGGGTCGTGGCGCGCAACTGCTGCTGAACATCCCGGCGAACACCCAGGGTTTATTGCCGCCTGAAGATTGTGCTGTCGCGAAGGCATTTGGCGCGGAGATCAAGCACCGCTTCAGCGCGCCGCTAGCGGAGATCTCGGGTGAAGGCACCTCACTGGTGCTCCATCTGCATGGGACGCCATACGTTGACACGCTCATTCTGCAAGAGGACACGCGTCGCGGTGAGCGGGTACGCCACTACCGGCTAGAAGGCCGGACCAATGGATCATGGGTGCCCATTGGCGAGGGCTCAGCCGTTGGTCATAAGCGCATCCAGCCGGTTACCCGGGCACAGTACGCAGCCGTTCGTCTCAGGGTATCGGATAGCGCGGGCCGCCCCTTTGTCCGCGCTCTGGCCGCGTTCGACACGGGGCAGCCTCCGCCGCCGAATTGGGACGCGCCCACAGCCGTGTGGGGGGCCAATCTCGTTGGCTCATGGCAGGAGCACGCTTTCCACCTTGACGTGACGAAGCACATCAACGCCGCTGCGCAGTATCGCCTGCACTTTGTCGCTATCGGCGGCACGGTCGAAGCACTCACTGGACTTACGCTAAGGCTGCATGGAGTGGCGGAACCCGCATTGGTGAAGCAAAGGTCAGGACATCCCGAGGAGGTTGTGCTCGACATCACCGAGCTCGGTGGCAGTGTCACCCTGGACGGCCGCGTCGAGGGTGCAGACCGGGGATCCGTGACCCTGCAGCAACTGTAGTGCTGGGCCTTGCAGCTGCGGTGCAGAGGTATGAATACGGCTCACGTCGCGATTGTGACGAGCGAATAGCGCAATCATCCCCAGCGTGCTCGTGTGCCGAGGCAGGCTCTGCAAACGGTTCAACTGCGAATCAAGACTCCTGGCGGAGCATCGTCGCTCTTCAGTTTTCCCGGCGAGTGCGATTACGCAAGATGCCCAGACTCTCTATCTCGAGCACCATCTCCTCATAGGGCTGCAGCCAGCGCTGAGGCGTGCGGCCCAGGCCTGCACCCGGCGGTGTGCCCGTGCTGATCACGTCGCCCGGCTCGAGCGGCGTGATAGAGGAGATGTACGCGATCAGTTCGGGTATACGGAAGATCAGGTCCCGTGTGTTCGCAGACTGCATCACCTCGCCCGCCAGGGTCAGCTTGATGTCAAGCGCGTGGGGATCAGGCACCTCATCGCGAGTGACGATCGAAGGCCCAAGGGGAGTAAAGGTCGGAAAGCTCTTGCCCAGAGTCCACTGTGTGGTGGCTAGCTGAACTCCGCGCGCACTCACGTCGTTCATGATGGTGTAGCCGAAGACATACTCCTCCCAGGCCTCTGCGGGTATCCGGTATCCAGCTTTACCAATCACGACCCCAAGCTCAACCTCATAGTCAGGCTGTGTCGCCTCCGGCGCCAGGATTACATCGGCATCGGCGCCGACCACGGTCGAGGACAGTTTCAGGAAGACGGTTGGCACGCTCTGCACAACCATCTTCGACTCAGCTGCGTGCTCACGGTAGTTCAGCCCGATGCCGAAGATCCGCGGTGGCCGCTGAATGGGAGCGAGCAGCCTCACCTCGGCCGTTCAGGTCCGATGTGATCTCGTCCAGAGCGCGACCCTTCACGATCCCGGCGAGATGCTCGACCGCGCTAACCACTAGATCGGTGCCGCGGCCCAACGTGAAGGTTAGCCCGTGGCCCTCTTCACCAGTGCTCGTTCCAGAATGCAATAGGCCGCGGAATAGTCCGGGTCGGTGTTTACCGCGTCAGAGCCGATGTGCTCACGAGAGGTTGGGAACCGGAGATCGAGAACACGGACTCGCGTGATGATCGTCCTGTTCAAACCTGACGCCCTCTCAGCCTTGTTTGGAATGAAGGTGCGCGAGCGCCCCAATTCATCTGGGGGCAGCACCGGTCCGATAGATTCGGCTTCTATGAAGGTGTCCCTTTTTCGTCAATAAATAAGGTTGTGCCGGAGCATGCTTCAATGGAGCCGTGGCCATGTGGGCGGAGGAACAATGTTTCAACTGAACGGGAAGCGGGCGGTAGTCACCGGCGGCGCGAGCGGGATCGGTCTCGCTATTGCACGGCTGTTTGCCAACGCAGGCGGCGACGTCGTCCTGTGCGATCTCGAGTCTGCAGCCGTGTCGGCGCGGGCTGACGAAATCGCGGTGGGGAGTGGACGAAAGGTGCGCGGAGTTGCCTTCGACGTCTCCCGGGAAGAGGACGTGACCCGTGCCTTTGGGGAGATCGAGGCTCCTCTCGACATCCTGGTGAACTGTGCCGGCATCGCGCATGTAGGCCGGCTCGATAGCACGACCGCAGCCGACCTTGACCGGCTGTACTCGGTGAACGTGCGCGGCACCTTTCTATGCATGCAGAAAGCTCTTCCGAGGCTGATCGAGCGCGGCAATGGATCCATCGTCAACATGGCTTCGATCGCGGCCACTGCCGGGCTCAGTGACCGCTTTGCTTACTCGATGACCAAGGGAGCCGTCCTTGCTATGACGCTTTCCGTCGCCAAGGATTACCTCGGGATGGGCATCCGCTGCAACTCCATCTCTCCGGCGCGTGTACACACCCCGTTTGTGGATGGATTTCTCGCCCGCAACTACCCGGGGCAGGAACAGCAAAAGATGGAGGAGCTGGCGCGGGCGCAGCCGATCGGTCGAATGGGCAAACCCGAAGAGATCGCAGCGCTGGCGCTTTACCTGTGCTCTGACGAGGCATCGTTCGTCACCGGGGCGGACTACTTGATCGACGGCGGCTTCATGACGGTCCGCTAGGCGCGAAAGGCTGACCGCGCCGTGAGTGTGGCAGACCTGTTGAATTCGGGCGCGATTTGCAACCGCTCATGAGTTCCCTTCCCATTGCGGCACGGCAACAAGCAGAAATTACGCCGCACTCTTGCGAATTCTTCTAGATCTCAAAGTTCGACAATGCCTGGCGTTCCCGCGTGTGTCGGGTGATGTAGACGGAAAACCAGGCAACGACGGCATAGCCCGCCAAAGGAAGCAGATACCCGAGCGCGACGTCGTTTTCCGCGAGCCTGCCCATCAGCGGCGTCATGATTGCGCCACCGATAATCATCATGACGAGGAGCGAGCCGGCGAGGTTGGTGTTGGGTCCGAGGTCCTTGAGTCCGAGGGCAAAGATGGTGGGAAACATGACCGACATGAAAAAGCTAGTGATCAGGATGGCGATCACGCCGGTCCAGCCTTTGACCGCGATGGCGACGACAAGCAGCAGGATGTTTGCAAGCGAGTAGAACGTCATAAGTCGGCTTGCGGCCACCCGCCGCATAAAGGATGCCGAGACGAAGCGGCCAATGCCGAAGGCGGCCAGCGTGCAGGTAAGCAGAAGGCCTGCGACGCGCTCCGGCAGCTGCGCATATGTCTGCGAGTACTGGATGAAGTAGCTCCACGTGCCCACCTGGGCTCCGACATACATGAACTGCGCCAGCAGTGCAAAAAGGAAGTGCTTCTGCTCGAGCAACTCCGCGAAGCTCGAGCTTTGTTCCGCCTGGACCTCACGCTCGTGAATAAATTTTGGGAAGTGAGTCAAAAGAATTACCACCGCCCAAAGCAGTGCGAGCCCGCCGAGCACAAGATATGGCGTGATCACGCGATGGGTCTCCCGATGCAAATAGGCAAGATAAGTTCCCGATGCCTGCATGGACGCGATCTGCGCGGGCGTAAGCTCTACGCCGGAGAAGATGAACCGTGTGCCGACCAGCACACCGAGAATCGAGCCGATTGGATTGAACGCCTGGGCGAGATTGAGGCGTCGCTCGGAGGTGGCGGACGGGCCAAGTTGCGCGATGAATGGGTTTGCGGCTGTCTCCAAGAAAGCAAGACCGCTGGCCAGGACGAAAAGAGCTACCAGGAAGTATTCGTAGCGCGCGGCGTTGGCAGCCGGAAGAAACAGGAAGCATCCTGCCCCGAACAGAACAAGACCGGTAACGAAGCCATATTTATAGCCCTTTCGTCGCATCAGGATGCCGGCCGGCAACGCCAGCAGGAAGTAGCCCATGTAGAAAGCTGACTGGACCAGACCCGCCTGAAAGCGCGAGATGGCGAACGACTTCATGAACTGCCGGATGAGGACGTCGTTTAGATTGTTCGGGATACCCCAAAGGAAGAAGAGGCCCGTGATGAGAACGAAAATTCGAAGTACTCCGGGCGGGAGAAGCGGAAGGCGATTGGCTGACGCTTGCGGCTGGGGCGGTTCGCTTCCGTGTGTCGAGACGAGCATAGGCTTCCGGGTCTCCCGTTGTGTGACTAAGCGTGAACCTGAACCATTATCTTTGTAAACAGCGTGGGGTTCTCCGACCAGCGCGCAAGAATGGAAGGAGTTTGAGCGAAATCGACGATAGTGCTGACAGCGCGGTCCACCGGGAATTTTCCGGCTTCCAGCATCCCTATCACCTCGCGGAAGTCGTCAGGAAGAGCATTGCGAGAACCCAGGATGTCGAGTTCTTTCTGGACGAACAGCTTCGTATCGTAAACGACCGGCTGCTTCGCATACCCGATATACACGACTCGGCCGGCGAATGCGACCTCCTCGACGGAGGCCAGAAACGTCTCCGGAAGCCCGATGGCTTCGATGATGACGTCAGGACCGAGCCCGCCGGTTATATCGCTCAGCTTGTCATGAACGGTCTCACGCCGGGAGTTGATCAAGTCAGTGGCGCCGGCGGCGCGAGCGATCTCAAGCTTGTGATCGTCCAGATCGATAGCAACGGTCCGTGCGCCTCGAAAAGCCGCGCCTGCGATAGCGCCCAACCCCACGCCGCCCGATCCGAAGACGGCCACCACGTCCGAGCTGGTGACACGCCCACGCGCGACCGCGTGAACGCCAACCGTCAGAGGCTCGACAATACAGAGCTCCTTGAGGGAGAGATTCGACGGATAGACCTTGGCCTCCGCGACACGGAGCAGCTCTGTCAACGCGCCGTCGCGCTGCACGCCGAAGGTTTGGTTGAATTGACACGCGTTCGGACGGCTCCGCAGGCACGAGGCGCACCGGCCGCAGCTTGTGTAGGGGGCCACGGTGACGCGCGTTCCGGTCGGCACAGCAGGACTCCCCTCGAGCACTGTCGCGGCGATCTCGTGCCCGAGGATGCGCGGATAGGTGATCAGCGGGTTCTTGCCTCGAAAGCTGTTGAGGTCCGTACCGCAGAGGCCGACCATCTCGACCCGCAGCAGAAGATCGTTCGCCGTGGACGGGGGCTCCTCTGTGTCTGTGAGACGGAGATCACCCGGCGCGTTGAGAGACAGCGCTTTCATCGGAGTTCCTTTCACCTAGCTTTTACTGAACTACTCTTTCATGCGGGCGGGTACCCGAGGCAGATATATATCCAGGGCACGCCGGAGAACTCGCACCAGGTCCAGCCCCACGGTGCCTTGACGCAGTTCGGATAGAAGGATTTCATGCCCTAGTTCAAGACCGAGCACTTCGACCCGGATGCCTGGGCCCGCTTGTTCGCGAAATCGGGGGCGACGTATCTAGTGCCGGTCTTCGAACATCGCGACGGGTTTGCAAAGTATGACAGTGATCAAACGATTTAAAGTTGAAGTTATTCCTCTCGACGCTGCCATCCCGAGAGCCAGATTTAAAGGTATCTTTGTTGGCCATGCGCTTACTTCATTTTCTTGTGAAACAGAAGATCGCCGCTTTGGCCGTTCTGGTGCTTGGGGCCACTACGTTACCCATCTATGCTTCGACGCTGTGGACGTGGGACTACTCCACGTCACAAGCGATGGCGAGTGGAACGTTCATCACTGCTTCGAGCCCGGATGCAAGCGGCGGCTACCTGATCCTTGGCATAACAGGAACGCGCAATGGACAGGTGATCGATCACCTCCAGGCCCCAGGCACCTCGATCCCGGGGAATCAGCCATATACAGTCGATGATCTTGTGTATCTCGGCCCAGGACCTCAACTGACCAGCCACGGATTTGGGTTCTCTCTGGCCGATGGCACATCTTCCAATCCCTTCTTCGCGGATTTCTTATCGACACCCGGGTACCTCGAGTTTTTCTCGAGCCCAGACACAGGGCATACAGAATTGGACGCGACGTTTTCCGCGACCCCTGTGATGACCCCCGAGCCTGCCCCATCTGCGTTGGTCCTGGGGGGACTTGTTCTTGTAGCTGTCTTTCAAAAAAGCTCGAAAACAGAAATCTCGAAACGAGCGGTATGACAACCAGTCGGCCACGAACACCCGCGCGGGCGCACCTGCAGCTTCAAGCAGTCGCGACGCGCTTCCTCCTGGCGCGATCAACAGCGACGAAACTCCTAAGTCATGTTTGATCTGCCAGTTTAAGGCCGACTTCGCCGGGGCGAATGGCGCAAAATTCCGCCTGCGCTACATCTCTCGAGGATCGTTCTCTGGTCGTGACCATGGAAACCGTGGGAGAGCACGCGGCGACCATGAGCGTCGCCCACCACTCGTATCATGCAGTCTTCGAAGGGATTGAGACCGCCAGCGATGACGCAACCTTCTGCCCGATAACGGAGTCATGAGCGATAGCCGTCAGTGCAATGAGAGACCGGTCCTTCATTCAGCAAAGGCTTTCTTAGACCGGACCTTCCGCATATGCCCTAAGGTGTCGCTCAAGTAATAAGGTGCTGGCCTTCTGACATCAATTCGATGGGATCTAGACCGATTGCCCACGGTTGGGATGACGTTCCGGGAACACGACCCTGTAGCCGTCGACGGCATCAGACCAGCTGGGATCCAACCTATGAGAAAACACCTGATAGCCCTGCTCTCTATCCCCATTCTCGAGCTCGCTTTCGGCTTCGCACAGACGCCTGCTTACTCTTTCCGCGATTCCACTCTGCCTTCGGAGAAGAGGATCGACAACCTACTCTCGTTGATGACGATGGATGAAAAGGTAGACTGCCTCGGAACACGCACCGGAGTTCCGCGGCTCGGAGTTCCGAACTTCGGGAGTTCAGAGGGCATCCACGGTGTAGTTCAGCGTGGAGGCGGAAAAGGGGAACGGACACCCATCACTACAACCCAATTCCCTCAACCTCCGGGAATGGGTGAGTCCTGGGATCCGGAGCTCGTGAGGCAAGCTGGCGGTGTTGAAGGTTACGAAGCCCGCTTCATCACTCAAACCAAAAGATACAACCGGCAAGTGTTGATGTTGTGGGGTCCACAGGCCGACCTGGCCCGTGATCCCAGATGGGGCCGAAGCGAAGAGGTCTATGGCGAAGATCCATTCTTCAATGGAACGATGGTCGCCTCCTTCGTTAGAGGTTTGCAGGGTGACGACCCGAAGTACTGGCAGGCAGCCGCTCTGCTCAAGCACTTCCTTGCGAACAGCAACGAGAACAGGCGTACGAGCTCTTCCTCCGACTTCGACCAACGATTGTTCTGGGAGTACTACTCCGTTCCATTCCGCATGGGCTTCCTGGACGGCGGCGCAAAGGCGGTCATGGCGTCCTACAACGCCTGGAACGGGACACCCATGGCGATTAACCCAATCCTGAAGAGCATCGTTGAAGCGAAGTGGGGCGTCGACATTCTGTCCAGCGACGGCGGGGCGGTCAAACTTCTTGTGACCTCGCACAAGCGCTTCGCGACGCAGAAGGACGCGGTCGTCGCCTGCCTGAAGGCCGGCATTAATCAGTTTCTCGACACATACGAAGAGGAGACGAAAGCCGCCTTGAGGGACGGATCGATCACTCCCGCTGAGATCGATGACCTGCTCCGCCGCAAGTTCCGGATCACCCTTCGCCTGGGTCTCCTCGACCCGCCTGATGCCGTTCCCTACACTTCGATCGGGAACGCGCCCGAGCCTTGGACGACAGAGAAGGATCAGGCTGTCTCCAGGAAGATGGCTCTTGAATCCGTCGTACTCCTCAAGAACGAGAGTTCGTTTCTGCCGCTGAAGAAGAATGGCATCAAGTCCATTGCTGTTGTCGGTCCGCTCGCTGATTCGGTGCATTGGGATTGGTACGGCGGCATTCCTCCACACGCGGTCACGCCGCTGCAAGGCATCAAAGATGAGGTGGGCCCGGGCATTAAGGTGAACTACGCAGCTGACGAGATCGGGAACGCGGCGATCAACGCGGCCAGGTCATCGGACGTCGCCGTTGTTGTGATCGGTAATGACCCCACCTGCGGGCCCGATATGGCACACGACTGGCACGATACTCCCGAGGGTGGTGGAACTCTTCCCTGTACGGTGCCAAGCGACGGACGTGAGGGACGCGATCGCGAGCGGATCACGCTGGATCAGGAGCAACTTGTCAAACAGGTCTATGCGGTAAATCCCAGGACTGTCGTCATGCTGATCTCAAGCTTTCCTTTTGCGATCAACTGGACCCAGGCTACCGTGCCCGCGATCCTGCATATGGCTCACTCTTCACAGGACGAAGGCACAGCGCTGGCAAAGGTTCTTTTCGGCGACTACAACCCGGCGGGCCACCTGGTGGTGACATGGCCGAAGTCAGTCGATCAACTGCCGCCGATGATGGACTACAACATCCGGCACGGACGCACATACATGTACTTCAAGGGAGATCCGCTCTATCCCTTCGGCTACGGTCTCAGTTACAGCACGTTTGGCTACTCCAACATCCGGACAGGTGCGCCCAACGTTTCCCGAGATGGAAAGATCACCGTCAGCGCCGATGTGACAAACACGAGTTCGGTGAAGGGAGACGAGGTTGTTCAGCTCTATGTAAAGCATCTGCAGTCCAAGGTCGAGCGCCCCAGGCAGGAGCTTAAAGCCTTTCGGCGCGTCACCCTGGAACCGCACGAGACCAAGTCCGTGGAACTCAGCGTCAACGCTGCCGACCTCGCCTTCTGGAACGAGAAGAGCGGAAAGTTCGAGGTCGAAGCCGAGCCGATCCGGCTGATGATCGGACGCTCCTCAGCTGATATCAAGCTCACTGCAACCGTACGTGTTCGCTAAACCGCATGAGGCCGCATAACGACACATCGAAAACGGCGCTCCCGAGGGAGCGCCGCATCTCTTTCAGGAGGACTTCTTAGAAGTCATACCGGAGAGCAAGCTCCAGAATGCGACGACCCTCTTTCAGCGGAGCCAGACCAAAGGTCGCATTCTGACTCTGTGCCGTCGCCAGCGCCTGCGTCAGGGTGGTTCCTCCGTTGTTGAAGTTGAGCGCCGTCGCATTGGGGTCGACGCCGGTGAAGCTCGTGTTCGCGTGATTGATGAAGTTGAATGCCGCTACCCGAAGCTGCATGCTGTTGTGCTCGTTAAGGCGGAACGTCTTCGCACCGGTAAGATCCGTCTGGAAGAACGCCGGACCTTCGAGGAAGGGGAAACGGTAGACGCCATTGGTTCCAAGCGTCGGCGAAAGGCCGAAGCAGGACGCGTTGATGTACTGATGGGGTAGTGTCTTGGAAGACGGATCACAGGTCAACGTGGGTTGCAGCGCCACATCCGGAGTGCCCAGCAGGTTGCTGTTGCTGATACCGACGCTGGCCGTCGCCGGAGCGCCATTGACGACGCCATTCGGGATGGTAAGCGTACCTCCTGTCCCGAAGTTCGTGCTGCTGATAGAGGTCAGGTCGGGTCCGGTCTGCAGCGTGCTGATTCCGGAGATCTCCCATCCATTGGTCGCAATGCCGACGAAGCGGTTGCGCACCGGATTCCCCACAGTATAGGAGTATGAGGCGTTGAAGATGTGTCGCCGATCGTAGGTCTCCGAACGATAGTTGTTCCGGATGTTAAAGGGATCTGACGGGTTTCCGTTTTCGAAAGCTCCAAGGATTCCAAGCGCGTGCGACCAGCTATAGTTCAGCCCGAAGTGCAAGGGTCCCTGCTGCTTATTCAGCGAGACCTGCAGACCGTTGTAGTTGGCGTAGATGTTGTGCTGCGCAACATATACGTGGTTGTAGACCTGGTACTTGCGGAAGACATCAATGTGGGGCTGATCGAGAGTTCCAACGGTAGTGTTAGAACCCGACACCCCTGGTGCTGCAATGACGGGATAGCTCATGCCTGTTCCGGAGATGACCCGGTTATTGACCGCCTGATTCGCCGGTTGAGCTCCGTATAGCGATCCGATCGGCAGAGCGTTCAGATCGTCAAGATTGGCGACGCCGCTATTTGAGCCGTTGTTGAGCAGGTCGTTGCTGTGGTTGCCAACGTACGCGATCTCAAGAAAGACGTTGCGGGGCAGCTTCTGATCGACCGCCGCATTCCACGTGATGACCTGTGGCTGCTTATCGTCGCCGGACAGAAATGCGCTCGGGCTGTTGTCGAAGGCCAGCCCGGTCGGCGCGGAGACGTTTCCGGCCTGCGAGCTGATCGAAGACAGAAGAATATTATTGACCGTCGCCGACCGCTGACCCAGAACTGTGCTCAGGCCGCCGGACGCATCATTGAAGGAATCGTGAGCACGGTAGAATCCCGCACCGGCGCGGAGTACCGTTGCGCCTTCGCCATAAACATCCCAGGCCATACCGACTCGAGGCTCGACATACGCCCAGCGCGTGGAAAGGCCCGTCACGGGAACGCTGCTATCGATCGCGTGCCAGGCAAAACCTGGAAGCAGCGGGTTTGAATTCGCCTGGTAGCGCGCGTCGGAGAAGACAGGAACGCCGAAGCCGTGCGCGTCACCCCAGGGCGTGAGGTGCTCCAGTCGCAGACCCGCATCGACCGTCAAGGAATGTGTCAGTCTCCAGTGATCCTGGATGTATCCGTCAACATTGAAGAAGTAGAGGTTCGGAGCGGGTTGAATGTTGGTCTGGGTATAGGTTCCGACGTGACCCTCAAGAAAATTCGCGAGGTAATTGCCTCCGCTTCCACTGCCGACAGTGCCCGTGTTCTGCACCTTGCCGGCGACCGGATCGGTGAAGTTCTCCGGGAAGTAGTACTGCGAGAGCGCACCATTCGTCTGCACAAAAGGCGTGACCTCGTGGTTGGTGTCGAGTTGGAAGAAGAATCCGGCGCGCAGCGTGTGCGGGCCAACAACCTTGGTCAGGTTGTCGCCTGCGGTGCGTACCCACTTCTTCGCGTAAACGCCGCCGTACGTGCCGTCCGGTAGCAGGCTCAGCGGAAGTCCGTCATTGCCATAGTCCAGGAGCGCGGGCAGAACGTGGCTGCCATTGTTGAACAGGCCGTTATATGGATAACCGTTCTGGGTAGCGGCAAGGCTCTTCGGAACGAAGTTCTGCAGCAGCCATGATCCCGCCACGTAGAACTCGTTGGTCAGGGTCGGGGTAAAGATTGTCGTCAGGTTCAAGCTTCCGAGCTCCGAGTTGATCGTGCTCAGGAGACCTCCGCCAGGTATGTTGACGCCGCCCAGGTTGCCACGGGGCGAGTAATACTCGGCCTGCGGATTTCCCGCCTTTCCGCGCTCCGTGCTGTACACGACGAACAACTTATTCTTGTCGTTGATGCTGTAGTCGATGCGGCCGCGTGCCTGCCAGAGATTGTTGTCGACGAGGTTCGTGGTAATCCAGTTGTACTGTCCATTACTCGCCACGTTAGGCAAGGGCAGCGTGTTGATAACGGCGAGCGCACCGGGATCGAGATACGCAGCGATATTTCCGTTGGTCAGAGCCTGACCCTTAGGTCCGCTCTGCGGCTGGTAGCAGATGTTGGTGTACGGATCGGACGAGACACAGGCGGGGCCTGTCGTTGTGACACCACCGCTGGTCGTCGTGACCGGCTTGTAGTTGGGTCCGAGATAGGCCTGCAGCTGCGTTGCGCTGAAGTCGCCCTGACGCATGGCAGCTGTAGGCACGAGGGCCTGCAGCGTCGCCGAGCTTGCTCCGCCATAGGCATAGCCATTTCTCTGCGCGTACTGCTCCGCGCCGACGAAGAAAGTCAGCTTCTTCTCACTGTTGAAGCGTGTGCCGGGAATGATCACCGGTCCGCCAAAGGTGAAGCCCGGGTACACCTGCCGGTCTGGCGGCTTCTGCTGTCCGGTGTGCTTTGCCAGCCAGTCGGTCGAGTTCAGTTGGGAGGTGCGCGCGTAAGTGTAAAGCGATCCGTGGAAGCTGCTTCCGCCCGACTTGCCGACCGCGTTCACGACCACGGGACCGCGCGGCGAGTCTGCCGTAAAGCTGGAGGTCTGCACCTTCACCTCGGCGACCTGCTCGTAGTTGATGTTCTGTATGGCCGCGCCGAAATTCCCGGGATCGGTCACGTCCGCTCCGTCCGAGAGCAGGCTGACGCCGTTGACGGGAGTTCCGTTGGCCGCATAACTCCCCAACGCCCCATTCACGCTGACCTGAGACGGGTCATACGTCGTGTTGTCCAGGCCCGACCGGATGGCGAACCCCGGCAAAATCTTAAACAACTCGGTCACGTCGCGGCCTTCGACTGACAGATGCTTGATGTCCTCGGAAGAGATGAGCGCGCTCTGTTCCCCGGAGTCTGTCGCGATCTGCTGCGGCGCGCTTTCCACGGTCACCACGTCGGTTGCGCCGGGCTGCAGCGCAAGGTTGCGCACAGTCCGCTGATCGCCCGGGTCTAGATGAATTGCGTTCTGCTGGACCGCCTGAAAGCCCGTTGCCTTCACGGTCACGTCGTAGTCGCCGACCGGCAATGCGGAAAAGGAGAAGACACCGGAACCATTGCTGACGGAGTTGCGCATGTCTCCGGTCTTCTCGTTTTTCAACTGCACTGCCGCGTTCGGAATCACCGCACCCGTTGTATCCGTCACCGTCCCATTCAGCGTCGCAGTCGTCCCCTGACCCCAGACCGGTGTTGCAAGAAGAACGCAGCCCGCCAAAAGCGCGAACAGCCGTTGGGTCCACACCCGTGTTCGTTTTGTGTCCCCAGCTAGCTCCATGTCACTTGATCTCATCATCGTCTCCAGATTTCGTTACAGCTCCATGCTGCTGCCCTCGGTAGAGACCAGTAGTCACGTCCTCGAAACCGTCGCTCCGCGTTGAGCGTTTCACCGGACGTTCATTTTTCTAAAACGTTTTAGACAGCGCTGTCAAATGGGCTACTGAAACGAATTTCAGCATCGCGCTGCAAGCGCCATCTCATGCAGGGTCAGCGGTTAGAACAGCTCGTCCCGCGCGGAAGCGGCCGTAGTGCCCTCCGGGCAGCCCAGGCATCACCCGCGGTTGCAGATACTGGATTCGCAGGTTCTGGAGGCAAGGGAGTAGCGCCTCCGAAACGGACGCGTCACCTGGCTTGGGGTGTGAAGAGTTTCGAACACAGAGTCAGCCGGTAGAGCTAGCGTGCCCGGGCTGGTCCAGTCGACTCCCGGAGCATCAATTCAGGCTCAAGGACAATCGCAGCGGGAGGGGCCTGACCCGGTCGCCGCAAGCGGTCGACAAGGATCTGGGCTCCCGTCCCACCCATTCTTCGGAGCGGCTGCGCGATCGTGGTCAGGCGAGGAATCTGAAAAGCCGCGCTCGCGATATCGTCGAAGCCGATGACCGAGACATCCCGCGGGCAGTGAACTCCGGAATCCGCCAGCGCGCGCAAGGCGCCAATTGCGGAGAGATCGTTGAAACAGAAGATTGCGGTGAACGGGCGCCCTTTGGACAGGAGCTGACGGACCGGCACATACCCTATCTCCGGAGAGAAGGAGTGATCATCGACTTGAACACACAACTCGTCCCGCATCACGATGCCCATAGCTTTAGCTGCTGCCGTAATGCTCTCCCACCGGAACTTTGAATCGGCAATGCTCTTCGGACCGTGCATGAAGGCGATCTCGCGATGCCCAGAGTCGAAGAGGTGTTTAAGGGCGAGCAGCGCAGCCGAATCATGATTGATCATCACGTTCGTGACACCCTCGATCTCTTCGTGACCCGAAATGCAGACTACGGGCACAGTGGTTGGCTCCTGCATCCTGGTATTCACGAGGATCATGCCATCTACGGAACGGTCGAGGAGCTGACGCGGGTGATCGCGCATCAGGTTCGGCTTGCCTTGATGACTGATGACCGTGTGCGTGTACCCTGCTTGCCCAAGGCAATCCTCGATGCCACTGATGACCATCGTGAAGTAGCCTTCGCTAAACTCCGGAACCAGCACACCGATGTTCATGGTCTGCTGCATTCTCAACGATCTGGCCAGTCTGTTCGGCTTGTACTTGAAGTATTTCGCGGCAGCAAAAACGCGAGCTTGGGTGCGCGGAGCGATGCCGTGCACCCCCCCAGCATTGTTAAGCACCACCGAAATCGTAGCCGGCGAGAGTTTCAGCTGCTCGGCCAACGTCTTCAGAGTCACAGGTCTTTCAGAACTCTCTTCCAGGTCGGCATCCTCGCAGGTCCGTTGTACACGAATCAGTGCACCGGTCAAGCATATAAAAGCTACTCCGGCTCGCCTGTATGATTCGGTGGAAGCGGGAATACACCGCCAAAGCAGGTGCCTGCCGTTTTGATGAGCATACGGTTTGGTTTCTGTGCGTTTGAGTTCGCATAAGACGAATAGGGGAGAGCTCACATGTTTCGATCGTTTCATGTCCTGTTGCTCACTCTGCTGACCGGAGCAGCCCTTTCAGAGACACCGGCGCTGCAGAGAAACGGCCAGACGGTGAGCGTCGAGCCCTATGCCCTTAACGTCGTGCGCGTCACACTGAGCACCATCGCGAAGGAGGCTACAGCCGGCCCTGGCTACGGTTTCGTCGCAAAGCCCGAAGAGACTGGTTGGAGGCACGGCACTACCGACCCTGGAGCCGATACCTACACCAGTTCTCGCATCGTCGTGACAATAGCACCGGCATATAAGCGCGATCCAAACCGGAAGTTGCCGGATACTGCAAAGTTCTTTTCGGGATCGGTTCCTGGAGTCAACATTTCGATCACGCGTCCGGATGGCTCGGAACTCGTGACCATGACCGGCTGGCAAATGGCAGAGCTGAACCAAAAAGACGATACGCTCAAGAACGCACGCGGGATCAAGCCTGAGGATCTGCCGCTCTATACCGTGGGTGCAAGCTTTCGGGCTGCGGAGGACGAGCACTACTATGGGCTGGGACAGAATCAGGAAGGCTACCTCGATCATCGGCAGCGACCGATCACCTGCGCAGCCAACTACCTCGCACCCGCGAGCCCCAGCTACTGCGTTCCGTTCCTGGTGACGAATAAGGGCTACGGCATCGTGTGGGACAATCCTTCATCGACTACGATCTATCCCGCCTTTGATGGGCAGACGAAGTGGACCTCCACACTCGGCAAGCGTGTGTCCTTCTTTGTCATCGCAGGCAAGACAACCGATGAGATCTATGCGGGCTACCGCCTGCTCACGGGAGCAACGCCGATGCTGCCCAAGGCCGCATACGGGTTTATACAGTGCAAGCAGCGATACAGTTCTCAGCCTGAGGTCCTGGCAGTTGCGAAAGGGTACCGCGACCGCCATCTGCCGCTCGACATTCTCGTCGTCGATTGGTTCTACTACACCAAGATGGGTCAATATGACTTTGATCCGGAGAAGTGGCCCGATCCGGCAGCCATGAACAAGCAGCTGCACGACCAGAACATCGAGAGCATGATCAGTGTTTGGCCGCGTTTCGCGCCCGGCTCACAATATTACGATTTCCTGGTAAGTAAAAACTGGTTCGAGCACTACGCCAGCGGCATCCCGGTCACGCCGGATATGCCCGCCGGAGGTAAGCCGGTCGACGGTCAGCCATACGACAAGGCTGGCTCCGATATCGATACCACCAATCCAGAGGCTGCAAGGTGGTGGTGGAATCTGATTCACGACAACATCGCGGCGAAGGGTTTCGACTACTTCTGGGCCGACGAGACAGAGCCAGATCTTCCGCCCGATGGAGCTTACCTAAGCATCGGGCCTGGCACACAGTACCTCAACGTGTATCCGCTCTTCCATACGGGCGCGATCTACGACGGCGTAAGGAGGGATGGCGTGCGCCCCGGCGAAATGCATCGCGCGCTTACGCTCTCCCGTGATGCGTATCTCGGTGCCCAGCGCAACGGAACTATCTTCTGGTCATCCGACATCTCACCAACCTGGGACACCTTGCGCCGTCAGATCCCAACGGGGCTGAACACCGCCGCGTCCGGCATCGCATACACCGGCAACGATATAGGTGGCTGGCAGGACCTTCCCTACCAGCACACGCCCGCGAAACCACCCCTGATCGACCCTGCAGGAGCTCGCGATAACGTCAGGCATGATGACGACTACCCCGAACTTTATGTGCGTTGGTTCGAATACGGCACGTTCCTGCCAACCATGCGAACGCACGGCACGCGAACATACAACGAGGTCTGGAGCTATGGGCCGCAAGCTGAGCCGATTCTTGGAGAAGTACCTCAAACTGCGTTACACGTTGATGCCCTATCTCTACTCTCTGGGATGGTTTACCCACCAGTCCGGCGCACCTTTCATGCGGGCGCTTTTTATGGACTTTCCAGATGACAACCGGGTTACAGATATCACCGACGAATACATGTTCGGCCCGGCGCTGCTCGTCGCGCCCGTCGTCCAGCAGGGTGCCACCTCTCGCACGGTGTATCTGCCCGGCGGCACGGACGGAAGACAGGATTGGTATAACTTCTGGACCGACGAAAAGCTCCACGGAAATCAAGTGGTCACGGTTCAGGCGCCGATCGATACCATCCCTCTCTTCGTGAAGGCCGGATCAATTCTCCCTCTGGGAGTACCCGTCGAAAGCACGCATGACAAGCAGGCGCTCGCGAAGATCAAGGTCTACTCCGGGGCCAATGCAACCTTCGTGCTCTACAACGACGATGGCAACACCTACGCATACGAGAAGGGCGAGCATCAGATCACGACTCTTCACTGGGATGATGCCGGTGGAAGGCTGACCCACGAGGGTGCAAAGGCATGGGACGGCCGTGACAAAGATCTGGTGGAGGTCATCCGATGATAGGTGTAGCCTTTCGTGCGCCGGAAAGCTCGATAGCAAATAGTGGAACGCTCTCTCGGCAGACGACCTGAAGAGCTTCGAGCTGAATGTCACGACCTCGCAGATCTATGCCCCGTCACGTTAGATCAGGCCCACGGCAGCACAGCGTACGTGGCAGGCGCGCCCGCGAGTAGGTGCTCGCCATCCTCAACAAGAGCCCGTTCCCTCTATCGTGAGGGCTGCCGAAATCGCCGGCCGGCAAGCCTTCGGATAAACAAGGCAGCCCTGCCGGGGTCCTCGCTGGATGCGACGAGCGTTGTCCTTCGAACTCTAACCAGCACGCCGGGAGCACCGTAGTGCTGCCGGGCTATAGTGGCAAGCTGATGCAGTGAACCTGAAGAGCACGTTTCGGACCTTGGAGAGAGTCATGTACCAGCAGAAAAACGGTTCGCGAAAGAACAACAGCGTGCTTCGCACATCGCCGGCCCGGCAAAGTCTCTCCGGTGACGCGGCGTCCCCGGTGCGCTGCTTCCGCCTGGCCTGTGTGTTCGCGCTCGGTGGTCTGCTGCTTGCGGGCACCGCCCTCACCGCGCAGAGCACACCAACTGAGCATGCCGTCACCTCGCCCGATCGCCACCTGACTCTGGCGTTCTCGATTGCTTCCAACGGACAAGCAGCGGACCAGCCCGGCCACCTCGTCTACTCGCTGGTATTCGACGGCAAGACTCTGCTTGAGGACTCAGGCCTAAGCCTGAGCCTTGCCGGCGGCCCTCCTCTTGGAGCCAATGTCCGTATCAGCGAGGCCACGCCCGGTTCGGGAGTCGACGACTACGACCAGCTTGCTGGAACTGCAAGCCATGTACACGACCCTTTCAACGGCCTCAACGTGACCGTCACTGACCCGAACAAGCCGGGCCTCACCATGACTATCGAGGCACGGGCGTACAACGGGGCGGTCGCATTCCGCTATGTTCTCCCGGAGCAACCCGGACAGCGCGTGCTGCACCTGCAGGAAGAACACACGGAGTTCAACTTCGACCGCGATGCCTCCACCTGGGCTCTGGAGCTGCCCAACTTCCGCTCCGGCTTCGAGAGCGAGTTCATCCCCTTGTCGATCAGCTCCTTCGGCCAGCAGGGCGGAACTCCAAGCCACATCCTCATCGGTCTTCCCTTGCTGGCCTACGTTCCAGGCACCGCCTGGATCGCGATCACGGAAGCCGACCTGGAGGGCAACAGCGTTATGTACCTCACCAACGCTGCCGCGCCGGCGATCTCAACAGGCAAAGGCCAGTTCCGGCTCGAAAGCACGCTGGCACCTCGCTTTGATGATCCGCCCTCCAATCCATCCGTTGCGGTAATGGGCCGGCTTCCACATCACTCCGCATGGCGTGTGCTTCAGGTAGCTCAGACCCCCGGAACCTTCATCGAATCCAACATCATCAATGATCTCAACCCTCCGCTCGCCTTGGCCGATACAAGCTGGATTCATCCCGGCAAGTCTGCCTGGGGATGGTGGAACGGCAACATCGGTCCGGACGGCAAGGGGGCAAATAACACTGCCACGATGAAGGCCTTTGTGGACTTCGCCGCCCAATCGCATTTCCCGTACATGCTCGTGGATGGCGGCTGGTCGCAGCAGGATGACATAACCAAGATGAATGGAAACGTGGATGTTCCCGGTTTGGTTCAGTATGCCGCGGCAAAAGGAGTCAAGATTTGGGTTTGGACGCACTACACACCAACGGTTCTTCAGATGGGAGATGCGTTTCCACTCTACGAAAGGTGGGGGGTGGCCGGCGTAAAGATCGACTTTATTCAGCGGGGCGACCAGACTGGTGTGGAGTTCTACTATCGCGCCGCCCGTCTCGCAGCTCAGCATCACCTCATGCTGGATTACCACGGCACCACGACACCCTGGGGTATCAGCCGCACTTACCCGAACGTTGTGGGCTATGAAGGCGTCCTTGGAATGGAGAACTCCAAGTGGAGCACGAGGGATACCCCGGTCAGCCGGACAACCTTGCCATTCACACGCATGCTCAACGGACCTATGGATTACACCCCTGGCGGTTTCGGGAATAGCACACGGGAAGACTTTATTGCTCGCTCCTCCCGTCCCATGGTGCTCGGCACCCGTGCACAGCAACTCGCTCTCTATGTCGTTGACTTCGCTCCATTCCAGATGGTCTCTGACGCGCCGCAGGCCTACCTGAATCAGCCAGAGTTCCAGTTCATCCGGGACGTTCCGACGGCGTGGGATGGAACACGCGTGCTGGGCGGCACGCCCGGAGAGTTCGTAACCATCGCGAGACGCAAAGGCAAAGACTGGTTCGTTGGTTCCATTACCAGCTGGACGCCGAGGAACATCTCATTTCCTTTAAGCTTTCTTGGCAGAGGCAAGTACATAGCGGAGATCTATAAAGATGCTGGCGACTCCAACGAAAAGCCTCAGCATGTCACCTGCGAGCAGCGAGCCGTGGAAAGCTCAGGGACGCTCAGTTTCGAACTTGCTTCTGGTGGGGGCGTGGCGGTGCGATTCAGGCCCGCAGAGTAAAGTTCCATCGACCTGCTGATTGAGTCGCCTTCCAGCTATCGCTCTATGCGACGCTCGCGACCGCATAGCGCCTCCAGCCAGTCGGGGCCAAAATTCTCTCGCCTCGGATTCACCTGCACCCAACTGTAAATTCCTCACGACTCCGCCAATCCCATCGCTTCCGTATCGTCCAGGCAAGCTCTATTTGTAGAGCAGGTAAAGCGCTCTTCTCGCCTCGAAAGCATGCAGATCGTTCTGCCAACCCGCTGCAATGGTGCGAGGATCGGCTCCTGCCTTTATCTCGTCGAGGACCTTGCGATTCAACAGCAGCCGGTCCACTTTATCCACCTGGAAGTTCTTCGGATACAGCTTCCAGAGTGCTGATGCCGCCTCGATTCCAAGCTCAGGCGCATCGAGAGCGTTGCGATCGTTCACGATCACCTCCACGCCTTCGCATCGCTCCCCATGGTACGGGTACCGCTCCGTGGCGCCGGGCGTATAGAACACCGGCATGAAGCTCACGCCCGGAATCAAACGCGCGTTGAGGTAAGCGGCTAGCTGGGTTGCGGCAATCCAGGGCGCGCCGAATCGCACGAACGGAGGTTCAACTGGACCCTTGACGTTGACGTTCGTTCCTTCCAGCAAACCAATCCCCGGGTACGTCATCGCTTGGGTCAGGCTGCGGATATTCGGAGAAGGATTCACCCACAATACGTCGGTGTTATCGTACCAATCCGCTCTTTGCCAACCCTTCATCGGGATAACGGTCAGGTGCGCGCCCAGGTGCTTCTCGCCGTTGAAGAGGCCGGCCAGCTCACCCATCGTCATCCCCGGGCGCAATGGCTCGGCATAGTAGCTGACGTAGTTCTCCCGCCCGGCAGTTGTCAACGGCCCTTGTACAGCCAGACCGGCAATCGGGTTCGGTCGATCGAGCATAATCATCTCAACGTTATTGGGCGCCGACGCTTCCAGGAAATACCCCATCAGCGTCTGAAACGTCCAGAAGCGAACACCCACATCCTGCAGATCGATCACCACGGCATCCAACCCGGCTAGCTGCTCGGCAGACGGGTGCCTCTGCGCCTCCGTTGTTCCGTAGATGCTTATGATCGGCAGACCACTCTCAGCATCCTTCGAATCGTCGATATTGGATCTGTCCAGCGCCGCGTTGATGCCATGCTCCGCACTGAAGAGCCTCACAACACTGAGGCCGGGGACCGCCGCCGCCGCGTCTTTGCGCAACACATCGATCGTCCTTCGTTCCTGGTGATCGACGCCCACTGGATTCGTAAGCACTGCTATCCGGAGATGGCCACCGCGCTTTGCCGCGAGCTCCTTCAGCGGCGAGAAGTTCTGCTGCTCGAGAACATCGATGCCGGTCGCAACCTGTGCCATACCCGGAGCAACACAGAACAGGATAACCATTGCCATTGAGTAGAGCTTCATTCATATCTCCCGATACTTCATGCTGAAGCGAAAGCTCCACGCGTGCCCCCGCAGACGCTGTCGGTGGCTAGAACGAAACGCGTAGAGCGAACTGAAACTGACGCGGTAACGCATTTGTTCGCAGAGCCGTTATGACTCCAAACGTCGACGTCCCAAGTGTTGCGCCCGGCTGCCCAAAGTTCGGCGTGTTCGACAGATTGAACGCCTCAGCGCGAAACTGCAGTCTGGCGCGTTCTGTCAGGTCAAAGTCCTTGAACAGAGAAGCGTCGAAATGCCGGTAGCTCGGTCCATACACGCTGTTCCTTCGTGTTGTTCCCAGGGTTCCCAACGGCTGCGCGACGAAAGCTGTTGTGTCGAACCAACGGGCGATCGACTTTGTAGCGACATGCGGTGTTCTCAGTTGGTTCGGGCGATCCGTGCCGACCCCTGTGTTGGTACGGGTACTCGAGTTTGCAATCGTAAAGGGTTGGCCCGTCTCCCACACATCGATGGCATTGAACTGCCATCCCTTCCCTGCGACCGCCTTGAGTCCACTGAGGTTCTCCCCAAAAGGAAGACGGTAGTTCAGCATCATCGCAAACCGGTCCCGCACATCCAGCTCACTGTTTCCATACTCAACCGTCTTCGTGTTCGCCGGGTCGGCACTGGTGAACAATCCTCCCGCCGAGAAGCCCACGTTATCTCCCAGTGCGTGAGCCCAGGTGAAGTTTGCCTGCACCGTTAGCCCATGACCTGCCTGCTTCACCAGCGTGGTCTGGAGGGAATGGAAACTATCGTAGCCGTTTGACTCGATGTTATAGATGTCCGTTACGCCCGGAAACTGCGAGAAGAACGGGCGCTTCGTCGGTGTGAAGCTGCCACCCGTGTTTCCCAGTGGAGCGAGGTTCACATCGGGCGACGTCCGCAGCCCGTGCCCCAGTTCGCCCACATAAGCGACCGTCAGGATCGTGGAAAAGCCAAGATCCCGCTGGACGTTCTCGTTGAACTGGTACACGTAGGAGTTCGAGAATCCCAGCTGCATCCCGCGTAGCGCGCCAGCCGGGTTGGTCGTCGAGGCCTGAGACGGCAGCGGCAATGGAGTGTTCCACGTCGTCGTATTTTGGTTCGGAGAGTACGTGCCCACATACGGCGGATCGGCAAAGGGCACCGAAGGCCCCGTGTTATCGCGGAAGAAGACAATCCCGAAGCCGCCGCGCAGCACCGTCTTTGACGAAAGATTCGCGGAGAACCCAAACCGCGGAGCGATCGACCGGTAATCCGTACGGACGTCCGCGGTGTTCGATGCGTTCTGCCCTGCGACGCGAAAGCTCTTCGACGCCGGATCGAAGTGCGAGATGTGATTGAACTTGTCCACATCTGGCGTGATGATGTCGTACCGCAGCCCCATATTCAGCGTCAGGTTCGGCGTCGCGCGCCAATCGTCCTGCACAAAAAAGCCGGGCTCCCAGCTGCGCAGGTAGCGAGGGTAGAGCTGCACCACGCGCGAAGCCAGAAAGACGTTCCCCTCAAGCAGATTCACAAGCGGAGTCACCGCGGGAACACTTGTGGAAGCAGGGCTGGTGGTGAAGCTGAAGGACCCCGCACCGCTGGTCGGCTGCTCATTAAAGATCTGCCGCCGGATCAGCGTCGCACCATACTTGATGGAATGACGTCCCCGCACTTGGGTCAGGATTCCGCTGTACTGGAAGATGTTGTCGCGATCATAGAGCGGCAGCGATCCCGACATCCCCAAGAGGCGCATACCCCGTCACGGCAACATTCGGCAGAGCGGAAGTAAAGAGGTCCACGTTGGAGTTCACCACACCGAATGCCGTTCCCGAAGTTCTTGCCGTAGTTCAGCGGCAGCGAAACGTTGCTGACATAGGTGTATCCGGCCTTCATCTCCATCAGCAGCGTTTGGGCCGAAGATATGCGTGTAATCCAACAGGTACTGCTGCGCCTGCTGCGATGCCGGTCCGGGAAACGATACGGAGCCCCCCGGATCGACGCCACCCACATTCGGCAGCGCACTGGGAGTGATTGTGCTCACGTTGTTATAGGTCCACCGGCCGAACATGAGGTTGTTCGATGAAAACCGGTGATCCACCCTGGCATCCGCCGTTGTGCTGTACTGCGTCTGCGGATACGACGAAGTGAAGAAGTCGTGGCCGTTATTCGGAGCCGGAAACAGGTCGAAAAACTTTGCCCCAACCGGGCTTGATCTGCGCAGATGTCAGGACAGGTCCACCGTGATCAGAAAAATCTCCGGGATGCGCCACCTCGTACGCGGTCGGCACTACATTGTTCACGAGCGTTCCCGTTGCGTCGATTCGCCGCAGGCCCTCGTAGTCGGCGAAGAAGAATGTCTTCTCGCTCTTGATGGGTCCGCCGATACTCGCTCCAAACTGGTTCTGCCGGAACTTCGGCTTCTTCCCCACCGCCGCGCTGGTCGCAAAGAAGCTGCGCGCATCAAAGTAGTCGTTGCGCAGAAACTCGTATGCCGATCCATGGAACTGGTCTGTTCCCGCCCTGGTGATCAGGTTCACCACCGCTCCAGCCGTCTTTCCCACCTCGGCCGGATACAGATTCGTCAGCACCCGGAACTCCGCAATGGCTTCGACCGAAGGCCGCACGCCGATCGTTCCTACCGTGCCCTCGTTGTTATCCACCCCTTCCACCATCTCGTTATTCAGGGTGTCCGACTGAGCATTCGCCACCACCGAAGACGTCTGCCGCCGATCATCCGGGCGGTTGCCGTTGGAGATCGCAGACGCCGTACCCTCATTCGAACCCGCCGCCAGCTGCGCCAGTTGAACGAAGTTGCGGCCGTTCAAAGGAAGGTCCTGCACCTGCCGCTGATTCACCACCGTGCTCAGTGCCGTCGTATCCGTCTCAAGAGCTGGCGGCGCCGCCGTTACCGTAACCTGCTGGGTGCTTCCTTCAAGCGGCAGCGCAGCGACAACACGGCGCCTGTCCCCACCATTCAAGGCAATGTTCGCCAGCTCATAACGCTTGAACCCGGTCGCCTCCACCTGCAGCGAATAAGAACCGTTCTGCAGCAACGAAAACGTAAACTCTCCCGCCGCATTGGTCTGAGTGGTTCGCACCTGGTGCCGGTCCACCTCCGTGAGCGTCACCGTGGCGCCAGGAAGAACCGAACCCGCCGGATCTGTCACGGTTCCCACCAGATCCGCCGTCGTCACCTGCGCTATCAGCGGAACCGCACAGAACAGGAAAAGCAGCAGAGCCACACCGCGTACAAGACCCGCGGAGATGCGCGAAATTCTACTCAGACCTTGGATATCCACGGTGAGTCCTCCTTCGGTGAGGCTGCGAAGTGCTTGTGAGCTGTATACAGCGAGGCCGAGGAAGCTGCAACCGCCTTCAACGCAAATCGCTTTCATCGGCAAAGCCGAGGCATTTAGGATTCCATCTGTCCCTGCTCTCCACTTTGTCTAAAAGGTTGGATCGATGACATCCGGTTGGGCCCAGGTCTACTTCATCTTTGGTCACGGCCTCGGCTTCTCTGCCCTCGTCGCTACACTCCCCATTCTGGTTCTCCTCCTTCTGCTCGCCGTGCTGCGCAAACCCGCATGGATCGCCGCGCTCTCCGGCCTCGCCGCCGCCATGCTCCTGGCCGTCCTCGGTTACCGCATGTCGTTGCAGCACGTCTTCAGCTCCGCAGCCTACGGCGCATGCTTCGGCCTCTTCCCCATCTGCTGGATCATCCTCTGGGCGCTCGTGCTCTACGAGATCACCGTCCGCACCGGCAAGTTTGAGATCATTAAAGACTCCATCGGCGACATCACCTCCGACCGCCGCATCCAGGCTCTCCTCATCGCCTTCGCTTTCGGTGCGTTCCTCGAAGGCTGCGCCGGCTTCGGCACTCCCGTCGCCGTTGCCGCCGCCATGATGGTCGGCCTCGGCTTCTCCTCCTTCTACGCCTCCTCTGTCTGCCTGCTCGCAAACACCGCGCCGGTAGCCTTCGGCTCCATCGGCATCCCTCTCGTCACGCTCGCCGGAATCACCGCGCTCCCCCTTGATAAACTCAGCGCGGACGTCGGCCGCATCTGCGCCCCCATCTCCCTCTTTCTTCCCGCCTATCTCATCCTCGTCACCAGCGGCTGGCCGGCAACCCTCGAGATCTGGCCGGCCCTCCTCGTCAGCGGAGCAGCCTTCGCCGCCGTTCAATTCTTCGTCTCAAACTTCATCGGTCCGCAACTCACGGATGTCCTTGCCTCCATCGCTGCCATGGGCGGTCTCATCCTTCTGCTCCGCTTCTGGACGCCGCCCTCCACCGCAAAGCTCAAAGCCGGCCATCAGGCTCACTCCCTTTCCGCCGCCGCATCGCCTCTCGCAGATGCCACACCTCCTCGCTTCACACGCCGCGAGATCGCCCTCGCCTGGATGCCCTACGGTCTGCTCGTTCTCTTCGTGCTCGCCTGGGGATACGCGCCTGTTCTCACCTTGCTCAGCAGAGCATCCGTCGCCATTCCCGTGGCCCGGCCTGCATAACCAGATCATCCGCACGCCTCCGGTTGCTCCGGCGCCGGTCCGATACGCCGCCATCTTCAACCTCAACTGGCTCTCCGCCTCCGGCACCTCCTGCATGTTCGCGTCTATCTTCTCCGCACTCTTCCTCGAAGATGACGCCCCGAGCCTTCCTCCGCATCATCCGTTCGGTCGCGCATAAGCTCATCCGCCCGGTCGTCACCATCGCCTCCATGCTTGGCCTCGCATTCGTCATGAACTACAGCGGAGCCACCGGCACGCTCGGCCTCGCCTTCTCCGCCACCGGCGCTCTGTTCCCGTTCTTCAGCCCGCTCATGGGCTGGCTTGGAGTCTTTCTCACTGGCTCCGATACCTCCGCAAACGCCCTCTTCGGCAACCTTCAAGTCGTCAGCGCCACACGCCTCGGCTTTAGCCCCGTTCTCATGGCGTCCGCAAACTCCGCCGGTGGAGTCATGGGCAAGATGATCAGCCTCCAGACGATCGCCGTCGCCGCCGCCGCCACCAACATGTCCACCGGAGATCAGGCGAAGCTCTTCCGCTTCACCCTTCGTCACAGCATCTTTCTTGCAGTCATCGTCGGTTTCGAGGTGTTGCTGTACGCGCATCTCCGCATGAATTGAGCTCGCAAGTTCGTCCATCGCCATTTCGGATAGCATCGTGGAAGCAAAGCTCGAGACCCATGCTGACACCTGCCATCCTCGCCGAACTTCGCGCCGCCGTCCATCCGCCCGGCGCTAACGGAAACGCCGCCCAATCCGGCCTCATCACCGCGCCCAACCAGCTCCAGACCTACGAGTGCGACGGTCTCACCGCCTTCCGTGTCATGCCGGCAGCGGTTGCCCTCCCGCGTACTACTCAGGAGGTCCAGGCCGTAGTTCGCATCTGCGCGAAATACAAGCATCCCCTTCGTCGCCCGCGGCGCTGGCACCGGGCTCAGCGGAGGCGCGCTCCCGGCGGAGGGCTCAGTCGTCATCGGCTTCTCCCGCATGAACCGCATTCTCAATGTCGATCTGCCCAACCAGCAGGTCACCGTCCAGCCCGGCGTCATCAACTCCGATGTCACCGCTGCCGTCTCCGCACAGGGCTTCTTTTACGCTCCCGACCCCAGCTCCCAGACCGTCTGCACCATCGGCGGCAACGTCGCCGAGAACGCTGGCGGAGCGCATTGCCTCAAGTACGGCTTCACCGTCACGCACGTGCTTGAGATGACCGTCGTCCTCCCCACCGGCGAGATCGTCACACTGGGCAGCAAAACACCCGATGCCCCCGGCTACGATCTCCTCGGCGTCTTCATCGGCTCCGAGGGCACCCTCGGCGTCGCAACCGAAATGACCCTCCGCATCGTGCGCAAACCGGAGACGGTACAGGTCATCCTCGCCGCCTTCGATACCATCGCCGCCGCGGCACAGACCGTCTCCGACGTCATCGCCGCCGGGCAGCTTCCCGCCGCCATGGAGATCATGGACCGCCTGTCCATCCAGGCCGCGGAAGCCTCCGTCCATCCCAACTATCCCGCCTGCGAAGCCCTCCTGCTCATCGAGCTCGACGGCCCCCGCGCCGAGGTCGACCTCCAGATGGCCACCGTCATCTCGCTGGCCCGGAAAAACGGCGCTTGGGAGACCCGCCTCGCTATCGACGAGCGCGACCGCTTCCTCATCTGGAAGGGCCGCAAAGCCGCCTTCGCCGCCGCCGGCCGCCTCTCGTCGCACTACATCGTGCAGGATGGCGTCATACCCCGCACCGCACTTCCTGCAGTTCTCGAAAAGATCGCCGCCATGGCCGCCGCAGAAGACCTGCGCGTCACCAACGTCTTCCACGCCGGCGACGGCAATCTCCATCCCATCGTCCTTTACAGCCAGGCGAATCCCGGGGAAGAAGAACGCGCGATCAACCTTTCCATGCGCATCCTCGAACTCTGCGTCGAAGCCGGCGGCTCCATCACCGGCGAGCACGGCGTCGGCCGCGAAAAGCAATGCAGCATGTCTTACATGTACGCCGATCCCGACCTCGAAACCATGCAGCGCGTCCGCCACGCCTTCGATCCGCAGAACATCGCCAACCCCGACAAGCTCTTTCCCACGCCACGCCTCTGCGGAGAGCGCTCCCGCGGAGCCTACATCCCCCACAACCTCGAAAGCAGCGGCATCGCAGAGATCTTTTAGAAGCTGTTCGATAACGCTGCTCCCGTTGCAGTTGCAGTTGCCGTTGCTGTTGCCTCTCTGTCTGTCATTCCCGAAGGGAATCTGCTGTTGCCTTTGCCTTTGCCTTTCGTCTTTGCGTGCCTTTGCCTTTGCTATTTGCCTTGTTTGCCTTTGCTTTTGCCTTTGCCGTTGCCTTTGCCCTTCTGTCTGTCATTCCCGCAGGGAATCTGCTGTTGCCTTGCAGTCGCTATACGTCGTCATCCTGAACGAAGCGAAGGACCCCTGTATTTTGTCGCTCGCTGAGAAACTAACCGCAATCACCGGCGCAGAACACGTCCACTCGAGCGGAGACACGGTCACTGTCTCTCCAGCCAACACACAGCAAGTCTCCGAGATCCTCCGCTACGCCAACGAAAACGGCTCACCGTCACCCCCGCAGGCGGCAACACCAAGCAGTCCTGGGCCAATCCCGTCACCACAGATCTCCGCCTTGACCTCACCCGCCTCAACCGCGTTCTCGAGCATCCCTGGCAGGACCTCACCTGCACGGTGGAGGCCGGCTGCACCTGGCAGAAGCTCCAGCACACCCTCGCCGGGCACGGCCAGTTCGTGGCCCTCGATCCCCTCTGGCCCGACCGCGCCACCGTCGGCGGCATCCTCGCCACCAACGACTCCGGCGCGCTCCGCCACCGCTACGGCAGCCTCCGCGACCTCGTCATCGGCATGACCCTCGTCCTCGCCGACGGCACCGTCGCCCGCTCCGGCGGCAAGGTCGTCAAAAACGTCGCCGGCTACGACCTCCGCAAACTCGTCACCGGCAGCCTTCGGCACCCTCGCCGTCATCACGGAAGCCACCTTCCGCCTCCACCCCCTGCCGCAACACACGCAGACCTTCACCGTCTCCGCCCCGCAAGCCGCGCAGCTCGCCGCCCTCATGGCATCCATCCGCGCCAGCCATCTCCTCACGCGAGGCCCTCCAGCTCCGCGGCGACAGCGAACGGCTTCCACCTCGACATCCAGCTCAACGCCCACCCCGAAGCAAAACAGGCGGATACCCTTGCACAGCATGGCGCAGCAGTTCGGCCCTTCGCTCATCGGCGAGGCCTCGAAGGAAGTCTGGCGAGCGCGCGAATCTCTCTTCTCAAACCCAGAGGCCTTCGTCATCAAAACTCGGGATGTTGCCCACCGAGGTAGCTCAGATCGCCGACGATATCGTCCGCTTGGGAGGCGCTGTAGTCGCTCAGGCGATCGGAATCATCTACGCGGCTTTCCTGACATTGCGCGAGACCTACTCGCCTTTGGGCAGCATGTTCGCGCTACACAGATGCAGGCTCTATGTCGGTGCTTCAAACGCCGTCGACCCCTCTCGGCCATTCAACGCCACCTGGGGCGCAGCAAAACCAAACACCCTCATGCAAGCCGTGAAACACCAGTTCGACCCCATCCGCACCCTCAACCCCGGCCGCCTCGCCGGAGACATCTGACATGCCCAGCACACCACTCACAGCCGCGGCGCAGCCCTCACCAGCTCGCCCCGCAACCCCAGCTCCTTCGATGCACACCATCCCCCGTCGAAAGACCTCCTCGCCGACTGCGTCCACTGCGGCTTCTGCCTCCCCGCCTGCCCCACCTACGTGCTCTGGGGCGAAGAGATGGATTCGCCCCGCGGCCGCATCTACATGATGGCCAAGGCCGGCCAGGGCGAAGCTCCGCTCGACCGACACTTCCGGCATCCACATGGACAACTGCCTCGGCTGCATGGCCTGCATGACCGCCTGCCCCTCGGGCGTGCAGTACGACAAGCTCATCGAAGACACCCGCGCCCAGGTCGAGCGCAACATTCCCCGCACCGCCGCCGACTCGCTCTTCCGCAAACTCCTCTTCGCCACCTTCCCCCACCCCGCGCGCCTGCGCCTGCTGGCCGGTCCGCTCTTCCTCTACCAGCGCTCCGGCCTGCAAGCCCTCGTCCGCGCCTCCGGCCTCCTCAGGCTCCTCCCCAGGCGCCTCGCCGCCATGGAGTCTCTCCTCCCCACGGTCCCCGCCCGCTTCACCTGGACGCATGCCCGAACGCATACCCCCCGCCACCCCCTCCCGCGCGCCGCGTCGGCATGCTCACCGGCTGTGTCCAGCAGGTCTTCTTCTCCCACGTCAACGCGGCCACCGCGCGCGTGCTGAGCGCTGAAGGCTGCGAGGTCATTACCCCCGCCGGCCAGCCCTGCTGCGGAGCCCTCATGGTCCACTCCGGTCTCGAAGACCAGGCCGCCGCCATGGCCCGCAATCTCATCGCCCGTTTCGAAGCCGCCAATGTCGACTCCATCGTCATCAATGCCGCCGGCTGCGGCTCCACAATGAAGGAGTACGGCCACCTCCTCCGCGACGACCCGGAGTGGGCATCCCGTGCTCGCGCCTTCTCCGCTAAGTGCAAAGACATCACCGAGGTTCTTTCGAGCGTGCCATCCGCTGGCCCCACGCCACCCCCTGCCCATTCGCATCGCTTACCACGACGCATGCCACCTCCGTCACGCACAAGGAATTCATCAGCAACCGCGGGAGCTTCTCTCCGCAATCCCGCAACTTGAACTTGCCGAGATCGCCGAAGCGTCTCTTTGTTGTGGCTCCGCCGGTGTCTACAACCTCCTCCAGCCCGAACCTGCCCAGCAGCTTGGCGACCGCAAAGTAGGCCATCTCCTTGACACCCACTCGCAGGCCGTCGTCTCCGCCAACCCCGGCTGCCTCCTCCAGCTTATGAGCGGCCTCCGTCATCGCGGGGAGCGCACCCTGCCCGCCTTTCACATGATCGAGCTCCTCGACGCCTCTATCCGCGGTCTCACCGCCGGCCAGATCCTCAACGGTGAAAAGAGCCTCGGCGTCCCTCAACCCGCCAGGGAGAATCCACATCGTCTGGAGGGCACTCGCAGGCATCAATCTGTTGAGACTAGGATTCCTGATACTCGGTTGAGGCGTACGTAAGCATCGCATGTGCTGCGATCCCAGTGCCTGGATCGAAGGGAATACAGGATCGGAGCGGCATGGATCTCGATATCAGGAACAAAACGATAGTCATCACTGGAGGCGGCGTCGGAATCGGGTTTGCCATCTCTCTCGCGTGCGCCCGGGAAGGAGCGGTTCCGGTAATTGTGAATCGTGACGAGCCGGCTGTCCGTCGCAACTTGCAGCTGCTGGAGGCTGAGCAGAGACATTTCGAGTTCGTGGGAGCGTGGCTCGATTCACCCGAGAGCTGCCGCAAAGCTGTCGATCGGATCCACGAACGGTGCACCGGGGTAGATGGGCTGATCAACAACATCGGCGTGAATGACAGCGTGGGTCTGGAGAGTGGAGACCCTGCACGCTTCATGCAGTCGCTGCAAAACAATGTTTGGCACTCGTTTTCTATGGCTCACTACCTGCTTCCCACGCTCAAGCAGCGGCGGGGGGCGATCGTAAACATCGGCTCCAAGGTGGCATGCACCGGTCAGGGGGGCACGTCGGGCTATGCCGCAGCCAAGGGCGCACTGCTGGCCCTCACGCGAGAATGGGCTGTTGAACTACTGCCTTACGGAATTCGAGTCAACGCTGTCATACCTTCAGAGGTGTGGACCCCGGCTTATCAGGATTGGCTCTCCAGCTTTCCCAACCCAGAGAACGTTCGCGACAGCATCTCGGCCACCATCCCGCTTGGACGACGCATGACAACGCCCGAAGAGATAGCCGATACCGTGGTGTTTCTGCTCTCCGAGCGGGCCTCTCATACGACGGGCCAGTTCCTGTTTGTGGATGGCGGCTACGTTCACCTGGATCGTGCAGCGAATATGTCGCGTTCGTCACCGAGGTGATGTGCGTCAGTCCTCGGACTGTTGTAGGGATGTTCAGGTTAATCGCGGAACGCCTTTGCCCCAGGTGTCGGGCGGAGCAAGCTCCCGGCGAATCGATGGGGTGGACATATCTCGATCGCTCGAAGTGAACACCCGATCTCCCTGTGAGATTAGATAGTCCGCGGTGCGAGCGGCGAGGGCCTGAATCGTGAGGCCCGGATTCGCCGATCCTTGCGTTGGCATGATGCTGCCGTCACAGACGAACAGGTTAGGGATGTCATGGGAGCGGCCGAACTTATCTACGACGGACGTTTGCGGGTTGGAGCCCATTCGGGCGGCTCCGACGAGATGCGCATAGCGAGCCTCATGCACGACTTCGGTGGCGCCCGCCGCGTGCATGACCTCGGTGGTCTTCTCAGTTGCGAACTTGATCAGGCGCTTGTCGTTCTCATGCAGGTTGAAGCTGACGTGCGCAATGGGCAGACCGAAGCGATCGCGCTCTTCCGCGAGGGTCACCCGGTTCTCCGGCCAGGGGAGAATTTCGCCGAGTAGGCCAAAGCTGGCCCAGTGGTTGTAATCCATCATCTCCCTGCGCAGACCCCAACCCCACGCCTTCTTCGCCGCAACCATCTGCTTCCCAAACGCAAGTGGAAGTGGACCTACAGTCTGTATGGCAAAGCCACGGGCAAAGTCGTTCTTCGGATCGGTCTCGTAGAACTCCTCTGTTAATGCGTGTGCGGGAGGCGCCTTATACATCCGGACGAGCTGCTCGAAACGTCCCAGCACAACGGTTCCGGCCTGCGCCATGAGATAACGGCCGACAGTGTCGCTCGAATTCGCGAGTCCGTTCTCATACCCCGGGCACGCGGAGTTGAGCAGGAGCCGTGGCGTCTCGATCGCATACCCACTCACGATGACGGATTTCGCTCGCTGGAAGTGTTCTCCGCCGTTCTTATCGAAGTAGTGAACTCCATTGACACGGCCATTCTTCCCGAGGCTGATCCGTGATGCCATGGAATGATCGCGAATCTCAGCGCCGCTATGGACAGCATCGGGCACATGCGTGATTAGCGTGCTCGCCTTTGCGCCGACTTTGCAGCCCTGGATACAGAAGCCCCGGTAGATGCAGTGGGGCCGATCTCCATGCGATCCGGAGAGGATCGCGACCGGGCCACCGATAGACACCGGGATATTCAGCGCCGAGCAGCCGCGAATGAGTGCGTTTCCGACGCCGCCCATAGGGTGCGGACCATACGGATATCCGTGTGGATGACCCCAGGGATAGTAGGCCGGGCCGGCGACCGGCATCTCCAGTTCAAGCTGCTCGTAATAGGGACGAATCTCCTCGTACGTAATAGGCCAGTCCGTACCGACGCCGTCGCGCGTGTAAACCTCGAAGTCCGATGGATGGAGGCGCGGCGTGAAAGCGGCCCAATGGACAGAGCCGCCGCCGACTCCCCGGCCGCAGTTGTTTGCGCCAAGAGCAAGGGGATCGGTTCCACCGGTGACGCGCGGGTCTTCCCAGTACAGATCGTGAGAGCCGGCTTCATCGCTGACCCAGTCACGTTCCGTATCCCAGAAGGGTCCGGCTTCAAGACCCACGACGTTGAACCCGGCTCGAGCAAGCCGCTGCAGCAGGACACCACCGGCCGAACCGACCCCGACAATCACATAGTCGACCTCGTCGAGTTCTCTGAATCGGCGCATTGGCAGGTCGATATGCTGGAGAGCTCCCAGCATGTGTTTTCCGTTAGCGGGTTGCTCGAAGCTTCCAAGCAGTGGTTCTTTCACGACTTCCTCTCAGGTACCTGTGTGTGCGTCTTGTGCTGCAGCGACTCCGTGTGGAAGCTGTGCGTCGCTTCTATCTCATCCGAAACGGTATGTGGAGAAGCGACCCAGTCGTAGCGCTTCTCTTCCACCTCCCAAGGCTCGGCCTCGCCGCGTTCGAGACGGATATAGGCGCGGGGATAGGCAGGGCCGCCAAAGCCAATCTCGTCCCACGCCCAGGGATGCGAGTAGTAGGCATCGATCGCATCCTGCATGATGAGCTGCCAGAAGCGATGCACGGACATGCGTTTCCACGTATCGGCTGCGGCCTGCGGCTGACCGTCGTGGATTGTCTTGAGCACCAGATCCTGCTGAAGGTGCGGGAGCGATAGAAACTCCGCGCCGAACTGCTGCTGCGACTCCGCGTTGATCGCAAGAAGGCCCAGGCGGTATGCGTCGCGGTCGTGCGGCATATCTTCGAACCGGTACCCGTTGGTGCGGTCACGGTAGAGCCGATCGTCCAGCGCAGGCAGTATCGGGATGCGGCGGTCCGGCGTGCGATCCGTCTGAGGAATCACGTGATCGAAGACGGCCGTCCAGAAGTTGGCTTCGCCCGGAGTGAAGAAGCGTGTGGGTAACTGCTGGTGCAAACGTTCGTTCACCACCGTGCGGGTTGCTGCATCCCAGAACGACTGCTGCGACAGTGTGCTGAAACCGGCGTAATATCCCGGCTGCGACCTCGGCTGCAGGAGTTCGCCCGTAATCGGATCCTGCGGCAAAAGCGCGGAGTCTTGACTTTCAGGTTGACTCATCGTCTCCTCCGGCCGAGCATGCTGGCAAGAATGCCGAGCATTCCGGCAGCGCCAAAGAGCAGTGGCGCAAAGATGGGCGGCCCATACAGGATGTTGTAGATGATGTGCTTGCTTCCACCCGGACGTCGAAGCACACCTCGTGAGTGGTAGAAAAAACCCACTGCAGCATCAGCGCAGGACGCCACGGAGAGAGCTGGCAGCACGCTTGTGGCAATGCGCTGGCTCCTGATCGAAGCAAATGCGGACGCGGCCAGCATAGGCGCAAGAATGACTGGCGTCCACTGCGCCTTGTAGCGGAAATGATTCTTGTAGTGCGAGTACCAGGCCTCAAAGCCGCTCAGAAGCGCGCTGACGCCGGTGACGATAGCGACTTGAGTGCGAAATCGACCCTCACGCAAATCCTGCTCAGCCGAGATCACGTCTCGGCTCAGCTCTTCCGGAAGTACGCGCGCCAGGGAGCTCTCAACATGATCGTTCGAAGCCGCCAGGGTAGCGGGCAGATCTTCCTCTCGCCGAAGAAAAGAAGCGATCAGGCCAAGGTAGGCGCTGGTGCCGAAAAGCAGAGGGGCAAAGACAGGTGGGCCCATGATCATGTTCACCATGGGCAGCCGCCAGCCTCCTGGCTTGCGCTGGATCCCGCGGACATGGAAGTAGAAGCCTATCGCGCAGTCTGCAAGCGTAAACGCAGAGACAACTCGAAGCAGCGACTTTGCCGCCCATCGACTGAAGAACCCGGCAACACCCGCGCCAGTCAGCGCGGCGCTTAGAACAACCGGCGTGTACATGATGCGCTTGCTGTAGCTGCCACGGTAGTGCTCGTAGCTCACTTCGAGACCGCTCATCAGACTGGCGAAGGCGGTCACAAGCGCGAGCGTCCGTTGAAAGCGACCCTCGCGAATGTGGTTGCGTACGATCTCCAGATCGTGCACCGGATTCCGCAATGAAAACTGCGTCGAAGACATGTTCCCCTTTGTGAGAGAGTGGGACCTAAATCACTTCGCGGACCTTGTCTTCGCACGATGTCCTTGATGATGGCGATCGCGTTTTTCTGTCCACGAAGCAGAGATTCGGAGAGCTTGACTGCCTGCTTGGTTGTGATCTTTCCCGGCATCGGCGGCTCATTCGGATCGACCACAGCCTGGATAACGGCAGGGCCGTCATGCCGCAGAGCTTCGGAGAGTATACGTTCGACATCTTCTGGACGCTCGACGGTGTACCCCGCCGCGCCGCAGGCTTCCGCCACCTTTGCGAAGTCGATCGGCTGCAGTTCCACACCGTACTCCGGGTTTCCCTCGAGAATCATCTGCTCCCACTTAATCTGGCCGAGAACATTGTTTTTGATGACGATGACCTTTACCGCGAGCTTATACTTCGCGAGCGTGGCAAGCTCGCCCATAAGCATCGTCAAGCCACCATCCCCTACGACGCATACGACCTGGCGCCCCGGGAACGCGGCTGCCGCGCCGATGCTGTACGGAAGCCCGTTCGCCATGGTCGCGAGCGAACCGGAAAGAGAGAACATCATGCTGCCGCGCATCTCCACATACCGCGCCGTCCAGGTCGCAATCGTTCCGCTGTCTGAGGAGACGATCGCGTCGTCGTTCAGCAGCTTGTTCAACGTATGGGTGACCACCTGCGGCTTGAGCGGCATCGACGTGCGCGTGCCACGTTCCTCCATCAGATCGTTCCAGCTCTTCATGCGCTCCTGCGCGGTCTTCAGGAACTTCTTCTTTTTGTTCTCTTCCAACAGTGGAAGCAGATCGGTAAGGATCGCTTTTGCATCGCCTACCAAGCCGACATCCACCTGATGACGGAGACCGATGCGCGCCGGGTCGATGTCGATCTGCACGCATTTCGCCTGCCCAGGCTTTGGAAGAAAATCCATATACGGAAAGCTGGTGCCGATCATGATCAGCGTGTCGCACTCTTCCATCGCGTCGATCGACGGCGCGGTCCCCAGAAGGCCGATTCCCCCGGTGGTGTAGGGGCTGCGATCCGGGAGTACGGCCTTTCCGAGCAGCGGTTTTACGACCGGGCCGCCGACGCGATCGGCAAGCTGAGAGACCTCCTCGCGGCAGTGCAGTGCGCCTCGACCAGCAAGGATGGCGACCCGCTCGCCCGCATTGATAATGTCCGCCGCCCTGCGCGTGAGTGCCGAACTCGGATGCGCAGAGGAGGGGGCGCTCCAGTCCCCGCTGTGATGCGGCACATTGGCATCGCTGCGCAGTTTGCTCTCGACCGAGACAGGCCACTCCTGGATGTCCTTCGGAATACAGATGTGGGAGACACCACGGCGGGCATAGGCGGTGCGCATCGCTGCATCCACAACATTCACAGCGTGCGCAGGTCCCATCACGCGTTCATTAAAAACCGAGACATCCATGAACAGCTTGTCGAGATCCACGTCCTGCTGGTAGTCCATGCCGATCAGATCGTGAAACGTGTGCCCCGTGATGGCGAGGACCGGAACGCCGTCGCACTTGGCGTCATAGAGTCCATTCAAAAGATGGATGCCACCGGGTCCGGAGGTGGCGATGCATACACCAATGCGGCCCGAGTACTTGGCATAGCCGACAGCCGCGAAGGCGGCTGCTTCCTCGTGTCGCACCTGGATGAAGCGGAGCTTATCTTTGTGCGTCCGCAGCGCTTCAAAGAAGCCGTCGACCCCATCCCCCGGAAACCCGAAGATCGTATCGACGCCCCACGCCAGGAGGCGCTCCACAATTAAGTCTGAAACTTGCTGTGCCATGAACTTTACCTCTCTTCCCCTTCTTAGATAGAAGCGTACTTTCCCGGGAAGGATGCTCTCTCGAAGCTGTCACCCGATCGATTGTGGCGATCGAATCCGCTAGACACGATAGGTCGCCGCATCCTTCTCTTTGAACTCCAGACCCATGCCCGGACGGCTCAGGTCGGGAGACATACATCCCTCGACAGGCTCGCGAAATCCATCGAAGAACATCCGCTCGATCCGCACATGATCGTGAAAGAACTCCATATGGATCGCGCGTGGCACCGCGCAACAGACGTGAAGATGCATGCTTGGACCGCAGTGCGAAGACAGCGGTACATTGTGCGCCCAGCAAAGCGACGCAGCATCGAGAAATCCGCTGATGCCGCCGCAGCGGGTCGCATCCGCTTGAAGCACGGTGACGGCGTTTGCCCCGATCATTCGTTCGAAGTACCACGGCGTGTATCCATACTCGCCGGCAGCAACGTCCATCCCCGCGGGCACAGCCGCACGCACCTGGCTAAGCCCCACAAGGTGGTCGGAGCTGACCGGCTCTTCAAACCAGGCAACCTTTTGCTCCGCGAAGACCTGCGCCAGGCGGATCGCTTGCGTGACCGTATAGGCACCGTTGGCGTCCACGAACAGACCACACTCGGCGCCAATCGCGTGGCGCGCGCTCGAGACGCGATGTGGATCACGTGCCGGGTCCGTGCCCACCTTCATCTTCATCATCGTGATGCCCTGCTCGGCCCAGCCGCCAAACTGCGCTGTGAGTTGATCGTCCGTGTAGGTGGTGAACCCGCCGCTTCCGTAGACAGGTATGGAGTCTCGCAGCTTGCCGATAAGGCTTACCACCGGAATCGCCAGAAGACGACCCCGCAAGTCCCATAGGGCGTTGTCGATTGCGGACACCGCCATCATCGCAATACCCGTCTCACCCGAATTACGAATCGCACGCAGCATTGATTGCCGGATGGCCCCATGGTCGAACGCATCCTGTCCGAGAACGCACTGTCGCAGTAAAGATTCAGCCAAGGTCGCCGTGGAGGCATCCGCATAGGTAAAGCCGAGCGCACGCTTGCCGCTCGCCTCGATCTGAACGAGCACCATCGTCGTGCTGTTCCAGGAGAAGGTCCCGTCAGCTTCCGGCGCATCGGTCGGGACCGTAAAAGCGGAAACACTTCCCTGCGTCAGCTTCGCCTCGCATACCATGCTGATCCCCTTAGAAATCTGTAAGCACCTCGACACCGCTCGCGGTGACAGCGACGACATCGCAGTGACGCATGCCACCATAGTCATCGAAGTAAATCGCCGGCTCTACGTTGAAAGTCATTCCCGCCTCAAGAATGTCCGGCGATGCTGGATGGATCCGGGGCTGAGCGTTCGCGTTCGCCGCAGCGAAACCAACTCCGTGCCCCAAACCGTGCTTGAACTGGCGGCCAAAGCCGTGCCTCTCAAGTACGCTTCGGGCAGCTTGATCCACCTGCTGCGCACCAACTCCGGGCCGGATCACGCTTAGCGCCGCTTGCCGCGCTTCATCGATCGCGGCACGCATGTGCATTTGCCTCTCCGTTAGGTCGCCTGCGGTCTCGGTTCGCGTGATATCCGTCCAGTAGCCGTCGCCGCAGGTGTTCGCGTGAATCATGACAAGATCTCCTGCCTGTACATTCCGCTGCCGCGTCCGCGCATAGGCTGCCGCGGCGGTGGCGGAGTTCGGGCCGGACATGCAGAAGAAGTATCCGTAACTGCGCTGCACTTTGTCGGCGGAAGATGCGCTCTCGAAGTTCATCTGCAGAAGAGCGGCGATCTCTGCTTCGCGAAGGCCCGGCCGGATCGTGTCCTGGATCGGACGAAATCCGGCGGAGGCGATCAAAGCGGCTGTCCGAATCTTTGCGAGCTCCACCTGTGTTTTCTGCGCTTTTAGCCGGGCCATCATCGCATCGGCAGCGACGGTTCCAATCTGCGGGAAGGCGTCCCGCAACACGTCAACCAAGCCGGAGCGATACGTAATTGAAGCGGCATAACTCGAGGGCTGCATCCCCGGCTCAAGTTCCAGGCCGATTCGGGCTCCCGTCAGAGACAGGCGGGTGCAAAGCGAGACCAGCGGCTGCTGAATCGCCGCCCGGGGTGTTGTCAACGTGTCAAGTTTGCCCGAAGGAAAGCCGATCAGCGCCGCACTCGAACTCTTCGAAGCTATCTCCTGCTCGTCCTCCGGCACCATCAGATGAACCTCGCCCTCCGCCGTAAACACCGCGATGCTAGCGCCCATCACAGGCCAGTAACCGGTCAGCAGCAGGACCTCTGTAGGCGAGGAGCAGATCAAAGCGTCGAGCTTCTCTTCCCGCATCGCTGCGAGAATGCTGGAATGCCGCTCGGGATCAATCGTCATGCTCCGCTCCTTCCTTCATGCGGCTGCGCCGTTACGCGTCATGTGGATCTTTCACGACTCCTGCCCTGTGTCGTTGCACCTTGTGCGGCTGGGTAAGGTGGTAGGCAGCTTCGATCAGAGCGATGTGAGAGAACGCCTGCGGAAAGTTGCCGACCAGGCGCTCTCTCTCGGTGTCGTATTCCTCCGAGAGCAAACCCACATCGTTCGCGAGGCGCAGCAGACGCTCGAATAATTTGAGCGCATCTTCGTCGCGCCCGATCAGCTTCAGATTCGTCGCCAACCAGAAGCTGCACGCAAGAAACTTGCCTTCACTCCCGGGCAGCCCGTCGTCCGTCTTCGATGTGTCGTAACGCATCACCAGGCCACCTTGCATGAGATGCCGTTCGATGGCCTCCACGGTCCCGCGAATGCGTGGATCTTCCGGTGGAAGAAACCCCACCATCGCCAGCAAAAGAACAGAAGCGTCCAGTTGCCTCGAACCGTAGTGCTGCACAAAGCTGTTTCTGCGCTTGCTGAAGCCTTTCTTGCACACCTGCTTGTGGATCGCGTCCCGCGTCTTCTCCCAGCGTTCGATCGGTGCATCAGCTTTGATTGCCTTGGCGAGCTTAACTGCGCGATCAAACGCGACCCACGCCATCACCTTCGAGTACGTAAAGTGCTTCGGGCCTCCTCGAACCTCCCAGATGCCCGCATCCGGCTCCTTCCAAATGGTCTCGAGATGCTCTACAAGAGAACGCAGCAGGTTGAAGTCCCCGGCACTCTCGTGGCCAAGTTTGCCGTAAGTGAAAAAGAAGGCATCCAGCACCTCGCCATAAATATCGAGTTGAAGCTGCTCCGACGCGGCATTGCCCACTCGAACAGGAGACGAGTTCTCATAGCCGGGAAGCGATTGTATCTTCCACTCCGCCAGTGTCCGTTCGCCCGAGATCCCGTACATGATCTGCACCTGATCCGGGCTGCCGGCGATCGTTCGGCGAAGCCACTGCATCCAGTCGCGCGCCTCGTCGTAGTAGCCGCCATTCATCAGCGCCAGCAGCGTGAACGTCGTATCGCGAAGCCAGCAATAGCGATAGTCCCAGTTTCGTACGCCACCGATATCTTCTGGAAGCGACGTGGTCGGCGCAGCGACTACTCCACCCGTAGGTCGAAAGGTGAGCGCCTTCAGAGTGATCAGTGAACGCTCCACCTCCGCCCCATACTTGCCGCGATAGGTACACGCTGACATCCACTTGCGCCAGAACGCCCGCGTCTGTTCGTACGCGCGATTTACATCCAACGGCTCAGACGGGGAGGCGTTGCGGTAGTCTCCGTAGGTTCCGTACGTCAGCGTGAAGGAGACCGACTCACCCTTGCTCACTGTGAAATCGCTGAGAGTTTTCAGGTGCTCTCCCTCGAGCGGCGCCGTGGTGCGCAGTTCCACCGCGTCAGGCCCTGCCACGGCGCGTATACCTGTCTTCGTGCGAGTTACCCACGGAACCGCCGCTCCGTAGCTGAAGCGCAAGGCGAGTTCGCCGCGCATCTCCACCTTTCCGCGAATCCCCTTGACGATGCGGACTATATGCGAGTGCTTGCCGCGCACAGGCATAAAGTCGATGACCTGCACGGCTCCCGCTTTCGTCTCATAGCGTGTCTCGAGAACTAGCGAGTGCTCCTGGTATTGCCGGGAGGTCCGAACGGCTTTATGCGTCGGAGCAATCCGCCAAAAACCGTTCTCCTTCGTTCCTAGCAGTCTGGCGAAACATGCTGCGGAGGCGAAGTTTGGCCAGCAGAGCCAGTCGATTGATCCGTTGCGTCCCACGAGAGCGGATGTCTCGCAGTCTCCGATCAACGCGTAATCACCTATATCCAACACACACCACGTTCCGCTGGGTGTCGTGTCATATCAATTGCCAGCCTGTGCGAAGCTCGCAAAGGGTGATGCCCCGACATACGCGGCCGATACAGTCTCCGCTGTATGTGCTCCCAAGTGACGATCCAATCGACGCCGCACAACGTTCGTCAACGCGATTCCACACCTCATACTAGCTATGACGCCGGAACCCCGACCAAAGGTTTGCAGGTGGTTGGCTCAGTCCTGCCCCCCTCGGAGGGGAAGTCAAGCTGCGCCTGCACCGCCGTTGTGTCCCGCGCGCGCCCTGCAGCCCCTAAAATTCCAGCTTGACCGAGACCTGCCCTGTCCGATTGCCTCCAAAATCGGACCCGCGCGCCTGCGTAATGGTCCCAAACGCCGGGCTCGTGACGTCCAGATTCGGGTCGGCGAGATTCGTGTGGTTCAGCACGTTGGTGAAAGTGCCCTCTGCGCGCAGGCGGATGCCCTCGGCAATCACGAATGACTTGCTGAGTCCGGTCGACAGACTCACCGTTCCCGGACCATTCACATCCCCGACCGACGAGGTGCCGAAGCGCCCGATCGGAGCCACCACGGTGTTTGTCTCCGGATCGACACCTCCTACGACACAGTTCGTGTAATTTTGCGCATCCGGTTGCAACGAAGCGAAGCCGGTCGTACCTCCGCGTCCTACGCCGCCGGGGCAGGCGAACGCAGCTTTATTCAGCCAGTTCAATCTGCTTCGCCCGCTGCCCGCGTTGCCATTCGCGATGCGATCCGGCCGCTGCGCACCCGTGTAGATGCTGCCCGATCCGGTGCCGGACGGATCCACATTCGTCCCGCTGGGAATGGCCGGCGTCAGGAATGGTCCTGTCTGCCACAAGAAGATGTTTGAGATCTGCCACCCGCCCACAGCGAGATCAGCCAAGCGCCCCATGCCCCCGCCGAAATGCTTGCCGCTCCCGACTGGCAGCTCGAAGACACCGCTCGACAGCAACCGGTGCCGTCGCGTGCCCGTCACGTTGCCGTAGTCGATGTGCCGGTCGTAGCTGTAGGTCGCGTTGTAGCCGCCCTGCTCATCCACAAAGGTGGGCGCATTGAACGTACCGTAGCTACCCTGGTTGTCCGAGAGATTCTTCGCGTACGTATACGCGGTGTCGAAGGAGAACCCGCGAGCGAAGCGGTGCGACAGCTCCGCCTGCCCTGCATGGTAGCTGGCCTGCGCCGACGTGGAGCGATCGGGGAGACTGAGAAAGTTCGGAAACGGAAATGCCGAACGCGGTTGCGCGGTCGCAATTGTTGTTTTCGAGTACGGCAGCATGTTGAACTCCGGCTGCCATATGAGGTGCCACGTCTTCAGACCGATGTAGGAGACGCGCAGGCCATAGCCGCGGCCAAGATCCCGGTCCACAGAAAGATTCGTCTGCAGCGAGTAAGGATCATGCCAGTTCGTGTCGATCGCGGAGTAGAAGACAACACTCGGGTTCGCATAATCCGGAGCGAACGTGTCGCTAGCGGGTGATACATTAGGAAAGCGAAACAGAGGCCCGGTGCTCGTCTGCGAGTTGTAGTAAGTTCGTAGATTCGTATTCACCGTTCCCGTCAAGGCATAGAACAGGGCGCCCGTCGTTGCGATGTTGTAGTAACCCACGCCACCCCGGATGGCCGTCTTATCATTCCCAAACACCCGATAGGCAAACCCGAAGCGGGGCTCGAAACGCAGCTTCGGTGAGGTACGCAGACCCGCAGGCAACCCGGCCTGCGTGTTCGAGAGCACCGGGGTGCATGGCGCGCCGTTCTGAGGAAGTCCCGTTGCAAAGGGATTGTTGACACCAGCCGTTGGGCAGGCATTGACACTTGCAAGTTCCTCCGTATCCAACTCCCCGGCATGGCCAGCGTTGTAGACAATCCGCCCCGATTTGGCGACCGACGGATCGAAGTTGCCGATCACCTGCGCGTTGGTCGTAAACGCAGGGTGGAACTCATACCGCAGGCCGAAGCTCAGGGTCAGATTCGGCGTCGTTTTCCAGCTGTCCTGAGCGTAGAAGGCATAGGCGTTCGAGGTGCCGACGTTGTCTGAAGTCACATTATCCAGCTGGCTTATATAGGGAGTTCCAATCAGAAAGTCGGCGAACTCCTGTCCGGTGAAGCTGCCGTTGAACCCGAAATTCCCGTAATTGTCGGCCGGGAAAAAGCTCCGCACGGTATACGCCCCCAGGTGCCGCAAGTCTGTGCCGACTCGCAGCGTGTGTTGGCCGCGCACCCATGTCAGATTGTCGACGTACTGGAAGATGCGCGAGCGCTGGGTTCCGTTCAGGCGGCTGCCGCTCGACGTGAGCTGGTTGAACTGAGTACGGGCAAATCCATTGAAAGGGAACGTCTTGCTGAGCCCCTGGAAGTTCGCCGCGTTCGCGAGACCAGAACCGTCAAAGTTGTTGGCAGTACCGTCTTCCTCGAGCGTGAACCCAAAGCGAAACTCATTCACCAGCCGCGGTGTTATGACGTAGTTCGCCGACGTCGCAAAGATTCTGTAGTGGGCCAGACCCGTTCCATTCGGCAGCTTCAGATCGGCAGGTTGCGCCTGGTCGATGTTCTTGTAGGTATATCGTGCGAACATGCTCAAACGTTGCCCGAAGTTCTGATCCGCACGAAGGTCGAACTGGTTGGAGTCAATGTCGTTCCGGCGCGTGTCGATGTAGTTGTATCCGGGTCCAGCCAGCGCAGCCTGGACGGACTGCGTATCTCCGAAGTTCGGGTCCGGGTAGATCGACAGGAACGCCGCTGAGCTCGGATTGATCGAGGGCAGCCGCGCTCCCGTGTAGGTGCCGCCTGTAAACGGATTGTTGAGCGTGGACGTCTCCTGCGAGAAATCACCCGCCTTCATCAGAGCTGTCGGAACCAGCAGGTGACGCACGACCGACTGCGGAAACCGCAGCCCCTCATATGTCCCAAAGAAAAACGTCTTGTCGCGGCCGTTGTAGAGATGAGGGATCACGACCGGGCCGCCCACCGATCCGCCAAAGTCGTTCGCCACCTTGTGCGGCTTGTTCGCCGCGTTCGAACCGAACGGAATCGCGTCGAAGCCCTGGTTCTGGAAATACCAGAACGCCGATCCATGAAGCTGGTTTGTGCCTGCTTTCGTTATAGTCGTGATCTCGCCTGGCTGGCCGTATTCTGCATTGTTATTCACACCGTCGACGCGTATCTCCGCAATCGATTCGGCGGACGGAAATGCATCAGCCTGTATGTTGTTTGACGTCTGATTCTGCGCTGAGATGCCGTCCACGGTCGTCTCCGACTGCGACGGCAGACCACCTTGTATGGAGAACTTGATTGACGGGTTCGGCGACGACGAGGGTTGCGGCGGATAACTCCCTGAGTCCGGCTGCACGCCCGGCAATGTCTGGATGACATTCAGTGGAGAGGTGGATCCCGCCCCACGGTAGTTCGCCGGAAGATCCAGCACATCGCGCGGGCTTAGCGCGGCAGAGATCGAGGCGTTATCCGTCTGGATCGTTCCCGCGTAGGACGCATCCACCTGTACCGTCTCGTTCACCGTCGCCGGCGCCAGCGCAACATCCACCCGCAGCTGCTGCCGAGCCGCCAGAAGTACATTGTGATTCGCTTTGGTGGCAAACCCTGAGAGGACAACATCGACGTCGTACGTTCCCGGATCGAGGTTCGGCGCGGTATAACTGCCATCCGCGCCCGACCTGACACTGCGGTCAGTGTTGCTCTCTCGCCGGTGCAGCGTCACTGCCGCGCCCGGTATCGCCGCCCCCGTAGCATCGTGAACCGTGCCGGTGATCGAGCCGAGTGTCGACTGTGCGGTGGCCGCAATGCCGCCGCCGAAGACGAACAGCAGAAATAGCAGCTTTCGCGAATACGTGTACATGATGTGACCTCTCAAAAGTTGATGACTGTGATTCTTACTTCGCGTGCAATGGTTGGAGAAGCGTGAGTTGATCGGCCTCTCTGCCACCCTCCGCCTGCCGAAGTCGGGCCCGCCAAGCCAGCGCCATCGCAAGACCTGTAACCACCGAAGCTGCAGCGCGCCCGATCCACAAGCCGCGCAGCGCAAGCCCTGTGTCGAACGCGAGCCAGTACGAAAGCGGCATCCCAATCACCCAGTACACGGCCGTGTTTGCGATCAGTGGTGTGCGCGTGTCGCCCAGGCCTATCAATGCTTGGCAGAAAATGACGTTAGCCGCGTCTCCCAGCTGCGCAAATCCGCAGATCAGAAATATCGGTACCGCGGCTGCAATCACGGTCGGGTCGTTCGTGTAGATACCCGCCCATACACGCGGCAGGCCCGCAAACAGGAGAGCCGCAACCGCAATAAACCCCATTCCGAGCACCAGGCTCGCCTTCGCCGACCGTCGTACCGCCCGCAAACTTCCCAGACCAGCCGACTGTCCAACCCGCGCAGCTGTTGCATAAGACAGCCCCAGCGGCACCATATACACAAACGCGTCCAGATCGAGCACCACCTGGTGAGCCGCCAGCATCGTCGTTCCCAGCCGCGCGCAGACGATCGACATATACGTCGAGAAGCCGAGATCCGTCAGCTCCTCGACCGCAGCCGGCCAGCCAATCCGTACCAGCAGCCGCAGCCGCGCAAGGTTCGGGCGAATCGTCTCAAGGGTGTATCTCCGCACACGATCCTTGTTGCTGATCGCCATGCCGAGCATCAGCAGGGCCGCCATATAGAAGCGCACCACGCACGTAGCCCAGCCCGAGCCCGCGATGCCCATTGGTCCGAACCCCAGGTGCCCATACAGAAAGGCCCAGTCCCCAACCAGGTTGATCAGGTTCGCCGTCACCAGCGAGATCGCAATCAGGATCACGCGATTGATCGACTGGAGGTATCGTCGCAGCGCCCAGTAGAGCAGCAGCGGCCCCGTCGACCAGATCAGCGCATGAAGGTAGTGGCTGGTCTCCGTCACGACCTCCGGCGATACACCGAAGCGGCGAAGCATAGGAATGCAAGCGAGAGTCCCCAGCATCACCGCCGGTATCGCGAAGATGACGATCCACATCGACTGCGCCAGCGTAAGCACGCAGTCGTCTCCATCGCCATGGCCGAAAGCCTGCGCAACTAGCGTTTCGACACCGGTCAGCATACCAATCGCGCAAAACACGATCGCGTAATAAACCGTGTTGCCCAGCGATGACGCCGAGATCGACAACGCCGCATGGGGCATGCGACCGATCATGATGGCATCGACGATGTATGTAGACATCCAGCCAAGCTCGCCTAGCGCAAGCGGAGCCCCCAGCCGGGCTGTCAGCTTCAACTCGCGGCAAAGCGCCCCCGCGCTCTCGGATCCAACGCTCCTGTTACGTATTGCAGAACCGTTGATCAGTGCAATGCCCTCGCCCAAATGGTGAATTGAGTCAAGTGAGATGCGTGCGCCGTCGGTGCGAACAACTCGGATTTTGCCCCCACAGCAAAACTTCTCAAGAACCCTTGCCTCGCTGAAATCTCCTCTGAACCTTTAGCTTCTACCGCGAAACCTGTTCAGGACGCGCCGATCTCGTTTGCTGGGCTTACCGACCGGCAGAACTTCTATCGCTATCATCGCCCTTCGCTCTTCCGCCACTTTCTGTCGCGCCAGCCTGCTCGCCTCGGTCTCCGCGTAGAGCGTCTGCGCCACCGCCGCTGGGCCGCGCATCTCGCTCAGCACCAATACTTCCACCACAAACTCACCGCCCTCATTCTTCACCACCAGCAGATCGCCCACACGGACCTCGCGTGAGGCCTTTGCGGGATGTCCATTCGAGAGAATTCGTCCCATCTCGCAGGATCGCGCTGCCAGCGCCCGCGTTTTGAAAAACCGGGCGGCCCAGAGCCACTTGTCGAGTCTCACCATGCGCACCACAACAGAGCCGCGACTACCTCCCTACGCACTCGCCTTTCCAGCCAGCTTTGACCCTGCAGGCTTCGCGCTACAAGACCCGCGTACAACCAACTCAACAGGCAGCACTATACGCCTGCCGGCCTCGCTTCCTCCATCTCCCAGCAGTTGCGAGAACAGCGCCTCTGCCGCAACACGTCCCACCTCTTCCATCGGTTGCCGCACTACCGTTATTCCCGGCAGCAAAAGATCGGCCGTATCGAAGTCGTCAAAACCGACGAGCGCAATCGGCTCCGGAGGATGTATTCCGAGAGCCTGGAGGCTGTGCAGCACATTTCTGGTGGTCAGGTTGTTGGCGCAAAACAGCGCGGTCGGGGGATTCTCGCCGGTGAGCAGAATCTTGAGTTGTGCAAGCGTCTCCTCCGCCTTGCCGATACCATAATGCGCATCGGGACTGAGCCCCGCGGCCGTCATCGCCGCCTCATACCCCTGATGGCGCATCCGCATCGTGTACACCTGGCGAGGCAATCCGAAGAACGCAATCCGCTTATGCCCAAGGCGAATCAGGTGCTCCGTCCCCATCTGCGCGCCAACTTTGTTCTGTACCAGCACACTCGCAAACCGGCTGCCTTTCACTGGACGGTCCAGCGTCACAATCGGGAGATGATCGAGTTCGCGCTCCGTCAACATCGATCGACTCGTCGTCCCTGCAGCAGGAATGACGATCATTCCCTCGACATTGCGGCTCATCATTCGACACGCCTCGTCGAACTCCGTCTCCGGATCCTCGTCCGTGGTCGAGATAACCACCGAGTATGCGCGTTCCTTGGCCACAAGGCTGATCGCGTGCGTGCATATGGCAAAAAAAGGATCGTACAGGTTGGGAATTAAAATGCCGATCTGCCGCGATCGGCGGTCCCGCAGAGAACGCGCTACCTCGTTCGGCCGGTATCGGAGCTTCTCGATCGCCTCAAATACCCGTTGTCGCGTCTCCTCCGTGACATTCGGGTTTTCGTTCAACGCCCGAGAGACGGTCATGGTGCTGACACCCGCCAGCTTGGCTACGTCACTCATTCGGGCGGGGCGAGACATAATTGCGGCAATCTCCTGGGGTCAATAACTTTCAACACATTTGCATGTTCATGCCCTACGGTCAATGCGAACACGCATGCACGGCAGACATATGTAACCCCCTATCGTAATCCTGTCGTTTGAAACGGAAGCCCTGTTGCTGGCGACTGGTCCGGTTGGGCGTCCACATTCGTGGAGATTGACACTCCAGGAGCTGTCGCTGGAATGACTGCAGTGTTCCATCCGTCCACCACCACCAGCGCGTCGCCTCCCTTGAGCGCTTTGAGATCCGCTTGGATCGTCACAACCTTCGTCTCATTTGCAACGAGCGTTACGTAGTTATCACTGTAGTAGACCGGCAGGACGCGTTCTCCGGAGCTGCGCCTCATCTGCAGATGTGCCATAAGCGCCACGTTCTTCGTAGCATTGTGCAGCACCACGGTCACGAGAGCTCTTCCATCTACATCCTTCCGGCTCACATGTGCTTCCAGCATCACAGCAGGCATCTGGGTTAGATCCGTCAGGTCGTCCTGATGCTCCGGTTGCGCACGCCAGTAGAAGTTCTCCGAAAGCAACTTGCCGCTTGAATCACGCAACGCAAGCCGCAGAAAGTGAACACGGGACGTTGAGGTTGAGAAGTCAATCACGCCGAGACTGGTGGCTGTAGCCGGCGGAGCTACGACCTTGTAGTCGTGCTCATTCGCTACCGTGCCATCGAGGTTAAAGATCGCAGCATGGGCAACTGCACCGGTGATCGTGTCGGGCAGGTTATTGATGACCTGCAGCTCGCCATTGGCTTCGTTGAATTGAATATGCACCAGCTCACTCGCGCTCTTGACAGCAAATAACGAAGAGTTCGGTTCAAGGTCATAGTGATAAAGCTGCCAGACAAAACTGGGCTGCGCTGGATGACTCATCCACGTGAGCACACCGGTTGTCGGTCGAAAAAGCTGCGCGTTCCGCCCCTCATACATCGCGCGAAAAGCCTCATAATTCGCCAGTTGCGACTTCCGTACGAAGTCGGCCAGGTTAGCGACCTTACCGTACCGGCTTGCAATTATCCCTGGGTACGAGTCTCCGCCTGACGCACCTCTCGCAAAGTCGTGCTCCGCCCAGTCATCCGTAATCGTCTCCCAATCCTTCTCCGGCATCATGCCGTGAACGGATTCGAGCGTCGGCACCGACATGCTTCCTGTCTCCGTCTTGAACGCCTCCTCCACCTTGTAGAACTCGCGCGGGGTGCGCCAGTGATACGGTCCATGGGACCGGACGCCGCGGCCCTCCGTCGAACTCGGTTGATACAGCCGTACCGGTTCGAGCTCCGCCATCAACGTGCGCAGCCGATCGTCGATCTCCTTGGGTGGATACCCCTCGTTTCGCGCGCACCACAGCGCAATCGAGGGGTGATTCCTGAACCGCAGAATCTTGTCCCGCACATTGGTAATGTAGGTCGCAAGGTCAGTCGGATTCGGTCCGTCCGCCGGATTCGGCTGAAAAAACTCATCCCAGATCAGCAGCCCGTACTTATCGCATAGCTCGTAGAAATCCTCTCCTGTGCTCTGCCCCACCCAGTTGCGGATCATGTTCAGATTCGCAATCTGGTGCATTCGGATCTCCGCCTCCAGCCGCTCGCGCGGAATCCGCTTCATCCCTTCATCCAGTCCCCAGTTCCCTCCCCGGATAAACACCCGAACCCCGTTGACCGAGATCGTCAGATTGTCAGAGTCCGGAACGGCATACGTGATCTTGCGAACGCCGAAGCTGACGTCTTGCGCATCCGACAATCGATTATTTACCTCAAAGCTGAGATGGAGTTCGTAGAGGTTCTGCGGTCCATAGCCGTTCGGCCACCAGAGCCTCGGTTGCTCCATGTGAAGCACCGGCGTCGTCTTCGGATCAAAGCTGACCAGCGTCGAGGAGTGCGGCGCCACTTCAATCGCTCTTTCAAACACCACATTCCCTAAACTGCCTTTGAGTACACCTCTTTGCGGTCGATCCGTAAGATTCTCAAGCGTGGTCTGAACCGCAACGTCCGCAGAGTCGGTCCTTGGCAACGGAAGATCTGTCGTGACCAGCGGATCCTTGACCCGCACCGGCCCCGTCGTCGAAAGAAACACCTTCTGCCAGATGCCCGTGTCGCGATCGCGAATCGCCGGCAGCCAGTCCCACCCAATCGTCGAAAGAAAAGTCGGCCCGTCGATCGCCGTCTCTCCTCCGTTTTTGCCCACGCCGTTGCGCAACGTGTGCTCATGCGAGATGCCCGGATGCGGCTGTGGAGACACCAGCACCGCCACCACAGCCGTCCTTCCGGGCTTGACGTTGTACGTTATGTCGAACGCTCCACGCACGAAAGCGCCGCGCACCGTGCCCACCTCGGTGCCGTTTACCCATACGTGCGCCGAGTAATTGATCCCGTCGAAGTTCAGCCAGACATGCTTACCCGCATAGGACCTCGGTATTTCAAGCACCGTTCTATACCAGTACGAATTCCGCGCCAGGCTCTCCGGAATCCTCTCGGGCCGATTGTTCTCTCCATAGAGAGGCTCCGGATACACTTGGTTGTTCACCAGCGTGGTTAGGACAGTGCCTGGAACCGTCGCCGTATACCAACCTGCCGTATCAAAACCAGCAGCGGCGATCTCCGCGCCCGGTTGCGAAATCCTGGCCGCGTCCTGAAGCTTCCAGCCCGAAACGGCATCAACACGCCCGTGCGCCATCACAGTCGCTGCAACGCCGTGAACCGCCATAAGCCCGAATACACTTGGTAGGCAATAAACAAGAGAAAGACCCAGGATTCGCTTCACATGTCCTCTTCTGCGATCAACCGAAAGTAACACGGGCGACCTCCCAAACGGGAGGTAACGCCACTTCGAGCCCTCCTTTAATGAGCGCCCGCAATCTTTCCTTGCATTGCCTGTCTCTCCACATCCAGGGCAGTGCTGTGGAGAGCTGCAACGCGATCCATTGCAGCTTTCGCCTCAGCATTCTGACCAGATGCGCGCAGCGCCAGAGCGAGAAGATAAAAGACCTGCGGTTCGTTCGCGTTCATGGAAGCAGCTTGTCGAAAAAACGCGATCGCAGCGTCTGCATGGTGCTCACTCAAATCTGCTTTGCCCAGATAAAACGGGATGGCCCAGGAGTCCGGTAGAAGTGCTTGCGCCTGGAGGAGGTAAGGCACGCCATCTGGCGGACGCGCGGACTGCACCAGCAGGGCTCCAAGAAAATAAAGGGCGCTCCCATCTTTCGAATCTTGAGCGATCGCGGCACGCAACTCTCGCTCCGCATCGGGGAAGTGCTGCATGCTGATATAGACCTTGCCCAGCTCGCGATGCGCTCCGGGGTACGCCGGATCTCGCTGAAGCGTTTGCTGAAAAGAGTCGGCCGCCTCTTGAAGTCGATGCCCATCGTGGAGCGCCTGCCCGAGCAGAAAGCTCGCTTGCGCTCGTGTGCTGCTGCCGCTCAGCAGCTGCGCAAATATCTTCTCGCCGGCCTCCGTCTGTCCGAGCCTGGCGTAGGCGACCGCCTCGAGGTACAGAGCGGACGGATCGGACAACTCCAGCTTGCGCGATAGCAGCAGGTCAAGCCCCCTCTGAGGAGCATTGCCCATCACCAACGAGGTGGCAAGCAGCACCGCAGCCCGCGTTCCTCCCGTCCCCCGGGCGTCCAGACGTTCGAGATACGGCTGAGCCCTGGCATAGTCCTCCTGTTTCAGATAGGCGAGCCCGAGGTTCAGGAGGACGCCCTTGTCCTCGGGATTCAGCTTCAATGCGAGCTGGTCGACGGCAATCGCATCCGTGAACCGGTGAGTACGCGCATACAACACGCCGAGATTGCCGAGTGCGGCAAGGTTGTTCGCGTCGGCTGCCAGCACCTGCCTGAAGCCTGCCTCTGCCTGGGCGTACTCTCCAGCTTGCATCGCCTGAGCCGCTCGATTGAAGATCCCCTCCAGATTCGTATCAGACTGAGCTAACTCACGCCCCTGCGCCCAAGGCGTGAAGGTCATCATGACCGCGGAGAGTACAAGCCACTTCACCGGATACCTCTGCACCATGATGGCATAAACAACAGCCGCACCTGTGCTTACAAGTGCGGCCGTTGCTGGTTGGGGAAGGGCTAAAAGTAGAACTTGCCTGCGAGTTGGATATTACGTGGATCGTAGGTCCCGCTGACGGCTCCCGAGTTGCTGCGGTTGCTGGAGTCGATCGCCTGACCGGGATTGTTCGCGTTGATGCTGTTGAAAACGCTCGCGAACTGGGTGTGGTTGAAGGTGTTGAACGTCTCCAATCGAAGTTGAAGCCGCGTCCTCTCGCTAAAGATGACGTTCTTGTAAAGAGAGATGTTCCAGTTGTTAATGCCGGGTCCACGGAACTGGTTGCGAGCGGTATTGCCAACGGTGTTGTCCAGGGGACGAGAGAAGAGCAGCGGATTGAAGTATTGATCGTAAGTCTTGGTGTACAGCTGCTGCCCCCCCTGAGCTGTGTAGTTTGCGTAGACGGACGCGCTTCCGTTGGAAGCGGTATTAAGTTGTCCGGGACCGAGTGTACCTGGGTTGCCATTGGCGAAAACACTGAAAGGAGTGCCGCTCCAAACTCGTGTAATGCCGCTTAATTCCCATCCGCCCAAAGCACTGCGGAAGAGAAAGCTGTGGTTGGTGAACTCGGGAGCCGTGTAAACATAGTTGACATTGAAGACATTCGTTCGGTCCCAGCCGGCTACCGCCCGGTCTCGCTGCGGGTGGTAAGCGTCTACGATCTCATTGACGTTATTGTCGTCATCTGCGAGATCGATCGTTTTACTCCACGTGTAATCGGCAGTGATGACGAGATTCCGGCTGAAACGGCGCTGCAGTTGAGTCTGCAGGCCGTTGTAATTGGAGTTTGCGTCATACTTCGTGTAGAAGATGCTCGAATATCCCTTGTACGGGACGATCGCGTTCGCCACACCGTTGGCATTTGCAAGGAGAGACTTACCGGTACCCGGAACAATAGCGTTCGCTGCACCGATTGGAAGGGTATTCAGGTTATACGAGTACTGCTCATGCCGGCCCGTGTTGCCGACATAGGTCATGGAGAACACAATATTGTGTTCTAGCTGTTGTTGTATTCCCAGGTTATAGCCGTAAAAAGTCGGAATCTGACCGGCTTTGTCGAAGGCATTGATGCCGACCGGAAAGCGCGTGCCGCTCGCGACCAAGGCGGGAGACAGGCTGTCGATGTTGCCGTTGTAGAGCTGCGGGGTATACGAGAGCGGTGGGTTGCCGAGCCCGTCAAAGCTCTGGTTGTTCTGGCGAATGCGTTCGTTGAAGATACCCGCGCCGCCACGGAGCGCGGTCTTGCCGTCACCGAAGACATCGAAGGCAAAGCCGACGCGCGGCTGGAAGTTGTCGTAGCGGTGTTGCGCCAGACCCTTCGGAATGCCGTTCGTCCCTTCCTGAACGATCCCGTTGAACGGATCACCGCCGACGATGCTGCCCTGGGTCAGGCCACTGGCCGTCTGGATGATCGCTGCATTAGCAGGGTTATAGCGTGACGGATCGAAGTAGTTCTGCAGGAACTGCCCGTAGGTGTAGGTAGGTCCGAGATACGCATAGCGGAGACCATAATCGAGTGTCAGCCGCGGACTGACGCGCCACGTATCCTGCCCGAAGATCTCCCACTGCCAGAACTTGAATGCGCCATAGAACACACCATTGGTCTGGCTAACACTCTGGTAGTTCCCGAGAAGTAGGTTGGCTACCGGGTTGCCAGTATCCTTCAGATTGCTCTGACCGGAGCCGAAGTTGAAGTTCGGCGCCTCTTCAAACGAAGGCTGCTGCCCAGACTTGACTTCGTTGATGAAGCCGCCCGCTTTCAGAGTATGAACTCCGAGCGTCTTAGAGATGGTATCCGTGACACCGAGGGTCCTGCCCTCGCTGTGCCAGCCTGGCGCAAAGGTATTGTCGAAGAAGCCTCCCGCGCTGAACTGAGGATATTTGTTCCTCAGGTTAGTGGCTGGGTAGAGCTGCTGAAAAGTAAAACCGAGAGCGGTTTGATCGTAGTTTGCCGAAGGAGTGTCTACATCGACGCGCTGCGTCAGATGATTGAACTGGAAGATCGCCTCATTAGTAAGGCTCGGACTTATGATGTTGTTGACGCCGAAAGCCCAGCTTGCACCCGGCTTCTCCCGGTACTCCGGCAGGATCGGGAACGCGTTGTATCCGAAAATGCCAAACTGCTGACTCTCTCGCTGCGCGTCATTTACCCAGCGGAAGAACATGTTCAGCTTATCGCTGGCGTTGTAGTCCACACGAACGGCATTCTGGTCCTTCTTGAACTGGTAAGAGTCCTGAAACGAAACCTCTACCTGGGAAGGGTCGCCGGCTACGGGTGTGTTCGGGCCGAAGGTATAGCCGCGGCTGAGAAGCTTTTGCCACGCCGGCGCCTGTTTGCTGAACTGCGTGCTGGAGATCTTGTTACCCACATAAGGCACACCGTTCATAATGTTGCCGTTCGTGTCGTAGGTGATTGTGCCGGGCTGAAAGATCTGACCGTTCTGAAATGGGGTGGCAACCTGATTGCCACCGGCGTCGGTGTAGGTGATATTGCCGGTCTTGTACAGCGACGAAAAATCGCCCGTGAGCTGAGCCGGATTTGGTAGATCATAGGCGGCACGGCCAGTCGTCGGAGCGTTGTTCGGCCGGGTCGCCCGTGTTCCCTCGTAGTTGTAGAAGAAGAACAATTTTTTGTGATCGCCGGAAGAGAACCTCGGAATCAGGATCGGACCGCCCAGGTTTCCGCCAAACTGGTTAAAGCGGAGCTTCGCAATCTTGTTCCCTACACGGTTGAACTCATATTTGTTCGCGTCGAAGAAGTCGTTACGGTTGAACTCATAGAGGGTGCCGTGAAACTGCCGGGTGCCGCTCTTGGTGTTGCTCTGGATATTTACGCCTGGGCTGCGGCCATACTCGGCATTGTAGTTGCCCGAAAGGACCTTGAACTCTCCAATCGCGTCCAGACTCAGTTGCGTGTACTGTCCGTCGTTCGCGCCCACGTCTGTATTGATTGCCCCGTCCAGATAGACGTTATTCGCGCTGCTGCGATATCCGTTTACAAAGAAGCCCGTCGTTGAATTGAAGACTAGATTGAAATCGGAGGTGTTGTTCGAAACAATGCCCGGCAAGGTGCGGATCAGTGAGGTAAAATCGCGCCCGTTCAGTGGCGTCTCGGTCACTTCCTTGGAGGTGATGACGTCCGAGTGCTCCGACGTCGTGGTCTCGATGAGGCTGGGCTGCGTATCTACGGTGACGGTCGTGTCGGTACCGCCCAAGGTCAGCGGAACTGGGCCAAGATTGAGAGTCTGCGAAAGCTCAAGGACCACATTCGCTCGCTTCAGCGTCGACATACCCGCCGCGGTCACCTCAATAGAGTACGTGCTCGCAGGCAGTGGCTGCAGTGTAAATTCGCCATTTTGTCCCGATGTGGCATCCCGCACCAGCGCGCCCTTCTGCTGATCGATCGCCTTCACGGTCGCGTTCGGAATCACGGCGCCCTGCTGATCGGTCACAATCCCAGTGATAGTCCCGTTCTGCGCAACCAGCGATGTAGCACCAAAGACCAGCATCAAGCACAGCACCAGCATGCTTAGCCGCTTGCCCCTGCTCTCCTCCACTGTTTCGAGCTTGAGTCCGACCTGCCCTACACCCGGGCATTCCATCCACGATCTGCGCTCTCGGCAGCCTATATTCTCGGTTTTCATCTTAAAATTTCGCTCCTGTTCTCTTCCGGCGGCCTCGACGGAATTACTATGTGCATCCTTTGTAATCTTGGCCAGACGCAGGTCTGACGCGACCTGCTGTTCTAACCACGCTCACAGCTTCTGGGTTCGGTGGATCTAGACCTTTGCAAAGCTCATTGCGCGAATTAGGTTGTTATCGTTATCACTAAGCCAGCAACTTTATATTCGAACAGGTCCGCAACTGTCAAGAGGCTTCGTGCATAGTTTTATGGCGTACATCTTTGCGCCTAAAAAACTCCATCCGCGTCATGCTATTCGCCCGCAGGGAAAACGTGTCTCCCTACCCTACCCAGACCTACTGCTGGATCACCGCGCCTAAGAAGCCGGGTCACACTCACGCCGAACCGAAGGCTGCAAGGGCTTTCTCCTCTACACGAGGTGCACCTGTCTGCGCCGCATCGAACTCCGCCCTCGCCCTCTCGAGCTCAGCGCCATGCAGCTCCATCCGCGGCGCCCGAACACGCGCCGAGCCCACCCCGCGCTGCTCCTGCACCCATTTGATCAGCTGCACAAACTTCGGCACCGTATCCATCCGCAGCAGCGGCAAAAACCAGCGGTAAAGCTCAAACGCCTCCGCACCCTTTCCAGCGCGCGCCAACTCGAACAGCTTCACCGATTCTGCCGGGTACGCGTTCACCAGGCCCGCAATCCATCCGCTCGCGCCGGCGCTTACACCCTCGACCAGAGCGTCGTCGACACCCACAAAGATCTTCAGGCGATCCCCAATCAGCTCTTGGATAGCAGTCACGCGACGAACATCGGCACTGGACTCCTTGATTGCTTGGAGGTTTCCGTGCGCTCCTGCGATCTCCGCAATTTGTTCCGGCAAGAAGTCGGTCCTGTAGGCAATCGGATTGTTGTACAGCATGCACGGGAGCGGCGTAGCGGCAATCACGGTCGTGACGTGGTTCTTCATCTCCCGCCAGTCCGACGTATACACATACGGCGGCAGCACCATCAGGCCCGAGCAGCCGGCCTGCTCCGCCTCTTTCGCCAACTGCACCGCACCGCGGGTCGATAAAGACGAGACAGACGCGACCACCGGCGCACATCCCGCAGCACTGCGAACGGCGGTTCGCAATATCGCCACCTTCTCTGCGTGCTCCAGCGTGGCGCCTTCGCCCAGCGAGCCGAGCATCACCAGGCCGGTGCATCCGTTTGCCAGCAGCCAAGCCGCATGTTGCGCCAGGAACCTGTGATCGACCTCAAGGTTGCTGTCGAAAGGGGTGGTCATTGCGGGCATCACGCCAGACCAGTTCATACGAGAGTCTCGCTTTCTTGTTGTTTGAAATCCGTAGGGCAAAGAGCTTCGATGGGCACCGGGAAAAGTGGCGGTCGAATCGAGGTAGGCTGCCAGCCCAGCAGTACCTGCAGCGCAGGTCCGCAGATGCGCCCCTGGCACGGACCCATGCCGCAGCGCGTCTGCAGCTTGGCATCCGTCCAGCCGGTGCGGACCCGCACCCTTCCAAATGGAACATCTTCGCACCGGCAGACGATCGTATCGTCCTGCGGAACAGAGCGCAGCTCGGCACGCAAGGCAAACGCGGCATTCAGCCGTCGTCCAAAGGCGCGTTCCGCCCCAGATCGCCGGCCGAGCCTTGCGTTGCTGCGCTCGGCGCACGCAAGGCCGGCGATCTCTCCCTGCATGCGCGCGGCATCCACGCCGGCAACCCCGGTGGGCTCCCCAACGCAGAACACGTCAGCGACGGAGGTCCGCTGCTCGCGATCGACCCTGACATAATCTCCATCGAAGCCGCACTTCAGAAGTGCGGCAAGCTCGGTATTCGGCACCAAGTGGAATCCGCATGCCAGCAGGTCGCATGGCTCTTCCCAGGTGCGTCTGCCATCTGTCAGGCGCACCGCGCTCAGCTGCATCGCATCATCGGGAGAAGCGATCGCCGCGACAGGCCAGCAGCCCAGGCGATACCTCGTGCGCCTGAGAGAGGCACGATATCGCAAACCTTGCACAATCTTCGCGGGATGCGACCACAGCGAAGCCGCAAACGGAATGAGCTGCGCCCGGGACGCCTGCTCGGCGATGCACCGTACCTCCGCCCCGCTCGCTCGCAGATGGGCCGCCACAGCCAGCAGCAGCGGCCCGCTTCCGGCCACGACGACGCGTTTTCCAGCCACCGAAATTCCACCCCGGACCAGCGCCTGGAGGCCGCCAGCACCATAAACTCCAGGCAGCGTCCACCCGGGAAACGGCAGAAATCGTTCCCGGGCGCCGGTCGCGATTACCAGATGCTGACAGCGAAACGACACCACCGAGGAGCTCCCGTGCTGTTCGTGCAGCGCTTCGATCCGCTTCGTCCCCTCAGCCTGGAAGATCTGGTGGCGCGGCAGCACCTTCGCTCCGGAGCGCGCAAGATCTGACAAAGCAATGCACCGCCGCACGTTCTCCGCCTTTGACTCTCCCTTGCCCTGATGGAATCCGGCGCGCCAGATCTGCCCTCCCGGCAGCGGATTGTCGTCAAGCAGGGTCACATCGCGCCCGCAACGCGCTGCCGATGTCGCCGCCGCAATTCCAGCGGGCCCAGCGCCTGCGATCAGCACCTCGGTCTCAATCACGCGCTCGTCTCCACGCGCATCCCGCTCGTGCAAAGGATCTGGCATGTGCGGCGGTAGCCGACACCGTCGATCACAGCCCGGCACTCAAAGCAGATACCCATGCCGCAGAACGCGGTGCGCGGTTGACCCGTTGAAGAGACTCGGCACGGTACCCCGGCCTGCAACATCGCAGCAGACACAGTCGTACCCTCAGGAACCAGAACTCCGCGGCCGTTTACGGTAAGGGCGAGAGGCTCAGGCATGTGCCGGCTCCGCGATATGCTGCGCCATGCGCATCGGTAAAAAGGGCGTCCGGTCGATCGACGATGGACGTTCCAGAAGCGCATCCACCAGCAGACGCGCAGCGCCTGGTGCGTTCGTAATCCCGAGCCCCTCAAAGCCAATCGAAAGCCACAGAGACGGGTCGTCCGAGAGCCCGGCCGCCGATCCGATCAGCGGCAGCTTGTCCTCCGTCGCCGCCCGAAAGCCGGTCCAAACCCGCAACGCCGACATTTCCGCAAGGCCCGGCATATAGGCCCTCGCGCGCTCCAGCATCCGCTGCAGCACGCCGGTCTCGACAACTGGATCGTCACTTCCATACTGGCGCGAAGATCCGATCAGAAGCTGCCCATTCTGCCGCGGCTGAATATTGAACGCAACCGAATCCGTCTTCACCGAATGCGCGCTCTTCAGATATCCGAGCTCAAGCAACTGATGATGCACAAAGCCCGGATACCGATCAGTGATCACGAGATGACCCTTGCGCTTCTGCACGGGAAGATTCGGCAGAAGCGCGCAGTCGCACCCCGAAGCAAGCACAATGCGATCGGCCAAGAACTCCGCACCATCACTCATCTGCAGCCGTCGCTCACCCGCCGCGATGGCTGTGGCCCGAATCAACTCCGATCCCAACCGAACTGCCTCCGCAAGATGAAACGCCGCTGCCGCGGGTGGGTAGACCACGCCATCATCCGGCACCAGCAGACCCCCCGCCAGGGAGCGCCGCAGATTCGGCTCCTCACGTCGAAGCGCTGAGCCGTCCAGCACCTCGGACCGCACGCCCGCGTCCGCAAAGGTCTTCTGCTTCGCCCGTACCTCCGCCATCTCCTCTTCGTCTGCGGCAATCCAGAGCGTCCCCCGACTCTCGTACTCAACCTGTGCCGGCAGACTCCCAATCTCCTCTTGCCACAGCGAGCGCGAATACCGCGTCAGCGCAAGCTGGGCCGGCGAGTCGTCCATCACCACCACATGTCCCATTCCGGCAGCGGTCGCGCCCCCGGCCGGCACACCGCCCTCAACGAGTCCCACGCGCAGTCCTGCCAGCGCGCATTCCCGTGCCGCGGCACAACCCACAATACCTGCGCCGACAATCAGGACGTCAAAGCTTCGCATATCACCACGCAATCCCGTGACGAAACGGATCGCCGGAAGAGAACAGAAGCTTGGATTCGCCCGTGATCCAGGCGCGCCCGCGGATCTGGGGATCGATCCGGCCGTCCGCTCGCTCCAGCACATGGCCCTCGAACACGGTGCCCAGGATCCCCTCCTGCCGCCAGACCTGCCTCTCAGCTAACTCGCCGTCGGCGAACAGGCACGCCATCTTGGCGCTCGTGCCCGTACCGCAAGGTGAGCGGTCAAAGCTCGCTCCTGGGCACAGGACAAAGTTTCTGGCGGAGTTCTCCGGATTTACTGCCCCTGAAAAGAACTCGATGTGATCGATCTCATCACCGCCTTCTCCCGTAATGCCCTCCGCGCGAAGTGCGTTGCGAAACGCCACTGCGGCCCTGACCAGCTGCCCGCGATTTTCCGGCAGAAGCTCGAAACCGTGATTGCCAACCAGGTAAAACCAGTTGCCGCCCCACGCAATATCCCCGACATATTCGCCCAGGCTCGGAACCGCCACAGAAACCGCGGCGCGATACCGGTAACTCGACACATTCGCAACCGTGACGCTCCCATCCTGGTGCAGGCACGCCGTAACCGTTCCCACCGGCGTCTCGATCTGATGCAGACCCGGCCGGATCCGCCCGATGTGAGCGAGCGTGGTAACAACGCCTATGGTTCCGTGGCCGCACATGCCCAGGTATCCGACATCGTTGAAGAAGATCACCGCCGCGGCCGAGTTCGGGTCCAGCGGCGGGAGCAGCAGCGCTCCAACTACCACCTCCGACCCTCGCGGCTCGCACACCACGCCGGAGCGAAATCCATCGAACTGCGCGCGAAAGAGTTCCAGGCGCTCATCCAGAGATCCCTCTCCAAGCTCCGGTCCACCCGCCACCACCACCCGCGTAGGCTCTCCCTCAGTGTGAGAATCGACAACATGCACCGGCGCGGAAAAGCTCATGTCGCTCATCATAAGGTAATTGTGCCCTGGAAGGCGTGGCGGAACGCGGCGTCGCGGCGCATCCCGTCGGACAGCGAAAGACGATCTGCGTACAACTGCGCGAGCTCAACCAGCGGCTCTCGGCGATCGCCACAGCGCATCGTCCTTGCCGTGGAGCTGGGGAGATGCGAAGCGCCTCAATCTCGGCCTGCGAGCGTCCGTTATCGGAAGCACACAACCTGCTCCAGACGGTACGGGGGGCGGATGGTCCCAACCACCTGATGAGGAGCAACCTGCTCAACGCTCGTCAGTGGTTCTTCTGGACATCTTTCTGCATATCGCTCACACCATATGAGCCGATGATGCTTGCGTCCGAACGCCGCACCAGCACCAACGCACCATGCTGTGCCCGCAGACGGAACTCTAGACGCGCATGCGTAAGCGCGTCTTCGAGATCGATGTTTGTGTCCTCCAGAGACTCAGACGAAAAGCTGTACAAAACAGCATCTTTCAGGACGGTAGGAAATGCGAGCACACCAGGCGACAGCGATCGTACCTGCCGGAACGCCGGTTCAACACCGGCCGCAGCGAGCGCAAACCGATAGAGTGCAGCGGCGGGCTCATAGTTCTCCGCAAACTCAACAGGATCGGCAGACCATAGGATCTTGCCGCGACCGTGCGTGATCTGTTGAACGGAAGCGTTATCGGCAAAGTGCAGCACCTCCAAAGGAGCCTGCTGCACCTCGGTCGGAAACGTAACCTCCGTATCGTGGGCCTCCGACGGAAGACGGAGAGAGCTCTGGCGCACGGTCGAAGGCAGCAATCGCGCTGCAACGTGCAGCGCTGAGAGCCGGTCCACAATTTGCCAATGCTCATCGCGCTCGACCGGTCCGGAGACCAGAAGGCAGCCCCCTCGCGCCACGTAGTCAAGCAGCTGCTGCCACGCGCCCTCGGTCAAGGCCTGCGGTGCCGGAAGGATCACGAGCTTCGGATGGCCCATTTCGCTCACCCGGTTCTCCGGCAACATGCGCGTCGGCATGTGATCGTAGTACGCCAGGGCGCGGAGCGCCTTTTTCTGCGCAGCCAGGGCGATCCCGTTCATGCCCGAGTAGAGCAGGGCCTGGGAGGTCACGATCATCACCGGCGGCGGCTCGATCTCCGTAAAGCTCTGCGGGCTCTTCGACGCGAACGCAGCAAACCCGGCGAGCACATCCGCCTCCGGCTTCTCCGTTCCGTCCGGACGAATCGCACCGATAGTGGTCTCGTTGTCGTTCGCCATCATGGCGTTCACATTCCACACCCATTCCAGGCCGCCTGCTCCCTGCGCGAATGCCGTCGCCATCTTGCGTTCGAGTTGCCAACTTTCCTCCTCTGCCGACAGACGCAGATGGTCGTCCTGCATCAGGCGCCGCTGCTCGCCCATCTCCTGGATCAGCATGGGCTTTCCGGGCATCTTCGCCGCAAGCGAGGCCCAAAGAATGCTGTCGAAGTCCCACCACGTATGGTCCGCCGTAAAGCTAACCTCGGGCGAGAAGAATGCAGGCGACACGCGCCCGGAGACGCCGCCCTCATCCTGTCCCACCGTCACCAGCTGGTTCGATCCAGCATCGCGGATGGTCGCGCGCTGCCGCGCCAGCCAATCCACGAAAACCCCCTGGGTGAACAGAAAATAGTCGTACACCTTAAGCGGGTTATATCCACTACGGACACCATCGAATGCGAACGCACCCGGCTCGGGCAGAGCGAACGGATTCTGCGCATATGCGGTGGGCGCGGCGTCCGTGGGTTTGGATTGCAGCGCGCGACCGATGCCGAACGACGGCTCCGACCACAGTGCCAGCAGCGATGCTTGATCGGCATACTTCTGATTGAGGTACTTTCGCCACGCTGCCTGCTCGTATACGTCGTTTTGCGGCAGGGTCTTCCAGAGGTTCGCGTTTGCACTTGGCTCGTTGATCACGTCCCAGGCGAGAAAGGGTACGTCGTGAAACCGCCCAACAATGGAGCGCACATAGCGATCCTGCGCCTGCAGCGCAGCGGGATCAAGGTATGCATTCTCACCGCCAAAGATGTTGGGTAAAAACGCAAATAGGTTGAACTGCACCGGGAGATTGTTGTGCCGCGCCGTCATCAGGAACGCCTCGATCGTGCGCAGTCCGTCTTCGCTCACGGTGCCGTCCGGCATCGTGAGGAATCGCCATGCGGACCAAATCCCGCTCCGGATCATGTTCAGGCCCGCAGACCGTATCTGCGCCATATCACGATCCCAGACATACGCATTCGGCCTCTCGAGAAAGAGCCGGTTCGCATCGCTGGCCATGTAGGTCGTGCCTACCACGGGCAGCGGCTTTCCGTTCTGAAGGAAGTAATCCTTTCCTACCCCGAGACTTGGCCCCGACTTCAGGTAGTTCCAATCGCGCATCCAGAATGCGGCGTGGTCCACCCACAGCGGCGTTCCGCCTCGCACCAGAGTCGCATCCACGGTGTGAAGTCCTTTCCCAAGCGCAACATTCGGAGGCAAGGTGATCGTCTTTGAAGCGTCCGCGGCAACCGTAAGTACACACGGAGGCGCACCTTCTTCAGCGCGAACGGTCAATTTCAACACGTCGCCTGCCTGCACCCTGCCGTACTCGGCGGGTGTGTACTGAAACTCCAGCGCCTCCCCAGGCAAAAACAGAGGCAGCCGCGGCCGAAAGGTAAACCGGTCGCCATGCCGGAGCCCGATCGCCTGCAAACGCGCAAGCAGGCTTGGATCGTCGAACGCACGCGCTGACAGATCCGCTGCGAGAAAGATCCACCGTCCGCCAACAAAACGCTTGCGCGTGTGATCGATAAGAAGAGCTGGCGCCGCACGGTAATGCCCCTGATGCGATCCCCACGCGAGCGTTGTCAGCTGCGCATCGGCATCCCCGGTGGTACCGATGTCGTCATTCACGATAGGCGCAGCGGACAGTCGAACCACGGGGCTGAATGCCTCCGCCCACTGAAACGCGGGAAGCGCAGGTTGAACATCCGTATTCGGCTGAAACGTCAGATCTGCGGATCCGGAGGTAGCCTGGTAGTCGGCAATGAACAGCTCCAGCGAAGCCGCAACGCTCGGCGCTCGCAACGCCCAAGCGTCACCTTTCTTGAAGGCAGCTCGCGTGAACGGCTTTCCGCCGAGCACAAGGAGGTCCCCTCCGCGATCGAGAAATCGAAGAATTTCCGGCCATGCTGTCTCGGGGTAAGCAGAGCCGTACGGTAACACCAGCATGGCCGTGTTTTCATCCGTCAGCGCCTTGTCGAGTTCGGATACTCGGGCAAACTCAGCGTTAAGAAATCCGCGTCGTAACGCCTCGCGCGAGATCAGCCCCGTATCGGCATGAGGAAATCCCGTCTCCTCCAAAATCACGGTGCGGCCCTGTCCGAGTACCGTGCAGGTTATCGACAACACACAGGCGAAAACCGGGAATCGGAGAACTTTGGCACTCACGACCGAGCTCCTTGCAAGCTACGCTTACGCCCATCAGAATAGCGTGAACAGAGCGACAGATACGTGCTCAAATCAAAGCGCACAACGTGTCGCGGGAACAAACTACATCTTCTCTGCCCGCGAGAGAGTAGTAAGCGCACAACTGGAGACCATTCATGCTCACTTCCGAACCGACCCCGCACGGGCGCCTGTGGCACGCCCTGTCGATTGGTCTGCTTAGTTTTGCCGCTCTTGCAAGCACGTCAGCACAGATGGCTTCCTCACCGGAAGCAGATCTGCCTGCCATACCGGCGCCGATGACCGCGCAAGCCATTCCTGGAGGGGCTCGCTTCCAAAATCGTGAAGAAATCGTAGAAGCTACCTTCTGCGGCCCGGGTGTCGTTCACGTCACAGGCAGACCCGCAGGCGGTAGAGCCGAGCCCGGCCCCGAGCCTTGGATCGTCACCCCGTGTTCACCCGCAAACTCCACCTTCGATCAGTTGGCCGGACAGGCACACGTTCGTAGCGCGCAGCTCACCGTCTCGATGAATCTCGCAACCGGAGCCCTCCACTTCCAAGACTCCGCGGGCAAAATCCTGCTTCAGGAGAGCGATAACCATCCGCGCCGCTACTCGCCTGCGTCAGTTCCGAACCACCAGCTTCATCAGGTCAGCGACCGCTTCTCACCCGAGCTGCTCGAAGGCATGTACGGCCTTGGGCAGCATCAGAACGGCGTCTTCAACTACCGCGGAACGGTCGTCGAGCTCGCGCAGGCGAACAGCGACATCGCGGTGCCGCTCCTGCTTTCGACCGACGGCTATGGAATTCTCTGGAACACGGCGTCGCGCTCCGTCTTCGATAACCGTTTCGCACGGGAACTTAAGCTGACCGCGGATGCAGCAGAGGGCGTGGACTTCTATTTCTTTGATGGTCCCGAGATGGACGCGGTCATCCATCACTACCGCGAACTCACCGGGCACGCGCCACTGTTTGGCGAGTGGGCCTACGGATTCATTCAATCCAAAGATCGTTACACCTCCGCCCAGCAACTGCTCGACATCGCCGGTAGGTATCGCGAGCAGCATGTGCCGCTCGATGTCATTGTGCAGGACTGGTTCTGGTGGAAGAGGCAAGGTGACCCAGAGTTCACTGAGGCTTATCTCAAGCCGCATCCCGACGTCCCCGACGCTCTGAGATCGCTGCATGACGAGCATGTTCACGCCATCATCTCCGCCTGGGCTGTTCTCGATCCGGCGTCGGACACGTATCGCGCGATGCTGGCTAAGCATCTGCTCATCCCCGGAACCCCGGACTACGATCCCACTAACCCTCAAGCGCGTGACTTCTACTGGGATCACCTCGTCGGCAAACTCTTCGCACAAGGCTGGGATGGGTTCTGGCTGGACAGCTCCGAACCAGAGACCTGGAAAGGTGAGAGCGACGCCGTTCTCGAAGACAAACAGCTAGCAATCGGTCCAGGAGCGCGCTACCTCAATATTTTTCCCCTCATGCATACGGGAAACATCTACGACCATTGGCGTCGCGAAACAGACCAGAAGCGCGTCTTTCTCCTCACCCGCTCCGCCTTCGCGGGACAGCAGCGTAACGCCGCAGTCGAGTGGTCCGGAGACATCTTCGGTACGTTTCCCACGTTGCGTAAACAGATTGCCGCTGGTCTTAACTTCGCCCTCTCCGGCATGCCGTACTGGACCACAGACATAGCCGGTTACACCTCACCGTTTCCAGACGAGCCAAACAACCTTGAGTACCAGGAGTTGTACACGAGGTGGTTTGAGTTCGGAACCTTTTGCCCCATCTTTCGCACTCACGGGCACCGCAGTGCCAACGAACTTTTCTCTTATGGCGCACAGACGCCCACTCTAGTCGCCTACGACAAGTTGCGCTCGCGCTTGCTTCCCTACACCTATTCGCTCGCCTGGAAGGTCACCCACGAGGATTACACCATGCAGCGTCCGCTTGTGATGGACTGGCACGCTGAGCTGAAGGTTCGCGATATCGGAGACCAGTTTATGTTCGGGCCGTCCATCCTGGTTAATCCAGTCACCTCCGCCGGCGCCGTCACGCGCTCACTCTATCTGCCTCCGGCCGCAGCCTGGTACGACTTCTGGACCGGTGATAGCTTGTCCGGCGATCGGCAGATCCTAGCGCCGGCACCGCTCGCACGCATTCCGCTTTACGTCAGAGCAGGCGCGATTCTGCCGTTGGGTGCCCCCACCGAATACGCCGGACAGAGTCCCGACGCCTCAGTCGAGATTCGGGTCTACCCTGGCGCAGATGGCAGCTTCGACCTGTACAGCGATCAGGAAGATACCTACGCGTATGAGAAAGGCGAGTACGCGCTCATCCCGATCCGTTGGGACGACGCCTCCCATACCTTGTCCTTCAACTCGCGCCGTGGCACCTACCCAGGCATGCCCCGTAACAAAACCTTTCACGTCATTCTCGTTGGTCCAGGGCAAGGCAACGGACCGGATCTCTCGCAAAAATTCAGGACGATCCACTACACCGGGGGCGCGACAAGCATCAAGCTGCCCAGCTGAGAGCACCCTGAAATGACCCGGCTCTTGGCCCCACGCTCCGCCCCTTATGGAGTTCAACAGGAACTCCGTCCAGTTCCAGGAGCGCATAATCGCTTTTTGCTGTGTTCGCACGTTATTCACCGCATTGCCTAGATGCGGTTCACGCAGGGTTTCCCGTATAAGGTCACGCTGCTTTCAGCAAGCAACTCGCCTCAAAGTGCTTCGAAGGGGGACAGCAAGATCAGTAAGGTAAGTCTCTCGCTAATGCTTTACGGTGAGGCGCCCGGAGATCTTGTTGTACACGTCTTTCGGAAGGATCTTGTTTTTGCGGAGTTCGACGGGATCTCTGTACGGGCGATTGTTGATGATCTCGCGAGCCATGGAGGAAGTGACGCCCGGGAGGGCTTCGAGTTCCGCTCGGGAAGCGGTATTGATATTGACACCGGCTTCGGTCGTCTTGCGGGTGAGACCGTCTTTTATACCGAGGACGGCGGATTTGGCGCTCGAAGCTATAGCCGCTGTGGCGTTGGCGGTGTTCTCGCGAACGCGCTCCTGACTGCGCGGGCTGGTGGAACATCCGAGGGCCACGAAGAGGGTGATCGACGCGAGGATGGGACGGGCGTTCATGCTACCGATCATATGGGCTTGAGGTCTGATGAGGCATGTTGTGAGCGGGAGCTCGGCTTAAATGTCGCCGGCAACAAAACCCGACACCTAGGAAGGCCCCGTGGCGGTGGCGAGGGTGACGGCGAAGAGTGCCTGGGGATCTTGCCAGGTGTGCGTGGTCTCGAAGCCTGCGGAGTTCAACAGCGCGGAGATCGAAGCGGGAGTGAACTTGTAACTGTTTTCGGTGTGTATTGTCTCCGCCGGGGTGAGGGTGAAGTGAAGCGCGGGACCGGCGGAGTTGGCCGGGATCTGCACCTGCTGAGTGGCGATTGGCGCAAGGTGCATCTCGATTCGCGAGTTCTCAGGGTTCCAGAGCGCGCGGTGACTGAAGCATTCCGGGTCAAAGTTTGCACCGAGATCGCGGTTCAGGCGATCAAGGATGTTCCGATTGAAAGCTGCGGTCACGCCGGTGGCGTCATCGTACGCGGCGAGGAGCGAGGCTACAGGCTTGTTGAAACCTGGGGCCAGATCCGTTCCGAGAAGCAGAGCGTCCCCCCGACGAAGTTGGGCCCGGAGGTTGCTGAGGAGATCCGTGGCCTCCGCAGGCGAAAAGTTCCCGATGCTGGAGCCGATGTACAGGGTCAGGGCGCGGGCGTTGTGAGGTCGTGAGATGGAGAGCGACTCGACTGTGTAGTTGGCGACCTGCGGGCGAACGGTGACTCCGAAGATGTTGGTCTGGATGTTGGCGCATGCCTCTTCGAGCGCGCTCGCGGAGACATCGACCGGTTGGTAGAGAACGCTTCCTTGCCGGCGAACGGCCGCCTCGAGCAGGATGCCGGTCTTGGTTGCTGTGCCGGCGCCGAGCTCGATCAGAGTGTAAGGGCTTGCCGGCGGCAGCGGCTTCAAGAATCTCGTCTGCGTGCGCTGTGAAGATGGCGCGTTCTGTCCGGGTGAGATAGTACTCGGGCAAAGCGGTGATCTGCTCAAAGAGCTCGGAGCCGCGCTCGTCGTAGAAAAGCCACGGTGAGAGGGTGCGGGGCTGAGCGAGAAGGCCGGTGCGTGCCTCCGTCGCCACGGCGGTCTGAACTGCGGTTTCTGCTTTGGTATGGAGCGATTCGACGGTCGCTGAACTCACTGGGCACCCTCAGTGCTCTGCTTTGAGCAGTCACGCGCGAGGCGGAGGCCGGAGAACTGCCACCGCGTCGCGGGCGAGAAGAAGTTTCGGTAGGTGGCGCGTATATGCGTGGCGGGAGTAACGCAGGAGCCTCCGCGAAGGATGATCTGCGAGCTCATGAATTTTCCGTTGTACTCGCCCAGTGCTCCGGGAAGCGGGCGGTATCCGGGATAGCCGGTATAGGGTGAGGAGGTCCACTCCCAGACATCGCCGAAGATCTGCTGTAGGCCCGGGAGGAGTGGGGCTGGAGAGGGATGGAGATTGTCCATCTCGAGAAGGTTGGCCTTGGACGCCGCGACCGCCGCGGGCGAACGAAGCGCCTCGATCATCGGATAGGTGAGGAGCTCCGGCACCGACGCTTCATCTCTGATCAGCGTGCGGAGCAGTGAGGCGGCGTACTCCCATTCGAACTCCGTGGGGAGGCGTGCGCCGGACCACCGGGCAAAAGCATCGGCCTCGAAGAAGCTGAGGTGACAGACGGGAGTTTCGCTGAGGTCGTCGAGAGGACGAAAGCCGTGCATCGTGTAAATTCGCCAGCCGGATTGGGTCTTGCTGTCGCGATGCCAGTAGAGCGGAGCCTCCCAGGCATGTTCGCGGATCGTCGTCCAGCCTTCAGAGAGCCAGAGCTCTGGGCGGTTGTAAGCGTTGTCGTCGATGAAAGCCAGGTATTCGGCGCAGGTAACCAGGCGGCTGCCTAAAGCGAATGGCGCGAGATAGACGGAGTGGCGTGGGGTCTCGTTGTCGAAGGCGAACGCATCGAGTCCATCGAGGTCGGGAGTGGTACCGATCTCGATGAGGCCAGGGGTGAAGTCGATCCAACTCAGCGGGGGAGCAATGCTGGCACGGGGCTGCCAGGGGGTGTCGCGAAACGGAGGGTGGAGCGGATTCGTGTAGAGGGCATGCTTGATATCGGTGGCGATGAGTTCGAGGTGCTGCTGCTCATGCTCCAGGCCGAGTGAGATGCGGCGCATCACTTCGTCGGGTACCGCACCGGCGAGCAGCGAGGCGATCGCGGCGTCCACGTGGGCGCGATAGCTGAGGATGTGATCGAGAGGCGGGCGGGAGAACGACGCGCGAAGTTTCTTCTCGGGCATGTCTCCGAGGGAGTTGTAGTAGCTGTTGAAGAGCCACTGGAAATCGGGATGGAAAGGCTTGTAGCTGGGTACAAACTCGCGGAGGACGAAGGTTTCGAAAAACCAGGAGGTGTGCGCGAGGTGCCACTTGACCGGACTGGCCTCGGGACAGGACTGGACCATCATGTCCTCGAGCGAGAGGTTGCAGCAGAGCTCTGTTGTGGCTCTACGAACGACCTGAAAGCGCACGAGAAGCGCACTGGATGAGACCGCGCTCAAACCGCTGATCGCAGGGCTATCATGACTGGCTGGCATAGGCTCCTCCTTTGGGCGGGCAGGCGATTGGATGCAACGACGCACCACACTTGTTGCACAATTTTCTTTCTGTCGTCTGGAACTAACGCAGAAGTAACCATATCAAGGGTTTGGTGGAATATGTGCGACCGTGCGTGATCTGCCATCGGACGCGTCAGGAATGACCGCTGTTCAGTAGATGCGCGAGCAGGTATGCGACGGCGGCTGCCGCGCCGCCGATGCTGACAGTCTGGAGGGCGCTGCGCAGGTTCCTGCCTCCGAGGAGACGGCCTTTGAGCGCGCCGAAGAGGGCAAGGGCGAAGAGGGTGATGACGACCGAAATCCGGAGGGCGGCGACGCTGTCCTGGACCAGCATATAAGGGACGAGCGGGATGAAGCCGCCGGCGATGTAAGAGACGGCGATGGTGAGGGCAGAGCGGTGAGCCTGGTTGCTGGCGGGCTCTTCGAGGCCGAGTTCGAAACGCATCATGAAGTCGACCCAGGCGGTGGGGTTCTGCTTGAGCGCGACGAGGACTGGCTCGGCGCTGGCCCGGGGAACGTGGTACTGCTCGAAGATCTCGTAGATCTCTTCTTCTTCGTCGCGGGTGCGTTCGACGATCTCGCGCTCTTCTCGCAGGCGCTCGGAGGCGTAGTGCTCGGCGTCTCCGCGGGCGGCGAGGTAGCCGCCGAGACCCATGGCAATGGAGCCGGCGGCGATCTCGGCGAGGCCGGCGAGCACGACGAGGTGCGAGGAGGCGACGGCTCCGGAGAGGCCGGCGGCGAGGGCGAACGGGACGGTGAGGCCGTCGGCAAGGCCGATCACGGTATCGCGAACCGCCTGGCTGGACTCGAAGTGGTGCTCGTGATGATCGTGCGGCACGCCGCCGGAGAGATGGTGGGAGTGGTCGGCCATTCCCGATAGTTTAGAGCAGCGGCGGGTAGGTAGCTGGTGTCTTTGTGCGAAGCGTCTTTCCGGCTGCGGCTCCGTCTGTATCTGCACGGGCTACTGGCATCAGGGAGGGTGTGCGATGGGCCGATGGACTGTGCGGACTCGGGATTACAACAGCGGCGCGGATGCTCTGTGTCTCTTTGCTGTTCAGCGCTCCCGCATGCTACGCGCGCAGGATGGCGAGGCGGGGCCGGGCGGTCTGCCGGCGGGAAGCCGATGGTGCGCGGAACGGTGACTGCCGCGACCGTGGACACCCTGACGGTCAAGATGGAGACGGGAGATATGTACAAGGTGACCGTGACTCCGAATACGCGCGTGATGAAGGAGCGGCAGCCAGTGAAGCTCGCAGAGATCAAGGCGGGAGATGGCGTGGGTGCGATGGGTGTCATGGACGCGCCGACGAAGACGCTCCATGCGGTCTTTGTGACTGTTGTCGATGCGGAGCAGGTCAAGAAGGCGCAGGCGGACTTGGGCAAGACGTACATCGCTGGCGAGGTGACCGCGATCGATGCAGACAATCTGAAACTGACGATCAAGCGCGCGGACGGTGTGAGCCAGACGATCGCAGGTGGATGAGGGCACGTCGTTTCGCAAGGGTGGCCGCGGGATGGCGCATGATGATGGGCGGCGGTCCGGACGCTGGGGCTGACGGGGGCACAGGCGGGGCGAAGCGCCGCGATGCGGAAGAAGGCGGCGAGAGTATCACGCTGGCGGATGTGAAGGTGGGAGATTCTGTCATCGGGCGGGTGCACTGAAGAGCGGAACGTTTGTCCCAACGGAGCTTCGGGTGATGGACGCGGCGGCGCGACGCAAGCGTGGCAGTGCGGCGAGCGGTGCTCCGGTACGCATCCGGTTCGATCCCCGTCGTCGCGGCTCCGCCCGGAGGCGTGCCGCAATGAAGGTACGTTTCAGCTGCGGTGAGGCTGCTGATTTCGCTGGCCCTGGCAGCGGGGCTAAGCGCCGGCTTTAGGGAGCGCAGGAGCCGGCCTCGTGCACCCAGCAGGCGGCACCGGCCTGGTGCCAGCGCCCATCGTCCCGGAGCACGCTGTAGCTGCCAGTGGAGGGACAATCCGTGGCACGGTAAAGGCCGGAACGGTGCCGCTGCCGGGAGTCGCGGTGACCGCGACGAACACGCTGACCGGCAAAAAGTACGCGACATCGACCGACGTGACAGGCTCGTTTGCGATGGCGATTCCACGCAACGGCAGGTATGTGGTGAGGGCGGAGCTGGCGGCCTTTGCCAGTGTGACGCAGGAGATTGTGCTGAACGCAGCCGGCGAGAATGGCGGCAAACCGGAGGAAATAGCGGAGTTCGGGATGCAGCTGGCCTCGCGTGTGGCGCAGCAGGACGCGGCAGCGCAGAGCGCAATCGCCAGCGTGGCGGCGCTCAGGAGCGCGAGGGGGTGGGCTGCAGGCTCTCAGTGTTTTGAGCGGCAGTGCGGATTCGGCGGATGCGACTGCGAGCGGTGGTGGCGGCGATGTGGGAGCTCAGCTTCCGTCGCTGGCGGGGGTGGGAGCGAACGACGCGGGTACAACGCAGGACTCGGTAGCGGTGAGTGGCCAGATGGGGCAGACGAATGGACTGGCGAACCTGAATGAGGACGAGATTCGCGAGAGGATCGAAAGATGCGATTGCGCAGGCACGGCGGCAGGGTGGAGCGGCAGGCGACATGGCGAACGCGGTTGCGGGAATGCTCGGCGCAATTTATAGGCCCGGGTGGCTTCGGCGGCGGGGGCGGCCGTGGCGGACGCGGTGGAGGTGGTGGCGGCTTCCGTGGGTTCAATCCGACGCAGCCGCATGGGGGGATCTTCTACGTCGGCGGCTTTGGTGCGCTGAATGCCACGAACTATTCGCTGACGGGCGCGCCGGTGGTGAAGCCGTCGTACAACAACAATCGGTTTGGGGTGAACTTTACGGGATCGCCTTACATTCCGGGGTTGACGAAGCCGAGCACGAAGCAGTTCGTCTTCTTCAACGTGACGGGGCAGAGGAACATCAACCCACTGAATCTGTACGCGACGGTGCCGACGTTGGCGGAGCGCGGCGGAGACTTCAGCGGGCTGACGCAGACGGTGAATGGGCAGGTGGTGCAGACACCCATCTACGATCCCACCACAGGGCAGCAATTCTCGTGCGGAAGCGTTCTGAATGTGATCTGCGAGCCGCGGATATCGCAACAGGCGCTGGCGATACTGAACTTCTATCCGGCACCCAACGTAACCTCAGGCACGCAGCGCCTCAACTACCAGACGATTACGACCGCAGGGCAGAACTCTACGCAGGCCTCACTTCGGTTTGTGAGGAACTTCGGGCAGACGACGGGCTTTGGCGGAGGCGGCCGGAGGCAGGCGGCAGCGAACGGACCGAAGACGCTGCGGCAGAACATCAACTTCAACGGGAGCTATTCGCACACGGCCAGCGACAGCCCGAACGTATTTTTGCCGCTGGGCGGGGCGAGCGTGTCTGACGGGTACGGCATCACCGCGGGCTACACGGTGGGGTATGGGCGACTGACAAACAATGCCTCGATCAACTGGAACCGCTCGCATGCGATGGCGCGCAACTACTTCACGAATACAGCTTCCAATCCAGCGGGCGATGCGGGCATTCAGGTACCGAGCCAGGGTGCGCTAGGAGCGCATCCTGAGTTCTACAACGGACTGCCGGCGATCACGATCACGAACTTCAGCTCATTGAGTGACACGACGCCACGGGACTCGATCAATCAGACGATCTCGTTCTCAGATTTCGTGAGCTGGAGCCACAAGAAGCACAACATGCGGTTCGGCGTGGATCTCCGGCGCGTGCATGCGGACGTGCTGGGCGGCGGCGGTACGGGTGGCAATCCGCTGGGCACGTTTGTATTCTCGGATTATGCAACGCTTAGCCCGACTGACCGCGCTGCAGTGGATGCGGGCAGCACGACGCAGCCGACATTCCGGAGCGGGGTTCGCGGACTTCCTGCTGGGTCTGCCGCAGCAGACGAAGATCCAGGCCGGGCTGAGCAAGATCTATCTTCGAGCCAATGTGTATGACTGGTACGCGCAGGATGACTGGCGCGTGCTGCCGGGGCTGACGCTGAACTTCGGACTTCGGTATGAATACTTCTCGCCATATGTGGAGAAGAACAATCGGCTGGTGAACCTCGATCACAATGCGGACTTTACCGTGGTAGCGCCGGTGCTGCCGGATGCGGACCGGGCATTACGGCGGGAGTTATCCACGATCGCTGGTCAATCCGGATCGGACACTGTACTCGCCGCGGCTTGGGTTTGCGTGGCGGCCCGAAGTTTGTGAAGAACACGGTGATTCGCGGGGGGTACGGGATCAACTACAACACCGGGCAGTTTGCGACGCTTTGCGCAGTCGCTGGCGTTTCAGCCGCCGTTTGCGGTGACGCAGACGAATGTGCTGGCGGCGGTTACCAACCCGGCGAACCCGACCGGATGCACCTTTGCCAAGATGACGCTGGCGCACGGGTTTGGCTGCTCGACGAAGCCGATCCAGAACAACTATTCAGTGAACAAGGACTACCGGCTGGGTCGTGTGCAGGTGTGGAACCTGGATATGCAGCGGACGCTGCCGCTGGGCATTGTGCTGAACGTCGGATACAACGGCTCAATGGGCGGAGACCTGGATATCGTGCGGGCGCCGAACCGCACGGCGTCTACAGTGACGACTCCATCTGCGCAGGCGTTTACGTATGAGGACTCGCTGGGGTACTCGCGGTTCAACACGCTGGTGGTGAATGTGCGGAAGCGGATGCAGAAGGGCATCTCGCTCCAGGCGACGTATCACTACGGGCACTCGATCGATAATGCGTCGTCGATCGGCAGGATCGGGACGGTCGACGATCGCGCAGAACGATCAGCGACCTGAATCTGGAAGAGGGCAACCAGCGTTCGACCGGCGGCATGAGGTGACGGGCAACTGGGTGTTGGAGCTTGCCGTTCGGGCCGAACCGGGCGTTCTTCAGCAAGGGCGGCCGGATGTCGAAGGCGCTCGATGGCTTTTCCGTCAGCGGCGACTTTACTTTGCGACGGGGCCGTACTTCACGCCGCAGTACGACTCGACGGCGGCGGAGATCGCAGCGGGAGGGAACTACACGCTGCGTCCGGACCGGGTGTTCGGCACAGCCGATCGGCGGTACGGGGACGGTTCTCAACTGGTTCAACAAGGCCGCCTTTGTGGCGCCGGCGAACGGCTTCGGAACGGCGTCGCGGAACTCGATTGAAGGGCCCGGGACGGTTGCGATCGACGCTTCGCTTTCGCGGACGGTATCGCTGGGCGAGACGCGGTCGTTCGAGGCACGGGTGACGGCGAACAATGTGTTCAACACGGTGCAGTACTCGCGGATCGATACGGCGCTGAACTCGGCGACGTTCGGGCAGGTGACGGGAACGGCGGCGCAGCGGGCGCTGACGTTTACGGCGCGGTACCGGTTCTAGAGGATCAGGACTGTGAGATGCAAGTCGATGAGACGATTGAGCGGATGGATCGACGGAGGGCTTGGGCGCGATTGCGTTCGCTGGTGGGCTCTGCCCTGACTGCTGAGTGCGATCGGCGCAGCGAGCCGGCGCAGCGACAGCTGCTCAGGGAACCTTCACGCTGAAGGTGCAGAGCGGATATTGTGCTGACCAACGTGGTGGTGCGGGACAAGAAGACGGGCGCGGTGGTGAAGGGGCTGAAGGCAAGCGACTTCACGGTTCTGGAGAATGGAAAGCCGCAGAAGATCGCCAGCTTCGATTATCAGAACGTCGATGAGGCGGCGGTGCTGGCAGAAAAGAATACTGTGACCGGGAAGGCTACCGATTGCGGACCTGCTGAACCGGAACTTGGCTGCGGATACCGAGTGACCTTGCGGGACCATCGGCTGATTGTGATGTTCTTCGACCTGAGCAGCATGCAGCCGGAGGATATCGACCGCGCGGTGGAGGCGGCGCAGGACTACGTCAACAAGAAGATGCAGCCGGCGGACCTGGTCGCGCTGGTGAGCATGGCGACCGCGCTGAGCATGGACCAGGATTTCACCGCGGACAAGGCGGCGCTGCTGCGGGCCGTGGGCAAGTACAACGGGACCGAGGGAACAGGGTTTGCGAACGGGCAGAACGAGCGGACTCGACGGATGGGACGGCCGACGATGCTTCGAGCTTTGCCGCGGACGACAGCGAGTACAACGCCCTGAATACGGATCGCGAGCTGTATGCGATCCAGACGATCGCGAAGAGCCTGGAGCGGGTGGATCAGCGGAAGAGCCTGCTGTACTTCTCAGGGCGGCCTGACGCGGCAACGGCATCGAGAACCAGGCGAGTCATGCGGGCGGCGACGAATGAGGCGGTGAAGGCGAACATGGCCATCTACAGCGTGGATTCGCGCGGGCTGGAGGCGCTGCCGCCGGTGGGCAATGCTTCGACGGGCAGCCTGCGCGGGACGTGTCGGCGTACAACGGCGGAGCGATGCAGAGCCAGCTGGACGCGAACTTCGGATCGCAGGAGATGCTGGGCACGCTGGCGATCCGACACGGGCGGAAAGTTCTTCTGATTCGAACGACTTTGCGCCGGCGTTTCAGCAGGTACAGCACGATACGGAGGCGTACTACATCCTCGGCTTCCACTCGACCGACACGGCGCGGGATGGCAGCTTATCGCCATCTGACGGTGAAGCTGAATCGCAGCGACGTGAAGCTCGATTATCGGCCGGGATACTATGCGCCGGCGGACTTCCAGCACCAGAAGACGGAGGATCGCGAGCAGGCGCTTGAACGAGCAGATGCGGAGCGATCTGCCGGCGACGGATGTTGCGGTGTATCTGCAGGCGCTCTACTTCCGGCTGGAGGACAACCAGTTCTTCGTTCCGGTGTCGCTGATTGTGCCGGGGTCGCAGATTCCTTTTCTGAAGAACGGCGATCGCGATAAGGCGAACATCGACGTGATCGGCCAGGTGAAGAATGCGCAGGGAATCGTGGTCGGCAATGTTCGCGATAATGTGAAGCTGGCGCTCGACGCGGCGCAGCAGGTGCAGCGGAAGAACATCCAGTACTCGACCGGGTTCACGCTGGCGCCGGGGCGATATCACCTGAAGTTTGTGGTGCGGGAGAACCAGACGGGCAACATGGGCAGCTTTGAGACCGATCTGCAGGTTCCGGATCTGAAGAAGACATCGCTGAAGCTGAGCTCGATTGTGCTGTCGAGCCAGCGGACGCCGAACACGGCGAAGAATGCGGTGAGTCCGCTGGTGCGGGATGGCGTGGAGTGGATCCCGAATGTGCCGCATGTGTTCCGGCAGGACCAGCACCTCTACTTCCTGTACGAGGTCTATGACCCGCGCGAAAGAGGAGGGCGGCGCGCCGGCGAACGCGCCTGGCCTGGGGCGACAGGCCGAACGGAGCGGTGCGGGTGCTGACCAGCATCGAGTTTCTGATCGGGCGGCATGAAGGTGTATGAGACGCCGCTGGTGGAGGCGACGAGCGATCAATATCCCGGAGCGGAACGCGGTGGGCTTCCAGTTCGATGTGCCGCTGACGCAGTTGAAACCGGGAACCTACGTCTGCCAGGTCAATGTGATCGACGATGCGGGCGGCAGCTTCAGCTTTCCGCGGATGGCGTTGCGGGTGACCGGACGGCTGCGCCGTGCTCCCGTCAGCTCGGTGCCGAGCGATACAGCCGGGCTACTTAGAAGGGTATTGACAGCTGGAGATGCAAGAGGATGAGGATAAGCTCGGCTGCATGACGGAGGTCCATCATGCCTCTTCCTCTCGACACGTCTCTCCTCCCCTTCATTCCTTCTTCCTGTTTCTCGTGCCTTGTGTGGTCTGCGCTCTCGCGCGTGCTCGGCGCAGCAGTCTCGCAAAATGCGAAGCTGGACCGTGCGCTTCGCCACAGCGATGTCCAGTGGATTGCGGTCGCGCCGCACCTGCCTGATCCTGCGACCGCTATCAGCTGCGGATCTGGAGATGGCCGCCGATGTTCTTCGGGCGCGGCGTTTCCCGGAAGATGCTCTGGACTACTACGGCTATGCGCTGACTCGCGGCGGCGATGCAGCACGGATTGCGCTGAAGCAGGGCGTGACCGAGCTGGAGCTGCAGAACGTCACGCTTGCGCGTGCCTGTTTCAAGCGAGCGGCGAAGCTTGAAGCCGAAGAACGCAGATGCATGGAACAATCTGGCGGCGGCCGAGTATCTGCAGCATCGATCTGTGACACGCATCTCGGACTACAAGCGGGCGATCAAGCTGAACCAGGTGGTCGGCGACCTTTCACTCCAACCTTGGAACGGCGTTATTTCGAGAGAAAGAGCTTTCAAGAAGGCGCGTCGAGCAGTTCGCGATCGCGTCTGAAGCTCGACCCGGAGGTGTTTGAGAAGCACAGCGGCAGCGGGGTGATGGCGCACATGCTTTCGCCGGCGGACCGTGGGCGTTTCTGCTATGAGCTCGCGAAGCTTGCGCTGGGCCGGGGCGATGAGGCGGAGATGCTGCACTGGCTGGCGAAGGCGAGTGAGGCGGCATTCGACTGCGCGCCGGGATGGCGGGTGACGGGCAGATGGCGAAGTATCGCGACGACCCGCGGGTGAAGGTGCTGTGGCAGAGCACCAAAGCAGTGCGGACCACAGCAGGTGGTTTCGCTAGGGGCAATCCCGGAACTGCAAGCCGGAGGCGGAGCAGAAGCCCTGAGCTCCGGGATGCTACCGATAGGGGCAGTGGCGGCAGTCGGAGTTGCAGCAATAGCCGCGCTTGCAGGTGATATGCGGCGGTGAAGACGAGTAAGGGCCTTCGTAGTAGAAGTCTTCGGGGGCGAGTTCCTGCGACGATGCCCCGTCGGCGGTCTCCTTTCCTTCGGATGGGATGGGGTTGGTGGGCATATGTGCTAGTTCAGTTTAGGTGCTGCCGATATGGAGGGTTGCGGTGACGAGGGTACCCTCCCCCGGGTACTTCGCGCTAAGTTCTTTGTTTGCCGCACACTGCCAGATGGAACGGGGCAAAGTATTGCAGCTGTTGGACTTATTAGTAAAGTATTCATTCTATTCACCTTGCGGTAAGCGGCCGCTTAGTTGAGTTTCCGTGTCTTATTCAGTATGGCTGATTGGTTGGGTGGGTTGCGCCATGCGAAAACTCCCGTTCCCGCGGGGTTTTGCCGATTGCGGGCTTGACAGCGAGGCTGGAGTGATTGCGCCAGAGTCTTATCGCAGCTCGAAGCGAGATACAGGTGTTCTTCCCCCCGGCAAGCTCAGGGTCAAAATGACGGGAAGGAGAATGTGGGTGGCGGGGCCACGGTAGGGATGGGTGCGGAAAGTTTCGGGACGACAGGGGTGTGGGTGGTTCCGCGGCTTTGCCGTTGCGGAGCGGGATGCGGCGTCCGGGACTCGAAGGGATGCGGTCACCGGGAAGGACGATGCCGACGAGGTTGGCGGGGTCGGCGGCGGCGATCTCGATGGTCTGGATCTTCGGATTCGCGGGTCCTGGGCGCGAAGCGAGTCGGCGGCTTCGGGAAGGGCGTACTGCTCGCCGGAGACGCCGGTGACGAAGCGGCCGCCGCGGATTTCGCCGCGTGCTTCGAGGCGGCGGAGGATGGGGGTGAGGTCGCGCCACTTGGGGGCGTTGGACTCGCGGGTGAGAAGGTCGCGGAAGAGGATGCCGTAGCGGGCGAGGAGCATGCGGGCGGCAGACTCCATGGCGGCGTCGTGGAGGTGGGCGCGGGCGATGCGGGCTTCGGGGGTGTTGGCGTCGGGAGGGTACAGCGGCGTCGGCGCAGAGGAGAGACCAGCGGCCGGCGGAGGTCCGGGCGGCGGTGCGGCGTCTTGTGGAGGTGGGCGCTGGTTCTACGGCGGCGGACTTGCGTTTGGGGTCCATCAGCGCGCGGAGCTGGTCGAAGCCGTCGGCGGAGGCGAGACCCGCGGTGGCGAGCTCCCAGAGGGCGTGCTGGGTCTGTTGCTTGGTGAGGGCGAGGTTGCGCTGGAGGTCGGCGGTGAAGCAGGCTCCGCGGCGGTCGAGCTCGGAGCGGACCTGGATGGCCTCGCGGACTGAGGGCGTGTGCGAGGTTGCTTCTCTTCGACGCAGGAGTTGGCGAGCGCCCAGGGAAGCCAGTCGGCGGAGTCGCGGAGGTAGAAGGTGATGGGAGCGGCGTTGGTGGGGATGACGCGGCGGGGTGCGCTTCCCTCCCCTGCCGACCAGGCGGGGTGGGGCGAGATGCGGCCCCAGCCGATTGCGCCGGAGAGGCAAAGCGCGTCGAGCCAGGCGGGAGAGTAGTTGGCGACGCGGGCGGGGAGGAGGGTGCGCTCCCACTCGACGGCGGGGGCTTCGAAGCCTTCGAGCTGGGAGAGCGCGTGGAGGAGGCCGTCCTCGCCGGTGAGCTGGGTCTGCGGCGCGAGGTGCTGCCAGCCGAGGAGCCAGCGCATGTAGGCGGCGGGGGTGACGGGCTCGATGCGCTTGCGGAGGGTGGAGAGGGTGAGGCGGTGGATGCGCTGGAGGAGGCGGCGATCGCACCACTCGATTGCGTGGTCCTCGGCGGTGCGCAGGGTGCTTCAAAGGCACCGCGCATCGCGAGGCCTTGCATCTCGGCGGCGAGGAAAGCGGCATAGACGCTTCGGCGGGTACGTTGAGAAGGTCGGCGAGGGCGGTGGAGGTGGTGGGGCCGAGAATCTGTAACCAGCCTTGGACTAGTTGGGCGGCGGCGGATTCTTTTGTAACTGATTGCGTTGCTTTCTGATCTGACGGAGGGTGCGGTGGGCGGTTTGTGGCAGAAAGGTGTCGAGTGTTTCGGTGGATTCAGGATCATCTGCGATCCTTCGCTTTGCTCAGGATGACAGCAGAAGCAGAGCAGTGGTTGGGCCAGAGGGCGGCCGCCTGGGGGAGGCGTTCGGTGGCGACCCAGGCGAGGGTGCCGTTGCAGTCGACGGTCTGGACGCGGCCCGTGTGGGTGAGGCGCTCGTAGAAGATCGGCCAGTGGCGGGCTTCGGGGCGGTTGTCGAGGAAGGCGAGGGGGAGGGCGACGAGGGAGAGGAGGAGGTCGTGGAGCTCGTGCTCGTCGCGGAGGTCGGGCCAGCATTGGGCGCGGACGGTGGCGATGGCGGCGGGGTCGAGCTTGCCGGCGTCGTCGGCGACGCTCGCCGGGAGCGAGCGGCGGAGGTTGACGGCGCGGGCGCGGCGCGCCGCGGCACCTCGCCTCGTCGAGGAAAGCGTAGGGCATGGCGTTGATGAGCTCGTGCGCGAACTGCGAGGGGACGGGGGTGTCGACGGCGAGGCAGCGAATGGCGCCGCTTTGGATGCCGCGGAGGATCTCGTTGAGGCCGTCGATGTCCATGGCTTCGGAGAGGGTGTCGCGCATGACCTCGCGGACGAGCGGGTGGTCGGGAATCTGAATATCGCCGACGATGGTCTCGAAGCAGGCGGCGGCCTGGGGGAAGACGTTGGCGAGGAGATCGTCGGAGCGGGTGCGCTGGATCTGCGGAGCGACGCGCTTGCCCTTTTGCATGCGAAGAAGCTGCAGGGAGCGGCCGGCGGCCCAGCGCCAGCGGTTCTTGAAGATGGGCGAGGGGATGGCGGCCTGTTCGAGGAGATCGCGCGCGGTGTTTTCGGTGAGGAACTGAAAGACATCGGAGAGCGGGAAGCTGTGCTGCTCGGCGAGCGAGATGTTGATGCCGTTGTCGGTGGCGGCGGCCTGGAGCTCGAAGTTGAAGCCGCGGCAGAAGCGTTTGCGCAGAGCGAGGCCCCAGGCCTTGTTGACGCGGCCGCCGAAGGGGGCGTGGAGGATGAGCTGCTGGCCGCCGCCCTCGTCGAAGAAGCGCTCGGCGATGATGGTGGTCTTCGTGGGGACGGCGCCGAGGACGGCGCGGCCGGACGACGATGTAGGTGATGAGTTGCATGGCTCCGGAGGGGCAGAGGCAGCATTCGGCCTGGAGCCACTCCGTGCAGGCGGCGACCTCCGGGTGCGTGGGCGAGAGGGTTCTGGGGTGAGACGGACGGCGTGCGTGCGGAGATCTGCTCGCGAAGTTCGCCGACGCCGGAGGAGAGGACGGCGGTGCGCTGCGGCGCTTCGCCCTCCCAGAAGGGGATGCTGGGCGGCGCGCCATGGGCGTCTTCGACGAAGACCTTGCCGGCGGGCTCGATGCGCTGGATGCGCCAGGAGGTGTTGCCGAGGAGGACGACGTCGCCGGGGGAGGAGTCGACGGCGAAGTGCTCGTCGAGGGTGGCGATCTGTACGCCTTCCGGCTGCAGGATGACGGCGAAGAGCGAGGTGTCGGGGATAGCGCCGCCGTTCGAGATGGCGATCGATGCGGGCGCCGCGGCGGGGGTGGAGGTGGCCCTGGATGGTGTCGCGGAGGAGGTAGGCGCCGTAGCGGCCGCGGCTGGATTCGATGCCGAGGTGGAGGAGTTCGAGAGCTTCGTTGAAGTGCTCGCGGGTGAGGTCGCGGTAGGGGTGGGAGCGGCGAAGGACGTTGTAGAGGGAGTCTTCGTCCCAGGCTTTCGGCGCCGCAGCTGGCGACGATCTGCTGCATGAGGACGTCGATGGGGGCTTCGGGGATCTCGAGCTGGTCAAGCTCGCCTGCGCGCATCTTGCGGAGGAGGGCGGCTTGCTCGAGGAGGTCGTCGCGGGTGGTGGCGAAGAGGCGGCCCTTGGGGATGGCGCCGCGCCAATGGCCGGCTCGGCCGACGCGCTGCATGGCGACGCCGACGTTGCGGGTGGTGGCGATCTGGCAGACGAGGTCGATGTCGCCGATGTCGATTCCGAGCTCGAGCGAGGCGGTGGCGACGAGGATCTTGATCTCGCCGGCTTTGAGGCGCTGCTCGGCATCGAGGCGGAGGGCGCGCGAGAGCGAGCCGTGATGGGCGGCGACGTTTTCCGGGCCGAGGCGCTCGGCGAGCTCGAAGGAGATTTTTTCGACGAGGCGGCGAGTGTTGACGAAGACGAGGGTCGATCGGTGGTGCTCGGTGTGGGCGGCGAGCTTGTCGAAGATCTCCTGCCACATGGTGGTGGAGGTAAGGGAGCCGAGCTCTTCGGAGGGGACCTCGATGGCGAGATCGAGATGGCGGCGCTGGCCGACCTGGATGATCTGCGCTGGGGGGCGGGAGGGGTGGGAGCCGGTGAGGAAGTCGGCGACGAGAGAGATGGGGTTCTGGGTGGCGGAGAGGCCGATGCGCTGCGGCGGACGTTGGAGGCCGGTGAGAAAGGCGCCGGGCGAGAGGGGGTTCTCGCCACAGACGAGGGCTTCGAGGCGTTCGAGCGAAAGGGAGAGGTGGGTGCCGCGCTTGTTGCCGGCGACCGCGTGGATCTCGTCGACGATGACGGTCTCGACGCGGCGGAGGAGCTCGCGGGGTTTGGCGGCGGTGAGGAGGATGTAGAGGGATTCGGGGGTGGTGACGAGGATGTGCGGCGGATGCCGGAGCATGGCCGCGCGGTCTTTGGCGAGAGTGTCGCCGGTGCGGACGGCGGTGCGGATTTGCGGGGCGAGGTAGCCGCGTTCGAGGGCAAGTTGCTGGATCTCGCGGAGGGGCTCTTCGAGGTTCTTCTGGATGTCGTTGGAGAGGGCTTTGAGGGGGGAGATGTAGACGACCTGCGTGTGGGCGGGGAGGCGGCCTTCGATGGATTGGCGGAGAAGGTGGTCGATGGCGACGAGGAAGGCGGTGAGGGTTTTGCCGGAGCCGGTGGGGGCGGAGATGAGGGTGGAGTGGCCGGCGACGATGGCGGGCCAGCCTGCTTCTTGCGGCTCAGTAGGCGAGCCGAATTTGGTGAGGAACCACTCGGCCGTGATGGGGTGGGCCCAGGCGAGGGCGGCGGGGATCTCGAGAGATGGAAGCGCCGTGGGCATGAGGTATTCTAGCGCGGGTGTTCGCCTTCGGTTCGCCTGGGAGAAAAGCCAGCCGTGCGCTACGGCGCGGGACCAACGGGCACGGAAGAAGCAGATCACTGCGGGATGACTTTAGCCTGAAGGTGCGGCCGAAAATTTGTTCGCGCTCAGCAGTAATAAAGGCCGCGAAGTACTCGTCGAGCGTCGCCCACGAGCGGCTTTCGCTCGTGGATAATGTCCCCGCCGTCCTCGATGTGCAATGGTTTTAAGACCGAGTCACGACGGAAAGCCGCGATCCGCGATCACCAGTGTATTGGTGTGGCGAACGCGACTAAGCAGTGAATTGATGCCCGGGTTGAGGATGCCTGTTTGAACCATAGCTTCACTCGACAGAGCGGGTGGTGTTGCGTAGCGTACCGAGGCCATCAATGGTAATGACCATTTCTTCGTCAGGCAGAAGCCAGCGCTGGGGAGTGCGGCCTAGACCCACGCCCGGAGGCGTTCCCGTGCTGATGATGTCACCGGCTTCAAGCGAGACGATGCTTGAGATGTATTCGATGAGCTGCGGGATACGGAAGATGAGGTCTCGAGTGTTCGCCGACTGCATCTTCTCGCCGCTGAGTGTGAGATCGATACCGAGTGAATGGGGGTCGGGGATTTCGTCAGCCGACACGATCGCAGGACCGAGTGGGGTGAATGTCGGAAAACTTTTGCCGAGACTCCACTGCGTAGTCGCAAGCTGCACGCCGCGGGCGCTGATGTCATTGAGTATCGTGTAACCGAACACATGCTCCTGCCACAGGTCGGCGGCGATGTTGTGTCCACCCTTACCGACGACGAGGGCAAGCTCGGCTTCATAGTCGGGCTGGATGGCGTTTGGCCAAAGTACTACATCCGTGTCTGGGCCAGTGATAGAAGATGATAGCTTCAAGAAAACCGTAGGGACAGCCTGCACGGCCATTTTGGACTCAGTGGCATGCTCTCTGTAGTTGAGGCCGATGCCAAAGATGCGTGGCGGATGCAGCAGCGGAGCAAGCAACTGAACGCTGGAAAGCGCGAGGCTATCACCTGTGAACACTGGAGCAGAGGCGCCACTTTCGAGGTAGGCGAGCATTTCGTCTTTCGCTTGCAGCGCGAGTGGACGGATGATTTTGCCCTCAGTCACGCCGGAGTGGATCGTGCCGTCCTGCTGCTTGTATGTGACAAACCTCATTGCGCCGCAACCTCACTCTCCTCAGTGGAAGAACTCCAAGCAACACCTTCGGGAAAGGCAAACTCTGCGAGCGATGCCGGAAGAATCTCCGCGCTATAGCCGGCAGCCTGGGGCAGCAAATAATGCCCGCGGCGAATCTGTACGGGGTCGCGGAAGTGCTCGTGAAGATGATCGACGTACTCGATCACGCGGTCGTCCAAACTACACGAAACAGCGAGAAAGTCAAAGATGGAGAGATGCTGGACATACTCGCACAAACCCACACCACCGGCATGCGGGCAGACAGGTACGTCGAATTTGGCCGCCATCAGGATAATTGCGAGGTTCTCGTTCACCCCCGCGACTCGACAACTATCAATCTGGCAGACATCGATGGCATCGGCCTGAAACAACTGTTTGAACATCACACTGTTGTGACAATGCTCGCCAGTGGCAATGCGCACAGGGGCTGCCTCGCGCCGGATACGGGCGTGGCCGAGAATGTCGTCAGGGCTGGTAGGCTCTTCCATCCACCAGGGCTGTAGCTCTGCAAGTTGTCGGGTGCGCAAGATGGCTTCCTCAATGCCCCAGATCTGATTGGCGTCCACCATCATGCGATTTTTCCAACCGATTTCTTCCCGCATGATATGACCACGGCGGAGGTCATCCGAAGCTTCGCCGCCCACCTTGAGCTTGAAATGGGTCCAGCCGTCCTCGATGCCTTGCCGGCAGAGGCGACGGATTTTTTCGTCACTGAAACCAAACCACCCTGCAGAAGTGGTGTACGCCGGATAGCCCCGTTCTTCCAGCAACGCGAGACGCGCAGACTGGCCAGCCCTGCCCCGCCGGAGGATTTCGAGCGCTTCCGCTTCACTAAGAGCATCGGAGATGTAGCGAAAGTCGATTGCCGCAACGATCTGCTCCGGCGTCATGTCAGCGAGTAGTTTCCAGACCGGCTTACCTTCTGACTTCGCGTAGAGGTCCCATACCGCATTCATGAGCGCGGCCGTCGCAAGGTGGATCACACCCTTTTCAGGGCCAAGCCAGCGGAACTGCGTATCGCCGGTGACCTCCAGGTAAAATCCGCGCAGATCACTGGTGATGGATTCCAGCGCTCTTCCCTTCACAAACCGGACAAGGTACTGCAACGCTAGAACGCAGAGTTCGGTGCCCCGGCCGAGCGTAAACGTGAGACCGTGACCCTCGAGTGGCGAGTCGGTCTCGAGGATGCAGTAGGCCGCCGAGTAATCGGGATCCTTATTCACCGCGTCGGACCCGATGTGGAAACGGGACGTTGGAAAGCGCAGATCGAGGACGCGTACGCCTGTGATGAGGGTGGACTTCAAAGAGAGTGCCTCACTTCGCTAACGGGCGGCTGCCGAGGAACAACCACGTTGCTGATGGAAGTGTATGTATGCAAAGTTGTTTTCGTCAATAAAACCATGAGCCTATTCGCAAACTGTGGGAGCAAGCCATGTTTTTGCATGCGCAATCCTAGTTTTATATTTGACAGATAAGCCTGATTACAGCTACAAAGTAAGCCTGATTACAGCTACAAAGCAAGACACCGTCCGTTTCACGGAAAGGTTTTCACATGTCAACTTTGCAAGGGAAGCGAGCAGTCATCACCGGTGCGGCGAGCGGCATCGGCCTGGCGATCGCGCAGCGCTTTGCCGCTGCTGGAGCCGAAATCACCTTGCTAGACCTGAATGCAGCAAACTGCGAGGCCGCAGCTTCTGCCATAGTGAAAGCGGACGGTGTTGCTAAAAGCTTTTCCTGCAACGTGGCTGACGAAAGCTCAGTCGCTGTAGCGTTCGCAAGCCTAGAGCAGTCACCCGATATTTTAGTCAACTGTGCAGGGATTGCGCACGTGGGCAATCTCGAGGGGACCTCTGCGGTCGATATGGAGAGACTGTTTCGGGTCAACGTGGTGGGAACGTTTCATTGCATGAAGGCGGCGATGCCGCGCATGGCGGCTGCCGGCCATGGCGTGATTCTCAACCTGGCGTCGATTGCCGCCACCCGTGGCATCAAAGACCGCTTCGCGTACTCCATGACTAAAGGGGCCGTGCTGGCTATGACGCTCTCTGTAGCCAAGGACTATGTCGGCGCTGGCATTCGTTGCAATGCGATCTCCCCAGCCCGCATTCACACGCCCTTTGTCGACGGGTTTCTGGTGGCCAATTATCCCGGGAAGGAAGCTGAGCAGATGAAATGTCTAGCGGATTCGCAGCCGATCGGCCGCATGGGCGTGCCGGCCGAGGTCGCCGCGCTGGCACTCTTTCTCTGCTCGGACGAGGCTTCTTTCATCACTGGCTGCGACTATCCGCTGGATGGCGGGTTCTTCAACCTTCGATAAAGGAGCTCGCGCATGGATCTCGGACTCAAGGATAAAGTTGTCGTCGTCACGGGCGGTGGTGCGGGCATTGAGAAGCGGTCTCAACTGCCTGTATGGACGAAGGTGCAAAGGTCGTAGTGGTGAGCCGCAGATCTGCCAACGTGCAGAGTTTTCTGGACCGCATGGCTGGCGAGCGCCGCGGCTGCGACTTTTTCGAGGCATTCTTCCGCCCCGGTACTGTTCTGACGCTCTTACCTGCTGTCGACTTTAGCTCGCATTCGCGTCGGTCTTAATGACCAGGACGGTCGCGATAGGATCCAGCGGCTTTTCTGGCAGGGAGATGTCAATGCCCTCGCGAGAGTTTGTTATTTTCAGAGGTGCTTTCGATTCCTCCGCCAACAGGTAGGCACCGACAACGGAACGGGGCATGTGCTCCAGATGGAACTTCGTTCCCGGCCATTCGAAAAGCTGAATAAACACTTTGTCGTGCTTTGTGGTCGAACGCCATTTCCAACTGGGGATGAACTTCGGGCTGCCGCTCTCGTCCTTCTCTGTCGAGGAAAACGCGCCTGCTTCGGTGCCAAACATTGTCGGCTGCGTTCCGTAAATAGAATCTCCGTTCACGGCTAACCATTTGCCCATCCCTTGCAGCCGTTCCACCTCCGCCGGCGGCACCTCGCCAGTGGCCATCGGGCCGATGTTTAAAAGGTAATTTCCGCCCTTGCTCGCAACGTCGATCAGATTGCGGAGAAGCGTTTCGGTGCTCTTGAAATTGGTATCGTGTGCTTTATATCCCCAGGTGTCGTTCATAGTCATACAGGATTCCCAGTCGCGCCCTGGAAATCCGCGGGCAGGAATATACTGCTCCGGAGTTTCTGTGTCGCCCGTGTAGCCTCCGCCCAGCCGGTTGTTCCAGATCAGATGAGGATGCTCATTCAGCAGGGTGACGATCTTGCCTGCCAGTTCAGGAGTCATGTCCGGGGTAGGTGTATCAAACCACAGGTATGCGGGAAAGTCGCCGTATTGAGTGAGCAACTCGCGGATCTGCGGAATGGCTTTCGTTTCAAGGTATGTAGCGAAATCGCCGTTCTGCGCCGCGTCCCAGTGGAAGGTAGGCGGCTGATGATCACCGGTCTTCAGCGCGGCGCCGCCCGGCGCGGTCCAGTCCTGGTCCTGTGAATAGTAAAAGCCCAGCTTGATCCCTTGCTTCCGGCATTCCTCGGCAAGCTCTCTCAATGGGTCGCGTTTGAAAGGGGTCGCCCCGTTGATGTTGAAACGGTCTGAGTTCGAAGGAAACATGGCGAAGCCATCATGGTGCTTTGAGGTGATGACGATGTATCGCATGCCCGCAGATTTCGCCAGGTCCACGATGGCTTTCGCGCTGAACCGGGTAGGGTTGAACCGCGGAGCAAGTGCCTTGTATTGAGCCACGGGAATCGACTCCACGTTCATGATCCACTCGCCGGGCCACTCTTTGCGCTCCTCTTGGCCGTTCCATTGTCCTGCGGGTATGGCGTACAGGCCCCAATGGATGAACATCCCAAAACGCGCTTGCCGAAACCACTGCATGCGCGCATCCCGCTGCTCCGATGTTTCACGCTCCTGGACCGAAAGCACCTTGTGAGACGGTGTCGTTTGTATGTGATCGCCTTGCAGCTGCGCTATCAGCTTCGCGTGGCTGGTGAGAACAGCTCCGGCTGTAGCAATTGCGCACTGCTTTGAAAAACCACGTCTTGAAATTGGCACGTATACCTCGGTCCGGTTGTAGGCCAGCGCACGTGAGCCAACCTTTTCACAGTTTGCAGCCGTCAAGGTCGCCAAGGTTCACGTTGCGTGAACTGAATCGCTTCACAGAAATCCAAGGCTCGCAATCGGCTATCGCGAATGAACACAACACATCATCCATGAAAATACCCTTCAGTAGAACTCTTGTCAAAAGCTTCGCGGAACGCCTAACCGCTACGGATTTTGATTCGCCTGACGTGAAATCTTGCCCTACTCCCAAGGTCAAGAGTCCTGCAACACGACACACGAGCAGATTGTAGGGTTGCACTCAGCGGTGCAACGCTTGGGTCGACAGTGAAGTGGAGATCTCTTTCGTTCTTGTGGAGCAATCGGTTGACGGTTGCAGGGTGGTTGACTAGCGACTTCAAGTCACTTTGATTTTAGGATCATCTTTTCCATGTTATTTCTCGGGCGACAGGGCTCTGGAAACAGGACGCATGGGACGCGGTCGCCCTGCATTTGAAAGAACTCTTTCTGATCACAACCGGTGGTAGGAAGTTTGGGTACACATGGCGGCAACTTCCGCTACCAGACCACAAGTTCGGCCTGAAGAGCGCCTTTCACTCATTCTTAATTGCGTGTTCCTGCTTTCGTGCGGAGACCGGCTCCTGTGCAAACGGGCACGCACAACATCAGAGAATGACCAACCCATCGGCTCGCGGATACTACCATCACTTCAAAGCGCATCTCCAAGATGATAAGGCCAGCGAAGCGGCCAGGCTGCAATGGGATGTCTCTTCGTTTCTTCAGGGTTGCGCTCCTCCTCTTTGCGTCAGAACTGGCTTTGCATAAACAGCTTCCCGGGGAATCCCACGTGGGAGCGGCAGCTCCGCCCTACTGAACTGCCGCTTGAGTTCGTACAACGGCTTCATATATCTCTTCCGCCGGCGCTGGGCGCATGCATATTCTTTTCGTCAAAACAAAGCTCCTACTTCGACACAAATGCGCTTGATGGTTTAGACACTTTCACCCGTAAAATAGCCGTGAGTGTTCTCTCTAGAGGTCGGAAAACCTTGGCGCCAACAAAACGAAAACCGACAAGCAAACCAGCGAAGCTACCCAAATCGGTCGTCTACTCAGCTCCCGCGCTCGAGAAGGGCTTGGATATCGTTGAACTGCTGGCACACCAGCCGAGAGGACTCACGAAGAGTCAACTCGCCAGAGAGCTAGACCGCACCATCTCTGAGATTTTTCGCATGCTGGTTTGCCTGGAGGAACGTGGATACATTGCCCAGCTTGAAGATGAGCGTTATTCGCTGACGCTGAAGCTCTTCAAACTGGTGCAGGAACACCCACCCACTGAGCGGCTGATCGTAGATTCGCTGCCGGTAATGAACCGGCTCGCTTATGAGACGCGGCAAAGCTGTCATCTCGGCGTTCTCGAAAGCGGCAAGGTCGTCATCGTGGCACAGACAAATGCGCCGATCGACATTGGCTTCTACGTAAAGTTGGGATCTCAGGTCGACATCATGGAGTCGGCAAGCGGATACGTGATTCTTGCGCACCTTAGCTCCGACGCGAGAATCCGGGCGCTAGATGAATGGACACGGAAAACAGGCAAGAAACTACCACCTGATCTTGACTCGCACTTAGAGCAAATCCGTAAGGCAGGTTATGAGAAGCGTGACAGCTATCTCGTGAAAGGCATCGTCAACATCAGCTTCCCCATCGTGGATGATCGCGGTTCCGCTGTTGGCGCTCTGACCGTTCCGTATATCCAGCACAGTGACACGCCGCTGCAAACAGCGGCCGTGACCGGCCTGCTGCGGCATGCCACGCTCGAGATCACTAAAGCTATCGGTGGGAAGTATTCCCGGCCCTGACCCGGGTGCGTCGTCCGGTTTACTTCTGGACACCCCACTTATCCGGAAGACTGCCAAGCCCAATAGTCAGCGTGCATTCGGTTGCGTCCACCGCATCACGCGCCTCGGCAGTTCTGCCGTCTGCTCCTGCTCGGCTTCGGTGTGCTGTGCCGCTTCGTGTTCGACGGGCGGCTCCAACGCGGCAAGGATTATGCTGGCGGTCTGCTGAATGACTTCCAAACTCTCGGCAGCAGCGAAGCATTGCCGTGGTAAAGCTGGATGTATTCGGCGAATGCGTTGCCCGGGATAAGGCCAACCGCCTTACCGACAACGAAGGCTACAGCCTCTGCCTCTGTTTCGCGCACGGCTTTGGTGGTAGCGGTCCGGCGCTTCGCTTTGTGCAATATCTCGTGGGCCGTCTCATGCACAAGGGTGCTGAACTCATCGGCCTTGCTCTGACGGGGCAAAGATGGCGATGCGTCCGCCTTGGCTCATGCCCAGCGCGGGGGCAATCTTCGGGTTGCGAAACGAGATGCGGGAGCCAGTTCCGGCTCCCATACTTAGTTGTGTTGCGATTGTCCTTTTTGCAACCGTTGCCTTCTGTGGGATTCGCTTCGCGGGTGGTTAGGCAACCGCCTTGTTGGGCGTCATTGCTTGATCTTCGGTTAGGTATCTTCGGCTGGATCGGAGCAGAAAGCGCTCTCCGCTTCTGCAAGGAAATCGAAGTCATCTTCGCATGGCTAGTCCGTGCGGCCGGTCAGAGCGAGACGCAGGATGAAGCTGGCGAACTCCTCGTCTGGAAGACTGGTGAGGGTCGATATCAGAACCTCGTCCGGTGTCTGTTGATTGTTTTCGTCGTCGCGAACTAAGTGTTCGGCCACATCCTCGGCGAAGTCGAAAGGATGTGACCACCTTGGACGGCTACCGACCAGACCGCCCAGGCGCTCAGGCTGTTCCCGACCTTGCCATCCTTCCGTATGGACCGGAGCAGCGGCCCCTCTTCGATCGCGGCAGCGGTCATCCAGGCGTTTATGCCTTGCTTGACCCAGAGCGGACAAGTCTGTTGAGGATTTGACCTGACCTGCACCCCGGCTGCGAGGAGGATCTGGTTGTTGCAGGCTAGGCCGGACAATTTGAAACACTACACCAAAGAACGATCAAAGCTACTACATGACCACGCCGAACAATGCGCATCTTAGATTTGGGATCGGCTTTCGGTTCATTTAGGAGGTGCCACGAGAGTGCTGAAGTTCACAGTGATGGTCGTATCGACTTCTGTAGGCTCTCCTTTGAGCAGGAAGGGTTTGTAGCGCCATTGCTTAACGGCATCCAGCGCCGCACCTTGAAGCAGCGGGGGCCCGCTTATGACCGTGAGGTTTTCGATGCTGCCAGCTTTGGAAATGATTGCGTGCATTACCACAGTTCCAGTCACGTGCGCCGCGCGCGCGACTGCTGGGTATTCCGGGTTGACCGTTGTCAAACGCTGTCCCGCTATTAAACTTCCCGGGACCCGCATCGCACCTCCCCGGTTCGGCGACTGAGCTGCACCGCCCAGAACACCCCCGATTGCTCCCGACAAGGAAGCTCCTCCAGGGAAAGGACTGACGTGAATGAGAATTGTCCCCGTGGTGTGGAATGCCATAGGCTTACCCTCCACCAGCCAGGGGTGAAATCTCCACGTGGTAACGTCATCCTCTATCATCGCGACCTGCCCCGCAGACCCGCTTAGCGGCGTGTACCGCACGATGGAGCCCTTCTCATTCACCAGAAGCTCGAAAGTCACTCTGCCTTCCGCATCGGAGAAGACCGTCGGAAACTGATCTCCGGGTGACTTTGCTCGGACAGAGGATTCCATGTCCTGACCGAAACGATGGGAATACTGATGCGACCACGCATCCTTCCACGCCACTTCATTGAAGTTCGCGGCATGCGGCAGGGATGGAACCTTTCTGTCCGGCCAGAGATCCTCCTCATCCAGCCAACGGTAGAGATGATTCAACTCGTTATTTGAGGGGGTAGGGGCAAAAGTAGAGGCCGAAGCGTTAGCCCATTTGGGATTGTTTGGATCCAGTGTATGGGCCCGCTCCAAAAAGATCACACCCTGCTTCGCCGATGCAAGCGTCAATCCGCTTCCCTGCCGCCCTCCCGTGTCGACGAGGGCCCTGCCGGTCGTACCGATCAGTGCGGCATCCCTGGATTGAGCGAAGTATTGCACCGTAAGCGCCGTTAGCTTGGTGAGGCCATCGTTGGCAGGAGCGACGGATGGCGCATCCTGAACGGACTTGATCATCTGGGTAAGCGCCAGCGCGGTCCTGAGGATACCGTCAACCTCATACGGATCCAAGACTCGTACTTTCATCCCATAACTCACGGAGATCGGCATTGCCACCAACGACAGTAGCGCGTTGTGGACGATCGCCACATTATCGGGGTGATCGGCTACCTGTTTGTTCCACAGAGCGACGATGCGAGGATACTCCTTGTCACCAGGCGGAAAGTCACTCGTGATGAAGTGAAGTCTGCGCAGAATCGGAGAGGCCGGATCATGCTCGATGAGCCACTCCGTTTGCGCGATAACTTTCTGGCGAATGGGCCCGGTCATGGAGCTGTTTTGTGAGGAATAGTAGCCCAGCAGCTTGAGGCGGATCTCTGGGTTGTTCGTGTCGGCCGCGAGGGCTGCCTCAAGCGCAGGAATGTCTGCAGCCTGCAACTGAACGCCGCGCTCGAAGTAGTCCCGGTAATCAACGCTTGCCTGTGCTCTAGCAACGCCGTTCGCAAGTACCGAAAGACAATAGCCGCAAATTACCAGTCGAAGCCGGGCCCCCAACCTTCTGGGGTGCTGGCGCGTTAGATCTTGCTTAGCTGCGGAGCCAGTGAACATGGCCATCTCCATCCGTCATTGTTGGTGCCACCCTTGGATCGTCGGGCCAATCGAGACAGGCTCGCTATTTTAGCGCGACCTCGACGGCCCATTTGGCGAGCTCTGAGATCCCCTTGAACCGGTGCTCTTCGCCCGCTTGACTATTCAAGACGTGGAGGCCTGATCGTTGCCCCTCCAAGAGATTGGGCCGGGTTGCTAGTTGCACCGACCACACTGAGAGGCAGCGAAGATTACAGAAGTACATCTCGCCACCCTGATCGGTGAGAACGAACGCCTGCTCGGGGGACCTCGGCCATGTCATAGGAGCATAGTCGTCGCTTCATCGTGCCTGCACTCCTCGAGAGCAGCTGCTGTCTTCACGATATCTTTGCCTCATACCAGCGGCCACCGGGCCGCTCAGAAACCCAGGTTGTCGTTTACAGCGACAGCGATCTCCTGCTCCGACCCAAGATACCGTTCAGTGGTCCGGATCGAGGTGTGCCCAAGCAGAAACTTGATCTGTTCGAGATCGCCACCCGCCTTCCGGCATAGCTTGGCGCAGGTGCGGCGGAGGTCATGGGCCCCAAACCGTTCAATCCCAATCTGCTTGGCGGCCTGCTCGACCACCGACCAGATAGCCCAGTCGCTCAGGCCGTCCCCTTTCAGCTTCCCGCCTTTCGAGACTGCCGTAGAAGCCGGCCTTCTTCGATCTTCGCGGCCGCGAGCCAGGCGTTCACCCCTTGCTTGACCCAGAGCGGTACGGCCACGGTCCGAATGCGATTGCCCTTGCCACGGAGATCAGCGATCACCCAGCGGCCCTCTCGCATCTGGATGTCCTCTATTTATAAGGAGGCCAGTTCCCTTCTGCGGAGGGCGCAGCCGACCAGGAGCGACAGGATCACGTAATCCCGCTTCCCTTTCAGCGTGGAATGGTCTGGTACTGCAGTTTGTGGAATTGTTTTTCGTTTAATTGAGGTGGTCTTTGTCGTAGACTCGCAGCGTGCAGGCGGTCAGCCAACTGTCAGACGAGGAACGAGCACTGGCCATGCAGCGCTTTCAGCTGCTGGAGCCACATCTTGGCGGCCGGAAAGACCTTAATCTATCTCCATGGGTGTTGACGTCTCCGCTCGAACGCTTCAGCGGTGGGTCGTTGGCTATAAGCGAGCCGGCCTCCCTGGGCTTGTCAAGAATGTCGGAGAGATAAGGGCGAGAGACGCGCGATCTCCCCTAGATTGCGCGACGCGATTGAGGGGCTCGCGCTCGAAAAGCCTGCATTGCCGCTTACCTCTGTTCACCGCCAAGTGAAGCAGTTCGCGCAGATGATTGGTGAGGCTGCGCCCAGCTATTGGGTCGTGCGCGATATTGCTCTGAGCATCCCAAATGACCTTCGCACCCTAGCTCAACAAGGTGCACGCAGATCGGCGAACTCTATGACCTGGTGCACCGGCGGGAAGAGTCCAGACCGAATGCCCTTTGGCAAGCGGACCACGCACAGCTAGACATCCTGTTGCTCAGAGAAGATGGCGCGACTGCCCGTCCGTGGCTTACAGCCATCATCGACGACCACAGCCGTGCCATCGCGGGGTATTACCTCGCCGGAGTTAGCTTGCCCGAGGTTAACCTCACGCCGGAAGTCATCGCGCTGTTCATCCGAATCACCAGCGGCAGTCTGCGGCTCCTCACAAGACTTCTGACCCAGATCGAGCGCATCCTGAGCGTGAACGATACTCCCGAAGTCTCAGCCCAGATCGTCGAAGCTGCTCGCGACAGCCTCGTCATTGGTCAGGCCTAACCACTAGGAGGCGACAAATAATTCCACAAACCTACGACAACGAGCACCTCACGCTACATTCCGTCCACTCGATGCAGAGCAGATCCAAACCTTGCTCGAAAGCAGATGGACACCAGCTGGCGTCAAGCTCCCAGTCGAACAACTCCTCCCACAAGTGATTGCCAGCCTAATTCGGATCACAGGAGGTAATTTCAGGCTCCTGACACGCCTCACGTTACACGTCTTTGGCCTTGTACTTTCGCAAATCTCTGCGTGATACTCGTTAATCTCTTGCTGTTTCTTGGAGGAAGAATGACCGACTTTACGCCGCAACGAGATGTTCAAGCCATCTCCCACGTCAACGTCGTTGTGGACGACATGGAGATCGCCACCGAGTTCTACTGCACCGTGCTCGGTTTTGAACAGGCAGCTAACGCCGATGGTCCCATGATTTACCGGGGTGTCGATTTGGCTTCGTTCGCTCACAACGCCGGATTTGAGGACGGCAAGGTCAGCGTAGACGTTCTCTTTCTGAAGCACCCGGAGATAGGTATTTATTTGGAACTGTTCACCTACCATCATCCAAAGGGTGACCAAACCGTCCACCGCAGAAAGACGAACGATCTCGGCGGCATTCGGCACGTGGCACTCGAAGTGACGGACGCGGTAGCAGCCTACGCGTTCATCCGTTTTCAGCAGCAGGCGTACGAGAAACGAGGCCTCAGCATCGAGATCTTGGGCCAAAATCACATTCCGGAGGAGCTTACCCCGTTTCCCTACAAGTTCTTCTACTGGATCGATCCCTGGGGTGTGCAGTGGGAGATGGAGCAAGGCCGCCCGGTCGACCGAACGATGAAAGGGATTGTGGGCTGAGCTCGACCTTCCGGTGTTTCACAATCGAGGTGGGCTAATCGTTCATGATCAGACCGCCATTGACGTGCAGGGTCTGACCCGTGACGTAGCCGCTCGCGTCCGAGGCAAGGAAGACCGCTGTGCCGGCGAGATCTTCCGCCACTTGCATGCGGCCAAGCGGAATGTACTTCTCGTATTCGAAGAGCTTGGCGCGGTGATCGGCATGCATCGGAGTGTCGACTGCGCCAGGGGCGATGGCATTTACCCGAATCCCCTTTGCCGCCACGTCCTGCGCGGCGGCCCGCGTAAGGCTTTGTAAGGCTGCCTTCGATGAACAGTAGTCGACGCCGCCGCCATCCTGATTGAACGCAGACGCGCGTGAAGACCATGAGCTGCCAATGTTGATAATGCTGCCGCGTTCCGCCTTGACCATCTCTGAAAGCACGCCGCGCATGATGCGCATCGGCGCGCGTACATTGACGGCGTAGATATAGTCCCACATGTTGTCTTCGACGGTGAGCATGTCGGCGAAGGTCATTACGCCCGCATTATTGATCAGCACGTCGATGCGACCGCTTAGGTCCAGCGCCGCCTTCACGAGCCGGTCTGGTGTGTCGTCAGCCGCAACGTCGCAGGCAACAGTGGTGACCTTACGGCCGATGGCCTCAATCCTGCAGGCGCAAACCTCAAGGTGCCCGGCATTGCGCCCGGTAAGAACCAAGTCACTACCCGCGTAGGCGAGCGCCTCGGCCAAAACGAGGCCGATCCCCTGACCGGCACCGGTCACGATGCTGCAGTAGCCGCTCAGGTTGAAGAGGTTCCGGGAGATGTCGGGAATCGGGAGAGGCATGGGTTTCGGTCCTCCACATCAGCCGGCACAGGCAAAGTCGACCATCGGAACCACGCGTGCTATTGTGCCACAATCATTCGGAACCGATGAGGAACTGGTGACGAAGCTGGAGGTCTATCAGCGTCTGGCGTAGTCCAGATCGAGGACACGCAGGCCCAGAGCACATTCTGATAGCGAGCCTATCAAAGACGGGCTCGGATCTCCGCCGGGATCTCCGGCATTCCTTACTGGTTGACAGTCTGCACCACCGGTTCTGAGGTTGCGCCCTGATGCGTGGCATCGCCGCCATAAGTACCTCGTATCTCATGGATTCCGACCGGTATCGACGAAGTACCGATGAGAGCCTGGCCGTTGACCAACGTTCCGGCTCCGTAGATGGTTGAGCCCTCGCTGATGGTCACCGAGCCGGTCGGGGCTTCGCCACCAGCCGAGGATACTGCTGCCGTGAACTGCACGGCTTGTCCGATTCTGGATGGATTTGGAGCGGAGGTCAGTCTAAGTGTGACCGGCAACTTGGTTGAGTTGACCGTTTGCATCAGGGTCGGCGAGATGCTGCCGGAGTAGTTTGTATCTCCCCCATAGCTTGCTGTGATGGAGTGGGCTTTCACGCTCAGGGTAGAAATCAGGACGCTGGCGGTAGCCTTTTCCAATTGCTGGGGCGTACCGATTGGAACCGTTCCATCCATGAACGACACGGTTCCGGTGGGCACGCCGAATTGCGAATTGACGACTGCGGTGAATGTGATGGGCTGCCCGGACCGAGAAGGATTCAGGCTGGAGGTGAGCTGCACCGTGGTGCTGTCCATTTGTACCGTTAGAGAAAGCGGAGCGGAGCTGCTGGTTGCGTTGGACGGATCTCCCTTATAGGTAGCCGTAAGCACATGCGCACCGGTTCGCAAGGATTGAGTCTGGAGTGTGGCTTTGCCCTGTCTCACTGGTGATGAGCCGAGCGCGACTCCACCATCGCTGAAGGTCACGGTGCCGGAGGGTGATGTGCCGGTGACCATGGCCGTGAGGCTAAGGATCTCTCCAAATCTCGGGCTCGTCGGAGAAGCCGAGAGTGCCGTGACTGTGGCTACCTTATTTACGGTCTGCACAACTGTCGGGGATGTGCTGCCCTGATGTGTGGAATCACCGGAATATACGGCCGACATGGTGTGCGATCCGGCGCTGAGGGAAGAGGTCGAAAACGCACCGGCACCGTTGGTCAGACTAACCATTCCGATCTGGGCTTTACCGTCCAGCAGGCGGGCGGAGCCGGAAGGTACTCCCTGCTGCGAACTGACGGTCACCACGAATGAGACACTCTGTCCGACAGCAGATGGATTGGGACTGGACCGGAGCGCGGCTATGGAGGCGGCTCCCTTAACCACTTGATTCAACGGCGTGGAAGCCGCGCTGGTGTAGTTGGCATCCCCGCTGTATGCCGCGGAGATGGAATGGGGTCCTGCAGAGAGGCTGGAGGTGCTGATGTTAGCCGAGCCGTTGAATATCTGTTGAGGACTTCCAATAGCGTTCGATCCATCACTGAACACCACCGTTCCACCAGGTACGACGGGACCGGATCCCGAGATCTTCGCGATAAAAGTCACCGACTGGCCGGCCGTCGATGGGTTTTGAGTCGAATGGATGGTTATGGAGGGGGTCGCTTGTGTGATCGTGAGAGGCACGCTATTTGAGGTGCTACCCCCATGCGTCGGATCGCCTGTGTAGCTGGCGGTTATGCTGTGCCGGCCAGGGCTCAGGGAGGAGATGCTCAATGAAGCTCGCTTGTTTGTTAGATTCACCGATCCGAGCCTCGTGCTTCCATCCTGGAAGAGCACGGCGCCTACCATTGGTCCCGCCCCGGCTACCGCCGCTCTCAGCGAGATACTCTGGCCGTAACTGCCCGTAGTCGGATTTAAGGTCAGCACGGTGGTGGTCGTTTTCTGGATCACCTTCTGATGCAATGATGGGGAGATGCTTCCGGCGTGCGATGCATCTCCCGCATAGGTCGCGGTGATGACATGGGATCCGCTAGCAAGGCTGGAGGTGCTGTAGACTGCCGCGCTTCCGCTGAGCGGAACGGTTCCCAACACTTCCTTACCGTCAGTGAAAGTTACTGAACCCGTTGGGGCAGTCGGCGAGTTGATCGTAGCCGTGAATCGGACAAGCTCCCCTATATCTGACGGATTCGCCGAAGAGGACAGGGAGGTGCTCGTGGAATCCTGACGGATCACCTCCACGACTGGTGTGGAGGTTGCAGGTGAATTTACCGCGTCTTCACTGTATCGCGCAGTCAGGCTATGAGAACCGACTCCAAGAGTGGATGTCTCCAGTGTGGCGTCTCCGCCGGCAACGGGAACCGTCCCAAGACTCGATGCACCGTCGAAAAAGGTTACCTTTCCAGACGGTTCCCCGGTCGCCACAGTAACTGTAGCAACCAGCGTAACCTTTTGACCGAAGCCGGCGGGCGATGGACCGGCCAGCAATGAGACCTCACTGGTGGAAATGAAAGACGCAGTTTGCCGTGCCTGCGGCGGGATCAACGGTCCAGCTGTAAATTGCTTCGTCGCCGGATCGTAAATCTCCGTCGAGCCCAGCGCCGCGTTGCTTCCATTCGTTCCGCCGGCGATGAAAATCGTCTTGTCAGGCAGCAGAGTTGCCGTATGCCGCTGTCGATCTTCCACCATGCAACCCGGCGCGCCCGGACAGCTGGCCTGGCCGGAGAGAATCGTCCATATGGTTCCTTGCTTGAGCTCCGCGGTAAAATTTTGTGCGCCGCCAGTTGTAAGAACTCCAGCACCGTCGGCAAGAGCCGTCAGGGCATTTCCAATTCGTGGATAAGTAAGACTAGGCCCTCGCTGAAATGCAGAAGGCACCTCAAGTACCTGGGTAAATGCGGTACTCGGTCCGAGATCGTTGCCTCCGCCCACCACCTCAAAATCTCCTGGGCTGGACTCGACAGGGGTGGGAAAGTCGTTTTGCGGAGCTACCATGTTCGGGCCGGTCACAAAGCTCTTGCTCGCCTCACTCCAGATCTCCGTACTTTGTTGAGTGCCGCTACCAGTAAAGACAGTCCCACCATAAACAAGGACCTGCGCCGGCTCGCCAGGCCGGCTTATGAGAGTGGCGGAGTTACCTATACGTCTGCTGCTCATCGTTCCCGCAGCGCTAAAACTACTGGTCGCTGGATCGTACAACTCCGCATTCTGTACCGGCGTGCCATTTTGGTTCACACCGCCCACGATCAGCACCTTTCCATCCGGCAACAACACCGCTGAGTGTAGATAGCGCGCCGTGATCAGGCTACCGGCCAGCTTGAATGCCGTGGTTGCGGGTTCGAACACCTCCGAAATTGCCGTCAGCGGCGGCAATGTACTCGAGTTCTGTTCGACCTTCGTCGCACCTCCCACGATCAGGATCTCGCCAGAGTTCAACTGGGTAGCGGTGTGGGCATATCGGGGAACCTTGGGCTGCCCCACAGGCAGAACCTGCTTTGCGTTCACGTCATAAAAGATCGTGCCTGCAACGTTCAACAATGAACCAACTCCTCCGATCAGAAGCACGCCGGCCCGGTTGGTTACAGGCGGCGTTCCCACCGTGACATTCACCTCAATCGGTCCGCTTTCGACCGCAGGTGCGGCAAACGGCTGCTTGGTATTGATGGAGAGAGTTCCGGTTGAACCGTTCGGAGTTCCACCATTCACTCCGACGATGACCACCCGACCAGTGTTGAACGGGCCCGTACTGTCCGGGACCAACCACACCTGGTTCGAAGCGACCGTCCAGTCCAGGCCTTGTGGAGAGTTGGGAATGTAAGCACCGACGGAGACCGCGGCGGTTCCCCCTGACGGGATGATCAGGTTGCGAGGAATTGCGGACAGAACCGGCGGCCCGAGAGTGACGGAAAACCGCAAACTGAGCTTGGAGTAATCGAAGAAATCGTTGATGCGTCCGGAGATGCCATAACCGCAAAACTGTGCATCCGCATACGCCGTGGTTCTAATACTCGGAGTGCCACCGGGCACGGCATAAATCGTCCCTTGACGACTCAAAAAGGTTCCACTGCTGGTGTCCGGTACGCGGCCGAACGCTGGGTCGCAGCGAATATCGGCGTTGCCGAACTCTTCATCCCATTTTGAAGCGGAGCCATTTACGTCTGTCTGGTCGGTGGTTACTACGTCCGGTTGCGTCCAACTCGCCCCGAAAGTAGCTGAGGGGTCTAAGCTCACCCCGATGGAAAAGGTGGCCGTGGAGGTGTTAACAGTTCCGGTCGGTCCGTGATCCGTGACCACGCTCTTTGGCGTTAGGCCCGTTCCAAGGAGGCGCGAATAGGTGTGCCAATCGCATTCCTCGATACCGTCGCAGTTGCCGTGCCAATTCGGTTGAACTGTCGGAATCGTGTACACCAGGTAAGTGTCAGTCGTCGCATCCTGCGTGTTCAGCCGGTACACGGAGACGTTGTCCTCTTCCGCGCCGCCGTCTGCGGATGCCTGCACGGTGGTGACGTATAGCGTTGTCCACGCTCCCTCCGGAGGAGCGGGATCCCCAGCCTGGGTGCCTGCTGCGCGTGAGAGCTCCTGCGTGGTCCACCTGTCCAGAAGAGCTCGCCACTTGCTCTCATCACCGGTCTCCGGGGCAAACGTCTCCACCGAGCGCACGGTTCCGTTCCCGTCAATGTACGCTGCGATTGCCTTCAGCTTGAGCGTCTCCCCGCCCGAAGCGGCGTTCATCGGAATCGGGTGTTTGCTTGTCGCGGTGGTCGCCTCCACATCCGGCAGTTGCAACTGCAGGATCCGCAGGGCATCTCCGGTCTGCACGCCTGCTATCCGAACGATGGAGTTCCCAGCATGGAAGGACGCGCGTGCCTTGCTGATCTCCGCATCATTGGGAGCAGCAGGCAGGTCCACCACCTGAAGACTCTTTGGCACAGCAGCCGCGTATGCGGCGCCGGAAGGAAGGAATACGCCAAAACAGAAGAGAAACACGAGCGACAACACTATCCAACGACTGCCACGACCCACCGTCAACATAGGAATACCTCCGCGTATCTCGGCTCGACTTACGAAATGGCCCACAGCGGTTGCGCGCTCAGCCGCGCTTTATTGCTTTACATCCCGGTCGCACGCCGGGCGGCAGTGACCTGTTCGGCCAAGGCATCTCATGGGAGCACGAGTTCCTTCCGGGAAGATGAATTCAGCTTCATCGGCCATCGGTAAGTTCCAAGGTCTAGGAATGGGAAAGTAATGCTGGGCATGACTGTCCTTCTCGATGGGTCAGTAAGATGAAAGCGGGCCGGAGGTGCGGAACTTCGTCGTGCGCCTGTGAGGGATTCGAGTTCAATAGACTACCGAATACCAACCCGGGTCAAGAAGAAAGATGGTTGAACATCGATCCCTTCGTGGGTGAGTCTAAATGAGCGACCCACTGGCAACAGTGTCCCCTGACTCGATCTTCCTATGGAGTGCAGCTCTCCAGCGATTGCTTCCTTATGGTCCCCATCGTCCCTGTTCCCGGCCGATACAGCGCGAGATTCCGGATAGGGAAGGATATCTGACGATGGAACAGGAGCCTAGTCTGGGCTGTCGCTTTGATAATTATTTGGGTTCTGGCTCACATTTGGTGAAAGGGCGTTTTCGGGTGTAAAGCTCTAGGAATAAGCCGAGGAACTCTGATTCCAAGCGGGACTTAAGTGGAGTTGGTCTGTCTTCGTCAGCAGCCGGGAGCAATCGAGGTAGAGGTTCGCGCCCATCGGTCGTCTTGCCTGTGTCCAGACTGCGGCAGGCGCGCATTTCGGGTGCACAGCCGGTATCGACGCACCATCGCAGACCTACCATGGGAGGGCATTCCGGTTAGAATCCTGCTGCGAACCCGCAATTACTAGTTTTCCACTTTGGGAAAGTAGAGGCTCAGAACCCAAGATCGTCATTCACGGCCACGGCGATCTCCTGTTCTGAGCCGAGGTACCGCTCGGTAGTCTGGATGGAGCTATGCCCGAGCAGGAACTTGATCTGCTCGAGATCTCCCCCGGCCTTGCGGCAGAGCTTGGCGCAGGTGCGGCGGAGGTCGTGGGCTCCGAAGCGTTCGATCCCGATCTCAGCGGCCGATCGCTGCACCACATCCCAAACCGTCCAGTCGCTCAACTCGTTACCGATCTTCTTTCCGCCCTTGCGGATTGACCGCAGCAGCCGCCCGTCCTCGATCCCGGCCGCGGCCATCCAGGCGTTGATTCCCTGCTTGACCCAGACCGGTACCGCGATGGTGCGTACCCGCCTTCCCTTCCCTACCAGATCGGCCATGACCCAGCGGCCCTCGCGCATTTGGATTGTTCGGCCTCAAGCGAGGCGAGCTCCTGCCGGCGCAGGGCGCAACCAACCAAGAGAGCCAGGATCACGTAGTCGCGTTTGCCGCGAAGGGTCGAGCGGTCGGGTATGGCCAGCAGATCGCGGGCCTGCTCCCGGGTGAGCCAGTTTCCGAGGCGGAGACCGGCTTGCCGGATATTGGGGATTTCGGTGAGGCAAGCTGCCTCCTCCGCTCCCAGCATCCCGTTGCGCCGCGCTTCTTAGACCAGCTTTCGCGCGGCCGAGAGCCGGACGTTCACAGTCGATGGAGACAGGGTCTCCATCGATGACCTCCACTCGAGCAGCAAAGCCCTCGAAAGCGGCCGGGCGGCGGAGAAGCCGAACAGCTGATCGAGGGCGTGGCCATAGGCCAGCTTCGAGCTCGGGGCTAGGACCGAGTCGAGCACTATCTGGCGCAGCTGCCGCTGGGTCGGAGTCAAGCCACGAAAGGGATCTCCAGGACAGCCAGGGCGCCCTCGCCAGGGTTTTCGGCAGGCTGCAGTACGTCCGGTCCGGATTCTGCGGAATTTGTCACAAGACGATTTTACCTTCTAGAATAGCCATCCTCGTGGGTGATTAGAGAGCGTCCAGCTCAGCTCTTTGCCAGCGAAACGAGCTACTTTTCGTCGTCCTAGCTGCCAGACGTGACGCTCCGTCCGTTTGCTCCAGCACGAGCCAGGATAGGTCCGAAAGGTTCCGATTCCGGGTTTTCTCGGGGCGCATGGGCAACAGATCCGGATCAAATCAGTTGGCCTTGACCGCTCGCATGGGGAGAAGCGTCCATAATCGGTTCCGGTCCAAGGTGCGGCATTAGAAAGAAGCCGCGGAAGTGCCACCAGCACGAAGGGACGGATGGACCAGCATCCTGGCCCATCCTCTAACCTGTTCGATTGACTTGGATTGTGGTAGCGATATCGGGGCTCGAACCCGAACTCTTCGCCTTGAGAGGGCGACGTGTTAACCAGTTACACCATATCGCCACATCCACCAGCCCTAGACGAACTCAGGACCAGCCATCGCGCGCTGCCATACAGAAAGAGCATACCAAACTCCCACGTGGGTTGCTACACGCCAGCAGCCTTCCTTATGCAAAACAAGGCGGCATCAGACGACCTTGGCAGGAGAGGGGAGTCTCTAGAGGCCGAGCTTCTTGACCTCGTCGGTGTAGTACTTGCGGTACAAGATGTCCCACTCCTGCGAGCCCTCAAGGATAATTTTCCGCTGTGACGCAATCTTCTGCCGAGCCGCTTGGTCGATCTTCAGCTCCTCCATCAGCAGCTTCTCCAAGGCCTTGCGAGCCTCCTGACGGATCGTATTGCGGTCTTCCTTGAAGTCGACCTCCGGGATCTCCGCCAGCGTATCGGCCACCGTGTGCGCCAGCTTGTTCAACTTGTCGCGCGAGATCCTCACAGCACCGCCTTGTACTGGTTCACCAACTTCATCTTCACCTTTTTGAACATCTCCGGATAGCTCACGCCGCCCTTGCGCATGTCTTCCTGGATCGCCTCGAGAATCACCCGCACCTCATCGTTGATCCGGTCCTCGAGCGACAACTCCTCCACCATCGCCGCCCCCACCCGCTCGTTCACGAGCGGCAGCTTCGAGGTCTCGATCATCTTGGCCTCGACGAGATGCTTCACCGTCTGCCGGCCCAGATACGCTACATAATCTCTAGAAAAAATCATGGGTATTTCCCCGATAGTACCATGCAGAAACCGCGCCGCTTACCCTTACACTCCGCTCACTTCCTGCCCTTCCGGTGCGGACATCGGTCAGTGTTCAGGCAGCCCTGAGGCAGCCGCAGACGCTCCACCGGACGGCCACCCAGGAGGTGCTCCCGCACAATCTCCTCCACATCCCGCTCCTTCACAAACCCATACCAGACCGCATCCGGATACACCACCACCACCGGCGCATGCTCACACTGGTCCAGGCACCCCGCCTCGTTTGCCCGTACCCGGTGCTTCAACCCCGAGCTCTTGATCGCGTCCTTGAACGCGCCTTTCAGCTTCTTCGAGCCCTCGTTCAGGCAGCTCGGTCGCGACGCACTCTCGTCCCGTTCATTCATGCAGATAAAAACATGCTTCTCAAACGCTCCCAAGTGGTCGGGGCTCCCTTCCCCACTCCCTTCGATGCGCACACCGCCCCGATCTGCGAAAATAGACACAATGCAACCTGACAACCTCATCACGCTCAAAGACGATATGGTCGCGTTTATCGCCGGTCATGGCCTTCGCCGCATGACCGCCTACGTCACCGAGGACGTCCCCTCCGTCCTCTTCGAAGAAGAGACACCCGACAGCTGGAAAGACTTCGTCGAGCACGCCAAGGCCGCTGGCGCCCTGTTCCTCACCATGAGCGAGGTCGTCCTCGAAAAGTCCGATGTCTCGATCCTGCTCGAGCAGATCCGCGACCAGAACTTTCCCGACGGGGAAGCTCCGGAGATCGAAGACGCGCGAACAGTTGGTCAAGCACGTCGGCAAGATCGGATATCTGCAGCTCGGCTTCGCCTATAGCGGCGTTATGTTCGTCTTCGAAACCGCAACCGAGTGGTACGACCGTTTCCAGAGCCTCATGGAAGCTGTCTCGGAACTCGGCGGCATCGTCGTCGACGACGGGGACGACGAGTAACCCTCTCAGGGACGCTCGCAACGAGAGTCATACGACTGTCATACTGAGAGCACGCTCTCCTATTCGATAGAACGCTCTACCGATTGTTGGTCTGAGCGCAGCGAAGAACCCCTGTATTTGGCTCGCGCCAGCTCGCGAGCCGCAGCCAAGGATACGGCACCTTGTCCGACCACAGCACGAACACCTGGCCGCTGCGACCTGCCGATCCAGTCCTGATCTGCGCCGTCTCGGACCATCTTGCCTGCCCTGAACCCATCGCCCGCATCCTCGTCTCCCGCGGCATCTCCACCCCGGCCCAGGCCGAAGCCTTCCTCCATCCCACCCTCGCCGATCTGCACTGCGCCCCACCTCATGCTCGGCATGGATCGCGCCGTCGCACGCATCCAGCAGGCCGTCAGCCTTCGCCGAACCCATCCTGATCTACGGCGACTACGACGTCGACGGCACCACCGCCACGGTCCTGCTCAAGACCGCGATCGACGCGCGATCTCGCCCGCCGGCCAGCCCTCGCTCGTCACCTGCCACGTGCCCCATCGCATCCGCGAAGGCTATGGCATGCAGACCGCCCGGCTGGCCGAGGCCGCCGCCGCCGGCATCCGCCTCGTCATCTCCGTCGATACCGGCATCCGCGCCTTCGCCGCCGCCGCCGAGGCCAGGGCTCTCGGCCTCGACCTCATCGTCACCGACCACCACCTTCCCGACGACTGCGCCGGCCTCCCCGACAGCCTCGCCGTCATCAACCCCAGCCCAGCCCGGCTGCCCCTACCCCTTCAAATCGCTCTGCGGCGCCGCCGTCGCCTTCAAACTCGCACACGCCCTGCTCCTCGCCCACGCTCAGACCCAGCCCGACCCCGCCGCTGCGACCGCTCACCTCAACACCCGCCTGCTCCCGTGCTTCCTCAAGCTGGTCGCCATCGCCACCATCGCCGACTCCGTCCCGCTCACCGGCGAAAACCGCATCCTCGCCTCCCTCGGTCTCGCGCGAACTCGCCAACCCTGTCCAGCCCGGCCTCCGCGCGCTCATGCGCGTCGCCGAGCTTCCGCTCGACCGTCCGCCCACCGCCACCGAAGTCGGCTTCCGCATCGCCCCGCGCATCAACGCCGCCGGCCGCATGGACATCGCCGACGACGTCGTCGAACTCTTCCTCACCCGCGATCCCGCCAGCGGGCGCAGGAGCTCGCCGAGAAACTCGACGGCCTGAATGAAGATCGCCGCGCTACCGAAGCGCGACGCCCTCGACGCCATCGAGCAGCGCCTCGCCGCGATCCTCTCTGACCGGGGCATCTACCCTGCCGAGTCCATCGTCCTCGACCACCCCGACTGGCATCGCGGCGTCCTCGGCATCCTCGCCTCGCGCGTCGTCGACCGCACCGGCCGCCCCGCGCTCGTCCTTACTCACGAAACCGGAGAGCTGTCGCAGGCCCACGGCTCCGGCCGCTCCATCCCCGGCTTCCACCTGCTCGACGCCCTTACCGCCGTTCACAACTCCACATGCGACCAGGCCCCTGCTGGCACGCTCTTCACCCGTTTCGGAGGCCACGCGCACGCGGTCGGCTTCTCGCTGCCTTCGCCGAATGTGACGCTGTTACGCGACCGCCTCCGTGCCCACGCGGCCTCGATCCTTACCTCCGAGGTCCTCAAGCCCATACTTCCCTGTGATGCCGAGCTCGCACCCGAGTCGCTCACCCACGATCTCTGCACGTGGCTGGAACGTTGCGCGCCCTTCGGCAACGGGCACCCGGAACCGATCTTCCTCACGCGCTCCCTTATCCTCAGCGCGCCCGTCCGTCTGATTCAGGATCGCCACATCTGCCTCCAGCTCACAGCTACGCGCGGAAACCCGGCTCTCCAGGCAATAGGCTGGAGCCGCACCACTGACTGGCCTGCCCGCTGCGCCGGGCTCTCTCTCGAACCGGGTGTCGCCATCGATCTCGTCTACCGGCTCCGCGCCAAGAGCAGCCAGTGGTTCACCGGGCTCGAATTGGACATCATTGACCTTCAAGGATCTTGACGCCCCCCGACGGGAGAGACTTCCTGTTCCCCACGCGACGCAGACCCTTTCGTAATTCTGCATCGGATGCAGTGCACCCGCCGTCTTATATACTGCGACTGATTACCTGATGACCACGGTTGAGACAAAACGCCGCAGCCCCGCTCTGCTGATTACCGTGGTCGTTATTCTGGGCCTTCTAGGCGTATATGCCATCCGCGCCTTCACCCGTGAGACCGTCGAAGTCCGCGTTTCCCCTGTCACCCATGAAAATCTGGTCAGCTCCGTCTCTACCAACGGCAAGGTAGAACCCGTTGAAGAGTTCCAGGCGCACGCCCCCGCTCCTGGTGTAGTCAAGCAAGTCTATGTGGACGTCGGGCAGAAGGTCCGCGCCGGTGATCTTCTCCTCAAGCTCGATGACGCTGACGTCGTCGCGCGCATCGCGGCAGCCACCGCCACGCTGCGTACCGCGCAGGCCAACGCCAGCGATCTCAAACTCGGCGGCACCCAGGATGAGCGCAACAGCATCTCCGGCGACCTCGCCCGTGCTCACCTCCAGCAGCAGCAGGCTCAGAAGGATCTAACCGCACTCGAGGCTCTTCATCAGAGGGGCGCAGCCTCCGCCGCCGAGGTCGCAGCCGCCGAGCAGCGTCTCGCCAACGCGAACACCGCCGCGACCAGCGCCCAGCTGCGTCAGAGCGGGCGTTACAGCCAGAACGATCGCTCTCGCAGCTCCGCCCAGGTCGCCGATGCGGAGCAGGCTCTCGCCGCCGCCCAGCAGGACTACGCCAAATACAACATCCGGGCGCCCTTCGCCGGCACCGTCTTCCACATCCCCGTCAGCGCCTTCGACTTCGTCCCCGCCGGCGAGGAGCTCCTCGACCTCGCCGACCTGAACCGTATCCAGGTGCGCGCGTACTTCGACGAGCCCGAGATCGGCAAGCTCGCCCCCGGCCAGGCCGTCAGGATAGTCTGGGATGCCAAACCCAACCAGGTCTGGCACGGTCACATCGAGGTCGCGCCCACTACCGTCATAACCTACGGCACACGCAACGTCGGCGAGTGCATCATCACCGTCGACGATGCGCACGGAGACCTTCTTCCCAACACCAATGTCACCGTTACCGTCACCGTCTCGCAACGTTTCAACGCGTTGAGTGTCCCTCGCGAAGCTCTCCATACCGAGAGCAACAGCAACTTCGTCTTCCGTATCGTCGGCCACAAGCTCGTGCGCACTCCGGTTCAGGTCGGTGTCGTCAACCTCACCCGCGTCGAGATCGCCGCCGGCCTCACCGACAAGGACACCGTCGCTCTCTCCGCCACCAGTAATCGCGACCTCTCGAACGGCATGCAGGTGAATGCGGTCGAGTAGTCAACCCGGCTCACGGCCACAGGTATCGCGCCGCGCCCATCTCACCCGAACCATAGACGCCACGCTGAGCCGCCAGACCGTAGCGGTACGATGAAAGAGACTCACCTCACCTCGCATGATTCGATTTCGCTGCCTGATCTCAGCCGCCGTCACCGTCGCCGCCGCCTTGGCGACTCCCGCACGCGCCCAGATCTCCCTCACCACCGCCGTCGATCTCGCCCTCCGTACCAATCCCCGCGTCCGCTGGCCGAGGCTGACGTCGCCAAAGCCCGTGCCGCTCTCTCCGAAGCTCGCGACGTCTACATCCCCAATCTCGTCGGCGGCTCCGGCCTCGGCTACTCCTACGGCTTCCCGGTCGGCCAACCCTCCGTCTTCAACTTCCAGGCGCAGTCGCTCGTCTTCAACTACTCCCAGCACGACTACATCCGCGCCGCCCGCTCGGCGCTGGCCGCCGCCAACTTCGCCCTTATGGATGCCCGCCAAGCTGTCGCCGAAGACACCGTTCTCACCTACATCGCGCTTGATCGCGACCAGACCGCCTCGACGCTCTCTCCGAGCAGCGCGCCTTCGCCGCCAACCTCATATCATCATCCAGGCCCGCCTCGATGCCGGCCAGGACACACCCATCGACCTTACCAGTGCGCGTCTCTCCTCCGCGCAGCTCCGTCTCAACCTCCTCCACACCGAAGACGAGCAGGCCATCGATCAGTTTCGCCTGGCGCATCTCACCGGGCTTCCCGCCGATGGCCTCGTCACAATCCCCGGCAGCATCCCCGAGATCACCGCTCCAGCAAAGGCCGCTTCCGGCGCAGCCGCCCCGCTCTCGCCAGCCATCGCCTCCGCAGTCGCCAATGCCCAGGCCAAACGCGAGATCGCCTTCGGCGATGCCCGCTATCTCTATCGTCCGCAGATCGCCTTCGGAGCCCAGTACAACCGCTTCGCCCGCTACAACAACTACGACCTCTACTACCGCAACTTCCAGTCGAACAACGCCGAAATCGGCATCCAGATCACCGTTCCGTTCTTCGATATGGGCCATAAGGCCAAGGCCCGCGAGTCCGCCGCCGACGCTCTCCACGCCGAGCGCGAAGCCGACCAGGCTTCGGGACCAGTTCACCGAGGGCCGGCTCCGTGTCCAACGCACCACGGTTGAGCTCGCCGCCCGCGCCGAGGTCGCCGCGCTCGACCAGCAGCTGGCCCAGCAGCAGCTCGATATTCTCCTCGTCCAGCTCAACTCGGGCAATCCCAACGGCGCACAGATGACCCCCAAGGACGAGCAGAACTCCCGCATCGCCGAACGCGAAAAGTTCCTCGCTGTCCTCGATGCGCGCTTTCAGATGCGCCAGGCGGAGATCAATCTCCTCCGTCAAACCGGACAGCTCGAAGCGTGGCTGAAATCCGCAGCCCAATCGCAGCCGCCGTCAGCATCCATCACCGCCACCCAACCCACGAACTGACCCCGCCTGCCCTTGCCGCTGCATATCTCTCTGGCTTTACTTCAAACCTTAATACAGAGCGTAGCGGAAAACCCTTCCCGCTCTTGTTTCGCTCTTGTTCTTCTGTCTGTCATTCCCGAAGGAAATCTGCTGTTGCCTTTGCGGTTGCTTGTCCCTTTGCCTGTCATTCAGGAGCGAAGCGGAGGAACCCTGCTTCTTGCCCGTGCTCTTCTGCCCGTCATTCCGAAGGGAATCTGTGCAGCCTCACCGCTTCCCTGACTCGCGCAATCCATCTTCGCTAGGCATGCGTACCCTTCCGAACACCTTCCAGCCACACCCCAACTCTTTGCAAAATGGTAAACTTACAGTACACATGGCACCTCTCAGAACGCTGTTCCTGAACCCGCCCTCCTTTGAAAACTTTGACGGCGGCGCCAGCTCACGCTGGCCCGCAACCCGCGAGATTGAGTCCTACTGGTACCCCGTCTGGCTCGCCTATCCCGCCGGTATGTTGGAGGGTTCCAAGCTCCTCGACGCACCCCCGCATCACGTCTCTGCGGAAGAGACCATCGAAATCGCGAAGAGCTACGACTTCCTCGTGCTCTTCACCTCCACCGTCGGCTGGACCGGGGACCACGCTCTCGCGCGCGCCATCAAGTCCGCCAATCCGGCAATCAAGATTGCCTTTGTCGGCCCTCCAGTCACAACCGATCCGGATCGCGCCCTCAATGAGTGCGAGGTTCTGGACTTCGTCTGCCGCCGCGAGTTCGATTTTTCCGTCGTCGAGTATGCACAGGGCAAGCCCCTCAACGAGATCCTCGGCATCAGCTACAAGGACGCAGCGGGAACTATCCAGCACAACCCCGATCGCCCCCAGGTAGAAGATCTCGACGCCATGCCCTGGGCCACCAAGATCTACAAGCGGGACATGGACGTCACCAGGTACAACGTCCCCTTCCTCCTCCACCCCTATATCTCGCTCTACTCCACCCGTGGTTGCCCGGCGCAGTGCACCTTCTGCCTGTGGCCGCAAACGCTCTCCGGCCACGCCTGGCGCAAGCGCTCCACCGATGACGTTGCCGCCGAGATGAAGTGGGCCAAGGAGAACTTCCCCCACGTCAAGGAGTTCTTCTTCGACGACGACACCTTCAACATCCAGAAGGCGCGCACCGTCGAGCTCTGCGCCAAGCTCAAGCCACTAGGCATCACCTGGTCCTGCACCTCGCGCGTCACCACCGACCGCGACACCCTCAAAGCCATGAAGGACGCCGGCTGCCGCCTGCTCATCGTCGGCTTCGAGTCCGGCGACCCGCAGATCCTCAAAAACATCAAAAAGGGCGCCACCGTCGAGCGCGCTCGCGACTTCGTCAAAGACTGCCACGACCTCGGCCTCATCATCCACGCCGACTTCATCCTCGGCCTTCCCGGCGAGACCAGCCAGTCTATCCGCAATACCATCGACTTCGCCAAGACCCTCGACTGCGAGACCATCCAGGTCTCCGTTGCGCACGCCTACCCCGGCACGGAGTTCTACGACTTCGCCAGCCCGCAACAACTTCATCACCAACGAGAAGCATGGAAGACGGCGGCGGCCACCAGATGGCGCACATCGAGTACCCCGGCCTACCCACCGAGTACGTGATGGAGATGGTCCACAAGTTCTACGACGAGTACTACTTCCGCCCCAAGGCCGCGGCCCGCGTCGTCTGGAAAGCCATCGTCAACCGTGATGTACCTCGGCTCTACACTGAAGCGAAAGCCTTCATGAAGCTCCGTTCACAACGCAACAAAGCGTCCCGCGCCAAGGCGGAGGAGAACGCCCTGAAACAGCAAGAGTCCGTCAGCATGAATGCCTAGCTTTGAGCCGAGTGCTCGGATCTGAAGTGCATGATAAAGAAGCGGTCAGCGCAAAGCTGGCCGTTTCCGTTTACCTCATGTCCATAGCTCGCATCCGAACCAAGAACGAAAGCACTCCTGGGCCGAAAGAGTGGCTTTTGTAGAAGACGCACCTAACGCAACATTTGTCCACCAAGCAGATGGCCCACACCCTTTCTCCATCCCGCTATGGCGTCTTGCTCGCCATCATGCTCACCGCCAGCATCGGAGATACGCTCCTCTCACATGGCATGGCGCAGGTCGGTCCCGTATCCATACATCATCTGGGCGCTCTCCTCTCAGCCCTCCTCAATCCCTGGGTCATCGCCGGGATTCTCTGCCTTATCGGTTTCTTCGCAACCTATCTCTCTGCCCTCTCCTGGGCCGACCTCACGTTTGTCCTTCCCGCCACCGCCTTCGGCTACGTCGTCGTCGCCCTGCTTTCCTATTTCTGGCTCGGCGAACACATCTCCCTCTATCGTTGGGCCGGCATTCTGCTCATAGTCTGTGGCGTAGGGTTCGTCGCGAACGGCCCCTCCCTCACCGAGCACACACCTAAGCCCCACCGGGATGTCGACCCGCTCGCTACTCCCGTAGCAACGCGTCCCCCCGCATGAGTCATCCCGACACCAGCCTCGCCCTCACCTGGGCTACCATCGTGAGCGTGGCTCTCACCGCTATCGCTGGTGATGTGCTCACCGCCGGAGCCATGCGGAGGATCGGCGATCTTGATCTCATCCGCGCCCACTCGGGCCTTCTTGGGGCCATTCGGGCCGTCATTTCATCGCCACTCTTTCTCCTCGGCGTTCTCTCGATGGCGCTCTCTTTTTTTACCCTGCTCTTCACCCTCTCGCGCGTGGATGTCTCACTCGCCGCTCCAGCTTCGGCCTCACTCACATTCGTTGGCAACGCTTTTGCGGCCAAGCTCTTCCTGCACGAAAACGTAGATCGCCGCCGATGGTTTGCAGCTATTTTCGTTTGTATCGGCGTAGCCTTGCTGGCGCACTAGATATGGCCTATTGATATAGCGTTTCGCTCGGTCAACGTCTATGCAGGTTTGCGTGCTCGCAGAACCATGCTCTTCCAGAGCCACGGGAATCTTCCGGAGCCGATCATCTTCACGTCCGCGAACCCCGCCTGCTCGAGAGCTTCCGTGAGCGTTTTCCGGGACCAGAACTTGATGTGCCCATGATCCCAGAGCACAGTAAAGTGCCGATCGAGCTTACCTGTCAACGCCAGAAGAAGATTCTTGAGATACCCATGGTATGGAGTGGAGAGCAGAAGCATGCCGCCGGGCTTGAGCAGGTCATGTCCGTTTCGCAGGAACGCCTTCGGATCGTATAAGTGTTCGATGACTTCAGTGCTGATGATCACATCCGCGAGTCCTGCCTGCTGCAGAAGATCTCCCGCCGGTCTTTCTGCATCCGCGAGAACAAAGGTGATACCAGGGAAGGCAGTTCGGGCAAACTGAATGCCGCTCGGAGAAAAATCCGATCCAAAAAGCCGCCACTGTCTGTCCTGAAACAGCGACAGGAAAGATCCGTTGCCACACCCGAGGTCGATAACGACGGATCCGGGAGGAACGTTCTTGAGAAACTTATCAACGGTCGGCTTGAGATAGGCATGACTCACCTCGTGATTCGCCGCCCGGTATTCGTAACCGATACCTTCCATAACTATCATCCTACTTTCAGCGGGAACTTTCGGTCGATCAGCGGCTATCTTGTATTGACTTTTTTCTGTTCTGAGATTGCACCTATGGCGGCGAGCCTTAGGAAGGCTAGCGCCAACTCACGGCCAGGTGCCAGCGAAGCTTTCTTTCACTGGTTTTCTCCAAAACTCGCGCGTAGTCCTCAAGTTCCGACAGAACGCAGCGGCCCTCGCTTCCGAGTTGCTGCGGCTCGAGCCGCAACGTATCCATCAACGCACGCACGGTGGTCAGGCCATCGTCGGGGGTGTACCACTGTGGTGGGGGAAGGCGGAGCATTAGGTCCTGGTTCCCTGCTCCTTCCTCGATCAGGAGAGCCATCGAGTTCTCATCGGCGGAAAAGAATTCGATAAGCGGGCGTACGCCGACTCTCAATGCGAGCTTCTCAAGCGTGTCTTCGTGACGTGCCATCGAGCGGCCATTTACGAACGTGTCGAAGCCTGGATCTTCGCCTTCGACGACAATGTACATGGAAGCAGCCATAGCCGCAGTGTAGTCGGGCGAGAGGATTCCGGAAAGAGATTAGAGGAGTGACAAGGAAGAGTCGCGCGCCTGACCATCACTCCCTCGCAGCAGCAATACAGCTCCTGTGCTTAGCAGTGCAACTCCCGCCAGCATCCGTATTGTCAGCGACGGCCTCACCAGTACAAAGCCCTCGAAAGCGGCGACGAGCGGAACCAGCAGAAAACGGCTCCCAAGGGCAATCGGCGGAAGCACCCGGATCAGATACATCAGCAGAAGCAACTCTGCCGTTCCCCAGAGCACGCGCACAATATCGCCCCAGCCCGGAACCGCTAGTGAGACACGCGCCGTGACGATGAGGACCAGCATCAAGATGAAACTCGGAGCGGCCAGCAGGACAACAGTCGGCCGAAACATCATTCCCCTTACCGCCTCAAAGCCCAGGTAACTGCCGATTGCAATCGAGGTTATGGCTAACAGCATCGTTGCGGCGGCAACCGGTCTCTGAAGTAAGGTCGCCAGATCCACTGGCAGGAAGAGCAGGCATCCCGCGACCCCCGCGAGCGATGCTCCCAAGAAGCTGAGAAACTGAGTGCCGCCGGACTTCCGAACGGAATCGATCAGCACCAGCACCGCAGGAACGAGAGCCAGGAGAGATACCCGGGTCAGCACCGGAAGCAGGGCTCCTGGAATGGCCCAAAGTACTGATGGGAATCCGAATAACAGCAGCCCCGAAGAGGCCGCTTGCCAAACTTGCCGCCGAGGGACTGATCCCCACTCCAGTCCAGATGCCCCGGCACCTGTAACGACCAGGCCGAAGACAAGAAGCTGCAATTCACTTTCCGACGTTGTGGAAACGGACGAATCCTGAAGAGCCCAATGTGAGGCCGCCAACAACACATAAGCCCCCAGTGCGGCGATACACCCTCTCGTCATCTGTCCTCAAAGCGCGATGGCCCGGAGAAGGCGTACTGCCTGCTCCGAGCCATCACTCATACCCGACCTGTTGTCTCCACGTTCTCCGGACTACTGCTGTCCGCCACCGTTGGTGCGAGGCGGTCCGCCTGGACCACCGGGACGACGGCCGCCACGACGTCTGCGGCTCCCGCCGGGGCGCCGCTGTCCACCAGCCCCCTGCGTTCCACCCGCTCCCGCAACGACGGGTGCATTGTCGGCGCGGTTGAAGTTCGGCTCCTCTTCTTCTTCGGTGTCGGAATCGTTGTCCACTTCGGCATCTTCGAAATCATCGTCGACCTCGTCGGTCTCAGGAATTTCGGCCGATGGGGGATTGGGAGCAGCATCATAAGGCGAGCTTGATGCCTGCGGCTGCTCCGGAAGCCCGAGTTTCGCACGCTGTTCGCGCAGTACCGCTTTACGCGAGAGTTTGATGCGATTGCCCTCGATCGCAAGGACCTTGACCAGGATCTGGTCACCCTCGCGGAGCTCATCCTTCACATCCTTAACTCGGTGTTCTGCAATTTCGGAGACGTGCAGGAGACCGTCGGTCCCAGGGAAGATCTCGACGAACGCACCGAACTCGGCGATCCGAACGACTTTTCCAAGGTAAGTCTTTCCGACTTCAGGAACCGCCGTAAGATCGGAGATCATCTGGATCGCGCGGGCAAGCCCGTCGGCATCGCTCGATGCGACGTTCACGCGGCCGCTATCGTCTACGTCGATCTTGACTCCAGTCGCATCAATGATGCCCCGGATGACCTTCCCACCGGGACCGATGAGATCACGGATCTTATCCGTGGGAATCTGTAGGGTGTGAATCCGCGGTGCGAACGCAGACTTCTCCTGGCTGGCTCCCGAGATGACCGCATCCATCTGATCCAGCAGGTAAAGCCGGCCGCGACGCGCCTGCTCGAGCGCCTCGCGCATGATCTGGGGCGTGATCCCCATGATCTTGATGTCCATCTGCAATGCCGTTATGCCTTTGCGTGTACCGGCGACCTTGAAGTCCATGTCGCCGTAGTGGTCTTCCGCACCCGCGATGTCCGTCAGGACAGCGTAATTATCGCCTTCCTTTACCAGGCCCATGGCGACACCCGCCACCGCACCCTTGATGGGAATACCTGCCTGCATGAGAGCCAGCGACGCGCCGCAGACTGTGGCCATTGAGGACGACCCGTTCGACTCAAGAATGTCCGACACCACGCGAAGGGTGTACGGCGATTCATCCTCGGCCGGCAGCACCGCCTCGATGGCGCGGAAGGCAAGTGCCCCGTGCCCGATCTCCCGCCGTCCTACGCCTGTCATTCTTCCAACCTCGCCTACGGAAAAGGGCGGGAAGTTGTAGTGCATCATGAACCGGCGCTTCTGCTCCCCTTCGTAGCTCTCGAGGCGCTGTGCGTCGTCGGTTGTGCCGAGTGTCGCGGTGACCAACGCCTGAGTCTCACCGCGAGTGAAGAGCGCCGATCCGTGAACGCGCGGAAGCACGCCAACCTCGATTGAGATATGGCGAATCTCGTCGAATGCGCGGTGGTCCGGCCGGATTCGATCTCTCAGCACCTGCTCGCGAAAGATGTTCTCGCGCAGCTGCTCGAAGTATTTGCTGAGCTTCTTTGAAGCGGCAGCATCTCCTTCAGGCAGGTTCCGCTTCAGCTCGTCCTTGATCTCCTTAACGAGTGCATAGCTGTCGAACTTCGGATGCTTTTTGGGTATCAAGAGCGTCCCTGAGGCGATCGCCCACTTTGTTGTTCATCTGGCTCAGGTACTCGTGATCTGTCTCTGCAGAGCCAGGAATGCGCTTCGACTTTCCGGCACGGCCGACGAGGTCTTCAATTGCTGCGCAGATCTTTTTGATCTCTTCATGAGCGAACTCGATGGCATCGACAACGCGACTCTCTTCGATCTCCTTGGCACCAGATTCGATCATCACGATTCCGTCTTTCGTGCCCACGACCATGATGTTCAGCTTGCTATCAGCGCGCTCGCTATAGGTCGGATTGACGATGAACTGATCGCCGATGATGCCGATGCGAACAGCTCCGACCGGACCGTGGAAGGGAATGTCACTGAGGGCAAGGGCGCAGCTTGCTCCGTTAATCCCAAGCACGTCCGGATCATTTTCCTTGTCGGCCGAGTAGACGAACGCGACGACCTGTGTCTCGTTGCGGAAGGTCTCAGGAAAGAGCGGACGGATCGGACGGTCGATCTGACGGCTGGTCAGAATCTCCTTTTCACTGGGCCGCCCCTCGCGCTTGATGAAGCCCCCCGGGATCCTTCCGCCGGCATAGGTGAACTCGCGATATTCCACCGTCAATGGAAAGAAGTCGATGCCTTCTTTCGGATCGGGCGAAGCGACTGCCGTGGCGAGAACAACATTGTCGCCGCTGGAGGTGAGAGCAGCGCCTGAGGCCTGCTTGGCCATGCGGCCCGTCTCGAATCGAATCTGCTTGCCCCCGGCAAGCTGTACAGTAACGTCCTGCATTGTGTACGTCCTCTTCTCTCTCTGTCTCTAAATTCTGTGATCCGCTTGAAAAGCGCAAACAGGCAACCAGCATGGCGCAATCATTGGCGCTTCATGCGGCTGCCTGTCAGTGGTGTGTCCGAACTGTCGGATGACGAGAGTGACTGTGGCTTGGAACGCATCCACAACTCACATCGCGTCAGAAACCCTGCCTGGGTCATGCTGGGCCTTGCGCTGGAGTTACCGGAACGATTTGCGGTGAGCGGGTGCACTCGGAACACGAGCAAGCCCCCGACTGGCGTTTACTTGCGGATTCCAAGCTTGCCAATGACGTCGCGGTAGCGATCCGCGTCGCACTTCTTGAGGTAATCAAGCAAACGACGCCGCTTGCTCACGAGCATGAGCAGACCGCGCCGGGAGCCATGATCCTTCTTGTGGGTCTTGAAGTGCTCCGTAAGCTCGCCGATACGCTCACTCAGAATTGCAATCTGAACCTCGGGACTTCCGGTATCAGAATCATGCGTCCGGAACTTCTCTATGATGTCTGTCTTTCTTGCCGATGCCAACACAGCTATGCGTTACTCCTGATCTCTAGTTCACTCTTCGTAGTGTTCCTGTAGGATAGCACCGCCTCTCCAACCCAGCAATTCACGCACAGCAGGTAAGGCCACTCTGTGGAACGAGATCAGGGTCGGCTCTCCCCCCGATACTTCCGCATCTCGCTTGTCCAGCGGAGAAAACGAAGAAATTGACGCTTCTCCGTCCAGATCACATGCAACATGGAACCCCACGTGAGTTGATCCGCCTTCAGGCCGGAGAAAGTCTCTATTCGCCAGCGAAGATACGGACTCTGCCAAGGTCTGAAGCGGTATCCGCGCGTTGCATTCCACAGAAACCGTGTCTCTTCAAGCATCTTCGCTGCGTTGTCGATCCAGGGAGTTTCGCTGAGAGACCGGTTCCAGACCTTTTTGCAACATACGATCCACCAGCTTTGCCGCGATCTGATCTGAACCGATCCGGTATGAACCTAGCTCCAGACGTGACCGGATCTCTGCCATCCTGACCTGCCGAAGCGGCATCTCCGTCTCCGCGCTCACCGAAAGGGTTGCGTCGTCGCCAGGCAGACGCGGCGGACAAGTACCTTGGCTCGCCTCGTGCTCCACGGAGCTTCTTTTCATCGCTTTCCTCATCTCCCTGTTCCGTACACAAGAGCGGGACAGAGTGCCGCCAGGAGCCCTCACTTCACCACAGACTGAAATAGCGGAGAGCTCAACAGGCTGGCGAATTGGGTATCGGAAGAAGAATAGGTAACCATCAGAGTGCCTGAGTTCGAGTCAATCGTGGTGTCATCGAGGGCTGACCGCTCGAGAGGTGTGCCGGACGTCTTTTTCAGAAGCACCACACCCTTCATTAGTGTAGCGGCGGTAGCTGCCGTCATCGTGTCGGACATAACGACCGCCATATTGAACTTCACGCCATTCTGGAAATCCATGGTGTACCTGGAGCTCCTCATGCGATTGCGAACTGTATCGTAATCCGCGAGACCTGCCGCGTCACCCAGAACGCTCTTCATCATCGTTTGCGTCCCTTTCTGGTCGAGCAGGCTCCACATCGCCCGCTGATCAACGGCGATCATCTCGTTCACCATGTCCCCGTTCGACAGGAAACTGGGAGCCATGCCGTCGCGGGCGTCCAGCGAGGCTTTCACGGCGTCGCGATCGCCGAAGACCATGGTTGTCTGATTGAGAAAGACAACGCTCATCCCGCCGAGCCCATCGGGATACACGCTGTTATTCCGATAGCATGATCGGCTTGGTCTTCTGTTTGGCGAAGTTGGCCAGGATCTCTCTGGTATGGAACTGCCCCTGGGCTATGCCGATGGTGCGGGTGCCTTCCCCATTGGGGCGAAAGGCAGCAAAAGCGAGAATGTCCGCATCCTGATCGACTTTCAGGCCGGAACTTTTAAGCGCCGTCTCGAGCCGCTTCAACTCAGGAGGAAGCGTTCGATCCTTCAGACTCATAGCAGCGGGGGAGTTCTGCATCGCTCGATAATCGACAACGATGACTTGCTGAACATCACGCGGAATCGCGGCCTTTGCGTCCGTTGAAAGCTGCGCGGCATGAACCGAGGTACCGAGGATTGTGAGAATTGCAACAGCAAGGATCTTCTTGGAAACGATAGGCAAGGCGAACTCCAGGTGCGGTAATGCCAATTTCGACGTATTGGATCTATTTTTCCGCTAAAGCAAAGAGATATGCAAGGGGAATACCCCCGTATTTGACGGAAGTTGTAGGAGAACGTCTTCTTCGAGAGATGCCGTACGGTCGAGCAGGCGAGTCCGCGCGCGGAGCCCTCACACCCTGATCTCTGGCCAGGGAATGGGCTGTTCGAGCCTATGCTCGAGAATCTTGAGTTTCGGATCGAAATCAGGGACCGCCCTGGCCCACTCCGCGCCCGGTTCGTAGGCGTCCTGCGGAATCAGACCAATCAGCTCCCCTTCTGCCGCGGCTGCGCCGTGACGTACGGCGAGATCGCAGACCGCCTCATAGACACGGCGCATCGGCGTCACCCGAAAATCTGTGATGTTCATGCTCACCTGGGCACGACCGTTCGCCAGAACGCCCGATCGCTTTGACTCCATGCAATCCGCCGGATGACGCACGGACATCTCTCGCCATTGCCCGGGCTGCGGCTATGTCGGAACCGGCTGTGGTGCTTCCATGTCCGGCTTGTGAAGAGTCCAGATAGACGTTGTACGCGATCAGGAAATTGCGGGCTCCAATCGCGCTGGCTCCAGCGGTTGGATGCAGTTCGGGACCGCCAATATCGGGGCGGCGGGATGCGTCTTGGAGGGCAGATTGGCGTAGACCTTCGAATTGGCCACGACGAATGTTCTCGAGTTCCGTTCGGTCCGGCCGAGCCGCCGCCGCTCCGTAAAAGTAGACCGGCACACCGAGCCTGCGCCATACTTGCAGACCGGCCTGGCGGGCGAGCATGGCGCATTCGGCAAGGGATATCGAGCTGATCGGAACGAACGGGATCACGTCGGCCGCACCGATGCGGGGATGTACGCCAGTTTGGCCGGTGAGATCGACCAACTCCGCGGCCTTTCCAGCGGCACGGACCGCGGCTTCGACTACTCCGCTCGGGGTACCCGCGATGGTCACGACGGACCGGTTGTGGTCCCGATCGAGCGAATAGTCCAGCAGATGCACGCCATCGACCTCCATGGCCCCGATAATCTCGGTGACCTTTGCCACGTCGATTCCTTCAGAGAAGTTCGGAACACACTCGATGATTTGTTCGTTGATCATGCAATTGCGGTTCGTGAGGCGAATCGGTCATCGGCTGTGACTCGGCTTCCACCACGTGTACCCGATCGAGAACTGGACACTGGCATTGACACCTGGATTTTTATCGCCGAGAGATGCGGAGGAGATGTGCACAGCGTTTGCACCAAGATCGATGGAGCGCGTAGCGCTCAGAAAGTAGTGGAGACCGATGCCGCCCTGAGGGGTGAAATTCCAAACACTCGAATCGGTATTGGGACCGTCGTTTCCGAGATTCAGAACTGGTGAGCCGAACGCCGGAAACTTGTGATTGGTCCAAAGCAGACCTCCTGCAGCCTGCGCCCATGGCGTGATGCGCCGGGTACCCGCGAAGTTCCAACGCAGAATGATCGGTGTAACGGAAACGCCGGTAAACGTGCCGCCAACGGTATACAGCGGAGAACACGAGATGAGCCCCGGCGTACGCTGGGTACGCAGTTCGCGCGCTGAAATTTCGGAGTGTAGGCCTGCCAGAACGGAAAGACCTCGACGGCGTACTCGAAGTTGCCGCGCAACAGCCCGGACCGTGATCCGTGGTGAGCACCTTTCCGGCATGTACGCCGGCCATCAGGAACTTGAAGTCGTCTCGATTGTCCGTTACCCCGTTTCCGCCCTGAACTATCGCTCCGATCTCGAGCGGCAATGCCGAGGCCGCCGTCTTGCTTGCTCCGGATGTAGCTCGAGCCTGGACACGCGCTAGAGTGCAGCAGCAGCAGCGAAGCAACGCGTGGAGACCACTAGCTTTTTCGGACTTCCTATCTATCCAACAGACAGTCTCCTTCCAGCGGCGGCTCGCCCGGATGCAAAAGAAAACCGCCGTCTCCGGCGGTCTCTCCTGTTCATCGTTCGTCGAGTTCAGCCTGCGACCTCTGACATCTCCATGTGGAAGTTGGAGTAGACGTTCTGCGTGTCGTCCAGATCTTCAAGCGTCTCCAGCAGGCGGATCATGGCGTTCGCCGGAGCTCCCTCGAGCTTCTGATACGTCGAGGCAATCATCGTCACCTCGGCGACCTCCGGAGTGATTCCGGCCGCCTTGATCGCATCGCGGACGCCTTCGAAATCCTTCGGACTCGACGGTGATCTCCCATGTATCGCCATCAGCCGAAAGGTCTTCAGCGCCGGCATCAAGGACAATCTCTGTCAGCCTGTCCTCGTCCGCGGCCGACTTCGGCACAACGATCAGACCCTTCTTGGCGAACAGGTACCCGACCGATCCGGACTCCCCGAGGTTGCCGTTGTTCTTTGAGAAGGCATGCCGGATCTCGCTGACGGCGCGATTGCGGTTATCCGTCATGACCTCGATGATGACCGCGACACCACCGGGGCCGTAGCCCTCAAAGGTGATCTCCTCGTAATTGACGCCCTCAAGTTCGCCCGTACCGCGCTGAATCGCACGCTTGATGTTGTCTGCGGGCATGTTCTCGGCTTTGGCCGCTGCAATCGCGGTACGGAGGCGAGGATTGCCGTCCGGATCACCGCCGCCGCCCTTCGCTGCAATCGTGATTTCCTTTATTAGACGGGTGAAGACCTTGCCCCGCTTTGCGTCAAGAGCACCCTTCTTATGCTTGATTGTGGCCCATTTTGAATGGCCGGACATGCGATACCTCAGACGGATCTTGGAATTCTATGCCTGTCGCCATTGTGAACTCCCTTGCGACCTTGCGAGTTTAGCACGTTGGGCCGTTGCTCCGAACGCGGACACGAGTCACCCTCCCGGCACGAATTCCGTTGCGAGAAGATCATCCAGTGTCTCGCGGCGACGAATCAATCTTCCGATCCCCTTCTCTACCAGTACCTCTGCCGGACGTGCTCGCGTGTTGTAGTTCGAAGCTAGGCTCATGCCATAGGCGCCCGCGTCCAGCACCAACGCAAGTTCGCCCACCAGCATTGGCGGCAGCTCTGCGATCCCGGGCGAAAAAGTCTCCCGACTCACACACGGGACCGACAACATCAACCTTCGTGCCTTCATGCTCGATGGTTCCACCGACCGGCACTATCTCATGGTGAGCCTGATACAAGTGACGGCCGGATCAGGTCGTTCATTCCAGCATCCGTCACCACAAACGTCTTGCTTCCGTTCCCTTCACATTGAGAACGCGTGTCAGCAGACCTCCTGCCTGGGCGACGATGAAGCGGCCCGGCTCTAAAAGCAGGTGCATATCCAGCCCCCGGAGCGCCGGACGCAGCGCCTCGGCATAGCTCTCCACCTGTGGGCAGGATCAAAGCTCTGCTCCTTCCCGTAGTCGACCCCGAGACCACCACCAGCGTCGAGATATCGGATGTCATGCCCGTCCGCCTTAACTCTGACGCAAGAGACGCTACTCGGTTGAGAGCGGCAGCAAACGGCTCGACGCTGCGAATCTGCGATCCTATGTGTACGCTGACGCCCACGGCGTGCAGGTTGGAGTGGATCGCGGCTGCCTTGTAGAGAGCGTCGCGCTTTCTTGATATCGATGCCGAACTTGTGCTCCCGCAGGCCGGTCGAGATATATGGATGTGTGTCCGTGAACACATCGGGATTGACGCGTAGCGCAAAGCGGGCGCGCAGACCCAGGAGCTTCGCTCGGCTTGCTAATAGATCGACCTCTGCCGCGGACTCTACGTTGAAGAGCAGAATGTTCGCCCGCAGTGCTGCGTCGATCTCCCACGCCTGCTTTCCCACACCAGAGAAGACAACCCGCTCTGAAAGCCTGCGGACAGGCCCGCGACACTCGCTCCAGTTCTCCCCCTGAGACGATGTCGAAGCCGGCTCCTTGAGCTCCCAGAAGCGCCAGATACGGCGAGCGAAGAGTTCGCTTTGACGGCATAGCACACCGTATGTGGTATCTGGGAAAACGATCTCTCAAAGAGACTGAGACGATAGATCATCTGGCCGGCAGAATAGATGTAAAGCGGTGTGCCGAACTCCTGCCGCAGCCTCAACAAGGCTGACCCGTCGCAGCACAACACCGCATCCTCATATCGAAACGGCCGCGGCCTCGATCGCGTAGGCCATTGCGCCTGCACAGGATCCTGCATACTATCTGCTCTGGGATGGGAGGCGCATACTGCGCCTCCGGGATGATGATCCAGCACGCGATGTAAGCTAAAATGCCGATGCCATAGAACAGCGCGAACACGGCGGTCACAATCCGTACAAGCTGAAGTTCCCACCCGAAGTGAAGGGCGAACGCGGCACACACTCCGCCAAGGATACGTGGTGACTTGGGCCGGATAAGCCGTTGCGTAGGCGCGCCGGTAGAGGTCGTCCAGTCGCCCTGTGCGCCGTAATGCGGAGGAATGCCGGCTGATCCAGGTTGCGACTGCCCAGCATCCCGGACCTTGCTCGTACGCCGCTCCTGAATCGACTCCAACCTTTGTGCCACAGGCTGGACAGAAGTTTGTTCCTGGACCAAGTTGTTTACCGCAGTTGGCGCAAAACATACTCGTACACTCCCGAATTTTCCATTCTGCCATACACAGTTCACTTGCCGGTGTACGGTGATTTGATGTACCCGCGTGCTGCGGCTGCCTGTGTCTGGTCGCCACCACCGGAACTGGCAAGCTGGTATTGACGCAATCGCTGACGTCCCGTCGATGCAACAGATCGACATCTGCCCCGCATTGAGTTGTGCTCTCTTACGTAACCAGTCGCTGCAGTTCGGCTGCGCAGCAGCCTGCATATAGTTCTGTGCGGCCGATGCGATGTCGTTCTGCCCCCGCTGGGTATCTGCCAGACCGAAGTACGCCAACTGCAAACGCGGATTGATGAAGTATCCCGGTTTGCTCGCATCGTCTAACACCCGCCGGTAAGCCGAAATCGCCGCCGGCCCGTTCCCCTCATCCTTGGTCAGGTTCGCCTCTTCAAGGCGAAACAGGTAATCGCGCGGATACTGCTCAGCCAATCCACGCTGCACCGCGAGAGCCTCAGCATACCGTCCATCGTGTCGGAGAAATAGCGACAGAGCCGTACGGCATTCGATGTTGTTGACCACACCGTGCGCCGCGCAGTCCCGCAGGAGGTCGAGACCCTTCTCTTTGCTTCCGCTCACGCCCGCGATACCGATCATCAAGCGTAGAATGCGGGGCAGGCTTGCGACCGCAAATTGCTGTATGCCGACGGCCATCTTTGCGTCAGCGTACTCCGGGTCCAACTTCAGCACCTGCTCGCTGTCATTGCGAGCCGCGAGACCTTGGCGCGCAGCCGCAACGAAGCTGTGATCCACCAGCGTGATAAAGGCTGCGTGCATTCCGTGTGCGTACCCCCGCGCGAACCAGGCATTCTTATCGTTGGGATTGGCTTTGATCTGCCGGTCACAAAGGTCGACGGCCGAGTTGGTCAGGAACTTCGATGCGCTTTCGGGTCGCCTCCGGCACAGGCACATCGCGCTTCGACGTAAGAAAATTGTCGTGCGCATAGTAGGTCGTGTCCAGCAAGTCCTGGTGATACAGCTCGCGAAAGACCAGCACCATCAGGACGTAGTCGGTTGCCAACGCGTTCTGCGGATTCGCGTTCTGGATGGCCTCGAACCGGCTAAGCGCTCCGTCGTAGTCCAGGTTGTAGAAGTGCTCGTGCGCCTCCCGGACCTGCGGCGTCAAGTTGATCGGGTCCGTGTGACCTGCGGTGGCGATCACGGCTTGCGCCCCACCCGTGAGACACAGCAAAAAGCAGAGAATCGCTGCCAAAGCGTTCAAGCGCCGACCGATCTTTCTTCCCATGAGGTTCCCGGATATTGGACGAAGCGCGGTGGTAGTAAGACTCGCCCGCCTGAGCTAACCTCATCCTAAGCTCTCGTGAGTCCCTGCTGTCCTTCTACTTTGAGAGCGAGCAGCGAGGTCCTAGCAAATGACGCGGTCCGAACTTCTGTATCTATTGCTGGGTCAGGCTCGCAACAACGGCTTCGAGTTCCGCAAATGGTACGTGCGTTCACTGGGTCTGCCCTGGGAGGGCTCGCGCCAGGCGACGGAGGTACTCTCAGAGGGTCGTCGGTACTACGCTCTTCTCTTCTCACATCCCTTCGCTGAGAGCTTCTGGAAGCGCGGGGAGAAGATGATCTTGCAGGTTCCGAAGCAGAGCTTTCAGCGCAAGCTTGCGGACGGGTCGATCGGTACCGTAAACCGGAAGGGTTTTATCAAGCGACTTACCCGACCGGATGCCTGGCGCTACCACCTCGCGCAAATGGCCGTTGCCGACGATCCTCTTCGCTATATTCGTCGTTTCCTCCTGGTGCAGGAGGAGTTGGATGAGGAGGAATCGCCGGAGGCCAATGACCACGGTAATGCGACACAGGACCCGCGGTTCATTATCGACGAAGAGGATCTTCTGCCGGAAGACGACACTCTCTAAACTGCCTTCCTTCGGATCGCGTCGATCTGACCTGCGTGATGGAGACCATGGATGAAGTGAAACCTGCGCCACTGGTCAGGACTGAGAGGACCGAGCCTCACATGACTCGCCACGATATTTCGTTCACCAAAGAGCAAAGATGCCTCGTCCAGGAGAGCATCCATGCGCTCAAGCTCGTCCGAGAAGCGACTGGTGATCTGATCGCCATTGAGAACGTCTGCCGCGGGGGCGGGAAGAACGGCCGCCGGTGCCGGAATCCCGCGAGGAAAGTAGCCGAGATTCAAAACCACGAAGCGCACGCAGTGTTGTAGGACCGTGGGCTTGGCCTCCGTGGGCCGACCCTTAGCGATACGGCTCGCGATCAAGGCCTCTGTCGAAGAGTAGGTCAGGGTCAGATGTTCGACGATCTGCTGGATCTTCCATTTGCCCACCGGACCCGCCTGAGTCTGCTCGGAGTCGAGATCGCAAATGCATGTGGTGACCTTGGTCTTAAGCTTCACTAAGTCGGGGTTCATGGCAGCTTCACTCTACTCCTTCGCATCTCGAAACTATTTCAACGCGGAGAGCGCCTTCCGCGCGGATTTCACCCGGTCACCCTCTGGATCGAGTTTCAGGTAAGCAGTGTATTCCGCGGCTGCCTCTTCTTTTTTATTGAGATGCTGCGCTGCATCGGCCAGCGCGAAGTGCGCCTCAGGGTCGTCCGGTTGCATCGCAACGGCGTCCTTAGACCGGAGATACGCGGCCTGCAGGTTTCCCGATTGTCGGTAAAACTTGGCGACGGTCAGATCCTCCGCTTCGCGATCTTCGTCCGTCTGCATCCGCTCGGGCTTGGGCAGTTTGCGCCGCAAACTGCGCGCACTTCCAGCATCGCGGGCCGGGGGGACGTCTGACGAACCGGAAGCATGGCTTGAGGAGGTTGAGGAGGAATTCGCATCCGGGCTGCTATCGGAGGAACCGGAACTGCTGCTCGAAGAAGCATCTCCGGGATAAGGAAACTGCCTGGCGCTATCGCTCGATTGCGGCTCTGGCTTTGCAGCAGTTGCAGGATCGGCGCTGGGGGGCCGTGACTCCCCTGGGTAGGGAAAGCGATCCGCCGCAGAACTTGAGCCCGTGTCTGAAACCGGGCAGCTTTGCTGAGAGCCATCCTTAGCACTCGCTGGAGTTGTCCCACGACAGTCCGGGCGGCTAGCAGGCTTCTGCGCGGGAGCTGCTGTCTGAGCGCCGGCAGCGGCACTCACCAGGGCAAACAGCACGCAGATCAGAGGCAGTTTCGACACCACTTGATTTTACGCTTGCGACTCGGCAAGGTACCCCGAACGTTGATACGGCTCTGCCCTGAGCGGGCGTATGCTCGTGAACGGAGATCTGCTCTTGCAACCCAGGTTGATCATTCGTTCGTCATCGATTCACGCCGCAGGCTGTTACACGACGACCCCCGTTCGCAAGGGGGATAAGGTATGCGAGTACGATGGCCCACGCTACCCAAAAGAGGAAGCGGACGAGCGATACAAAGACCGTTCGATCACCTACCTCTTCAGCTTCGGCGAAGAGGGCACCGTAATCGACGGCTTCGGAACAGCCATGTTCATCAATCACTCCTGCAACCCGAACTGCGAGTCCGAAGAAGAAGAAGGACGAATCTTCATCTCCGCAATCCGCGACATCGCGGCCGGGGAGGAGCTTACCTACGAGTACAACCTCCACGACTCCGACGACGAGCAGGGCGATTGCTACTGCGGCGCAGAGGGGTGCCGCGGCACGATGTTCAGCGAAGCGGAGGTCAGGCGCCGGAAGAGGCGAGACAGAGCTATCAAGACCTCGGCGGATCGAAAGAGCGCCAGGAACTAGTCCGAACAAACGGCGGACTTGCGCGAAGATACAATAGAGTCTCCGGCAAGCTCCGGCCTGCCGCTCCTTGTTGCTTTCTATGGCTCACCTGGTTCTTGCCCGCAAATACCGACCGCAACGCTTTGCCGACGTAGCTGGCCAGCAGCATGTGACCGTCACGCTGATGAACGCGCTGATCCAGGGTCGCATCGCCCACGGTTATATCTTCAGCGGCCATCGAGGCATTGGCAAGACGACCATCGCCCGCATTCTCGCGATGGCGCTCGAACTGCCGGAATCCGATCGGCAGCGAACTTCGCCCTTCCCCTGAGCCCTGCGAACGATGTGAGAGCTGTATTGAGATCCGTGCCGGAAATGCGGTTGACGTCATCGAGATCGACGCAGCGACCAATCGCGGAATTGACGAGATTCGCGAGCTTCGCGATGCAGCCCGGTACCGACCCGCCCGAGATAAATACAAAATCTACATTCTGGATGAGGCGCACCAGATCACGGATGCAGCGTTCAATGCTCTGCTGAAGACGTTGGAAGAGCCCCCGGAGCACATCGTCTTTATGATGGCTACCACGCAGCCGGAGGACATCCCACAAACCGTGCGTTCCCGGTGCCAGCACTTCAGCTTTCATGCTGTCAAGATGGCGGACATCCTCAAGGAGCTGCGCACAATCGCGGAGCAGGAGGACGTCGACGCTGATGACACTGCATTGAACCTGCTCGCCGAAGCAGGGGATGGATCGATGCGTGACGCTCTCAGCATCATGGATCAGGCGATTGCCAGCGCTCCCGCCGAGGCTGGGCGTCCCAGGCTCGATGCGGCGCAGATCCGGGAGCTCATGGGGTCCGTGTCCAACGCAGTGTTCGAACGCATTCTCGATGCCGTGGATGAGGGGCGTAGCGCGGAAGTGATCACCGTGGCCAATGAGCTACTGGATGCAGGCAATAGCCCGTCGCAGCTGGCGCGGCAGTGTGTCCGCTACTTACGCAACTGCCTGATGGCAAAGATCTCCGGTCTGAGTCCTGACAACGTGAGCTCCCAAGGCAGCATCGGTGAACTGCTGCAGACCTCACCTGACGAACAACGACGCGCCGCTCGAACTGCGGGCCGGTTTTCAGAAGAAGAACTCACCCGCTTCCTTCAGGTGATGCTGAGAACCTTCGACGAACTCGGCTACCGGCAGGAGCAGCGCTTCCATTTCGAACTCGGCCTCCTCAAGCTGGTTCATCTCCGGCGGCTGCTGCCGATGGAAGAAGTATTGAGCCGGTTACCACAGTCGCCGACTCCGGCCAACATTGCGGACCGAGGGCAGGGTGCCAGGGCGGCGCTGTCGATGGGTCGGCCGCCTGCGCCTGGATCCCCCGCTTCCACACCTGCTTCCGGAGAGGCAAAGGCAGTCTTCTCGCCGTTCCAGCAGGATGCGGCACGACGAGTGTCTCCAGTATCAGGCGCTCCAACGACCAGTAGTCTTCCAACCCGTCCGGAAGCTGCAGTGGATACGCCACCTCCCAACGGCTCCGAGATTTCGGCGCAAGCTCAGCCGGGCGCAGTTCTTTCGCGAAGCCCTCGCGCGCAACTTCCCCCTGCCGCAGTTAGACACGATGCTGATTTGGTTGGTTCCAGTAAGAAGATCGAGCCGACGCTCCATACTGCTGTGACGACGGATGTTGTCGCTAGTCCAGAGTTGTCCGTTGAGCGCCTCCGAGAAGCTGCTGCCGGTGCACTCGCGAGCGCGAAGAGTCAAGGGTCCGCCTCAGACGCGATCAGCGATGCCGAGTGGACCGTCGCGAATGGCATCCTCCGTATCCAAACGGCGCTTTCGCCCGCGATGCTTTCGGTCGTCGTGAACGCCGAGGCGGAGAAGATCCTTCGGTCGGCACTCCGCGATGCAGGCGTGGGCTCGTTGCGGATCGAGATTGTGCCTGGCGCCCCACGCGCTCAAGCAGAGGCGAAGAGGCCGAGGCAGGCGCGTTCCGGATCGGCGCAGGCCAAGGCGGAGCAGCATCCCATAGTTCAGCAGGCCCAGCGACTGTTCCATGCCGAGATTCGGAATGTGATCGATCTGACGGAAGGCAAGTAAAGGAGGGACGTATGGATTTCGGGGATCTCGGCAAGATGCAGGAGATGATGCAGCAGGCGCAGCAGATGCAGGAAAAGATGGAGAAGAAGCTGGCGGAGACGGTGGTGGAGGCCTCTACGGGGGGCGGCGTGGTGACCGTGCGGATGAACGGGCGCAAGGAGGTGCTGCGGTTGAAGATCGATCCGTCTGCCGTGGGGAGTGCCGGGAGTGATCTGGAGCTGCTGGAGGATCTGATTACGGCGGCTTTCAACGATGCGGGGCGCCGGGCGGATGAGGCGATGAAGTCTAGCGTGCAGGGCATGATGGGTGGGTTGAACCTCCCGGGGCTGAGCTGACGTGACACGCTTTGCCGAGCCGATGACTCGGCTGATTGATGAGTTGAGGAAGCTGCCGGGGGTGGGGACCAAGAGTGCCCAGCGGCTTGCCTTCCATGTCTTGCGGTCGAGCGATGCGGATGCCCGGGCACTGTCGGAAGCGATCCTGCGGTTGCGGGAGAAACTGACGCTCTGCAGCGTGTGCAACAACATCACGGATGTTGATCCGTGCGGGTACTGCACGAGCGCGGTCCGCGATCAAAGGCTGATCTGCGTAGTAGAGGAGCCGACCAATATTGCGAGTGTGGAGAAGACTCGGGGGTACGCCGGGGTGTATCACGTGCTCCACGGGACGCTCTCACCGGTGAACGGCATTGGTCCGGAGCATCTGCGGATTGCCAACCTGCTGACCCGCGTCGCCGATGCGAACGAAGTGATCCTGGCGACTTCGCCCACGACCGAGGGGGAGGCGACGGCAGGGTACCTCCTGCAGGAGCTCCGGCGTGTCAGGCCGGAGTTGCGGGTGACGCGGATCGCTACCGGCGTCCCGGCCGGGAGCGACATCGAGTATGCGGATGAGGTGACGATGTCGCGGGCGATGGACGGACGGCGAGAGGTGTAGGTACCCTCCCCCCCCGTACTTTTTGCAAAGTCTACGAATCACGCCACTTACGTCTGGACTCCCGGTGAAGTCTCCGGCTCTCCAAGACTTTGTCTGATCCCTGCTACTTCCATTCTAGCGAAGCCGAACAGGATTTACGCCAGATCGACGACCGATTTCAGGCGTACACACGCCGGAGCCCGTGTGCTAACGGTTCCATAGCGCAATTGCGCCTCCTACGGGTACCACGGATGGCTTGAACTTGTCCGGGATACGTCTCCCTGCAAAGTTCGGGTCAGCGAGTTACCTCCGCCCTGGATAGCACAGTTGCACTGTCCTGGGCGGCACCCTCGAAGTACTTCAACATGCGCTGCGGTTCGCTGGCTTTATAGGGCGCAAGATTATGCGCCCAGCGATACCCGATCGGCTGATACCAAAGCTCCGCCACGATCGTCAGCTTTCCGGCAGCGGACCCGGTGGGCACAACATAGCGCACGAGGCTCCCGCGATCCGTAAACCCCGGATCCATCGCCGCGTCCCCCACTACCTTGATATCCCCATCCGCACTCGCCTTATCGAACCCTGCGGGAAGAAGACGGTTGTCCTTCGCGTAAGTAGCGGCATTCAGGATCCCGGTGGTCACCTGCCCCCGCGCATCCGCAAGAATCGGTTCATAGATCTCCACCTCGTCCGGCCTTGTGATCTCCCGGAAATGCGGCTCAAACTTCGCGGGATCTTCATCGTTTGCATTCCCCACAATTGAGCCGTCGGCGCGGAGTTTTCCCGACTCAAACACCACATTCCCGTTCGCGTCTTTCACCACCACGTGCAACCACGCGCGCCTCGAGGGAAAGGCCGTCGGCAGCTTATGCCCGGAGAGATTCTGGGCCAGCACTTCGATCGCAATCTTCCCCGGGATCGTTTCCACACTCTGAATCGTCACCTTCGCCGCCTGCGTTTGCAGAAACTCCTTCGTCCTCGCGCTCGCAGCCTTCAACTCCTCCGGCAGGGCCTCCACGGAGAGGTCATCGCGGTGGTCGTTCAGCGCCGTCTGTAGCACAAAGTTCGCTCCCACAAACACGTGCCGCCTCGCTGCCTCACGCATCGGGCCATACAAGGCTGTCACCGGGGTCGGGCCATTCACCTCCGGCATATGGCACTGCTGGCAGGTCTGCTTCTTCTCGAAGTCGCTGTGCTGCCACTCCAGGTAAGGCATCTGCTCCGGGAATCGCGGCAGCTTCGCCCCACCCGCCACAATCGGATCGGTATAGAGCGTATGACAGCTCCCACACAGCGCCGAGTCACGCATGTGGTCGCTATGCACCGGCAGGTACCCCGCGGTTGAGGAGTGCATGAGCGTCTGGTGACCGTGATCCGGATCGTACGGCCCATATTCCGGCCGTTCATCTTCGCGCACTGCCTTGGCCACCACCACATTGCCGTTGTACGTCGCGTCAGTGCCCAGCCCCTCCTTCTCAATCTGGTGACAGACCGAGCAGGTAACGCCATCCTGCGCAAGGCGCTGCGCCTGCGAGGTCTTGCCGCTCACCTTCTGGAAAGGGAAGGTGGAAAACACGTGCGTATCCCGGCCGGCATCTCGATCCGCCAGGCGAATGGGCGCCATATGGCAGAACGAGCACTCGTTTTCAATGTGCTGCTTCGCCTCCGGATGGTCCATCGTCTCGCGCCGTATGCTTCCCTGCCAGTAAGGATCGCGTGACGAGTTCCCCATCACGCTGGCTCGCCAGTCGAATCCGATCGAGTAATCCTCGCCCGTGCCGGTCTTCATGCCGACGTGGCACGCGATGCAGCGGTCGGACGAATGAAAAGCCGTTGCAACCCCTTTCTGGTAGGCGATGCGCGGCTTCTCTTCGGTTGGTGTCTCTTTATCCGCAGCGACCTGCGAGGCGACCGACGGCGTTACAGGCGCGGTCGTTTGCTGCGGAATCCCCGCCGCCGCACCCGCGAGCGCGACACCAACAAACAGCAGACCGTGCGCCAGTACCCTCATCGCCAACCTTCCCAGAAATGGCCTTCCGCCCAATCCCACAAGACATAAAACTGAACCTGCGGGGCTCGCCCGCTGACATCCGTGATGGGCTTGCGATACCCCACAGCGGCACGGATATGCTGCCGCCGGCTCACGGTGACCTGCATCTCCGGCAAGACGTCCCAATCGGTGCTCGCGCCTGTCGTAAAGTTTCTCGACGCGATGAACTCTGTCATCGGCGAGAACAGCCGGCCAAGGCCGTGATCGGGCGCGACGGAAGCGCCCAAGGCAGAGCGGAAGAACATGCTTCGCGGTGCGACGGTCGTATTGACCGGCAGATCGGCGCCCAGCTGCAGCTGCAGAAAGGTTCTGTTCGTAATCAACTGGTCATACGCGGCGAATGGTTCGAACTGCGTTGTACCCGCGCCGAAGCCCCGGTTACTGTCTCCGGTGGGCAGAAGAATACCGCCCTGTACGCTTAGGATCGATCCGGCACGTTCGCTTGAAAACAGGGCCCGTTTCATCCCGACGGTGATGTCTCCGACGCCGCTCGTCCAGGCGCCATTTAACCGCGCGTAATTCACAGGAACGTCTACTTCGAGCTGATTCTTCCCGGCAAATGTCTGTTCATGGATTACGTCCGTCGTCCATGAGCCGGGACCGCTCACGTTTGCCGCGGTGGAGATAACCAGCTCATCTTCCGGAAAGGCCTTTTCGGTGACGAGCGCTCGCGGCAGATTGAGGACCCCCATTGGGAAGTGATGGTCGTTGTTGCAGAATGTGCGCAGGTAGGCGATCACATCGTCAATTTGCTCGTTGGTAAGGAGATCGCCAAAGGCAGGCATGATCTGCGAAAAGCCTAGACCCCTGCCCCCATGCAGAATGACCGCTTTATACGCCGAATCCGGCTCGGGCGTGGTCTGATCGCATCGGGACATATCGGGCCATGTGTCCGGGCGGGTAAACACGGTGTAGCTCTCCGGCGCGCCCTTCCCATCTGCTCCATGACAGGCTATGCAACCCCCGTTCCAAACTGCCTTGCCGTTTTGCAGGTTTGGATGCTTCGGAGTGACGATCATTCGTTGGCTCGGAGCATCGGGCGACATCCCTACGAACAGAAGAAAGGTGCAAAACGCCGCAAACGCGATCGCTCGAATCCCGATTCCCCTCTTCTGTCTTGGCACGAGTTGCGGCTCCTATCCGAAACGACGACAGACTGTTGCGCCCGTTCTTCGTTCCGCAGTTAGTTGGACGCCATTGCGGGGAGCCAGAAGTGCACAAGATCCATCTGATGCAGCAAAGGTTTCAGCGATTTGGTCACGCGAACGCGAAGATACGCCATGCAGGACCTTCTTGCGTCACCGCGTCCGCCCAACACCATTAGGCTACGAAGCTACTTAAGGGAAGGTTAACGCTCCGTTTTTCGACTGCCAGAGACGGGCTAAATATCTGGTGTGCCTTTGGCGTAGTCAGGTATCTCAATTCGTTAGCATGGAAGAAGGGTTGAGATGGATCGGCCAGCCGGCAACAACGAGGCTTTCGCCGGTCATGTCCTTGGGCTTCTCGAGGTGGAGCAGCGAGAGGATGGTGGGGGAGATGTCACGCAGGCTGCCGCCTGGGCGGAGGGTGGTGGTGGGCTTCCCTGCTCCGTCGTCGCTGATCAGGAGAAATGGGACGGGGTTGGTGGTGTGGGCGGTGTGCGGGCCGCCGGTGAGTGGATCGATGAGCAGCTCGGCGTTGCCGTGGTCGGCGGTGACGAGGAGGCTTCCGCCACGCTGGCGGATAGCGTTGTAGATACGGCCGAGTTCGCGGTCGACGGTCTCGACGGCGCGGATGGTGGGTTCCATCTTGCCCGAGTGGCCGACCATGTCGGCGTTGGCAAAGTTCACGATGACGACGTCGAAGGCGGTATCGCTGACGGCTTTGACGACGGCATCGGCGATGCCGCTGGCGGACATCTCGGGGGCGAGGTCGTAGGTGGCGACCTTTTGCGAGGGGACGAGGGCACGATCTTCGCCGGGGAAGGGTTTTTCGATGCCACCGTTGAAGAAGTAGGTGACGTGAGCGTACTTCTCGGTCTCCGCGACACGGAGGTTGCGGAGGTTGGCTTCGGCCATGAGGTTGGCGAGGAGGTGGTCCATCGATTCGGAAGGGATGACGACGGGCAGTTTGTATTGCTTGTCGTACTGGGTCATGCAGACGTAGTGGATGTTTCGGGGTGCTTCCGCGCGGGGGATCTCGGATTCGAGCTCGGCGGATTTGGGGAGGTCGTGGGCGTCGTCTTTGGTAAGGCCGCCGGCAACGTCGGAGTTGCGGGCGAGGACGCGGGTGATCTGGCGGACACGATCGGCGCGGTAGTTGAACGAGATGCAGACGTCGTTCGAGCGGATGAGGCCTTCTGAGTCGACGGTGAAAGGTGGGATGAACTCGTCGGTGATGCCGGAGTTGTAGAGATCTTTTACGCGGAGGAGGGGGTCGGGGTAGGTGCCGCCCTCGGGAGTGCCGGTGACCATGGCATCAAAGGCCTGGCGCTCCTTTTCCCAGCGGAGGTCGCGGTCCATGGCGAAGTAGCGGCCGGAGACGCTCGCGAGCCGGCCCGTGCCGATGGTGGCGAGCTGCTGGTGAAGGGCTTCGAGGTGAGCCAGGCCGCTGGTAGGCATGGTGTCGCGGCCGTCCATGAAGGCGTGGACGAAGACCCTGGTAAGGCCTTGTTGGACGGCAAGCCGGAGCAGGGCGTAAAGGTGGCGGGTGTGGGAGTGGACGCCGCCATCGGAGAGGAGGCCGAAGAGGTGGAGGTTTGAGCCGCGCTCTTGCGCGAGGTGCATGGCGGTGAGGAGGGTTGGGTCGGTGAAGAGAGTGCCGTCGGCGATGGCGGTGTCGATGCGGGTCATGTCCATGCGGACGATGCGGCCCGCGCCGAGGTTCAGGTGGCCGACCTCGCTGTTGCCCATCTGGCCGTCGGGGAGGCCGACGAAGTGGTCGCTGGCGCGGAGGAGAGTGTTGGGGAAGTCGCGCAGGAGCTTGTCGTAGACGGGCTTGCGGGCCTGAGCGATGGCGTTGCCGTGGGTCTCGGGGCGGTAGCCCCAGCCGTCAAGGATGGTAAGAACGATGGGTTTGGGCATCTGTGAGTCAGGATAGCAAGACGGGTGGATCGTAGAGCTCACCGATCAGGAATGCTCGGTATGTCATGCGATCTCCGGAGGTAGATGGGGCTTAGACCCCCTGTCTACCCGCGGTCTGGCCCTGGGCTTCCAGCGGTCCTGCCGGTCCAACCAAACCGAGTCCGTATCAGAGTCGCGGTGAAATGCCCGAGACGACCAGAGAGACGTCAGCAGAGGGATTCAGGCGCTTTTCATCTGGAGCAGCGTGCCGACTTTGGCGGCTGCTTCCGCGAGTACCTTGTGGTGGATGGTGAAAAGGGCAAGCTCGAGACGGTCGGAGACGCCGGTCTTATCGTAGATGGCGCGCAGGTAGTTCTTGATCACCTGCTCCTTGGTGTTGAGCTGGAGGGCGATGTCCTTGTTCTTGCAGCCCTGGACGATGAGGGCGACGATCTGCATCTCTTTCGGGGTGAGGCGATCACGGACACGTGCGCCGACGCTGTCGGGGTTCTGAATCGGAGTGACATTGGCTGCGCTGACGCAGCGCTGGCCGCGGGTGACGCGGCGCACTGTGTCTACCAAGTCATTGCCGGCCACGCTGCGGTAGACGATGCCGTGAAGGAGGCGGCTAACCGCTTCAGGAACCTCTTCGTTATTCTCAGCAATCAGGATGGCACGGCTGCCCGCGACCGTGATGCGGTCGAGAAAGGCGTGGAGATCCTGTTTGAGGCCCGAGGCGAAGAGAACAATGCAGCCTCGATGGGCTTCGACGGCCGCCGACAGCTTTGCTGTGTCATCGCATTGGGCGATCAGGCGAATGTCGTCTTCCAGGGCGAGAACACGGGCGGCTCCTGCCCGAAAGATTGCCTGATTGTCTGCCAAGATGAGTCGTGTCACTGGTTATAGCCTCCGCCGCGTGCAAATGCCCGGCAACTTCTCCATCGGCGTATCGGGGAGGGCCAGCATTAACTGTACCCAATCAGGACACACCTGCACCATCGACGTGGCTCCCTCGGAAGTTGCAGAGAGGTTTCTGCACCCTCGGAGGTCCATCCACAATCGAATCATACGTGTAACGTTCGGGAAGACTTTCTGGATGCGTGTGTACGTATAAATAGAGTTATGCCCAAGCCAATCCTGCTCGCCATCGACGATGACACCAGCGTTCTTGAAGCCGTGGTGCAGGACCTGCGGCGTCAATACGGGGAGCACTACCGCATTGTTCGCGCGGCGTCCGGGCAGGCAGCGCTCGACATCTGCCGGCAGTTGAAGGAGCGGGGTGACACCGTGGCGCTGTTTCTCTCGGATCAGCGAATGCCCGGAATGACCGGCGTGGAACTGCTGCAGCAGGCTATGGTGCTGTATCCGGACGCGAAGCGGGTTCTGCTGACGGCGTATGCGGATACCGAGGCGGCGATCCGGGCCATCAACTCGGCCAAGATCCACTACTACCTGAATAAACCGTGGGATCCGCCGGAGGAGAAGCTTTATCCGGTGCTCGATGATCTGCTGGAGGCCTGGAAGCAGGGATATAAGCCGCCGTACGAGGGTATCCGGGTGATCGGGATGCGTTGGTCGGCGACTGACCACGCGGTGCGGGATTTCCTGTCGCGGAACCGAATTCCGTATCAGTGGTTGAACCCGGAGCAGTCTCCTGAGGCGACCGGGTTGCTCAAAGAGAAGGGGATAGACGACGCCAAGCTGCCGGTCGTGATGTTTGGCGACGGAACGGCGTTGGTGCAGCCCTCTACGACGGAGCTGGCGGCTAAGGTGGGGCTGCGGACCGAGGCGAAGCAGGAGTTCTACGACGTGGTCGTGATCGGGGCCGGGCCGGCAGGACTGGCCGCCGGTGTCTATGGCGCGTCGGAGGGGCTGCGGACACTAATTGTTGAGGCGGAGGCGCCCGGTGGACAGGCCGGATCGAGCTCACGGATTGAAAACTACCTTGGCTTCCCTGCCGGGCTGAGCGGTGAGGAACTTGGCAAGCGCGCCTTTCTTCAGGCGCAGCGGCTCGGCGCCGAGTTTCTGACGCAGCGCGTGACGTGCATCCGCTCCGAAAATCAGTACCACATCGTGCAGATGGAGGATGGCCGCGAGGTGACGTGCCATGTCTGCGTCATCTCGACCGGCGTGTCGTACTGCAAGCTGAACGTCCCCGGAGAGGATCGCTTCAGCGGCGCGGGGATGTACTACGGCGCGGCGCAGACGGAAGCGATCTCCTGCTCCGACGAAGAGGTCTACATTGTCGGGGGAGCGAACTCGGCGGGACAGGCGGCGATGCACTTCTCGCGTTATGCCTCGAAGGTCCGAATGCTGGTTCGCGGCGAGTCGCTGACCCGGAGCATGTCGAAGTACCTGATCGACCAGATTGCGGCGACCCAGAATATCGAGGTCGAGACGCGGTGCGAGCTCGCCAGCCTGTCGGGAAATGGACGCCTCGAATGCCTGACGATCAAAACGCCCAACGGCGACGAGGTGCGTCCAGCGAGTTCGGTCTTTGTCTTCATCGGCGCGGCTCCGAAGACAGATTGGCTGCCCAAGCAGATTGCGCTGGATGAGAAGGGCTTTGTGCTGGCGGGTCCCGACCTGAAGGCGAAGCGCGCGGGGGCATGGAAGCTCGATCGCGATCCTTATCTGCTGGAGACCAGCGTGCCCGGAATTTTTGTGGCCGGCGATGTCCGTTTCAACTCGATCAAACGATGCGCTTCGGCCGTCGGTGATGGATCGATCGCAATACAGTTTGTGCACCAATATCTCGCGACCTTATAGGCGCGGCAGGAAGATCAACGATGGCAACGGAAATGAGTGCGGAGAGAGCGGTTCCGGGGCAGAGCTCCGCGCGGGGCTCTTCTCCGGGGGAAGAGATCGGATTCGACAACGAGGCACTAGCGCGGGAGTTGCGCGAGGTGCCGATTCTTTCCACCCTGGCAGAGACAGACCTCCAATGTCTCGGCGAACTGCACGTCGTGCGGCTACAGCCGGGAGAGGTCATCCTGAGGCAGGGCGAGATGGCCCATTTCTTCTGGATTGTGCTCGACGGCACACTCGAGATCTACGACACAGCACCCGATGGGCACGAGAGTATTCATCACGAGTACACGCGGGGGTACGCGTTTGGCGAGGTGTATCTGCTGACCAACATGCCTAATGCCGCGAGTGTTCGAGCGACCAGCGAGTGCAGGATGCTGCGGCTGGATGAGACCGCCTTCTGGAACCTGATGACTGTCTGTCCGGAGGTGCGGAAGGCCATCCTGAAGAACATGGCATTTCGTCTGCAAAAGGTTCAGAGCGTAACGCTGCAGCAGGAGAAGATGGCGTCGCTCGGCACGTTGGCCGCCGGTCTGATGCATGAACTCAACAACCCAGGTTCCGCGGCGCGCCGGGCTGCCTCGCAGCTTCGCGAAAACCTGATGCGCATGCATGCGCTGACCGCGAAGTTCAGCCGGTCGGAGATGAACCGCGAGCAAAAGCAGTGCATGTGGGAGCTGCAGGAGCAGGCGCTTGCCGCGCGCGAGCCGCTGCGGATGAACTCGCTCGAGCAAAGCGACGCGGAAGAGGCCCTCGCCGAGTGGATGGACGGAGTCAAGATTCCGAACGCCTGGAAGATGGCTCCGACGCTGGTCGCCATCGGAATAGATTCCTCGGAGCTGGAGTGCGCCCGGGAGCATTTTCCCGGTGAAAGCCTTGCTGACGCGTTGAGCTGGTTGGAGGCGATGGTGTCGAGTGTGCAGCTGGTGACGACCATTGAAGAGAGCATTGGCCGCGTCTCAGACCTTGTCCACGCGGTGAAGTCCTATGCCTATGAGGGCAAGGGCCAGAAGCATACGGTGGACGTCAACGAAAGCATCCACGCAACCCTCGTGATTCTCGGCCACAAAATACGTGAAAAACAGATCAGCATCGAGAAGGATCTCGCCGCGGGCCTGCCTCCGCTGGCGAGCATGTGCAGCGGCCTGAATCAGATCTGGACGAACCTGCTGGACAACAGCATCGACGCGATCGCGCAAGGCGGAACGATCCGCGTACAGACCTGGATGGAGCCTCGCAAGAGCGGCAAGGGCGTCGATCTCTGCGTAAAGATTGCGGACAACGGCAGCGGCATTCCGCTGGACGTCCAGCCGCATATCTTCGACCCGTTCTACACGACGAAAGAGGTGGGCGTGGGAACGGGACTTGGCCTCGGCATCGTTCACCGGATCGTCGAGCAGTTCGGTGGGACCATCCTGTTTTCGTCCGAGCCCGGGAGCACGGAGTTTGTGGTCAGGCTTCCATCGGAGCGCGATTAGAGCATCTGGGCAATAGACGTAAGCACCGATATCATGGCTTCTGAGGAGCAACCCAACGTGTCGCTGACCCCGTTTCACATTGCCTTCCCTGTTGACGATCTCCCGGCCGCACGAAGGTTCTATGGACAGACTCTAGGATGTCCCGAGGGCCGGAGCTCTGACGAGTGGATCGACTTCGATCTCTTCGGGCACCAGATCGTCGCGCACCTGAAACCGGGGATGGAGACGCGCTCCAGACATCACAATGCCGTGGATGGGCACGCTGTTCCGGTGCCGCACTTTGGCGTGGTGTTGACCATGAACGAGTGGCAGCAGCTGGCGGAGCGGGTGAGGGCGGCGGGCGTTGATTTCGTGATCGAGCCCTACGTTCGGTTCAAGGGTGAGGTGGGGGAGCAGGCGACCATGTTCTTCTACGATCCTGCCGGAAACGCACTGGAGTTCAAGGCGTTCGCGGACATGGGCCAGATCTTCGCAAAGTGAGCGCTAGCGACTGATGCGGACTGCGAACTGCACCACCCGCGGGTCGGTCGTCGTCGATGTGATGCTGCCGAATGCGGTCGTGCCGAAGCTGCCGTTGGGCGGCGCGAAAGCGGGTGTGTTGGTGATATTGAAGATCTCCGCCCGGAACTCAACGTCGTAGCGCTCGCCCAGGGCGGTGTGCTTGATGGCTGCGAGATCGAGGTCACGGAACGCGGGTCCACGCACCGGATTTCGTGAGGCGGTTCCGACGACACCGGCAGGAGCGGCAAAAGCGGCTGTGTTGAAGAACCGCGCGGGTGTCCGCGCGCTCGGAGTAAGGGCCGGCTGGGCGATGATGTCGGGACGGCGCGTGGCGATTCCCGCAAAGGCGTAATCGTTAGTCGCCATGGTCACGGTAACCGGCGCACCCGACTGCAGCGACGCTATGGCGTTGATGCCCCAACCGCCGAGCAGGACTGCGGGAGCAGCGCTGGAGCCGAAGCGGTGACCCCGGCCTGCGGGAAGCTGATACAGGCCGCTCAGCGACGCCACGTTGGGCACGTCGCCGGTCGAAGAGTCTCGCTCGAGGTAAGGCCGCGCGTAGTCCGCGCCGACGAGCGAGTTCGAGCCTGGCGAGGAGAAGACGGTAGACGAGAAGACGGAAGACGCGTCGTCGATGAGCTTCGAGTGTGTGTAGCTGAGCAGCAGCGTTAGCCCCCGCGAGACGCGCTGCTCGACCTTCGCTTCCAACGCGTTGTAGTTGGTGGTGCCGGTGTTGTTGCGATAGGCGGCGATGTTCTGAAAGCGGGGATAGGGTTTGAGCAATTGACCGGCGGCGATGGTCGGCTGTCCCAGAGGAGAAGAAGCCGGGATCTGATTGGCGTATGGATTTTTCGTTCTGGCCTGAAGCCCTTTGAGGGCAGCGAGTCCGGCGGGCGTCGACTCCGCAGGAAGCTGCGAGACGGGGATCTGGTTCAGGTTGGCGTCAGGAACGCCGACATGCACGATATGCGAACCGACATAGGCGATCTCGGCCGAAAGATTTGAGGTGAGTTCGCGCTGCACGGCAAGGTTCCACTGCTGGACGTAGCCGGAGCCGAGGTCGCGGTTGGCCGTGTAAACACTCTGGCCGAGACCCGCGTCCGGCGTGAGCGCAATGGGTGTGACGGTGGGGCCGCTCGACAGCGTGAGAGCGGCGTTGATGCTGTCCTGCGTGGCCTGCCGTACATTCTGGATAAAAGGGAACTGCGGCGTTGTGAACGGCGTCGTGATGCCGGACTGGTCGATAAACACGATGCCAAAGCCGGAGCGTACGACGGTGCGAGCCACGGGCTGGTATGTAAAGCCAACACGCGGAGCGAAGTTGCCGTAATGCAGCTTGCGCGCGCTGCGCGGGAAGCTGCCGGCGCCAAGATACTGCAGCTGCTGCGTCTGGAGGTTGAAGACGGCTCCCTGGTTGTTCTTCTCGGTCGAGGGATGGTGCAGGGTGTAGCGAACACCGAGGTTGAGGGTGAGTTGCGGTGTGGTGCGCCAGTCGTCTTGCGCAAAGAACTCCTGGATGCTGTCGCGCGGACGGATCGTGCTGCTTTGCAGATCGATGGAGAAGGTATCGACCTGGCCGAGAAGGAAGCTGGCCAGTGCGTTGCCGTTGCTGCGCTTGTCTGCGGGCGGGAGGACAAGGCCCTGCTGATTTGTGCCGGTGGTTGTGAAGGCGAAGGAGCCGGTGGGATTGGGCGGGGCGATGGCGTTCAGCTGGTACCAGCGCAGATCGCCGCCGAATTTCAAGGCATGCCGGCCCGCATCGATCTGGAAGGTGTCGACCACCTCCCACACGCCGGTCTGGTATTGCGAAAAGACGCTGGCGGAGGAGCCGATCTGCTGGAAGCCGGTGATGGTGAAGAGCGGGAGAGCGTTCGCGAAGGCCGAGCCGGTGGGAATGCCAGGAACTCCGAGCGCGGCGGATGCGGACTTCGAAAGCGAAGCTCCGACGATGTTGTTGCTGCGACGGGTGTAGCCGACGCGGGCGTCGTTCAACAGGTGGGGTCCAAAGGTGTGGGTCTCATCGATGACGGCTTGCTGACCGAGCACATGTGAGAGGCCGGCGACGTTGCCGGTTCCTGTGGGCGACGTTGCGGTCGCGCCGCTGCCGTCCGGGAAGAAAGTCACCGGCTGCTCGACGTCGTGGAAGTAGGAGTAACGCGCAAAGGCGCGGTCGGCCTGGCCAAGGTTGGCGTCCACGCGAGCGTCGAACTGGTTCTGATGATCAAAGTCGTTTGCCGTTCGGGAGTAGTTGTTTGCGGCTGCTGTGCTGGTTGGAAGAGGGATGCGCGCGAGCAACGCCGAAGCAGCGGGATCGAGCTTCGCGGTGATGACGTCGTCCGGGAACTCCTTGCGTGTGTACGCGCCGTTTGAGAAGACGGTGGAGTTGGGGTCGAAGACATGCGCTGCTCCGGTAAAAACGCCCCCTCGCTGCGCAAGCGAGGGTACGGTCGAGATCCGCGTGACGGCAATGGCCTGCTGTTGACCTTGATAACCGCCGAAAAAGAAGACGCGATTGTGCAGGATGGGAGCGCCGAGCGTAGCGCCGAACTGGTTGCGGCGGTACTCCGGTTTGCGCGAAGTGGGTGAGGCGAAATAGTTGCGCGCATTCAACTGCTCGTTGCGAAAGAACTCATACGCACTGCCGTGAACCGTGTTCGAGCCGGAGCGGGTGGTGAGGTTGACCACACCGCCGTTGAAACGGCCAAACTCGGCGGGCACGTTATTGGATTGGACGGTGAACTCCTGGATGTCATCGATGATGGGAAAGAAGGCGACCTGGCCGGGCTCTGGCTGGAGCGCGGAGATGCCATCGAAGAGGTACTCGTTCGTACGAGGGCGGCCGCCATTGATGCGTGGCAATAATGTGCCCGGCGGAAGCGCGACGCCGGGAGCCAGGGTTGCGAGCTGGACGAAGTTGCGTCCATTCAGCGGGAGGCCGACGATGGCTGACTGCGGGATCGAGGTCTGGATTTCGCTCGATGCGGCCTGCAGGAGCGGCGCGTCGGCGGAGACGCTGACCGTCTGGTCTGCCGCTCCAATCGCCAGCGTGAGGTCTACATCCACGGTCGTTCCCGTAGTCACAACAACGCCGTCGCGCACCAAGCGGCTGAATCCGGGCGCCTGCACCTCGATGCGGTATCTTGCGGGCAATAGCTGCGGCACTTCGAACTCGCCGCCGCCAGTTGTCTCGAGATCGCGGCGGGTTCCGGTGGCATCGTCAACAACGGCAACACGTGCGTTTGCCACGGAGCGAGCCGCAGGATCGAGCACGCGCCCGCGCAATACCCCGGCGTTCTGAGCGACGGCGGTGAGAGCCAGGAGGCCAAGGAAAGCGACCGTAAGACAGCGCGGGGTAAAAATCAAGGAGCCAGCTCCAGAATCTTATCTGTGAGTTGTCCGCCCGACCGCAACGGTGCTGGGTCGAGAGTCTTCTTCGACTTTACACGATTCTATTCGTATTGTTGTCCACCGCCCTGTGTGAGCACGGGTGTGTCCCGCGCGCCGCGCAGCCAGGGTTACAGCCGTTCCACCATGATCTCGGTCGCCTTCACCAGAGCCGCCGCCGTGTCACCCTTACGAAGGTTCATCTCCCGCGCCGCGTCCGCGGTGATGATCGCTGTGATCTGTTGATCCGCGATGGCAAGGACCACCTGGGCCAGCAAGCCTTCGATGCGAACGCTGACGACCTTCCCTGCCAGCTGATTACGTCCGCTGACACGCCGGAATCGTTCCCGCGATTCGCTGGGAGCGCGGCCACTGTCTTTTTCAAGAAAGGGCTTCAGAGCGCTTTGCGAGATCCGGTGGTGTCCTCCCGGTGTGGTCCGCGAGCGCAGCTTGCCCGTAAGGATCCACTGCTTGATGGTCGGATAGCTGATGCCCAGCATGCGGGCTGCTTCTCGCGGCGTGAAGTAGGCTTGCGGCTCCGGCATGGTCGTTGATCTCCCGTCGATGCGAACAGCGCAGAGCAGCCTTTATGAGTGTCGCTTGGCAGCCGCCTGTCGCAACATCTCCGCCGCGGCTTCGGGTGTGATGTCGCGCTGCGGGGAGGCCAGCAGCTCGAAGCCAACCATGAACTTGCGAACAGTGGCGGATCGTAGCAGCGGCGGGTAGAAGTGCAGATGGAACTGCCACTCCGCATGCTCCTCGCCATCGGGAGGCGCGGGGTGAAGGCCCATGGAATACGGGAACGAGACGTCAAAGACGCGATCGTAGGTCGCCGTAAGCTGCTGGAGTATGTCGGCGAGACCGTCACGCGCGGCGGAGTCGAGATCCGCAAGGCGGGCGGTGCGCCGGCGCGGCAGAACGATCGTCTCGAACGGCCACACAGCCCAGTACGGAACGACGGTGACGAAGTGATCGTTCTGAACTACAAGACGTTCACCATTTGTGAGTTCGAGATCGAGGTATGCGGCCAGGAGCGGCTTACCGTGCTGCTCAAGGTAGGCCTTCTGCCCTGCGAGCTCGACCACCTGTTCGTCAGGAAGCGAGCGACTGGCCCAGATCTGACCGTGCGGATGCAGGTTCGAGGCGCCCATCATGGCTCCGCGATTCTCAAAGATCTGCACGTAGCCGATGTCGTCACGGCCGCCAAGCTCTTCGGCCTGCTCGGCCCACACGTCCACCACCTTGCGGATTGAGGGCACGTCCATCTTCGCCAGCGTCAGATCGTGCCGGGGGGAGAAGCAGATCACGCGGCAGATGCCACTCTCTGCCTCAGCAACAAGCAGGCCCTGCTCATCGGTCTTGAACTCCGGCACGTCTGGCTTGAGCGCTGCGAAATCATTGTCGAAGACGTAAGTGCTGGTGTACTTATCGGTGACGTGGCCGCCTGCGCGTTTGTTGCCAGGACAGAGATAGCACTCAGGATCATATTGCAGTGCGGCGGGCTGGGCAGGCGTCTCGGTCTGTCCCTGCCAAGGGCGTTGGGTCCGATGCGGCGACACCAGAACCCACTCGCGCTTCAGCGGATTCCAACGGCGATGCGGCTGTTCCTTGAGGTTCACCTGCGGAAGATTGATGTCACCGGAGCTCATGAGAGGTCCTCGCCAGTGCGCCGTCCGCGGCGCGTGAGATGTAGGACTCAGCCTCGATGCCGAGCGCGTCTTTGTACTGCCGCGCCAGCTCCTGGCGGAAGGTCTCCGCCTGCTCCGCGGCAACGACGTTGACGGTGCAGCCGCCGAAGCCACCGCCGGTGATGCGTGCGCCGAAGCAGCCCGGCAGTGTCGCGGCGATCTCGACGAGCTTGTCGATCTCCGGGCAGCTCGCGGCGAAGTCGTCGCGAAAACTGATGTGCGCCTCGTACATCAGCTCGCCAAAGCTCTTCAGATCGCCTGCCTGCAAGGCAATCCGTGCACGCTGTACACGGCCGTTTTCGGTGATGATGTGCCTGCAGCGATGGAAAGACGCAGGGCTCATCAGGCTTCGACAGGCATCCAGATCGACGAGCGTGGCGTCCCGCAGCGAGTGAACGCCGGGGCGTTCGCGCACAATCACCGCCTGGCCGGCCATCACTTCGCCGTTGCGGTCGCCATACTCACCATGTGCAACATTATGTTTGACCATGGAATTGCAGATCACAACGCTGACAGATGGCGGTAGCGGCAGATCTTCATGGGCGAGCGACCGGCAGTCGAGCAGAAGCGCATGGTCGGCGCGACCGTAAACGCTTACAAACTGGTCCATAATACCGACGGTCCCGCCGACAAATTCATTCTCCGCGCGCCGGCAGAGGGTGGCAATCTCGATGCCGGAGAGTGTAGCTTTCGCGTGGTACAGAAGCGCCATCGCTGTCGCCACCTCGATCGAAGCCGAGGAGCTGAGGCCAGACCCGAGCGGCACATCGCCGTTGAGCCGCAGCGTAAACGCTGGCACGTCGATTCCCTTCTGGCGAAGCACCCAGAGCACACCCGCCGGGTAGTCGCTCCAGTGCTTGCGGCCGTGGGATGGGAAGTTGTCGAGGTCGTACTCAACCCGCTCCCCGAAGTTTTCGGAGACGATCACGGCCTTGTTGCCGTCTGCGGGACTGACGGTTGCCGCCGTTTCAAAGGTGATGGCCATCGGCAGCACAAATCCGCCGGTGTAATCGGTGTGTTCGCCGATGAGGTTTACGCGGCCCGGGGCCGTAAAGGTGTGTCCTGTAGACGACATGCCCTGAGTCGATCCTTCTTTCTTAGCGGATGAAACCAAGCCAATTGTACTGGCTCCCGTCCTGGTGACGAGACCTTGGCTTGGTGGAGCATACAGTGCGCGGGAACATCGCGCATCGGCTACCTACGCTTGCGGAGGCCACCCGATTACGACGAAAGAGCCGAAGGCGGCGGTCACCTTCGGCTCTTGCTCAATACTGACGGTAGGGTAAGGCTACACAGCCACTGGTTCGAGCAGCCGGGCCAGACGTAGCTCCTTGCGGTCGGCGAAGGCATGCTTGTGATAGGCGTACCCAGCGACGAGGGGCAGTGCCAGCGTCGCCTCGGAGAACACCATCTGCTCATATACCGTATCCACCTTGCCCCAGGAGCTGGCCTCCTTCAGCGTGCTCGAGCTGAGCGCGCCGTCACGGACGTCGGCCACCGTGATCTGGATAGCGTACTTATGCATGGACGCGTCGATTCCAAGCACCTCAGCTGCGACGACAATATCCTGCGCGAAGTTCTTGGGTACGCCGCCGCCGATCATCAGAAGTCCGGTGGTCGGGATTGTCGATCTTCAGCTTCGTGAGCTCGTAGAAGTCTTTGGCGGAGTCGATCGAGACCTTCGGTTTGTTCTGCCGCTCATGCTGATGCGAGACCAGACCGAAGCCTGCGGAGCAGTCGGAGAAGGCAGGCACGAAGATGGGAACGTCCTTCTCGTACGCGGCCAGAACGATGCCGTCTACGCCTCCCTTTGCCGGCGTCTTGCCCTGCTTGACGAGCCACGCGCCCATGGCAGCGATGACCTCGCGCGAGCTGTAGGGCCTCGGCTCAAGCGAGTCGACAATCTGCTTCATCGTGTCATCACAGATGCGCAGCTCTTCCTCGTCGATCAGCGTGTCGTAGATGCGATCGATCATCAGCTCGCGAAGCGTGGAGTCCTCAGTGCCGGACTTCAGCACCTCGTCGGCAATGTAGTGCTTGAAGCCGAGCGACTCGAAAAAGTCCTGGTCGACAATGTTGGCGCCGGTAGAGACGATCGCATCGACCATGTTGTTGCGGATCAGGTCGACGATCACCTGCTTCAGGCCGGCGCTGATGAGCGAGCCGGCGAGGCACAGGATCACCGCGCACTCGCGGTCGTGCAGCATTCGTTCATAGATGGACGCTGCCCGGGCGAGATCACGGGAGCTGAAGGCCATCGACTGCATCGCTTCGACCAGCGGCACGACGTTATGCTGCTTGATGTCGATGTGCTGGATGGTGTGCTGGAGAAGTTCCTTCTTTGTCGGCATCCGTTAAGAATACCAAACCAGCTTCGGCTCCTATCGAATGAAGGACACTTTCCTGTATTAGCTCACCTCCTTCTCTGACATGGATCTGCGCCCTCGGTCGCGAGGGTTTACAGGACGAACAAAGCTTGCGAGGCCCGCGTTGGCGGAACCACTCCAGGAGTTGTAGAGTGATGGGCATACGCCGAGAAAGTGCACGTGTAACCGACGGATCGGCATCATAGACTCTCACTCCGGAAAGGGCAGCCGTATGGCCGACACTCCAAAGATCTCCTTCTCCCGGCGCGGTTTCCTGAAAGGGGCCGGCGTCACCGCGGCAACGACCGTGCTCGACACCGCCCAGGCGCTCGCTCGTGAGACCCATGCAGAGCTCACATGTACGTCCACGCGTCGGGTCCTGACGCTGTTCCGGTTAAGCTGCGCATCAATGGGCACGAACACGCAGTATCGGTCGAGCCTCGCTACACGCTTGCCCAAACCCTGCGCGACGAGCTCGGTCTGACAGGCACCAAGGTGGTCTGCGATCGTGGATCGTGTTCCGCCTGTACCGTGTGGCTCGATAAGACCCCGTCGCTCGCGTGCATGACGCTGGCGATCGATGCTGTCGGGCGCGAGATCACCACGATCGAAGGGCTCTCGCAAGGAGACACCATGCATCCCGTGCAGGCCGCATTCGTGAAGCACGATGCCATGCAGTGCGGCTTCTGCACGCCCGGCATGGTCATGAGCTGCGCGGCTCTGCTCGAGCGCAATGCGAATCCCCAGCTTGCCGACGTGAAGCACGCCATCAGCGGCAACCTGTGCCGCTGCGGAACGTACCCGAAGATCTTTGCCGCGACGCTCGATGTTGCGCACGAGCGCCGTCAGGCTGCTGGTCTCGGTGATGCTCGCACGCAGGAGAGGAGGCATAGATGGAAAACGAGATGCTTCTTCTCGATCAGCAGCAGGAACAGCTCCGCAGGCGAAGTCGCGAGAGCAAAGGGGTGCAGGGCGAAGCGAAGCCCACGCGCGACGCCGAAAAGAAGGACGCCCAGACACCACCCGCAAAGACCGCAGGTGCCGACGCGCACCGAAAGCCTTGTCTTCGGCATTCCGCAGCTCGGCCTTGAGCACAAAGAGCGCCAGGTGCCGCTCGATGAGCCTCCTCCACTGGCCGCCAACGCCGATCTCACCTATATCGGCAAGCCCACGATCCGCTACGACGGACCGGCGAAGGCCATGGGCAAAGGCAAGTACACGGCCGACGTCCACCTGCCCGGCATGCTCTATCGCGCGGATGGTCGATGCCTCGAGTTCCGCACGGCAAGATCGTCTCTGTGGACACCAGCGCGGCCGAAAAGCTGCCCGGAGTGCGCGCCGTCTATGTGATCGAGCACGTCATGGGGACAGCTGAGCTACGCGACCCGAAACAGGAAGCTCCGTCGCGCTATCCGATCGTTCGCTACGCCGGCCAGCCGATCGCCGGTGTCGCCGCCATCTCGCAGTCAATCGCCGATGATGCGGCTGCGCTGGTCAAGGTGCAGTACGACGCGATGCCGTTTGTCGTGGATCGCGCTGACGCGCGCAAGGAAGACGCTCCCATGGTCTTCCCCGGACCGGCAGATGCGGCCGGAAGCGCGGGTGGCGGCGGCGGACCCAAAGGTGTGCCCCAGGTCGGCAACGTCCACGGCCCGCAGCGCAAAAAGGTCGGCGACACCGCTCAGGGCCTCGCCGAAGCCGACGTCGTCGTCGAAGGCGAGTACTGCACGCAGGTGCAGACGCACTCCGCGCTCGAAACGCACGGCTTCGTTGTTGACTGGAAGCCGGAAGAGGTGACGGTCTACGCGTCCACGCAGGGCACCTCGAGCGTGCGCGAACGAGTTCGCCGACGTCTTCAAGCTGCCGAAGAGCAAGGTTCGCGTCATCACCGAATTCATGGGCGGCGGCTTTGGCGCGAAGTTCGGTGCGGGCAACGAAGGTGTCGTCGCGGCCAACCTTTCGCGCAAGGCCAATGCGCCCGTGCGCCTGATGCTCGACCGGCGGCAGGAGCACATCGTCTCCAACCGCCCGGATTCGCACCAGAAGCTGAAGATCGGCGCCAAGCAGGACGGCACGCTGACCGCCATCGAACTCGTCAAGCTACGGCACCGCAGGCGTCGGCACCGGCGCAGGCACAGCCGGCCCGGCGACCAACATGTACAAGTGCCCCAACCTGCTGACCGAGGAGTACGACGTCTTCATCAACGCCGGTCCGGGCGCGGCGTTTCGGGCACCCGGCCATCCGCAGGGCTGCTTCGCCTTCGAGCAGACCATCGACGAGCTCGCCGTCAAGCTCGACATGGATCCGATCGACCTGCGCGAAAAGATCGACGAGAACCCCGCCCGCAAGGTGGAGCGCCAGCTCATCCGCGAGCGCACAAACTGGAGCAAGCGAAGGCCGGCCGGATCCGACACCGGGCCCGTCAAGCGCGGCATGCGGCATCGCGCAGTCGGTCTGGTACCGCTTCGTCAACATGGACTCCTCCTGCGAGGTCCGCGTCTCGCGCGACGGCTCGGTCGAGCTGCTGTCCGCCGTGCAGGATCTCGGCACCGGAACCAAGACGATCCTGGCGCAGATCGTCGCCGAGGAGTTCGGCATTCCGCCGCACGATGTCGTCATCCGCATCGGCGACACGCGTTACCCCATCGGCCCGGACTCCGGCGGCAGCATCACGGCCGGGTCGATCACACCGGCAGCCCGCAACGCGGCATACCAGGCCAAGCAGAAGCTGCTCGCCGCCGTCGCGCCGAAGTACGACGCCACCGCGGACGACCTCGTGCTACGAGGGCGGACGCGTCCATCTCAAGAGCGATCCGTCGCAATCGTGGACGCTGAAGCAGGCGGCGTCGAAGCTGCCGACCGATGAGATCTCCGCGCGCGCGACCCGCGTCGCCGAGTACTCCAAGGAACGCATCACCTACGGTGGCGTCGACTATGTTGAGCTCGCCGTCGACACCGAGACCGGCCGCGTGCACATCGAGAAGGTCTTCGGAGCGCACGACTGCGGACGTCCCATCAACCCCACGGGCGTCATCAGCCAGATCAACGGCGGCATCCTCCAGGGCATCTCGTACGCCCTCTTCGAGCAGCGCATCATGGACCGGAACGCTGGCTACATGCTGAACGCCAATCTCGAGAACTACAAGATCCTCGGCGCGCGCGAAGTGCCGGAGATCGAGATCGTCCTGGTCGAAAACTACATCGCGCAGAGCTCGACCGATGCGGCAGGCATCGGCGAGTCCGCCGGCATCATCACGCTGGCCGCGGCCATCGGCAACGCCTTCTACAACGCGACGGGCGTTCGCATGCGCAAGCATTCCCATGACGCCGGCCAACGTGCTCACCGCGCTGGGCAAGGTGCAGGGGGAGGTGCAGGCATGAACAAGTTCACGTTTGTCGACTGCACCACCGTCGATCAGGCGCTCGACCAACTCGACGCCGGACGCCGCCGTCAAGGCCGGCGGTATCGATCTGCTCGACCTGATGAAGGACGGCATCGTCACGCCTCCGCGCATCGTCAACATCCGCAATGTCGGCGGGTCTTCGCGGCATCACGGCCAGCCCGCGCAGGGCCTCCACCTCGGGCCGCTTGTCGACCCTGAGCGAGATCGCGGCACATCCCGAGATCCAGCGGAGCTACGCTGCGCTCTCCGATGCGGCAGGACACGCGGCAACGCCGCAGGTCCGGAACATGGCGACCGTCGGCGGCAACATCATGCAGCGGCCGCGCTGCTGGTACTTCCGCTCCAGCGACTTCGACTGCAAGAAGAAGGGCGGCACCAGCGACGATCTGCCACGCGCACGACGGCGAGAACCAGTACCACGCCGATCATCAACAACAGCACCTGCGCCATGGTGCATCCCTCCTCGACTGCCGTTCCTCTGCTCGCGATGAACGCGGAGGTTGAGCTCACGTCAAAGCGCGGCAAGCGCACTGTCGCGATGCGCGACTTCTACGTCCCTCCGGAGAAGAGCCTGAAGAACGAGACCGTGGTGCAGCCGGGCGAGCTCATCACCGTCGATCTTCGTCCCCGCTCCCGAACCCGGCACGCGCTCTGCCTATCAGAAGTACGGCGAAAAGGAGAGCTTCGACTGGCCGCTTGCCGATGCCGGCGTCGTGCTTGTCCTCGATGGCGCACGCTGCCGCAAGGCATCGATTGTCCTCGGCGTCGCCGCTCCTACACCCATTCGCGCCACCGCCGCCGAAGCCATCCTGACCGGAAAGACCATCGACGAGGCGACGGCTCGCGCCGCAGGCAAGGCCGCCATGGAGGGCGCAACGCCGCTCTCGCAGAACGGCTTCAAGACGCAGCTCTTTGAGACCGCCATCTACCGCACCATTCTTCTCGCGGCAGGACAGATGCAGCGTGATCCGAGCGCGATCGGATAGGAGGAACCATGAACGACGACGCCCGCAACGATTCGCTGCAGCGCACTTCGCAGCAAGTCCTCCTACGGCGCCTTCGGTGACTTTCACGAGGAGCTTGTCGAGATTATGGGCGCGACCACCACGTACTGGTGCCTGAGGACGATGGGCAAAGGCCGGTCCCGACGACCACTACGTCCATCGCTCCATATGTCAGGAGGGCCGGTCCTGCTGGCACAACAACTCCGGCGACGGAGACTGAACCGGCGCCGCTCAGGGCTTAGCAGGCGCCTTCAATCCAAGCTCCGCCATCACCATCTGCAGGTCCTTCCACGCCTCGCCCTTCTGCCGCGGATCGCGCAGCAGAAACGCCGGATGATAGGTCACCGCCAGCTTCGCGCCACGGCAGCCATGCCAGCGCCCGCGCAGCGACGTGAGTGACTGCCTGACCCCGAGCAGGTAGGCTGCTGCCGTCGCGCCCAGCGCCACCACCACCTCAGGCTGGACGACATCCATCTGGCGCAGCAGAAACTGCGAGCAGGTATTCGCCTCCACCGGCTCCGGCACGCGGTTTGCCGGCGGCCTGCACTTCACGATGTTTGCGATGTAGACCTCCTCGCGCTTCAGCCCCATCGCCCCGATCATGTTGTTCAGCAGCTGCCCTGCCTTGCCGACGAACGGCAGACCCGAGGCGTCCTCGTCCGCTCCCGGCCCTTCGCCCACAAACATCAGCCGCGCGTTCGGGTCGCCGTCGCCAAAGACGATCGTTCGCCGTCCGGCATAGGCCAGAGGGCAGCGGGTGCAATCGCCGATCTCCTCCCGTATCGCGTGCAGCGCGGCCGCCTTGTCCGGCGCAGCGACACGCACTTCGGCAAGGGCGCGAGGTCATTGAAACGAGATCAGGCTTCGGAATAGAGGACTCCAGATTTGCGTGGGGTGGGCAGAGCCCCTGTCGAGGCGCGTTGCGGCACAACCGCGGAGGGGGGACTCGCAACGCGAGCATCCTGGGGCGGGACCTCGACCGCGGCGAGATCAGTCGCCACCGCGCTGCCGGCCAACGACATCGGCTCTACCGGCAGACGGTTCGCCACGACGGTAGAAATCGTGGACACCGATATCGCGGAAGTATTCGACGTACGCGCGCAGCTGTTCCGTGTCGATCGGCATTATCGGTTCGGGCCGCCTCTACTCCGGCAGGGCTTCGGTCACTGGAACCGGCTTCTGCGGCGGCAGAACATACTTCACGTGTCCCTGCCGGATCTCGTCCTGCGCCACGCGGCAGGCCTTCATCGACTTGGCGGCATCAGCGGCGCAGCGCCGTTCTGCAACTGCCGTGCCCGTCGTGCCGCGCCTTTAACCAGGCTGTACTTGTTGTGGAGAGCATCTTCAATCGTCATCAGTGTCACCCCTGTACACGACTCTACCGCAGCGCGGCGCGGTTCACCAATCCCTCCATGGATCACGGAACCTTCCTCAGCTCTGCCCAAACGCGGCCAGCACTGTCCGCAGCCTCGCGGAAGCGACATCCGTCCGGCAGCTCTTCGCGACCTCCGCCGCCCCATCTCCGGCTCCCCGCTCGCTAAGAACAATCGCCTGCATCTCGCCGACCGCATGGTCCAGCACATCATTGATCAGCGCATAGCGATAATCCCAGATCCGCTTCAGCTCGTTCGCGCGCCTGCGACAGCCGCCGCTCGATCACGGCCTCCGAGGTCATCTGCTCCGCCTCGCTGCGGTTGCGCAGCCGCATCTCCAGCACCTCCGGGCTCGGCGGCAGAATAAAGATCGAAACCGCCGCCGGCAGCCTCCGCATCACCTGCACCGCTCCCTGCACGTCGATGTCCAGCAGCAGGTCTTTCCCCGAATCCGCGCGCGTGCTCAAGCGCCGCTACCGCCGTCCCGTAGTAGTTGCCGAAGACCTCGGCCCACTCCAGAAACTCCCCCGCCGCGATCATCCGCTCGAACTCCGCCCGTGTCGTGAAGTGGTACTCCCGGCCGTCCTCCTCCGAGCCACGCGGCGCACGCGTCGTGTACGAGATCGAAAAGTCCAGCCCCTCCACCAGCGTCCGCAGCTGGCTCACCAGTGTCGATTTGCCCGAACCCGACGGCGCCGAAATGATGAAAAGTATGCCTGCCATGCATCCCTGCCTGCCATTCCCAATTCATTGATCGTTCTTCGCGTCGCGTCCGGCGGCGAATTCTACTCCAGGTTCTGGACCTGCTCCCGCGCGCTCTCGATCTCGGCCTTCAGCTCAAGCCCAATCTCTGTGATGCGCAACCCTGTTCTCCCCGATCGCGCCGCTCGTCTTCGAGAGCATCGTATTTGCCTCGCGATTCAGCTCCTGCAGTAGAAAATCCAGCCGCTTGCCCACCTCGCCGCCCTCATCCAGTATCGCGACGAAGCGCTCAACATGCGTCAGCAGACGGACGTTCTCTTCTTCAATGTCGCTGCTTCTCGGCCAGCATCGCCGCCTCCGTCAACAGACGCTTTCTTCGCTCGGTCGCTGCGCCCTGCAGCAGCTCCGCCAGACGGAGCGCGCAGCCGCTCAAATTGCGCCGCCCGGATCTGCTCCCGCAACCCGGCGATCTCAGCAGAGCTCGCCCGCAGACGATGCATCGAGGCCCGCAGCTCCGCCGCGAGCGACTGCGCCCTCCGCCGACCGCGCCGAAAGCAGATCTGTCGATCAACGTTCCGGCGCCTTCGATAACGGCCTCTTCCAATCCATCGGCGGAGGTCGCACGCTGCACGCGCCATCACTCCAGGCAGTCGAAGCAAGGTATTCAGGTCAGGCTCACCCGCAACCCCATACAGCGCAGCCGCCTCGCGAAACACGCGCACCGCCGCGCCGAGCAGATCGTCATTGACGCGCAGCTCGCTCTCCTCGGCTCGATCCAGCGCCAGCGTCAGATCGACGTGCCCTCGCCGCAGCACGCGCTTCAGCATCTGCCGCAGCTTCGATCTCCAGCCCGTCCAAGCCTCCGGGAAGCCTGAACTGCAGATCGAGAAAGCGATGGTTCACGCTCTTCGCGGTCAGCGTAAACTCCGTTCCCGCTCCCGTCGAACCGCGAACGGAGGCGAAGCCCGTCATCGAATAAATCGGCTTCACGAGTCCCCTCCACAGCAGCCAGTTCATCGGTTGCACTGCTCCGACAGACCCGCATCCTCGAACTGCAGATCGTAAAGGCGCCGGTAGGTTCCGGAGTTCTGCATCAGCTCCTCGTGCGTTCCGATCTCCGTAATGCGTCCATGCTCGATCACCGCAATTCTGTGTTGCGCGCCGCACCGTGGAGAGCCGGTGCGCGATCACAAACACCGTCCGACCCTGCATCAGGTTCGCCAGCGCCGCCTGCACATACTTTTCGCTCTCCACGTCGAGCGAAGACGTCGCCTCATCCAGACACCAGTATCGGCGCGTTCTTCAGGATCGCGCGCGCGATCGCGATCCGCTGCCGTCTCCCCTCCGCTCAGCCGCGCTCCCTTTTCGCCAATCACAGTGTCGTAACCCTCCGGCATCCGCTCGATGAAGTCGTGCGCCAGCGCCATGCGCGCAGCCTCTTCCACCCGCGCCAGCGGAACATCCGGCCGGCCGTACGCAATGTTATTCCGCACCGTGTCGTTGAACAGCACGGTCTCCTGCGTCACCTTGCCGATCTGCTTCCGCAGCGACTCAATCGTCACATCGCGCAGGTCGTGTCCGTCGATCAGAATGCGGCCGTCGGTTCACGTCGAAGAACCGCGGAATCAGGTTCACCAGGGTCGACTTGCCCGCGCCGCTCGGCCCCACAAACGCCACCACCTCACCGCGCGGTACCGTGAGGTTATTCCCTCCAGCACCTGCTTGCTCTCGCCCTCTTCCGCATACGCAAAACCCACATCCTCAAAGCGGATCTCTTCGCTCGAAGCCCTTCAGAACGAAGGCGCGCTTCTTCTCGCGAACCTCATCCTGCGCGTCCATGAACCGAAAGATCTCTTCGCTCGCCCCGAGCGCCTGCTGAAAGCTGTTGTAGAACAGCGCGAACTTCCGCACCGGATCGTAGAGCGTAAAGACCGCCACCAGGAACGCGATGAAGGATCCCGTCGTCATCGCAGTGATGCAGAATCCGCCCTCGGCCGATCAACAGCAGCAGCGCAATCGCAACGGCGCCGAAGGCATCCATCAACGGCGAGCTGATCGCCTGCACACTGACGCTGACGCAGGTTCGCCCGGAACAGCCGGCGCGCGGCCCGGCGGAACCGGTCCATCTCCCACAGTTCCATGCCGAACGCCTTCACGATACGATTGCCCGTGATCGTCTCGTGAAGGATGTTCTGAATCTCGGCGAGCTTGTCCTGCCCTTGCGCGTCGTCTGCCGCACCCGGCTTCCGATGCGCCGCGCCGACGAGATCACCACCGGCACAAACAGCAGCAGCACCCACGCCATCTTGCCGCCGTACAGGATCACCACCGCCGACATAAACAGCAGCGTGAACGACCTGCTGCAGAAACTCGCCAAGCACGCTCGACATCGCGAACTGCACCTTCTCGATATCGTTGATCAGCGTCGACAGCAACGACCCTGTCGTGTGCTTTTGAAAGAAAGCGACAGACCGCCGCAGCACCGCCTCGTAAAGGTCGTTGCGAAGATCGGTAATCATGCCGAATCCCGCATAGTTCACCAGGTACGTGCCGAGGTAGTCGCAACAGGACTTCAGCACCGCGGACATGACCAGCGCATACGCCACTACCGTCCATGCGTTATGGAAATGGCTCGGCACCAGAAAATGGAGGTTCAGCGGACGTGAAAGATGAGCGACCGGAAAGACGAGCACGTCCTTCGTCGGCGAGTCCGGCGACAGCACATTGTCGAAGATCGGGCGCACCAGAAGAATGCGAAACGCCGCCATCGCGCCCACCGCGGCCATCAGCAACACGGACCCGAGAAAATAAAGCGAGGTACGGGCGCGCATACGAGAGCAGCCGCAAGATACGTCTCACTCGTGCTCTCTCCGCGTGCGCCTGAGGATGCCGTGCATCTCGCCATTGTATTCGCCGGACACGGTCTTCTCCGGCTACCGCGGCATGTCCCGATGCGCGGCCTTGACCCGGTACCCATCCGCGGAGAGCCGCTTCTTCATCTCTTCCGCGATGAACACAGACCGGTGCTGGCCACCGGTGCAGCCGAACGCCACCGTTAGGTAGCTCTTGCCTTCCTTGATGTAATGCGGCAGAAGAAACTCGAGCAGCTCCGTGATCCTGTCCAGAAACTCCGCCGTCTGCGGAAACTGGCGGACGTAGCGCGCCACCTTCGGGTGGCGTCCCGTCAGCTTGCGGAACTCGGGGACGAAGTGTGGGTTCGGCAGAAAACGCACGTCAAAGACCAGGTCCGCGTCCGCAGGCACACCATTCTTGAAACCAAAGCTTACACACGAGATCGTCAGGTTCGGTTGGTCGCTCTCGTCCTTGCGCTCGAACTGGGCGTTGATGTGCGCGCGCAGCTCATGCACATTGAACTTGGTCGTATCCAGCAGGATGTCGGCAACGTTGCGGATCGGATCGAGCCGCTTTCGCTCCGCCCGGATCGACTCGAGCACGGTCTCGGTGCGCCCAAGAGGATGCGGCCGGCGCGTCTCGGAGAAGCGCCGGATCAGCGCCTCCTCCGACGCCTCCAGGAACACAACCCGGGTCGGCAGTACACGCTGAACCTTCTTCAGGATGCCGGGGAATTCATCGAGCCGCATTTCCTTCACGGACATCGATCACCAGCGCCGCACGCTCAATCTGCGTCGAACCTCGAACAAGCTCGGCGAACTGCGGAATGAGCTCCAGTGGAAGGTTGTCGACCGCGTAGTATCCGAGATCCTCGAACGCCTTCAAAGCAGAGAGCTTTCCTGAGCCGGACATCCCGGTCAGAATGACGAGCTCCCTGCTTCCGTCGCTGATCTCTTTCTTCGGTTTCCTCGCTGATTTGCGTGCGCCCGGCATGGAGGCATCCTAGCATTCCGTTGTGCCTCCACGCTGGACTCAAGGGGGCCTCTACGCGTCCGGCGCCACACCGTCGGTGATCTCGGGTGCAGCCGATCCGTACGTCCTCCTTCGGATGGCGCTTGATCGTGGTGTGCTTCTGCTTGTGACGAACTGCCTGCTGCTCCAGCTTTCCGAGCGCGTCGTGCAACGCGGCCTCCATCTCAGCACCCTCCGCTGTCGCCACGAACTCGTAGACCTTGGCCTTCAGCGTCACTTCCGCTATCTGACGATACTTATCAACGGTGAGGATCACGTGGACGTTGCCGCTGTCCCCGGAGATCTTCGCAATGCGCGAAATTCCTTCCTCAACCTGCTTCTTCTGTTTGGGTGTGATTGCCGTCTGACGTCCCGTGTACTCAACATTCATCGTTTGCACCTCACTCCGCTTGCCATACTAGCGAATTCGATGCGCTTAGCGTACACGGCGTTGGTGAGTGCTCGGTATCTGCATGTCTTCCCGGTACTTGGCGACCGTTCGCCGGGTTACCTGGATACCCTGCCGCTGCAGCTCGGCGGCGAGCTGGTCATCCGTAAGCGGCTTGCGCTCATCCTCTTCCTCAATCAGCTTCTTCACCTTCCGCTTCAGCAGGACGAGCGGTAGATCTCCGCCTTCCGGTCCGTTCACACCCTCCGAAAAGAAGAACCGCAGCTCATACACACCCTGCGGCGTGTGCACATATTTGTTCGCAACAGCCCTGCTGACCGTGGAGGGATGGACGCCGATCTCCTCGGCCACCTCCTTGATCATCATGGGATGCAACGCCTCAACTCCATTCTCGAGGAAGTCCGTCTGCCGCCGCACAATCACGTCGCAGGTCCGCACAATCGTATTCTTCCGCTGCTCGATATTGCGCAGCAGCTGGATTGCCGATTTATACCGCTCCTTGACGTACTCCTTGACCTGCTTCTCTGTCTGCTTCTGCGCCAGCATCTTGCGATAGTCCTGGTTGAGCCGAAGCGTGGGGACATCCTCTTCATTCATCAGGACGATGTACTTGTCGTCGCGCTTGACGAAGGCCACATCCGGCTCGATCAAACGCGTCGCAGATTCGTTGTAGCGCTGGCCAGGACGCGGATCCAGCGTGCGAATGTACTCGACGGCCGCCTGCACCTCCTCGGCGGTGCGTCCGCAGCTCCGCGTCAGCTCCCGCATATCCTTCTTTTGCAGCAGCGCGAGGCAGTTCGAGACGATGTGGCTGGCGACCATAAAGACGTCCTGGCGGGTACTGTCCGCGATCGTCTGCCCGCGACGGCGAAGGGCAATCTCTGCCTCCAAACGCTGCGCGGCAATCTGAATCAGCAGGCACTCGCGCAGATCGCGCGCCGCAACTCCGACTGGATCAAGATTGCTGACGATCTTCCTGGCCTCGAGCACAGCCTCTAGCAGCATCTCGCCATTGGCATCCGCTGCCGCAGCGAGATGCAACGCAGCGCTGGCCGGCTCAGCATCCTTGGTCTCCTCGCTTTGCCACACGTGTGCATTGCGAGTTCGGCTGCCGCGCTCAAATGGGATCGGCTCGGGCCGCGGTGGCTCCTGCATCTGCTCAAGCGCCTGTACGAGCTCTTCGTCGCTCGCCAGCAGATATCCGCTCTCGTCGAGATTGCCGACGATCAGATCGGCCGCCGCTGCAACCTCCGGACGCAGCGTCAATGATCCGAGCTGCCACGAGAGATGATCGCTCAATGTGCTCGGCTGCGACAGAAAGTTTTCAAAGCTCGGCTTGTCGTACTCCTCGAAGTTCGAAGCCGTTTTGTAGCCCGGATCGAGATACTCCTGGAAGTAGCTGCCGAAGTCGATCTCGTCAAACGGATCCTTCTCCGGCCGCTCGCTCTCCGCCACCACCTCTTCCGCGGAGCGCTCGCGATCCCCTTCGCGTCCAGCGATCTCTTCATACGAGATCCCTGACTCCTCCACCTCTTCGAGCACCGGGTTCTCAATGATCTCGGTATTGATCATCTCCCTCAACTCCAGCTTGTTCAGGGCCAGCACGCTGACCATCTGCACCAGGCCGGGCGTCAATACCTGTCGTTGCGAGACCTTGAGGTTGAGCTTTGGTTGAAGTAACAAGTGATCCCCTGGGAACTCCGCGGAAGTGTCGCGACCTTCGCGGTCGCTTCATCAAATGGTTCTATGTTGGATCCCTGAATGGAAGCGATCCACCATGCTTATCGTGGCCACAGTCTACAACGCCATGCCCTGCGCTGAAGTCAGTCTATGCCTGCGAGCAAGTGCAAGTAGTCAGGAAAACCCGCGATTGCAACAGAAGTTGTAATCCTCCGTGGGAAGGGTCAGTCCAATCGGAAGTTGTCGCCGAGGTAGATCCGCTTCACGTCCGGGTCGCGCCCCAGCTCGCCAGGCGTACCGGTCCGGAAGATCTTGCCCTCGTGAATGATGTAGGCGCGGTCCGTCACCGATAGTGTCTCGCGCACATTGTGGTCGGTGATCAACACACCGATTCCGCTGCGCTTCAGACCGAAGATAATCTCCTGCAGATCGAGCACAGCGATCGGATCGATGCCGGAGAACGGCTCGTCCAGCAGAATAAACGCCGGCTCAATCGCCAGGCAACGCGCGATCTCCACCCGGCGCCGCTCGCCACCGCTCAGTGCGTACCCGCGCGTCTTTCGCACGTGGCTCAGATTGAGGTCTTCGATCAAACGCTCCGTGCGCGTGCGCCGGGTCTCCCAGCTCAACTGCTGCGCCTCAAGCACGGCAAGGATGTTGTCTTCAACCGTCAGCTTGCGAAAGACGGAAGGCTCCTGCGGAAGATAGGTGATCCCGTGATTCCGCGCTCGCAGATACATGGGCAGCCGGCTGATATCGCGCCCATCGGCGAGCACGCGACCCGTATCCGGCCGCACCAGGCCGACGATCATGTAGAAGCTTGTTGTCTTGCCTGCGCCATTCGGTCCGAGCAGGCCCACAACCTCGCCTTGCGTGATCTCCAGGCTTACGCCGCGAACCACATCCCGGCCGCCGTAGCTCTTGCCGATCTCATCCGTGGAGAGGGTCTTCATCAATGCTGCCGAACCTGGGTCTCGGTACGTACCCGGCGCCCCTCTTCCGTCTTCGTACTTCCCAGAACCATGACACTATTATCGCCCGCGTGAAATTGAAGGGCCGCACCTGTAACCGTTCCCTGCGCCTCATCGACCACCTCCGGCGGCTTCGACGCAGTCCCGGTCATCACAAACAGGCCGTCGGCGGCCGTGTACACGAGTCGCTCTCCCGTCGCACGCCTGCCGCTCTCAGTGACATCAACTCCACCATCGGCGATCACACGATCCACGCCGCCGCCCATGAAGCCCGTCGGTCTGTTACTGGAGCTGGCTTTTGTCGCCGCGTCCTCAGACTTCAGAAGGGCAATCACCTGCGCGGCTCGTACCGTTCCATCGGCATCCTGCAGCACCACACCTCCACCGAACTGAGCACGTCGGTCCGCATCCGTATACCGCAGCGTCTGACTCGAAACACGCATCACCTGCGAGCGCGCCGGCCCCTGAGCATGGCTACGCGTTGCGCCACCGCTAACAAGAACTGTCCGAACCGGCGCCGCGGCCTGACCAGTCGCTACCAGCGTCTTGTCCGTCTGGCTGAACTCGATCGTCGGCGCCTCCACCTGCGACCCGCCCTGCCACAGCCTCGCTGGAATTCCTGCACCGCCGTGGAAGGTTGCGTGTCGGGCATCGTGATTGAACTCGGCACGTGCGGCAAGCACATGAATCGTCTGAGCCGATCCGGTCTGCCGATAGCTCGTCTCCACCCCACCCTCCGCCAGCGCATCCCCCGTGTCCCGCCGGATCGCAACCGTCTCCGCCCGCAGCAGGCTCTCGCCCTCGCGTCACCTGCGCCCTTCCGCTCAGGGTTATCTTCTGATCAGCAGCCTCAAACGCAGCCTGTGCAGCGGTCGCGCGCAACAGCACCGGCTCAACCGAACTGCCGGGCTTGCGTGCGGGAAGATGCGTCAACGTCACAGACCCGCGTTGCACCGCACGTGAGATCGAATTCGCCGTTTCCGTCTCGTCCCGGATTTTAGCGCTTGGCGGCGAAGCCAAAGCCGCCAAGCTCACGTCCAGTGTCTCTCCCTGGCTGGTGTCGACCGCTCCTGCCGTATCGCTCCGCTTGAAAATCGTGTGACCCGCGCCGGCAATATGGCTCAGCTTGGCAGCCCTGCCGTCCCACAGCATCGTGGCCGTCAAGGTGTCGCCTTGAAGATCGCTCGTCGTCTCCGGCCCACCCTTCGGGCTGTGATCCACAAGCGCTATGCGCGCCGCACCGGTTGCCGTTCCGTCATGAAGCCACTGCCGCTTTCCCGGCGCAGTTGCAAAGTTCATATCGATACTGGCGCCCGTCACCGTCCTCTCATTCCACGGCGCCCCCGCCGACCCCCTCTCCCGCAGATGCACCTCCGCGGAGTCCGTCATCACCGCCTTCTGGATCCGGCCCGCGGCATCGAAGCGCGCCGTTCCCTGCCCCGCACGCCCTTCCACCTGCCGAAGCGGCTCGTCCCCGGTATACGTCAGCCCACCGTATAGATGCGCCATCTCCGGCCGGCCTTCGGAGCTGACAGTCACATCAGCGTTCCTCGCCTTCAGCACCCCACCTGCCTGCTCCAGGGCGACACCCCCGCTCGCCAGCATACGTTCGACCGAGCCGTCGCTCCGGAGGTGAACCACAGCCTGATCCGCCGCGAGCGTCCGGTTCTCTGCTTTCCCTGAACCCGCAACCTCCAACGGAGACGAAGTGCGCACGGGACAGCCTCAGTTCTTCTTTGTTTCTATCCATCTCTGCATGTGTCGCCGTCAGCAGCATCGGCTGCGCCATTATGAAGACCCGAGACGCGCACCTCCGAATGCAAGCACCGTCACGCCCGTGTCTGAGCTGTAGTCCGCTCCCCTCGCCTGCCCGGTCAATCCGCGATACTGAAACTCGATCGGCTGGTCGGTCGATGCAACGCCGAGGCTCTGCACAAACACCAGTCCGCTCGTCTTCACATGCACAAGGCGCTCATCGCCCTCAGCGTGATTCTCCGTGCTGCCTGCACCGGATGCCATGGGATCCCGCCCAGCCGCATACTCGGCTCGGCCGCGTGTGTCCGCGGGCGTCGGAGCCTGCAGATCGAGGTGCACGATGCCCATCGCGCGCACCACGCCGGCCTTCTGGTCGTACTCGAACTCGCTGCCATAGATCCGGTCAGCGCGATCCTGCTTCTGCCCGTAAAGCACGATGCCGACGTCGCGCAGCGTCGTCTTTCCATCCTTGCGCTGCACCATCTTCGCCGCATGAATTGTGTAGACGGTCTTGCCCTTGGACGACTGCGAATACGTGAACCCGTTCGATTCGCGCGTAATATCCGCACCCAGTCGTCCAGGAAGGTCGCGCAGAAACCGGTGCGCCCGCAGATGCGCATACCCCAGAAACGCCATGATCACAACCACGAGCAGACCCGCTCCAATCAGCAGCCAAACTCGCAATCTCTCAACCGAAATACGCATCGCGCTCTATCCATCCTCTCACTTCAACCGAGAACAGACATCTGACAACAGCCCCGCGATCTACACTACCCTCATGGCCGACCAACTCTACCTCAGCCTCTGGTTTCCGAACTTCCGCCTCGATGCCCTGCCCGCCGCGCTCGTCTCGGTCATGCGGCAGTTCGCTCTGATCAGCGTCTCCGGTGGACTGAACGGTGCCAACGGATCCCTGGACGGCAAGCGCGTCACCGCAGCCGCCGCCTACCCCATCTCCTTCAGCGAAGCGCCCACCTATCAGCGGCTCTACGTCAACGACGACCGCTCCGAAGACACGTCCTCTTCCATCATCGAGAGCGCCGTGGCCGAAGCCACCGAGCAGCTCCACGACGATATGGCGTACGAGTTCGAGATGAAGTGGAACCTGTGGACGCCCGACTCCGGCCCAGGTTCGCCCGGCTACGACGCGGGAGACGAAGATCTACATCACGGCGACGCTCAGCTCGACACTCTCTGGCGGCCGCACCCCGCGACCGTAAAATTCATCGGCTTCGGCCCGAACTTCGACGAGGGCGACTTCCAGCAGAACGGCCACATCCGCGTCGACTTCGGCCTGGACTACCCATGGGTTCTCGATGACGACACCGAAGACGCCGACGGGGACTCCTCCGACCTCAGCAACGTCGTCTCGATCCGCCCCGCCGCGAATGGCGTAGACGAAGCCGCCACCTACATCCAGAAAAACGTTGAACTCCTCCTCGCCTTTACCCTCTCCGTCGAGAAGCACTGCGGCATCTCCAGCCGCCTGCTCTGGACCGAGTCCGGCGAGCCCCTGGCCGAAAAGCTGATCGCTCGTCTCCAGCGTCTGAACTGAGCCGGTTGCAGCCCCAAAGCGGCCGCGCCCGGCCGCGTGCCACCGGCGCAATCACAAGCGGCAAAGTGCTACCCTAAAGGCTATGAAAAGCCTCGGTCTCACCTCATCGCTCGCCTCCGCAGCCCTGCATCCGTGCTTCTCATGCCGCTGCCCTCCGGTGCTCAGACCGCAGGTCAGGACATGCACAACGCCGGCACCGACACCAAGGCCGCCGCCCAGGACACCGGTCACGCGGTGAAGAAGACCACAAAGAAGACCTACCACAAGTCCAGCAACGCCACCCACCACGCCGCCGCCAAGACCGAGAGCGGCACCGATAAAGCCGTGGACAAGACCAAGGAAGGCGGTACCGTCGCCGTTGACAAGACCAAGGAGACCTCGGTCAAGGCCTACGACAGGAGCAAGGAAGGCGTGCAGAAGGTCTTCGATCCCAACGCTGAAAAGAAGAGCAAGGTCGTCGATCGTTCCCGCGAAGCAAAGATCGACACCAAAGACAAAGTCATGAGCAGAAGCAGAAGGTAACCGACAAGGCTCCCCAGTAGCTTGAGGTAGCGACGGAGACCGAGCCGCATCGAACGCCGTGCTGTCAAGATGGCTGCGGCTCGATCTATCCCGCCGTCACAATCTCCGAAAAGTCCGCGATCCGCGAGAAGTCGCCCAGCACCCTCTGCAGCAGCGCCAGCCGGTTCGCCCGCAGCTCTCCTCCGGCACCATCACCATCACCGCATCGAAGAACGCATCCACCTGCGGACGCAGCGTCGCGATCGCCCTCAGCGCCGCCCTTAGTCACCGGAGCCGCTTCTGCCTCGACCAGCGCCGCCAGGTCGCTCGATCGCTCCGCCAGAGCCGTCTCCGCTGGTTCCGAGCAGCGACATCCTCCCTACGCTTCCAGGCACCGCAATTCCCTTCTCCCGCGCCTGCGCCAGAATATTTTTCATCCGCTTGAACGCCGCACTGACAGCCGCAAAATCGCTCGCATCGTCTGCCCGATCGAATCGCCGTCACCGCCTCCGCACGCGCAACCGCGTCCGCGTACGATCGTCGCACCCGGCGCCATCACCGCCTTCACCACGTCGTATGCCTGCCCCTTCGCCTCGCGCAGGTAGAACTCCACCCGCTCGGCAAAGAACCCCAGCATGCGTCCCACCAGTTCGTCCTTGCCTTTGGCGCCGGCCTCGGCCACCTCTCGCAGCGTCAGCGGCAGATCGCCTTCGGCCAGAATCTTCACGATCCCATTGGCCGCTCCGCCGCAGCGCAAATGGATCCTTCGATCCGGTCGGCTCCATCCCCAGACCAAACATGCCCGGCTATCGTGTCCGCCTTGTCCGCAATCGCCAGCAGCGCTCCCTCGGCGGTGCGCAGGAATCGCATCGCCCATCCCCTCCGGCCTGTACTGGTCGTAGATCGCATCGCCGCAGACTCGGATATGCCCTGCGCCCGCGCGTACAGCCCACCCACGATGCCCTGCAGCTCAGTGAACTCCTTCACCAGCTCAGTCGTCAGATCCGTCTTTGCCAGTCGCGCCGCCTCGTCGAGCGCCCCAGGTCGATCGAAGCGCGACGGCTGAGCACACGTTCCCCGAGCACGTTGGCCACCTGCACGCACCCGCTCCGACTTCGCCGCATAGCTGCCAAGCTCCTTCTGAAACGTCACGTTCTCCAGCAGCCCAACACGATCCGCCAACGGCACCCGCTGATCGAACTCCCAGAAGAACCGCGCATCGTTGAACCGCGCCCGCAGCACCCGCTCATTTCCATGCCGGATCACCGCCTCCCCGCGGCATCCACCTCCGTATTCAGCACCGCCAGAAAGTGCGGCAGCAGCCCTCCCGGTTTCCTGAGAACTGGGAACTGGGAACTGGGAACTCTCCTCCCAGCCTCCACCGCAAAGTACTTCTGGTGATCCCGCATCACCGTCACCAGCACCTCTTCCGGCAGCTCGAGGTACTCCGGCTCGAACCCGCCCAGCACCACCGAAGGCCACTCCGTCAGCTGCGTCACCGTCTCGACCAGCTCGTGATCCTCGCGCCACCGCGCCCCATCAACAGTTCGCAGACCCGGTCGAGAGCCTTGCGAATCCGGTGCCGCCGCACCTCCACGTCCGCGATCACATGCGCGGCCTCGAGCACCCGCTCGTACTCACCCGGGCGCTCGATCACCACCGGCGCGTCCCCGTGCAGAACCCGATGTCCATAGGTGATATTGCCGGAAGCCTTCCCCGCAAAGCTCACCGGCACCACCTGCTCGCCCAGCAGCGCCACCATCCACCGCACCGGCCGCACAAACCGCTCCGGCTTGCCCGGTCGCCAGTACATGTTCTTCGCCCAGTAGATCCCCAGCAGCTCCTTCGGCAGCTCCGCCGCGATCACCTCCGCCGCCGTCCGCCCCGCTCGCACCGCCGTCGCCTGCAGGTACTCGCCCTTCGCAGTCGCGACCGTCTTGAGCGCACTCAACCTCCACCCCCGCCTTCTTCGCAAACGCCACCGCCGCCGGCGTCGGCACGCCATCCTTGTACGCCACCTTCACCGACGGGCCCATCATCTCTTCGGAGACATCGCTCTGCCGCTCGGCCACACCGCCCACCAGCACCGCCAGCCGCCGCGGCGTCGCAAAGCTCCTGACCTCGACCTCCGCACCCGGCGCGATCCGACCAGCCGCTCCCGCTCCAGCATCGCCACCACACGCCGCGACAGCTCCGCCTGGCACCGGCAATCATCCGCGCCGGCACCTCTTCCAACCCGATCTCAAACAAAAACTCAGCCATCTCTATCCTCAACGAACCATTCGGACCCGATCCAGCTTGCCACAACGATCGACCTTTGCTGTCATGCCCGATCATGCACGCCCGATGGCCTCTGCCATGCAAAGTCTTTGCTGTCATTCTGAGCAAAGCGAAGAATCCCGAGAGACTCCGCACCACCACGACCTTTCATCCTTTTCGGGTACGAACCCCTAAACACCCGCAACCATCTCCCCCTGCGCCGCATACATCTTCGCCACGCCCACCACCAGCGTCCGTATCCGCGCCATCACGCCCACCCGCTCCGTCACGCTGATCGCCCCGCGCGCATCCAGCAGGTTGAACAGATGCGAGCACTTCAGCGCCAGCTCATATGCCCCCAGCACCGGAAACCGGCGCACCGCCAGCGCGTCTCCTTCGCCCTTCCCCATCACCGTCCGTCCGCGTTCCAGCAGCCCCAGGCACTCCGCCTCATACAGCCGCAGGTGCTCCCACAACCGCTCCACATCCGCATAGTCGAAGCCATACGCCGAAAACTGCTCCTCTTCCGCCAGCCGCATCTCGCCATACGTCGTCACCTTCGCCCGTGTCCGGCTCCCGCGCCCAGACGATGTCGTAGATCGAGTCCACATCCTGCAGAAAGCCCGCGATCCGCTCCAGCCCATACGTGATCTCGCCGCAGATCGGATCGAGATCCATCCCGCCGCACTGCTGGAAGTAGGTGAACTGCGTGATCTCCAGGCCGTCCAGCATCACCTGCCAGCCCACGCCCCACGCGCCGCCCACCGGCCACTCCCAGTTATCCTCTTCGAACTTGATGTCGTGCTCCCGCAGGTCGATCCCAATCGCCTCCAGGGACTCGAGATAGATCTCCTGAATGCGCTCCGGCGGCGGCTTCAAGAATCACCTGCAGCTGCGTATGCCGGAACAGCCGGTTCGGGTTCTCGCCATAGCGGCCATCCGCCGGCCGGCGCGAAGGCTGCGCATACGCAATCCGCACCGGCTTCGGCCCCAGCACCCGCAGAAACGTGTCCGGAGACATCGTCCCCGCGCCCACCTCAACGTCGTAAGGCTGCTGCAGCACACATCCGCGCTCCGCCCAGAACCGTCTGCAGCCGAAACAGCAGCTCCTGAAACGTCAGCCCATTCTTCTTCGACACACTCGCCTGCATCTGCTCGCCACAATCTCCACGGAATCTATCGATTCTAAACGCAGCCCATCGCAGGATCCGTCAGCGTCCGGATTGATGCAGAAGCGGTGCGGCACTTCGGAGCCTTCGCTGCAGATGCCGCTCCAGCAGACCAGCCCCGAACCGCAGCAGATCGACCGCTCGCGATCGAGCCCACTCCTCCGTCGCCAGATCGGCCACTGTCGATCGAAACATCCTTCGCACGTCGTCCAGCTTCGACGCGGTCAACATCAGGCTTCCGCCCCGCCGGTCATCCTCGCAGGTCAATCCATCTGCCGTCGGAGACCACCATGACGTGCCGCCCCGCAGGTCCAAACCACACACCACGCAGTGCCCCAACTCCGGCATCCATCCCAGCAGCCGGCTCATCCACAGGCAGAAGTAAACCGCGGGCAGCCACACCCGCCCAATCTGAATCTCCGGCAGCACCGCCGCCGTAAGGCGAAAGATCGCGTCCTCAGGAGCGAGCTCCGGCAACGCCTCCTCCAGCACCTCTGCCATCAATTGCAGCGCCGCGGTCCGCTCCCAATCGATCGCATCCGACAGCGGCGACCACAGGATCTCAAACGCGTCCATCCGCACCAGCTCCTGCTTCGGTCGCTCCGCATAACTCGCCCGCACCACCGTCATTGGCTCCAGCGCGCCGCCAAACCGCCGCCGCGACCGCATCGCATGGCGCGCCACCCCCTTCACCCTCCCCTGCTCGCGCGTCAGGATGCTCACCAGCAGATCCGCCTCCAGGAACGGCCAGGTCCGCAGCACGATCGCATCGCCCGCGTGCGCGATCAAGCGCCCCTCACCCACAGATCACCTCACCGCCCGAACTGCCGCAGATGGTGATCCGCATGGAGGTACCCCCACCGCATCCAATCCGACGGCCGCATCCTGCCGAAGATCGGATGATCGTGGGCGTTGCCGGGTGTGTCTGCAAACCGCGCCAGAAACTCGATGGCCGCATCCCGGTCCTCCGCAAAAACCGCCGGCGCGAGTCCAACTCCGCCCACCTCAAGCTCCGGAACGGTCTTTAGATCTTTCGGCCACGGCATGGGGAGACGAAGTGCGATCCACTTGATCACCCGCGGTGGCAGCGGCATTCGCTGCATGGCCGCCGCCCGTTCACCCAGCGCCAGCCGGTACGCTTCGCGCAGGTGACACACCATCTCGCTCGCCGTCATTACGCCCCACTGGCGCGCGTCGCTCTCCGTCAAAGATCCCAGGCGCCTGCGGATCTCCGCCACATCCGCTTGGCAAGCCAAAGTCTTCATCGATGCTCCCAGCAAAACGCGCAGCCCCGAAGAGCTGCGCGTCCGCAATCCTGAAGTTCCCCGCTCTACCGTCCGAAGTGAGTGGCGTTCTTCTCCTGGAACCCAGCCCACTTCTCCGGCAGATCGTCACCCGCATAGATCGCCGAGACCGGGCATACGGGAACACACGCGCCGCAGTCAATACACTCCACCGGATCGATAAACAGCTGCTCCGCCTCGCCGTGCCCCGCCTCATCCTTCTTCGGATGAATGCAATCCACCGGGCAGGCATCCACACAAGCCGAATCTTTCGTCCCGATGCAGGGTTCTGCAATTACGTATGCCATCTCGTCAAATCTCCCCTTTTAGCCGCTCTGATCACGAGCACATTTTGTTTGAGCGTTAGACCTCGATTTTAGCAGCAGTCAGAGAAGCGGTCGCAAATGCAACCCATCGACCGGCCTTGAGGACGCCAACCGTCCCCGGCTTGTGAGCGGCTCACCCCATCCGCCGCGCCGCAAACTCCGCCGGCGTTGGAATCGGACTCATCTCCCGACCCGCAAACATCTCCACAAAAACATGCTCAAGCTCCGCCGCAATCCTTCCATTCGTCGCGAGCGTCTCGCGGCTGTCCAGCGTAAACTCCCCGCCATCGAAGTGCGCCACCTTGCCGCCAGCTTCCCGCACCAGCAGAACACCCGCCGACGTATCCCACGGGTTCAGGTTGAACTCCCAAAATCCATCCAGCCGCCCACACGCCACGTACGCCAGATCGAGCGCAGCCGATCCCGTCCGCCGCACCCCATGCGAACGCAGCGTAATCTCCTGGTAAAAATGCACATTGGGGCTCCGGTGCCGCTTATGCGACGGAAACCCCGTCGCTGTCAACGCCTCCTGCAGCCTCTCCGTCTTCGAGACCGCAATCGCCCGTCCGTTCAGCCATGCGCCTCTTCCCTTCTCCGCCAGAAACATCTCGTCGCGCAGCGGATCATAGATCACCCCCGCCACCATCTCTCCATCCGCATCCGCCGGGAGACCCTGCGGCCTCGGCGTTCGCACCCCAGCACAACGCAAAAAATCGGAAACCCATGCGCGAAGTTCGTCGTTCCATCCAGCGGATCGACGTACCACCGGAACTCCGCGTCCAGACCCTCGCGCGTCCCTTCCTCGCCATAGATCCCATGCCCCGGAAACGCGACCCGCAGCCGCTCACGAATCAGCTTCTCGCTCGCACGGTCCGCCTCCGTCACCAGGTCCACGTCGCCCTTGTACTCGGTTGCCACCCCCCGCTCGTAGAAGCCGCGCAGCAACGTGCCCGCCTCTCGCGCGATCTCCGCAGCCTTTTCAGCCAGTTCAAACTCCGCCACAAACCCTCCCGCAATCTCTATCAGCACACCGCGCAAAACCGTTAGTGCGCATCCGCATAGTACCCACTACGGTATCGCAGCCGGTACTTCACCGCGAGTTGCGGATCCTTCATCCGAACGGCAATCTTCCGAAACGACACATCAGGTCCCTTCTGCGGCGCATAGTAGCCCAGCACATACTGCGTCCGCAGATCGTCCGAGACATGCGCAAACGCCGGCTCCAGGTCCTTTGGATCCTCGACGTAGTAGTACTTGCCGCCCGTGTCGTCCGACATCTGGATCAGCGCATGCTCGCCGCCGGTATTGCGGCCCGCATCCGCGGCGATCGGCACAATGATGATCGCGTAGATCATCGCCCCCGCCCTCTGCGCCTGCTCCACCGCCTGTGTGTAACGCGAGGTGTGCTTCGAGTCGCCGCCGTCTGTAATCAGCATCAGCACACGCCTCCGGCCCGCGTCGTTGCGCGTCTCGCCCAACCTCTGCGACCCCAGATACACCGCGTCGTAGAGCGCCGTCTCATCGCCTCGCTGCAGCTCGTCCAGTCCGGCCTCGATGCGCTTCTTCTGGTTCGTGAACGGCACAATCTCCCGCACGTTATCGGAAAAATCCATCAGGTCCAGCTCGTCCTGATCCCGCAGCAGCGCGCGCACAAATCCCTTGGCCGCGTTCTTCTCCAGCCGCTCGTTCGTCAGCACCGTCCCACTCGTATCGATCGCCATCACAATCGATAACGGCGTATTCGACTCGCGCTCGAACACCGCAATCTTCTGCGGCTTGCCATCCTCCACAATCTCGAAGTCATCGCGCCCAAGCCCCGCCACCGGAGCGCCCTTCGCATCCACCACGTTGACCGCAACATTGACCAGCCGCGTCTCCACCCGGATCGTCGGCGTCTGCTCGTCGCCCAGGCCGCCCGGAGCCTCAGGCTGCTTGGATCGCGGCGTCCTCCGCTCCACCGGTGCCTGCAGCAACAACATGCCCATCAGAGCTGCGCCCAGCCACCTCACATCGACTCACTCCCGCCCGGCACAATCGCCTCCGGAAATGGCTCCCCATCCGCCCACACCGCGCCATCCTCAAACTGCTCCTTCTTCCAGATCGGCACCGTCTTCTTCAACGTGTCGATCAGCCACCGGCAGGCATCAAACGCCGCGCCGCGGTGAGCCGAAGCGACCACCACCAATACACTGGTCTCGCCCACAAGCAGCCTGCCCAGCCGATGCACCAGGGCCACATCCCTAACCCCGAACTTCGCGATGGCCTCGCCACCCAGCCCGCGCATCTGCTCGAGCGCCATCGCTTCATAGGCCTCGTAGTCTAGATGTAGCGTCCTCCTGCCGCGCGTGTTGTCGCGCACAATCCCGTCGAAGACGCATACCGCCCCGTCCCCACCGGCCTTCATCCCGTCCACCAACACCCCGGCGTCGATCGGTTCCCTTGTAATCGCTACCTGCATCCGTCCATTAGACGTGACGCGCCCTGAAACCGCACGTCGGTCCGCACCCTCCGCTTACCGGCGGCAACAAAGCCACTTCATCGCCCTCGCGCAGCTCCGTCTCCGGTGTCGCATACTCGCGATTCACCGCCACCGCCAACGACCGGATCAGCCCATCATCCCCCAGCACACTCCGCGGCCCAGGCAGTCACATCCGCTCACCCTCGCATCCGGTCCGAGCTCGACCGACCCGCTCCGCACCACCCAGCCGGTCCTTCAGAACCCCGAACAGCAAAACCCGAACCCGCATAAAACCAGAGTATCCGACCCCGAGCCGATCCGGAGTCCTGGGGCGCCTCCGACCGCTCCATCTGCGAGCTCGACTTCGCCCCGGCACCCTTCGCAGACTTTTCTCCTTTGCCTCGTGATACTTCTCCAGCAGCTCCGATCCTTTTCTCGCCAGCTTCTTCTCGTCCGCCTCACTCTTGGGCACGGCCTCTCCCCACGCGGCAGCCTGCAGCGCCTGCCTGGTCGGCTCGCCCTTGTTGTCCACGACCGGGCCCCTAGGATTCGCATAGTGCCGCCGCAGAAACGATCCCTTGCGCAACATCTTCTCCGGCGTATCGGCCGCGCCAGTCACGCCAGGGCGCAGATGCGAGCCCTCCTTCTCCGCGAAGAACTTCCGTCCCGCCGCCGTCAAACCACCCTTCGGGTCCTTGCCCTCCTTGGGCATCGACTTGGGCTTCGGGGCCGCCTCTTCGGACGCGGCCTTCTTTACCAACGCTTTTTTAGCGGATGGCCTCTTCACCACCGCCTTCCTATGACCTGATCCCTTCGTCGTCATGCGCTCACACCTCCAGCGGGTAGGAGAGCAGATCCGCGCACCGAGTTTTATGAGCAGCACAGAATGCGAGATGGACAACAAAGCAGCACGGTATGCTTCATCCCGTCCACGCGCGAGGCTCTTAGCCGAACAGCTCGCCCTCCCGCGGATACCAGAGCCTGCCACCGTCGACTCTCGCGAACGCCGTCATCGCATGCGGCCTCTGATAACTCCGCCCACCGGCCTCGATAAACAGATCGTTCACCTCGACACCACGCAACAGCAGGGCATCGGCGATCAGCGATCGATGGCACCGCCACGGCACCGCCTCCGCGCACATCACCGCCACTCCGGCCAGATCATCGCAGCCCACCAGCCAGTCAATCTCCCCTGCAAACTCCGGCCCCTGCATGTAGTCCGCATACCCCCGAAAGCTCTCGTTGCGCCATCCCTGGTTCACGCTCTCCGCGAGAGCCTTGCGCCGGCCGCCCAGGCCCTCCCGCCAGACGCCCTTAATCCCGCAACTCGCGAGCGACTCAAACAGCGCGGCTTGCCCAAACTGCGGATACCGTCCGCGACCCCGGAAAGCGCCGCACATCTACCAGCAAACGGCACCCGTTCTCCAACAACCCGCGCAGAAAATCCTCGATCGCCAGCGTGGAGTGCCCCACCGTCATCATCGCCATACCTCAAAAACAGAAGGCGGCGCGAAGGTTCTCCGCACCGCCCGTCAGTCTCTCTTCCACACCGGTTAAGCCGTTGCGCTAAGAACCTCTTCGCGAACCGCTTCGTCCTGCACCGCCTCGCGCACCGTCTTGGGTAACGCCACAGCCAGGACGTCCTCGATCCGAGTCGCATAGTGAATCGTCACGCCGTCAATCTGGTCCGCCGTCAGGTCCTCTTCCACATTGGTCTTCACATCCGCCGGCAGAATCACATCCCGCACGCCGACACGCTTCGCCGCCAGGAACTTCTCCTTGATCCCGCCAACCGGCAGAACATTGCCGCTCAGCGTGATCTCGCCGGTCATCGCCAGAAGCGGACGAATCGGCGTCTCCGTCAGCAGGCTCACCAGCGCCGTCGCCATCGTCACGCCAGCACTCGGCCCGTCCTTCGGGATCGCTCCGGCAGGCACATGGATATGCATGTCCGTGTCCTTCAGCACATCCTCATCCAGCCCGAGCGTCGCCGCGTTTGACCGCACCCACGTCAGCGCCGCCTGCATCGACTCCTTCATCACGTCGCCGATCTGGCCGGTCATCGTGAAGCCGCCCTTGCCCTTCATCCGGTTTGCCTCGATAAAGAGCACGTCGCCTCCCGCCGGTGTCCACGCCAGGCCGACCGCTACGCCCGCGCGCTTCGTCCGCTCCGCGATCTCCGTATCCACACGCACCTTGATACCGCCCAAGGAACTCGTGCACGAGCTCCGGCGTCACCACCACCTTCTCCGTGTCGACCTTCCGCGATCCGGCGAGCCACCTTGCGGCATACCGTCCCGATCAGCTGCTCCAGCCTGCGAACGCCGGCCTCGCGCGTGTAGTGCCGCGCAATCAGGCCCACACTCTCCGTCGGGAACTCGATCATGTCGGCGAAGCTCGGCACCGTCTCGGCGGTAACTGCCGGTTCGGGCGTAGCATCCTGCGCGTCGGCTGCTGTCGGCGCGTCCGTCTTCGCAACCTCCTTCGTCAAGCCGTTCTCCTTGGTCTGCCGCGGAATCAGGTACCGCTCCGCAATGTTGACCTTCTCCTCCTCCGTGTACCCGGTCAGTTCGATGATCTCCATGCGGTCCAGCAGCGGCGCCGGAATCGTATCCAGCTGGTTCGCCGTGCAGATAAACAGCACCTTGCTCAAATCGAACGGCTGATCCAGGTAGTTGTCGCGGAATGTATTGTTCTGCTCCGGATCAAGCGTCTCCAGCAGCGCGCTCGCGGGATCACCCCGGAAGTCGCGGCCCAGCTTGTCGATCTCATCCAGCATGAACACCGGGTCCTTCACCTCAACTCGCTTCAGGTGCTGGATGATCTGCCCCGGCAGCGCACCGATATACGTCCGTCGATGCCCGCGAATCTCCGCCTCATCATGCATACCGCCCAGCGAGATACGAGAGAACTTGCGCCCCAGAGCACGCGCGATCGATCGCCCAAGCGACGTTTTACCGACGCCCGGAGGCCCGACAAAGCACAGGATCGGCCCCTTCATATCCGGCTTCAAACGCCGCACACTCAGGTAATCCAGAATGCGGTCCTTCACCTTCTGCAGGCCGTAGTGGTCCTCATCCAGGCTCTCCTTCGCCTTCAGAATGTCCACCTCGCCAGCAGAGGTCTTACGCCCACGGCAGCACCGCCAGCCACTCCACGTAGTTTCGTGTCAGCGAATAGTCCGCCGCCATCGCATTCATCCGGCTCAGTCGGCCGAGCTCCTTGAGCGCGTCCTTCTTGACCTCCTCCGGCATCCCGGCATTCTCGATCTTCTCCTTCAGCTCGGCGATGTCCTTCTGCGTATCGTCCTGGTCGCCCAGCTCCTTCTGAATCGCCTTCATCTGCTCGCGCAGATAGTAATCCCGCTGCGATTGCTGCACCGAATCCTGCACCTCGGTCTGGATCTTGTTGCGGAGCTGCTGCACCTCCAGCTCCTTCGCCAGGTGCTTGTTGATCCGCTCCAGGCGAGCCGAAACATCCGGCGTCTCCAGCAGCTCCTGCTTATCGGACGTGGTCAGAAACGGCAGGCTGGACGCGATGAAGTCTCGCCAGCCGCCCCGGCTCCTCGATGTTGATCGCGATCGTCTGCAGATCGTCCGAGAGCGTCGGCGACGCTGTCACCATCTGCTGAAACTGGCTCACCACATTGCGCTGCAGCGCCTCGAGCTTCCGGGCGTCTTCTGCCGGCTCAATCTCCTCGATCACCTCCGATTCGGCCGTCATAAACGGCGTCAGCTGCGCAAACTCGCCTAACCGTACGCGCTCATTTCCTTCGGTAAACACAAACAGGCTCTGGTTCGGCATCTTGACGACCTTATGTACCGTCGCCCGCGTCCCGACTGCATGAAGATCAGCAGCCTGCGGTGAATCCTGACGCGCATCCCGCTGCGCCACCACCAGAATCGTCTTCTCCTCGCCGAGAGACTGGATCAGCTGAATCGAGCTCTCCCGTCCCACCGTCAGCGGCAGCACCGCATGCGGAAACAGCACCGTATCCCGCACCGGCAGCACCGGAACAGCGCGGCTCCGCCCGCCCTCGGCTTCCCCGCTCGGCTGACCTGCTTTTGCTGCACTTGGCTTGATTACACTTACGAAATCGTTTGGCATTGAGTGTCCTTCTATCAGATTACCTATCTATTGGATGCCGCAACCTCGATTCGGTCGCAAATCCCCAACATCAGCCTCTCTATCGGCTGAACTCCATCGCTTATGAGCTCCTTCTTCCTTAGACATCGTGAGCGGGTCTTTCGCAGGGCAGGTTCGCAAACAACTTCAACCTCGCTACAAACCCTCGCGGCGCCCCGAAACCCTAGCCGTCGTTCGGACTACTTGCAGGACCCGCCGCGCCGATAGCGCCCGAGCTCCTCGGACCATGCCGCATGCTCCCGCAACGCTGCCAGAGCTGCATCCGCCGCCGGAGTTCCGTCAAACCGCAGATCGACGTAAAAGATGTACTCCCAGGGGCTACCCGGAACCGGCCGCGACTCGATCTTGGTTAGGTCAACTCCCGCCCGCGCCAGCCCTTCCAGTGCCCCCACCAGCGTTCCCGGCCGGTGCTCGACCGCAAACGCCAGCTCATCTTGTTCGGCGCACTCCACCTCTTGTCCGCCGACCCGGTCCTCCCGAACTACAAGATGAAAGCGCGTGTAGTTTTCCGCATTGTCCTCGATTCCCCTGACCAGCACCTCGGCTCCGTATACCTCGGCTGCCAGCTCCGGCGCGATCGGCAGCCATCGTCCGCGATCCGTCCTTCAACAATGTGCTTTACGCTCCCGGCCGTGTCATAAAACGGTGACAACCTCAATCCCCGGATGTTCGCGCCAGCCATCTCCGGCACTGCGACAGCGCCACCGGATGCGACATCACGCCAGCGATCTCGTCCAGACTCACGCCTCGGCAGCGCAATCACATTGTGCCGGATGCGCATCGAGCTCTCCCGCTCGATGCGCACCGGGTTCTCCAGCAACAGATCGTAGTGCTCCGCCACCGATCCGTGGAGGCTGTTTTCGATCGGCAACACCGCTCCATCCACATCTCCCGACACCACCTTGGCCAGCACCTCCGCAGAGACGGCACAGGCCACCACTTCGATCTGCGATCTTTGCCCATGAACATTGCGGCTGCCGCCATATGGCTGTTGGAGCCCAACTCTCCCTGAATCGCAATCCTCATCGCAAGCATCCTCGTATCTCTATTTTATTCCGCAGCTGGGACAACCTCGACTCAGCGGCCCGGCAACCTATCACGTGGTAGGTCGCGTAGGCCTCATATCTACGCTCGAACCGGCTGACTGAAAGCTGGCATCATCAGGAGAACGACATGCTTTGGACAATCACGATTATCCTCTTCATCCTCTGGATCGTAGGACTGGTCAGCAGCTACACCCTTGGCGGCTGGATTCATATCCTCCTCGTCCTCGCCATCATCGTGCTGATCTTCAACCTGCTCTCCGGTCAGCCGAGCGCTTTAGCGCGGCAGATCTCTATCTCAGGCTGGTCTCGCAATCAAAACACGTACCGAATTCGGAGAACGCAACCTATGAACAACGAAAACGATCTCAGGAAAATTCGATCAGGTAGCAGGCAAAGTGAAACAGGCGTCGGCGAAGCCGTCGGCAACCAGACAGACTCGCAAACTCCGGCGCCGCGGATCAGGTCAAGGGCGTCAGCCAAGGAGACCTGGGGCAATGCGAAGGACACCGCCGCCGACGCGCGCGACAACGCTCGCGCAAACACCTCCGGCACGTCAGACTCCCTGCACAACGACACCACCGGCACCGGTCACGATCTTCGCGACAGCGTCACCTCAACGCGCAGAAATGTAAAGAACAGTATCAGTAACAAGCTGGATGACCTCACGGCACGATCGATAGCTCCACAAAATCGGACGAATCGCAGAGCAGGCCTGTTTCGACGGGGTGCCACTATGGACCCTTCCGAGCGGGCGTTTCTTTTTACCTCCGCAGCAAAACGTCCGCCGCGACAAACCAGAAGAAAACTACCGAGATCACTCCATTCAGTGTGAAGAACGCAGCGTTCATCCGCCGCAGATCGCTGCGGCGAAATGATCGCGTGTTCATAGAGCAGCAGCGCGGCCACCACGCCGACTCCGCGCATCGCAACCTGCTCCGAGCTCGAAATAGAACCATCAGCCAGCAAGAGCATGGCAATCATTGCCAAGGTGCATCGCGCGCGCGATCCAGAACGCTGCCGTCAAGCCCGAATGCCTGCGGAACACTGTTCAGTCCCACTTGGCGATCATGCTCGAAATCCTGGCACGCATACAGCACGTCGAACCCGCCCACCCACAGCAGCACCGCCCCCGTCAGCACCACGATCCGCGATATCGAGCGACCCGCGCACCGCGATCCACGCCGCCGAAGGTGCAATCCCAAGCGCCAGCCCAAGCACCAGATGCGACCAGCGCGTCACTCGCTTCATGTAGCTGTAAGCCAGCACCACGCCGAGCGCCACCGGCGCCAGCTCCAGCGTCAGCCGGTTCAGCATCGCCGCTCCCACCACAAACAGCAGCGCCGAAACCACAACGAAACCCACCCACAAAGCTCCGGCTCAGCGTTCCTGCCGGAATTGCCCGCATGGCCGTCCGCGGATTCGCCGCATCCAGCTCGCGCATCCGCCCAGCCGATTGAACGCCATCGCCGCCGACCGCGCCGCCACCATGCAGACGACGATCCAGCCCAGCACTCGCCGCGCCGGCCACCCGCCCGCTGCCAGCACCGCCCCGGTCAGCGCAAACGGCAGCGCAAAGATCGAATGCTCCCACTTGATCATCTCCAGCGTCACGCCGTACTCTTCCACAACGATGCCATCACTCCATCGTAAAAGAACAACGGCCGCACAGGCATACGCCCATGCGGCCCTTGCGTGAACTCTCAACTCTTTTCGCTTCTCGCGCTGCGATCCCGCGACCTGCAGGTTGTTCGCCACCTTGAACACTCCGGGAACACCGTTCGCCCGGATGTTCGCCACGTCCTTGTCCGCCTGGTTATCCACCACTCCCGACAGCGTCACATTTCCGTTCACCACCGTGATCCGGATCGGCTTCGCCGGATCGATCGCATACTTGTTCAGCTGCGGCGCGCCATAGATCGCGCGCGCCTCGCCAGCCGAATCCGGTCGTCCATCGGCGACACCGGCGCCACCTCGATGTTGTCGATCACGTCCTTCACCCCGGGATAGTTCGCCACCAGGCTGACCGCCGAGTCCTTATCCGTGGGCCCATAGGCAATCCGCCAAGCGTCACCACGCCGTTCTGCACGCCGATCGTAAGCGCATTGAACGCCGTCGTCCCGTAGCCCACGCGGTCGTACGCCAGCTTCTCCGCCAGCTTGTTGCGCAGCGTCACATCCTCGACCACCGGTCCGGCGACCTGAATCTGGTTCTCGACGCCCTTCACATTCTTGCGATGATGCGCCTTCTGTCGGCATCCTCTTTGTCGCTGTACACATCGACCGTGCCGGTCAGCGTCACCACGCCGTTGTTGCACGGAGCCTTCACATCCTTGAACCGCTTGTTGTCCAGCGCCTTCGTCACATCCGCCTGGATCTGCGCATCATTCGGACCGGACCCTGCGCCGAGCCGAACACTCTGCCCGACGATCCGAAGGCAACTCCGAGTGCCAGACCGGCCGCCAGCGCCGTTCTCATCCATAACTTCTGCATATCATTCCTCTTCTGGAAGCACGGTTGCAGCGCGCGCAAACAACTACCTCGCCCGCTTCCCTGTCTTCTTCAAACACACTTTTAGAGTTGCAAGCTCGCGCCGGTCCGATGCCTAGCGATATCGTTTCCGCATCTTATACACAATGCTGAATACGCCCGTCTCGTCGCGCGTCACCACCAGCGACTGATTTTCGTTCAACGTCATACTGTCACCTGGATCAACTGCTGCGCCGAAGAGTTCACGTTGGTCGCAAAGGTCACCGCCAGCTGCCGCGAAAGCTGCTGCTGCACCGTAATCCGCGCCGCCGAGTTGCCCAGCGTCCCCACAAACGCCGGATCGATCTTCACGCTGCCGCCGCCAAACAGCTTCTCGACCCGGTTGCTCACCGTCGCATTCAGCGCTCCGCCCAGCAGCGCGCTCGTCGTCGGATCGGTCCCCGCCTGCACCTGCTGCTCCTGAGTAGAGCTGCGCCTCCTCCTGCGTCCGGCCCAGCGCCAGCAGGTTAAACATATCGGCCTCGCTCAGCGGCGGCTCCGACCGGTACGTCGGCTTCAGGTTGCGTCGTCGTCCCATGCAGGCCGATCGTGATGTCGTAGTTCTCGACCCGCGCCGTCGCATCCAGATCGATGATCGGATCGATCCGCACCGGGTTGGTGAAGTAAATGTCGCCGCGCTGCAGCTGGTACTTCGTGCCGGCAAACGTGGCGCTGCCGTCCGTGATCTGAATCCGTCCCAGCACGGTCGGCTCCGCAGACAGTTCCGCGAACCGTCAGATCCACCGTGCCCGCCAGCTTCGCGTACGAGTTCTGAAAATCGAGCTGCGGCGAACTGGTGACGTGCACATCCAGCCGAATCTTGTTCAGGGCCGAGTTCGGATCCGGTGGAGCACTCACGCCACCCGATCCCGCGAACGCCGCGAAATCCACATCCGGGCCGACGCCGAAGCGTGTCATCAGCATCGTTGCCGCTCAGCAGCGCATTCTGCGGCGCCGCCCTGCAGCATGAGCTTCGCATTCGCCGTTCGCGCTCAGTCCGTTGAGCCGTACCCGCACCGTGTCGCCGGTAGCGGTCAGGTCGCGAAAACACCGTTGTTGTAGGTGAGGTAGCCGCCAATCTTCAGCTTGCCGCCGCCCGTCGTCGCCGTCAGGGTCTTCACCATCAGCCGATCTTCGTTGAAGACCAGCGTGCCGTTCAGATCGCTCAGACCGTTCGGAATACCGTCCATCGCGATATTCACCTTCTCGAACTGCACGTTCCCGGTCAACGCCGGCTTCTTGAGCTGACCGCCAGCCACAACTGTAAACTCCACCTTGCCGTTCGAGATCATATCCTGGTCGAACGTGTGCAGCAACGCCATGCTGACGCTTCCGGTCGCCTTGATGTTGAGCTTGCCGCCCTTCGGGTCGGTAGCGCCCAACACCTGCGCCGTTCCGCTCGCCTGCAGGTCCGTATCCTGCCCGGTGATATGCACCGGCTCAAGCGTCGCGACACCATTGCTCAGGCTCACCCGCAGTGGCTCCTGCGCCTTCAGCTCGAATCCCTGCAGCATCACATCGACCGGGCTGAACTCCGCCGTGCCGCTCAGCGCCTCCGGCGTCTTCAGTGGTCCGCTCGACCGTCACGACGCCGTTGATCGAGGACTCGCCTTCGGCGAGTTCGGCGCAAAGATCGCCATCGGCCTTGCCGATGTCCAGGCCCGTGAGCGTCAGCTTCGCCTGGGTGTCGTAGTCGCCCTTAAGCGAGGTCTGTCCCGTCAGCCTCCAGCGTCGCGCCCGTCAGCGTGGAGTTCGGCGTGTAAATACACCACTTGCCCTGGCTGTGGACCTCCGCCGCGACCTCGCCCAGCGGCTGCCCGTCCATTACCAGATCCGCCAGCCGCACATTCGCCTTCAGCCCCGGCTCCGTCAGCGTTCCATTCGCATCGGCAACCAGGTTCACCGTTCCATCGACCGGCAGCTTCGCCTTCTGCACCGTGTCGAACTTCGACAGCACCAGATTCGTTGCCCTCAACATGGGCATGGACACGTTGCGTGTCCATGTCGTACCCGCCATTCCCGGCGATCTGCATCCCATGCAGCTTCACCGCGAACTGGCTCGCCTCGATATCCTTGCCCCTGCACCGTAGGTTCGCCGTAACCGCGTCGATACGGCTCGCCATACGCTACCCCGTTCAGCAGCGAAATCTGCCCTCCGCCGTTCAGGTTCTTGAGCGTGCCCGCCACATTGCCGTTGAGCGACAGGCCGTCCCGTGACCGGATACCTTGTCCTGCTGCCCCGCGATCTCGCAGCACATCCGCCAGCTGCGCGTTGGCCAGCTGCACCTTCGCGTTCACGGTGCATCCCGTCGTCCCAGACATACGTCGCCACGCCGCGCCGCGACACCTGCCTTTCGCGGCTGCGCGGCTCCGGCAACATTCAACACCGCAGTGCCGCGCTTGATCGTGGAGCTCGCCACCAGCCAGACCCGTTCGTGGCGTGTACTCCGCATCCGCCACCACCGAGTCGATCTGCACATCCGCCGCTGTTCCCAGGTTCACTTCCAGTCTGTCGCCTGCAGATGTCCCTTCACATCCAGGTTGCTGATCGCGCCCTGGGCCGTTCCGTTGAAGCCGCAGCGCCCATGGAGCACCACAGGAATCGCCGCCGACCCTTTCTTCCCGTTTGCCTCGAAACCCGAGCGTCTGCAGCAACTGGTCGTACTCGCCCAGATCGCGGACGGTCAGGTCCACGCGCAGCGAAGTCAGCGGATCGCCCTTGTTCACGCCCAGAACGCCGCTCGCCTTCAGCGTCGACTGCGGCGTCTGCGCCACCAGCCGTTCGATATTCACTACCTCCGTCTGCCCACGGTAGTGCGCCAGCGCCTGCCCGCTCACCGGGATGTTCTGGGCGCACCGCGCGGCCGCACGCCCGTCGGAGCAAACTTGAGATCGGCGTCGACGTTCACGGTGTCGGCGATCTCCGTCGCCGGTCCGCCCCACTCCACCTTCACCGGCCCGCTCACCGCCGTGTCGAAGCCAAGATCGCCGTAGTGCTCCGGCGCGGCAATCGTCCATGATCGTGCGCAGCGGGATCTTGTCCACCGTCACGTTCAGCACCGCGTGGGCGCGCTGGACCGGCGGTGATGGTCAGCGACTGAACCGGCGGAGCTTCGCTCCAACGCCCTTCGCCGCCGTGTTTGCCGTCTTTGCCGCAGCGACCGTCGTCGGCGAAGTATTCGCACGTCTGCGCTGGAACTTCGCCCAGCCAGTTCGCGATCCGCAGCTCGCCCGCCGCGCTTCCGCCGCCCGGCAGATATCCCGTCAGCGCCGTAAGCAGCAGCTCCGTCGGCGTGACATGCAGCTGCGCGCCGCCGTTGATGTCGTGCAGACGCACATACTCATCGCGATACCCGGCGTTGTGCAGCTTTGCATCGCCGACCACGAGATATCCCGCCTCGCAATCCGGATCGGGCGGCAGCGCCTTCGTGCTCGGCTTGCGCCGCATCCTTCGGATGATGCCGCTGCCAGAAGCGCGGCTGCTTCTGCGCCTCAGCCGGAGCCGTGTAGCAGCTGTGCCCCTTCACATCCAGGTCCAGCGAGCCCGCTTTCAGCCCGTCCACGCCGCTCAGCACCGAGATCTGCTTCAGCTCGAGCGAGCCCTTGATACTCGCCTGCCACTCCGGCTTGGCGAAATGCTTGAGCGCTCCCATGGCGACGAGCTCCGAAGCTGCGCCCGTATGGAGATCGAGCTTCGTCAACTGCGCCATGTCGCGGCCGAGCTCGGCCTCCACATGCAGCTTCGACTGCGCCTCCGGCTCCTTCGCCATCCTGCGTCCGCAGGTCGTTGAGGTCGACCGTGACGCCGTAGCGGTCGGTCGATGCAAGGTACTGCACCTCCGCGTTCAGATCGCGCGCGGCCACATCGAACGGGATCGCGCGATCGTTCACCACCGCCAACGCCGTTCGCCAGCTCCACCTCCTTCGCCTTCAGGTCCAGCAGCGTGTCCTGCAGCGGCTCCGTGCTCGTGCTCGGATGCTTCGGCACCGGCTGGTTGGTCTTGCCGTCCTTGTCGATGATCAGGTGAACCTGCGGATGCTCCACCCGCAGCAGGTTCAAGCCGATATGCGACTGCGCACCCGTGCCCGATCGTGTGCGACAGGAACGTGTTGATCTTCACGCGCACCAGATCTTGTCGGCCGCCAGGTACGGCGCCTCGCCCGGGCCCTCGAGCCCATGGATCACCAGGCCGTCCGCCTCGATCGCCAGGTGCCAGAGGTTGAAGCGGATGCCGCCGAGCTCCACCCGTCCGCCGGTCGAGTCCTCAAGCACGCTGACGACCTCCTTGCCGACGCGCCGCTTGAAATCGGCTGTCGTCGAGTACCAGACGAGACCGCCAATCAGCAGGACGATCAGCAGCAGCAGCAACCCCAACGATCCACGCACCAATGCGCGAGCGGCTTTCGCCGCATTACCGACCGCTTCCGCGGAGCTCTCGTTCCCCTGTGGCTGCTCAGGTCATTCGCGCCGGCGCCTCGTCCTGGTCCCACAATCCGCACCCTTCCCTGCGCCCGCAGCGACTTCAGCCAGTCGTCCAGCAGCCTGGTCACCTGCTGCTGCAGCAGCACCTCCTGGATGCGGTCGGAGATCGCCTCCAGCTTCGGAGGTGTCACGTTCTGCTTCGCGTACTGCCGGCAGCAGCGTGTTCTCGTAGTAGCCCTTGATCTCCTCGGGCGTAGATGCGATGCCCATGCGGAACCGCTGCTCGATAAACCGCAGCACCTCCATCCGCTGCCCCAGCGCTCGCGCAGCTCATCCACTGTGAAGCCGTGGTCGCTCACGTACTTCTTCCATCCCGCGTCCGTCTCGCAGTGCTGACGCTTGCACGCCGGGATGTCCTTGCGCAGCTGCATCAGCTGAGCATCCACCTCCTTGTCGGTCACTGGAGCCTGCGGCTGGATCTTCATCTGCTGCAGGATCAGATCGCGATCGATCAGCCGTTCCACCGCGCGTGCGCGTGTAACGCGCCGATGGGCTCCGTCAGTGGCTGAAACGCGCGAACCGCTGCTCCGCGTCCACATCGCTCTCAAGAATCAGGTCGCCGTTCACCACAGCAACGACGCGGTCCAGCACAGCACCCGACCCGCGCCGGAGTCGCGCGGTCTGCCTGTGCCGCAGCGTCTTCGGCGCGCAAGCGGCACGCAGCAATCGGCAGCCCATGGCAGCTGCCTGCCACGCATCTTCGCATCTGTCGTCCGTCGCGCGTCATCTAGAAGCTCTGTCCGATGCTGAAGAAGAAGTTGAAGTGGCTCGCCTGCCCCTCGTAGCGGAGGACTGTTGTTGAAGTCGTAGATCACCGGGTAGACCGGCGGGTTGAGGTTGTAGCTGAAGTCAACACGGATCGGACCGACCGGCGTCTTGTACCGCGCGCCCAGACCGACCGCATGCGAAAAGTAGTTGAAGTTGCACGTCCCGATCTTGCCCGAAACATTCGCTGCAGGTCTGCCTGGTCCGGCTGATGGAAGCGCGCAAAGCTCGGGAACATGTCCGACGGATGCTGAAACACATTGCCCATATCGTGAAAGATCACGAAGTTCACGCTGCTTGCCGACGATCGGCAGCACCGGCGGCGGCAGCCGCAGCTCCAGGTGTTGACGAACACCGCCTTGCCGCCCACCGGATAGCCGGTCTGCAGATCGCGCGGGCCGGCATCGTTGATCCCGAAGCCGCGATGCGAGGTCGCGCCGCCCGCATACAGCCGCTCCGGCAGCGGCACCGGCGTTGCAGCTCGCATTCGTGTCGAGCAGGTCTGCCGAAGCAGGCCGACGTCGGGTCATCGCTGACGTTCGGGTTCGCCCCGAAATCTCGCTCGAAACCAATCCGCGTGTTCCGCGCAAACGTATATGTCTGCTTCGCCTTGCCGAACGAGTAGTAGCTCGAGTTCGTTCCATCCACCTTGTTGAAGTCCGTCTGCGACCCGAACTTCGACGACGCCAGGAACTCCTGCACCGACGTATACCAGCCCTTCGTCGCGTCCAGCGGGCTCGGCGCTCGGCGTGTCGTGGAACCACGTCAGCCCCGGGCCGCCCACGCGCACCGGCTGGCGACAGCAGCGGAATCAGGTTCGCCGAAACCTGCAGGCTGTCCGGATTCACCGCCACCCGCCGGTACTGGAAGTCATAGATAAACGTGTCCGTCCGCTTCACCTTCTGCGTCACCCGGAAGTCGCCCTGCAGGTCGACGCCGGAAACGTGGTGATGTTCTGCACGTTCGAGTAGCCGCCCGAGATGCTGTTCGTAAGATTCTGGCCGCCCAAGAAAGTGCGGGTTCTGAAAGCGTCAGCGTGCGCGACCTCTCCAGCAGACCATACGTCGCGTGCAGCGTCAGCGATTCCTCGCGTCCCGCGGAAGTTGATCCGCGTCACATCGAGCGACACCCGCGGGCTCACGCCTGTCTTTCCGTTCTGCGACAGGTTCTCCGTCGAACGGGAGTCCCAGCAGAATCGGCGACGCATCCGAGATCTGCCCGCGCTGCGGCGTTCCCGTCTGCGCCTCGAACCCGAAGCCGTACGTCACGTCCCAGCGCTTCGCCTCCGTCAACTGCACCAGCACGTTCTTCTGCGGCGCGTCCCCGTCGGGTTCTGCACCGCCGCGACCACCTCGTTGAACAGCGCCAGGTCGTACAGATTCCGCTGCGTCTCCAGCAGCGCGCTCTGGTCCAGCGGATCGCCCGGATGCACCAGAATCTGCTCCTCCACGAGCTTCGGCTTGGTGTGCTCGATGCCTGACAGCAGCACCTGGTTGACAAAGACCTGCTGCCCTTCGTCACGTTCAACGTCACGTCCGTCTTGGTCGGGTCCGTGCTCTCGACCGTCTGCTTGACCTCCACCCGTGCCTGGTCGAAGCCGTGGCTCACGTAATAGCCCAGCACCGCATCGCGATCGCCCGACAGCGTGATCAGCGAGAACGGCTGGCCCGCTGCGTGTTCAGCAGCCTTGACCTCGTCCTCACGCGCTCGGATCCACGCCGGCCAGGTCCACCGTGCCGAACTTCTGCTGCGGTCCCTCGTCCACCGTATAGGTCACGCGAATCCAGGCCAGCCTTCAACGGCTTGCCCGTCTTGCTCGTCGTCCGATATCCTTGACCGTCGGTCGTCACCGTCGCCTTGCTGAACCCGTTCGCGCGGTAGAGCGCCTCAATCGAGCTCACGTCGCTCGTCACCAGTCGCCTGGCTGTACCGTCCGCTGCGCATGATACGCATCCGCCTTCTGCACCTGCATCCGCTCCCGCAGCAGTGTCATCGTCGAAGTACTTGTTGCCCTTGAAGTCGACCGCCAGCAACCTTGTGCTTCACGCCCTTGTCGACCGTGTACACCACCCGCTCCGACGGCGTCCCTCCCCAATCACGCGGACCTCGACCGTCGCATCGAAGTACCCTGCTGCGGCAGGAAGTCCTTGATATTGTACGTGCCCTCGTTCAGCAGGTCGTTGTCGATCGTGCCCTCTTCATAGATCGGCACCAGCAGCTGCAGCCGGCTCTTCGACACCTTGGCGCCCTCGATCAGCACCTTCACCAGCGGCCCCTGGTTCGCGTGGAAGTCATAGTCCACGCTTCTTGCGGCGGCTCGTACGTCTGCTTCTGAGCGTGATCGTTCCTTCCAGCCGATCCTTCTTCTGGTACACCGCACGGAGGTTTGTCAGCGCGTTGCTGGTCGTGTCCCGGTTCACCTTGCTCTTGCGCTTCAGCTTCCCCTTCTTGCGGAAGTCCTTCTCCGTCAGCCCCGGGTCCTGTCCGCTCCACCGCAACGTGCCCGACGCGCGCCTGCGGTCCCGTGTTGACGGTGTAGGTGACATTCACCTGACTGCTCCGCGTCATCGCTTCTGTCGTGACGACCGAAACCTTCGGGCTCGAAATAGCCGTTCTGCGCCAGCGTCTGCGTTATGCCCGTCTGCCCCGCAGGAACATCGGTCTCGTTGAACGCCGTGCCCGGCTCCAGCTTGGTCGCATACTCCAGCAGCGAGGTCAGCCGCTCGCTCTTCACGCCCTCAATCGTCACCCGGCCCACGTAGTACCGCGGAGATGCCGCGAAGATCAAGGTCACGCTGCTTCCGTGCCGAAGTCCCACGCACCGTGATATCCCGTACCGCCCGCTCGCAAACAACCGTCGCGTGCTCTCCCGCACCTTCTCCGGATCGAGCGGCTGCCCCGCCTTCTGCGTCAGCTCGCTCGGAAGCGTCTCCTTCGCGTCAAACGTCACACCGCTGAAACTCAATCTTGTCGACCGTCAGCCCATTCCATCTGCCAGATGGTCGTGCTCAACCCGGTCGGACTCAGATCCTTCAAGTCATCGATCGGATTTCTTGCAGGTCGTCCGTTACTGGGAATCTGCGTCTTGGACGCCTGTGGAACCGCACCTGCCGGCGTCTGCGGCGTGCTCCCCTGCCCAGCCGTCGCCCCGCCCGTCCCGGGTGAAGGCGCGGGAATGCCTTGCGCCAGCCCAGTGGCGCATGCAAACAACATCGATCCAGCTATCCCCGCCAGACCTGCTCCGCGGCAACAACTTGCACCTCCTCGACCTCTATCCACGGCCACCTTGCTTCCGACCCGCTCAACCTGTATGTATTGTCGTTGCCCGTTCCTCGATAATGCTTGCCCGCTCTTCCATCCGAACCATCGGCCTGGGGCCGGGGCCACTGGCTCATTCGCCTGTTAGATGCGGAAATCCCCACGGGGGTCGGCTATACGCTATCTCGCCAGCATTCCCTGTGCTACAGAGATACTAAAGAAAGCCAAATGCCCCTGCCCCGAATCGCAACAGCTTCGACAACACCGGTAACCCTTCCACCTCGCATCGGCAGCATCGATCCAGCCGATGACCGCTACTCCCGCCAGATCCTCTTCCCCGGCATCGGCGCAGCAGGGCCAGGCAAAGCTCCGCGCCGCCCACGTCGCCATCGTCGGCGTCGGTGCCACCGGGGCCGCCAGCCGCCTCCCTCCTCGCCCGCGCCGGCGTCGGCACCCTTACCCTGATCGACCGCGACTTCGTCGAGCCCTCCAACCTCCAGCGCCAGGTGCTCTTCGACGAAGCCGACGCCCGCGACTCCCTCCCCAAAGCCGAGGCCGCCCGCCGCAAGATCGCGCTCTTCAACTCCGACATCCGCGTCCATCCCTCACATCGCCGACCTCGTCCCCGGCAACATCCACGCGCTCCTCGCCCGCGCTCACCTCATCCTCGACGCCACCGACAACTTCGAAACCCGCTATCTCATCAACGACTTCGCCGTCCAGCAGTCCAGGCCTTGGATCTACGCCGCCGCCATCGGCGCCTACGCCGCCACCATGAACATCCTCCCGCGTACGCCGCAGGACCCGAGCCCCACCACCGTCACCCTGGCACTACGCCCACCGCCTGCCTCGCCTGCATCTTCCCCAAGCCGCCCACCGGCCCTGTCGAAACCTGCGACACCGCCGGCATCCTCTCCACCGCCGTCAACCTCGCCGCCTCCATCCAGGTCACCGAAGCCCTCAAGTTCCTCACCGGCCAGCCCCACCTCATGCGCCGCACCCTCGCTCTCCTTCGATCTCTGGAACCTCACCTCCGGCGCCGGCCTCGAGCGCACTGAGATCTCCGCCTCCACCCCGACCCCGCCTGCACCGTCTGCGGCCGATCGCATCTTCACCCATCTCGCCGGCGAAGGCCGCCCGCACATCACCCTCTGCGGCCGCAACTCCGTCCAGATCCACGAGCACCACCGCCCCGTCGACCTCGCCGCCCTCGCGCGCCCGCCTCTCGCCGCACGCCAGACATCGAAGACCTCCGCTCCAACGACCTCCTTCTCCGCTTCCGCCGCGGTCCCCACACCCTCACCGTCTTCGCCGACGGCCGCGCCATCATTCAGGGCACAACCGACATCACCCTTGCCCGCATCCCTCTACGCCCGCTTCATCGGCTCGTAACTCATCATTGATCAGACAAACTACTCCCGTGCCCGCACACACAACCTTTCCCCAAACCCGCTCTTCTCACTCAGAAGAAGCAGGTAGGTTCCGTTTGCGGTAGGCTTGAGGCAGGCGAAAACAAGACCGGAACACGCACGACCGCAAGATCCCGGAGGTTCGCCCAGATGTACGTCCAAGGTCTAACTATGAATGACTACAAAACCTGCTCCCGCGCTTTTCAAGCGGAATCCTCCCATCGCCGGCGAAGCCGAAGCCATCGAAAGCGCAAAGAATGGCGACGCCGAAGCCTTTTCCAAGCTCTACGCCCTCCACAAACGCCGCGTCTACACCCTCTGCCTGCGCATGCTCGGCAACGTCTCCGAAGCCGAAGACATGACCCAGGAAGCCTTTCTCCATCTCTTCCGCAAGATCGGCAGCTTCCGCGGAGAGTCCGCCTTCTCCACCTGGCTGCACCGCCTCACCGTCAACCTCGTTCTCATGCACCTTCGCAAAAAGGGCCTGCAACCTCGTCTCCCTCGAAGAGACCATCAACCCCTCCGAGGAAGACGCGCCGAAGCGCGACTTCGGCTCTCGCGACCCGCAGCTCGCCGGCTCCGTCGACCGCGTCGCCCTCGAGCGCGCCGTCGGCTCCCTCCCCCCCGGCTATCGCATGGTCTTCGTCCTCCACGACGTCGAAGGCTTCGAGCACAACGAGATCGCCACCATGCTCGAGTGTTCCACCGGAAACAGCAAATCGCAGCTTCACAAGGCCCGCCTGAAACTTCGCGAACTCCTTCGGCAATCCGGGCAACTGCCTCAGCCCGTTCCTATGAAGGAGGTCCTCCAATGACCAGCCAGGCTCCGAATTTCGAGAACATGACCGTCGCCGAGTTTGAAGCCCGGCTCCCGGAACTTTTCGCCAGCGGACACGGCCGCGTCTCCGAAGATCCCGACGTGCAGAGTTTCCTGTCGCAGAATCCAACGTGCGCCGCTCTGGTCAAGGACCTCGAGTACATCGCCGAGGTGGCTCAGGATCTCTTCAAACCCGCCGAAGAAGAGCCCAGCGACACCGTCTGGAGCAACATCCAGAGCAAACTCAAAATCGCAGCCTCAGGCGAAGAGCCGGAATAGCACAGACCCCGCATCTCAGCCGGAGCCCGCCACCACAGGCGGGCTTCTTCTTGCACATCGTCTTTGCGGACAGGCGTCTATCAGGCGTCGTGAAGCACCTCTGACCCGAAAGACGTAGAGCGCAGTCTCACCGTCGCACACGATCTCCGGTAACCTCAGAGGCAAGATGATGCGGCCCGCAAACACCTCGAAGGATAAAACAGTCGGCGACCTGGGACGCGAGGCGTTCTGGTTTCTGACGCACACCCTGCTGGCCGTCGCAGTGCTTGCAGTAGTTATCGGCCTGATGTCGCTGATGCATCCCGATCCGGAGTCCTCCTCGCCCAAGCTGCTCGGAACATTGCTCTCCTTCTTCGTACCGATGGTGGGCGGCTTCCTGATCACACGCATCCAGCAGAACGACGTCTCCCGCTACGTGTGGATCTCCGGCCTCCTTCTGTTCTCCGTGATCTGCGTATGGGTACTCGATCTGCCGACCGGCAACGGGCTCTGTGACAAGTGCGGAGCCCTCGACAAACTCTGGCGAACGTTCTTCGACATCGGCCATGGCAGCGGTCTTATGGGCGGAGATGGTCTGCTGGTAGGAACGTGGATCCCGCTGTCGATGATCGGCTACGCTATCGGTTCGGCGTTCAGCCTCGAGTCCTAGCCAACAGCCTCGGCCTGAGGGCTGAGACCTTCCTCCGTCATCTGCTCCGCATGGAGCGTCTGCAGAGCGACCACCGTGCGCGTTCCCTTCTGAAGAGCAGCGATCCCCTCGGCAGCTGCGCTTGCGGCTGCAAGCGTCGTGATCGTAGGAATCCGCGCCAGTACGGCCGCACGCCGAATGGCCTTCTCGTCGAACACGGTATCCTGCCCGCGCGGCGTGTTGACAATGAGCTGGATACGGTCGCCCTTGATCAGATCCACCACGTTCGGCCGACCCTCCTGCACCTTGTACACGCGCTCTGCATGGAGACCGGCACGCTCCAGCACGTCCGCCGTTCCGTGTGTCGCGACCAGGTGGAAGCCCATCTCAAGGAACTGCCGCGCAACGCGAACCACCGCGCCCTTATCGTGATCGTTGACGCTGAGAAACACAGTGCCTTTCACGGGAAGCGACTGGCCGGCCGCGATCTGCGCCTTGGCGAAAGCCTCGCCAAAATTATCCGCGACCCCCATCACCTCGCCGGTCGAGCGCATCTCCGGTCCAAGAACCGTGTCCACTCCCGGGAACTTACCCCACGGGAAGACGGGTGACTTGACGAAGTAGCGCGAACCCGTGTCGAGGTCCTTACCGCTTTGAAGCTGTGCCGGCAGAAGCTCCTTCAGCTTGCGTCCCGTCATGATTCGCGACGCAATCTTCGCCAGCGGAATTCCGGTCGCCTTCGAAACATAGGGCACAGTCCGCGAGGCGCGCGGGTTCACCTCGATCACAAATACGGTGCCGCGCTGGATGGCGAACTGGATGTTGACCAGGCCGAGCACATTCAACGAGAGCGCAAGCTTGCGCGTGTAGTCGCGGATGGTCTCGAGCACAGCAGGCTCGATGCTTACGGCAGGCAGCACACAGGAGGAGTCGCCCGAGTGGATGCCGGCCTCTTCGATGTGCTGCATGATGCCGGCGATCAGGACGTCCGTGCCGTCACAGAGCGCATCGACGTCAACTTCGACGGCGTCCTCAAGAAAGTGGTCGATCAGGACCGGACGCTCCTGCGAATATTCGATGGCCGTGCTCATATAGCGAACGATCGCCGCATCATCGTACGCGATCACCATGGCACGGCCGCCAAGCACATACGACGGCCGCACCAGCACAGGGTAGCCGACGCGGTTGGCGCCTGCGGTAGCCTCGGCGACGCTGGTGGCGATCGCGCCCTCGGGCTGCGGGATACCAAGCTCCTCAATCAATTTGCCGAACCGCTTGCGGTCCTCGGCAAGGTCGATCGATTCAGGCGAGGTGCCGATGATGGGCACGCCCGCGCGCTTCAAGGGGAGCGCAAGGTTCAGCGGGGTCTGTCCCCCGAACTGCACAATCATCCCCATCTCGGCGCCGGAGCTCGCTTCGTGCTCGTAGACGGCAAGCACGTCCTCTAAAGTGAGCGGTTCGAAGTAGAGCCGGTCCGAAGTGTCGTAGTCGGTCGAGACCGTCTCCGGGTTGCAATTGATCATGATCGTCTCGTAGCCGTCCTCGCGCAGCGCAAATGCGGCGTGGCAGCAGCAGTAGTCGAACTCGATTCCCTGCCCGATGCGATTCGGCCCGCTGCCGAGAATCAACACCTTCTTCTTCTTCGTCGGCGCCGCTTCGTCCTCGTCGTCGTAGCAGCTGTAGAGATACGGCGTAAAGCTCTCGAACTCTGCCGCGCAGGTGTCCACCAGCTTGTACACAGGCTGCACCCCCAGCTTCTTTCGCAATGCGCGGACGGCTGCTGTGCCGTCCCCCCCCGTTAGCTTCCAACCCGCCGCAAGCCGCTCGTCGGAGATGCCCATGCGCTTGGCCGAGCGCAGATCGTCGGTAGTGATCGCGTCCATCGCGGTGTCGCCGGCGAGCTTTATCTCGTCGGTGATCTGCTTCATCTGGTGCAGGAACCATGGATCCATCGAGGTGAGCCGGGCGACCTCGCGAACGCTCATGCCAAGCTCGAACGCGTAGCGGATATAGGCAAGGCGCTCGGGATGCGGGGTCACCAGACGTTGCGTCAGGCGGCGCGGCTCGATGTCGTCCGCGGTCGCTTTTTTCCCGGTCTCGAGCGAGCGTACGGCCTTCATCATGGCTTCCTTGAACGTGCGGCCGATTGCCATGACCTCGCCGACAGACTTCATCTGCGGTCCGAGAATCTCGTCGGCTCCGGGAAACTTCTCGAACTGCCACTTGGGGATCTTGACGACGACATAATCGATCGTCGGCTCGAAGCAGGCGGGCGTCGCCTTGGTGATATCGTTCTGCAGCTCGTCCAGCGTGTACCCCACAGCCAGCCGTGCGGCAATCTTCGCAATTGGAAATCCCGTAGCCTTTGACGCCAGCGCGGACGAGCGGGAAACCCGGGGGTTCATCTCGATCACGGTCATGCGGCCGTTCGCCGGGTTCACCGCAAACTGCACATTGCTCCCGCCGGTCTCGACGCCGATCTCACGAATGCAGGCGATGGCGGCATCACGCATCACCTGGTACTCGCGGTCGGTGAGCGTCTGCGCGGGAGCGACGGTAATCGAGTCGCCGGTATGAACGCCCATCGGGTCGAAGTTCTCGATCGAGCAGATGATGATGACGTTGTCCTTCAGGTCGCGAACAACCTCAAGCTCGTACTCCTTCCAGCCGAGCACGCTCTCCTCAATAAGGCACTCGTGCACCGGCGAAAGATCGAGCCCGCGCGACAGGATCTCCATCAACTCTTCGCGGTTGTACGCAATTCCGCCGCCCGAGCCGCCGAGCGTAAAAGATGGGCGGATGATGTTGGGAAATCCGATCTTCTGCGCGAACTCGAGACCGTCGCGCAGATTGTTGACCAGCGCGGATCGCGGCATGTCGAGGCCGATCTTGGTCATCGCATCCTTGAACAGGAGGCGGTCTTCGGCTTTCTTGATGGCCTCCAGCTTCGCGCCGATCAGCTCGACGTTATACCTCTCAAGCACGCCTGAATCCGCCAGATCGACCGCAAGATTCAGCGCCGTCTGGCCGCCAACGGTCGGCAGCACAGCGAACACGCCGGAGCCCTCAGGCAGCATCGCGGTCTCGACCCGCAGGATCTCCTCAACATACGCCGCGGTGAGCGGCTCGATGTACGTGCGGTCGGCCACCTCAGGGTCGGTCATGATCGACGCCGGATTTGAGTTCACCAGCACCACCTCATACCCGTCGGCCTTAAGCGCCTTGCAAGCCTGGGTGCCGGAATAGTCAAATTCGGCCGACTGGCCGATAACGATCGGGCCGGAGCCGATCACAAGAATCTTCGCGATGTCGTTCCTGCGTGGCATCTAGCGTGCACTCTTTCGATATACGTCGCTGCGATGACCTGCATAAAGCACCGCAACCACTCGAATCTCTTTTTGTATGTCGCAGATCACGCGATAATCGCCGACCCGAAATCGCCATAGGTTCCGGAATTCACCCGTCAAGCGTTCTGCCAGAACCGCGGGGTCACTCGATGTCTCAACGCGCTCTCTCAAGAATCGGAAAATACGTTCACGTACAGCCTTGTCCAGCCGGAGCAGAGATCGCTCCGCCATCTCGTTGACCTCAATCCGCCACACTAGACCTTCGTTCCATCTCCTCCAGCGAGATCTTGTGCCTCGATTCAGCCAGCGAGCGAATCCCGGCGAGATAGTCCTCACGGTCCTCGATAAAGCGCTCGATCGCCTCGCGGGCGAAGAAGCTCTTGGTCACATGATCCTCGGCTGCGAGTTTCTCCAGCCGTGCTTCTAACTCCGGCTCCAATTGAACTTCAACCATGATCTTTCCCTTCTGGCTTCTTCCACTCTTCCATCATCTTACGGAAGTCCTTGAACAAGTAGTGCGAGTCGTGCGGGCCGGGACTGGCCTCCGGATGGTACTGCACGCTGAACATGGGGTCCGTCTTATGCTTCAGCCCGGCGCAGGTCCCGTCGTTCAGGTTGACGTGCGTGACCGCGACCGAGCCGGCGTCGAGCGTGTCAGGGTCAACCGCAAAATTATGATTCTGCGCCGTGATCTCGACCTTGTCGGTCTCCATATTCTTGATCGGGTGATTGCCCCCGTGGTGGCCGAACTTCAACTTGTACGTCCGTCCGCCGAGCGCCAGCCCGAAAATCTGGTGGCCCAGGCAGATCCCAAAGATCGGCGCCTTTCCCTGCAGCTTCTGGACATTCTCCACCGCGTAGTCGAGCGGCTCGGGGTCGCCCGGACCGTTCGAGAAGAACACCCCGTCCGGCTCCATTGCCAGAACATCTTCCGCGGAGGTCCGCGCCGGCACCACCGTCACGCGGCAGTTCTCGCGCGTCAGCATCCGCAGAATGTTCTCCTTGATCCCGAAGTCGTACGCGATCACGTGCATGGGCGCGGCCTCAGAGTGCGCGCCGAGCAGACCGTCCCCAGTCTGATTGCGCGGCTCCTGCGCGTCCCAGGTGTAGATCCTGTCGGTGCTGACACCGGACGCCAGGTCCGTGCCCTCCATCTTGCGAATCGACCGCGCACGTTCCACGAGATCGTCGGCGCGAAGATCTTCGCCCGAGGCGATCACGCCCCGCATCACGCCGTTTGAACGGAGGTGCCGCACGACCGCCCGCGTGTCCACCTCTGCGATCACCGGCACGTCGTAGCGCTCGAGGTACTCGTCCGCAACCTGGGTAGACCGCCAGTTCGAGCTGATGGGCGAGAACTCCCGGGTGACCAGGCCCTCGATATAGGGACGTTTGGCCTCCGCGTCGGCCGGTGTCGTCCCATAATTGCCGATGTGCGGATTCGTCAGAACGACGATCTGCCCGGCGTACGAGGGATCGGTAAAGATCTCCTGGTATCCGGTAAGTGATGTATTGAAGACCACCTCGCCGAGCGATTCCCGCCCCGCGCCAAAGCTCTTTCCGCGAAAGGTGCGCCCGTCCTCGAGCGCAAGCATTGCCTGCATTGCCTCTCCTGATGGAGTGGATTTAATCGATTCTAGCAGGGGCGGACTGGGTTCCCCTTTTGCGGGCATGAAGTTGGGCATTGCGAATAAGGCGACGAACACGTTAGTGATGTGATACGTGTACATGTGGGCCTTGGCGCCGCATTGACCGGGCCTCCCCTGCATGCTCTAATTGCGCCCCGCAAGGTAACTAACTTTTTCACCCGATTTTCAAGGAGACATCTGCATGCATCTTGTAGGCCTTTTCGCTGTGCTCATTCAGGAGCAGACTGCGATTGCACCCGGTACGGTGGTTGTCGATGATGGTCGTATTTGGCTCTGGATCGCCATGGTGGTCGGAGTCCTGGCGCTGGTCGCGGCAGGTTTGCTGGCGCGCGCGGTCATCGCATCGGATACGGGAACGCCGGAGATGCAGGCGATCTCGAACGCGATCCGCGAAGGCGCGGAGGCGTTTCTGAGGCGGCAGTACAAGACGATCGGCATCATTGCGGTCGGTGCTGGCGGTGGTGGTGTTTGTCGGGTACCAGCTGTCGCCGCGAACGGCGCCGTATGCGCTGAAGACGGTGATCAGCTTCCTGGTGGGCGCGGTCTGCTCCGGGCTGGCGGGCTTTACGGGGATGTACTGCTCGATCCGGGCGAATATCCGCACGGCCTCGGCGGCGCGTGACGAGCCTGAACAGCGCGCTGCAGATGGCGCTGCGCGGCGGCGCGGTGACGGGGCTGGTGGTGGTGGCGCTCAGCCTGCTGGGCGTGGGTGCGCTGTTCCTGTTCTTCGGCGGCCTGGAGAATCCGCAGGCGGTTCCGTACCAGCTGGTCGGCTTTGGATTTGGAGCTTCGCTGGTGGCGCTGTTCGCGCAGCTTGGCGGCGGAATCTATACCAAGGCCGCGGACGTGGGCGCGGACCTGGTGGGCAAGGTGGAGGCCGGGATTCCGGAGGACGATCCGCGCAACCCGGCGGTGATCGCGGACCTGGTGGGCGACAACGTGGGCGACTGCGCAGGCCGCGGCGCGGACATCTTCGAATCGACCGCGGCGGAGAATGTGGGCGCGATGATCCTGGGCGCGGCGCTCTATCCGGTGTTTGGCGTGAAGGGCATTCTGTTTCCGCTGATCGTGCATGCGATCAATCTGATTGCGAGCATCGTCGGGCGTCGCCGTGGTGAGCCCGAGCGAAGACGAAGACCCGATGCATGCGCTGAATCGCGGGCTTCTATGTGACCTCGGCGCTGGCGCTGGCTGGGTTTGCGGGCGCGGTGTACACCATGCTGAACGGACCGCATGGTGCAAGTCCGGCTGTGGCTGCTGGGCTGCGGCGTGGTCGGGCTGGTCGACGGCGTTCCTGTTCGTGTGGATCACGGAGTACTACACCGAGTCGCGCTACCGGCCGGTGCATGTCGATTGCGGAGGCCTCGCTGACCGGGCCGGCGACCAACATCATCAGCGGCCTGGCGGTCGGCATGGAGACACCGGCGATGCCGGTGATCGTGATCTCGGCCGCGCTGCTGCTGAGCTACTACTTCGGCGTGCAGGGGCTGGCCGGCGTCGCCGGCATCAGCGACTACGCCAAGGGCATCTACGGCACGGCGATTGCCACGATGGGCATGCTGAGCTGCGCGGCGTACATCCTGGCGATGGATACCTTCGGGCCGATCACCGACAACGCGGGCGGCATCATCGAGATGTCGAACCAGCCGGAATCGATCCGCGAGCGCACGGACAAGCTGGATTCGGCCGGCAACACGACCAAGGCGCTGACCAAGGGCTATGCGATCGGCTCGGCTTCGCTGGCGGCGTTTCTGCTGTTCTCGGCCTACCTCGAGGAGATCAAGGTCGATCGTCGCCGACAAGGTCACAGCTGGCCGGCGGCTATATGCCGCCGGGATGGAGCTTCACCAACATCAACCTGGCGCAGGTGCCGGTGTTTGTGGGCGCGCTGCTGGGCGCGATGCTGACGTATCTCTTCAGCTCGCTGGCGATCAAGGCGGTGGGGCGCACGGCGCAGATGGTCGTGAAGGATGTCCGCGCCAGTTCCAGGAGAACCCGGGCATCATGGCCGGGACGTCGAAGCCGGACTATGGGCGATGCGTCCAGCATCGTCACCGGAGCGGCGTTGAAGGAGATGGTCATGCCGGGCGTGCTGGCGGTCGGGCTGCCGGTCGCGGTGGGTCTGATCTTCCGCCACTTCAGCGCGAGCTATCAGGCGGGACCTCGGCGATTATCGACCCGGCGGAACGCAGTTCTGGCCGGTGCCGGCCATCGCCGGCATTGCCGGTGAACCTGGCCGGAGCGGAGGCAGTTGCCGGGCTGCTGATGGTCGGCACGATCTCCGGCGTTCTGCTGGCGATGCTGATGAACAACGGCGGCGGCGCCTGGGACAACGCGAAGAAGTTTATCGAGACCGGGCAGTATGGCGGCAAGAAATCCGACGCGCACAAGGCGGCCGTGGTCGGAGATACGGTCGGCGATCCCGTTCAAGGACACCGCCGGGCCAGCCTGCATGTGCTGATCAAGCTGCTGGCGACGATCACGCTGGTGCTGGCGCCGCTGTTTGTCTGAGAGCATCGATGGTGGCTCAGTTCGAAATCGGATGCTTGAGCGAATAAATTTTAACGTCAACCCGACACGGGAGCGAGAATGGGCGAAGCTGAGCATCGTCTCTAGCGCCGAGGCGATCGCGTTAACGGCAAGCGTATGCCGCATTCAACCGGAACGATATTCCGGCATTCGTGTCAGATCTCTGACCGCGCAGATCGAGTGCGATAGAACCTGTCGACGTCGTCCAGGTAGACGGTACACTACCGCGGGCTTAATGCGTACAGGCACACCGGAGGTCGCGAAGCATGGGCCGAAGGTGCAGCCGGAATGGCCGTCCATCGACGAAGGCGTAGTCGGATGCCTTCGTTCGTACGGCGCGTGAGTCGAAATACAAGGATGGCGCGAAGAACAAGCGACCGAGGTCTACATCTCGCGGGCAGGATTAGTGCGCATCGGCGACAACAGGACTGAAGGGCGGGCATCGGAAGTACGCTCCATTCATACGGTAGTTCCAGCGTTATGCACGATTGTCAAGACCACTACGAGCGTCGGCGCAGTACACACATGGGTTGGCAGACGGCAGTACGTGGATGGCATAGAGCGGCCTGCAGCAATCCGCTGGGAATAACCGGCTGGAACAGAGCCACTCAGCAGCGCGAGCTGACACCGGAGCAGCTGGTCCGAGTTCTATCGGCTGATGTACCTTTCGCGACAAGACCGACGACCGGGAGATCGTGCTGAAACGGCAGCAGAAGATCTTCTTTCAGATCTCCTGCGCGGGCCACGAAGCTCTGCTGGTGGCGGCGGGAATGGCGATGCGCCCGGGCTACGACTGGTTCTTCCCTACTATCGCGACCGCGCGATCTGCCTTGCGCTGGGCAACACGGTCGAAGAACAGTTGCTGCAGGCGGTCGGCGCGGAGGACGATCCGGCGAGCGGCGGACGGCAGATGCCGTCGCACTGGACCAGCAAGCGGCTGAACATCGTCAGCCCCAGCTCCTCTCGACGGCGACGCAGTGCCTTCATGCGATTGGCTGCGCGGAGGCGGGACGCTATTTCATCGCGGCACCCTGAAGCCGCAGCGAAGCATGACGGGCGACTACCGCGAGTTCAAGGACGTCAAGTTCCATGGCGACGAGGTGGTGTACGTCTCCATCGGCGAGGGATCGACCAGCCAGGGCGAGTTCTGGGAGTCGCTGAACTACGGCCTGAACGGCAAGCTCCCCGTGGTCTTCGTCGTCGAAGACAACGAGTACGCCATCTCGACCCCGGTCGAGGTCAACACTCCCGGCGGAAACATCTCGCGGCTGGTAGCGAACTTCCCCAACTTCCACTTCGCCGAGATCGACGGCACCGACCCGATCGCCAGCTACAAGGCGATGACCGAAGCGGTGGCCTACTGCCGCGCACGCCAGGGCCCGGCGCTGGTGCATGGCCATGTGATTCGGCCTTACTCGCATTCGCTGAGCGATGACGAGCGGCTCTATCGTTCGCGCGCAGAGCTCGAGGCCGACGCGCTGCGCGACCCGATCTCGCGGATGCAGATGTGGCTTCTGCGCGAGGGCATCCTCGATGCAGCAGCAGATCAATCGCGCTGGAGCGCGAGGTCGACGAGGAGGTGCAGCGCGCCGCCGACGCGCCGTGCGGCGCAGCCGGCCGAGTCCTCGATTCCATCACGCAGCATGTCTACTCCGAGCACCTGACTCCCTGGCCGAGCGCATTCGGCTCGAAGCCGGCACACCGGCTGCGGATGCTGCCGAGCGCACCATGGCCGACCTCATCAATACCTGCCTGCAGGACGAGATGCGGCGCGATCCAGCGCATCGTCGTCTTCGGCGAGGATGTCGCCGATGCCACCCGCGATGACGCCCTCAAGGCCGGCAAGATCAAGGGCAAGGGCGGTGTCTTCAAGCTCACCGCAGGCCTGCAGACAGAGTTCGGCAGCGACCGCGTCTGGAACTCGCCGCTCGCCGAAGCAAACATCACTGGACGCGCGATCGGCATGGCGGTGCGCGGACTGAAGCCCGTGGTCGAGATCCAGTTCTTCGATTACATCTGGCCGGCGATGCACCAGATGCGCAACGAGCTAGCGCTGATGCGCTGGCGCTCGAACGGACAGTTCAGCTGCCCGCTGGTCATGCGCGTTCCCATCGGCGGATATCTCACCGGCGGATCGATCTATCACTCGCAGTCCGGCGAAAGCATCTTTACCCATACGCCGGGCGTGCGCATCGTCATGCCGTCAAACGCGCTCGACGCCCTGGGCCTGCTGCGCACGGCGATCCGCTGCGACGATCCGGTGCTTTTCTTCGAGCACAAGCGCCTCTACCGCGAGACCTTCGGACGCGCCGTCTATCCCGGGCCGGAGTTCTGCATTCCCGTTCGGCAAAGCCAAGACCGTCCGCCCGGGCAAAGACCTCACCGCTCATCACCTACGGCGCGGTCGTCCCGCGTGCATCTGCAGGCGGCGCAGAAGCTCCACCGCGAGACCGGCATCGACGCCGAGATCATCGATCTGCGCAGCCTCTCGCCCTACGACTGGGAGGCGATCGCCGAGAGCGTTCGCAAAACCTACCGCGTGATCGTGGCGCACGAGGACATGCTGAGCTGGGGCTACGGGGCGGAGATCGCCGCGCGAATCGGCGACGAGCTCTTCCACGATCTCGACGCTCCGGTCCGCCGGGTCGCCGCGATGGATACGTTTGTGGCCTACCAGCCGCTGCTCGAAGACGCGATCCTGCCGCAGCCCGAGCACCTCTACCGCGCCATGGCAGATCTGGCCGCCTTCTAGGCAGCCCCGCGCAACTGAAGAGCCGGATGCGGGTCTCTCCAGATGTGTGCCCATCATTCGGCGGGCACAAACCATCGCGCAGGAGCTCCACTATGAGGATGATCGGACGCGGCAAATTCACCGGCATGGAGGTGTTGCGCGCAGGCTCGAGATCCCTGACGGCCGGTCTTCTCTCTGCTCTTACTCGTCACCCGGCCGCTGCCAGCGGAGACGGCGTCCGCATCGTCGCGCGCCGCCGGCACGCACGGCGAGCAGCAGGTCCTCCACGCACTCAATCGCCTCACCTTCGGTCCCCGCCCGGGCGAAGCCGCCGAGGTCGAACATCTCGGTCTCGAGCGTTGGTTTGAGCAGCAGTTGAACCCGCAGTCCATCGACGACTCCGCCCTCGACTCCCGACTCTCCGCCTTTCCGGCCATGATGCTTCCCCAGGAGGAGCTGATCCGCCGCTACCCCGGCCCGCAGATGCTCCGGGCCATGATCAAGCAGGGCGACTCGCTCCCACGCGATCCGGTTGAGCACGCCATCTACGCCGACGGCATCGCCTTCTACAAGGAGGCTCAGGCGAAAAAGGCCGCTGCCGCTCCCACGGCTGCTCCCGCGACGGCCGCGATCACCGCCTCCCGCGGCTTACCATCAGCGTCCGAAGCCCCTGCCTCCGATCAGGCGAACGCAATGACGGACGCAGCGGCTCCGGGCAAGCAGGGTGGGAAACGCAGGGTCGATCTGCTGACGGGCGGCGACTCTTCCGAATACATCATGCCGGCCAGGAAGAAAGCTGCTGCCGCCCCAGCCGAAGCCGCGATGGAGCAGGATGAGGGCGGGGTACGGGCCCCAAACCGCGGACGCCGCATGCACGACGAGAGCGCCTTTCCCGAAGGCGCAACCCAGGAGATCCTGGCCCTGCCGCCGGAGCCCCGTGTTCGCAGAATCCTGGCCCTCGAGCCGGATCAGCTCGTGAACTTCCGTCGCAGTCTCACGCAAGGCGGAGCTTGCCGACGTGGCCCGCGATCTCTCGCCACAGCAGAAAGAGATCTTCGCCGCGCTCCAGGGCTCCGCCCGGATGATCGGCGCGGAGGTCCTCGAATCGCGGCTCCAACGCGACGTCTACAGCCGGCGCGAGGTCGAAGCCGTGATGACAGACTTCTGGCTCAACCACTTCAACGTCTACATCCGAAAAAACGGAAACGAGCCCTACCTTATACCCGCCTACGAGCGCGAGACTATCCGCCCACACGCTCTCGGCCGCTTCGAGGATCTGCTGGTCGCGACCGCGAAGAGCCCCGCCATGCTGATGTATCTCGACAACTGGCAGAGCATCGGCCCTGACTCCGACGCCGCGCATCGCGGCCAGCGCTTCGGCGCCTTCGCCAAAAATCCGCAGGCCAAACAGGCTCTCAAGGACCGCGGCCTCAACGAGAACTACGCCCGCGAGCTCATGGAGCTGCACACCCTCGGCGTCGGCTGCGAGGTCAGCAAGGATCACACCGCGGCCGAGCTCGATCCCGCCTGCGGCAAGGGCTACACGCAAGCCGACGTCACCGAGGTCGCCAAGGTCTTCTCCGGCTGGACCATCGATCGGCCAAACCAGGGTGGCGAGTTTCAGTTCGAAGAACACCGCCACGAGCCCGGCAAGAAGATGGTGCTGGGGCAGACCATTCACGACAACGGCGAGAAGGAAGGTCTAGAGGTCCTCCATATGCTCGCCATGAGCCCCGCCACGGCGAAGTTCGTCTCGACCAAGCTCGCCGTGCGCTTCGTCAGCGACACGCCTCCTCCCGCGCTCATCGACCGCATGGCGAAGTCGTACCTCGCCAGCGGCAGCGACATCCGTTCGGTGCTTCGGACCATGTTCCACTCGCCCGAGTTCTGGTCCCCCGAGGTCTATCGGGCCAAGGTCAAAACGCCGCTTGAGTTCGTCACCTCCGCCCTCCGCGCCACCGACGCCGACGTTGCCAACGCAATGCCCGTCGTTCAGTCGCTCGATCGGCTCGGCATGCCGCTCTACGGCATGCAGACGCCCAACGGCTATAGCTGGCAATCCGAGCCGTGGGTCAGCACCGGCGCCCTGGTCTCGCGCATGAACTTCGCCCTCGTGCTCAGCGGAGACAAGCTGCCCGGAACGCGAACCGGCCTGCCCCCCTGCTCGGCGGAATCCGAACCCGGTGCTCAAGCGGCCCTCGCAGGCCCAACCAGTCGCGATGGATACAAGCAGCAGCAGTTCTGCGCTCGCAGCGGAAGAGCGCCGTCTCGAACATCTCCTCCTCGGCGAACCGGTCAGCGACCGCACCCGCAGAGCCGTCCTGACGCAGTCTGTCGACAGCTCCGCCCCGCAGCAGGCCGAGCGCGACTTCCTCAATATCCCAACCGAGGCGCATCCCGAAGCAACACGCCAAAGACTGGCGGCACCGGACCGGCAGGCAGCCGTCATGGCCGGACTTCTTCTAGGTTCCCCCGAGTTCCAGCGGCGTTAACTTCAATCGAGACCAAGAGGAAAGAAAACTCTAGCCCGCTTTCAGGGTTGATGTAGAGAGCGAACGGTAGCCGGACAGATTCACACGATTCAGAAGATTACAGAGGAACGATCATGGGCATCACGCGTCGAGGATTTATGAAAGGCGGAGCGCTCGCTCTGGTCGGCACGTCCAGCATCCCCAGCTTTCTGACGCGCAGTGTGCTCGCCGAAGTCACCACTGCCGCCGCCAATAACAAAAAGCTCGTCGTCCTCTTCCAGCGCGGCGCCGCCGACGGCCTCAACATCGTCGTTCCCTATCAGGAGAAGAACTACTACGCCATGCGGCCGTCCATCGCGATCGAGCAGAGGCAGGTGCTCGACCTTGACGGCTTCTTCGGTCTCCACCCCGCCATGGTCGCCGCTCAAGCCGCTCTACGATCGGGGGCCACCTCGCCATCGTTCATGCCGCCGGCTCGCCGGACACCACCGCGCTCCCACTTCGACGCGCAGGACTACATGGAGAGCGGCACGCCCGGCGTCAAGGCCACGCAGGACGGCTGGCTCAACCGCGCTCTCCAGGCCGAAGCCCTCAACGCCAAGCCCTCCGCCTTCCGCGCCGTCGCGCTCGGCGCCCAGGTCCCGCGCACGCTGCAGGGCAAGATTCCCGCCATCGCCGTCAGCAATCTCGCAGACTTCTCCGTCGGCGGCAAAGGCCCCTCCACCTCGCCCATCTCAAACGCCTTTCAGGCCATGTATGACGAGAGCTCGGACGCAGTGCTGCACGGCACCGGGCAGGAGACCTTCGAGGCTGTCCGCATGCTCAAGGCAGCCGACCCGGCGCACTATCAGCCCGCAGCTGGCGTCAGTCTACCCCAACACACCCTTCGGCAACAGCCTCAAACAGATCGCGCAGCTGATGAAGGCGAACCTCGGCGTCGAAGCCGCCTTCTCCGACATCGGCGGCTGGGACACACATCAGAACCAGGGCAACGTCAACGGTCAGCTCGCCAACCGCCTCAAAGAGTTCTCCGAGACCATCGCCGCCTTCTGGAAAGACATGGGCGACGATGCCGAAAACATCACCCTCGTCACCATGTCCGAGTTCGGCCGCACCGCGCGCCAGAACGGCACCGGCGGCACCGATCACGGACACGCCAACGTCATGTTCGTGCTGGGCGGCGGCGTCAAAGGCGGAAAGGTCTACGGCAAGTGGCCCGGCCTCGCAAACGAGCAGCTTAACGAAGGCCGCGACCTCGCCGTGACGACCGACTTCCGCCGTGTCCTCGGCGAAGCAGCGTACAAAACACTTGGTGCAAAAAACCTCAACATCGTCTTCCCCGGCTCGCAGGTAAAGCCCGATCAGTTCCTGAATTTCATCTGAAGATTCATCGAAAGTTTGCTTCGTTTGATTACTCTTTCGCCGCGTACATGCGTTACGCGGCGCCCTCTATTTGGGCCATCTAATGTACAACGAACGTGGCACGACACAGGACAACTTTTCGCGTAAACCTGCGTCATACTGAATGTAGTTGAAAGCGCCGGGCTCTCAGTTCCCTCGGTTCCGGCTTCCCCCATCTGCAACACCCCTCCCCACCTAAAGACCGTAAGGCTCCCGGAAGATCGGGAGCCTTCACTCCTTCTGCCATCCCTCTCTCTCTGCATCTCCGCCGCGTCCGCTGCGTCCCTCTTTACTGTCACTCGCGATATCCTTTCAATCATGCCGAAGCTCTCCATCCGCGACCTCGACCTCGCCCACAAGCGCGTTCTCATCCGCGTCGACTTCAACGTCCCCCTCTCCTCGGACGGCCGCGAGATCACCGACGACACCCGCATTCGCGAAACCATTCCCACCATCGAGTACGCTCTCCGTCACAAGGCCAAGGTCATCCTCTGCTCACACCTCGGTCGCCCCAAAGGCAAGCGCGTCGAAGCCATGAGCCTCCGCCCTGTCGTCGACCGCCTCCGCGAGCTCCTCGACCATGTCCTCGATCCCAGCGAGAACGTCGCGTTCTCCCCCGATTGCGTCGGCGAGATCGCCACGGAGCTCTCCACACAGCTCGAGTCCGGCCAGACCCTTCTTCTCGAAAATCTCCGCTTCCATGCCGAAGAAGAAAAGAACGATCCCGCCTTCGCCCGGCAGCTCGCCAGCCTCTGCGATCTTTACGTCAACGACGCCTTCGGCAGCGCGCACCGCGCCCACGCCTCCACGGAAGGCATCACCCACTTCGTCAAGCAGTCAGCCGCCGGTCTCCTCCTCGACAAAGAGCTCAAGTACCTCAGCAAGGCCGTCACCGACCCCGTCAAACCCTTCGTCGCCATCATCGGCGGAGCCAAGGTCTCAGACAAGATCGAGGTCATTGATAATCTGCTCGACAAGGCGGACACCGTCATCATCGGCGGAGGCATGGCCTACACCTTCCTCAACGCGCAAGGCCAGACCACCGGCAAGTCCCTCGTCGAATCCGACAAGGTCGAAGTTGCCCGCGCAGCCCTCAGGAAAGCCGAAGACAAACACGTCCGCCTCCTGCTTCCCGTCGACCACATCCTCGCCGATAAATTCGCAGCGGACGCCAAGACCGAGACCTTCTCCGGCACCGGGCCTTTTCCCGAAGACAAGATGGCTCTCGACATCGGTCCCGCCTCCATCAAGCTCTTCTCCGAAGCCATCGCCGACGCCCACACCGTCGTCTGGAACGGGCCCATGGGCGTCTTCGAGTTTCCCGCCTTCGCCCACGGCACCAATGCCATCGCCCGCGCCGTAGCCGCCAACGAGACCGCCACCACCATCGTCGGTGGGGGCGACTCCGTCTCCGCAATCCAGAAGTCCGGCGTCGCCGACAAGATCACCCACATCTCCACCGGCGGCGGTGCCTCGCTCGAATTCCTCGAAGGCAAAACCCTCCCCGGCGTCGCCGCCCTCACCGAAAAATAAACCAACGCGATACCCAATACCCTGACCCACTACCCGATACCCGATACCCGATACCCGATACCCGATACCCGATAACAATCAAATACGCCGTACAAACCCGCTCAGCATCTTCTTGATCCCAACCACCTCATAGCTCAGTCTCACAAACTCCTCCTCGGGTGTATACCCAAGGTCGTGCGCCAGCAGCAGCAGGTACTCCAGCTCGGATGCCGCCGCCTTCGCACGGTGGAGATATCCGGCGAACTCAGGATCGCTGTCCACCCCACATCCTTCCGCTATCCGCGTCGCAACCGCCGTCGCCGACCGCCGTAGCTGTACCGCCAACCCGAACACCTCGTCCTTGGGCAGCCGCTTCGTCTCGCGATAAGTCGCCAGCACCAGCGCATGCGCTCTCTTCCAAACATCCAGTTCTCTGAAATCTCTCACCCACGTCCTCCCTTCTTCGCAGTAACCTATCACTTACATGCGCCAGCAACTGATCGCCGCCAACTGGAAGATGTACAAGACTCCCGAAGAGTCCGTCTCCTTCCTCGAAACCTTCACCCGCCTCCTCCCGCCAGGCCTCAAGGGAGAGACCGTTCTCTTTCCCTCCGCCACCTCCCTCCCCGCTGCCGTAGCCGCCACCAAAGGTTCCCCCGTAGCCGTAGGCGCACAGAACATGCACTGGCTCGACTGCGGAGCCTACACCGGCGAGACCTCGCCCCCGATGGTCGTTGCCGTAGGCTGCACCCATATCCTCATCGGCCACTCCGAACGCCGCCAGTACTGCAACGAGACTGACGATGTCGTCAACCTGAAACTCAAGGCCGCCCTCGCCCACTCCCTCATTCCCATCGTCTGCGTCGGCGAGCACCTCGACCAGCGCGAATCAGGCCAGACCTCAGCCGTGCTCGAACGCCAGGTCTCCGCTGCCCTCAGCGGCATCGATCCCGCAAACGCAGGCAGCATCGTCTTCGCCTACGAGCCCGTCTGGGCAATCGGCACCGGACGCACCGCCACCCCGCTGATCGCCGAAGAAGCCCACAAACTCGTCCGCAACTTCATCGCCGCCGCCCTCGGCAACGACCTCGCCCAGCGCACCCGCATCCTCTACGGCGGTTCCGTCAAGCCGGACAATGCAGCATCACTCTGCTGCATCGCAGACGTTGACGGAGCTCTCGTCGGAGGAGCCAGCCTCGACCCGGTCTCTTTCGCTGACATCGTTACAAACGCTGGCCGCGATCACTGATCGCGGCCTTCGCTGCTTACCGCCGGTACGGGCGGCGATGATGCCGATGGTGAGACCGGTGATGATGCCGGTGGCGAACCACAACCTGCGCCTCTGCGGGAACAACACTGGCAAACAGCGTGATCGTAGCGATCAGCGCTAGAAGCGTACGTCCTAACCTAACGTTCATGGAGAGACTCCTGTTCTGCCTCCTAAGACGCAGAACCGAAGCTACAAGTCGCGCACTCTGCCGCGATTATCGACCCCGAAGAAACCCACCTCAGCGCACCACACCCGCCTGATCCAGCGGCCAGTACACAAACGCCGCCTTCCCATAGATCAGCGACCGCTCCACCGGCCCGAAGTCCCGGCTATCGCTCGAAATCGAGCGATGATCCCCCATCACAAAGTATTCATTCACCGGAATAATCTCCTCTGCCTCGGACCGGTCGTCCGTATACCGCGACGGAACGTACGCTCTCGTCACCTGGTTCCCATTCACATACACGCGTCCATGGTCGATCCGCAGATCGTCTCCCGGCAGGGCAATCACCCGCTTGATATAGCTCTTCTGGTGATCGCGCGGATACAGAAACACCACCACATCCCCGCGGTGGATCTCACCCACCCGGTAAGCCATCTTGTTGATGAACAGCCGGTCCTGATCCTCCAGCATCGGCAGCATGCTCGTCCCTTCCACCCGCACCGGCTGGTACAGAAACACAATAATGAACGCCGACACGATAATCGACACTGCCGTATCCCGCAGCCACGATCGCACGCCCCCGCCCGAACCCGCCGGCGGCTTCGCCCGCAGCCCCACTCACATCGTCCGCACTCTTCGGTCTTCCTTCGTTCAACTGTTCCTCATCTCCCCACTTCTCCATTGAGACGCTCCAGACACGCTTCCGGTAACCGGACGAGTCCGCAGCCCCAGCCCCGGCACCAGCGTCTTTCCATCGATCCCCTCCGGCGACCACGCCGTCACAATCTCCTTCGCCAGCCGCGCCACCATCACCTCGCCCGCGTTATCGGGCGTCCAGCTCTTGTCCGCGTTCTCATACGTAAAGATCGAGATCACGATCGGCCCCGTCTTCCCCGCCACAATCGCCACATCGTTCCGCACCGCATTCAGGCTCCCCGTCTTGCTCGCAATCCCAGACCCCGTCTCCGTCGAGTCCATCGTCTCGAGGTACCGCGGAATCGTCGTCCGATAGAACTGGTTCCGCAGCATCTTGATCGCCACCGCGCAAATCGCGTCATCGGTCCGTCTTATCGCCCGCCGGCGCACCCGGCCCGGCCAGCTCGCACCGCCCGATCCGCTCCATCACCGTCGCCATCTCGCGCGCCGTCGTCTTGCCCAACCCGAACTTCGGCTGATCCGCCGGCATCGGCCCCGTCGGCGGCTTCATAATGCGCTTGTACAGGTGCGTATCCTTCAAACCCATCCACGCAATCCGCTCATTGATCGCATCGATCCCGAGCCGGTCAATCGCCAGATTCGTCGCCGTGTTATCGCTCACGATCACCATCATCGTCAGCACATCTTTGAGCGTCAGTCGCAGCGGCGTATCGAAAAACATCAGCACACCCGACCCGCTCACGGCATCGCCTTTGTTCAGCGTCAGCGGCTCCTCCCAGTGAGCCTTTCCCGCCCGCACCTGTTCCATCGCCTCAAACAGAATCGTCAGCTTGATCACAGAAGCCGTCTGCACCGGCGTATCCGCATTCAGCGCCACGCGCCTTCCCGTGTTCAACTGCTCCGCATACAGGGCAACATCGCCGTGATGACTCGCCGCCAGGCTCTGGAGCCGCGCCTGAAGCGCCTCGTCCGTCTCTGCCTTGAACGCACCCGCCGTCTGCGCCCCGGCGCTCGCGCCCCAAACCAGCAACCAGGCCAGGGACATCAAAGCACATCCGTATACAGACCCGATCCCGCCCGCCATACGTCTCATCATCTTCAGCATCTTACCCTCTAGACAATCCCGTTCGCTCTGTCGCCTCGGCAACAGAGCTCACCGTCCATCGAATTACAGTAACTGCACGCAATGCAAATGGTTAGCTCGCAGGAACTCCACCTCCACGCGTTCATGAGAGTTCAATCGGAATAAGATAGAATCGATGCAGCGCAGAAAGCATTTAGAAGACTATGGCTTCCCTCACCATGCTCGAGCAGGTGCCCCCCCAGAAAAACGGCAGCCGCACCCCTTCGGAATTTCAGGAGCTCACCACAGAGACGGCAAACTCCGCCTCCGAAGGCCTGGACACCAAGTCCGCTCTCGAAATCGCCCGCATCATCAACCAGGAAGACGCCAAGATCGCCGCCGCCGTCAAAAAGGCGCTCCCCGAAATAGCCATCGTCATCGACACCGTCGCCCGCTCCCTCCGCGACGGCGGACGCCTCATCTATGTCGGAGCAGGCTCCTCCGGCCGCATCGCCTCGCTCGACGCATCCGAGTGCCCACCTACCTTCTCGACCGCACCCTCGCAGGTCCAATACATCATGGCCGGAGGCCCCAAAGCCCTCGCCTCCGCCTCCGACGTCAACGAAGACTCCCCCGAACTCGGCCAGCGCGACATCGCCCGCCGACGTCCCACCCGCAAAGACATCGTCATCGGCATCTCCGCATCCGGTCGCACCCCCTACGTCGTAGGAGCCGTCGAATACGCCCGCGCCCGCGGTGCCAAAACCGCCGCCATCACCTGCAACCACAAAACCGCCCTCGCCGAGGTCGCCGATACCACCATCGTCGCCGAGGTCGGCCCCGAAGTCATCTCCGGCTCCACCCGCCTCAAGGCCTCCAGCGCCCAGAAAATGATCCTCAACATGATCACCACCGGCGCCATGACCCGCCTCGGCTACGTCTACGACAACCTCATGGTCAATGTGCACATGAAGAACGAAAAGCTCGTAGAGCGCGGCATCCGTGTCCTCATGAAAGTCTGCGGCATCGACCGCGACTGCGCCATCCGCACCATCAAGTCCGCCGGCAAATCCATTCCCATCGCCCTGGTCATGCTCAAAGCCGGCGTCGACAAGATGGAAGCCGTCCGCCGCCTCGCCAAGTCCGACGGCAACGTCCGCCTCGCCATCGACGACTCCCGCCTCGAACTCTAAGCTCACCATCCCGTGAGAGGCGTACGTCCCCGCGGAGCGCCGATGCTTGCGCTCCTCGGCAGCAACGGAAGCGGCGGCAACTTCGCGCATTGGCCGCCCACCTCTCTTATTTGCACGCAGAGTTGTTTGCATCCACCACGAAAAAGCTGTTGCTGAGCGGAGGCAGCGAAACGCTGCCCGCCACCGTGGTCGCGCCCTGAATCCCAGGCAGATTTCCATCCGCGGTCAGCATCAGCGGCTTACCATTCAGTCTCACGGACCTCCCCTGCAGATGATCTGAGCTCAGGCTGTAGCGGTCGCTCTTCTCCGCAATCGTAATGCTCTCTGCGTGCTCCCTATCCAGATTCAAGGCAAGCAGAGTCACTTTGCCGGGTTGGCCAACAGTGCATTGTGCAAACACCTTGACGTCCCGCGACGCGACCGCACCCGGGCCCAGCACAGTCGTCCCCATCAGGTTGTGCCACAACAGCGCAGCCCAGTAGTTCGGTCGCGGGGTTAGTGTGCGATCGTCGATCAGAGCATAATCGCTTGCCGCCAGAGTGTTATGCATCACCACCTGTACATTCCTTTCGGCAAGGGTCCCGAGCTGGTAAAGGTAGCGAAAGGTGTCCAGGTAAGTAGACGCCCAGCGGTCGCCTCCACATGCCGCTTCGCCCGTCTCCGAAAGCCACATTGGCTTGCCCGGCGCGTACTGGTCCCGCAGCTTGGCATAGAACTCTTCCACCGTTTCCGTGCGCCTCAGAAACTCCTCCGTCAGCGCCTCGTCCGCTGTCACACCGATCTTCACCGGGGAGTGCGCCGCACAGCGTTCCGAGATCGTCGGGTAAACGTGATACGAAAACACATCCAGGTCACCGGTCCCGGTCGCCTCCAGCAGGTCCTTCGAGGGAAGCAGCTTCATCCTCGACGGAGATTGGGACCCTTCAGCGGTCCCGCTCGGACCCAGCAGCAGCGCACCCGGTGCATTCGCCCGAAAAACAGGGACAAACGCCTTGAAGTCGCGGGCGTATGCCCGGGCGTCGTAGTCCTTTGGAACACCCGCGACCGTGGGGATGGTCGGCTCGTTGAAAAACTCCGCCGCCGCGACCGTTCCACCGGCCTGCTTCGTGTATCGCAGAAAAGCTTCAGCCTGCCCCGGCATCCACGCTCCGCTCGCATCCCGCGCCCCCTCGCCCACGCTAAACGAAGTAACGATCTTCGCATCCACTGCCTTGGCAAAATCGATCACTCCCTTCCATTCGGCTCGCGTCAGGACTCCACCATAGCCTGCGGGCGGCTTCGCGGCAGCGGATGCATCACCATCCTGGAAGTAAACCGTATTCGCCCAGGAACCACTCACGCGCATATAGGCCGGGCCCAGTGCCGCAGCAAGCATCCGGAGCTTCGCGTTCGACAGATCGATGGGTGGGCGCTGCTCGAACAGATTCGGGTCTACGCCGGCAATGCCAAGTGCCACCGGCGCCCGCAGGTCCTTCACCGGCGTGCTCGTATAGGGCTTCCAGAATCTGCCACCGACTACCTCTACCATCTCGACGTTGTAGGACTGGAATCGCGCGTCTACTTTGGCGACTGATCGCATGGTGTGTGGGTCAGTCTGTGCCATCGCTATTGCTGAAACGCTGAACAAAAAGCAAACGGCAACATTCCACTGCGAAACTCGCATGGTCCAATCCTCCACAGTTCCTCTTCTCAAGTGCGAACCCGTTGTACACCAGTTAAGGGCTCTCCCGCTGTGCGGCAGCTTGGCAAGTCGCCGCCGCGACCTGCTTCGCGCACCAGGTCGAGCCTCGCGATCGTGCGGAACCGCGTCCGCAAACCATCCGTTTTCTTGACACCCGCGATATAATAAAACCAGCACCAAAGAGCCCGGCACAAGCCGGGCTCTTTCTATTAACCCACTTGGGTCTGCCCCGGAAGTCCGGACGCAGGCCTTTTCTTTTGAAGACTTTAGGACTTTCAGTACAGGATAGGGGTGACCTCCATGTCAGACACCACCAAGCGCTTCCAATGCCGCCACATCTTCACCGACGGACACCGTTGCGGCAGCCCAAGCCTCCGCCGCGAAGAATTTTGTTACTACCACCACACCACCCGCCGCCCCGCCCAGAACTCCCCTCGAAGGGACCAGCCGCAGAACTCCTTCAACCTCCACCTCCCCGATGCCAACGACCGCGGAGCCGTCCAGTGCGCCATCGGCGACGTCCTCCGCCGCATCGCCTCCAACGAGATCGACCCCAAACGCGCCGGCCTTCTCCTCTACGGCCTCCAGATCGCCTCGCTCAACTTCCCCCGTGTCGATAAGCCCGGTCGCGATGTCATCCAGGTCGAAGAGATCGTCTCCGATCCCGCTCTCGGCACCCTCGCCCCACCCGCAGAAGTAGGCACGGAAGACGGTTACCAGCGGAGCCTCACCGAACGGTTGATCGAAGCCCTCAACCGCGGAAACGACGCCCTGGAAGGCGCTGACTCCGGCGTTGCAGGCCCACCCACCATCGATATCCAGGCGCAGGCCGAACAGCACGCCCCCGAACCTCCCCCGGTACCCATTTCCACGCTACCCCGTCCGTACACTAAACATCATGGACAAGTTCGTTGTACGCGGCGGAAACCCCCTTCTCGGAACCATCAAAGTCTCCGGCGCCAAGAACTCCGCGCTCCCCTGCATGGCCGCCGCCATCCTCACCGAAGAAGAAGTCGTCCTCGAAAACATCCCCCAGGTCCGCGACATCGAGACCGAAAGAAAGCTCCTCGCGTCGCATGGGCGCCGACGTCGAGCTCGGCTATGGCCGCGCCCAGCACCGCACCCACATCCGCTGCGCCGTCCTGTCCGACCCCGTCGCCAAGTACGAGATCGTCAAAACCATGCGCGCCATCCTCGCTGGTCCTCGGCCCGCTCATCGCCCGCACCGGCATCGCCCGCGTCGCCATGCCCGGCGGCTGCGCCATCGGCGGCCGTCCCATCGATCTCCACATCAAGGGCCTCGAAGCCATGGGTGCCACCATCACCCAGGAGCACGGCTACCTCGAAGCCCGCGCCCCCGGAAACGGCGACGGCCGCCTCAAAGCCGCGCACATCGTCTTCGACAAGATCACCGTTACCGGCACCGAAGACCTCCTGATGGCCGCCACCCTTGCCGAAGGCGAAACCGTCTTCGAGAACTGCGCCCGCGAGCCCGAAGTCACCGACCTCGCCGCACTTCTCAACGCCATGGGTGCAAAGATCACCGGCGCCGGCACCTCCACCATCCGCGTCGAAGGAGTCGCAAAGCTCCACGGCGCCCGCCACAAGATCAATCCCGACCGCATCGAGGCCGGCACCTTTCTCGTCGCCGGAGCCATTACCGGCGGCGACCTCAACGTCGACGGCTGCAACCCCGCCCACCTCGGAGCCCTCTGTCAAAGCTCGAGCAGTGCGGTGTTCGCCTCGACATCGGCATCGATTGCATTCGCGTCCGCTCCGGTGGCTCCCTCCATGCCGCCGACATGTCCACCGAAGAGTACCCCGGCTTCCCCACCGACATGCAGGCCCAGTTCATGGCCCTCGCCACCCAGGCCGAAGGCACCACCATCGTCACCC
>CAVZUG010000004.1:0-179391 GCA_963778445.1 uncultured Acidobacteriaceae bacterium | reverse complement strand
CCAGCTCAAAGCAACCTACGACTACAACCAGGGAGAGGTTGAACGTCAGAAGAAGCTCTTCGAGGCGGGCATCATCTCCAAGCAGGCCTACGATCAGGCCGTGCAGGCCTTTCAGAACTCGAAGGGCGCTTACGAGCTCCGGCGTAGCCCAGACCTCAACCCAGAAACAGCAGCTCGCCTACTACCAGATCCGCGCACCTTTTGCCGGGATCGTCGGCGATATCCCCGTTCATCTCGGCGACTATGTCTCAGCCACCACCGTTCTCACCACCGTGGATGAGAACAAGGACCTTGAAGCTTACATCTATGTTCCAACCGAGCGTGCCGCGCAGGTCCGTGCTGGGGCTTCCGGTCGATATCCTCGATACCTCCGGAACCACCCTCGCGAAATCCACGATCAGCTTCCTCTCCCCGCAGGTTGATAACGGGCTGCAGAGCATCCTCGCCAAAGCCGAAATTCCTCGCTCCGCAGAGCGTCTTCGCAACCAGCAGCTCGTCAAGGCGCGCAGTCATCTGGACCACCGCTCCCGCGCCCACCGTGATTCCTGTTCTCGCTGTCACCCGCGTTGGCGGACAGACCTTTGTCTTATGTTGCCGCCCCCAAGGGCGACGGATACGTCGCGCACCAGCTTCCGGTCACTGCTCGGCGAGACCGTCGGCAATACCTATCCCGTTCTCGCCGGCCTCAAGCCTGGCGACAAAGTCATCCTCTCCGGTCTGCAGTTCCTGCAGGAAGGCGCGCCAGTCAAGCCTCTGGGCTAAGTCAGCAGGCTAGCTAGTTCCTGCGGAGCTGGCTCGCTCAGCCTCGCACTGTCATTCGTTACCATCCCCGGGCCAGCCGCGCCGGCTAGAGGTCATCTTGTTCGTAGACTTTTTCATTCGTCGCCCGATCTTCGCCACGGTCTGCGCGCTGCTCATCGTTCTCGCCGGCGCTGTCTGCATCCCGACTCTGCCGATCTCGCTCTACCCGACAGCTCGCGCCGCCGCAGGTCGTCGTCACCAGCAACTACATCGGCGCCAACTCGAAAGACGTTGAGTCCGCCGTCACCACCATCCTCGAGCAGTCCATCAACGGCGTCGAGGGCATGCGCTACATGAGCTCCACCAGCTCGAACGACGGCACCTCCGCCATCACCGTTACCTTCAAGACCGGCTACGACCTCAACATCGCCGCAGTCGACGTGCAGAATCGCGTCGCCTCCGTGCAGGGCCGTCTCCCTGCCGCCGTCAACAACACCGGCATCACCATCACCAAGGCCAACTCCAACTTCGTTCTCGCCGCCGGTTTCATCTCGCCCGATAACTCGCTCTCGCCGGCCTTCATCTCCAACTACCTCGACGTCTACGTCAAGGATGCGCTCAAGCGCGTTCCCGGCGTCGGTGACGTCGTCATCTTCGGCGAGCGCAAATACGCCATGCGCGTCTGGCTCGATCCCGAACCGTCTCGCCGCCCGCGGCCTCACCGCGCTCGACGTCACCAACGCGCTCGCCGAGCAGAACGTTGAGGTCGCCGCCGGACAACTCGGACAGCAGCCCTCCGATCCGCACGCAGACACTTCCAGATGGCCGTCCGCGTCGTCGGCCGCCTCTCCGATCCGACGCAGTTCGAGAACATCATCATCAAGAACAGCACGACCACCAACGGCATCGTTCTGCTCAAAGACGTCGGCCACGCCGAGATCGGCGCCGAAAACTACGCACACCGATCTCAAGTTTTCCGGGCGGCGACGCCATCGGAATCGGTGTCCAGCAGCTCTCAAACGCCAACGCTCTCGACGTCGACAAGAAGTGCCGCGCCGTCCTCGCCGAACTCGAAAAATCATTCCCGCCCGGGCATGAAGGGCATCATCGCCGTCGACACTACCACGGTCGTCGGCGACTCGGTCCGCGAGGTCGTCACGACCGATCGGCGAGGCCATCATCATCGTCATCATCGTCATCTTCCTGTTCCTGCAGGACTGGCGCGCCACCATCATCCCCGCCGTCACCATCCCCGTCTCGCTCATCGGCACCTTCGCCTTCATCAAGATCTTCGGCTTCTCCATCAACTCACTCACGCTCTTCGGCATCACCCTTGCCACCGGGCTCGTCGTCGACGACGCCATCGTCGTCATCGAAAACGTGCAGCGCCACCTCTCCGGCAAGCGATCATTACCGGAGATCCGGAGCTGACGGAAGCCGAAAGCCGAGAGCTCTGCGAGCATCCGCATGCATCCGGCAGCATGGAGACCATCTCCTCCGATCCGCACGAGGCCACCAGCATCGCCATGGCCGAAGTCACCAGCGCCGTCATCGCCACGTCGCTCGTGCTCATCTCCGTCTTCATTCCCGTCAGCTTCTTCCCGGGAACCACCGGCATTCTTTACAAGCAGTTCTCCCTGACGATTGCCTTCTCCATCGCGATCTCGGCCTTCAACGCGCTCACACTCTCTCCGGCTCTGGCCGCTCATCCTCCTCCGCGCCGGAGACAGGAGAAGACCGGCCTGCTGGGCCTTCTCCTCAACCCCATCGAGCGCCTCATCCAGTGGCTCATTCGCATCTACGCCCGCGCCGTCACCTTTGTCGTTGGTATCCGCTACGCCATGCTGGTGCTCTTTCTGCGGCGCTCTGGCAGCGACGGCGTTCATGTACAACCACGTCCCCACGGCGTTCGTCCCGCAGGAAGATCAGTCTTACTTCCTCATCATCGTCCAGACGCCGCCCGGAGCCTCGCTCAGCTACACCTCTGACTTCGCCGACAAGGTCGCCGCGCTCGTCCAGAAGAATGACGGCGTCTTCGGCACGTTCTCCGTCATGGGCTTTTCGCTCTCCGGCGGCAGCTCGCCGAACTCCGGCCTCATCTTTGCCCCGCTCAAGCCCATCAACGAACGCACCAAGATGGGACCGAACTTCACCGCGCACAAGCCATCGTCGCCGACGTCGGTCCGAAGCTCTTCGGCGTTCCCGGCGGCATCGCCTTCGCCGCTGAGCCCCCCGCCATCGCCGGCATCGGTACCGTCGGCGGATTCCAGTTCATCCTGCAGGACGGCGGCCGCAACACCTTCGGCGATATCGACCGCGTCGCCCACACCATGGTCGGGCAGGCTCGCGCCTGGCTCACGGACTCACCGGCATGAACACCACCTTCACCTCGAACGATCCGCAGCTCCTCGTCACCATCGACCGCGAAAAGGCCAAGGCGATCGGCGTTCCCTTCAACCAGATCACCGCCGCCATGGGCACCTTCATGGGCTCGAGCTACGTCAACGACTTCGACTTCAACAATCGCTCCTACCGCGTCTACGTCCAGGCCGACGAGCAGTTCCGCCGCACCGCCCAGGACCTCGCCAGTACTACGTCCGCTCCGACTCCGGCCAGATGATCCCGCTCGACAATCTCGCCACCATCAAGGAGACCTCCGGCCCGCAGGTCATCGACCACTACAATCTCTTCCGCTCGGCCGAGATCGACGGCTCGCCCGCACCAGGTCTCAGCTCCGGTCAGGGCCTCGAAGCCATGGCAGCGGCTCTTCGAGAAGAACAAGCTGCAGGGCATGACCTTCTCCTGGACCGGCCTTGCGCTCGAAGAGGTCGAGTCCGCCGGCAAGGCCATCATCATCTTCGGTCTCGGCCTGCTCGTCGTCTACCTCACCCTCTCGGCGCAGTACGAGAGCTTCGCGCTGCCGTTCATCATCCTGCTCGCCGTTCCCATGGCCATCCTCGGCGCCCTCGGCCTGATCGCCGCCCGCGGCCTCGTCGACGACGTCTACGTCCAGATCGGTCTCGTCATGCTCATCGGCCTCTCCGCCAAAAACTCCATCCTCATCGTCGAGTTCGCCGAGCAGCTCCTTGGCAGCAGGGACGCACCATCATCGAGGCCGCCATCGAGGCCGCCGAACTCCGCCTCCGCCCCATCCTGATGACCTCCATCGCCTTCATCCTCGGCGTCGGCCCGCTCTACTTCGCCACCGGCGCCGGCGCCTACGGCCGCCACTCTGTCGGTACCGCCATCGTCGGCGGCATGGTCCTCTCCACCATCCTCAACCTCTTCTTCATCCCCGTCCTCTACGTCATCCTCAAGAGCTTCCTCGCACGCTTCTCAAAGAAAAAACCAGCACCGCAACCGCCTGCACCCTACATCGATCCTCGTCACGAACTTCCGGCACAGACGGTCTGAACTTTCAGTTCACTCGCTCGGCGCGGTACAGCACACACGCATGTGGAGCCAAACGCGCCTCCACTGATGGTCCACGGCCCACATCCTTCCGCTCCCAAAGATCCCGCGTGCGATACTGCCCCGCATCCAGCCCCAACTGCTGAAACGGAATCGAAATCTCCCGAGCCGTCTCGGACGTGTTCACCACCGCCACATACTTCCCGCGGCCATCATCAGCTCGCGCCACCCACGCGACCAGCCCAGCCCCAACCTCCACCGGTCTGTTTCCAGTGGAACCCTGGTCCACCGCGATCACTTCGCGGTTGGTCAGCTGCGCCTCCGTCCACGCATCCATTCGCGTCAGCTCGCCTCCGATCATCAGCGGAGACCGGAACATCGACCACAGCGTCAGTAGTGTGCGCTGCTCTTCGTGCGTCAGCCGCGTCTCCCGCGCCTTACCCCATCCCGGCGCCGGCCCCAGGTAGCCCAGCGGCAGCATATCCGCATCGGGCCAGTGTCCCAGCGTCGCGACTCCAGCCCACTTCGCCAGCCGCGGAATCTGATCGCCTAGCCCTTGCGGATACGCCACATCGCTGTGCCACAGGTCCCAGACATCATCCGAGATCCGCCACATGGTCGCAGCCTTGCGCATCTCCGCAACCTTGTCGATCGGCGCCTCGCCCGGTGACAAACTCAGTGCCATCGGCCGCCTGGTCTTCGCAATTGCCCTCGCGATCATGGCAATCTCCGCACCCTTGTACGGACGCGACGCGATGCAGTCCACCTTGATCAGATCCACGCCCCAGCCCGCGTACATCCGCATCAGCGAATTGTAGTAGGCCTGCCCCGCGGCATCGTCCTTCACGTCGTAATTGGCGGAGTTCCACGCGCACGTCCCCGCCGTATTCGCCGCGGCAGCAACGCGCAGATCACTCCCCTCAATCGTCGCGTCTTCACGAGCCGCAACCCTCGGCACCCCTTGCAGAATATGAATCCCGAACTTCAAGCCGAGCCCGTGCACATAAGCGGCCAGTGGCTCAAACCCCGCATCCCCTGCGGCAGACGGAAAGCGATTCGTAGCGGGCATGTACCGCCCATGGGCGTCGATCGTATACTCCGAGTTCTTCGCATTTCCCTCCGGAATAGGGTTCTTCACGAACCATTCCATATCCACCACAACGTAGTCCCACCCCGCGGCCTTCAGGTGCTTCGCCATCCAGTCTGCATTTGCCTTTACCTGCGCCTCACTCACAGTGGTTCCATAAGAGTCCCAGCTGTTCCAACCCATCGGCGGCGTCTTCGCCACCTCCTGCGCTCCCGCGCCGCACAGGCCCGCAGAGGCAAACATCGCCGCGAGACCAATCTCCCGAAATACCCTACGTCTCACCATTACCGCTCACCTCGAAATCATCATCGCATCCGCCGGATATTGCTCCTACCCACGCCAGGGAGCCGCACGCAGCAGTAACTCACACCCCGCATAGATATCCAACAAACACCGCATAATCATTCGTGTTGACGACCCTTTCGCGGTCCGCCAAGCTCGGGGATGGAGATGTACCTCATGAGCACCGCCCTCGCCCCTGCATTGCTTAGCCTTCGTCCTGCGCTCACCCGCGCCACCTTTCTCATGTGTCCGCCCACGCTCTACGACGTCGACTACATCATCAATCCGTGGATGGCCGGCAATGTCCACGCGTCCTCACGCCAACTCGCCGAAGCCCAGTGGAACACGCTGCACAAAGCTCTCTCACGCATCGCCCACGTCCTTCTTATCAAGCCGCAGCCCGGATCACCCGACATGGTCTTTACCGCCAACGCGGGTCTCGAGTACAACGGCTCCATCGCGATCAGCAGCTTTTTTCACGTCGAACGGCAGGCCGAGGAGCCTCACTTCCGCCGCTGGTTCGAGGACCTCGGCTACAGCATCGTCAACCTCCCTCGCACCGCTCCCTTCGAAGGCGAAGGTGACGCACTCTTCTCTTCTGACCACTCACGGCTCTGGATCGGCGACGGCCCGCGTACAACATCTGCCAGCCATGCCGTCCTGGCCGCTGCCTGGGACCTGGAGACCGTTTCCCTCAAACTCGTCGACCCGCGCTTTTACCACCTCGACACCTGCTTCGCCCCGCTCTCGGACGGCTCCGCAATGTACTACCCCGCAGCCTTCGATCTGCCTTCGCTCCGCCGCATCGAAGCCTTCTACGCACCGTCAAAGTGCATTCCGGTCGAGGAGGCCGACGCCCTCTGCTTCGCCTGCAACGCCGTTAACGTGGACCGCACCATCATCCTCAACGCCATCAGCCCCACACTCACCCACCAACTCGAACGTCGCGGCTTCAAAGTCATCCAGGTAAACCTGAGCGAATTCCTCAAGGCAGGCGGCGCCGCCAAATGCCTCGTCATGACTCTGCGGCATTGACTCATCATTCGTAACTCATCACTGGTTGCAAATGTCTCGCAACTATCCAATCGGCAGCCCACACGAAAGGGCAAGCTAAGCTTTCACGCCAACTCCGCGTCGCATCTCGGCTGTAACCCTCTGATGCATTGCGTCGATTCCCCCCCAGGGGTCCTTCTTCAGCCGAGACTTCCACAGCGTCAAAATCGGCCACTCGAAAGACAGGTCGATCCGTCAGCTTCAGTTCGCCCCAGGCCAGCGGCATACTGACGCCCATTCCCGCGCGCGCGCGCGGTGAGTACGGTGCCACCGCCGTCGCCCCGCGCTCGTTCCGCAGGTAATCCAGGTAGATCTTTCCCACCCGTGCCGACTTTGTCATCTTCGTCAGGTACAGCGTCGGATTCGCACGCTCCATCGACAGCACGAACCCATGCGCGAACTCCTTCGCCACCGGCCACTCCATCTCCGGCGCAATCGGCACCACCACATGCAGCCCCTTGCCCCCTGTCGTCTTCAGAAGGCTCTCAAGGCCCATCGCCTTCAGCCGCTTACGCACCTCCGCCGCTGCCTCGGTCACCGTCCCCCACCCCAGCGCCTCGTCCGGATCCAGATCAAAGATCAGCCGGTCCGGCCGCTCCAGATCGTCGTTGCGCGATCCCCACGGATGCACCTCCAGCACGCCCATCTGCGCCAGCCCGGCCAGAGCCTCGCGACTCGCCGCAGTCCCCGCGAGCGTGATGTACGGCTCCATCTCGCCCGTCTTCTTGTTCGGCACGTCCACGCCCCCGATGCCCTTCGGCAGCATGTGGTTCACATGCTTCTGAAAGAAGCATGGCTTCTCCGATCCCTCCGGACACCGCACCAGGCTCAGCGGCCGATCCGCAATGTGCGGCAGCATCCGCTCGCGCAACAGCCCAGTAGAAGTCCGCCAGCATCTGCTTCGTCACGCCGCTCTGCACATCCAGCATCTTCTCCGGGTGCGTCAGCCGAACCGGCGCGTGCTCGATCGCGCTTCGGCCTTCGCTCTGGTCGGCGGCGATGCGAGCGCGGCGTTTCGGTGTGGCTGCGGCATGCGCAGCCTTCTCCTCCGCAGCGCTCTTCGGATGGCGCGGCCGCACATAAAACTTCGCGGGCGCCTGGATATCAGAGGCCCCATTCACCTCAGGACGATCGGAACTCTGCGCCCGACCGGAACCTTTTGGCCGCGGAGCAATCTCCGCCCCCTCCCGCCTGACCTCCTCGCCGGCTTGTCCTCACGCAACCCCAGAAACGCCGCCTGCCGCACCAGGTCGTCCGCCGTCCATGTCGCAAACCGCACCTGCGCCACCAGCTCCGGCTTCACCCACATCGCGCCGCGCTTCGCCTCCGCCGGCACCGCGCAAACGCCGGCTTCGTCATCCGCATCGCTTCCACCTTGTCCCGCAGCATCCGCGTGCGTCTTCTGCGTGAATCCCGTTCCCGTCCGGCCCGCGTAGATCAGCTTGCCGCATCGCGGTAGTACCCCAGCAGCAGCGACCCGACCCGGTCCTCACCGTCCGACGGAAACGTAAACCCGCCAATCACAAACTCCTGCTCCCGCAGGCACTTCGACTTCATCCAGTCGCCCGCCGCGCCCGCCCGGTACGTGCCTCCGCCCGCTTCGAGACGATCCCTTCCGCGTGCAGCTCGCACGCCTCTGTGAAAGATCGCCTCGCCGTCGCCCGCCAGGTGCTCGCTCAACCGCACCTCGTCGCCATCAGCCGCTGCTCAGCACCTCCGCCAGCAGCTCCTTGCGCTCGCGACAACGGCAGCTCGCGCGTATTCCGCCCGTCCACATGCAGCAGATCGAAGCAGAAGTAGGTCAGCGGATTCCGCGCGCCCTCCTGAAACGACGCCTGCAGGTCCGCGAAGTTCGTTGTTCCATCCTCCCGCAGCACCACCACCTCGCCGTCCAGCGTCGCCTGCGTCGACGGGCAGCCGCGCCACCGCCTCCGCCATCGCCGGCACCCGGTGCGTCCAGTCCAGGCCGCTTCGCGTCAGCATCTGCACCTCGGCCCGGACTCTTCCGCGCCTGGATCCGGTACCCATCCAGCTTCAACTCATGCACCCACCCCGCGCCCGCCGGCGGCGTCTCGCCTGCAGCGCCAGCTGCGGCTTCAGAAACTCCGGCTGCGTCTCCTTCGGCAAATCTTTCAGTCGTTTCGCAAAGCCGCCATTGCCGCGCAGTCTCGACCTTGGCCCCGGTCGCCGCTCATCTCGACCGCAGCGGAGCGAAGTGGAGCGACCGCTGCATCTTCGCTCCGGTACCGGCTCTGCCGCACCCGGCCCACCTTTCGATACCACGCCTGCCCCGTCCCCGCCGTCTCCTTGGAGTTCCAGACATGGTCCTCGTTCTGCGCGATCTCCTCCATCGTCCGCCCCGTCACCACGCTCTTCGGCTCAGCCTCCGTCACGCGCGGTCCGCTCCTGCGGCCGCTCAAACTCGTCATGCTCCTTGATCAGCAGCCAGTTCGGCTTGCGCTCCGTGCGCCGGCCTTCCCGCCCATGCGGATCAGCGCCCACTTGCCCTTCATCTTCGTCCCATGCATCACGAACTTCAGCGACCCGTCGCGCAGCCCTGCTCCACATCCGGGTACGCCGCCTGCGGCTCCCACGTCCCCTGGTCCCACAGCATCACCGTGCCGCCGCCGTACTGCCCCGCAGGAATGATGCCCTCGAACCCGCCGTACTCCATCGGGTGGTCCTCCACCTGCACGGCCAGCCGCTTGTCCGCCACAACGTAGCTCGGCCCCTTTGCCACGCCCAGCTCTTCAGCACGCCGTTCCACCCCAGCCGAAAGTCATAGTGCAGATGGGAGGCCGCATGCTTCTGGATGCAGAAGGGAAGCGCCGCCCTGCGTCGGCTGTCCCGTCCTTCGCCCCGCCCGCAGGCTCCGCCGTGACTGGAAGTCGCCGCATCGACCGGTACCGCGCCAGCTGCTCATCCACCACATCCGCCGCGCTCGCAGCTTCGTGCAGCAGCTTCGATCGTCTGGCCTTAGCCGCCTTCTTGTCTTCGCAGATGCTCTTTGCCGGCGCTGTCTTCTGCGAAGCTGTCTTCTTCTGTCGCCGCCATGTCACTCCATCCTGGCTCACCAGCACCGTCGTCATCTCGACCGGAGCGCAGCGCGACTCGGAGAGACCCCGCATTCGCCCGACCAGCTTTACGCCTAAGCCGACTTCTTCCTCTTCGCCGCCTTCGCTCGCCGGCTCCCCGCACGACTTCACCAGCGCAATCCCTTCTTTCGCCGCATGCTCGCCGGAGCCTTGCCGCCTTCTTCTCCGCCCGCTCCGCCGCCGCCGGAGCCTCATCGGCCCCGACCTTGCCAACGCTCTTCCGCAGCGCATCCATCAGGTTGATCACCTTGCCCCGCGCGCGGAGCCGCCGGCTCATCCTTCGGCACCGGCAGGTGCTTCACCTTCGCCTCCACCAGCTCCTTCAGCGCCACCTCGTACCCGTCCTTGAACTTCGATGGATCGAACTTCGCCGCCTTGCGCTTGATCAGCGTCCATCGCCAGCCCCAGCGACTCCTCATTCACATCCACCTTCTTGATGTCCGCGAAGTACTCCTTCGGGTCCCGCAGCTCCTCCTGGTAGCGCATCGTGTACGCCATCATCCCGCCCAGCTTGTCGTCGTCATCGCGCCGTGATCGCGAGCACATGCTCGCGCCCGCCAAACGCGATCTTTCCCAGCGCCGCCTTCTTCGTCTTCCGCAGCGCCTCGCGCACCGTCGCCGAACGCCTCGGCCTGCATGTCGTTCTCCGGCACCACGAAGTACGGCTTCTCCAGGTACTCCGGCGCAAGCTCGTCCAGACCCACAAACTGCTCGATCGCAATCGTGTGCTTCGAAGGCACGCGCAGATGCGCGATCTCCTCCGGCTCGATCAGTCACGTACTCGCCCTTGCGAAACTCGTACCCTTTCACGATCTCGCTCTTCTGCACCCGCGCCGCCGCCGGCGTTCCTCGCCCGTCGCCTCCTGCTGCTCGGCCGCGCTCGCCAGCACCTTCTGGTACTGCACCCGCTCGCCCGTCTTTCGGCTGATCTGGTGAAACCGTATCTCGCTCTTGGCCTCCGTCGCGACAAAGAGCTTCACGCCAAACGCCACCAGCGAAATCTGAATCTGACCAGACCAGTAAGGACGCGCCACAGCACACCTCTCACCGCGCAGACACGGCGGTCTAATTACGATTCCCACAGCCTACCCCAAGATGCCACCAAAACCGCATCCCACCTCAGAGTATTCGTCATTAACACCGCAGTTAACGCTCCGCCGGCACTCCCCGTCCGCCACCACCCGCGCATATGCCGGCACCGTCAGAAAGTCCATAAACTTCGGTGCCCTGATCAACTCCCGCATCAGAAACGCCGCATGCTCATAAGCCCGGTAGCGCTCGGTATCCACCGCTCCCTTCGCCCGCAGGAGCTCCGCATCGATGTCCTCATCGCACAAGCCCACCGTCACCTTTCGGCCGTCCGCCAAAGAAGCCCCATGGTGCACCCATTGCCACAGCTGCGCCCGGCTGATCTCCGCCGTCGCCGCATCCTCCATCAGGTTGAACAGCGGCACGCACCCGATCCCGCGCAGCCACGCCTCCACATACCCCAGACCCACCGCGACATTCTGCCGCAGCCCAGCCTCGGTCATCGCTCCCTCGGGAACCTCGCAGCAGGTCCTCCGCCGTCACCTGGAAATCCGTCAGCTGCTTGCCAATCTGATTCGGCCGCGGCATGACGCGGTCGAATACCTCCATCGCCACCGGCACCAGCCCCGGATGCGCCACCCATGTTCCGTCGTGCCCATCCGTCGCCTCGCGCTCCTTGTCCGCACGCACCCCCGCCATCGCCCGCTCATTCGCCTCCGGATCGCCCTTGATCGGAATCAGCGCGCTCATTCCGCCCATCGCATGCACCCCGCGCCGATGGCACGTCTTGATCGCCAGCTTCGAGTAGCTCCGCATGAAGTGCGTCGTCATCGTCACCTGCCCGCGATCCGGCAGCACAATGCTCTTGTCCGCAGCAAGCTTCTTGATAAACGAAAAGATGTAATCCCATCGCCCGCAGTTCAGCCCCGCCGAGTGCTCCCGCAGCTCGTACAGGATCTCGTCCATCTCAAACGTCGCCAGAATCGTCTCGATCAGCACCGTCGCCTTGATCGACCCGCTCGGCAATCCCAAGCTCCGCCTCCGCATGCACAAAAATCTCGTTCCAAAGCCGCGCCTCCAGATGGCTCTCCATCTTCGGCAGATAAAAGTAAGGCCCCGATCCCCGCGCCAGCAGCTCCTTCGCATTGTGGAACGATACAGCGCCGAAGTCGAACAGCCCCCCCGACATCGGCTCGCCGTCCACCACCAAATGCGCTTCATCCAGGTGCCACCCGCGCACCCGCACAAACAACACCGCCGGCTTTTCCACCAGCTTGTAACTCTTCCCGGTCGCCGTGTCCGCAAACGTGATCGTTCGCCGCACCGCATCCCGCAGATTGATCTGGCCCTCGATCACATTTGCCCACGTCGGCGTCGTCGAGTCCTCGAAATCCGCCATAAACACCTTCGCGCCGGAGTTCAGCGCGTTGATCACCATCTTCCGCTCCACCGGTCCCGTAATCTCAACGCGCCGGTCGATCAGATCCGCTGGCAGCGGCGCAACCGTCCACTCAATCTCCCGCACCTGCCGCGTCTCCGCCAGAAAGTCCGGCCGCTCGCCCCGCATCAAGCCTCGCCTGCCGAGCCGTCCTCTTCGCCAGCAGCTCCCTGCGCCTCCCGTTGAAGCGCCGCTGAAGCCTCACGGCAAACGCCACCGCCTCCGGTGTAAGAATCTCCGCATATCGCTCCGAAACCGGAGCCCGAAACTCCACCCCCGCAACTATCTCCGCCATCGCTCCTCTTCCAAAAGACTTCGTCCGACTCCTGAATCACTCAACACCGCATCTTTGGTTGTCATCCCGTACCGCAGCGGAGGGATACCGAAACAGCCACCGATCTCCTATGGAAAGCTGCGAACCGGCTTCCCCGGCAGGCCCTTCTCTAAGTCCTGTTCCGGCTCAAACTGCAGCGTCACCCGCCCCAGCCTCCCGAAGTTCACATCCACGCTCGAACCCGCCTCGGCCACCGTATGCCCCGTCCAGCTGCCCGTCGTGATCCACTGCCCCGCCCTCAGTCCTCCCGTCCGTGCAGCCCCCTCGTTCGCCAGCCACGGCAGCAGCCGCATCAGGTCCCCGGCCGTGTTCGATCCCGTCCGCTCCACCCGCACCACCCCGTCCACCGCGACCGTCACCGTCTCGGTCGTCCAGTCGATCTCCCGCCACCCGGCCAGCGCCTGCCCGTACACAAAACCTCCGTGCATCTGCAGGTCCGCGATCATGCTCATCCGGTCTGCCTTTGTCGGATCGACCAGCCCCGAATCCAGCACCTCGATCGCCGGGTGGCAGCTCGCAATCGCATCCCCGATCTCCTCCCGCGAATACTCTCCCTCGCGCGGCGGCAGGTCTTTCCGCAGCAGAAATGCCACCTCCGCCTCGATCCCACGGAAGCGCTTCCCCCGGATCACCGTTCCGCTCTCCGCCATCCACACCCGCGGCATCGGCGCAAACATCGGCACACCCTCCGCGCTCGCCGCGCCTACCTTCCATCCGCCAACCTCGTCATAGGCCCGCGCCAGCATGTCCTGCACGGCATAGGCCTCGTGCATGTCGGTCGGGCGCTGCTCTTCCGGCAGATCGATCATCGGCTGCTTCGTTCGCCGCGCATCCGCCAGCCCATTGGCTGCATCCATTAGCACCTTCTCGCGCGCTCCGCTCAACCTCTCCGTCGTCTTTCCGAACTCCGCCATCTTGTCTCTCCTTCGGTTATCCGCCGCTATCCATGTGTCATGTAGTGAGATGCGCCATCACTCAACCGGAGGTCTCTTGCCCAGGCTCACCAGATTCGCCATGATCCGGAACGCCCCCGGAACTCCCTCCGGCAGCTGCCGGTAAAGCGCATACGCGCAGTAAACATATGCGCCCTTGCCCACCTTCGCCACCAGCAGACCGCCCTTCTGCGGATCCTGCCCCGCATCATGCACCTCGGTCACTGCCTCATACCGCGGATCCCACTCCCGCATAAAATCGTGCCCGCGCTCCTCCACCCACCCACCAAAGTCCTTCTCCGAGATCTGGTTCGGCCAGCGGAGCACCTGCTCCCCCGGAGTCAGCAACTGCACCCGCGAGTCCTCCTCCACCACCTTCTCCGGCGAGCTCCCCAGCGACAGCGGATACGGCGCATCGCTTCCGTCGTACTCCGGCGTCTGGTACTGCACCACCACCACTCCACCACCGTTCGCAAACTCCATCAGCTTCCCCGTCACGCCCGGCAGATCCTTCTGCGCCGCATAGGACCTCACGCCCATCAGCAAAGCATCGAACCCCGCCAGCCTGCCCGCCGCAATATCCGCCACGCTCACCGTCACCGGATGGATACCGATATCCTCCAAGCGAAGCCTCCACTGCATCGCCCGTCCCTGGCAGATACGCCACTCGCAGCCCCGGAGGCACCTTTACGTCCACGCCCCGCGTCCGGTACGTCGCCGGCGCATACAGGTTATCGCGCACCAGCCCGGGATACCCCACAGCGTAATATCCCTCGCGGTACTCCTTGCCGCCCCTCTCGCGACATCGCCAGAGCCGTCAACGTATACGCCCGCTCTCCCAATGGCCCCGGAGTCACCCGAAAGGGAATCGCCTTCTCCTCCCCGGCCTTTGTCGTCGTGAACTCCACCGAACTCGGGCTCCGACCTCCACCCACCCGGCAGATCCAGCTGCACCAGCCCCTGCGCTCCACCTTGCTCTGCGCTCTTCACCCGCACCGTCAGCGGAAAGCTCGTCTCGCTCAACGGAACCACACCCGCCGCCGGCGACATCGAAACGCTCAGCCGCCGGAACCACTGTTACCGGCTGATACGCCCCACTCTCCTCCTCGCCCACCACCCGCCCCAGCCGCAGCGATACCCCGTCATACGTCACATCTATCCACGCCGTCAGCGCAGGCAAAGGTAGCGCCGCATCCCGCATCCGCGGATCGCTCACGTCATAAAACGGCTGATCCGGATTCTTCTTCGAATACGGCACCCGAACACCCCGTGCATTCGCCTGTATCGTTCCTCCGCACGCTCCTCTCGCCCCCGTCCCCCTCGGGAACACTATGGGTGGCCGTGCCCGACTTCCCGCCGGAACACCTCCCGCATGCTCCTCGACGTGGCACTCCGTAACCTCGACCTTCGCTGCCTTCGGCATCAGGTTCACCTGCACGAGATAGCCCGACCCAGGGATCAATTGCACCTCACTGCCGACCACTCCTCCGCCGGCCGTCGCAGCCATACCAGCCCGCATCTCCAACCCAAGCGCCATCACCACCGCATCGTTGAACTGCACCCGCTTCACCCTCAGCTCATGCAGCACGTCATACCGCTCCCGCTCATCCACCCCCGGAGCCGCCTCGACCCCCGCAATCAGCGCATCCACCGCCCCAACCCATCCCGCAGCTCCGGCGCACTCTTCGCCGTGTTCGCCTTGTCGAACTCCGTCGCCGCCTTCTTCACCGTCTCGTCGATACGCATCAACGCCACCCCGAAGCCGCTGCCCCTCGCTTCCCCGGAGCCGAAGGCGCCAGCCCGGCAATCCCCGCCACCGACGTATCCACCCCATCAAAGAAACTCTTCTCCTGACCCGACGAAGAACCCGCGACCCATACCGCGTATATCCCACATCGAACCGTCCCGCCGGAGCCAGCCGCACCCCCGACCCGATCTGCGTCCGCTGCAGCGCCAGACCCTGCCGCGCAAACTGCACATAACTCTTGCCTCCCAGCGCAGCGCTCGGCTCACCCTCCGGCACCGTCACATCCGCCTTCGGCGTCTCGGTCGACCACACCTTCGTCACGTAGTTATAGAACCGCGCCGGCACGTACTTTCCCGTCGCATAGTCGAACATCCCGTGCTCATCCACCCGGGCGAACGGCACCCGCCCGTACACCTTTGCCGGAGCCCACGCCGGCAGCCCCATCTCCGGAAACACCTTCGGATCGGCCGCCGCCGTAAACACCTCCTGCGCCATCTCCCCGCTCACCTGGTGCTGCCCATGCCCATCGCGTGGCGCGCCGATAAACACGCTCGCCACCACCAGCGGCCGATACAGCCGCACCGCCCGCACCGCGTCATACAGCACCCGCTCGTGCGTCCACTGCGCAAACGCCTCCTCCTTCGTCTTCGAAAAGCCGAAGTCCACCTCCGTGCCGAACATCTGGTCCACGCCAAGGTACCGGTCCGCCGCCAGCAGCTCCCTAGTCCGCACCAGCCCCAGCGCCTCATTGAAGTCGCCAGTCATCACATTCTGCCCGCCCTCGCCCCGCGTCAGCGTCAGCATCCCCACCCGCGCGCCCTGCCCGCGCGACTCGTACGTCAACATCCCGCCATCCTCGTCGTCCGGATGCGCCACAATCATCATCAAACTCGCCCGCGTACGGAGCTTGCGCAGCATCTGCTCGAGACCCGCAGCCCCCTGATCCACCGCCAGCGGCTCCGCCTCGACCGCCTTTACCCGCTCCACCTTCAGGTTCGCCGGATCGTCCTCCCGGCTCCTCTCCTCCCAACCAGCACCGCTCTTCCCACCCGTCGCCGTCGTCCCCCCGCCCGTCGCCGTCATCCTGAGCGAAGCGAAGGACCCCTGTATCGGTCTTTGCTCTTGCCCTTGCTGTTGCTCTTTGCTGACCCGCCCAGGATCCGCACCCCGCACCGACGCCTCTACCGCGCCCCGAAACCCAACCCCACCGATCACAATCAGGCTCGCCGCACCAACAAACCACCGTCGCATCATCATTGCTCTCTACTCTCTCGCAACGGGCCGCTAAACTCAACTTCATCAACTCACCGGCCCAACCCGCGTCCACACTCGATCGCTCCCTCAATCTCCGCGGCGCCGTCACGCTCAACCTGCTCAATATGATCGGCGTCGGCCCCTTCATCACCCTGCCGATCCTGATCGGCGCCATGGGCGGCCCGCAGGCCATGCTCGGCTGGATCCTCGGTGCTCTGCTCGCCCTGTGCGACGGTCTCGTCTGGGCCGAGCTCGGCGCCGCGCTTCCCGAGGCCGGTGGAACCTACGCCTATCTCCGCGTCATCTACCCCGGACGCCTCGGCCGGGCACTCAGCTTCCTCTTCCTCTTTCAGGTCTTCTTCTCCTGCCCGCTCTCGGTCGCCAGCGGAGCCATCGGCCTCAGCCAGTACGCCGACCTATCTCCTGCCCTCGCTCACCCGCCACACCATCCTCCATGAGCTCCACGTCGGCCCCTGGTCTGCCGCGGTCTCCATCGGTCCGGCTACGGCGGTCGCTATCGCCGTCGTCCTGCTCGCCGTCGTCCTTCTCTACCGCAACCTCACCCGCATCGGCCGGCTCTCGACCGTCATGCTCCTCATCGTTCTCGCGTCCATCGGCTGGATCGTCATTACGGGTCTCCTCCATGGCCACATCGGTCAGGCAATCACCATGCCACCCGGAGCCTTCCACCTCTCACCCGCCTTCTTCGCCGGACTCGCCTCCGCCATGCTCGTCGCCACCTACGACTACTGGGGCTACTACAACGTCTCCCTGCTTGGCGGAGAGGTCCGCGACCCCGGCCGCACCATCCCGCGAGCCATCCTCCTTTCGATCGCGCATCGTCGCGGTCCTCTACATCGCCATGAACCTGTCCATCCTCGCCGTCCTGCCCTGGCAAGGTCTCCTCTCCGAGCAAGCCATGCCCGCCCGCCGCGCCATGGTCTCCATCTTCATGGAACAGGCCTACAAAGCCAGCCTTGGTCCCGCGCTCGCCCACGTGCTCGGGCAGCTCGCCGCCATCCTCATCATGGTCACCGCCTTCGGCAGCGTCTTCTGCCCTCCTGCTCGGCTACTCCCGCATCCCGTTCGCCGCCGCCGCGCGACGGCAACTTCTTCCGCATCTTCGCCCGCCTCCATCCCACCCGCGGCTTCCCCTACGTCTCCCTGCTCACGCTTGCCGCGGCCGCAGCGCTCTTCTGCTTCTTCTCGCTCGCCGACGTCATCGCCGCCATGGTCGTCATCCGGCTTCTGCTCCAGTTCCTCACGCAGCACATCGGCGTCATGGTTCTGCGCCGAACCCAACCCGATCTCCCGCGTCCCTTCCGGCTGTGGCTCTATCCGCTCCCGCCGCTCGCCGCTCTCGCCGGGTTCACCTACATCCTCCTCGCCCGTCCCAACTTCACCCGCGAGCTCGTCCTCGCCGCCATTGTCATCCTCATCGGACTTGCGCTCTTCCTCCTTCGCGGCATCAAAACCACCCCATCCACCCATTCCCCAGCTGTCGTAGTCTAAGTAGCGTCAACACCGCGCCGTCCCGTGCATGCCGCACCGGTTCAGCAGCAGCGGGAAGGGAACTGCACGATGCTCATTCGAGATAACAACAAGCTGGGCCCAGAGCCTCGCTCCTCCGAGATCACCCCCGAAGCCGCCTTTCACGAGCACACTCCGCACCCGCCGCCGCTTCCTCACCGGAGCAGCCTACGCCGGCGCCACCGCCGCTGTCGGCGCCCTCGCCGCGCGCAATATCCCCGGCCTCTGGACACCCCGCGGCGTCAGCGCCGCCGAGACCCCGCTCAAGACCGTCCCCAGCCAGTACACCGTCCCCGACCCCCAGACGCCCGAGTCGCAAGGCCACCCACTACAACAACTTCTACGAGTTCGGCACCGACAAATCCGACCCCGCGCAGAACGCCCACACCCTCCGCACCCGCCCCTGGACCGTCAGGTCGACGGCCTCGTCAAAAAGCCGCAGACCTCGACATCGACGACCTCATCGCCTACCGCCCCATCGAGAGCCGCGTCTACCGCCACCGCTGCGTCGAGGCCTGGTCCATGGTCATCCCCTGGGACGGCTACTCGCTCTCCGAGTTCATCAAGTTCTGCGACCCGCTGCCCAGCGCCAAGTACGTCCAGTTCCTCTCCGCTCGTCGACAAGAAGCAGATGCCCGACCTCCCCGGCGGCTACGACTGGCCCTACTCCGAAGGCCTGCGCATGGACGAAGCCATGAACCCCCTCGCCCTGCTCACCTTCGGCTGCTACGGCAACGTCCTCCCCAACCAGAACGGCGCGCCCATCCGCGTCGTCATGCCCTGGAAGTACGGCTTCAAGAACGCCAAATCCATCGTCAAGATTCAGCTTCACCGACAAGCAGCCCCACACCACCTGGAACGAGCATCGGCTCCGAACGAGTACGGCTTCTACTCCAACGTCAACCCGCAACGTCGACCACCCCCGCTGGTCCCAGGCCCACGAGCGCCGCATCGACTCCAGCTCCGTCCTCCCGCACACATCCCCACCCTGATGTTCAACGGCTACGGCGACCAGGTCGCCAGCCTCTACAACGGCATGGACCTCAAGAAGTATTATTAGCGGAAATCCTCTCAGCAGCTGCCAGGCACTGACCGGCTGACCGACCCCAGGCTTCCGAACGCCTGTCACCCCTGTCGCAACGCTGTTTCATCTCTCCAAGGCTGTTCCAGTGGCCCTCGATGCCGTGAGTCCGACCGGCCGAGGGACCTCTGGCCTTCCACCGGCACACACATCAACGCACAGCCCTAGAGCCCCTCAACTCATGCCGAAGCGCGCCATCCTCGCCCTCAAAGCTCCTCGTCCACCTCCTCTCCTGCTCCCCTTCGCCTACCTGCTCCAGCTCTACCGCAGCGGCGCGCTCGCTCTCGACCCCGACCCCGTCAACTACATCACCCACTTCACCGGCGACTGGGCCCTCTGGATCCTCCTCGGCTCGCTCGCCATCACCCCCCTCCGCCGCCTCTCGCCGCGCTCGCCTGGCTCATCCGCTTCCGCCGCCTCATCGGCCTCTACGCCTTCTTCTACGCCACGCTCCACCTGGCGACATACGTCTTCCTCTTCTCCGGCTACGATCTCCCCGCCGCCCTCGCCGGCATCCGCCAGCGGCCACCCCGGCCAAATCCTCACAGAAGTCGGCAGGTCTCTGGCCCACCATCCTCGACGACCTCAAAAAGCGCCGCTTCATCCAGGTCGGCCTCCTCGCCTGGATCATCCTGCTCGCCCTCGCGGTCACCAGTCCCGTCCGCATCCTCCGCGCCATGGGCGGCAAAAACTGGCAGCGCCTCCACCGCCTCGTCTACGTCGCCGCAATCGCCGCAGTCATCCACTTCTGGTGGCTGGTCAAAACCGGCGTCCGAACTCCCTGGAAAGTCACCGCTATCCTCACCGTCTTACTAGCCGTCCGCCTCGCCTACGCCGCCATCAAACGCCGCAACAAGCCCGCTCCTGCACCCGTAACCGCCTGATCCTTACTTCCCCAGCACCACCGTCTGCCCATCCGGCGTCTTGTCCGTCTTCCAATTGATCACGTGGTACACCGCCGGCGTCGTCCCCACGTTTCGCAGACCATGCGGCACATTCGAAGCGTTGAAGATCACCGCGCCCGGTCCCACCCGCTTCCACTCTCCATTGCTCAGCGTCTCCAGCTGGCCCTCGCGAATGATCAGCATCTCTTCATTCGGGTGCTTATGCGGCGGATGCGGCTCTTCCCCCGGATTCAGCGTCGTTACATGTACCTCCAGCCGCTCCAGCGTCGCCGTCGGCCCCTCCAGCACATGCCGCACCGACCCCGTCTTGTTCGGCGTCGCCTGCATCCCAAACACGTCATACACCGAAGACCCGATCATCGGCCCCACCTGGTCCACAGCCGCCACCGCTCCCAGCGTCACCGCCATCGCACCCAAAGCCACCACTCCATCGCGCCGCCTGATCATCGCACTCTCCTCCTCCGTCTTACCGGCTCTGAAACTATCGCAATCTCTCTCCGTATGACGTGGTCCACCTCGTCTCGCAACGGAGGCTTCACATAATTGCGAGCACGAACAAAATAGCCCGGAAAGCATCGAAAGGCAAACGTCAACCCATAAAGTCAGCTTGGCCCGACTGCTAAACCTGCCTGCAGCTTTGCATTCGATTGCAGCAACTCATAGGAGTCCGGCTTGGCTTCGTCGTACACAAAGGCCAGGTTCATCAGATCGAACAGCGCGAAAAACGTCTCCCACGTCACCGGCTTGAACTCCGGATCGATCTGGACCCCATTCGCAAAGAAGAACCCCAGCTTCGTCGGTTCACCGTCGAAGACCTTCGTGGCCACCTGCATGGGAACCGCTCCTTGCACCGCTGCCCAGCTCCGAATCTCCTGATGATCGTTCGTGGGGCCAAAGACCGGCATATCCCCTCCTGTCACAATGGTGTCGACGGAGCGTACGCGCACTCCACCTCAAATCTAGGATGCCTGAACCCGACAGCACGCGCCATCCGCAGCCTACGGAAATAATCTTTCAACCGTCCACGCATCTCCATTCGCGACAAACAGGAACCGATCGTGCAGTCGGTCCTTCCCATCCATCCAGAACTCGATGCGCTCCGCCCGCAGGCAGTACCCGCGCCAGTACTCCGGCCGCGGCACCTCACCCGTAAAGCGTTCCGAAAGCCGGCTGACCCGCTCCTCCAGCTCCGCCCTGCTGCCTAAACGCCGGCTCTGCTCCGAAGCCGCGGCTCCCAGTTGGCTCCGCCGCGATCGGCTGTGGAAGTACTCGTCCACATCGACCCCCGGCAACTCCGTCACCGGACCCTCAACCCGCACCTGCCGCCGCAGCGTCTTCCAGTGAAAACACATCGCCGCACGCGGATTCACCGCAAGCTGTAAACCCTTCTGGCTCTCGGCATTCGTAAAAAAGCAGAAGCCCCTGGCGTCGGCACGCTTCATCAGCACCATGCGGACACTCGGCAAGCCCTCCGCCGTAGCAGTCGCCAGCGCCACCGCGTTTGGATCATTCGGCTCACTCCGCTCCGCATCCCGCATCCACTCGCCAAACAGTTCGATAGGATCGCTCGTGCCCAGATCATGCTCTGCCATCTTCCGAGCATAGCCGCCCCAGAGGGAACCGCAAGCTCACGCCGCGCCCGCACGCAAATACCACGCTGTCCCTTCAAGCCTCACCAATACAGCAGCCGCACAGGCACCTACAGCAGCAACACAAGCACCGACGCAACCATCCCCACCCCCGACCCCTACTTTTGCCCGTCGCCTTTTTGTCTGTCATTCCCGAAGGAAATCTGCTTTACGCCGTTGCCGTCATTCACAGTAGTTCCGAGCGAGATCGAGGAACCCGCTTTGCGTTTGCCGTCGCCTTTTTGTCTGTCATTCCCGAAGGAAATCTGCTTTACGCCGTTGCCGTCATTCACAGTAGTTCCGAGCGAAATCGAGGAACCCGCTTTTGCGTTTGCCGTTGCCTTCCTGTCTGTCATTCCCGAAGGGAATCTGCTTTCCCCGTGCCCCCCGTCATCCCAAGCGAAGCCCAAAATCTGCTGTTCGCTCTCACCCATCCAGCCCCGCAAACAAGTCCACCGCCTGCTCCGCCGCCCGAGGGTACGTGCTCGCGGCCAGCGTATAAAACTCAAACCCGCCATGCTCCGCAAACATCGCTTTCGTCTTCTCCACCAGTGGAGCCTGCGACGTATGCTCCCGAAACGCCTGCATCTTCCGCTCCCTGGCTGACCCGATATCCAGCATCACCGTCCATGGCGCCGGCAGCGGAGCCTGCCTGTCTCCCATAAAGAAATCCGTCGAAAGGTAGTACAGCCGCCGTGGCTGAAAAACGGCCGCCAGCTCCGGATACCGCTTCGCGCGCCCGGCCCAGTGAAACGCCGCCGTCGTCAGCGCCGACACCATCATGTGGTCGGAATGCGTGTTCAGACCACCGTCCCCGCCAAACGTCAGCACCACGTCCGGACGGAACCGCCGCATCCTCTCCACCAGCCGCCCTGCCGTCTTCGAGAAATCTGCAAATTCCAGTCGGCCGTCTTCATAGTCCAGCAGCTCGTGATGTGTCACACCGAGCACCTTGCACGATGCCGCAAACTCGGCCCGCCGCATCCCCCCCAGCTCCTGCCCGCTCGAGGCCGATCCCCGCGCCGTCGCCGCCTGTCCGTCTGTCACGCACACCACATACGTCTCAAGACCGCGGTCGGCTGCCAGGGCCAGCGCCCCGCCGAATCCAAAGCACTCATCATCCGGGTGTGCGACCGCGCACATCAGCTTCAGGCCCACTCGCTCTCCTCCCCACCCATCTCCAGATCCGCATCCTCAAACAGCATCTCGACGGAGACACGATCTTCAAGCGCCGACTGGACGTCAGCAGGGTCGACCAGATCAACAGGATCCGCCGCGGAGCGGTTGGGATCGGACTCCCACACCGGCCGGAAGCTCCGCCGGTGCAGCGGAGAAGGTCCGTGCGCGCGCAGTGCCCGCCTGTGCTCGGGTGTCGCATATCCCTTGTGCGAGGCCAACCCGTACACCGGGTGAACCGTATCCAGATCTCGCATCAGGCCGTCGCGGTGAACCTTCGCCACCACCGAAGCCGCGGCAATCGAAAGACTCAGCGCATCGCCGTAAAACAGTCGCGTCTGCGGGCACGCATGGTCAAGTCGCATTGCGTCAATCAGCAGATGATCGGGACACATCGTCAAGCCCTGCACCGCAAGCGACATCGCCAACCGCGTCGCCTGGTAGATATTCACACGATCGATCGTCTCCGCATCCACTTCGGCAACGCTGACGCTTAACGCATTCTTCCGAACCCGCCGATTCAGGCGCTCCCGCTCCTCGCGTGTAAGCTGCTTCGAATCCTTCAGGCCCGCTCGCGCCAGCGCATTCATGCGACTCGGCAGGATCACCGCCGCCGCCACCACCGGTCCAAACAGCGCCCCGCGCCCCACCTCATCGATCCCCGCGATCGACCGAAAGCCGCGATACCGCAGCGCCTGCTCCGGAGCATCGCTGCACACCAGCTTCTTAAGCATCTGCTGCTTAGCGGTAGCCTTCGTAACAACCTTCGCAACCCGTATGGAGGGGGAACTCGCCATGCCTATCCCGAGTCTAAACCCGTCTACCCGCCATCCAGTCGCCAAGGCGCCGCTCCGCAAGCCGCCGCTTCGAATGAGTCGCCATAGCGCACTTTCACAAGTTGCCCCTGCCCTCGCCGTTGTTGTTGTTGCTGTTGCTGTTGCTGCCGTTGTCTTTGCCCTTCTGTCTGTCATTCCCGAAGGGAATCTGCTGTTGCCGTTGCCGTTGCCGTTGCGGTTGCCGTTGTCTCTGCCCTTCTGTCTGTCATTCCCGAAGGGAATCTGCTGTTGCTGTTGGAGTTGCCGGGCCGTTGCCCTTGCCCTTCTATCTGTCATTCCCGAAGGGAATCTGCTTTTCGCCGTTGCCACCCCATACCCGTTGTCAAGCCCTCAACCCACCTAAACCCATACCCATCAAAACCTTCCACCTGGCGCAAACAGCCCTCCCAAAGCGCTATCCTCAAGAAGCAAAGACAGGACCTGCCGGCGGGCAAGCTGGCCAAACCCTGCAAGTCTTTTAGAAAGAAGAATTTAGCCGTAAACCCAATGGATGGACGAATTTGCGAAGAGGCCGTTTCGTATCTGTAACAAAACGCCGAATTTACAGATCGATCCGGGGGGGGGGAGGGGGTACCTCGACGCACAAATAGAAAGAGCCACGGCATTGCCGTAGCTCTTTCACAACTGCAAAACGAAGGGGGGAAGAACCTAGGAGGCGCGCTCAACCTCACGCAAACGGGCTGCCTTCCCGCGCAGACCGCGCAGATAGAACAGCTTGGCCCGGCGGACCTCATAGGACCGGACCTTCTCAACCCTGTCGACCACCTTGGAGTTGAACGGGAAGATACGCTCGACGCCCTGGCCGAAGCTCATCTTGCGAACGGTAAAGGTACCCTGCGGGCCCTTGCGCGTTGCGATCACCATGCCCTCAAAGGCCTGGAGGCGCTCTTTCTCGCCTTCCCTGATCTTGACCTGAACGCGGACGGTGTCGCCTGGTGCGAAGGCGGGGAGATCGGTCCGCTCAATTTTTGCGGCCAGCTTCTGCATAATCGGATGAATAGACATAGTGACTTTCCTGGGTTGGACTCAATTTCTAAGTCTACACGATCCCCGCCCGCGTCTCCCGAACAAATCTCACCCGTACCTACTCCGAGTCCCGCGCATCCTCCAGCTCAAGTTGCTCAATCGTCTGCCGATCCTCCCGCGTAAGCGTCGCTCCATCGAGCAGGTCCGGCCGGTTCCGTACCGTCTTCGCCAGCGCCATCCGCCGTCGCCACCTCCGCACTGCCTCATGGTCGCCGCCCATCAGCACCTCAGGGATACCCACACCGCGGAATTCCGCCGGCCGGGTGTAATGCGGATAATCCAGCAGCCCACCCGCTCCATGGGTAGCCCGCGGCACCCCACCCCCAGGACCCTCAAAAATCTCCGCATCCGCCACACCAAAGCTTTCAAACCGTGAAGAATCAGCATTTCCGAGGACACCAGGAAGCAGCCGAACCACTGCATCCACAATCACCGCCGCCGCAATCTCTCCGCCCGAGAGCACGTAGTCGCCGATCGACAACTCGCGGTCGCACAGCATCTCATTCACCCGCTCATCCACACCCTCGTAACGCCCGCACAGCAGCACAATCCGGTCAAGAGCTGCCAGATCGTGCGCAACCGCTTGACTGAAGCGTTGCCCCTGCGCAGACAGCAGCACCACTGCCTCTCCCACCCGCCGCCCCTTCGGAGGGAGCCCAAGCGAGCCCACAGCGTCGAAGATCGGCTCCGGCTTCAGCACCATGCCCTCGCCGCCACCATACGGTCGATCATCCACAGTGCGGTGCCGATCGTGGGTAAACGACCGCAAATCGTGGACAGAAACTGTGGTCAGGCTGGTCTGCTGGGCCCGCCGCAGCACACCGTAATCCAGTGGCCCGCGGAAGAACTCCGGGAAGATCGTGATGATGTCAAAGCGCATAAGCTCTCTCACTACAACAGAAGAGGGATCGTGAGGCCGGTGGGGCGTTGATAGCTTGGCACAAGCTGCGCTGAACTCCACGCAGCAGATCCTTCGCGGAGGAGTCAATGGCGGCGAAGACCGCCTTTATCGCGCGGGAGAAAGGCCCTTACCTTGTTGCCGAGAACGTTCGCTGCAGCACTTATTATGCCGCTCGCCCTCGGCTGCTTGCGCGCCGCGGCTCAGATGGTTCCGGTCGAGAGCCTGTCCGTATCAGAGGCGTCTACCTCGCTCTACTCTAAAGCTCCGTCTTCCGGGTTCACGCCGGTGTCGGGGGAAAGTTCCTCGGTGTCCCCCACAATCACCCCCGCCCCGGCAGGTGGCGCCGGAGTCCAACTTCCGCCGCCTCTCAACCCACGCCACGACCCTCACATCGGGTTCTTCTCCACCGCCGCGCTCGGAATCACTGGAAGCACTCTGGGGCCCGGCGTCGAACTCGCCGTTCCCCTGGCAAGGCCTTTCAACCTCCGTGTGGGCGGCAGTTACTTCAACTATCAGTTTCCATTCGCCATCGACGGTTTGAACTACAACATGGCTCTGAAACTGACATCGGGGCAGGGAGTGATCGACTGGTATCCCAGCCGTGGAGGTTTCCACATCAGCGCCGGCGCACTCTACTTCAAGAACTCGGTCAGCGCTGCCGCCAATGTCGGACCAGGGCAGCAGTTCAGACTGGGCGGTGTGACCTACATCAACAGCGTGGACGATCCCGTGGAGGGCGCCGCCTCGCTCAAATTTCAGCGAAAGATCGCGCCCATGGTCCTGCTGGGATTCGGCAATCTAATACCGCGAAGCGGCCGGCACATCTCGGTTCCCTTCGAGTTCGGAGGAGCATATCTCGCACCGCCGCAATTTGGTCTGCAGCTCGCCGGTACGGCCTGTACTACGCAGGGATGCTTCAATACCGCCACCGACCCTGCCGCGCAGGCCAATCTTTCAGCAGAAGTGGCCAAGTTGAACCACGACATTCGGTTCCTGCAGGTCTACCCAATCATCTCGATCGGCCTTGCACTGCGCTTCTAGCCAGGGGGTGGAGAGCGGTCAAGGTTAAGCTCAAGAAGACCTTCCGGAAGGTTCATCCACAACGTCTTCCCGACAGTATCGAGCTTGACAAGGAACTCTCTGACGAACGGGATCAGCGCCTCACCCGACTCAAGTTCAACCGTGAGCAGAGGCGCGGCATCTTCCAGGCGGCGCTTGCCATCCGGTGTCGTCATGAAGTGAACGTCCACAACGGTGCCTATGGCAACACCCCGGTCGTACAGAGTGCAGCCGATAATATCGCTGGTGTAAACGCTGTCGTCCGCCAAGGGAAGGCGGTCTGTCTTCGGAACCACGACATCAAGTCCGGCGAGACCCTCCGCTTCCTCGATCGACGAGACGTTCACGAAGCCAAGCACAATGCGACCAGCGTTTCGCCCGTGTGGCAGCCATGAAGAGGCGATCTCGACTTCCTGCGCACCCGAAGGCGGCCCGCTGAAGTCAGGTTGTGCCAGAAACACTTTGGCCGCTGCCCCGAACCGATCGGGAAAGTCGGTCAGGAGATCGGCCAGAACTTCGCCTCTCCGGCCCTGAGGGCGGAGGAGGTGAGCGAGAACAACCCAGCTTGTCTGGTCTTCTGACACGAGTATCTACCGTATCGGAGCGCGTTGGAGGCGGTTACCCTGGCGATTGAGTGACGGTGGGCTCGGGATCATCCTCGCTGATATCGAGAGAGAACCTATGCTTCAGCTTCATGCTGGCGGCACTCAAAATTGTTCTCAGCGAACGCGCCGTGCGGCCCTGCCTTCCGATCACCTTGCCCAGATCTGTTGGCGCGACCTTCAGTCGAAGTATGGTTCCATCACCATCCGGAACTGGTTCTACCGAAACCGTCTCCGGGCTATCGACGAGGGAGCGAGCGACCTCGGAGATCAGTTTTACCATGCTGGGTACAGGATCATTTCCTGCCACAGCACTCATGGCTTGCATCATCACACATACCTCCTGGGAGTCACGCGCGACGTTCATGCCCACCTCGTTCGTCTCGTCTTGAGCGAGATCTTCCGGAGATGAGCCAATACGAACATAGCGACGGTTCATGCACTGACGAAGATAAGTAGAATCTCCGCCAGAACATGGTGGCGAACCCCGGAGAGGGACGCCACATGACTCAGAGTCTACGTGAGCGGAGGAACGGAACAGGAGGCGAAACGTACTGATATGGAAACCTTTGGGAACTTTGTGGAGTACCCAAAGGGTTACTTGCTCATGACCTACGCCGCCGAAGACTCTTCCGGGGCGGTGGAAGCCGGCGGGGCCGCTGCAAGCAATTTACCTACTCGCTCGGAGAGTTGAGCTCCATTCCGAGTCCAGTAATCGATGCGATCGCGCTTGAATTCGACGGTTGCTGGCGAGGTGCGCGGATTATAGGTGCCGACCACTTCGACCGATCGACCGTTGCGGGCACGGTCCTTCTCGATAACAACGACGCGATAATGGGGCTGCTTGCGGGCGCCAACGCGCGCCAGACGAATCATTAACACTGGACTGCCTTTCGAAACATGAGTTTGGGTAGAAGATCCGGGCTCCAGCCGCGGATGCTTGTTCGTTCAAAACCCAACACCTAAGTATGGCGGAAGCACCAGCTTTTCGCAACGCCCAACGCCGGCTAACCGGCAGGGAAGAGGAACCGAAGGACGTCCCCAAACCTGCGCGCCCAAGCCTCTTCATTGTGCAAGCCTCCGTCCACGCGCGTATAGACGAGATTCGTTCCAGGCATCCAGCCTCGCTGGACCAAGGTCTTGTAGAGGAGGTCGGCGTCGCGGAGGTGACGGGCTCCTTCGGCCGTACCCATGTCCAGCCAGATTTTGACGTCTGGCTTGTATGACGTTCGCGCCACTACGTTGAGAATGCTTCGGTGATCCCACCAGAGCGATGGTGACATCACTGCGATCCGTCCGAAGACCTCTGGGTACTGCAAACCGATGGAAAGCGAGATCAGCCCTCCGAGCGAAGAGCCTCCGAGAGCAGTGTCTTCCGCGCCGATGAGTGTGCGATAGCGCTTGTCGATTGAGGGTTTTAGTTCCTCGACCAAGAGCCGTCCATATCGCGGACCGTCACCACCGCCCATTTTGAAGTCTCGCGTCGGGGTGTACTCCGCCATTCGTCCCAGACCGGTATTGGCGATGCCCACGAGGATCACAGGACGGATGAGGCCAGCTTCGGTCAATTCGTCGGCGGTGCTGTGAGCGCGCCAGGTACAGCCCGGGACATAGGACGTTTTGCCGTCGAAGAGGTTCTGGCCATCATGGAGGTAGAAGACTGGAAAGCGCTGCTCGCTTTGTTCCTCATAGCTTGCCGGCAGATACACTGACACCGCGCGATCATTCGGAAGAATGGCGGAGTGGAACTCATGAGTCTCGTATCGACGGCTGCTCAGGAGCGTATCTCCAAACGCATCATGCGTGATGCGTTCGGAGATCGCAGCGGCCGTGAGCGGTGTGGGTAGGAACCCGAAGGATGATTGCGACAGCTTTTTCACTCCAGGGTATCGGCCGTTCGGTGCGCTAGGATTAAGAGATTAGCAGAGGTTTGGGGATGAAGCGGGAGTATTGCAGGTGGTTTTCAGGTTCTCTCGGTCGAGACATGGAGATGCTCGTCTTTGGACACGGCGGCCTCCCGGTTCTCGTGTTTCCAACGTCAGGCGGACGGTTCTACGAGTTTGAAGAAAACGGTATGGTGGAGTCCGTGCAAGGAGAGATCGACGGGGGCAGAGTTCAACTGTTTTGCGTCGACGCGGTGAACTCGGAGAGCTGGTACAACCGCGAGGTCCCACCCCGCTGGCGTATTGCTCGGCATATGCAGTACGAAGCGTACGTGCTGAACGAGGTTCTCCCATTGATGCGACAGTGGAGCGGACAGGACCGGATCGTGGCGCTTGGGTGCAGCATGGGCGGGTACAACGCGGCCGACATCGCGCTGCGTCATCCGACGATTTTTCGCGGTTTTCTGTCGATGAGCGGCATCTTCGATCCATCGCGGTTTCTGCACGGCTACTACGATCAGGACGTCTACTTTCATTGCCCGCCCCACTTTCTCGCGAACTTGACCGATCCATGGGAACTTGCGAAGTACCAGGGCAACAGCTATGTTCTGGCGACGGGGGTTCATGATCAGTGCTGGGACGCGAACGAGCGGATGGCCGATGTGCTGCGCTCAAAGAACATCGCTCACCGTCTTGATGTCTGGGGTGATGCCGCACGGCATGACTGGCCCTGGTGGCGGCAGATGATGCAAACATATTTGTAGACAGATTAGCGGAGGATGGATGAAAAAGATCGGTGTGTTGTTCGGTATGGAGAACTCATTTCCTGGAGCTCTCGTTGAGAAGATCAACGGCATGAACCTGCCCGATGTGAAGGCGGAATTCGTTCACGTTGGCGGGGTAGAGATGGCCGTTCCGTCTGGTTACGACGTGATCGTGGACCGCATCTCGCATGACCTGCCGTTTTACCGGTCGTTCCTGAAGAATGCGGTCCTGAGTGGCGCACAAATCATCAATAATCCGTTCTGGTGGTCTGCCGACGACAAATTCTTCAACTACGCGCTTGCCTCCAAGCTGGGCGTAGCTGTGCCAAAGACCGTGCTGCTGCCGCACAAGTACTTTCCGCCGCAGATCAACAGCCAGTCACTCCGCAACCTGGAGTTTCCGCTCAACTGGGAGAAAATCTTCTCCTACGTGGGCTTTCCGGCATTCCTGAAGCCGCACGACGGCGGTGGCTGGCGAGATGTTTTTCACGTTCACAACCCGGGAGAGTTTTTTGCGGCGTATGAGCAGACCCGCGATCTCTGCATGACCCTTCAGGCTGCGGTGGACTTTCAAGAATATTTCCGTTGCTACGTGGTCGGACAGAGCGAGGTCAGGATTATGCCGTATGATCCGCGGCGGCCGCACCATGAACGCTATGTTCTGAATCCGCCCGCGTATGACACCAAGCTGCTGAAGCGTGTGGAGAGCGATGCATTGACCCTCTGCAAAGCTTTGGGATACGACCTGAACACAGTTGAGTTCGCTGTGGAAGGTGGCGTCCCGTATGCGATCGATTTCATGAATCCTGCGCCCGACGCGGACTTGAATTCAGTTGGCCGCGAGAGCTTCGATTGGATTGTCGATGCTGTCGCAAGGCTCGCCGTAAAGAAGGCGCAGGCCGGAGGTGTTGCGCCCGAGATGAACTGGGCGGCCCTGATCAAAGGCGCTTCCGTTCCCGAACCACGTGCAAAAAAAACGGCTGCGCGAAGTACGGCAACAGCACCAAAGAAGTCGAGCAAGTCAGCGAAGTAAGAGCGGCCGAAAGCAAGTAGTGCTAGGCTTTGGTCCTCAGTAAGGTAAGGAGATTGCATGCGTCCCTCGTTCACGCTTGGCATCGAGGAGGAGTATCAAACGGTGGATCCGGAGTCGCGGGATCTACGCTCTCACATTGCCACGGAGATGCTGGCTATGGGCAAGCTGCGGCTCGAGGAGCGGGTGAAGGCCGAGATGCACCAGTCGGTCATCGAGGTTGGCACCCGCATCTGCCGCAACATACAAGATGCCAATGAGGACCTGTTCGATCTGCGCCGGAACATGGTTGCACTCGCGGAGGAGAACGGCCTCATGCTCGTCGCGGGAGCGACGCATCCATTCGCCGATTGGCGGATGCAGGAGATTCACCCTGACCCCCGCTACAAGCAGGTGGTGGAAGACCTTCAGCAGGTAGCGCGAGCGAACCTGATCTTCGGCCTCCATGTCCATGTGGGCATTGAAGACAAGGAAGCTGCTATCCGGGTGATGAACTCGCTACGCTATTTTCTGCCGCACATCCTGGCGCTCTCAACGAACTCTCCTTTCTGGCAAGGCATGGAGACTGGGTACAAGAGCTACCGGGCCAAGGTGTTTGAGCGCTTCCCGCGAACCAATCTTCCGGATTCGTTCGCAAGTTATTCGGAGTTCGAGAGCTATGTTGATCTCTTAATCAAGACCAACTGCATTGATAATGCTAAGAAGATTTGGTGGGATATCCGCCCCCACCCCTTCTTCGATACGATCGAGGTCCGCATCTGTGACATACCTTTGCGTGCGAAGGAATCGATTGCGATCGCTGCTTTGATCCAGGCCACCGCATGCAAACTCTGGCACCTGCACTCGCGCAACATCGATTACCGTGCGTACTCGAGAGCGTTGTTGATGGAGAATAAGTTCCGCGCGGTCCGATATGGGCTCGATGGAAAGATGATTGATTTCGGCAAGCAGGCGGAGGTGCCGGCCCGCGATCTGATCCTCGAGTATCTCGAGTTCGTCGATGATGTGCTCGACGAGCTCGAAAGCCGCGAAGAGATCGGCTATATACGCACAATGCTCGAACAGGGCTCGGGTGCGGACCGGCAGCTCCGGGTCTTCCGGGAGACTGGAAGTATGCGGGAGGTCGTAGATTATATGGCGCTCGAAACCAAGGCAGACCTCTAGCTGCATCTAAGAATCGATGGTCGAGAGACCTCACACCGGGAGTTAGGACCTGAATGATGGACACCATGGCTGGCCAGGAAGTGACACAGACCGAAGAGCTCCGCGCTCTCGCATTTCCGGAAGAGTTCCGGGCGGGCGCACAGAATGCAGTCACGACCTGTCTCAGGATCAAGACAGGGGAGAAGGTAACGCTGATTACCGATCGCAAGTGCCAGACGATTGCGGCCTCGGTCGCGCACGAACTGGATCGGCTGGGCTGTGCCTGGAACGGTTTCATTCTCGAAGAACTGGCACAGCGTCCGGTTAAGGAGATGCCCCCGGTTGTGCTCGACGATATGGAAAGTTCACAGGTGAGCATCTTCGCCGTGGAGGTCCAGCCGAACGAACTGCGCAGCCGCATGCAGATGACGGATGTCGTTAATCGACGGCATATGCGCCACGCCCACATGGTGAACATCACCGCCGATGTGATGACCCAGGGTATGCGTGCGGATTTTCTAGCCATCGACAGACTAAGTCAGGCAGTGCTGGACAAGGTGCGGGCTGCGACGTACGTTCGTGCAACCACCGCAGCCGGAACTGACATTCACGCGGAGCTTTCAAAGGACTATCGCTGGTTCAAGACCTCAGGCATTATCAGTGCCGAAAAGTGGGGAAATCTGCCGGGTGGAGAGTGCTTCACCGCTCCGCAGGAGGTTAACGGTGTCTTCGTGGTGGATGGGGTAGTCGGAGATTTTTTGTGCGCCCGGTATGGAATCTTGCGTGCCACACCGCTCACCATCAACATCGAGGCGAACCGCATCACGCGAGTCTCCTGTACGAACAAGGAGCTCGAAAAGGACTTCTGGGCCTACACTCACACAGATGAAAACTCCGATCGTGTGGGCGAGTTCGCGATCGGCACCAACATCGGCGTGGAGCGCGTGATTGGCAACATCCTCCAGGATGAAAAGTTCCCGGGGGTTCACATTGCATTCGGCGATCCGTACGGCGCGCATACTGGCGCTCCCTGGAAGTCTTCCACCCATATCGATGTGGTCGGGCTCGGCTTCAACATCTGGCTTGGCGACGCGGACGGGGAAGAGCAGATCATGCGGGAGGGCGTCTTTCTGCTCGATTCGTAGCGTTCAGTTTCAGGCGCGGCAGAGCGGCGGACACACAGATGCTTGAGCCCTATCGTAGTCAGTTCAATGCGGCGTTTCAACCTGCGGATTACGCTCGACTTCTCGACGCGCTTGAGGCGAATACGGGAGACCGCGTCGAGTTTCGTGTCTGTGAGACACCGTGCTTTTTCCCTAGATCGCTGCTAGATGACATGGCTGCCGCGGGACGTGAGATGACACTCGCGCTCACCCGCTCGGATTACATCAACGCTTCCAATGCCGCGGTACCGGATCGTTACCGGGTGCCGAACGATAACCCGCAGCCAAATTTCATGACGGTGGACTTCGGCTTTATCCGCAATGAGGACGGCACCCTGGGGTTCAAGTTAGTAGAACTTCAGGCGTTTCCGTCAATCTATGGATATCAGGACCTTTTATCCCGGCTGTATGTCGAGACGTTCGGGCTCCCGAAAGATTTGCGCTGGCATCTCGGGGGTCACAACAGCGCGAGCTACTGGGAGATGCTGCGAAGAGTCATTGTCGGTGGTCACGATCCCGAGACCGTGGTTCTTCTGGAGGTCACGCCCGAGTTGCAGAAGACGCGGACGGACTTCCGGATCTATGAGCGTCAACTTGGCATAGCCACAGTGGACATCGCTAAAGTGCACAAGGTGGGATCGAAGCTTTATTACAAGGCAGCAGGACGCGACATCCCGATTAGCCGGATTTACAACCGTGCGATCGTCGATGAGATTGAGCGCGAGGGGATCACCCCCGGCTTCGATCATCGTGACGATCTTCGAGATCGAATGGGCGGGCCACCCTAACTGGTACTTTCGAGCCAGCAAGTTCTCGCTGCCCTTCCTGGAGCATCCTTCGGTGCCCAAGGCGGTCTTTCTGGACGACTGGTTTCATACCGGTGGGGGCGATAAACTCCCATCCGACCGCCAGAACATCCTTCTGAAGCCTCTCTATTCGTTCGCCGGGAAGGGCATCCAGTTCGGTCCGACGGACGAGGAACTTCTGTCGATTCCGGAAGATCAACGGCACCTGTACCTGCTGCAGGAGCGCGTGCACTTTGAACCGGTAATTCGCACTCCGAAGGGCCCCACCCAGGCGGAGGTTCGCATGATGTATCTCTGGCCGGACGGGGGTGATCTTGAGCCAGTGATCAGCCTTGTGCGTTTGGGCCGCGGCCTGATGATGGGAGTGGACCACAACCGCGAGCAGGAGTGGGTAGGGGGATCGGCCGCCCTGTTTCCTCCGGACTAACCCATTCGTCCCGCAAATAAGCGTTATCTAATTGGGGAAGTGGGGTAGACTCTCGGTGATTGCCCCCATTGGCAGTGTCGGACGGGGTGAGGAGGAAAGTTTGGCTTACACGCAGAGGCCATCGGGAGACAATCCCGTCCGCACGGCTGTCCGATTTCCAATGAAACTGGTAATTCACATCGGTACTGCTGACGGTGTGCTCGAAGCAATGACGGAGAACATCTCAGCCAACGGGCTGCTGTTTGTGAGCGATCACTTGCCGGATGTTGACAGCAAGATTGAGTTCACCATCAGCATGCCATCCACGGTGATGGGTTCGGAGAAGGATGTCACGATTCATTGCTTCGGTCGCGTCGTTCGTCACCAGCATCAGGGTGACGAGAAAAAGGCTGCTGCCGTAATCGACGAGTACTATTTGAAGGCCTGAACATGACTCCTACTCCCATTTCTCCGCAGCAAGGTGACGAGACACAAGGTGACGGCAACGCAACGGCCGGCATCCGCGTGATTCTCGCCGATTCCCAGGCGATCTACCGTGTCGGCATGAAGAAGATCTTCGCGCTTGAAGACGACATCCGTGTTGTAGCGCAGGTCGAGACTCTCACCAATCTTTACGCGGCACTTGAACGGTACCCAACGGATGTCGTCGTTCTTGAAGGCCAGCTGATCTCCGGCACGATCGATGCTGTTCCGGAGCTGGTGCGCCAAGCGCCGCACGCAAAGCTGATCGTTCAGGTCAGCGAAGCGGACGAGGCGAACACGGTTGAGTTGTACCGGCGCGGTGTGCGGGGCGTGGTGCCGCGCTCGATCTCGCCCGATCTGCTGGTGAAGTGCGTCCGAAAAATCGCCGATGGAGAGACCTGGATCGACAACCAGTCGATCAGCTGGGTGATCGAGGCGTACCGCTCGCAGGCCACGGCACTGACCAATCCGCGAGTGCAGCCGAAGCTGTCGCGCAAGGAGCTGGCCATCATTGGCTGTATTACGCGCGGCATGCGCAATAAAGAGATTGCCTATCAGATCGGCACGACTGAGCAGGTGATCAAGAACTACCTCCGCAAGGTGTACGACAAACTGGGCGTGTCGGACCGGCTCGAATTAGCCCTCTACTGTCTCCATCATGAACTTTTGAAGCAGTACGACGACGGCACCGATCCGGCGAGTGCGCTCCGTAACACGGATGCCACCCAGCCCCTCAGCGCGAAGATGTAAGGACCGCCGAGGCGGTCCTTACGGAGCGTGAATCTGGAATGCCCGACGGCGCTACTGCTTATCGATCTCGACATCGATGGTGAGCTTGATCTCATCGCTGAGCATGGGCGGAGCGTACTTTGCGCCGAAGTTGTAGTCAGACCGTTTCAGCGTGCCGGTAGCAGAGAAGCCGCTGACTGTCTTTCCGCCCATGCCCTTCTGGGGTGGTGCGGGTCCGTCGACGTCGAGCGTGATGGGTTTGGTGATCCCGTTGAGCGTAAGATCTCCGGTCATTTGCAGCTTGCCGCCAGCGTTGCTTAAGCCCGTGGACTTGAAGGTGATCTGCGGATTTTTCGCGGCGTCGAAGAACTCTGGCGATTTGAGGTGTTTGTCGCGAGCATCGTTGCTGGTTGAGACGGTGGAGGTATCGAGCGTCGCGTTGACAGAGGAGTGGGTGACGTCCTTCTCGTCCAGCTGCACGGTGCCCTTGACGCCTGTGATGGAGCCGTGCACTGTGCTGACGCCCAGATGCCGGACCTGAAACTCGGCGCTTGAGTGCGCCGGGTCGATGGTCCAGGAGGATGTCTGGGCATGGAGAGCTGAGCCAGCCAGGCAGAGCCCCGCTATGGTCACGAGGGAAAGCAGCTTTGTTTTCATACGGATCGTCCTTTGTGCGGCGCAGGCCCGGCCGCAAATCGCGTGAAGTTTTTAGAGCAATACCAATGTACCTCGCTGGCGGCTGGATCCGGAGGTGGGAGGCGGTGGTTGGATGTGGCCTGCCCCCCTCCCCCCCCCCGGATCTCCGCACAAAATAGCCAGAATCATAGACTTACAATTGTGCTGCGGGCTAAAATCCTCCAAACAAATGGTTTACGGCTAAATTCCTCACTCCATTGGACTTAGCGCGTTTCCGGAACTTTGCGACGTATAGCCGGAGTGCCTCTGATTCAATGATAGCGAAACGCCGAGGTAACTACGCCAATGTTTCACCGTCCCAGGTAGCCGGAAGGATGCCTGATGGATGAGAATGGGTGGGTGTTCTGGACGTGCTGACTAGCATCACCGTCCAGCGGGAGAAGCGATGTCTACGTTGAGTGCAGTGAATACCGAAGCGCAGGAGAGATTGACTGTAGCCGCGCCGTTTTTGATCGATCAAGACCCAAACGCATATACGCCGGAGCAGCATGCGGTGTGGAGTGAGTTGGTGGGGCGGCGGATGCCGCAGTTGCGGGATCACGCGTGCCGGGAGTACCTGGACGGGTTTGCACAGATCGGGCTCCGCCAGGACCGCCTGCCGGACCTAAAAGCGGTGAGCGCGCGCCTCGGTCCGCGGACAGGATGGCAGTCCACACCGGTAAGCGGCTTTCTGCCGGCAGATGCGTTTTTCGAGATGCTGGCAAACCGCATGTTCCCGACGACCACCTGGCTGCGGTCGCGCGAGAGCATGGAGTACACCCCGGAGCCGGATATCTTCCATGACGTCTTTGGGCATGTGCCGATGCACGCGCATCCTGTTTTTGGGGACTTCCTGCAGCACTACGGGAAGGTCTGCGCGGGCCTCAAGAGCGCGGAGGCGCTGGAGCGGATGGGGCGGCTGTTCTGGTTCACGGTGGAGTTTGGCCTGATCCGGCAGGATGGGCAGGTGAAGGTATATGGGAGCGGGCTGATCTCATCGCACGGCGAGTGTACGCGGGTGCTGGAGGGCGGATGCGAGGTGCGGCCGTTCGATCTTCAAGAGGTGCTTGATCAGAAATTCGACACGGGAGCGATGCAGCCGGTGCTGTTTGCGGTGGAGAGCTTCGATCAGATCTACGAGGCGACGCAGAGGGCGGAGGAGCTGCTGGCGTAGAGAATGCCCCAAGCGTTTCGCGACGGCTGGATGAATTGCGCTTTGGCGGTCTGACGTGGTGGTGCATTCCGGGGCGGGTTCAGGGGATTCTTTGCTGCGCTCAGATGACAGGTCTACGGCGGGGATCGCACGGGGCAGTCTGCCCTTAGCGCATGTCGACTACCGGTGTGTCGATGACAGTGGGACGGAGCGGACGGAAACAGACGTAGAGGAACATGGGAATACTGACGGTGAGGGCAGCTACGGACTCTACCGCGGGCAGACCGCGGGCTCCCCACTTCGCTGCGCCCCAACCGTCAACGGAGATCATGAGCAGTATGGGAACGTTGAGGATGCTGTTGATGACGGAGTAGCGCCCACTGCCACTCTTGCCCGAGGCTCCGAGAAATTGCAGGACGACGGCTGTTCCTAAAGAGTAGGTGCAACCGCAGGTGAAGAGATAGAGGATGGTGCCGGCGAGATAGGTCCAGGGCCGCATAGGCGCGAAGGCCATGCCGGCAAGGATCAGGGCGTTGGCGATGTACGCGATGAGAGTGGAGCGTGATGCGCCGAGGCGAGCCGGAGCCCAGACGGTGACCATGGAACCTGCTGCGATGGCCAAGGAGCCGAGCAGACCATTGATCCATGCGACCTGGTCTCCGCCCAACCCATAGGAGTGCGCGATGCCGGGAAGCAGACCAATGGCGGCGCCGGTGCCAGCGGGCATGAGCATAAACAGCACGTAAGGGACAGCGTCCCAGCGGCCGAAGGTGGATTTGCACTCGCGGCCGAGGATCCTGAGCGTCTGCAGGAGGCCGGAGCTGCGCACGACGGGTTGATGGGGAGCAAAGAAGCCGAAGAGAGCGGGAACTCCGATGAGCGAGGCTGCGATCCACCCCAGCGATGCTGCGGAGACCCGCGAGCTTTCACGGATCAAGACCCACGTGGCGAGCGCGCCGAAGGCCATGGAGCCCGCCTGGTAGAAGCTGCTGGCTGTTTGCCGCGCGCGGTCGGAGTGAAGCGTTCCCATCATGCCGCCGCAACTCGCGACAACGAGCTGTGTGAGGCATCCGCTGAGGAGAATGAGCCGGAGCGGAGCGGGCGCCGCAACCGTGCTCCGGCTGAACGCGACCAAGATGAGTACAGCGGCACAGAGCGAACCAAGCATCAGCCAGGTGCGCCGCTTGAGAACGAAATCCGTGAGTGGGCTGTAGAGGAAGTAGAGCGATGTGGGAAGGGCGAGGATTGAGAGCCAATGGGAAGCTACGTCGATCTTCATGCCGCCCTGCGTGAGCAGGTAACCCAGCACGCCGCCCTGGATAATTCCGTTGGCTACGACGGCGGAAGGGGCGATGAGAAGGCCGAAGATCCAGGGGCGGTCCCTGGAGGTCAGGAGGGAGGCGGGTTGGACGGCCCGTGAATCAGAGAGAGCGGGGTCTTCGAACTGGATGTTATTCACCCGTTTGTCTCGATGCGCGAGTGTAGCACCTCCACGCAGTTGGTTTTGCGCGAGCTGGCGCTCGTGCGGCGGCACGTAATCAGCCGGTGAACTCTTCTTCGGCGGTCTGGGCGATCTCCTGCCGCGCGTTGGTGTGCTGGGCGAGCAGATGTCCGGCGGCGACCGCGGCGAAACAGAGAATGACTGACAGGCTGACGTTGGCGAGGGCGCGCGCCCAGTGTCCGGAGCGAAGGAGGTCGAAGCTCTGGAGGCTGAAGGAGGAGAAGGTGGTGAAGCCTCCACAGATGCCCACCATAACGAAGAGGCGCGTGTTCTCCGGGACCTCGTAGCGGGCGCCATGGAGGGTGAGCGTCCCGAAGTAGCCGATGACGAAGCTGCCGAGGATATTGATGAGTATGGTGTCCCAGGGGAAGGTGGTGGTGAGGTTGAGGCTGAGCCGGGTGAGGGCGTATCGAAGCAGACCGCCGAGGGCGCTGCCGAGGGTGACGTAGAGTAGGGCATCTTCTGCAAGGTCTCCTTTAAGTTGCAGAGAACACCGTTGGCAGAAGTCATCAGCCCCGGGTGGGGCGGTTGAGGGGAGACTTCATTCCCGCTAGGCACAATCCTACAGCATGCGGACAGCCGTCAAGTGGGTTTGATGGCGTGGCCGATGAGGAGGAGTACAGGTGCCGGGCCGGCGTCCTGGGAGCGCAGGTGCTCGAGAGTGGAGCTGTGGGTCCGCTCTGATGGGGTGGAGGCGCGGGAGATTGCGGTGGCGGGTGTGGAGGGGTCGATGCCGGAGTCCATGAGGTCGCGGGCGAGTGCTTCGAGATTGGGGCCGGGCATGTAGAGGACGAGGGTGGCGTCCGGCGGGAGGGGGCCCTGCCATATGGGCTGGGGGTTGGGGTCGAGCGAGTGCTTATTGGCGGCGTGGTGGGCGGTGGCGAGGATGAGCTTGGAGGCGGAGCTGCGGTCGGTGAGCGGCGTCCTGAGGCGGCGGCGGCGGCGAAGGCGGCGGTGATGCCGGGGACGATCTCGAAGGGGATGGCGGCGGCGCGGGAGGGCGGCGATCTCCTCGCCGGCGCGGCCGAAGACGAGCGGGTCGCCGGACTTGAGGCGGAGGACGGCGATTCTGCCCGGAGCGTGCTCCGTCGATCATGAGGGCGTGGATCTCGGCCTGGGTGATGCGGGGCTGGCCGCAGCGTTTGGCGACGGAGAGAGGTGCGGGCGGCGGGGTTGGCGAGGGCGAGGATCTCGGGGGAGACGAGGTCGTCGGCGAGGATGAGGTTGGCGGTGTGCGAGGAGGCGGAGCGGCGCGCAGGGTGAGGAGGTCGGGGTCGCCGGGGCCGGCTCCGACGAGGTAGACGTTGCCGGGCTGGGCTTGGAATCGGTGGGTCACTGGGGCTGGCGCTGCGAGCTCGCTTGGGATGGTCTGGGATCCTTCGATGCGCCAGGCATGGCGGCTTCGCTGATCTGGGTCTTCAAGGGCGCGGATTGGTTTGGGCGTGGCGGCGGGCGAGGGTGCGGGAGGGGCAGGCGTCGTAGGCGCAGACTTCGCGGGAGGCGAGGGTGTGGAGGAGCTCTTTGCGGGCGTCGTTGAGGGGTTCGAGCTGGAGGACCTCGCGGCGGAGGTTGCCGAGCTCGGTGAGCCAGTCGCCGGCGTCGAGGGGGAGGAGCTGGTTGATCTCTTTGCGGAGACGCTGGGCGAGGGCGGGGGAGTGGCCGGCGGTGGAGATGGCGATCTGGAGGTCGCCGCGGCGGACGACGGAGGGGAAGTAGAAGTCGCAGAAGGGCGGGTCGTCGACGGCGTTGATCAGGATGCCGGCGGCCTCGGCTTCGGCGAAGACTGCGCGGTTGACGGCGGGCGATGTCGGTGGCGGCGACGGCGAGAAAGTTTCCGGCGAGGTCGCCGGGGGTGTAGGGGCGCTGATGGAGGTGGATCTCGCCGCGCGGCGGCGAGGTCGAGGATACGGGGGTTTGCGTGGGGCGCGATGACGGTGACGTGGGCCCCTGCAGCGAGGAGGGACTCGATCTTCGACTCGGCGAGGTGGCCTGCGCCGATGACGATGCAGGGACGGGCGGTGAGTTTGAGGAAGATGGGAAAGAGGGACATGAGCAGTGGTTCTCCGCGGTGCGGTGTTACCCCTTCCCCGTACTGAAGTGTGTCAAAGTCTTCGATTGAGGAGGGTTAGGTCTGGACTTGTGGGTCTAGGCTGGTGCCTGTGAGAGGCGCTTGTATTTTTGAATTGGTGCGCTAGTTCTAAGTATAGAGAGTTGGAATGGTGATTGCGCCAACTGGCTTTGGTTTAGGTTCACGTTGGATGTGTGGCTGAAAGGTTCGGGCGGTCGTGGCTGGCGGAGTTCTTCGGGATCCTTCGCTTCGCTCAGGATGACGGCAAAAACAGAGACCGGCGATGGTGCGTTGAGGGGAGCCCGTGCGCTCTGGGTGACGGCAGAGACAGAGACCGGCGATGACACGTTGAGGGGACCCCGTGCGCTCTGGGTGACGGCAAGAGCGGAGTTGCTGTTCAGGGTTGGTCGGCGACGTTTTCGGAGGGGTGGAGGATGCGCCAGCCCTGCTGTTCGGCCAGGTCTTTGAAGGTGGGGTTGTGTTGGGTGATCAGGGCTATTTTCCTGGCTCGGATCCAGCCTTTGAGCTGTTTTTCGCGGGAGATCGCCTGGCGGATGTCCTCGTAGGTTTCGTGGTGGAGGAGGCGATGGCAGTTGTATTTCGTGGCGAAATTGGACTTGATGCCGGATCTTGTGTTCGAGGAGGCGTTGGTTGAAGCGGCTGGTGACGCCGATGTAGAGGGTTCCGGTCGTGCTGCCGAGGATGTAGACGTGGCCCTGGGGCATGTGGGATTGGGTTCTCGGGTGGAAAAGGTTCGGACGGACGTGGCGGGCCGAGTTCTTCGGGATCCTTCGTTCCTACCCCATGCGCTCAGGATGACGGCAGGAGCGGAGTGGGAGAGGTTCCGGTGGTGCTGCCGAGGATGTAGACGTGGCCTTGCGGCAATTGTTCCTGAGCTCCGTGGTTGAAAGGTTTGGACCGTTGTGGGTTGGCGTGATCCCTCGGGATCCTTCGCTGCGCTCAGGATGACAGCGAAGACGGGGGATGGGCTATGACTCGGACGGGCTATGACTCGGACGAGGCTATGACTCGGACGGGCTATGTTGCGAAAAGCTTGAGCCGAAAGCTGAAGGGCAAAGGACAAAGGGCAAAAGGCAAAGGGCAAGAGCAGAGGGTGAGATGTGGGCGGCAATGGCGGCTTCGTTCAGGCGTCTGCGGCGTGGCGGCCTCCGGCCGGGGGTGCGTCGCGGGGTTCGGGTGGGGGTAGGTTGGCGGGGACGGTGCTGTTGAGTTGGGCGCGGAGGATCTCGTCGTCGGTGCGGGCGAAGTAGGCGCGGAGGTCTTCGCCGGGCTGCGCGGCGGCGAGGTAGGCGCGGAGCAGGCGTCTCGATGGCCGTCGGGGCAGTCTTCGGCGGCGGCGCGGTAGCCGATCGGGCGGGCGAGGCCGGCGTACTTGCCGACGGCGCCGCCGACGCAGAAGTAGAAGGCGTCGACCATCTTGCCGTCCTTCTTGATCTTCTTGCCTTCGAGGCCGATGTCGGCGATCCAGTGCTGGCCGCAGGAGTTGGTGCAGCCGGTGACGTGCAGCTTGATCTGCTGGTCGAAGCCGGGGAGGCGGTCTTCCATCTCGGCGACGAGCCACTTGGAGAAGGCCTTGGTCTCGGCGATGGCGAGCTTGCAGAACTCGGTGCCGGTGCAGGCGATGGCGCCGCGCCAGAAGGGCGTAGACTTCGACGTGCAGGTCGATCGCGTTGAGCTCGTGCGATCAGGTCGCGGACGTCGTGCGTTGGGCACGTTGACGAGGATGATGTTCTGCATGATGGTGGCGCGGAGGTGGCCGTCGCCGTACTTGCTCGGCGAGGTCGGCGAGCTGCGATGAGCTGGTCGCCGGAGAGGCGGCCGCGCGAGCACGGTGGCGCCGACGGCGGAGAGGCCGGGCTGGCGCTGCGGCGTGATGCCGATGTGGTCGCGGTAGATGTCGTCGGGGACGATGTCTTCGGTCGACGGGGCGAGGGGTCGAGTTTGTAGCCGAGCTTGGCTTCGATGGCTTCGAGCATGGACTCGGCGGTCCAGCCGTGGCGCATGAAGAGGTACTTGATGCGGGCGCGGGTGCGGTTCTCGCGCAGCTCGTGCTGCTCGCGGAAGATGCGGACGACGGCCTCGACGACGGCGTAGGCCTTGTCCTGCGGGATGAAGGCGGGGATGCGCACGGCGATGTGGGGCTCGGTGGAGAGGCCGCCGCCGACGCGCAGGGTGTAGCCGATCTCTTCGAGCGCCGTTGACCGTCGCGCTTGATGGCGGTGAGGGCGACGTCGTTGATCTCGGGGTAGGAGCACCAGAGCGGGCAGCCGGTGACGGAGATCTTGAACTTGCGCGGCAGGTTGTAGAACTCGGGGTTGGCGGTGAGGTCGTGCGCGACTCTCGACGGCGAGCGGGCTGGCGTCGATGAGCTCGTGGCCGTCGAGGCCGGCGAGCGGGCAGCCGGTGACGTTGCGCACGACGTCGCCGCAGGCGCCCTTGGGGGAGAGGCCGATCTCGGTGAGCGCGTCGACGACTTCGACGAGGCCGTCGATGGTGAGCCAGTGGAGCTGGATGTTCTGGCGGGTGGTGATGTCGGCGAGGTTGCGGGCGTGCTTCTTGGTGAGCTCGCCGATGACGCGGAGCTGGTGCGAGGTGAGCAGGCCGTTGGGCAGGCCGATGCGCATCATGAAGTACTCGGTGGCCTTGCCCTCGCCGCCCTCGCCGCCGGTGACGCCGACGCCGTCGCCCTGGGTGTAGATGCCCCACCACTTGAAGTAGAGCCCGGCCCACTCGGGGAGGACGGAGTCGCGGCCCTCGCGGGCGAACTGCGCGGACCTCGTCCCAGGCGTCCCAGGGATTCTTCGCGAGCTTGAGGCGCTCGGATTTCTGGGCCTTGGTCTCTTTTGCGGGTGCGGCGGCTGGCGCTTCCAGGAGCTCTGGCATGTGTTCGGAATCCTTTTGGGGGAGAAAAAGAAAAGGCCCACGGGGTTCGTGGGCGCGTTTGGCTTTGCTTGGAGAGGAGGTAGGGAACTACCTGGGGCAAAGACAATGGCGCGCCGGGTCGCAACAACACATGCGACAGAGGAGGGCGAGATCTTTGCGGCGTGCCATTGTCTTAAGACTACGTGGGGTGGGGTGGGGCGTCAAGGTTGTGGAGTCGTGCGGCTTTGGCTGTGAATCTTTGAGGCGTAAAGGTTCGAGCGGTTGTGGCTGGCGGAGTTCTTCGGGATCCTTCGCTGCGCTCAGGATGACGGCAAATGCGGGGGCGAGAGACAGGCTTCTCGCCTGGGCTCGGAAAGACAGGAAAGTGTGGGCGCTTTTGGATCTTCATTGGGTCGCGCGGTTTGGGGTCGGGCGCTTTTGAGGCGGAAGGGTTTGGGCGTTTGTGACTGGCGGAGTTCTTCGGGATCCTTCGCTGCGCTCAGGATGACGGCAAATGCGGGAGCGAGAAACAGGCTGCTCGCCTGGACTCGGAAAGACAGGAAAGTGTGGCGCTTTTGGATCTTCATTGGGTCGCGCGATTTGGGTCGGGCGCTTTTGAGGCGGAAGGGTTTGGGCGTTTGTGGCTGGCGGAGTTTCTTCGGGATCCTTCGCTGCGCTCAGGATGACAGCAAGTGGAAGGGCGAGAACAGCTTCTCGCCTGGGCTCGGAAAGACAGGAAAGTGTGGGCGCTTTTGGATCTTCAGTGGGTCGCGCGGTTTGGGGTCGGGCGTTTTTGAGGCGGAAAGGTTTGGGCGTTTGTGACTGGCGGAGTTCTTCGGGATCCTTCGCTGCGCTCAGGATGACGGCAAATGCGGGGCGTGAAGCTGGCGAGCTTATGGGCCGGTCATTTGCATTCTGGTCTCTCCGATAGCGGGGCTTGGAAGATGGAACGGTTTGTAGGTCACCGGGATGGCTTGAGCGCTATCTTCTGTGAGGATGTAGGCGTGGTCCTGCTGAATGGCAGTGAAGTGCTGCGGTTGCGATGAGGCGGGCCAGCGGACTGCGACGGTGACTGGGCCGTTCCATCTACCGAGACCGATGTGCTGGCGCAAGGGGTTGCCGCCGAAGCTGGAGCCGAAGCCTACGGTGCGGTAGATGTGGCGCGGCGGCCTTTGGGAGTCGGGGATGGTGACGTCGATGACGGCGCCGATGGCGGAGCGGTTGCTGCGGGTGCCGTGAGTTTGAGCGTGATGGAGTGGTTGCCGGGTGTGCCGGGGTTGCGGTAGAGGACGCTCTGGTAGGTGTCGCCGGGGAGGGCGCCGCCCATCTCTTCGAAGATGTCTTCGCTGGCCGTTGTTGCCGAGGTCGCCGAAGGCGATGCCGTGGCCTTTTTGCAGGTGGCCGAAGCCGCCGGCGGTGGTGACGTCCTGGAAGTCGCGGCCGGCGTTGTTGCGGAACATGCGGTTGGGGAGGAGCGAGGTGTAGAGGGAGTCGCCGGTGCCGAGGTAGAGGTCGAGCCAGCCGTCGTTGTCGAGGTCGCCGAAGTTCGCGCCCATGATGAGGATGGCGCGGTCGAGGTGCATGAGGTGGGTGACGTCGGTGAAGGTGCCGTCGTGGTTGTTGTGGTAGAGGCGCGGGGTTTCGGCGTGGGAGGGCTGGCCGGCCTCGAAGTGCGCCGACATCGTGCGGGAGTCGACGGAGTAGCCGGCGACGAAGAGGTCGGGCCAGCCGTCGTTGTCGTAGTCGAAGAACCAGGTGGCGAAGCTCTCGATGGGCTCGGCGACGCCGGCGGCGGCGGTGACGTCGGTGAAGCGCCAGCGGGTGAGGTGGGGGATCGTCTCCGGGGAAGGGGCCGTCGTTGCGGAAGAGGCGGTTGGGCGCGTCGTTGAAGGAGACGTAGAGGTCGGGGCGGCCGTCGTTGTTGAAGTCGCCGCAGGCGACGGCTTTGACGAAGCCGGGTCGGCGAGGCCGCTCGCCGGGGCGATGTCGGTGAAGGTGCCGTCGCGGTTGTTGTGGAAGAGCTGCGAGGGATGGGGGTCGCCGGGGGTGGACTCGTGCGGGACGAAGAGGTCGAGCTAGCCGTCGTTGTCGTAGTCGAGCGAAGGCGGCGGTCTGGGTGGGGTGGAGGCGAGAGGAGGCCGGCGGCGCGGGTGACGTCTGTCAAAGGTGCCGTCGCCGCGGTTGTGGAGGAGCGAGAACGGGTAGTCGCCGTGCTTTGCCCACCAGCCGCCGCGGAGGACGAGGATGTCGGGGTGGCCGTCGTTGTTATAGTCGGCGGGGATGAGGTTGAGGCCGCCGAGTCTCGCCGGTAGGCCGGCTTGCGGGTCGATGTCGGTGAAGGTGCCGTCGCCGTTGTTGTGGAAGAGGTGCAGCTGGTCGAGTGGGGCCGGAGCTGGAGACGACGAGGTCGAGGAGGCCGTCGCCGTCGAAGTCTTCCATGACAGCGCCGCCGGCGTGGGCGGTGATGTCGACGCCGGCTTCGGTGGCGATGTCGTCGAAGCGGCGGAGGGGGTACTCGGAGCGGAAGAGGCTGGCGGGGATGAGGTATGCGGGCGGGACGTCGGCGGGGTAGCGGCCGAGCTGCATCTAGGCGATGTTGAGGAGCCAGCGGGCGCTGGCGTCGTGGGGATCGGCGGCGAGGAGCGCGGTGTATTCGCGGACTGCGCCCTCGGCACCCTCGGGGCGGTGGTGCATGCCGGAGGCGTCGATGGGGAAGAGGCAGGAGCGGGTGGCGTGGTGGGCGAGGCAGTTTTGCTGCTCGCCGAGGCGGAGGTAGGCGAGGCCGAGCTCGGTGTGGAGTTCGCGCTCGGCTTGTATAGGGAGCCGGGCGTGACGGTCTGTGGCGGACTCCCGGATGGGTTCGAGCTCGGCTACGGCTGCGGCGCTGTCGCCGGCGTTGAGGAGCTCGGTTGCTAGGGCTTCGCGGAGGGTGATCTCGGTGGGGAGGTCGAGGGGGCGCTTGAGGACGTCGCGGTAGTAGGTGACGCGCTCAGCGGGCTTGTTGGGGTCGGTCTTCCAGTCCTGGGCGCGGAAGATCCGGGAGAGGAGGGAGGCCATCTCGCGGGTGCTGGGGGTCGAGGTGTCTGGGGCGGGTTGCTGGGCGGTCGCTGCGGTGATGAGGAGGAGAACGGCGAGGCGGTGGCGGGGCACGGGGCCAGTGTATTGGGTTGGTCTGGGGTGCCGCCAGTGGGTTGTATGGTCTGGTTCCGGGCGGGAAGGGTTCGGGCGATTGTTCCGGGGGCGGGCGGCTTCGGGATTCTTCGCTGCGCTCAGAATGACAGCAAGAGCAGGGGCAGATGCAGGGGTTCGTCGCTGCGCTCAGAACGACAGCAAAAGCAAAGGCGAAATGCGGCGATGGAAGTGAACTACGGCTTGAGAGTTGACGACCTAGAGTTTGTAGGCTTTGCGGACGAGGTTGACGGTGAGGTCTTGGACGACTTCGAAGGCTTCGGCCTCGTCGAGGCGGTGCTCGGCGACGAGGCGGGCGAGGAAGGCGCAGTCGACGCGGCGGGCTACGTCGTGGCGGGCGGGGATGGAGAGGAAGGCGCGGGTGTCGTCGTTGAAGCCGACGGTGTTGTAGAAGCCGGCGGTTTCGGTGGCCTGTTCGCGGAAGCGCATCATGCCTTCGGGCGAGTCGTGGAACCACCAGGGCGGGCCGAGCTTGAGCGCGGGATAGTGGCCGGCGAGGGGGGCGAGTTCGCGGGAGAAGGTGGTCTCGTCGAGGGTGAAGAGGATGAAGGTGAAGCGGGGGTCGTTGCCGTACTTGTTGAGCAGCGGGCGCAGGGCGCGGACGTACTCGGTGGGCGAGGGGATGTCGGCGCCTTTGTCGCGGCCGAACTTCTCGTAGACGGCCTGGTTGTGGTTGCGGATGGAGCCGGGATGGAGCTGCATGGTGAGGCCGTCTTCGACGCTCATGCCGGCCATCTCGGTGAGCATCTGGGCCTGGAAGAGCTCTGACGTCGCCGGGATTGGATTTGCCGGTGAAGATGCGGGTCGTAGAGGCGCGGCGGCGTCGGCGAGCGAGAGGTCGGCGGTGAGGGCGGTGAGGTGGCCGTGATCGGTGGCGGTGGCTCCGTTGTGCTTGAAGAAGGCGCGGCGGTTGCGCAGGGCGTTGAGATAGCCCTTCCAGGTGGAGATGTCCTCGCCGGTGATCTCGCCGAGCTTTTCGATGTTGGCGTGGAAGCCGGTGTACTCGGCGTCGATGACGGAGTCGGGGCGGAAGGTGGGGAGGATGCGGCCCTTCCAGCCGGAGTCGCGGATGGCCTGGTGATACTCGAGGGTGTCGAGGGCGGCGTCGGTGGTGGAGAGGACCTCGATGTTGAAGCGATCGAAGAGGGCGCGGGGGAGGAACTCGGGGGTCTGAAGCTTCTGCGCGATGATGTCGTAGTACTCGTCGGCGTTGTCTCGGGCTGAGGCGCTCGGTGAGGCCGAAGTGTTTCGCGAAGGAGTAGTCGAGCCAGAGGCGGGTGGGGGTTCCGCGGAAGAGGTAGTAGTTGCGGGCGAAGATGCGCCAGACCTCGCGCGGGTCGGCGGTCTGCTTGCCGTCGAGCTGCGGGATGCCGAGGGATTCGAGCGAGACGCCCTGCGAGTAGAGCATGCGGAAGATGTAGTGGTCGGGCTGGATGAAGAGGGCGGCGGGGTTGGGGAAGGGCTTGTTTTCGGCGAACCAGCGCGGGTCGGTGTGGCCGTGCGGGGAGATGATGGGCAGGTCGCGGACGGTGTCGTAGAGCTCTCGGCGATGGGGCGGGCGGCGTGTCGGCGGGAAAGAGCCGGTGATCGTGCAGCATTGGGGGTCACCTCTCTAATGAGATTGTTCGAGCATCGGCGGAACTAAGGGTAACAAAGATTGAGCTCAGGTGGTTGGACCTGTGTGGAGGGTCCTGCTTTGGTTTGCTGCACGGTGATCGTTGACGTTGCAGCGCAGAGGCGAGGAGCAGGTTCCTCTGCTTCGCTCGGAATGACAAACCAAGGAACGGGCAACAGCAGAAGCAGATTCCCTTCGGGAATGACAGACAGAAAGGCAAGGGCAACAGCAGGGCCAAGGCAACAGCAGATTCCCTTCGGGAATGACAGACAGAAAGGCAAGGGCAACAGCAGATTCCCTTCGGGAATGACAGACAGAAAGGCAAGGGCAACAGCAAAGGCAACAGCAGGGCCAGGCAACAGCAGAGCCAAGGCAACAGCAGAGCTAAGGCAACAGCAGTTTCCCTTTGGGAATGACAGACAGAAAAGCAAAAGCAGCAAGAGCCTCCAAAGCATCAGTAAAAGAAACGAGGCGCCCTGGTTGAGCGCCTCGGGTGTTTTGCTTGGTTCAGGTTTATGGGATGTAGTAGCGCATGCCGGTGAAGACCATGTTGTTGGTTGCCTTGGGTGAGTCCGCCTGACGCCTGCCCAGGCCTTCGCGGGTGAGGTAGCTGTAGCAGCTGGTACTGCAGCTTGCCGTACTTGGGGCTGTTGAGAAGCGGTAGGTGAAGCCGGCGGTGCCTTCCATGAATGGCGCGGGTGACGCCGGCGCAGTTGGCCGGTGAACGCGGCCTGTGGCGCGTGCCGACACCGGAGTTGGCGGTGGGTACGGTCTCGTGTTGCAGCCGGTGTTGTTGGCGGTGATGGGAGCGTAGCCGACCTGAGACGTCCTGCGGCGAGTTGAGGTAGACGGTGCGCTGGGCGTACTCGCCACCGCAGTAGCCGTAGAGGTCGAGCTTCTTGGCTGGGGTGAGTCTCGAGCGAGAACAGGCCCTGGTCGCCTTGATGGGCGCGAGCGTTCCGTTCGGGTGGACGGTGGCGTCGGGCAGGGTGCGGCTGCCGTAGCGGCCTACGCCATGTGCCGCCAGAGGCCGTGAACGCCGACATCGACGAACTTGCGTGACCGGGACGCGAGCGTTGGCGAAGACGCCGCCGCCGATCTTGGTGTCGTTGGCTGCAGCCGGCTGACTCCGCGTAGCGGGGTCGGAGGTGACGCCGGGGTAGTAGCGGTCGCGGAAGAAGCGGGCGAGGCCGCCGATTTCGAAGTGGCCGTACTTGCGGATCGAAGGCGGCCTTGACGATGACGTCGGGCGCGACGTTGTTGGAGTAGTTGGCCGTGGAGTTGAAGAGTCCGCCGCCGGTGCCCGCGCCGCCGATAGAAGAAGTTGGAGGCGCGTTGGCTGGCGGAGAAGATGAATCTGCGCCTCTTCGAGCGACATGGCGACGCGTGAAGGCGGGCGCCAGAACTTCTGCTGGAAGCGGAGGCCGGGCTGACGCGCCCAGCTGAAGCCGACGTGGTACTGCGGGTCGATGGTGTTGGGCAGGTTCTCGGTGCGGTTGTCGGTGCCCTTCTTGGTTTCGGTGACGAGCGACCACATCTGGCCGCCGGTGATGGCGAAGCCGGATTTGGTTGCGATCTGTCCCCAGATCTGGCGCTGACGCAGGGTGTAGCTGTTGGTCTGGTTTTCGTTGCTGGTGATGCCGGCGGAGAGGAAGTCGGCTTCGACGTAGCCGGAGAGCTTGAAGGGGCCGGTGTTGCCGTCGAAGAGTCCGCCGAGACGGCTCTGGCGGCCGGAGAAGTTGAACTCGCTGGTGTGGGCCTGGGCGGCGCCGGGATAGGGGGTGGAGTTGAACGGCGTGTTGATGTCGGAGTTGATGCGAACGTTGACGGTAGACGGATTCAGCCGCGAAGAAGGCAACCGGGGTGATGGTGACGCCCTTGTAGTGAAGGGTGGTGGGCGACTCGATCTTCTCGTTCAGATCGCGTCTGGTGTCGCTGATGGTCTGTGGCGAGCCCGGTGTTGGCGATCTTGAGATCGGTGACGTCGGTGGTCAGCGTCTGGACCGAGCTCGAGTTGTGTCTGGATAGGCTGCTGCAGACTCTGTGCCTGCGCGGTTGCGCTCGCGGCTGCGGAGGTCGCGGCGGCCTGGCATCGGACGCGGCTGTGCGCGAGCCTGGCGTCCTTGTCGGCGTTCTGCTGCTTGAGGGCGTCGATCTGGGCCTGCTGGCTGAGCATCTGCTCGCGCAGTTCGCGAATCTCGCGTGCCGGCGAGCTTTCAGCGGGCCCTTCTTCGGTGGTCTTGCGCGTGGTGGGCCGTTTCTTCGACGGTGCGGTCTGTCGTCACCACGGTCGTCTTGGCTGTGCTGGACGACGGCTTGGTGTGGTGGTAGTCGTGCTCAGCTGCGCCCGCACCGATATGGTGGACATCACCAGAATCGCTGTCAGGGTCGCTTGCAGTTGCTTCGTCATGGAACCTCTCAGAGTGTTTCTGAACAAGGCGAGGCGAAGAGTGTGCGTTGGCACGAGACTGCTCTTCGGCTGCGTTGTTATTTGCACTTATGGTCCCAAATTTGTGTGAACGGTTGAAGAATGTGGATTGGATGCGGTGAATACCCCGGATTTGACAGATACGGGCGTATCCGTGTGTATGCCTGCGCTCTTCGCATCGCGGAGCCGGGTGCGATAGGGTAAGTCCATGATTTTTTACCGTTTTGCTGCGTGTGTTGTGGGGCATTTCAGGATTGCTGGCGGGGCAGTGCGCGGGCACAGGTTATGAAGCTGATTCCCATGCCGCGGGAGGTGCGCGCCGGGGCGACTGTGCCGCTGCTGAGCGGTGTGCGCGTGGTGTGCGCGGCGTGCTCGGCGGAAGACCAGTTTGCGGCCGATGATCTGGCGCAGACGCTGACGGAGCGTGGTGTGCCTGCAAAGTCGGCGCAGGGATTTTCGATCGAGCTGGTACGCGCTGGCGGCGGAGCGCTGCCGGCGGGGTTCGACGAGGCGATGCGGTCCGAGGGGTACACGATCTCGGCGACGGCGAATGGTTTGGTGGTGACCGGGGCGACCGCGGAGGGACTGTTCTACGGGGCGCAGACGGTGAAGCAGATGGTCGAGGTGATGAATGGTCGCGCGGTGATGCATGAGGCGACGATTAAGGACTGGCCGGCGATGCGGTATCGCGGGCTGGACGACGATCTGTCGCGCGGACCGGTACCGACACTGGATTTTCAGAAGAAGATGGTGCGGACGATTGCGGCGTACAAGGTCAATCTGTACTCGCCGTACTTCGAGCAGACGATGCAGTATGCGGCGAACCCGCTGACGGCACCGCCGAACGGAAGCATGAGCGCGGCGGACGCGCGGGCGCTGGTGGAGTATGCGCGGCCGTACCATGTGACGATCATTCCGGAGCAGGAGGCGTTTGGGCATCTGCACCACACGCTGGTGTGGGAGCAGTACAAGGACCTGGCGGAGACGCCGCATGGGGCGGTGCTGGCGCCGGGCGCAGCCGGGGTCGATACCGCTGATCAAGAGCTGGTTTGGGGAGCTGGCGCGGATTTATCCGGGGCCGTTTCTGCATATCGGCGCGGATGAGACGGTGGACCTGGGCGAGGGCAAGACCAAGGCGGATGTGGATGCGCGCGGGCTGGGTGCGGTGTATCTCGACTTTATGCAGAGGATCGTGGAGGCTCTGGCTGCCACTGCATCGGAAGCTGCTGTTCTGGGGAGATATCGCGATGAATTCGCCGGAACTGGTGAAGGCGATGCCGCAGAGCTTCAAGGACGCGACGATTGCGGTGGCGTGGGAGTACAACCCGCATCCGAGCGGTTTCGACCGTTACCTGACGCCGTTTACGAACGCGGGATTTGAGACTTGGGTGGCTCCGGGGGTGAACAACTGGTCGCGCGTGTATCCGAACTTCGGAATGGGGATGGCGAACATCCAGGGGTTTGTGCGCGATGGGCAGCGGCTGGGGTGCACGGGCGAACTGAATACGATCTGGAACGACGATGGCGAGGGGCTGGTCAATATGGACTGGTACGGCGTGCTGTTTGGCGCGGCGGCGGGATGGCAGAAGGGTGAGAGCTCGATTCCGCAGTTCGAACAGGCTTATGCGCAGGTGTTTCATGGCGACGCGACGGGCAAGCTGAACGAGGCGCAGAAGGAGATGATAGCGGCGCATGCGCTGCTGAAGGAGCAGGCGAAGACGGGCGACGGGTCCGACGGGCTGTTCTGGATCGATCCGTGGTCGAAGGACGGGCTGGTGTATGCGGACAAGATCCGGCCGTACACGCACGATCTGCGGATGCATGCGGAGCGGGCGCTGACGCTGATCGCGGAGGCGCGTGCTGCGGCTCCGGCTGCGGCGCCGGCATTTACGGTGAGCGGCGGAGGAGCCGTGGTTTATAACGCGGCGAATGCGTATCCGTCGAATCCGACGAGTCTGCGCGAGACGGATGCGATTGACGCGATGGAACTGGGGGCACGGCGTATGGACTTTATCGGGCTGAAGTTTCAGCTGGCTGAGGAGATGGAATCCGCGTACCAGAAGGCGTATGCGGGACAAGGCGCTACGGATCGGGTGAAGCGGATGGAGGTGTCGCGGCAGCTGGGCGATATCGATGGGGTGAACGGGCGGATACAGGATCTGAAGGATGGATACTCGCTGATACGCGATTTGTATGAGCAGGCGTGGCTGCGGTCGAATCGGCCGTATGCTCTGCGGCCGGTGCTGGAGCACTACGACTACACGATCGGAATATGGCTGGCGCGCTCCGATAAGATGCGGTCGGTAAAGCGGCAGTGGAGCGACTCGCATACCTTGCCTCCGGCGATTGAGGCTGGGATTCCGATGGTGCCGGCGGGGGTGCGGTGATGAAGACGCTTACGGCTCGGCGGCTGGTGACTGGCGTGGGCGTGATCGAGTATCCGGTGGTGCGCGTGGATGCTGATGGACGGATCGCGGAGATCGAGAGCGACGTTTCGGTGCGAAGCGAGGAGACGCTGTGCGCGGCGTTTTTCGATGTGCATACGCACGGGGCGGCGGGCCATGACCTGATGGACGGTACGGCGGCGGCGGTGTCCGGTGCGGGGCGGTTCTATGCGACGCGGGGGGTTGGGAGCTATCTTGCGACGACTTTGACGGCACCCATGGATGCGACGCTGCGAGCGCTCGAAGGACTGGCAGAGGCGGTGGAGCGGGGACGTCGACCGGGTGAGGCGACCCCCATGGGGATACACATTGAGGGGCCCTTTGTCTCGCATGCGAAGAAGGGGATGCATCCGGCGGAATGGATCCTGCAGCCGACGGTGGAGGTGTTCGAACGGATGTGGGAGGCTTCGCGGGGAACGATCCGGCTGATGACGATAGCGCCGGAGGTACCGGGAGCGATGGAGGTGATCGGGCGGGCGGTTGAGGTGGGGGTGCGCGTGTCGATCGGGCACTCGAATGCGTTGGCGGCGGAGGCGCGGGTGGCTGTAGCAGAGGGAGCGAAGAGCGCCACGCATACCTTCAATGCGATGCGGTCGCTGGATCATCGGGAGCCGGGGATTCTGGGCGTGGTGCTGGATGAGGACAAGCTCTATGCGGAGCTGATCTGCGACGGTGTGCACGTTTCACCGGAGGCGGTTCGGTTGTGGTGGCGGGCGAAGGGTGAGGAGCGCGGGATTCTGGTGACGGACAGCATGGAAGCGGCGGGGATGCCGGATGGGGAGTATGTGCTGGGCGGGGTTCCGGTGCATGTTGCCGGCGGGGTGTGCACGACGGCGGCCGGGGTGCTTGCGGGATCGGTGCTGACGATGGATCGCGCGGTTGAGAGGCTGCGGGAGTTTACGGGCTGCGGGCTGGAGGCGGCGGTGCGGATGGCTTCGGTGAACCCGGCGCGGATGCTGGGGGTGGAAGGGATCGGTGAGGTGCGGGTGGGAGATATGGCGAATCTGAACCGGTTCGATGCGGAGGGGCGGCTGGTTGGGACCTATCTGGGCGGTGCGGAGGTGGGCGCTTGACGGGTGCGCTGCCGTCCCGGCTGAGTGCGCTGGATCTCGTTGTGGTGGCGGCTTACCTGGTGGGGATTACGCTGTTTGGGTTGCGATTTCGAGGGGCGAAGGACAAGTCGCTGCGCGGGTATTTTCTGGCGGGGCGGACGATTCCGTGGTGGGCGATCGGGCTGTCGATCGTGAGCGCGGAGACGAGCACGCTGACGATTATCTCGATCCCGGGTGTGGCGTTTGCGGGGGACCTGGGATTTCTGCAGGTTGTGCTTGGGTACATGATTGGGCGTGTGGTTGTGGCGCTGCTGTTTCTGCCGAAGTACTTCCAGGGCGAGATGATGACGGCGTATCAGCTGATCGATCGCCGCTTCGGCAGTGCGCTGCATAAGGTGACAGCGGGGCTGTTTCTGCTGACGCGGGCGGCGGCGGAAGGGGTGCGGGTGTTTGCGGTGTCGATCGTGGTAGGGATTGCGATCGGGACGGGCGATGTGTTGTCGATTGCGATCATCTCGGCACTCTGTCTGCTGTACACGTTTGAGGGTGGGATGGCGGCGGTGGTGTGGACGGATGTGGTGCAGATGGCGATCTACGTAGGTGGAACGGTGGTGGCGATGGCGACGCTGGGATCGCATGTTGCCGGAGGCTGGGGGACGATTCACGCGGTGGGGGCAGCGGCAGGCAAGTTCCAAATGTTTCACTTCGCTCTGAACTTGAGTGAGAGCTATACGTTCTGGGCGGGGGTGCTGGGCGGGACGTTTCTGACGATGGCTTCGCATGGGACGGATCAGCTGATGGTGCAGCGGATGCTTGCGGCCAGGAACCTGACGGAGAGCCGGATGGCATTGCTGGGCTCGGGCGTGGTGATCTTTATACAGTTCACGTTGTTTCTGCTGATCGGCGTAGGCCTGTTTGTGTTCTATGGACAACACCCGCAGGTGTTTGCGAGCGGAGATCGGATTTTTCCAACGTTTATCGTGCAACAGATGCCGCGGGGCGTGGCGGGGCTTCTGGTTGCGGCGATCCTGGCCGCGGCGATGTCGAACCTGAGCGCGGCCTTGAACTCCCTCTCATCGACCACGGTGGTGGACTTCTGGATGAGCTGGAGGCCGGCGGCGGGAGATCGGGAGCGTGTGCGGGTGTCGCGGAGCTCGACGGTGTTCTGGGCGTTGGTGCTGTTTGGGATTGCGGTGTACTCGGTGGGTGTGGGCGGAAAGGGGCATGTCGTGGAGATCGGGTTGTCGATTGCGAGTGTGGCGTATGGGGCTTTACTGGGTGTGTTTCTGCTGGGAACGGTGAACCGGCGGGCGACGCAGGCGGGGGCGATTTTGGGGATGGTGGTGGGATTTCTTCTGAATGTCGCTCATGTGGCAGCATCCGGCGCCGATAAGGCTGGGTGCCGTGACGATTCCGCATGTGGCGTTTACGTGGTACGTGCTGATTGGGAGTGCGGTGACGTTTGCGGTGGGCAGCCTCGCGAGCCTGGTGATCGGGCGGCCGAGGCGGGCGGCGATCGCTGCGGTTTTGCTCGTCAGCGCTTTGGCGGTGACGCCGAGGACTGCCGAGGCGCAGGGGGACACGGGGCGGTCTGCGCCGGGTATGGCAAGCACGGCAGAGTTCGCGGCCGTGAACAGACTGATTGAGGATGCGATTGCGGCGAAGAAGCTGCCCGGGGCGGTGCTGGCGGTGGGGCACGGCGGGCGGGTGGTGTACGAGCAGGCGTATGGAAGCCGGGCGCTCGAGCCTGACGTGGAGGAGATGACGACGGAAACGATCTTCGATATGGCGTCGTTGACGAAGTGCTTGGTGACGGCGACGGCGGTGATGCAGCTTTACGAGCAGGGAAAGGTGGGGCTGGATGAGCCGGTGGTGAAGTATCTGCCGGAGTTCGGCGTGAATGGGAAGGTCAAGGTGACGGTGCGGGAGTTGCTGACGCACTACTCCGGGTTGCCGCCGGATGTGAGTTTGAGGGATGCGTGGAGCGGGAAAGAGGAGGGTGTGCGAAGGGCGATGGAGTCGACGCTCGATACGGCTCCGGGAACGGCTTTCAGGTATTCGGATATCAACTTCATCACGCTTGGTCTGCTGGTGGAGAAGGTGAGCGGCGAACGCCTGGAGGAGTATGCGCAACGGCATATCTTTGCACCATTGAAGATGACGGAGACGCGATTCCTGCCGCCGGCGGAGTGGATACCGCGCATTGCGCCGACGGCTTACAACGATGACAAGCCGGTGTCGGATGGCAAGCTGTTGCGCGGGACGGTGCACGATCCGACGGCGCGACGGATGGGCGGGGTTGCGGGTCACGCAGGGGTGTTCTCTACCGCGCATGATGTGAGCGTGTTTGCACAGGCGCTGCTGGACCGGCTGGCGGGGCGGCCGAGCGCGTTTCCGCTGAAGCAAGGGACGCTGGAGTTGATGACTACGCCGGAGCAGCCGGGGCATGTGCCTTCGGACCTCTCGCAACCGGCAGCTGGAACGGCATTGACTTATCCGAGCCGGAAGGGGCGGGAGGTGCGGGGGCTGGGATGGGATATTGACTCGTCTTTTTCAAGACCGCGCGGGGAGGTGTTTCCGGTGGGGAGCTTCGGGCATACGGGGTTTACGGGAACCAGTCTGTGGATGGATCCGGGAAGCGACACGTACGTGGTGTTGCTGGCCAATGCGATTCATCCGCGGGGTGGGGCACCGATCTCGCACCTGCGGGGGGATGTGGCGACGGCGGTGGCGCGGGTATTGAAGCTGTATGGGGCTACTGCGTCGAGCATTGACACTTCGTCCCAAGTCTCAGAATCGAGACCTGGGGCGCCCAGTTCTGTGCCGGTGCTGACGGGGATCGATGTTCTGGAAAAGACGCAGTTTGCGACGTTGCGCGAGGCAGCGGGCCTGCACGGCGGTCGTCTGCGGGTGGGCCTGCTGACGAATCAGACGGGGTTGGATAGTGGGGGCCGGCGCACGATTGATGTGCTGGCGAAGGATGCTGCGTCGGCGGTGCCCGGGGTCGAGCTGACGACGCTATTCTCGCCGGAGCATGGGATTGCGGGGGTGAAGGACTCAACCGATATTGCGAGCTCGCGGGATGCTGCGACGGGGCTGCCGGTGATCTCGCTGTATGGGCCGAAGGACGCGGACAAGCGACCGAAGCTGGAGGATCTGAAGAAGCTGGATGCCGTGGTGGTGGATCTCGAGGATGCGGGGGTGCGGTTCTATACCTATGAGGCGGTGCTGGGGTACTTCGTCGAGGCGTGTGCGAAGGCGGGGGTGGAGTTGATCGTGCTGGATCGGCCGCCGCTGATCGGAGGCGTTGCGGTGCAGGGGCCGATGTCGGATGCAGGTGCGGAGAGCTATACGGATTACATGCCGATTCCGGTGCGGCATGGGATGACGATGGGGGAGCTGGCTCGCTTCTACAACGGCGAGAAGGGGCTTGGGGCGAAGGTTGCAGTGGTGGCGATGCAGGGCTGGCGGCGGGCGGAGTACTTCGATGAGACTGGGGTGCCCTGGGTGAATCCGAGCCCGAACCTGCAGACGCAGCGGGCGGCGGTGCTGTATCCGGCGTATGCCTTTCTGGAGTCGACGAATCTGTCGGTGGGGCGGGGAAGTGCGACGCCGTTCGAGGTGTTCGGGGCTGCGTGGATGAAAGGTGCGGAGGTTGCGGCGGCGCTGAATGCGCGAGCGATTCCGGGGGTGCGGTTTGAGGCGACTGCATTTGCGATCGCGGAGGATGGGAATCGTTATCCGTTTCATGGGCGAACGATCGAGGGGGTGCGGATGGTGACGACGGACAGGGTGGCGCTCGATTCGCCGAGGCTGGGCCTAGAGGTGCTGGTTGTGCTGCGGAAGCTCTATCCGGAGCAGTTTGAGTGGCGGAAGTCTTCGCGGCTGGTTGTGAATGCGGCTACGATGGCGGCGATTGCGCGGGGAGATGATCCGCAGGTGATTATGGATGGCTGGAAGGCGGGGCTGGAGGCGTTTCGGGTGAGGCGGTCTGGGTATTTGCTGTATCGGTAAAGCGGGTAGCTGAGGCAGAAGCAGGTCCCTCTTCGCTGCGCTCCGGTCGGGATGACAGACGTTGGAGTGAGAAAGGCGGAATGGGAACGGATGCGGAGAGGCTGCTTGAACCACAATCGGAACGCGGTTTTCACATTTTCATCGCTTCGTAGCATTCGGTCAGGGAGAATAGGGGAAGCAGTTTCGAGAGGACCCCTCCCCACGATGCCTCGGATCAATTTTCAGCAGCAGCTGGTCGCGTTGAAAGACAGATTGCTTGCCATGGCCGCGCTGGCACAACAGGCGCTCGAGTTTTCGCTGGAGGCTTACCTGACCGGCGATATGAGTTTGTGCGCGCATGTGCATGAGGTGGAGGCGGCGATTAACGCAGCCGAGCGAAACGTGGATGAGATGGCGTACGACCTGCTAGCCAAGGAGCAGCCGATGGCGATTGATCTGCGGTTCATTCTTTCGGTGATCAAGATCAATGGGGATCTGGAGCGGATTGGGGATCAGGCGACAAACATTGCGGAGCGGGCGGAGGCGATGCACAAGCTGCCGCAGATCTCGCTTCCGATCGATATTCCGGACATGGGCGAGAAGGTGCGGGTGATGATCCGGCTGGCGATCCAGTCACTGCTCGAAGCGGACGCGCGGATGGCGGAAAGCGTGCTCGCGATGGACGACGAGGTGGATGACATGAACCGGTCGGTGCAGCAGGAGCTGATCGCGGTGATGCAGCAGCATCCGGTGGTGAGCAGCCAGGCGCTGAGCGCGATTATTGTTTCGCGCAACCTGGAACGCTCTGCGGACCATGCGACGAATATTGCCGAGGATGTGATTTTCTGGGTGCGTGGGTCGGATGTGCGGCACAAATTTTCGCTGGCCCAGGCGGAGTGATCTAAAGGTTCTTCGTCGCGGTTCTCAGGTTGAGTCCGCGGTCGTTCTGATCCCATTCATGCGCGATGCGCTGCGCATGAAGGGGCCAGTCAAGGTAGCGGGTTTCTCTTATCCGCGAAGGCTGGCGAGGAGTGCCAGTAACTTGGCGTGGGCTCGTTCGGCTTCGGGTTTGTTGTAGGACGGGTTGTCGGGAACGGTCCAGCCGTGATGGGCGTTGTAGGTTTCGCTTTCGTAGAGGCCGCCCCAGTTTGCGAGTTCGGCTTCTAGGCTCTGGATGGCTTCGGCGGGCATGCTGCCGTCGTCTTTCGCGTGGCCGAAGTAGAGGCTCGCTTTGATCTTCGGGATCTCGCGATGCGGGCTGTTGTTGTCGTCCTTCTTGTAAAGACCTCCGCCATGGAAGGAGACCGCTACGGCGATGCGATCGGGGGCTGCGGCAGCGGTGCGCAGGGCGAGGCCGCCAGTGAAGCAGTGGCCGATGACGCCGATTGGGCCGGGTGCGGCGCCGTTCGCGTCCAGCGCGGCGATATAGGCGCGGGCGTCGGCGGCGAATGCCTCGCCGACCAGGGGGTGGTAAGTTCGCCGAAGCGCTGCTGGGTTTTGGGGTTGGAGAAGTCCCACGGGACGTCATCGAAGACGGGCGGCGGACCGTAACGGTAGAAGACGTTCGGGGAAAGGACGAGGTATCCCTCGTTGGCCACGCGCTGCGACATCTCCCGGCTGGTCTCGCGAACGCTCTTGATATCGGGGTAATCGATGATGCCGGGAAGGGGGAGGCCGGCCTCGTTGTTTTCGGGGGTGAAGAGGTAGGCGTCGGCTTTGCCTTGCGGCATGGCGATGTGGATGTGCTGCTCGGGCATCTGGTTCTCCTGCTGGCTCCGGCGATTTTACCCGCCCTGTTTTGACAGGATCAGATTCTGTTGCGTTTCTCTTGCCTGAGAAGAGGCGGTTGAAAGTGAAAGGCCCAACACCGATATGTACCGATGCCACGGATCGAAGGAGTGGACGCAGGGTGGGCCGGGTTGAGCCCGGGACTATGATTCCGATGTATGAGTCTGTTCTTTGCGAGTGGGTCGGCTTCGACGGAGATGTCCGCGGAAGAGGTGCGGGCCGGCCTCTTCGCGGCTTTAGAGCAGTTGGGTGAGCGGAAGCGAGTGCTGGCGGTGCCGCCGGATTTCACCCGGATGCACTCGAAGGCGGGCGAGTTGACGGAGATGGCGTGGGAGTTCTACGGCGAGCGCATGGTGGATGTGCTGCCGGCGCTGGGTACGCACAAGGCGATGACCGACGTCGAGATTGCGGCGATGTTCGGGAAGGTGCCGCGCGGGCTGTTTCGGGTGCATGACTGGCGCAACGATGTGGTGACGCTGGGCGAGGTGCCGGGCGAGTTCCTGCGCGAGGTGAGCGAAGGGAAGCTCGACTACACGTGGCCGGCGCAGGTGAACCGGCTGCTTCGAGATGGGGGACATGACCTTATCCTGTCGATCGGGCAGGTGGTGCCGCATGAAGTGGTGGGCATGGCGAACGGCAACAAGAACATCTTTGTGGGGACGGGTGGCGTGATGGGGATCCATCGCTCGCACTTTCTGGGCGCGGTGTATGGGATGGAGCGGATGATGGGGCGCGCGGACACGCCGGTGCGGCGGGTGCTGAACTACGCGAGCGAGCACTTCGGCGCGATGATGCCGCAGATCGTCTATGTGCAGACGGTGGTGAGCAAGAACGCAGCGGGGAAGCTGGTGATTCGCGGACTTTATATTGGCGATGACGCGGAGTGCTTTGAGCGGGCTGCGGCGCTGAGCCTCGAGTGCAACTTCCAGATGATGGATCGCGAGATCAAGAAGGCCGTGGTGTTTCTGGATCCGCACGAGTTTCGAGCGACGTGGCTGGGCAACAAGAGCGTCTACCGGACGCGGATGGCAATGGCGGACGGGGGAGAGCTGGTGGTGCTGGCTCCCGGCGTGCATGAGTTTGGGGAGGATCCGACGATCGATACCCTGATCCGGCGGCATGGGTATTTCGGCACGCCGAAGACTCTGGAGGCGGTGAAGGAGGACGCGCAGCTGGCCGGAAATCTGAGTGCGGCGGCGCACCTGATCCACGGATCGAGCGAAGGGCGGTTTCGGATACGGTACTGCCCGGGCGAGCTGACGCGCGAGGAGATCGAGGGCGCGGGGTACGACTATGGCGATCTGGCGGAGGCGATGGCGCGGTACAGGCCGGAGACGCTGAAGGACGGGTGGAACGTGGTGGACGGCGAGGAGATCTTTTACATCTCGAATCCTGGGCTGGGACTGTGGGCGTACCGAGGCGGTTTCGGAGCTGAGCGGCCGCCGCCGACTGCCCGGTGTTTGGAAACGGATTGGTCGTGAGGTGGGTATGCTGGGACGGCTGAAGTGGTTAGACCAATCAGGCATCTAATTTAGCGGGTGTGCGAGGCGTATGAGTGAGGGTTTGAAGCTTCCCAGGTTTTCAGTGGGTGTTGGCGACCGGTTTGCGCATCAGGCGAAGGCGCAGCTGCGGCCTGTGTGATGGCGGGTGAGCCGGGTGTCGAGGTCGTGCCGGTGTGGAACAAATCGAACCGGGAGCACATGATCATCGGCTCGGAGCCGAGCGCGACGCGAGCCGCGGCGGATGCGGCGGTGGAGGAGCTTGGTGGACGAAGCCGTACTTTCTGGATGCGGATCACATCAACCTGAAGACGGTGGATCGGTTCGTGGCGCCATGCGACTTCTTTACCCTGGATGTCGCGGAGATGATCGGCAAGCCGGCCGCGCCGGCGGATGTCGAGGCGTTTGTGGGGCGGCATCCGGAGCTTGTGGGCGAGGTTACGATTCCGTCGATCGCGGAGCCGTTTAGACGGACCGGGCGTTTGTGATGGGGGTGGCGAACAAATTTTTGGCGGCGGTGCAGGATGCGGGGCGAATCTACCGGCATCTCGTGGAGGTGAAGGGCGAGGGTAAGATTCGTGCCGGAGGTGTCGATGGACGAGACGGACTCGCCGCAGACGCCGGTGGAGCTGCTGATCATCCTGGCGGCGATTGCGGATGAGGGGATCCCGATCCAGACGATTGCGCCGAAGTTTACGGGCCGGTTCAACAAGGGTGTGGACTATGTCGGCGACGTCGGCGCAGTTTACGAAGGAGTTCAACGAGGACCTGGCGGCGATTGCGTTTGCGGTCGAGCGATATGGGCTGCCGGAGAATCTGAAGCTGAGCGTGCACTCGGGGTCGGACAAGTTTTCGATCTATCGTGCGATTCACGAGGCGGTGAATCGAGCTTCGGTGCGGGTGTTCATGTGAAGACGGCGGGGACGACGTGGCTGGAGGAGCTGATCGGGCTGGCGGAGGCGGGCGGCAGTCGGCGCTCGAGATCGCGAAGGAGGTGTATCGCGAGGCGTTCGCGCACATGCGGACGAGCTGATGGGGCCGTATGCGACGGTGATCGATATCGACCGTGCCGCGCTGCCGAAGCCGGACGAGGTGGATGGATGGACGAGCGACCAGTACACGTCGGCGCTGCGGCACGACGGAAAGAATGCGGCGTATAACCCGAGTTTCCGGCAGTTGCTGCATGTCGGGTTCAAGGTGGCGGCTAAGATGGGAGACCGGTATCTGCGGGCGCTGGAGGCGAACGAGGACGTGGTGGCGAGCAATGTGACGACGAATCTGTTTGAACGGCATATCCGGCCGGTGTTTCTGGGCAGGTAGGCTACAGACGACAGAGCTCTCACCCAGTTCAACGAGGCTCAGGTCGTGGTCACAAGCATGAGTAACAGGCAACAGCAAAAGCAGACCCTCCGCTTCGCGGAGGATTACAACCAGAGAGACAGCGGCCCGGTGGAGACTGTCACGATGATTGTTGTGTTGATGGGTGTGAGCGGGTCGGGCAAGACGACGATCGGGACGCTGCTGGCGACGCGGGAAGGTGTCGTGTTTGCAGATGCGGACGACTACCATCCGGCGGCGAACAAGGCGAAGATGGCTGCGGGCCATGCGCTGGATGATGACGACCGGCAGCCCGTGGCTCGAGGAGCTGAATCGGGTGATGCGCGGGTGGTATGAGACGGGGCAGGGTGGCGTGCTGGCGTGTTCTGCGCTGAAGGAGAAGTACCGGAAGATCCTGTCGGACGGGATGCCGCCCGGGACAGTGAAGTTTGTGCTGCTGGATGGATCGAAGGAGTTGATCGCCGAGCGGCTGGCGCAACGTCATCACGAGTTTATGACGCCGAAGCTGCTGGAGAGCCAGATGGCGACGCTGGAGCGGCCGTCAGGGGACTCGGTCTGCAGTCGTCAATGACCGGGCACCGGACGAGGTTGTGGACGAGATCGTGGCGAGGGCTGGGGCAGGGCGATGGCACGAGTTCGCTTGTGGAGAGTTAGAGCTAGTGGTCGCAAGCTTACGACATGTGCTAGACGCGGATGAACACGGGTCGGAAATCGTGACGGGACTGAGGGAGAGCGATGGGACATCCGCTGTTTGATCTGAGGGAAAGATTGCTGTGGTGGTGGGTGGAACGAGCGGGATCGGGCTGGCGATGGCGATCGGGCTGGCGGAGGCGGGCGCGGATGTGGTGGCGAGCTCGCGGCGCGCGGAGCAGGTGGACGAGGCGGCCAGGCAGATCGAGGCGAAGGGCCGCAGGGCGCTGCGGCTGACGAGCGATGTGGCGGATCGCGCGACGCTGGAGGCGCTGCTTGAGGGAACGCTGAAGGAGTTCGGCAAGGTCGACATCCTGATCAACTGCGCGGGCAAGATCAAGCGGGCGCCGACGCGTCGACTTCCCGGAGGACGTCTGGGACGACATCATGGATACGAATGTGACGGGGACGCTGCGGGCGTGCCAGATCTTTGGGCGGCATATGTTGGAGCGTGGCTACGGGCGAATCATCAACATCGCCAGCTTGAATACGTTTGTGTCGCTCAAGGAGGTAACGGCATATGCGGCGAGCAAGGCGGCGGTGGGTGCGCTGACGAAGTCGCTGGCGGTGGAGTGGAGCTCGCAGGGCGTGACGGTGAATGCGATTGCGCCGGGGGTGTTCCGGACGGCTTTGAACGCGGAGCTGCTGGACAAGAGCGAGCGCGGCAAGGAGCTGCGGATGCGGACGCCCATGGGCAGATTCGGGAAGACGGAGGAGCTGGTGGGCTCGGCTATTTTTCTGGCGAGCGACGCTTCAGCGTTTGTTACGGGAGAGATCCTGGTGGTGGATGGCGGGTTTCTGGCGAGCGGTGTGAACCAGTAGTCTACAGGGTGGGAATAGAACAGGCGTGAGCAAAGATGCTCACGCCTGTTTTCTGCTGATCCGAGTTAGTACGGCTTCACGTTGTGCATTACACCGAGTTCATTCCCACCAGCGCTATCAGCGGCGGCGGGACCCGCTTGCAGTGCATGCCGCGAAGTGTAGACCTCAGAAGCTGTGAATTGTCGACGGGCGTGAAGATTCTATTTCAGCCGAGCCACTTTGGATTCTGTGCGGTGCTGTCGAACTGGGCGTGGTCTTGAAGCGCTCGGACTTGCCGGTGAGAGCGACGTCGCGGGTGCGGTGCGAGGAGGCTGGCCTGACTCCGGCTGCGTCATGGGCTTGAAGGTGCGCGCGGCCTCGATGGCCTGGTCGAGGATCTTGGGCTTGTCGATGCCGGTGATGACGACGGAGACGGGCTGGGAGAGGCCGTAGTGGAGGGCTTCGATGGGCTGGAAGGTTTTGCTTCGGAGGATGAAGTTGTCGCCGAAGGTCTTCATGGCGAGGACGCCGGTGCCTGCCTTCTGCGCGACGGGAATGACCTCCTTGGTGAAGGAACGGAAGTGCGCGTCCATGACGTTGACGGGCATCTGTACGGTGTCGAATTTGAAGCCATGCTTCTGCGGCGATCTCGAACATGCGGAGGTGGACGGCGGGGTCCTTGTGGCCGGTGAAGCCGATGTAGCGGATCTTGCCTGCTGGCGAGCTTCCATCGCGGCGTGGATGGCGCCGTCATCGGCGAAGATGCGGTCGGGATCTTCCATGCGGATGACTCGTGGAACTGGACGAGATCGAGGTGGTCGACGCCGAGGCGGCCCATGGACTCTTCGAGCTGCTTGTTGTAGGACTTCGCGTGCGTCCGTCGATCTTGGTCATGACGAAGACCTTGTCGCGATGGCCTCCCTGGAGAGCTTTGCCCATGCGGACTTCGCTGATGCCGTCGTTGTAGTCCCAGGAGTTGTCGAAGAAGGTGATGCCGCGATCCATGGCCTGGTGGACGAGGCTGACCATCTCGTCCTGCGTGGAGTGCGGATCTTTGGCGAGGTGGTATCCGCCCATGCCGATGGCGGAGACGCGCTTCGCCGGTTGTGCCGAGTTCGCGGTAGATCATGCCGGGAGACTTCGGGGCGGCTGACGGGGGAGCTCTGTCGAGGGCTGGCTGCGCCTGGGCCGAGGCGTTGCGGCCGAGGTGGCGGCGGCGATCCCGGCTGCGGTGGCGGATTTGAGGAAGTCTCGGCGTTCCATGGGGGTACTCCTTCGGTGTTCGGATAAGGCGGTCGCGCTCTGCGATACCCCACCCTTTCGCGAGGAAGCTGCGAGATGGGGCACCGGCTCATGTGCACTCTGGAGTGTGATGCGCCGATCAGGATCGGTGACTGGTTCGTGCGATCAGGGTCGCGGTGTAGGCGGCGCCGAAGCCGTTATCGATGTTGACGACCACAACATTGGGCGAGCAGGAGTTGAGCATGCCGAGAAGGGCGGCGGCTCCGGCGAAGGAGGCTCCGTAGCCGACCGAGGTTGGGACGGCGATGACGGGAACACCGACGAGGCCGCCGACGACGGAGGGAGGGCGCCCTCCATGCCTGCGCAGACGATGACCACGTCGGCTGTCGGCCAAGCTCGGGGCGGACGGCGAGCAGACGATGAAGGCCGGCGACGCCGACGTCGTAGAGGCGGGTGACGCGCGTGTTGAAGAGTTCGGCTGTGACCGCGGCCTCTTCGGCGACGGGGAGGTCGCTGGTGCCGGCGCAGAGGACGGCGATGTGGCCGCGCGGCTCGGCGGAGGGAGATTGGCGGAGCGTGATGGCGCGGGCCTGCGCGTGGTGAATGGCGGTCGGGGTCTGGGCGAGGACGGCCGCGGCGGTGGCGGGGTCGGCAGCGGGTGGCGAGTACGTCGGAGCCGGCGGCCGCCATGCGGGAGAAGATGGCGGCGGTCTGCGCGGGTGTCTTGCCGGCGGCGTAGATGACCTCGGGCAGGCCGATGCGGAGGGCGCGGTGATGGTCGATGCGGATCTCCGTGTTCGCATCGCCGAGTTCTTCAAAGGGGAGGGTGGCGAGACGGGCGGAGGCGTCGTCGGGGCTGAGGGTGCCGCGCTGAACCTCGGCGAGGAGAGCTAGAAGGGAGGTCTTGGTCATGGTGTCGGTGCGGAGTTACACGGTCGCTGATCAGTCGGGAGTAGGTGTTGTTGAGTACGAGAAAGCGGGCGGTGAGGTTTAGTCGCGAGCCGGGTTTGAGTTGAGATTGACGTACGCAGCGATGGCGGCTTGCAGGACCTGTTTGACGGGAACGTTGTGGGCGGCGGCGGCGGCGCGGCAGTCCTCGAACTCGGGCGCGGCGTTGACGGCTTCGCTATCGAAGGAGCCTATTTTGATGCGGATCTCGCCGTAGGGGGTGGTGACGGAGATGTGGTGGCGTGCGAGGCAGATGCGGCGCTGCTCGCGAGACGCGGATGCCGAGGGTGCTGGTCTCGCGCAGGAGGAGGCGTTCGAGGGCGGGTGCTGTGGGCCTCGTCGGTGAGGATGGTGAGGAGGGTGCCGGGGCGACCCTTCTTCATGCCGACGGCGGTGGTCATGACGTCCAGCGCGCCGAGTGCGAGGGCCTGCTCGGTGACGTGGGCGAGGATCTGTGGGCTGAGGTCGTCGAGCGCGGTTTCAAGGACGGTGACGGTGTCGGTGTGGGCGAGGGGGCGTGGTCGGCTCGCCAAAGGTGACGGGGAGGCGATCGTGCGGTGTCGGTGCCGACGTATGGGCCGGCTCGGCTGGCGGGGATTGCTGGATCAGACGTGGACTCAGCAAGCGAGAGGCGGAGGACGTTGGGGAAGCCCTTAGGGTTGCGGGTTCCGGCGCCGTAGCCGATCTGCCGGATGCGCATGGCGGGCTGAGGGCCGAAGCGGGGAGCAAGGGCGCGGAGGAGAGCCGCGCCAGTGGGGGTGACGAGCTCTTTTTCGATATGCGCGGAGTAGGTGGGAAAGCCGCGGAGGAGGTCGGCGGTCGCGGGGGCGGGGACGGGGAAGTTGCCGTGGGCGCAATGCGACCATGCCGCCTCCGACGTTGATGCGAGAGGAGTGCCAGGCGAGGGGTTCACCGGTCTCGCTATGGCTTGCTGGTTAAGAGCGTGGATGCCTGCGCTGGCGCAGACGATGTCGACGATAGCGTCGACGGCGCCAACTTCGTGGAAGTGGATTTTGTCGACGGGAACGTTGTGGATCTTGGCTTCGGATGGCGCCAAGCAGATCGAAGGTGTGGATGGCGAAGTTCTTTACGGGTTCGGCGAGCGGAGCGTTGTGGATGAGGTCGCGGATGACGGTGAGGGAGCGGCCGTGGGCGTGTGGCTCGTGCGGCACGTCGTGGGGCTCGTGCGGTGCGTGCGTGTGGGGCTCGGGCCCGTGGGTATGGGTGTGACCGGCTTTGTGGAGGTGCCTGGTGCGGTCTTGATGCTTGGTGCTCGTGGTGCAGGCTGCTGCTGTATAGACGCTTCGGCCTGCGGGTGAGCTGTCAGCATGGAGCGGGTGTGCGCTTCGGTGTCGGTGTGACCGTGCTCTTCGGCGAGTTGGCCGTCTTCGAGGACGTGGACCTTGGTGGACGTGATGCCGGAGCGGTCGACCTTTTCGATCGTGAGGGTGGCATCGATGTTGAGCGCAGCCGCCGCTTCGTGGAAGACCGCCGCGGGCGACTCCGGCGTCCAGGAGAGCACCGAGGAACATATCGCCGGAGATGCCGGCAAAGCACTCTAGGTAGGCGATGCGCATGGTGGCTATTGTTTCATGGCGGAGGTGACCTATTTAGGGCCTTAGTGGAGCGCAAAGCCATGCACTTTCCGCTCAGTCAGAGGGGATGTTCCGTTATTTCGCTGCGGCAATGGCCGTGGCGGGGAGCACCGCGTTCATTGATCCGGAGCGGTAGCCGGAGGTGTCGAGGGTGATGTAGAGGAAGCCGAGGGGTTTGAAGGCGGCGGTGATGGTGTCAAGCGTGTCGAGAGATCGAGGGCGCGGGGGAGGTCCTTGCGGGCAATCTCGATGCGGGCGAGGTCGCCGTGGTGGCGGACGCGGACCTGCGGGGAAGCCGAGCGCGTGGAGGGTCGCTTCGGCGTGTTCCACCTGGGAGAGGCTCTCGGGGGTGACGGGGAGGCCGTAGGCGATGCGGGAGGAGAGGCAGGCGCTGGCGGGTTTGTCGGCGAGCGCGAGCCCGGCTTCGCGGGCGAGGGTGCGGATCTCGGCTTTGGTGAGTTGGGCGGTGACGAGGGGAGCGAGGGCTCCGTGTTGCGATGGCGGCCTGCTGGCCGGGGCGGAAGTCGCCACGGTCGTCGAGGTTCATGCCATAGGCGATGTGCGGCGAAGTTGCGAGTGTCACGGAATCGTCTCCATGTGGGTGAAGAGCTCGTCTTTGCAGTGGAAGCAGCGGTTGGCGTCGTTGCGCTGGTAGTCGGGATTGCCGAGTTCGTCGGTCTGGAGGATCTCCGTGGGGATGCCGTGGTGGGCGGTGAAGGCGAGGGCGGCGGCGAGCTCGGCGCGGGGAAGGGAGGCGGAGTCGGCGATGACGGCGAGCATGCGTGAGCCGAGCGCCTGGTGGGCGGCGTAGGCGAGAAAGGCGGAGTCGGTGCCGCCGGAGTAGGCGACGAGGAGGCTGCCGAGGTTTGCCAGGGTTTGGTGGAGGAGTGCGGATTTTTCGCTGAGGTCCATCGGAGTTGATTCTAGTTGGATGCGGAGTGAGGGGAAATCGCGTAGAGAAGCAGATCCTCCGCTGCGCGAAGGATGACAACCAGAAAAGCAAGGGCAAGAGCAAGTGGGGTGTTCAGCGGCTACCGAAGGGCTTAACCTGCTCCCAGATATCTTCGTCTACGGGAACGCCGAGGCGGAGGTTTTCGTGGCGAAGCCGGAGGTTTCTTCACCTGGGTAGCGTGGCGTTTTAGCAGTGTCGGTGGGCGGCGCCTGGTGGAGGTCTTCGACAAGCGCTGTGGCGATCCCGTTGAGCTCCGCCGCCGAGGCGAACCGGGCGGGGTCGATGGCGAGAAAGAACTGCGAAAGGCCAGTCTCCTCGATCGAAGCTGGAGCCAATCTGGTGGGTGGCGTTGCCGCCGGAGAGGGCCGCGGCGAAGAGGTCCAGTGTGAGCGCGAGGCCTGAGCCTTTCCAGAAGCCGATGGGGAGCGCGCGGACGCTTTGCGCGATGGCGGCGGCATCCTGAGTGAGATTGCCCGTCCCCGTCATAGCCTCCGGGCACGGGCAGCTGCTCGCCGCGGCGAGCGTAGCTCGCAGAGCTGACCGTAGGAGAACTGGCTCATGGCCATATCTAGCACGACATGCGGTGCGCCGGCCGTGTCGCCGCGGGGGTCCGTTCGAGGTGCGGCGAGCACGAGGGGGTTGTTGCCGAGGGTGGGGGTGCTGGCTCCCCAGGCCGGAAGATTGCGGCAGGTGTTGGTCCAGCAGATGGCGAAGAGTCCCTGATCGGCGGCCTGCCAGCCGTAGGTTCCGCCGCGCATCCAGTGGTTGGTGTTCGCGAGGGCGACCGCGCCGATACCGTGCCGGCGAGCGAGGGAGATGGCTCGCTCCATGGAGGTGTGGGCGTTGAGGATGCCGGGGCCACGGTTTCCATCCCAGCGCTCGATTGCTCCGGCTGCGTTGATGAGCGATGGAATTGCGCCGGGGTCGACGATGCCGTCGCGGACGTTGCCGGCGAAGCGGGGGAAGCGATTGAGGCCGTGGGACTGCACGCCGTCACGGGAGCTTTCGGCGAAGATGCGGGCGCAGAGGACGGCGCGCTCTCGTGAGAGGCCGAGCTTCAGGTTGACGGCGTTGAGAGTGTCGACGAGTTCACCGAAGGGGATGCGGGGCATAAGGGGATGGTACTGCCCCCAGGCGGATCTGAAAGGTTAGAGGCGGTCGCGCCTGCGCGCGGCGACTGACCCTTTTGCGATGGAATCGGGAGAGGGGCACAAGGGACGGGCTTTATGGCGGAAAGGTTCAAGCTCCAGTGGTGGTGCGATCTCCTTCGGGATTCTTCGCTGCGCTCAGAATGACAGCTCTCTAGGAAGCGCCTGGCAGTATGGCTGCACGTTTACGTTAGCGGCCCATCCAGCCGCCGTCGACGGTGAGGATGGTGCCCGTCACGTAGTTGCTGGCGGCGGAGGCGAGAAAGAGGGCGGCACCGGCGATGTCCTCCGGCTCGTCCCCAGCGAGCGGCGGGAATGCGCTCGAGGATCTGGCGGTTGCGGGTCTCGTCGGCCTGGAGGGCTTCGGTGTTGGAGGTGCGCGAAGTAGCCGGGTGCGATGGCGTTGACCTGGATGCCCTTGGGCGCCCACTCGTTGGCGAGGGCCTTGGTGAGCTGCGCGACTCCGCCCTTGGAGGCGGCGTAAGCGGGGACGCGAATGCCGCCCTGGAAGCTGAGGAGCGAGGCGATGTTGATGATCTTGCCTCGGGCATTGCGGCGCGATCATGTCGCGGGCGGCGAGCTGCGAGAGCTGGAAGACGCCGGTGAGGTTGACCTGGAGGACCTGCTGCCAATCGCCGAGCAGGGTATCTTCGGCGGCGTTGCGATGGATGGTGCCGGCGTTGTTGACGAGGATGTCGACTCGGCCGAGCTGCTGCTGAACGGCGGTGAAGAGCTGCTGCGGCGCCGTCGGTCGTCGAGAGGTCAGCCTGGAAGGCGTTGGCGGTGTGGCCGGCCGCGGAGATTGCGTCCGCGGTGCCGGTGGCGGGGCGGCGATTGCCGTGGACGGCGACGTTGGCTCCGGCCTCTGCGAGCGCGGTGGCGATGGCGGCGCCGAGGCCGCTGGCGGCTCCGGTGACCAGCGCGACCTTTCCATCGAGACGAAAGAGATCGAGGATAGTGGAAGGCATGTAAGGCCAATGTACGTCTGGGTGTGCATCAGGGCAACTGGCGCTTCGCACCTGCGATACTGAGGACCGGTTTGCGAGAGGGCTCCTTAGGATGGCTAGAGGTGGCGACAAATCTCCGTTCGGCAGGGTGCTCGCCGTCTTTGCCGTTGGGACGATGTTGTTGCTGACACCGCATGCGGCTCGCGCCTACTCCGTGCAGACGCATGAGCAGATCATTGACCTCGCCTGGAAGGGCTCGATCGTCCCTTTGCTGAAGCGACGCTTTCCGAAGGCGACTGAGGCCGATCTGCAGGAGGCGCATGCGTACGCATACGGCGGAAGTGCGATCCAGGACATCGGGTACTACCCGTTCGGCAATGAGTTCTTCAGCGATCTGACGCACTATGTGCGGACGGGTGATTTTGTGACGAGCCTCCTTCGCAATGCGAAGACGCCGCAGGAGCTGGCGTTCGCGGTGGGCGCTCTGTCGCACTACCTCGGTGACACGATTGGGCATGCGCAGGCGGTGAATCCGTCCGTGGCGATCGAGTTTCCGAAGCTGGAACGAAAGTACGGGCCGGTGGTGGTGTATGACGACAATCCGCACGCGCATGTACGGACGGAGTTTGCGTTCGATGTCAACCAGATCAGTAAGCGGCGGTTTGCGCCTTCGTCGTACCTCGAGCGCGTCGGTCTGAAGGTGTCGGGCGACCTGCTGGAGCGCGCCGTTGCGGAGACGTACGGGTTGAGATTGCAAGACGCACTGGGGAAGGAGCGGCGCGCCGCAATCCGGGGATACCGGTTTTCGGTGCGTCGCTTTCTGCCGCGAATCGCCTATGCGGAGACGGTGCTGCACCGGAGCAGATTTCCGCCCGACACGCCGGGCCCCGAGCTCGACCGCCTGATCCGCGAGCTGGCGCAATCCGACTTTGAGAATGGGTGGGACCAGTACCGGAAGCACGCAGGTATTGGCACGTACGCGCTGGCAGGGTTCATCTTCATTCTTCCCAAGGTGGGCGTGTTGTCTGACCTGGCGATTCGCGGTCCGAACCCGGCGACGGAGGCCCTGTACGTGGCGAGCGTGAACCGGACCGTCGATGCTCTGCGAAAGGCTACGGAGGGTATGGACGGGGAGATTGCGAAGGTGGCGGACCGGGATCTGGATACGGGAGCCGAGGTGCGGCCCGGAGGATACCGGCTGACGGATGAGACGTATGCCAAGCTGCTCGGGGTACTTACACGCAATCCGGCGGCGAAGGTTCCGGCCGGGTTGAAGCGGGATATCGAGAGGTACTATGCGGATCCGGGTGCGCCGATCAGCACGAAACAACATCCGGAACAGTGGGCGCGGGTGCAGTCCGATCTTGCGGTGCTGCGAAAGATGGATGTTCCGGCGGAGCCTTGAGAGACTCGAATTTAGCGATACGAATGTTGACGGCGCGGCGCTGGGTTCATATGGTTAGGGAATTGTTTCTGGAGGGAAGTTTATGCGTTTCAGTACGGCTCCGGTGGTTCTGGCGTTTGCGATTGTGAGTGGAGGTGCGCTCTTTGCGCAGGAGACTGGATCAGCCAAGGCGATCGATCGCCGATCCGCGGACCAGATCGCCACCCAGGCGAAAGCGATGCTGGCGGATGCGCAGAAGAGCCCCTCGGGAATTGCATCCGTGACGCTCGAGAAATATCCGGGGCATTTTACGATGTTGACGGTGCGGACCAAGAGCGGCGGAGCGGAGATGCACGCCGGCTGGAGCGACATCTTCGTGGTGCTGGATGGCGAGGCGACCGAGTACACGGGCGGAACGATTGTGGATGCAAAGGAGAACTCTCCGGGGGAGACACGTGGAAGCAAGGTGGAGGGCGGGACGCCGACGCCCATGCGCAAGGGCGACGTGATCCATATTTCGCCGAATACACCGCACCAGACGGTACTTGAGCCGGGCAAGACGTTTACGTACTACGTGATCAAGGTGCAGGCGCCGAAGTAGCGCTTTTTCATAGAACAGGGGGACGGCATGAGGCTTTATCAGATGGCGGACGCGGTGCGGTATGGGTTGATGGATACCGAAGAGCTGCGCGAGACGTTTCTGCTGGAAGGGATGTTCGAGGCGGGCGAGATCGAATTTGCGTATGTGGATCTCGACCGCGCTGTCGCAGGGTCGGCGGTCCCGTTGGGGGAAGCGCTCCACCTGGAGACGGAGCCGGAGCTGCGGTCAGATTACTTTCTGGAGCGGCGGGAGTTGGGTGTGCTGAACGTCGGCGGAAAGGGGCTGGTGACAGTCGATGGGAAGAGCTTTCCGATGGATAAGCTGGACTGCCTGTACGCGGGGCGGGGCGCTCGCGATGTGCGGTTTGAGAGCGTCGATGCGACGAATCCCGCGATGTTTTATCTGCTGAGCTACCCGGCACATGCGGAGTATCCGACCGCAATGGTGAAGTTCGGCGAGCTGGATGGACTGAAGCTTGGGGCTGTCGAGACTTGTAATAAGCGGACGATCTACAAGGCAATTTGCAAGGAAGGAATCAAGAGCTGTCAGCTGGTGATGGGTTTCACGCTGCTCGATCCGGGGTCGGTGTGGAACACGATGCCGCCGCATACACACATGCGTCGCAGCGAGATTTACTTTTACTTTGATGTGGACCCGGCACACCGTGTGCTGCACCTGATGGGTCCGCCGGAGGCTACGAGCCATCTTGTGGTTGCGGATATGGAGATCGTGGTCAGCCCAGGGTGGTCGATTCATGCGGGCGTGGGAACGAAAAACTACGGGTTCTGCTGGGGCATGGGCGGCGAGAACCAGGCATACGACGATATGGATGCGGTGACGATCGCGGAGCTGCGTTGAAAGAGGCGAGCGACACGGCGGGGCTGAAGATCCGCACTGCCGTGGAGTGCCGGTGGGATCTGCTGGCGCTGGGCGAGGTGATGCTGCGGTTCGATCCGGGTGAGGAGCGTATCGCGCACGCGCGGAACTTCCGCGTCTGGGAGGGTGGGGGCGAGTACAACGTGGCGCGGGGTCTGCGGCGGTGCTTTGGGATGCGTACGGGCGTGGTGACGGCGCTGGTGGACAACCCGGTGGGGCGACTGGTCGAGGACCTGATGCTGCAGGGCGGCGTGGATCTCTCCCACCTGATCTGGAAGAGCTTCGATGGGGTCGGACGCGAGGCTCGCAACGGGATCTATTTCCTGGAGCGCGGCTTTGGCGTGCGTGGGGCGATGGGCATGATGGACCGCGGCGCGACGGCGATCTCGCAGTTGCAACCGGGCGAGGTGGATTGGGATGCGATATTCGGAGCGGGCGTGCGCTGGTTCCATACGGGCGGGGTCATGGCCGCACTGAGCGAGAGCTCGACGGAGGTGGTCCGGGACGCGATATCGGCGGCGCGCCGTCACGGTGTGGTGGTGAGTTTCGATTGCAACTACCGGCCCTCGTTGTGGAAGGAGCGCGGTGGACGGGCGGGGTCGGTCGCGGTGAACCGGTCGCTGATGCCGATGGTGGATGTGCTGTTCGGGCATGAGGGCGACGTGGCGGCGACGCTGAGTGATGCGGCGCATGGGCCGGTGTGGCACACAGCCGAGAGCTACGGCCCGATGGCAGAGCGCGTTGTGAGCGAGTTCCCGACGATCAAGGTGATTGCGAGCACGGTACGGCGGCCACATACGGCCAGCCGTAACGGCTGGGGCGCATTTGCGTACGCCGAAGGTGCGCTGCACGAGGGAATGCGGTTCGAGAACCTGGAGATTCTGGACCGGGTCGGGGGCGGAGATTCGTTTGCCAGCGGTTTGATCTATGGGCTGCTGAGCGGGCGTGGGTTGCCATGGGCGTTGAATTGTGGCGTTGCCCATGGAGCGCTCGCCATGACCACTATCGGAGACGGATCAATGGCGACCGTGAACGAGGTGGAGCGTCTGATGTCGGGGGCTGGGGCTGGAGTACAGCGGTAGGGTTGCAGGTTCGAGGTGCGAGGGATGGGAAAGCAAGAGACGTTGCGGATGCTGCGGGAGATCGGGCTAGTCCCAGTGCTCCGCGCGGAGAGCGTGGCGCAGGCGATGGAGCTGGCCAGCGCGATTGCGGCGGGTGGGGTGACGGTACTCGAGGTCACCATGACCGTGCCGGGAGCGATCGAGGTGATGCGCAGGTTGGCGCTGGAACGGCCGGAGATCCTGGTGGGTGCAGGGACGGTGCTCGACCCGGAGACTGCGCGCATGTGCATTCTTGAAGGGGCGCGTTTTGTGGTCTCGCCGGCGCTGAACGTGCGGACGATCGAGATGTGTCAGCGGTATTCCATACCGGTTCTGCCCGGGGCCCTCACGCCAACCGAAATTGTGACCGCCTGGCAGGCGGGGGCGGATGTGGTGAAGGTGTTTCCGGCGGGTGCCATGGGTGGGGCAAAGTACATCCGGGCGTTGAAGGCTCCGCTGCCGCAGGTAGAGATGATCCCGACGGGTGGCGTTTCTTTGGGAACCGCGCTGGAGTTTCTGGAGGCGGGAGCGTTTGGGCTGGGTGTTGGCGCGGACCTGGTGGATGCGAAGGCACTGGCGGAGGGGCGGCATGCCTCCATAACGGAGAATGCCCGGAGGTATGTGGGAATCGTGCGCGGATATCGGGAGCGGAGGGACTCCAGCGCGGCTGAGCAGATCCCTCCTGGATGACCAAGCAAAAGAACAAGCAACAGCAAAGCGATGCGGCGGGAAGGAAGAGAGTTAGCGGCTGAGGTGCGGCGGCGCCCGCTCAGGGCTGTGGTCGCGTGACCCAGAGGAGTGGTTGGCGGATGGGGAAGGTGCGGAGAATGGCGGGGTTGGTGGGGTCGGGGTTGAGTGAGCGCCATAAAGTGGCGTATTCGGGACGCTGGTAGGCACGTGCAGCAAAGAGCAGGGCGGGGCGGCGGCAGGGAAGATCGTTGAAGAGGTGAGCATCGGCGCGGTATGGCCAGACGCCGCGATCTTCGATGTAGGGCACGTGACGTGCGATGGCGACGCGGAGACCGGGGCCGTCCTGGAGCTGAAAGTCCCAGAGGGTCTCGAAGCGGGTGGAGAGGAGATCGCAGGCAGCTGCGAGGAGATCGAGGTTGAAGAGGGAGTTGCGGTAAGGATTGAGGGTGGTGAGTTCGTGGGGAAAGGCGCCATCCGCAAGGATCTCCGCGCGGAGGGTGACGGTCTTGAAGCGGTGCCGAAGCTCGGCGAGCGCGGTGTCGTCCCCTGTGAGGCGGGCATAGGCGGCGCACTGCATCAGCCATGAGCTGCCGATGTGGTCTTTACGATCGCGGGCGAGGACCGCGAGACGGGAGGTAGTGAGCCACTTGAGAAACGCGGCGAACCAGCCTTTGACGGCGGCGGTGTCTTCCGGGCTGAGAGCTTCGGAGCGGATGAGGAAGGGAATCGATTGTGCAATCTCCGCGAGGGCGGAGGTATCCGCGACGCCGTCGGGATGACCACCTGTGCCGGGCGCGACGGCGGCGAAGTTGAGGGACGGCTCCATGCGAGTGGCGGGGGTGACGAACCAGGCCTGGAGGTGTTTGGCGGCGTGCCGGGCGAAGGCGTTGGCCCGCGTGGGATCGGAGGTGCGGGTGAGGAACCAGGCTGCGGTGAGGACCGGGACGGCAAGCGTGAGTTGGAGGAGCGCCTCCTGGTGGCCGACGAAAGCCTCGGAGGGCGTCAGAGGAGTCGATCCGGGTGGGAGGTCCTCCATCTGTGAGAAAAACTCGTTTGCCGTACCGGGGGACTGGGGAGAAGGAGCCGCGGTAAGCGGTGCAGGAGACTGCGCAAGGTAACGGGTAGCGGCGGCGAGGATGCGATCGTGGTCGATGACTGCTACATCCGGGCGGGACGTGGGCTGCTGGGCTGGCAGGAGACGCGAGGCGGCGACAGCGGCGGCGGCGGTGGAGCAGAAATGACGGCGGGAGAGGGGCATTTTCGTTCTCAGTACTCGGTTCTCAAACCACGGTTTGCGGATGGACGACGTCTCGAGCGGATCTCCCTCATCATAGAAGGGTGCGAGTTTTTGCTGTAGTTGCGGCGCTGTCGCTGGTGATTGGGAACCGGCCGGGGTGGGCTGCGGAACGTGCTGTGCACGTGTGTGTGCGGGACGGCGGTGGGCGGCCAGTGACAGGTGCAGCGGTGCGTGTGGGAGAACCGGCCACAGCCACGCTGACGACCGGGGCGGATGGATGCGTGATGGCGCGAGTTCCGGAGAGTGCTCAGAGCCCTGTGGCCGTAGAGCGGGAGGGCTTCGGACGGACGACTGCGGACCTTGCGAGTGGGACGGAGTTGGTCGTGGTGCTTGCGCCAGCTGGTGTGTCTCAGCAGGTGGAGGTTACGGCCTCGCGCGTGCCGCTCGCGCTCGACGCGAGTGCGAGCAGCGTTCGGACTCTGAGCGGGCGCGAGCTTGCGGAGACCCCGGGGTTTCTGCTGGATGATCGGCTGCGGCAGGTCGCTGGTTTCCAATTGTTTCGCCGGACTGGATCGTGGGTGGCGAATCCTACGACGGAGGGCACGTCGTTGCGTGGGCTCGGATCGACGGCTCCGAGCCGAACCCTGGTGCTGAGCGATCAGGTTCCGCTCAACGATGCCTTTGGTGGATGGGTGCATTGGGATGAGATTCCGGAGCTGGCGATTCGTGGGGTGGAGTTGGTGCGTGGCGGCGCTTCGGACCTGTACGGGTCGAGCGCGATCGGCGGAGTGATTGACGTAATTCCCGTGGTGCCGCAGACGCGAAGTGTAGCGCTTGATCTGGCAGGTGCGACGGAGGACACGCTTTCGCTCAATGGGCTCGTGACTGAGGCACGGGGGAGGTGGGCGGGGCTGGCCGCAACGAGCGTCTTCGACACGAATGGTTACATCTTGACCGCGCCCGCGTTTCGCGGACCGGTGGATACGCCGTACGGCGTGCACTCTGAGAGTGGGCGGCTGGAGCTGCGTCGGCTTTTGGGTAGCGATGGGTCGGCGTTTCTGCGCGGAAATCTGCTGAACGAAGCCCGGGCGAACGGAACAGCGGTGCAGGCGAATGGCACACGCATCTGGCGCTACCAGACGGGCGCCGACTGGACTGCGGGGGACGTTGGCCGGTTCTTTGTCCGCGCGTATGGACTAAACCAGCGGTATCGGCAGAGCTTCTCCGCAATTGCGCCGGACCGGGCGACGGAGCAGCTGACCCGGCTGCAGAGATCACCCTCGCAGCAGCTTGGCGGCGCGGCGCAGTGGGCGCGCAGCGTACGGGCATTCACGTTTGTCGCCGGTACGGACGCTCTGGACACACGCGGAACGGATGACGAAACGGCAATCGCGCGCGGCGTCGCGCAGTCGCGGGCATCGACCACTGGGCGGCAGCGCGACGCCGGCGGCTATGCCGAGGTGCTGTGGCAGCCGGTGACCCAGGGTGGGGTGCGGGGTGGCTGGTCGACGGCGTTGTCGGGGCGCGTGGATCGTTTTCGCAGCTTCGATGCACGACAGGCTGGTGGCCCGTCCGGAGCTCCAACGGATCTTCCGGAGACCGATGAGACGGTGTTCAATCCTCGGTTGGGCCTCCTGAAGCAGGTGGGTGGCGGCGTTTCGCTGAGCGGATCCGTCTTCCGTGCGTTTCGCGGGCCGACACTGTACGAGCTCTACCGAACCGGCCAGGTGGGACAGCAGACGACGCTGGCCAACGCGCGTCTGCGGTCGGAGCGGGCGACCGGCTTCGAACTTGGCGCCCTGGTAAACGCGCATCGCGCCGGCTCGGTGCGGGGAAGCTACTTCTGGACACAGGTGAACCGGCCGGTGGCGTCTGTAGTGTTGAGTTCAACTCCGACCACACAGCTGTTGCAGCGCGAGAACCTGGGGCAGCTGGAGAGCCGCGGCGTAATGGCAGAGTGGGAGCTTCGGCCGGCGCGATGGCTAGGTCTGACTGGTGGGTATCAGTTTGCCGTGTCGACCGTCACGAAGTTCCAGGCGGACGCAACGCTGGTGGGGAAGTGGACGGCGGAGGTGCCGCGTAATTCGGGGACGGCGCAGGTGCGTTTGGAGCGTGGTGGCCTGGGCGTGTTGCTGCTGGATGTGCGGACGAGTGGGCGACAGTTCGATGACACGGCGAACACGTTGGAGCTGCACAGCTACACGCAGCTGAATGCCTATGCGGAGCACCGCTTTGGAGAGAGGTGGACGGCGTACGCGTCGGCACAGAATCTGTTCGACCGGGGGATCGAAGCGGGGCGTACGCCGGTGCTGACGCTGGGCACGCCGCGGACGGTGATGGGCGGGGTGCGATTCCGGCGGTAGAGCTCCTATCGGAGGAGTAAGCGGAGCAAGTGGGGTAGAGTGGTTTCGGCATGGAACCAGATCCGACTTCCGGATCTGGTTTTGAACACATCGGTGCTGTTGAGGTGTTGCGCTTATGAGGCAGGGTTTGGCTGTGCTGGCGTTAGCGGCACTTTGCGGGGTCATGCGGGCGGAAGCACGGCTCGAGCCGACGCCGCGCTTCCCGTTGGCGACGAGCGACATGGCAATCCGGCAAGCGGTGCAGCCGGATCATCCGTTTACCGTGACCGGGGCGACCGGAGCCATTCTCGGTTTGCAGAACGGGACTGTCGAGGTGTGGGACCTGCCGACCAAGGTCTTGAGCGGACTCAGGCTTAAGGCGGAGATCGAGGGCTATCCGGTACCGATCGATCTAACCGCCCATGCGGCGGAGATCGAGGTGCAGCCGGACCATACGACCATCACGTACTCGCATGCGGCAATCACGGTGCGACAGCACATGTTTGTGCCTGCGGGAGTTACAAATACTGCGACTGGAGCACAGGTCTTCTTCGAAATTCAGGCGATCGGACCGGCTGTGGTTACGGTCTCGTTTGAGCCATCGATGGTGCAGCAGTGGCCCGCGCCGCAGTATGGACGACCGTCTGCGAGCTGGGTGGCGATGGGCACAGGTGGTGGATATCTGCTGTCGACGGACAACCCTGCCATCTATGGGATGGTGGCTATGCCGCAGGCGACGCGGGTGTGATGGCTCCTTACCAGGAGCGCCCGCAGGGATTTCCGCTGGAGTTCAAGGTGCATTTCGATCCGGCGAAGGATCGCGGCAAGTATCTTTCCGATGGTGACGGAGCTGAGCGCGCCGGGGAGAAGAGTTCGGCGGCCGCAGTTACGGCCATGGAAGGACGCATTGAGGCAAAGGCGGCTGCCTTGCCGTCCGTCTACAAGCAGACGAGCGAGTTCTACGCGCACTTTTTTGACACCCGGCTTACCGTGAAGACTCCAGACCCGATGCTGGATAAAGCGCTTCGATGGGCCGAGATCGCGATCGAGCAGAGCAAGGTGCGCACGGCGGGAGAGACGGGGCTGGTGGCTGGGTGGTATCCGTCCTTTGACTCGGCACGGCCGGGCTTCGGCTGGTACTTCGGACGGGATACGCTCTGGTCGATGTATGCGATCGACAGCTATGGAGACCGGGCGTTGGGAAAGAGGCGCTGGAATTCCTTGCTGCGCGGCAACGAGCGGACGGGAAGATGATGCACGAGTTCTCATTGACCGCTGGTGGGCTGACCGGACCGATGCAGTGGTCGAACTTCGGGTACGAGTATGCGGCGGCCGATGCGACGCCACTGTTTTGCATGGCAGTTGCGGATTATGTGCGGACGACGGGCGACATCGACTTTCTGCGCGCGCACTGGGACGCCGTGAAGCGGGCTTATGCGTTCGAGCGGGGGCACGACTCGGATGGCGACGGCGTGTACGACAACAGCGAGGGAACGGGATGGGTGGAGCAGTGGGCCGCGGGGCAGCCGCACCAGGAGCTTTACCTGGCCGCGCTCGACGAAAGTGCGGCTCGGGCTGTGAGTGAGATGGCGGGATGGTTGCAGGATTCGGCGCTCGCGACCAAGGCGAACGTGGACGCGGAACATATTGCGGGTGTGGTGGCGAAGTACAAACAGGCAGATGGAACGTATGCGTTCAGCAAGAATTTGGATGGCAGCTATGACAAGACGCTGACCGTGTACCCGTCGGTGGCGATGTGGAGCAGAGCGGGTGAGCTGCCCGAGAGCCGGGCGATGCTGTCCGCGTGGTCAGGGGCGCACTTTGCAACGGACTGGGGTGTGCGGGCTGTTGGGGATACGCAGGCGGTATACGACCCGATGGCGTATCACCAGGGCACGGTGTGGCCGCTGTTCACAGGATGGGCGTCAATGGCGCAATACCGCGGTGGACGACCGATGGCAGGGTATCGAGCGCTGATGGAGAATGTGGGGCTGACGTGGGCGCAGGATCCGGGGTTTGTGACGGAGGTGATCTCGGGTGCGTTCTATCAGCCGCTCGGGCGAAGCAGCTCGCACCAGCTGTGGTCATCGGCGATGACGCTGACGCCGGCCGTGCGCGGGATGTTCGGTGTAGAGGTGGATGCGATGCGGCATGCGATGTCGGTGGCTCCGCACCTGCCGGCGGGGTGGGATGGAGCGGAGGTGGATGGGGTTCGTGTGGGCGAAGATCTCTTCGCTGTGACGATGCGTCGTGACCATGGGCACATGGTGGTGATCGTGCGAGGGGAGCGGGATGCGGTGCTATGTCTGAATCTGGCGCTTGGGAAAACCTGCGCGGAGAAGGCTGCTCGGGAGCATCGGGTGGAGGTCGCGCTACCCCCGGTGGAGATCGGGATGGCGGCTGAGGCTCTGCCGCTGCCGGGAGCGGCGACAGAGAGGGCACGGGTCACGGACGAGAGCTATGACGACCGAGGCGTGCGATTGACGATCGAGGCGCGGGGTGGGAGTGTGGTGGAGCTGATGCTGCGGCGCAATGTTTCTGCGGCGCGCGTCACCATCGATGGCGCAGCGCAGACCGGCGACATGCTGCGGGTGCAGATGCCTGCAGGTGAGGGATTTGTAACCAGAAAGGTCGGGATCGGATGGTCCAAATGATGCGTGTACGTGCAATGGAATTCGGTCTCATGGTGCTGTCGTTGGCAATGGCCGCGCCGATCTTTGCCGCCGCGCAGAGCGCTCCAGTGTTGCAGGGAAGCGACACGTGCGCGAACATCAACAGCACAGGCCTTACCGCCGATTCTCGACTACATGCATCAGGCGTGGGATACGCTTTCGCGTTCGATGGTGGATTGCAAGTCGGTGCGTGACATCAAGGTTACGACGGCGCCTATCCTGTATCTTCCTGCGGGTATGGCGGACCCGAAGGCAGTTACGGCGCTGAAGTCAGCGTGCGGTGTGGAGGTTGTCCACCTGCCGCGACGGATTACTCACCTTGGCGAGGTGATGCCGCAGGAGTTGAAACGGCCGGGGCTGCTGTATCTGCCGAACAAGTATGTGGTGCCGGGAGGCCGGTTCAACGAGATGTACGGTTGGGATAGCTACTTCATCATCCTGGGTCTGCTGGCGGATGGACGCGCGGAGATGGCAAAGGGAATGGTGGAGAACTTCGAGTTTGAGATCGAGAACTATGGCGCGGTGCTGAATGCGAATCGGACCTATTTCCTCACGCGATCGCAGCCGCCGCTGCTGGCGGAGATGATCCGCGAGGTGCATGGGAGCAAAGCCGGCGGCTCGAAGGAGTGGCTGGGACAAGCGTACTCCGCCGCGCAAAAGGACTATGCCTTGTGGGTGATGCCCGAGCACCAGGCGGGAACGACGGGGCTGGCGCGGTACTTCGATCTCGGGGACGGGCCGGTGCTGGAGATGGCGGATGACAGCACGTATTATCCGGACGCGATCCGTTGGATGGAGGCGCACAAGGATGTGGGCGGGCAGTACCTGGTGCCGGCGTCAATGGGTGACGCGGCGAGCTGCGACCGCAAGCTGACGGCCGTGTGCGCGCATGCCGAGGTGGATGGCATGCGGTTGTCGCGCGACTTCTACAAGGGCGACCGGGCGATGCGGGAGTCTGGGTTCGACACAAGCTTCCGATTTGGGCCGTTCAGCGGGTCGACTCATCACTATGCGCCGGTCTGCCTGAACAGCTTGCTCTACAAATACGAGCTCGATATGGCGGCCTTTGCGAAGGAGCTTGGGAAAGAAGGCGATGCAGCGCAGTGGAGGCGCAGGGCTGCCGCTCGCAAGGTTGCCATTAACCGGTACCTTTGGGACGCCTCAACTGGTCTCTATCAGGACTACGACTTTACAAACTCGAAACCGTCGAGCTATCTCTACACGTCGGTGTTTTATCCCCTGTGGGCGGGGTTGAGCTCTCCGCAGCAGGCCGCCGGCGTTCAAAAGGCGCTGCCGCGTCTGGAAGCGGAGCATGGCCTGGCGATGAGCGACACGATCTCCGGCATGCAATGGGACCGGCCGTTCGGATGGGCTCCGGAGGTTTGGTTTGCCGTAGTGGGCCTGCGTGCGACCGGCTTCAAAGCAGATGGAGACCGGCTGGCCGATGAGTTTCGGTCCGTGGTGGACACGAACTATCTGCGCGATGGGAATGTTCGTGAGAAGTACAACGTGGAGACCGGAAGTACAACGGTGCTGGTGACTGCGGGATACAAGACAAATGCGACAGGGTTCGGTTGGACCAATGGGGTGTATCTCCGGCTGCTGCCCGGCCGGTAAACAGTGCTGTTGTCGTCGACCGCGAGCACACCGACTCGATCACAAGTGTTCGCGCAGGATGGCGCAATGATCCGGCGCATCCACTATCATGAAAGAAGCACCTCCGGAACTTGGCCGGAAAGCAGTCCAGAACATCGTTCTTAAGCCGAGCTACCAGAAGACTTTAGGAACGGAAACGTACTAATCCCGGTACTCTGCACAGGTGGTCCGGACTTAAGCTGCCTGAATAGAAGACTTTGGGACTGTTGCAGGGGGGGTGGCCTACCGCACCGGCCGTACCGTTCCTGTCTGTAGCTTCACCAGCTCCGGTTCCGAAAACCGCGTCGGACCCAGCACCGCGATCCTCGGCAACTCACCCAGCACCATCGCAACCTCGTCACACGCATACAGTCGTGGACAGGTCTGGCAATCCTTGTAAATTTTGTCCGGCAGCGCCGTCCGGTCGACCTCGCGAAACCCGAAGTGCGCAAAGAACTCCGGCATTCGCGTAAAGAGGCTGACGCAGGAGACACCCTGCTCGTCCGCCTCCGCCAGCAGCGCCCGCAACAACTCCCCGCCGGCCCCTCGCCGCTTCGCCTCCGGCCGCACCACGATCGATCGCACCTCCGACAGATGCGGGCCGTAGAGATGCAGCGCTCCACACCCCAGGAAGACCCCGTCCACCCCCTCCGCCACCGAAAAATCCCGCACATTCTCACAGATCTCGGCGTAGCTTCGGCGCAGCAGCGTCCCGTCATGCGAGAGCGAGTTCACCAGTTCGAAGATGCGTGTCGCATCCTGGAGCCTCGCCTTCCGCACCCGCGTGGTCGCCGCCGGAACCACCGCTGGATCGAGGCTAGTCACCATCGGCCACCACCGGAAACCGTTCCCGCGCCAGCCGCAAGGCCTCCTGCACCCGGCCCCGGGCCGTCCCCCCGACTACGTCATGGCAATCCAAAGTCGCCCGCAGCCCCACCGCCTCAAAGAAGTCCTCGCCGAACTCCTCACCAAACTGCCTGAGATCGTCGAGCGACAGGTCATTCAGCTCAACCCCGCGGTCAATCGCAAACCGCACCGCATTGCCCGTCTTTTCATGCGCTTTCCTGAACGGAACGCCTTTATGGACAAGGTACGTCGCCGCCGCCATGGCATTCAGATACCCCTTCGTCGCCGCTGCCTCCATGCGTTCGAAGCGGAACACGAGCGCCGCCGTAAATGGCGCCATCAGGCGCAGCATGCCCAGCAGCGTGTCCGCGACATCAAACACCGCCTCCTGGGTCTCCTGCAGGTCCTTGTTGTAGGCCAGTGGCAGCCCCTTCAAGATCACTGCCAACGTTGTGGAGCTGCCGAGCAGACGACCAGACTTGCCGCGTAGAAGCTCGGTCAGGTCCGGGTTCTTCTTTTGTGGCATCGCGCTCGAGCCGGTAGAGAACCGCTCCGGAAGGTCCAGAAAGCCGAACTCCGCGGTAGAGTAGAGCGTCAACTCCTCAGCGAAGCGCGACAGGTGAAGGCCGATCTGCGCAGCCACCTGCCCGAACTCGAGCGCGAAATCCCTGTCGCTCGTCGCGTCCATACTGTTCGCCGTCGGTCCGTCGAATCCCAGCGCATCCGCCGCGATCGAACGGTCGAGCGTCAGTGTCGCTCCGGCAACAGCACCCGAACCTAACGGACACAGGTTCAGGCGCTTGCGGCAATCCGCGAGCCGAGATAAATCACGCTCGATCATGCTTACATAGGCCAACAGCCAGTGCGCTACCAGCACGGGCTCCGCGCGCTGCAGATGCGTGTACGACGGCATGACCGCTTCGCGAGCGGCTTCCGCCTGATCGAGAACCGCCCGCGCCCACTTGGCGAGGTGGCCCACAGCAATATCAATCGACGCTCGTACAAAGAGCCGCAGGTCGGTGGCGATCTGCTCGTTGCGTGACCGGCCGGTATGCAGCTTGAGCGCAAGTTCTCCGACGAGTTTCGTGAGCTGCAATTCGACGAAGTGGTGGATGTCTTCTGCATGCGGGTTTAGGGCCACGATCGCAGGAACCGAGGACATGCCCGCGCTCAGACCGAATTTGGTCGACACATAGGCATCGCGCAGAACCTCCAGGTTCGGGAGCCTTGATGCGTCTTCGACAGCAGACGGAATAACGCGGTCGAGCCCATCGAGCATGCGAACGAGTTCGTGCGCGTCGAGGATACCGGCAGTCGCAAGCGCGCGTGCGTGCGCCTTGGATGCTTCGATCTCGTGAGAGAGCAGCCGAACGTCGAAGGGGAAGGACCTTTGCCACTGTTCAAAGCTTTGGTCCAGCGGTTCGCGGAAGCGGCCTGTCCACATTTTTGCGGTTTGTTGCGATTCAGACAAGAGCGTTCCTTAGCAGTTGCACCCGGCTGCGAGCATGGTTTGTGGAGCGAGTGTTGACGTTGACCGTAGTGGTGTTTTGCTTCTGCGCTTCCACAGCAGGTGGGAGATGGCGGGACGCGGTGTCATAGGGCTACACCTTCTCGTGGCCGCTGTTAAGTCGGGGCATTTCTGTTCCTTTGCTCAGGGTTAGGAGGCCGGTTTGCGCGTAGGTGACCAGCTTAGAGCGAGTGTCGGTGATATCGAGATTGCGCATGGTGAGTTGGCCAATGCGGTCCCGAGGGGAGAAGGTGGATTCGCCTTTTTCCATGGTGAGGCGTTCGGGGTGAAAGGTGAGGTTGGGCGAGTCGGTGTTGAGGATGGTGTAGTCGTTGCCGCGGCGAAGTTCGACTGTAACTTCTCCGGTTACAGGCTTAGCGACCCATCGCTCCGCGGCTTCGCGAAGCATGATGGCCTGAGGGTCGAACCAGCGGCCCTGGTAGAGAAGGCGGCCGAGTTTGCGGCCGTTCTCGCGGTACTGCTCGATGGTGTCTTCGTTGTGAATGCCGGTGATGAGGCGCTCGTAGGCGATAAAGAGCAGGGCGAGACCTGGAGCCTCGTAGACGCCGCGGGATTTCGCTTCGATAATGCGGTTTTCTATCTGGTCGCTCATGCCGAGGCCGTGGCGACCTCCAATGGCGTTGGCCTCGAGCATGAGGGCTATGGGGTCGGGGTAATCGGTGCCGTTAAGCGCGACGGGAAAGCCTTCTTCAAAGCGGATGGTGATCTGCTCGGGCTTGATTGCGATGTCATCCTGCCAGAAGGCCGAGCCCATGAGAGGCGCGACAATTTTCATGGAGGCGGTGAGGAGTTCGAGGTCCTTGGCTTCGTGGGTTGCGCCAAGGATGTTGGAGTCGGTGGAGTAGGCTTTCTCGGCGGACATCTTGTAGGCGAATCCGTTCTTGTGCATAAACGCGGACATCTCGGCGCGGCCGCCTAGCTCGTCGATGAAGACGGGATCGAGCCAAGGCTTGTAGATCTTGATGTCGGGGTTGACGAGAAGGCCATAACGGTAGAAGCGCTCGATGTCATTGCCTTTGAAGGTCGAGCCGTCGCCCCAGATGTTGACATCGTCTTCCTTCATTGCGGTGACGAGCATGGTTCCGGTGACGGCGCGCCCGATTGGCGTGGTGTTGAAGTAGGTGACGCCGGCGGTAGTGATGTGAAAGGCGCCGGACTGGAGCGCCGCGATGCCTTCGCGAACCAGGGGGCCGCGGCAGTCGACAAGGCGTGCCTTCACGGCGCCATATTCGATCGCTTTGCGCGGGATCTCGTTGTAATCGGCTTCGTCGGGCTGACCGAGATTGGCTGTGTAGGCGTAAGGCAGAGCGCCTTTCTGCTTCATCCAGTGAAGAGCGGCGCTTGTGTCGAGGCCGCCAGAGAAGGCAATGCCAACCTTCTGACCTAACGGCAGGGATTCGAGAATTGCGGACATGGTGAGGCAGACCTCAGTGATGGAGCAGATGCGTTGCCCGACGAGACGCTAGTTGCGCTTGCGGGTTAGGTTGCTACGGGTGCGGCTGTTGGGGATGCGTTTGGCTCCGCCGAGTAGCATGAGCAGGATCGCCTTCTGTGCGTGCATACGATTTTCCGCCTGATCGAAGACGACCGATTGCGGCCCATCCAGAACAGCATCCGTGACTTCTGCATTTCGGTGCGCAGGGAGGCAATGCATAAAGACCGCATCGGTCTCCGCTCGCGCCATCAGATCTCCATTGACCTGATACGGCTTGAAGATCGGGGCGCGCTTGGTTGCCTCGTGCTCGAATCCCATACTGGTGCAGACGTCCGTGTAGATCGCGTGCGCTCCATGTACCGCTTTGAGCGGGTCGTGGAGTAGCGTGATGCTGCCGCCCGTCGTCTCCCCAATCTCAATCGCCTGATGAATGATTTCGAGCTTTGGGGCATACCCTTTCGGCGTTGCGACGCTGCAATGAGCACCGAGCTGAACAGCGGTAAGCATGAGCGAGTGACAGACGTTATTGCCATCGCCGACATAAGCGAAGCGAAGACCCTCGACCGAGCCGAAGTGTTCCTCCAGAGTGAAGAAATCGGCGATTGCCTGGCAGGGATGCTCGAGGTCAGAGAGAGCGTTTACGACGGGAACACGCGATGCAGCGGCCATCTCCGTGATCGTGCTGTGGGAGTAGGTGCGCAGAACCATCACGCTCATCCAGCGTTCCACGTTACGGGCGATGTCGGGAATGGACTCTCTCTCTCCCAAAGGAGACTGTGTCTGGTCTACGAAGATCGCATTGCCACCAAGCGTGTTGATTGCAGCTTCAAACGTGAGCCTTGTTCTGAGGGAGGCCTTTTCGAAGAACAAGACCATCTGCCTGGCATGGAGGGAGTCACGAAAGTCTTGCGGATGCGCCTTGACAGCGTGTGTCAGCTCCATGAGCGCGGCCATCTCCTGCACAGAAAAATCCGCAACCGAGCAGAGATCTCTCCCCTGAAGGCGCTTGCACGATTCGTTGAACGCCACATCAGATTGGAGTCCCAACTGCGAGCCATGCCTATGAACCGGCTCCGGGCCAATGTCCGATTTCGGGTTCATCACCAGGGTTTTGCTACTCATGAAATTCTCCTTGGATGTTTGATGCGGAGGCGAATGCGGGTAACTCGGCGAGGATCTCGTCCAGCGCCTTGACCGCGATGTCGACGTGTTTACGCTCCAGAATGTACGGCGGCAGAAATCGAAGAACAGTCTCGCTCGTTTGGTTGACGATGATGCGGCGCCCCATCAACGCGAGCGCGACGCCTTTGGCAATGTCGGCCGAGGAGAGTTCCAGGCCGATCATCAATCCACGGCCTCGCACCTCGACGATATGTCTTTGCCGACTCGCCAGATCCGTCAGTTGGTCGCGGAAGTAGGCGCCCACCTCGCGGATGTTCTGAATCAGACCTTCCTGCTGAATAGTATCTATTACCGCGGTTGCAACAGCGCAGGCAAGCGGGCCGCCACCGAAAGTTGTTCCGTGCATGCCGGGACTGAACGCCAGCGCAACCTCATTGGTGCAGAGCATAGCGCCGATCGGAAGGCCGCCCGCCAGCGGCTTCGCGAGAGTGGCGACATCGGGCAGCAGGCCGTACTGCTGATAGGCGAACCACTCTCCTGTCCTACCGAAGCCACATTGAATCTCATCAGCCAGCAGAAGAGCGCCCGAGCCTGACGTGAGATCGCGCGCGGCGCGGAAGAACTCGGGCGAAACCGGGTGAATGCCACCTTCTCCCTGAATGGGTTCGATACAGATGGCGCAGACCTCGTCTGTGAACTTTGCGCGCAGGTCGTCGACATCGTTGAAGCGGACAAACTCAACGTCGGGCATTACGGGGGCAAAGGGTTCTCGGTATTTTTGTTTGTAGGTCGTAGCCACCGAACCCATGGTGCGTCCATGAAAGCTATGCTCGAGTGCGAGGAAGCGAGTCCCGATTTTGCGTCCCGCTGAGCGAAGTCGACCAGCATGCGCCCGGGCGATCTTGAGAGCGGCCTCCCATGCCTCGGTCCCGCTGTTGCAGAAAAAGACGCGATCAAGGCCGCTGATCTCGGTAAGTTGAAGAGCAAGGTGAGCCGTGCCGGGGTGATAAAAGAGGTTAGATGTGTGCAGCAGGCGCTTGGCTCTGCGCCGCGATGGCTGCATCTATCGCCGGATGCCCATAGCCTAGCGCGGAGACGCCGATGCCGCTTAAGAGATCGAGATAATCGTTTCCGTCGGCGTCTCGCAGGTAGACACCGTGTCCCTCGATAAAGAGCTGCGGGCTGCGATCGTAGGTCTGGACCAGGAGTTTTCGTTCCGCTGCCTGTATCGTTTCGAGTTTCATGCGACCATGACCTCCGTTCCATCGTTCACACGTGTGGAGCAGAGATCCGGCAGGGAAGCGGCCGACTCCGCAGGAAGAATACGTACACGTTTTACCCCATGCGTGAGCGCCTCGCGGCAGGCATTGAGCTTTGGCAACATCCCGCCAAAGACCACCCTTTGCTGCTCGAGTGCCGGAATTTGCGGCAGCGTCAGCCAACGCATTACCTGCCCGTCCGCTCCCTTGACCCCGGGTACATCCGTGAGGAAAACGAGGTTATCGGCCTCCGTGCAGATCGCACAGGCAGCCGCCATCTCATCGGCATTGATGTTGTAGTACTCGCCGTCAAAGCCGAGCGCGATTGATGAGATGACGGGAACCGCATTCATAGTCCAGATTGCCTCAAGCCAACGCGGATCGGTCGCTGCGATCTCGCCGACGAAACCAAGATCGGGAACGGTCTTCTTCTTGCGCGCGCGGAAGACATGACCATCGCCGCCCGAGAGACCAACTGCTGCCTGCCCATGAGACCCGATCGCGGCGACCAGGGATTTGTTGACACGGCCGGCGAGTACCATGATCGCGGCGTCGCGGGTCTCCTCATCGGTGACGCGGAGACCGGAGATGAACTGGCTCTCCTTCCCCATCAGGGCCAGCGTTTGAGTGAGCTGTGCTCCGCCTCCGTGGACAACCGCAACGCGGTTACCGTCCATGACAAGCTCCGCGATCGCCTTTCCGCACTGCCGGAGTAGCTGCTTGTTCTCGATCGTGGCTCCGCCCAACTTGATAACGAACTTCACAGCAGTCCTTCCGTCTCTCCCCAGCCGCACATGAGGTTCAGGTTCTGAATCGCCTGTCCAGCGGCGCCCTTTACTAGATTGTCCAGGCAGGAGACGATCACGACGCGCTGCCCGTCAGAATGAACCGCAACACCCAGATCACAGAAGTTGGTTCTGACGACATGCTGGATCTGCGGCAGCATGCCAGGCTTTCGTACCCTGACGAAGGGACAGTTGCGATAGAACTCCCGCATGGTTTTCGCAAGATACTCAGCATTCTGTGCAACCTTTATGCGCAGGTGAATTGTGGATAGGATCCCACGTGGAATGGGCAGCAGATGTGGGGTGAACCGGATTTGCTGGTCGGTCAAATGAAGTTGTTCGAGCAGTTCGCCAGTGTGTCGGTGACCGAATACCGAGTAGGCCGAGAGATTGTCGGCGGCGTGCATGAAGTGGGTTCCGGGCGATGGGTTCTTGCCGGCGCCACTGACGCCGGACTTCGCATCGCATACTATTTCTTGGTTATGCTCGACGAGCCCAGCGTCGAGAAGCGGGGCCAAGGCAAGGATGATTGAGGTCGCATAGCAGCCCGGATTTGCGACAAGCCGTGCGCTGGATATAGCATTTTTATGCAGCTCTGGAGATCCGTAGACGGCTTCACTCTGCACTTGAGCCGTGCTGGTGGATTCCTCTACCTCGAAGCGGTACACACCTCGGTTGTCTGCATCGTGAAGCCTCCAGGCACCGCTTAGATCTATGACCCGCATACCTCGTTCGAGTGCCTGCGGAACATATGCGCGAGATTGCTCGTGAGGAGTTGCGAGCAGGAGCAGGTCGACAGCGTTCTCTTTGAGCAGCTCCCACCGGAACGGTAAGACCTTGAGCTCGTCGCCACTCGCCAGGTGCGGGTGCAGGTCGAAAAGCATGTTGTGTCCAGCAGCTTCACTTTCGCTGGGGCGTCCGAGAAAGATCGGTTTTTGCGCAGCGAAGCGTGGGTGGCGCAGAAGCAGACGGGCAAGCTCTCCGCCTGCGTATCCGCCTACGCCGGCGACGGCGACACGGACCGCGGATTCATGCTGATTCTGCTCCTGCTGGGCGCTACCAAGCGTCGTTGGAACAGAGGCGTTAAGCAAGATAGGCCTCGATCCTGGTCTTGACGACCCGCCCTTGCTTCTCGTCGGGGCAGATGATGAGGACGGTGTCGTCGCCCGCGATGGTTCCGACAACCTCGGGCCAATCTTCGTAGTCGATGCCCGCTGCAATCGGCTGCGCACTGCCGGTTGCTGTTACTAGCACCAGCAGATTGATCGCCTGACGCACCTCCAGCGCGAAGGCTTCCAATACCTGCCGTATATCCGGCGCATCGGCGCCCTCGCCCTCGCCGTTGACAGGCAGCAGATAGCCCGAGGGTCCCTTGGAGAGACGCAGCTCGTGAATGTCGCGCGACAGGGTTGCCTGCGTCACGTGAAAGCCCTTCCCCGCGAGCTTAAGGCGCAGGTCATCTTGACTCGCGACGGCAGTTCTGGATACAAGCTCCCGGATCGCGCTATGACGCTGCTGCTTCAATCGTGTGTCCTCTTGATGAGATGGCTGAAGAGACCCCATTCGCCTCTTGACCGCTACGTATAAATATACATTGCTCGTGTATATTTATACATTCAAGCAGAGAGCCATCTGAAAGTTCTGTGTCGTTCACTCTTGCACGAACAGTATAGTGACCTATGGACCCACGTTTCTCAAGGTCGCGGACCCAAATGCGGGGCGAAAGCTCTGAAGTGATTGGATCACCCGCGACACTCATCGACGAGCGCTTCGATCACGATTCATGTGGCGTGGGCTTTGTTGCCTCGATTGCTGCAGAACCGGCTTCGCACGCGGTACTCCGCGCAGCGCTCACCGCGTTGGGTCGGCTGGCACACCGGGGAGCAACCGCGGCCGACGGAAAGAGCAGCGATGGTGTTGGCGTTATGACAGCACTGCCGCGGACGCTCTTCGCGACAGAGATCAGACGGCTCTGCGGTCATACACTCTCTTCGGATCAAATGCTTGGAGTCGGGATGCTGTTCCTGCCTCCCGACGAGAGGCGGGCAGAGTCGGCGATGGAACGGTGCCTGGCAGCCCATGATTTCGAGGTGCTGTGCTGGAGAGAAGTCCCGGTCCGAGTGGAGTTGCTGGGCGAGATCGCGCTCAGCACGATGCCGAAGATTCGTCAGGTGGCGATGACCGATCGCCGAACGGGCGAGCCGTGCACGCGAGAGCGACGCCTCTACCTGGCGCGCAAGCAATTTGAACGAATGCATCAGCACGGCGAAACGGCAGGATACGTGTGTTCACTGTCAACTGAAACCATTGTTTATAAGGCGATGTGTTCGGGAGTGCTGCTGCCTGAGTTTTATCCAGACCTGGCTTCTCCGCAGTATGCAACCCCGTTCGCGATCTTCCATCAGAGATATGCGACCAATACACTTCCGGCCTGGCACAGGGCGCAGCCGGGAAGGGCGCTGGCGCACAACGGCGAGATCAACACGGTGTGGGGCAACCGCGCCCGCATGGCGGCGCGCGATTCCACCCTTCCGGTTGAATGCAAGCCGATCCTGACAGAGGGCGGCACCGACTCGACGAGCCTTGACGAGGCAATCGAGCTTATCTCGCGCAACGGCCGGACCTGTGCGGAAGCAGTTCGGATGCTGCTTCCACCGGCAGCGAGCGGTCGGCCTGGGTCGCCGTTTCTGCGTTACCACATCGACTGCGCGGAGCCCTGGGACGGGCCGGCGGCAATTTCGTTCAGCGACGGCCGGGTTGTTGGAGCGGCTTTGGATCGAAATGGTTTGCGGCCCTGCCGGTTTGCGATCACCGCGGGCGGATGGATTGTGGCCGGCTCGGAGGCGGGTCTGGTGGATCTCGATCCGGATGAGGTGATCCACAGCGGCCGGCTCGGGCCGGGGCAGATGCTGCTGGTGGATCTGGATGCGAAAAAGATCTACGAGGACGACGAGCTTTGGGGCTTGTTCGACGAAAGTGCCGGCTATGCGCGCTTAGTCGAAGATGCGCCTCTGCTCCCTGCTGTTCGGAGGGATGAGCTCTCACGAGAAGAGGTGGTGGCGAAACAGAGGGGCTTCGGCTACACGCGCGAAGACGTCAAGATGATTTTGCAGCCGATGGCGAAAGACGGCAAAGATGCGGTCTGGTCTATGGGCGACGACACACCTCTGGCGTTTCTCGCGCGTACACCGAGGCCGGTATACGCCTACTTCAGGCAGAGATTCGCGCAGGTGACAAACCCCGCTATCGACCCTCTACGGGAAGCGTGCGTTGTATCGCTGCACACACGTCTTGGGCCGTGGCCGCATCTCCTGGATAAGAATGCTCCGCTGCCTGGCCTATCGCTTACCTCGCCTTTCCTGCAGTTACGTCAGTTAACAGCATTGCGGCAGGGCGTCTACCCCCACGCAGCGGATCTCGCGTTCGCTGAGCTTGGGTGCCTTTTCGAGCCAGGCATATCGCTGGAGCAAGGTATAGACGATCTGTGTTCGGAGGCGATCGATGTAGTGCGAAGAGGTGCGAAGATTCTTCTGCTCTCAGACCGTCTCGGCAGCGCGGAGCATCTTCCCATTCCCATGGCGATGGCGACCGGTGCGGTTCATCAGGCTCTTGTCGCAGCTGGTCTGCGAACCCTGGTCGGTCTCGCCGTCGAGGCAGGCGATTGTCGCGACATTCATCACGCGGCGGTGCTGATTGGCTATGGAGCCGGAGTTGTGTGCCCATGGCTTGCACTGGAGACGGCCAGGATATCGTCGGCTCCGGACGAAGCTGACGCAAATGAAGCAAAAATGCTGAAGGCGCTCGATGCTGGCTTGGCGAAGGTCATGTCGAAGATGGGTATCTCGGTTGTGGACAGCTACCGTGGAGCCCACCTGTTCGACAGTCTCGGGCTCCACGCGAGTGTGGTAAACCGATGCTTCCCGGGTACGCCGGCTCCTCTCTCCGGCATCGGTTTTGCAGAGATCGAACGGAGGCTGAGGCAGACCTGGCTTCCGCAGGCAACCGAAGCTGCCGCTGAGCTTCCCGACTATGGCTGGATACGTTTTCGGAAGGCAGAAGTAGCCGAGCCGCACGGATGGCAGCCATCCACGGTTAAAGCGCTCCAAGGCGTTGTCGGCAGCGCGCGAGGCGTCGCTTCGGCCAGCAGTCCGGAGGAAAGCTTTCGGCTTTACACAGAGGCTCTGGAGAAGCGTGAGCCGGTCACCTTGCGGGATCTTCTCGAGATCCGTGCGGCGGCACGCGAACTGCCCATTGATGAAGTGGAACCCGCAGCTCATCTTTGTAGACGGTTTGTGGCAAGTGCGATGTCGCTCGGCTCCCTCAGTCCTGAGGCCCACCAGACGATCACAGCTGCGATGAACATACTGGGCGGCCGCTCGAACACGGGCGAGGGTGGGGAAGACCCGGACGTGTACCGCACGACACCGGTTCTTGCGATACAGGCAGCCGAGAACGCGCGCTCCTCAGGGACGGCAGGAGGAATGATGGTGGCCGAAGCTCTCGCAATCGCAGCAGAGCCGCGGGTCTCCCTAAATAACAAGATCAAGCAGGTCGCCTCCGGCCGGTTCGGCGTGACAGCCGAGTACCTGGCGCATGCAGAGGAGATCGAGATCAAGGTCGCGCAGGGAGCGAAGCCAGGCGAGGGCGGTCAATTACCCGGGTTCAAGGTGAGCGGTTTGATTGCCCGCCTGCGGCATGCTCAGCCCGGAGTGTCCCTGATATCGCCGCCTCCTCACCATGATATTTACTCGATCGAGGATCTCGCTCAACTGATCTACGATCTGAAACGAGTGAACCCGTCCGCCGCGATTGGAGTGAAGCTGGTTTCAAGCTGTGGTGTAGGGACAGTGGCTGCCGGTGTGGCCAAAGCGTATGCGGACTTTATCGTGATCGCCGGCAATACTGGCGGAACGGGAGCTGCCGCGCTTTCCAGCATCAAGTATGCCGGGAATCCTTGGGAACTCGGGTTGGCCGAAGCGCAGCAGGTGCTTCGGTCGAACGGGATGCGCGGTCGTGTTCGACTGAGAACCGATGGTGGCCTTGCCACGGCCCGAGACGTGCTGATTGCGGCGCTCCTAGGCGCCGATGAGTATGCGTTTGGAACGGCTGTGCTCGTCTCGATCGGCTGCGACATGGCACGCCAATGCCATCTGAATACTTGCCCTACGGGAATCGCGACCCAAAGGCCGGAGCTTCGGGCCAAGTTCCGCGGTAAACCCGAGCATGTAGTTGGCTTCTTTACCGAACTTGCCGAAGAACTTCGTCATCTCCTGGCGCACTACGGGTTTCGCTCGATTGAAGAAGCGATCGGTCGCACGGACCTTCTGGAGCAGGTGCGCTTTGACGGCAGTCTGGATCTTCAGGCGATGCTCAGCCGCGATCAGAACGGGGCTGCATGTTGGCAGGGCCTTCCTAATAGTCAGCCGAACGCTGCGCCCGCATTGGACGAAGCCTGGGTAGCTCCAGCCCTGGCGGCGGTCGAGTTGGGAGTGCCGTTTGGGGTGAGCTCGAAGATAGCGAATGAGCACAGGTCCGTGGGCGCGCGATTGGCCGGTGAGCTGGCTTTGCTGCGATCGCAACGAGCCCTGCCTGCGGACATTACAGTGAACTTGGAGGGCACGGCAGGTCAGTCCTTCGGTGCGTTCACGGTGGAGGGCATGAAACTCATCCTGGATGGATGGGCCAACGACTTCGTAGGTAAGGGTCTCTCGGGCGGTAAGCTCATCATTCGACCGCGCGGTCTGGCGGCGCGAGACAGCGGCCGCCATGTGATTCTCGGAAACGTGGCACTCTACGGTGCTACATCCGGTTACCTGTACGCTGCGGGGCGAGCTGGCGAGCGGTTTGCCGTACGCAACTCAGGAGCAAACGCGGTCGTGGAGGGGGCAGGTGACCATGCCTGTGAATACATGACCGGAGGCCTGGTTGTCATTCTGGGAAGCGTCGGATCGAACTTCGGAGCCGGTATGACGGGCGGTCTGGCGTGGGTCCACGATTCCGACGGTTCTTTCGTGCGAGAGGGCCGATATCATCCGGACTTCGTCACGCCCGAGAGTTTCAACGATGTGAACGCCGAGACAAGAGCGGCGCTAAAAGGTGTTGTCGAAGCTCATGTCGCGGAATCATCCAGCAGCCTTGCCAAATCAATGCTGTCGGACTGGGAACGCACGGCTTCTTTGTTTGTTCTTCTTGTCCCGAAGCCACAGGTCTGATCCGTGCCGAAGGTTTGACCGCACGCTCCCACCGGAATGCCTTGGCAAAGTCAAGCGGTTTCTTTAGAGTGGCCGCACTGGACGTTTCCGGTTTCGAGGCTGCACTGAAGCGCAAAGAGAACAGTGACGCGGACGGGTCGAAGAAGCCGGCTGGTCCAACTGCTCTCTCGGGTGGGGGTGACAAGTATCAGCGTATTCTTGACGCAGCGGTCGAGGTGATCGCCGAAAACGGGTACTTTGGATCTCCGGTGAGCGCCATTGCCGCTCGCGCGGGTGTGGCCGACGGAACCATCTATCTCTATTTCAAGAGCAAGGACGACGTCCTCCGAACTGCTATCGACACTGTCTTCGATCACTTTCATCGCCAGGTACAGGAAGAGTTTCGTACGCTGACGGACCCCCGGGAGCAGCTCGAGTACGTCGCCCGTGTCCATCTTGAAAGCCATTCGGTGAACCGCAGCATGGCTATCATCATGCAGACGGAGATGCGGCAAAGTGCAAAGTTCATTGCCGAGTTCTCTCATCATCATCTGGTCAAGTACATTCAGCTTGTGCGAGAGATCATTCGACGAGGTCAGCAGAGCGGGCTGTTTCGGCACGACGTCTCGGACGGGGTTGTGGCGCACTGCATGTTTGGAGCAATCGACGAGCTCCTGAGTTCAGCAGTCTTTACTGGACGCACTTACGACGCACGCACGACAGCGACGCAGGTGGTGGATGTCCTGTTGAATGGAATCACGACGGGGAAGCGCGATGTTTGATCTGAAGACGATGAACGATGTGCTCGTGTACGCCAGCAGCAGGGGCGCGCGCGAAGTGATGTTGTGGCAAGACGGTGCAGACTGGAAGCCGATCACATCGGATGAACTGTATGGCAGAGTGCGTTCGCTGGCGGCAGCGCTTCAGAGCTGGGGTGTTACGAAAGGGGATCGGATCGCTCTGCTATCAGAGAACCGGTGGGAGTGGCCGGTGTGTGACTTTGCGGCCCTGGCACTCGGGGCCGTGGATGTGCCCCTCTACGCGACCCTCACACCTGAGCAGGTTGGTTATATGCTGCGCGATTCGGGTGCGAAGGTTGCCGTGGTGTCCACGCGAGAACAGTATGAGAAGGTGCGGGCCGCCGGGGATACGTCAATGCTCGAGCACGTAGTCGTCATGGATTCAGGAGACTACGAAGCCGCGACCAGCTTGCGGGAATTGCTGGCGGGGGCGACGGATCTGGAGGCAAAGGACCCGGAATTCGACGCGATGCTGCGCTCCGTCGCACCGGACGATCTTGCCACGATCATCTACACCTCAGGGACTACTGGTGAATCCAAGGGCGTGATGCTCACCCATGGCAACCTGGCCAGCAACATAAATGTTTCAACAGGCGATCTGGGCTTCACCGATCAGGACACCTGCATCTCGTTTCTTCCACTCTCCCACGTCACGGCACGCCACGTGGACTACGCCCTGATGTGCCAAGGCGCAAAGATCGCCTACTGCCCGAAGTTTGATCTGCTTCCGGAGGCGATGAAATCGGTCAAGCCGACCATCTTCGTCGCCGTGCCACGTGTCTACGAGAAGATTCGCCAGGCGGTAGAAGGAAAGGCGTCATCCTCGCCTATTCGGAAGCGTTTGTTGGGATGGGCGCTCGGAACGGGGCGTGAGCATCGTCGCGAGGTACTTGAGGGAAAGTCTCCTGGCTCCATTCCTTGGAAGCTCGCGGACAAATTAGTCTTTTCGAAGATCCGGGCGGCCTTCGGTGGGCGCGTAAAGGTGTTTATCTCCGGTGGCGCGCCGCTCGGGATGGACACTGCGGGCTGGTTCGCGGACGCGGGAATTCGCATCTTCGAAGGGTACGGGTTGACGGAGACGTCTCCAGTGATCGCATTGAACTTTCCCGATGCTCACAAGATCGGCAGCGTCGGTCGCCCGCTGGTCAATGTGGAGGTGAGATTCGCAGCAGATGACGAATTGGAGACTCGCGGCCCGGCTGTGTTCCACGGTTACTGGAACAAAGAGAAGGAGACATCGGAGGCGTTCACGGAGGATGGCTGGTTCAAGACCGGTGACATTGGAAGGCTCGACGAGGAGAACTTCCTGTTTATTACCGATCGCAAAAAGGAGCTGCTGAAGACAAGCGGCGGGAAGCTGATCGCTCCACAGCCTATAGAAAACCGACTAAAGGCAAGCAGCTTTGTTGCACAAGCTGCCGTAGTCGGCGATAAGCATAAGTTCGCCTCCGTGCTGATCTCCCCGAACTTCGCTACGCTCGAGAGTTGGGCAAAGCAGCAAGGGATATTGTGTTCGGATCAAAGCGAGTTGGTGCAGGATCCGAAGGTGGTCAAGATGTACCAAGCCATCGTTGATCAGGTGAACGGTCAACTGGCTCACTTTGAGAGCCTGAAACGCGTGTTGGTTGTCGGAGAAGAGTGGACCATGGAGCAAGGCGAGTTGACGCCGAGCATGAAGTTGAAGAGGCGGGTGATCGAGACGAAGTACGCCAAGCAGATCGCAAATTTCTATACGGATGAGGCGAGTTCACGAGGGTAGTCGCATTGCCCCAGGTACTTTGAGGAACAAATTACATCCGATGGAAACGATGAACATGCTTCAGAGAGCAAGGAGACGGGGCCCCAAGTTCCTTAATCCGATCCCGACCCAAGTTGGGAGCCTCTCGATGTTTTTCAAGGTTCTTCCGCGATATCTGACGAATAGGAAACAGCGCTCACCACGTACTGAGCCCGGTCCTTTCGTAACCGATCCGCACATTTACGGACAGCCTCCAGCCAGTGGCTTACGGGTGACCTGGTTTGGACACTCGTCCATGTTGCTGGAGATCGATGGGGTACGCATCCTCGTTGATCCGGTCTGGGAGCTTCGTGCTTCGCCATTTCAATGGAGCGGGCCCAAGCGTTTCTTTCGCCCCACCCTGCTGCTGGCCGACCTTCCACCGATTGACGTTATCCTGATCAGCCACGATCATTACGACCACCTTGGAGAAAAAACGGTGCGGAATCTGGCTAAGCAAAAGAACGCGAACGCTGCTCTGTGGATTACGTCAAAAGGAGTCGGAGCTCTCCTGAACCTGTGGGGGGTCTCTCAAGCGCGAATCGTGGAACTGGACTGGACGGAATCTCGTGTCAGCATGATCCGTGAGAACAGCGTGAAGATTACGGCGTGGCCATCTCGGCACTTCTCGGGTAGGAAACTTTCCAACCGGTTCGAAACGCTCTGGTCGTGCTTTGCCGTCGAAGGAAGCAAGCATGCCGTCTTCTATGGTGCCGACTCGGGCCAATGGCCGGGCTTCTCCGAGATTGGTCTCAAGCATCGGCGATTCGATCTCACGATGTTGGAGATTGGAGCGTTCGACCCTCTCTGGGCAGACATCCACCTTGGGCCGGATGGTGCCGCAGCTGCCTTCGCCGCTATGAACACAGGCGGACTGCTAATGCCGATTCATTGGGGTCTGTTTGATCTTGCGCTTCATGGCTGGACGGAGCCCATTGAGCGTCTGGAACGCGTCGCGCGAGAGCAGCGGATCCCGCTCTGGGTGCCCGAACCCGGCCTTCCGACCGAGGTGCTCCGGGACGTGGAGGTGCGATCGAGTTGGTGGAGGGAGTCACGGAGCGAAAGCGTATGATTTTGTAAAAACAGGAGGAGTCTGGAATGCGTGTAGGGATGTTGACAGGTGGGGGAGACTGCCCCGGATTGAACGCGGTGATCCGCGCGGCTGTTCGTAAGGGTATCTTCCGATATCAGGACGAGTTCGTCGGTTTTCTCGAGGGCTGGCGAGGTGTGCTGGATGACGCGACGATGCCGCTCAATCTCGAGACGACGTCGGGAATTCTGCATAGGGGCGGCACGATTCTTCGATCGTCACGAACGAACGTCAAGAAGATTGAAGGCGGTTTCGATCGCTGTGCGGAAGTCCTTGCGAAGCACAAGCTCGACGCGCTGATCGCGATGGGCGGCGACGATACTCAGTCGATCAGTCTTGCGCTGTCGGAGCGCGGCGTGAAGTGTGTGGGGGTGCCGAAAACGATCGATAATGATCTCAGCGGGACCGATGCCTGCTTCGGTTTCGACACTGCGGTCAGCATCGCGACTGAGGCAGTGGACCGTCTGCACTCCACCGCAGAGGCGCATAACCGGGTTATCGTGGTCGAGGTTATGGGTCGTGATGCAGGATGGATCGCCCTCACCTCTGGCATAGCTGGTGGGGCCGACGTGATTCTCGTGCCGGAGCGGCCGATCGACATGGACGAGGTCTGCCGTCTGATCACATACCGGCGGGAGCACGGAAAGAAGTTTTCGATCGTGGTCGTCGCTGAAGGGGCGAAGATGCCGGAACAGAGCGGCCAGACCTCGGTTGGTACGGCGACAGACTCGTTCGGCCACGTGAGGCTGAGCGGCATTGGTCAGGTTCTAGCGGAGGAGATCGAGAAGCGCACCGGCTATGAGACGCGCAGTGTGAACCTGGGGCATACCCAGCGTGGCGGAACGCCAACCGCATACGACCGCATGCTGGCTACACGCTATGGCGCAGCTGCAATCGACCTTGTTCACGCCGGCAGGTTCGGCCGTCTGGTCGTTCTGCGTGGAACGGAGATCTCGGACATTCCAATCGCCGATGCGATCGCCAAAACACGCACAGTGGGCGAGGACCTCTTGTCGTTGATCGAAGGTTTGCAGCCGTTACGAGACAGCTAACCATTCACATTATTGTTGTGTGTGGCGCAAAAACCCGGTAAAACGATGGTGGGCCGGCTTATACCCGGCTCACCAGGAGAGATCATGGCAGGCGCAGCGCAGGGTGTAGCACGTGAGGTGCTGGATATCCGCCAGGCATCGGACTACCTGGGAATAAGCGGCGATACTCTGTACCGCTACGCCTCCGAGGGCTTTGTCCCGGCATTCAAACTAGGTAATCGCTGGCGCTTCAAAAAGAGCCTTCTGGACGCCTGGATGGATGAGAAGTCCGGGGTGAAGAAGCCTCCTCAAGTTGCGGTGATGTCTCGAGAGAAGAAACCGATGGCTCGCGCGCAGTGAGTTCGGCGCTGTGGACTCACTTGCTTACCCTAGATCGTTTGTAAGGTGAAATGCGAGATCTCGGGCGGGCAGTTCAGCCGAAATGGCAACCCCACCGTTCCTATTCCTCGATTCACATAGAGTTGCATACGGTCGAGTCGATATGCACCTTCCACATACTTTCGGCCAAGGGGCGGAAGTACCAGCGGACCTATGAGCGGTAGTCTGATCTGTCCGCCGTGGGAGTGGCCAGCCAGCATCACGTCGACGTTCGGGCCGCGAGGATGTGCGACCACGAAGTCTGCGTAATCAGGCGCATGTGACATCAGGATCACGGGTCCAGCCGGAGATTTGGGAACGGCCAGGTTGAGATCCGGGTACTCGGTTCCAGGGTCCGCCGTTCCTCCCAGAACGAGATGATCGCCGTTACGTGTAAGAACAATGAACCTATTTCTGAGAACGGGGATTCCCTGTCGCTGCAACGCGCTCGTTACAAGAGTAGCGCCGACAGTGACATCATGATTTCCCAGCACAGCGTGCTTTTCGGAGCATTGAATCGTCTTCAGGATCTCGGCACAGCGCTGGGCGGCATGGTTCGCCGCAACAAACGTGAGCGATCCGCGCGTCACAAAGTCTCCCGTGAGCAGCACGAGATCAGGCGAGAGCGAGTTCACACGCCTGACGATCTGTTCCAAGAAAAACGGCTCAGTGTACTCGTCGAGATGTATGTCGCTAAGTTGCACGACGCGCAGCCCGTGAAACGGCGAGGCGAGGTTTGGGATCGACAGCTTATGGTAGGTGACGTCGATCTCGTGTCTTGCGATCTCTCCGGCGTAGACCGCCATCCCCGCCGCCAGTGCAGCGGTACCGGTTACAAAGGCGCGGCGAGTAGTGTGAGCAGGATGCGCCGGCGACCTTACAGACATACTTCATGATACCGGTGACTTGCAGCAGCATCCAGCGAGTGGCTTATTTAGAATCGACCTTAATGGAAACAACTGCGCGGAGACGTGGCCTGGCAAAAGCAACGCGGGATGCCGGTCTTAACGCACTCCTTATCACTCATCGCCCTGACATCCGATACCTGTGCGGGTTCACCGGCTCTTCCGGTGCTCTCGTGCTTCACGGTCGCCGAGCGGTGCTGTTCACCGACGGCCGGTATACAGAACAAGCGAAACAGGAGGCGAGGTCAACAAAAGTTGTGATCGCCACAAATCCCGTGCTGACGGCTGCCTGCGAGTGGGTCGACGCAGCCCGCATCCAACGGTGCGGATACGACCCGACACATACGACCGTTTCAGAGCTGGCAGCGATGCGCGCGGCAGTATCTGTGAAGAGTCGTCGCGGGCTCTTCCAGGTGGCTGCAGAACTTGTAAGCAGCCGGAGAGAGGTGAAGGATGCAGCCGAGATCTCCATCATGCGCAAAGCCGCTGCACTGGGCTGTGCGGTCTTTGAAGAAACATTGCAGGATCTGCTGCCGAGCATAAGCGAAGTACAGATTGCACTGACGCTGGAGCGGCGTGCGCGTTCGGCAGGAGCTGAGGGAATGAGCTTCGAGTCGATCGTCGCTGGCGGACCGCGTAGCGCGCTGCCACATGCGCGACCTACTCAGTCGAAGCTTCCACGGAAAGGATTCGTCACGCTCGATTTCGGCGTCGTTTTGGACGGCTACTGCTCGGACATGACGCGCACGGTTCACCTCGGACGCATCTCCCCCGAAGCACGAGCCGTGTATGATTCCGTTCTGGAAGCGCAAAAGTGTGCTGTAGAGCGTGTGGCTCCCGGCATAGCCGCGGGGGAGATCGACAATGCCGCGCGGAGTATTTTGCGTAGCGCCAAGCTGGATAGCTTCTTCTCCCATTCTACGGGGCACGGAATTGGTCTTGAGGTTCACGAGCAGCCCCGGATCGGGGCGAAGCAGAAGCAGGAGTTGAAGCCCGGTATGATCGTCACTATCGAGCCTGGCGTGTACCTCCAAGGACGGCTGGGCGTGCGCATCGAAGATATGGTGCTCGTGACCGCCGATGGCCACGAGGTGCTTACCACGAGTACCAAGGCTTTGATTGAACTTTGATTGATGGAAGAGTTATAGGGGACCGAATGATGGATCGTGAACATCTGGATGAGTTACGGGAGCTGGTCGAATTTCTCAAGGCGAATGAGATCGCTGAGTTCGACATGGAGCGTTCCGATGTGACGTTGCGCATCAAGTTTGCCGGTGCGAGGAGTGCATATCTCCCGGAAGAAGCGCGCCCGGCGAGCGGGGCCGTTTACCCGCCACAGGTTACCTCACCCGCCGCAGCTATAGCTGCACCGATTCCTTCCGCGGCTGCTGAGAGTGTTCCGGCGGAAGAGGTGCTTCACGAGGTGAAGTCGCCGATCGTCGGAACCTTTTATGAGTCACCCGCTCCGGGCGCTGCGCCCTTCGTCAAAATCGGCGATCACGTAGAAGCGGGGCAGGTACTTTGTATCGTAGAGGCGATGAAGCTGATGAATGAGATCGAGTCCGATGTGGCGGGTGAGATCGTGAAACGTATTGCGACTGCCGGGCAGCCTGTCGAGTACGGTCAATCGCTGTTCGCCGTCAGACCCCGGTAGCCGAACAAACCGCAAAGTTCCTTGCTGGAAGGCATCTTCAATTATGTTTCAAAAGGTATTGATCGCGAACCGTGGTGAGATTGCGCTTCGGGTCATCAGTGCGTGTAAGGAGATGGGCATACGGACGGTCGCCGTTTACAGCGAGGCGGATCGAAATTCGCTTCACGTTCGCTTTGCTGACGAGGCCATCTGCATCGGTCCACCACGATCGGCGGACAGCTATCTCAATGTGCCAGCAGTCATATCGGCTGCAGAGATCGCGGACGTGGACGCAATCCACCCCGGATACGGGTTGCTCAGCGAAAACGCCAATTTCGCAGAGGTATGCCGCGCCTCTAACATCAAGTTCATTGGACCACCGCCTGAGGTGACGCGCATGATGGGCGAGAAGTCCACGGCGCGGCAGACGATGAAGAAGGCGAAAGTCCCGATTCTTCCCGGATCTGACGGCGTGATTGACGGCGAAGGCGAGGCTCTAGAGTGGGCTAAAACCGTCGGCTATCCCGTTATCCTCAAGGCGGTAGCGGGTGGCGGCGGACGAGGAATGCGTATCTGTCGCAATGCGCAGGAGCTGCCAGCGCTCTATCAACAGGCCTCCACCGAAGCTGCCAATGCATTCGGCAATGGCGACTTGTACATGGAGAAGTTTATCGAACGGCCGCGGCATATCGAGTTCCAGGTTCTCGCAGATGAGCACGGCAATGTGATGAGTCTTGGCGAGAGGGAATGCTCGATCCAGCGTCGGCATCAGAAGCTTATTGAAGAGGCCCCCAGCCTTGTGGTCACTCCGAAGCTTCGGGAAGAACTTGGAAGAACAATCCAGCGATCGCTCATGAACATCGGCTATTGGAATGCCGGAACCATCGAGTTTCTGATGGATGAAGACGGAAAGATCTACTTCATCGAAATGAACACGCGTATCCAGGTGGAGCACTGCGTGACCGAGATGGTCACGGGTGTCGATCTTGTTAAGGCACAGCTGAGAATCGCCGCAGGAGAGAAGCTAAATTCGATCGTCCCCGAGACGCCGCTCATCCGCGGACACGCGATTGAGTGCCGTATCAATGCTGAACATCCGGAGAAGTTTACGCCATCTGCGGGAAAGATCACCGTGTTCAATCTCCCGGGAGGGAACGGCGTCCGGGTGGATACGGCACAGTACGCGGAGGGCGTCGTACCGCCGTATTACGACAGCTTGATCGCGAAGCTCATCTGCCATGGGAAGGACCGTGAAGAGGCCATGAACAAGATGCAACGCGCTCTCGACATGTTTGTTGTTCAGGGGATTCACACGACGATTCCGCTTCACAAGCGCATCTTTGCGGATGCGGAGTTCCGGTCGGGGCAGTTCGACACGAAATTCATGGAGCGATTTTTAGAGCGGCAGAAAGATATCTAGTGTCTTCAGTGAAGTTGGCTGTGGCACGGCTCTACGCCATTCTGGACGCCGGCACCCTGGTCCGTATCGGTGCCGACCTGGTTCAAACGGCCGAGGAACTAAGAGCGGCGGGCGTTATGCTCTTCCAGTATCGCGACAAGCGCAGTAGCCGTGAGAAGGCCTTCACAGAAGCCCGGCGATTTCGCGACGCGGTCCGCGGCGAAGGTTGCCAACTCATCCTGAATGACGATGCTCATATGGCCGCAAGTCTGGGGTTCGATGGCGTTCACGTTGGCCAAGGCGATTTGGATGTATTCGCCGCAAGATCGCTTCTCGGAGCGAATCGCACTCTGGGCATATCGACTCACAACCAGGCACAGTTGCAGACCGCAGACCTCGGTCCCGCCGACTACGTGGCCATCGGACCTGTCTTCCCGACGGGCACTAAGGTGAATGCGGAACAGGTCGTGGGTCTCGAGGGCGTGCGGCGCGCGCGCGAGCTTACAGGCAAGCCCCTGGTCGCGATTGGCGGCATTTCAGCGTCGAACGCACGTGCGGTTCTGGATGCCGGCGCGGACTCGATTGCTGTGATTGGAGCGATCCTGAACGAGCATCGGCGGCCGGACGAGAACGCTAAACGGCTCCTTGAGATCGTTTCGAGGTAGATCGTTCCCGGTTCACGGCGGCCAGCTGCTTTTCTCGTTGTCCGTACGCGACGGGGAGAGAACCCGAAGGTTCACTTGGTGAGGGACGTCCGCGCCTATCGTTGTCTTCGTACAGTAATATTGCGGTACTGTCCGAGTCTCTCGCGGGCTGGAGACTTGGATCACCGAGGCTCCGATCAGACCTACCGAAGCAAACGAAAGAAGAACGGGAGACGTGTCTATGGCCAACTTGTTGGCAGTTAAACCGCTCAGCCGCCTTATGGTGGAGGCGAAGAATGAAGGCGAACACAGTCTCAAGCGGGCTCTGGGGCCCCTCAACCTGATTACGCTTGGAATCGGCGCCATCATTGGCGCTGGCATATTTGTGCTCACCGGGCAGGCAGCTGCCAAGCACGCCGGACCGGCTGTTGTGCTGAGCTTTATCGTGGCTGGGATCACATGCGCCTTTGCCGGCCTTTGTTATGCAGAGTTTGCCTCCCTAATTCCGATCGCTGGTTCGGCGTATACCTATGGCTATGCTACCCTCGGCGAGTTTGTTGCATGGATCATTGGGTGGGATCTGGTTCTCGAGTATGCCTTCGGTGCCGCGACTGTCGCCTCCGGCTGGAGCGGCTATCTAGTCGGTCTCCTGCAAGACTTTCATATCCATATACCTCCACAGCTGACGACCACTCCGGGCAATGTTCTGTACTGGTACAACGACCGCTGGCAGGCTTTGACCGCGCTTCCGCAGGGCGTCGATGCCGCATCGCTTCAGCATGTCTCCGGGGTATTCAATCTGGTCGCTTTTGTTGGAATTGTCCTCGTCACGACCGTTCTTGTCGTGGGCATCAAGGAGTCGGCAAACCTCAACTCGGCGATTGTCATCGTCAAGCTTGCTATAGTCGGTCTCTTCCTTGTGATTGGAGGCTGGTACATCCTTCATCACCGCGAACTCGCTCACGCCAACTGGACGCCTTTCATCCCAAAGAGCGAAGGCCCGGGGGCCTTCGGCATAGGCGGTATCACCGCGGGTGCGGCGTCGATCTTCTTCGCTTATATCGGTTTTGACGCAGTCTCGACCGCCGCCCAGGAAGCGAAGAATCCGCAGCGAGACATGCCCATCGGCATTCTGGGTTCATTGGTAATCTGCACGGTTCTCTACATCCTTGTGTCTGGCGTACTCACGGGCCTGGTGAACTACCGCGCTCTCAATGTCGCGGACCCGGTTGCGGTCGGGATCGATGCGACCGGTATTCGCTGGGGCAGCATCCTCGTCAAGATCGGGGCCGTCTTCGGCCTCGGAACGGTGATGTTGGTCATGCTTCTCGGCCAGTCGCGGGTCTTCTTTTCCATGTCGCGTGACGGCCTGCTCTGGAAGTGGGCTGGAGCGATTCACCCGAAGTTTCGTACCCCCTGGATTTCGAACATTGTTGTAGGCACGATTGTGGCATTCATGCCCGCTGTTCTACCGATTGATAGGCTGAGTGAGTTGGTGAACATGGGTACTCTTCTGGCGTTCGCGATCGTCTGTGCCGGAGTCTGGATCCTGAGGAGACGAAACCCGGATCTCCATAGGCCGTTCAAGACGCCCCTGGTGCCGCTGGTGCCGATTCTCGGGATACTCAGCGCGCTTTATCTGATCTGGACGTTGCCTGCGCTGACCAAGATCGTCGTCGTGGTGTGGCTTCTCTTTGGCCTGGTAATCTACTTCACTTACAGCGTTCGCCACAGCAAGGTGCAGATCGACGAGCGCGCAAGCCGCTTGATCAACTGAGCACTGCCTCAGAGAGGCGCCTTGTCTTGCTGGCGCCTCTCTAACGTGACTTTACTGCTGTGGCAAAACCGGAAGAACCACCGGGTTCGCGGCAGCCGGATCGTCTCTTAGCCTCACATACAGCGTAGTATTCGCGGGATGTCCAACGGTCAGGTCCTTGGCGGCGTTCGCCGGACGCGGCACACTAATTGTCGTGCCGACGAATCCCGCTGGAACGCTGGTCGGATCGGCTAACTGGGGATCGCTGCCGACGGCGTCCAGAAGGTAGAGGCTCGATCCCGTCAGGGTGCAGGCAGCGGCCTGGTCTGCGGTGCAGTGAATATCTGTAAGCGTAGGCAGCCTTACCAGCACCGCCAGCGGAACCCAATCGCCGCTGGTGCCGTCCGGAGCTACCGCACGGAGCCGCAACGGACCGAAAGCGGAGGTGCCGAAGGTTTTGAGCGGATCGAGTGTACCCAGCAAAGTATGAGGATCTTGCAAGACGAGAGTTCCCGCTGAGATGGTGAGCAAGGTATGCAGGGAATCGTCGGAGCTTGCTATTTCGATCTTGCCTGCCCGAGGGAACCCGGTTGCGGACTTCAGCGAAAAAACGAGTTGTTGATTCACAGGAAGGTCATCATCGCTGGCAAGGTGAATGTTGTCACTTCCGTGAGAGATGCTCTTACTGATCAGGGTCACCACGGGACGAGAAGCCGAGACCGTCACAGGGAACGTCAAGTTACGTCCGTCCTTCAGGGTGACCGCGGCTGTGAGCCGATCGCTGGGTTTCAGCTTGGGTGACGCAGTCCCTACAGGGAGGGAAAGGCGCAGGGAGTTTGTGGCTCCTGCTTGAGCGGGTGCTTCGCCATCATTCGCCATTGCAGCCGGTGCAACAGGCGTGAACACCTGCTCACCAAGCGACATGTGCTGCACCTGATCCAGGCTTGTGCCGCTGAGCGTTGCAAAAGTGTCCCCAGCGTGAAACTGCAGACCAGTCAAGGTCGCCGGCTCCGAGAAGGTCGTCGTGGCCACCATATCGGGCGAACTCTTACCATACTGGTGGATCGCAAGATGCAGTGATCCCGGATCGGCGGACTTCAACGGCAGATCGACAGAAATTAGATGGGGCTTGTCGCCGGGCTTCCAGGTAGCTTCTGCCTGCTTTCCTGGCGCGGTCTCCAAGGTGATCTTCTGGACGCACGCGCTTCCGCTGGAGGTCAGAAGGACGTGGTTTTCACGCCCGGCAATCAAAGGATCGTCTGCGGCAATCTTCCAGTCTCGACCCGGCGTCTGCTGCAGCTGCAGCGTTGGACCGGTAAATGCATCGAACCCCCAGAACCCTGATATGGTCCCGTTGACTGTTCCGGGGCTGACACCTGGAGTGGAGTCAGCCTGCGGCTTCTTACCGACGGCGGGAGCCGATAAAGACCCCTCGTGACTAAGTTGGGGCTTTTGGGCGTGATCTGAACTGAGCACCAATCCACCCTGGAACGCATCTGCGGTCAGCGGTATGTCCGCCTTAGATCCACCGTCCGCGAGGTGCAGAACTAGGTCATGCGCAAACGCCGTTGAAAAGACGAGTGGCGCGCCCTCTACCGGAAGCACCACCTTCGGTTTCAGAAGGCAGGTGACGTGGTTCGGGTCGGATGGTCGCAAGGGCGGTGCAACCGACTGCTGAATCGAGGGCAGTCCGATAACAATCACCGACTTTGGATTGTGAAACGAGGGCGGCGTGTTCAACCGCAGATTAAGGCTAGCGCCCTGCGGGAAAGCGATCGCGGGAATGTATTGGTATTGCGCCGTATGCAGATTGCTGGTGATACGAACAAGATCGACGATCGCACCGACGTAGGCACTGTAAGTGCCGCCGCCTGCGAGCGAGGTGGCACTGGCTGCATTGATAAAGTCGGAGCTGGAGCCGCTGGTGAGACTGGCAACGACTGTCTCGCCGTGGCCGTCGTCAAGCAGAGTCTGATTGCCGCTCTGGGTGAGACAGGTGTACTGCTGGTCGACGGGCCGCTTGAAACATTCGTCGTTCGGCTTCAGGTTAAGAGTCCGGGCGAGGAGCATGGAATGCTCCGCGAGGGCCTTGGGGTCGGAAGGGGGGACCATGCGGATCTCGGCAAGATACTTCTCGATACGTGCCTGCTCAAAACCGGCCTCCGCGAGATCCTGCGAAGCGCGGACGAAGATGCCGGGGCGCCCCCGGACGGCGGAACGCAGTGTGCTGAAATCGCCACCAGTCTCGGGAGCGAGGAAGAGGATGGCCTGCTGCGCGTCTGGAGGTACGATGACGGTCTCGCCTTCGGCACGGACGTGCTTATTCCAGGTCTCGATGCGAAAGAACCAGTTATCGGGAGGAGGGTTGGTGGTACCGCGCAGAAAGACGACGACCAGAAGATAGCGAACCGACTGAGTGGCCGGCAGATCGGGATGGACGCGGAGTTGATCACCCGGCTGTAGGTTCGGGACGGAGGCGATCGGAAGAGTCTGTCCAGCACGTGTGACGTGTACCTCCACCTTGGGTCCAGTCAGATCGAAGCGGGCCGGTGGAGCCTGTGCAGATAAAAAAGAGGAACCGAAGAGAGACAGGGCGATAAGGGTGAGCCTGGTGTGGCGATTGCACTGTGCCATGAATGCTATTTTAGATGGCCGGGGTGCACTGAGGTTAGCGAGAGCTCTTCGAATGAGGTGCATCCAACGAGCCATTGCTGACTCGCGCCGAAGCATGATCGCTGGCGATGACGCCGTCGCGAATCGTCACCACTCTGTGCGCATATTCCGCGATGTCAGGCTCGTGCGTTACCAGCACGATGGTGTTCCCGTTCGCGTGCAGGTCATCAAAGAGCGCCATGATCTCGTCACCCGTCTTGGAATCCAGATTACCCGTCGGCTCATCCGCGAGGATGATGGACGGACTGTTCACTAAGGCGCGCGCGATGGCGACGCGCTGACGCTGACCGCCGGAAAGCTCATTGGGTTTGTGCATCATGCGACTGCCCAGATTCACCGACTCGAGCACCGCCTTGGCGCGTGCGGTGCGCTCCGCCGCCGGTGTGCCGTTGTAAATCAGGGGCAGCTCGACATTGTGCAGCGAGGTTGCCCTGGCGAGTAGATTGAAGGTCTGGAATACGAAGCCGATCTCTTTGTTCCGAATACGCGCAAGCTGATCGTCGTCCAACTCCGAGACATCATGGCTATTCAACCAGTATCGCCCCTGCGACGGCGAGTCAAGACAGCCGATGAGATTCATCAGTGTGGATTTACCGGAGCCCGATGGACCCATGATCGCGACATACTCATTGTGGCGAATGCGCAAGTTGACGCCTCGCAGCGCATGGACCTCCTGGTCGCCCATGGAGTACGTCTTCCACAGATTTTCTGTGACGATTACTTCGCCTTCGGTTGGACCCGCTACATTCACGGGCGGCGCGCTGGTCTCTGTTTCAATCGCCATCGGTTCTCCGCTTCAACTTCTCTCTGAATACGCAACCCGCTCCGAAAGGGTTCCGAACAAATGCGCTGATCCAGTCCGGTGTCTCTGGCGCAGCTAACTGGTGGGCACGGGAGCCTCAGGGGTATTATCGACCTTTACGACGGTTCCGCTCTTCAACGCACGCAGGACTTTGTACGGACCGGTGACGATCTCCTGTCCGTCTGAGAGTCCGCTAAGCAGCTCGATCTCCGTGGCACCTGTGACGCCGGTCTTCACCGGAGTAAACCGAACCCGGGTTTTCTTGCCGTCTTTCACCAGCATGTAGACCCCCTGCACGAGCGGAGCTTTGGAAGCCTGATCAGCCGGTGCCCCCTTAGCCGCGGGCGCGGACTTCTTCCCTGCAGCGTCCGCCAGCGCCTTTTCCTGTGCGGGATCTCGTTGAACGAGCGCCTGAATCGGAAGAACCATCGCATTCGGCTTGTGGGCGGTCGTGATCTTTGCGGTCGCCGAAAGGCCCGGCCGCAGATCATCCGACATCTGGTCGAGAGTAACCACAACCTTGAAGTCCTTTGCTTCTTCCGTTCCGGTCGTGCTCTGGCTGGTCGCGATGCCTGTTGTGCGCAGAAGCGCCTGGTCGCCGACCTCGGTGACATGCCCGTTGAAGGTCTTGCCGGGCAGGGCGTCGACGGTGACCTCGACCGGTTGGTTGAGTCGAACATTGACAATATCCGTCTCGTCGACCTTGACCTCGGCGGTGATGACCGACATATCGGCGAGGGTCATGAGGGTGGAGCCTTCGGCGTTCTGAATACCGGTGACCATGGTTTCGCCTTCTCTGACGGGAACATTAGTGACAAGGCCGTCGAAGGGCGCTCGGCTAATGGTCCTGTCGAGGACGTCGAAGTTGGAGCGTTGGCTGGCGACTGCCTGATTGACCTTTGCGCGCTGGGACTGCGTTTGGGCCTGGGCCTGAACCTCAGCGGCCTGGCGTTGCGTAAGCGTGGCGGAGGCCATATCGAAAGCGGCTTTCTTGCTGTCGTAATCCTGCTTGGCTATCAATTTTTCGTTGTAGAGCCCCTGAGCTCGGGCGAAATCAAGACGCTTCTGCTCGAGGTCAGCTTTTGCCTGAACGATATTGGCCTCGGCGGTTTTCTCGGCAGCGGCGAAGGAGCTAACGTCAGTTTGAGACGAGGCGATTGTGGCCTGTTGAGCGGCCACAGTGGCTGCTGGCTGAACGCTTTCAATCTTGGCGAGCACGGCCCCCTTCTTAACGTGGTCGCCCTCTTTCACGTTGAGCTGGGTGATGCGCCCGAACGCCGTCGCGCCGATGTTCACGTACGTCTTCGGTTTGATCTGGCCCGTTCCGCTCACCACGGATACAAGGTCTTGACGGACGACCTTGGCGGTCGCCACCTTGGTGACACCCGACTGCCCGTGCAAGATCGTTCCTACAACCACTCCTACAAGAACGAGGACGACAAGGACCGCCAATACGATTTTCTTTACACTCATGTGTAGATGTCTCGGTGCGTCTGTTCGACAGAGCGCAGGAATTTCCTCAAGAAGCTACGGTTCATTCCGCTATACGGGTTCGGCCGGGAAAGGTTCAATCGGCCCCGCAGAAATGACAGTACAGGCACTTGCGCTTCATCGGAAGAACCAAATTATATACGGGGCTGTGATGAGAACCCGACATCCATCCCACCCGCCCTTGTCGCATGGTTGCCCGGGCCCTACAATAAAGATTGTAGAAAACAGGAGTTCGGCCTCATGAAAGCGCATTATCTATCTGCCCCCGTTGCACTTCTCTTCCTCGCGATCGGATCCGTTGCAGGGACAAGCAGAGCAATCGCGCAGGACGCTGGCGCCACAACAACTTCCGACGGGGTGACGAAGACCTCGCCTGAAGTTGAAAAGCCTGATCCCCTGAAGCGCCGACTCACGGACAAAGAGAAGCGCCAGCAGAACAAAGAACTCCACCAGGAGTTAAAGGGTTCGTATAAGAACTGGGTCGATCAGGATGTCCGCTGGATCATCACCGATCAAGAGTTGCAGGCGTTCAAGAGTCTGAGCAATGACGAAGAACGTGACCAGTTTATTGAGGCCTTCTGGCAGAGACGGAATCCGAATCCGGACTCTCCGGAAAACCAGTACAGGGAAGAGCATTACCAGCGCATCGCTTACGCGAATGAGCATTTCGCGGCCGGCAAGCCCGGGTGGCGGACGGATCGCGGCCACATCTATATCGCATACGGCAAACCCGATAGCATCGACTCCCACCCAAGCGGCGGAAATTATGAACGTCCTATGGAAGAGGGCGGCGGGAGCACATCAACTTTTCCTTTTGAAACCTGGCACTACCGTTACCTCGAAGGCATCGGAGACAACATTGATATTGAGTTCGTCGACACCTGCATGTGCGGCGACTACCACATGACGATCGATCGCTCGGAAAAAGACGCCCTCAAGCACACGCCAGGAGCTGGCCAGACCCTTTATGAGCAGACAGGGCAGGCTAAGCAGGCGGACCGCTTCAGCGGCGGTGGCCTCGAGCAACTGGGCACCGGGCCCATGTCGCAGATGAATCAAAGTAAGCAGTTTGACAGGTTGGATCGCTTTTCTCGGCTTATGGCTCCGCCCGTGATCAAGTTCAAGGATCTTGAGGCGTTCATGGCGACTTCAAAACTCCTGACAGGCCCCCCGTTCCTCTTCGATGTACGTACCGATTACGTGAAGGTGACGAATGACACGGTTCTGGTTCCGCTGACACTTCAGATCAGGAATCGGGATATCACCTTCAACATCAAAGACGGGGTAGCGACTGGAACCGTAAACATTCTTGGGCGCGTCTCGAATCTAAACCACAAAGCGATCCAGACCTTTGAAGAGCCGGTAAGTATCCAGGTGCCTAGTGAGTTGCTGGATCGCGCCAAGAACAATGTGTCGGTTTACTGGAAGTCGCTGCCCATGCGTCCTGGTCTGTACAAGATCGATATCGTCATAAAGGACGTCAACAACCCGGACCACATCGGCGTCTGGCGGCGCAGCGTCAATGTTCCGAAATACGACGATGATCGTCTTTCGGCCTCGTCCCTCATCCTTGCGGATCAGATGGAGAGGGTGCCCTCGAAAGATATCGGCGCCGGCAACTTTGTCATCGGAAACACTCGTCTTCGCCCCCGCGTACCCCCGGGCATCTCGGCGCCTGTCACCTTTCATCGGGCCCAGAACCTAAACTTCTGGATGCAGGTTTATAACCTCGGAATCGACGAGAAGAGCAAGCAGAACGGCGCCACGATCAGCTACCAGATCATGGATATGGCAACCAACAAGGCCGTACTCGAGACACAGGAGCAGACTGCGAAGCTGAGCCCCAATTCCGATCAGGTCACCCTCGAAAAGAGCATGCCGTTGGCGAGCTTGCAGCCAGGAAAGTATCAGGTCACCATCAAGGTAAACGATGGAGTTTCGAAGCAGCAGATCGCAGAATCTGCGCCTTTTGTAGTCGATTGAAAGTCTTGCGCTGAGTTTCTCGGGGTAACCGCACGGAGATCATGTGACGGGTGGCCGACAGTTCGGGACGATGCGCCGCTTGCCCGTATGAGTGCATGACCTTTGTAGAGAGCCCTTGACGCCCAGGTAGAACATGGCACAACGATCTCCGTACGAACTCGGTCTATTGGCTCTGTTACTCAGTGTAGCGGCGGTGGCGTCCGCTGCGGATCAGAGTTCCACCATCTCCGGCGTGGTTCGGGATGCGCGGGGTGCACCGCAAATGGGCGCGCTCGTTCAGATTGTGTCTTCGGACACCATTGTCCGTGCGACTGCTTTTACGGATTCGCAGGGCCATTACCTGATACAGAGAGTTCTGCCGGGTATGTATGGCGTCCGTGCAAGCGCCGCATTGTTTGTGCCGGCTTCTCGCGATAACCTTCACCTTCAGCCACATCGCCGGGCCATCGTCAATCTCACCCTGAGCGGTCTTCTGGACCAGTTCTCTTGGCTGCCCGCTCGTCCTAAGGCTGCTGATGAGTCAAGCGACGATTGGAACTGGACATTACGTTCTTCCGCGAGCAGGCCGATGCTGAAGCTGGCCGACGATGGGATCTCCGGCGAGCCTCACAATCGAGACGGACACCCTTCTAAGTCCATCTTGTCTCGCGCCGTGCTTACCTCCGGGGCGAAGACCTTCGGCGACAGCGGACATCGTCTTAGCGTGCGCTCGGCGAGAGTGCAATCGAATGGCTCTGTCCTGGCCATCAGTACGTCCCTGGGCAGCGTCGATACACCTGCATCTCCTGAGCATCCGGGCAGCTTGGCGACCGTCATCGAGCAGCGTCAGCCTTCAGGAGGTTTGCTCGCAAGCCGGGTGGAGTACCAGACGCATCCTGAGATCCTGTCTGCTGCGAATCCTGCAGGTCTCAACGTCTTGACGATCTCGTCCGCGGAGAAGTTCAGCGTGGGTGACTTCGCCGAGATCGAAGCAGGGAACCGGCTGCAGGCTGTCTCGGGTCCCGGATCCGTGATAACTAATCGGCCGTTTCTGCGTGTCAGCGCTCATGCCGGACCGGGGCTCGCCGTCACGTACAATCTCGCGACATCGCGCGACAACGAAGACTACGACTCAGCGATCTGGCGCGACGCCGTTGTTCCGCGAGCAGCGTATTCGGGCAGTCACATACAGTTGGAGAAAGGCCTTCATCAGGAGATCGCGGTTTCGCGCCGAACCCGAGCGACAGTGTTCGCAATCGCCCTCTATGCGGATGCGCTGGACCGGATAGCGGTTTCAGGTGGCGACATGGACAACAGCTCACCCCTTCTCCCGACATCGAGGGCCGCGTTGGCTCCCGCAAATCTGCTGATCGACGAGGGTAACGGAACCTTTCAGACGCTTACCGACGGTCGCCGCAATGCTGGCATCAATATCATGTTCACCCGTGCCTTTGGCCAGAACACCTGGATCGGGTTGCAATACAGCACGGGTTCCGCGATGGCTCTGCTCAATGTACAGCCTCCCATGCTCGAAGGCGATCTGCCCCTTCTACGTGCCCATCGCGGTCAATCGGCAACTGTGTCCATGCGGGCCAATATCGCCAGGACATCAACCAAGATACGGGCTTCCTACCGTTGGCAACCCGGCGTGCTTGTGACATCCGTAGACCCGTTTGACGTGCTCGCCGGCGGCGACTACCTCAGCTTGCATCTGCGTCAGCCCATTCGCTTTCAAGGTGTACTGCCGGATGGTGTCGAGCTTACGGTCGATGGTACAAACATGCTCGCGCAAGGTTATCAGCAGTTTCTCGGACCGAGTGGCCGGCCGTTTTATCTTGCAGCCTCCCCTGCTAGCTTGCAGGCTGGTTTAGCCTTCAATTTCTAAGCGGAATGAGCGCTCCTATCAGAGCGCAGTGTATCCATCCTGCGTGACGCAATACATCGTGCTACGATACATCTGTGCGACATCACGCAAAGGCATTGATGCCTTCTACTCTCAGGCTTCAAGTGCTCGCTGAATTCAGACATCATCTGCGTTTGTTTCTTCACTTCAGCGAGCAGGCGGCGGCGAAACACAATCTCCATCCACAGCAGCACCAGCTTCTGCTACAGATCGCGGGTGCACCCGATGGAGTGTCGGCCACCATCGGATATGCTGCCGACCGGCTCGGTCTTCGGCACAACAGCGTAGTGGAACTCAGTAAACGCTGCGAGCAGGCGGGCCTTCTGTCGCGCAAGCACGTCGATCCTGACGCACGCTGCGTGATTCTCGAGCTCACCCGAAAAGGGGAGAGCATGCTGCAGGCTCTTTCGCTCGACCATGCCCGTGAGTTGAACGAGCTCGCTCCACAACTGGTTCGAACGCTTGCCGAACTCCAGCCATCCAACACCGTGAGACCGCTACCGACGCGAGGATCCCATGCAATCTGAACCATCTGCCCTGCGAGACTTTACTGTCGATAGAAGGGTGTGGCTTCTGTCGGCAGTCGCCCTGGTGATCGGTGCCGGCGCGACGGTGCTGGCTGTACTGCTGCTCCGCTTAATCGCTATCTCCACTAATCTCTTCTACTACCATCGCTTCAGCGCGGCGGCAGTCTCTCCGGCCGGCAGCCCTTTAGGCCACCTCATGGTAGTTGTGCCGGTCGTCGGCGGACTGTTGGTAGGGATCATGGCCCGTTACGGCTCAGACAAGATCCGGGGGCACGGTATTCCCGAGGCCATCGAGGCTATCCTGCTGAACCGCGCACGGGTCGATGCGAAGATTGCCGTGTTGAAGCCGATCTCGGCGGCCATCGCCATCGGCTCCGGCGGTCCTTTCGGTGCGGAAGGCCCGATCATCATGACCGGTGGAGCCTTCGGCTCGCTGATCGCGCAGTGGATCCGGTTGACGGATGCGGAACGCACAACCCTGCTGGTCGCCGGAGCCGCGGCTGGAATGGCGGCGACATTTGCGACACCCGTTGCCGCGATTCTCCTCGCTGTCGAACTCCTTCTGTTCGAGTGGCGGCCGCGAAGTCTCGTTCCCGTCGCAATCGCGAGCGCCACCGCAGGCATCCTGCGGGTCTACATGCTTGGGGCAGGACCGCTCTTCCAGATGCCTGTAATCGGCGGCCTGCACCGCGTTCAATTTGCCCTTGGCGCGTTGCTTTTGGGTGCGCTGGTCGGTCTCATCGCGGCGGGTATGAGCCGTATGATGTACGCCTTCGAGGATATGTTCGAGCACCTTCCGCTGCATTGGATGTGGTGGCCTGCGCTTGGAGGCATCGGCGTCGGAGTCGGAGGCCTGTTTTTTCCCCGTGGTCTGGGCGTTGGGTACGACAACATCGCCGAACTGCTACACGGAAGCCCTCCGATGTCGCTGATCCTTGGCATCCTGATTGCGAAGTCGCTGATGTGGGCCTTCTCTCTCGGCTCCGGTACCTCCGGCGGTGTTCTGGCGCCTCTCCTCATGATCGGAGGATCAGTGGGAGCGCTAGGGGCACACCTGGCTCACGCGGGTCCCGAAGCTGGGGCGTTCTGGGCTCTCATTGGCATGGGAGCGATGTTGGCAGGCTCTCTCGGTGTCCCCCTTACGGCCATCCTTTTTAGTATCGAGGTCACGCATTGCCTGCCCGCTCTGCTTCCACTGACGCTGGGCTGCATCTCCGCCTACCTTGTAACGGCCTTACTGATGCCCCGATCCATCCTGACAGAGAAACTGAGCCGCCGTGGCTATCACCTGACGCGCGAGTATGGTGTCGATCCGCTGGAACTTGTGATTGTTCGAGAACTAATGTCGCCGGTTCCGGAATTTGATCTTTCTCGGGGTCTCCACGATGGCAAGCGCATTATCCCGGAGCTCTACACCTACTCGGATGCAACCTGCCGAGGTGCCGCCGAGTTGATGGCTACCGAAGGTGTGGCTAGTCTACCTGTCCTTGATCGTGCAAGTCACCAGACCAGCGGAACAATAACCCTGCAGGATCTCCTACGCGGCCGCAGCAAGGCCGTGGTGCGAGAAAACGAAAGGTTGAGGCTCTTCAGCAGATCAAACGGCAGCCGCGGCGAACACAACTAACGCAGCAGAGCAGGAAGCTACCGTCTCTGATATCGCTTGAGAACGCCGTCGAGCGAGACCGACCCTTCCAGTGAACCGCGCATCGCCCGGTTCGTAACTGGAAGCAGTGGCCAACGTTGGAAATGCGGGAGCGCGCTCGCGAGCGGCAGATCGGGAAACAGAACGGGGGTTCGCTCCGAGCCAAGCAGGCTGCATAATCTCTCTTCCGCCGCAGCTTTTGCCAGAAGTCCTTGCAACTCCTCCCGACCAGCTGCGTACCAGAGGCCATCCGGGCAGTGAACGAGCAGAGCAACGGTGTCTTTCAGGTTTTCGTATTGGCTCAGCAGTTGCAACACGCTCTGCACCCTCTCCGATCCCTGCAAAACCGGAACGGTCACCGGCTGCATGGCATCTTCCAGGTGCAGGTTGCTTTCTTCCCGCTGCTCTTCCATGGATGGAAGATCCAGGCCATCCTGATGGGTAAGCACCTCGAATATGGGAATAGGCTGAAGACTCCGCGAGAGCAGATACGCGATCGTATTCGCGAGAATGACCGGCAGGATGATGGAGTAGTTTCCGCTCACCTCCAGCACCATGAAGACCGAGGTCAGCGGCGCGCGCAGAAACGCCGCAAATAGCACTCCCATGCCGACCAACGCGTAAGAGCCGATTGAACCGGTGAGGTGAGGAAAGAACATCTTCTCAAATGAGCCAACGGCCGCACCCAGCATGGCTCCGATAAAGAGTGTCGGCGCGAACATGCCGCCAGGAGTTCCACTTGAAAACGAGATGGTCGTCGCAATGATCTTAAACAGCGCAAGAATCAAAAGCATCTTCCATGCGAACTGCGCGTGCATCGCCTGGTCGATAGCCAGGTAGCCAGCGCCCATCACCTGCGGCAGGCCGAAGTAGCCGATGCCGCCTACAAGCAAACCGGCCAAGGCGGGGTGCAGCATCTGGGCCCAGGCTGGCTGTTTGCGCAACCTGGGCCGCAGACTGCCAAGGGCCTTCGCAAACAGCAGGGCAGCCACACCACCCACAAGGCCCAGTACGGCATACGCGAACAGCTCACGGGGATCGCGGAGAGTAACAGCAGGAATACGAAACATCGGCTCCGAACCCCAGAACCACCGGGCGACCACGACGCTCGCGACCGCTGAAAGCACGATCGATCCTAGGACAGCCGCACTCCATTGCCCGATCACCTCCTCAATGACGAAGAGGATGGCTGAAATCGGCGCGTTGAAGGCTGCGGCGAGACCCGCTGCTGCCCCAATAGGCGCGAAGATGCGAAGTTTCTCGCGCGACATGCCCACACGCCTGCTAATCAACGATGCGACCCCGGCACCGATCTGGAGCGATGGATCCTCCGGACCCAGAGAGTGGCCGCCTCCGATTGCAAGAGCCGAAAGCAGGAACTTCCCAATGACGGTGCGGAACGAGATATACCCGTTGTGAATGTACAGAGCAGCCTTTGTCTGGTTGACTCCGCTGCCTCGCACCTGAGGAAAAACAAACCGCGTCGCGACGGCCACCACAAGACCGACAGCTGCTGGCGCGATCACCAACCGGAGTTGTCCCTTGTGCGGCGACGAACCTAGCAACAGAACCTGCAGCCACTCGATCGCCATTCGAAAAGAGACGACAAGCAGACCGGAGATGACGCCGATGAAGATCGAGAGCAGGAGGAACAGCCTCTCCTCTCGTGCAGGTGCAATCTTTGCTAAGGCGATCTGTCCCGGGCGCAAAAGATCGAACAGCCGGTGTCGCGCATTATTGTTCCGTGAAGCTCTCACTACCTGTCCACCGCCTTCGGATCATGCGCGAGCAGAACCACTAGAGCATCATCTCCCGTTGCCGGACCACACAGACCGTCGGCTTCCGATTCGATCTCGAAGATCAATCGCAGCAGCTGATCCTGCCGTGAGGAATCCCTCATGAGCGCTGCGCGGGTGTCTGCTTTCAAAGCTGCCGTCCAAGGTACGTCTATCTGCTGTAACTGAGTTGGCAGGCCCTGCGGCATTGCGCTACAAACGTCGAATCTCTTCTTTGCAAGCTCTCTGAGCGTCAGCAAACGCGTAACCCGCTGTTCAGAGGAGAGCTTCCCGGAGGGCATTAGCTCTAAAACCCGGTCTGAGTTCTGTAGCAGCTGCGTCAGTCTCGCTCGGTCCATGATCGCGTGAGTCTCGGTGCTTCCATTGTCGTGTAACGCCTTCCGCAGCAGGTCCCGCGCGGTCGCAAACTGACCCATGCTGTATGCCAGACTGCCCGCGGCAGCCAGGAGAGTCGGATTCTTGGGATCCGCTTCGGATGCTCTCATATACGAATCAAGAGCATTGGTGCGGTCTCCTGCTTGTTCGAACAGTGATCCTACTTGGAAAGCGAAAGCCGGATCATCGTCTGAGTTCCCTTGCGCAATCAGCAACTCGGCCCGCGCGGCTGCGGCATTACGGCTTTTGAGTAGGTAACGAATCAATTCGAGCCGCACATTTCGTCGTCGAACCGCTCCGTCTCCCTCCCACGTTCCGTAAATAGAAGCCCGGTAAAAATTAACTGCCGCGCGTTCCTCGTTTTTTTCGGCAGCAAGTCGCGCCAGCTGCAGGTTAATAAATCCGCTGCCTGGCGCTGTATCCCAAAGTCCGGAGAAGTAGTTGTATGCCTCTTCGGTGTGCCCTGCCATCGCCAGTGCCTCCGCCAGCAGCAGCTCATAAGAGCGTTCTCCAGGCGTATACGATAAAGCCGTTCGAAGTGCGTCGATTGCCTGCTCCGGCTGCTTTCGTTGCAGGGCTGCACGGCCGCGGTCCGACCACCGCTTGCCTAACTCCGTCCTATGGGCAGCAAACGAACGAAACAGAAACAGAGTCAACGCAAACAGAGCAACCGTAACGACCGTCAGACCGAGAAAGACCAGAGAATCCCGAACGATCAACCTTCGTCTGCTGACCGACGCGGACACTTCCTCCGGATTTTCGAGTTCAATTGCAGACTCCAGCACTCGTATCAGGGCCTCACTGATACAAGTGTAGCTGCCTCGGCCAGGTTGACGCATGTTCCAGGGTCACGGACCGATCGGCTGCAGACAGCCATGCGTCGAGAGAACGCCTCGTCGACAACCGCCATGGCATCTGCAACCGCAGTCGCGCGGAACGCGATGCGATCAGTCCGGCTTTCAGGAAATGCTGAGATCAGCATTGGACCGGAACCGCTCCCGCGGCTCTGCGTGACGTGGCCCAAGCAGAAACGCCGGAGCTGCACTCACGATGGGGCCGAAGTGGTGAGCTAAGTCCATTGCGCGGCCACGGAGAGAGCAGAAGGGGAGTGGCAGCTGTAACCAGTAGAAATGTGATGTAGGCTCTCTTTAGGCCGAAGTGATCGGCAAACGAACCAAGCTTGCCTGATCCCCTGGCTCACCTTCCGATTCGCGCGTCAGCCGAGACGCGCGGAACGAACTCGCTCGTACTCCTCATGCACTACTTCCGAGCCGTATCTTCGCTCCAGCCGACGGACGGTGAAGTGTCCCTCTGCCAGCCGCTGAAAGTGATCGGTGAAGAGCACATTTAAGGTGAGCCCACCCGCAGCGCCGGCAATCGGTACAAGCTGTGCGGCGGCCTTCTCACTGACCTCCAGACCGAAACGGGCGGCGATCTTGGCAATAAACGACACAAGTGCCGGGGCACCTTCCTTTGTCACGCCCTTTTGCGCAACATAGGCCGCCGCATCCCGTGTCACCTGCGTCAGGGCCGCCCGTGTCGCATAGTACACGCTATCAAGAGCTTCGCCACTTGCACCCTCAGGTCCAAGGGCAAGCACCTCGAGACAGGCTAGCGCGCTCTCCGGATTGGACAGATCCTCGCCCTGATTGCGGGCGATCTCAGCGATAGAGTGCAGCATCACCGTCGTTGTGATCGGGAGCTCAATTGCCAGGCCGGGCAGACCGAAAAAACCTCCGACGGCTCCGGTGAAAGCAGTCGTTGCTGTGTGCACGCGCTTGCTGCGGACCGAGGCAGAGTTCGCCTTGCCGAGACGTATGGCGACGCGCAAGCACTGTTGCAGCGCCTTATTTACGGCGTTGCCGATCGACGCCTCCGCGCGGCCCGGAAGCAGACGCAGAAGAGCTTCGACCGGCATCCCGATCTTGGCGGCAACAGTCATGGCGAAGCTGCGCGACTCGAGCTTTGCGACCGCGGCACTGAGATCGGCAGAATCCTGGGGGGACAGACGGCTCATAAGGCAAGACTATCCTAGCCGCAAGCCCTGGTTGCAGTCAGCGGAAGGATTCCAGCAACTGCTCTAGCCGCTGCCGCAGGGTGAGTGATCATTCTGTAATGGTGGACGCGGAAGGAATCGAACCTTCAACCTGTCGATTAAGAGTCGAATGCTCTGCCAGTTGAGCTACGCGTCCCAGGTTTACCCATGAAGGAGGGCGTCGCGCACATCAGCAAAGGTCCTGACATGCCCGAACTTTTCTAAGATATCACAGGCCAGCCGCACAGAATGCGGGTTCCCTGTGGTTCAGCCGACGAAGTCCACCGACGCTTTGATCGGAATGATGCCTCGATCGTGTCCCATCTCTAACAGCTTCACGATAGCCTCGCGACCGTCCTCTCCGTAGTTCAACGTGCGCTCGTTAACATACATCCCAACAAATCTGTTCGCGGTCGGAGTATCCAGCTCGCGCGCAAACTGCATCGCGTACAGAAGAGCCTCGTCTCGGTGGTCTAGCGCATGCTGGATGCTGTCTCGAAGTGCTTCCGTCACCATGCGCTGAACTTCCGTTCCGAGGGATCTTCGAATTGCGTTGCCTCCGAGCGGCAGGGGTAGCGAAGTCTGCTCTCTCCACCATTGCCCTAGGTCGAGCAGCTTCACCAGGCCTTCCTTCGCGTAGGTCAACTGCCCTTCATGGATGATCAGGCCTGCATCGAACTCGCCCGAGAGTACCGCCGGAATAATCTTGTCAAAGGGCACAACAGAGGTCTCGATCTCGGGCTCGTACAGCTTGAGAGTCAGATAGGCAGTCGTCAACGTACCCGGGACCGCGATCCTCGTCTTCTTCAGCTCCGCGGCATCGAGCTTGCGGGTGGAAACGATCATGGGTCCGTAGCCCTCGCCCACACTCCCGCCGCAAGGCATCAGGGTGTACTTCTCCTGCAAATAGGGGTACGCGTGGAAGGAGATCGCGGTCACATCGTAAAACGCTTCGTCGATCGCCTTATGGTTCAGTGTCTCGATGTCTGTCAGAACATGGGTGAACCGGTATCCCGGAACACGCACCTTGTTCGTTGCGAGACCGTAAAACATAAAGGCATCGTCTGAGTCCGGGCTGTGCGCGATGCTGATCTCTTGCGTGGCGAGGCTTCCTGTAGGCATGGATCTCTCTTCCTGATACTTGGGTGATACTTCGTGTCATCCAGTTGGATGCGCTCCAGAGAACTGGCTGGGAGAGACGGACACCCGTCAGATCTGCTGATGTCGCGAGGACGGTTTCCGGAACAGCGCACTGTAGGCAGCCGCAGCTGCCAACAGCTTGAATGCCTCTGCGCCCACGAACGGCGTCACAGCAAGGTGAAACGCCTGCAGGCTCGTCAGGCCCAGCACATGCGCGAGCCATGCCGACCCCAGAAGAAAGACCGGCAGGATAGCGAGCAGGCCTGCTGCGAGAGCGGCGGTGAATGCGGGGATGCTACGCCGCAGAAACCGGACAGAGGCTCCGGAGATGGCTCCAGCAAGCGGGTACGAAAACAGGTATCCAGCCGTGGGGCCGAGCAGTTGTGCGACGCCGCCGAGGCCGTGGGGGCTGAAGACCGGAAGGCCCGACGCGCCCTCGGCAAGATACAGTGTGAGCGCGCAAAAGCCTTCCACCGGTCCCAGCGCCATGCCCACCAGAATCACCGCGAACGTCTGCATCGTCACAGGTACGGGAGTGATGAGAATCGGCAACGAGATGTGGGCGCACAGGGCGACAAAGAGGGATGCACCGATACAGAGAACGGTTCTGCCGGCCAGAGTGCGCCGGAGCGGTGCCGCCTGGGATAACAGTGAGAGCCGCGGGAGCGAGGTTGAACTCATGATGCTTCCTTTCGCGGCAGGATCAGCAGGCTGCGTCTGCCGCCCGGATGTGCCGCTCTGGTTGTGGGTGGCTGATACGGGTCGCTCAAGTCACCGGGATCCTTGTTGAAGTGGGTCAGGTTCAGCCGTTGCAGCCGGTCGGCGTGAGTGGAAACGGGAGGCTTGCGCAGCCTTCGCGAGAGTTCCTCTTCGTGTGCATCGGAGACGAGAAAACGCCAGTCCGGCTCCTTCACCTGACTCAGATTCTGGACAGATTGTGTCGCCTCCCGGCGAAGCAACGACGGCCGGTCCCGAGCTCTCGGATCGATCCGTTGGACATCTTCCCGGTCCTTCTTGCGATGTGTGCGCTCGATTCGGACGTGCCGCGCTATGGCCAGCGCCGCCACGAACAGCGCGAAGAAGCAGGCGACCGAGATGAAGAAGAGCGCGTCCATCGATAACCGTAAGCATAGCAAGCTGTAACCCGGTACGGAAGCGGGATACCTATGGGCTGTCATGCAATGTGAAAAGCGTAACTGAATTCTTCATCGCCGGGTACAAAGTAGGTTCGCCCTCGTCGGCGCCGGTCTCTTTGCTCTTGACGCCATCGCTGCCCGCCTTTGTACTGGGTCTGTGATGAAGCGGATTGGGGCAGGGAGCAACAGGAAGCGTTCCCCGACGGCGAGTTCTATTCTCCGGCGGATTGGATGGCGCAGGTTCGCGACAGTGTTCGCGGCCGTGCTCACCGTGGCGATGGCGTACCACGTCGTCTTTGGCCAGAACGGTCTTACGGTCTATCAGCACAAGCGCCTCGACTCGCGCGATCTCGAGCTTCAAAGCAGGGCGCTTCTGCGCGAGAACGAGCTGCTGAAAGGTCATATCGCGCGGCTTCAGAACGATCCCAGCGCGATCGAGCATCAGGCCAGGGAAGAGCTTCATTACACACGTCCGGGCGAAGTGATCTACACACTGCCGGCGTCGCCCAATTCGGCGAAATAGGCCGTTTTTTCAGGGGCTGCCACTCAGGTGTGGAGCAGGTGAAGGATGCCTGCCTGTACCGAGGGCCACCCCTTGCTTTGTGGGTCCACGACGTCGAAGTGGTCGGCCCCGGGGATGGTGAGGAGGGTGACCTGGTCGCCCTGGCGGCGGGCCTTTTCCGCCCAGCGGGCGGGCAGATCGGGGGGGATCTGGTCGTCTTCCGTGCCCTGAATCAAGAGTTGGGGGATGTTCAGGGGCAGCAGGTGGCCGGGGTCTCCGGCGAGGTAGCGGTCCGGGTGCTCGGCGGGGGTGCCACCCATGAACTGCTGGACCTCCCGCTTGTCGTGGGCGAAGGTGAGGTAGCCTGCGAGGTCGATGGTCAACTGCAGGTCGACGGCCCCGGCGAGAGCGACCGCTCCGCGGAGCGGAATGCGGGGTTGTGGATCGTGGATGGGGCTGCCGGCAATGACGTGGTGCCGTCCCGCCAGCCAGAAGGCCAGGTGTCCACCAGCGGAGTGACCAGCGGCAACCACCCGCTGGAGGTCCAGTGGATGGTCCGCAGCCAACTTCTCGACGTGGTCGTAGCCGGCGGCGACGTCCTGAAAGGTCGCCGGCCAGCCTCCGCCGGTTTCGCCCACGCGACGGTACTCGATCGACCAGACCGCAACGCCTGCTTTGCGGAATGCAGCGCAGAGGTGGCCGCCGTACGCCAGGTCGTACTCCGACTTCCACCAGCCGCCGTGGAGCAAGACGAGCAGGGGTGCCTTGCCCTTGCCGGCGGGCAACCAGAGATCGCCGAACTGCTCCTTGGCGGCTCCGTAGGGGATGCGGTGGTCTGCGGAAGGAGGCGTGCGGCTCAGCAGATCCATAGACAGAAGATGCTCCATACCGCCAACACCGGGGGGTACCCCCCCTGGATCTTGGGCTAAATTCGTCCAACGAAAGGACTTACAAAATCGACTCCGCGTAAAATCGCTCTATCCATTGAGCTTACAGGTAAATTCCTCTAAGCATTGGACTTAGCGACTCGGCCAGTTCACACCGGTGGCTTCGGGTCCCCATGAAGACGGGGAACGAAGAGCTTATATCCAGTGTACCGGGCTGAGTCCACTGGTTGCGCCACGGTGTCGACATCTTTCTGGCTTTTATGCATCTAGCTCAATGGTGCAGGGAGGATTTATGAAGTTTGAGGTGAGCGAGATGGAGCCGCGGGTGATCTACAACCTGCTGATCGGGCTGGTGGCTCCGCGGCCGATTGCGCTGGTGACGAGCAGGAGTGAATCGGGTGCGCTGAATGCGGCGCCTTTCAGCGCGTACAACTACCTTTGCACCGATCCACCGGTGGTGGGGATCGGCGTGACCGACCGGCCGGGCGGTGAGTTTGTCCCGAAGGACACGGCACGCAACATCCGGCGCGCCGGTGAGTTCGTGGTGAATGTGGTGACGGAAGACATGATGAAGCAGATGAACGTCTGCGCCACGGACTTTCCCGCCGAGGTGAGCGAGATCGAGATGGCGGGTCTGCATACGGCAGAGTCGGCGGTTGTAGGTGTGCCACGGCTGGCGGAGGCACATGCGGCGCTCGAGTGCGTGGAGCACGCGACGATCGAGATCGGGCGGTCACGGATCATCCTGGGGCGGGTGGTGGCGATGTTTGTCGAAGACCGGTATATCGATCCGAAGGGACCGTACATCAAGGCCGATGAGTTGCATGCGATCGGCCGGATGAACGGCCTGGGGAACTATGTGCGAACACGCGATGCGTTTCTGACGATGCCACGCATTGCGTTTTCGGAGTGGGAGAAGGGGCGGCGGGAGTAGGCGGATCCGTGGGTGACTGCTCGCAGGTGCCAGCGTTGTTCGCCGGAAAGGTGTCGTGCGTTAGTTGGGATCACTACACCAAACGTCAAAAATCGTATGCTAGCGATTTCTGACCGGGCGTTTTGAGGCGGCCAGAGGGTCGTACGAGGTTGACGACACGCCTCTGGGCGCGTCTGCGGTCTGCCATGCGTAGCGAATGAGCATGGTTGCGGAAAGGTATCGCCAATGACTTTTCCATTGCAATACGTTTTTGCAAAGCAATTTGCTGGGGTTTGGACCTGATTTGCCGTTCCTTGCTCAAACGTTCGTTTACGCAACGAGACGGGCTGCCTTCCGGCTTGCCCTCAACGCCAACTTCCGACAATGCGACTTGTCGTTACTTTGCGCAAACGAGGAAGACGGAGACGTGAAACTCACGCTCTGGAGACACTGTCGCCCGGTGGTTTAGTGTAGTCACACTCTGCTGTGCGATCAGGCTCGGGCGGAGTAGATCGATCGAGGTTCGAAGTGCCTAGACGTGATGGTTGCTCCAGCAATGGCTATCAGGAGAGGCACCATCAAGCTGTCCACGTGACGCGTTAGCTCCAGCAGGAACACGGTAGACGATAGTGGTCCTTGTGACGCTGCTGCGAGGAACGCTCCAGTGCCTACGGCCGCATAGCTACGCTTATCTGTATGAGGAAAGACATAGCTCCAACCCTGACCGAGCAGAGCCCCTGCGAGACCGCCGATGGTCATCGTGGGCGTGAACAAGCCTCCCGGGGCACCGGCGCGAAGACAAAGCACGGTCGCCATCGGCCGGAGAAGCAGCAACCAGCAAAGAAGATCAGGAGCCATTTGATTGTCAAAGGCGAGTTGAACGATGTTCTTGCCATTGCCAAGCAGCTCAGGGAACTTGATGGCCGCGACTCCTAGTGCTGCGAAGACAACGAAAGGGAGCAGCAGGACTCCCGGTCCAGTCGGCTTGTGCTTCGCGGCCCATGCGACCGTGCGCACATAAGCTACGGATCCAATGCCAAGGAGTGGGCCAACGACAACCGCCCAGCAAACCAGAGGCAAGGATGCGTTCAAAGAGGGAAATGTATATGTCGCCTGATTCGGCAGCATAAGCCACGATGTCGCCACTGCAGCGAAGCATGCAGTCAGCGCCGGTAAAGCTGTGGTGAGCGTCAACGATCCAAGCAGCACTTCGATCACGAAGAGCGCCCCGCCGAACGGCACATTGTAGGCTGCGGCCATGCCTGCACCGGCCCCACACGCAACCAGCAACTGGCGTTGTGCAGGCGTGAGATGAAACCAAGCGGAGAGCCTGCTGGCAATTACGGCGCCGGCCTGCTTCAGTGCGGCTTCGCGTCCAAGCGCAACGCCCATGCCGACGATCGTGATCGAGAGCGTTGCCCGGACCAGCGTTGAAGCTGCCGGGAACTCACCGGACTTGAACCAGATGGCTCCGTCAAGATCTCCGCCGGCTTTCCCTGTGACCTTCCGAAGCACATACAGAACGAAGGCAGTAAGAAGAGCGGCAAGCACAAGAACAACCACCCGGCGCTCACCCGATGCGTGCTCGACACCAAGCAGGAAGTCGCCCTCCTGGTAGCCGAAGCTCGCGTGCTGCACAAAGCGCAGCAGTTTCATCAGGAGACCAGCTCCAAGCCCGGCACCGATGCCGGTGAGTAGAACCAAGGCCCAAAGCCGCAACGAAAGCAGGTGCTCAGACGAGTTCGGCTGCGGCGTTAAATGAGACATCGCTCCCAAGCTCTCCTGCACGGTCAGGAACGCGCTTCCTTCATCTCCTTCATCTTGCGATGCGAGAGCGCCATGAGCATCTGGCGCGACATCATGCTCCTGACCGTAATGGCCTTGCCGCCAGCCAGCTTCTTTTCAAGCTTCACGGCGGATCGCATGTCGATGAGGCTCAAACCCGAGCCGAGAAGGGCTTCCCCTAACAGACGAAGAAACATGGAATCACCTCTCGTTCTTCAGGCAACAGTGACAGGATGGGCCACTACAGCGTTGTACAAGTAGCCATGATGGTTCCAGGGCACGGAATCCGGTTGGGTGCGGCCGCGATTGTCTGTCGCGCGAACCTTGATCTCATGTTTGCCCGCGGTCGGCGACCAATCGAACTTCCATTGCCGCCAGCAACCTTCGATGTCCGGTCCAGTCAGTTCCGCCTGTTTCCACTCGCCATCATCGATGCTGTACACGACCTGCTGCACTTTGGCCTCGCCTGCAAACGAGCGCCCGTGAATCGTCTTGGCCTCACTCGACAGTTCACCGGGCCAGTCGAGATCCAGCAAACTCATGACGGGCATTTCGGTGACGGCCGGTCCAAGCGCCGGATACTCCGTTGGGTACTCCGGACCGACCATGATGTATTCCATAGTGTTGTAGGGCGAGTAGAGCGCTTCCTCCGCCACCTGGATGCGGCCGACCCATTTGATGTTCGCTGTTCCCGTCCATCCTGTAGCCAGCACGCGAACGGGGTAGCCGTGATCGATGGGTAGCGTCTCGCCATTCATCTTCAGCACGAGCAAAGTGTCGTCGCGCATCGCCTTTTCGAGTGGCATGGGACGGCGCACTTCGTGGTCGTCCAGCCCGATCGGCATCACGTCACGCGCGCTCGCCTTGATCCTGGCGCGAGCGAGAACATCACGCAGCCGGACTCCTGTCCACTCCGCGCAACCCATCGCGCCCATGCGCCACTGGCCACCCTCGGCTTCGACGCCGAAGTGCTCCTTGTAGAAACGCCGACCGTTGCCGGCGCACTCCATGGTGCGTGCCAATGTGATCTGAGGCATGGCGGCCAACTCGTCATACGTCAACTCAACCGGTGTCCCGACGCCCGTGCCGTCGATCTTCAGCTTCCACGTGCTCATGTCGATAGATGGCGTTGGACTATGGCTTCGGATGTAAAAGCGGTCGTTCGTCGTGATGAAGTCGTTGTAGGCGGAAGGCCTTGTTTCGAAGTCCGTGCCGCTGCCCTTCGGCGCGAAAATCTCTGTGGGCACAGGCTTAACAACGTGTGGATAGGAATAAGCGATCTGCGTCTTCGGCATCAGATCTTCCATCTGCTTGATTGCGCCGGGTACATGACTCAAAGCTTCTGACGCGGCACCAAGCAGCGAGCCGATGGAAGCGCCCAGACCCAATTTCGCCGTCGTCGGCCAACCCGATTTGAAGCGCGCCCGCTTGCCCCGTCCGGCAATCGCCGCACCTGCCGCACCTGCCGCCAGAGCTGCCAGAATCGTTCTTTTCCTCATACGTTTGTCTCCTCGGATCGAACGTGCCGTGCTCTTCGCAATTTGGATGCACAGGTCAGGCTTGGAGAAACGGCCAATCAGACCCGCATGGAGTGTCTGGACACTTTCTGCGGACCGGCGAGGCTGTAAACGCGTAAATTCCGAGCCAAAGATAAGTAACGAGAAACGCCGTTGTCGGAAGTTGGCTGCGCTTGCCCCCGGCCACTAGCGTACGATTCTCGACGTTTGGTGTAGTGACCCCTAGTTGCGGGAGCGAGCACCTTCGGGATTCTTCGCTTTGCTCAGACTGAGAGCTTGGGCGGAATGGAAGTGCAGATTCGGCCACGCAGGATGTGCGTTTCCAACATACTTGTGAGCGGCCACAATATGTGCCGTTCTGCTACTCGGTAGATCGGCGCACCGGTCTCGAGGGCAGGCGTTCGTCATGCGGAGGATCCGAGCCGGGTCCGCTCAGTTTGGCTTTCTGCGCCTTCTTCGGCGCTTTAGCGCCTTTCGAGGAGCGAGTCTTCGCGGGGGATGTTTTCGTGAGCGGAGATTCGATGACGGCGCGCATCCAGTAGTTTCCGTCTCCGTCGACCTCGATGCCGTGGACTTCGCGCTCGAAGCCGGGGAAGCGCTTGCCGAACTCCTCCATGGCGAGGATGAGGCGGATGACCGGGCTTTCGGAGGCCGCCGAGGCGCTCGCCGGGCATGGACATGGGGATGCCGGGGGGGTAGGGAACGAGCATGACGGCGGCGATGCGGCCGGCCATCTCGCCGAAGCGGATGCGCTCGGTCTCGTTGCGAACGAGCTTCTGGTAGGTCTGGGCGGGCGTGAGGACGGGGTCGAAGTCCTCGTCGCAGGCTGCGTTGACGAGGCCGGCGAGATTGAGCTCGATCATGGCGGCGTGCATCTCGTCGGAGAGCTCGCGGAGGGTGGTCGTTGCGGTAGCGGGCGGGGTACTTCTGGGACGAGCTCGGGGAGGGCCTCTTCGAGGGGGGCTTCGGTGTCGTAGAGGCGCTTGAACTCGAAGAGGTTTTCGAGCAGGCGAGCCCCACTTGCCCTTGGAGGTGCCGACCGAGAAGAGGACGAGGACGGTGTAGTCGCCGGTGCGGGCGATCTCGACGCGGCGGCTGTCGAGGAACTCGGTGAGGATGGCGGCGGGGATGCCCCACTCGGTGATGATGCCCTGGGCGTTGACGCCGGGGGTGAGGATGGTGACCTTGGTGGGGTCGAGCATGCAGTACTCGTCGGCGATGTCGTCGTCCTGGTAGCCGTGCCAGTCTTCGCCGGGTTTGAGGGTCCAGCAGGAGGGCTGCGTCATGAGGAGCTCGTCCTCGGCGTCCTCGAAGAGGACACGCTCGCCGGTGGCTGGGTCGGTGACGCGCTCGGGCTGGTAGAGGCGGAAGAACCAGCCTTCGCCGTTCTCGGCCTCGGCGCGGAGGCGGTGGGCGATGGAGGACATGGCCTGGCGGAAGCTGATGGCGTCCTGGATGGTCTCGTCCATGAGGGTGGGGCCGGCGGGCTCGTCCATCATGGCGGCGGCGACGTCGAGGCTTGCGATCAGGGGATAGAACGGCGAGGTGGTGCCGTGCATCATGAAGGCTTCGTTGAACTGATCGAAGTCGAGCGGAGCGCGGTCGGAGAGCTTGACGTGGACCATGGAGCCCATGGAGAAGGCCGCCAGCATCTTGTGCGTGGACTGGACGGAGAAGATGGTGGGGCGGTCGGGCATATCGTCCGGTACGCCCATGGCGAAGCGGTTGCGGTAGATGGGGTGGAACTTGGCGTAGGCGTACCAGGCCTCGTCGAAGTGGACGCGGGGGACGGATTTTGCGAGCTCGCGCGACGACCTTGTCGACGTCGTAGCAGAGGCCGTCGTAGGTGGAGTTGGTGACGACGGCGTAGGTGGGCTCCTGGGAGCGCGCGCCGGGAGCGAAGGGGCTTTTGGCGATGAGCTCGCGGACGTTTTCGGGGGAGAAGCGCTTGAGCGGGACGAGGCCGATCATGCCGTAGCCGTTGCGCGTGGGCTTGAAGTAGACGGGCCGCGCGCCGGTGACGGTGAGCGAGTGGCAGATGGACTTGTGGCAGTTGGCGTCGGCGAGGACGATGTCGTCCTGGGCGATGACGCCGTGGCCGACGATCTGGTTTGAGTTGGATGAGCCGCCGAGGACGTAGAAGGTCCAGTCGGCTCCGAAGATGCGGGCGGCGTTGCGCTCGGAGTCGCCCGGAGGTCCGATGTGGTCGAGCCAGGAGCCGAGCGGGGCGGTCGAGATGCCGAGGTCGGAGCGGAGGAGGTTTTCGCCGAAGAAGCGGTGGAACTCCTGCCGACGGGGTGCTTGAGAAAGGCGACGCCGCCCATGTGGCCGGGCGCGTCCCAGGAGTAGGCGCCCTGGTCGGTGTACTTCTTGAGTTCGCGGAAGTAGGGCGGAAGCAGCTGCTCGTGGTAGCGATCGACGGCGAAGTCGACGCGGTTGGCGATAAAGGCGGGGGTGTCGCCGAAGAGGTGGATGTACTCGTGGACCTGCTTGACGACTTCGAGGGGAAGCTCGGAGACGAGGGTGCGGTCGGCGATCAGGAAGATGGGGACCTTTTTGTTGCGGTGCCGCACGGCGCGGAGAATGTCGAGCGCGGCGCGTTCTTCGAACTGATTGTCGCCTTCGAGGTCCCAGTCCAGAAGGATCGCGGAGTACGAGGGATCGGAGGTGACGAGGGAGAGACCGTCCTCTGGTGTGGAGGTGCGGACGACCTCGTAGCCTTCGTCGCTGATGGCCTCGACGAGGCGCTCCATGGCGCGATCAGAGACGGAATCGGTGCCCCCGACTTCGGAGGCAATCAGCAGGACCCAACGACCTTCATTCATACCTGTTCGATGCTAATTGGTATTGGTGAATTGTGGGTGAGGGGGGCTGCCTCCGGGGTTGGAAGGCCCGGGCGGCGCGGGCAGGGCTGACGCCTTCGGGGTTCTTCGCTGCGCTCAGAATGACAGCAAGAAAGACTTGTCAGGAGCCTGCGTTACTCGCGGCGGAGCGCCATCACTGGATCCATGCGGGCGGCGCGGATGGCTGGGATGAGGCCGGAGACGATGCCGATGAATGCGAGGATCAGGAAGGCGGCGAGAAGGATCATGGGTGAGACGGAGAGGATGATGTCGCCTTCGTGGTTGGCGGTCTTGTAGATGTCGGAGTAGAGCGGCATGGGAGGGACGAGGTGGGCGACGATGACGGCGGCGACCATGCCAATGATGCCTGCGAGAAAGGTAAGGGTGAGGGATTCGAGGAGGAACTGCTTGAGGATCTCGCGAGGGCGTGCACCGAGGGCTTTGAGCAGGCCGATCTCGCGTGTGCGCTCGGTGACGGAGACGAGCATGATGTTCATAACGCCGACGCCGCCGACGCCGAGGGTCATGGCGCCGATGATGCCGAGCACGATCTGGAGCGCGAGTGAGAACTGGTTGATGGAGGCGGAGTCCTCCACCGTATCCCAGGAGCCGATAGCCTTTTCGTCCTTGGGGTCGAAGTGGTGGCGCTGGGCGAGGACGGTGCGGACGGCCTGGATTGCCTTGATGTGGAGATCGGCGCGTGGAGGGCTCGAAGACGATGGAGTCGGGGTCGCGCTGCTGGGCGAGATCGCGCATGAGGGGGAACGGAAAGAAGGCGTTCTCGTTGTCGGGGCCGTTGTTGGAGGAGTCCTGGATTTTGTTGCGGAGGACGCCGATCACGTCGAAGACCTGGCCTTCGATCTCCACTGTTTCGCCGACGGGCGGGTAGCCGTTGAAGAGTTTCTGCGCGGCGTGGGGGCCGAAGATGACGACCTTGCGGTGGTCGGTGAAGTCGGAGGGCTCGAAGTAGCGGCCCTGTTCGACGACGAGGTTGCGCATCTCGCCGTAGGGCAGATCGATGGCCTTGGTCTGGATGTTGACGACCTTGGGGCCGTAGTGGAAGGAGAAGCCGCTGTCGGTCTCGGAGGAGACAGCTTTCAAAAAAGGAACGGAGTCACGAATGGCTTCGACGTCGCCGTCGCGGAACTTGATTTTCTGGCCGGAGCGTTCGCCGCCGGCCTGCATGGAGGTCTGTCCACCCCAGACCATGATGACGTTGTTGCCGATGCCCATGAAGCCGTTGAGGACCTCCTTGCCGAGAGAGCGGCCGTAGCTGAGGAGGAGGACGACGGTGACGAGCCCCCAGGCGATGCCGAGCATGGTGAGCGCGGAGCGGAGGCGGTTGCGGACGAGAGCCTGGAGAGATTGGCGGAGGACTTCGGCGAAGTTCATCGGGTTCTCCGGCGGATGGAGCGGCGGCGGAGAAGCAGGTCCCTCCACTCCGCTTTGCTCCGGTCGGGATGACAGGGTACGGGAGGAATCGCTGAGAGAACTGTTTAGTCGACATGGAGGCACTCGATGGGGGTTAGGCCGGCGGCGCGTAGGGCGGGGTAGGTGCCGGCGGAGACGGTGATGAGGCCCAGCGTGCCAAGCGCAGCCACGATGGCGATGGGCGAGATGGCGGGCAGGGGGATGAAATCCGGACGTGGAAGCAGGCGAAGCAGAAGGCAGATGCCGACACCGAGTGTAAGGCCGATGGTTCCGCTGACGAGCGTAATGATGGCGGACTCGGCGAGGAACTGGCGGCGGATGTCGATGGCGGTGGCGCCGAGTGCCTTGCGGACGCCGATCTCGCGGGTGCGCTCGGTGACGGCGACCAGCATGATGTTCATGACGCCGATGCCGCCAAGGGCGAGGGTGAGAAGGGCGACGACGGCGAAGAAGATGGTCATGATGGAGAAGATGCGTTCGGTGAACTTGGCTCCTTCAAGCGTGTCCCAGACCCACATGGCCTCTTTGTCGAGCGGGATCGAAGTGGTGGCGCTCGGCGAGGATGCGAGTGACCTGGGCGAGTGCCTGCTCGTGGAGATCGGGGCTGACGGGCTGGACGACGATGTTGTTGACCCAGCCGGGAAAGACGCCGGGGCGCTCGGCCGGCGGGAAGTCGCGCGCCATGGAGGAGTAGGGGACGAAGAGCTGGGTGTTGTCGGGGCCGGAGCCGTAGGAGCCGTTCTGCTTTTTCTTTTCGAGAACGCCGATGACGGTATACGGGTAGCCCTGGACCATGAGGGTCTGGCCGATGACGGGCTTGCCGGGATAGAGCTGGCGGTTGGACTTCGGAGCCGAGGATGATGACGCGGCGGCCCTCGTCTTCATCCTGCTGGGTGAAGAGGCGGCCCTGCTCGACCTTGAGCGAGCGGAAGTTCTGATACTCGGGCCAGACGCCGCGGACGGCGCGGGCGGAGGCGTTCCAGGGGCTGACCTCGGAGACGGTGCGGCGGAGCTCGGGGGAGACGTTTTTGACCAGGTTGGCTTCGCTGCGTGATGGCGCGAACATCGTCGATGGTGAGGCGGACGTCGCGGCCGGCGGCGTACCCACCCGAGGGCATGCCGGTCTTGCCGCCGAAGAGGATGGCGATGTCGGTGCCGATGGTGCGGAGCTGCTCCTTCTGCTGAATGTTGAAGCCGATGCCGAGGCCGACGAGCAGAATGACGGAGGTGATGCCCCACACGATGCCGAACATCGTGAGGACGCTGCGAAGCTTGTTGTCCCACAGTGCGGCGATGGTTTGGGTCAGAATTTCCCGAAGAGGCATAGGCGCGCTTCTGCTGCTGGGAACGGATACGCGAAGGTGCGCGTTAATTGTTCCGGGCGTTCAGTTTATGTGGTGATGAACGGCGGGGCGTCCGGGTTTTGGTTGCGTCTGGGACGCGCACAGATTTCGAATGGATGCCGGAATCAGAGCGATGCGCATGTCTCGAGAGCGTTGACGACCTCGGGATCGAGCTTGTGTGGAGTCTCGGCGCGAATGAGAGTCATGGCTTGCCGATGCGTGAGACCTGCCCGGTATGGGCGAGTCTCCGGTGAGTGCGCGATACATATCCGCGACGGCGAGGATGCGGGCTTCGAGGGGAATCTCGGCCGCGTGGAGTTGATCGGGGTAGCCGGAGCCGTCGAGTTTTTCATGATGCGCGCCGGCGATGGCGGCGATCTCGCGAAAGAGCCGATGCGGCCGAGGATCTGGCGCGTGAGGCGGGGATGCTGTTGAACACGGGCGCGCTCAGTGACGGAGAGCTCACCGGATTTATCGAGGATGGTGTTGGGAATGGAGAGCTTGCCGAGGTCGTGGAGCAGAGCGGCGCGACGAACGAGCTGGCAACTCGACTCAGACAAGTGAAGCGTCTGGGCGATGCTGCCGGCGACCTCGGCTACACCGAGTGAGTGCCGATAGGTGAACGGCGATTTCGCATCGACGACTTCGGCAAAGGCTTCGCAGAGACGGTCGATCTCCTGGTGCGCCAGAGGGTGCGGTGCGTCTGGGGCGAGATCGAGGACGAGCCGAAGGGTGACGATCGTGATCGTTGGACGCGGTGGCTCCGAGCCCAGAGCGTGCCTTTGCGGTCGAGCTCAAGAGCGATGCGGACGAGGTCGGGATCGAACCAGTGCGAGCTGCGCTCGCGGAGGACATCGAGAGCGATTTTGGGCGAGCGCGCCGTGGCGAAGACATCGAGGTGCTGCGCGACGGCAAGGATTCGCGCGAGAATCGGGATGTCGTTTCCTGCGATCCGCTGAGGATACCCAGCAACCGTCCCAGTGCTCGTCGAGGGAACGGACGGCCAGGGCCGTGGTCTCGCTGAAACCCGAGCTTGCGGACGATGTTTGCGCCCCGCTCGCAGCGGAGAGCGATCAGCTCCAGGTTGTTGGCGTCCGAGTTCCGCGCGAGACTGACGATGCGCGCGAGGCGCCGCAACGGATTGGCCTTCGGGAGAACGACACCCCAGAAGAGCTAGAAGGCGGAGCTGCTGACGTTGTAGGGGTTGGTCCAGTTCTCGAGCTTGATGCCGGCTTTCAGCACGCGGTCATCGCCGCCGATGATCTGACCGACTCGAGCGGCGTTGCTGCTGCAGCCGATGTCCTTGAGGAGGAGAGCGAAGTAGAGATCGGCGAGCAGATCGTCCGGGAGACCTCCGAGACGGCCTATGCGCATTCCAAGGATGCAGGTGCGGAGAGCGTGTCCGGGAACGGCTCCTTCGGTGAGGTCTACGGCGAAAGACAGCGCGGAGATCACCTCGGACAGCGTGAGCGGCTTATCCGGGGGGGGTGTTGCTTGCACGGTAGGCTCGTGAGTGACCGGCATCGCTTTGTACTCCACGTGCTTCTGGTCCTGCCCGATCCTGAACATGTGTATTTAATACGGTGTCAATTTGGGGCCGATGGTTGCATCGAGCGGCAGATGTCCGTTCTAACGACGGCGTTACGAGGGATTAGTTCCATGCGCATGGGGTCGCGGGGCCGGAGGGTGATGCGAGCCTGGGGAACGGGCGGGTGAGGGTCGAGATAGCGCATCCGCCACCGGCTGGCGATGGTGGCGATGGCGAGGATGCCTTCCATCCAGGCGAAGGACTCGCCGATGCACTGGCGGGCACCTCCGCCGAAGGGGAAGTAGACGAATTTGTCGCGGCCGGCCTTGTTTTCCGGCGTATGCCGGTCCGGATCGAAGCGGAGCGGATCGGGGAAGAACTCGGGCTGCGGTGCATGACGTACTGGCTGAAGAAGACGTGGGCTCCGGCGGGGATGCGGTAGGGCCGAGGGTGACAGGTTTGGTGGACATTCGGCCCATGGCCCAGGCGGGCGGGTAGAGGCGCATGGACTCGGCGAAGACCTGCTCGGTGTAGCGGAGGTCGGGGATGTCGGCGAGGGTGGCCAGGCGACGCTCTGGTGCCAGAGCCGAGGACAGCGTCGAGTTCGGCGTGGATTCGGGCTTCGGCGTCGGGGTTTTGGCTGAGGAGATACCAGGTCCAGGCGAGGGCGTTGGCGACGGTCTCGTAGCCGGCGAGGAAGATGGTGAGGACTTCGTCGCGGACCTGCGTGTCGTTCATGCCGTTCGGGCCCGACGCTGTGGTCGTCGTTCTCGTAGCGCGAGGCGATCAGCATGGAGAGGAGGTCGCCCCGATCGCGGCCGGGGTTGGCGCTGCATCTCAGTTCGGCGCTCGGTGATCATGCGATTCGACGATGGCGTCGAGGCGGGCACGGGAGCGGCGGAACTTGACCACGCCGGGGATGGGCAGGTGCAGGAACGCTTCGAGCATGGGAAAGGCGACGAGGAAGTTGTACAGCCCCATGATGGTGTTGACTTCGGTGTTGATGGAGAGGATGTCGGGGGTGACCTCGGTGTCGAAGAGGGTGCGAGCGATGATTCGGAGGGAGAGCTCCATCATGGCGTTGTTGATGTCGATGGTCTCTGCCCGGTCTGCCAGCGAGCGGATTCCGCGGCGGTGATTGCGACGATCTGATCGCCGTAGGCGGAGATGCGCTGGCGGTGGAAGGCGGGCGCGGCGATCCGGCGCTGACGCATGTGGATGGGGTCGTCGGAGGTGATGAGGCCTTCGCCCAGCAGGATCTTCATGCGCTGGAGGGTGCGCTCTTTGATGAAGGAGGAGGCCTGGTTGATCAGGACCTCGCGGACGTAGGCGGGGTCGTTGACGAAGACGATGGGGGTGCCCAGGAACCTGTAGTGGGAGATGGGACCGTAGGTCTTGTGGAGGTGCTCGAAGAGGCGGATGGGCTCGCCGAGCTTGACCCAGGGCTTGCCGAGATAGAAGTGGAGCGGGTACTTGAGGCCGGGCGGCATCCGGTAGGGACGTGCTTTCGAGCGCCTGGAGGGAGGCTCCGGCGATCTGCCGGAATCCTGCTGCTGCCCGCTGGTCGCCTCGCGCTGGTCGATGTCGGATGGCGCGGGCATGGGCTGGGGCGTGGTCATGCTGATTCGACGCGCTGCGGCGAGACGATCGAGAACGGCCTGCTGGATGAGGCTGTTGATGTCGTCGATGGAGCCGTCGCTTTCGACCGTAGACGACGCGGTGCGGCTCACGTTGCGCGATCTGCCGGTAGGCGTTGTAGATGCGGGTGTAGAACGCATCGGACTCGCGCTCGAAGCGGTTTTCATCGGTGCCCTCGCGCTGCGAGGTGCCGCTGGTTGCGGCGGCGCGCTCGTTGCAGCGAGGTGGCAAGCGGCGGCAGCAGAAGGAGGGTGAGGTCGGGCTGGAGGTTGCCGCAGACGGCGTGGTGCAGCTCGAGAACTGCGGCCGAGCCAAGCTGCCGGCCGGCGCCCTGGTAGGCCTCGGAGGAGTCGGTGAAGCGGTCGCAGAGGACGATGTGTCCGGCGGCGAGCGCCGGGTCGATCACCTCGGCGATGGCCTGGGCGCGATCGGCGAACATGAGGGCGAGCTCGGCATGCGGCGCGATGGGGCCGAGTGCGGCCTCGGACGCGGGAGTCCAGCAGGATGGAGCGGATGCGGTCGCCGAGAGCGGTTCCGCCGGGCTGGCGAAGCGATGTGACCGGGTGCCCCTGGCTCTCCAGAAAGAGCGGCGAGGCGGCGGAGCTGGGTGGTCTTGCCGGAGCCGTCGAGGCCTTCGAAGGTGATGAAGTAGCCGCGGGGCATGAGGGGAGTCTATCGCACGGCCTGGCGGCGCATCCTATGGAGAGGATGCTGGTTCACCGCGGTCATGGAGCCGGGCTGATCGCAGCTGTCCGAGGGAGAGTTAGAGATGCTTACCATCATCGGTGTCGTGATCTTTGGGGGATTGATCGTCGGCTTTGCCATCTGGGCCGTGGCCTTCGGGGGAATGAAGCGCCGTGGGCAGAGCGGAACAGGTCAGATGGAGAAGCGAGCGACAAAAGAAGGCAGGGCGTCCGGGCTCGACTAGGCCCCGCGAACTCAGCGGGCTTCGCGGAAGGTCGTCTGCCATCGCACGTCGCCCGCGGGAGGAATGCTGATGTTTAGAAGCCCTTCCGCACCTTCGTGGAGTGTCGGTCCGGTCGAGGTGTGGTCGTGGCGGGCGGTATCCGTATAGCTCAACTTCAGTGGACCGCTTCCAAGTACCTTGAAGCGGTAATGGAAGTCGGCACCGTTAGCCAAGTTCTGCGTGCCGAAGCTGGCGCTGGGATAGTCCACCTCCAGCAGGGTAACCGTCGCTCCGGAGCGGTTCTGCACGGTTGCATCCACCATCGCCGAATGGCAGCCTGCCACGCTCAGGAGAGAGGCCAGAATCGAGGTCGGGACCAGCAGGGAAGAGCGAACCGTGATGCGAGGCATGAGCTGAGGGTATCAGCTAGATGGATGGGTGATTCCGGTCAAGGATGCGTGCGGTCAGGACCACGCCATCATTGTTGTCATGCAGGCGGATCGGAAAGGCGAGGACGCTCCACGTAAGCCCTTCTTCCCCGGGCTTTGGGCGCGCGTAGAAGGCCGAGACGGGTGCGATCGATAAAGGTTTCACGGGTGCGGGGAACACCGAGCAGAACATCGCGCCAGTCACGCATGGAGTCCGGGTGCTCCTCGAAGATGCACCGTCCGGTAAACCAGTCACGCGGCTTGCCCAGGTAGTCTGCCGCGAGATCGTTGCAGAACAGCCATGTGCCCCGGTCGTTGAAGATCTGCACCATCGCATCGGTGCCGATCGCCCGGGAGATCCGGGAATAAAAGAAATCGCGTGCGTCGACGACGACCGGAGCGCCGCGGCGCTTTGCCTCAAGCGAACTGAGAGCCGCAAGGAGGTCGTCGATCGAGCTGTAGCCCTTCAGCAGGTGCATGTCTTCCACACCGCCGAAGTGCCGCTCCAATGTCGCGGAAAGAATGATGATCGGGATGTGCGGACGCCGGCACCGAAGGGTCGCTGCGACCTCGGTTCCGAACTCGCCACCACCAAGGTGGTAGTCCAGAACGGCAATATCGATGACATCCAGCAACTCCAGCGCCTGGTCGATGCTGCCGGCCGGGAGGCACTCGTACCCGTGCTGCCGCAGGATCGTGGATCGCAGATGGAGGTTGGTGGGATCGTCGTCGAGCAGGAGGAGACGCACGGAGGGGAGCTGCGGCGGTGTGGAACCGTTCGAACTGGACGTGTGTGGGGTCGTCATCATCGCGGACATAAGGGTCGCAAACACATCATAGGGGGTACTGCGACATTTGTGTTACTTTTGTTCGGCTCTTAGGTTACGTAAGAGATCAGGTAATCGGTTTGCCAATGCGACAGATTTTAACCATTTGCGATTTTCAACGGCAGGATAGCCACTGACGACCTTGCCCTGGAGGCACGTCCGACGGGATACCCGACTGTGCGGTGGCGACGGCCCCGTCTCCGATGGTGCAGTGACCGGCAACCCCAACCTGTCCAGCCAGAATGACGCTGTTGCCAATCGTTGTTGACCCCGCCAGACCCACCTGGGAGCAGAGCAGCGTGTCCCGACCCACTGTGCTGCCGTGGCCGACCTGGACGAGGTTATCGACTTTAGCTCCTGATTCGATGCGGGTTTCGCCAATCGAGGCGCGGTCGATACAGGCGTTGGCCTGGATCTCTACTGCATCTTCGAGGACGGCGGGGCCGGACTGAAGGATCTTGTACCACCGGTTACCGAGCGGCTGCCGAGGATCTTTTGCAAAGCCAAAGCCGTCCGCGCCTATGATTGCGCCGTTCTGGAGGATGACGTTATCCCCGAGGATGCAGTGCTCGCGCACAACGGAGTGCGCGTGAGCGAAGAAGTGATCACCGATGCGGACGTGAGGGTAGATGACAACGTGAGCGCAGAAGGACCGCGTGCTCACCGATGCAGGCGTGATCCATGACCACGACGTAGGGGCCAACGTGAGCTCCGGGACCGATGGTGGCGGAAGCGGCGACTACTGCGGTGGGGTGGATTCCTGGCGGGTAAGCGGGTGCCTGATAGAAGAGCTCGACCGCCTGCGCGAAGGCCAGATAGGGATTCGCGGTTCGCAGAGTAGGTGCACTGATCTCCGGAAACGCGGGCTCTACAAGTACAGCAGATGCCTGCGTGGACCGGGCGAGGGGAGCATACCGGGGGTTCGACACAAAGGTCAGTTGCCCGTGGACCGCTGTCTCGATGCCGGCGACGCCCCGGATCAGAGAAGCAGGTTCGCCGCCTTGAAGCGTGGCGTTCAGGTGAAGCGCGATCTGCTCGAGCGAGAGTTGAAGAGGCATTCAGTTTGGACGGGTATTGGAAGGAAGCAGGGTTTGAAAGAGCTCGTCCTGGAGAGCATTCGCCTCGGCGGCGGCTGCGGTTTTGCGGCGGGAGGGCGAGGTAATGACCGCCAGGATCTGTAGATCGGCGATGGAGGACCTTGGGACGAAGACCCGTTGGGTATTGGAACGCATGTCGGGCGGGCTGAGATGCAGTCCCGCATCGGTCAGAAGGTCATCGAGAAGGCCAACATCGGCGGAGGCCAGACCTTCGAGGAGATCCGGGGACCGTGGATCCTGTGGTGCCGCGCCGGGTGTGCGAAAGGCGATCCGGACCCAGAGGCCCTCCGCGCGCGGGCGGGCGAGAAAGGCGCGGCGGGAGAGCCGCTCGGGGCTTACCGCGTCATTCAGGTTGAAGTCTCTGACGTAACTGACGTATTTTATTTCGTTTAGCGCGATTGAATTTACGCGCCCATCCAGGTCCAGGAGGGCCGAGGGCTCCATGCCGGACAAAGCTGCTGACGGGCAGGTACCCGGGGAGGATGTCGCCGAGAAAGCGGCGAACGATGACCTTTTTATGCGCTGAGGCCATGGCTACCTGCTGGATTGTCGCACACGGCCGGACGCTGCTCCGCGAAAAGGTGCGTTTGAGGTAGTCGAAGGAACAACCATGTGATAGGATACACCTTTGCGCCCGCGCAACAGATCTCTCTAAGATGACTCATATGCAAAGGTTTACAAGTTGCATGGGATGTTGCTATTGATCATGCTCTGCCCGGGCGAGGAGTGCGCTAGAAGTTTATGGCCGACAATATCTACCTGCTGGAGACGCGTCTTTCAAAAGCCCAACAGGCGGCCCTGTCCAGGTGCGGGAGATCGCCCGTGCGCGGGGCCTGACGGTGTTTCTGGTGGGTGGGGCGGTACGGGATCTGATCGGCGGAACCGCCGTGCGGGATCTGGATGTGGCGGTTCAGGGAAATGCGCTCAAGCTGAAGAAAGATATAGAGAAGGCTGGTGGGGTGATCACCGGTGACATGCGAGCCAGTGCAGGCGGTCTTTGTGAGGTTTCCGGGTGGTGTCCGGATGGAGATTGGCAGTACTCTGACGGTCAGTTATCCCAAGCCAGGCAAGGCCGTGGCCAAGCCGGCGACGATCCTGGACGATCTCCGGCGGAGAGACTTCACGGCGAATGCGATGGCGCTTTCGCTGAACGAGGGCTCGTATGGGCTGCTGATGGATCCGCTGAACGGCGTGGCCGATATTGAGAACAGGGAGCTGCGGCTGGTCAGCAACTACGGCTTCATCGAGGACCCGGTGCGGATGATGAGGGCAGCGCGCTACATGGCGCGGCTGGGCTGGGGTATGGACGAGAAGACCCAGGCGCGGTATGAGACGGGCAAGACGGAAGGCTATATCTCGGCGATGGACGCGTTCCATCGCGGGTACGAGACGGAAGAGATCTTTCATGAGGACGACCCGCTGCGGGTGATCCGGCGGCTGGAAGAGGAGGGTTGGATCCAGCACCTCTCTCCGGCTCTTTCGGCCGCCAAGGCGAATGTCGCGGAGCTGGAGCGGCTGCGCGAGAGCCAGGCGCAGCTGCAGATCCAGGGGATTGTGGCGGATGGAGCGGCGGCAGCTTTCCACTGCTGACGGCGAAGATGGCGCCCAAGGAGGTCGAGGCGCTGAAGAAGAGCTTCCCGCGGCAGGGGTTTGTGGAAGAACTGGAGGGCATCGAGGCCAAGGGCAAGGAGTTTGCCGGGCAGCTTGGGGCGAAGGGAGCGGCACTGCCGTCGCAGGCCTTCCGGCTGATCACCTCGACGGACCCCGAGGCGGTGCTGTGGGCGGCTCACACGACCAAGAGCGCGGCGCTTCAGGCGAAGTTCAAGAGCTTTTATACGGAGTGGCCGTTGGCCCGGCAGAGAGTTCCGTACGTCATGATGCAGGAGATGCGGATTACACCGGATCTCCCTGAATACGAAGAGCTTGTGGACAAGCTGTTCTTTGAGTTGATGGATGCAAAGCTTGGGACGCCGGAGGAGATGAAGGCGTTTCTGGAGCCGTATTCGCCGCCCGCGCCACCGCCTCCGGTGAATCTGCGGAGACCAAGGGCTGCGAAGAAGGAGGCGAAGCCGGCGAAGAGCCGGAAGAAGGCAGCGGAGCCTGAGACGATGCCGACCGACGCCGCGGCGGAAGGTACGGGGGAGGTACGGGACGTAGAAGCTCCGGCCGAAGCAGCAACGGGCGGGGTCACGCCTCCGCCTGCTCCGATCAAAGCCGAAAAGGCCGTGAAGAGTGCCGCGCCTGCTGCTCCGAAGACGGCTGCCAAGGCCGCCGCTCCGGCGGCTGCTCCGGCGAAGAAAGCGGTGACCGGCGGGAAGGTTGAAGCAAAGAAGGCGTCCAGCACCAAGGCCTCGGCTTCGGCTGTTACCAGGAAGGCACAGACGAAGGCGAGCGAGCCAGCGCCTCGGAAGCCGGCCGACGAAAGCGCCGGCGGGGAAGAAGCCGCTCGCAAAGAAGGCCGTTCCGGCGAAGAAGGCGGCTCCAGCGAAGTCTGCGAGAGCGACTCCTAAGCATGCGCCTGCCAGGTCCGCTAAGAAGACTCCTGCGAAAACCAAATCTGCAGGAGGGGCGAAGGCTTCCTCGAAGAAGGGGATGCCGGCGACGAAGGGCACAGGGAAGAAATCGGCTTCGCCTGCGAAGAAGACAGCTGCCAAAAGGCGCTAGCGCGGCGTAGATTCGTGTGCGCCAGGCGGACGCGTGATCCTTCGGCTTCGCTCAGGGCAGGTTCTTCGGACCTCTGCCGCCGAGGATATGGCAACGGTCGGGAGTTTGTCGGTATCGGCATCCAGCCGGATGTCCCGGCATCTGACGCGCGCCGACATTGTCGCGGGACGTGATTCTGTCGTTGAAGCGGCTGTTCATCTGCTTGGGACCAAACCGTAGTGCAGCCTGCCTGGATGTGAGTGGGCGAAACGAAATACAGGGTCTCTTCACCCCGCGCTTTGGGCTCCGGTCGAGATGACCCGGGGGTGTTTAGCTCTACGTCCGAAACCAAGATCCCGGAGATGACGGGATATCATTGGTTTCCCCTTTCAAGATGGTCCAAGAAGGGCATTTTAGGAGCCAGGAGGAGTGCGTGCATGGTGGTCGCGGTGTTGCTGGGGTCGGTGCGTTCGGATCGGATGGGGGACAGGGCGGCGAAGTGGGTAATGCGGGAGCTTGGGAAGCGGGGGCATGAGACGGCGCTGGTGGATCCGGCTGAGCTCAAGCTTCCATTGCTCGACAGGATGTGGAAAGAGATCAAGGACGAGGCGCCAAAGGAATACGAGGATCTGCGGTCGAAGCTCGAGCCGCTGGCGGCGCTGTACAAGCGGTGCGATGGTGTGGTCGCTGTATCGGCGGAGTACAACCATAGCGCGCCGCCGGCGTTGACGAACCTGATCGACTATTTTCTGGAGGAGTACTTCTGGAAACCGTCGGCGATTGTGTGCTACTCGGCGACGCCGTTTGGCGGTGTGCGTGCGGCGATGCAGCTGCGAGCCTTGCTGCCGGAGGTGGGGATGCCGACCATTCCGACGATGCAGCCGATACCAGCGGTAGGGAGCGCGTTGAGCGAAGACGGGGTAGCGCTGACGCAACAGCTGGCAGAGAAGTCGGGGAAGTTCTTCGATGAGTTCGAGTGGTATATGCGTGCGTTCAAGGCGGAGCGAGAGAAGGGCGTGCCGTACTAGGGGACGTCTGAGCAGGCTTGGGCTACCCAGGCGTTCCGTTGCACTATACAGAATATGTGTTATCAGACGTTGAGGCTGTCGGAGGCGTGCTGATCGCTCTATAAACGCTTGTTCTGCGCGTCAAAGCTTTACCATTTGCGTGAGGTCGGTTTTGGTGTCTGAAAGCTCCTGCTGTAGAACCCGTAGGTCACGCCTCATGTGCATGGCTGCTGCGGTTCTCTGGGGCCTGGTCGGAGTTGGTTCGAATTCCCTGCTGCGCGCGCAGATTGGCGCGATGGCTGGGATCGCCGGCACGAGCCGGGTGGCGCCGGACCTGCTTGCCGGACGGGTGGTCAATGCGGTGACTGGCGGACCACTGGGACGGGTTCTGGTGCAGGTAGGCGACCGGGCGATGCTGACCGACGCGGAGGGGCGATTTCGGTTGGAGCAGCCGGGGCAGCCGGCGGCTTCGCTCCGGCTCACGAAACCAGGGTTCTCGACGAATCCAGAGCAGATGGATGCGGCTGTGAATGGCTGGTTCGACGACAGTGACCCGGCTTCGCTGACGTTGGAGCTGTGGCCGGAGGGCCTGCTGACCGGGACGGTGACCTCTCCTGATGGTGAGCCGCTGTCGCACATCTCGGTTCTGGCGCGGCGAGATCTCTTTGACGAGCAGGGCCATCACCGGCAGATTGCGGGACAGGCGCAGACGGACTCTCATGGCCGATTCCGGATACCTGTTACGGAAGGCAGCTACCTGCTGGAGACGCAGTTCTCCCCGAGAGGGTTTGAGCGGGACGAAGCCGTTCTGCCCGTTATGTTTCCGGCCGCTTCTTCAAGTTCTACGGGAGAGTTGATTCACGTGGGAAGCGGACAGCAGCAGGAGGTCCAGCTGAGACCCGGGGTGAGCAGGACGCACATTGTGACGCTGCCGCTGGAGGCGAGCGAGGAGGCGCCGGGGCTTAGAGTGACAGCTCAAGCCAGTGATGGCACGAGCTTTTCGGCAAACGCGATGCGGTCATTGGAGCCGGGCGCGGTTCGGCTTAACCTGCCGTCGGGAACCTACTCTCTGCACGTGACCCGCTTTACTCGTGAGGGCATGCTGTATGGGGAGAGTAAGGTCACGGTTCCGGACCATGACGTCTCCGGTACGACGCTGCATCTGGCGGCTCTGCCGGGGATTCCGGTAGAGGTTGTAGCGGATACGTCGTCCGCGCAGACGGCGGGGACGAACAATGGGAACCGCGCGGCCACGAACCTGCCTAATGTCATGCAGTTCAATCTACAACTTGAACCGATAGATGCAGAGGCGACCTCGCCGTTTCAGTTTGGCGTCCGACCGACGCCGCAGCGCGATAACAGCGCTGTGATCGCGGCTCCGCCGGGGGTCTACCGGCTGAACGCAAATACGTCCGGCGGCTGGTACGTGCGCAGCGCGACTTCGCGCGGAACCGACCTCCTGCGAGAGGCGCTGACGGTCTCCGCGGGGTCGAGCCCGTCGCCGATCACCCTTGTGGTCAGCAACCAGACCGGGTCATTGCAGGGCACGGTGAAGCTGGCGGGAGCTCCGGCGGCGTGTTGGATCTATCTGGTTGCGAACGCACCGGCGTTGCCGGAGGTCATCATCCGGCGCAGCGATCCGGGCGGAAACTTTCGGATGACGGATGTTCCGCCTGGGTCCTATCGGGCAGTGGCGTTTCCGTACCGGCACTCCGCGAATCTGCAGGATCCCGCTGTGCTGGGCCGGTTTGCGACGCATGTGGGGAGCGTGTCGGTTGCGGCTGGAGCGACGGCAAATCTGGATCTGGACGCGGTGACCGTGAAGGAGATGGCGCCTTGAGACAGCGGATGCTGGAGGCGATGGCGCTGACGGCGAGTGTGCTCTCCGCCATGCCGAGTGCTGCCCAAGCGGTGCCGAGCTACAGGATTACGGGGGTGGTGGTGAGCGAACGCGGCGGGGCTCCGGTGCCGAACTGTCACATCATGGCGAATCCATCTCCGGGAGGGGTACAACAACGGCCTCAGCGGCAGAGGGGCCAACAGACCGATAGCAATCCTTCGACCGATACGGATGCGAGCGGCCACTTCAGCCTCTCGCTGCCGTCGGCTGGAAACTGGCAGTTGTATGCCTCGGGCCGGGGCTTCCGGTCACAGGGGTTTGACCGGCACGAGAACTTTTATTTCAGCGGGGTGGTGCTTACGCCTGCCGCGCCTACGTTCGATCTTGTGTTTCGCGTGGAGCCGGACTCGGAGGTTGCGGGATTCGTTCTGGATGAGGCGGGAGAGGGCGTCCGCAACGCCCGGGTTACCCTGTTTGCGGCGGAATCGCAGAACCCCGACATCGCCGAGGCGCTGGGGCCGGTGCGAGCCAGCACGGGAACGGATGATCGCGGGCACTATGAGTTCGCGGGGCTGGCTCCGGGCGACTACAACGTGCGCGGTGCAGGCGGAGCCGTGGTACGCGGCTGGGTTGCAACGGCGCTTCTCGAATGGAGGCACACAGCAGCCGATGGACCCGCAGCTGGACGTGGTGTATCCGCAGACGTGGTTTCCCGGGGTGACGGATCGCCGGTCGGCTGAAGTGCTGAGTCTGCATCATGGGGAGAGCCGGGAGGCGGATTTCAACCTGACACCGGCTCCGGCGACACACCTGCACATCGGCGCGTCTGCCGCACCTGCAGGAGAGGACACGGTACAGGGTGTGAGGGTGCGGCGCGGGCAGATGTTTCCCCAGGTGGAGCGCGTTTCGCAGGAGGGTCTTCCCTTCTTCAACACATCGGTGCAGATCGACGCGCAGGGGCAGATCGATATCGGCGGACTTTCGCCCGGTCTATACAAGGTCACAATGCAGGGCCAGGGAGCTTCGCAGACTCCCGCGTTCATCCGCGTTCCGGGCGGGGCGCAGCACAGCATCGATCTTTCGGCTGCGATTCCTGTTGCGGATCTGACCCTTCACTTCGACGCCGATGGGGAGCCCGGACGAATACAGGTGGTTTTGACGGATGTGGACACGGGCAGTAGCTTTCCCAGTTATGCCCAAGGCAATCTCCAGCGGCGGCGCAATGCCGAGGACCATCCAGCTACGCCTGAGGGCGATCGCAAGCTGGAGGTTCCGCCTGGCCGATACCGCGTGACGCTGGCCGGAGAGGCGGAGGTTTATCTTTCGGGTATAGCCGTCAAGGACACACAGATATCGGGCCGGGTGGTCACCGTCGGGAGCGGGAGCACGACGTTGAATCTGAAGATCAGCCGCGGCCGGGCATCCGTGCATGGCATTGTGTCCGGCGCCGGAAAGCCGCTGCCGGCAGCGATGGTGATGCTGGTTCCTGCAACGATGGGGCAGCCCGGAAGTATCACGGTGCTGCGGCGGGATCAGACCAACACCGATGGCAGCTTTGCGATTGACAATCTGATCCCCGGGGACTACATCCTGCTTGCGATCGACAACGGATGGACGGTGAACTGGCACGATGCTTCGACACTCGATAAGTATCTTGTGCAGGGCGTACCGATCGCAGCGGGATCGAACGCCAGCATCAAGCAGGATCTTGTCGCGCAAGTGCCGTGAGCTCCGGAACGTCTAGCGCGGAAGCATTCCGATGGTTCCCAGCCATGTCTCGACCAACTGAGGCCATCTGGTTACCGGGAACTTTGTTGGGCGCAGCCCGAAGGCGTGGCCGCCCTCCGCGTACAGGTGCATCTCTACGGGAACGCCAGCCTTCTTGAGCGCCGCGTAGTAACTCAGGGAATCCTCAACACGATCCACGTGGTCATCTTCATTCTGCAGCAGGAACGTGGGCGGGGTCTCGCGGGTGATATGGCTGCGGATATCCGGATTCAGGGCGAAGCTGTTGTCGGCGACCGATAGATGTCCCGGGTAGATAGCGACGGCAAAATCGGGCCTGCAGCTCTCTGTGTCGGCCGAATCGACCGGGGCATACAGACGCTGAGGAAAGTGAACGCTGACTGCTGCTACCAGGTGGCCGCCGGCTGAAAACCCGAGCACGCCGATCTTGTGCGGATCGATATGCCACTCGGCTGCATGGAAGCGCACCAGCCCCACCGTCCTCTGCGCGTCTTCCAACGCCATCGGCGATTGCGGAAAGGCACCCCAGTTCGGACGCGACCTCGGAGCCGGCACCCGGTACTTCAACAGCACACAGGTGATTCCCTTCGAGGTCAGCCAATCACAGGCCTCCGTACCCTCAAGATCGATGGCCAGAATCTCATAGCCGCCACCCGGGAAGACGACCACCGCCGCGCCCGTATTGCTTCCTCTTGGCGAGTAGACCGTCATCGTAGGCTGGGCGACGTTTTCGACGGAGATCCATGGCCTGCCGGCCACCAGCGACTCCTTCCCTGTTCGTTTGGTGACCTCCGGTCCTTTGGCAGGCCGGGCATCCGGTATGGCGCCGGGCCAGATCGGCACTTGCGTGTGTCCCTGCGATGGTTGCCAGGCGGGTGTCTGCGCGCGCAGGCTGCCAACGACAAGCAAACTACAGATAGAAAAGATCAAGGGCTTTATCGACATGCGGATTCCTCAGCACCTTCAGGATCCATCCCCTTGCCGACTTGCGATATTGACGAGATGTGTTCCAAAAGTACGAGTTCGCCATTCGCGGGAGGGGGCGGAGCGGGCCTTTCGCTGCAGTCGAGTGCAAGGGGCCAAGTACAGAGGCAGATTCCCTTCGGGAATGACGGGGAGAAGGGCAAGTGCAGGGGCAAATACAGAAGCAGATTCCCTTCGGGAATGACAGACAGAAGGGCAACAGCAACGGCAACAGCAACGGCAACGGCAACGGCAACAGCAGATTCCCTTCGGGAATGACAGACAGAAGGGCAAGTGCAACAGCAACGGCAACGGCAACGGCAAACAGCAACAGTAGATTCCCTTCGGGAATGACAGACAGAAGGGCAAGTGCAACGGCAAGAGCAACGGCAACGGCGACGGCGACGGCGACGGCAACAGCAGATTCCCTTCGGAGATGACAGACAAAGAGACAAGAGCAGAAGCAAAGACAGAAGCGAATGACCGACGGAGAGCAAACATCAGCGGGGACCTCTCCGTGCTTTCCAAGCCGGGCAGGTGCAAAGAGCAGGGGTTCGGTGCGATACTCGCGGTGCTCTCCTTCGAGGGGAGCGGAAGAGGTAGGAATGCCCGAACTCACATATCAGTCTGGATTTGGAAACGAGTTTGCCACCGAAGCGCGCGCGGGTGCGCTGCCGTCAGGGCAGAACTCGCCCCAGAAGAACGCCTACGGGTTGTACACCGAGCAGGTCAGCGGATCGGCCTTTACGGCGCCGCGGGGACAGAACCGGCGCACTTGGATGTACCGGATCCGGCCATCGGTCGTCCATGAGCCATACCAGCCCTTCGCGAAGCAGACGCTGATGCGCAGCGGACCGTTCGACGAGATGCCGACGCCGCCAAACCAGATGCGCTGGAATCCACTCTCGTTCCCGGCCGGCGAAACCGATTTCGTCGAGGGGATCACGACACTGGGCGGCAACGGAGATCCGTCGATCCAGGACGGCGTGGGGATCCACCTGTACACGGCGACGGTGTCGATGGGCGACCGCTTCTTTTATAACGCGGACGGCGAGATGCTGATCCTGCCGCAGCAGGGCAGTCTGCGATTTCTGACCGAGTGCGGGATCCTTGAGGTGAAGCCGGGCGAGCTCGCGGTGATCCCGCGCGGCATCAAGTTCCGGGTGGAGCTGCTTGACGGCAACGCGCGCGGCTATATCTGCGAGAACTACGGTCAGCCCTTTCGCTTGCCGGATCTTGGGCCAATTGGGGCGAACGGCCTGGCAAATCCTCGCGATTTCCTGACGCCCGTGGCGGCCTTCGAGGATCGAGATGGCGAGTTCGAAGTGGTCTCGAAGTTTCTGGGCAGGCTCTGGACCGCGAAGTTCAATCACTCGCCTATCGACGTGGTGGCGTGGCATGGCAACTATGCTCCGTACAAGTACGACATGGCGCGGTTCAACTGCATCAACACGGTGAGCTTCGACCATCCTGATCCGTCGATCTTTACCGTCCTGACCGCGCCATCGCACCTCCATGGAGTCGCCAACGTGGACTTCGTGATCTTTCCTCCGCGATGGCTGGTGGCTGAGCACACGTTCCGTCCGCCGTGGTTTCATCGCAACATGATGAACGAGTTCATGGGGCTGATCCAGGGCGAGTACGACGCCAAGGCGGAGGGATTTTTGCCGGGCGGCGCCAGCCTGCACAACTGCATGTCCGGCCACGGCCCGGATGCGGAGACGTTCCAGCGCGCGAGTGCGGCGGAGCTGAAGCCGCAGCATGTGAAGGACACGCTTGCGTTCATGTTTGAGACACGTCTGGTCGTTCGGCCCACGCGCTTCGCGCTTGAAGAGAAGATTCTGCAGCATGAGTATTACGAGTGCTGGCAAGGATTGCAGCGGCACTTTCCGGGCGACGAGAAGGACAAGAGATGAAGGCGGCACAAGCGCTCCTGACCGGCTGTATCGATTACGCAGGTCTGTTTCCGCCAGCCGGCCTCGATCTCGCCACCACGCTGCGGGAATACGAGCGGTATCGCGAGGGCGCGGACGCGTGGGCTCTGGGTCGGCTGGTGCTGCCGGCTGGAAGCCTTGCCGGCTTTCGGGCACATGTTCCGCCGACCGCGCGCGACTGGCCGCTGAGCCTGCTGCTTGGCCCCGAGTGGGAGAATGACCTGCGTCTTGCGGAGCAGTTGGGCATACCGATCAAGATGATCGAGTTCAAGCCGGCAGAGGTTGCGCAGATCGCCGAGGTGCACAGCCTTGTGCCGGCCGGAACGCGCATTTTTTTTGAAGTGGGTACTGGAGGGGAATCTGCCGGGTTCTTTTCTGCAATTGCGGAGGTGGGGGCCTGCGCGAAGATCAGAACGGGCGGCGTTGTCTCGGGCGCGATTCCCTCCGCCGTTGAGGTCGTTCGGTTTGTCTCCTGCTGCGCACAACGTCGGATCGCGTTCAAGGCGACCGCCGGTCTCCATCACGCGCTCCGCGCGATTCACCCGCTCACCTACCATGCGGGCGGCGACCGTGCTCCGATGCATGGATTTGTGAATGTCATCCTTGCCGCTTCGATGCTGTATGCGGGCGGTGATCCGGAGCAGGCGATTGCGCTGCTCGAGGACGATTGCCATACGAATTTCTGGACCGACGCGGAAGATGTGTATTGGCGCGATCAGAGCTTCCCGACAGAGGTGCTCGCGGAAACACGGAAGAAAGGGATGTTGAGCTTTGGATCGTGCTCGTTTACCGAGCCGCTCGCCGAGTTGAGGCAGATGAGGTGGATGTGACCGCGATTGGAGAGCAATGGACGTGGGCAAGCTGGATCGACTCCGCAAATGAGCCGGGCTGCGGCTTCCCTCTTCAGAACCTGCCGTTCTGCGCGTTCTCGAGCTCAGGCGAAGTACACCTGGGCGTCGGCATCGGAGACAAGATTCTGGATCTCAGCGCGCTGGCATCCGCGGGTCTGCTTGATAGCCTCTCCCCGGAGGTGCGCCGCGCCTGTGCTGCACCTCACCTGAATGCGCTGATGAGTTGCGAGCGAGGCGCCGCTTCCCTGCTTCGTCACGAGCTTATGCTGCTGCTGAGAGACGACGCGGTCGGCGAGGCCAAGGAAAAGCTGACGGGGATGCTTGTGCCCCAGGCTACGGCGACTTTCCACAAGCCGGTGCAGGTCGGAAACTATACCGATTTCTACGCTTCGATTCATCACGCGACAAACGTCGGACGTCTCTTCCGGCCCGATCAGCCGCTGCTGCCGAATTACAAGTTCATTCCGATTGGGTATCACGGCCGCGCCTCCTCGCTTGTGATCAGCGGGACGGCGATCATCCGTCCGCGAGGTCAGACGCGTCCGCCCGGGGGTGATGTCCCTCTTTTCGGAGCGTCGCGGCAGCTCGACTATGAGCTGGAACTGGGGGCTTACATCGGCTGTGGCAATGCGCTTGGTGAGCCGGTTCCGATCGACAGAGCCGAGGCAGCGCTGTTCGGGATTTCGCTCGTAAATGACTGGTCGGCGCGTGACATTCAGGCGTGGGAATATCAGCCGCTTGGCCCGTTTCTGGGGAAGAGTTTCGCCACGAGCGTCGCGCCGTGGGTCGTCACGATGGATGCCCTGGCGCCATTCCGGGTGCCGCCGGCCGGTCGAGGTGAGGGTGATCCTGAACCCCTGCCTTACCTATGCTCCGCTTCCGCGGATGAGGCCGCGATCAATCTGACGATGGAGGTCCACCTTTCGACACGGGCCATGCGCGAGGGCTCCCAGGCCGCCGTGAAGTTGAGCTCTGTAAACTTCCGCGATCTTTACTGGAGCTTCGCGCAGATGATTGCCCATCACACCAGCAACGGGTGCAATCTTCTTGCCGGAGATCTTCTCGCCAGCGGTACCGTCTCCGGTCCGACCGAGAGTTCGCTCGGTTCCCTGCTCGAGATCACCCGTCGAGGAGCAGCCCCGCTGCAGCTTCCGAGCGGGGAGAGCCGCAGCTTCCTTGAAGATGGGGACGAGGTCATCTTCTCCGGCTTCTGTGAGCGGCCGGGTCTGCCTCGGATCGGCGTGGGCGAGTGCCGCGGCACCGTTGTGCCTGCGTCTGCCTAGGCAGCGCACTCACGCTCACAGCTGAAAAGCCCAGACATTTGACATGAGTTAGAGGCGAAGCAGATGCTAGCTCTGCGGCTGGACGACCCGGGTCCTCGTTGAGAGGCGCTGTGAAGCAAGGCAGCCGCACCATACAGGAGAAGGCACTATGGCAACACTGGCACAGAGCGAACAGCAGGTGGCGCAGGATTTTCTTCCACTCAAAGGCACGGATCACATCGAGTTCTATGTAGGCAATGCCCGGCAGGCGGCTTACTTCTATCGCGCGGCCTTTGGGATGTCGCTGGTGGCGTATGCGGGGCCGGAGACCGGTCGCCGGGATCGCGCCTCCTACGTTCTTCAGCAGGGCAAGGTCCGCTTTGTTCTGACGACGGCTCTCCGTGCCGACTCCGAGATTGCCGAACATGTTCACCGCCACGGCGACGGTGTTCGTGCAATCGCGCTGTGGGTCGACGACGCGCGCAGTGCATGGCTCGAGACTACGAGCCGCGGTGCGCGGTCAGTGCAGGAACCAACCGAATCCAGCGATGAAAACGGCCGCGTCGTGACGGCCAGTATTGCCGCTTATGGCGACACGCTGCACACCTTCGTAGAACGCAAGGACTACACCGGCGTCTTCTTTCCCGGCTACCAGGCGATGCCTGCCGACACGGTGGCGCGTCCGGTTGGACTGCTGCATGTCGACCACATCGTCGGGAATGTGGGCTGGAACGCGATGAACGAGTGGGTCGACTTCTACTCGCGGGTGATGGGTTTCTCGCTGTACCAGCACTTCGACGACAACGATATCTCTACCGAATACTCAGCGCTGATGTCGAAGGTGATGGCGAATGGAAACGGCTACGTAAAGTTTCCGATCAACGAACCCGCTGAGGGGCGCCGCAAGTCGCAGATCGAGGAGTATCTCGACTTTTACGGCGGCCCCGGCGTACAGCACATGGCTCTCGCCACCAAGGACATCCTGGCGACTGTCTCGCAGATGCAGCAGCAGGGCGTCAGCTTTTTGACGGTACCGCACAGCTACTACAGCGAGTTGCAGGACCGGATCGGCAAGATCGATGAGCCAATAGAAGAACTCGAGCGGCTCGGGATCCTTGTGGATCGCGATGACGAGGGCTACATGCTGCAGATCTTCACGCGGCCGGTGGAGGATCGCCCCACGGTGTTCTACGAAATTATTCAGCGCAAGGGCAGCCGCAGCTTCGGCAAAGGCAACTTCAAGGCGCTGTTTGAGGCAATCGAGCGGGAACAGGCTTCGCGCGGCAACCTGTAGCAGCATTCAGCTTTCTGAGGAGCGGTCTGGCGGGTCGCCGTTGTCGAGTGGTGCGCCAGACCTCCTTCACTCCGAGTTCATTCAGGCCGAGAGATGACGGCGAATCATGCCTGCAATTCCCAGAACACCTGTGCCGAGCAGCGTCAGGGTGCCGGGCTCCGGGGCGGGCGCAACAGAGGAGAGCGTCAGATTGCTTGCCTCAAGAGCGGATGCGTTAAAAGAGTCACCGCTGAATGCGAAGCCCTCGGGGATATCCTGGAAGCCAAGAAACGTCGCATCCGCAATCTGGCCGGTTGCATCGGGCTCTCCGAGGCGGTACTCATAGACGTGGTTGTAACCATCGGTACTGAGTGCCGGGTCCGAGTAGAAGGTCTGAGCAGCGTCGACGGGGTTGTTGTTTTTGAGGTAGAACTCCAACTGATCGCCTGCATTGACGTGGCCGAAGTTATACAGGGTGCCTAACGGCGCCTGATGCGTATGGACGATATAGCCGGAGTCGTAACCGGTCGTGAGATCGATAAGGCCGATACGATCGTCGTCCAGCCCGAACGCGGAGAAGAGGGTAGCCAGCACATCGCCAGTGTTGGTTGCGGTGATGTACTGTGTGGGGGCGGGTGTGCCGGGGTTGGGGTACGGGACCTGCGCCGAGACAGCAGCAGCAGAGGCGAAGACGAAACCAAGGACGAGCGCAGCAGTTTTCATGGTGTATTGCTCCAGTAAATCTGTGCCCAATCTAGTTCAACTCGCACTGCAAACTTTCGGCAGATTTAGGAACACTTTTTCCATTCCTGGTGTGCCAAAAACTGTCCTTTTTTCAGATTATGCAAGCTCTCCAAGGTATCTAAGGAACCGCAATCCTCGTCCTACAGGCCTTGCCTAAGCGCGACGTGCTTCATGCAAATCCTGAGAGACCCTCGCCCAGCAATCTTCAATGTAACTCCGTCGATCACGCTCCGCGTTGAACCGCGTAACAGCTTGTGCAGACCGCGCGAAGCACATATTGCTTGACATATGCACCGGATTTGAGTCATCCTTCGCTTCACTGGTTAGACCACTAGAAACGAGATCCACGATTGGCCCAACATTGTTTCTGCATGTACGGAGCAGTTCGTCTGTTCAGGCGGTGCGGGGGATCGCGGCATCCGGAGTACGAATGTTCAACATGCAAAGATTTATCGTGAGTGCGTTATTGCTGTTTGCGGGTTGCACAGGTGTGCTTCGCGCGCAGACCTCGCTTGGGCAGATCAATGGAACCGTGAGTGACTCAACCGGGGCCGTGATTCCTGCTGCCTCCGTCACAATCACCGAGGTGAACACCCAGTCAGTCCGAACGTTTACGACCGACGGTGCCGGTTTCTTTATAGCAACCAACCTGCCCATTGGAGACTACTCGATTGCGGTGGCCAAGAGCTCTTATCGCGGGGAAAGGCGTACTGGTCTTACGGTTACAGCGGACGGCCATATCACGGCCGATTTCCAGCTGGCAATAGGATCGACGGCGGAACTGGTCACGGTAGAAGCGGTTCAGGGCGAGCAGATCAACACCACGTCGGGTGAAGTTGCCCATGTGATCGACACGAAAGAGATCGAGACACTACCACTCAACGGCCGTAACTACATCCAGGTACTCACTCTCATCCCAGGTTCGGTGGTCACCAACCCGGACAACTTCTCGATCACCACAGGACTGAATTCCGGCAACCAGGTGGTCAATGGGAACCGTTCCGATTCCGCGAACCTGACGGTCGACGGCGCTTTCAACCAGGCGTCCGGATCGAATGGGTCGCTGATCAATAACGTGGGTCCGGATTTTATTCAGGAGGTCAAGATTGCGACCTCGAACTTCTCGGCCGAGTACGGCCGCACCTCGGGACCTGCCTTCAACATCGTTACCAAAGGCGGAACGAACCAGTTCCATGGCTCCGCGTTTGAGTTTCTGCGGAATAACATCTTCGACGCCCGGCCATTCTTCAGCGCTTACAAGACCCATCTCCGTTTCAACGACTTCGGCTTCGGTGTTGGCGGTCCGATCCTCCACGACCGGCTCTTCTTCTTTGGCGGCCAAGAGTACAAGCGTCTGCGCCAGCAGAGCACGCCAACCATCTTCAGTGTGCCGAGCACGGCTCTGCTCAACGGCGACTTTCACGGCCTGCTGAACTCCAACGGGACCCCGCTGCAGCTTTTCTATCCCGGCACCAAGACACCCATCCCCAACAACAATATCGCCGGACTCATCACGCCGGATGGCAAGGCAATCGCGAACGTGTATCGGATCATCTCGGCGCTTGGGACCTTCACCGATTCCCCGGCCGGGTCGTCCGCGCTACCCACCAACAACTTCAACATCACGCCGAATAACCCGCTCGACTTCCGGGAGGACTTTGTCCGGCTCGATTTCAAGATCAATGAGCGCAACAGTATCTTCGGCCGATGGCTCAGCGATCACAATACGCTGATCGATCCTTTCGGCACGTTCTCATCCACGGGCGTCCTTCCGACTGTACCCACAACCCGAAATCGTCCAGGGCAGAGCTATCTGGTCTCGGAAACATTCAACCTGAGTTCAAGTGTCATCAACCAGGCCACCTTCAACTTCTCTTTCGTATCACAGCACATTCCGCCGTACGGAGATAACTGGAAGCGTGAGACCTTTGGGTTTCAGTACAACAAGCTGTTTCCCACTGCCGGCCAGTATCCGAACGGAATCCCGTCGGTCAGCATCACCAACTTCGCACCGTTTACCGGTCCTTACTTTGCGCTCAACTCTCCGACCACGGATATTCAGGCGGGAGATACCGTCTCGATCGTCAAGGGAAATCACCTGATCAAGTTCGGCGGGGTTTACATCCGTGATCGCGTCGACCAGAACGGGCGGCCCAATTACAACGGCAACGTAGTCTTCAACACAGTCAATAATCCAAACACTACCGGCAACGCGTTGGCCGATGCCCTTGTGGGTCAATTCCAGAGCTACACGGAGGCGAGTGCGGACCCCGTCGGTCACTTCCGCTTCTCGCAGCCGGAGGTGTTCGCGCAAGACAACTGGAAGGCTACGCGCAAGCTCAGCCTGGAGTTCGGCGTGCGTTGGCAGGACATACTTCCCCTGTATGCGCAGGGGAATAACTACGGCAACTTCGACCCTAGCTTCTACAATTCCAACTCTGCGATCACCGTCACCACTGGGGGCAAGGTCATTCCCGGCTCCGGCAATCCGTACAACGGGCTCGTCCGGACGGCTGATCCTATTCCTGCCGACCAGGTTGCTCGTGTCCCGAATATCAATACCGCAGCCTATCCGCTGATCCCGCAGGTTGCCTCCCGCGGCCTTTACAAGATGCATGGCGCCTTCGGTCCACGGATCGGCTTTGCCTTTGCCCCGGATGAAAAAACGTCGATCCGGGGAGGATTCGGCACCTTCTACTACCGGCCCGAAGGCAACGTCGGGTTCGGCCAGGTCAATATTCAGCCGTTTCTGCAGAATGTGGAATTCGACAACGCTAACCTGAGCAACATCACGGCTGGAACAGCCGCGACGACCGGCCTGCAGGGCAGCATCAGCGCAATCGATCCGAACCTCAAGAACCCCTACATCGAACAGTATTCGTTGGGTGTGCAGCGGGAACTACCCTTCGGCATGCTGCTCGAGACGACCTACGTCGGTAACGTGGGACACCATCTCATTCGCCAACCCAATATCAACACGCCAAACATTGTCCAGGTAGGGTCGAACCCGGCAAACAACGCCAATTTCTACAATCCTTATAAGGGTTTCAGTGGGATCAGCCAATACCGGAGCGATTCGAACTCTAATTACAACGCCCTCCAGGTTTACCTTACCAAGCGAAAAGGTGCGCTCACTCTGACCGCTGCTTACACCCTTGCCAAGGCCTTGGGAGACTCCTCCAGCAACAATGGGGATCTAGCAAACTGGCAGGACCTCAACTATAACTATGGCGAGCTGAACATCGACCGCAAGCACGCCTTCGTAGGCACAGTGAACTATCAGGTGCCAAGCTTCGCCGGACATAACTTTGTGTTGCGTGAGTTTGTGGGTGGATTCCTGGTTACCGGCGTACTCCGTCTGCAGAGCGGGCCCTTTTACACCATCAATGCCAACGCCCCAAGCCTGGGGACACGGCGCGCCAACTACGTCGCGGGCGTCAACCCTTACGCCAAAGGTCCGTGCTGCACCCTGGCAGGGCACCAGAAGCAATGGCTCAACCCTGCTGCTTTCGTTGCCCCAACAGCGACGACCTTCGGCAACTCGGGCGTCGGTCAGATCGTGCTCCCCGGACTAGAACAGACGGACGCCACACTCGCAAAAGTGTTCCCGCTGCGCGAGCGTTTCAACTTCAAGGTCCAGGCCGACTTCTTCAACGTACTTAACCACACAAACTACAGTTCACTCGGAACAACAGCGACGAGTGGCACATCATTCGGTCGCCTGAATGGTGCTTACCCACCCCGGCAGATGCAACTCGGCGCCAAGTTCACGTTTTAGTGAATGTCGCGGTATCAGACTGGACCACCTGCGGTCTCGTCGCAGACGCCTCGGCGTCTCCAAACCTGGATTCCTTGCCCGGGGTGAGCTGCGAGGAGCGTGAGGTTGCCCGTTGAACGTGCTCCAGAACTGTCTTCCCGCCTCGCGCTTTCGTCCTCTTTTAGCAGCAGTCGCGCTTCTCGCGTTCAGCATCACCGCGCCGGCGCAGCAACCGCTCAAAACGCTGCTTGTGGGGGTAGACCATCGAGCCGCAACATCCCTGGACGGACCGTGGCACTACCTTGTCGACCAGCCTCCCGCGAAGGGTCTTTACACCGACACAGGGAAGGTCCGAGACAATGGTTACGCCCTGAACACTCACCCGAACATATCAAGCGGCCCTCATAACGACGAGTACGATTTCGCTACGGCGCCCACACTGCAGGTTCCTGGCGACTGGAATACCCAGGAACCAACACTGTTCCGCTTTGAAGGCGTGGTCTGGTACCAGCGCGATTTCGAGGTGCAGCCAAAGCCGAACACACGTACGTTCCTGCATATCGGGGCCGCTAATTATCTCTCCCATGTTTGGGTAAATCAGAAGCGCATCTGCGATCATGAGGGAGGTTTCACCCCCTTCGACTGCGAGGTGACCGGGGCACTTCACGCCGGATCGAACTTCGTCGTGATTGCCGTAGATTCCACCCGTCACGTCGACGACATTCCATCGGTAAGCTACGACTGGTTTGACTATGGCGGACTTACTCGCGATGTCTCTCTCGTCACGGTGCCGACGCAGTTTATCGATGACTACGACGTCCATCTTGATCACGCGGCTTCGTTCTCGCCTGGCGATGCCGGCCAGATCTCCGGGTACGTCCACGTGGAAGACGCTCCAGCCGGTACCGTCGTCAAAATCGAGATTCCGGAGATAGGCATCAACACGGCGTCAAAAACGGACGGAGCAGGCCGCGCCGCGTTTCATTCGGCCGCTAAGAACCTGGTCCTGTGGGCTCCCGAGCACCCGAAGCTTTACAAGGTCGCCCTCTCTTCCGGGAGCGACCGGCTCACGGATGACATCGGCTTCCGCGACATTCGTGTGCAAGGCACCAGGATCCTGCTCAACGGCCAACCCGTCTTTCTGCGTGGCGTCAATGAACATGCGGAGGCTCCGGTCCGCACCGGCCGGGTGGACAATGACGCGGATGTCCAGGCCATCTTCGCTTATCTCAAGGATCTCAACGCCAACTTTGTCCGGCTCGCCCACTATCCTCACGACGAACGCATGGAGCGGACGGCGGATCGGGACGGAGTCATGATCTGGTCCGAGATTCCACTGTGGCAGCACATCTCTTTCGACAAGCCGGAGGTGTATGCGAAAGCCGTCGCCATGCTGAAGGAGATGGTTCGCCGCGATCGCAATAAAGCATCAGTGATCCTGTGGTCCGTCTCGAATGAGACGCCGAATAACCCGACCCGCACGGAGTTTCTAACCAATCTCGCCGGCGAAGCGCGCAAGCTTGACTCTACCCGGCTGATCACTTCCGCGTTGATTGGACCGCGCGTCAACGGGACCGAGGTGGTGCAGGACGATCGACTGAGCGATGCTCTCGATGTGGTTGGGCAGAACGAATACATCGGCTGGTATGTCGGGGCACCGGAGGATGCGGACAAGATGCATTGGACGCTCCCTCAGAAACCTATCCTGATTTCAGAGTTCGGCGCCGAAGCCAAGCAAGGCTCGCACGGTGGTCCCAAGGATCGTTGGACCGAGGAGCAGCAGGCGAACGTCTATCGTCACCAGTTCATCATGATCAGCAAGATACCCCAGGTCTCCGGACTGATCCCATGGGTGCTGACCGATTTCCGTTCGCCGGGACGCAATATCCCCAAGCTGCAAGATGGCTTCAACCGAAAAGGTCTGATCTCCGAAGACGGCAAGAAGAAGCAGGCGTTCTTTTTGTTTCAGCAGTTATACAAGGATAGATCAGTTGGCAACATCAATTGGTCGCCAAATGTCGTCACCGGCACGCACGAATAGCCGCCATCTCTGCTGATAACGGGTAGGTATTCGGAATCGCCCGGTTGGGCCAGCTACACGGAATTGTGGGTGAAGTGCCTGGAAGTGCTGTGATGACACCTACTCTGTAGGCGCACTCTCTGCAAAGCGGTATCCCACATAAGCGTCCGTAAGCAGATAGCGAGGGTTGGAAGGGTCATCCTCGATCTTCTTCCGAAGCTGACGCACAAACGTTCGAAGATAATCGACTTCATTCCGATATTCTGCGCCCCAAACCGCGCTCAACAGCTTGCCGTAGGTCACCGCGCGGCCGGCATTGAGCATAAGGAAATGCAAGATCTCGTACTCTTTCGGCGTCAGGTGGATCTCTCGTCCCGCTTTACTCACCAGGCGGCGAGTCGGCTGCACCAGGATCTCGCCGATCTCCAGGGGTGCGTCTTTTGCGATTCCCGGCGCGCGCGCCCGGCGAACCACCGCACGAATGCGAGCAATGCACTCCCGGAGGCCGAATGGTTTCACGATGTAATCATCCGCGCCCCGTTCGAGCGCCTCCACTTTCTGTTCTTCGGAATCCTGCACAGTCACCATCAGAATTGGAAGCCGCGGGGCGATGGATCGCAAGCTGGTCAGCGTTTTGATTCCACCCATTCCGGGCATCTGCACATCAAGCAGCACAACGTCGAAGGTAGCGGTGCGAACCAGATGAACCGCCTCTTCACCTCGCGCCGCTTCGGTCACATGAAAGCCGAGCTGATTCAGTGAAGTGCGCAACGCGCGACGAATGGCAGCATCGTCATCCACCAGCAGGACGCCTAAAGTATCAATCACCGGCAATCACCCTCCTTTCCCTATCGGTACCGAAGCCCAGAATGTTGTTCCTTCGGCCGCAGTGCTCTTGAGCCACGCATCGCCTCCGTGGGCCTGTGCCGCGGCGCGAGCGATCGAAAGCCCAATGCCCGTGCCCGATGTTTCGGCTGCCGTGGCCGCGCCGCGAGCATAGCGTTCGAAGACGCGCTCACATTCTGATAACGGAATCACCGGGCTGAAGCTGTGTACCGAGAAGAATACAGTGTCACCTTCTTGCTCTACAGCGACGCCGATCGGCGAACCAAATTCCGAGTACTTCGCCGCATTGTCAAGATATTGCGTCAGGAGCGCGCTAATCAGACTTCGGTCACACACCAGTGTGAGGTCTTCTGGCGCGACCGAAACGCGGACCCGCGCGGACGGATACTGCGCGTGGAGGGCGGAGATCGCATCCTCAACCAGCGCAGCCAGGGCGACGTTTTCCTTGTGCAGCAAGAGGTCGTGGCTCTCGAGTCGCGCAGTGGTCAGAAGGCGGATGGTGAGCTCGTTGAGCACGGTTGTCTGCTCCTCAATGACAGCCATCAGTTCTGACTGAGCTTTGCTGAGCGATCCGATTTCGATGACACCCGTTGCTGCTGCACGGATCGCCGTGAGCGGTGTCTTGTAGGTATGCGCCAGGCTATCGAGTACGGTGGTGCGCAGGCGTTCGACCTCGCGAGCGCCTTCTACGCGGCTCAGGTTTGCACGCGAGTGGAAGCGATCGAATGTGGTGGCGATAAGGTCTGCGATGCTGCTGGACAGCGATCTTTCAACCTCGCCGCGTAACAAAAGCGAACCGATGGGCAGAGTGCCGATGCGCAGCACCTCCGCGATCAGACCTGTCTGCGCATCAGCCGAAGAGCGCTCAAACATACAGATGTTGCGAAGGTTATTCTCCGGATCCGCGAACCATGGACCCGCGTTGTAGGTCCGGTTGAGATCCATGTCGAAGATCGCCACAGCTTCAATGGCGAACGCTTTACGGATGAATTCCGCGAGCTGTTCACCCGGCTCGCGATGCATATCAAGGCGCGTGATGTGATGCGTAAGTTCGCACAAAGCCGTGGTGTGGCTAACGATACGCAACGAATTGCCGGTGGCCGTTCGCTGGGCAGCTTTGCCGCTGCGACGAGCGGGCCATACGGCCATCGAAGCAGCGAGCCCGCTGGCCCCGAGGCGCGAAAGATGCTCCACGCCCACACGGATTATGCTGCCGGATACGCTGATTGTTGAAACCATCACGACACCTCGGGCTTCGGCCACACGGATCCGGAGCCTTCTTGCTGGAAGTGGTCTACCGGTAGTGGCGGCTCCAAATGGCAAACGCGATCAGCGGGATTTGTACGCAATTATCAACCCCGGGCGGTGGGATCTGGCAGCCTGAGCGTCAGGATTCCATACGCGCGGGTTCAAGCTGTCTTCGCACTTTCCCGGTGCAAAGAGGCAGATCACAGGAAAAAGTGCGGGCGATGTAAATTCATGACGCCTTCTTCATGGATTCCTTATGTCTTCTTTGCGTACATAGAGAAACACCAGAAAGAGGGGCCAGACCAGACAGACCCGGGCGCCGGGGAGCCGCAAGGCCATCCCGGGTACCAGGCGGACAAATCTCGATCGATCGATTTCTGACGGAGGTCACTTTTGAAGAAGCGCACGTTTACATTGCTCAGCATCACCCTTATCAGTTGTTCCCTCTCTGCGCAGAACCCGGCGCCTTCCACCGCACCACCCTCCACTGCACCGAGTCCGCCGGCCGCCGCCCCTGCTGCACCCGCGTCCGTGTGGAGTGTAGGAGGGATCGACTTCAGCGGATTTCTGGACGGCTACTACAGCTACAACGCAAACCGCCCGAGCAATGCGGCGAATGGCCAGACAAACGACTTCTATAACTTCAACGATAAGACGGACCAGTTCAATCTGAGCGCGGCCAAGCTGACGGTCAATCACGATCCCGACCCGGTAGGCGTGCACGTCGACCTACTGTGGGGGCGAACGAATGTGCTGATTCACAGCGTCTCGGACAACTCGACAGACAACTATGTTGAGCAAGCCTACATCAGCGCGAAGCCGCCGAAATCGCACGGTACAGAGATTGATTTCGGGCAGTTCGTTACTTCGGCCGGCGCAGAGGTGATCGAGGCGAAGGACGACTGGAACTACTCGCGCTCGCTTCTCTTCGCGTATGCAATACCGTACTACCACTTCGGGGTGCGCACCTCCACACCCGTGACCTCCACCTGGACCGCCGGCGTGCAGGTGGTCAACGGATGGAACAACGTGGTGGACAACAACGGCGGCGCGACGATCGGGCTGACGAGCGCCCTGACGAAACCGAAGTTCGGCTGGGCCTTCAACTACTACACCGGTCCGGAGAACACCGACACACAAAAGGGATACCGCAACCTGATCGATACCACGGTGACGCTCACGCCTTCGCCAAAGTTCAGCGCTTATCTCAACTACGACTATCTGCAGAACCACAGCCCCGCTGCTTTGGGCGTGTCGCCTGCGGCAAGCGAGCATCTGCAAGGCATCGCGTTCGCAGCGCGCGGAGCCGTGACCGGAAAGTCCTCACTGACCGGACGCTTTGAATACTTCAGCGACAACGAAGGTTTTACGACGGGCACGGCCCAGAACATGAAGGAGGTCACGGGTACGTACGAATACAAGTGGGCAGCCGGTCTGTTGACGCGGATCGAGTATCGCCATGACTGGTCGGACCAGGCGGTGTACCACAAGGGCGATTCGGAGATGGTGAAGGGCGAATCCACGCTCACCGCCGCTTTTATCGCCTTTTTCGGTCCGAAGCACTAACTCACAAAGTACGAAGACATCGACTTTCATCGACGAATCGGTAACGCGACGGAGATAGCCAATCAATGAGTGCCACTACCGTACTATTCCTCGGAATGATCGCCTCCACGTTTCTTCTTCTGACTGCAAAGCGACTCATAACATCCAAGAGTCGCGGTGCACGCGTGCAAAGCACGGAGCCCAAAGCGTCGTTGCTCACGCGGTTGCGGGAGCGGATGAGCAATCCGGATTGGCGTCGCTATGGCGCACTTCTGTTTGCAGGCAAGGTAGCAGGTCTTGCGATTCTGCTCGGCGCAGTGTACTGGGTCAACCCGGATCTGTTCGGGCATCGCGTGTTCGCTGCCGACGCAACAGTAAAGGCTGCTGACGTAGTGAACCCCATCAACACTGCATGGACTCTTATCGCTGCATTCCTGGTGTTCGGCATGCAGGTTGGCTTCACGATGCTTGAGGCTGGCTTCTGCCGGTCGCGTGAGACGGTGAACGTGCTCATGGAGTGTATCGTCGACACCTGCCTCTGCGGCCTGCTGTTCTATGCCTGGGGATTCGCGTTCATGTTCAGCCATGGCAATGGCTTCATTGGTTATCACTGGTTCTTCCTCCAGGGTGTGCCTGCGACTTATGAGACCTCCGGCGTCGCATTCCTTGCCCTCTGGATATTCCAGTTCGCCTTCGCCGACACTTGCTCGACAATCACATCTGGCGCCATGATCGGTCGCACCGCATTCGCGGGTGACCTGCTTTACAGCATCGCCGTTTCAGGATTTATTTACCCGATCATTGGCCACTGGGCGTGGGGCCCGGACGGCTTCCTTGCGACGATGGGAAGCGCCGGGTACTTTCTGCCTAGTCTGGGCCAGAGTTTCCATGACTTCGCGGGCTCCACGGTAGTGCACACGATTGGCGGCATGATCGCTCTCGCCGGGGCAATCGTTCTCGGCCCCAGGCTTGGCCGGAGGTTCAAGCGCGATGGTGGCGGCCCGATGATGCCCCACGATCTGACCATTGCCGCTTCCGGCGGCCTTCTCCTGTGGTTTGGCTGGTACGGTTTCAACCCGGGCAGCACGCTCTCGGCAATGGATTTCGAGGGCATCGGCCGCATCTCCGCCAACACGACCCTGGCGGCTTGCGCTGCGGGACTCACCGCGATGTTCGCGGCGTACCTGATGAGCAAAAAGTGGGACATCAGCTTCACAGTCAACGGCTTTCTCGCCGGCCTGGTCGCCATCACCTGCCCTTGCTACTGGGTGAGCCCGACAGGTTCCATCCTTCTTGGTGGCATCGCGGGCGTGATTGTGGTCGCGGGAGTTGAGCTGCTCGAGTATCTTCGCATCGATGATCCCATCGGCGCTGTACCCGTGCACGGCATTTGCGGTATCTGGGGAACGCTGTCGCTTGGCCTCTTCGCTGTCGGCAAGTACGGCGCCACCGGCCCGCTGGCCCCGGATAACAGCGCTCCGCTCAGAGGCTTGTTTTACGGCGGCGGACTGACTCTGCTGAAGGCACAGTTCATCGGCAGCGCCATCATCACGATTGCAACCTTCGTGGTCGCTATGTTAGTGATGTGGGCCGTCAATGCAGCCGGCCTGCTGCGTGTCTCGAAGGAAGGCGAAGAGTACGGCCTCGATCTGCACGAGCATGGGATCTCGGCATATCCCGAGTATGTCATTACCTCACTGGGAACTCCGTCCGGTCTCACCTCGGGCAATAAGTAGAGCGCTCTGGACGCGGCGTCAGCCTGGTGCCGCGTCCGGCGTTCCTACTTCGAAAGCAGCTTCGATTCCATGCAATCAACCAACGGAGGGATGAGAGATGACGACAGTCGTTGCGATTATCAGGCCGAACCGGTTCGACGCCGTAAAGGACGCGCTTCAGGACCTCGGCGTCGCCGGCATGACCGTGTCGGAAGTGCGTGGACATGGTCGGCAGAAGGGTCATACCGAGACCTACCGTGGGCGCGAATATGACATCAGCCTTCTCCCTAAGCTGAAGGTGGAGATCGTTACCAAGGATGATCGTGTCGACGCAATCGTCGATGCCATCATCGCCAACGCCGCAACCGGCTCGATCGGTGACGGCAAGATCTTTCTCTACAAGACGGAAGAGGTTATCCGCATCCGCAACCAGGAGCGCGGCGAGATCGCAATCTAACAACGTCCTCGGGCCCGACTGGAAATTTGCATCCGCAGGCACAGGCATGCGGCCCAGCTGGTGGGGAATGCGCGACCGCGCTGCTCCCTTCCCACGCGAACCATCGGGGCTCATACATTCTCCAGCAGATCCGCAGCGCTCACCTGAACCGAAGGAGCCTTATGCCAAGCGAATACCGCAATTTTCTCGAGCTGTCGTATGAAGATCTCGAGGAGCTCAACCTCAAAGCCAAAGACCAGCGCAGGAACCGCGTCGCCATCGACAAGCTCCAGGAAGAACGTCTGAAGTGGCTCACCGATAACAAGGGTGTCAAGGCCGTGACTGTGCTCTTCTCCGATCTTGAAGGCCGATTGCACATGCTCGACTACGACAAGAAGTTCCTCGTCAAGAGCTTCGACAATCTCACCTTCGACGGCTCTTCCATCCGCGGCTTTACCGCGCAGCGCGAAAGCGATCTCCGCCTCGGCCTCGACTGGAGCGCTTTCTACTACACGCCCGCCGACATCTTCGGCCCCGGCAAGGTGCTCGTTTTCGGCGAAGTCATCGACAAGAACGGCGGCCCATACCTCGGCGATATGCGCGGCCTCCTCAAGAGCTTCGCCAACGAGCAATTTGCCCAGAACGGCTATACCCTCAACGCCGCCAATGAGATTGAAGGCTTCCTCTTCGACGGCATCGACGCCGAGCGCAAGTATCACGAGACCGGCAAGTTCGAATACGTCAATCAGGGCGGCTACTACCACTCGCTCCCTGGCGACCCGCTGCGCGACTTCATTGATGTCACCGCCGAGGTGCAGCGCTCTATGGGCTTTGAAAACGAGAAAGACCACCCCGAGGTCGCGCCCTCCCAGTTCGAGATCAACTACAGCTACGGCGACGCCATCGCCGCGGCCGACCAGATCCAGCTCTACAAGCTCATCTGTCGTCAGGTCGCGACGCAAATGGGGATGACCGCCAGTTTCCTCCCCAAGCCGGTCGTCGGTGTCAACGGCTCCGGCATGCACACCAATGTCTCCATCACAAGGGACGGCAAAAATCTTTTCTGGGATCCCAACGGCCTCGAGAAGGTCTCCGGCTTCGCGTGGGAGTTCGTCGATCGCATCCTTTCCGCCGGAAACGACATCTGCCTGCTGCTGAACGCCTCGGTCAACGCCTACCGCCGCCTTGACCCGCACTTCGAAGCGCCGAACCAGATCAAGGCCTCAGCCGTCGATCGTGGATCCATGGTCCGCATTCCTATCGGCAACGAGAAGTCCGCCCGTGTCGAGATTCGTTCAGTCGGCCCCGACGCGAACCCCTACATGGTGCTGCTGTCGATCTTCAAGACCGGCCTAGCGGGCAAGATCGCCGAGATTTCCAACCTGCGTCAGGCCGAGCGCTATCTGCCCGACAACATCTACACCGCGCTTGAAGACTTCCGCAAAGCCGAGTGGACAACCCAGTTGCTCGGTGGAGATGTGAAGGCTCGCTATGCCGATCTCAAGCAGGCCTCGGCTGATCGCTGCCCGCGCCTGCTCGGCACCATCGTCAAAGGATCAGAGGTGCAGTTCCACCACGACGTCTACAACCAACTTCTCTGGGGTCAGTTCTAGACCGTCACATCCCGTCATCTGCCCGCAAATGTAACTGCCGACAAGCGCGCTTCTCGTCAGAAGACCATCTGGATTGGTGATAAATCGCCAACGCATTTATGAGCCGGGTCCAAGCTCAAGCCAAAGTGTTGCTCCCGAGTGACGCTCTACTCGGGAGCAATACATTGAAACGGCTCATATTCAGCTCGCCGTGTCGGAGAGAACCATACGGACCATACGCGCCATACGGGTGTGAACCGGCGACATCAGCTCGTTCGCCCTCCGTGCTCACGATCCTGAAGGACTGACCCCAGCCGCCAGCCGGCTCCTTCCACGCGTCCGAGCCCTGCGAATGCAGAGGGACTTCGTTCCGCATCATGCATAAGTACGGCACCGGACGACCCCAGACGGCAAGAGACGAAAGTCCGGCATCTGCCAGGGCGTCTGTACTCTTCAGGATGTCTCGGGGTTGTATAAACAATTTTATGAGACAGGGATTCGGATTGAGGCGCAAGTACTGAAGAATGAGCTTGTCGATAATAGAAACAGGGGCTGTACCCCCGAATCTACCCCCACGCGTATCCTGGTCCGCTGTACACCGGGAGTATAAAAGGCATCTACGCCGCAGGGCATCTGCCGGTACCTACTGTTGCACTCCGCCAGATGCCTGCCGATAGCTAAACAGGTCACTGCCGTCAAGCGTGGATGGGTAGGGTCGCACCTTGTCCTTTCCGCGAGGGCAATGCATCGCGGCCTTTCACTTTCCGCTCCCGCTGCATATCCAATACAAGGTTTGGCGTGATCCATCGAGACCCCCACTCCGGCCATCCAGCCAGCCGCTCAAGTAGCCAAGGCGGAATCAAGGGAGAAGGAGCAAAAGGAAGCAACGAAAGTCAACCCGACAAGAGCGAAGCTCGTCGTGGAACCCGTCGAGCGGATGCCCACATGGGCAGAGCATACGGTGAAGTGAAGACCCATCAACAACGCCCTGACCCCTCCCGAGGCGAATCAGTTCGAGTGGAGAGCGCAGAGCGACACGATTCAGAGCTACCGCCATCTCGAGACGGGCCGACACATCCACATCGACGGGCGAACCGGACAGTTCTACGACCAGGACCACAGCCCGATCACAAAGGACGGCTCCATGTCTCACGCCATGCCTGGAGGTCACGCCCACTCGCGGGACAAGCAACCGCTGGAGCAGCCCAGACTCTCACAGAGCCTGCCAATTGGAGACGGTGCTCGCATGTCAGTTCGAAGCTGAGCAATCTAAATTGCTAGCACTTCGGCCATGCTCGTATGTGAGCATCAGATGGTTATGAGCACCCGGGCATCGAAGAGCACAGAACTATTCATCGGAACATCCGGGTACTCCTACCCGGACTGGAAAGGTGTGGTCTATCCCAAGTCGTTGAGGAAGGATGTCGGTGGACCTGCCCCCGAACTAACCTACCTCTCTCGGTACTTCAACACCTGTGAGATCAACGCCACCTTCTACCGGCAGTTCGAGCCGAAGATCGCGTACCGTTGGTGCGAGGCGCTCGACAATCCGGCGTTCGAGTTCGCGATCAAAGCGAATCAGGCGTTCACGCACGCTGCGGGGACGCGACCCAGCCAACGAAAAACACCGACTTCGGTCGAGAGCCTGCACTACACGCAAAAGGATCTCGATGAGACCCGGAGCTTTCTGGACGTACTTGCGAATCGCGATCGTCTAGCGGTGGTCCTCTTCCAATTTCCCATCTCTTTCAAGTTCGCGAGCAAGAGCAAGGATGGGGAGCTGACCCGCCTAGAGGGCAACTGGGACCATGTTGCCGATGTGCTCAACGCGTTCAGTGATTACCCGAAAGCCATCGAGCTTCGCCATGACAGCTGGGACGATCCGTGGGTACTTGGAGCCCTCCGGGAACACGAGACCGCCTGGGTCAACATCGACGAGCCGCGCCTCGGGGCGTCTCTGCACAACACAGAGCATGTCACGGCGCCCCTGGCCTACGTGCGTCTCCACGGCCGCAACTATAAGAAATGGTTCCACTCGAAGAACCGGGATGAGCGTTACGACTATCTCTACACCCCCGAGGAGCTTGCTCCCATAACGAAATCTCTTCAGACAATGGTGAAGAAAGTTGAGCATGAGCCGACCCGCCGGCAGGCCAAGAAGCTGCTCGCGGCGACCAACAACCACTACAAAGGCAAGGCTGCTGTGAATGCCATCGACCTCAAGAGTCTCCTTGGGATCAAAAACAACCCGGTTCCGGACGAGCTTGCAAAAGCCTATCCGCAACTAGAAGGATAGGAAGAATCGACAGCGACTGCGAAAGTAACTTGATGTAAGTGTCTGGTTGTCAATTACTTACTTCTAATAACGCATCTTCTGTATAGTCGGTCGTGTAACTCGGTATGGGACGCCTCGCCGGTTTGCCTTCGACGAGCTTCCTCTGTGCTGTGCAGTATCCAATGGGGCCGATGCCAAGGGCTCGAAGATGAGCTTCGATCTGCTGGTGTCACTATTCGGGACGCATGTCCGCGCTCATGATGGCAACACAAAGGGGTTTTGGCGATGCAGGGAGAGTGGGCGAATGCCCAATCCGGTCAAGATGCCTTGGTTTCGTGCGCGGCCTTGTTTCAACTTGGCTGACGTCACCTTCGACAGGCCAAGCATTCCAGATCTGGGCCTCACAGTGAAGACCAAAGAGCAGGCGACCGAGTTCGCCGCCTGCTGTGCCATCGGACTCGCTGACTATCTAACTTTCTTACTCATCATTATCATCGGAGTTACGGCCATCCCGCTGCCGAAACGCGTTCTCGACGACGTACCTCCCAATAGCCGTTCCAGTTGCCTGGGCATCTTGCGTGGAGAAGCGGAAGTGGATGCCGCCAAAGACACGCGCGTTCGCAACCTCGGCCAAGGCGGAGGCGAAACTTGGATAGCTGCGAATCACACCAGGCTCCCCATCCGAGGCAACGACGAATGAAGTGTCTCTGCCGAAGAAGTGCGCCAGCACGGTTGCCGCGGCGCTACTCTGACCCGAGTGTGCCGAGGGGTACTCCGGGTGTGCGGGGGTTGTGATGAACGGCACCCACGCTGGGTCGGGAGCGGTGAGCGGGTTTCCGTCGCTGTCAGCCAAAGCAATCGCGGTGATAGGTCGCCAAGTAACGTAATGATACTTCGCGTCCCACATGGCAATCGTCGCATCGGCTATGGCTACATTCAACTCGGCAAAGAGGCGCGCGTTCTTCAGCAGACTCATGTGCCGCTCGGCCCCGAGGTAGAGGGCTGCACTGTTCCACTCGTAGATGGGTGTGGCGCTGTTCCAGAACTGGGCGTATGCGGTCTCATCCGAGGTCCGCACTGTACTGGTGAGGCTTCCAGTGACTTTTACCTCAAGGAAGTCCCGGGTGTACCTTGCGCTGGCGAGCGCAGGAGGACCTGCCGGCCGGAACTGGCCGGGAAAGGACATGACCCACGGAGTCATCGTGGCAAATTGGGGCGCGGCTCCCGGCGCGAAGCCAGGTGGTGTCGGACGCCACTCGCCGACGGCTGTTCCGCCGATAAAGGGTGCAGGTGCGGGTGTGAAGCCGTCGTTCTGTCGCCACGCCAGGATCTCGTTAGCAACCTGCTCCCCCCATGCCACTCCCTCATCGATGGAGCGCTGGCGTCGACGCTGCGCCCACGTGTCCTCACTGGGGTGCTGAAGAGCATTCAATGAGATCGTCCGGGCTGCCGCAAAGGTGCTGAGCTGAGCCGGATAAAGGCTTACCAGGCTGACATAGGCCGCCTGAATTGCCGCAGCTTGCGTGGAGGCTTCGCGGGGCCCTCGATCTCTTACATGGAGCGGCTCGTATCGCCCGATGATTCCGTTGACTGCGTCGAAAACCGAGACCTCGACGATAGCCGCGCTGCGGGACGCGGTCGTCGAGCCGTTGGCGGCGGAGTGCGCGGCCTGGAGCAGTATCTGGTTCCAGTCGGTGACCTCGTCGGCACTTAGGCTGGTGGTAAGGGCCGTGGCGACGATCGCCAAAAGCAGGCATCGGGATGGGCGGAATGGATGGACAGGAAATTGCATTTCAAACTCCTTCGATCTGCGGGATAGTTCGTGTCACCTTCTGCGAAGGACTCGATCGTAGGTTCTCGCCGAAGCCTTGCTATGTCGCTCGCAACCATCGCACCCGAGCAACGGACAGGCAATCTCGCGCGACTCTAACGAAGGTATCCTGTGTATATTCTGGCAACTTCAGCCCCTACAGGCACTTGCGCAGTTCAAGCAACTTCTGTCTCCGGAACGCCCGAGAGAAAAGGACCGAATGGTAGACGCCCTACTTCGGATCCAGCACAGCGTAGTGACTTTCGTAGCTTATGAAGACACGGTGGAAGAGGGCGGTAGGAAGCAGACCACCAAATTCGGTGCTTTGCTGCTCAACCTGATTCGCGGCCAGCACCGCAAAGGAGATGCTGCGCAGAATTTGGGTGCCTATGAGAATGTCTTGGGGCGACGATATCTTCACTTCGTGTTCGAGCCCGTCGATGCCGATTCCGTGGGTCGAGACCATTGTCATAAGCGGACCTGCCCGGTTGAGATAGACGAGAGGTGAGTTCGTGCCGGAGTCGAGCAGGAATCGAACGTTCCGTGACCGCTTGCTAAGAAAGCTCGCTCCGATGATTGGTGGTGTGGCAAAGTCCTGCTCCTCCGCCGTGCTAACTGGTGAAAGGAGAGGATTGTGTTCCCCTTTGAGCTCACGTTGCATGGCTCTGTCAGAGTCGAGACACAAGATGTCGTGAGAGTAGTCGATGAGGACATCGAAGAGCGCCAAGAAATTGCTTCCTAAGACTGCGCGCACACGTGCATCTATCTTCTCGAGATAATCGAGGTTCTGAACCGTCACAAGGAGACCTTTCACGTCGTGGGAACCTACTTGGAGCGAGTCGATGTGTGCAAAGGTTGCTGAAATGCTACCAATACCCTTAACGCTGGTCTTTCTCTCCATGATCAGATCGATGTCGGCGACGACAGCCGGCGCAAGCACGGTCACCTGAGTTCCTGTATCGACAAGGAATTCATACGGTCCGTTGTGGTTGAGGAATACTTGGGCGATTATCAGAGAGCGTTGAGCCTTCCGCACGTGCAGGATCTCGACATTCCCAGGGCAGCGTATGTTGGGGTGTATTGCGGCAGATGCAATGTCAAGAAGGACAATAGGCGCAAAGAGCCACACTAAAAGCCTTGAGACGTTCACGGAAGGTTGTTGAAAAAGAGGTCGAGCTACAAACCTTCTGACGAAACGTCTGGAGATCATCGTGTGCATGACTATCCCTCGGAAGAAAGCAGTTGAGACGCGAGGCTCCACGCAGATAGCCGCACCGAAAAGGCGATTGCTGGAATGTGACCTTTGAGCGCAGCCATTGAGCTGCAAACCTCTGGTATGCATAAGGACTCTTGGCAGAAAGCAGTTCCTTGTGCTTTGTGTGCAATCCTGCGCGCCTGCCGTCTCTGCCGGCAAACATGACATTTGGGACAGGTGCTCACAATCTCGCGAGGCGCTAACGAAAGGTATCTTCTCGATATCGTGCTAACTGCAGCGCTGCCAGCTTTTGCTCAGACTTGAAGGATTTGCCGATCTGGCACTATCGAGTTGAGAAAGCCGGATGGTAGACTCTCCCGAAAAAGGGGGCTCTGGTGAAGCTCGCTCCTGAACCGGTACGCATCAAATTCGGGCCGTTTGAGCTGGATCTCCAAAGTGGAGAGTTGTTCCGGCTGGGGCGAAAGGTTCGCTTACAAGGCCAGACATTTCTGATCCTTTCCGTACTGATCGAGCGAGCCGGGGAGGTGGTTACTCGGGAAGAACTGCAGCAGAAAGTCTGGCCTTCCGACACGTACGTCGATTTTGAGCACGGCCTGAATAACGCAATCAAGCGCCTGCGCGAAGCCCTGAACGACTCGGCGGAGAAGCCGCGGTACGTCGAGACAGTTCCCCGTAGGGGATATCGCTTTATTGGGCAGGTGCTCGATCTGGCGATAGAGCCCAAGTCGGTTGTTCCACGAATTGAGGCCCCGAGCGATCGGGTTGACGATACTGTCGCACAGCTGCTTCCGAGCGAAGCGGTCGAGTCCCAATCAGGCGCTCGGAAGGAGAGAAGAAAGGTCTCGGACCTTGCCTGGCGGTGGATCCTCGCCGGTCTTGCGATTTTCATCTCCGCAACGACTGCTTTCCTGGTTGTCCGGCATCTTCACGCTCGTCCGCTCACCGATCAAGACACGGTCGTCGTCGCAGATTTCACGAACACGACCGGAGATGCGGTCTTTGACGGAACGCTGCGACAGGGACTCGCAGTGCAGCTTGGGCAGTCCCCTTTCCTGCGCCAGGTCTCCGAGACTCGTATCCAACAACTGCTGCGGATGATGTCTCAACCCGAAGATGCGCGGCTTACGCCGGCACTGGCTCGCGAGTTATGCGAGAGGAGTAGTAGCGCGGCCTTCTTCGATGGGTCGATCGCCGCGCTTGGAAGACAGTATGTTCTGGCGATTCGCGCGACGAACTGCCACACCGGTGACGTGCTGGCAGAAGAACAGATACAGGCTGGCTCTAAGGAAGAGGTTCTGGGCGCCTTGGATACCTTTGCCAAGAGACTGCGGCGGCGTGTGGGAGAGTCCATGGCAACCGTCCAAAAGTACGACACGCCACTAGCAGACGCTACAACGCCGTCCCTCGAGGCGCTGAAGGCCTACAGCGTGGGAGTGCGGAAGTTCTACCGGGAGAATCCGCAGGAGGCTATCCCGTTTTTTGAGCGAGCCGTGACAATCGATCCTAACTTTGCTATTGCTTACGCGATGATGGCTTGCGCGTGCGTCGTCCAACCTGACCTAGCGGCTAGAAACATCCGCAAGGCATATGCGCTGCGCGAAAAGGTGAGCGAAGGTGAGCGGCTCTTTATCGAGTCGGGCTACGACGAGATGGCGTTGGGGGACCTGAAGAAGGCGATTACCGTTACTCAGGTTTGGGCCAATCTCTATCCCCGAGAGTACGAACCAGCTAAATCGCTGGCGTGGCTCTACAACGAGATCGGCGATGCGGAGATGGCCGTGCCATGGGGCCGCAAGGCTCTCGCGCTAGGCGAAGAGAATCCATTGAGCTATCAGATTCTGGCGGTGAGCTATTGGCACCTTAACCGCCTCGACGAGGCACGGGCTCTGTACAAGCAGGATCAAGACCGCAATTTGGTGGATCCCTTCATGGACATGGCCAGGTATCTGCTGGCGTTCGTTGCCCATGATGGGGCAGGAATGGAAGACTTCGCGGCCCGTGACTCGGGAAAGCCAGGGGCTGAAGACGGCATGCTGGACATGCAAGCGGACACAGCGCGCTGGTTCGGAAAGCTAAAACTGGCCCGGGAACTGACCGCTCGGGCGAGTGATTCTGCAAAACATAACGATGCCATCGAGACTGCAGCGATGTACCAGGCGAAGGAGGCTTTTTTCGAAGCGGAGATTGGCGATCCGGAGTCAGCCCGCGCCGTTATCGAGTCGTCCATGAGGCTGAGTCCGAATCGCAAGGTGCGAGAGATCGCTCCACTGGTGTTGGCTCGGACCGGTGATGAGGTGGCAGCCGAGAAGCTCGCATCGGAGCTTGAGCGAGCCTATCCGCAGGATACGTTGGTCGCAGGCTACTGGCTACCGGCGATCCGCGCAACGATCGCACTTGAGCGCAACGATCCTCGCCAGACGATCGTTCTGTCGCAAACGCCGGGCGATGGAGAGGGCATTTCCAGACATGCTGACCGTCTATCTTCGGGGGGAGGCGTACCTGCAGCTCCGGAATGGCGAACTTGCGGCAGTTGAGTTTCAGAAGTTCCTAAACCATTGGGGCCTGGTGGGGAATGCACCTGGAGGGGCTTTGGCCCGTCTCGGCCTGGCGAGAGCGTATGCGATGCAGGGCAAGGTCGCGGACGCACGTGCCGCCTATGCGACCTTCCTAACCCTCTGGGGGAACGCCGATTCAGACATCCCTCTTCTGAAGCAAGCACAGATGGAGTCAGCGCAACTGCACTGAGCAACGGCCTCACCTCTACGTCTTCCAGACGCGTTTAGACTGATTTGAAGCAATCGCCATCGGACCCGCTGATTGTGCATCGCGCGTTAGGGTCTGAAAACAACAGAATCGTTACGCGGCAGGCAAGTGACCTGAGGAGCTCCATTTACGACGTCCGGTAGTGAGGATTCTGT
>CAVZUG010000003.1:0-1080489 GCA_963778445.1 uncultured Acidobacteriaceae bacterium | reverse complement strand
GCAGATCCGCGATTTCCCCCGCCGAGCCGCGCGCTCCCCGAAACAGCTTGTCATCGATGAGCAGGCCGAGCCCCGCACCTGTGCCCAGCGCCAAGAACGCGGCGTTGCGGCAGCGGCTGGCGCACCCGAGCGCATGTTCCCCCAGCATCGCGAGATTCACGTCGTTCTCGATCGCAACATCCGGTCCGAAGCGGCCGCGCAGAAAGCCGAGGACATCGAAGTCCTCCAACCCGGCGATGTTTGGAGTCAGGGAAACACGGCCGGTGCGAGGATCGATCGCTCCAGGAATTCCCACCATGACATGACGTGCGCGCGTGACTTCGATCCCGACGGTGTTGCGCCAGCTTGTCGGCGCAGGCGGCAATCTGTTCGGCCACGTATGCTGCGCCGCGCGGGTCGGTGGGCTCGGTCAATTCCGCCACGATGCGGCCATGCGCATCGGCAATCGCTGCGGCGAGCTTCGTGCCGCCCAGGTCCGCCGCAAAACAATAGCCGGTGTCGCGCGTCATTGACGTGCGCTGCGGTGCGCTGGCGGTGGAAGAGGGAGATCCGCCGCGAGTTCCGCGACGCCGAAGAATTCATCATGGAGACGGCGCAAGGCAACGGACAAGGCGCCCACGACGCCTGCTCGCCGGCCGAGGGTGCTGGTACGAATCTCCACCGGCCGCGGCGAGAGCTGCAGCAGCACGCGCGCGACCTTGTCCGCAAAATCCGGACGCGCTCCGACCGAGCCACCCAGAACGAGCAGTTGCGGATCCACGGTGGCGATGACCGCCGCGGCCGCAAGGCCCGTCAGCCGCGCCGTCTCGTCGACCACGTCCGCGGCAATCGGATCGCCCGCCTGCGCCCGCTCGAAAACTTCTCGCTCCGAATCGACATCGGAACCGCCGGCCTCCCGGTATCGTCGCACGACACCGGTTGCGCCCACCTGGTACTCGAGACAGCCCTGCAGGCGGCGACTCGGCTTGCAGCGGATCGCCGCCGATCGGCAGATAGCCGATCTCACCGGCGGCGCCGTTCTCACCGCGAACGAGCCGGCCGTTGACATAGAGTCCCGAGTCCCAACCCCGCTGCCGAGCGCGAGGAAAGCCACGTTGTCGACGTTTTGCGCGCAGCCGTGCCAGATCTCCCCGAGCAGCGCGAGATTGATGTCATTTTCAAGGACGACGGGACTGCCGAGTTTCTCACCGAGCAGGCCCACGACATTGAGATGATCCAGGCCGGTGATGTTGGGAGCCATCTCGATGGCGCCGCTCTTGGGGTTCACCACGCCGGGGGTGGCCATGCACGATGGAGCGAATTCGGCTGGGGTGGGTGTGATTGTCGCGCGCCAGACGGTCCGAGAGCCGGGCAATCTGGTCGATCGTCCAGGCTCCGCCGCGGCTGTCGGTGGGTTCGTCGGCCTCAGCGAGGACTCGGCCCGCGATATCGGCGAGGGCGACGGTCAATCGTCGGGCGCCCAGGTCGATGCCGAGCACGTGACCGCCTTCTGGGCTCAATTCGTACAGCACGGCGGTGCGCCCGACATTGCCGCTGGTTCGTCCCACCGGGCGAACCAGCCCCTGCTGCTCGAACGCGTCGATGACTTCCGACATCGTCTGTTTAGACAGACTAGGTGACCTTGGCAAGGTCCGCTCGCGAAATGGGGCTGCGGTGCAGAAGGGCTTCGAAAACGCTGCGTCGCGACAGCTGGCGGGTCACGCTGGTGATCGGTGGGGCAGGCATAGAATGACTCATTTGATTCGTCTCCTATCCGAACAATCATAGCCGTATTTGCTGACTAAATCCACCTATACTTGACGACAAAGCGCGTGTCGTGCGAGATTGATTCGTCAAGCGACCGAATAAATAGTGTGGGTAGGTCGAGGCGGAGTGGATCCAGTCGAGGGCCGCGTCGCGGTGGCAAAGCGGAAGGTCGCATTCACTGCGAGCGACAGCCGGTCGAGCGGTGTCAAGGCGCAGCGACGCGTAGGACGCAGAGATCGGAAAATTCCAAACTAGAGGCAAAGCCCGTGTCAAACCTACATCGCAAGCACCCGCTGTCAGTTGCGATATCCATGGCGTTGCTCGCCGCTGCGGCGAGCGTCAGCAGGGCATCAGAGCTCACCGGTGCCCCAGCGGAGAACGCGGGCGCGCAGGACGCCGCGCAACAGAACGGACCGACGACCCCACCGACGCCAAGAAGGCAAAGCCGGGAGCGGCAGTGCGGGCCCCGACGCGGGCCAAGGACGGACGAATTGCAGGAGCTCACCGTCACCGGCGTACGCGAGTCGCAGATACGCGCGATCGAGATAAAGCGCCTGGCGCCGAGTATCCAGGACAGCATCTCGGCGGAGAGCATCGGCCAATTTTCCGACGTGACCATCACGGACGCGCTTCAGCGCATCACCGGTGTGCAAATCAACCGCGACGCGGGCGTCGGGACCACGGTGGACGTGCGCGGCCTGCCTCAGGTCGGCACCATGCTGAACGGCGAAGTCTTCATCACGCCGGATCAAATCGACTCCCAACAACCCGACTTCACCACGCTGCCTGCGACACTGTTCAATCAGGTGGACGTTATCAAGTCGCCCACCGCAGGCCAGACCTCGAGCGGCATCTCGGGTGCGCTCGATCTACACACCTATCGGCCCTGGGATCTGCCGAGCGGCTTCACCTATAACTATTCGGCCGACGGGGAACGGGGCAGCACCTCTCGCAAAACGGGGCCGGAGGCCAGTGGTCTCGTCTCATTCAATGATGATGGTCGCTGGGGCCTTTTGGTGCACGGTGACTTTTCCGATACCACGCGGTTCGGCACGGCGGGCAAATATGGTTCGGGTGCAAACGCGAGCGAGAGCCTCGACCAGTATGGCGTTATCTTCCACGGCGAGAACGGTTACAGCGCAGCCGCCTACAACGGATTCTTGGGTGCGTGGAACGGTGCGCCGATTCCCAAAGGCATCGTGCAAAATCCCAACGGCAGTGTCGATGTGAACGGTGACGGGAAGTCGAACGGCGTGTTCATGGGCAGCGAGGACATCGGTCTTTACGACAGCACCATTGAGCGCAAGCGCGACGCCTTCAACGCTTCGTTCCAGGCGGACCTCGACCACGGGCTCAAGTTGACCAGCGATTACTTCTACGCCCATCAGGATCAGTGGGAACGCACCGTCGGCATCCAGTTCAATTCCACCAACTGGCAAGGTGCGACCTATGTGCCCTTACAGTCGAGAAACACCGGGGTTACCGCCCTAAGTCAGTACAACACGCCGCCGCAAGATCCCAACTGGGCGGGCTCCAACATCTACACCACCCAGGTGTACGAAAAATGGCCGGGCGACGTGGAGTCGTACTCGCAAGTCAACCGGTGGCAGTCCACCGCGCAGAACTTCAATGTCCAGTTGGAGTTCGACAATGGCGGTCCCTTCAAGGCGAGCGTGCGCGGCATCCGCGAAACAGCGAGGCAGGATTACATCGAGACCGACATCAATATCTCCGATTCCAACGGGTGCCTGTGGGCCGACCCCAACAGCTCATTGCCCTGCGGGACGTTTAACTACCCTACTCAATTGGGCGGCCCCCGGGTATTCAACGCCAACGGCATTCCCCAGAATACGGTCCCCATCATCGCGAATCTCACGGGCCGGAACATCACGATCAGCATGCCGGCATCGCTTGCCGCCGACTTCGCCAACCCCAACGCGTGGACCATGAAGACGCTGGAATCGGGCGAAGACTACAACCGCGAGACCGCGCTTACCGCGCTCCGATTCGATGGACACTACCTCTTCAACGACTCATTCCACCTCAATTTCGGCGTGCGCAACAGCATTCGCAGCGGCAGTAACGAGGGGTATACGTTGGTCACCCCCGTGTACGCCGGCATGGGGGCGAGCGACCCGAACGGATGTCTCGTGCGTTATGCCGGTTCCGATGTGATCTTGGGTGGCAATGCGACCGCCACGACACCCAATACGTGGTGTACTGCGGGCAACGCGCTCGGCGCCTTCCGTGCCGGCGAGCTGTCGTCCCAGCAGGTTTCTGAAGAGCCCCGGGCCTCTCGCCAACAACTTTCAGAAATACACAAATTTGCTGGGCTCTGGGGTCACCTTCTGGGCGGTGAACCCGCGCGCCCTGGATGATCCCATGGCGTACTGGAAATCGCTTTATCCCAATACCACGACACAGGCTTCGCCTGAAACCAGCTGGGCCGTATGGCAGAAGGAGCTCTCAAGCTATCTGCAGGCCGATTTCAACGGCGAGTTCGGCAGCATGCGATACAGCGGTAACGTGGGTGCGCGCTTGATCCACACCAATCTCAACATCACCCAGTATCTGACCGGCCTTCCGGGTCAAAACAGTCACCGAGCCTGCCGAGGCCGGCACACAGGGATACCAACGCAGCTACAACGACGTCCTGCCGGCGGTCAACTTCGCGCTGAATGTGACCCCTCAGTTCACCATGCGCCTCTCTATTTCCAAGAACATGATGCCGCTCAACTTGAGCCAGTGGGGCGGAGGCTTGGCTCTGAACTACTCGCTGCAGGAAACCAAAACGGGTCCGATCTACCAGGTTGCGACGGGTAGCTCGAGCGGCAATCCCACCCTCAACCCGTGGCGCTCCACCAACTACGGGGCTTCGTTCGAATACTACATCAACTCCACCAGCATGTTGGACCTCGAACTCTTCCGCATCAACGTGCAGAGCTTCATCAAAGATGGCGCCGTGATCAACTGCAATCTGCCGGACGCGGACGGAATCGTTCGCCACCATTGCATCTCGATCACCGAGCCGCTGCAAGGCTCCGGCAACAGCATCCAAGGCGCGGAGTTCGACTATCGACAGGGGTTCACGTTCCTGCCGTCGTTCCTCACCTACACCGGCATGGAGTTCAACTTCACCTACGCGCCGAGCAACACGGGAGAAAGGGACCTGGCCGGAAACAAGATCCCGTTCCAGGACAACTCAACCGAGTCGGGGAACTTCATTCTCTGGTACCAAGACAAGCACTTCCAAGCTCGCGTCGCGTACAACTACCGTTCGAAGCGAGCATACCAAGACAGCATTGGAGGCATCGCCGGCCTGGAGGAGTACGAGGCGCCCCAGCGGTACGTGGACGCATCGCTCGCATATAAAGTCAACAAGTACCTGGAAGTGTTCCTGGACGGCACGAACCTCACCAACGAGTACCAGCGCTTCTACCTGGTATGGCCGGACCAATTCGGGCACTCGAACTTCGCCGAACGCATGTTCACGCTTGGCGTCCGCGGACAGTGGTGACACGAATCGCGGGCATGCGCGCCATTCGGGCGATCGTGGCGATGGCGTCGCTGACGGGTGCATCGCTCGCGTGCGCCGACAGCGCCTTCTCGCCGACTCAGGTCAATGGGCCCGCCGGGGCGGTTACGGCCCTCGCCCATTGGCAGATTCAATCCAGCGCCAAAGCGCAGCAAAGCGGCGCTGAAGTCTCTTCGGCGGGCTTCTCTACGGAAGGCTGGTATCCGGTGAGCGGCCGCGCGACGGTGATGGCGGGGCTGATGGAGAATGGCAAGTATCGGAACGTGTTCTACGGCGACAACCTGCGTGCGGTGGAGGAGCCCGATGCCAGCGGCACGATGTTCGTGATTCCGTGGTGGTATCGCAGCGAGTTCACGGTTGACCAGGGAGCGCCCGGAACACATACGTTGCTGCGTATCAACGGCATGATTCCGGACGCAGAAGTATGGTTGAACGGCCAATTGGTCGCCGAACAGAGCCGCCATCGCCGGTGCCTATCCCGTGCATGAGCATCGACGTGACACGCTGGATCCACGCGGGCACCAACACCCTTGCGTTGCGCGTCTATGCGGGCGACCCGAGGAGGAATCTGTCGATCGGTTGGGTCGACTGGAACCCGACGCCACCGGACAACAACATGGGCCCCTGGCGGGGGGTGGATATCGTACGGACGGGACCGGTCCAGATCCGCTTTCCGCAGGTGACATCGAGGCTCTCGCTTCCCGACCTCGGGCATGCCGCGTTGACCGTGATGGTTCAGGCGCGAAACCTCGAGGCGTCGGCGCACGAGGCAACCATCACCGGCGTCGTGGCCGGCGTTTCGTTGCGGCGAACGATCCACCTCGCCGCGGGTGAGACGCAGACAGTCTCATTTTCCCCGCAGAGCGATCCGAACCTCGAGCTCAAACATCCGCGCATCTGGTGGCCCGTGGGCATGGGTGAGCATCCGCTCTATCGATTGCAGATGACTGCCGCCGTCGATGCTGCGATCTCCGATCAGGCCGGCGCGACCTTTGGCGTACGCAGTGTCAGTTCCCACCTCACCCAGCAGGGCTATGTCCAGTTCGTCATCAACGGCAAGCCCGTCTTGATTCGCGGCGCGGGCTGGGCGCCGGACATGTTCCTGCGTGACGACCCCAAGCGCATGGAGGCCGAGTTCAGTTACGTCGTGAACCTCGGGCTCAACACCATTCGCAGCGAGGGCAAGCTGGAGGACGCACGCTTCTACGACCTCGCCGACCGCGACGGCATCATGATCCTGCCCGGCTGGGAGTGCTGCGACAAATGGGAATCGTGGGCCAAGACCGGCGGCGAGCCGTGGGACGCTTCTGACGAGAAGGTGGCTGCAGCCTCGATGGCGAGTGAGGCGCGTCTGCTGCGAAACCATCCGTCCGTGATTGGATTTCTGATCGGCAGCGACAACGCGCCGCCGGCATCGCATCTCGAAGATGTATGTCGACACGTTGCATGCCGAAGACTGGCCGCTGCCGATCATCGCGGCGGCGGTACCCCAGGCTACGGCTGAGACCGGACCGTCCGGCATGAAAATGGACGGGCCCTACTCGTGGGTTCCGCCCGCGTATTGGTATGCCGACAAGCTGGGCGGCGCCTTCGGGTTCGACTCCGAGGTCAGCGCAGGCGCCTCTATTCCGCTGCTGGACGACCTCAATCGCATGCTCTCGCCGCAGGAGCTGGAGGCACTGTGGAAATACCCACAGGCGCGGCAGTATCATGCTTCGGCCGCCTGGTCGGTATTCGCGACGATCGAGCCGTTCGACACCGCGCTGGCGAGGCGCTACGGACCGCCCAAGAGCCTCGAGGACTACGTCGCCAAGTCCCAGCTCGACAATTACGACAACGTCCGCGCGCAATTCGAGGCGTTCAACGCGCACATGGATGCGGCCAACCCCTCCACCGGCGTCATTTACTGGATGCTCAACAATGCGTGGCCCTCGCTGCACTGGCATCTCTACGATTATTTCCTGAATCCGGCCGGCGCCTACTTCGGCGCGAAGATCGCCAACGAGCCGGTGCACATCCAGTACTCATACGATACGCGTGCGATCATGTTGGTCAACCATACGCTCACCCATGAGCATGGATTGCGGGCGGACATCCGCGTACGCAATTTGGACGGCAGCGTGGCCTACGAGCGGCGCCTTAAGAACATCGATCTCGCGGGAAACCACGCCCAGCAGCTGGCCGTGCTGCCGGCGCTCGATGGCTTGTCGCGCATCTACTTCATCGAGCTCGAGCTCGCTTCGGCAGACGGCAAATCGATCAGCCGCAATGTTTATTGGCTCTCCACCCAGACCGACGAGCTCGACTGGGCACATTCGAACTGGTACCTCACGCCGGTGACGCGATATGCGGACCTGACCCCATTGCAGTCCTTGCCGACCGCGACCAGCGAGGTCCGGGCAATGATGCGGCACGAGGGAGCCGAGGACATCGCCTCGGTCACGCTGACGGTACCCCCATCCTCCAAAGCCGTGGCGCTATTCCAGCACGTGTCGATCAAGCGAGCCGCGGGCGGCGAGCCCCTGCTGCCGATCCTATGGAGCGACAACGACGTTACGCTCTGGCCCGGCGAATCGCTGACCTTGACCGCGCATTTCGCCACGCCGGGTGCGGAGGCGCCGGTCGTCGAAGTGAGCGGATGGAACGTCCCAACGCGGAGCGTCCCGCTCGCCGTCCAGAGCCGGACGGCCGCTTCGCAGGAAATGGTTCATTGAATCCGGCCGGACTACAATCGGTCATCATCGATCACAGGAGAGGGTCCACATGCCTGCCGCACCCCACGCCGCGAAGTCAACCCGGAAATTCCACTTCATTTCCGGGATGCCGCGCTCGGGCAGCACGCTCCTGGCCGCCATCCTCAACCAGAATCCGCGTTTTCGCGCGGGCATGACCAGCCCGCTGGCCGACATCATGGGGGTGGTGATGGCGGAGGCGAGCAGCAAGAACGATTTTTCGTTCGACGTCTCCGACGAACAACGCGTTGCAATGCTGCGCGGCCTGGTCGAGAACTTCTACGCGGCACAAGCGGATGCCGGCGTCGTGTTCGACACCAGCCGGCTGTGGTGCAGCCGGATGCAGCTGCTGGAGACGCTGTTCCCGGAGGCGAAGGTCATCGCGTGCGTTCGCCAGTTGTCCTGGGTGCTGGACAGCATGGAACGGCTGGTGCGCAGGCAACCGGCCGGCGTCAGCAAGGTGTTCCGCTTCGACACCAACACCACGGTGTACTCGCGCGTCGAGGCGCTGACCGATCCGCGCGGCATGGTGGGGTTCTCATTCCAGGCCACCAAGGATGCGTTCTATGGCCAATATGCCCCGGGCCACTTGCTGCTGCTGACCTACGAAAGCCTGGCGCGCAATCCGTCGGCGGCCATGCGCGCGGTCTACCAGTTCATCGGCGAGCCCTGGTTCGAACATGACTTCGACCACATTTCCTACAACGCGGACGAGTTCGACGCACGGGTCGGCATGCCGGGCCTGCATACGGTGCGCCCGAAGGTCGAGCCGATCGAGCGCACGTCCGATCCTGCCGCGCGAAATCTTCGGCCGCTTCGTGAACGAATCGTTCTGGATGGACCCGAAGAACAACATCAGCCAAGTGCCGGTCGTGTAGCGCGGAAGTTGCGCCACCCCGCCGAACATCAACGAGGAACGATCGAATGACAATGACATCCACGCTTCGCGCCGCAACCGGGGGCAGAAGCCGATTTCTGGTTGCGGTCGTGTTTTTCGTGTTCTTCGTGATCTCCTTTCTCACGAATATCCTCGGGCCATTGGTTCCGGACATCATCGCCGGCTTCCACGTGTCGCTCACGATGGCCGCGATCCTGCCGTTCGCGTTTTTCATTGCGTACGGCGTGATGTCGATTCCTGCGGGCTTTGCGGTTCAGCGCTGGGGAGAAAAGAAACTCATGGTCGCCTCCTTCGTTGCGGCGACCCTCGGCGCGGCAAGTTTCGCGGCCTTCCCCAGTTATTCGATGGCCGTGATTTCGCTCTTTGTGATCGGGGCGGGGATGGCTGTACTGCAGGTGGCGATCAATCCCCTGTTGCGTGTGGCCGGAGGGGAGGAGCACTTTGCATTCAACTCAGCGTTCGCGCAGCTCATCTTCGGCGCCGCTTCCTTCGTGAGTCCGCTGGTCTATTCCGATCTCGTGAGGCACCTCGATCCCGCGCATCGCGATCTTAAGGGCCTCTACGCAGTCCTGGGCAGCATTACGACTCCCGCGCTGCCTTGGGTATCGATTTATTGGATATTTGCCGTGGTCTCCGGCGTTTGCGTGGTGGTGATCGCCTTGCTGCGCTTACCGAAGGTGGAGCGTACGGAGGAGGAGTCGGCGGGCACGCTGTCCATGTACCGGCAGCTGCTGCGCAATCCATACGTCTGGCTTTATTTTCTCGCGATCATCGCCTATGTCGGCTGCGAGCAGGGCACGGCCGACTGGATGTCCCCGTTTCTCGAGCGCTATCACCATGTCGATCCCCACAAGGGAGGTGCGGATGCGGTGGCCTATTACTGGGGACTCATGACCGCCGGCTGTCTTCTGGGGATGGGCTTGCTGAAGCTCTTCGACAGCCGCCGCGTATTGATCGGATTCTCGCTCGGTGCGCTGTGCATGCTGTCGGCGGCCCTGTTTGGCCCGGCCGAAGTATCCCGAGTGGCCTTTCCCTGCATCGGGTTCTTCGCCTCGATCATGTGGCCCACACTGGTGTCGCTCGGACTGAACTCGGTACCCCAGCACCACGGCCCTTTCGCCGGGATCCTGTGCTCGGGGATCATGGGCGGTGCGCTCGTGCCCTTTGTCATCGGCTGGCTCGGGGATCTGTACGGCCTGCGATTTGGAATGCTGTTTCTGTATCTCACCTTCGGGTTCGTCTTGAGCGTCGGCGTGTGGGCGCGACCGCTCATTCGCAACGCAACCAGGGGCGGCGCGAAGGACATCGATGCATAGAGCCGCTGCAAGCCTGATGATAGCGATATTGGCGCCCACCGCGCGGATCAGCGTCGCTCAAGCGCCATCAGGACCTCAAGTCAATGTGCCGCCTGCGGCAAGTGCCGCAACCGCACCGCGCTACGAAAGCGACCCTTATGAATTTGCGGCGGCAGACAGTGTCAGCCATAGTCATCCGACTGTCGAGGACTGCCGACGGCGTACGCTTCACCTGGCCGCGCACGGCCGCTCCATGGGACACTGCTTTACTCGCGGTCCGCAGCTGGGGCGCAGAACAAGATCCCTGGGTCGAAGTGTCGGTCGGCGAGTTCCGCATTCAACAGTATCTCGATGCCAATGCGGTGGGTGTGCGTTGGTTGAACTTGAGCGGCTTGCGTGAGCAGCTTGCCGGTGGCGCCGAAGTAATCATTCGCACTCATGCGGTGACGCTCGAAGCCGAAGCGGCCACGCTACGCTTGTTCGACAATCATCTCGACTTGCAACAACGCATCCTGGTGATTGCGCCTCATCCCGACGATGCCGAAATCGCCGCGTTTGGCCTGTATGCCGATCGGCAAGCCAGCGTGGTCACGGTTACCGCAGGCAATGCCGGCGACATGAACTATCGTGCCAGCGTCAGCGACCCGGCGGAGCATTACGCCCTCAAAGGCTATTTGCGTGCGGTCGATAGCGTGACGGTTCCGTGGCAGGGCAATATTCCTCCGGAGCGCACCGCCAATCTCGGCTACTTCGATGGGCGATTGGATGCGATGTATCTGGCGCCCGACGCAAACGATTCCGGAAGTCTATGGCGCAAATACCGATGTGGCGCTCTATCGGCGCGCCAACTTGAGCAAACTGGTATCGAGCGCAGCGCGCAGCAACACCTGGCAACATTTGGTGGAGGATTTGGTCGAGGTGCTGCGCAAGGTGAACCCGGGGATTGTGGTGATGCCCGATCCACGACTGGACACTCATCTGGATCATGAATTCACCAGCGTGGCCCTGGTCCAAGCACTCGAGCAATGGCAAGGTAATCCGATCTTTCTGCTTTACACCAATCACACCGACAGCAACCATTATCCCTATGGACCTGCGGGCACCGTGGTGTCGCTGCCGCCCGGCGAGGGGCGCCTCAGCATGCAGAAAATATATTCGCATCCCACCCCGCAGGCCATGCAAATCCGGAAATTGTTTGCTTTGGACTCCATGCATGATTTGCGACTCTCTCCGGATGAGCAGACCACGTGCAGTTCGGTCACCATCGCGCACCGGCCTGACTATCCGCGCAATCCGGAAGAGGATTATTTTCGGCGCGCGCCTCGCGCAAACGAACTGTTTTACCGGTTCGATAAAACCGGCGTTCGCGCGGTAACTCAAGAATTTCTTGCGCACTACGATGCGGCGCGAGGCGCACGACCGGAAAACCTTGACCAGCGGTGATCGTGCAGGAGGAGCCTTGGGCTTGCCAGATGAGCGGCAGCCGCCTCCAAAGGCGTGCAGTCCCGTGTTCAACCCATCGCTTCGGATCCGCACGACGTTGCGCCCGTCTGGAAACGTAGGGGTCCTTCCGCGCAAATTCAGATATTGCGCTTCTTACTCCACCTTGTCAGTCTGTGATGATCTCGAGCAGGAGGGGATGAAGAATGCGCCGAATGTTGTTTGCGCCTTTATTTGCTGCAACCGCGACCATCGCCGTTGCTGCTCCAGTGTCGAAGGAGCAGTTGGCCACACCGCCCGCGGACGCGCGCCACTACACGATTAGTTCGACAGCCGGCAAACATGGCGACGTTTGGTCGTGGACGACGCCTGACGGACGCGTAGCCTATCGCATGTCGATGTCACTGCGGGGTTGGGTGACTGAGGACGACGAACTCGTGACCCTTGGCAGCGATCGCCGCCCAACGGCCATCGCCATCCGCGGCTACACCGATCAGGGTGACGCAACCGAGGACTTCAGCGTCGACGGTAGCTGGCGTTGCGCACTGGAAAACGGTTGTCGACTCAGGCTCTGCACCTTTTGGTAACCGACGCTACAACCCGTATGGCGGCCCATGGCTTGCCAGTGAGATGGACGTCGAGGCGCTTGTCGCCGCGGGCGATAAAGGGGTGGATCTACTGCCGACCGGCCATGCGAGCATCGTTTTCGATCAGCCGGTTCAGATCGACGGTCCCGCACGGACCAAAGTACGTCAAGCTGGCCTTCGTTCGAGGCTACGGCTTTGCACCCTCGCCTGTGTGGCTCGACAGCAACAATCATTTCTTTGGCAATGCTGGAGTGATTTCGCTGCTGCCCGACGGGTACGAAGGAATCGGACCGAGGCTTAAGACTCTCCAGGATCAAGCGACAGCCGCCATGGTGCGCGGTATCGCCCACCAGTTTCTTAGCCCTGCCAATCGTACGCCCACCCTAGTCGATCACGTGCTCATGTTCGATTCGGTCGCCGGGCGGTATCTGCGCGATCGTGCGGTCTTGATTGTCGACGGTAAGGTCGCCGCCGTGGGCCCGGCGGGATCGATCAAGCCTCCGCCCGGCGCCGTCGTGATAAGTGGGCTCGGCAAGACGCTGACGCCTGGTTTGTGGGATTCGCACCAGCATGTTGGCGACGATTGGAACCTCCTTCAAAATGTCGCGACCGGCATGACGAATTATCGGAGTCCCGGCACGACGATCGACGAGGCGCTGAGCATCTACCGTCGACGCGCCGCCGGCGACCTGCTCGCACCCGACGGAAAGATCTCCGTGATCATCGATCGCAAAGACCCGCTGGCCGCGCAGGGCGCGCTCACGGTCACGTCGGCGGCGGAGGCGATAGCCGACGTAGATAAGATCAAGGCAGCGGGCCTGTGGGGCGTCAAATTCTACACGTCGATGAACCCGGCGTGGATCGCTCCGGCCGCAGCCGAGGCACATAAGCTCGGCCTGCATGTGCACGGCCATGTGCCCGCGGGTATGCGCCCGCTCGACGCGGTGCGTGCGGGCTATGACGAAGTCACGCACATCAACTTCATCCTGATGCAGGCGATGCCGCAAGATGTGGTCGACAAATCCAACACCGCAGCGCGGCTGGAGGGCCCTGCAAGATACGGCAAGGACGTTGATCTCGATTCGCCGGCGATGAAGGCTTTCTACGCCGAGCTCTCGAAGCGACAGACGATCATCGATCCAACCCTAACGGTATGGGAGCCGCTGATGACCTCCGACGGTAGCGCCGTGTCGCCCGAATATGCGCCGTTTGTCGACATCGCGCCGCCGTCGGTCGCCCGTAGTTGGAAGATCGACGGCTATCCTCTGTCCGAGGGCCTCACGCGCGACGACTATCGCCGAAGCTTCGCCAAGATGGTGCGACCTTGTCGGGAGGCTTCATCAAGCGGGCGTCCGGATTGTCGCTGGCACTGACGGGTATGGCCTGGAATTGGTGCGCGAACTGGAGCTCTACCAGCGGGCGGGTCTCAGCAATGAGGAAGCGCTGCAAACCGCAACCATCATCCCTGCCCGGATGACCGGCATGGCGGATCGCATAGGCTCGATTGAGCCCGGGAAGACGGCGGACATCATCCTGGTGGATGGGGATGTGTCCAAGGACCTCGCCAACCTTCGCCATGTGGATACTGTGTTCTTGGACGGCTATCGATTGAGTGGGGAAGCGTTGCGGCAAGCGAGCGGTCTGAATGGAATGCCCAAATAAAAGGTACTCGTGGCGGTCGCCTGGTCGCCGCGACTGTATCGAGGCTCAAATGTCTCCACGCCAACGTGTTGCGATCAAGCCGGCCGATGGATGTAAAGCGGACAGAGACAAACTTCGTTCGCCGAACGGACAAATATCCGGACAAACGCCAACCCCCAGCGATACCCCTGCTGAAGGCTGGCTGCCACTGGATATTGTCCAACGACAATGGACTTCGATCCCCGCTGGATTGGGGCTAAGCTGCCGCCCGGTCTTTGGGACGACCACCGCGCTTTCCGTTCTCGCGCGAGGCTTTTGCCTTGCTTGCACTACGGCTCAATCCCCCGAGTTTGCCGATCTGTTGCATCCATCTACCCGTGCCGAAGGCGCCTTCAATCAGTCCGGGCACGTAGAGATCGGCATCCAGCAGTGGCCAATGGAGCCCGAGGCCATTCGGACTGACTTTGATTTTCGCCAACTTTGATCGGGGCGCATCCGCCAGTCCTTCAGCCAAGGCCGCCGGAAAGGCGAATTCGCATCCACCCTCGAGTGAAATCACGACCAGCCCGCGGCGGGAATCGTATCGAGCTGCCTCTGCAATCGGCCCCCGCGCGATCACCGCCGCGCCACGCGCATTCGCCGCTTTGAATTGCGCTTTAGAAATCGCCATGAATCGCCCTCCATGCCGCACACAATGGTGCAACCTGAGTTTGCAGTAACCGCGCCAGCCGGTTCACGTCCGGCAAGGAAAATTCGTAGTTCTCCCGCAAGTTGATCGGACCGCTTGGACAGTTCAATTCGAACACCGCCTGCCGTGTGCCCTCTGACACGTGGACATGAGCGGGGCGATGATCGTTCGTAAAGATCATGACCCGAGCTCGGCCGAGGCGGAGAACCGTAGGCACACTATATTATACCGAAGCATGCTTGGGTTTCCACGTCCATATTTTCGCTGAGTTGCCAAATCCCGAGGCACTCCGTCATCCGAACATGCGGTGTAGCCCAACGGACAAGCTCAAACGCCCAGCAGTCTACGTAGAAATCGGGTTCGCTCGACGAGCGTCCCACGAGCAGTTACGTAAGGGATACCACGGTCCGCCAGTTGGGTCTCATACCATAGGTGCTGTTGCTGTCGGAAGGCTTCACCACGGCGGGAACCGTCTTGCACGAATGGGAAATCGGGAGCGCACAGCACGGTTACCGGGTACTGTCGCTTCGCGGTCAGCTGCAGCTGCGCCGCCGCGTCGCCAAACATATCCAAGCTGTAAAACAGCGTCGTGAGAGGCGAGGTGTCGCAAAACAGGAAGCGCCGGGCCGTATTGACGGCCTCTTCCTCTCGATGAACCTGTTCACGTGCGATGAGGATTAGATCTTCATAAGCGAGGACACCACCTCTTTGCTCCCATAACTCTCGGCCGTACTCCGGAACCCATGCGGTATCAAGTTCAGCGGCCATGCGAGCCGCGAGCACCGTCTTTCCGGATGACTCTCCGCCCAGCAGGGCGATCCGTTGGACGAGGGTTCGGGCGACCAGTGTCGGTAGAAATTCCCAGTGACGCCAGAGACTGCAGCGCAATTCCGTAGCAGAAATCGGGACCTCGCGACGTTGGCGATCAACCAGGACGTGGTGAACTGCGCGTGAACCCCGGTTCGTCCTCCGGAAGCTCTCGGTAAGGTGCGCGGCGAAACCGTCGCCGTATTCCTCGCTAGTAAAGACTGCGTCGACCTGTCGATCTAAAACGCGGTTACAGATCATCGCCACAAATTCACGGTGGTCAGAATCTCTGGCGTCGTTTGCGGGAACAGTTGGGACATCGCTGCCGGATAACCACGACGCGAGTCGTTGCGGCGTTACGACCAATACCGTCGCATCTGGAAAGCAGGCGTTGAGCCAAGCCTCACGACGGTCGGCACCATAGGCTGGCAACTCCGGGCTCGAGTAACTGATGATAACGACTTGTTCACAAACGCTCGCCGCTCGTTGGATCACGAGAACGTGGCCGTTGTGGAGAGGCGCAAATTTCCCGACGATCAGCCCAACCCCATAAGCCTTGCTCATTTAGAAGCCACGAGTCGCCTCCAGCGAACGAGCGCGACGGTAGCGTTTATCCAGAAGGCGGTGTAGAGGGCGGCCGTGATCCAAAGGCCGCGAAAACTGAAAAGTGCTACGGATAGCGTGTTCACGACCAACCAGAACCACCAAGATTCATACTTCCGGTACATCAACAGAAACTGCGCGGAAACAGAGAGGGCGAGGATTATTGAGTCAATGAACGGAGCGAAGGCGTCCGTGAATCGCCAGAGCGCGTATCCGTAACCTGCTGCGATCACCATCGCCGCCAAGACAACCAAAAGGATTCTTGACCAACCGACATGTGTAACGTACAGCGTTTTGTGGCTACCGCCGCCCGATGTCCATTGCCACCAGCCAACCGCACTGGTTCCAATAAAGAACACTTGTAGTAGGGCGTCGGCATATAGGCGCGCGCTAAAAAACACGGCGCCGAAAAGTGCGCAACCGAGGATGCCGGTCCACCACGTGTGGACGCTGTTGCGCGCAGCAAGAAGAATGGACAGCGCGTTGACCGCATTCGCGCTCACCTCAAGGCCTGTTGTCATCATTGCGCGTCGGGGTCGCCGCCGAATTCCTGAATGACTTCGATGAGACCGACGATATTCTCGTTGAAGATGGCCAGTTCCTCCGCGGGTATCCAGTACTCTGTGTGCTCCCAAGCGCCGACTTTCTGGACCGCAAAATTCGACAGATAAGCGGCCAGCACCAGGAATCGCGTGACAAAGCCGGCGCCACTGTCCTTGACGTTCCAGTCACGGGCGATCTGTGCGGCGTACTGAGCGTTCGTCACGGGATAGAAGATCGGTTGTTCTGGAAGTCTGGGCGGGAACTTCCTCCAGCCGGACTCGCGTATGAGTCGAAGTTCGGCGGGGCCAACGGGTCGGAAGAGAGTCACTGTGTCCATCGTCGCCAATAATAGCGGGGCTTCCTTGCGCACTAAGTTGGTTTCTCGGAATCGATCGCCAGCTGTTTAACACTTCACAGCGTGAGGGACTCTTTCATGGGGGTATCGACCGTGGGGGTATCGCTACTCGCGACAGCGCGATACCCCCAGCACTTGTTTGCTGGAAAAGCACGGTGCAACAGAATCAAAGACCTGCAAGTGCGCACTTTCGACACGGAGAAGATAAATCGAACCGCTACCCGAAGTCCGGGCTTCGAAATGACAAGCGAGGGCTCAATTGCCTTCGCGACAGTAGCGCAGTAAATTATAGAAAGATGACGTAAGTAGCTGATTTTACTGGCTCCCCGGGACGGATTCGAACCGCCGACCAACGGATTAACAGTCCGTCGCTCTACCACTGAGCTACCGGGGAATTCTGGAGAGGCGCGGATTGTCGGGAAGCCACGCTGTTAAGTCAAGGAATCGCGCGCGCCGATAGCTTCATTCGTGGCCCGCAATTGCATGCGGGACATAGGCTGCTTCGAGTTGCGACATCTCGGCGGCGCTGAGCTCGAGCTCGAGTGCCGCGACGGCATCGTCGAGATGCTCGGGCTTGGCGGCGCCGATGATCGGGGCGGTCACGCCGGGCCGTCGAATCAACCATGACAGCGCGACTTGCGCGCGGGGCACTCCGCGCGCCGAGGCGACGGCCGCGACGGCCTCGACGATCTTGCGATCGGCTTCCGCAGCGGGAGGAAATAACTTGTCGCCATAGGGGTCGGTCCGGGTCCTCTCGGTCTCGGTATTCCATTCGCGCGTGAGCCGCCCGCGGGCGAGCGGGCTCCACGGCAGGACCGCGATTCCAGCATCTCTGCAGAGCGGGAGCATTTCGCGCTCTTCCTCGCGGTAGAGCAGGTTGTATAGATTCTGCATGCTGACGAAGGGCGTCCATCCGTTCTGCGCGGGCGAGATGCAGGCACTTGCTGAATTGCCACGCGAACATCGAGGAAGCGCCCAGATAGCGCACCTTCCCCGATTTCACCACGTCGTGAAGCGCTTCGAGCGTTTCCTCGATCGGTGTGTGATAGTCCCAACGATGAATCTGATAGAGATCCACGTAATCGGTTCCGAGCCGCCGCAAGCTCGCGTCGATCGCAGTGAAGATGGCCTTGCGCGACAGGCCGCCGCCATTCGGGCCTTGGCTCATCGGAAAGAACACCTTGGTGGCGATCACCACTTCGTCTCGGCGGGAGTAATCCTTGAGCGCCTGACCGACGATCTCCTCGGAGGTGCCGTCCGAATACGCATTGGCCGTATCGAAGAAATTGATCCCGAGCGTCGATCGCCTTGCGGATCAGCGGCCGGCTCTGAGCTCTCGGGAAGGGTCCAGGGATGATCGCCGCGCTCAGGCACCCCGAAGGTCATGCAGCCGAGACATAGGGGCGAGACCTTAAGCCCGGTGTTTCCGAGGTTTTTGTACTTCATTTCATGCCGTTAATAATCAATAGTTTATAGATATATATCCAGGTGAAATCTGTAACACGTTCCCGCGGGAACGTCCTCACGACGAACCGTGGTTCCGACGAATCGAAGCGCTGCAGGATGGCCGCCGCCGCCGGCGCTCTGTGCGGCGCGCTGGAATTCCTCAACTTTAGCGCCTAGCCCGCCCGCCTCGCCGCCGGCGAGACCAGCGCCCGCTCGATCCGCCGGAGCGCATCCTCGAGCACATTCATGCTGGTGGCGAAAGAGAGGCGCATATGCCCGGGCGCGCCGAATCCGGAGCCCGGCACCACCGCCACGCCGGCTTCGACCAACAGATACTCGGCGAAGGCATTGTCATCCTTGATGGCGAGATTGCGCATGGCGCCGTGCACGTCAGCGAAGGCATAAAAAGTACCCGCGCCTTTTTGGCAGCTGATGCCGGGAATCGCGTTGAGGCCGGCGACGACGAAGTCGTGCCGTTCCTTGAACGCCTTGTTCATCTCGCGCGACGCAGGCCTGGTCGCTGTTGAGCGCTACGGTGGCCGCACGCTGCGAAATGCTCGATGCATTGGAGGTGGACTGACCTTGAATGGTGCTCATCGCCGCGACGATGGCCTTCGGGCCTCCGCAGAAGCCGATCCGCCAACCGGTCATGGCGTAGGCCTTCGATACGCCGTTGATGGTCACCGTGCGTCCATAGAGCTGCGGATTCGCCTGCGCGAAGCTCAGCAGGGGTTCGGGCGCCCAGTAGATGTGCTCGTACATCTCGTCCGCAGCGATGATGACCTGCGGGTGCTTGTCGAGCACCGCGCCCAGCGCCTTCAATTCCGCCGGAGTGTAGGCGGCGCCCGTGGGATTGCTCGGGCTGTTAATGATGAACAGCTTGGTGCGCGGCGTAATGGCGGCATCCAATTGCGCCGGCGTGATCTTGTAGCCTTGATCCGCGCCCCCATTGACGATGACCGGGACGCCGTCGGCGAGGAGCGCCATGTCGGGATAGGACACCCAGTAGGGCGCCGGAATCACGCATTCATCGCCCGGATCGAGGAGCGCGGCGCACAAATTGAAGCAGGTTTGCTTCGCGCCCGATGACACCAGGATCTGGCTGCGCTCGTAGGTCAGGCCGTTCTCGCGCTTGAATTTCGCGATGATGGCGTCCTTGAGCTCGGTCGTGCCATCGACCGCGGTGTAGCGGGTGATGCCCTTGCGGATCGCCTCGACGCCCGCATCCGCAATATGTAAGGGCGTGTCGAAATCCGGCTCGCCGGCGCCCAGGCCGATGATGTCCTTGCCCTCGGCCTTGAGCTTGGCGGCGCGCGCCGTCACGGCGAGGGTGGGGGAGGGCTTAACCTTCTGAACACGCTTGGAAAGTAGTGAGGCCAACGGAGTGATCCTATGTAAAGAATGCGGCGCATGAGTGTACGAAAAACAACGCGCTTGCGCCAGGCGCGGGCGTGCCCGAAGTCCCCTCGACCATGAGAGAATAGAGCAATGAGTTTCGAGCTGTACTCCGATTACACGCCGGCGGGCGATCAGCCGCAGGCGATCGAGAAGCTGGTGGACGGTCTCACCACGCGGTCTTGCGCATCAGACTCTACTGGGCGTGACCGGGTCCGGCAAGACCTTCACCATCGCCAACGTGATTCAGCAATTGCAGCGGCCCACCTTGGTGCTCGCGCACAACAAGACGCTGGCGGCGCAGCTATACGGCGAGTTCAAGACCTTCTTTCCGAAGAATGCCGTCGAATACTTCGTGTCGTACTACGACTACTACCAGCCTGAGGCGTACGTGCCGGCCTCGGATACCTTCATCGAGAAGGATGCCTCGATCAACGAGCACATCGAGCAGATGCGGCTATCGGCGACCAAGGCGCTGCTCGAGCGGCCCGATTCCATCATCGTGGCGACGGTGTCCGCCATCTACGGCTTGGGCGATCCCCAAGCCTACCTGAGCATGGTGCTGCACATGTCGCGCGGCGACCTCTTGGAGCAGCGCAAGCTCCTGCGGCGCCTCGCGGACATGCAATACACGCGCAACGAGATCGATCTGCAGCAGGGCACCTACCGGGTGCGGGGCGATGTGATCGACATTTTTCCTGCGGAGTCCGAGCGTGAGGCCGTGCGGGTCGAGCTGTTCGACGACCGCATCGACTCGCTGAGCCTGTTCGACCCGCTGACGGGCGAGGTCCTGCGCAAAGTGCCGCGCCTCACCGTCTATCCCTCGACGCACTACGTGACTCCGCGCGAGCGCATTCACCAGGCGGTCGATGAGATCCGGGACGAGCTGCGCGGGCGGCTGAACGATCTCAATTCGGCCGGCAAGCTGGTCGAGGCCCAGCGGCTGCAGCAACGCACGCTGTTCGATCTCGAGATGATGAACGAGGTCGGCTATTGCGCGGGGATCGAGAACTACTCGCGCTATCTGTCCGGCCGCCAGGCCGGGCGAGCCGCCGCCGTGCTTGTTCGACTATCTGCCCAACAACGCGCTCCTGGTCATCGACGAGAGCCACCAGACCGTTCCCGCAGCTCGGCGCCATGTACCGGGGCGACCGCTCGCGCAAGGAAACCTTGGTCGAATACGGCTTCCGATTGCCATCGGCGCTCGACAACCGGCCGCTGCGCTTCGAGGAATTCGAGCGGCTGGCGCCGCAGACCATTTTCATCTCGGCCACCCCCGGAGCCGCACGAGAAGCGGATCTCGGGGCAGATCGTCGAGCAGGTGGTGCGCCCCACGGGCCTCGTCGATCCGATGGTGGAAGTGCGCCCGGTCCGCGCCCAGGTGGACGATCTTCTATCGGAGATACGTCAACGGACGCTGGCCAAGGAGCGGGTGCTGGTCACGACGCTCACCAAGCGCATGGCCGAGGACCTTACCGACTATCTGAACGAGCATGGCGTGAAGGTCCGCTATCTGCATTCCGATATCGAGACCGTGGAGCGCTCGGAGATCATCCGCGATTTGAGACTCGGCAAGTTCGACGTGATCGTCGGCATCAATCTGCTGCGCGAGGGGCTTGGACATGCCCGAGGTGTCGCTGGTCGCCATCCTCGACGCCGACAAGGAAGGGTTCCTGCGCTCGGAGGGCTCGCTGATCCAGACCATCGGCCGCGCCGCGCGCAACGTTCAGGGCAAGGCGATCCTCTACGCCGATACCGATCACGGGATCGATCGGCCGCGCCATCGCGGAGACCGACCGGCGCCGCGGCAAGCAGATCGAATTCAACGTCGAGCACGGCATCACGCCGCGCACCATCGTCAAGGCGGTGGGAGACGTGATGGAAGGGCGCGCGCGGTGCCGGAGTCATGGAGCGCGCGATGCGGGCTCGGATTACGTGGCGATGGCGCCCGGAGCAGGCGGTGAAGCGCATCAAGAAGCTGGAAGCGGAAATGATGAAGCTCGCCCGCAATCTCGAGTTCGAACAGGCGGCGCGGCTGCGCGACGAGATTCAAAAGCTGCGCCAATCCGCATTCGGCGCGCCGAAGACACTGGCAGGCTAGCGAGGAGGTCCTCATGGCCATCGACAACAGTCAATCGCGAGGAGATCGATCTCGATCGAACAGACAGGCTGCCGATCCTCGAGGGCGTGACCATCGACGAGGACGTCGAGGATGACTCGGTACGTCTGGACTACTCCGGTCCGGCTCCTCCCGTGTTGCGTCCGGCGGCGCCAGACGCTCCTCCCCAGCCGGCGCCCGACTTCACGCGGCCGGGGATGGATCTGCCCTCGCTCGCCGAGAGCGTGCGCTCCGTGGAGGAGCGCATCGCGCGTCAGAGCGCGGACTACGAAGCGCTGAACCGGCTCTACGAGAAGGCCCGCGACGGGCAGCTGGCCGCAGGCACGAGGGCCGACGCGCTGGCTTCCGAGCTCTCGACGCTTGCAGTCGACGCTGGCGGTCGAGCAGCATCGCTCCCGCGAAATGGAGCGGGCTCTCTCGGAGGGCACGGCTGCGGCCGAGGCCAGCCGCGCCCGGGCGGAAGAGTCCTCGCAGAGACGCCGAGCGCTACCAGAGCGAGGCGCGCACTTTGCGGGACGCCCTGGCGGCTCGGGACGCGACCATCGCGCACGTGCTGCATTCGCTCGGAGAGCGCGATGCGCAGCTGTTCGCCCTGCAACGGGAGCATGCGCAGACCGTGCCCGTGCTCGAGGCGCGCTCGCGTGCGACCGCACAGCTCGAGACGGATCTTCAGGCAGCCAGGACGAATGCGGAGTCGCTTTCGCTGGAGCTCGAGAAGAGCCGAAGTGCCGTGAGCTCGCTCACCGAAAAGCTCGCTCGCGGCGAGTCGGATCTCGCGGCGGGGCGGCGCGATCTGAGCACCGCTGCAGGCGCAGGCGGCCTCGTATCTCGAGGTGCTGCGCAGCCGCGACTGGCGCGGCGGCTTCAATCAAAATTTGTTCCGCGAGTGGGACGACACCGTGGATGCTGCGCGCTCCGGGCAGGGGGCGCTGCAGGCCGAATGCGACCGGCTGAATCAGTCCGTGGCGTTCTTGACTGCGAAGCTCGCCGAACAGGAAGCGACGATTTCCAAGCTCCAATGGCCGGCGCGGCTGAAGCTGCCGCGCACTCGGCCGAAATCCCATGATCTCGAGGAGGCTCAGCGCGCGCGCGCCGAGCTGCATTCGCGAGATCGACCGGCTCGAAGCGGAGCGCAAGGAACTGCAAGAGGAGCTCGGTACGCGCGGCGATGAGCTCACCGCCGTCCGCAACGCAAGCGCGGCCGAGCTTCAAGCGCGCCCGCGACTCGCAGGCGTGCTGCTGAGACCCGACACGCCGAACTGTCCGCTGAGGTCGAACAGCTGCGCGCCGAAGCGGTCACCATGAAGAAGAGATGACCGTGCTCGATGGCGCACCTGAACGAAGCGCGGCGCCCGATCCAATCCATCCAGGCCGACATCAAGCGGCTCAACGATGAGCTCGCGCTGAAGAGCCTGAGCATCGATCAGCTCACCGAGGAGAATCGCACGCTGCGCGCCACCCTGGAGCGCACCCGCGGAGCGCTCGAGGAACGGGAGCTTCTCATCCGGCGGCTGGAGAGGAGCGCCAACAACAACGCCAACGTGCTCGGCCGCTTGCAAACCAGCATCGAGAGGTTGGGCTCCACCGCCCCCCCATCTCCGCCACCGCTCGCGGGCGAATTTCTTGCCGAGCTCATCAAGATCGAGGGCGACACGCGGACCACTTTTGCCTTGGGGCGACGGACGCGGATCGGGCGAGCACCGGGCTGCGAGCTGCATATCGATTCCCAATCGGTGAGCCGCCATCACGCGATGCTCCTGAAGGGCTCTCGTGAGGTCATCATCGAGGATCTGAACAGCACCAACGGCGTGCTGATCAACGGGCACAAGGTGGTGCGACACGTACTCAGCGACGGCGACCTGATCACCATCGGGGAGACCCAATTCCAGTGCCGGTTGAAACCTAACTCCCGCGCGACGGAGACTCCTAAAGATGCCACTCCCGCCGCGCCCGCCGCGCCCGCCGCGCCCGCCGGGTCCGCGAACGAAGCGGCGGCAGAATACCATTTCGGCTTTTTCGAGCCGCCCGCCCCCCCGGAACCGCAAGCCGATCGGTCGACCGATCCGCCAAACGGCGAGTGAATTTGTCGTGGGCACCCGAGACCCTTTAAACGGAGCGCCGAATCCGGTATCTTTCGCGGCCTTCGGGCGCGCTTAGCTCAGCGGTAGAGCATCACCTTGACATGGTGGGGGTCAGTGGTTCGATCCCACTAGCGCGCACCAAATTATGCATCCTAATCATTGGGTTAGGGCAATGGCGACTCCTCATCATGGGCGGCGCGCGCCGCGATGGGAGTGCCATCGTGTCGAAACGGATCGCGTATCGCGATATCACGGACCATACACCCCTCAAAACGCGAATGCCCGCAACGTGTCGTGTCAGCGCGGTGCTCCGGTCAGGCACACTCGGTCGCTAAAGGCTAGGGCGTAAACAATAACCGCAAGCGCAATACCTCCGAGTACGTCCCACAGATAGTGTTGTTTCGTCGCGAGCGTCGAGAATGAAAGCAATACCAGCCACGAGCCCACTGGGAGGATTTTGCGTCGGTTTTCCCGCAAGTACACGAGACTTACCAGCCAACAGTTGGCGATATGCAGACTCGGCTGGCAGTTTTTGTCCGCATCCACGTGACGCGTCCAATTGAACAACCATGTGGCCACGCGGCCTGCATCGGGCGGTATGGGATACGGGTCCCGAGGCAGCAATACCGGATACACCAAAAATACGAAGTTGGCCAAAACCTGCACTACCACGAATGCGTACAGCATCCGCTGCAGGTTTTCCATGTCCCGCAAGCTCACTGCCAAGAAGAACATGACAAAGTAACAGGTGAGGTAGGGCCAAATGCTCCAAGGTAGTAGCGGCAGGGCCTTCTCGATCGGCGTGAATGTATACACCGTCGGAGTAACCAACGGCGGGAGACGGTTGGTAACCGCGTAGAGCAGCCAGGCGGACAGAGCCATTATCAGCAGGTACAGATACCTGTTTCGGCGATTGACGAACAATGGAATTCGGATGCTTATCATCCTTGCTCGGATGACACCCTCGCCGCCCCGACCTCCGCGCCGGCAAGTCCCCACGGCCACCAATTCCAGTCGCCGCCAAGCCGCAGCAGCGCCGGACCAATGACCATCCGCACGAGCGTTGCATCGACGAGCACAGCCACGGCCAAAGTGAATCCGACCATTTTGATGACGAGGACCTGCCCAAAGGTGAACGCGACAAACACGACGACCATAATTGCGGCTGCACTCGTGATAAGACCTCCGGTTTTTGCGACGCCCTCGGCGATCGCGTGGGTTTCACAGAGGCCACTTCTTCTTGCCTCGAGCACCCGAGCCACCAGGAAGACCTCGTAGTCCATGCTCAGGCCGAAAACAATGGCGAACGCTACGATCGGTACCGTGGAGAACACGGCTCCCGTTGCGCCCCCTGGAACCCCGAGCAGACCGCTCCCATGCCCATCTTGGAACACCAATACCAGTGCGCCGAGCGCCGCGGCCACCGACAAGAGGTTCAATGCGATTGCCTTCAGCGGAACGAGGAAAGACCGGAACCCGACAAGAAGCGCCAGTAGAGTGCCTCCAAACACCAGCGCAATCACGCGAGGAAGGCGGTCCCGAAGCACGCTGTCGTAATCCTCGTTGAAAGCGGCGATTCCGCCGACGCGAATGCTCGCCCCAGTCAACTCGGTGATATCGCGGAGGTTCGCTCCGCGCAATTCGCGCACCCAGCGACTGAGTTCAGTCGTCGAGACTTCGGGGGCCGGTAGCAGCTCGAGCAGAGTCGCGCGCCCATCGCTTCGCAGAAAATTGCGCCTGGTCTCTGCGGGCAAAAGCGGGAGAAAGGACGGCCCGAGGCCGCGGCCAACCAAGTTCGGCAATGAAATTACGCGGTCAGTGCGTTTGTCGCTCGTCAATCGGTCGGTGAGCAAGCGGGTTGCGTTCCATCCCGAATAAGTCGTTATCTCCGAACCCGGCGGCAGTTCCAAAATCACGTGCAGTGTTTGAACGACGTCCGAACGTCCCATTTTGTCCAGTGAATGAAGCGCCAGAACCGACTCTGCGCCCCGGGGGAGCCAGTCGCTTCGCGGTAGGCCAGGGGCGAGATGCAGCGCCTGCGATGCCAGAAATAGCAGCGGACCCCCGGCGAGCAACAAAGCCGCCCACGGGTGCGCGGTGACGATGTGGGTCCAGGCCCGCCAGCGCTCCCGGGCCCGAGGGGAGTCCGGGTTCGCCCGTTTTAGGAAATCAAGACGGCCGGCGTCGATGTGCCCGCCGAGCAGCGAGAGGACTGCCGGAAGAATCAAGTTCGCGAGCACGACACAGGCGCCCGCTACAAGAAACCCCGCAATGCCGATCGAGCGCACATCGCTCACGGGAATTATCAGAAGCGCGGCGAATCCGATGGCGACCGTCGAAGCGGAGACCAGCAAGGTCCTGCCGGCATGACGCGCCGCGGCCTGCGACGCCTCCGAGGCACTTTGGCCGCCCGCCCGCGCTTCCCGAAATCGGCTTACCATCAGTAGTGCATAGTCGATTCCAATTCCGAGACCCAACATCGTGGCTATGTTTTGTATGAGGATCGACAAATGCCACCACCGACTGAGGAACGCTGCAGCTCCGAGGGTCATCAACATGGCCAGCAAGCCAACTGCCAGCGGCAGAAGGGCGGCTACCACGCTCGCGAAGGTAGCCAACAGGAGCACGAGGACCACCGGAACAACGCGAATTTCTGCCCGGCGCACATCTTCCGAGCTGACTCTGCGCAAATCGAAATTAATTGGCGTTTCGCCTGTCAATTCGAATTTCAACGCGGGGTAACGATCCCGCAATTGGTTCAGCAACGTCTGCGCACGCAAGCGCAGCCGCGGAATGGCTGCATCGACGAGGTCGTTCGTGCCCGACAATCCGATGATGATAAAGGTTCCTCCGCCCTGTCCCAGAAAAATCGGATCACTCCAATCGAGGTAGGAGAAAGTCCCCGAAACGCCTGCCTCTTTCTTGATCGTCGCGTCGATTTCCAATAAGACCTGTCGGCCCTCTTTGGAATCCGGCCGCGGAAGCCCTTGAATGACCAATATGGCGCGGCGAACAAATGTCGACTGAAACTGCCGCGCGAGCTGCTGATCGACCTGCTCCGCCTCGCTTCCCTCAACATGTGCAGTTGTCTCCAGCCGTCCCTCCATGCGCCACGATTGCTCGACGAGCGGCAGTACCACCATGCAGCCTATGCCGGCGAGCCAAAACACACGATTCCGGCGAATTGCGGCGAAGCATTTGAATTGCATATGTGCCCTATAGCCGTTACGCTCAATTCGCGTAGTTCGCCGGTGGTCCCGCCGAGGTTCGGGTATGAAGCCAATTGCTGATCGACACTATCCCATTCCGGTTGCGATCAATCTTCTCACCGTCGCCGTGTGCTCCATACTCTACTTTCTCCTTCTCTATGCCGCGTCGCATGCCGCCAATGTCGAGGTCCTGATAATTTGCGGATGCTTGTTTGCGGCGCTGCTGATTCCCGTTTATTCCTTGATCCATGAAGCAGAGCACAACATGCTGCATCCGCGCCCCGTTTGGAATGCCATGCTCGGGCGCTGGCTTTGCGCGCTCTTTGTCGTCTCCTATACCTTCCTCACGCATTGTCATTTGCGCCATCACAACAAGAACCGAACCGACATTGAAATGTGGGATTTGTATCGCGAGGGCCAGAGTAAATGGCGGCGCCGCTTGAACCTTTACCTGATGATGAGCGGCCTCGGATACCTGTCATTGTGGGTTTCGGTGGTGCTGTTCGCGTTTGCCCCCTTCCTGGTGTACTGCGGCCTTTTTCAGCGCCATCAGGAGATCGCAGGATTTCTGGAAGGCAGCAATCAAGACCGCAAAATTTCCGCGATACGCGCCGAGTGCTGGGCCGCGTTGTTGCTGCAAGCGATTACCTTCTGGGCATTGCATTTGCGATTTTGGCCTTGGCTGCTGTTGTTCTTGATGCATGGCTTCATATGGTCCTCGCAGAACTACGTCAATCACGCGTTCAGTCCGCGAGATATCTTGAACGGCGCGCATAATTTAAAAATGCCGGCTCTCTTGAGGCCCATTTACCTGAATTTCAATTTGCATCTGGCCCACCATCAAAATCCGCGCATTCCCTGGCTGCATTTGCCGGAATTCGTTCCGCACAGAACGCAACGGATAAGCTTCTTTCGAAATTACCTGCGACTTTGGAGGGGGCCGCGGTTGACTCACGAGGAAAATCCGTCCTTGCACGCGCGTTAGAAGTAGTCACTCGTCGTTCGCCAGCGTCGCGGCCTCGAATCTGGAATAAATGAAGCCACGGTCGGCCTCGCGCAGCCGGTCGCTCAACTCTGCGTCCACCCGAAACTCCGCATGGTCTGCCAAGCGGCGCGGCGCCAGCAGGTTGCGTAACGCGAAGCGCGCACCGGGACGCGCCGCGCGGATCAGTGCCGGCAGTGTTTGTTCGAAGAGATCCAACGGGCTGTATTCAAAAACATTGGAGAGCGCGAAGCAGTCGACCGATTGCGGATTCAATGTTTCGATGGCGGCACCCACGTCCGCGATCACCGCCGTGATGCGATCCTCGCGCCCGCGAATGGTTTCAAAGTGTTCCGCCCGCAGATACTCGGGCACCGTGTCTTCATCCAAGTAGCAGCCGAGCAGCAGTTGCGCTACGAAGTAGTTGGTGCGCGCCGGCAGCACGGCAACCGCATGCTCGGCGATGCGAGTAAAGTGTTCGCCGAACGATGAGACTTGGGCGTGCGTAAACCAGGAGGGATCGAGCCGCTTGCCCAACACGTACTTGCTGCAGACCAACCGCAGCAGCGTTCGCCACCGCCAGGTATCCCACTCACGATCATAGAATTCGCGCTGCTCGCCCGGCTGTAGGGCGAAAAGCCTCTGGAGTCGCTGTCGGCCAACGACTACCCGCAGTAAAGTGCGCACCATTGTGTAGTACCGCTCGAAACCACCCTGCGCCAATAGCCCTAAGTCGAGCCACTGCTGGTGCGCGTCCCAAAACCCGAGAGCGTCCGGGCTCAGATCGCCACGCAACCTCGCGTACAACGCCCGCCGCCGAGAACTGGCGCGCACGCCGAGCAGTTCCAGCATTTCGGGATGCGACGTTTGTCGAAAGGCGGCGCGCTTCAGTTCGAGCAGATATGCTTGGGTGGGATTCAAGTCGACTGCGATGACTCGGGCGGGGTCGGCGAGTAGAAATCCAAGCACATTGTCGCAACCGGAGATAATCGCAAAAATCGTTTCTCCCGGCTGTATCGCCAAGGCCGCGAGATCACACGCGGGATCCTCCCACGATTGAGTGAACATCAACCGGCCACCGTACGGAATCGGCGGATTGAATTCAGACCCGGGCAAGATCGACATGATGGCGCTTCGAGGCTTGGTGAGAATTTACATCGGGATCGCGCTGGTATCCGTACAAACAGCTCCAGTATGTTGAGCGAGGGTAGGGGGGAATGCGGCGAAGCAGCGGATCCCGGGCCGAGAGGTTTAGTTGCAGCACGTTTTGGCCGGCCGCGAATGCGGCGGCCATGGCGACATCCAGCAAGGCGCGCAGAGTGCGACCATCATCGTGGCGCACCGCTACCGCGCTGCTCGCCCACAGACCGAATACCCCATTCGGCGGCGGCAGCGGATTGGCCATTCCCAATCGCGCGGCCGCCCCGACAGCGATTCGTAGCGGCAGGTCTGCGGTGCTGTAGCGCACAATCCGCAGCCGCCGGACAGGCTCGCCGTCCCACATGACCAGCGCACCGCTCGGCGTTCCGTCCGGTTTGAAAGCGAGCCACGCACGATAACGGCCGGTGGGATGAGGCCACTCGAGCGGTTGACTGGGCGCGAATCGTTGCGATGCGCAGGACTCTGCGCAGAGCTCCGTCAACAGCGATGCGTCAGATGCCTCCGCGGCTCGGACGGTGACGCCGCTTGCGGCGAACGGACGCGGAATCCTTCCCGCAATGAAATGCACGCTGGCGAAGTCCTCTAGAAACTCCAGGCGCGGCAGTCCAACACGGCCCGCAACAGTTGGAATGGCCGCACGGTTGCCCTTGCCGATCAGACACACGATCCAATCGACTTGCTCGGCGAGAAATACCGCGTAGATGGCGTGCAGCAGATGGCTGATCGCGCGGCCGCCGCGGGCGCACGGTGCTACGCGCAAATCGATGATTTCACCCAGGGTGGTGGTGTCAGGGCCGTCCCGGGCAACGTGCCATAGCGCCGTCGCGGTTCCCACGAGCCGCTGCCGCTGAAAGATCATGAACGTGCGAAACTGACCACGCAGCGCCGGCAGTGCGCCAAAGTCCGGTCTCCGGTCGAGAACAAAGGATGTTCCAGACTGCAGCGGCGTCGCCAGAAAAAAGTCGGCAATCTGCGGCCAATCGGCTGCCGTGGCTTCCCGAAGCATCACGACGCCAGTTCCTCCGGCCATACGCCTGTGCGGTCAAATAATGGAGCCAGTGATATGCCGCAGGCAGTCGCCAGGTGCCACATCTCCTGTACGCGGTCTGGCGTAATCCGTCCGCGGCCGGTCGAAAAAGCCTCGAAGCGACCGGCCATGCCGAGCACTGCCCCTTCGATCATGCAGCCGTGTGCCGCATGGGCCACCGGGAAGCTGTATTGGACGCCGTCGTTCTTCACGAACCCCCCGGCCAGATGACCCATGCCGCCCCAAAATAAGCGCCGACTCGAATTGCAGGCTGCTACCTGCATGTTTTTGGGATAACCCGCGTCGCATACGATTGCATCCGGCGCGCAAGCCTCCAAGGCGAAAGCCGGCGCGGGAGCGCTCGTGACCGCAATGACGATGGACGCCTGCCGCAGCAAATCGGATACTTGTGTTGAAGTCTCGACCGCACCGAAAGTGCGCAGTTGTGCGGCTTCCCGCTCAAGGCGTTCCTGGCCGCGAGCCGCGAGCAAAAGACGGCGGGTGCGTCCCACGAAGCTGCGCGCGCACGCCGAACCCACATCGCCCGTAGCGCCCAGGATCAGCAAATCTTCGGCGTCCAGTAGCCGGCCGAGTAAGCTCGCGGCACGCTCGACACCCCGCACAATCAACGCCGAGGTGAGCGTATTGCCGGTGGTGAGGGCAAGGTTGCCGTCGCATGGGATGGCCATTGCCTCCGCCAAGATCGACGTGAAGCCGCCAAGCGATGCCACGCGTGCTCCCTCGCGCTCGGCCGCGCGTATGCCGTCGCGCACCTTATCGAGCACCCGGCGCGTCGGTCTTACCGCCAATTCGTCGGGGGTGATGAAGGTATCGATATAAATGCCGTGGACGGGGCTGGCGTTGGGTGCGGCGGCCACTGTGAGCCGGCCGACGGTGCGCGGCGGAATCCACGGCACTATTTCCCGAAGCTGCGTTTCCGTGAGCGCGGGCTGCGCAGGACCGCGCATATGGCCGACGATCGAGGCGATCTGGCTCCAGCTTTCCTGATGCCCTATGACGGCAAATATAGGGGTCGGAAGCGCGGTCACACCGGCAACCGTGCCACCCATGAAAGACTAAGTTCGCCGCGCACGCCGATACGGTCCAGCGTTCGTAGGTAGCGATTCAACGCTAATCCACGCAGCGTCGCGCGGTCAAGGCCGACGAGCTGCAAATTCCCCTTCACGCACTCGCCGTGACACAGTCCGCAATGTTCAACCGAGTCCTTCGTCGCCATCATTTCTGCCAGCGTGCTCATGACTTCATTGTGCAGTTGCTCCAGCTTATGCTCGAACCCCTCGCGGTTCGCACCGAGTTCGCGCTTCAGCACTCCGATCGCGTGATCGCCGTGCGCATCCTCTTCATCGCCGATGGAGCGAAAAACCGTCGCCAGCCGGTCGGGCGCCACATCGGCGACGGCGTGATACATCGAGTACGCAAACGACTCCAGCATCACCTCTTGGATAAGCAGGCACGCGATCGGATCATTCGCATCGACGTGATGCAGGAAACTCGTCCGGATTCGCAGCCAATAAGGGGCCTCGATATTCACGATCGGTGTCACGCCAAGTTCGCGGGCCGCACGGCGGAATCGTTCGGAATGCCCTAACTCGCTGGCCGCAGCCAACAACATATCCCGCTGATCGTCTTGGTGTGGATAGAGCCGAACCATTGCGGCGTAATTGGCCATCCCGATCAATTCACCGGTGATCGCTTGGGAGAGCACATCGGCGAAGACAGCGCGTTGCTGGTCGGTCAGTTCGCTGACGGCCACGTAAGTATCATCCATGACGCGATCTCCGAGTGACATCGCGGGTCTGTGCCGTCGTGATCGCAATGCAGCACGGCCGCGATGGGTTGCTACTACAAATGCATACTAGCACTCAAGAATCGCTGTCAAATTGAAAATTACCGCGCCGCCGAGTCCCGGATTTCATGGAACGGGCCTCGAAGTAATGCCTTCAGTGCATATCGAGTGTAGGAGCGTTCCACAAACGGTCGAGCGGCTGCGTATACGGGCTGCAACTCCCTGTGGATCTTGCGTAGGTTGTACCAGGGCACCCCGGGAAAAAGGTGATGCTCGAGGTGATAATTGAGATTGAGCATAAGAAACGATACCAGCCCGTTGCTGGTGATCGTTCGCGTCTTCTCCAGTAAATGATCCGTCGACGTACACAAATGCTCCGAGAGTCCGCGAATATTTGATAAGAACATAGCTACTTGCATCGGTAGGATCCAATACCACATCAGCCAGTTCGCATGACCCGCGCTGAGCCCGAGATTATCGCGCCCGAGCAAATCATGACGATCGCAGCGTATTCCAGCGCGACCGTCCGCCGCTCTCTATATGTGCCGATCTGTATGGCCGTCCGCGGTAGTACTGTGAACAAATAGATGAATGTCGCGGTAAAGAACAAGGCATAGAAAATCGCGCGATACTGCGCCGGCGTCTTATAAAGATTGGAAATCTCGTCCTGGTCCTGTTTGGTGCGCGTTTGGCGATGGTGATTCAGGTGAGCCAATTTGTAGGCCGTTCCTGAGAAAAACGCAGGGACGCCAAACGCGAACGTGGCCCAGCGGTTCAAGCGCGTGCTCTGGAATAGATTGCCGTGCAGCGCTTCGTGCATCAGAATTGCGATCGCCTGAATGAACATTCCGATCAATACCATCCCGGCAATGCGTATAGCCCACTGGAGAATTCCCACCCTTCCCGCAGAGAGTCGCTCTACGGTCACGGCGGTAACGAACCAAGCCAGCGGGTAGAGAACGCATACCAGATTCCACGCTGGGGCTTTCGTGTGAAGTTCGCGAACCCGCACCCCAAGGTCGCGCGGCAGATCTCTCAGCAATAGGTGCGATGCGCTGGATTCGGAGACTTTGTTCCCGGCCATTGCAGTCACCGCGGCTCCATGCAAACGACTCGTGGTTGTACACGTAACTCATACTGACTATACCCCTGGGTTGATGACGAGGCCTTTCCTTCAACGTCATGGACGGTCGCTCGATCGTCCCAGATGATCGCCGTTGAGTATCAGCCGTGGGGGTCAGTGGGTTCGATCCCACTAGCGCCCACCATAATCAATAACTTAGCCTATATCGTGAGACTGCTGGGTAGAGTTATACCCTTTAAACCCGCAGCATTTGAGCACCGGGGACCATGGAAGCCGCCGTCGCGAGCGAGCCGCGAGCAACAGCCTTGTTCGTCCCCAATCGCTGTTTGAGCCATGGCAACGCAAGAGCGCCGACAACAGCGCTCAGAATCATCGTGGCGCGCCGATGGACTGTTGAATTGGCGGCGCACGCACCATGCCAGCGCGCCGATGGATCCGAGATGCTTACCAATTCAGCGTCGTTTGCGCTAAATAACCTGCGCGCCCAAATTTCTCGCGACCATACGTAGGAAATCGAGAGTCGACGACGTTCCGGTGCAGACCCGATGCGGCTCGATCCGATTGTAGGCGCGCACCGATAGCACTCGGCGGACGTCCCTTCTTGCGGCGAACTGGGCCTCCATCTCCACTACGGTGGTCCATCTTGGAATACTTTCTCCCAAGGAGTTCCGCTGTCGACTCCACCGGTTCTTATAACCAACCAACTGCCACCTACGACTGAACCACCCTAACGATTCAAAAGGATTTATCATGAATACCAATCGATCATTAGCTTCGCTTTCCCGACGCCGAATGCTGACCATGGGTCTTGGACTAACCGGTGCTCTGCTGGCGACCCCACGCGGCAGGAACTTTGCATTTGCTCAAAATATGTCAATTGACGATGATCAAGTCTCTCCTCGCTGGCAAAGCACGATCAACGACATCCAGGAGATCATTCAGGCGCAAGGCATGGTAGCCAATGGCGTGCTGATGATCGAAATCGACCGTAATGACCTGCCCAATGTCAAAAGAGGAAATGTTCCGATAAAGCCGGCCTTCGAAATCAATGGCGGCCTGTACTTCCAAGACATAGGCGACGGACGGGTAATGATGAATTCAGACATGGCACTGAAGGCAAACGAAATAGACCCGTTCATCGATCAACTCCGTTCCCACAGTATTGTGTTCCAGGCAGAGCACCAGCACGGCGCCATCAACGCCTACACAGCGCGCATGGCGGAGGCCACGGGCTTTCGCGCACTCTACCTCTCCGGCGGTGGCGTCGCTGCAAACTCACTCGGCATGCCCGATCTCGGCATCTCCACCATGGAAGACGTCCTCACCGATCTCCGTCGCATCACCGACGTCACCACGCTTCCCGTGCTCGTGGACATCGATACCGGCTGGGGCGGCGCCTTCTCGATCGCCCGCACCATCCGCTCCATGGAAAAGGCCGGAGCCGCCGCGGTGCACATGGAAGACCAGGTGGGCACCAAACGCTGCGGGCACCGGCCGGGCAAGGAGGTCGTCTCCACCGGAGAGATGACCGACCGGATCAAGGCCGCCGTCGACGCACGATCCGACCCCGCCTTCGTCATCATGGCGCGTACTGACGCGCTCGCCAGCGAAGGTCTCGAGGCCGCGCTCGACCGCGCGCGTGCCTACGTCGAAGCCGGCGCGGACATGATCTTCGCCGAAGCCGTTACCGAGCTCCCGCAGTACCGCCGCTTCCGCGAAGCAGCCGGTGTTCCCATCCTCGCCAACATCACGGAGTTCGGAAACACGCCACTCTACCCAAGGCATGAGCTCGCCGGAGCCGGTGTCGACATCGTCCTCTACTGCTGCGGAGCCTACCGCGCCATGAACGCCGCCGCCCTTGCCGTCTATCGTGCCATTCGCACCGAAGGCACGCAAGCCGGCGTCGTCCCGCTGATGCAGACCCGAGCGGAGCTCTACGACTTTCTCGGCTATCACGCTTACGAAAACAAGCTCGACGAACTGTTCGCCGCGAAGAACGCTTCGGTCTCCACGCAGACCCAGAAGCCGGAGCGCTCATGAGCATCATCATCCGAAGGCATCTCTTTCGTCAGCACAGGGCTTCAGGCTTAAGCACAGGAATTCACACCTCTCCGCGCTGAAGGCGCGAGCTAATCTAGCCTGGGGCGCAGCCCCAGGTGCGAGCACATAGAGGACAGGCGGGCTGAAAGCCCGCGCTAAACGTATCAGGATCGCTCAAGGCATTTGAGGAATTCAAAGCATGACATCCAAGGCTGACCAGACCCTAATTGAAACCGCAACCACTACCAATCCTGCCACCGGCTTCAAGCCCAAGAAGTCCGTAGCCCTCTCCGGCACTCCCGCCGGCAACACCGCCCTTTGCACCGTCGGCCGCACCGGCAACGACCTCCACTACCGCGGCTACGACATCACCGACCTCGCCGCAAACTGCGAGTTCGAAGAGGTCGCCTACCTCCTTCTCTACGGCAAGCTCCCCAACGAAACCGAACTCGCCGCGTACAAACGCAAGCTCATGAGCCTGCGCGGCCTCCCCGCCGCGGTCCGGTCCGTGCTCGAACATCTGCCGCCCGCCACGCACCCGATGGACGTCCTGCGCACCGGCGTCTCCGCCCTCGGCTGCGTATTGCCGGAAAAGGAGGATCACAGCCGCGCCGCCGCCCTCCACTGCGCCGACACACTGCTGGCCACCTCCGGTCCCATGCTTCTCTACTGGCACCACTTCAGCCGCAACGGCCGCCGCATCGAAGTCGAAACCGAAGACGAGACCATCGCGGCGCACTTCCTGCATCTCCTGCACGGCACCCTACCGTCCGCCGAGTGGGTCCGCGCCATGCAGATCTCGCTCGTCCTCTACGCCGAGCACGAGTTCAACGCGTCCACCTTCACGGCGCGCGTCATCGCCGGCACCGGCTCCGATCTCTTCTCGTGCATTACCGGTGCCATTGGCGCCCTTCGCGGCCCCAAGCATGGAGGAGCCAACGAGGTTGCTCTCGAAATCCAGCAACGCTACTCCAATCCCGACGAAGCGGAACGCGACATTCGCACCCGCATCGAACGCAAGGAAGTCGTCATCGGCTTCGGCCACCCGGTCTACACCGTCAGCGACCCGCGCAACGTCATCATCAAAGGGGTCGCACACGATCTCGCCCAAAGCGCCCACAACACCGCGATGTACGACGTCGCCGAGCGCCTAGAGTCCGTCCTCTGGGACGCCAAAAAGATGTTCCCCAACCTCGACTGGTTCTCCGCCGTCTCCTACCACCTCATGGGCATCCCCACCGCCATGTTCACCCCCCTCTTCGTCCTCGCCCGCAACGCCGGCTGGTGCGCCCACGTCCTAGAACAACGCGCCGACGGCAAGATCATCCGCCCCGCCGCCAACTACACCGGCCCCGAAGACCAGCCCTTCGTCCCCCTCGACCAACGTCCCTAGCAGCCTTTTGCGGGTGCCACGTGAGCGAATTCGAATGACCGGGATCGGTCGTTGCTGTTGCCCGTTCTTGCCGTCATCCTGAGCGAAGCGAAGGATCACTCTAACTGACCGTTGCCGTTGCCGTTGCCGTTGCCGTTGCCGTTGCCGTTGCCGTTGCCGTTGCCGTTGCCGTTGCCGTTGCCGTTGCCCGTTCTTGCCGTCATCCTGAGCGAAGCGAAGGATCCACCAGACTCAAATCAGCCACAGCCGCCAGCACCTTTCTGCCACAAGAGCCCTGTCCTCAGCAAAAGATCGCACCGGCAAACCCCAACTGTGGCGCAACCACCTCACCAACCGACTAAACTGGTAACAGCAATCATTCGCCGAATCGCCCAACCAACCCCAGGCCGCCATCTAAACCACGCTTCCCGCACACCGGAAGTCCAGACCTAAACCATCTCGTTCGAATACTTTAGTACAAACACAGGGGGAGGGGCCCGCAACACAATGTCCAGCCACATCGCCAGCAGAACGCCCGCAACCCGACCAGGTCCTCGTCGACATCGCCGACTACGTCCTCAACTACACGGTCACCAGCGACCTCGCCTACGACACCGCCCGCAACTGCCTCATCGACACCCTCGGCTGCGGCCTCGAAGCCCTCGAGTACCCCGCCTGCACCAAGCTCCTCGGCCCCATCGTCCCCGGCACCGTCGTCCCCAACGGCGCCCGCGTCCCCGGCACCGCGTACCAGCTCGACCCCGTCCAGGCCGCCTTCAATATCGGCGCCATCATCCGCTGGCTCGACTACAACGACACCTGGCTCGCCGCCGAGTGGGGCCACCCCTCCGACAACCTCGGCGGCATCCTCGCCGTCGCCGACTGGCTCTCCCGCAACGGCCAGCACCCTCACCATGCGCGACGTCCTCACCGCCATGATCAAGGCCCACGAGATCCAGGGCTGCCTCGCGCTCGAAAACTCCTTCAACCGCGTCGGCCTCGACCACGTCGTCCTCGTCAAGGTCGCCTCCACCGCCGTCGTCGCCCAGCATGCTCGGCCTCTCCCGCGCCCAGATCATCGACGCCCTCTCGCTCGCCTGGGTCGACGGCCAGAGCCTCCGCACCTACCGCCACACCCCCAACACCGGCTCCCGCAAAAGCTGGGCCGCCGGCGACGCCACCAGCCGCGCCGTCCGCCTCGCCCTCATGGTCCAGGCTGGCGAGATGGGTTACCCCTCCGCGCTCACCGCCCCCATCTGGGGCTTCTACGACGTCTCCTTCCGCGGCAAGCCCTTCGCCTTCCAGCGCCCCTACGGCTCCTACGTCATGGAGAACGTCCTCTTCAAGATCAGCTTCCCCGCCGAGTTCCACGCCCAGACCGCCGTTGAAGCCGCCATGACCCTCCGCAACGGATGCTGGCAGCGGGGAAGTCCGCCGACCAGATCGCATCCATCGCCCTTCGCACCCACGAGGCCTGCCTCCGCATCATCGACAAGCAGGGCCCGCTCTCGAACCCCGCCGACCGCGACCATTGCGTGCAATACATGGTCGCCGTCCCCCTCCTCTTCGGCCGCCTCCTCGCCTCCGACTACGAGGACGCCGATCGCGCCCGACCCGCGCATCGACCAGCTTCGCGCGAAGATGACCTGTGTCGAAGACCCTGCCTTCACCGCGGACTACCTCGACCCGGCGAAGCGCTCCATCGCCAACACCCTCACGCTTGCGTTCACCGACGGCTCCACCCTCACCGAAACGGTCGAGTACCCGATCGGCCATCGGCGGAGGCGTGCCGAGGGAATCCCGCTGCTCGAACAGAAGTTCCACACCAACCTCGCGCGCCGGTTCTCGCCGCAACAGCAGGAGGCAATCTGGAACGTCTCACTCGATCAACACTCGCTCGAGTCAACCCCGGTGCACGAATACGTCGACCTCTACATCGTCTGATGTTGTTGCCGGCTAGGTGCCGGTGGCCTGCTGGCGAAGCTCCGTGATCTCCCGCTGCAGCTGTGCCAGGTCGAAACCGTTCGGCGCCTTGCGGTCGTCGCCGTACCACTCCTCGCTCAGAACCGCGTACGCCTCATCGTTGTACGCGCCGTAGAACTCCCAAGACATCGTTCGGAGCGCTCCGCAGCTTACGAAGTAAATCCGGTCCTCGTCGTACCCGATCGCCGCCACGCAGTGCCCATTCTCCGCTTTCGGCGCATTCAGCCCCTTCGCGCCTCCGGACGGCAGCGTCCACTCCTTGTATGGGCCGGACGTGCCTTTGAGTTTGTCCCGCATTGCATCCTCGATCGCATCTTTGACCGCGAAGTCCGGAAACGACAGGCCGATGTACGCCGCGCCGAACAGATAGATGGTCGTCTTCAAGTCCATCTTTCCGTGAGCGTCGAGCGCTACATAGGCATGCAGTCTGCGCTCACCGATACCCGACTTCCGCCAGAACCGCAGCACGTCCAGCATCCTCTGCGCCGTTCGGATCGCCTCCGCTCACCACAGCGAAGGTCGCCAGCACCTGCTGCTCGGACACCAGCACCGGATCGCGGTTCGCCGCCGTCCAGTTGTGGATCATGTGCGCCGCCGCCGCACACGTGCAACACGGCTCCTTGTCATTGCCCAGCACCGGCCAGATCGGCACCTTGGCCGCGATGTAATGCGGGGGTGGCGTGCGGGAGGTCTGTCGTGATCTGCGACATCCGCAGCGTCCGTGCGTCGGGCTTTGAAGGAACGCGTCCCGTCACCTTCATGTTCTTCGCGCCTCCCCTCCGGGCATGCTCAGATTCATCCGCTCGACCAGCCGCGCGGAAGCGCTCGTCGCCGTGGAGCGGGCGAAGGCTCGGCATGATTGTCAGATAGCCGAGCAGGATATCCCGGTCGTCGGCAGCGCGCTCCAGCCAGTGGAAAGCCAGCGACCTCTCACCGAGAGCAGCGGCTGCCACTGCGATCGGCACCGGCAGCGCGGAGCCTTTCGCGGCCATCTCCAGCAGCTGGTTCAGCGCAGCGCGGGCTTCAGTGTCATTGCCCGATTTGATGTGCGCATCCGCCAGCCATCCCAGCAGATGCGGCATCCGGCTCTCAGCCAACCCCTGCTGCAGCACCTGCACCGCCTCCGCCGTACGCCCGCTCGCCTGGCAGGCCAGCCCCAGCGCATAGTACAGCTCGTAGTGCGGAGTGGATTTCAGCGCCTCGCGCGCCAGAAGGATGCCTGTGTCGTGGTCGCCCAGGTAGGTCCGGAGCAGCGCCTGCCCCGTTCGCAAAGCGATCGAGAGCGGATCGTACTTCAATCCTTTGTTCGTCTGCACCAGGGCCTCCTCCAGCAGACCCTGCGTCATCAGATGGTAGACGTACGGCACGTACGATTCACCACGTTCCGGGTGCAGCTCGATCGCTCGCTCGATCTCTCTGCGGCCCTCTTCCCACTGCCAGTCGTAGAACTGGAGCACGCTGGCCAGCGCCAGATGAGCTTCCGGCAGATCCGGATCGAGTGTGATCGCATGAAGCGCACTCTTTCGCGCCAGCGGCCATGCCTCGTGAGGCGGCATCATGCCCAGCGAGCCCAACACGCTGTAGAAGTCGGCCATGCCCGCGTGCGCCTGCGCAAACTCCGTATCCAGCGTGAGCGCCTGCTCAAAGCAGCGTCCCGCCATCTGAACGCCCGCAATCGTCTTCTGATTCCAGTTGTAACGGCCTTTCAGGTAGGCGTCGTATGCCTCCGGATGTTCGGAGATGCGATTCATGATGGTAGAAGGCATCTCTAACGTAGAGGAGAGCTTCTCTTTGAAGGCGTTCACCAGGGCGGTCGCGAGTTCATCCTGCAGATCGAAGACGTCGCGCATCTCACCATTGAAGCGGTCGGCCCATATCTGAAATCCACTTCGGACATTGGTGAGCTGGACGCTGACACGAACCTTTGTTCCCGAGCGGCGGACGCTGCCTTCAAGAATTGTCGAGACCGCCAGCGCCGTGCCGATCTCCTGGATGCTGCGCTTCTGACCCTTGAAGGCGAACACCGAAGCTCGCGAGACCACTCGCAACCCGGGAATCGCTCCCAGGGATGTAATCAGCTCATCCGTCAGACCGTCGCTGAAGTATTCGTTCTCGGGATCCGAGCTCATGTTCTCAAGCGGCAGAACCGCCAACGTCGTGGCGCGGCGGCTATGACTCGCCGAAGAACTGATGCCCGAGCGCGATTGCGCCGGCATCTCCATCGTGTTCTGCCGGTTGAGATCAGCAGCGACGAGCACGCCGGATAGGACCATCTCGCACTCGGTCAGAAGCTTTTCCATATCAGCCGCTGATCCGTGCCTTTGGTAAGGCTGCAGCCGGAGAGCGCCGTCTACAGCTTTATGCAGCTGCTCCGGCAGCTCGGGGCGAGCGCGCGCGAGCGGGGTGTACTCCGCCTTCCCGATCTGCGAGATGACGGTTGCGGACGAAGGATGGTGAAAAGGGGAGTGTCCGGTGGCCATCTCATACAGCACTGCCGCCAGCGCCCACAGATCCGCGCGGTGATCGAGGTCCCCCCCTGAAAGCTGCTCCGGCGACATGTAGGCAAGTGTTCCCAGTACCTGGTGCGGTTGCGTCAACTGACTCTGCTGGCCTAGTCGCGATAACCCGAAGTCCAGGATTTTGACATCGCCCGTGCTGAGCAGAAACAGATTTGCCGGTTTGATATCGCGGTGAACGATACCGGCCATATGGGCCTCATGCAGGCCCGCGGCTGCCTGCTTGCCGATCGAGACCAGCCGCCGCGGCGGAACCGGCCCGGCCTTTAGCAGGTCGGCCAGGCTCTGTCCGCGGTAGAGCGTCATCACCAGAAGAAGGGTGCCGGTCGGCGTCTCTTCAATGGCATGTACCGTGCAGAGGTTCGGGTGATCGATTGAAGCGGCGGCCCGCGCTTCACGTAGGAATCGCTCGCGCGACTCCGGATCGTTTGAGTCGCCCGGGTGCAGCAGCTTGATCGCGACCGCCCGGCCCAGGCGCGTATCTTCCGCTTCGAAGACCGTCCCCATGCCGCCCGCACCGATTACGCCCTTGACGCGGTAGTGCAGCAGCATCTGTGGCGGCGGCGGCGAGACGGTGCCGATCGACATGTCACACCACCGGCCGGCATGCAGCGGGTTGAACTCCGAGAGGCCGACGTTCCGAGGGCGGCCGCATGGTGAAGATGGTGTGCGCCAACTCCGCATCGTCAACGAGATCGAACCGTTCCAGCACATCGGCAAAGAACGCGTCGAGGTGGGCAACCGCCGTGACGGCGGCGGTCGTCAGGATATCGATGTCTCGCGGCCGGAGCGGAAGCTCGTCCAGCATCGCATCGAATTCTGCTACGTGGGTCACATCCAATCGGGCATGACGCATATGCGCCGACATCGCACCGAGCGGCAGGCCGCTGCGTGCGGAGACGTTCTCAAGAAACTCGGGAGAAGCCGGATTTTCGAGCACCGCAAGGTACCCCAGAAAGGCGACCGGATGTACATGCCGCGACCAGAAGTACGGAGTTCCCACCAGCGCTGCCACGCTGGGATAGGGGATTCGCTCCAGCACCCGTTGCGGGTCGATCCCGCAGAAGCGGAGATCGTCGAGGACCCACTGCTCGTGCCCTGCCTCTTCCTCGGCGTGCTCTCGCAGGTACGGCTCCAGCCTCTCCGCAAGATCGTCGGAGCCGGCGCGGATCGCAGCTTCGTCCGCCGCTGCCTGCATCAGCGGTGTCGAGGCGGAGATCACGCCATAGGTTGCGAAGAGAAACTCCGGATAAACCTCCGCCAGCCGCGGATGCGCCCAGAATCGCTCAATGCGTGTGGAAAGCGAGTCGCTCGCCAGAGCGATCGTTCGCCTGAGCCTGCGGCTGTGCATGCGTCCCTTCCGTATTCTTTCCAGCGCTGGCCCGCGCTGCATCCATGTTCGCGCCCGTGCGCTAGATAAACAGCGTACCCATGTGATTGGAGACGCCGGTGCGTCCTTGTGTTCAAAAAAACTGTCGCCGAGCTTCGCCTTTACCGATACGAGGGCGTCGACCTCAGCCTGGCTCAGTTGGTTGACCTGCGTAATCTCCTCTGGTGTCAGAGGGTGATGGGTCTTGACCAACCCAGCCTTTTCCAGCCGTTCCACGTTCGTCATGAATCCTCCTGTCGACCCTGGGGCCGCGATCCGGGGAGGAGGGATTCGCGAAGTTTTGCCTGATCTTTCGGGGCGCGTGAGCGATTTTACCACAGCGAATCAGCCACTCTCCGCGCCTTCCGCCGCTCGCGCACGGAACAGAATTGCGCTCAGCGAGGATGTTGCATCGTGCTCGAAATTACCCAGGCACATTGCCTCCAGACGTCGCTGTACACCCAGCGCCGGCGTGCAGGGAACCGCCTCGCGAGCGAGCACTCGCCCCTCATCGGAGGCTACCTCGCGCGTTTCACTCGGGACATGAAGTCGCGGGACACACAAGCGAAGCAGCGCGTCCACCTCCGCGTCCAGCAGCTCAGCGTTTTCGCGAATCTGGAGCGCACAAGGTGTCTCCAGAAGCATTCGCTGGAGCTCCGCTCGCCGCGACTCCTCCGAGCCAATCACACCCGAAACGAGCGACCGGCTGATCAGGGAGCCATAACTCAAGGTATCGCGGAGAACCACGCGTGGGCAGTGCAGCTGGTCGAGCCGGTCCACCCAACCGCCTCGCCCCAGCAGATCGTGCCGAAGCGAAAGCAGCGCCCGCGCACACCGGAGGTATCCCTCCAACATCCGGGGAAGACAGGCAAGCGGCGCCCGCCGCGAAGCGTGGCAATTCCCCTGTTCCAGCAACCGCCCCGGGCCAAACGACACGGCCGCGTGGCCGCCCGGCGAAGTCGACCATCGCGGCAGGAGCACGCCGCTCACCTCTACACCTTTGCCGAATAGCCCTGACACATCCGGCAGAGGCTCCGCGCCTCTCATGCTTGCGTCTGGCAGAAGTCCAGTGGCCAGCAGCGCTGCATCGTGGTCTCCCGCGGTATGCGAGCCGGACGGATCCGCCAGGCACTCCGCATCGAGCACAGCCGGACCTTGAGCCGTTGCCATCACATTCGCCATATGGAGATCGCTCATGCCGGCATGCTGCGCCAGGCAAAGCAGGGCTCCCGACCGATGCCAGTGCTCCTCCGCATCGCAGCTGCCCGTTGCGAGCGCCTCCATCCAACCATAGCCGGATCCGTCGCCTCGTCCGCCGGCGAGTGCACGTGCCGCCATCACCGATGCGCCGCGATCCACCGTCGCTACGGCGGCATTCAACTCCGCCCACAGCAGCTCGCCCGTAACCGGGCGCGGCTTGTAGAAGATCCTGCCGCCTCCCACAAACTCAATCTCGATCACTCCACCAGCGCGTCCATGGATATCCGAAGCGGCTGCCCGGAAAGACACGACAAGCGGCAGCGTCGGAACTTCCATCCACCGGGCAATCCGCTCGCTGTCGGCCTTCAGCCGTGCGAGAAAGAGCTCAACGCCGACGACCCAGTCCTGCGCCAGCATGCGCGCGATGCGATCCGCGCCCTCCCGCTCAGGCCATCGGTGGTGCATGCGGCCGAACGCCACCGGCAGCGCATACAAAGACCCCAGTCGACGCTCCAAGGTCTTTGCGAGATTCTCTAATGCGCGTGCGTCCGTGGCGCACGGACTCGCAAGCCCCGTAACCGCTGCTTGCACCGAATCCATCGCTCCAAGCACCAGAGGCTCAACCAGGGCTATCGCTTCCGCAGGCAGAGGTGTAGCCTGTGGCCCTGCGTCGATGGGCGCCAGTGTCCCTTCCCATCCAACCAGTAGAATCTTCGCTCCATCTGCTGCCGGGTTTTCAACCAGTCCCGCGAGCCGGATCTCCTCTGGAGGGAATAGCATTCTTCGATGACCGCCCGCCTCATCCTACTCGCGGCTGACCGCGATGCATGCCTCCGAGCGCGCACTCCGCCGCGAGCACGACGTGCGTAAAGACTCGGACAACTCCACCCAGACCTCCACCCGGATCGCCCTTGTCACCGCCGACGGCGCCCGTGCGGAGCGGCACCGCGTCGAACACACGCCTTTCACCATAGGCCGCGGCGCCGATCGCGACCTCGTTCTGCCGCACGAGTTCATCTCCCGTGAACACGCCCGCATCGTGGAGGCGAACGAAAGGCTTTGGATCGAAGACACTCACAGCCGTCACGGCACCATGCTCAACGGCAAAGCCGTCACGCGAGCTGCCATCACTCCGGGAGATCGCATTCAACTCGGAGGCTCACACGGCCTCACGCTCACGGTTCAAACCGCCGCGGCCGCTGAGGACAGCATCCGCGGACTGCTGGACGAGGTCGTTCACTCAAGCGACTCCGAACTCAGCAAGCTGAACTGGCTGTTCGAGGCGGCACGACGCCTCAATGCAACCGGCGGTATCGAAGAGATACTCTCCTCGCTTCTTGAAACCACGCTCGCTCTCACGCACTGGGAGCGCGGCTATGTCTATCTTTGCGACGGCGGTGAGCTGCGTCTGGCCTCGGCCCGCAACAATCGCGGCGAAGCGCTCCTCAACGATACCGATCTCTCACACACGGCGATTCAGCGCGCCCTCAAGACCTTTGAACCGTACATTCTGACTGACTCGCTCGCAATGGAGACCGGTTCTCAGGCCCAGAGCGTCGTCGTCAACAGCATTCGCGCCGTTATCTCGATGCCGCTGCGAAGACGCCGTGAGGCACACTCCACAGAAGCGCTGGGCGTGCTCTATCTCGACACCCGCCTCACCCCGGGAGTTCTCTCCGAAGCCGATCACGGCCTGCTTCGCACCGTTGCCGCAGAGGCCGCAACCCTCGTTGAAAACGCGCAGCTCGCCCGCTTCGAAGCCGATGCTCGCCGCGACCGCGAAGAGCTGGCCTTTGCCGCCGGGATCCAGCAGCGCCTCATGCGCGTTCGCCTGCCGGAGCTCGACTATGCCAGGGTCGACGCCCGCAACCTGCCGTGCCGGGAGGTCGGCGGCGACTTCTTCGACGTGCTTCATGACGAGACCGGCCTCGCCCTCGTGGTCGCCGACGTATCGGGCAAGGGAGCCTCCGCCGCGATCCTTGCCTCCACGCTCCAGGGAATGCTCTACTCGCAGCTTGCCGCCGGCCTGCCGCTCGCCACCATCGCTCGCGGTGTCAACACCTATCTCTGCATCAAGGACACCGGTAAGTACGCCACCATGGTCCTCGTGCGTACCACGATCGGCGGCCACGTCGAATACATCAACTGCGGCCATGTGAAGCCCATCCTCCTCCGCGCAAAGGCATCCAGCGGCGTCCACCTCGAGGAGCTTGGGGAGACCAATGTTCCCGTAGGTCTTCTGGAGAACGCTCCCTTCCAGTCGGGCGTGCTCACCCTTTCAGCAGGCGATACGCTCATCCTCGCCAGCGACGGCATCACGGAAGCGGAAGATGCGGAAGGCCAGTTTTTCGGGCCGGAGCGCCTCCACGAGATCTCCCGAACCTCCGGGGGCGATCTCAATCGCATCCTTGCGGAGCTTGAAGGCTTCTGCGGCTCGACACCCGCCACCGACGACCGCACGCTCCTCTGCCTGAGATATCGCGCCGATCCGTTCTAAGACGCCCTACCGCTGCCGCCGTGGCGCTTTGGCGCCCGGTTGCAGCGTCGACTCCCGAATCAACAGCTCAGGCAGGACCGGGATATCCATGATCGGAAGCGAAGGGTTGCGGATGCGCTGCAGCAGCGCCCGCGCCGCAATCCGTCCCATATCCCGCAACGGCTGTCGAACCGTCGTCAGGCTCGGGTTGTTGTAGGCCGCATTCTGCACATCGTCGAAGCCCACCACAGACACATCTTCGGGAACCCGCAGGCCGGCATCCACAAGCGCACGAATCGCTCCGATCGCCGTGTAGTCGTTGAAGCACACAAGCGCAGTAAAGGGAAGCCGTGTCGCCAGCAGCTGCCCCACAACCGGGTACCCTGCTCCCGCGATCGCCGCATCGATCTCAAGCCTAGCCGTCAACTCCGGCGGGTTCTTGAGGCCAAGCTCTCTCGATACCTGCATCAGGCTCTCGTACCGCACCCTCGCGTCTCCGCTGAAGTCCTGCCCACGCACATACGCGATATTGCGGTGACCCAGTTTGTGCAGATGCCGCAGCACCAGCTCCGCCGCGCGGCGATGGTCGAGGACCACGTTGGTGATGCGCTCCACCATCTGATGCCCTCCGATCGAGACCAGCGGCACCGGCAAAGCAAACGGCAGCCGCGTGTCCACCACGATCATTCCTTCGACCGACCGGTCCAGCAGAATGCGCGGGTACTCTTCTATAAGGTCGGGCTTTCGCCGGTGACTCACCGAAAAGTCGAGGTAGCCCTCCTCCTGCATCACATCGTCCACGCCGCTCAGAATCATCGTCGAGTACGGGTCGCTCATCTCCGGAACCAGCGTCCCGATCGTGAAGCTCTGCCGCTTTCGCAGGGTCCGCGCCATAAAACTCGGACGATACCCCAGCTTCTTTGCCGCGGCTCGGACGCGCTCCTTGGTCGCCTCCGGAATGGACCGGCCCGCGGGCGCGTCGTTCATCACCAGCGAGATCGTCGTCGGCGAAAGCCCCAGGTACTCCGCCAGAACCTTGATGCTGACAGGCCTAGCCTCCGGGGAGATTGTTTGGCTGCGTGGCATGGCCTCCCATACTAACGGCACAAGCCGTTATCGCCGCATACCGGCACCTCTCTTTAGCCGCTTCGTCAGCTCGCCTCGACGGTAAAGAGCTTCTATTTTTCGCTACGGCTTCGTCTCAGCGCCGGTCGTTGCAGCCGACAGCTTGCGCCAGTCCTGCACCTTCTCAGCGTTCTGTTTGTCCTGCGTCTCTCGCAGCCGGTTGTACTGCTGAAGCGCCTTTTCCGCATCGGCGGGCCGCTGCATCTTGCGATAGAGCCGCGCCAGCTCGTAGAAGGAGCGCTTCGCGATCTCGCTGTCCGGAGCCGTCTCAGCGCTGCGTTCCAGGTGTGCGGCCGCCTCCGGGTCCTTACCCTCCCCGGCCAGGCCGCGGCCCAGGTAGTAGTCGGCTACAGGAGCTCCGCGGTATCGCTCCAGCATCGCTTCCAGCAGCGGTACGCCTGCCGCATGATCTCCCCGGTCCACATCCGTGCTCCCCAGGTTGTACATCGCAATCGGGTTCTGCGGGCTCAGCTCCAGCTCCTTCGCATACGCCTTCTGCGCCCGGTCGAGATCGTTCATCTTCCGGTACTCGTCGCCCAGCCCCTCATACAGATCGGCGTCACGGCCTTGCTGCTGGATGGCAAGCTCAAACTCCTTCACCGCGTCCGCGTGCTTGTCTTCTTCGGCATACAACTCGGCCCGCACTTTGTGCACCTGCCACGAGTTCGGCTCGATCTGCGCCATCTTCGCGTAGCTGTCGCGCGCCACCTGGCTGTGCGCCCTTCCGCGATACTCCAGCACATTCAGGTCGTTTGGCGAGATCTCCGCCGCTCGATCCAGCGGCTCGACCGCCCGCTCCGGATGGCCGTCCGCAAGCTCCACAATCCCAAGCCAGGTCAGCGCCTCCGCGTTCTTCGGATCGAGCGCCAGCTCCTGGTGAATGGCGTCGACCGCCTCGCTCCGCCGGTTTGCCTGATACTCAAAGATGCCCAGAAACATGTGCGCTGAGGGCAGCTTTGGATCGAGTTCCAGCGCCTTTTTGAGCGACGCGATCGCCTCCTCGCCCTTTCCCTCGCGTCCCAGCGCCAATCCCAGGTCGAGATGTGCGTCGGGCATCGAAGGGGCCAGCTTCACGGCCTCGCGAAAGGCCTGTTCGGCGTCGGCAGCGCGGCCATTGTGCATCGCCACTGCGCCTCTCTGGAACGCTTCCTGCACCTGCGGACTCTGCGCCAGCATCCTGGCCGGGGCGCCGCAACACAGCCCCGCCGTCACCCAAAAGCACATCTTGCAGATCGTTCTCATCGCAGTATCGATGGTCGAATCCTATCCCGCGAGCTCGTATCCTGTCGACGAAATCGCCCCCCGTTGCACCTTCGTAATCTCTGAATCCTCAGCAGCGTGCGATAGTTATCGGAAGACAGTTGCCACTCGGAGTCGCTGTCCGTACCATCGCTTGGCCGACGCAATCCGTAACCAGCTCAACTCTCTTTCTCAGGCTCGACCTATGAACATCACGGCTGTCGCTCGAAAGGCCCGGGTCTCCACGGCCACCGTCTCCCGGACCATCAACGGATCCGCGAATGTCAGTCCCCTCACGGCCGAGCGTGTTCGCCGCGCCATCGACTCTCTCGGCTTCTACCCGAATACCAACGCGCGCGCCCTCGGCTCCGGCCGGTCCTCGCTCTACGGCCTCATCATCTCCGATATCACCAATCCCTTCTTTCCCGAGCTCGTCAAAGCCTTCGAGGATGTTGCCGTCGAACACGGGCAGGAGGTGCTCATCGCCAACACCAACTACGATCCCGCCCGCATGGAGAACTGCGTCCGCCGAATGCTCGGGCGCAAGGTCGACGGTGTCGCCATCATGACCTCCGAGATGGATGACAGCCTCATCGAAGTCTTCAGCCGCCGCCACATTCCGCTCGTCTTCCTCGACACCGGCTCGCCCGGTCTCGGCGTCAGCAGCGTCCGTATCGACTACCCCACCGGCATCGTCTACGCCATGGATTACCTCACCGGGCTCGGTCACCGGCAGATCGCCTTTATCAGCGGTCCGCTTGCCCTCCACTCCGCCCGCACCCGGCTGCAGGCATTCACCGAAATGATCCATCAGAAACAGCTCACGGCCGACAACCGCATGGTCCAGGAGGGCAACCATCGCGTCGACGGCGGTCACGACGCCATGGAGCGCCTCCTCGCCACCGGTGCGAGGCCGACTGCCGTTCTCTGCTCGAACGACCTCACCGCGATCGGAGCCATGGGCGCTATCTTTGAGCACGGCCTGCGCGTGCCCGAAGACATCTCTGTGATCGGCTACGACGGAATTCAGCTAAGCGCCTATACCCACCCCAGCCTCACCACGCTGAGCGTTTCGCGTTTCGAACTAGCCAACACGGCGTTTCGCAGCATCTTCAATAACCGCGACCCGCAGGGCGGCGCGCCTGGCATAGGGGAAGAGCACATCGTGCACCCCACGCTCGTCGCCCGCGAGTCCACAGGTCCCGCGCCCCGATGACCCACACTTCTGTGTCGTTGCTGATGACTCCGTCATTCCCTACCGGAGCGCGCATCGCATAGCGGAGGGACCTGCTTCTGTTTCAGCACAACTGCTATGTAACCGGTTCCACAATGTTGTATGGTGGTCCGGGCGCTGATCTACGCCACCGCAACCGAAAGGCCCGCTAAGCCATGAAACTCCGCTCGCTCCTTCTTCTCGCCGTCGTCGCTACCATCCCTGCTCTCGCCCAGAACGGCCGCTGGTCTGAGGCGAAGGCCAACGCCTGGTATGCGCAACAGCCATGGCTGGTCGGCGCGAACTTCATCCCGTCCGACGCCATCAACGAGCTGGAGATGTTTCAGGCCGCCACCTTCAACCCCGCGCTCAACGACAAGGAGCTCGGCATGGCCGAAGGCATCGGCATGAACACCATGCGCGTCTTCCTCCAGGACCAGCTCTGGCAGCAGGATCCCGACGGCTTCAAGAAGCGCCTCGACACCTTTCTATCGATAGCCGCCAAACACCACGTCAAGCCGCTGCTCGTTCTATTCGACTCCTGCTGGGAGACCGACCCGCATCTCGGCCCGCAGCACCCGCCCATCCCTGGCGTCCACAACTCCGGCTGGGTCCAGAGCCCTGGAAAGGAGCGCCTCCTCAGCCGCGCCGACGAGCCGCAGCTGGAAGCCTACGTCAAAGGTGTCGTCGGAGCCTTCGCCAACGATGATCGCATCCTGGGCTGGGACGTCTGGAACGAACCCGACAACAAAGGCGGCGACGATCGCAAAGATGAGGCTGCCAAGGTCCGCCGTGTCGACGAGCTCCTGCCCAAAGCCTTCGCCTGGGCCCGCTCCGTCCATCCCATCCAGCCGCTCACCTCAGGCGTCTGGGAAGGGAACTGGTCCGATCCCGCCAAAGAGAGCGCCACCACTAAAATTCAGCTCGCCGAGTCCGACGTCATCTCGTTCCACAACTACGGCTGGCCCGAAGAGTTCGAGGCCCGCATCCAGGAGCTCCAACCCAACCACCGCCCCATCCTTTGCACCGAATACATGGCCCGCGGCGCCGGCTCCACCTTTGACGGCTCCCTGCCCATCGCGAAGAAGTACAACGTAGCCGCCATCAACTGGGGCTTCGTCGCGGGCAAAACCCAGACCTACTTCCCCTGGGACTCATGGGAGCGCCCCTACGTCCTCATCCAGCCCACCGTCTGGTTCCACGAGGTCTTCCGTCAGGACGACACCCCCTATCGCCAGCACGAAGTAGATCTGATTCGTCAGCTCACTGGACGCGGAACCCCTATGCCCGCCAGCGCCTCCGGAAACTAATCCATTGCAGCGGTGACTCGCGGAGGCAGCGCGAAGCGCTCTGGCCCTGCCTCCGCTGTGTCGCTTCAGCTCACACAGTGGTCATCAGCCCACACTCGGATAAACTGCCCTCATGAGTGAAGTCGCTGTTGTAACACTGCAGGAACTGAAAAGAAGGAGCCGCTGGCTGAACGAATATGCTTCGGACGTCTACTCGCAAACAGGAGAGGACGGAGTTCTCGCCAACGCGCTCGAGATTCTGCCGTCGAGCAATCAGTGGTGTGTTGAATTCGGTGCGTGGGATGGGAAACACCTTAGCAATACCTACAGCCTCGTCGAGAAGAACGGCTATCACGAAACGTGTGGTCCGGCTCGAACTCACGCCAGCAATTACCAAGTTTCCCTCTCCAATCGAGAGGCCTGCTGAAACCGAAACGAACCAGAAACTTAGCCACAGGTACCTCGGAGAGGTACCCTGCATTCAGACCCGATCGCATGTCTTCACGCCTCAAGCTCGTTATGCTCCTCTCGCTTAGTGCGCCGCTGCTTGCTCAAGCTACCGCCACTCCCGGGAAGTTCGTCGATACCACCGAAAAGGCCGGCATCCACTTCACCGCCACCGCCTCCCACACCCCCCACAAGTACCTCATCGAAACCATGGGCTCGGGCGTCGCCGCCTTCGACTACGACAACGACGGCCTCCTCGATCTCTTCTTCGTCAACGGCGCCCCCATCGCCGACCCGCAGCCCAAAGGCTCCGTCCCCCAGAAGTCCGGTCCGCAGGACTGGAACCGCCTCTACCACCAGAAGAAAGACGGCACCTTCGAAGACGTCACCGAAAAGGCTGGCCTCAAAGGCGTCGGCTACGGCATGGGCGTCGCCGTCGGCGACTACGACAACGACGGCTTCGAAGACCTCTACGTCACCGCCTACGGCGGCAACAAGCTCTACCACAACAACGGCAACGGCACCTTCACCGACGTCACCGCGCAGTCCGGCACCGGCGGACCCACCACCCCCGGCTTCACCTGGTCCACCTCCGCCGCCTGGGTCGACCTCGACAACGACGGCCTCCTCGACCTCGTCGTCCTCCGCTACGTGCAGTGGGATTGGGACGACGAGTTCTGCGGCGAGCACCGCGAAGGCTACCGCGCCTACTGCCACCCTGACATCTTCCCCGCCATCCCCGCCCTCGTCTACCACAACGACGGCAACGGCCACTTCACCGAGGTCGCTCACAAGATGGGCCTCGACGTCCCCGGCAAAGGCCTCGGCCTCGCCATCGCCGACTTCGACCGCGACGGCAAGATCGACCTCGCCGTCGCCAACGACTCCATGCTCGAGTTCCTCTACCGCAACAAGGGCAACGGCACCTTCGAGGAGACTGGCCTCACCGCCGAAGTCGCCGTCGACGGCGACGGCCGCACCTACGCCGGCATGGGCATCGACTTCGCCGACTACAACAACGACGGCCTCCCCGACATCGTCATCACCAACCTCGCCAACCAGAAGTACGCCCTCTACCGCAACAACGGCGACGGCAGCTTCAACTACGACACCTACGTCTCCGGCCTCGCCCGCATGACCCTCCTCCACTCCGGCTGGGGCATCCGCTTCCTCGACTACGACAACGACGGCCTCAAAGACCTCCTCATCGCCCAGGGCCACGACCTCGACACCGTCGAACTCAACTACCCGCAGCTGCACTACAAAGAACCCATGCTGCTCGCCCACAACACCGGCAAGGGAGGCTTCGTCGATGTCTCGGCCCTCTCGGGAGCCGTCTTCGCGGAGCCCTGGGTCAGCCGCGGCATGGCGGTCGGCGACCTGGACAACGACGGCCGCGTGGACGCCATCGTCACCACCAACGGCGGCCCCGCGCACATCCTCCACAACGAGACCGCCACCACCAACCATTGGCTCCTGCTCAACCTCGTCGGGCACAAATCCAACCGCGACGCCATCGGCGCAGAGATCAAGCTCACCACCAGCCGCGGCCCGCAATGGGTCACCGTCTCCACCGCCGGCTCCTACCTCTCGTCCAACGACAAGCGCGCCCACTTCGGCCTGGGCCCCGATACCACCGTCAAATCCATCGAGATCCACTGGCCCAGCGGCATCCTCCAGAAGCTTGAAAACGTTCGCGCCGACCAGGTCCTCAAGATCGACGAACCCGCCAAGTAGTCCTGGCAACCGGCACTCCCCACCCTCTGTCCTGGTATTTGCCTCTGCACTTGCTGTTGTCTGCTCTTTTGCTTGTCATTCAGGAGCGCAGTGGAGGAATCTGCTTTTACCGCAGCCTCGCACCCTGCGCCATCCGTCCACCCCAATGGCATCGAACTCCCGCGCCCTCTACCATGGAGTCAACCCAAGCCAGGCCTGAACGCGAAGAACCCACACCTCCCCACACGATCGTGCTGACCCAACTCCAACCCGCACCCCGCACCCGAACGCGCCTCCTCCTCCTCGCCCCTCTCCTTCTCGCCACCACACTCCACGCTCAGACCCCCGATCTCACCCAACCCAAGTCCCTTCTCCACCAGAACAACCTCGCCGCCGCCGAACAGCTCCTCCGCTCCACCCTCGCCGCCAACCCCAAAGACCCCGGCACCCTCTACCTCCTCGCCCTCGTCCTTCACCGCGAGAACAAACCCCGCGAGTCACTCACCCTTTACACGCAGGCCGCCGCCCTCCGGCCTCCCACCGCCGAAGACCTCCGCATCGTTGCCCTCGACTACGTCCTCCTCAACGACTACCCCGACGCCATTCACTGGCTCAATCGCGCCCTCGCCGCCGACCCCGGGAACGCCGAAGCCTGGTACGCCCTCGGCCGCTCCCACATGGAAGGGGGCGACTTCGTAGCCGCCGAGCGCGACCTCCGCCGCACCCTCGCCCTGACGCCCAACGACCCCAAAGCTCTCAATAACCTCGGCCTCTCCCTCGAAGCCCAGAACCGCTCCGACGAAGCGCTCGTCGCCTACAAGCAGGCCATTGCCGCCCAGTCCCTGCCCAACCCCCACCCCCCCAATCCAACAGAACAGCCCCTCCTCAACCTCGGCGCCCTCCTCAACACCAGAACGCGCTCGGCCGAGGCCATCGAACCCCTCCAGGCAGCAGTAGCCCTCACGCCCAAATGTGCCCGCTGCCACGAGGAACTCGCCCGCGCCTTCCTCGCCACCCATCAGGACGCGCCGGCCCTCCAGGAGATGGAGCAGGCCGTCTCCCTCGACCCTCAGAACCCGCGCCTCCACTACCAGCTCGGCCAGATCTACCGCCGCGCCGGCCTCACCGCCAAAGCCGAGGCCGAACTCAAAATCAGCGCGACACTCTACGGATCTCACTCCACATCGGAGAAGAGGTAACCAAAAGATCAACGCAGGGTGCCCCAAAGTAAGTGCCGTCAATTGCGCAGCTTGCGCGCGTACAGCTTCCCACTCCTACGGTGGAGAGGTCCATCCATAATTCGATTGATAAAAGAGCGTTGACAATCTGTTCACCCGGTCACTACTATCCATGAGGCTGAAGTTCTGCAAGCGGTTACATTACCGGTTTGCTCAAGACTCGGCTACTGCTGCAACTGACGTACGACGATCCGTGCACCGATTTCAAGCAAGCCACGGACGCCCTCTCATCCAGCAACAGATTTTTGGAGGAAGACGTGAACCGAATACTCAAGCTCGGCCGGCTCTCGGCAGCTTTCATCACCCTGCTCTTCGCCGCGGCGATCGCACCCGCGCAGACCAATCAAGGCCAGATCGCCGGAAATATCGTCGATAGCAGCGGTGCCGCCATCCCAAATGCCGCCATCACCGCCAAGAGCGAGTCCACGGGTTCTGTCTATAACACCGTGTCGTCCGGGTCGGGCAACTATCGCTTTCCTTCCATTCAGCTGGGTCGGTACACCATCACCGCAAAAGCCGCAGGCTTCAAGCCGGTGGTCAGCACCGGCGTCGAAGTTCGCGTCGGCACCACCACAAGTTTCGACCTGACCATGACCGCTGGAGGCGAGACGGACACCATTACCGTGCAAGCCGATGCACCTACGGTGGAAACGCAATCGTCTGAGGTGGGCGGCACGGTAACTACGCAGCAGATTATCGATCTGCCTCTGGCCCTCGGCGGTGTGGGCGCCATGCGATCGCCCGAAGCCTTCGTCTTCTTGATCCCGGGCACAGCTGGCCCCGGTACCGCAAACAGCAACAACGGAATCTTCATCTCGAAGATCGGCGGCGGCCAGAACTTCGGCAACGAGGTCCTCCTTGACGGAGCCAGCCAGACGCGTTCAGAAAACGGATCGTCCTTCGACGAAGAGGCCCCTTCCGTTGAGGCCATCTCCGAGTTCAAGGTCACAACGTCCACACCCGCAGCTGAGTTCGGCCGCACCACAGGCGGTATCGAGAACTTCGTAACCAAATCGGGAACGAACTCCTTTCACGGCACTGCGTTCGACATCTTCCGCAATGACGCTCTTGATGCAAACGGTTGGTTCAACAACGGGTACAAAGCCATCAATCAGGCGCGCGGAAATGCGTCCGAATCGAACTACAACGTACCGAACGACAAGCAGAACGACTACGGTGGGTCACTCGGTGGACCTGTCTACATCCCACACATCTATAACGGCAAAGACAAAAGCTTCTTCTTCTTCGCTTGGGAACAGTTCCGCCAGAATCTCGGAGGCGTGACGACCAGCACAGTTCCAACCGCGGCCGAGCGCACCGGCAACTTCCAGGACCAACTGATCAGCGGCCCGAACGGACAGACTAATCCTTGCGACGGAACACCCATTCTGAATGGACAGATCTTCGATCCCAGTACGACCAAAACGGTTAACGGAGTAGTTTGCCGCACGGCTTTTCCAAGCAACAGCATTCCAGAACCGCGCTTCAGCGCCCTCGCTCAGAAGCTGATCGCGTTCTATCCGCCGCCGACAACCTCCGGTCTGAACAACAACTACTCCCTGCGGTCATCCTCTCCGATCGTCAACACCACCTATACGATTCGCATAGATCACTCCATCGGGGCAAAAGACAAGATCTACGGGTCCTACAGTTCACGCGAGAACACTCGCTACAGCCCGACCAATCTGACGTTGCCTGCGCCGGTCGACCCCGACACGCAGACACAGGATTTCATCACGCACTTCGGGCGCGGCGGCTGGGATCACGTCTTCTCTCCAAACCTGCTGAATCACTTGAACCTCGGCTACAACCGCTCCAACTCCATAAATGGATCCATTGAAGCCGCAAGTGGCATCAATTATGCCGCTCAACTCGGCATCGCCAATATCCAGACCGGCTTTCCCCGGATTAACGTCACTGGCGTCGATTCCCTTAGCCGCAACCAGCTCGGCGACAACATCGATAACGGTATCCGTGTAAACGACTCGGTCAGCTTGCAAAAGGGGCGGAACAGTTTCAAGTTCGGTATCGATTACCGCTATCAGCAGTACTCCGCATTGGCGCAGGATCAGATCAATGGGTACTTCAACTTCACCCCTGACCAGACCAAAGCCACCCAGACCGGGGCTTACAACGGTGGCACCGGTAACGCCTTCGCCAGTCTTCTGCTTGGCAACTTCAACTCTGCCGGAACGACCATTCCATCGCACCAGCCTCGCTGGATCTCGGCGTACTGGGCCGGCTTTGCCCAGGATGACTTCAAGCTGTCGAACAGTCTCGTATTGAATCTCGGGATTCGCTACGATGTCGACCAGCCCCGGAAGGAAGCGACCAATAGCACCTCCAACTTCAGCCCAACCGCGATCGATCCCAAATCGGGTGTTCCAGGAGCTTTGGTCTTCGGCACAACCTGCACCAACTGCAACAAGCGCTGGGCGGATACCTGGTACAAGGACATCGCTCCACGCGTTGGCTTCGCCTACACCCCTCCGAACAGCAACGGCAAAACCGTTCTCCGCGGCGGCTTCGCTACCCTTTACGCGCCACTCCAGTACAGCGACTTTGGCGGTGCTACCCTCACCGGCTACACGAACCCCATCCAGCAGAACTCGAATGGCTTCGACGCGACCTATAAGATCGACAACGGCCTGAATCCGTACACCATCGGAACCAATCTCGATCCGGCTTACTACGACAGCGGCGACTCAAACACGCCAAACAACTTCAGCAACTACATCAAGCCGTCATACGGTCGCCCCGGTCAGGTCAATCAGTGGAACCTGCAGGTTCAGCAGGAGCTTGCGAAAGATCTGATCATGACCATCGGGTACATCGGTTCAGCGGGTGCCCATCTCAAGTCGCAAGAAGAGAACATCAACAACATCGATCAATCCGCCTTTCCGCTCGGCGATATCCTGACTCGTCCCTATAGTGTCAGCGCACCTGCTGTCGGCGGTCCTAAGCTCCCATACCCCAAGTTCAATCCGGTTGCACAATACTTCCAGGCGCTTCGTCCTTTCCCGCAGTATGACTTCATTGCAACGGACTGCTGCTTGCAGAACGTCGGACACTCCTCCTACGAAGCGCTTGTTGCATCGGTAGAGCGGCGTTTCTCGCAAGGCCTCAACCTGCAAGCCTCCTATACCTGGTCAAAATCAATCACAAACGCTGACTCCATCATCAACGTCACCAACGGCGTTCAGCAGGAGCAGGACCCGGCAAACTCCAAGAGCCAGAAGTCGATCTCCAATCAGGACATTCCGCATACCTTTGTGGTCAGCTACATCTACCAGCTGCCGTTCGGCAAAGGGAAGCAGTTCCTCAACTTCAGCAACCCCGTCCTGAATTCACTGATTAGCGGCTTCGAAATTGGCGGTGTTCAGCGATACCAGTCCGGTCAGCCGACGTCTCTCGGCTGCGCAGACGGGATCCCCGGATTCCAGAACTGCATCAGCTTCACACGTCTTCCGGGAACATCGCTTGAGAGCAATGTAAGGCAGCACGGCAGAATCAATCCGTTTCGGAACTACCTTGCCAACGGAAATGTTACGGGACCTGATCCAAACGTCGACAGCGAATTCAATGGTCTGCTTCGCCGCGATAATCCCGGCTACAGCGCCCTTCAGAATGCTCCAGCACTCTACAGCCAAAACCAGGGACCAAACCGTATCCTCCGCGCGAAACAGGTGGGCACGTGTGCGACCTGCGATAACGGAGACTTTGAATTTGGAAATGTTCCGCGGGTCTCCGGTGATCTCCGAAACTATCATTACGACAATGAAGACTTCAGCTTCCTGAAGAAGACACCGATCGGCGAAGGCATGACCTTCTTCTTCAAGGTGGAAATGCTGAATGCCTTCAACCGCCACGTCTTCTCTACGCCGAGCGTCAACCCATACGACAACTTCTACGGGGTTCCGCAAAGCACCATCGATCTATCCCGCCGCATGCAGCTCACGGCGCGTATCCAGTTCTAGAGAAACATCCACCCAAACCATGGCAGGAGCGCCCCGCGTTCCTGCCATCTTTTTTTGATCAAATTCACCAACACCGACCTTTCCCGTACGCCGATTCAACCCCTAAGTCTTTGCCTGGGAGGAACTCACACATGCACCTGCAATCGTTCCGGTGGCTTCGATGTTCGCGTCGAGCAGCCCCCCTGGCCTTTCTTTCTCTCGCCATCAGCGCGACCACTGCCACCTCGCAGATCACCGACTCGTCACCACAAGCCACCAGCGCGATCACCATAAAAATCACCCGTCCCACCACACCACAAACCATTCCTGCCACCCTCTTCGGCAGCTTTCTGGAGCCGATAGGACACTCCACCTACGGTGGCCTCTGGGCCGATGTCATTGAAAATGGAAGCTTTGAGGAGGGCCTCTGGTCGGCCGGCAACGTGGACACCATGCTCCACAACCACCCAGAACTTCGCCGCGCCTCCCAACTAGGCCTCCCACTGCCATGGCAACCCCTTTCGAATGAACAAGGTAACCGCTACGCCCCCATCCGCGGGGACGCCGCCAACTCCAACCAATCGATCCTCATCATGTCCCTTCCAGGCAAGGAGGTCGGCATCCTCCAGCAGGTCTATCTGCCTGTCCAGCGGGAGCTTACGTATAACGGCAACCTCTGGGTCAAGCACGTCCGTGGAGGCGCAGCGGTCAGCCTCTCCCTGCGCGTGCACGATCAGGCGACTCAGATCCTTACTTCCACGACAGTGCAGGCCCCAGCGACCACCTGGACGAAGTACCCGTTTACGCTCACCCTTAAGCCAAACACTGTCGCGCCACTACAACCCGTCGACCTTGTCATCTCGCTCTCCGATGACGCCCGCGCGCAGATCGACAATATCAACCTGAATCCCGCGGATGCGATCGATGGCATGGACCCCGACGTCATCGCCATGGCCCGTGATCTGCAGTCCCCGCTCGTTCGCTTCGGGGGCAATTTCACCTCTGCCTATGACTGGCGCGACGGCGTCGGCCCACTGGACAAGCGCGTCTCCAAACTCAACCTCTCCTGGGGCATTCCGGAGTACAACACCTTCGGCACCGATGAATTCCTGCGCTTCTGCGAACTCATTCAAGCGCAGCCACAGATCGCATTGAATCTCGGCACCGGCACGCCGCAGCAGGCCGCGGAATGGGTTCGCTATGTCGACGAACACTGGGCCGATCACAAGGGGGGAAGTCTCTGGGAGCTCGGCAACGAGCTCTGGGGCGACTTTCAGGTCGGCTATCCTTCGCAGAGCCGCATCGCAGCCGTCACACTGGCAACCAGCCAGGCCGTCCATGAGGTCGATCCGCACGCTCGGCTTATCGGCACCGGCGGCGACGAGGACTTCTTCCACGATTGGAACGCCCAGCAGCTCACCAATCCGGCAGGCACCCTCAACTATCTTTCGACCCATTTCGTAGTGAACGACGTCGTCCAGCTTCCGCATGCTTCGAACGACTTTCGCAGCATGGCCGCTCTCGCGCTGCCCTGGGGGCTGGCGGATCGCATGCATGCCATCCATCAGCAGGCCGCCGACGCGGGGCAGAAGGACGTTCACGTTGCCTTTACCGAGTGGCTGATGGTCTCCGGCCAGCGCTCCGGCCCCAACTTCACCAACATGGGCGGCGCACTCTTTGCCGGCGGCTTCCTCAATATGGTGATGCGCAACTCCGACGTCGTCTCCATCTCCGATATGACCGGCATCCTTGAGTTCGGTGGTATCTGGAAGAAGCGTGCGCAGGTCTACGGCGCACCCGCGTACTGGGTTCTGCGCGAATACGCCAGCGCTCATCCACACACGCTGCTCACGGTCGCTTCCGACAGCCCGACCTACACTGTTTCCCACGGCATCACTCGCCTACCTGAGATCGCAAACGTGCCCTACCTTGACGTCGTCGCTGCCGAGTCCGAGGACCACTCGAAGCTGCTCCTCCTCTGCGTCAATCGTCATCTCACCCGGCCCGAGACCGCCACAATTGATCTTTCATCTTTCGGAATCCACCCTGCTTCCGCAAAAGTCACCACACTGACCGCAGAGAACATTCTCGTCGAAAATGATGAAGAAGAGCCGAACCGCGTCGCACCTCTCATTCAGAACGAGCCGATGCATGGCTCGTTCCGTCACACGTTCCCGAACGGAAGCGTTACCGTCATCGAGCTGCCGCTGCACAAATAACTGGCTCTTCACAACTCCATCTTTCGGACGATGCGGTGCTTCGCGTCAGCATCTACGCTGGTCAGCAAAACCACTTCTTAGAAGCTGGAGTCTGCCCGAGTGATCGAGAGCCGGAACCCCATACGTCTGTCCAAGTGCCTTGTAGCGGCACTCGCCATCGCAATGGCGACCAGCACAGCTCTCCTCGCGGAGGACCAGCCTAAGCAGTCCACGCCAGCCACCACCGGCTCACGCCCGGCGCTCCAGACGAAGCCGGCGCCCGGGAATTTCTTTGAGCGCTGGCAGGCGCGAGTCACCCGGATTCAATCCCAGCAGCCCAAATGGATGGTTCCGGCTGTCTCTGCATACCCGATGCTGATTCAGGTCTTTCGCGCGGACTTCACGCGGCAGATCTCCCCTACAGGCGTCCGTAACTGGAACCTCGATGCCAGCCGCGGCCTCAATCTCATACCGTTCAGCCGTACCGAGTTCGACGTGCTGCTTCCTCCATACTTCGAGCATGGAGATAAAACTGCCGACGGCTTCGGCGATATGAGCTTTTCGGGTAAATACCGTATCCTCTCAGCGAACGAGAAGCACGGTAACTATATGCTCAGTGCGCAGCTTGTCGGCGTCATCCCCACGGGCAGCTATAAGAACGGCGCGACGGACGCCAGCGTCAATCCAACCATCAACGGAGGCAAGGGCTGGGGCCGATTCGACTTCATCGCGAACCTTGGCGCGACTCTGCCCACCGGCAACACGGCGACTCTCGGACGCACGCTCACCACCGGCACCGTGGCCCAATATCACGTCGGCAAGTACTTCTGGCCCGAGCTCGAGATCAACACCACACGCTGGTATGGCTCAACCCGCGACGGCAAGATCCAGACCTTCCTGACACCGGGCCTCGTCGTCGGCAAGTACGCCTTCCAGCCTCACAATGCCAAGGCGCGCTCCGGGTTCGTCGGAGGCTTCGGCTTCCAGACCGCCACAACCACCTATCACACCTACAACCACAGCCTCGTATTCACGGGCCGCTACATCTTCTAAGATACGTAGCAGGTCCACTACATGCGCGTTCTGCTTCTCCTTCTGCTTGCGGCATCGGCCGCCCCCGGCCAGGCACCTTCTCCACCGTCGAATCAGTCCACTCACACAACCGAGGCACAGCAGCCAGCCGGCCCGCAGCAGCCCGCCGGGATGACCGTCAACACCGGGGCTGCCCATGAAGCCGTGCTCGACGCCGAGCACCGCCCCATCACCGCGGGCGGCTTCGTCAAGAGCGGCCCTGTGATCTTTGAGGACATCACTGCAAAATCCGGACTCGGCTCCTTTCACCATGTGATGGGCAGCCCGGCGAAGTCGCTCATCCTCGAGACGGTCGGCTCCGGAGTCGCTCTGCTCGACTACGACAATGACGGCTGGCTTGATATCTATCTCGTCAATGGCAGCACATGGGATGCGCTCGCCGGGAAAGCAACGCCTCCGCATGCCGCCCTCTTCCGCAACAATCACGACGGCACCTTCACCGATGTCACCGCCAAAGCAGGCGTTGCGAACGATCGCTGGGGCTTCGGCGCGGTCGTGGGCGATTACGACAACGACGGCTGGCCCGATATCTTCGTCTCGAACTACGGCAAGAACCGGCTGTACCACAACAACCACGACGGCACCTTCACCGACGTCGCGGAAAAGGCCGGCGTCCAGCTCGGCAACTGGTCCGCCGGAGCGACATGGGGCGACTACGACGGCGATGGCCGCCTGGACCTCTTCGTACCCGGCTATGTTCACTACGACATGGCGCACCAGCCACCACCTACCGGCTGCAACTTTCGCGGAGCCAGCGTCATGTGCGGCCCCCGCGGTCTCGAAGGCGAGCCCGACCACCTCTTCCACAACAACGGCGACGGCACCTTCACCGACGTCAGCGTCAAGCTCGGCGTCAACGATCAAGCACGGCTACTACGGCCTTGCGTCGCTCTTCATCGACCTCAACGGCGATGGCAAGCCCGACCTCCTCGTCGCCGACGATTCCACCCCCAACTACCTCTACATCAACAAAGGCAACGGGACCTTCGAGGATGCCAGCTTCGCCTCCGGCTATGCGCTCAACGAGAGCGGCCGCGAGACCGCCAGCATGGGCATCGCCGCGGGCGATTACACTCACAACGGCCTTATCGACCTCTACAACACCACCTTCTCCGACGACTACAAGCCGCTCTACCGCAACGACGGCGACGCCAACTTCACTGACATCAGCTATCAGGCCGGTATCGCCGAGCCCACCATCCCGTTCCTGGGCTGGGGCACGGCCTTCTTCGACTATGACAACGACGGCTGGCTCGACCTGCTCACCGTCAACGGGCATGTCTATCCCGAGGTCGATAAACAGCCCTGGGGCACCACCTTCGCCCAGCGCGCCTACATGCTGCACAACAACAAGGGCAAGTTCGAGTTCGTTCCGCCCGTCGAAGGCACCGGCCTCGCCAAGGTCGCCGTCGCCCGCGGCATGGCCTACGGAGACCTCTTCAACGACGGCCGCATCGACGTCGTCATCAACAATCTCGACTCGCCTCCATCCCTCTTCCGCAATGTGACGAAGCAATCGAACCACTGGATCGCCTTCAAGCTGATCGGCGGCCCCAAGTCCCCGCGTGACGCCGTAGGAGCCACCGTCTACGTCACCGCCAACGGTTTTCGCCAGCGCCAGGACGTCATCGCAGGCGGCTCCTTCGCCTCCAGCCCAGACCAGCGCCCGCACTTCGGCCTGGGGGCCGCCACGAAGATCGAAAAGATCGAGATCCACTGGCCAAGCGGAGTCAAAGAGACGATCCCCCCGCCCGCCCTAATCGATACCTTTTATACCGTCACGGAAGGCAAGGGCATATCGCCGTACAAGTGAGGCGGAGAGGACGAGAGATCATATGAGCCATATTCAGGTATATAATGATCCCATGATCTCACCCGCAGCGATCGCCCTTATCCTCGGCATTCAAGATCACGTACAGACCGTGCGCGACCTCGACAGTGCGGTCTCGCGCGGTCTTCCCAAACAGGCGGTCACACGCGTCGTGGCCCGTGTGGCTCGCAACGGCAGGGAAGCAAAGGTCCTGCGGGATCGCGTGATTCCCTCTGCCACATGGAAGCGTACGAACGGGAGGCTCTCCCTCAACGTCAGTGAGCGCGCGGAGCGTTTGGCGCGCAGCGTGGCCGCAGCCGAGTACACCTGGAACGATCCGGAGCAGGCCCGGACCTGGATGAACCAGCCGCATCCCGAGCTCGCCGGAGAGACACCCTCGGCAGCCGCAGCAACGGAACTCGGAGCCCGCCGGGTCGAAGATCTGCTCGATAAGCTCTTCTACGGTCTGCCCGTCTAGTGGTCGCGTTTCGAATCGCCGATCGCCGTCACGCCATCTTCGACGCAACCGGCGCAATGCTCAAGGGGGCACGCTGGAACTCACCGGGGAAGCGCGTCATCTACGCAGCCGAGACGTATGCCGGAGCCGTGCTCGAGATCCTGGTACACGCAAACCTCGCCTCTGTCCCCAACACACTTGCCTCGGTCACGATCGACATTCCAAGCGACATCGAATTCGAATCCCTCAGTTCCACAGATTTACCTGGCTGGGATGCTGAAGACCTCCTCAGCAGCCGCACGTTCGGAGATCGATGGCTTCAAGAACGGAGGACGGCCGTAGTGTTCGTGCCCAGTGTGGTCCTGCGAGGCCGCGAGCACAACGTCCTGATCAACCCGGAGCACCCGGATTTCGCTCGCATCCAGGCAAGCGCCCCGGAACCCATCTCATGGGACCCGCGGCTGTTCTCGCGAAGTTCCTAAGGCCAGGGCTGAAACCGGTGAAGAGCTGTTCTACTTCGCCGAAAGCTCCAGCACCTGGACCGAGTACGCCGGCACCGAGTGGCTGAACTTCGCCCCCGCTCCCCTCAACTCCGTCTTCACCGGCACAATGCGTCGCGGAGCCGTGATCGTGTTCGTCTCGGCGTTATTTGACCCCGCCAGTGTCACCAGCGTGCCCGTCTTGCCTATGTTGCCTGCGCCGCTCATGTCGATCTCCACTGGCTGCGGTACGGACGAAGCATTCACGAGCTTCAGGTAAACAGCACCCTTTGCCGCATCGCGCGTGACCGAGTAAAAGAACCGGTCTCCGCCGCCAGTGATGGACGACGCCGGCACCTCGGTCCCGAGATATTCCGCGAACATGCATTGCGCGTAGTATCCCGGCGACCCGTAGCTCGTCATCGCGTCGTACCCGATCAGGTCCGACTCCCATTGCATTCCGCCAGGGTTCACGTTCACCAGCATCGGAGCGTACGACGCCATCACGATCAGATCGCTGTTGCGCTCCATGCCCGTCATCCAGGCAGCATCACCCAGCGCCGCACCCATGTTGGTCGTCGGGCTACCCTCACGCGTCGCCCACTCGCCCACGAAGATCTTCGGTCCGTTCCTATCCACAGTGTCGTAGTGCTTCACATCGGCAAAGAACTCGTCCGCGCGTTTGTAGTAGTGGTCGTCCAAGACATCCGGTTTCATGCGCTTCAGCGGTGCCGTCGCGATCAACTGAAATTGCGGGTACTTCGCTTTGATCGCCTTGGAAAACTGCGCGTATCGAGCCTCGTAGCTGCCCGAGCGATCGAACCAGTCCTCGTTGCCGATTTCGATGTACTTGATCGGAAACGTCGCCGGATGTCCGAGCTTCGCGCGCACCCCACCCCACTTGGTCGATGTGTCCCCCGTCGCAAACTCAATCTCATCCAGCGCATCCTGCACAAACGGCGTCAGCGCCGGTCCCGGCACAATATGGTCGCCCTTCAGCGAATAGCCCGCATACACGGCCAGCACCGTATCGATCTTCAGGTCCTCTGTCCACTCCAGGAACTCCAGCAGCCCCATACCGTCCGAAGACTGGTAGTTCCAGGGGCTCCGGTGTGTCGGCCGGTCCACCAGCGGCCCGATCGTGTTCTTCCAGTCGAACCGCTCATCGATCAGATCGCCCTCAAGGTAGTTCCCGCCTGGCAGCCGCAGAAACTTCGAGTGCATGCCGGCCATCATCTCCATCAGATCCGTGCGATTGCCGTTCTCGCGATTCTTATACGTGGGCGGAAACAGGCTGACGAGATCGATCCACACCTTTCCGGCGTGGCCCACCGTCAATAAAAGGTGGTTCTCCGCCGATGCCTCCATCTTCCCGGTCGCCAGCGTAAAGTCATACTTCTTCCACTCCGTTGAAAGCGCGGGCACTGTCGCCGTCGCCACCGGCCTTCCGCTGTTGTCGTTCACCAGCGAGACGCTCATCGGCCCGATCTCCGCCGAGTCCGCTTTCGCGTACAGCGAGCCCTTGTACGTTGTGTTCGGCCGCAGGGCCATGCCCCAGTAGCCCTCGTTCCGCACCCCCGCCTGGTTCGCGGCGTCTGCCTGTTTCACCGTCAGCAGAAGGCTGTGCTGCAGGGCATCGCTCGGACCCTCTTCCCGATCAATCTCCATCGAAGCATCGGAGTTCCCCATGTGCTCGATGTTCCAGTGGGCGACGCCGCCAAATCCGTGATCCTGAAACGTCCGGTTACGCACCATCTCCGCATACAGGCCGCCGTCGTAGGAGTAGTTGATCTCCTCCGTCATCAACCCGTAGAGCGTCGGGCTCACGGCGTGCAGGGGCTTATCCAGCTGAATGCTGAGCTGCGCGGCCGGCAACTGCGCCCAGGCAGCTCCGCCGAGAACCATCACCCCAAACACAAACGAGACTGCTCTTGAACCTCTGATCATGACTCCGCCCTTGACCTATGATCTGCTGTAAGTTGTAAACGGTTACCTATCCAGTATCGTGCCCAATCTACCGATTCAATTCCGCGATGGCAAATATTTCTGCGCAATCTCCCCTCGTCCACAGCCAGCCTACAGCGCAGCTCCTCGTAAGCTGATTTCGTTGTCGTAATCACCGCCGGCGAAAACATCCTTTATGCTGAACACCGGAAGGCAACGGACCAGCCGACCCGAACGTAAGCACTTCAAGGCAACAGACGCTTCGATCCGTCATCTCGATTGCACTCGGAGAAATAACGTGGCAAACCCGGCCGGCACCCGCATCGGCATCGATCTCGGCGGCACAAAAATTGAAGGCGTCGCCCTGGACAGCACCGGCAACGTCGCCGCCCGGCAGCGCGTTCCGACACCCAAGCACGATTACGACGGCACCGTACAAGCCATCGCCGGCGTCGTTCGCCACATTGAGACGCAGCTCGCCTGCACCGCCTCGGTAGGGGTCGGAATACCCGGTACCATCGTCCGCTCCACCGGCCTGGTCAAGAACGCCAACTCGACCTGGCTCAACGGCCGGCCGCTTGAACTTGACCTTTCGCATGCTCTCGCCCGCCCCGTCCGCTGCGCCAACGACGCCAACTGCTTCGTCGTGTCGGAGGCCCATGACGGCGCCGCGCACGGGTATCCCGTGGTCTTTGGTGTCATCGTAGGTACCGGCTGCGGCGGCGCCCTCGCCTTCAACGAGCATCAGCACGCCGGTCCACACGGTATCGCCGGTGAATGGGGACACAACCCGCTGCCCTGGGCCACTCCGGACGAACTGCCCGGGCCCCAGTGCTACTGCGGCAAGCGTGGCTGCATCGAGACATGGATCTCAGGCACCGGCCTCATGCGCGATTTCCTCGCCAATACCGGCCGCCCGCTCGACGGAGCCGAGATCGTCGCTGCCAGCGAAGATCTATCCGCCGACCTCCACAAGCAGGCCGCAGCCGCGCTCGACCGCCTGGAAGATCGTATGGCCCGATCCCTGGCGGAGATCGTCAACATCATGGACCCGGATGTCATCGTGCTCGGCGGCGGCCTCTCCAAGCTCGACCGCCTTTACCGCAATGTGCCCCCGAAAATCAGCCCTTACACCTTCGGTGGTGCCGACTCCGTCCGCATCGTCAAACCTCTTCACGGCGACGCCAGCGGCGTTCGCGGAGCCGCCTGGCTCTGGGACTGACATTTGCACGGCCCCGAGAGCTTTCCGCGGGGCACACCTAAAGTTTCGTCGAACTCTGCCGATCTATTCCTTAGCAACTCATCTTCCTCGGGCCGCCCGCAAACTGCGGAGCTTACCGAGCAGCTAAGGAAACACACTTGACTCGCAGATCCCTTGCATTCACTCTTCTCGGCACATTCGTCTGCCTCGCCTCCCCGGCGCTCGCCAATACGATCAACATCACATCCAGCGCTCCGCCCTCATTCGGGCTGAATCCGTCGAGCGACGCTATCAGCCTCAGCGTCGGCAACGCGACACTCTCCGCCCCCGGAAATGTCATCTTCCAGACCGGCAACATCTCCGTCGGTAACTCGCAGATCCCGGACCAGATAATCCCGTTCTCCTTCACTGACATCATTTCCATCAACGGAATCTCACGCACCGTGACAATCTTCGGGCAGAACGAGGTCACCACCACAGCCGACCTCATCACCTTCTCCGCCGGCGCTCCCGTCAACTTCGGATCGTATGTGTTCACGCTGAACAGCTCGAGCTACAGCGCCACCGAGATCGGCCAGAACATCCCCATCAGCCTTTCCGCCAACGTCTCTGCCGCACCCACCCCCGAGCCGGCATCTCTGCCTTTGCTCGCTACGGGAGTCATGGCGGGCGTCGTCGTCACCACCCGCCGCATGTATCGATCGGCGCTCAGTCTCTGAACCGGACAAGCGGGAGCATACTCATGCTCCCGCTTCGCCCACCGCCACGTCAAAACGGCCACTTCCAGTTGCGGATTTCCTCTCGGTCGATCCCTTCTCATGCGCATAGTTGACGCTGTCGATGATCTGGTCGCGCAGCCATTCCTTCGTGTGCGCAGCCGTAGCCTGCAGGCGCGGTACACGATCGATGCACATCGATCGCAAGGTTGAAGCGATCGACCTTATTCACGATCGCGAGCTCCAGCGGCGTATTGATGTTGCCCTTCTCCTTGTACCCGCGCACATGGATGTTCTCGTGATTGTTCGCGCCGGTAAGTCAGTTTGTGAATCAGCCAGGGATACGCATGGAAGTTGAAGATCACCGGCTTGTCCTTGGTGAAGAGCGAATCGAAGTCCCGGTCGCTCAGACCGTGCGGATGCTCCGTGTTCGGCTGCAGCCTGAACAGATCGACCACGTTTACGAAGCGCATCTTCACATCGGGGAAGCGCTCGCGCAGAATCGCCATCGCCGCCAGCGCCTCCTCTGTCGGGATATCGCCCGCGCACGCCATCACCACGTCCGGCTCCTGCCCGTCATCGTTGCTGGCCAAATCCCAGATGCCGATTCCCTTGGTGCAGTGCCGAACAGCCTCTCCATGATCAGGTAATGCAAGGTGCTCCTGCTTGTCAGCGACGATCACGTTGACGTAATCCTCGCTGCGCAGGCAATGGTCCGCTACGCTCAGCAGGCAGTTCGCATCGGGCGGCAGATAGATGCGCGTCACCGTCCGCGCTCTTGTTTGTCACCACGTCCAGGAACCCCGGATCCTGATGAGTGAACCCGTTATGATCCTGCCGCCACACCAGCGACGTGATCAGCAGGTTGATCGACGAAATCGGCGCCCGCCACGCCAGTTCCAGCTTGCACTTCTCCAGCCACTTCGCATGCTGGTTGAACATCGAATCGATCATGTGCACGAACGCTTCGTAGGTTGAGAAGAAGCCATGCCGCCCGGTCAGCACATAGCCCTCGAACCAGCCTTCGAGCGTGTGCTCACTGAGCATCTCCATCACGCGCCCATCGCGCGCCAACTCGCCGCCGTCCTCGTCCTCCGGCAATCTTCTTCGCATCCAGGTCTTCGGGCTCGCCTCGTAGATCGCCGTCAGCCTGTTCGACGCCGTCTCATCCGGCCCGAAGACGCGGAAGTTCGTCATGTTTTGCCGCATCACGTCGCGCAGAAACATGCGCCAGCAGTTGCCGTCGGAGAGACCGCACGTCTGCCCCGGCCTCTCCACCTTGACGGCGTAGTCGCGGAAGTCGGGCATGTCGCAGCGGCTTCCGCAGCTTGCCGCCGTTCGCATGCGGATTCGCCGTGATCCGCCGTGTCACCGTCGGGGGCCAGCTCCTGCAACTCCGCCACGAGACGTCCGCTCTCGTCGAACAGCTCTTCCGGCCTGTAGCTCCGCATCCAGCTCTCCAGCAGCTTCAGATGCTCCGCGTTCTTCACCACGTCCAGAATCGGCACCTGGTGCGCGCGCCAGAAGTCCTTCGACCTTGTGGCCGTCGACCTCCTTCGGACCCGTCCAGCCCTTCGGGCGTGCGCAGCACGATCATCGGCCACTCGGCACGCTCCGCATCGCTTTGCGTCTCCCCTGCGCGCCTCACCCTGAATCGCCCGGATCTCCTCGATGCAGCGCTCCATCGTCTCCGCCATCGCCGGGTGCATCGCCTCGGATCGTCACCCTCGACGAAATACGGCTTCCACCCGTATCCCCGAAACAGCAGCTCCAGCTCGTCCTGCGGAATCCGTCGCCAGGATCGTCGGATTGGCGATCTTGTAACCGTTCAGGTGCAGCACCGGCAGCACCGCACCATCGCGCACCGGATTCAGAAACTTGTTTGAGTGCCACGACGTCGCCAGCGGCCCCGTCTCCGCCTCGCCATCGCCCACCACGCACGTCACGATCAGGTCGGGATTGTCGAACGCCGCGCCAAACGCATGCGACAGGCTGTACCCCAGCTCGCCACCCTCGTGAATCGACCCCGGCGTCTCCGGCGTGCAGTGGCTGCCGATCCCGCCCGGAAACGAAAACTGCCGGAAGAACTTCAGCAGTCCCCTCCACATCCTGGCTCTTGTCCGGATACACCTCCGAGTACGCCCCTTCGAGATAGCTGTTCGAAAGCGTCGCCGGCGCCCCATGGCCCGGCCCCGCAATGTAGATCATGTTCAGGTCGTACTTCCGGATCACGCGGTTCAGGTGCACCCAGTAAACGTCTGCCCCGGATCCGATCCCCAGTGGCCCAGCAGCCGCTTCTTGATGTGCTCCGCCTTCAGCGGCTCGCGCAGCAGAGGATTGTCGCGCAGATAGATCATCCCCGCGCACAGGTAATTGCACGCGCGCCAGTAGGCGTTCATCGTGCGCAGCTCTTCCCCGCCGAGCACCGGCCCCATCGCTTTGTTCCCATCTGCCGTCATCTGTAACTCCTTTTGATCTTCTGCCGTTTGTCCTTCAGAGTGGGCCCACTCACAGCTTTCCGCGATCCATCGCAAAGACATGCCGGGCGATCATCAGATCCTCCTCTGCCGGCACCACATATAGGGTGGCACTCGCATCGTCAGAGCTGATCTGCCGCAGCCCGTTCCCTTCCTCCAAATTCCGTCTCTCCTCCAGCTTCAACCCAAACGCCTTCATCCCGGCTACGATCTCTCTCCGCGAAGCCGCATCATGCTCTCCGATGCCGCCCGTAAACACCACGGCATCCACACCGCCTATCAGCGCCACATATCCACCGATCGCCTTGGTCACACTCCGCGTAAACACCGCCAGAGCCAGCCGCGCGCGCACGTCTCCGCCCTTTGCCGCGGCGCGTACCCGCTTCACATCATTCGGCAAGCCCGAGAGCGCATGCATGCCCGCGTCCCGATTCAACATCACCTCGACAGCCGCTACGGCCTGCTCGCGATCCCCTCTCTGCTGGCGCAACAGGTAGAGCACCACTCCCGGATCAAGATCTCCCGGACGCGTCCCCATCACAACGCCTCCATCCGGCGTCAGACCCATCGACGTGTCCACGCTTTCCCCATCCTGTATTGCCGTAACGCTGCACCCGCTCCCCAGGTGCGCGACGATGAGCCTCGCCGGGAAGACCAGCTCGCCGCGACCTCCAGCCTCCCGAAGCTGCGCCACTACGCTCTCGCACGAGAGCCCATGAAACCCATAGCGCCGCACGCCTCGCTCCCGCACTGCATCCGGAAGCCCATACGTCTTCGCCTCCTCCGGCATGGTCTCGTGGAAGACGGTGTCGAAGCACGCAAAGTGCGGCACAGAAGGGAAGCGCCCTTGCATCTCCTCAATAATCCGGATTGCCGGAGGCTCGTGCAGCGGCGCGAACTCCACTGCCTTCCGCAGCTCCTCCAGCAGCTCTGGCGTGACACGCCCATGCTGCTGCACCCGCGGTCCCGTGTGCACCACCCGATAGCCCACCGCATCCACCCCCGGCATCCCAGCCCGCGTCACGAGGTCGGCGATAGCGTGGCTCGCCTCTCCTGTCTCCGCTCCCGGTCGCAGGCGTCGCCCGGCCGTCCGGTCTGTACCCGAGGCATCCGCAAAGCGCAGCGTCGCCTCCGGCGTGCCCAGGCCGCCAGCCTCCCCTTCATACAACGACCTCGTCTCATCGTCATCGGCGGCAAAGATCGAAAACTTCACCGACGACGATCCGCTGTTGATCACCAGGATGTGCACGCTGATCTCTGCCTCTCAATCCATACTCCTCCTCCACCGTTTCGGAGACAAGAATCGATCACAGACGCCAAACTTCGTGGATACTGTCTCCATGCATCCAACACGCATGCTCCCGACGCGGAAATCCGCTGCTCTCCTTCTGATCGCATCCTTCTTCGCGGCCGAGGGCTGTAAATCCGCATCCGCGCCCACGCCGGAGAACTTCACCAAAGGTCTTGTAAAGTATCTGGCCGAGCATCCCGACTGCCTCTACAAGACGGCTTTGCGCTTTCCCTACGAGACCTCCGATACCGCGGAGATGAAGCAGCTCGATACCCTGGTCACCAGCAAGCTCCTCAACAAGGGCACCGAACCCGCCATTCACGTCACCCGCTACACCGTCTCCGACTACGGACAGAAGTCCGCACCGCGCTTCTGTTACGGCTTCCGTCATGTCGCCGGAATCGAGTCCTTCACTCCGCCCGTGAAGGGAGCCGACGGCTTCAATCAATCCAAGGTCACCTACCGCTACACCCTGCAGGACGTGCCCGTCTGGGCCAAAGAAGCAGAAGTGCGCAAGGCCTACCCCGAGATGGCGAAGGCAACCTCGGACCCCGACCCCGCCACCATCACGCTCGATCAGACGGGCGTCGGCTGGCAGGTTCCGGACTGAGCCTCAAAAGCGATATTCGCTCGCAAAAATCTATCTCCCCACCACCGCGCCGGCCATCTTCTCAACCGAAGCGCGGAGTGGAGTGATCCAGACCTATCCCACCCGTCGTCATCTTCAACGAAGCGCGCAGCGCGTTTGGAAACCCCTGTATTTCGCTCCACCCATAAAAAAATGGCCGGCGCTCTGCCGGCCATCTCTCTCATCACGCAACCTGCTTACCGCCCGTATCCCTTCGAGTAGCCGCGCTCAAACGCCTCTCGATACGTCCGCTTGAATTCGTCGCGGTTGTAACTCTTTGGTGAGTCCGGAACATGCTTGTACGTGTCTACGTGCGTCGGCCGGAAGCTGTGGTGCTCGCGAAAATCCGACTCGCCCTGAGAAAAACCCGCCGCATAGCCCTGTCGTGCTGCCATGTTTGCGTTGCCGTTCTCCTGGTAATAGTCGTTATAGCCCCGCGGCGCATTCCACGTGCGCTCGTCGTACCGGTCATGGTATCCCGGAGGCGGTGGGCCTTGGGCGAACACCATTGCTGAAGACGCCGTGAGAAGACCTGCGAGTGTAAGTGCTGCAAACGTTCGTTTGCCTGCGTTCATGGGTGCAACCTCCGGGAGGAACTGCTGTTCCTCGCACCTCCTCTAAGACCCAACCCCTCTCCTCATAGTTGCTCTCGTGACAGTGGTCAGACCAGTAGGATAGGATGTCTGCGCATACCCTCATCCCTCAGAGGTTCCACGTTGATCCAGCTAAAGCCCGTAGCCGTTCTCGCTCTCCTGACCCTCGCCTCCGCGCACGCCGCATTCGCCGCCGGAAAGCTCTGCGACGCGCGCACTTACGGCGCCAAGGGAGACGGCGTCACCAAAGACACCGCAGCCATTCAGCGAGCGATCGACACCTGTGCCGCCAGCAAGGGCGGAGGCACCGTTCAGCTCGGGGGTGGCACCTTTGTCAGCGCACCGATCCTGCTGAAATCCAATGTCACTCTGGAAGTGCAAAAGGGCGCAACGTTGCTCGGATCACCGGACCATGACGACTACCCTAAAAAGACCGAGTTCCGCGGCCCCGGCTACCAGGCCCTCGTCAGTGCAGTGAATGCAGAACACATCGCCATCACCGGAGGCGGCGTCATCGACGGTGCCGGGGAGAGTTGGTGGAAGCTGGCGCGCACCCAAAAGAACTCGGGCGTCCTCGGCAGCGAAAACTCGCGGCCGCGGCTCGTCGTCTTCGATCACTGCAAGCACGTCCGCATGGAAGACATCACCGTGCAAAACTCGCCCATGTGGCAGGTGGTGCCGTACTACACCGATGACATCGTGATCCGAAACGTCCGCATCCTCGCCGATCCGCACTCGCCAAATACTGACGCAATCGATCCGTTCAGCTCTACCCACGTCATCATCGATCACGTCTACGCCGACGTAGGTGACGACGATATCGCTATCAAGAGCGGCATGATCGATTCACCGGGACCCGACTCGCCGAGCGCCGACATCACCATCACCGACTGCGAGTTTCACCACGGCCACGGCCTCTCCATCGGCAGCGAAATCGCAGGCGGAGCGCAGCGGATACGCGCCGAGCGCATCCACTTCGTCGGTACCGACAACGGCCTCCGCATCAAGGCTAACCGCGACCGCGGCAACGACGTCAGTGGCATCCACTTCAAGGACATCACCATGGAGGGCGTCAAAACCGCCATCCTCATCAGCGAGTACTACCCGAAGGCGCTTCCCGAGGGCGCGGTTCAGTCCGCTCCGGTCACCCGCCTCACGCCGCACTTCCATGACATCACCATCGAGAATGTCACCGCAAAGGACATCGCGTGGGCCGGAGTCATCATCGGCCTGCCAGAAGCTCCCGTAACCGGAGTGACCCTCAACAATGTCTCGATCGAAGCCAGGCGCGGCATGACCATCGCGTATGCGTCGGTCCTAGCGCACGGCCTGAAAGTGGTCTCCGAGGACGGCAAACAACCCGTAGTGACCACGTCCTCCGCGACGTTGACGGAAAAATAGCCCAGAGCAACTTTCACCTCGCTTCCTGAGCTGTGTACTTAATCGTCATTCTGAGCGTAGCGGAGAACCCCGAGAATGCTCGTTTCCCAGTTCCTGCTAGGGCTTTCAGCCGGAGACGCTCGCTTAACCAGTGAAGGAATGGTTCTACACACAGAGCCGTCGAACCGTCGCTTTACTCCTGCGGAAAAGTGATGATCATCGCCCTGGCGTGGCGATCTCCCGAACAGACGTACTGACGTTTGGTGCTTCCGTCGATCCAGCCGACATCCCCGCCTTCGAGCTGCTCATTGCCGCTGGTCGAAGCCAGGCAAAGGCTGCCTTCGAGCACATAGATGAACTCCATCCCCGGGAAGATCTTGGGCGTAAAATCGCACGGCTGGTCGCCGGGAAAGAACTCCGCAAGGCAGGGAATCATGCGGCGGTCAGGAATCAGGGCGCTCAGGCTCTCCGAGATAAACCGGCCGCCATCCTTTGAGTTTCGCGTAAGCCGGACGCGATCGTCTTTCCGCATGGAACGAAAAGTGACCGCCTTCTCCTGGCGAAAAAAGTAAGAAAGATCCTTCTGAAAGACGAGAGCGAGCTTTGCAAGGTTGCGAATCGTCGGAACTACCCGGCCCGTCTCCAGTTGAGACAGAAAGCTGGCCGAAAGCCCAGTGCGGACACCCAGTTCGACCAGCCCCATGGAACGTTTCAGCCGCAGCCGCCGGATCCGCTCTCCGATGAACTTCTCATCGATGTACTGCTCGACCTTCTCCGCTTCAACTGCGTCGATCTCGTTGTCCGCCAGGGGTGTATTTGACATGGATGTCCAGACCTTTCACAGTGGTTGCGAAGCTGCAGGTACATAGCTTCTGCAGATCTTGGATGATCGTTGGTAGCTTCTAAGCTACCCGCGTCGAGCCGATTCAAGCAGATGGTTTTCGTCTGCCGAAGATTCCAGTCCCAATTCGTACGCAGGTGGAACCCTCTTCGATTGCGACGGCGAAATCGTTCGACATCCCCATCGAGAGCTGCGTCAGGGTGGGGTGCCCGGTCTGCAGCCCATCGCGCAGAGCCCGAAGCTGCCGGAAGTAAGGGCGAGCCACCTCCGGATCTTCGGACCAAGGCGGCACCGTCATCAGTCCACCCACCTGAAGCTGCCTCAGGCCGGAGATCTCGCCCAGCAGCTGTGGCAAATCCGCGGGCGCGACCCCGTGTTTCGAATCCTCTGGCGAGAGCTTGACCTCGATCAGAATCTGTAGCCGCTTGTTACGTTCGAGAGCCGCGCTGTCGAGCCGTTGCGCCGTCTTGTAGGAATCGACTGTATCCACCGCATCGAACAGCTCCGCTGCCTTGCTGGTCTTATTGTTCTGCAGAGGACCAATCAGGTGAAAGCTCGCCCGGTCGGCTCCCACGAACGCTTCCCCAAGCTCCTGAGACTTGCCCTGAAACTCCTGGACACGGTTCTCGCCAAAGAGCCGTTGGCCCGCGGCGTAGGCCTCCAGCAGAAACTCGACCGGGTGCATCTTGCTGACTGCCATCAGGGCGACGTCATCCGGAGATCGCCCCGCCACGCGGCAGGCGGCGTTTACCTGGTCGCGGACCTCTGCCAGGTTCTCCGCAATCGTCATGGCGCGTCGCCACCTGAAAGGGTCCTGCATCCACCACGATTGCGTGGTCTACCGTCCATGTTCTTCCAGGTACTTCTCCACCTCAAGAGCCGCCATGCAGCCGGATCCAGCTGCGGTAATGGCCTGGCGGTATCGCCGGTCCTGGATGTCTCCGCACGCAAAAACTCCCGGCAGCACCTGCCCCGCTAACTGTCGTAAATACATAGTTTTGCGTCCGGATATAACCATCATCATCGAGATCGATCAAACCCTGAAACGCCTTCGCATTCGGCTCATGCCCGATGCCGAGGAACATGGCGGAAACGTCCAGCACGCACTCCACGCCAGACTTCCGGTTCTTCAGCCTCAGCCCCTTAACGTCTTTGTCTTCAACCCCGAGCACCTCTTCCACGAGCGTATTCGAGAGGAACTTGATCTGTGGATGAGCCACCGCACGCTCCAGCATGATCTTGGACGCGCGAAAGTTTTCGGACCGGTTGATAATCGTCACCTTGGTCGCGAATCGTGTCAGAAACAACGCCTCCTCCATAGCGCTGTCGCCGCCACCGATCACCGCTATCTCCTTACCGGAGAAGAAGAAACCGTCGCAGGTCGCGCAGGAGCTGACGCCATGGCCGATCAGGGCCTGTTCGCTCGGAAGGTTTAGCCACCGCGCGCTCGCACCTGACGCAATGATCAGGGTCCGGGTGCGGATCGTCTCTTTGCCCACCTGAAGTTTGAAGGGCGCTCCGACAGATCGATCCCGTCGAGATGGCCCATCCGCAGCTCCGCGCCGAAGCGGGTCGCCTGCTTCTTCATGTTCTCGATCAGCTCGGGACCCTGGATACCTTCCGGCCAGCCCGGAAAGTTTTCAACCAAGGTCGTGATGGAGAGCTGGCCGCCGGGCTCATGTCCCTCCAGAACAAGGGGCTTCAGGTTGGATCGGGCAGCGTAGATCGCCGCTGTCAGGCCGGAGCAGCCGGAGCCTAGGATGACGGTGTCGCGAACGTTGTTTTCGGGCATATAGACCTGCTCTAGTGTAAATGCGCGCAGCGGCGAGAAGGATTCAAACGGCGGCGATTGCCCGGTTGCGTCCAGCGAACATCGAGATCATCCCCGGTGCGTACGGCAGTGGGAGAATAGGAGTCATGGCAAATCTGACATTGGTATACGGCATGCGGCTGCTTCCCGCGGATGAAGTGGCAGAGGTGAGCGAGGCTCCGATCAAGCTCAAGAATGGTAACGAGGCCCGTGTCACTATGCACATTCTTGAAGGCAGCCGTGAGGCGATTGAAGCTCAGTTAAGGATGAGCCTGGATGCCTTTTTCGACTTCTACCCTGAGATCTAACCCGGACTCAACCTAATCTGATCCGCCCTGTCACTCTCCCTGTCTCATTTTGAGGCAGTCATGTTACCGCCCGTCTTCCCGGCCGAAAGAGAGGGAGACGGTCGCGGAGGAGCAGGATGAGTTGGCGGAGCATTTACGTTAGGGTTTTCTGGTTCTGGGCGGTTTCGGCCCACATCTTCGGATTTGCGCAGACACAGAGCACCACCAGTGGCTCGTCCGACGTGAATGCGGTGAATGGTGCCCAAACCATCGAAGCGGCGCTGCACCAGATGTCGGATCGCGCTGCGGTCATCTTTATTGGCACTGTTGAGAACGTTCGGCGTGCGGAGGGAGATGGTTTCGGAGCCGGGGTCGTGGAGATTCGGTTCACGGTCGACCAGCCCATTCGTGGTTGCTTCGGGGACACGTACACCTTGCGGGAGTGGGGGGGCTTCTGGAACGCCAATGACTCCCGGTACCGCGTAGGGCAGCGCCTCCTCCTCCTTTTGCACGCTCCCGGCGCGGCTGGTCTCAGCTCCCCGGTCGGCGGCATGGATGGGGCCATTCCGCTGCGTGCAAGCGGGGCTGGTGTGCGGCCTTCCGATGCGGGCGGCGCACCCCCCGCGGAACAGGTCGCCGACCTCCGGTGGATCGGCGCCAAACTCGCGCACACGGTCCGCTACAAGGAGTCGAAGCCTGCAGCGAATGTCGCGCCCAGAGCGATCTCGGGTACCGCAGCAGAGGGGTCGGAGACTGCGGGCATGGCCGTGAGCGATTCCTCGGTTCCGGCTCAGGAGACCTCCGTCGCAAACCTGATCGGCATGATGCGGACATGGGAGGTGGCCAGCCATGCAACGCGCTAACCTGTCGATCCCCAACATTCTCCGAAGCAAGGTCATTCGGGCGATCATCACCGGTACCCTTCTGCTGGCGACGTCAGCCGTCGCAAGCGCAGGCGGCCCGCGCTGGGTCTCGGGTCCTCCGTACTTCACCAACTGGCGCGTGATGATCTCCTGGTATACCAGCCATCCGCTCTACTTCACGGATGCCGGCGACCTCAGCCCCAGCGTTAACCATGCCGCCGCGGATGCGATGGTCGCGCAGGCAGCCGCCGTCTGGAATGTGCCAACGGCATCGCTGGTCCTGCAAAAGGCGGAACGCTCGACGAGCACCTCAGTAGCGCAAATGTGTATGCGGGCGCAAACGGTCCTGTTTTTCCGGCCGATGTACAAAGCACAAACTACTCCGCAAAGCAGATTGCCGTGATCTATGACAGCGACGGATCCGTGACCGACATGCTTCTGGGCAGCGGCGCCAGCGACCCGACCGGTTGTTTGCAGAGCGGCGTAACGGAGAGCGTGGACGGGATTACGCCGCAGGCACAGATTCAACATGCGATTCTGATTCTGAACGGTCGTTGCACGGGTCCGCAGCCGGAGAAGCAGCTGCAGATGCAATATCAATTGGAGCGAGCGTTCGGCCGCATTCTTGGGCTTGGGTGGTCGCAGACCAACGACAATGTTTTCACGGGCTCGCCCGCTCCCACTCACGATCAGGCGCTGAACTGGCCAATAATGCACCCGATCGACATCGTCTGCGGAGCGTACACGTATCAGTGTCTTCCGCAACCGTTCACGCTTCGGCCCGATGACATCTCCTCCCTCGAACAGCTGTACTTCATCCCGCAGGGCCAGGCCGCTCCGGGAAAGGTAGCGTCCTGGAGCAACGCCGGCGGCACTTACGGACATGTTTACTTCCCGAATGGCCAAGGTATGGAAGGGGTTAATGTCGTTGTCCGGCGTCGGCCGCCATTCTCCAATGCGGTTGAACCCTGGCAAACGGCCTCTTCCGTGACTGGGTACTCCTTTCGTTCTCAAAGCGCGACGTCGGTTGTCGCACCCGGCACGTCCGCTGCGGCCAGCGTGGGCTCCCCTTACGGCGAGTGGGAGGGGTACTGGCGAATCCAATCTGTTCCGATCATGCCCTCCGCCGATTTCAACGATCTGATCGTCTCCACTGAGCCGGTCAACCCGCTGTATACCGGTCCGTACGCTCTGGGAGCACAGGCAGGGAACACGATCAACCCCTCCGGTGCGCCGCAGACACAGGTTACGCAATACCTCGCCAGCTACCGGGACGGTATGGTTGAGTTCACTCCGGATGACGCCGCCGCCACTTGTCCAGCGCAGGCCGACGGCACGGATTATGCTCCCGCTGGTGTTCCGCAAGGTGGTTGGTGGACCGGTGCCCTCTGCGGGTATCTGCACCAGGCGTGGACCTCCATCCCGGTGAAAGCGAACCGGACACTGACGGTGGAGGTGACCGCCCTGGACGAACATGGAATGCTGAGCATGACGAAGGCGATGCCTGTTCTGGGTGCATGGAACTCGACAGACGCGACGGGAACGCTGCCGACCGTTGCATCGGCACCGACAGCGTTCAACAGCCTGTCCGTGGCCATGACGACGATGCACCTTCAAAGTTCGGCGGCCACAGCCTCGTTCCGCATCGCGATCGCCGATCAGCGCGGCGCCGGGCGGCCGGACTTCGCGTACCAGGCGAGAGCGCTCTACGCCGACTCCGTGACGCCGGCGAGCATCGCAGCGGACGGTGGCACGGTCACCATCACGGGAATGGGCTTTCGCCAGGGCAATGTCGTGCTTGTCAATGGCGTCAATGCTGTCGTCACCAGTTGGACGCCGACGTCGATCGTCGCTACGGTCCCTGCACTTCACGACTTAGGTCTGAGCCGCGCCACCCTTGCGACCATCACGGTCAAGGATCTATCCACCGGTGGAAGCTCTGCCATGACCGGCGCTCTTAGCTATGCTGCCCCGGTCGAGGCGCTGCATTTGATAGGTGCACCGACAGGCAGCGTTCCCGCAGGATCGGTTGCGGCCACCAGTTTCTCCGTCAAGGCGATTGCCCCAGACGGCTTCACTCCCATCGTTGGCGAAGCGGTCTCCTTTGTCGCTTCCGGTGCGGGCGCGGCATTAAGCCCGTGCGCCTCGACCACCTGCACCGTTCTCACAAACTCTGCCGGAATTGCCTCCGCCGCTGTAACACCTGCAACGCAGGGAACCATTATCCTCACTGCCACCGGGCGCAGCGGAACAGCGACGGCCACGTTTACAGCGACCGCGGCGAAGAATGTTATGCAGGTAGTTAGCGCTCCCCCAAGCACGGTCTACATGGGTGACGCGGGTGACGCTATTTTCTCCGTTCGCATCATGACTTCGGATGGGAGCGCTCCAGTAGCGGGACAGCCCGTGACCTTCTCCGTGGCAAGCGGCGCGATGTTTGCAACCTGCGGAATGGCGACCTGCACCGTACTAACCGATAGCACCGGCACTGCCTTAGCTGCGGTATCGGTAACGGCTCCCGGGCAGGTCCATCTGCTCGCAACCGCCGACGCGGGAACCGCTGCCGCGATCTTCTCTGCCGTGCAAAGAGTTCGATCCGTGACAGGTGTGGCGCCGGTGTTATATCTGGCGGAGGGTGCCAACTTCAATTGGGTGCCGCAGGTAGTGGTTGCCGATAGCTCCGCGAGCACGTCGGGTGTCCCGGTCTCATGGACGAATTCTCCAGGACTGCATTTTCTCCGGGGTATCCTCCACATCGAACGCAACCGGTCTTGCCTGGTCACAGGCAGCTGTCGGACCAGTGGCTGCGGGCGCCGTAGCCCAGGGTAGTGCGTGTGCCTGGGGCAATCTCTGCGCGCTTCTCACGGTACATGGCGTCAGCGCGAACGATTGGCGTCTTAACATCCTCAGCGGAGCCGCGCAGTCCGTTTCCAGCTCCGATAGCCTCGATACGGTGGTGCTGCGGGTCGAAGACATCTACGGAGACCCTGTCGCGGGTGCCACTGTGCAGATCGACCAGACGATTAGCACCTGGCAGGCAGCTTGCCCCGAGTCCGGTCGCTGTCCCGAGCCCGCAATCCTCTCATCGAGCTCCTCGTCTGCAACTTCCGATGAGAATGGGCTCATCCGCGTCGGTCCCGCGCAGATGCAGAGCGGAATACCCGCCGTGACTCGCATCGCTGCGATCGCCGGTTCGCAAGGCTTTGCGACGTTAGCTCTCGAGAAGCATCCTTGAGGTAGTCTCCGGAAGAACATTGCCGGCTTTTGACGCATTGCCGTTATAAGCTTTGCATCTCAACTCTGGAAGCGATGAGAAGGTGAGGACGAATGGAGAGGACGAACGCGGCGGGTGATTTAGTCCGTAAGCGAGTGGTGATCCTGGGCGGGGGCTTCGGCGGAATCCACGCGGCTCAGGGTCTGGGCGGACTTCCTATCGACGTAACTTTGGTCGATAGGAGGAATCACCACACCTTCCAGCCGTTGCTGTATCAGGTTGCGCTCGCCGTACTGTCGCCGGCGGAGATCGCGCAGCCAATCCGTTCCATCCTCCGGGATCAGAAGAACACTGAAGTCCTAATGGATGAGGCAGTGGGCTTCGATGTACCCGAGCACCGCGTGCAACTCAAGTCAGGGGCTGTACTTGAATACGATTACCTGATCGTTGCGACGGGTTCGACGCACTCCTACTTCGGCCACGATGACTGGGCGAAGCTGGCGCCGGGTCTCAAGACAATTGAAGACGCGACCGAGATCCGTCGTCGCGTGCTTCTCGCGTTTGAGCTGGCGGAGCGGCAGATGCTCGAGACAGGGTCACATCCGCCGCTGAACTTCGTCATTATCGGCGGCGGTCCCACGGGTGTGGAGCTTGCCGGCGCTATCTCAGATATTGCGAAGCTCTACATGGCGAAGGATTTCCGTCATATCGATCCGCGCAAAGCTCAGGTCATGATTCTGGAGGGCTCGCCCAACATTCTTGGAGCGTACCCGCCCGATCTGCAGCAGAGCGCGCGCAAACAGCTGGAGGCGCTCGGAGTGAAGCTCCGCACCGGAGCGCACGTCACGGACGTGCAACCCGGATACGTCATGGTGGGCGACGAGCGCATCGATTCGGTCGTGACTCTCTGGGGCGCGGGTGTGCAGGCGTCGCCGCTCGGCAAGCTGCTGGGCCTGGAGACTGACAAGCGCGGATGCGTTCTGGTGGATGAGCACCTGAACCCCAAGGATCATCCGGAGATCTTCATCTGCGGCGACCTGGCGCACTTTGAGCAGGACGGCAAGCAGGTACCGGGGGTCGCGCAACCCGCCATGCAGATGGGTGCGTATGCGGCCAAACGCATCGCGCGCCTCCTGGCTGCGGAGCGCGGCAGCGACGGCACCGGCAAAAACGCCGGCTTTCGCTACTTTGACAAAGGTGACATGGCGACGATCGGACGGAAGGCCGCTGTGGCGAATATCCAGTGGCCGTTTCATGCGCACTGGAGCGGCTTTCCGGCATGGTTGACCTGGCTGGTGGTGCACATCTTCTTCCTGATTGGCTTTCGCAACCGGCTCTCCGTCTTTCGCCAGTGGGCCTGGACGTACCTGACCTTCAGCGACGGCGCGCGCTTGATCACCGGTAGTCAGGAACTGCCCGGCTGGGAGATGCACCCGGCGCATGTGGATCATGTACCAGCCAAGCCGCTGGACTTGGGCTCTCCGAAGAGCAACTAAGACAAAGAGCGGCAGCCAAATGGCTGCCGCTCTATTTGCGAGAACGTCTGCTAAACGCCGACCGGCTCCTGGACCTTGACGTTCACTGGCGTGAGCCAGTTGTAACGGTCCGGTTTCTCACCGTTTACCAGGGCGAAGAACTCATCGTGAATCGCAGTCGTAATTGGGCCCATGCTGCCGTCGCCAATGAGAATGCGATCGACGGAGCGCAGATGCGTGACTTCGGCTGCGGTTCCGGTAAAGAACGCCTCGTCCGCGATGTAAAGGAGCTCCCGCGGAAGCGCCTGCTCTACGACCGCAATACCGAGCTCACGCGCGATGGTGAGCACCGAGGAACGCGTGATGCCGTTGAGCACGGAGTTCGCCAGCGGACTCGTGTAGAGTACGCCGCCGCGGACCAGAAAGAGGTTCTCGCCGGAACCTTCCGAGAGGTAGCCGTTCGTATCGAGCGCAATACCTTCCGCGTATCCGTTGACCTCAGCTTCCATGCGGATCAGCTGGGAGTTCATGTAATTTGCTCCCGCCTTGGCAAGCGACGGCATCGTGTTCGGCGCCAGGCGGTTCCAGCTCGAAACGCATACATCCGCACCTGCGTTGCCGGCGACATACCTGCCCCAGGGAAAGTTCGCGACATAGACCTCTACCGGCGAACGGAGAGGATTGACGCCCATCTCTCCATATCCGCGAAAGGCCACGGGACGGATGTAGCAGGGCGTCACGCCGTTTGCTTCGATCACGTCGACTACGGCGGCACTCAGCTGCTCGACCGTATACGGCAGCGGCATGCGATAGATCTTGGCAGAATCGACAAGGCGGGCCATGTGCTCGGGCAGGCGAAAGACGCCCGCTCCGCCCGGCTGCTTGTAGCAGCGGATGCCCTCAAATACGGAAGAGCCATAGTGGACGACGTGGCTCATGACGTGAATCTTTGCGTTCTCCCATGGAATGAGATCGCCGTTGTGCCAGATGTATTGCGTGGTTTCGATGGGCATCGTAAAGCTCCTGAGCCTCTGATTCTAGCAAGTGCGGGCAGATCGCCGTGGGAGAATAAGCAGATGGCCTTCGACCCACATTCCGTGAGCCTCGCAGGCCTCAGTAGCTCGGTGTATGTCCGCTTCTCGCTGCTCGCGCTCAGCTCCATCTTCTTTCTGGTCGATCCGTTTGCCGCGCTTCCGACCTTTCTCGCCGTCACGGCCGGTGCGGATGACCGGCGGCGAAGGTCCATGGCGCGCAAGGCAAGCCTCACCGCCTGGGTTGTCCTTAGTGCGTTCTCCCTCGCCGGCCAGTACCTCTTCCACCTCTTCGGCATCACCCTGCCGGCATTTGAAATCGCGGGCGGCATCATCCTTCTGCTGATTGGTCTGGATATGCTGCAGGCCAAGCGATCGCCGACCCACGAGACTCAGGAGGATGCTGCCGAGGCCGCGGAAAAGGACGACGCCGGCATCGTTCCGCTGGGCGTGCCGATGCTCGCCGGTCCGGGCTCGATCACCAGCGTGATGGTGCTGGTTGGACAGGTGAAGACGTGGTGGCAGATGGCGGCGATCCTGGGCTCTATCTTGGTCACCGCGGTGATCTGCTTTCTGGTTCTCGGCAACTCAGATAAGGTAGCCAGGGCTCTCGGGGACACCGGCATTCGCATCCTCGTGCGCGTCATGGGCCTGCTGTTGGTGGCGCTGGCGGTGCAGTACTTTGTCAATGGACTGGTGGACCTGGATGTTATTGCGAAGCCGCTCGGATAGCTCTCACGCAACGCCGCGGGCGTTCACCTTGTGGCGTGCCAGGCCAACATCGATGGCTAAGGATCAAGGATCCAAAGTCCTAAAGATTAAGGAGCCAAAGTCCTAAGGGTTAAGGATCCAAAGTCCGGCAGAAGCCCGATTCCCGCGCGCCGCTGTGCGATTCTATTTGGAGATCAGGGTTCAGGAGGACCAGGACGAAATGGCGGAGTTGGAAGGCGCTTCAGGGACCGTGCCCAGTACTGCTGGCAAGCTATACCAGGGCTTAGCCATTCTGCTCTGCGTCACCCTCGGTCTCCTGATGATCATCAACAATCAGATGGGTGGGGAGGCGATGTGGTTCTGGTATGCCACGGTGTTTCACCGTGGAGTTCATCTTTACGCCGACCTCCACATGGCGCTTCAGCCGCTCTACGTCTTGATCACGGATGCTTGGATGAGTCTGGTGGGACATCGGCTTGTGGCCACACAGATCCCGTCGCTGATTGAAGTTGGTGTCCTGTGCTTAGGTTTACTGCTGATCTTGCGCGAGTCGACCTGGCCAGACTGGCGAAAGGGCATAACCCTGCTCGGTGCTTTCTGTATCACTGTATTCGGGCATTCGTATCGGTTCGATGATTATCACGTCCTTGCCGAGAATCTGATCCTCTACGCTTTCCTCGTTCTCCTCGTGCTAGCTAGGACGAGGACTATGGGCCGTCAGTTTGGCTTGACTGCTGTGCTCGGCATCTTGGCGGGTTTCGCCATCACGACACGTCTGACGGATGGGGCTGCTCTATTCACCTCGGCAGCAATATGCCTTCCCTTTCTCGTACGTCGCCGCAGGCTCCTCAGTATCCTCCTCCTCACGTCTGTAAGTGCTCTCACCGTCGTAATCGTTGTGAAGCTGACTGGGGATACCTTCTCTGCCTACTTGAGCAACAGTGTCTTCAAGGCGGCGGCTAGCAAGGGTGGGACCGGATCTATCTTTGCTGCGCCTTTTCTGATGTTCCACAACACTCTGCTCATGTTGCTGGAAACAGGCAGGCGGGTCCTTGCCGGGCTCTTTCTGGTGCTTGCTATGGGACTTGTCGTGCCGCGTTTCTGGAAAAGGGGACTGCATTACATTCTCGGCATCGAGTTGATTACTGCGGGACTCCTGTTTTTGCTGATCCCCGAGCTTTGGCGCCAGAAAGTGTTGAACGGTATCTTGATCGCGTCCGTCGTCCTGACGTTGACAACCCTGATGTATGTGCTCGCTCCCTTTGTCCTCGCGCGCTTTGCGCTGGCAACCTCGGGCAGGCTTGTAGTCGATCCGCGTGAAATTCTGGTTATCGTGCCACTAGCCGAGTGGGCATCCTATTCGGCTGGTGCCGCTGCCGAACCGCTAACCAACTACTACGCTCCCGTCGCTCTTCTTCTTCTACTCGTTCCTATTCTCCAGCCGTTTCGGCGCTTTCGGAAGTGGGCCGATCCCTCTTACGCCGCCGTTATGCTTCTGCTCATCATCTCAACCCTTACCTCGAAAGCGATCGTCCCTTACTCCTGGCAGAACTACACGTTCAGTTCCATGTTCCACGGCCGAACTTGGTACCATCACCCTGTCTACGGCGAAATGTACATCGATCGGGACCTGCTCTCTCTAAGCACACAAATCTGCAATGACATCGGAGCGAAACCGGGAGTGACCCAGCCGGAGCTTCTTTCGCTTCCGTATCCGTTTCCGAACTACTTTTGTGACACACCGCCGTGGCATAACGATGTGCAGACATTCTTCGATACGTCGCCGCGAGCTAGCGTGGAGCATCTGATGGAGGAACTCAATACGGCTCCCCCGGAATGGATCGTTTACCAGCGGCAGCTCGACATCATGGATGGTTCTGAGCGGTTGTACAACCACAACCAGCCTTTAGCGCAACGCAAGTTGGACGGGTTGATCGCGCAGAAGCTCGCAGATGGGCAGTGGACGCTGGTCGGATATAGCGGATATCTCGGACGCGGCGGGGGATGGTTCACGATACGGACGCGCCCGGACACATCCAACCAAAAGACCCGGTGATGTTCTCTTGGTCTAGGCTGTCCTCTTGCAAACAGCAGAAGATCTAATGTTGATGATCGGCCGGTGCACGATGCAGAATTCCAAGCGCTTGCTTCAGGTATTCTTCCTCTTCCGGACTGTCTTTCGCCCATCCGGTGAGGGTACACAGGGACGTGGTGATCACTCCCGAGTGTTTATCTCGCAACTGAATCTTCGCACCTACGGGTACTACGGAATCCCATCTCCAAACCCCCGATTTATCTCGGCCGTCGATGTTATAGTCTCTGATTTCGGGACACTGTTGGCCAATCGGTCGGCGCTCCGCAAACTGGTTTGCGCGGACAACATGCGCCTGGTACTCCGAACTTTGACGGTCATGGGAGCATCCCAGTAGGACAACCAAACAGGCAAGTCGTTTCATGTCCAATCCTTCGGAACTTAGAGAGTCAGGGGACGGCGTCCGACCTGTTAAGCGACGCCAGCAGCCGGCATCGAAACGTACATCAGTCTATCGCAATGAGGGTGTCATCGCCTGGTGTAAGCGGCAAAGCCTGCCCCCTCGATTAGGGTCTATACGCGTAGCGGCACCGCGTCACGGCGTGCGTAATCCGAACAGCGCAAACACCCATTTCGGCGACACAGGACGAAAACTCCTGGATTCAGTTGGTTTCGTGCTGTCCTCTCGTGGGGTGGTCCATCCTGGGCTGGGGGGAGCGGGAGCAGCTCTTTCGCAGGTTTGTCCCGGTCAGCCTCAGGTTTCCACAACGAATCAACAGCCACGGTTGCGAAATCGCGGGAAGGCTGCTAATCTTTGGAAGTTGCAAGTGTGGTCGTTGCGGAAAGCAGCAGACTGCTTTACAATCAAAGAAGTGGAACAGAGCTTTGCTCCGGTCACGGATGTAAAGCGCAGTCCAAGCGTTTGATGGTGGTTGATAGCCGACAGGCTAGCCCGATTCCAAGCCCAAGCTACTGCAGATAAATAAGAGCTGAGTGCTCTGCGATCCTTGTGATCGTAATGATGTTTTGACATCCTGCGCTGTGCCCTGGAGTGGCCTACGACGTCAGCATTCGCGTCGCGAGGCGAAAAAAGGGTTGATGCAAAATAAAGCTTGACGAACCTAAGGATGTTCGGTACTCTTAGAAAGTTCGCCAAACGCCGGTAGGCGCCGCTAAGCGGTCCTGACCTCCCCAAATGAGCCATCCGGCAAAGCACAGCGCACATAAGTTCGAGGACACTGATTTGAGGCTTATGCCCGGTCATGTCCTTGATCCAAAGCTCCCCGTCTAGCGCGGATCGAGTCAAGGATCTTTGACAACATAGTTGAACGTGCCAGTCGTGAGATGAAGTGAACTTCGGTTTAGTCATTCTCACTAGTTTTAAGCTGCAGCTCCTTTTCGAGCAGCTGCAGCCGCTCGGTCTGTCCGGGACCCCTGTCCTTGGACGCGAGCACACCAAGATTAAACGAGAGTTTGATCCTGGCTCAGAATCAACGCTGGCGGCGTGCCTAACACATGCAAGTCGCACGAGAAAGGGGCTTCGGCCCTGAGTAAAGTGGCGCACGGGTGAGTAACACGTGACTAACCTACCCTCGAGTGGGGAATAACCTAGAGAAATCTGGGCTAATACCGCATAACACTTACGAGTCAAAGCAGCAATGCGCTTGAGGAGGGGGTCGCGGCAGATTAGTTAGTTGGCAGGGTAATGGCCTACCAAGACGATGATCTGTATCCGGCCTGAGAGGGCGCACGGACACACTGGAACTGAAACACGGTCCAGACTCCTACGGGAGGCAGCAGTGGGGAATTTTGCGCAATGGGGGAAACCCTGACGCAGCAACGCCGCGTGGAGGATGAAATCCCTTGGGATGTAAACTCCTTTCGATAGGGAAGATAATGACGGTACCTATAGAAGAAGCCCCGGCTAACTTCGTGCCAGCAGCCGCGGTAATACGAGGGGGGCAAGCGTTGTTCGGAATTATTGGGCGTAAAGGGTGCGTAGGCGGTTTGACAAGTCTTATGTGAAATCTCTGGGCTCAACCCAGAGTCTGCATGGGAAACTGTCGGGCTTGAGTATGGGAGAGGTGAGTGGAATTTCCGGTGTAGCGGTGAAATGCGTAGATATCGGAAGGAACACCTGTGGCGAAAGCGGCTCACTGGACCATAACTGACGCTGATGCACGAAAGCTAGGGGAGCAAACAGGATTAGATACCCTGGTAGTCCTAGCCCTAAACGATGATTGCTTGATGTGGCAGGTACCCAATCCTGCCGTGTCGAAGCTAACGCGATAAGCAATCCGCCTGGGGAGTACGGTCGCAAGGCTGAAACTCAAAGGAATTGACGGGGGCCCGCACAAGCGGTGGAGCATGTGGTTTAATTCGACGCAACGCGAAGAACCTTACCTGGGCTCGAAATGTACCGGAATCCGGCAGAAATATCGGCGTCCCAGCAATAGGACCGGTATATAGGTGCTGCATGGCTGTCGTCAGCTCGTGTCGTGAGATGTTGGGTTAAGTCCCGCAACGAGCGCAACCCTTATCTTCAGTTGCTACCATTTAGTTGAGCACTCTGACGAAACCGCCTCGGATAACGGGGAGGAAGGTGGGGATGACGTCAAGTCCTCATGGCCTTTATGTCCAGGGCTACACACGTGCTACAATGGCCGGTACAAACCGCTGCAAACCCGCGAGGGGGAGCTAATCGGAAAAAGCCGGCCTCAGTTCGGATTGGAGTCTGCAACTCGACTCCATGAAGCTGGAATCGCTAGTAATCGTGGATCAGCATGCCACGGTGAATACGTTCCCGGGCCTTGTACACACCGCCCGTCACATCACGAAAGTGGGTTGCACTAGAAGTCGGTGCGCTAACCGCAAGGGAGCAGCCGCCCAAGGTGTAATTCATGATTGGGGTGAAGTCGTAACAAGGTAGCCGTAGGAGAACCTGCGGCTGGATCACCTCCTTTCTAAGAGAGAACGTTCTGGCAATCACTTCACGCCTCGCGAATGCGAGCGGTCTCCGGACCGAGTGGGCGAGAGGTCAGACACCCCGGAAGCAGATCTTGGTCTGCGGATGGGAGCCTGAACTAAACCTTCTCTTTTTCGCTATCGGTCAACATCGATGGTCAGAAGCGGCGTAGCTGCTTCGCACGTTCAACTGTGTCCTCGAAACCTTTTCGAGAGAGCTCGACTTTGCGCTGCACGATCGCGCAACAACAGAGCAGCAGGTGCACTAGCCGCAAGGCCAGCCGGCATCATGCCGGGCCTGTAGCTCAGTTGGTTAGAGCGCACCCCTGATAAGGGTGAGGTCGGTAGTTCGAATCTACCCAGGCCCACCACCTTTATCACCTCCTATCGGCTAAACTGATAGGGATGGGGCTGTAGCTCAGTTGGGAGAGCACCTGCTTTGCAAGCAGGGGGTCAACGGTTCGATCCCGTTCAGCTCCACCATCCTCTCGCATCGACGTTTCAAACCTCTACTTGAGGCTGAATCCGTCGCTTCCCGAGCATCTAGGTTGCGGCTCGAGATTGAGCCTTGAGCAGAAGTGCTCAAGCCGCCCGAGGGCGCAGACAGTGGCATCATGCCGCTCGACGATTTTTGACAACTGAATAGATTGGGTAAATATAACTACAAGGCTGAGCAGCATGCCTTCCAGGTAGTCTCTGGTCGGTACGCTGATTACAGTGTTGAGTGTCTTTAGAATATCTGAGCAGCTCGCCTCCTCGTACGTTGAGGTCGAGCGACGGCTGCTCCGGCGAAATGGACGAAACAACGTAGATTGCTCTCACGTTTCAGCGGTAGTCACGCTGGTGTGTGCGAGTAAATTCTATGGTCAAGCTACTAAGGGCGCACGGTGGATGCCTTGGCAGAAACAGGCGATGAAGGACGTGGCAAGCTGCGATAAGCTTCGGGGAGCCGCACACAGGCGTTGATCCGGAGATTTCCGAATGGGGAAACCCACCTGGGCAAAACCCAGGTATGTCCTACTGAATACATAGGTAGGAACAAGCGAACGGAGGGAAGTGAACCATCTCAGTACCTCCAGGAGGAGAAAGAAACCTCGATTCCGAGAGTAGTGGCGAGCGAAATCGGAACAGCCCAAACCCGTTGCATTTCGGTGTATCGGGGGTTGTAGGGCCTGCGACAGTAGAGTTACCAATCTGGTCGATAGCTGAAGTCTCTGGAAAGGGACTCCAAAGAGCGTGACAGGCGCGTAGACGAAATTGATCCAGACTCGAAGCAGGTACCTGAGTAAGGCGGGGCACGAGAAACCCTGCTTGAATCCACGGGGACCATCCCGTAAGGCTAAATACTCGTTTCTGACCGATAGTGAACCAGTACCGTGAGGGAAAGGCGAAAAGCACCCCATTGAGGGGAGTGAAAAGTACCTGAAACCGTGTGCCTACAAGCAGTGGGAGGACTATGCCCGCAAGGGAATGTCTGACCGCGTGCCTATTGCATAATGAGCCGGCTAGTTATTCTTGTCAGCAAGGTTAAGCGTGAGCGAGCCGCAGCGAAAGCGAGTCTGAATAGGGCGATAAGTTGGCAGGAATAGACGCGAAGCGGGATGATCTACCCTTGGCCAGGTTGAAGATGGGGTAACACCCATTGGAGGACCGAACCGGTGTTTGTTGAAAAAAGCTCGGATGAGCTGAGGGTAGGGGTGAAAGGCTAATCAAATTCCGTGATAGCTCGTTCTCTCCGAAATAGCTTTAGGGCTAGCGTCGGGTGATTTGGATCGGTGGTAGAGACATGGATGGACTAGGGGGCTTTCCGGCTTACTGAATCCAACCAAACTTCGAATGCCGATCACAACCAGCCCGGCAGTCAGACTGTGGGGGCTAAGCTTCACAGTCGAGAGGAAAACAGTCCAGACCGCCAGCTAAGGTCCCAAAATTACAGTTAAGTGGGAAAGGAAGTCGGAACCCTCAGACAGCCAGGAGGTTGGCTTAGAAGCAGCCATCCTTTAAAGAAAGCGTAATAGCTCACTGGTCAAGGGGTCCGGTGCCGACAATACAACGGGGCTAAAACTGTATACCGAAGCTGCGGATGTCCCATAATGGGACGTGGTAGGAGAGCATTCTCACAGCGGTGAAGTCAGACTGAGAAGACTGATGGAGCGATGAGAAGAGACCCTGCCGGCATAAGTAGCGATAATGAAGGTGAGAACCCTTCACGCCGAAAGTCTAAGGTTTCCTGAGGAAGGTTAATCCGCTCAGGGTTAGGCGGTCCCTAAGTCGAGGCCGAAAGGCGTAGACGATGGAAATCCGGTTAATATTCCGGACCTCCCAATAGCTCGTTATCACGATGGGGTGACGCATAAGGATAGGCAGGACCCACTATGGCTATGGGGTTCGATACGCGTAAGCTGGTTTCTCTAGGCAAATCCGGAGAGGCTTAACAGTGAGGCGTAAAGCAGTAAGCCGTATGGCTGAAAGCTGCTGATTTCATGGTGCCAAGAAAAACCTCTAAGGAGAGAGATTGGGAACCGTACCACAAACCGACACAGGTAGACGAGGAGAATATCCAAAGGCGCTCGAGTGAAAGCTTGTTAAGGAACTCGGCAAATTAGACCCGTAACTTCGGGAGAAGGGTCGCCACATGGGGTGCATAGCCCTGAGTGGCCGCAGTGAAACGCGTACGGCGACTGTTTAACAAAAACACAGGTCTCTGCAAAGTCTAAAACGACGTATAGGGGCTGACTCCTGCCCGGTGCCGGAAGGTTAAAGGGAGAGGTTAGGGCGCAAGCTCGAAGCTTTGAACTGAAGCCCCGGTGAACGGCGGCCGTAACTATAACGGTCCTAAGGTAGCGAAATTCCTTGTCGGGTAAGTTCCGACCTGCACGAATGGAGTAACGATCGTACGACTGTCTTAACGAGTTGCTCGGCGAACTTGTAGTACCGGTGAAGATGCCGGTTACCCGCAGCTAGACGAAAAGACCCCGTGCACCTTTACTATACTTTTACTGTGAGTTACGGCTCTTGCTGCGCAGGATAGGTGGGAGGCTTTGATACCGGACTTTTGGGTTCGGTGGAGCCAACGGTGAGATACCACCCTGCGAGTGTTGTGATTCTAACCTCCTTCCGTGATCCGGGAGAGGGACATAGTAAGACGGGTAGTTTGACTGGGGCGGTCGCCTCCTAAATTGTAACGGAGGCGCGCGAAGCTACACTCAGGTCGTTTGGAAATCGACCGTCGAGTGCAAAGGCATAAGTGTGGTTAACTGCGAGACCTACAAGTCGAGCAGATGCGAAAGCAGGCCTTAGTGATCCGGTGGTTCTGTATGGAAGGGCCATCGCTCAACGGATAAAAGGTACGCCGGGGATAACAGGCTGATCGGAGCCAAGAGTTCATATCGACGCTCCGGTTTGGCACCTCGATGTCGGCTCATCGCATCCTGGAGCTGTAGAAGGTTCCAAGGGTTAGGCTGTTCGCCTATTAAAGCGGTACGTGAGCTGGGTTCAGAACGTCGCGAGACAGTTCGGTCTCTATCTGCTGTGGGCGTAGGAGATTTGAAGAGGGCTGTCCTTAGTACGAGAGGACCGGGATGGACGAACCTCTTGTGTTCCAGTTGTCATGCCAATGGCACGGCTGGGTAGCGAAGTTCGGTTGTGATAACCGCTGAATGCATATAAGCGGGAAGCACGCTCTAAGATGAGATCTCCCAACCCGTAAGGGAAATGAAGGGCCCAGGAAGACCACCTGGTTGATAGGCTGGAGGTTGAAGCGCAGTAATGCGTGTAGCTTACCAGTACTAATCGCCCGTTCGGCTTGTCCATAGAATTTACTCTGCACAGTGAAGTCCAATCTGTTCTAGAGGATTCTAACACAAGCTTGTAGTTATATACGCAAGGTAATGTGTCTACTCAATCTATTCAGTTGTGGAAGATCGCGCAGAGCGCGATTTCTCAAGTTTGCCGGTGAGTTTACCGCGAGGGTCACACCCGTTCCCATCCCGAACACGGAAGTTAAGCCTCGTTGGGCCGATGGTACTGCACGCGTAAGTGTGTGGGAGATTAGGTGATCGCCGGCATAATAACAGGACCCCGCCCTTGAGGCGGGGTCTTTTTGCGTGGGATCCAACCTCCCTGTAAGAAACAGATGAGCCTTAGCGAGATTCATCCGGACCAGCCCTCTACGCTCGGGAAGAAGTCACTCATCTCGGTAAGCAAAAGGAAGAGGGTCAGAGATACTGCTGACCCTTACTTGTCCCTGTTCTGCTCACCTACTGTGGGTTCTGGGAGGCGTCTCTGGCCTGCCGGGTAGCACGTTGCACCTCGCGCTGCGCCTCAGCAACCTTGCGTTGCGCCTCTCGCTGCGCCTCCGCAGCGCCACGGTTTGCATCGCGAACCTGCTCCTGTGCGGCCTTCAGCTGCTCGGCTGCCTGTCGAGCAGCCTCCCGCGCCTGTTCCGTCGTTCGTCGAGCCTCGTCTTGGGAGCTGCTTGGCACGGAACTAAGCCGTGGGGGAAGGGGAGGCAACGGAGGCAGCGGAGCAATGCTGCCCTTCTTCAGAGAAATATCACCCTGGCTCGTTGTGATCCGCAGGAGCGGACCCCCCTGATTTACTGTCCCAGACATCGTCGGATGGTTCTCCCCACCCCCGCTCGGCAGCGAAAACTCATTCTCGACCTCACCATTGGTCGTCTCAGCCTGGACCACGAATCCAGCTTCGTTCGGCAACGTCACCGTCACTGATCCGTTCCGATTCTCCACAGAAAGATTACCGATCGGCGGCGCTACGGTCAGATCCACTGATCCATTCCGGTTTGTCACTGCCAGATCGCCGCTGACACGCTCCATCGTGATGTTTCGATTACGTGTATTCAGCGTGACCGGCCCGCCGACCTGATCGGCCGAGAGATCGGCGTTCGGGCTGATCTCTACCTCTCCGTCCAGTCTGGCGAGCTGGAAATCCGTACGGCTGGTGTGAAAATGTATTGGCCCTCGTATGTGCTCGAGGTGAGTGGTCCCAAAGAACTCGCCGGTCATCGTGAGCGGGCCGGTCATATCCGTGAAGGTCAGATCTTTTCCTCGGCCCTCGATCGCGATCGGACCGGTAATGCTGTGGGCCGCAAACGAAGAGTCGCCGTTATTGATACGTCCGGAGACCGGACCGGTAATCGCGCTCACATCCACATCTCCGTGGTTCGCAGTGACCGATACCGAGGCTTTCAGCGAGTTGACGCGTACGTCTCCCCGGTTGGCATTCACCGTCAAAGCCGTGGATGCGGGCACCGTGACCGTCAGGTCCGCTCGCGCCCCTTCCACCGAAGGTACTGTGACCGTCAGGCTATTGCCGCTGCCGTCGATCCTGGGCGACAGCTGCTGCGCCTTACCGTCCGCGTCGGAGTCGGTTCTTGTGTAAACCTCCTTGTGCGCGGATACATGGATCTGCCCATCGTCGCTGGTTCCGGAGATCGCAACATCACCGCGCGGATTCTCGATCGAAATCGTAGCATTATCAGGACACGCATGCGTGATGCTCTGATCACTTTCATGCTTGTCACCCAGAAACTCGTCCAGATTGTCCTGATTGATGTTGAAGCCGTGGCCAAAAAGATCCTGACCATGATTGTGAATGGCACTCAAAAGGAGGCCCGTGCCCCCCAGAAGCACGAGCAGCAGAACAACCCCGCCGCCAAGCACCCTTCGTGGGCGTAATGCCGTGGCTTCCAGATCCCGTGCTCGAGCCTGATCGAAGCCCCACTCTGCCAGGCGAATGACTCCAATACCGATCAGCAGGACTGGCCACCAGCGCGCATACCAGCTCCACAGATGCGCGGCCGGGATGCCGGCCGATCTGCACCAGCAGAAACAGAACTCCTAACGCGATCACAAGCAGCGGTCCCACCATAGACCCGCGCCGCATACCCCGCACCTGAGCGCGGTACATGTCCCGCTGGGCCCGGATTGCGTCACGCTGCATGCGGACCTGGTTGCGCAGCACCTCTTTCTGATACCGCGGATCGGCTGAGGGAGGAACACCGGGAGGGGGTGAATAAGGCGGAGGATAGTTCGACATGGCTAGTTCCCCTCTTGGTCGGAATGCGTGGGAACGATAGCCGCGGGTGCAACCGTAGCCGGCTCAGGACCGGCAGGAGGCGGTGGAACCGGCGGCGCATACGGATATTGCGGCGGCAGGGAAGAGGAGTAGGCGGTCCGCTGCACAAACGTCATAATCCCGGCGACGATGATAAACAGCGGCCAACTTCGGCCCCACGAAAGAATGTTAAAGGTGTCGAGCAGAAACAGAACGCCAACCAGAATGATCCAGACGGACCCTCGCGCCGCTCGAAACAGTCGCATCCGATAGGCGGGGGTTCCGTCATCCGCCAGTCCTCCACCCATCTCCGTCATCTTCCGCACAAAAATCCATACCCCGACACCAATCAGCAGGAACGGAATCAGCCGGTGCACCGGAAATCCGCGAAACAGGCCACTGTTGCCGATCAGAAACAGCACACCCAGCCCGATCAGGACGAGCGCTCCCATGGGAACCCGGCTTCCAAACCCGCCTACCGGCGACAAGGGAATATCGGCCGTTGGCGGCGGCACCGCTCCATAGGTCTCCGCCGGTGCGCCCCAAGTCGGAGCAGCGGGCGGTACATAGCCCGCATAGCCGGGCTGCGGCTGCGCATACGCACTGGCAGGCGGCACGTAACCCGGATACGCGTCCACCGGAACGCCTGAGGGCGCGGCGCCGGGCGGTGTTCCGGCAACAGGGTTGCCATGTGGCGCTCCGGCCGGCCATGCTCGGCCAAACCCAAGGCGCTCCCCAATGTCGTTCAGGCCGAACGGGTTCGGCAGCGGTGTACCGTCGCGACGAGCGCGCGCCGTATGGTGCGCCTCGATCACCTGGTAAAAGATCCAGCCCGCAACAAACAGCCCAAAGATCCCGTTGCGATCGGCTAGCGTCGTCAAAATCGCGAACACAATCAGGTGCACAACGCCCTTCGCGTACTGCCCGTTGTAGAAGGCTCCGACCCCTGGAATAAAGCCAAGCAGCGCGGCCAGCCCAGGATTCGGCTCGCCGGAGTTAGGCGGCGGTGCAGGCGGCGTCGTCCCTTGAAACCTATAGTTCACGCCGGAGGACGTTCCGCTGAAGTCGTAGCTGCTTGGAGCCGCACCGGGAACTGTCCCCGCCTGCCGTTCCGCTGCAGCCACCTTCGAGACCAGGCACGGTTCGCAGTACACCGCTGAGCCCACATTGCGGGCGTCCTCGGCAGAAAGTGGTTTGCCGCAGTTCTGGCAAAAAGCGACGCGTGTTGTGTCAGGACGGTCTGTGTCGTTCATACCGTTCCCCTTTCCTGCGGCTCAAGTTCCATGTGGGGTGCAAACACTACAGGTGCTTCCATCGCCGGCCGATCGAAAGGGGCCAGACCTCTATCCGCCAGCACGCCGATTGCCCGTCGTCCGTCCAACATAGGCTCCCGCCGGCTCGTCCCAGGACTGCCCCGCCGCTTGGCCGGAGCCTTTTCTCCTGCCCGCCTTTGCTGCCTGCCGGCTCAGCGCTCCCCTGTCCCGCTGCTCCATCTGCTGGCTGTGGTTGCGGCGTGCTTGAAGAGGAATCGTCATCGGACGACCGCTGCAGATCGTGAACGCGTGACTCCAGCTCATACACCACGCGCAGATTGGTGTAATACCGCACTACGTGCGCATTTGCCTCGTAGATGCTGCGCCGGAGGCTCGACGGCTTCAGGTCGCTCGCCCGAAACTCGCTCAGCCGTATCCCCGTGAGATTCAGCGTCAGGGCGATCGAGAAAAAACGCCATCGCTGCGGTCATCGCCAGCCGCGGCTGCAAAAGTGTGTGGGCCGCCACCCCGGAAGTCGAATCGTGGAACCATCCGCCGCCGAAACGGCAGGACGTTGTCGGCCGCCAAGGCTCCCGCTCGCTGATCCGTCATCCCCGCCGTTGCCAGCGACATACCTGAAGGGAGCTCGGACGCCTGAACCGCAGCATTTACCCCCTGCGCTCCGCTCGTCTGCGCCAGGATCCTCTCCAGCATGGCCGCTGGCGGCTGTGGCGCATGCTCCCGCAACATCTCCATCCACGCCGCCCCCCTCTTTGCACTCGCCAGCATCTCGCTGCACACGGCACACCCAACCAGGTGCAGATCGAAAGCCGCCTGATCCGCCGCCGTAAGAGTTCCGTCCACAGCGTCGGCCAGCATCGACTCGAACTGGGCGCACTGCTTGGCATCTACCGACTGCGCCAGCCTTATGCTCCCGAATTGGTTGAACTCAGCCACCTAAACCACCTGCCCTTCTATACGTTGCAAAAGCTTTGCGAGTTCTCCCCGGCCCCGGCTGATACGGCTCTTTACGGTACCTTCCGGGATGTTCAGCACCTGCGCAATCTCCTTGTAATCCATGTCCTCGAGATCCCGCAGAATCACCGCCTCCCGCAGCTCCGGCGAAAGCTGCTTCAGCGCCGCCTGCACCCGCGCCCGAAGCTCCAGACCCTGCCACATGCTGCTCCTGCGACGGCCGCGTGTCCGTCAGCTTGTCCTCCAGCGTCGGCCCGTCCTCCTCCCCGTCAAAGCTCGCGTTAATCGAGTCCGTCGCACGGTCCAGACGCGTCCGCCGAAAGTGATCCACCAGCAGATTCCGAGTCAGCGTCGTGATCCACGTCCCAAAGCTCCCTTTGCCGCATCGAAGCTCTCGAGATTTCGGTACAGCTTCAGGAACACGTCCTGCGTCAGATCTTCCGCATCGGTCGCCGATCCCGTAAACCGATAGCAGATCGAATAAATCCGCCGGTGCTGCGAGGTCACCAGCGTCTGCCACGCCTGAGTGTCGCCGGCAACGCACTGCCGTACCTGCCTGGCAAGTGCCTCCTGCTCCGCTATCTGTTCTGGCGTACGCTGCAACGCTGCCTCAGGGGCATTGATCGGTGAGGGAAGTGTATATCCTTGCGAACGCACCGGTTGCTGCTCACCGGCGGGTTCGCTTCGCGGCCGGATGGATCCGCGCGCTCGCAGGCAAACCTTTCGTAGCCGTCGCGGTTCCCGGGCGATGGGCCGGAAGCCTCCGGCCGGAAGCGGAATCGGAGAATGCATCGGAAACGACATGTGCAGAACGCCCATGTGCCTCTATACGCAACGCCGCCTACGCCAGTTCAACCAGCCCGACTCATGCCCCGTCAGTTGTCATTTCTGAACGCAGCCAGGAGATCCCTGTCTTTAGCCCGGGGCTGAACAATGCCCTTCAGGGAGCACTCGCCGCTCCATTTCTACGGAGCCTGAATCACCCCACACGCAATCCGGTTCCCCGCATTACCCGTCGGGTCCGTCTTCATATCATCGGGCTTCTCATGCACCATCACGCTCGTCCCGCCGTTCCGAAAATCCAGTTCGGCGAAGCAGGATCAAGCGAAAGGTAGTTCACCTTGAACGTCGCCTCTCCAGTATGGTTCTCCCCGATGGTCACATTCTGTGGCAAGTCACCATTGTGGTGGCCCTCCGGATTCAGCGTCCCATGCTTCTTCCCATCAGGATTGAAATGCCCGCCGGCCGTCTTGAAGTCCGGAGCATCGCACACCGGCTTCTCATGGATATGCACCGCATGATCGCCGATCGGCAGGTTCTCGAGCTTCAGCTTCACCTCGACCCCGCCCTTCTTCATCGGACTGAACGTAGCCGTACCCGCATCCTGTCCCGCACTCGTCTTCAGCGGAACAACAACAGCATCCTTCGCCTTCGCAAAAAGAGGCGCCGCAAGCAGGCCGAAACCAGCCGCAAGACCAGCCGCAATCACATACTTTCGCATAGACCATCTCTCCTCAGGTGCAGGAGAAGCATACCTCAGCCCGGCCAGCTGCTGCGTGTCCTCACTTCTGCCCCGCGACGCAGACGAAGCTCTTTGCCTCCGTCGTCTCCCCCGAACCTCGGTACTTCGCCACCTCGGGGTAGGCGCACAGCGGGCGCGTCGTCGTCGGACGCGCCGCGGCTCCCTCTCCCTCATATTTCGTGGCAATCAATTGCCCCGGAGCCTCACCCTTCTCGACCCACTGCTCCAGCGCCCGGTACATATCGTGCTGCGGATCATCCGGACCCTCGCCGGCGTGCCATCCGTACGCTCCAAAGCTGTCCGGCCCAGGTCCGCCGCCGCAGTGCTGCACCCCCGGAGCCATATACAGCCGCACAAACGATTGCGCCTCCTTCTCACCCGCCGACGCCTTCACCTTCTTGTAGTAGTCAATCGTGCTCAGCGCCGAGATCGCCGGATCGTTCCACCCGTGCCACAGGATCAACTTCGCACCCCGGCGACGAAACGCCTCCAGATTGGTATCTGTCGCGTTCAGCGCCTTCGCAGTCTTCTCATTCGCTCGCTTCAGCCCCTCATCCACGGTGAATGTCCGGTAATCCCAGTCCGCTTGGTCGAACACGAAATTCGAAAAGTAGCTGTTCCCGAAGAAATACATCAGACTCATCTTCGGTGCGCTTCCCGTAATCCAGAGACCCCATCCTCCAGGACCCGTCTCCGCCCCAGGAACGTACCCGGGAAAGACCAGCTTTCCCGCGGAGTCATGGGCACCGGAATACAGCTGCTTCAACGCCTTGACCTGCGCCCCGGTGAGGCATCCGTCTGCCTCGGCTGCCTTGCACAGCAGAGTCGCCGGATCAAATCCACATCTCCTTGGCTCATTCAGGACGCCGTCGGAGACACCATCCGCCGCGTCGCACGCAGCGATCACCGCTTGGCTGATGGCAGGCAGCTTTGCCGGAGGGATGTAACTCGCCGGATCGACCGTAAGCGCCTGTGTGTTGACCACCGCATTCGTCAACAACTCCGTCCAGTCATACGCCGGCGCGCCCGCAATGATGCCGTCATAATCTGCCGGAAAGCGCTGCGCTTCCATCAACGCCTCTCTGCCGCCATCTGAGCAGCTCGCAAAGTAGGAGTGCTTTGGAGCACTCCCGTAGTAAGCCTCCGTTATTGCCTTCCCCTTCAGCGTCATCTCGTGGATGCCCCTCCATCCGTAATCGATAACCTTCTCCGGATGCCCCAGAGCCCAGCCCGCCTCCCCACCCACATGCCCCGTATCCGTTCCTCCGCTGGCGTATCCCTGACTCACAGCCAGCGCCAGCGCCGCATAGTCGATCTCGCCTGCGAATCCGCCGTTCCCCTGACCGCGGAACTTCCCATTCCATCCGCTCGCCGGCAGCCAGACCTCCATCTTGATCTTGGAGTCGGAGGTCGGCGTAGCCTCCGCCACCACCCTGCAAAACGGCGACAAACGTTGGTAAATATCCGTAGGGTGTGCCCCAGGAACCGGCGGGCGTGATGGAAACGCCCCCGCCGCAACCTGCTCCGCAAGCACGATCTTTGTACTCGGCAACGCCAGTTTCGCCAAACCAGCGCAACGGTTCGCCTCAATCTCCTGTGCCCCTGCGTTGGCAACCAGGAGAACGCAAGTAAGCCCCAGCCATTCCCATCGCTTCATCGTTCCCCCCATACATTCGCCCGGACGCCTGCGCCGAAAACGCATCGTCATTCCCGCAACAAGAGTGAGTGGCGAAACTATACAACACCGGAAATGCGAAAGGCCTCCATCGGCTGGAGGCCTTCGGTGAAACGCAAAGCCTGGAATTTAGTCCCTGCGCCGTCCACCCATCAGCTGCAGCACCGCCAGAAAAATATTGATCGCATCCAGATAAATCGACAGCGAAAGCGACACCGCCGACTGCCCATCCCCACCCGCACGAATCCGCGCAAAGTCACCCACCGTCAGCAGGGTAAAGATCCCCAGAGTCAGCCACGAATACGTGTTCGGCGACATGAAATGCAGAAACATGCTCGCGATCCCGACCAGGATCAGCACAAGCAGCGCCGCCATCCCAAAGCCCGCAATTCGCCTGTAATTTATCTGAAACAGGTACGCCACGCAGCCCATCGCCGCCATGCCCAGACCCGTCGTTGCCGCCGCGTTGAACACCACCTGCGGCCCGGCCGTCTGCACATACCGGTGAATGATCGGCGCGATCTCCCATCCCATAAAGTAGGTCAGCGCCAGGAACAGCCCCATCGCCAGCGATGCATTCTGTGCCCGCCGCGCAAAGGTGATTGCGAAGATCAGTCCAAACACCGCCAGCATCCCCGGCAGCATGCCCCACGCCGGTGCTGTCGCCACTCCAGCCGCCGTGATCAGAAAACCGAAGGCGGTAATCCCCAATACCTTCGCCAGCAGGGAAGCTGTCCCCTCGCGCGGGACGTCGATCACTCTCGGATAAGCATTATTGCCGTACTGATTCACGCGGTACTCGTTCATCGTCTCTCTCCAGCGGTTATCTATTGGATGCCGCCACTACCAATCAGACGCAACCTCAACCCCGTAGTCATACGGCCTGTAAACCGTGCTGAGAAGCATCACATTCGCCTTCGGAGGAATCTGCCGACTTCTGCCCCGGTCCCGATCCGCCCAAAAGCCTCTTCAGAGCTTACCGTCAGGAGTGTTGGTCCTGGCTGCTTTCTCAAGCGCCGGACCGAGCTCGCTCCAGTTCGTCAGGCCGATATGCATCATAAAGAACTGCTCCACGGCCAGGTGCTCGCGCTCGACCGCCGCCGTCACCTCGCTCACCGTCTGCGGATAGAAGTAGCCGCCATCCGGCATCTGCTGGAACGGATCGCTTCCGTACAGCAGCTTGTATTCCGGAAAGTAGACCATCATCTGACGTTCGCTCGTCTCGCCGCGCAGCGGGTAGATCTCCATGCGGTTCGGGCCGGTGCCGAGAACGGTCTTGCCGGAAACCAGATGGAACTTCGGCTTGCGAGCGGACCGGGCAAGTGCATCCGGGTGCACGGTGCGCTTGTCCAAGATAAAGCGCGTCAGGATCGGCTGGTTCAGATCAAGCGCGTAAATGGGTACACCCCGCGCGACATATTCACGGATGCCGGCAAGATGAGGCCATGAATCACTGGTCGTGATAACCGCCTTGATCGGCATCTCGGGAAAGCGCCTCTTCGCTTCGGCAATAACCCTAGCGGAGTAGCCGGAAGAGATCGGCGCTTCCAGGATCACAATGCCATCTGATTGCCGGACAAACGTGGCGTTCCACGCACCGGGGATCAAAACGATTCCCGGACGAAGTTCTGAGGCCGGCTGACCCGGCATCCCCAGAGGACGCTGTTCGATGTCGCCAAGTGCCGGGTCGGCGTTGTAGCGCTGCTTTACCGCCTCCGGGATGGAGAGTTCAGTCTCATCGAGCGGGCCGTCCAGCGTAAGCTGCTTGATGGAATACATCGAATCGGGCCGGCCATTCGTCTCCGTGTTCCACTGCATGGGCAAATGAATGCCGCCCTTGGCCAGCCACCAGAAGCCATAGCTGACCCGCTGCGTTACGTCTCCCCAGTACGTCCAGAAGCCGCTGTGCGCGAGCGGCCCGCTGTAATCCACCGCGGTCGGCAAGTGCGTATATGGATTCAAAAAGATGCGAGCAGGCGAGCCGTCCAGGGTAAAGGCTACGACGTGCTGCGAAAGTCCTTGCAGCGCCTCGTCCGGCTCGGCGTGGAGATCGGAAGCGTCCAGCGCGGTCAGCAAAAGACGCTCAGGGCTGAGCGCCAGCCGCTCGTGAGCAACCTCCACCTGCTGCGCCGTGCCGGGCGCCTGCCGCGCCCCCGCAAAACGCATCGCAATGTCCCCGGAAACCACGTAGCCCTGCGACCCGGTGAATGCCGGGTAGACGGTCAGCTCTGTCACATTCCGAAACCGACGCCCGGCATGATCATGCGTTTCGACTACATTCTGGAACTCAGTAATGTACGGGCCTTCGGGGCGCTCGGACTCTTCCAGCTGGTTGCGGTACCCCACTGCCTGCCAATGCACGGACCGGATCGCACGGAGCGCGGACTCCCCACCCTCTGCAGCCAGACCCTGTCGCACAAGCTCCTTGGCTCTTAGGTCCGACCTTTGCTCTCCTGGGGAGGCGTTCAGAAATACCGTCCATGAGAGGTGAAGCAAAAGCGCAGCGGCGAAGGGGAGCTTCAAGGCAATAGGACCTCACAAAGGCTGGTTGAAGACGTGTTCCGTTCCAAACGGAACGCGCCGGTAAGTTCTAGCAGATCGGTAAAGCTCAGCGCACGGCTCATACAGCTACACCTGAGGTCACACCGGCTCGACGGCGGCAGGCAACATCTCACCGCGCCACCTCGACCTCCGGCAACTCCATCTGCTCCGATCCATGCTCGTCCGTAAACGGCTCGAAGTGAGCCCGGCACCTCGCCTCGTACAGCCCAGCTGCCCCCACCACAACCAGCTCCTGGCTCGATCCCAGCCGCTGCGTGTGGATCGCCGGGGCGCCGCACACCATGCACACCGCCGACAGCTTCGACACCTCGTCCGCAATCGCCATCAGCGCCGGAATCGGCCCAAACGGCTCTGCCGCAAAGGTAGTATCCAGCCCCGCCACCACCAGCCGCTTCCCCAGGTGCACCAGCTCCACCGACAGCGCAATCACGCCATCGTCAAAGAACTGCGCCTCGTCGATTCCGATCACATCCACCTCGGCCAGCATGGGGTAAAGCTCCGCTCGCAGCCGCTCCACATTCGCCACCGTGCACGCCTCATGGGTCTGCGAGCTGTGGCTCGCAATCGCGGTCCGGTGATACCGAAGGTCGATATCCGGCTTGAAGCAGGCCACCCTCTGCCGCGCAATCCGCGCCCGCTTCAACCGCCGGATCAGTTCCTCACTCTTGCCGGAAAACATCGGCCCCGTAATCACCTCAATCCGCCCCGGTGCTGTGGTCATTCGCTGATGGTACCTGCGCTCCAGGTGGATATCGCGTTCGCTACGAAGAGACGCTCCCCTCTGGAGCATCCGTCGGGCTCTCAAAATCGAGCTTGTATCCATCCGGATCGACGATGATCGTCACCCACATTCCGTTGCCCACAAAGGGACGCTGCGCCGTAAGCCCTCGCGCCACCAGATCGCGGTATGTCGCCAAAGCGTCCCGGCATTGGAAGCAGATTGAGATGCCCTCACCACGGTTGGTCGGCGGAACCCGTTCCGGCGGGTACTCCTGCAGCATCAACGATGCGCCCCCAAGGCTCAGCCAGCACCAGCGCATCCTGCCCTGGTCGATCCACTGGTTCTTTCGTTCGAAGCCAACGCCATCAATATAGAAACCGAGTGACGTCTCCATATTCAGCACCCACAGGAAAGGGACCGCCTGCGTCACGTTCGGCTGTGCGCTCATGTGACCCTCCTTCTAAGCCTTCTACTGCCCAACATCGGCTATGGTTGCCACAACTCGAACCGATTTCCCTCCGGATCCACCACCCACGCAAACCGCCCATACTCCGAATTGTCCCGCTTCGGATCCACCTCGACCCCCGCAGCCTCGAGCTTCTCCAGCAAGCCGTCCAGGTCATCTACCCGGTAATTCACCATCACCGCCTGCGGTCCCGCCTCGGTCCCCGGCCCGAAGTACTTCGTATCTGCAGGAAAGGTCGACCAGGCAGTCACCCCGGTCCCTGCCGGTACCTCGTCCTTCCAAAGAAATTTCACGCCGCCATAATTGCTCAGCGTCATCCCGAGATGCTCCGCATACCAGGCCGCCAACGCCTTCGGATCACGCGCCCGCAGAAAAACACCGCCAACTCCCGTCACACGAGCCATCACGCTCCTCCTCGAATACGCCTGATTTGGCGTAAATCCCCACCGACCTCGCTAGAATAGTAAAGGAAGACAATTTATATCCGGCAATTGAGCCGTATCCAGGCGGTCCGGAAATTAGTCCACAGTTCTTCGCAATCACAGAGGTCCGAACCTATCCTCATTTTTTTGAATACTTTGCGTCAAAGAGAAGGGGGAGGGGAGTCTAGCCTCGGCACACACAAAACCGTTCGGGCGTCAGATCCAGCTAAACTTATAGCGAGCCTATGAGTCTTCAGACCGCCCCCATTCCCGCTCCACCCCCTACGGCCGCCGCTCCCATCATCGTCGCCAGGCGCCTCGGCAAGACTTACCGCTCCGGCAAACTTGAAGTTCCCGCCCTTCGCGACGTCGACCTCTCCGTAGACCCCGGCGAGTTCGTCGCCATCGTCGGCCCCTCCGGCTCCGGCAAATCCACCCTCTTCCACATCCTCGGCGGCCTCACCCACGCCACTACCGGCTCAGTCATCATCGGCGGCACGGAGCTAGCCAGGCTTTCAGATGCCGAGCGAACCAGGCTCCGCCGCGCTCGCATCGGCTTCGTCTTCCAGCGCTTCAACCTCCTGCCCACCCTCTCCGCCATGGGCAACATCGAAATTGCCCACGACATCGCCGATACCGGCAAGCCGCTCGACAAGGCTCTCCTCGACCACCTCACCGGCCTCCTCGGTCTCAACGGCCGCCTCCACCACCGCCCCAATGAGCTCTCGGGCGGCGAGCAGCAGCGAGTCGCCATCGCCCGCGCCCTCATCACCCGGCCCGCCATCGTCCTCGCCGACGAGCCTACCGGCAACCTGGACACAAAGAACTCCGACGCCGTCCTCGCCATGCTGCGGCAGTCCAGCCGCGACCTCAACCAGACCGTCCTTATGATCACCCACAACCCGGAGGCCGCCGCCGTCTCCGATCGCATCCTACACATGCGCGATGGACAGATCATATCGAGCGAAACGGTCAATGCGACGCACCCTGGGTAGCTCTGCCCATGTGTCGTCCAGGTAACACCCCCGTGAATCTTTCGAGACACCCCGCCATCAAAACCGCTAAGATAGCAAATGAGCTTATGCCTAAATCCGCTCTAGCCTTTTCGGCACGTCCGCGCCGGTCCAACCTCCAATGCACCGATCCCGTCGTCGGAGACATCCTCTCCGGCTGGCGCTTCGACATCTCCGGCCTCTCCCCTGCCATGCGCACCGACTACGAGACGCATCTGGAGGACTGCCCCAGCTGCCGCCGCCGGCAACGCGTCGCCCGCACCATCGACGTCCTCCTCATCAGCGTCAGCACCCTCTCGATCGCCGCCTTTCTGCTCGCCGCGCTGATCATTCACCGAGTGGAGCTCATCACCCACATCGGCAGCGTGCACGTCCAGCTTCACCACACCGCGATCGCTATCTCGCTCGAGGCTGTCGCCGTCGCCGGAGTCGCTGTTTCCACGCTGCTCTGGGTACTGGTCGCCGTTGCCACACCGCTCCCCGGGTTTGTCGGCAATCTGGTGCAGCAACGGCTGCCCGCTGACCTCCGCGAGCGCTTCTCGAAGCACGCAGCCTAGCTTTACACCGGCATAGTCATGGACCCCACCCAACATCTCGACGGTGAAGTCCTGCCTCCACAACAAGCCCGTCCGCTCCCGGACTTCGCCGCCGAACAGGCGGAAGCCCGCCTGCGCCAAACCTATACTGCTCCACCGCCTCCAGCAGCTCGCCGCCGGAGCCGCATCACCTCTACCCCCGCCACCTACATCCTGCTCGGCATCAACATCGCCGTCTTCGTCGCCATGCTGCTGCGCGGCGTCAGTCCCACCTCTCCCACCCCCGATCAGCTCGTCCACTTCGGCGCTAACGCAACTGACCTCGTTCTCGCTGGCCAGTGGTACCGCCTGCTAACAGCCACCTTCGTCCACGTCGGCATCATCCATCTCGCGACCAACATGTGGTGTCTCTACAACCTGGGCCTGCTGGGCGAGCCACTCCTCGGCAAATGGGGTCTGATCGCCACATATTTCGTCACGGGCATCGCCGGCAACCTCCTTTCGCTCGGCGTCCATGTCGTCCTTTGGATCGTGACCCGTACCCCTGACCTCTCCGTCGGAGCAGGCGCGTCCGGCGCCGTCTTTGGGATCGCCGGCATTCTGATCGTGCTCCTTTCCAACAAAAAGCTTCCCATCCCTCTGCCCGAACTTCAACGTCTGCGCCGCTCCGTCATCCAATTCGCCGGCCTCAACCTTGTCATCGGCCTGGGAACCGTCTTCGTCCCCATCGTCCGTATCGACAACATGGCCCACATCGGCGGCTTCCTCTCCGGCCTCGCCCTCGGTCCACCCCTCGTCCCCCGAATGACTGCCGGCCGGCGTCTCTACCTCACCCGCCAGAAGGTCACCTTCGGAGCCGCCTTCTTCGGACTCGCCCTCTTCGCCTACTGGATCAGCAAGCTCCGATAGCCCCACACCCCCCAACCCCCCACAATCAAAAAGAAAGCCCACCCATACGGGCAGGCTGTTCAAAGATAAACTCACTCCGCTTCAATCCCGTGGAAAGTGCAGCAGATCAACTCGCTCTGCACTGAATCCGCGCTCATGCGCCGCGAGCTTTCTAACTCAGCGTCGTCTGGGCGAACTTCCGCACCATCGCCAGCAGAAGCCTGCGATCACTGTCCCCCAGATGCGCCGAATATCGCTGCACCTGCGTCAGAAACCGGATCTCCTCTTCGCCCAAGTTGAGCGACGACATCTCTTTCCCGACAATCTCTTCCGCAAAGAACTCCGACAGCTGCAGATCCAGGGCCCGTGCGATCTTCTGCAGCGTCTCCAGCGACGGAACCGTATGCCCATTCTCCACTCGCGACAAATAGCAGCGCAAAAGACCGGTCTTCTTCTCGATGTCGCCCTGCGACATCCCGCGCTGCAGCCGGTACCCCCGGATCGTCGTCCCGATGTTCATCGACGTCGTCGCCACCGGTGCTCCCGCCGCTACTCCCGAAACCAGTTGCATGTCAGCCATTAGCCACAAAGTACCGACGCAAAACACTGCGGTCAATCCCAAACTTCGGCCGCTCCGGTCCTCTGTACCAGCACAGGTTCCCTGACATAAGCTTGAGCCGAAAACCTAAACCCCCACTTCACCTTGCCCAACCTGCGGAACAGTACTAGCTATTAACACATGTGCAAACACTTTCACCGCCCGACCCAACGGTAAAAGTGGCAAAGGTCATCCGGGCTTGCCACCAGGTCCACCGCTGCATCCTCCTCGCTCATCGGAATCGTGCCGCTCCACAGCAAGGCAAACCCGGCATGCTCCTCAAAAGCCGCAGCCGATTCTGGATTGAAGTACACGACATCGATCAAGCCGGCGCGGTCCGCAAACGCTGCCTCAATACGATCAAGCAGCCGATCCATCACCGTCCGCGCGAAGGGGTTAACAGATACAGCAGGCAAGGACCCTCTGGAAGCGCAATCTCCGTCGCGTCCGAGCACACAATGCTCACCGGGGAGACGCTCTTGCCGGCCGCTTTCCATCGATGCACATTCTCGTCCGCCACCCGCGCCAGCTCCGGATTGAGCTCTACCCCCACGACTTCGCGAAACGGCAGCTCCGATGCCATCAGAACCGCACGCCCCTTCCCGCAGCCCAGATCTAGAAACGTGTAGCTCTCGCTCGCAGCCTGCGGCGGCAAGGCCTTCCATCGTTCCATCGCTCCCCAGAACCGCGACGGCGACATACCGTAGTAGGCCGTGTTGTACACGTCGTGTGCGTGGCCGGTCGTCAGGTCCGCACCACCGATCAGCCCGCTCGTCTCCACCCCATGCCGGAGATCGAACGGATGCACCTTTGGTTTTGCATCGTCCGTGGCGCCCAGCCGCCCCAGCGCAAACCGCAAAGTGCCGCCGAACCCCCGCTGTGCCAAAGACCAGCGCACCTTCCGCACAACACCTGCAAAGGTCGCCATCCTTCCTAAAGCCTCTGACCGCGGATCGACTCGTCCGCGAGCGTCTGCAGCAGAAAGCTCTTCTTGCCGAGCCTGGTCCGCGCAAACACCTTCAGCAGACGCACCGGCCAGGAAGGGCGTACCGCAAGGATGTCCACCGCCTTCTCCGTCAACAGCGAGTGCCGCATCGTATGCGGCGTCCCCCCTTCGAAATAGAGCCGCTCCGTCCCCAGAGCGACCTCGTTCTCGAGGAAGTACGATCGCATCGCTGTCCCCAACGAGAGCCGGTCCATACCGGCACGGTTCACCTGCCAGTCCACCTCCGTCCAGCCATGATGCCGGCGACCACCCATCAGACTCAGCCACCGCCCGTCCTTGCTCCGCATCCCCACGCAGAAGCTGTCCTCGATCCGAAACAGATCGTCATAACGTCGCGCCATCGCACGGCCTTTGACCGGGTGGGTTGAGACGCGGTTCAGCTCGTCAAAGTCGTCCTTCGACATCGCACCCCTCACCTCGGGAATGAACTCGCAACATAGTTCAGTCTCGGTACGACGCCGGTAGTACCTGAGATTTCGCCGTGTGTGTCTTCCCAGCTGCGCCAGGGTCGCATCGAACGTGGGCCGTAGGCTGAGGTAGGTGCTCATATCCCGCACCTGCGACCCCCATATCGTTCCATTTCGCGTCGTCACGATCTCCGCGATCTGCCTGTCCTGAGGCTGCGGGTCGAACACTTCCTTGTAGCTCAAGAGCGCAACCCGCGCCCCCATGCGCATCAGGTGCTCACATACCTTGATTGTTATTGTCGATCGCTCCGCAGGTGGAGCAATCACCGTTCTGCTGCCGGAGCCGTCGTCCGTGACAAACAACCCGGTAGGTCGGCCAAAGATCTCGTACTCATAGACCACCGCAGCCGCCAGCAGATCCTCGGCACGGTGGGAGAACGGGTCCGTCTTCATCTCCGTGGTAGCCAATATCAGGTACGGCGTTTTGTTCTCGTTCATCGTCGAATCGAGAAACAGCCCGATGTGATCCATGGCTCCTGTCTGCCCGCACCGCGCGCTCAAATTCACCAGAACGGCATGCATGCGCAGCAGGTTCTCCTTCCCCCTGAGCACATGGAATCTCGGCTGCGCGGCCACTGACCACGAGGAAGAACTCACCTTCAGATCATCCTGTTGATCGGTACGGCCCATAAACGCAAGTCTCGCATGAAAGTTTCTCTACCCGGCGGATCTAAGAGCATCCGGGGCGACACAGAAGAGCCGCTTGGCTGAAAACCTTGGTAACTACGCCTGAAGCACATACCTTAAGCCAGCCTGAACTATCCTTCGGTGTTACCCCATGTACATCCCGCCGTTCACGTCCAGAGTGTGTCCGGTCACATAGGATGCTTCTTCCGACGCAAGATACGCCACCGCATGCGCGATGTCACTATCCGCGCCCGCCCGCCCAAGCGGCACCACGGACATCATCGCCGTCTTCTGCTCCTCTGTCAGAACCGCCGTCATCGCCGTATCGATATACCCGGGAGCCACCGCATTCACCGTCACCGACCGGCTCGCCAGCTCGCGCGCCAGGCTCTTCGTCAGGCCGATCAGCCCCGCCTTGGAAGCCGCATAGTTCGCCTGCCCCGCCTGCCCCGTCTCCCCCACCACTGATGTGACGTTGATGATGCGGCCCCATCGATGCTTCATCATCGACGGCATCGCCGCCTGCGTCATCAGAAAGGCTCCGGTCAGATTGGTCGTCAGCACGTCATCCCAGTCCGGCCGCCGCATCCGCATCGACAGACCATCGCGGGTGATGCCGGCATTGTTCACCAGAATCTCAATCTTCCCGAAGCGCTCAATCACCGCCTTGCCGCATGCTTTGATCGAGCTCTCATCCGCCAGATCGAGCGCAAACGCCTCGGCCGTGCCGCCCGCAGTGGTAATCAGGTCGGCGACCTCGCGCAGCTTCTCGAGATTTCGCGCCGCCAGCGCCACCACCGCACCGCACCGCGCCAGCTCCAGGGCACACGCTCGTCCAATCCCCTGGGAAGCCCCGGTCACAAGGGCAATCCGTCCCGTCAAAATGCTCATTAATCCTCAATTCCTGGGTCAACCAGCATTATAGAAGTGGCAGCCGCAAACCCCTGAACTCCCGCCCGAAAGTATCACGTATCCTGTCCTTCCATGCCCGAGAACGACCAGAGCCCGCCAACACCCGGTCAGCCCAGACCAAACTCCCACGACATCGCCGGACGAGCTGGCGGCAGCGCCGCCACAGACGTGTACGCGATTCACGGCGCCGACCCGGAGGTGCTCGCCTACGCTATGGCCAAGTACTCCCGCTCCGCCCTCACCATGCGCGAGTCCCTCGCCGAGATCAGCTCCCAACGCGCCGAGCAGTTTCTCAACACCTTCTACTTTCAGTATGGCCACCGCTCCATCGCCGACCTCGCGCACATCCCCTTCGCCATCGAGCGCCTTTCGCTCCTCGCCGCCATCGAACTCGTCGACGAACAGCGATGGGATGGCCAGGAGCGCTCCACCCGCTACCAGAACTTCCGCAAGTCCGGCTGGTTCACCCCCGACCTCGGGCCCCACATCGCCCAGTACACCGCCGCCATCGAAGCCCTCTTCACCGCCTACGAGCACACCGGCGCAAAGATGTTCGAGGCACTCAAAAGCTCACTTCCCCGGCCCGAGGCCATGAAGCCCGAAGCCTACGACCGCACCCTCAAAGCTCGCGCCTTTGATGTCGCCCGTTACCTCCTCCCGCTCGCCACCAACACCTCGCTCGGCCAGATCGTCAACGCTCGCACCCTCGAAAATCAGGTCTCCCGCCTTCTCTCCAGCTCCTTCGCCGAGATCCGCACCCTCGGTCAACAGCTTCGCTCCGCCGCCTCCGAGCCCGCCTGGGACCTCGCGCATCGCGACGCAGCGGAACTCATCGACCACGTCGAGCCGCTCGACCCCGGCCTCGCCGCCGAAATGCGAGCCCTTCTCCTTCGCGAGGTCAAGGCCGCACCTACCCTCGTCAAGTACGCCGACGCCAATCCCTACGCAATCCAAACCGCAAAGGAGCTCACCGAAGCGGCCGCCGCCCTGATGCGGAGCCAGCCCATCGACCCCGCTCCCGTCGTCGACCTCCTCGACGACCCTGAGCCCCTCGAAGTTGAGCTCGCCACCTCTCTCCTCTACCCCCACTGCCACTTCTCGTACCGCCAGCTCCGGTCCCACGTAGCCGCGCTCACCCGGCAGCATCGCCAGGAGGTTATCGAGATCGGCACACGCCACCGCAGCCGGCACGACGAGCTCCTACGCCCCTTCTCTGCCGGAGCCGCCTTCCGCTTCGACATCCTCATGGACATCGGCGGCTTCCGTGACATGCATCGCCACCGCCGCTGCATACAGCTTCTCCAGCCCTACACCGATCTCCACGGCTACGACGACCCCGTCTGCCCCGGCCAGCCCACCCTCGCGCAAGCCGGCATCGAGCCGGACTTCCGCACCGCCCTCGACTCGGCGTACAGCACCTTCCACTTCTTCCAAACCTCAAGCGCACCGGAAGCCGCTCTCTCTGCCCAGTACGTCCTCCCCCTCGCCACTCGCCGCCGCGCCATGTTTAAGATGGACTTCTCGGAAGCCCTCTACATCGCCGAACTCCGCTCCGGCCCAGCCGGCCACTTCAGCTACCGCCGCGTCGCCTGGGAGATGTACCGCGCCGTCGCCGCACGGCATCCCGCACTCGGAAAACTCTTCCGCATCGAAGACGTCAACCAACCCGTCGACCTCCTCCGCCGTTGATCTACGGTTTGCGGTAAACCTCATGTGGATTTCCGATCCGGATAACGTAAATGGTCAGTATTTTGTCCTCGATACCGCTGATGATTCGATAGTCTCCGACCCGGTACTTCCAGAACTCTCCAAGCTCGGAACCCTTCAAACCCTCTCCCAGCCTGCAAGGATCGTCCAGAACAGCAAAACGGCTATGTAAAAAGGAAAGGATGCGCCGGGCTATCTGAGGATCGAGCTTGGAGAGCTCAGGTCCTCTCTTTCGAATATTTGCACGCAAAACGGTGTGGCACCTTACGCTTAGCATTTCTGTCTGTCATTCCCGAACGAATCTGCTTCTCGCACTTGCCGAGCTGCCGTTCCCGAGGAGAAAGGATCTCAATGATTTGCCCGCGCAGCAACGTACTCCAAGGTGACACCGGTTCTTCAAGCGTACCCATTTATCCACCACCGTCTGCCACCATCGTGTTATTCGCCTTTTCTTTGCCTTAAGAAACTGCTAGAATCCGCTCTGACCCACCCCGGAACCAGGAGATCGACACAGTGGCAGACGACCGCAACAAGGCAATAGAAACAGCCCTCTCGCAGCTTGAAAAGCAGTTCGGCAAAGGCTCCATCATGCGCCTCGGCTCCAAAGAGGCCATCGTCCCGATCTCCGTCATCTCCTCCGGGTCCATCTCCTTCGACGCGGCACTCGGCGTGGGTGGCGTCCCGCGCGGTCGCGTCGTCGAAATCTTCGGTCCTGAGTCCTCCGGCAAAACCACCATCACCCTCCAGATCATCGCCGAAGCACAGAAAAACGGCGGCCTCGCTGCCTTCGTCGACGCCGAGCACGCCCTCGATCCCGCCTACGCCAAAAAGCTAGGTGTCGACATCGACAACCTCCTCATCAGCCAGCCCGACTACGGTGAGCAGGCGCTCGAAATCGTCGAAGCCCTGGTCAAATCCGGCGCGATCGACGTCCTCGTCGTCGACTCTGTCGCTGCCCTCGTTCCCAAGGCCGAGCTCGACGGCGAAATGGGCGACTCGCACATGGGGCTGCAAGCGCGCCTGATGTCGCAGGCCCTCCGTAAACTCACCGGAACCGTCTCCAAATCGCGTACCTGCCTGATCTTCATCAACCAGATCCGCGACAAGATCGGCGTCATGTTCGGCAACCCGGAGACCACCACCGGCGGCCGCGCTCTCAAGTTCTACTCTTCCGTCCGCATCGACATACGCCGCATCGGTGCCGTCAAGGAAGGCGACGTCGTCGTCGGCTCCCGCACCAAGGTCAAGATCGTCAAAAACAAGGTGGCTGCCCCCTTTCGCGACGCCGAATTCGACATCCTCTACGGCGAAGGCATCTCCCGCGAAGGCGACGTCCTCGACCTCGCCGTTCTCCACAACGTCGTCGACAAGAGCGGGGCCTGGTACAGCTACCAGGGCGAGCGCATCGGCCAGGGTCGCGAGAACGTTCGCAACTTCCTCAAGGAAAACAAAGACATCTTCCTGCGAATCGACGCTGAGGTCCGCAAGAAGCTCAAAATCGGAGCCACATCCGAACCGGCCGAGGTGCCTGCTGCTCCCGTGAACGGCGCCGCTGCAGCGCAGGAAGTCGTGCGGTCCTCACGGAAATAGGCCGTGTCCCCCCAGGCGGGGAGAGCGGCACAGCCCTGAATCGTGCCGCACAGCGCAATCAGAGTCGACCCAAGCGACACTCCATCCCATGAGCAAGCGCATCGCGATCATCGGCGGAGGTATCGCAGGCATTACCGCCGCCTGGCAGCTGGCCCGATGCCGCTCCTTAGGCGCTGATGTCGAAGTCCAGCTCTTTGAAGCGACCAGCCGCTTCGGCGGCATCATCGAGACAGTCCACCAGCAGGGCTTCACCATCGAGTGCGGCCCCGACGGCTGGGTTACGGAGAAGCCTTGGGCCCGCGACCTCGCCATCGAACTCGGCTTGGCTGAAGATCTCCTCGCCTCGGAAGACGCCACCCGCAAAACCCACATCTACCTCGACGGCACGCTCGAAACCATGCCCGACGGCATGCGCATGATGGTCCCGTCGAACCTCGACGCGCTCGACCGCTCACACCTCTTCAGCGCCTCCGCAAAACGCGCCTACCGCAACGAACTCGCCCGCGCCTCAGAGCTCAAAGCCTCCGCCCCTCCCGAAGACGAGAGCATCGCCAGCTTCACCCGTCGCCACTTCGGCGAGGAGGTCCTCGCCCGGGTGGCGGTCCCCTTGCTCTCAGGCGTCCTCGGCGGAGACGTCGAACGGCTCAGCGTTCAGGCCGTCATGCCGCAGTTTGTCGCCATGGAACGCCGGCACGGCTCCCTGATCGCCGCTCTTCAGGCGCGTCCTCCAGGCCAAAGTGAAACGGCAATCTTCACAACCCTCCGCACCGGTGTCGGCACCCTCATTGATCGCCTCGTCGCAAACACGCCCTCGCCTTGGCATCATCGCAACACCCAGGTCGAGTCGATCGCAAAGTCCGCAGGCGGCTGGCAGCTCCGCATCAACAGCCGCCCGGCCATGGAGGACTTCGACGCGCTCTTCCTTGCGACACCCCCAGCTATCACCCGCGATCTCCTTGCTCCCGTCGATCCCGGAGTCGCAGACCTCCTCCAGATGCAAGCCAGCTCTGCCATCGTCATCGCCTTCGGCTACCCCGCCATGGCACAGCTTTCCCTTCCGCCCGGCTTTGGTTTCCTCGTCCCTCCAGCCTCCGGCTCCGACCTCCTTGCCTGCACCTTCGTCGACCAGAAGTTCCCCGGCCGCGTCCCTCCCGGCGCGCGGCTCCTCCGCGCCTTCTTTGGCGGCGCCTCCGCAGAAGCCCTCCTCAGCAGCTCTGACGAACACCTCGCCGCGCTCGCAACGGAGGAGCTGACAAGCATCCTCGGCCCTCTGCCCGTACCCACCCTGTCCCTCGTCCGCCGCTGGCCGCAAAGCCTGCCGCAGTACGCGGTCGGGCACCCCGAACGCATGGCAGCCCTCGATCGCCGCGTCGCCGAACACACCGGCCTCACCCTTCTCGGCAACGCCTACCGCGGCGTCGGCCTCCCCGACCTCATCCGCGACGCCCGTGCCTCCGCCCGGCGCGCAGCGGAAGCTGTCTAAGTGACCCTGGCTGCAAACAAAAACGTCCGCTCCATCTCCCATGGTCCACCCAGATATCGCCAGAGATCCAGCCCCTCACCCCGCCCCTCCATCGGCATAAAACCCCGTTCCAACTCCGCCAGCAGCTCACGGGCCGCCGCTGGTTTCACCTTGTTTTGCACGACAATATGCGGCTGCAGACGCTGCCTGTCCTGCGCCGTCAGATGCTCCGCGAACGTCGCTGCCAGTCGCTCGTGCAGAGCCATCAGCTCCGCGGACGAAAGCCTGTACGCCACGCCTCCCCCAAGTGACCGCAGCCCTGTTACAGCCAGAGCAAACGCCCCCTGCGCCCTTGCAGCATCCTCAAGCACCCGCTCGATATCTCCATCCTCCGGCAGGGTATGAAACAGCGTCAGATGCGCCGGAATCTTGTTCCGCTCCGGTGGAAAGTACCTTCGGCGCATCCCCTCAAAGAACCCCTGCGACTCCGCATCCATCCGTAGTGTCAGCACATAACTCATAGTTTGCGTGAGGCTTTCTTTCTTCCCTCGCTGCGAATACTGTAGCCTTGCGGCCCGATCGCGATTTCGTAAGCCTCTTAACGAAAGCCCAAAGCCTGCACCAGGAGCAACCAAACGATGAAGCAGTCTCGCACGTGCTGGCCCAGTCTCGTCCTCTTCGCCGCAGCCATGCAATCCGTCTCACCTTTGCATGCGCAGGCACACATCCGCGCCGACAATAGGCAGCGCGTGTGGCAGATGGACGCCGGTGAGATGAGCTACGTCATCGGCATAAACGATGCCAACGCGCTCCAGTCCATCTACTGGGGCCCGAAGCTCAACGAAGCCGCGACCTTCCCGTCGCCGAAGCACCACCCCGAGATCGCCTCCTTCGATCCGCCCGTCACCACCACGCCTCTCGAGTACCCGGCCTGGGGTGCCGGCCTCGCACTCGAGCCCGCCCTCAAGGTCAGCTTCCCCGACGGTAACCGATCCCTGCAACTCATCTACGCAGACGCCAAACAGACCGACGACCAGCTCGAGATCATCGAGCGCGACATCACCGCGCCCGTCTTCGTCCATCTCTTCTATCGCGTCTATCCAACCGGCGTCCTTGCGCGCTGGTCCTTGATCGAGAACCGCGGTAAGGAGCCCTTCACCATCGAGCAAGCCTCCGCCGCCACCTGGAACCTGCCCCCGCAGCGCGGCTACGACCTTAGCTGGCTCACCGGCCGCTGGGGTAGCGAGTGGCAGCTCCACACCGAAGCCCTTCACCCCGGCAGCCGCATCCTGGAAAGCCGTCGCGGCAGCACCTCGCACCAGACCAACCCCTGGTTCGCCATCGGCAAAGACGGCGAAACCACCGAGGGGTCCGGTCCCGTCTGGTTCGGCGAGCTCGGCTGGAGCGGCAGCTGGCGCATGGACGTCGAACAAACCGAGTGGAAAGCCATTCGTATCACCGGTGGTTACAATCCCTTCGACTTCGCCTACCCGCTCGCCCCCGGAGCGTCGCTCGAAACACCGCACTTCTACGCCGGATACACCTCGCGGGGCCACGGCGAGGCCTCCCGCATCCTCCACCGCTTTCAGCGCGCCTCCATCCTTCCGCAATCGCCCCATCCCAAACCACGCCCCATCATCTTCAACTCCTGGGAAGCCACCGAGTTCAACGTCGACGAAGCCGGACAGATCGCGCTCGCCGAAAAGGCAGCGCAGGTCGGCGCCGAACGCATGGTCATCGACGACGGCTGGTTTGGCCAGCGCAAGACCGATCACGCCGGCCTCGGCGACTGGTACGTCAATAAAGAGAAGTTCCCACACGGCCTCAAACCCGTCATCGACCGCGTCCATGCCCTCGGCATGGACTTTGGCATCTGGGTCGAACCCGAGATGGTCAACCCGGATTCCGACCTCTACCGCAAACACCCCGAGTGGGCCATGAACTTTCCCGGCCGCCCCCGCACCGAAGCCCGCAACCAGCTTCTTCTCAACCTCGCCCGCGAAGACGTCAGGCAGTACGTCTTCAACTGGCTGGACAAGCTCGTCAGCGAGAACGACATCGCCTTCCTCAAGTGGGACTACAACCGCAACTGGTCCGAGCCCGGATGGAACGCCGTCCCGCTGGCCGAACAAAAGACGATCTACATCCGTTACGTTCAGAACCTCTATTCCATCCTCGACGAGCTCCGCAAAAAACACCCAAAGCTCGAGATCGAATCCTGCTCCGGCGGCGGCGGACGTGTCGATCTAGGCATCCTCCGCTACACCGACGAGGTCTGGCCCTCAGACAACACCGACGCTCTCGACCGCCTCATCATCCAGAACGGCTTCACCCACGCCTACTCGCCCAACCTCATGGTCGCCTGGGTCACCGACGTCCCCAACTTCCTTGACAAACGCACGGTGCCGCTCAGCTTCCGATTCCTCGTCGCCATGACCGGCTCGCTCGGCATAGGCAACAACCTCAACAAGTGGACGCCCGAAGACTTCGCCACCGCCACCCGCATGACGGCCTTCTACAAGCAGATCCGCAATACCGTGCAGCTCGGCTCGCTCTACCGCCTCATCAGCCCCGGAACCGGCGATCAGCCCAGCGAACAGGCCGCCACCCAATACGTCTCCGAAGACGGCAAGCAGGCTGTCGTCTTCGGCTTCCTACACTCGCAGCACTTCGGCAATCCGTTCCCAACCCTCCACCTCGAGGGCCTCGACCCCACAGCCCTCTACAAGCTCACCCCACTCGATCCCGCCAAGGCCCGCGGCCTTCCCGCGCAACTCAGCGGAGCCCAGCTCATGGGCGAAGGCCTCCAGCTCACCCTGGCCGGAGACTACGACGCCACGGCAATCCTCCTCGAACGCTCCATACCGTGACAGACTGAGCGCCAACGCTGTTAGTCAATACGGAGGGCCAGGGACCCGACCCATACCAGCCTGGGGCAAAGCCCCAGGTCTCGAGCCTAACAACCCTAGAGGGCTGGAAGTCCGGTCGATACACCTTCGAAACCACCCTAATCGATGAAGTATCCGATCTCCGTCAGAGTACGTTCGCTCAACTCCACCGCAAGCAACGGAACTCTGTTCGACACACGGAGGTCGGCCTCAAAGCGTTCCAGCACCGTTGTCCGCAGCTCTGTCTTGTCCCGCAGCAGACGCAGCAGGGAAGAGCTGTTCGTGTTGTACAAGTACTCGCCCGGCAGTCCACACGATGGCCGGAGCATAAGCGAGAGCGGAACGGTTGACATCTTCGGCGTCAGCAGACAGGACGAGGTGGCGATAAGGTCAAGGCGCATAATGGCTAGGAGACTGACAGATGGGGCAATACACTTGAAATACCCCGGATGGGTGATCCACTCTCAGCAGTGCAGCGTCCAGCTGCTGTATGACCTGCCTGCTCAGGCCGTCATTCTGAGCGAAGCGAAGAATCCCGATAACTCTCGCATGGCAATCGCTTCCCGCACCTTTCAGCTCGAAGACGTTCGCTCCAGGCTCGCAGAAACGGCGAGACACAGCGCCCAGCCATCAGCCCTAAACTCGATCGTGAGGCTTGACATCGGTATACCGTTCAAGTCAGAACGAACTCTTCGCCGGAGCTGAACGAATGTCTATCTTTGCCCGCTGTCTCACGTTCCTTGCGCTTCTTCTGGTGGGAGTCGTGCGAGAAGCGCGCGCAGACGCCTACGACGGCAATCCAAAGCTGGTCGTCCTCCTGGTCTTCGATCAGTTTCGCGGCGATTTCCTCGACCGCTACCGCGCCGATTTCACCGCAGCCAACGGCTGGAACCTCTTCCTGAAGCGCGGAGCTCACTTCACAGATTGCTACTACGACTACGCGAATCTGGTCACCGCTGCGGGGCACGCTACTATCGGTACCGGCGCCTACACCGACGGCCATCAGATTCCTCTTAACGAGTGGTACGAGGTCGGCGCAGACGGAAAGCAGCACCAGGTAAGCTCGGTCGAGGACGTCCGTTATCAGCTGGTCGGGGCGCCACCCGGAACCACCCTTCTCACCGGGGCCTCGGCCCATCGCGAGATGGCCACCACCCTCGGCGACGAGCTTGTTCTCGCAACCGGCGGCCGCGCCCGCGTCTACGGCGTTTCCATGAAGGATCGCGCCGCCATCCTCACCAGTGGGCACGCCACCAAAGGCGCCTTCTGGATCGATCACGACTCCGGTCAGTGGGAGACCTCGACCTACTGGATGAAGGCGCTTCCGCCCTGGGCTGCGGAGTTCAACCACAGCGGCCACGCCGCCGCGGCACGCCAGGCAAGCGGTGCGCTGCAGGGTAGCTTCTACGAGAAGGTGGGCCGATCCGTCGCCAGCGTCGCTTACCAGCTGGACTTCGCGAGAGCGTTGATCGACGGAGAAAAACTGGGCCGGAATCCCGCCGGCGTTCCCGACATGATCACCATTTCCATCTCGTCGACGGACATCAACGGGCACGCCTTCGGACCCGATGATCCGTCGCAAAAGGCGCTCGTCGTCGCCTCCGATCGCGTGCTCGACAGCTTCTTCACCTATCTCGATCAGACCGTCGGTCTTGCGAATGTCGTGGTCGCAATGTCCGGCGATCACGGTGTCGCCACATCACAGCTGGCCGGGGATGCGATGGGGATGCCGGTGCTCGACTTCCCGCCAGAAAAATTCACCAAACCTCTCGAGCAGATGCTCGAAGCCAAATATCCCCACAACTCGGGGCAGCCCTACATCCTCCAGATGGATAACCCCTATCTGCTGCTGAACCGGCTCGCCTTCCAGGCCGCCGGCATCTCCGAGGAAGAAGCGGAAAACACCACGAAGCACATGCTGCAGCAGATCTTCGCGGGCTTCGGCTCGAAGCCTCCTGATAGCTCAGACATACGACAACCGGAGCCACCGGAACTCACGCACATCTTCACCAGCACCGAGATGCGCGAGGGCCGCCTTCCACCCACCCAGTATGGTCGCCTCATCGCGCACAGCTACTCGGCATACGTCGGTTGGGCGCTGCACCTCAACTTCGGGCCCTATCAGTTTCCCTGGCACGGCTCCGGCACCACGCACTTCTCGGCCAACAGCTACGACCGCCATGTGCCCCTCGAGCTCTACGGCGCGTCAATCATCCCCGGCACCTACCACGGCCTGGTGGCCCCGGTCGATATCGCCGCAACCCTTGCCTCGATTCTGCGGATCAACCGTCCCAGTGCCGCCGTCGGACGTGTTTTGGGGGAGGCCCTCCGACCAGAGGCACTTGCTCCAAAATGATCCGGCAGTCGGATCAGCGCGACAAGTCAGGCTTCTACAGCGAGTCGCTCTGTGTACAAACTGGCTCAACGGTCGGGACGGAGGTCTCGACCACAACGCTCTGAAGCCTGTCTACGTATTTCGTGTGATTGCCTTCGAGACCCGCACTTGTATGCTTCGTGGATGAAAGACGGGTGGAGGGAGAACCTCATACAAACAGATTTCATCTCCGTGGGAGAACAGCGCGAAGAGTTCCTTGCGAAGCTGAATGCCGCAATCAACGAACTAAGGCTAAGCCGGAGCCTCCGTAGCGCAAGGATCGAAAGGACGCCTTTCGACGATACGGAGACGAAGTCGAGGCCGAGTGTACGTGCATGGCCACGTTTTCTGACGTAGGCCGTCACACGCTCTCACTTACTTGGAACAGGCCTTGTTGTGATCCGCATGGGCTCCCATGGCTTTAGCGTCTGCCTCCGACATATACTTCCCGTCCTTCGTCTTTCCGTAGAAGTCCGTTCCCGGGCAGTGGTAGACCTTCGTGGAGGTGTTCACCCAAACCATTCCAGGACCGCCACCTGGGGTCTGGGGACGCAGTGCGGCAGAGGCTGCAGGGCTCTTTTTGCAGGTGACGTTGCAGGCGAAGTTGCAGATGACGCAGGCTGGGTCGGAGAGGCGGATGGTGCCGCTGCGGGAACGGCCGGGGTGGTCCTAGCTGTTTGAGCTTTGGCAGCCGGACTCGCGGGCGTTACCGCTGTTGCTGCGAACCAGGTCTGGACCCCTTTGTGACCACGACACGCTCCGGACTTGCTGGCTACACTTGTGTACGTCCCGTCCTTGCATTGGCCAGTAGAGCCTGCCGGAGCCTGCGCTCTCGCAAATGTTGGGACCAGCACTAGTACTGCTAAGGTGAGCACACAATGGACGCTCTTCATTGGTCTTCCACTCCTGGTACTTCGGGCGCAGTGTACCCTCACGTGGCCTGAGTTGCTTATGATCCTTGGTAACCTCCAAAAAGGACCCTCACGCGCATCGTGGGTCATTTTTCATCAGCATGGCCGCTGCCCGCTACGCCCAGCTGAAGTCAGGACGCGGCAATCAGTCTCTCAACAGGTGGCAAGCTGCGAAGCTACAATGGCGCATGACCTGTGCCAAAGCTCCTGCGCCGATCCCCGAAACAGGCACCCCGATACTCTCCCCGCTGCATGCCTCTTAGAGGTGAGATATCTACCTGAAGCGTCTCATTCTGATGGTCGGGGCGGAGGGATTCGAACCCCCGACCCTCTGCTCCCAAAGCAGATGCGCTACCAGACTGCGCTACGCCCCGACTCTCCCGATTCTACCGCAGCACCGCCTCAGTAGCTCACAGCCGTCCCGCGGATGATGCGCCCAGCATCCCGTGCAGGAAGTGCGCCGTCAGCCAGCTGAACAGCAATCAGCGGAAGCACCAGCAGACACCAGCAGCACCGCACAGAACACCCGCAAAGAAGATCCAGCTCCGTCGTGCATGCTCTCTGCGGCTCCGCCAGGCTCCCCGTCAGCAGAGCATAGTTGCGCCGGTTCGCCTTCCACGCGATATCGAACATGTCGCCCAGCAATCGGCACCATCCCCACCACCACCTCGATCCCCACATTCGCCACCATCCGCGCCAGCGTCACCTACGACACGCCGCGCGCCCACGCCGCCATAATGATGATGCACGACGCCAATCCCGCCAGCAGGTCGCCCACGCCCGGGATGAACGCCACAATCCCGTCCAGCCCAAACCGGATCGACGTCCCTGGAATCCGGAAAAGTCGTCCAGCAGGTGCGAAAGCATGTCCAGGTTCTCGTCATCGAACGCCCGCCCGCCCCGCTTCACGCCGCGGCGACAGAATCTCGGGCTTCGCGTAATCGCCATCGTCATCACATCACCTCGCGCACGCCGTCGCAGCTCCTGCACCTACGTCTCGATGCTATAATTTCAGCTATTACGGCGGCTATAGTTCAGTGGCAGAACGCCGCTCTGTGGCAGCGGATGTCGTGGGTTCGAACCCCACTAGCCGCCCCAATCACCCTCCAACCAGCCTTCGCGTACCTAGAGTCTCGCGCTCGCCGCCTCTCCGCGTCGAATCCGCTGCAAGCCTCGCCTGCGCAGACCCGGCCTCCGATCCTGCCGCACCCCGCGCATCTTCGCCGGCACCTCCGGCTGGGCCTACCCCACCTGGAAGCCCGGCTTCTACCCCGCCAAGCTCCCCGCAAAGAAGCTTCCTCGAGCTACTACGCCTCCCGCCTCACCTCGGTCGAGGTCAACTACACCTTTCGCGCCCTGCCCACCGCGTCCATGCTCGAGGGCTGGCTCGCCGCCACCGCCGAGCCTTCCGCTTCAGCTTCAAAGCGCCGCAGCGCATCACCCACTTCAGCCGCCTCGCGACTGCGACGCCGACGTCGCAGCAGTTCGTCGCCGCGCTCGAGCCCGTCCGCCAGGCCGGCAAGCTCGGCCTCGCTGCTCTTCCAGCTTCCGCCCAACTTCAAGGCCGACCCCGACCGCCTCGCCGCCTTCCTCGCACCGCCCGCCCTCCGCACCCCACGCGCCCCGCGATCGCCTTCGAGTTCCGCCACGAGCTGGTTCGACGAAGCGATCTACGACCTCCTCCGCGACCACAACGCCGCCCTCTGCATCGCCGAAAGCGACGACCTCGCCACCCCCGAGGTCCACACCGCCGCCACCTTCGCCTGCTTTCGCCTGCGCCGCAGCGGCGGCTACACCGCCGCCGAGATCGCCGCCTTCGCCGAGCGCTTCACCGCACTCGCCGCCTCAGCCGCGACGTCTTCGTCTACTTCAAGCACGAGGACGAGCCCACCGGCGCCCTCAACGCCGCAGCCTTGCTCGACGCCTGCGCCGCGAGATCGCCACCGATGAGCGCACGACCTCGATGCCAGCACCGCCGCCGACGCGCCAGCCCGCACTCGACCCGCTCCACGCCGACGCCTTCCACCCGCGCCGCTTCCTCTCGCAACGGCCACCTCCAGACCATCGTCGGCAACTTCCTCCCGCGCACCAACAGCCTTCCGCCCGCCCGAGCCCGAGCTCGTCGAAGTCTCCCCCGCCACCGGCTCCCAGATCGCCAGCCAGGTCCTCTGCCACTGCCACTGGCAGCCGCAGACCGTCCGCGCCGCCCGCCCCACCGCCATCATCGTGCACGGGCTCGAAGGCTCCTCCAACTCGCAGTACGTCGTCGGCAACGCCAACAAGCTCTGGCGCGCCGGCTGCAACGTCATCCGCATGAACATGCGCAACTGCGGCGGCACCGAGCGCGCTCACCCCCACGCTCTACCACTCCGGCCTCTCCGGCGACGTCGCTCGCCGTCATGCGCTTCTTCGTCGCCCGCGAGCGCCTCCAGCTCCATCGCCCTCATCGGCTACTCCATGGGCGGCAACCTCGTCCTCAAGCTCGCCGGCGAACTCGGCGCCGACGCCGCCGCCCGCAGCTCCGCTCCGTCATCGGCATCTCCCCCGCCATCGACCTCGGCCCCTCCGCCGACGCGCTCCACCAGCCCGCACAACCGCATCTACGAGCGCCGCTTCCTCCGCGCCCTGCTCAAGCCGCTTCCGCCGCAAGGCCATGCTCTTCCCCCGCGCCTACGACCCCAACCGCGCCGTCGGCATCCGCTCCCTGCGCGACTTCGACGACCGCATCACCGCCCTCTACTCCGGCTTCGCTCGGCGCCGACGACTACTACTACCGCGCCGCCGCCGCCCGCGTCCTCGACCGCATCACCGTCCCCACGCTCATCCTCCACGCCCTCGACGATCCCTTCGTCCGCCTCACCCCCGAAACCCGCGCGCAGCATCCGCGCACAACCCCGCACATCACCCTCATCGAGACCGCCCACGGCGGCCACTGCGCCTTCCTCGCCCACGCCCGATCCCGGCCACCGGCGACGACGGCTACTGGGCCGAGACACACCCTCCTCCGCTTCCTCCTCGCCAATTCATAACCCGAGCCATTGCTTTCTGCCTGCCATCCTGTGCTTCCCACCCCAGAACTGACTCGGTACCGTGTTATCCCCAGGTCCGAAAGTCACACTGTAGCTGGCGCATGCACATAGGTAACAAAAGAGCGCGAATTGGTCACCATCCGAGGTTCGACATGGGTGTATGCTGGCGCCACTTGACGTCTAGACCTCCTTGTGCTCATTCAGACATCCCCCGAGGATCATCATGCTCCGTTCCGGCATCTCTTGCCTTGTTTGCTTCACCGCTGCCTCCGTTCTCTTCCTTGCGGGTTGTTCCACCAGCTCCCCAGTCAACACCGCCCCTGCCGCCAAAGGCATGTCTGGCGCCATTCACGGCGGCCAGCAACCCGTCTCCGGAGCCTCGGTTCAGCTCTATGCCGTCGGCGCCTCGGGCGATGGCTCGGCCGCCATGCCGCTCCTCACCGGGCCAGTTCTCTCTGACGCAAACGGCAACTTCAACATCACTGGTTCCTACACCTGCCCGTCCGCCTCGACGCTCGTCTACATCACAGCCACGGGCGGCAATCCCACCACCGGCATCACCAATCCCCAACTCGCTCTGATGGCTGCCATCGGACCCTGTAACTCGCTCACGCCCTCCACCTTCATCAACATCAACGAGATCACCACCGTCGCGGCTGTCTACGCCCTCGCTCCATTCATGTCGTCGATCTCCGCGGTCGGCTCCGGCTCCTCTGACGCCGCCGCTCTCGCCTCCGCCTTCACCTATGCCGGATACTTCGCCAACATCTCCACAGGCGAAACCCCCGGCCTCAGCCTGCCCGCCAACTATGCCGTCCCCGTCGCCCAGATCAACACCATCGCCGACGTGATCGCCGCCTGCGTCAACTCCCCCGGCGGCGTATCCGGTGATAGCTCCGTCTGCGGAACCATCTTCGCGCTCACCCTGCCCTCTGGCGGTGTCACCTCCACCAACACCATCGCTGCGCTTCTCAACCTCGCCAACAATCCCACGCTCAATACCGCCGCCCTCTATAACCTCATACCGCCTCTCTCCCCCTTTCAGCCCACGCAGTCCATTGTCCCGCCCGACCTCGCCCTGCGCCTCGTCGCTAACTCCGCCTTCGTCGTCTCGCCCTCCAGCGGTCACCTTCGCTCCGGCCGTGGTCAACTTCACTCAGCCAAACCAGACGGTCACCGTCACCAATAGCACCTCCGCCGGAGTGAACATCACCTCCACCTCGATCACGGGCGTCAACGCCTCCGACTTCGCCCTCGTCCCCCAACCCGGCTCCGACTGCGCCATCACCGTTCCCGCCAACTCCACCTGCACCTATCAGATCTCCTTCACGCCCTCAGCCCCGGGAGGCCGCGCCGCCTACTTCGTCCTCGCCAACACCTCCGCCAACCCCAGTATCGCGATCGCCCTCTCAGGCAGCGGCACCGCCGGTTCGGCCGGCCCCGTCACCCTCACTCCCTCCGGCCTTACCTTTACGCAGCTCGGCATCCCCCAGACCCTCACCCTCACCAACTCCGGCTCCACGCCGCTCTCCATCAATGCCATCAAGATCTCCAGCACTGCTTACACACAAACTAACAACTGCGGATCGTCGCTGGCCGCCTCCTCTTCCTGCTCTATCGACGTGTCGGTCCCAGGACCCTTGACCGCCACGTCGGCCACACTCACCGTCGTCGACGACGCCTCGAGCGGTCCACAGACTGCAAGTCTCAGCTTCTCCCGGCTCAGCTGGTGCGAGCTTTCCACCTCTCGTCGACTTCGGACACTGGGCTATCGGCGCCACCGGTAGCGAATCCCTGGAAATCCGCGGACCAGGCGTCTATGGGACCTTCAACTACACCATCACCGGACCCAACGCCGCCGACTTCTCCTTCGATGGGAACTCCTCCGTTCTCACCGGCAGTTGCAGCTACGAGTACCGCAGCGCCGCGCACTGCTACGTCAACCTCTTCTACAAGCCCTCGGCGCTCGTGACCAGCACGGCTTACGTCAACATCGCCGGCGCTGGCCGGTTCACCCTGACGGGTGCTGGCGACCCCGCGGGCGTGGACTTCGGCTTCTATCCAAGTGGCTACTGCTCGTCAGTACGGCGCCTATGCTCCACCACTCACCGCGGTGGATCTCGGCCAAACGCCTATCGGCGCACCTGTAGCCTCGTCCTTCGCCATCGTCAATACCGGCACCATCTCTCCGCTCTCACTGGATCCGTTCGTCCTCTCCGGCCCGAACGCCTCTGAGTTCGCCGTCACTGCGCCTGCCTGCTCCTCCGGCTGCTACCCCTCCATCACCTTTACACCCACTGGAACCGGGATTCGCTCCGCAACCCTTACCTACACCGATACAACCAACGCCGTTACTCGCACCTTGTCCCTCACCGGTACCGGAACCACCCCCGCTCCCGTCCTCACCTCACCCACCATGCTTTACTTCACCAATGTTCCCGTCGGCACGGTCAGCGCCTCCCAGACCATCACCGTCAACGCTTATCAGAACCATCCCATCCAGGCCTCCCTCACATCCACCTTCAGCGGTGGCCCCCAACCCTTCATCTTCACCGGCCCGACCTTCTGCGCCTCCACCCCATGCACGCTCAGTATTGCCTACGCCCCTACCTCCGCGGCCAGCGACGGCGCTAACGTCTACGTCGTCGCCACCGACACTATTGGTCTCTCCAGCGGCAACATCCAGGCATATGGACAGATTGCGCCACTCGCCAATGTCGAGCTTTAACCCGCAGGCTCTGGTCTTCCCCTCGCAGGCTATCGACACCGTCTCCGCACCCCAGACCGTCACCTTCACCAACACTGGCACCGCCGTTCTGATGCTTACCTTCTCGGTGCAAGCGGTCGGCGGCACTGCCATTCTGGATTACACCCTGGTCAACAACTGCCCCGCGTCTCTGGCCATCAACGCCAGCTGCACGGTCGACGTCCGCTTCGCCCCGGTCGACGGTGGCCCTACACACACCTACCTTGAGATCGACGGCGCCAACGTCCCACGCTACGTCGACCTCAGCGGCGCCACACCGTAGCCCAGCCTACGGTACCTTGCTTTTGCCGTTGCCTGTTCTTTTGCTTGTCATCCAGGAGGGATGCTGCTGCCCTTGTCTCCTCCAAACGCCCTCAACCGGGTGCGCCACTCACGCCAGCTTCCCGCCGCGCCCGCTACACTAACCAGATGCTCTTCGAGTGGTCCGCCGAGTGCGCCGCAGACGATCCCGTACTCGTAGTCCCCTGGTCCTCTGACGGCTCCGACCCATCCGGCGTCTCCCGCTTCATCGACCTCCGCGAAGACCCATACGCCGCCGAGGAGATCCCCGAGGCCGAGCGTCACCCACCCCTCCTCCAGGCACTCCGCGCCCTCAACGCCGCCCGCTCCTCCCTCTTCACGGCCAAGTGCGATGCCTGGATCATCGACGCCCCCGCCGAACTTGAAGCCCTCCGCCTCGATCTCGATCTCGCCCTCACCGATGTGGTCACCGGTTTCGCGAGCTACATCGATCTCCTCTGGCGCGACCGCGCCATCTTCGCCTCCTTCCACCAGCACGAGCACCTCGTTCATCGCCTCGAACGCCGTGTCGCCCCGCTCGATCACCCCTTCGCCCTGATCGACTGCGTTATCCGCCCAGCATTCCTAGACCTTGACGGCCCTCAGGAGGGCTTCGCCCTCACCCTCTACGTCAAAGCCGTCGCCCCCGACCAAACCAACGCACTTACCAACTGGAGCTCCGCCCTCGAAAGCGCAGTCGCCATCCTCCGCGGCAAAGACTTCACTCCTATCACCTCATAGCCCACAGCTCATACCCCATAGCTCGAAATCAAAAACATCAACAGCTCACCCAACCGATACAATCGACGTCAGACCCCCGAGCACGGGCGAGTAGCTCAATTGGATAGAGCATCAGCCTTCTAAGCTGACGGTTGCAGGTTCGAGCCCTGCCTCGCTCACCACCCCGCCGCCGGCGCAGTATCATTCCCCCGGCGTACCGAATCACTCTCCTGCATCGCTTTCAAGACAGCTTTCGATCAGACGTGCCGGACCCATCTCTCAGCGTCCATAACCACGTTTCCACCACAACTCCACCACACAAATCACCACACGTTACACCTCAAACCGGCTCCATCTCCGACACCGGAACCCCGCGCGCCTCCCCGGTTCCAGCCGCCGCACCGCGGCCGCCAACCGCATGTCGAACCGCCGCCAGTCCAATAAAAGCCAACGCCAGAAGGCACACCCCGTTCCAGTGCCAACGCCCCCAAACTACTGTAGCTAAAGCAGATCCGGTCGCCGCACCCGTGAAGTAGATGACCATGTAAACGGTGTTCAAGCGGCTCCGCGCCGAAGCATCCAGGCCAAAGATCCGCGTCTGGTTCGCCACCTGCGTCATCTGAGCCCCTAAGTCCAGCAGAATCACACCGATAGCCAGAGCAACCAGGTGAACCGGAAGACTCACCGCCACCCTCTCCTCTCCCCAAAGCAAAACATACGAGCACGCTAGGAGCATGACTCCAAAGGAGATAACCCACCGAGACCCGTGCTTGTCCGAGAGCCGTCCAGCCCACGGGGCGACCAGCGCTCCGGCCGCCCCCACCAGCCCAAACGTCCCTGCCACCTCTGCACCCAGACCATAATGGCGGTCCAGAAGAAACGCAAGCGTGGTCCAAAAGCATGAAAATGAAGCAAATACCAGCGCTCCCATGATCGACGCCTCGCGCAGCACCGGCTGCGTTCGAACGAGCGTCCACAACGACCGCATTGCCTCCGAGTACCGCAAGTCCTGCTTGGGCAGCAACTTAGGCATAGTCCGCAACATCAATGGAACAAACGCTGCATTCATGGCCGCCGCCACCACAAAAACCCACCGCCACCCATGAATACGGCTCACCCAGCCAGCAAAGGTCCGCGCCAGAAGGATCCCTAAAAGCAATCCTGTCATAACGATACCAATCGCTCGACCGCGTTGCGCATCGGAGGCCAGCTCCGGCGCGATCGGCAGCGCAATGTGCGTGACTGACGCAAGCATGCCCATGCCCACACTCGCCACGATTAGCCACGAGAGCGTTGGGGAGACCGCGACCAGAAGCAGTGCTGCCGCCACAGCCGCGTACATCCGCACCATCAGCGAGCGCCGCTCGAGCACATCACCCAGAGGGACGAAGAGCAGAAGACCGGCTGCGTAGCCGACCTGGGTCGCGACCGCGACGAAGCCAACCCGCCCGTACGCCACGCCATAGGTGCGCGCCATCTCCGTAAGCAGCGGCTGGTTGTAATAGAGGGAAGAGACACCGACCGCACACGCCAGCCCCAGAAATGGCAGCGGCGCTCGCGGTAGCACTGGTTTTGTAGCTGAAGCCATGCCTAGTGGGAGAGCCTTCCGCCTTCAGTGTAGAAGCAGTTCGTGCTCTCGGTCCCGGATTGCAGTGCGAAGTTACTTACGCTGACCGCTCAACTTCGAAGCCGCGGCTGCTTTCTGATCGCCTTTTTTCTCTGCGGGCGTCTGATGCGCTTTGGGTTTGCAGCTTCCTTTTTCACCCTGCTTCTTGCCGGGGGTCGGCTCGTAGCCCGGCCAGCAGGCGTTGGCACTCGAAGACTTCTTGCCTCCCGCAGCTTTCTTTGCACTCTTCTTGCCGGGTGTTTTGTGGGTATCGGCGCCGGCTATGTGATGGCGTTTTGCGGCGGTTTTCGTGTTGGCGGTTTTGGTGGCTCCTTTGGGGGGAGTCCGCTTCTTTGCCGGAGCTTTTTTAGTTGCTGCTTTTGTGTTGGCCTTTCCTGCCGATTTTTTTCTGGTCGCCATATGCGGTTAGAGGCAGACTTCGACGCTTGGGGGGATGCTCTCGCCATTTCAGCGTTGAACGGATCGCAAACGGATAGGTCCTTTTGCAGTGGAGGGATCAACCGCGTGACCGCCCTGCGTGATAACAATGCGGTTTTGTGCAACGAGCCGGCGTGCGGCGGCTCGAGCGGGTTCCATAAGTAGCTCCCATGAGGCCCGATCCTCTCCAGCGATGGCGCGGGCTGCTTCCGAGGGGCATATGGTTTTGCCTTGGCCGCGTTCGCTCAGGAGCTTGAGTATCTTGTCTTCGAGCAGTTTGTCGTGCCTGGAGGGCTTGTGGGTGCGGCAGGAATCCGAGCAGAACTTGATCTGTTCCCAGTCGCGCTGCCACTTTTTACGCCACGTTATGGTGCGGCCGCAGGTGATGCAGGTTTTGGCTGGGTGCTCATGAGGACCGGGTTGGGGTTTGCGTTTGCGGTCGGGCATGGTGGGTAGAAGCAGATCGCTTCCGCTTTCGACTTCGCTAAGGGTGTGAAGGAGGGGCAAAGGCAACACAAGGGCAACAGCAGATTCTCCGCTTCACTCCTGAATGACAAGCAAAAGGGCTAGGAACAGCAAAGGCAAGGGCAACAGCAAATAACAACAGCAGCAGTGGTTGGCATCGGAATGACAGAGCAAGGTAAGAGTAAAGCAGCTATTCGTCCGTGAGGTCGCTTTCGATGCGGGCGGGTTGGCCAGGGGTTCCGGCGTTACCGGTGAAGTTAGAGACGCGTGAACGGCGGGCATTGCGGAGTTCGAGGGCAGGGCCGTAGTAAGGCTGTTGTGGGCCTGCCCAGGAGACGTGGATGCCGTCTAGGGTGAGGTCTGCGGTTTCGATCGCGCGGATGCCGGCGATCGGGAAATGCTCGACGCTTTCGCCGTCGTCGCCGGGGCGGAGATCGTAGTAGCCACCGGGGATGGTGGAGGTCTTCTCGAGGGTGAGGTCGATGTCGCGAAGGCTGAGACTCTGGAGCGGATGGCCAGGCATGCCCTGGAGGAGGATGCCGTTTTCGCCGCGGCAGGTGAAGTTGTGGAACTGAAGATTGCGGACGCGCCCGGGGTCCTGCCCGTGGATGCGGGCGAGGTTGGTGATGGCGATGGGCTCGCCAGAGCCCCACCACATCACGGGGCGAAGCTCGGTCTGGATGGTCATGTCGGAGAAGATCATGTCTTCAATGAGAGAGCCGTCGCGGTTGTTGAGGGCGATGCCGCGGTTGCTGCGGTCGATAGTGCAGTTGGAGACGGTGGCGCGACGGATGGTGTCCGGACCTTCGGCCTCGATCTTGATGGCGGCGGAGGAGGACTGGAGGGTGCAGTTGGTGATGACGATGTCTTCGCAAACCCCGAACTCGCGGAAGTTGCGCGAGGCTTTGAGGACGAGGCAGTCGTCGCCGGCGTGGATGGTGCAATCGGAGATGCGGACGGAGCGGCAATGGTCGATGTCGATGCCGTCGCAGTTGGGGACCTCGAAAGAGTTGAGGATGGTGATGCCGGAGACGCGGAGGTCTTCGCAGCCTAGGAGGTGGATGGTCCAGGTGGGGCTGTCGCACGATGGTGAAGTCGCGGAGGCGTGCGCCGCGGCAGCCGACGAGGAGGATCATGCGGGGGCGGCCGTCCGGATGGTCTTTGCCAGGCTTGTCGTAGAGGGGGTCGAACGGACCGAGGAAGGGCTGCGGTACGGCGTATCCACCGTCCTGCTTGTCCTTGAGGAAGGCGTGGAAGTTGCCGTCGATGATGCCGTCTCCGCTCACGGCGATGTTGTCGGCGTGGTCGGCGAGGACCAGTGCGCCGAGTTTGCGGAAGTCGTCGCGATCGGGGCTGGCGCGGAGAGTCGCGCCGCTTTCGATGTAAAGCTCGACATGCGAGCGTAGATTGAGGCTGCCGCTGAGGAAGGTGTGTCCAGCGGGTAGGAGGACGAGGCCACCGCCGGCCTTGGCGCAGGCGTCAATGGCGGATTGGATGGCTGCGGTGTCCTTAATGCTGCCGTCTCCGCGGGCACCGAAGGCGAGGACATCCCACTGCATGCGGGAGAGCGGTTTGGCGAAGGCTGGGATGCTGGCGATGGCGATGGCAGAGGAGATTCCCTGGAGGACCGTGCGGCGGGGGATTGGCGGCATAGCGGCCATGATACCGATAACGCGCGGGAATTCCCCTGGGAGATGTGAGTTAGGAATCTTAATCGGGAATGACAGATCAGAAAAGCAACAGCAGATTCCTCCGCTTCGCTCCTGAATGACAAGCAAAAGAGCAAGCAACTGCAAAAGCAACAGCAGATTCCCTTCGGGAATGACAGACAAAAGAGCAAGAGCAAGAGCAAGAGCAAAAGCAAAAGCAAAAAGCAAAAAGCAAAAAGCAAAAGCAAAAGCAAGGGCAAGAACAAGTGCGAGAAGCCGGTTCCTCGGAATGACGGATTGAAGAGCAATATCGGAACCCGGGGTGGAGCAGGCCGCTCCCTTTGCTCGCCTGAAGAAGGGTGTGTTTTGAGATTGCTTCCCTATACTTGAGGGAATGATGCATGTGACGACATTTGCGCCTGTGGATGAGCAGCTGGACCTGATTGCGAAGGGCGCGGCGGAGATTCTGCCGCTGGACGGCGCTGCGGGAGCGGCTGGCGGAGTCGCGTGCAGACGGGCGTGCCGCTGCGGATCAAGGCGGGGTTCGATCCGACGGCGCCGGACCTGCACCTGGGGCATACGGTGCTGATCCGGAAGCTGCGGCACTTTCAGCAGCTGGGGCACACGGTGATCTTTCTGATTGGGGATGCGACGGCGCTGATTGGCGATCCGACGGGCGGAACGTGACGCGGCAAGCCGATGACGCGGGAGGAGATCGAGGCGAACGCGGAGACGTACAAGGAGCAGGTGTTCAAGATCCTCGACCGCGGAGAAGACCGAGGTTCGCTACAACTCCGAGTGGCTGGACGAGCTGGGGTTTGAGGGGATGATCCGGCTGGCGGCGAAGTTTACGGTGACGCCAGATGCTGGAGCGCGAGGACTTCCACAAGCGGTTCAAGGAGGAGCAGCCGATCAGCGTGCATGAGTTGCTGTATCCGATGGCGCAGGGGTATGACTCGGTGGCGCTGAAGTGCGATGTGGAGCTGGGCGGGACGGACCAGAAGTTCAACCTGATGCGGGGGCGCGACCTGCAGCGGGATGCGGGGCAGCGGCCGCAGATTGTGCTGATGACGCCGATCCTGGAGGGGCTGGACGGCGTGCAGAAGATGTCGAAGTCGCTGGGCAATGCGATCGGGATCCAGGAGCCGGCGGGGGAGATGTACGGGAAGCTGATGTCGATCTCGGACGAGCTGATGTGGCGGTACTGGACGCTGCTGACGGATCTGCGGGCGAGCGAGATTGAGCGATGCGGGAGTGAGGTGGCGAACGGGGCGCTGCATCCGATGCAGGCGAAGAAGAACCTGGCGCGGATGATTACGGCGGGGTTTCCACGGCGAGGCAGCGGCGGAGGCGGCGGCGGAGGGATGGGCGAAGCAGTTTCAGGAGAGGAAGATCGTAGCGGCGGAGAGGGTGGAGGTACTGCTCTCAACCTTAGCGCCGACGGTGGAGAGCCCTGCCAATGGACCACGCGCGGCGACTGTTAAGGTCGCGAGGCTGCTGGTTGCGAGCGGCCTGGCGGCTTCGAATGGCGAAGCGACGCGGAAGATCAAGGAGGGGGCTGTGCACCTGGAGGGTGAGGATCGAGGCGTTACTGAGGTTGTTTTCCTGTACGACCGATTTCACAAGGGCGGTGAACTCGAGCTCGCTACATTGGAGCAGCCTAGCCGTCTGGGTAAGGCGAGTCGGTTAGTTGTTTTGAAATGGGATGTTGACTAGAGCATCTTGGGCTGCTGCATGTGGAGCGTTATGCCCTAGCGGTTCTGCGGCGCGAAGAGCAGAGGCTTCGCGTTGCTTGGACTCCGTAAACGGGAGAAGCAGATTCCTCCGCTTCGCTCCTGAATGACAAGCAAAGGGACAGGCAACGGCAAAGGCAAAAGCAGATTCCTCCCCTTCGCTCCTGAATGACAGGAAAGGGACAGGCAACGGCAAAGGCAAAAGCAGATTCCTCCCCTTCGCTCCTGAATGACAAGCAGAGGGACAGGCAATGGCACAGGCAGGTTCTCCGCTTCGCTTCCATGGTACGAGCAAACGGCAACAGCAGATTCCCTTCGGGAATGACAGAAAAGGCGATCACCAGGGCGCGGAGAGCGAGAGATTCGTTTCAGAGTTCGTTGCAAACTGTGCGTGGCAATCGAACGTCCTATAGTTTAGGCATGACGCATTTTCTCAAGATTGGTTTGCTGCTGGGTTCTGGGCTTCTGTTGACGGGTTCTGCTTCTGCGCAGGATGCGCGGGCGATGGTGAAGCGTGCGGTGCAGTCGGAGATGACGGCTTCGCGGGAAGATCACTCGTTGTGGCGGTATCGCGATGATGAGGGGGACAAGGGGATTGTCTCGATTGTGGTGGAGACGAATGCGGGGTCGGTGAAGCGGCTGATTACGCGCAATGGGAAGCCGCTTTCGGATGCGGAAGCGAAGGCTGAGGACGAGCGGGTGCAGGCGTTTGTTCACGATTCCGCAAAGCTGGCGAAGCAGAAGAAAGATGGCGCCTCCGATGACAAGAACGCGGCAGAGCTGCTGCGGATGCTGCCGGAGGCGTTTACGTGGAAGCTGGCGAGGGAGAATGCGGAGACGGTGACACTTGGCTTTGAGCCGGACCCGACCTTCAATCCGCCGGATATGCAGTCGCGGGTGATGGGGACGATGGCGGCGAGCTGGTGGTGGACAAGACGGCAGCACCGGATCAAGACGATTCAAGGGGACGCTGACGCAGGACGTGACGATCGGGTGGGGGCTGCTGGGGCGGCTTCGCAGCAGGGCGGGACGTTCGATGTGGAGCGGCGCGAGGTGAAGCCGGGGCTGTGGCAGATCACGGAGACGCATGTGCACATCGACGGGAATGCGCTGTTCTTCAAGACGATTGGGCAGCAGCAGGATGAGGTGCAGACGGACTTTCGCGCAGGTGCCGGCGGGGACGACGCTGGAGCAGGCGGTGGAGATGACGAAGCCGGGGCGGTAATGCATGTCGCGGGGCGACAGCAGATTCCCTTCGGGAACGACGGACAAAGCAAAGACAGGGGCAGCGGCTGGCGGGCGGTTAGTCTGAGAGGGCTATGGCGAAGACACCTTATCCGCGGACGGATCGTGAGCTGATCGACAGGATTGAGCGCTCGGCGGGGCAGCGCGCGGGATATAAGCAACTGGTGCGGGAGCTGGGGCTGGGCGGCGGGCGCGAGCGGCGGCTGCTGCTGGAGCAGCTGGCGCGGATGACGGCGCGCGGGGAGCTGGTGAAGACCGAGGATGAGCATGTGGGCGCTGCCGAGTGCGGCTCCGGAGAAGACGGCGCGGGTGCGGCGGGCCGGGGATGAGGTCGCGCGAGGCGAGCGGCGGCGACGGGTTTGCGGGAGACGCGGGACCGGCTGGTTGCGGGGCGGCTGGATCTGCATCGGGATGGGTATGGGTTTGTGCGGCCGAACGGGAGCTCGAGCCGCGAGGACGATCTGTTTATTCCGCCGAATGAGCTGAATGGCGCGATGCAGGGCGACGAGGTGCTGGTGGACGAGGCGCCGCCGGGACGGGATGGGCGACGCAGCGGGCGTGTGGCGCGGGTGCTGACGCGGCGGAATCCGACGGTGGTGGGGATCTTTCATTATGCGCGGGCGCGGCGTCGGCGCGAGGGGGCGCGAGAGCGAATGGGTGGATGGGAGCGCTGGTGCGGGGGAACTATGTGACGCCGCTCGATGAGCGGATTGGCGGCAGCCGATTCTGATTCCGGACGGGCGCGGAGGTGGTGACGGCGGCAAGGGGAGTCGCCGCATCGGGTGCTGGGGGAGGAGGCGCTGGCGGCTAAGCGGCGGATCGGAACAGAGAAGCAGATGCTCCGACTGCGGCGAGGATGACACGGCAAGAGTGGGTCGGCGTGGAGCGGTGCGATGAGCCGCTGGAGGGGCTGGCGGTCGATGTGGAGATCACGGACTTTCCGCAGCCGGGACGGCCGGCGAAGGGACGCGTGATTGAGGTGCTGGGGCCGCCGGATGCGTTTGGCGTGGATGTGGAGATCATGATTCGCAAGCACCATCTGCCGCATGTGTTTCCGGCGAATGTGCTGGCGGAGGCGGCGGCGTGCGGCGGAGCAGACGGTGGATACGCTGGACGGATGGAGCGGGCGCGGCGGAGGGATTTTCGCGGGCTGCCGATTGTGACGATCGATGGCGAGACGGCGCGGGACTTCGACGATGCGGTGATGGTGCGGGAGCTCGCGAACGGCAACTGGGAGCTGCAGGTGCATATCGCGGATGTGAGCCACTATGTGCGGCCGGGGACGGCGCTGGATCTGGAGGCGCGGCTGCGGGGGACTAGCGTCTATTTTCCGGACCGCGCGGTGCCGATGCTGCCGCCGTCGCTTTCAAGCGGGATGTGCGCTGCGGCCGGATGAGGATCGGCTGGTGCTGAGCTGCGTGATGGAGATCGACGCGCGCGGCGAGGTAGTTGGGTACGAGGTGTGCGAGGGGATCATCCGCAGCGCGCAGCGGATGACGTATACGCAGGTGCAGGCGGTTCTGGACGGGGATGCAGATCGTGCGCGCGGAGTTCGGCGATCTCGTACCGGAGTTTGAGCGGATGTATGAGCTGGCGCTGCGGCTGAATGCGAAGCGGAAGCGGCGAGGGTCGATCGATTTCGATCTGCCGGAGCCGGTGGTGCAGTTCGATCCGGAGGGCAACATGGAGGCGATCGTGCGATCGGAGCGCGGATGGTCGCACCGGCTGATTGAGGAGTTCATGCTGTGCGGCGAACGAATGCGTGGCGACGTGGATCGAGACGGCAGGGTGTGCCGAGTGTGTACCGCATTCACGAGATGCCGGACCCGAAGCGGATTGTGGACTTTGAAGAGACAGCGGCCGGATTTGGTTACTCGCTGGGGATCGGAAACCTGCCGGTGAAGCGGATGACGATGAAAGCCGACCGGCGGGATGTGCAGCGTGGGTCGAGCGGCGGCGGACGAGGGCGCGAGGCACGGGTCCATGAGGTGGCGGAGCGGATTCCGGTGACGCCGCAGATGTACCAGCGGCTGACGGCGAAGATTGCGGGCAAGCCGGAGGAGCGGATTCTGAGCTACCTGATGCTGCGATCGCTGAAGCAGGCGCGGTACAGCGGAGAAGAACGAGGGGCATTTTGCGCTGGCGAGCCCGAGCTATACGCACTTCACGTCGCCGATCCGGCGGTATCCCGGATCTGATCGTGCACCGGCTGCTGCGGGCGCTGCTGGAAGAGGGCGCGGATGCGCGGGGCGGGGCGATCCACTCGGACGATTGGCAGCCGTGGCGAGCGGAGGTGGAAGCCCGGGGCGGGAAGAAGAGCGAACGCGAGGTTGATGCAAGAGCAGTTCGAGGATGATGCGCGGGCCGATGCCAGCGAGCGAGCTGGAGGCGATCGCGACGGAGTCGAGCCAGACGGAGCGGCGCGCGGACGATGCGGAGCGCGAGCTGATTGAGTGGAAGAAGATCAAGTTCATGCAGGACCGGGTGGGTGAGGAGTTCGACGGGATCGTGCTGTCGTGTACGAAGTACGGCTTCTTCGTGGAGCTGAACGAACTGTTTATCGAGGGTCTGGTGCCGATCGCCTCGCTGGGCGGGTTTGGAGCTCGCGACTACAGGGATGAGGACCGCTACGTCTTCCGGGATACGGACCGGCACGATTGTAGGGCAGAGGAGTGGGCGTGTGTTTCGAATGGGCATGCCGGTGCGCGTGCTGCTGGACCGAATCGATCGGCAACAGAGACGGTTACAATTTGCGCTTGTTGGGGCGCCGGGGGCGGAGGAGATCGCGCCTGGAACCGGATCTCTGCGAGGGACGAGAAAGCGGAAGATTGCGGGGGATGAGGAGGGACGGAGTCCGGAGCGACGTGGGAAGCCGAAGTCAGGAAGGGCGAAGAAGCGGCTAAGGAACCAGAAGGCCAAGGGGAAGCGGCGTTAGGTTGGCCTGGGGGTCTTTAAGGGCCGCGCTGATGCGCGGCCCTCGTTGCGTTCGGACTACGAGGCTTTGCTGTCGCGCAGCGCTTTTACCTTGTCGTGGGAGCGGAGGATGGAGCTCTGCTGGGTGGTGAGGAGGTCGCGAACGTCTCCGGGCAGATGCTCTTTGAGAGCTTCCTCATAGGCCTTTTTGATGGCGTCTTCGCCCTGTTCTGCAGTGGCAAGCAGGGTGTGATCGCCGCCGCCGAGTTTGGCTTTGAGCTCGCCCCAGGTGCGGTGGACCTTTCCGGAGACCATGCCGCTCTGGTGCACGTCCTTTACGCCGAGACGGTGAAGCTCGTTTTCAAGTTCGCCCGAGAAGTTGGCGCGCTCCTGAGTTTCCTTCAGAAAAAAGGTGCGCGCTTCGGGATCCTGCAGATTCTTTTCGAGCTCCAGGAAGCCCTGGTGACTGTCGCGCAAGATATCGATCAGCTTCTCGAGTGTTGCTTTGATCTTTTCGGGTGCAATGCTTTCTGCCATTTGTTTCCTCCATGGCATTGGATGCAGACGAGCCTAGGTGCGCGCTCCTGCCGTTACAATCGGAGAGGGAGCACTGAAGAGCGATGGCACACATGGTTTTTTGCGCGAAGTACAAGGCGGAGATGGAGGGGTTGGATGAGCCGCCGTTCGACTCGGATTTTGGCCAGAAGATTTATAAAAGTGTGAGCAAAAAGGCGTGGGGCGAGTGGGTGGAGCGGCAGAAGATGCTCCTGAATGAGTATCGTCTGCAGCCGTGGACGCGTGAGGCGCAGGAGTTCCTGGTGGAACAGATGAATGAGTTCTTTTTTGGAGAAGGCGGCGCGCTGCCGAAGGAATTTGTGGCTCCGACACACTGAAGCGTGATGAAGAGTTGATCCAGGTGGCTCGTGTACACTTGATTTTGTAGGTTTACCCCACAGTTTGCCCGCCCGGGCGGACTGCAACGAAGTCGGGACGTGGCTCAGCCTGGTAGAGCGCACCCTTGGGGTGGGTGAGGTCGCTAGTTCGAATCTAGTCGTCCCGACCATTCTTTCTACGACCTCGCACGGTGGCGGGTGAGGTCGTTGTCGTTCCGACCAGTTCCCTGTGAGCAATTTTGAAGATCAGAACGATAGCCTATGCATGTGGGGAGGATGCTAGTGGCTTCGCCTGGCAGCAGATCAGCTTGACTTAGTGTTTGTCAGGTTCTGGTAGACGCGTGGACGCCAAGATCAACTAAATCTGCTACTTAGGTTAATCTCTCAATCCGAAGTGCTACTAAATAGCAGATAAGATTGACATCAGCACCCTCCTATAGGCGAAGATAAAGCGAAGATGACCTCTTCGCTCCAGCCCCTCCGCAATGCCATTGAGGATTCGTTAGCGCGACGTGTTCCTTGGGCACTGAAACCTGTCTCTCAGGCGGCAGGAGAGGTTATTGCCACCCGCATTGCAACCATCGACGAGTTGCTGGCCGGTGGCCTGCCGGTGGGAGCTCTTACGGAGATTGTTGGTTCGCTTTGCAGCGGCCGTACGGTGTGTGCACATGCTTTTGTTTCTCAGGTCACTCGGCAGGGGCAGGTATGTGCGTGGATCGACGGCTCGGATTGCTTTGACGCCGAGTCTGCGGCTGCAAACGGGACCGATCTTGAGCGTTTGCTTTGGGTGCGTTGTGGAGGCGAAGAGACAGGTTCGGTGGTGGCCCTGCCGCCAATAGACGTTGCGCCCGCTAGTGCCGCGAATTCGATGCCGGTCTCGTCCGGTGGCAGTCTGCATCCGCGCAATGAGGTTCGTGGAATGCCTGAGGCTATTAACGCGTTTATGTCCGATCAGAAGGCGGTGCGGAGCAAAAAGATCGGCACACCGGGTATGTCGAATCGCAGTCTGAGTTTGAGCCGCCGAACTGAGCAGGTGGCAACGGATCGACTTCCGGCGCGCCGAGGCGAGCATCTGCTGAAGAACCGCGCTAGGTTTGAGCCTCTGTGTGCGGCGCCTCAGCGCAAGGAGAGACCTAAGGGCCGCCGATCTGCTGAGGGCTGCTCACCTCCCGTTGCTGGAATGGAGCGTGGCGCCACTTCGTACCGGCAGTCTCATCCGTGTCACCGTCTCGATCAGGCTTTGCGTGTCACGGATCTGCTGATGCAAGCGGGCGGCTTTGGCGCGATTGTGTTGGATTTGGGCAGCATCGCTCCTGAGTTCGTGAGTCGCGTCCCGCTGGCGACCTGGTTCCGCTTCCGGGCGGCTGCTGACCGGGCAAGGACTTCGATCCTGCTTCTTACTCAGCATCCATGCGCCCAAAGCAGTGCAGAGGTTGTTCTGCGGACACGTGCGGCAATGCCCGATGCGGGAACCGTGATGACCTCTCTCCCGTTCACAGTAGAGATTGTGCGCCAGCGGTTTCGTCCGGCTTCCAGCAACGTTGTTCCGCTGCGCAAGCCACCACAACGCACGGATGTGGGGCAGTGGAGCGCGCCTGCGTCGTGGGTGGGGGGGCGGTAGATATGCCGGTGTATGTTGCGGTCCATGTGCCGGAGTTTGCTGCGCAGATACTGTTGCGTCTTCGAAGGGAACTGCGTGGGAAGCCTGTTGCCGTGCTTGAGGGTGAGCGGCCATTTGAGCGCGTCTGCGGCATGAACGCCAAAGCGCGGCAGATGGGCGTGCGAAGCGGGATGACGCGCACGGAGGTGGAGCCTTTTTCGATTGCGCTTCTACGTCGATCCACAAGTGAAGAGGTATCGGCGAGGGCTGTTCTCCAAAGCCTCCTGGGAGGCTTCACGCCGAAGATTGAAGAGCATGGGGAAGACAATACATGGGCGTATGTCCTGGATATGAGCGGGACCGAACGACTGTCCGGATCAGTCCAAAGTGCTGCGGAGACAATCCGTTCTTCGCTATCGGAGCTTGACTTTGAAGTCCGGATTGCTATCTCGGACAACTTTCATGCTGCGCTGTACCTCGCGCGCTCAGCACGTCGAGAGATCATCCATGTGCCGCACGGAGCTCCAAGACGATTTCTCTCTCCGTTGCCCTTGCAATTGCTGAATATGCACGAAGAGGATGCAGAGGTCCTTTCAGGCTGGGGAGTTCGTACGTTGGGCGAGTTGGCGGAACTCCCGGAGATCGATCTGATTGCACGCCTGGGGCAGGAGGGCAGACGTTTGCGGCAGCTGGCCTGCGGAGAGTACAAGCACCTCTTTCGACCTTTGGAAGCGTTGGCCACGCTGGAGGAGTATGTCGAATTCGACGCACCGGTTGAGGTGCTGGAGTCGCTGCTCTTTGCTATCAATTCGATGATCGAACAACTTATAAAGCGTGCAGGCTCGCGCGCTTTGGCGCTGGCTTCCATCACAGCAGTGTGCGAGCAGGAAGGTGCGCCGCCACACACGCGATCTGTTCGCTCGGCTCTGCCGACGGAGGATCGAAAAGCTCTCCTGAAGCTGCTGCAACTCGACTTGGAAGCGCACCCGCCATTGGCTGGAGTGACTGCCATCCGCCTCACGGCAGATCCGGGGCCGCTCAGCAAAGTGCAGATTGGGCTCTTCTCTCCGCAGTTGCCGGAACCTATGCGGCTCGATGTCACTCTCGCTCGGGTGGCGGCGATTGTCGGAGAGAAGCGTGTCGGAAAGCCGGTTCTGAAAGATACGCATCACAGTGACGCGTTCACGATAGCGAGGTTTACAGCCGATGCGATATCGACGATCCGTTCGCAGTCGCGGACGTCATTTGGCTTGCGACGGTTCCGGCCACCGGCTACGGTCAAGGTTGAGATCGCTAACGGACGTCTCAAGGCTTTTTGGCATGAGCGCGTGCGCTATGACGTGAAACGGCTGTATGGACCGTGGCGCACGAGTGGAGATTGGTGGTCGGGCGACGTGTGGTCCGGGGATGGGTGGGATTTTGCAGCAGAGGCGAAGGACGGCTCTCTGCTGGTTGGCGTAGCGAGACACGATCGTCTTCGTCATGTGTGGGAGCTTGAGGCGCTGTATGACTGAGTATATTGAGCTTCATGCGGCTAGCGCATTCAGCTTTCTTGAGGCGGCGTCGCTGCCAGAGGGATTGGTCGAAAGAGCGGTAGGGCTGGGCATGCCGGCGATGGCTCTTCTGGACCGCAACGGCTTGTATGGCGCGGCTCGCTTTCACTCCATTGCGACGAAGAATGGGATGAAGGCTCATATTGGAGCCGAGGTTGCTATGTCGGATGTGCAGCTCCGGCTCACACCTCCCGCCTGGTTGCCGCACCGCTTCACCAAAGAGCCTGCTCGTCTACCGCTTCTCTGCACCTCGCGCATTGGGTACCAGAACCTTTGCCAGCTCATCACGCGATTCAAGATGCGTGAATCGACGAAGACAGAAGGCGCCGCGACCTTTGCTGATATAGAGGAGTTCGGAGGAGGTCTGATCTGTCTTACGGGAGGCAACGAAGGACCACTTGCGAGCGCGCTGGCAAGTGGTGGGGAGGCGGAAGGCAGAGCGCTTGTAGAGAAGCTAACTGACGTATTCGGTCATGCAAACGTGTATGTCGAATTGCAGCGGCATGGACGACGCGAGCAGGAGTGGAGAAATCAAGCCGCGATAAGAATTGCGGAATCGCTTCAGCTTCCAATCCTTGCGACAAATGGGGTGCAATACGCGACGCAGATGGAACGCGAGATCCTGGATGTCTTCACGTGCATCCGCCATCACACTGATCTCGATCACGCGGGGCGTCTTCTGTGTTGTAATTCCCAGCGATTTCTTCGAGACAGCAGACGTATGGCAGCGATCTTCCACGATCTTCCCGAAGCCCTTGCTAACACTGTGCTCCTTTCCGAGCGACTTGACTTCAAATTGAACGGTCTCGGTTACGAGTTCCCTCGATATTCAGTGCCGGAAGACGAGTCGATGGACAGCTTTCTGCGGAAGCGCGTCGCGGAAGGAATTGAGAATCGATACGGCCCCAAGCGCAATGTCGATCTGATGAACCGTGCGAAGAAGCAGTCTGAGCGTGAGCTTGCGTTGATTCAGCAGCTCGGGTTTGAGGGTTATTTCCTGATCGTCTGGGACATCATCGAGCATTGCAAAGCGAACGGCATTCTGGTGCAGGGACGAGGGAGCGCCGCCAACTCCGTCGTGTGCTATGCCCTCGAGATCACCGCAATCGATCCAGTAGGCATGAACCTGCTCTTTGAACGTTTTCTAAGTGAAAACCGGGGTGAGTGGCCGGATATCGATCTGGACCTGCCTTCCGGTGAGAAACGTGAGCAGGCGATCCAATATGTCTATGGCCGTTATGGAGAACTTGGCGCAGCGATGATCGCAAACGTCATCACGTATAGAGGAAAGTCGGCAGCGCGCGAGGTGGGCAAGGCTCTTGGATTTGACGAGGAGTCCCAGGGCCGTTTATCCAGCCTTGTTGGTCAGTGGGAGTGGCGCGGCCCGACAGACACGCTCGCGCACAGCTTCGGTCATGCCGGGTTTGATATCGCTCATCCGCGTATCAGGAAGTATTTGGAGCTGTGCCTGCGTCTTCAGGATCTGCCGCGTCACCTGGGACAGCACTCAGGCGGCATGGTCATCTGCCAGGGCCAACTCAATCGTGTCGTGCCGATCGAACGTGCGTCCATGCCGGGGCGCACGGTTGTGCAATGGGACAAAGAAGATTGCGCCGATCTCGGCATTGTGAAGGTGGATCTGCTGGGTCTGGGGATGATGGCCGTGCTGAAGGATTGCGTGGAACTCATTCCGCATCACTACGGCGAGACGGTTGATCTGGCCCAGTTACCGCAAGACGATCCCGAAGTGTACGCAACGCTGCGAAAGGCCGATACGGTTGGGATGTTTCAAGTCGAGAGCCGCGCGCAGATGGCTTCTTTGCCCCGGAATGGGCCGAAGGAGTTTTACGATCTTGTCGTTCAGGTGGCAATCATCCGCCCCGGACCAATCGTAGGCAAGATGATGAACCCCTACATGCGCCGCAGACAGAAAAAGGAAGAGGTGACCTATCCCGTGGAGTCGCTGCGTCCTGTGCTGGAAAGAACTTTAGGCGTTCCGCTTTTTCAGGAACAACTTCTTCGCATGGCGATGGTGGTTGCTAACTTCACGGGAGCAGAGGCAGAAGAGCTGCGGAAGGCCGTCGGGATGCGGCGATCTCAAAAGCGCATGCAGGAGCTCACCGTGAAGTTACGGGAAGGTATGACGGCGAACGGAATTGAGTGCGCCACGCAGGAGATGATTGTGCAGAGTATCTCCTCATTTGCTCTCTACGGCTTTCCTGAATCGCACGCAGCCAGCTTCGCCTTGATCGCCTATGCCTCAGCCTTCTTCAAGGTGAAGTACCTGGCCGCCTTTACATGCGCCATGCTCAATAACCAGCCGATGGGGTTCTACATGCCCGCTGTGTTGGTGAAGGATGCTCAGCGCCACAGACTTCGAATCAGGCCCATAGATGTCCAGCACTCCGATGCACAATGCACGGTTGAGCGGCAGGCGGACGGCACACTCGGAGTCAGGATGGGGCTGCGTTACGTCAAAGGGCTGCGTCTTGATGCAGCTGATGCCATCGGCGAAGCAAGGAGGATTGGAGGGCCATTTCGCTCTACGGAGGATGTTGCCGAGCGCGTGCCGAAGCTGAATCGCAAGGAGCTGACCAGGCTTGCCTACGTCGGTGCGTTGAACTGGGTGGATGGCGTGGATCATCGGCGCAATGCGCTCTGGCAGACTCAGCAGATCATTCGTCCCGCTGGTCCGCTTCTGAATGCGGCTTCCAATCCCGTCACCGGCTTTTCCCTGCGTCAGATGTCTACAGAAGATCGACTGATAGCCGATTACGCCGGCACCGGCCTCACTGTCGGTCCACACCCCATGACGTATCGCCGAAGAGAGCTCCAGAAAAATGGGGTTCTTTCATCAGCTGATCTTCACAGGGAGGCTGGGGGAAAGGTAGTCACGGTAGCGGGATGTGTTATTGCCCGTCAGCGCCCCGGCACAGCTCTTGGCTTCATCTTTCTTTCAATGGAGGATGAGACAGGGATAGCAAACATCATTATTCATCCTGATCTGTATGAGCAGAATCGGATGATTGTTACCCGTTCGAAGTTTCTGAGGGTCACGGGTAATCTGCAAAATCAGGATGGCGTCATTCACGTGAGGGCGACGCATCTGGAAGAACTACACGTGACGGATATTCAGACCAAATCGCACGACTTTCATTGACACATTCCGGGGCGGCTGTGGAACCCAAGGACCGGCCGGCGACATGTGAATTCCGAACTGACTCGGAGGTCGTTCACCCGTCCAGACCATCTTTATTACGGCTCACAAGACGATGCTGAGTGAGTTGTGGCTAAGGCGAGGTTTCGTGGCTGGCTGGGGCCTGCGCAGCTGAGGGATCGTCGATGCCGGTGCGGGCGGCTTTGAGGAGCGCGGCGTCTGCGGAGTCTTCACTTAATTCCCAAGCCATGACGCCGCCGATGCCTTGCTCCTGGGCGAAGGCGGCTTTGTAGCGGATGGAGATTTGATCCTCATAGGTCCAGAAAGTACTGCCGTCGAACAGCCAGGGGGCATGGGAGCGTGGGTCGCGGAAGACGCGAAAGGGAGGAGCGGTGGCGGTGGGGGCCAGCCTGGGCGCCTGGTGTTCGGCCTGGGCGTGACCGGCGGGCGACAGCTCCGTAGTAACGCGAGCCGTCTTCGCCGTTTCCGACGAAACGCGGGATGTCTCCGCTTCGCTTAGAAGGACGGGATTCGAAGGTGAGGGCGGGGCATTCTTGTTGGAGTCCGAAGGATTCGCAACCGGCGGGATGGCTGCGGTCGCGGTGAGCAGAGATTGGAAGTAACTGTACGGGCGGTCTCCGCGGATACCCTGACCGGGCTGGAACAGCCCATTCCCGGTGTTGCCGACGGCCTTCCAACCGTAGCCGTAAAATGGCAGACCGAGAAGAAGTTTGCCGGCCGGAATACCGGCTTGTTTGTAGCTGAGGATGCTGTGCTCGACGCTGCCGCCGTGGCCTTCCTCTGTGTAGAGCGGCGCGAGGAAGCCGGTCGTATGGCTCCAAGGGCCAATGTAGTCGTAGTTCATGATGCCGATCTGGTCGACTAGATTGCTAACTGCTCCAAAGTCGACGGCAGGGTACATATGTGGCGAGGGGCCGACGGCGATGGTGAGGCGCAGACCTGGGCGGAGTTGGTCCATCTGGTGGCGAAATTCGGTGAGGAGGGCGAAGAAGTTGGCGGCATTTTCTTCGCCTGGATATTCCCAGTCGACGTCGATGCCGTCGAAGAGGCCAGGCTGATCGGGAGTGGCAGGGTTGACGTTGGGGCTGCCGGCGAGATGGCCGCGGAGGAAGATGTCGACACAGGAGCGAACGAAGGCCTCGCGGGCGTCGGGCTGGGCGTCTGCGGCGAAGTCGGAGGCGCGGCCTTCGAGCGAGATGAGCACCTTGAGACGAGGGTGGAGGTGCTTGAGCTCGGCGATCTGATGGAGGTTGCCGTGAAAAGGCGTGGCGGGGTCGTCTGGCCTGCCATTAACGGAGTCTTGAGCGGAGAAGGCGAGGTCCACATCGGCGTGTGGGTCGGCGACGGAGCAGCGGCCGCCGGTCACGAAGCCTTGCGCGTAGTTGATCTGATCGAGCCGAGCCGCGGCTCCGCTGGTAACAAGGTTTTTGACCGAGAAGTTCTCGTAGGTGCTCCACTGGCCGAAGTAGCCGACGACGAGGCGATGGGGAGCGGCTTTGCCGGGCAAGACCCGGTGCCGTGCTCCGGACCGTGTCATAGCGAATGAGAGCGGGATGCAGAGCAGAACGAAGGATGAAAGAATCGTGAGCCGGTCGGGACGCGGGTATCTGGAGAGGGGTAGCACTTACTGTCTGACGTTCAACGCAGGGCGGGTGATGCAAAGATCCAAGCTGAGCATTGTGTGGGGCGCATCCTGTTTTGACGGGCTGGATAGGATGGATGCTGTTTTCGAGCAGCCTATAATGCGCTATGGCATACGCGGATGGGGCATCCTCGCAGGCGGACTCGCAGACGGAGTCGCGTGCTGGGGCGAACAATGTTCTAGACGCGGTGAGTTCAGACGCAGGTATCGAGATGGAGGCGGCTCTGCCTGTCGGGACTAGCAGGCTTGTTGCGAGTGGCGCCGGGCCAAGACCGCAGCAAGCGACGAGAGAAGGAGAGCCGGCGGGGGTGACCGCCCTGGATGAACCGAGCGGGAGCTTCGTTTCGTCGCTGGCGCCGTTGCTGGCGGAGACCGCCAACGCCCTGGGTGTGATCCACGAGACAACGGATCCAGGATCGATCGGTGGGCGTTTTCAAAAGCTTCTGGAGACGGTGCATGCGAACCGGCCGGGAGATGATCTGGATATTATCCGCAAGGCGTGGGTGTTCTGCATGCGGCAGCATGCAGGCCAGAAGCGCGCCAGCGGCGAGCCATACATCATTCATCCGCTCGAGGTAGGGCAGGTGCTGGCGGAGCTGAAGATGGATTCGACTGCGATAGCGGCGGGACTGCTGCATGATGCGGTTGAAGATACCGACATCACATCGGACGAGATTGCGAAGCAGTTCAACGATCAGGTGGCGCACATCGTTGAAGGTGTGACGAAGCTGGATAAGATCAAGTTCGCAAATCGCGAAGATCACCAGGCAGAGAACATCCGCAAGATGCTGCTGGCGATGGTGACCGATGTTCGCGTGGTGATCATCAAGCTGGCGGACCGGCTGCACAACATGCGGACGCTCGAGCACCTGAAGCCCGAGAAGCAGCAGAAGATCGCGCGGGAGACGCTGGATATCTTCGCTCCGCTGGCGCATCGGCTGGGGATGGGCAAGCTGCGCGGTGAGCTTGAGGATCTGGCGTTCCGGTACACGGACCCTTACACATACGAGCAGGTCTCAGGGGAAGTGGATGCGCTGCGCGGGGAGGGCGGAGAGTTTTCTCGAGCGCATCGTGGGCGAGCTGCAAGCGAAGCTGGTGGAGCACGGCATCGACGGACGGGTGGAGTCGCGCATCAAGCGGCTTTACTCGATCCAGCAGAAGCTGGTTAGCCAGCAGATTCCGGTGGACCAGGTGTACGATCTGCTGGCCATCCGGGTGATCTGCAAGACAGTGCAGGACTGCTACGCGGTGCTGGGACTGCTGCACAGTGTTTGGCGGCCGGTGCCGGGGCGCATCAAGGACTTCATTGCGATGCCGCGGCCGAACCTGTACCAGTCGTTGCATACGACGCTGATCGCGGAGGGGGGGCACCAGTTTGAAGTGCAGATTCGCACGGAGGACATGCATCGCGTCGCCGAGGAGGGTATTGCGGCGCACTGGAAGTACAAGGCTTCGGACAACGTAACCGCCAAGGATGAGCAGAGATTGGCGTGGGTTCGGCAGCTGATGGACTGGCAGCGCGAGATGAGCGATCCGAACGAGTTCATGTCGACGCTCAAGATCGATCTTTATCCGGAGGAGGTGTACACATTTACGCCAAAGGGCAAAGTTGTTGTCTTGCCGAAAGACGCGAGCCCGATCGACTTTGCGTACGCGATCCACACCGAGGTGGGAAATACGACGACGGGCGCAAAGGTGAATGGACGCATTGTGCCGCTGCGGACACGGCTGCGCAACGGCGACATTGTCGAGATTACGACGCAGACAGGGCACGCACCGAGCCGCGATTGGCTGAGCTTTACGAAGAGCTCGCGGGCGCGAAACAAGATCAAGCACTGGTTGAATGAGCACCAGCGCGAACGCGCGATCGAGATCGGGAAGAAGCTGCTGGACCGCGAGGGCGCGGAAGTTCAAAGTATCGATCACGAAGTTCGACACGGCAGATTTTGTGCGAGTGGCAGGAATATACGGTCTGGGCACGGAAGCGGAGCTGCTGGCCGGGGTGGGATTTGGCAAGTACTCGGCGCGGCAGGTGCTGAATAAGCTGGAGCCCGGGTCGACGGCCCCGGCTGAAGCTGAGTCTGCGGAGACGGGCACGATCGGCAATGTTGTTGGGCAGATGTCGGAGGCGGTGAAGCGGGTCTTTTTCGGACGTGGGTCGGACTCGCTGCAGGTGGAAGGGCAGGACGATCTGCTGGTGTACCGCGCGCGCTGTTGTAACCCTATCCGCGGTGAAGAGATTGTGGGGTACGTGACGCGGGGCAAGGGTGTCGCGGTGCATGCAAGGAGCTGCCCGAATGTGCAGAATCTACTGTATGAGTCGGACCGGCGGATTCAGGTGGAGTGGGCGGAGCTGCCGAGCACGGAAAAGGGAACGACGAAGCAGCAGACTTATCCGGTGAAGCTGACGGTGCTGTGCGATGACAGGCCGGGCATGCTGAAGGAGTTTACAGCGATCATCTCGGATGAGGGGACGAATATCCGCAGTGTCGATACGAAGGCGGCTGCGGATGGCAGTGCGGTCGTGGATTTTGTGGTGGAGACGGTGGATGTACGACATCTGAACAAGCTGGTGCAGAACTTGCGGCGCGTGCCTGGAGTGAGGGATGTGCAGCGGGTTCAGAAGATCTAGTTTGTGAGCTTCCAGCTAGAGAGACTTAGTATTCCTGACGGCGTTCGCGCTTGTGGACCGCTTTATCTTTACGGACCTTGTTGGCGACGACCCCGCCACCGGCTCCGATGGCGCCACCGATGAGAGCGCCTTTGCCGCCACCAGCGAGTGCGCCGATTGCAGCGCCGCCTGCGGCAGACCCGCCGATGACCTTGACGCCGGTGTGGTGGCGATGGTCGTGAGCGGTTTGTGCGGCCTCGGCGCGCTGGTGAGCGGTTTGGGCGTAACCGAAGGAAGCCAGGGTGGAGATGAGCAGCATGGAGGACAGCAGGGAAAGAGTGTTGCAGGATGTGCGGAGTTTCATTGTGCGAACCTCTCTGCACGTACGGATGTGTGCGTCGGATAGAGGTGTTGCAGGAAATCGGAGGACGGACGGTACTCCCGGGTGCTCTGGCCTATGCGACGGTAACCTGCAAAGATTGAACGATGGCAGCTGAGTTGGGTAAGACAAAGACCGCGTCTGAGGTTGAAACGAAGCAGGAGCGAGAGGCGGTGTTTGCGGGTATTCGCAGAACGGTGCTGCTGGGGCTGTTCGCGCTTTTGGCAGTGTGCGTTGTTTTCTCCTGGAGAACGCAGGACGCAATGGAGCATCTGCCATTTTTGCCGGGTGCGAAGCCGGGCGTTGCTGCAACGGCGGCGAAGCCGATCGTGGATCTGCATACGTGGCAGGCGGCGCAGGCACTGGCACCGCTAGCAGTTTCGGCCGAGGAACGCGAGTTTGCGCGTGATGCGGAACGGCTGGCGGACCACGAGACGGACCAGGCGTTTGCCTCGGCTCTGCGGCTGGCGGTTCCGAAAGGCAGACGATGAGCCCGAGAGCGCAGCAGTTGACGAAGCGCATCGCTGATCTGCAGACCGCAGTTGCCGAGGACGAGAAGCTGGTGAAGGCGGCGACGCCGGTCGGCGTCGATAAAACGGCAAGCGGTCATGCTACGGGCGCGGACGCGGAGGGTAAGGGGGCAGCTGCGGCTCCGGTGAGCGATGAGGCGGCGGTTGCAACGGCCCAGATGGGTTTGGATCAGGATGAGTTGAAGGATGCGCAGGAGGACTTGGCGCGCGAGATCGGTGACCAGCGGACCAAGATTCAGCAGGAGCTCTCGGCACACGAGGCGGCGATCCAGAAGTACGACGCACAGGCGAAAGATCCGGGACAGATCGCGGTGATCTCGTCGAAGCGCCACGGAACGCTGGCGGGCCGGATGTCGGCATGGCAGTCGCAGCGGAGCCGTCGCGACTTGCTGGCAAAGGCAGAGGCGGATGCTCGCAAGAGCGTGGATGCCCTCACGGCGCAGCATGATGCAGCCGAAAATCAGGCGGACAAGAGCGCCAAGGTGGCGCAGAGCTCTGACCAGAGCGGAGCGGGGCTGACTGGAAGCGCTCGTGTAAACGATCTGAAGCGGAGGTCCGCGCAACAGCAATTGATGAGCATCTTTGATGACCGGATCCAGACGTTGACACAGCTGGCCGCGGTATACGCAAGGTGGTCGGATCAGGTAGAGCTGCAGCACCGGATTGTCGGACATTTACTTTTGCAATCGTTCGCCGAAGTGATCCTGATCCTGATCGCGATGATTCTGGGCGGGGTGTTGGTGCGGCGGTGGATGGATCGATCCACGCTGGATCGGCGGCGGATGCAGACCTTGCGGACCGTGGTGGCGCTGGCGGTACAGGTGGTCGGGATCGTGGCGATCCTGTTGGTTGTGTTTGGGGTGCCGAGGCAGATGCCGACAATTCTGGGACTGACAACGGCGGGTCTGACAGTGGTGCTGCAAGACTTCATCCTGGCGTTCTTCGGGTGGTTTGTGCTGATGGGTAAAAACGGGATCTCGGTCGGAGATGCGGTGGAGATTGACGGCGTGAGCGGCGATGTCGTGGACATCGGACTGTTTCGGACGACGCTGCTGGAGACAGGCAACTGGACCGCCAAGGGACATCCGACGGGACGGCGTGTCGCGATTATCAACAAGTTCGCGATCAATGGGCAGTACTTCAACTTTTCGACGGCGGGTCAGTTTCTGTGGGACGAGATGACGGTGCCAATGGGGGCACAGGAAGACCCGTACGGGCGCGTGAAGGCGATTCAGGAGGCCGTGCACGCGGAGACAGATGATGAGGCGCAGATGGCCATGCGGGAGTGGCAGCGATCGGACCGGCTGCATGCGGCAGGCAAGTTCAGCACGGAGCCGGAGGTCAACCTGCGGCCAAGCGCTGCGGGGTTCGATGTGTTGCTGCGGTATGTGACGCGAGCGTCGGAGAGGGTGGAGACCCGGAACAAGCTATATGGGACGGTGCTGGGGATTCTGCACGGAAGCGGGGAGCAGGTTGCAGCGAAGCAATAGACGGATGTATGGTGGGAGGCAAGATGACGATCTGCCCCAGCCGATTTTGGTTTACGTTCCGCTACTGGTATCCGGTAGCGGCCTCGGCGGAGCAGCTTCATCTGAGAGATCGATCTTTAGAGCTTCAGTTGATTCGAGTACCGCACGAGCCGCGACCTGTCCTGGTTGCGGTTTTTGTTTTAGTATGGCCTGGCGTTAGGAGAAAGCGGGCAATGAGTACGACGGCGGCGATGGTGAGTCCGGCGGGGCCGGTGAAGGCGGTGGCGGGACGGTTTGGGGTTTATGGCGGGCGGTATGTGCCGGAGACGCTGATGGCCGCGCTTGAGGAGTTGGAAGCGGCGTATGCGGCAGGCACAGGCGGATGCGGCGTTTCAGGCGGAGCTGGACGATCTGCTGCACAACTACTGTGGACGGCCGACGCCGCTGTATTTTGCGAAGCGGCTGACGGAGCAGCTAGGCGGGGCGAAGATTTACCTGAAGCGTGAAGACCTGCTGCATACGGGCGCGCACAAGATCAACAATGCGCTGGGGCAAGGGCTGCTGGCGCGGCGGATGGGGAAGCAGCGGATCATTGCGGAAACGGGCGCGGGGCAGCATGGGGTGGCGACCGCGACGGTGTGTGCGCTGCTGGGGCTGGAGTGCGTGATCTACATGGGCGAGGAGGACATGCGGCGGCAGGAGCTGAATGTGTATCGCATGCGGCTGCTGGGAGCGGAGGTGCGCGGCTGTGGGTGCGGGTCGGCGACGCTGAAGGATGCGATCAACGAGGCGATGCGGGACTGGGTGACGAATGTGCGGACGACGTATTACATGCTGGGGAGTGCGCTGGGAGCGCATCCGTATCCGACGATGGTGCGGAACTTTCATCGGGTGATCTCGCGCGAGGCGCGGGTGCAGATGCTGGAGCGAGAGGGCAAGCTGCCGGAGGCGATCGTGGCTTGTGTGGGCGGAGGGTCGAATGCGATTGGGGCGTTCTATGAGTTCATTCCGGATAAGAATGTGCGAGCTGATCGGGGTCGAGGCTGGCGGGCGTGGGCCGGCGCTGGGGGAGCATGCGGCGCGGTTTCAGAAGGACGGCGGCGGTGTGCCGGGGGTGCTGCAGGGTACGTACTCGTATGTGTTACAAGATGAGGCCGGGCAGGTGAGTCTGACGCATTCGGTCAGCGCGGGTCTGGACTATGCGAGTGTGGGGCCGGAGCATGCGATGCTGCATGATTCAGGGCGGGCGACGTATGTGTCGTGCTCGGATGAGGATGCGCTGAAGGCGACGGTGACGCTGAGCCGGACGGAGGGAATTCTGCCGGCGCTTGAGAGTGCGCATGCGGTGGCGGAGGCGATCCGGCTGGCTCCGAGGATGGCGAAGACGGATGTGCTGATGGTGAATCTGTCGGGGCGCGGCGATAAGGATATGGGCATTCTGGCGCGAGAGTTGAAGCTGGCGGGCGCGCGAGCCGGTGCAGGCAGAGAACGCGAAGGGAGACGCGGTAGCGATGGCGATTGAGTTCAAGGGGAAGCCGGGAATTGTGGTCTACCTGACGGCGGGCGATCCGAGCCTCGCAGGCGACGCGCGAGATCGCGCTGGCGGCGATCGATGACGGCTGCGGACGTGATTGAGCTGGGAGTGCCGTTCTCGGATCCGCTGGCGGACGGGCCGGTGATCCAGCGGGCGAGCGAGCGGGCGGTGGCGCGCGGGGTGCGGCTGATCGATGTGCTGGGGCTGGCGAAGGAGTTGCGGGCGGCGCGGCCGGAGTGCGGGACTGGTGCTGTTCAGCTATCTGAACCCGGTGGTGCGGATGGGAATGCGGGAGTTCTGCACGGCGCGCCGCGGAGGCGGGCGCGGATGGCGTGTTGCTGACGGACATGATTGTGGAGGAGGCGGGCGAGTATCTCGAGGCGATGCATGAGGCGAAGCTTGCAGCCGGTGTTTCTGGCGGCGCCGACCAGCACGGATGAAGCGGCTGAAGGCGATTGCGGCGGTGAGCGAGGGCTTTGTGTATGCGATCTCGCGCGTGGGGATCACGGGGACGCAGGACAAGGTGGAGGGTGGGGCGAAGGAGCTGGTGGCGCGGCTGCGGCAGTTTACGACGATGCCGATTGCGGTGGGATTTGGCATTTCGAATGCGGAGCATGTGCGGGCTGTGGGCGAGTTTGCCGATGCGGCGATCATTGGCAGCGCGATGGTGGCGCTGATCGAGAAGAGTGCGCCGGGCGTAGAGGCGGAGAGCGGTTGGGGAGTTTATTCGCAGGGTTGCGGGCCGTGAGGCGGAAAGCGGGTGATGCGCGAGGTATCATGAGATTGTGCAGTGCCGCGAGCCTGCAGCGATGCTGCCACGGGTGATCGCGAAGGACGAGGAAAGCTGATGGAGATCTCCGACTGGCGAGCGCAGATCGATGAGCTGGATGAGCAGATTGTTCGCCTGATCAGCAAGCGGGCGGAGGCGGCGAGGGCGATCGGGATGTTGAAGCAGACGGCGGCAGCTATGCCGGTCTACGAGCCGAAGCGGGAGCAGGAGGTCTTCGATCATGTGCGCGCGATCAATCCCGGGCCGCTGGCGGATGCCGAGTTGCTGCATGTGTACGAACGCATCATCGATGTGATGCGAACGCTGCAGCGGCAGGACACGGCTTGAAAGCAGGATGAGATTTGTAACCAGAGATGAAACAGATCAGGAAAGAGACGCGAAGACGATGATTGTAGCGATGCAGGACACGGCAACCGAAGAGCATATTCAGCAGGTGATCGAGCGGATGGTGGAGCTCGGCTTCAATGTCCACCGGACGACAGGCGAGGCACAGACGATTCTGGCGGGTGTGGGGACGCCGGATCACTTCGAGGTGGCGGAGTTCAAGGTGCTGGCCGGGGTGCATGATGCGTACCGGATCTCGTCGCCGTACAAGCTGGCGGGGCGCGAGCTTCCGGCCGGAGGGGACGCGGGTCACGGTTTCCGAACGGCGTGGTGGTGGGGGAAGAGCAGGTGGTGGTGATGGCGGGGCCGTGCTCGGTGGAGTCGCGGGAGCAGATTCTGACGAGCGCGAAGCAGGTGGCGGCGGCGGGGGCGCAGTTTCTGCGGGGCGGCGCGTTCAAGCCGCGGAGCTCGCCGTACAGCTTCCAGGGCATGGGGCTGGAGGGGCTGAAGCTGCTGCGCGATGTGGCGGACGAGACGGGCCTGCTGGTGATCACGGAGGTGATGGAGATCTCGCAGATCGAGCTGATGCTGCCGTATATCGACTGCTTCCAGGTGGGCGCGCGCAACATGCAGAACTTCAACCTGCTGCGCGAGCTGGGGCATGTGCGCAAGCCGGTGCTGATGAAGCGCGGCATCTCGGCGACGATTGAAGAGGTGCTGCTGTCGGCGGAGTACATCCTGTCCGGCGGCAACTACGACCTGATGCTGTGCGAGCGCGGCATCCGGACGTTTGAGACGTATACGCGCAACACGATGGACATCTCGGCGATTCCGGTGCTGAAGAAGCTGACGCACCTGCCGGTGCTGGGCGATCCGTCGCATGGCGTGGGGATCCGCGACCTGGTGCCGGCGATGGCGCTGGCTTGCGGTGGCGGCGGGTGCGGATGGGCTGCTGATGGAGATGCATCCGAATCCGGATAAGGCGATGAGCGATGGCGCGCAGAGCCTGTATCCGGATCAGCTAAAGAAGTTGATGGAGCAGCTGCGGAGGATTGCGCCGGTGGTGGGGCGGACGCTGGCCTAGGTACCCCCCCCTCCCCCCGTACTTTTTGTAAAGTCTTCCATACAGACGGGTTAGAAGGCTAAGTACACCCCCTTTGGGGGTACTTCTGCGGTAAAGTCTTCATAACGAAGCGATTGACTTGGACGGGGTGGCACTTTTTTCTGCCTGGAGGGCGGGGCTGGTGATCGACCGGATAACGATCCTCGGAACTGGATTGATCGGAGCTTCGGTTGGTTTGGCGCTCCGAGAGGCCGGGTTTGCGGGCGAGATCACCGGCTGGGATAAGCAGCGGGACGAGGCTGCACGGGCGCTTGAGCGGGGGGCGTTGACGGCTCTGACGGATGACCCGGACAAGGCCGCGCGGGCGAGCGATGTGATTGTGCTGGCAACGCCTGTTTTGGGGGTGCTGGACTGGATGGAGCGGCTGGCGCCTGCTCTCGGACAAATCAGCTGTTGACGGATGTGGGGAGTACGAAGCGGGAGATCGTTGCCGCGGCGCGGCGTCTGTACCCGGCGAGGCCGGTTGGGGAGGAGCGGAGTGCCGAGGTGCTCCCGGGCCATCCGATGGCAGGGAAGGAGCGCGGGGGTGCGGAGCTGGCGGAGGCGGGGCTATTTCGCGGGGCCATGTGGTTGTTCACGCCGTTGTCTGAGGAGCGGTCTGAACTGGCGGAGGAGTGGCGTGGTTGGGTGGAGCGCATGGGTGCCCGGACGATGGACATGGATGCGGATCGGCACGACGAGCTGCTGGCGTGGGTGAGCCATCTGCCGCAGATGTTGTCGACAGCGCTGGCGGCGTTGCTGGAGGAGCGCTTCGGGGGGGCTCCGGAGCTGGCGGAGGACTTGATGCGGGTAGGGGGGCGGGCGCTGCGGGAGACGACCCGCCTTGGGGCGAGCCCGTACAGCATGTGGCGGGATGTGGCGATGACGAATACGGAGGCGATTGCGGGGACGCTCGCAGGCGCTGGAGCAGGAGCTGCAGCATATGCGCGAGAACCTGCGGACGCCGGAGCTGCGGGAGGAGTTTCTGCGGGCGAACCGGTTTCGGGCGCGGCGGGATTGAAAGCGAGGGTGGAGTTTCATATCCCTCGCGATGACGGGAAGGGCGTTTGTCGAGACCTGTTCTCCGACCGAACGACCAGGCTCTTCAAGAAGCGAAGCTCTGGCGTCTCCTCTGGTGAATGTGGGGCGAGCTTTCCCTCTTCGATGAAGCCGTGGCGAAGATAGAGCTCTATCGCGTGTTGATTGCCTTCTGTGACATCGAGTGAAACGCTTAATGCCTTCTGTCCCCGTGCCCAATGGACCACTGCCTCTACAAGATTGTCCCCCACGCTACAACCACGACCGGATGGTGCTACCCAGAGAGAGATAAGTTCGACAGTGGCGTTCTCGTCCTGCTCTGTCGCGCTCACCATTCCAACCGGTAGATTGTTGAGAACAGCGACGAGATTAGCGGAACAGAAGCAAGTCTCTCCCGCCATCGTTTCTCCACATCCCCTTCTCCTTGCCAGTCTGCCAGCTTAGAACCAAACGCGTATGGTGCTTCCTTCAGAGCTTGCAGCCTCAAATGACGCCATAAAGCCCAGTCCGCTGGCGTGAGCCGTAAGAACGCGATCTCTCCTGGAACGGCCAGGCTGTCGTGGTTCTGCATGCTCTCATTCTCGATCAAGTGGGGTTTAAGGAACGATCAGTCGCATTGTGAGAAGTAAGGTCAGGTGTTGCGACTCTTGACGGCGCTGCTGGAGGAGCGCTTTGGGGGGCTCCGGAGATTGCGGCGGACTTGATGTCGGTTGGGGGACGGGCGTTGCGGGAGACGACCGACTGGGGGCGAGCCGTACAGCATGTGGCGGGACTGGCGATGACGAACACGGAGGCGATTGCGGGACGCTGCAGGCGCTGGACAGGAGCTGCAGCATATGCGCGAGAACCTGCGGACGCCGGAGCTGCGGGAGGAGTTTCTGAGAGCGAATCGGTTTCGGGCGCGGCGGGATTAGGCGAGGGTGGAGTTTCATGACGCTCGTCACACGACCACGCTTGTGGTCTCCAGGTCGACTATCGGCTGAAACGATTTTGCTAAGCCTCTTACTCGGCGTCGCATGTCGAAACGAATATCCAATGGCGCAAACACCAAAGCCCCGAAGATCGGGCGTAACGATCGCTGTCCCTGCGGAAGTGGTCTCAAATTCAAAAAATGCTGTCTGGTCCAGACTAAACCGCCGCAACCAAGGATGATGGCATCGAAAGATGGCCTCTCTTGGGGAGAGGTTCCGCCGGAGTTGCGCGAGAAGGCAGCTGCCCTTTTCGAAGAGAAGAAGCGTAAGGAACAAGAGCGAGTGCGGAGGTTCGGCCACGTGCGACCGCAAATCTCCACCGTGGCATTCGGACAACGGATGGTCGCTGTCAGCGGTCGGCTATACAGCTCCGACAAGTGGAAGTTCTTTTCCGATTTCCTGCGTGATTACGTGGTCGAGATTCTTGGCGTTGAGTGGTGTAAGGCGGAAGCCGCAAAATCTGAAGAGGAATGCCACCCTGTCATCACATGGAGGGCGCAGGCTGCCCGCTACATGAACGCCCAGCCTGCACAACCTGACGGAGGTCGGGTCGGCTTGCTCACCGGTGCGCTTGCCGCCTTCAACTGTTTTGCCTATGACCTGTATATCGTGGACGACAACGGCGGCATTGATGAAGAGTGGCTTCAGCGTCTCAAGAACCGCGAGATGTTCCAAGGCGCACGCCACGAGTTGTTCGCTGAAGCGACTTGCTACCGAGCCGGTTTCAAAGTCGAGCATGAAGATGAAAAGGACGGTCGCACAAAACATGCGGAATTTACCGCTCGTCACGTACTGACTGGGCAAGCTTTTATCCATGGAAGAAGAGACGAGATCGACAGGGCGTCTGGGTGTTCCCGGCACTCCTGAAACCAAACCGAACTTCCGTCTAGGACCGCTCATCAACAGCGCTGTGGCGAAGCAGACTAAGCATCCGCTCGTTATCTTTGTCGACACCAACCTGCCATTCAAGTGGGCGGAGAGAATCTTGGGACGCCAGGGCGGAAATGGATTTTCTCGTCTGATGCTCGCTCTTCTGGACAGGGTTAAGGCGCAACACAATGACACCGACCCCTATTCGATGATTATCTTCAGCAATCATCCGCATCACTATGCGCTCGAACAACCAAACCCAGAGCAACATCTTCTGTCGGTCGTGCCCCAACCACAGACCGTTCATCCTTTGGCGCTCAGGAGTCTCACTCGGCGGCCGAAGGGTAGCGCGACTTCGAGGTTTGAGCCGGAGGAGGGAGAGCCACCATCCGCAACTCCTCCCAACCCTTGGCCCAAGAAGCGTTACGACCTTGATGACGGGATCAGTGTTGCGTCCTGCGTGAAGGCGAGCCGATCTCGCAGGTTTTCTCGACCGCAGACAAGGACCTTCCTCAAGGACCAAGCCAGTTGCATGTGTTTCTGGAAGATGTTGGGCTATCTCGCGTGGACGCGCACATGATTTGCACATACATCGAACAAGGCTCCTCTATCCACGGAGTCTTTGCACTTCGATGAGCCTGCAGCTGTCGCCGTCTGACTACCGTTTCATCGCGTGCCAAACTTGGCGTTAAATCGTCAATCCGCTCTTTGACGCCTGATTAGTAACGAGAAGACGGCTTTGGGGCTCTCGGGGTTGTCTGCGAGCTCCGTGTTAGCGCGATCTCCAATTGCCACCCACCAGTAACACCCCGCTGGATCAATGAGCTTCGGATAAACGGGTACGAATAACCAAAGGTACTCTGCCAGCGAGGCTTACGAGCAGGTCACCCGGGATTAGTGGGCAGCGAGCTCTTCGGGGGCGGGCTTCTCCGCTTTGCTCGGGAGGCGCATGAGGAAGGGCAGCGGGGAGAGGCAGAGGATGGCGACGGACGAGGATGGCGAAGGCGTTCTTGTAGCTGAGCATGGAGGCCTGGCGGAGCATCTGCTGGTAGGCCTGGCCGATGGCGGTCTGGGTGGCCTGCGCGGCGGACATGCCGCCGCGGATCGGAGCATGCTGCCGATGCGGCCGATGAAGCTGGCTGTAGCGGGACGCTGCCGGGGACGACGTTGGCGGCGAGCGTGGACCTGGTGGACCTGGGCGGTGCGGGCGAGGTAGGTGGTGAGGAGCGCGGTGCCGGCGGAGCCGCCGAGGTTGCGGGCGAAGTTCGAGAGGCTAGGAGATCTGGTTGGTCTTGCGAGCGGGGACGCCGACGTAGTTGAGGGTGGAGATGGGGATGAAGATGAAGGGCAGGCCGATGACCTGGAGCATGCGCCAGAGGGTGACGTGGCCGAAGCTGGTGGTCGAGGTCGAGGCGCGTGAGGTTGTAGAGGCCGAGCGGCGGTGACGATGTAGCCGAGGCAGACCATGAGGCGCGGGTCGATTTTGCCGAGGGTGCGGCCGGCGACGATCATCATGGCCATCATGACGAAGCCGGCGGGGGAGAGGACCATGCCGGCGCGTTCGGCGGTGTAGCCGAGCAGGACCTGGAGGTACTGCGGGATGAGGACGGTTGAGCCGAAGAGGACCATGCCGAGGATGAGCTGGAGGAAGACGGCGGTGCCGAAGTTGCGGTTTTTGAGCAGCTTGAGGTCGACGATGGGGTCGGGGTGGTGCCACTCCCAGAGGACGAAGAAGACGAGGAGGCACGACGGCGATGATGGCGGCGATGCGGATCATGGGGTCGCCGAACCAGTCCTTCTCCTGGCCCTTGTCGAGGGTGAACTCGAGGCAGCCGACGCCGATGGCGACGAGGCCGAGGCCGATGAAGTCGACCTTGAGGTGCTTTGCGGCCTCCTTGCGGGCGTTGAGGTAGGGCGGGTCCTCGACCATGCGGTTGGAGAGGCAGAGCGAGAGGAGGCCGACGGGGATGTTGATGAAGAAGATCCAGTGCCAGTTGAAGTTGTCGGTGATCCAGCCGCCGAGGGTGGGGCCGATGGCGGGGGCGACGACGACGGCCATGCCGTAGAGGGCGAAGGCCTGGCCGCGCTTGTCGACGGGGAAGGTGTCGGCGAGGATGGCCTGCTCGCTGGGGGCGAGGCCGCCGCCGCCGGCGCCCTGGAGGATGCGGGCGATGATGAGCAGTGGGAAGTGTTGGGGCGAGGCCGCAGAGGAGCGAGCAGACGGTGAAGATGGCGACGCAGGTCATGTAGAAGCGCTTGCGGCCGAAGCGGTTGGAGAGCCAGCCGGAGATGGGGAGGACGATGGCGGTGGAGACGAGATAGCTGGTGAGGACCCAGGTGGCCTCTTCCTGGCTGGCGCCGAGGGAGCCGGCGATGTGGGGGAGGGCGACGTTGGCGATGGAGGTGTCGAGGACCTCCATGAAGGTGGCGAGGGTGACGGTGAGGGCGACGGCCCAGGGATTGTGCCTCGGCTTCCACTCGGCTTCGAGATGTTGCTCGTCGGGCATATCAGCTCCCTGATAGAGTATCAGGAAGCTGATATGTCGACACGTACCTCAAACGATGCAGCGGATGAGCGCCGACGGACGATGCGGCAGATGAAGGCGCTGCTGATTGCGTTTCGCGGGCGGCTGGATGACGAGTTGAAGCCGATGGGGGTGACGACGGCGCAGATGCAGATGCTGGACGCGATCCGAAAGAACCCGGGAGCTTCGGGGGCTCAGCTGGCGCGGGCGTGCCGGGTGACGCCGCAGACGGCGCAGGGATTTCTGGCGAGGGCGGAGCGGGAACGGTGGATCGCGCGGGGTAAGGATGCGGACAACCATCGTTTGGTAACGCGGTCACTGACAGAGACCGGCTTGCGGCTGTTGACGGAGGCGGATGGGGTGGCGCGGGCGATCGAAAAGGCTCTGTGGCGGGGAACGAAGGATGAGGAACTCGGGCGCATGAACGAGGTGCTGGCGCGATGCGTTGGGAACCTGCAGGAGTGATTTTGGTCTGAACTGCATTCAGGCTTTGGGTACTCTGTAGGGTATGCGGAGTGAGACGGAAGAGACTGCGATCGGGCTGTCGGATGTTCTGGCGGCGCGCGAGCGGGTGCGTGGATCGATCTACTATTCGCCGTGTCCGCACTCGGAGATGCTGTCCGGGCTGACGGGACAGCATGTGTACCTGAAGCTCGAGAACCTGCAGATGACGGGCTCGTTCAAGGAGCGCGGGGCTCTGAACCGGATCGCGATGTTGACGCCGGAGCAGGCCGGGCGAGGGGTGATTGCGGCGAGCGCGGGAAACCATGCGCAGGGCGTGGCGCACCATGCGACGAAGCGCGGCATCCGCAGCATGATCGTGATGCCGCAACAGACGCCGCTGGTGAAGGTGACGGCAACGCGCAACTTTGGCGCGGAGGTGGTGCTGCACGGGGCGAACTACGACGAGGCATGTACGGAGGCGCGGCGGATCTGCGAAGGGAATGGGATGACGTTTATCCATCCGTTCGACGATGCGGCGGTGATGGCGGGCCAAGGAACGATCGGGCTGGAGCTGCTGGAGCAGGTGCCGAGGATGGAGGCGGTGGTGGTGCCGATCGGCGGTGGCGGTTTGATTGGCGGGATTGCGTGCGCGATCAAGGAGTCGCGGCCGGAGGTCAAAGTGATTGGCGTGCAGACGGTCCGGCTGCCTTCGATGATGGCGGCGGTTGCGGCGGGTGGACCGACGACGGTGGAGCCGGCGACGACGATTGCGGATGGAATTGCGGTGCGGCGGGCGGGGGACGTGACGTATCCGGTGGTGGCGCGGTATGTCGATGAGATTGTGACAGTGGATGAGGATGAGATTGCGTCGGCGATTCTGATGCTTCTGGAGCGGGAGAAGACGCTGGCGGAGGGCGCGGGGGCGACGGCGCTGGCGGCGCTGCTACAGAAGAGATCCACGATGATCGCACCGGGCGCGCATACGGCGGTGCTGGTGTGCGGCGGCAACATCGACGTGACGCTGCTGAACCGCATTATTGAGCGCGGCCTGGTTCAGGATGGGCGTTTGATCCGGCTGCGGATCCATCTTCTGGACCGGCCCGGGGCCTTGGCGGATCTGACCCAGCTGATCGCCAGCCATCGCGCGAACATCATGGATACGCTCTATAACAGGGCATATTACGGGGTGAGCCTGGGGGATACCGTGATTGACATCACGATGGAGACGCGCGGGCGGGAGCAGGTGGAGGAGCTGCTCGAGGCGCTGTCGGCAGAGGGATACAAGCACAGCCGGGTGCTGTAGAGTGGCTGAGTCGGCGATGACCTCCCCTCGCCACGATCGCCGGTGGGGAGAGCTTCGGAGGTGGAATTTTGCTGAGTCTCGCTCAGGATCTCGCTGTACTTCTTGTCACGATGATCGCTTCGCTGTCGTTTATGGTCATTCTGAACCGAGCATGGCCCTGCGAGAAGCGCAGGTATCAGAACGATCTCATCGGCTGGCAGCTAAGCGTACTCGGCACGACGTACGCGGTCATTCTGGGATTCATGCTGTACACGGTATGGACGAACTTCGGGGCAGCCACTTTGAATGCGGATCTTGAGGCGAGTGCGTTGAGAAATGTTTACCGTCTGGCCGAAGGTCTGCCGACCGAGCAGCGAGAGAGACTGGAAGCTGAGGCGCGAGCTTATGCCGCAGCGGTTCTGGACGACGATTGGCCTGCGATGGATCGGGGGGAGTTGCCGGAGCAGAGTCACGCGATCAACCAAGAGATGTGGCGGACGCTGATGCAGGTCAAGGGGACGACGCCTTCGGAGAACACGGCAGAAGACCACGCCATCTCGGAGTTGAGCGATTTGACGACGCATCGACGCACGCGGCTTTTGCAGAGTGTGTATCGGCTTCCCGGCATCTTCTGGTGCGTGCTACTGGTGGGCGGAGTTTTGACGCTGGTCTCTGTCATCATGTTCGGTTCGGCCAATGCGAAGCTGCATGCACTTCAGGTGTTCTCGATTACACTCCTGATTACCTTGACGATGCTGGCCATCGCCGATGTTGATCGACCGTTCCGGGGATGGGTCCGCGTGAGCAATTACTCCTTTCAACGCGCACAGCAGAACATGCACGAATAGGATGGAGTGCACACAGCAGAGAGCCAGGAGGAACACATGAGGAATCCATGCCGCAGATTGGCTTTTGGCGTCGGCTTTATTGGCGCAACCCTGTATGGCCAGACAGCGGATCTTCATATTCAATTGCAGGGCAGCGGTCCGTTTTCGCGCAAGACGGTGTCGTTTACGTGCGACAGCAATGGGGTGAAGCTGGGCTTGCCGGCGGGGGTGTTTCGCGTCGAGTACATCAATGGAGCAGGTAACAGCCTGGCGGTGCTTCCGATTGCCGGAAAGAGTCTTATCTTTGCGAATGTTCTGTCGGGCTCCGGGGCGCGGTATGCGGCGGACCGGTTTATCTGGTCGGACGGCGGCATACGGGGTGCGTTTCTGTCTACCGATTCGCTGGCCGGAAAGGCACAGACGCTCTGCCAGATGAGCAAGTGAACAGGATGCGTCGCTAACCTCGTTCGTAGTGGAAGTGGAGCTCCTGTTCGCTGGCGATCGGCTGGCCATCGCGGGTGGCGGGGTGGAAGGTCCACTGCTGCACGGTTGCGATGACCGTCTGATCGATGCCTGGGCTGAGGCTGTGCGTGACGGTGGTGCTGGCGACTTTGCCGGTTGAGTCGATGACGATGTCGAGGATCACGTCACCGGCGGTCCCGTGGGCGAGCGAGGAGAGGTCGGGCTTCGGTCTGGGAAAGAACGCGGCGAGCGCGATGCTGACGTTGCCGTCACCGAGAGCGTCGGACCCGGCGGCCGAGTCGGGCTGCGACGTCGAGGGGGAGCTTGTGTTTTGCGATGAAGGCGCGGGCCTGGGTGTGGGCGCGACGAGCTTCGGCGGTGTTGCGGAGGCAGTCGGCTGCGGTGCTGACTTGCGCCGCGGGAGAGAGGTCTGGGCAGGTGCTCGGCCTGGAAGGTATGCCATTTCGATGCGGCTGCCGTGTGCGGTGCCGGGCAGTCGCATGGGCGCGACTTCCGGGTGACGCGGGAGGATGCAGGCGAGGATCAGGGCATGCAGCAGAATGGACGCGAGGATGTGGTTTGGAAGGCGATCTGCGCGATTCCGAGTTCGAGCGCTTCGTTCCATGCCGTGCTCCTGCTTCGGGCGTAGGATACCACCGCGGCTGCCGACGACGCTCGGCACCAGGATCTGTAGCGGTGCACCAACGTTCTTGAAATCCGCTGCCGGGAAAGCGTCAGCTGTGATTAACTTTTGGGCATGTCTGACGTGGAGTTTCGCGAGGCGCGAACGGCTGAGGAGATCGACCAACTCCAGCGGCTGAACTATCGCACTTTTTCCGAGGAGCTTGGGCAGCACGAGCCGCGCGCCGATGGTGTGCTGGTCGACCGCTTCCATGGCAGTAATCGCTACTTCGTCGCTGCGGAGCGGGGTGCCGTGATCGGAATGATTTCGCTCAACCTGACGCCGCCGTTTTCCGTGGAGAAGCGGCTGCCGCAAGGAGTGGAAGTGAAAGACGTGGCGGCGCGGCCGTGCGAGGTGCGGCTGCTGGCCATTGAACCGGAGGCGCGCGGCGGCCTGGTGATGGCCGGTTTGTTCTGGCAGGTCTTCGCAGAAGCGCGGCGCAATGGGCGGTCGCACATGCTGATCTCGGGGGTGACCGGACGAGGCGCGATGTATCAAGCGCTGGGCTTCCGGGCATTGGGCCCAGCTGTCGCGGAGGGACACGCGAGCTTCGTTCCCATGGCGTTGGATCTGAGCGACGCCTCTCTTTTGCAGAAGTCGGAGCGGTTCAGAAGTTGGTGGCTGCGGCGCACACCACCTCGCGAGGTGCGTCTGCTGCCGGGCCCTGTGCAGATCTCGCAGCGGGTGCAGAGCGCGTTTGCGAAGCCGCCGGTCTCGCATCGTGATCCCAAAGTTGTTGACCTGTTTGACCAAACGCGGCGACGTTTGAGCGTAATTGCCGGAGGCATGCCGGTGGCGATGATGACCGGGAGCGGTACGCTGGCGAACGATGCGATCGCGGCCTGCTTGAGATCGAGCTTCGGCGACCGGCGCGGTCTGGTGCTGGCGAATGGCGAGTTCGGCGGACGGCTGTTGCGGCTGGCGCGGCGGGCTGGGCTGAGCGCTGAGGAGTTCCACTGGGATTGGGGTACGGCATGGGATCACAAGCAGATCGAGCGCGAGCTGGAGCGGGATGTAGCGTGGGTCTGGGGCGTGCACCTGGAAACGAGCACGGGGCAGGTGAACGACCTTTCGCGGCTAGCTGAAAGCTGCGCCAAGCGAAATGTCGCGGTGGCGGCAGACTGTGTGAGCAGCTTCGGCGCGCTGCCACTGCCACAGGGGCTGTTTCTGGCATCGGGTGTAAGTGGGAAGTCGCTCGGATCGTATGCCGGTCTGGCCTTTGTCTTTGCGGGTGAGGGTGCGAAGGAGCGAATCCACGGGGAGGATCTGCCGGCGACGTTCGACGTTGTGCAGGCGATCGGGCAGAGGGAGCCGATGTTTACGATGCCGTCCCCGCTGCTGTTGGGGCTCCACGCTGCGCTTGAAGAGAACTATGCGGATGAGGCGTGTGTCCAGCGGAGGTTTGCGCATTATGCGCGGCTTGGCGAACAGGTGCGTGAGGAGTTGCGACTACGCGGCTTCCGGCTGGTGGCGGAGGAGACTGCGGCCGCACCGCCGATCACAAGTTTTGCCGTGCCGTCACCCGCTGCGATGTGCGAGTGCTATGAGGCCGGCTTCCGCATTGCGCACGAGAGCGAATACCTGCGTCGGCGCGGGTGGGCGCAGATCAGCGTGATGGGCGATCTCGACGAAGCGACGATCGCGCCGGTGTTCGACCTGCTGGGCGTGGCAATGGGCGCGGAGGCTACTTCAGGCTGAAGGAGGTTTGCTTCTTTTCGGCGTGGCGCTCGCGGGCGAGGGTGATGAGGCGGTCGATGAGCTGCTTGTATGGAACGCCTGTGGCCTCCCACAGCTTGGGGTACATGGAAATGCTGGTGAAGCCGGGGAGGGTATTGATCTCGTTGAGGTAGATGCGGGGCTTCGCGCCTTTGCGCGCGGGCTCCATGAGGAAGTCGACGCGGGCAAGACCGGAGCAGTCGCAGGCGCGGAAGGCGGCGATGGCCATGGAGCGGATCTGCTTTTCTTCGGATCGCGCGAGCTTTGCCGGGATGATGGGGACAGACGCGTCGGAGTGGTACTTGGCGTCGTAGTCGTAGAACTCGGCACCGGGGACGATCTCTCCGACGACGGAGGCTTCTGGCGAGTCATTTCCGAGGACAGCGACTTCGAGCTCGCGGGGCTTGGCGCCTGGGCCACCGACGCCCTGCTCAATGACGAGCTTGCGGTCGAAGGAGGCGGCGAGGTCCATGGCGGCGGTGAGCTCCGACCGGTCGTGGACCTTGGAGATGCCGACCGAGGAGCCGAGATTTGCGGGTTTGACGAATAGCGGGTACCCGAGGGATTTTTCTATTTGCCGCGTGATGCGTCTGGGGTCTGACTTCCATTCGGTGCGGAGGAGCGAGAGATAAGGGGTCTGGGGGAGGCCAGCGGCGGCAAAGAGCTTCTTCATCACGTCCTTGTCCATGCCCGCGGCGGAGCCGAGGACACCGGAGCCGACGTAGGCGATGTCCGCGAGTTCGAAGAGGCCCTGGATGGTGCCGTCCTCGCCAAAGGTCCCGTGTAGGACTGGGAAGACGACGTCGAGGGCTAGGGATTGCGGTCCGAGGTCGGAGGAGGCGCTGAGTGCAAGCGGGTTGAGCGATTCGGCCGGGACAGGCGGGATGATGACGGGCTGCTCGCCCTTGCGGATGACCTCTGCCGTGGGCGTGGCGGCGGGGTCTCCGGCGAGGAGAGGGTTGGCGGGCGGCTGGGACCCGGAGAGGAGCGCGTGCGCATCGTTGGCGGCGACCCAACGGCCCGCTTTGGTGATGCCGATGGGGACGACGTCGTACTTCTTCTTGTCGATGGCCTTGAGGATGGAGGCGGCGGAGAGAAGGGAGACCTCATGCTCGCCGGAGCGGCCGCCGAAGAGAATGCCGATGCGAAGTTTGTTTTTGGATTTCATGCGTTTGGGAGGTGCCTACCGCTCAGGATGACACACTTCGAGGGCCCTGGGGTTTGGTTTTGGACGGGCGAACCTCTCGGGAGTAGAGCAGCGGTTGCAGATGCGGGAGTGACTGGGGTCAGGGTGTGTTTGTGCGTTTATAGTTCTGTTGGCGCCCATCGATATGGAGCCGGCCGGCGTCGAACCTTGTGTGCTGGTGCCCGAGTCCATCCGCGAGTGGTTTCGTTGTCATGTGCTGCGGCCGCTGCTGCGCGCGCTGCGTGGGGGCGTCACGCCTCGGCGGCTGGCGTGGAGCCTGGCGTTGGGCATGGTCGTCGGCATCAATCCGTCGGTAGGCGTGACGACGCTGATCGTGGTGCTTCTGGCGTGGGTGTTTGGCCTGAGCAAGCTGGCGTCGCTGATCGGCACGCACGTGGTGGCGCCGCTGCACCTCCTGCTGTTTATTCCGTTTATCGAGCTTGGCGTGCACCTGTTTCACACGCGCAAGCTCCCGATAGACCGCAAGCAGCTGGAGCACCTGAGCCACCACCCGCTGCGGCTGTTTCACGAGATCTGGCAATGGGAGTGGCACGCCCTGATTGTCTGGGGCGTTGTAGCTGGAATTGCGTTGCCGCTGCTGGCTATGTTCCTGCGCCGCGCCCTGGTGGTGCTGCTGCGAAGACATAGAACCCTGGTGCGCTCACGGCCTGCGGTGCACTAGATTTCGCGCCGCCAGGCAGTCAGGCGAACTTGCGTGAGAACTGCGCGGACATCTTGCGAAGAACATCGCCGACACCGAAGAGCGGCCAGGAGAACGCTGTGAGGATGAGCGCGGAGACGAGGGAGAGCGCGATCTGCCACAGGATGGGGAAGCTTACCGTCTTTTCCAAAAGCGCGAGTGACAGCAGGAGTGAGCAGACGCAGATGCCGGTGAGGCGACGGAGGTACTTGAGTTCCAGGCGCTCGAACGCGGCGAAGAGCTTCATGTTGAGACGAACGATGCGCACGATCTGAACGATCTCGACGGCGAGCCACGTCCAGAGAAATCCGACGACGCCGAAAAGGTGCACGGCGCCGATACCTACAACAATCATGACGAGGTAGGAGAGGAACATGACGCGCGCGAGCTCTTCATGCGTGTTGGTGGAAAATTGGAACTGGTATTTGTGCTCCTTGAGGCTGATGACCATGGAGATGGCGGCGGAGAGCATGTACGGATAGGGCGAGAAGAGATCGACTCGTTTGTGCATCCAGAGGGTAATAAGGACGGGCGATCCGATGAGAACGGCGACGTTGACGAGCGGGATGAGAAAGAAGATGAAGCGCTCGGAGTAGTCGTAGAGGCGCGAAAGCGAAGTCCAGTCGCTGCGGCCAAAGAGGTTCGTGATCTCGGCGCCCATGGATTGCGTGAACATGGCGAGAATCTGGCGGCACATGGAGAAGACGAGGCGCATGACGATGAAGCTGCCGACCGCAACCGGGCCGAGGATGCGCTGAATAACGATGAGCGGCGCCTGATAGGTGAGGAAGGTGCAGATGGTGAGCAGGCCGAAGTATCCGCTGGGCTTGAGCATGTCCTTTACGGCCGCAATATCCCAATAGCGCAGCGAAGGAAAGATCTGAGGTGCGGTGCGACGGAGGTCGATAAGAACCGCAAGGATGGCGGTGCTCATGGTGATGACCTGAACGCCCGCGAGTACGGGAAAGGGCAGGTGGAGCGAGACGCAGCCGAGCAGGACAAGCGCTGTGAGTAGAGCCTGGAAGTTGTTCCAGTAGGCTCCGCGATGGGCGAGGCCTACGCCCATGAAGGTGCCGGCGAGGTATCCGTTGAGGAAGTTGAGCAGCACCTGGATCGCAAGAAGGTAGGCGGTGAGCTGCGCCGGCCGACGGCCGATATCGAGCTTCAGCAGCGAGTCCAGCGGGATGGTGAAGATGATCAGGCTGAGCGTGCCTGCAACGAGGACGATGCCGATGAGCAGACGGAGTGCGGTGGACTGGCGCACGCGATAGTCGGTGAGATCGCCCTTTGCATAACGCACGGCGAGATCCTGATTCATGTACGTCTGCACGCCGAAGTTGAGGACGGCGAGGGCGGCGACGGCGCCCGAGAGGGTTCCCCACTCGCCGAAGCTGGCGAGCGAGTAGCGATGAATAAAGATGGGCGGGATGATGACCTGCTGCACGACCGACAGCAGGCGGCCGGTGAACATAGCGCCCAGGTTTTTGAGAATGCGGGTGAAGATCGCCATCGAAGAGGAAATCGCTCGCGGAAGGTTCGCCGGTTGAGGTCATTCTACTTGGTCGCGATCAGAGCGTGTTGCAGGGATTGGGCGTCGTGTTCACGGAGGAGGCGGTCGATGCGGATCTTTTCGGCGAAGAGTTGGGTGAGGGCCGTCTGGTCGCCTTTCTGCTCAGCAGCGGCGATGCCGGTGCGGATCTCGCGCTGACGGCTTTCGAGGTAGCGGCGTTGGAGGAGGTGGAGGGCGTCTTCGACCAGATGGATCAGAGATTTGGTCTGGGTGCGAGATGGTGAGACGGCGGCAGCCTCCGGCTCGTCGCGCAAGATGCTGGCGAGTAGGGTACGAGTCGGCTCGTCGGGTGCGGCGTCGAGCGGGTTGGATGGGCGGGTCGCGTTGGCGAGGATTTCGATGAGGGCGGCGGCGGTGAGGCCGTCGTACCACTCGGGGTGCTCGGCGAGTTGGTCGGCGGCGAGGTAGCGGGCGGGGTCGGTGTCGGGCAGGACGAGGGCGCGGAGCAGGATGCGCTCGGTCTCGCTGACGGGCTGCTGGCGGTGGGCGGGCAGGCTTTCGGTGCGCTGGGCGGCGGCCTGCTTGAGCTCCTGGCGCAGGAGGGCGGAGTCGATGCCGAGCTTCTGGGCGGCGTCGGCGGCGAACTCGTCGCGGTGGATGGGCGTTGGGCATGCGGCGGATGTGGGGCAGGAGGAAGTTGAGGGCCTTGACCTTGGCCTCGGCGGTGCGGCCGGGGAAGAGCTGGCGGGCGCGGTCGATGAGGTAGTCGGAGTGGCGGCGTGGCGGTGCGGAGGGCGGCCATGTAGGCCTGGATGCCGTGCTCGCGGACGAAGCGGTCGGGGTCGAGGCCGCCTTCGAGCGTGACGACCTTGACCTCGAAGTCCTCTTCGGTGAGCAGGGCGATGGATTTTTCGGCGGCGTTGGCGCCGGCGGTGTCGGGGTCGAAGTTGACGATGACGCGTTTGGTGAAGCGGCGCGAGCAGGCGGACCTGCGTCTCGGTGAAGGCGGTGCCGGAGGTGGCGAGGACGTTGTGGACGCCGGCCATGTAGACGGAGATGCAGTCCATCTGGCCTTCGACGAGGAGGGCGAAGTCGTGGGTGCGCATGTCGGCTTTGGCCTTGTCGAGATTGAAGAGGACGTGGCCCTTGGTGTAGAGCGGCGGTCTCGGGCGAGTTGAGGTACTTGGCGATGTCGCGGCCCTTGTCGTCGCTGGCGTCGAGGGCGCGGGCGGTGAAGGCGATGGTCTTGCCCGCTCGTTGGCGATGGGGAAGGTGATGCGCTTGCGGAAGCGGGCGTACATCTGGCCGGGGGAGCCGTCGGCCTGCTCCTTGGCGCTGAAGAGGCCGCTGGCGCGGAGGACGTCTTCGGGGAAGTGCGTGCGCGAGGCGGTCGCGCATGTCGTTGAAGTCGTCGGGCGCGTAGCCGATGCGGAATTTTGCGATGGTCTCGGCGGAGACGCCGCGGCCGGTGAGGTACTCGCGGGCGCGGGCGGCTTCGGGGGATTTGAGCTGCGCCTCGAAGTACTGCGTGGCGGCCTCGTGGATGTCGATGAGCTGGCGGCGCAGGCCGGCTTCGCGGGCCTCTTCGGGCGAGGTGAACTCGCGCTTGGGCAGCGGGATGCCGGCCTTGGTGGCGACGGCGCGGACGGCTTCGGGGAAGCTGACGTTTTCGATCTTCATGACGAAGGTGAAGACGTCGCCCTTCTCGTGGCAGCCGAAGCAGTAGAAGTAGCCGTGGGCGGCGTTGACGGAGAAGGAGCCGGTCTTTTCCTTGTGGAAGGGGCAGAGGCCGGTGTAGTTCTGGGCGCCGGTTTTGCGCAGCTTCACGTAGTCGCCGATGATCTTGACGATGTCGGCCTGCTGCTTGACGAGTTGGGCGAAGTTGTCGGCCATGCTGAGGGGGTGAGGCTCAGCTTAGTGTATTTGGCGCTCGGTGAGTGCCGGGGAGGGGGGGTACCCCCCCCCAGATCAACTCGTAAAATAGCCGGAATCAGTCACTTACAAATTTGGCTCTCCCTAAAATCCTCTTATCAAAAGGGATATGGGTAAAATCTTCATTCTAAAGGGGAAAGCTCCCGGTTTTGGCCGGGAGCCTGGTTGGGGTGTGCTGTGTGTCGCTTCTGTTCCAGTATATCGGGGTGGTGGGGGCAGTTGCGCCACGAGAGCGAGGGAATTCGCTATCGTGCTGGAAGTGAATGTTGGAGACCCACGTCTCGGAATCGACCCTTCGCAAACTCAGGACAGGCTTTAGGGCAGGCGCACCCGGCGGTGGACTGAAGATTGATTCGCCTTGGAACCCCACGTCTCAGAATCGAGACTTTTCGCGAGCTACGGCCGTTTCCCTGATGCCTTAGAGCGAACGTCTTCGGCTGAAAATGCCAGGAGCAGTTGTAAGGTAAGCATTCTCGGGATTCTTCGCTGCGCTCAGAATGACAGCCTAAATACGCAACCTACAACCTACAGCAAATTGCCTTTAAGGCAGGCTGTGGGGCACTTGGCTTTGTGAGATCACTGCGGGTTGTTGGGGCGAGCGGGGGTGGATGCCTGGCGTTTTGCGTAGGGAGCGAGGATGAGGTTGTGGATGTCGAAGGCGATTTGGCCACGATTCGTCAGTTGGTGTGGAGTAAAGGTGACGGGGGCACCGGGACAGAGATACGCCGGTTGAAAGTGGTCGGGGGTGGATTGGGGATTGGCGAGTTGGAGGGGGGTTGTGGTGACTGGATCGAAGTCGAAGGCGAGATTGCGGTCGTCAGCGCCGATGAAGGGTTTTGCGATGAGCCGCCCATTGGTGTTCGGGCCAGGATCGAGGCCGCAAGGTTTACTGGAGACATCGGCGGAGACATCGATGACGGTTGGAGGCCGCAGGGCATAGCGGCAGTTGGTGGTAAATCCTTCCGGTAGAGAGGACAGACACCGCGGCCGGGAGCGGCGAAGCTGGGGACGGACGCGGCGACTGTGACGGGAGAGTCCGTTCGATAGACCAGGACGGCGATCTGAAGATGGAGATCGACCGGAGTGTCGCGGACTCGATTGAAGACGGCTTCGGGGAGTAGGAAGTCCAGGACGGGGTCCTTAGAGTTCGCGGAGAGGTCCATTGCGACGTCGACGAAGGGCGAGGTCCAGTGAAAGCCCTGAGCGGTATCGATGCGTGACGGCGATTCCCCTGCCCTTGAAGCGCACTCCAGGGGGGATCTGGGCTTAGCTGCACGGGGAGGCTGAGCAGCATTTGATTTTCGAATCGATATGGCGCTCCGGAGCCGGGCTGCTGGCGAACGGCGCTGGAATCGAAGGCGAGGGTTGGGCTGGACGGGAGAGGTTTGTAGGCGTGGTCGATCAGCGCTTTTGCAGGAGCCAGGACGATAACGAGCAGGAGCACGAGAGGAAGCGCAAAGAGCGAGAGCCGGGCCGTGCGGGTCCGGCGGGTCGCGTACTGGAGAATAATGACTGCGGCGAGCGCGGCGGAGAAGAGGATGGCGCAAAAGGTTCAACGTAAGGCGGTGTCATGCGCTTTTCGAAGAGGTAGGCGGCAGACGCAAGAACACCGCTGAGGTAAAGGAGAGCAACGAGCAGAGAGATTGCGAGCCGGGCGAAAGTGGATGTGACGGTGGCGATGGCGACGAAGGGCAGAACGAAGATTGCGGTGAGCCGAAGATGGTAGCGGAGGAGGTCGGGCAGGGCCGGGGCGATAGCGAGGCCGGCGTGGTGCAGGAGGTAAACCTGCATGAGAAAGAACGGGAGATAGAGAAATAGGATGAGGAACAGGAGCTTGGCGGCGAGGAGGGTGGGCCAGGTGTAGGGGCGCGTGATCCAGAACTGGCGGTCGCCGACGAGGGACTCGTCGTGGATGAGGCGGGAGATGAGCACGAGCCAGCCGATAGGCAGAAGGATGCGGAGGAGCGGTGCGAGAAGAGCCATCAGAGAGGCGCCGTGCCGACCATGGCTCCGATCGAATGCCACTGCACGGGTGCAGCCCAGGCGAACGCGATGGTGAGTGCAAGTGTGACGAGGATTTCGGGGTAGAGGTGCCGCGCGTCTTTGCGGAAGATATGGAGGACGAAGTTCATGCGCGGCTCCGGTCGGCGTTGGTTTGGGAGCGAGTGGATTTTGCCAGAGCCACGAAGATGGCGCGGAGGCTCATGGGTTCGAGGCTGACGGCCTCCGCGTTGGGGATGGCGGCGGCGATCTGATCTTCGACGGGTTGTGAGTCGGCGTTGCTGTGGATGAAGCGGAGAACGGAGGGGCCGAACTCGGGAAGGAGCCATGAGCTGGGGTAGGTGGGGGTTGAGGTGGCGGGGCTAGAAGCAGGTCCCTCGACTTCGCTCGGGATGACAGCATTTTGAGGCGGAATAACAGCGTTTTGAGACGGGATGATGGGGGTTTGGGGCGTGCGATGAAGAGTGACGGTGACGTCGCGAAAGCGGCTGGTGAGGGCGACGATTTCTTCGGAGAAGAGGAGGCGGCCGCGATCGATGAAGCCGATGTGAGTGGCGAGGGTTTCGATCTCGGCGAGATCGTGGGAGGAGATGAGGATGGTGGGGGGTTCGCCATCGGTAGCGCGATCGAGGAGCCCTTCGACGAGCTCATCGCGAACCAGAGGGTCGAGGCCGGAGAAGGGCTCGTCGAGGATGATGAGCGCGGGGTGGTAGGCGAGCACACTGAGCAGAGCGGCCTTCATGCGCTGGCCACGGGAGAGGTGCTTGAGCTTGCGATTCATGGGGACGTCGAACTGGGCGATGAGCTGCTGCTCGAGAGCTGAGTCCCAGTGCGGGTAGAAGGGGCGGAGGTAGGCGAGCAGCTGTTTGACCGTCATCCACTCGGGGAGCTCCTGATTTTCGGATACGTAGGCGATACGGGTGAAGGCGTCGCCAGCGATGGCGGTCGAAGGCAGGCCGAGTACATTGGCGTGGCCGGAGCTGGGGCGAAGGATGTTTAGAAGGAGCTTGATGAGGGTTGTCTTGCCCGCGCCGTTGGGGCCGACGAGGCCGTATATAGCGCCCTGGGGGACGTTGAGCGAGAGGTCCTTGAGGGCCTGTTCGCGGCCGAAGCTCATGGAGAGGTTCCCGACGTGCACGGGAGTTTGCCGAGAGGCAGGCAGGCTGATCTGAGCGGTCATCGAGGTTTACGGCCTCCGTCCTGCGGCTGGCGGTTGGTTGAGCTTCGAGGGTCATCGCGCGTGAGGCGATTCCAGTGGGTGGTGACGGAGTCCAGCAGATCTTCGAGATCGATGTTGAGGCGCTTGGCTTCGAGCGCTAGAGCTTCGACATCTCGTCCGAGGAGTTCGGTGCGTTCTTTCCGGGTGGAGTCCGGAGGGGCGGCGACGAGGGTACCGATGCCGGGCCTCGTTTCAAGCAGACCCTCGGCGATGAGGTGGGTGACGATCTTGTGCGCGGTGTTTGGGTTGATCTTCAGTTCGCGGGAGAGAGAGCGGACCGATGGAAAGGGGTCGCCCGGACGGAGCTGGCCGGCGATCATGGCCTTCTTTGCCGCGTAGACGGCCTGCTCGAAGAGGGAGCGGCCGTGCTCGAAGTGGACTCGAAACGGAATCACATCTGTACTATTACAGATAGTACGGCTGCCGTGTCAAGCGCGTTGAGCTTATCGATAGCTTGCGGCGTGTGGGTGATGAGGGTGTTGGGGTGGACCAGGGGGGAGTGCGGGTAGGGTTCAGCTGTGAGCTATAGGAGTGCTCCCCTCGACACCACCGACAACGAACCCTTCCCAAGTGGACAGGCTTGTTTTGCGGGGGCTATGATCCTGCGCTGTCCCTATGGCCCAGATTCTTGTGGCCGTGGCGTGTCCTCCCTGGAGCCCTATGCGCATTTTTCGATTTGTTCTGAGCCTTGTTGTCTCGATCAGCTTCGTGCAGGGTGTCGCCGCGTTTGCTGCCGCTCCGCCGATACCGGCGAACCACATCCGAATACATTACTTCCGAAACGACAGCAACTACACCGGGTGGACGGTGTACGCGTTCGGCAACACGACGGAGGACCAGGGCAACTTTGGTGGGGGGCCGGTACAGATTTCGGGGATGGACAGCTTTGGGGCGTATTTCGACGTGGGGATTACGGCGGGCGCGACGGATGTCGGCATTATTGTGCATAACGGAGACAACAAGGACCCGGGGCCGGACGAGCACGTCAACCCATCGACGCAGGGCAATGAGTATTGGCAGCTTTCGGGTGTGGTTGGGCTGTCGACGACGCAGCCGCCGACCACGTCGCAGAAGAACCCGGCGATCCCGGCGAATACGGCGCGGGTGCACTTCTTCCGGCCGGACAACAACTACGCCGGATGGACGGTGTATGCGTTCAACGATACGACGGCGGACACGGGCAACTACAACGGCGGGCCGATTCAGCAGACGGGCACGGACGCGTATGGGGCGTACTATGACGTTCCGCTGAAGCCCAACGCGCAGGACATCGGGTTTATCGTTCACAACATCCAGACGGGGTCGAAGAATACGCCGGCGGATCTGCATCTGAACGTGGCGTTGTACAACGAGGTGTGGATTATCTCGGGCGATCCGATGGTGTATTTGACGCAACCGACCGCGGCGCAGCTGCTGAATGCAAATTTCCTGAAGCTGCAGGCGTTCTGGATCGACCGGACGACGATTGCGATCCAGAGCGCGTATGCAACGGGTGCGACGTATTCGCTGCTGGGATCGCCGACGGCTAACCTGATGGTGACTCCGACGGGGGTGAGCGGACCGACGGCGCCCTCGGGGAACGCTTTTGCGACGGTGCCGTTGAAGCTCTCGGGGAACGGGCTTTCGGCGGCGCAGCTGCTGCGCTTTCCGCAGCTGAAGGGGTATGCGACGCTGACGCTGCCTGCGAGCCTGAAGGCCGCGGACTATCGGAAGCTGGTGCAGGATCAGCTTGCGGTGGAGGTGCAGAAGGCGGACGGGACGCTGGTGTATGCGACGGGTGTGCAGGACGCCGGTGTGCTCGACGATTTGTATAGCTACGGAGGCAAGCTGGGTGTGGTGTTTCCGTCGCGTGGAGGCGTTTCGGACGGCTCGGCGGAGGCGGACGATCAGGAGCCTGGCGCGGTGAAGATCAAGGTGTGGGCGCCGACTGCGCAGACGATGCAGCTGCAGCTCTTTAGCGGGGCGGCGGACACGGCTCCGGCGAAGACGGTGGCGATGAAGGACCACAACGGGGTCTGGGTTTCGACGCTGGATTCGACCGGGTTGGCAAGTATTACCTGCTGGACCTGAAGGTGTATGCGCCGAGCACGCGCGGCATCGTGGAGAACGTGGTCAGCGATCCTTATTCGATCGACCTGGCGCTGAACGGGACGAAGAGCCGCATTACCGATGTGGATGCGGACGTGAACCAGCCGGCGGGGATGGGAGAGTGACCGCTCGCCAGCGTTGGCGCGGGTCAACGATCTGAGCATCTACGAGCTGCATGTCCGCGACTTCAGCGTGGGCGATGCGACGGTGCCGGCGGAGCATCGCGGGACCTATCTTGCCTTTACGGACACGCGATCGGACGGGATGCGGCATCTGCAGACGCTGGCGGAGTGCGGACTGAAGGCGATCCATCTGCTGCCCACGTTCCATTTCAACAGCGTGAACGAAGACAAGTCGACGTGGAAGACGACGGGAGACCTGAGCGGGTTTCCGCCGGATGGCCAGCAGCAGCAGGCGGCCGTGGCGGCGGTGCAGAGCGCGGACGCATACAACTGGGGCTACGATCCGGATCACTTCCTGGCTCCGGAGGGCAGTTATGCGGTGAATCCGGATGAGCGCGTGATGGAATACCGGCAGATGGTGATGGGGCTGCACCATGCCGGGCTGCGCGTGATTCAGGATGTGGTTTTCAATCACACGAGCGGCTTCGGCGAGGCGTCGAACTCGATTCTTGATGAGGTGGTTCCGGACTATTATAACCGGCTGGATGCGAACGGCGGCTCGAGACCGGTTCGTGCTGCGCGGATACGGCGAGCGAACACTGATGATGGGAAGCTGCAGCATGACGCGGTGCTGTGAATGCGAAGAGAGTACAAGATCGACGGCTTCCGCTTCGACATCATGAGCTTCCACTTTGTGAAGAACATGGAGGACATCCAGATGGCGCTGGCGAAGCTGACGCCGGAGAAGGACGGCATCGACGGCAGTCAAGATCTATATCTACGGCGAGGGCTTCAACTTCGGCGAGACGGCGAACAGACCGCTGGGCCGAATGCTTCACAGATGAACCTCTACGGCATGGGATCGGGAGCTTCAACGATCGCATTCGCGACGGGGTGCGCGGCGGCAGCCCGTTTGACGGACCTTCGCGTGCAGGGCTTTGCGACGGGGCTGTTCACCGATCCGAGCACGTACACGACCCAGAACACGTCGCTACACGGCCAGAAGGCGCACGTTGCTGCATCGCTCCGACTGGATTCGCGTGGGGCTGACGGGCAACCTGCGCGATTACTCCTTTACGGACAGCGACCGGAAAGGTGACCGGGCGGCACAGCTCGACTACCACGGGCAGCCGACTGGGTATACGAGGATCGCCGATGGAGGCAGTGAACTACGCTTCGGTGCACGATAACCAGGATCCTGTTCGATGCGGTGCAGGTGAAGGCGCGAGAGCGACTCGTCGGCGAAGCGGGCGCGGCGGCAGGTGCTCGCGATGAGCCTCGTGGAGCTGGGTCAGGGCGTGCCGTTCTTCGCAGCGGGTGACGATCTGCTGCGATCCAAGGACATGGATCAGAACAGCTATGACTCCGGGCGACTGGTTCAACAAGATCGACTGGACCGGGCAGGGAACGAACTGGGGTATCGGGCTGCCGATTGCCAGCCAGAACCAGAGCCAGTGGCCTGTATGCAGCCGCTGCTGGCGAATCGGCTTTCGCACCGAAGCCGGCGAATATTGCTGTGACGACGGCGGCGTTCCAGGAGTTTCTGCGTGATTCGGCTACAGCTCGGGGCTGTTCCGGATGGCGACGGCGGCGGAGGTAGAGACGAATCTCCAGTTCCTGAATACGGGAGCGGCGCAGATGCCGGGGCTGATCGTGATGAGGCTGAAGGCGAATGGCGGCAACTACGGGCAGTACCGGGACATCCTTGTGGTCTTTAATGCGACGAAGCGCAGCAGAGCTTTACCTATGCGGCGCTGGCGGGCGTGCGTTTGCAGCTGCACCCGATACAGCGAGCATCGACCGATACGGTGCTGGCGGGCGCGAGCTTCGATGCGAAGACGGGAACGGCGACGGTTCCCCCTTTGACAACGGCGGTGTTTGTCAGAGAGTAGGTTCTGGCAAGTAGCGGGAAGAGGAGCGGTGAGCCGGAACGTCCTGGCTCACCGCTTTTGATTCTTGCAGGCGTCCCTAGAGCTTTTCCTATCGGTATAGCCCCGAGCTTTGTGTCGGGCTTTCAGCCCTGTCTCGGATTTCCTCTTTCCCCTGGGACTTCTCACCCCAGCGGCCAACAGCCGCCGCCGGGAGCCCCGATTCGCCCCAGGTTGTTCTGGCTCCGGTCTTCAGCCCGAACGGGAGCTACACCCGTGTGAGAACGGCTCTAGTAGCCGCCTGGACCGACGACATTTTCGAGAGGTTGGCCGTCGAGGTAGCGGCGGATCTGGGCGGCTCCGAAGCGGAAGGCTCGGTGGATGAAGTCGGGGGTGGAGCCTGCGACGTGGGGGGTGATGAGGGTGTTGGGGGTGGACCAGAGGGGGTGTGCGGGGGGGAGGGGTTCGGGATCGGTGACGTCGAGAGCGGCGCGGATGTGGCGGTGGTTGAGGGCTTCGACGAGGGCGTCGGTTTGGACGACGGGGCCGCGGGCGGCGTTGACGAGGAGAGCTCCTGGGGGAGGAGGGCGAGCTCGGGGGCGCCGAGGAGGCCGCGAGTTTCGGAGGTCAGGGGAACTATAAGGACGACAATGTCGGCTTTAGGAAGGAGGGCGTGGAGGTCGGCGATGGGGTGGACCTGGCGTGCGGGCTGGCCGGGGGTGATGGGGGGAAGGGTGCGGGCGGAGCGAGCGAGGCGGAGGATGTCTACGCCGAAGGGTGCGAGGCGCGACTCGATGGCGGCACCGATGGAGCCGTAGCCGACGATGAGGACGGTTTTGCCGCTGAGGTCCTCGCCGAGGAGGCGGTACTGGCCGGACTGGAATTCACTCTCGCCGAGGAAGTCGTCGCGGGTGGAGAGATCTTCGCCCAGTGCTGCCGGTGCTGGAGGTCGCGGAAGAGTGGGAGGCGTTTGAGCGAGGCGAGGATGGCGGAGAGGACCCACTCGGAGGTGGAGATGTCGTGGATGCCGCGGCCGTCACAGAGGGTGACGCCGGGTGGAAGCCAGGGGATGATCCAGTCGACGCCGGCCATCATGGACTGGATGACCTTGACTCCGCGGAGACGACCGAAGGTGTCTACGGCATCTTTGCGAGAGAAGGTGAGAATCCAGAAGTCGACGTCGTGGATGGTGGCGGCGTGACGGGGTATGCGGACGATCTCAACCTCGGAAGCGGGAGGGAAATCGCGGAGGAGATCGGGGGAGAGGGTTTCGTCGACACCGACACGGAGCATGCTGTTTAGTTTGCCTGAATGCGCCAGCGGCAGGAACGCCGCCTCCTATGGAGGCGGCGTTGCTGCCAAGGTTGCGTGGGGTTCGATCAGGAGACGTGCAGGTTTCCGTTGAGGCCGTTGGGGAAGAAGCCGCCTTTGCTGATGCCGGTCTGTCCGGCGGCTCCGTAGACGATGCCGAGTACCTGCGAGGTGGTGCGGGTGGTGTAGAGGCCGTTGGTGGGGCTGGTGTTGAAGACAGCGGTGGAGGTGGGCGGTAGGTCGAGGGAGTCGACGGCGGGCGAGGCGACGCTGAGGGTGATGCAGAGCTGGCGGAGGAAGCTCTCGTGCTGCGACTCGGTATCGAGGATCTGCGCGCCGTAGAGGACGGCGGTGGGGTTGGAGACGAGGTACTGGGCTGCACCGGCGTAGGCGCTGACGCCGACGGTTTCGAGCTGGCGGGCCGCGGTGAGGAAGGTGCTGTCGGAGTTGATGGCGCCCATGGCGGCGAGGTTGAGTGCGGGCATATCGACGGGGGTTCCGCCGACGGAGGTGATGGTTGAGCGGAGGAACTCGACGTGCTCCCGCTCGTCGGTGGCGAGCTGGTGCGGCGACGCTTTGGATGACGGCGTTGGTGAAGGTGACCTTGGCGCCCCCGGTGACTGCGCCGGGGCTGGAGCCGGTGTCGGCCGCGGGCAGGCCGGCTCCGGTGCTGATGTAGGAGTAGAAGCTCGCTTCGAGGTATTCGAGGTTGAGGGCGAAGTTGAGCACGTCGACGGGCGATGGGGTGGAGGAGGTGGGAGGTGTGAGCGGGCCCAGGCCGTCGGAGCATCCGGAGAGAGCGACTCCCGCGGCTGCGGATACGCCCGCGATGCCGAGGGAGGAGACGAAACGGCGGCGGTTGAGCCCGGCGACGGAGCGGAGGAGTTTCTGTTCCTCGGCGAGCTCGGGTTCGGCGACGTGTTCGCCGGGGGTGAGGAGCGAAGTGTGATGGAACTGCGACATGTGTGTTGCCTCCGTGGCGAATGGAGAGATTTGCTGAAGCGAGCCGCAGTGAGCGGCGAGTGTCGGCCGTGCGGGGCAGCGATCAGGTGGACTTGATATTGCCGTTGACGCCGTTGGGAAAGAAGCCGCCCATGGTGGTTCCGGCCGGGGGCGTGGTTGTGGCTGGGGTGGAGATCCCGTAGGCGACACCGAGGACCTGCGCGGTGTTGCGTGCGGGCGAGAGCGCGTGGGTGGGGTCGCGGGTGAAGTAGTTGGTGGATGAGGGCGGGACGTCCTGGGCGTCGATCGCCGGGCTGACGACGCCTTGTGCGACGCACTGATAGTTGAGGGCGCCAGCGTGCTGCCCTTCGGCGCCGAGGATCTGGGAGGCGGTCGTGAGCACGGCGGGATTGCTGACGAGGAGCTGCGCTCCACCGGCGTAGGCGGAGTTCCCGAGTGCGGTGAACTGGCGGGCGGCGGTAAGGAACTGCGCCTGCGTGGTGACGGCTCCCTTGGCGGCGAGGTTGATAAGCGGCTGGGAGATGGGGGTTCCGCCGAGGGTGGTGATGGTGGAGCGGAGGAGCTCGACGTGATTGCGCTCGTCGTTGGAGAGTGCCTGCGCGATGGACTGGGTGATGCTGTCGAGCGGGAGCTTGGGGGGAGCGCCGGCGACGGCGACACCGCCGGACCCCATGTCGGCAGCGCTGAGACCGCTGCCGGTCGAGGCGTAGAGGTAGAAGTTGGCTTCGAGGTACTCGAGGTTGAGCGCGAAGTTGAGGACGTCGACGACGGTTGGGCCGGTGGTGGTCTGAGCAGAGGCCAGACGCGCACTGCCCAGGGTGGCGCCGGCAGCGGCTGCGGCGAGAGCGGCAAGGAAGCTGCGGCGATGGAGGTGAAGGATGGAACGATCGAAGTCGAGGAGCTTGCGGTCGGTTTCGAGTTGTTCTTCCGTGATCGACTCTGTTGGGCAGAGGAGGGAGCGAACGGTGCGTTTCGACAAGGGACCTCCGCGAAGGCTCCGCGTTTGGTATGGAGCCTGCCGGTTGACGAGAGGTGTGGTTGGGGAGTTCAAGGCCGTGAGGATTTACGGCTGAACAACGGCTTCTGTTGTTGAGGTAGAGGCGAGAAGAGAGGCGGAGGTTGGCCTTGTTTACGATGCGGCCTTTCGCCATATGAAAGAAGTGGGCGTCTGCCGTAAGGAGCAGATGGAACAGGGAACGCACGGCGAACGGACAGGACGGGAGGATAGGGGAGGGGTGGCCGATGGTATAGTCCGCCTCATGCGAGTGAGATTTTCGGGAGTCGTTTGCGGGCTGGCGTTGCTGTGGGTTGCGGGCTCGATGGTCGGGTTGGCGCAGGGACAGGGGGACAGGACGGAGCAGTTGTTGCAGCGGCTGTCGGATGCGCCGGGGCCTCCGGGGGCGGAGGAGGCGGTGCGGGCGATTATGGTGGGCGAGATGAAGGGGCTGGCGACGGCGCCGATCCGGTATGACGGGACGGGAAGCGTGATTGCGCAGCAGGGAGCGAACGGGCCGCGCGTGATGATCGACGCGCACATGGATGAGCTGGGCGGGATGGTGCGGCGGGTGACGCCGGGCGGCTTCCTGACGATGCAGATGCTGGGCGGATGGCTGGACCAGGCGCTGGTGGACCAGCGGTGGACGGTGATCGGGTCGAAGGGGCCGGTGCATGCGGTGACGGGGATCCGGGATATCCACGTGGTTCCGGCGGACGAGCGGACGCGGGTGTTTGCGCGGGACCAGCTGTACCTGGATATCGGTGCGAAGAACGCGGCAGAGGCGGCGGCGATGGGGGTGGAGCCGGGCGATCCGGTGGTGCCGGATTCGCCGTTCACGGTGATGAACGGAAGCGACAACTACCTGGGCAAGGGATGGGACGATCGGATCGGTTGCGCGGTGCTGGTGGAGGCGATGCGGCGGACGGCGAAGATGCCGCACGCGAACCAGCTGTTCTACGTGGCGACGACGCAGGAAGAGGTGGGTCTGCGCGGGGCGCGGGCGGCGACGCAGACGGTGCGGCCGGATATCGGGATTGCAATAGAGGGTGGGATTACGGGGGATACGGCGGGGTCGCGGCCGGAGGAGACGCAGGCAAAGCTGGGCGCGGGTCCAGGGCTGTTTCTGTATGACTCGTCGACGATCCCGAACCGGAAGATGGTGGCGTTTGTGAAGGGGACGGCGAAGGAGAAAGGCATACCGCTGCAGCTGGATCTGGTGCAGGGATACGGGGATGATTCGGCGGAGATGCAGACGGCGGCGGGTGGTGCGCCGACGGTGAACCTGGTGGTTCCGGTGCGGTATACGCACGCGCACAATGGGATTGTGAACCGGAAAGACTTCGACCGGATGGTGGATCTTGTGGTGGATCTGCTGGTGACGATGGATGCTAAGACGGTGGAGGGGCTGCGGGATTTTGCGCCTGCGCCTTAGGGCGGTGCGGACCGGGGACTTGACGCGAATAGACGAGACGTTCTTCCAGGTCACATGATGCCGGGTCCCACGGAAGTTGTATCGCATGAGGTGGGGTAAACGGTGGAGGATGGGAAACTTCCCCCTGTAGGGCGTGTCTGTATGGGGGTGTCTCAGTGGCAGCGACCTTGAGATGAGTCTGCCGAATGGAGTTGGATCTGATGCGAGTTTTGTCTTCTTTACGGAAGTTGGTGGTTGGGGCGGCGCTTGTGTTGGCGCCTGTGGCCTCGTTTGCGGCCGTATTTATCTCGGTGGGTATCGCTCCCCCGGTGTTGCCGGTGTATACGCAGCCGATCTGCCCGGGCGATGGATATCTGTGGACGCCGGGGTACTGGGCCTATGGGGATGAGGGATACTACTGGGTTCCGGGTGTGTGGGTGGAGCCGCCGACGGTCGGGTACCTGTGGACGCCGGGCTATTGGGGCTGGGGAGGAAGCGCGTTTCTGTGGCATGCGGGGTATTGGGGACCGCACGTCGGGTTTTATGGCGGCGTGAACTACGGGTTTGGGTATGGCGGCTCAGGTTACGAAGGCGGCTACTGGAACAATGGCCGATTCGCTTATAACCGGGCGGTGAACAACATCAATGTGACGAACGTCCACAATGTCTACAACCGGACGGTGGTAAATAACGTGACGTACAACCGGGTGAGTTACAACGGCGGCAATGGCGGTCTGCAGGCTCGGGCGAATGCGCAAGAGTTGACGGCGGAACGTGAGCGGCACGTCGAGGCGACGCCGAACCAGGTGCAGCACCGGGACTTTGCGGCGCAGAACCGGGCTCAGCTGGCGAGCGTCAACGGAGGGCATCCGGCGGTAGCGGCGCAGGCTCGGGTTGGCGATCATACCAACGTGGTTCCGTCGCGCGGCTTTGTGAATGGGCGTGAGGCGAACCAGCAGCAGCGGATCGGCAACGGTGTGCGCAACGGGCAGATGACAGCGGGCGAGGCATCGCGGGCGGAGAACCGGCAGGCGAACATCAACCAGCAGGTGCGGACGGATCGCCAGGCGAATGGCGGCGCGTTGAACGGACAGCAGCGGCAGCAGGTACAGCGCGAACAGAACAACGCGAGCCGGCAGATCGAGCGCGAGAACCACAATACGAACGTTCAGCCGCAGGTCCGGCAGGAACAACGACAGGAGGCACCGCGGCAGCAGGCTGAACCGCGTGGAGAGGCTGGTCACGAGCGTCCGCGGTAGTTGCTGCCTTATGGTGCGGAATGGCCGGCGTGGTTTGCCGGCCCTTTCCTTTTTGGGGTGAGGCTGTTGCGTTCGGCGGAGGGTGAGAGCAGCGGCGGGTGCCTCTACCGTTCGGCTGTGCTCAGGGTTCTGAATGGCAAGGAGAAGGACAGACAACCGCAACAGCAGATTCCTCCGCTTCGCTCCTGAATGACAAGCAAAAGAACAGGCAACAGCAAAGGCGAAAGACAGGGGTCTCTCCACTTCGCTGCGCTCCGGTCGAGATGACGGCGGCTTAGTCTAGTTGCACGACAGTCGATGACGGCGACTTAATCTAGTTGCACGACGATGTCAGCGGAGGGAGTTGAGTGCTTTCGAGCGAACAGCAAGGTTGGGTATCCGTGGTGCTGGTGAGGGCTCGAAATCCGAGTAATATCGGGGCCGTGGCGCGGGCCATGTACGACTTCGGATTCAGCGATCTGCGGGTGGTGACGGAGTTCGACAGGCCGTTTGAGGGTGCGAAGTCGGCGGTGGATGCTTCGGATGTGCTCAGGTCTGCGCGGGTTTACAGGACGGTGGCGGACGCGGTTGGGGATTGCACGCTGGTAGTGGGGACGACGGCTGTGGGGGAGCGCGTGCTCAATCAGCCGCTGGAGACGCTGGCGGAGTCTTCGGGCCGGATTGGTGCGGAGATTGCGGGTGGGGCGGGACGGGTTGCGCTGCTGTTTGGGTCGGAGAAGACGGGTCTGAGTAATGAGGAGCTGAGTCACTGCCACTCTCTGCTAACGATTCCGATGGAGGCGCATGCGGGGGTGCGGCACGCTTCGATGAACCTGGGGCAGGCGGCGGCGGTTTGCCTGTATGAGCTGGTGCGGGGCGCGGGGGTGATTGCACGGAAGGGCGGCGAGCGGGCGATGACGGGGGAGGAAAGTGAGCGGCTGGCCGGTCTGCTGGGCGAGGTGCTGGAGGAGGCGGGGTACAGGCGGCATCACCCGGCGAATAGCGGGATCGAGGACCTGAGGCGGCTGGCCTTGCGGATGGGAAATAACGCGGCGGATGGGGTGGTTTGGATGGGCATGCTGCGGCAGATCCTGTGGAGGATGCGGCGGGATCAGTGATGCAGTTTTGCTGCTTTCGGGTTGAGTTGTAGGCGCGTGCTGTCAGGTGGTGGCTGTACCTGGTTGGGTATTGGGTCTTGGGTCTTGGGTCTTGGGTCTTGGGTATTGGGTATTGGGTATTGGGTATTGGGTATCGGGTATCGGGTATCGGGTATCGGGTGTTGGGTGGGCCTGCAGGCGTGTGGCCGGTTTCGGGGTTGTAGACTGGGGCTTCGATTTAGTTTGATGAGCGGGATTGTTCCGCCGGAAGTGGGAGACATGCGTTGGGGAAGATCTGGTCTGTGCGGCGGCTTGCGGTTCTGATTTGTGGATTTGTGGTGAGTGCTTCGGCGCAGGTGGGGAGTGGGCGGAAGTATACGACGGCGGACTATGCGCGGGCGGAAGCGATGCTTTCGTACAACGTGACGCCGCTGGTGTATCACACGGTGGAGCGTCCGGTGTGGGTGGATGGCGACCGGTTCTGGTATCGGGATCGCGGGCCGGAGGGGTTCACGTTTACCCTGGTCGATCCGGCGAAGGGCGGGTCAGCGCCGGCGTTTGATCATGCGAAGCTGGCGGCGGCGATGGTGGCGGCGAAGTCGGGGGCGAAGGTGGACGAGCACTTTCTGCGGCTGACGGATCTGACGTTTGAGGGTGGGAAGGAGGTGGCGACGGTGATGGCGGGCGCGGCGCGGCTGCGATGTGATGTGAGTGGGGAGTACACGTGCGCGATGGTCGATCCGCTGGGTTCGGGGCAGGAGGCGGCACCGGTGGGGCGGCGGAGGTCGGCCACGAACGAGGTGGTTTCGCCGGACGGGTCGAAGGCGGCGTTTATTCGCGACTGGAATCTGTGGATGCGGGAGGTGAAGAGCGGGAAAGAGACGCAGCTGACGAAGGATGGCGTGAAGGACTTCGGATATGCGACGGACAATGCGGGATGGAAGCACAGCGATGCGGCGATTCTGGTGTGGTCGCCGGATTCGAAGAAGATCGCGACGTTTCAGCAGGATCAGCGGAAGACGGGCGAGATGTACCTGGTTCCGGTGACGAATCGACACCCGAAGCTGGAGGCCTGGAAATATCCGCTGGTGGGCGACAAGGATGTGACGATGATCGAGCGGGTGGTCATCGATGTGGGCAAGAAGAAGGTGGTGCGGTTGAAGATGCCGCCGGACCAGCACCGGTCGACGATCTGCGATGACGTGAGCTGCGACGGTGGGTGGGAGGATGTGCAGTGGGCGGACGACTCGCAGCCATGTGGCGTTTGTGTCGACTTCTCGCGATCACAAGCAGGAGTGGCTGCGGGTGGCGGATGCGAACAACGGCGATGTGCGCGAGGTGTATACGGAGACGGCGCCGAAGTTTTTCGAGAGCGGTGACGGCAAGGTGAACTGGCACTAGCTTTCGAAGACGAATGAGTTTCTGTGGTTCTCGGAGCGCAGCGGGTGGGGCGCAGATGTACCTGTACGACGCCGCGACGGGCAAGCTGAAGAACGCGATCACGACGGGTGAAGGGAATGTGGCGCAGGTGCTGGCGGTGGATGAGGCGGCGCGGAAGCTCTACTTCATCGGTGTGGGGCAAGGAGCCGGGGATGGATCCGTACTATCCGGCAGTACTACAGCGTGGGGTTTGACGGCGGCGGGCTGACGCTGTTGACGCCGGAGGATACAGGATCACGCGATTACGGCGTCGCCGGATGGGCACTACTTTCGTCGACATTGCGAGTACGCCCGTGGAGCCGCAGGTGACGGTCGTTCGGGATACGGCGGGCAAGGTGGCGGTGGAGGTAGCGAAGCAGGATATCTCGAAGCTCGAAGCCGCGGGTGGAAGCCGCTGACGCCGGTAAAGGTGAAGGGGCGCGACGGAAAGACGGACATCTACGGTTTCCTGTTCAAGCCGACGGACTTCGATGAGTCAAAGAAGTATCCGATCGTGAACTATGTGTATCCGGGGCCGCAGATCGGGTCTTGCGGCAGCCGGGGGTTTTCGGCGGCGCACGGAGATGACCAAGCGCTTGCGGAGCTTGGGTTTGTGGTGGTGTGCCTCGATGGGATGGGGACGCCGTCACGGTCGAAGGCGTTTCATGAGGCGTACTACGGAGATCTTGGGGACAACACGCTGCCGGACCAGGTGGCGGGGATGAAAGAGCTGGCGGCGAAGTATCCGTGGATTGATCTCGAGCGCGCGGGGATGTGGGGGCACTCGGGCGGCGGGAATGCGACGGGCGCGGCGATGCTGCACTATCCGGATTTCTTCAAGGTGGGTATTGCGGAGAGCGGCAACCATGACCAGCGCGACTACGAGGACGACTGGGCGGAAAAGTGGGCGGGGATCGAGGTTGTGGGGGCGGACGGGACGAGCAACTACGACAGCCAGGCGAACCAGAATTTTGCGAAGAACCTGAAGGGCCATCTGCTGCTGGCGCATGGGACGATGGACGACAATGTTCCGCCGAACAACACGCTGCTGGTGGTGGATGCGCTGATCAAGGCGAACAAGGACTTCGATCTGCTGCTGATTCCGAATGCGCACCACGGGTATGGCGAGGCTGCGCAATACATGATGCGGCGGCGATGGGATTATTTTGTGCGGTATCTGGCTGGGGGAACGCCGCCGGAGGAGTACCTGATGACGAGCTTCGCGGCGGCGCAGAAGAAGGTGAATGGGCCGGGAGCGGAGGAAGGTGATGACGCGGAGTAAAGCTATCGCGTGAGGCTGAGGCGAGTGCAACCACAGGAGCGAAGCAGATTGCTCCGCTTCGCTCCTGAATGACAAGCAAAAGAACAGGCAAAGACAACGGCGGTATAACGGTTGCGGTGCCTGGATGGGCTACTTCACGATCTGGCCGTCGTTGCCCGTTGCGGGGGTGTGTCGTTCGGAGCCGGGGGCTGAGGTGACTTGCCAGCCGTTGCTGGTGTTGGTGAGGGTGGCGACGGCGGTCTGGGGACCGGAGAGGTCGGTCTGGAGCGCGGGAAAGGCGTTCTGGGTCTCCTGCGCTGTGGCCCAGCCGGGGGCTCCGTCGATGGTGTAGTGGTAGGCGATGTTGGTGGTTGCGCCGACGTCGCTGGTGGTGGGCGAGGCGCTATCGATGGCGGAGACCTTGCGATGGCCGTAGCAGAAGTTGCCGTAGCCGGGTTGGTTCGGATCGGCTGTCCAGGCGGAGCGGCCCTTGTCGGAGAGGTCGTAGTTATTGACCTGCTTGGAGGCGATGATGAAGACCTTCTTCTCGGCGGTGGTGCGGCTGGAGGAGGCCCTGGTCGACGAGGGCGTTCATGTCGGTGGTCTTGCCGGAGCCGGAGGTGTCGGCCTGGGTGGGGAACTGTTTGGGCGAATCGAAGAGGCAGGCGGGGTGCGCGCTGTAGTAGGTGTTGATGGCGCTGGTGTAGTTGGCGGTGTTGTCGGCTTTCTTGTTGCAGCCGAAGGCGGCGGTGAGGGCGATCGCGGCGATGGCGAGGGTGCGGATGGGGAGGTGAGTTGGGGCAAGCTTCATGGAAGACTCCTTCACTTGAGTGGGATGCAGGTAACAGTGGAGGCGCTGTTGTGGTGGGTTGAATGGCTGGGTAGAGAAGCGGATTCCTCCGCTGCGCTGCGGAATGACAAGCAATAGAAAAGGCAACAGCAACTGCAAATGCAACAGCAGATCCCTCCGCTGCGCGAAGGATGACAAGCAAGAGAGCAGGCACGAGCGGCGGTTGCGCGGCGGCGCTAGAGCCAGCCTTTGGCGCGGGCGATGCGGGCGGCGTCGGTGCGATTGGAGGCGTTGAGTTTGGCGATGGCTTCGGAGAGGTAGTTGCGGACGGTGCCTTCGGAGAGGCGGAGGTCGGCGGCGATTTCGGAGGAGGTGCGGCCGTCGCCGGCGCGTTGGAGGATCTCGCGCTCGCGGTCGGTGAGGGGGTCGGGTTCGGCGGACCAGGCTTCGGCGGCGAGGTCGGGGTCGATGACGCGGAGGCCGCGGTGGACGCGGCGGACGGCTTCGGCGAGCTCGGAGGCGGGACGGTCTTTGAGCAGGTAGCCGCGGGCTCCGGCGTCGAGGGCGCGGCGGAGATAGCCGGGACGGGCGAAGGTGGTGAGGATGATGGTGCGGAGCTGGGGGTGGTGTTCTTTGCAGAAGGCGGCGACTTCGAGGCCGGTGCGGAGGGGCATCTCGATGTCGGTGATGAGGACGTCGCGGCTGGTGCTGCTTGACGGCGGCGAGGGCCTCCTGCCCGTTGGCGGCGCGGGCGACGACGGTGATGTCGGGCTCGAGCGCGAGGAGAGCGGCGAGAGCGCCGAGGACCATGCCCTGGTCTTCGGCGAGGACGACTTTGATGGCGGCTGGCGGTGCTCATGGCTCGGCTCGCTGAAGGTGTGGTGGCGGGGAGCTCGATGAGGAGCGCGGTGCCGGGGAGCGAGGCGCCGCCGGAGCCGATGCGGAAGCGGCCGCCGAGCGACTGGACGCGCTCGCGCATGCCGCGGAGACCGTTGCCCTCGCGAGGGAGATCGCTGTGGCCGTCGTCTTCGACGAGCAGCGAGTGGAAGCCGTCGGAGGTGAGACCGAGGCGCATGAGGCAGGTGGTGGCGCGGGCGTGGCGAACGATGTTGGTGACGGCTTCGCGGACGGCGAGCGAGAGTACGGTCTCTTCGGTGGCGCTGAGTTGGAGCGCGGATGGCTTGAGCGAGGTGTCGAGGTCGAGGGTGACGCCGGCGGAGCGGAGGGTGCGGCGAGCGAGGTCGAGCTCGGCGGTGAGGCCTTCGGAGCGGTAGCCGACGATGGCGCTGCGGACCTCGGCGAGGGCTTTGCGGGCGGTGGATTCGATGTCGGCGATCTCGGCAGCGGCGGTGCCTGTGTGGGCCGTGTGCGGAGCCTGCTCGAGGAGGCGGCGGGCGAGCTCGGATTTGAGGACGATGACGGAGAGGGTGTGGCCGAGGACGTCGTGCATGTCGCGCGCGATGCGTTCGCGCTCGGCGAGGGCGGCGAGGCGCTCGATCTCGTCCTGGGCGCGGAGGAGGCGGGCGCCGGCGCGTTTTTTCTGGCGCGATGAAGATGTTGCTGGTGCCGACGACGATCATCATGAAGACGGCGAGGGCAAAGTTCGGCCACTCGATGTGGAAGAGAAGACCCTCTGCGGTAACAGCGATGGAGGCGGCGGTAATGGCCGCGACAACGACGGCGGTGCTCTCGAGGGTGAAGGGAAGAAAGGCGATGGCAAAGGTGAGAAAGCAGGAGGCGCCGGCGTTGAGGGGGAAGGCGGCGAGGCCGAGGAGAGCCATCGCAGCGAGGAGGATGAGCTTGTGCGAGCGGCGGCGGACGCGGACGCTGGTGATGTAGATAGCGAGAAAGAGGAGGAAGACGAGCGCGTTCCAGAGCCAGTAACGCGGCTTGTTGCGGACGATGGGCTCGATGAAGAAGAAGATGGAGTAGGCGAGCCAGATGTAGTCGCCGGGCGTCGATTTTTCGCAGTCTGCCATCGTGTTTTTCCTCTGCAGTGTACGCGCAGATGTAGGAGTAAAGAAGGCCGGGGCTGAGCAAGATTGTTCCGCAGGGCTCAGCGCCTGCGCTCCCTACCCAGGCAGAGAGCGCTCTCAGGTTGCGGAGATTGCTCAGGCGTTGCGCTCGGCGCGTTGGAAGACAAGCCAGCTGATGCCGAGAATGACGAGGGTGAAGCCGACGAGGTAGATCCAGTGGCCCAGGGCCGAGCCGGGTTGGGCGTAGCCGAAGATGCCGAGCATGAGCTGCGCGAGATGGTAGGTGGGAAGGGCGGGGGCGAGGCGTTGGAGCCAGTGCGGGAGGGCTTCGATGGGCATCCAGAGGCCGCTGAGAAACGACATCGGCAGATAGATGAGGTTGACGACGCCGGGTGTGGCGGTGGCCGGTATGACGAGAGCGAGCAGGAGACCCATGGCGGCGAAGGGAACGGCGCCGGCGATGGTGAAGGCGATCATGCGGGCGAACTCACCGACGGTGAGATGGACGCCGCCGAGGGTGAGGCCGAGGATGGTGAGGATGCAGACGATGACGATGCCGAAGGCGATGGCGGTGACGCATTTGGCGATGAGATAGGCGAGCGGCGGCATGGGACTGGAGCGTTTGAGGTCGAGCCAGCCGGCGGTGCGCTCCATTGCGAGACCGACGCCGATACCGAAGAGCGCAGCGCCGACGAGGCCGAAGCTGGCGTATCCGGCGAGGAGGTATTTGGCGATCTGGAAGGAGCCGGTTCCGGCGTGGCGGTTGGTGATGCCGAAGAGGAGATAGAACATGACGGGGAAGCCGATGACGGAGAGCGAGAAGGTGCGGCGGCGGAGGAGCTTGAGGAATTCGTACTTGATCTCCTTGGAAAGGAGGGTTGGAATGTGAGGTGTTTCTGATCGGAAAGGGTGATGGGATGGTGGCCATGGTTGTCTCCGGTGTTTGGGATTTGGGATTTGGTGGTTTGGGATTTGGGATCTTGGGTGTTGGGTGTTGGGTATCGGGTATCGGGTATGGGGTTTCTGGTGATGGGTGCTAGGCTTCCGGGGTTGGGTTCAGGAGGGCGAGGAAGGCGTCTTCGAGGGCGGGGGTGAGGACCTCGAGATCGCTGAGGGTTTCGTCGCGGGGGAGCAGCTCGCGAAGGAGCTGTTCGACCTGGTTGGCCTCGAGGGTGGTGAGGCCGGTGTGCTCGTCGGTGGCGGCGGTGAGGACGCCGGGCAAGGTGCGGAGCTCGGCGAGCGGGATGGCCGTGCGGCAGCGGATGATGCGCGCGTGGCCGGAGCGCTTGATCTCGGAGGGTGTGCCCTGGCGGAGGATGCGGCCCTTGTCGATGACGATGATGCGGTGGCGAGGGCGTCGGCTTCTTCGAGGTAGTGGGTGGTGAGGAGGATGGTTTTGCCGCGGGCGGAGAGGGCGCGGACCTCGGCCCAGAGGGCGCGGCGGGTCTCGATGTCCATGCCGACGGTGGGCTCGTCGAGGAAGATGACGTCGGGGTCGCCGGCGAGGGCGAGGGCGAAGAGGGTGCGCTGCTTCTGGCCGCCGGAGAGATCGCCGAACTGCTTGTCCATGATGCCGTCGAGGCGGGCGATGCGGACGAGCTCGGCGACGGGCATGGGCGCGGGATAGTAGCTGCGGAAGAGGTCGATGTGCTCGCGGACGTTGAGCATCTCGGGGGCGTTGCCGACCTGGAGCATGGCTCCGATGCGGGTGCGGGTGGCGGGGTCGCGGGGGTCTCGGCCGAAGACGCGGGCGCTGCCGGAGGTGGGGGTGGTGAGGCCGAGCAGGAGGCGGACGGCGGTGGACTTGCCGGCGCCGTTCGGGCCGAGCAGGGCGACGATCTCGCCGGGGTAGAGGGTGAGGCTGAGGCTGTCGAGGGCTGTAGTCGGAGGTGTAGCGCTTGGTGAGGTCGCGGAGCTCTGCGACAGGGGCGCGGCGGTCCTGGGATGTGCTGCGCGGCGTTCGGATGACGGCGGATAGGGGTGAGGGCGGTGGCGGCCATTGGCTCTCCTTGTGTGCGGTGAGTGTGGTGGAGGCTCACCGAAGCATGAAGAGAGCATGCGCTGCTTTGGAGCGCGGGCTAAGTGGCGGGTGTCAGGGATGTGGGGTGACAGATGTCATGCCGGCGTGCACAGGCGGGCGAGGAGCACGAAAGTGGTAGGTGCTGGGCGAGATTCTGCTGGGACAAGTGGGAGCAACGGGATAAGATTCGCTGCGATGCGTTCGCTTTATTTTGTTCCTCTTTTGCTTTCTGCCTCCGTATGGCCTGTGTGTCTCGCGCAGCTAAAGGTCTCTGCATCTCCGGCGGACGCTTACCGGGATGAAGCCCTTGTCTTTGAGCACTTCGACACGACGATCCGAATGCATGCGGATGGGACGGGAGAACGGACCATGCATGTGCGGGTCCGGGTGCAGTCTGAGGGAGCAGCGCGACAGTTCAGCGTGATTTCTGTGCCTTACGCCTCGGCTTATGAGACCGGCAGCTTCGATTACATGCGGGTATACAAGCCGGACGGAACCAAGGTAGAGACGCCCACAGCGGATGCGATCGAGATGCCTGCGGCGGTGACCCGAGAAGCTCCCCTATACAGCGATCTGAAGGAGAAGCAGCTGCCGGTGCGGTCGCTGTCGGCCGGCGATACGATCGAGTACGTGCTGCACACGGTGCAGAAGAAGGCGGAGGCGCCGGGGCAGTTCTGGGGAGGCGAACACTTCCTCGCGGAGGGCTCCGTGGTTCTGTCGCAGACGCTGACGCTGGAGGTACCGACGGAGAAGTACGTGCAGGTCTGGGATCCGAATCATCCTGCGCAGTCGACGGATCGCGATGGGGTGCGAACGTACCGATGGACGACCGCACAGTTGAAGGCAACGGGGAAGGGCAAGGATGGTGTGGACCCGAAGAAGGAAAAGCTGCACGACCCTGATGAAGATGCGGATGGCCGCAAGCTGCCGTCCGTGACATGGACGACGTTTCACAGCTGGGGGGAGGTGGGTGAGTGGTACCGCTCGCTGTCGCGGTCGCGTTCGGAGCCGACGTATGCCATTCGAAAGCGTGCCGACGAACTGACAAAGGATATTGGGTTGCCAGAGGAGCAGGTGCGGGCGATCTATGACTTTGTCGCGAAACAGACACGCTATGTGGGGATCGACTTCGGGATCGGACGGTATGAGCCGCACACGGCCGAGGAGGTGATGGATCATCAGTACGGCGACTGCAAGGACAAGGACACGCTGCTGGAGGCGCTGCTGCGCGCGAAGGGCTTCGTTACGGCGCCGGCTCTGATCGGGGTGAATGTCGCGACGGTGGCCGACGCACCGTCACCGGCGATGTTCAATCACGTGATCACGACGGTGGATCTGCCGAGCGGCCGCATCTGGCTGGATGCCACACCGGAGGTCGAGCCGTACCGTGTGCTGGTCCCGATGATTCGCGATCAGCAGGCGCTTGTTATTCCGTCGACGGGGGCTGCGAGTCTGCAGCGCACGCCCGCAGATCCTCCATTTGCGTACTTCGAACGTTTTGAGGCGAACGGCACTTTGGACAAGAACGGCCTGCTGGAGAGTCACATGGACCTGCTGGCGCGCTCTGACAATGAATTCGGATATCGCATTCTGCTGCAGCGGGCGGCGCCATCGCAGTGGAACGAAGCCTTGCAGTACCTGTCGCAGGCCATGGGCTTCGGAGGAACGGTGTCGCATGCGGACCTGAAGCAGGGCAACTCCAAAGGTCCGGTGCATCTCACGTACGACTATTCGCGACCGAACTTCGGCGACTGGGACAACCACAGGATTCTGCCGCTGTTTCCGATGCTGGAGGTGACCACCATCGATAAAGATGAGGCACCTGAGCACGATATTGACCAGGGGGCTCCGAGGACGCTGGAGGCGGTGACTCACATCAAGCTGCCGGAGGGGTACCGTGCGGACCTTCCGAATTCGGTGCATGTGAAGCGGCCGTATGCGACGTTTGACCAGACGTACAGCCTGGACGGTCGAGATCTGCTCATCGAGCGAACGGTGGTGGTGACGAAGAAGAAAGTGGCAAAGGCGGATTGGAAGGACTATCGCGCCTACCTGAAAGAGATCGGTGCGGAGTCCGGGGAGAACTACATCAGCCTGATTCCTCCGGTGCCGAAGGTCGTGACTACCGCGCAGTCAGATGCGACCGCGACGAAGCCGGTGAAGGCGGATGCGACTTCCAGTCCGGACATCGGCGCGCTGACGGCCGACGCACTTGCACAGATGGTGCGCGAGGCGGGGCAGATGGAGCAGGCAGGCGATTGGAGTGGGGCGAGAGAGAAGCTGGCTAAGATCAAGGCCGCGCGCCCGGGATTTCCGTATGTCCAGAGCATGATGGGATTTCTGGATATGCGCGATCACAAGGTGGACGAGGCGATCGCGGAGTTCAAGGCCGAGTTGCAGGCGCATCCGGATGCCGACGAGGAGATCGTGGTCCTGCTGGCTGCAGCGTACTCGACGAAGAATGACAATCGAAGCGCTCTGACTTTGTTACAGACGTACGCTGGACGTGGAGATGTGCGGGTGAACGGGGCTCTGGCCGCGGTTCAGAAGCAGATGGGCGATGAGGCCGGCGCGCTCGCGACGTTGCAGGCGACTTTGGCCGCGCACCCGGAGGACCGATCGTTGCAGACGCGCCTGGCGGAGGCTCTGCAGCACATGCATCGCAACACGGAGGCGGTGGCGGCCGCGAAGGCGGCGATGGACGGGAGCGACGATCCCAATACGTTGAACAGCAACGCCTATCTGCTCTCCGAGTTGAAGGCAGAACTTCCGCTGGCGGAGAAGAGCGCCCGGCGTGCGGTTGAGCTTCTGGAGACGGCGTCCTCGCAGAGTACGGTGGGGGAGGCGAACAGCAGCGCCTTCCAGCGGACGAATGTGCTGGTGGCGACGTGGGACACGCTGGGCTGGATTTTTTTCCTCGAGGGCAAGCCGTCGGAAGCGGAGCCGTACCTGGCTGCGGCGTGGTTCAACGAGCCGAACCTGGTTGTGGGCGATCATCTCGCGCAGGTGCAGGAGGCTTTAGGAAAGAACTCGGAGGCGCTGAAGCTGGAGGAACTGGCGATGGCGACGGACGGAGCAGCGAAGCAGACGGAGGTAATGGCTTCCGTGAAGCAGAGGGCGGAGCGCCTGCGGAGCTCGGGAGCGAAGAGCCCGGGAGGGGATGCCCGGGCGGCGCTGCAGCGGATGCGCACCTTTGCGGTGAAGCGTCCCCCAGACCTGAAAGGGTGGGGTACGTTCCGGGTGCAGCTTGCGAGCTCCGGTGTACGGGAGAGCAACCTGGTGCAGGGCTCACCCACCCTGCGTCCGATGACAGCGGAGCTGAACGGGCTTGAGATCGGGCACGCTGTGCCGAGCGGGTCCAAGGCACGGCTCGTCAGAGATGGTGTACTGAGCTGCTCCTCCGGAGCCACGACGTGCGATTTTGTGCTGATGCCGCAGTCGAGTCTGCAGGCAGAGGCGGTGGAATAGAGACCAGCTGAAGTTACATGTAGTCGACGCCGTACTGGACGGGGATCTGGGTGAAGGCGATGCGGGTGGGGGCGGATTCGCGGGCGGGGAGCATGCCGGCGAAGTGCACGGTGGTGTGGCCGAACTTGAGGTTGAGCTTGTCCATGGTGGCGGAGAGGTCGGCGCGGTTGTTGGGATCGGCGAAGAGCTCGGCCTGGTGCTCGGATTCGGGGATGAGGTCGCGGAGGGTGACGCCGACGAAGAAGGGACGGTCGTAGTCGGGGCCTTCGGGGCGCTTGGCCCAGAGCTTGCGGAGTATGTCGAGCAGCGTGAGGGTGTCCTGGGCGTCGCGGAAGCGGGCTTCCATGGCCCAGCCGGTGTGCTGGATGCCGCTGGTGTGCTGTTTCGTTCGGGTGCGCGGGGAAGCCTGGGCGCGTTCGTCGCGTGCGCGTGCGGCGACCTGCTCGCGGGTGAGCGCGTATTTGATGGTGACGGCCATGGAGCCGGCGTAGAACTGTTCCATGCGGAGGCGCATGGCGGCCTTGTGGAGGAGCTTGTGGGCGACGGCCCAGGCGCCTTCGGGCGAGCGGTGTTCGGGGCCGAGGACGTGGGAGTGGCCGAGGGACTTCTGGATACTCATTTGGTGACGGGAGCGCCGTCGTCGCCGGTGACGTCGCCGCGCAGCCAGTGAAAGAGGCGGTCGCCCCAGACGGAATCCCAGAGCTGATGCATGCCGGGGCGGTCGAGGGCGAGGAGCTGCTCCATGGTGGTGATGCCTTTGCGGTTGAGGCGGGCTTCGGTGCGTGCGCCGACGCCGGGGAGGTCGCGGAGTTCGAGGTGGGCGATGGCTCGCGGGAGTTGCGAAGGGAGGAGGCCGATGAGACCGTCGGGCTTCTGCATGTCGGAGGCGATCTTGGCGAGGTAGCGATTGGGGGCCATGCCGATGGAGCAGCGGAGGGTCTCGCCGACGTCGTCGCGGATGGCCTGCTTGATTTCGAGGGCGATGCGCCGGGCGCGAGGCGGCTCCTGCTCGCGGCCGATGAGCTGGCAGACCATCTCGTCGATCGATGGGTGTGTGGGCGACGGGGCAGCAGCGTTCGACGGCGGCGGAGATCCTGTGCGAGTACTCGGCGTAGACGGAGTGGGAGCCGTCGACCAGGATGATCTCGGGGCAGAGGCGTTTGGCGTCGCCGACCTTGGTGAGGGTCTTGATGCCGAGGGCTTTGGCCTCGTAGCTGGCGGCGATGAGCGCGCCGGTGTCGGCCATGGTGCCGCACGACGCCGAGCGGGCGGTTGCGGTATTCGGGGTGGAGCTGCTGCTCGACCGACGCGAAGAAGCTGTTGAGGTCGATATGGAGGAAGCCGAAGCGGTCTGTTTGGGGAGCCGTGCTCATGGGCTGAATATCAGGGTACACCGCTTCGCTTTTTATTTGCCTATGGGTAGTGCTACGATTGCTCTCTTTCCGCAGGAGATCTGAACATGACCCCGTTCCCTACGAGTCGAGAGAGCGCAGAACATTACCGGTGGGGCGGCCCGGAGGGGGCGATTGCGACGGCTGGCGTCTCGTGGGGACGCCCGAGCTGAGTGTGATCGAAGAGCGTATGCCGCCCGGGACGGAGGAGGTGCGGCACATGCACGAGCGTGCGCGGCAGTTCTTCTATGTGTTGACTGGCGTGCTGACGATGGAGGCAGATGGTGCTGAACATCTGCTCCGTCCGGGCGTCGGGCTGGAGATTGCGCCCCGTGTGTGGCACCAGGCGTTGAATCGGAGCATGGAGGACGCCAGGTTCCTGGTCGTGAGCCAGCCGCGAAGTCACGGAGATCGCGTGGTGGGCTAAGTCTGGAGATGGCCGAGCGTTGCGCAGGGTGTTGCCTCGCAAGTCAGGTGATCTCGACCTGTCGACCTCTTCAGGCGCTGGGGCGCTCAGGATTCGGACGGCTCAGGGCCACGGGTGGGTTTCGATGGCGAGTTGAGCTTGACGACTTTGCCGGTGCGAGCGGATTCGTAGATGGCGTCGGTGATGCGCTGGTCCTGCAGGCCTTCTTCGCCGGGCGTGTGGGGTTCGCGGTTTTGTCTGGACGCAGAGAGCCATGTGGTCCATCTCGAGGGCGAACTGATCTTTGGATTCGATGCTGGGTTCCATAACGACGTCGTGCGATTCCATGGTGGTGGAGGTGCGGAGCTTGAGGCCGTGATAGCCGAAGGCCGGGTTGAGCTCGGCCCAGGCGCGCTCGCCTTCGAGCCGCAGCATCTGCGAGCGGTGCGCGCCGTAGCCGCAGGATGACGTGGCGACGAGGCCTGATGGAAAGCGCATGCCGAAGGTGCAGGTCTCTTCGACTTCGGTGAAGCGCGGGTCATCCTTAGGCTGGACCGTTGTGCCCCAGACTTCGGAGGGTTCTTCTCCGGTGAGGAACCGGGCTGCGTTGAGGCAATAGATGCCCACGTCTGGCAGGCAACCGCCACCTGAGAGCGCGATCTTTTGCCGCCACTGATTGGGGTCGCCCTGAACCTGCGAGTTGGTTGCGATGTAGCTTTTAAGCGTACCGAGCTTGCCGGCTTTGACCATGTTGACGATTTCGCGGTTCATGGGCTCGTACTGCTGGCGGTAGGCGATCATGAGCTTGACGCCGGCTTGTTTGCAGGCGGCGATCATGCGTTCGCAGTCGCGGACGCTGGTGGCCATCGGCTTCTCGCAGAGGATGTTTTTGCCGGCTTTGGCGCCACGCACGACGTACTCCGCGTGCATGCTGTTGGGAAGGACGATGTAGATGACCTCCACCGCCGGGATTGGAGGCGAGCTTGTCATAGGTGGTGTAGTCGTACAGGCCGGAGTCGGGCACGCCGTATTGTGCGGCGACCTTGCGCGCCTTTTCACGGTCTCCGCTAACGAGTGCGGTGACTTTGCAGTATTTGCTGGTGCCGAAGGCGGGAAGGATCTGATTTATGCGAGAGGTGGCCGAGGCCGACGACCGCGAAGCCGACACGCCCATCGCGGGCCTCGAAGGGGCCGGGGGTCTTTCTCGGGAGCTTCGGTGGCAGCATGGAGCTGTGGGAGCTCCACGGCATCTTGCTCGTTGGGCTTGTGCTGTTGCCCGGCGGCCAGGGTGCCGAGGCTGGAGGCGGCAAGGACACCGGTAGCTCCGCGAACGAAACGGCGACGGTTGAGGCCGGAAGACTTGTCAGATGGCGGGTTTTGTAGAAGGTGACCGGTGATCATCCCTCAAGGGATGCGCAGCGTTGGGCCGTACGATGTCCCATGCCGAGTCCTGTTGTGATGGGATGGAAGCGCGGGGACCTATTTGCTGGTATCAATCTTGAGGTTGATGACGATATCGTTTTTGCTGTCGAAGGAGCTGATGGATTTGACACCGCTCTTTTTGCCGGCGCCTCCGCCCAGACCTCATAGTCTGTGTTTTGCGAGAGCTGACCGAAGCGATAGCCGCCGTTATCGTCGGAGATGAAGCTCTTCACTGCAAGGGTGTGATCGTCCTTGAGGTACACGATAGCGCCGTGGAGTGGAGCGTCGCCTTTGTCGGTGACCTTCCCCTGTACGACGCGCTGCACGGGGCCTCGCTGTTGGGCTGCGGCCGGGTGCCAACCAGGGATGCGATGGGAACGGTCCAAGGAAGGAACGAGAGGAGAAGGAGGGCAGAGTGACGGGGCCTAGGCTTCAATCTGGGGCGGGGCTTCATGAGGTCGAGTATACGCCGCTCTACTCCTCGTCCTCGTCTTCGACGGGCGGCTCAGCCTCATCGTCATAGCCGGTGTTGTCGATGGGCGCGAGCTCGAGCGGGTCGAGCGAGACCACTTCGAGATCCAGGCCGCACTCATCGCACTGCACGGTTTCACCTTCGTCGACCTCATCGACGTCGACGGAGATCGGGTTATCGCATTCCGGGCAAACAACAGCCATGACAGGTGCCTCCGCTTCATGCTTCGGGAACTGCGTCTACGATGGTGTACAGATGGCTCAGCCCGCTGAGACTAATTTCTATCGACCATGGCTTATGGCGTCAAGCGCGTGCGAAGCCGGATTTATGTGGAGGAGAACCGATGCAGACTTATCCCGCTATACCCGGTTTCTGATTGTGAGCATGACGCTGCGGTTGCCTGGAGCAGCCCCATCTCTGCGCCAGGCTCCTGTAGGAAGGCCGATGCTGCCGATGGCGGCCGATCCGGCGATCGCGAAGGCACTCGAACAGGTCTCGGCACAGCGCGTCCAAGCGACCATTGAAAAGCTGGTGAGCTTCGGCAACCGCAGCACGCTCTCGAGCATGGAGACGGATCTGAAGCCGGGCACGGGTATCAACGCGGCAGCGGACTGGATCGCGGCGGAGTTCGGGCGTTACTCGGCCGACTGCGGCGGGTGCCTGGAGGTGAAGCGGGACGAGTTTACGGAACCGGGATCGGATGCGCCGCTGTCGCGCATACGCAAGCCGACGAAGCTGACCAATGTGTACGCGGTGCTGAAGGGAACGGACCCGGCGCAAGCGGAGCGGCGCGTGCTGGTGACGGGGCACTACGATTCGCGCGAACTCGGATAATGTTCAATACGCATGATGCAGCGCCGGGAGCGAATGATGACGCGAGCGGAGTGGCGGTGTCGCTCGAGTGCGCGCGGGTGCTGAGCCAACTGAAGTTTCCTTCGACGATCGTCTTCGTTGCGGTTGCGGGCGAGGAGCAGGGGCTGAACGGCAGCAGGCATCTGGCGCAGCTGGCGAAGAAGGAGGGATGGCAACTGGAGGCGGTGCTGAATAACGACATCGTGGGCGGCGATACCACGCCCGGCGACACGATGGAGGATAAAAGTGCGGTTCGGGTGTTCTCGGAGGGGGTGCCAGCGTCGGCGACTCCGGAGCAGGTGCGGGTGATCGAGCGTCTGGGGGCCGAAGGGGACTCGCCCTCGCGAGAGTTGGCGCGGGCGGTTGTTGATATCGACCGCAGCTACTTTGTGCCGGGGCAGCAGCGTGCGGCCGAGGCCGGCGCGGGAAAGGCGCGGTCGAATGCGATTCGTGCCGTTCCACTGTTTCATCCGGTGCTGATCTTTCGTAGCGACCGCTTTTTACGCGGCGGAGATCACTCGAGCTTCAATGCGGAAGGGTTTACAGCGGTTCGGTTTACGGAGTGGCGCGAGAATTTCAATCATCAGCATCAGAATCTGCGGACGGAGAACGGTGTGGAGTTCGGTGATCTGCTGAAGTTTGTGGACTTCCGGTACGTGGCCAACGTAGCGCGGCTGAATGCGGCGACACTGGCGAGTCTGGCGTCTGCGCCCGGGGTGCCGCGGAACGTGCGCGTTTTGACACAGGCGCTGGACAACAACACGGAGCTTACGTGGGAGGCACCGGTGGGTGCTCCTGCGGGTACGACTTATGAGGTGTTGTGGCGGGCGACGGAGGAGCCGAACTGGACGACGGTGCAGCCTGCCGGAGCGGAGACGCGCATTCAGTTGCCCGTGTCCAAGGACAACGTGGTGTTCGGGGTGCGCTCGGTGGATGCGGCGGGCCACGCCAGTATTGCGGTGCTTCCGCAGCCGATGGGACGGACGGTGGCGGTGCGGCCTGCGGCCAGTGCGCCGAAGGAGTAGAGCAGCCGCACGGGACGAACAGGGCCGGGCGTGGTCAAATAGAGGAGCGGCGATGGCTGCCGCTCCTTTGTTCTATGCGCCGCTCGGAAACCACTACGCTCAGTCTGCCACCGTTTGCCGGCGTTACCCGCAGGCTAATTCTGCTGAATGTTGGCGTGTTTTTTGCGATGGCGCTCCTGTCGTGGGTTTCGCCCAAGGTGCTTGGTGCGATTGTGGCGCACCTGATCCTGGTGCCGATGGCGTTGCTGCGCGGGGAGATCTGGCAACTGGCCACCTATTCGGTGATCGAGCAGGGGATTCTGGGCATTTTGTTCGGAATGATGACGCTTTGGTTTACGGGTTCGCTGCTGGAAGGCTCGTATGGGGGCCGGTGGGTAGCGGAGTTGTATGGCGTCTCGGTGGTTGGGGGCGCTTTCCTGGCGAGCGCGGTGTCCTTTACGAGGGTGTTTGGGTTGCACCCGGCGTCGGCGGGTGTTGGGCCGTGGGCGGGGATCTTCGGGCTGTTGATCGCTATTGCAATGCTGTTCGGCGACCAGGAGTTTCTGCTGTGGTTTGTGTTGCGGATCAAGGCGAAGTACATGGTCGCGATCTATATCCTGATCGCCGTTGCGGTGCTTTTAAAGCAGGCGGACGGGTTCAATGCGCTGCTGCAGTTGTCGGGTGCGCTGTGCGGATTCCTGTATGTTCGGTTTGCGCCGCGGCAGGGTCTGGCGTTCGGTGTCGCGGAGCGGTGGTTCGGGGCACGCAATGATTACTACCGGTGGAAGCGGCGGCGTGCAGCGCGGAAGTTCGAGGTGTACATGCGCAAGCAGAACCGCGAGGTGCACTTCGACAAGGATGGACGATATGTCGATCCTGACGATCTCGAAGACCAGAAGGCGCGGACGGAACGCGAGAAGATGCGGCAGCGGAACGACCAGCGGTGGATGAATTAGGGCTATGCGACCGAGGGGAGGTCCCCTCCCGTACTTCGGTCCTATAGTTCTCCGAAATGCGGCGTTTAGGCTCGGACTTGGATGTCGTGTGCTGGGGAAAGACCCTGCCGGTCGCTTCTTTGATTCCTGGTTTAATTCTAGCGATTCAGGGCGTTGACTACGCCATCGAGTTGCAAGGCACGACAGGCGCGGCGAACGCGTCCATACGGTGGCCGCAAGGGGCAGCAGGTCCTTGCGCTGCGCTCCGCGGTCGGAATGCAGGACGGGGGATGGGTGGGATGCGGTCTGGATATCAGCCTGGTCAGGCTCCGGCGAGCTTCTGAAGAGACCTGCTCTCAGCGAGGATATCCAGAGAGGTTGCGTGTTGCGAGGCTGGGGACCACGACCACTATCTTGCCCTGCCAGTATCCCAAGACGCCGCGGGAGATCATGACGCGGTCTGTTTCGCGGAGGGCGGTGAGATGGTCTAGGAGGAATCGGCGGGCGGCGGTCTCGGTCTCGAAGGTGATGTAGTCGGCCGGGTGTTGCGCAACGTCTTGCCTGAGGCTGTCGAGTACTGACCTCGAATCTCCGTTGTTGCGTGCCGAGACGACTGATATCGGAAGCGTCGCGCTGGTTCGGATTTCGGTTGTGGTCAGGGCGTGGAGAGGGATGGCACCGAGGAACAAGAGGGCGGTGGAACGATAGATCTTGTGCGGAGTCGGCCTCATGCCTGAGAGTGTGGCCGATGCTGCGGGTTTACGGTATTCCTCGAAAGAGGCACACGAACGGTGCGATTGCGATTCCAGGAATCAGCGGCCCAGGGTGGCGGCGAGCAGGCCGATGACTACGCCGTAGAGGGTGCACTCGACGGAGAGAGAGGCGAGGGTGCGATCGGGGTGGAGGGGAAGATGGAGGAGGGTGGCTGCGCCTCCGGGTACGGGGCCGCCCTGGCCTTTGAAGGTGGCGAGATCGAGGATGCGGGTTTTGCCGGTGCGGAGGTCGATGCGCGGGGGCAGGGGTGCGGAGGTGCGGAAGAGGTAGTCGTCGAGGAGGTAGTCCTGCTCGATGGGCCACCAGGTATCCGGGTTGCGGAGCGTGAGGACGGAGGTGGAACCGTCGGTGTAGAGAACGGTGACGGTGCCGTGGACGGTTCGGCTGGCCTGGGGAAAGGTGGTGCCGGTCATCAGGAGATAGAGGGTGCGGGCCTCCCCGGTAAGGGAGAGCTCGATGCGCTGTTTGTCGGGCTGCCAGAAGGAGAGGAGCCGGCAGTTGGGCTTTGCGGGGTCGGCGGGTGTTGAGAAGGGGATGTCCGAGACCGAGTTGGCGCGGCCGCTAGCACTGTGAAGTGTTCCACCGGCCGAGCGGAGGCCAGTGTCATCGATGGTAGGGGTTGCGGGGTCGAAGTTGGCCCAGCCGCCGAGGAGGTGATCCGGAATGGCGAGGGAGCAGTTAGGGGAGCGCGGGGCGATGTAGTCGCGCTGAAGGATGGCGGTGATGTTGTTTTCGAGGAGGCTGGAGAGATCGAGGGGATCGAAGGTTTCGGCGGCCGAGGTTGCGGAGACCTCTACGGTGTAGATCTCGCGGGGAAGGATTTCTAGGGCGATCGGGAGCCAATAGCGGCAGCTGCTCTGGTGAATGGGGACGAAGACGGCGTGTTGGCCGGGGGTGGCGGCGACGCCGGATTGAAGGCAGGCTTGCGGGTCGTCGATCTGAGCGGCGGTGATGCCGGGGGGTAGAGCGACGGTGTCGCCCACGCGGCAGGTGTGGCGGGCAGGCGGTTCAGCCGGAGCGTGGCCGTGCCAGCGGATGTCGATCTTCCAGGCGGTGGCCTCGGGGAAGTTGGTGAGAATAATGCGGGGAGCGCCGGTTGCGTCGGGATCGAAGGCGAAAGGAAAGGCGAGGCCGTTCGAGAGGACGGTGGGGTCGCTGGTGGTTCGTGCTGGGAGGATTAGGGTTAGGGAGACGGAGTGGGGTAAACGGCTGGTGATTTCGATGGTTTCGGTGAGGTTATCGCGATGCCAGGTGAGGTCGATGTCTGGGTGGTGGAGGGAGGCTTCGTTCCAGGTGGAGGGGAATCCGGGGCGGATGGTGAGGGTGGCGCGAAGGAGGTCGGGGAGGATGCCGAAGAGACCTTCAACGAGGACGCGGGAGGTGATGCCGATGGGGTCGGCGAAGTCGCGCTGCGACTCTCCGCGGTGTGGGTCGAGTTGCGGAGGACATGTGGAAGTTGCCGGGACAGAGCCCTTGAAACATAGAGTCGAGCAGATTGCCTTTGAAGAGGGCGAACGCCTCGTCGGGCAGGCCGGCCTGCCAGAGGGCGAGGGCGAAGTGCATGTTCTCGGCGAGGGCGAGGAGGTTGAGCGACCATATGTAGGGGAGCCAGTCCGAGCAGGAGAGCAGGTACCACGGTCCATCGGGAACGCCTTCGCCGTGGATGGGGATGCGGCGCAGAGCGTTGAGGCGTTCGTTGACGATCTGCCATGCCTGCCTGCGGGTTGGCGAGCTCGCTGTCGATGGTGTGGTAGGCGGTCCAGAGAGCGGGGCTGGTGTGGAGCGACTGTGGGAGGAGCATGTCCCTGGACTCGGCGAAGGCGCCCGCCTCGGGCATCCAGAGCAGCTGGTGCATGGCCTCGTGGATGAGGCCGGCCTCCTGCTCGTAGGGTGCGGGGTCTTCGCCTAGAACGCGGGCGATGGTGGCGGCGGAGCGGTTGAGGAGGTAGTTGTATGCGGTTGCGTGGGTGGCGCCGCCACCGTTGTATTGGAGGTTGTCGCTGGCCCAGATGCAGGCGTAGGCCTCGTAGAGCGGCAGGGCCTGAAGGTCAGGCGGGGCCTGGGGGTTGGGGTTGGTATAGAGGCGGCGGAAGTTGCGGTACTCCCAGTCCATGTGGCGGGTGAGAGCGGGCCAGGCTTCGTGCGCGAGGTCGACATCGCCGGTCCAGCGCAGGTGCCGGACGAGTGCGTCGAAGAAGACGAGGTTCATGTCGTAGTGGTTGCCGGAGAGGTCGCCGTCCGTGTGGAGGAGGATCTCCTTGCGGGTGAGATGAGTGCCCGGGTCGGCGGGGCCGGTTACGGGAGCGTCGGGGTCCTGGGCTGCCGGGAGCGGCGTCTTGTTCTGCTTCGCGATCCAGTGGCGGAGGTGGCGGCGCATGCGGTCGTGGCTGCCGAGTGGCGTCCAGGGCGTAGGGGCCGCGCCAGCCGGCGAGTGGCGGTTCGCCAGGCGACGGCTCCGTGCATGACGCAGCCCTGCGACTCGTCCCAGATGGCGTCGGCGGCGTGGGCGAGAGCGGAGACCGCGGCGTCGACGTACGGGTCGGGTGTCTTGACGTGCAGGCTGTCGCTGAGCGAGGAGAGCTGCCTTGTGCGCGCGGCGAAGGTGACGGCTGCATCGGGCCCGGGGGCGGCTTTGGCGGGTTCGGTTTCGCGGGGCTGCTGCCGGATGGTGATGTAGAGGGGCGGGCTGTCGAATTTCGCGGACGCGTCGAGTGGGACGGAGCCGATGAGGACGGGTCGAGGGCTGTCGTCGGAGCTTTGTTGGAGAGCCAGCCAGCCCTCGTTCCAGTGAGCGGCGTCGGCGATGTGGAGGCGGGAGCCGGGTGGAAAGGCGAGGTTCAGATGTGCCGCTTCGCTCTCGAGCTCCGCGGAGGCTGCGCGGAGCTTGTAACTGTTTTTGATGCATTCTTCGGGTTGCAGCTGGAAGAAGCGGCTGACCGGCTCGACCTCGCAGCCGATGTCTCCGCCGCGACGACCTTTTTTTCCGCTGACGCCGCCGAAGGCCCAGGTGAGGAGAAGGTCGGGCGGGGTTTCGCGGGCGTGGACGGCGAGCTGCAGGCCTGAGCCTTCGGCCGCGGTGAGCAGGTGAAGGTCGATGCTGCCCTTGCCGAGCAGGGGGTCGCGGATGGAGTAAAGCAGCTGGCCGGAGATGTAGCGGGTGAGGACTTCTTCTGCTTCGAAGAGCCATTTTGAGCCGGACGGACGAGCGAAGCCGATGCGGAGGTTGCCTCCGTGTCCCGGGAGGTAAAGCGAGAACTCGGGCAGATCGCCTCCATCGATGCGGAAGGCGTTGTTTGGACCGTAGAGTGGCCGGTTAAAGAACTCGCGACCGTTGCGGATACGGAAGGCGCGGTTTTCGGGTGTGTATCGAAGGGGGCGGGCGGTGTTGCTTTCGAGCAAAGGCCCGAGCGTGGGTGAGGTGACCTCGGATGCGTGCGCAAGCTTCGCCTGGGCCGCGGCGAAGGTCATTGGCCATGCGCCGGTGGACAGGGCGGCAAACGCAGTGGATCGTGCGAGGAACTGCCTGCGGGTCCAGTCTGGGGGAGGGATTATCAGGAGGCAAGTCCGGGCTCAAAGAGAGTCTGGTTCGATGGTACGGCAGTTCGGTTTTCACGATGAAGCCGAGTGCGCTTCCGTAACACCTCCGTTGCAGAAAGTTGTGCGCAACCGGTGCGGTGAATGGGTGTTCAGTGTGGTGTGGCAAGGAGGTTGTGATGAAACTCTCAAGCGTAAAGGCGATGGTTGGCAAGGCGATGGCGGTTGGACTTGTGGCTGGTGCGGTTGCGCTGGTGGCACCGGCGCAAGCGGAGGCTCAGCACGTGGCGTTTGGGGTGCAGTTCGGATCCCCTTATTCCCAGGGTTACTACGCAGGCGATGCTCGCCGCGACTTCTGGCAGCAGGAGCAGCGGCAACGGGCGCGGGAGGCGGCGATCGCGCAGCATGAGGCTTGGGAGCGGCAGGAGGCCCGGGCGCAGCATGAGCGATGGGAGCGTGGGCGTGAGTATGACCGCGATCGGGATCGTGGCGCATATCGGTATTACGGACGATAGGTGCATTTGTCCAGGGAGGTTCCAGGGCCGGCCGAGAAGCTTCGGGCCGGCCCTGCTGTTTCCGGGTGGGGGTTTCAATGCTTTGCTTCTGAATGCCAAGCGGAAACAGGCAACGGCAACAGCAGATTCCTCCGCTGCGCTCCTGAATGACAAGCAATGGAACAGGCAACGGCAACAGCAGATTCCCTTCGGGAATGACAGACAGAAAAGCGACGGCAACAGCAGATTCCCTTCGGGAATGACAGACAGAGGGGCAACGGCAACAGCAGATTCCTCCGCTGCGCTCCTGAATGACAAGCAATGGAACAGGCAACGACAACAGCAGATTCCCTTCGGGAATGACAGACAGAGGGGCAACGGCAACAGCAGATTCCTCCGCTGCGCTCCTGAATGACAAGCAATGGAACAGGCAACGGCAACAGCAGATTCCCTTCGGGAATGACAGACAGAGGGGCAACGGCAACAGCAGATTCCCTTCGGGGATGACAGACAGAAGAGCGACGGCAACGGTACCAGCAGATGATGACGATGTTATCTGGATGGGAGGCCGGCGAGGGGTTGGTAGTAACGGTGTTCGGGGTCGGCGCAGCCGTGGCAGATGGGGCTGGATGCTTGCTCGACGAAGCGATCGTAGTTGATGCCCTCGCCGCAGACAGAGCAGGCGACGCGTGCGCCCTTGAAGCCGGGGAACTCGCTGCGCGGAAGCGGGACCTGGACCCACTGCTGGCTGAAGAGGAGGTCGTCGGGCATTTCGCGGTAGGCGAGCATCTGCTGAGGGTTCTTTTCGAGATGCGGGTAGAGCTCGGCTGACTTTTGTTTGGAGGATTCGAGTGCGCTGATGCGCACGGCTTTGTAGAAGTCTCCGCCGAGCGGAGATTGCAGGTCGATGAAGGTTGCGGCCATCTTGCCCCAGTCGCGGAACTTGAGGGCTCGCTTGCCGAGCCGGCAGCCGGTGACGACGCTGATGGCGTCGGTCGCGCAACGGTCGATCTCGACAAAGGTGACGAGGCGCTTGCGGTCTTTGCCGCGTGGATCTTCGATGCCTAGCCGGCGGCAGGCGAGCATGGCCATGCGCACGCCAAGAATCTGTCCGGCGCAGAGATGGCCGTGGGCGACCTCTGCCTCCTGGAGGAGATTGTTAAGGTTGAGGGTCGAGGTCATCGTCTGATGGTATGCCCGTGGCGTCGCGAGGTTTGCTGGGGGTCTTCGGATTTGCGCGGATTGCAGACGGACTGCTCAGAGCATTGTTCCTACCGGCGCGGGCCGAACTTTTCGGGAAGAAAGGTTGTTACGGCATTTCCGGGACCGGCATTCTTGGGATTCTTCGCTGCGCTCAGAATGACAGCGTTTTGGGACGACTAGCTGTCGTCGTTGTCGCCTTCTTCCACGATGGAGGTGGTGCCGACGACGTCGAGCGTGAAGGGCTCTCCGCCTGTGGCGCGGAGCGTGACGCGGATAGGTAGGCGCTGCCACTGGGGCGCCTGGCAGGCGGGGGAGGCGTGCTCGGGCTGGGGCCATTTGCCGATCTGCTTTTGCGCGACGGCTTTGCGTGCGCCGATCTGCGCGACTACGGCGTATAGGCCGCCTTTCGCGGAGGTGGCGATGCCGCAGTAGGCGGCGTAGTCGCGGAACCAGACTACGTTTGAGACAGAGGCGTCGAAGTCAGGCAGGTGCAGGGCGGTGATGTGACCGGTGACGCGATCGACGAGGAGCCAGGGGCCGGGCTGCCATACCCACTTGTCAGGGCCGTCGGCAGGGAGGGAGTCGTTGATGCGGAGGGCGCGCCGGATGACGAAGCTGCGGTCGGTGACGTCGTGGGTGTCTCCGGTGGTCCACTCCTTCTGCCGTCCGTCGACGATGAGGGGGCGGACTTTGAGGGTGGAGCTTTCTTCGGACTTCGTGTCGGGAGTGGCTTCGGCCGGGGTGAATGGGACTTTACGAATACCGCCGAGGCTGACGGTGTGGACCTTCGGAGTGGAAGCCGCGGAGATGGGCGCCGGGATAAGAGCTGAGCCGAGCATCAGGGCTAGAGAGAGCAGGCCGGTTGTGGACTGGGGAGGGAAGGGGATCTGGCGCAAGGAGGCCTCTGGGCGCGGGATAGGAAGCTGCCGCGATCGTAGGTGTGTGGCCGGAGGATGCCAATTGCCGGGTGGCGGTTCGGGGATGGCACTTCGGGGGGATGGGCAAAATGTCTCCGGTGGGAGCGCGAAGTTACACGGGTTCGGGAAAGAGCTTCCCAGGTGCTATTTTTGGCTCATCTTGCACAGCAGATACTTGCGGAAGGGGCCTGAAACAGGCCGGTCCGAGTAGTATGGTGGAGGTAGCGGTCAGGCATCACGAATACGTCATTGCCGCGATATCTCTCAAGGATCAAGGAAAGGAAACAAGAGCTATGTGGAAACCGAACCAGCCCGGAGCCCCGACACCCGCAACTCCTGAGCCGGCTCGTCCGGCGACCCCGGCGAGCACGTTTGAGGCTGCCAGTCCGGCGGCGCGTCCGACAACAAACGCGCCTACCGGAGCAGCAAGCGCTGTCCCGACGGGAGAACAGGCGACGATCGGCAAGTCGTTGGTGGTGAAGGGTGAGCTGACGGGTTCAGAGTCGCTTTATATCGACGGCAAGGTCGAGGGTGCGATCAATCTTCCGGGCAATCGAGTGACGGTGGGCCGCAACGGACAGGTTGCCGCCAACATCGTGGCGCGCGAGGTTGTGGTGCTCGGGAAAGTCCGTGGCAACTGCCAGGCGAGCGACCGTGTGGATATCCGCAGCGAGGGTTCGCTGACAGGCGACGTGATTGCAGCGCGTATCTCGATTGAAGACGGAGCTTTCTTCAAGGGCGGAATCGATATTCGCAAGCCGGGTTCCGGCGATGCGAAGGCGTCTGCTGCCCCGACGAGTGCCGCGACGGTGCAGGAACCTGCGACCGCCAGCGTCTAGGTCAGAGGCATCCCAGTCAGGGATCGGCCCCGGCAGTCTGCCGGGGCCGATCTGTTTCCCGTGCCTTTGATCAGAGATTGCGGACGATGGTGAAGAGAAGGATAACTCCGAACGCGGCGCCCAACAGCCGGGGTGAGACGGAGTTTGGAGCAAGGGGCATGCGGAGCGCCGACCTGTATGCGGTGTAGAGGGCGGCAATCGGCAGAGCGCCGATTGTGAGTGCATTCCACCGGAGAGCTTCCACGAAATGCCCGTGCAGGAGCGCGGCGATTGCATGGGTTGTGCCGCAACCGGGGCACTGGATGCCGAACGCTGCGTGGATCGGACATTGTGGGTAGAAGGCGTATTGTGAGGGCGGGCATCGCCACAACACGCATGCCATAAGAGCCAGAGATCCGAAGACAGCTGCTAAGCGAAGGAACTGATTCTTGTGAGGTCGCATTTGGATCGGAGGCTAGTGCCTATCTGAATCAGGCTTAGTTCAGACCCTTATGTGGGGCCTTCAGCCCTCTTTGGCTATTGGGCTTGGCTACCTAGGCCTTCGGCCTTGGCTATGATGTGCCGGGCCTTCAGCCCGAAGACGAGAGCTACACCGATGCGTGAACATGTTTAGCGGTACGCCTGCCCGTAGCGCTTGATCTGGTTGATGCGATTCATCTGCGACTGGATATAGATGCCGCCGAAGAAGAAGGTGAGGACGGGATTGAGTCGCAGACCGATGGGGTCGACGGTGTTGTAGTGCTGCTCGAGCTCGGAGCGGAAGTTGAAGCGGGTGATGAGACGGACGACCCAGCAGACGATCGCGACCAGGCCGTAGATGCCATAGCCGCCGGCGTGTGCGCCGTAGTGGTAGCCGTAGGTATAGCCATGGCGTCCGTTCATGAGGCCGAGCGCGTTTCCCATGACGGCCTGCATGAGGATCAGAACGGCAGACGCGATGTAGAGGATGAGCGTCTTGCTCCCGGGCACGACGCGCTTGAACCATGCGCCAAGGATGATGTTCCAGACCATCTGAAAGAGGCTGCAGGTGAGGAGATCGAAGAGTAGAACGAGGCCCCAATGGAGGTCCGGTGGACCGCCGGCGGGATTGCCCTGCATTGCGCCACCATAGGCCGCGGCGGGTGGATACGCGGGAGGATAGGCCGGGGGTGCGGAGGCGCCATAGGCTGCCGGGCCGGTCGGGGAAGCCGCGAAACCGGCTGCTCCGCCGAGGAGCTGGGAGACGGGAGTCCACTCCGCCATCTCCTCGCTTTTGGCGAGATCGGTCGGCAGGATGTGGCCGGAGGCGACATAGCGCTGCAGATCCTCCATGGTGTAGGGCCCGTACATCTGACCGTTACGCGTGATCTGGTAGTGCATGCAATGCTCCTGGGGTTGATCCTGGTGTGATGGAAGTTGCTCCGATGTAAACACGGAGCGCAGGACCTGTACAGGATTTTCGGAAGGCGGCCGGTTAGAGGGTCTGGTCCGCGGCGCTGGCGAGGACGGTGTCCTTTGCGGCGCGGCTGAGCATAATGCGAAGGTCTTTGACGTCGTGAAGTGCGAAGGCGGGCGACTGGGAGCTGGTGGGGGCTGTGACGGCGAGAAAGTCGGCGCGGTCGACGTCGGTGAGGTAGAAGCTGGGGCGCGGGTCGGGGTTGATGGGAGCGACTTCGACGTGGCTGAGCTCGAGGTTGCGCAGGTGACGGAAGAAGAAGCCGCCGGCGGGCATGGGCCCGAACATGCCGGGGTCGGGGTACTTCTCTACATTCTCCGGAGGGACGACCTTGACGAGGTCCTGATAGGCGCCGCCCCCGTGCTGAATGTAGATGTTGGAGAGCTTGATGTCCCTGATCGCGTGACCGGGGATGCCGCTGAGGATGGAGCAGACGCGCGAGTTGGTGTTGTAGCTGACGAAGTTGTTGACGAGCACGCGCTGGAGCGTGCCGACGACGGTGCTCTGATCGCCTGAACCGCGAGGACCGCGGAGACGGGCACCCAGCCGGAAGAAGAGCGGAGCTTCGATGACGTCGCGCTGCGTGATGTTGGAGATGGTGATGTCTTCGCAGAGCGCTCCGTCCTCGCTTTCGAGCGCGAGACCCTGGCAGCCTTCGAAGACGCAGTTGGAGATGGTGATATTGCGGAAGCCGCCGTTGGATTCGGTGCCGCACTTGATGCGGCCGGTACGCGGGACATGGGCGTCGGGCGGAAACTTCTTGAAGGTGCCGTCGAGTACGGTGCCGAGCTCGTAGTAGCCGGTGACCAAGCAGTTGGTGATGGTCAGGTTTTCGGTGGGACGGTTATAGCCGAGGGCGAAGCTCGACTTTGGACAGATGCCGTCGTCCCACGGCGAGTTGACGGTGCAGTTGGAGACGCGGACGTTCTTGCAGCAGTCGATGTCCATGCCGTCGCGATCGGTATCGATCTTGAGGTTGTCGATGGTGAGGTTGTCGACGCCGGTAAGGAGCAGGCCGAAGTGGCCGCCCTTGAGGATAGAGAAGTCGCGGAAGACGACGTTGCGACAGTTCTTGAGTGCGATGGCCTTGTTGCCGACGCCGGCCTGCTCGGCGACGTAGATGGGGTAGTTGCCACGCGCGGTGCGGTTGGCTCCGAAGCTGAGGCCGCGGCCGTAGATGAGGCCGGGACCGGTGATGGAGAGGTCGTGAGAGGGCCTCGCCCCAGAGCAGGGAGTTGTGCCAGTGATTGTGGCCGTAGTCCTGGTAAGCGTCGTAGGAGGTCTTCGGCTCGGCTGCGTCGTAGGTGCCGCCGTTGTAGCCGGTCTCGTGGCCGGGGAGGGGTGAATCCGCGGCGAGGATGGTGGAGCCTTGCGCGAGGTAGAGGTGGACACGGCTCTGGAGGCGGATGGAGAAGCAGAGATATGTGCCGGCAGGGAAGAAGACGGTGCCTCCGCCTGCGGCCGCGGCCGCGGCGATCGCCTTGTTGATCGCAGGCGAGTCGACCGTTTTGCCGTCGCCGGTCGCGCCGAAGGTGCGGACGTCAAAGAACAGGCCGGCGGCGGAGGCTGAGTGCGGAGCTGCGCCTTGGGCAAGTGCGGCGAGAGGTGCGGCCGCGCCGACGAGGCCGAGGCTGGAGAAGCGGAGGAGGTCGCGACGGACGGGGTTGAAGGTATCCATAGGGCTGCCATGCTAGCAGACCCGATGTGCCGAATGGAATCGTTTCCCCTTGGGAAGATCAACCTGGGGCGTTGCTCCAGGCGGGAGTAGCGCGGGCCTTCAGCCGCTTTGCTTTAGCACGCCGGTGAACCTGGGGCGTTGCCCCAGGCTAGAGTAGCGCGGGCCTTCAGCCCGCATAGGTGAGATTCACTCCCTATATCCCACTCCGACTCCGCAGATGTAAAAACGCAGCCGAAGGGAATGGGCTCTAGTATTTTGGAAGCTGGCTGACGTCCCAGCCCCCGCCGAGCGCTTTCACGAGCAGAACGCTGGCATCCATGCGACGGCGCATAATGTCGATATCGTTACGCTCGTTGGTGAGGGCCGCGGTTTGTGCCGTGATGACCTGGAGGTATGTGTCTACGCCCCCGACGTAGCGGTTATTGAAGATCTGCTGAGCTTCCTGTGCTGCGGCCGTGGCCTGACGTTGCTGCTCGGCCTCGTCAGAGAGGATGCGCAGCATGGCGAGGTTGTCTTCGACCTGCTGGTATGCGGTGAGGGTGGTCTGGCGATAGTTGGCTGTCTCCGAGTTGTAGCTTTCGAGTGCCTGCGCCGAGATCGCGCGTCGACGTCCTGCGTCGAAGAAGGTCTGTCCGAGGGTTGGGCCGAGTGCGTAGATGAAGCTCGATTTATCAAGGACGTTTGCGGCGGAGGTGCCTTCAAAGCCGAGGAGGCCGGAGAGCGCGAGCGAAGGGAAGAAGGCGGTTCGCGCGATGCCGATCTGCTCGTTGGCCTCGGCGGTGCGGCGTTCGGCGGCGGCTATGTCCGGGCGGCGCTCGAGCAGCTCGGAAGGCAGGCCAGCGGGGATGGCAGGAGGTTGCGCCCCGAGCGGTGAGAGCGGCAGTGTAAGCGCGGCAGGGGGCCTGCCTATCAGAACGGCGATCGCGTGTTCGTACTGCGCGCGGCGGATGTCCACGTCGGCGGCTTGCACCTTTGCGGTCTGAAGCTGGGTCTCGGCCTGCGAGACGTCGGACTTGGGCGAGACGCCGCCCTCGAAACGATTGTTGGTGACGCGGAGAGCTTCCTGATATTGAGCGACGGTGTCGTTGAGCAGCTTCTTCTCGGCGTCGGCGGCACGGAGTTCGAAGTAGTCGATGGCGAGCTCCGCCTGCAGCGAAAGCAGGACGTTGCTGTAGTCGGCTGCGCTCGCCTGGGCCTCTTCCTTGGCCGTGTTGATGGTGCGGCGGATGCGGCCGAAGAGATCGATCTCCCAGCTCACGTCGAGAGGCAGCTGCAGATCACCGACGCCGTTGTTGGCGGATGAGGCGGTGAAGTACGGCCGGTTGGCGGAAAAGCGCTCTGCCCCGGCAAACGGAGCTGCGCCGATGGTTGGGTAGAGGGCGGCACGGTTGATGCGGATCTGTTCGCGTGCACGCTGTAGATTGGCGTCGGCGATGCGCACGTTCTGATTGCCGGTGAGGATCTGCGGCTCAAGCGCGTTGAGACCGCCGTCGTTGAAGATCTTCCACCATTCGCCTTTGGGCAGTTGATCGGCCGGTTGCGCGGTGTGCCATGCGCCGTCTTCTTTATAGGGTGGCGCTTCCTTGAAGCTGGGAGCTGTGGGAACGTTGGGCCTGACGTATTTGGGTCCGACCATGCAGCCCGAGAGCAGGATGCCCAGGCAGCAGAGTGCGATCGGAGATGAGGGTCGCATCACTGCTGACCTCCGGTCTTCCCCGCTGCAACATGGACCTCCTGCCCGTCGGCGAGGGAGTCGGAGGGATCGAGGATGATCTGATCGTTGGCCTGTAGTCCGGAGCGGATTTCTACCTGCGATCCGGCGTCGTGAGTGATGGTGATAGGAACCAGCTGCACGCGGCCGTTGCGAACGACGCCGACGCGGAGACCCTCGCTGCGGAAGAGCAGCGTATTTGAGGGAAGGGTGAAGCTGTCTGGGTGAGCCGAGGTCTTGAAATGCACGAAGACGTAGGCACCGGGGAGGAGCTTGCCCTTCGCGTTGGGCACGTCGACTTCGACGTTGAGTGTGCGCGACGCGGGATCGATGGCGTTGGAGTTGCGCGCGATGACGCCTTCAAAGGTCTGCCCGGGATACTCGTCCAGTGTCAGATAGGCCTTTGCCGCCGCTCTTGATGTCGGAAGCGTAGACCTCGGGGACGGGAACGTAGACGCGAATCTGGCCGATGGCGGCGAGGTGAAAGAGCTCCTTGGGCGCGGAGCCGGCGGATCCAGCGTCGATGAGCGCGCCGACATCGGTGTTGCGGGCGGTGACGATGCCGTCGAAGGGAGCGTAGACGTTTTCGAAGGACTGGAGCTGCTTGAGACGGCGTACATTCGCCATGGAGGCGTCGACGGCGGCTGCCTTAGCGGCAGCGTCGCTGGTGGCCTGGTCGGTCTCCTGCTTGGAGACGGAGTTGGTCTTGAGCAGGTTCTGATAGCGGGCGGAGGTGGTGTTGGCGAGGTCGAGATTGGCCTGCGCGCTCTTGAGATCGGCTTCGGCGACCTGTAGCTGCTGGTCCATCTCGGGAGTCTCGATCTGCGCCATCAGCTGGCCCTTGCGGACGTGCGCGCCGATGTCGAAGTACCAGCGCTTGAGGTAGCCGTTGGTTCGCGAGTAGATCGGCGTGTCGGTAAAGGCCTGGGTATTGCCGGGCAGAGCGATCTCGGGTGTGAGGCGGGCAGCGACGGGATGCGTGACCGTTAACGGTTGGGATGGCGGTCTCTTCGGTGTGCTGTTTCGAGTGTACGTTCCGCGCGCCGCGCGAGCTCAGGATGCCGATAGACGATGACGGCCAGCAGAACGAGGGCGACGACGGCGAGGGCGATCCATGCGCCGCGCGAAAGGCCGGGTTGCGCTGCCGTCGAAGCGCGCTCCGGCGGTACGGTTCGCTACGGGTGGCGCGGTCGTCGTGGTGTTGTATTCGGTCGACATAGTTCTCCAGTTTGCGGCGGATCGGGATCAGACGCCGCTGCTGATGTGATGCGTTCGAGGATTTCCGGGCGTCGGTATCAGGTCTTGCGTCGTCCGTGCAGAAGGCTGAAGACGGCGGGAACGAAGATCAGCGTGGCGACGGTGGCGCAGCAGCAGGCCGCCGATGACGGCACGGCCCAGAGGCGCGTTCTGCTCGCCGCCTTCGCCGCGCGCCGAGCGCCATGGGGATCATGCCGATGATCATGGCGAGCGCAGTCATCATGACGGGACGGAAGCGGGTTGCGCCGGCTTCGAGCGCCGCCGTGATGGCGTCGCCATGGCTGCTCCAGCCGCTCTTTCGCGAAGGAGACGACCAGAATGCTGTTGGCGGTGGCCACGCCCATGCACATGATGGCGCCCATCAGCGCGGGGACGCTGAGCGTGGTGTGCGTGATGAACAGGAAGAGCACGATGCCGGCAAGCGCGGCGGGCAGTGCCGTGATGATGATGAAGGGATCGAGCCAGGACTGGAAGTTGACCACGATCAGCAGGTAGACCAGCACGATGGCGAAGGCGAGGCCGCCGAGCAGGCCGAGATACGAGCTGCGCATGGTCTCGATCTGCCCGCGAACGTGAGAGAAGCTTCCGCGGGGCAGCGACTTTTCGTTGGCATTGACGATCTTATCGATCTGTCTGGCGACGGCGCCGAGGTCGCGATCCTGGACGTTGCCGTAGATGTCGAGTGTGCGGCGGATGTTGTAGTGGTTGACGACCTGCATCTCGGTGCTGCGGTTGAATGCTGGCGACGTCGGCCAGGATCTCCGGACGTTTCGCGGCGGCGGAGGTGATGGGAATGTTCTGCAGATCGTTGAGCGACTGGATGTCGTACTGCGGCGTCTCCGCGACGATGCTGTAGTTGACGCCGTTCTTCGGGATTCAGGAAGAACATGCGGCGTGAGCTGGCGAGCTGCCGCTGAGGATATTGAGCACGCTGCCGCCCACGTCGCGCTCGGTGTATCCGCCCTGCGATGCTTTGGTGCGGTCGACGGCGATGTTGAGAACGGGGTAATCGTTGGGCTGCTGGATGCGCAGATCGGCCAGTCCCGGCACCTGCCGCATCTGGCTGCAGGATGGTGTTCGGCGACCTTGCGATTGCCGACAATGTCGGCGCCCTCGATCTGCACGTCGATCGGCGCGGGCAGGCCGAAGTTGAGGATCTGCGTGACGATATCGGAGGGCAGAAAGTAGAAGGTGGTGCCGGGGAACTCGCGTGACGAGCTTGTCGCGCAGCTCGCGAACGTAGTCGGCTGTGGGGTGGTGATTCTCCTTGAGCGAGACGAGGATGTCGGCATCGCCGGCACCGATGAGACCGGAGGTGGCGTGCTGGTAGTTCAAGCGGGCTGTAGGGCAGGCCGATGTTGTCGAGAATGTTGTCCGATCTGGTCGGCGGGCACGGTCTTGCGGATCGACTGCTCGACCAGATCGCAGAGACGCGCTGTCTCCTCGATGCGGGTGCCGCTCTTGGCGCGTAGATGCAGGATGAAGGAGCCGTTGTCGGAGCTGGGGAAGAAGTTCTGCCCGAGGAACGGCAGCAAGGATGAAACGCGCAGAGGCAGATGAGAAGGAAGACGGGGACAAACAGAACGCGAGCTTCCACCAGTCGCGCCAGCATGCCTTGATAGCCGTTGCGAACACTCTCAAAGCGCCGCTCGAAGCCGCGCTGGAATCGAGCGAAGATGCTCCGCGACGGGACGGCGCTGTGGTCGTGCGCCTTCAGCAGGTACATCGCCATGGTCGGCACCAGGGTTCGCGAGAGGACGTAGGACGCGAGCATGGCGAAGACGACCGCTTCGGCCAGAGGAACGAAGAGATAACGCGAGACGCCGCTGAGGAAGAACATCGGCAGAAAGACGATGCAGATGCAGAGCGTGGACACGAGCGCCGGTACGGAGATCTGCGCGGCGCCTTCGAGGATGGCTTCGTGTGAGCGGCATGCCCCTCTTCGAGGTAGCGCTCGATGTTTTCGATGGTGACTGTGGCGTCGTCGACGAGGATGCCGACGGCGAGCGCCAGACCGCCGAGGGTCATGATGTTGATGGTCTGGCCAAGCAAGCCGAGGACGATGATCGAGGTCAGGATCGACAGCGGGATGGAGATGGCGATGATGATGGTGCTGCGCCAGCTTCCGAGGAAGAGCAGGATCATGAGGCCGGTGAGCACGGCGGCGATGACGGCTTCGCGGATGACGCCATTGATGGAGCCGCGCACAAAGATCGACTGGTCGCCGATCAGCCTGAATGCGCAGCTCGGGCGGCAGTGATCTGCGCGATGCGGGGAAGCAGCTTGCGGATGCCGCTGACGACGTCGAGGGTCGAGGCGCTGCCGGACTTCAGAACGCGTGACGAGCACGCCGCGCTGGCCGTCCTGCCGCACGATGTTGGTCTGCGGGATGTACTGCCGTCGCGCGACGGTGGCGACATCCTTGATGTAGACGGTGGCGCCGTTGATCTGGCGGACGGGGATGTTGCCGATGCCTTCGAGCGTGAGTGGCGACGAGTTCAGATGGATGTCGTACTCGTCCATGCCGATCTTCGCGGTGCCGCCGGGCTGGACGACGTTCTGCTGCGCCAAGCGCATTGAGCACGTCGGCGGGCGAGAGGCCCTTTGCCTGCAGCAGCTTCGGATCGAGATTGATCATGATCGAGCGCTGCTTGCCGCCGTAGACGTTGGGAATGACGGCGCCCGGGGACGGTGATCAGCTGGGGACGGACAGTGTTGAGGCCGACGTCGTTGAGCTGCTGCTCGGAGAGCCCTGTGCCGGAGAGACCGAGCTGCAGGATGGGAACGCTGGAGGCGCTGAAGTTGATGATCTGCGGCGGCAGGATGCCGGGCGGCAGCTGGCGCAGCATGAACTCGGAGACGGCGCTGACCTGCGAGTTGGCGGTGTCCAGACTGGCGCCCGGCTGCAGGTAGATCTTGACGACGACTACACCGGCGACGGTGGTGGATTCGGTGTGCTGGATGTTGTCGACCAGCGCGGTGAGAGCCTTCTCGTAGGGCGTGGTGAGTCGGCCTTCGAGCTCCTCGGGATTGAGACCGGTGTACTGCCAGGCGACCGAGACGACCGGGATATTGATGTTGGGGAAGATGTCGGTCGGGCGTCTGGAGGATGACGACGGGGGCGGCGATGAGGATCAGGATCGCCAGCACGATAAAGGTGTACGGCCGGGTCAGGGCGATCTTAACGATCCACATGGAAGCGACCTCCTCGCTGAGCTGTTGGTGAGAGTCTCACCTCTATCAGACACTAAATTCGGGATTGGGTTTCACAGGTATTTCCGCTTCGTAGCAACGGAATAACCGATACTAGGTTAGATAGATAGAGACACCATGGAATTGCGGCACCTTCGTTACTTTTGCGCGGTTGCGGATAGCGGCAGCTTCAGTGAGGCCAGCCGCGCTTTACATGTCTCGCAATCGACGATCAGTGAACAGATCGCGGATCTCGAGGCGGAGATCGGCGGAGCCCTTCTGGATCGCAGCTCGCGACGGTCGCGCCTGACGGCGGGAGGCCTGATCTTTCTGGCTGAGGCACGCAGGATCTTGATCTCGGCCGATCATGCCGTCGATCTCACCCAGCGCTCGCTGCAAGGAAAGGTGGGCACACTTTCGGTCGGCTTCTTTTTGTGGGGAGCTGGAGGATTCTTTCCGCGCATTATTCGTGAATACCGGCGGCTGCACCCGGAGGTTCGATTGTCGCTCTCTGAGATGGATACCCCATCGCAGATGGAGGCGTTAGAGGCAGGGAAGATCGATGTTGGTTTTACGCGGCCTCTGCAGGCACCATTCCATCGGACTCTGCTTTCGGAGCTGCTCTACCTGGACCCGGTCGTGGCTGTCTTGCCGCGGGACCATCCCCTGACCCAGCGGAGTATCAGCGTGGCACAGCTCGCAGCTGAGCGCTTTGTTCTCTGCGAGAGGCGTGTTGCACCTGCCCTCTTCGACAATATTCTGGGGCTGTGCACGTCGGCGGGGTTTTCGCCGGAGATCGTCAATACCTCGGCTACGTGGGCCGGTGTGCTGACGCTGGTGGAATCGGGAGAGGGTATATCGCTCGTTCCGTCCGGCGTTCGCCACCTTCGGACACGGGGGATTGTCTTCCGCGCACTGAAGCCGGAGACAGTTCAGGTAGGTCTGTCGGTCGCCTGGAACCCGCAGAACGAGGGAGTGATTCAGCAGGACTTCTTGAAGCTGGTTCGTGCAAACAAGGAGCGTATCCAGCGATCTGGCGGCAACTAGAGTTTCGACATTTCGATCACCACGCCTTCGCCTCCTTCGAGAACGAAAGGTCCGCCGACCTCGCCGCCCGCTCCGTCAAGAAGGGTAGTCAGCACGACGTGACCTCCGGGCACTTCTGTGTTCCGGATTTCGTCCGTTAGATTCAGCAGCACTTTGAAGTGCTGGGCGCCGTCGCCGCGCATATACGAGAGCACACCGTTCTCGGCCCGCACCTCAGAGATATCGCCCTCGTGAAGTGCTTCACGTTCCCGGCGAAGGGCGAGCAGTTGACGGTAGAGCGCGAGAAGAGACCGGGGCTGTGAGGCCTCGGTCTCCACGGAACTCTCGGCTGCGTTGGGAGAAAAAGGGAGCCACGGTTTTCCGGTGGTGAAGCCTTTGTCGGGGGTCGCGTCCCAGGGCATCGGAGTTCGTTCGGGGTCCCGACCCATACCGATGCCGGGCTGCCGTTTTTCGGCGGGATCCTGCACCTGGTCTGGCGGAATGATGCCGTCGAGCAGGCCAAGCTCGTCCGCATAATAGAGGGTCGGCGTGCCCCGAAGCGTCAGGATGAGCATGGCGGCGACGCGGGCCTGAGCTTCGCCGACCCGCGTTGCGAGGCGAGATTGATCGTGGTTGCCGAGCACCCAGTTCGGCCACGCGCCTACGGGCAGGAGCTCTTCGTAGTTCCGAATGAGCCGAGCGATCTTATCCGCATCCCACGCGGTCTGGATGAGGTGAAAGTTGAACGGCATATCTGCGCCGCGGAGGTCGGTTGTGTTGGGGTCGGCGCCGTAGTACGTGACGAGCTGCGTTAACGGCAGGTAGATTTCGCCGATCAAGACACGCTCTCCGTAGCTGTCGAGAAGGGAGCGCATCTCGCGAACGATCTCATGGGTCTCCGGGCGGTTCGAGGTGTAGAGCGGAAGTGTGTTCCCGTAGGAGCTGCCGCCCGGTGCCCAATCCGGATTCTGAGGGTTCGACCGGAACTGGTCATCTTTGATGAGCAGCCAGAGCACGTCCATGCGGAAACCGTCGACACCGCGGTCGAGCCAGAAGCGCATGGCGGCGTAGATGGCATCGCGAACCTCTCGATTCCGCCAGTTGAGATCGGGTTGCTGCGGAAGGAAGGAGTGGTAGAAATACTGCCCGGTGTGCTCATCGAAGGTCCATGCCAAACCGCCAAAGTGCGACATCCAGTTGTTGGGCACACCTCCGTCCGGAGCGGGGTCGCGCCAGAGATACCAGTCGCGCTTTGGGTTATCGCGCGAAGAGCGGCTTTCGAGAAACCAGGGGTGCTGATCAGAGGTGTGGTTGGGAACAAAGTCCAGAATCAGCTTGAGGCCGCGGGCGTGGATGCCTGCGATCAGGCGATCGAAGTCGTCGAGCGTGCCGAAGATCGGATCGACAGCCGTATAGTCGGAGACGTCATAGCCGAAATCGGCCATCGGTGAGGGATAGAAGGGCGATATCCAGATCGCGTCGATCCCGAGCTCGACGAGGTAGTCAAGACGCGAAAGGATGCCGTTCAGATCGCCGATCCCGTTGCCGTTGGAGTCCTGGAAGGAACGCGGGTAGATCTGATAGATGACACCATCCTGCCACCACAACCGTTTGCGCTTGCTCATGTGGAATAGGATGCAAGCGGGTGCGATCGGATCCGGCACGGAACAGCAGCTACGGCTGGAGACGGGTGGAGTGTCACCCGTCTCCAGCCGGCTTACTTCTTCGGAGTTGTGGACGGAGGAGGTGTGGAGGTCGAGGGAGGAAGGCTGTTGAGCGATGGGGGCGCGGAGCTGGCGGGCGTGGTCTGCTTCACGAAGTCGGACACCATCTGGCGAAGTTGCGGCTCGATGCCGGTCATGCGCTGCTGCGTAATCGCAGCGGACTTGCTGGCCACATCCGGTGATTTGGCGAGCATGGTTTGGCCGGCGGGGGACTTGTAAAACGCGAGGAAGCTGTCGATCTCCGGCTCGGTGTAGGTGTCGCTATAGAGCTTGACAAAATCAGGCTCTACCACCTTCCACCCGATGGTCTGCTGGACCAGACCATCGAAACGGCTCTGGAAGTCGTCGAACTGCTTCTTCTGCTCCGGCGTGGGAGTGGCGCCGAACTGGTGAGTACTCAGACCCTGCATCTGCCGGTTGAGATTGTTCATGATCTGGGTTGGGACCTGATCGACGTGGAGGAGAGTGAAGAGCTCCTGGACCTTGGTGCGCTTGCTGGCATCGTCTGCGTGAGCGACGGTGGCGAGCGGGAGAAGAAAGAGTAAGGCAACGGCGATGCGCTTCATGAAGAGCTCCTTATGGGCAAGTGTACTGGAGCTTCGGCACATATGTCGTTTCCGCTTGACGACTGCGCATGGGGAGGTCTAAGGTGTTGCGGCATTGTGTACGGCTGGCGACTCGCTTCCGAGCGGGCGTCTCGAGCAATCCCGTGCGTCCGAAACTACTCGCAAGACGAGAACTAAGTGGTAGAGGTGTTAGGCGGAATTTATTCGCCTGCCTTGAATAGGTTCGGTACTTAGCCCTCGTCTGTTTATGCAATCAAAAAGAGATCTAATTTGTAGGTGGTGAACTGTAGCTTTCGCGACTACGGACCGCGGCGGTTTACGAGCCAGTCCTTTGTTTGGCCGAGTTTTGGCGAAATGAGAGCTATAGGCCATAACTTTCCGTCTAGATTCCGAGTCCAGGATCTCTACGGGCTGACGCTGCATCCCTTGTAGTTCTCACATTCCGCAATTTGGTGCAGATTCTTCCGTTTCAGTTAGAAGAATGTGCCACAGATGGTCTTCCCCACTTGGCAATGAAATTGCATATGCTTCTACCGCAGTTAGTTCGACCGGTACTCCCGCTGCTCTTCGTTATAGGAAGTTCTCACGGCATTCCTTATGGATGACGGGAGAAGTCAGTATTGCGAAGAGCCGCTGAAGGTTCCGCTTCATCTCGTGCATTCGATTCACAAGACTGGATTAAACTCTACCAACCGGAACATTTCGGACGGTGGCTGTTTCACTTTCTCTGACTTGCTTCTTTTTGCCTGTATTTGATCCCAGTTAGACGTATCTCGCCCGTATAGACACCCGCCTTTCCGGGTTCTTGCGTGCCGCCATTTTGCTCCTTCTGCGCAGTGCCTCTGGCTGCGTACGCGACCTTTCTCGTTTCAAAACAATTACGGAGGAAGTTAAGTGAATAAACTTGTATGTACTCTCATTACCGCATCCATTCTGACTGGCGGCGCGTATGGCCAGGCGCAGAAGAAGGCGCCGAAGCTCACGAAGCCCCAGCCGATCAGCGACAAGGTAATGGACGGCGTGACCGCCGGCGCAACCGACGGAACCATCGTAGGTGACGGATCCAACGCCACCGTTTCCACCACCGGCACCGTGAACCTCTCGGGAGGCAGTCTGAGTGGAGCGAGCGGGATCAACATCGTCAACGCCACCGACAGTGCCGTTGCAAACGGCGTGAACGTCTACAACGGCAGCCTGACGACTCAGGGCGCCAATGGTGGCGCGACCGTAAACCAGATGAATACGGTGGACCAGACGATGACCTCCACGGGCGCATCGTTGTCGGACTACCGTCGTGGCGCCAACACCACACTGGACAGCACGACCAGCTCGGACCACACGAATAGCAGCAACAGCTCACGCACGGTGAACGACTCGCTGAACCGGTCTGCGAACAGCGCCCAGTCGAGCAAGAACGACAGCGCCAGCAACAGTGCGGCTTCCAGCAGCTCGACCGCCTCGAAGAACGCAGCGGAGCAGGCGAGCGCAAGCCGGAGCGCAGCGACGACCGACAATGCGAGCGCGAGCCGGAATGCGAGCTCGACGAGCGCAACGACGAATGCAGCCTCGGCCAACAGCGCACAGCAGGCAAGCGATCAGCGCTACGCGGCCGCGACCGACAATTCGTCGGCGAGCCGTGGAGCAACCGACAATGCCTCGAACAGCGCCAGCGCGACGAAGAGTGCGTCCGCGAACCAAGCGAGCAGCGCGAACTCGGCCTCGAACGTAACGTCGACCGACAACTCGCAGTCCGCGAGCCAGGCGGCGAACCAGGCGGCGAACCAGGCGGCGGCTTCCAAGAGCGCGAACGCGTCCAATTCGTCGAATTCGGCCTCGAACGTAACCTCGGCTGACAACTCGCAGTCCGGCAGCCAAGCCGCGTCGAGCGATTCGGCCTCTGCTTCCGGACCGAAGAGCTCGAACTCGTCCAGCAGCTCGAACTACGCAACGGACAAGACCAGCTCGTCTTACTTCGCGCATAACGGCAAGGCCGGTTCCACACCGGCGGCGACGGCCTACGGCGACAGCTCAGGCAACGCGACCAGCGGCGCCTCGGCCTCGAACGATGCTTCCTCCTCGAACCGCTCGACCGCGTCGAACAGCAACGCGAGCGACTCTGCGAGCAAGGCTGCTTCTTCGAGCACGGGCAATGCGCGCAATGCGGCGGATGCGTCCAACTCGGCATCAGGGCAGAACTCCTCGAGCGCAGCGAACCAGTCTGCGAGCGACTCTGCGAACAAGAGTGCCTCCGCGACCACGGGGAACGCTCGCAATGCAGCGGACGCGTCGAACAGCGCATCTGCCAGCAACTCTGCCAAGAACAGCGCGGCAAACAGCGCCAGCACCTCCAACGCGGCGCAGCAGGCGAGTTCGTCCACGGTTGGAAGCTCGAACATCACTTCGGCTTCGAACGCGGCGCGCTCCAGCAACGCAACCACCAACGACAGCGCTTCCCGCGCTGCTCAGCAGGCGACCTCTTCGAGCACGAACAATGCCTCGCAGAGCGCGTCCGCTTCCAACAGTGCGAGCAGCAACACCGCTAACTCGGCCCGGAACTCTGCTTCGAGCCACAACGTGGATACGGCCAGCAACTCGGCTTCGACGCTTGCACAGACGACGGCAACAACCGCGTCCGATGCGAGCTCGAGCCACAACGTGGATATGAGCCACACGGTCAGCACGACTCAGGGTGCGGTCAACATTGCATCCGCGGCCGGTGAGAACGTGGTGGTCGACGGGTCCAGCCTGAACATGACGAAGAACGACAGCGTCATGCTGGCGGGTACAGCGGAGCAGAACGCATCGGGGATCAATCTCGTCAATGCGGTCGGGAGCATGGTGTCGAACGGCGTCAACATCGCGCGGACGACCAACATGAACTCGACTCCGACGCTGAACCAGGTCAACAGCATCTCGCAGCGTCACTAGAATGCGGCGTGCGGCGCCCATGCCAACCAGCGAGGCGCCGCACGCAGTCTCTTTACAGGCTTTCGGAGGAGTTATGAAACGTATTCCAGTGCTGGCGGGATCTGTTCTGCTGAGCGTTGCGGCGATGGCACAGAATGTGCAGAAGCCTCATGCTCCGACAGCAATAGTTCCGGCGGCGAAACTCATCCCTGTCGCGCAAGCGACGCAATCGCCGAAGCCGATGAGCGACAGCGCGCTCGATAGCACGACGGCAGCTGGTATCTCGGCGAACATGACCAATGGTGTGATTGCCTTCCAGGGACAGGTGCCGACAAAGAACGGCCTGGTCTCCGCGGCGGGTACGCTGGCCACCCAGACGGGGCCGCTGACGGGAGCAAACATCGGAACGCTCTCGCTGAACGGAAGCGCCCAGCAGAACCTGAGTTCTCTGGTTAACATCAACGCCGTCAACTCGAATATCAACGTGTTGTTGAATCTGAACGTCAACATCAACTCGACGGTGGGTTCGATCCTGCAGTCGAATTTGAACGGGAAACACTGATGAACCCGCGTCTTTCATCCGTGGCGGCCGGCCTTGTCGGCCTGCTTGCCCTGTCCGGCCTCCTCCTTACACGCGCAGGCGCTCAGGAGCCTGCGGGTGTGATCGGGGGGCAGGCCGAGAGGGTGGGAGATGCCGGGGGAAAGCCAATCCGGACGTTGAAGGAGATCCGGGGCGAAGGCGTTGTGCGGCAGCGATGGGATATGAGCTGTGGCGCCGCGGCGCTCAGCACGGTGCTGACGTACGACTTCAAGGACGCAACGTCTGAGACAGCCATCGTTGTGTGGATTCTGCATCGTGTCAACCCCGTGCAGGTCCGGGCGCGCGGCGGATTTTCGTTGCTGGACCTCAAGCACTTCGCTCAGGCGCGCGGGTACTCCGCGGAAGGGTTCAGCGGTGTCACGATCGAGGAGTTGGCACAGGAAAAGAGTTCGGTGATAACGCCAATACGGTTCAAAGGCTTCGATCATTTTGTAGTGGTGAAGGGCGTCGTTGGGGACAGGGTGGTGCTGGTCGACCCGGGATTCGGCAACATGACGATGAAGACGAACCGTTTCGCGGAGATCTGGAAGAACGGAATCATGTTCGTGGTCCATCCCCCGGACGAGCGAATGACGGTGCCGAAGAATGTAACGGCCCAATCGCGGCTGCTTCCGGATGAAACCTTGATCTCACGCGGAATAGGGATATCTATCCCGAGCAACCCGTTGTATTAGGTAAGGAATATATGTCGCGACGATTGTTGTTCTTGGTAACGCTACTTCTGCTTGGGCCTGGATATCTGAGTGGACAGATGACGGTTGCGTCCTCCGACCGTCCAGGTACGGCACCTCCTCCGCCGCCCGCTCGTGACGCGATCGACCTCCGAGTGACGGAAGCACTACGGACTCGCGATGCAATCATCCGTAACCTGCTGGAGAGGGTGCAGGAGCTAGAGAACAGGCTGAATGGAACGGCGGGGCCTGCAGGAACGCCCGGAGCTTCGAAGACGGTGACGCCTTTGCGAACGGCCGGCCCTGCGTCTGACACAGAGTCGGCCTCCGTATCAGCGAGTGCGCCAGCTTTCGCCGCGCCGGCTACACCAGCGTCAGCGGCCGTTGTTTTGAACGGAGCCTATGACGCCGAGGAGCGGAAGGCGACTGAAGCCCTGGACCAGGCACTGCTCGTGCGTGGCGGCCTGCTTCTGCCGCCGGGCACGCTTGAACTGGATAATACGGTGTCTTATTTCAGCGCTTCGTCCGACCATGTCACCATTAATGGCTTTGCTCTCCTCCCGGTGCTGGTCGTCGGCGATATCACCTCTCAACGAGTGAGGAAAGACATTCTGCTGCCAACGTTTACGGCTAGGTTGGGTCTGCCGAAGAAGATGCAGTTCGACCTTACGATTCCGTACGGATACGAGTTGAGCCGGTCCGTAGACGCGAATAACGTGCAGACCAACCAAAGCAGCTTCGGCCTGGGCGATCTCCAGGTGGCGCTTTCACGGCAGATCACCACGGAGCACAAGCGGGTACCGGACCTGCTTGCCAATGTTCGGTTCAAGACCACGACCGGCGAGAATGCCTTTGATCTGGGCAGCAGCCAAACCGCGCTCGGCTCGGGGTTCTATGGATTCCAGGGCAATCTGACCGCGGCGAAGTCGAGCGATCCCGTGGTGTTCTTCGGCAACGTCTCTTACTCGGCAAACCTCCCTGGAACGCATTGGATTCCGGCAAACGATCCTGATAATCCCGACGCTATGATTCCAGGGCACTTCCGTCCGGGCGATTCGGTTGGATTCCAGCTGGGCTCCATTCTGGCGCTGAATCCCGAGACGTCGATGACGCTTGGTTGGGACCAGCGATTTACGCGCGAGACCTATCTGAATGGAAATCCCATCCCGGCGTCGTACCTGGTTGAGGGAACCCTTCGCGTCGGCACCTCGTACCTGTACGCGCCCGGGCGAACCATCGATCTGAGCTTCGGGATCGGGGTCACTCCGGATACACCCAATCTTCAGTTTTCGGTCGGGTTTCCCATACGGCGAGCGCTCTGGAAGCAGCGGGTGCATTAGACTATTCTTCGCCAGGGTTCTGTCTTGGAACTCTCCTGGGAATAGTCTTGGCTCGGCCCGCAACAGGTTGGGTCGAGTTCAATCAACCGGCAGGTCGGGTGTTGAAAAGGGCGAGGGTGTATCGCGGATTTCTGCTGGCCTTTCTGTCGCTGGCAGCGTTGCAGGCGAAAGCGTCTCTAACGGTATTGGTCGGGGAACCGTTCGGGAACTTTGGGACGATGATGCCGGTGGGGCACGCTGCGCTTTATCTGGATCGCGTCTGCGCGGACGGGCCGCTGAGAGTGCGGATGTGCCGGTCGGGTGAGCCGCGAGGTGTCGTGCTGGCCAGATATCACCAGATTGGTGATTATGACTGGCTGGCTTCGCCCATTATGGAGTTCCTCTACGCGACGGAGCGCATGGAAGATGTGCTCCGCTATGCCACGCCGGAGACAGTCTGGGCCTTGCGCCAGCACTATCGAGAACGGTACTTGCGCGATCTCGTGCCGGATGGGACCGAGGGCACACCGGACGGGCACGGTGGGGCCATGGAGGAGTGGTGGGAGTCCGCCGGGGTGGCCTACAGCCGGCGCGTCTGGGCTTATGAGATCGCTACGACCGAAGAACAGGATGAACGGTTCGTCGCGTTGATGAACGAGAGGCCGAATAAGCATCTTTACCACCTGAAGAAGACCAACTGCGCCGACTTCGTGGCGGAGCTGGTCAACATCTACTTTCCGGGCCTGGTGCACAACGATCGTGTCGCCGATTTCGGCCTGATGACACCGAAAGAGGTCGCGCGCTGCCTGGCTGCGTACGGCGCCAAACACTCGGAAGCGAAGCTGCAGGTCTACGAGATTCCGCAGGTGCCGGGATCGCTGAGACGAAGCCGGCCGATGCGAGGTGGCGCCGAAGCGGGGCTAAAGACGAAGCGCTATCTCTTCACTCTTATGCTGATACAGCCGGAGGTCCCGGCTGCTCTGGCCTTGCTCTACTGGAAGCACGGGCGCTGGGCCGTCGGGCACAACGCGGAGGTTGTGCGCGATCTGCCAGCGCGCCTGGGATCTGCGGTGCAAGTCGCGCAGGGCAGCGGAGATGCAGGCGACACGGGACAACGCTGAGGCTCTGACCCGGTGGGGTTGGGTTGAAGGCTTCGACCCTGATGTATCTATCAAAAGAAAAATGCGGTCGCGAGCCTAACCGCGTTGGCGGTCCATTGTCTAATCGGGCGAATGGACAAGGCGGACAAAGAGGCCATTGAGCAGGTACTCGCCGGAGACAAGGACGCATATCGCGTTCTGGTCGACAGCTCCTACCAGTTTGCCTTTCGCATCGCTTTCCGGATCACGGGGGACGAAGCGGACGCCGAAGAGGTAGCGCAGGAGGCATTTCTCCGCGCTTACAACAAGCTTTCCACCTTTCGGCAGGATGCCAGTTTCTCGACGTGGGTCAACAGGATCGCCATGAACACAGCCATCAATCTCGTAGAACGCCGCCGTCGCGACCTGACGCATGCAGCCGAGCGCCCCGATGGAAGCTCGGAAGCGATGCAGCTGCGAGACACGAAGGCCGGCCCGGATCGCATTCTGCTTGAGGGAGAGGCGACGGCTATGCGACGGGCAGCAATGGACGCTCTGACGCCGATGGAGCGAACGGCGTTTACGCTCCGGCACATGGAAGAGATGCCGATCCCGGAGATCGCAACCGCTCTGAATGTGCCGGCGAACTCGGCGAAGCAGGCGGTCTTTCGAGCCGTTAGCAAGCTGCGACGATCGCTCGCTCCGCTTGCTGGAGGAGTGCGATGAAACATTTACAGGAAGAAGATCTGATTGCTTACCAGATGCACGAGAGCCCGGAGGAAGACGCTATCCGGAAGCACCTCGAACAGTGTTCCGAGTGCGCTGGGACGTCGGAATCGATTGCCGAGACGCTTCGAGTCTTTTCGGCTGAGCCGGTTCCGCAGACGAATCTCGACCATGCGTGGCAGCGTTTGCGCGGCAATCTGCCCACCTTGCAACCGCAATCCCGCCAAAGATCTGGCCACCGCTGGAGGTGGATGTGGCCGCTGGCGGGCACGGCGCTGGGTGCGCTCCTGCTGGTGGCTTTCGTGGGCGTACACCTTCACCGGGGAGCGGAGCACCGACGCGCAGCGCTCGCATTTCAGAGGCCGGGGCCGCTGACGGAACAACCTGCCGACCCGGCGATCGCAAATCATCTGGACAGCGCGGAACGGCTGCTTACGGAGGTGAACCATGCCTCCGGGCCGCTCGATGACAGCACACGCAACCAGGCGCACGATCTGCTCCTGAAGAACGCGGTCTACGTTCACAAAGCGCACGACCAGGGTGATCTTGCGGAAGCTTCGGTGCTCGAGAACCTCGGTCGCGTTCTTACCACGCTCGACCACGAGCCGCCGGCTTCAGACCGCGGCTGGCACATACGTTTTGAGATGAACACCGACGGTCTTCTGCTGGATATCCGCATACTTCGACAGAACGACGCTCGGCAATAAGGAGAATACCTATGACGCACTCACTTCGCACCGCACTTATTTCCCCGGCACTCGCAATGCTGCTTGTCTCCGCACTTCCAACGCGGGCGCATGCCGTCGAAGCTCCGGTGGCCGAAGACGACGGCGCTTATGCCAGCGGAACCCAGGCCATGAATGAGCACCGGTGGACCGATGCGGTCGCCTCGTTCGACAAGGTTGTGGACGCGAAGGGAAAGAAGGCGGACGCCGCGCTCTACTGGAAGGCATATTCGCTGAATAAGCTGGGCAACGGTCCACTGGCTTTGGCGACGTGCTACCAGCTTCGTTCACATTACGCGAGCAGCTCGTGGAATAAAGACTGCTCGGCGCTTTCGATCGACGTGCGCACTGATGTGAAGATTGTCATGCCGCCGATGCCGCCGATCGCACCCTTTCCGCCATCTTCCGCGTTTCGGGGGGACGAAGGAGGGCGGCCAGCGAGGGGATCGGACGCCGACCTCAAACTGCTTGCGCTGAACTCGATGCTGAATCGCGATCCTGCCCAGGCCATTCCTCTTTTGCGGGGCATACTCATCGGAGATCAGCCAGAAGGAGTCAAAAAGCACGCCATCTTTGTGCTGGCCCAGAGCAAAACCCCCGAAGCGCAGAACATCCTCCATGACGTGGTTATGGGCAAGATGGGCCCTGATCTACAGCGCCAGGCGATCCAGATGAGCGCGGTCTTCCAGGGCAAGCGTGCCGACGACAGTCTGGCCGAGGTGTACCGGACGACGTCGGATGTACAGGTTAAGCGTTCCGTCATCTCCGCGCTGTTTATCTCGCAGGACGCGCCACGCATGGTGGAGCTCGCGCGCAGTGAAAAGGATCTCGATCTCAAGCGCTCCATCGTCTCGCAGCTTGCGCTGATGCCGGACAAGGCGGCGACGGACTACATGCTGGAGCTCCTGAAGTAAGCGGCCCTACGCAACAATTGCTCTGAAAGGAAATCAACATGAGACAGCTCATTCGAGTTTGCGCCTTTGCTATGTCGGTCGCGGTCGCTTCAACTTTGCCGGCACAGCAGCCGCAGATCATTCACGCACAACTGACCACGCAGTCAGCCAGTCGGGGGCTCGGAGCGGAGATAGACAATCTGAAGAGGTCGGATGTAACAGCGTGGCTTGGATACTCGATACCTGTTGCCGAGCACTTGCACAATGGGTGGAACTCGGACCAGATCGCGTATCTCGAAGAGGATCACCACACCGGCAGCTACTCAGGCGCCGGAAAAGATAGTCCGCAGGATCACGCTGTTCTGCTGTTCAGGATCGCCTCTGGACATGTTGACAAGCTGCGCGTGGAGAGCCCTGACCGGCAGATCGACGCGGGTGGGACGAAGTTTGTGTGGCTGACGGACGTGACGGAGCCGGACAGCATCGCCACGCTCAAGGCATTGGCGATGGCGGAGCAGTCGCAGCACCTGCGGGATAGTGCAGTTCTCTTCATCGCGTTGCACCAGTCGGGCGATGCAACGAAGGCGCTGGTCGATCTGGCCGCTCCTTCGAGCGATCTGGCGTTGCGCGAGAAGGCTGCCTTCTGGCTTGCCAATCAGCGGGGCAAAGATGGTTTTGCTGCTATCCGGTACTTCGCTCGGGAAGATACCGACGCGCGTTTTCGCGAGAAGCTCGCCTTCGATCTCACGCTCTCCAAGGAGCCTGCCGCGATCGACGAGCTGATCCGCATGGCTCACAACGATACTGCGCCTCAGGTGCGGAAGCAGGCGCAGTTCTGGATGGCGATGAAGGGCGGCAAGCGAGCGACCGCCGATCTTCGCGACGCGGCGACGAGTGATCCGGATGGAGGCGTGCGGAAGTCGGCGGTGTTTGCGCTGTCGCGCCTACCCGGCGACGAGGCGGCGACGCAGCTCATCCAGGTCGCCGGGGCCAGCCATGATCCGGAGGTGCGGCGGCAGGCAATCTTCTGGCTTGGTCAGTCGAGCGATCCGCGAGCCCTGGACTACCTCACCAAGCTTCTCGCCACGAAATAGTCGCGAGTTGATAGGCGTGAGGTTCGTCTAGGTAAGGCGGACATCGACAGCACGCATTCCCGCTGCTCTAGCTGCTGTCATGCCCTCATCGGAGTCTTCCAGAACGACGCAGTCGATGGGGTTCACACCCATTCGGCGGGCGGCTTCGAGGAACACATCCGGTGCGGGCTTTCCGTGGGCGACGTCCTCTGCGGCAACGAGATGGTCGAAGAGCGGCAGCAGCCCCGTAGCGCGGAGGCTGGACTGCACATTGGCGCGGCGGCCGTTCGAAGCCACGGCAAGTGGGACCTTGGCATGCCACCTGCGTGCGAGCGAGGCTACCTCCTCCACCTCGCGCAGATGCTGGAGGCTCTGCTGGAAGAAGCCGTTGTAGGTGGCGAAGATGGTGGCGCGATCGAGGGGCGTCGCCGGGTTGCCGAGCGCCTCCGCCTCCCGCTCGAGCGAGTCTAGGAGAGCATCCGGCGTAAGTCCTGCGCGTTCCATGTACCAGTCGGTCGGCATGGCGTGTCCCTGGGGCTTGATTGCCTGACGAACAGCCGCCAGGTGCGCGGGAGCGGTATCGACCAGCGTGCCGTCGCAATCGAAGATGAGCGCCGAGAAGGGCTGTGGCAGATCAATAGGCATTTCGTGTCTCCCATTGTCGCAGGCTCCGCAGCCCGGGCTTGATATGCTTCGAGCGAAGCCCGTGAAATGCTTACTGGAGATTCGAAATGAACGTGGTTGCGTCCGTCCTGGTTTGGGGAGTGTTGTGCGCTGGAGGTATGTCTGCCGCTGTGGGTCAGAGTCCGGCCGACGCAGCGGGGGGCCACATGCTTACGAATCCGTTGAAGAGCTCGGGGCCTGACCCATGGGTGGTGATGCGGGACGGCTGGTACTACTACATGAACTCGACAGGCAGCAATCTCACGATCTGGAAGACGCGGCGCATCGAAGATCTGGCCAGCGCGGAAAAGACGGTTGTCTGGACGCCACCTTCCGGGCAGCCCTACTCCAAGGAGCTATGGGCGCCGGAGCTGCACCGGCTCGACGGCAAGTGGTACATCTACTTCGCCGCGGACGCGGGGCACAATGAAGACCATCGCATCTATGTAATCGAGAATGCGTCCGAGGACCCGACGAAGGGAGCCTGGACCTTCAGGGGCAAGGTGGCGGACCCGTCGGACAAGTGGGCTATCGACGCCACCATTCTTGAACCGAGCAAAGGCACGAAGGGCAAGGCGTACATGATCTGGTCCGGTTGGGAGGGCGATACGAATGGGGTTCAATCGATCTATATCGCGCGGTTGAAGAACCCGTGGACGGTCGAGGGCGCCAGAACCCGCATCTCGACACCACAGTACGCGTGGGAAAAGGTCGGTGATCTGGATGCGACGGACGGACGAACCATCCAGGATCTGCCGCATGTGGATGTGAACGAAGGTCCGGAGGTGCTGGAGCATGGCGACAAGGTGTTTGTGGTGTACTCCGGAAGCGCCTGCTGGACGAACTACTACGAGCTTGGCATGGTCACGGCATCGCTTGGCTCCGATTTGCTGAACGTCGCGAGCTGGAAGAAATCCGACCAGCCCCAGTTCCGGCAGAACCCAGCGGGTGGAGCCTTTGGGACGGGGCACAACGGCTTCTTCAAGTCGCCTGATGGAAAGGAGGACTGGATTATTTTTCATGCAAATCCCGGGCCGAACCAGGGATGCGGCGACATGCGGTCACCGCGCGCACAACCATTTACCTGGAAGGCGGACGGCACACCAGATTTCGGACGACCAGTGCCCGTAGGCAAGCCGATCGCGGCTCCAGGCGGCGAGCAGTAAGCTGCTGTCGTGATCGTGACGGAGTTCATTCAGTGTCAGTTGAGTTGGAGTGAGAGATAATGCGGCTCATGGTCAGGCCTTGTTTTCTGGTGGTGGATCGGGAGTTTCCGGGAAGTATCTCGACGCGCAAGCTGGTGATCGAGACTGCGAAATTGAACGTTCTGACGGCGTACAGCGGAACGGAAGCCCTGGAACTGCTGAAGAGGTTTCCCGCGGTGAATGGTGCAGTCATCGATGCGGGGATAGAGGACATGAGCACCGACGACCTGGTGCGTGGGATCAAGACGATCCAGCCACAGCTGCCGGTGATCGTGATCTCCTCTCCAGGATTCGACGACTGTGCCGACGCCGACTACCACCTGGAGTCATTCCAGCCGGCAAAGCTGCTGGAGGTGCTGCAAAAGCTGCAACCGAAGGAGACCTCCGAGATCGAGAAGCGGAATGAGGAGCTTAGCCGCGACCAGGGCGCCATCTAAGGGACTGAACGAACGCATATACTCGGTCGCATGTTGAAGACATTTATTTTGTGTGGTCTGACGGTGGCAGCTACTGCTCATGGCGTGAATCTGGCGGCGCAATCACAACCGGTCCTGCTGGTCGTGAACCAGGGCGACCGTACCCTGAGCATCATCGATGCGACGTCAGCGAAGACAATTGCCGCAGTGCCGGTGGGCGGAGTGACCGGGCACGAGATAGCTGTGTCGCCGGATGGGCGTACCGCATTTGTGCCGATTTATGGAAGTTCTGGCGTGGGTAAGCCGGGTACGGACGGTCACGCAATGGCGATTGTGGACGTTAGGGCCGGAAAGGTGACCGGTACGGTTGACTTTGGCCATGGCGTGCGGCCGCACCGGCCGGTGTATGACGCAAAGCGAGGCGTGCTTTACGTCACAACAGAGCTCGATAAGAGCGTTTCCGTGGTCGATCCCACGACGCTCAAGGTGGTTGGAGCTATCCCGACGGGGCAATCCGAGTCGCATATGCTGGTGTTGTCCCACGATGGTCGCCGTGGATATACCGCAAATGTGGGTCCTGGGACCGTCTCGGTGCTGGATATGGATGGACGAAAGACGATTGCGGTGGTTCCGGTTGCAGGCGATGTGCAGCGTATCGCGATCTCAAACGACGATCGGATGGTCTTCACCTCGGATCAGGCCCAGCCGCGGCTGGCCGTGATCGACACGGGGACGAATAAGGTTTCGCGCTGGGTAACGCTGCCCAGCGTTGGATACGGAACCGCGGTGACCAAGGATGGCCGGTACCTGCTGGTGACAGAACGTGAGACCGGCAAGATGGCCGTGGTTGATCTTCAGCAGATGTCCGTGGTGCGGACCGTGGATGTCGGGAAAGGCCCGGTGGAGGTGCTGGTACGGCCTGATGGTCGCGTGGCGTATGTCTCCTGTTCGCCGGACGGTACGGTTGCGGAGCTGGCGCTCGACGGGGGAGTGGCAAACTGGCACGTAAGCCGTATGTTGCGCGCGGGCACTGGTGCGGACGGGCTGGCTTGGGTGGGGCAGTAGAGCTTAGCGCAGATGCGGCAGAACTCCGGCGAGGGCCAGCAAGGGGCGAAGGACAGCGGGATGCTGATGTAAGGCTGCTCCGAGACACAGGAGAGCCATCATGACGGCTGGCAGGACAGGAACGGCGGCGGTGTGGGACTTTGGCTGTGACATAGAACCTCGGCTGGTGACTAACCGGGATAGTGCAAGTCTTGGGCCATACGGTAATGCACTGAATGGCCGGTGCAACTCGCAAAACGGAACAAGGGAAGAGAAAATCTTTTCTACAAAAGGGGTACATGAGAGGAATAACAAGAGCGATCTCCATCGCCCTGTGCTGCGCAGGGATGCTGGCCGGTGGTACTTGCGCGTGGTCGTTCGTGGACCCGGCCTGGACGACTCCCATCGCGCCATTCCGGATCGCGGACAACCTCTATTACGTGGGCAGCAAGGATCTCGCCTCTTACCTCCTGGTGACGCCCGCAGGGGATGTGCTGATCAACTCCAACCTCGAGAGTTCGCCGCCTCAAATAAGGCGAAGCGTGGAGCAGCTCGGCTTCCGGTTTACGGACATTAAAATCCTGCTGATCGGTCACGCGCACTTCGATCATGCTGCGGGCAGCGCTGAGATCAAGCGCCTGACCGGTGCGAAGTACATGGTGATGGACGATGATGTGCCCGTGGTCGAGAGCGGAGGCGCGACCGACTTCGCGTACGGGCGTGATGGAACGCACTACCCGCGGGTGAAGGTGGACCGGGTGCTGCACGACGGCGACGAGGTGAGGCTGGGCGGAGCGGTGCTGGTCGCGCACAAGACTCCCGGGCACACGCGCGGCTGCACTACCTGGACGATGCGAGTGACGGACGAGGGAAAGCCGTACAACGCGGTGATTGTGGGCAGCTGGAGTGTGAATCCAGGATACCGGCTGGTCGACAAGCCCGGCCGTCCGGCTTCCTACCCTGGGATCGCCGCTGACTACGAGAAGACCTTTGCCGTGCTGAAGAGTTTGCCTTGCGACATCTTTCTCGGCGCGCATGGCAGCTACTTCGGCATGCTGGGGAAGCTGGAGCGCGCGCGACGTGGGGAGGCGCAGGTTTGGGTCGATCCGGCTGGGTATCGCGCTGCGGTGGAAGAGAGGCGGCAGGCGTTCGAGACGGAGTTGGAGAGGCAGCGGAACGGGCCGATAGCGTTGAGGTGAGCACCGGTAACAGGAAGAGCCCACCCATGAGGGTGGGGATGTGATGAGTGGGGCACCCGTTGATTTGGTTTCCTTTGAAGGGGGGTACCCCCCCCGGATCGTTTTGTAAAATAGCCAGAATCAATGACTTAGGAAAGCGCGTGCCGGTAAAATCATCATTCTTTTGATGTTAGAGCTAAATTCTTCATTTCAAAGGAGAAAGCCCCGGCTGTCAGCCGGGGCTCCGGTGTGTCTATTTCCAGTATAGCGAGGTGGGGAGGTAACTACGCCACGCGGACCGGAAGTGAGTTTGGATGAGGCGCGGCGCGAGTTGCCCTGATGGGTCTTTGAATCCCACTCACGGCGCGGTGAGACTGGGATAGATGAGGCCGCGAGCCCACGAGAAGCTTCGGACCTATTTGCCCTTCGACATCTCAGCGCTTAGATCTTTGACGGCCTGCTCGATCTGCGGCTGGACGGCAGCCATCTGCTGCTGCATGAGCGACATGGTCTTTGTCATCAGCTGCGGAGTCTTGGCGAGGAAGGCTTTACCTGCGGGTGAGCGATAGAAGGCCAGAATGCCGTCAATCTCGTCTTCGGTGTAGGTCTCGTCGTAGACCTGAATGATGACAGGACGGATGCTGTCCATACTGAGGGACTGTTGGATGATCCGCGTGATCTTGGCGTTGAAGTTGTCCTGAATCTGCTGCTGCTCCGGGGTGAGGTTTTGCCTTGCGGCCTGCTGCGCGGCAGCGTTTTTCATCATGGCGGACATCTGGTCGAGCGCCTGATTCATCATCTGCTCGGAGTTGGTGAGTGTGAGCATCTCCTGGATTTTGGCGCGCTTGCTGGCGTCGTCGGCGTGAGCGAGTGGAAGGGAGAGGAGGAGGACGGCGGAAAGCGTGAGAAGGCTTCGGAGCATGCGGGTTTCCTTTGGAGTGCGTGGGAGAGGATAGCCCCCTCTGACGGCGTTGCGATGCTGGAGCACGGAGCTGTCCTGAGTGGCACCTGACACGCACCGGTGCGAGAAGCAGATTCTTCTCGCTTCGCTCCTGAATGACAAGCAAAAGAACAGACAACAGCAAGGACGCGGGTGCGAGCGCATACGGGGCACCCAGTCAGGAGAACGATTCGGTGACGACGGTGAGACGGTAGGAGCCGGACCTCAGCGCACCGATACTTTGACGAAGATGGGATCGATCTTGTGAAAGGGCCTGCCGAACGGCTGGCCGTCTCCGGCAAAGACACCGAACAAAGTTTTATTTAAACTTTTGAGTTGCTGGTAGTCACCAAGGGGACGAGGGCCGAATTGTCCACCCGGGCTGTTTTCGGGAAGCACGAATTTTTGGAGCAACACTGTATGGAAGTTGGCTCCGTAGTCTTCGCTGATTGCGAGGTGAGCTGCAAAAAACGGCCGGGACGACACAGGGTCGAGGCCATCGGCGGTATCGTAGAGGACGCCGACAACGCCATTCTCTGTCACAGCGACCGCCGGGAGCGCAGACTGGTGTTCAGGTCCGCTGACAAAGTAGAAGGGCCCGGGCTCCAACTCTTCGTTGGCGCGATGAGTAAGCCGCACGATAGCGATTCGATCTCTCCCCGCGGCCTCGTCGAACTTGCCGTATACGACGTATACGTTTCCAGTGTGCGAGTCCACTGCCAGCGCGTCGACACCTCCACGCAAGGGGTTGACTCCTCCCGCGAGCTCGCCGGGCACCGGCTCACCAAAGCTGTAGGTGAGGAGATTCTGGTGGCTGCACGCTTGAGCGGCCTCCATGCCGTTGGGGTTGCCATTCAACCCCCATGTCCTGCCGCCGTCGCGAGATCGATTCAGCATATATCTGACGGCGGCGGCGCCGGCGGAGCACTGGATTGAACCGCCCGTTTGATAGAGGCTATAGATGTCTCCGGATCGACGATCGGCGGCGATACGATGACCTGGGTTGAGGCCGGCCAGCTCCGAAGTTCCGGCCAGGTTGTCGGTGTGGAAGTTGGGCGGCGCTTGTGCCCGTGCGACTGCGACACGCATTTCGGGCGTTGCCTGATAGGCGACGTAGACGTTTTCACGATCAGGCCGGACCGGCGATTTGTTGGTGATGATCCATGGCTGGTCGGGTGTAGCGGTGTTGGTCGGCTGCGTCTTGCCGTTGATTACCAGCCATCGCCAGGCGTGATCGCCTGCCGGATCGCCGGTCGCGCCGGTGACAACGGCTTGAAAGATTCCAGTATCACTCCCATCGGCGTCCGAGTCACTGCAACTCGCTCCTTCCTCCCCGCTGCCGTTCAGCAGAAAGGTTCCGTAGAGCACGCCGTCACGTCCATAGTCGAAGGTCTCGTCGCAGGGGGACTCGGCGAGTACGCTTGCCGGGGTGCCCGGAGGTGGAGAGATCGTAAACTCTTTCGTCCAAAGCCGACCGCCGTCACGCGTATACCAGAGGGGAGCGTTCCCAAAACGACCGTTGCCTAAGGGACTCCACGCTCCTGAGAAAGCGGAGATCACAACTTTACGAGGATCGGTGGGATCGATGGCTATTCCCGGCTCTGAGTTAAAGAAGGTGTCGGTGTTTTTCAGATCGGGATCCGTGTTGCTGACGACGACGTCTCGCAGGAACACCTCCGGAAAGATGGGAGCGCTCGAAGACTGGTCGAGCTTCTGGACCAGACCGGACTGATCCTGCGCGTGCACGAGTGAAGGATCATTCTGCCGGATCGCAACGCAGAAGATTCCGGCCGCGCAGAGAGCCGTGATGGCTAAACCGAGGTTTTTCATGATTGATCCTCCCCTTCGTGATTTTGAGGTGCGGCACGATGTCGATCTCAAGGAGCAACTCAGCGTCGGGCGTTCTATCGCTGGTGATTCATGGTCGTTTTGACGATGGAGGCTTTGTGCTCTTTTTGGTCTTCGTCGAGGATGATGAGTTTGCGTCCTTCGGTGACGAACTTCAGGTCCGCTCCAACGGTGACGTTTGCGGGCTTCGACCAGGGGAAGTTGAGCTTCTCGCGGGCGATGTAGGTGCGATCCGGGCCTTCGATGGTGTAGACCTCGTAGGTGTCGGTGTTGTCCATGGTGTGGGCGGTGGTGTTCTCCGAGTAGTCGGTTTTGCCGTTGCTGCGGCTCTTCGCCTGGCCGTCGGTGGTGTAGTGGGTGATGCTGCCGTCTTTGATCGTCTCCCGCTCGGTATCGAGCAGTTTGCCGCTGTGCCATTGGCGGGATGTGGCGGCGAGAGTCATCGTGGAGACGAGAAGGATTGCGGCGAATACGCGTGGTTTGGAGATGATGCGTGGCATCGTGACCTCGGGCGTTTCGATATTGAGAGTTCAGAGTTGGAGACGGGCCCGGACGCGATGTTTTCGGGGAGGAATGTGCGCGACCTATGATGCTATCGCGGCGCGGAGTTGGCAAGAGTTAATTGCCGGTGGAGATCACCGCTAGTCCGCGGAACCAGTCGTTGTATCGAGTGGCTTGCGGGCGAAATAGTAAAGGCTGAAGGCGAGGGCGGCGAACGCCAGGACGCTGATCCAGTCGTGGTGGAGGGGGTTGGTGTCTGTGAAGCGCGGGATGGAGCGGTCGGTGGCGGCTTCGTAGAGCTTGACGCAGACGCCGAGGAGGCCGACGATGCCTCCTGCCGCAATGAGACCAGAGGCGTAGAGGGAGCCGGGGGAGATCTCGGACTCGGCGTCGAGGGCAGGGGTGACGGAGGTGGGGACGGGGAGACCGGTGGCGGGGTCGAGGTGGTCGGGGTTGGTGGGGTCGAAGCCTTCAAAGGGGATGAGGTGGGGGTGTGCGGCGAGGAAGGCGGTGATGGGGTGGGAGGAGGCGACTGAGCTGGGGTGAGGGATTCCCGGTAGAGAAGCAGGTCCCTCCACTTCGCTGCGCTCCGGTCGGGATGACAGGTCCTGGGGGGAGGACCTCAGCCAGGCGATGTGGGCGGTGCGCCAGCGGTCGAGGAATGCCGCGTGATCGGCGGCGGCTTGTCTGACGGCGTGCTTCCTCACGGCCTGATCGACCATCCAGCGCATAAGGCCGCCGACGAAGATGGCGAGGGTGGTGGCGATCGAGAGGTAGGCGCCGACGGCGAAGGTGAGCGAGCGGATGCCGAGCAGTTCGACGGCGATGACGAGGAAGACGCCGAGGAGGACGAGCGACCAGGGGAGTTTGCGGGAGAGGATGCCGTTGATGACGGTGGCCATGAGACGACCCTGGGGGGCGGCGGCCTTTTCGCTGCCGATGCCCTGGATCCACTGCACCTCGATTTGCTGGGTGGCGGGGTTGTAGAGGTACTTGCCGTCTTCAAGGGTGGTGGAGCCGATGGCGTTGAGGAGGATGTAGGAGCTGGCGGCGGGGAGTTCGGTTTTACCCTGTAGCCCGCCGGAAGGGGGCTGCACCGTCTCAGACGGTAGAGCTGCCGGAGACGGTGGGGCACCCGGTTTGAGGGCTGATGCGGTGAGGAGGATGTGGTCACGTTTGAAATGGCCGGTGTTCTGGACACCGTCGGGGAGGGCATTGAGGTTGATGGGGATGGGCCGGGCCATGTGCTGGAAGGTTTCTAGGCCGGTGTTCATGGCGTTGAGCGTGGCGCCGATGGAGACGGTGGAGATGATGACGCCGATCATGATGGCGAGCTGCTGCTTCCAAGGCGTGGCTCCGATGAGATAGCCGGTTTTAAGGTCCTGGGCGGTGTCGCCGGCGTTGGAGGCAGCGATGCAGACGATGCCGCCGATGGTGATGGCGAGGGCTCCGAAGGCGGGGGCGGTCCAGCCCTTGACGAGGAAGATGGCGGCGGTGGCCATGAGAGTGGCGATGGTCATGCCGGAGACGGGCGAGGCGGAAGACCCGACGATGCCGACGATGCGGGCGGAGACGGTGACAAAGAGGAAGCCGAAGAGCACGACGAGGAAGGAGGCGGCGAGGTTGGCGAGGGCGCCGACCTGGGCTCCGGGGACGGGGTGAAATTCGAGGAAGACCCAGAGGAGAGCGATAAGGAGGGCGGAGCCTCCGAGGACGACGACTGGTGGGAGGTCGTGCTCGGTCCTCGGAGGTTTGCCCGTGAGTTCGCCGGAAGACGACCCCACCCTTTCCGATGAGACCGGAGAGGGTGGGGCACCCGGGGTTGGGGCACCGCTTTTGTTTTTGCGGATGTTTTTGAAGCCGTCGGCGAGGGCGGCGAGGATGGTTGGGAGGGTGCGGCAGAGGGTGATGAGTCCGGCGGCAGCGACGGCTCCGGCGCCCATTGGGCGGACGTAGGTCTTCCAGAGATCGGAGGGCCCCATGTCGGCGATGGGGACGGTGCCGGGGTAGAGCGGACCGGTGAGGTGTGAGCCGAAGAAGGAGATGGCGGGCATGAGGACGAGCCAGGAAAAGGCTCCGCCGGCGAGCATGACGGCGGCGGTGCGGATGCCGATGATGTAGCCGACGCCGAGGTACTCGGGGGTGACGTCGGCGCGGATGGCGCCGCCGCGAAGGAGGTGCTGGGCGCCGAGGTCGGGCTGGTAGTTGGGGGTGGAGGGGAAGAGGCCGAAGAGGTTTTCGTTCTGGAAGAGGGTGTAGACGGCTCCGAAGCCGAGGCCGAGGAAGACGCGGGAGGCGAAGGAGCCGCCGCGTTCGCCGGCCTGGAGGACGTCGGCGCAGGCGGTGCCCTCGGGGTAGGTGAGGGTTTCGTGCTCGGCGACGATGAGCTGCTTGCGCAGCGGGATCATGAAGAGGACGCCGAGCCAGCCGCCGAAGAGCGCGAGGGCGAAGATGCGGGTGGACTCGAGATCGAAGCCGAGGAAGATGAGCGCGGGCAGGGTGAAGATGACGCCGGAGGCGATGGACTGGCCGGCGTTGCCGGTGGTCTGGACGATGTTGTTTTCGAGGATGGAGGCTTTGCCGAAGGCTCGGAGGATGGAGATGGAGAGGACGGAGATGGGGATGGAAGCGGCTACCGTGAGGCCGGCGCGAAGGCCGACGTAGACCGTAACGGCACCGAAGAGGATGCCGAAGACGGCTCCGAGGAGGAGGGCGCGGGCGGAGAGCTCGGGACGGGTTTCGGTGGCGGGAACGAAGGGTTTGAAGGTGGACTGCGTTGCCATAGGTACGTGTGCTCCCGCGTACGCGTCTGCTGCGTAAGTTGTGGCTGAGTGTACCAAGGGCGGCAGATGCTTGGATTTGTGGCTGGATGTCCATGGCGAGGCTGGCAGGTTCGACGCCATAAGATGGTTGCCATGGCTGATGGGACGGAAGATCCGAGGACGTATTTTGCGGCGGAGAGAACCTTTCTTGCGTGGATCCGCACCGGCTTGGGATTGATGGGCGTGGGCTTCGCGGTGGCGCGGTTTGGGCTTTTTCTTCGCCAGATGCAGCAAAGGCCGGTACCGGTGGCGCATGGGACGGGAGCCTCGGTGTACTCGGGCGTCGCCCTGGTGGCGCTGGGTGTGATTGTGAATGTTGGCGCTGTCACGCACCATGTGCGCACGGTACGCGAGCTGCGGTCGGGGACCTGGACGGCGGGACGGGTGAGCACGAATGCGGTGGTGCTGGCACTGATTCTGGCGTTGGTTGGTGTGAGCATGGCACTGTATCTGCTCTTTTTGCGGTGAGGAGCTGTTGTAGTCTCGCGACGATGGACTTGGCGGGTTGCAGGTGGGTGCGAGATCGAATGTTCGTTCGGTAGCGGCCGCACTTGTCTTTCGCTGCTGGTGAGGTCGGAGAGATAGTGCACGCGGTTCGTGGGGAGTCGCTGACATGTGCTCCCGGAGGACTACGGGATTCCGTGCCGGAGGCTGCCGACGTTCCATTCGATGTCCGTGACAACCCCACACCCGTGCCGCCGGTGATCGACGGGCCCGTGCTGATCAGTGCCGGCGATCTGAACGGATTTGAGTTCGGGTCGAGCGTGCTGAACCCTTATGAGGCGTTTCGCGGTTTGAAGCCGTCAGCTTACGTGCAGGATGGTGTGTTTGTGTTTGACGGCAGGTTTGCGGTGCCGTTGGCGTCGGCGTTGGGGGCATGTGGTTGCGAGTACCAGGCTGCTGAAGGAGAAGGACGCTGAGGGGGGCGGTGCGCGAGGCGCGGCTGGCGGTCGAGACGGCTCCTGGCCAGGCGCAGCCGGAGATTGCTATGGGTGATGCCCTGGCCGCGGCGGGGCAGAAGGACGAGGCGCGGGAACACTATGGCGCAGCTCTAACCAAGGTGGGGACTATGAATGAAGGTGCGCGGCAGACCTGGGAGAAGACTGTCAGGGACAAAGTGTCGGGGTGCAGTAGGCTGTGCGCTCCAGTGAAAGGAATCAACTTCGATTCAGAGCAGGTTGCCCGTCCGCAGCCAAGCGCATATACTGCGCTCAATGGCGCGGTCTGATGGCCTGGAGCGCTGTGCGAGTGAGGTGAGTCTTCAGCGAAAGCCTGAATGACATGTCGCTCGGGAGGTCTGCCGGCGGTCCGCCTGGCGGAGTTCCTGGTTCGGTTGAAAGGGGCGCGGGGTGGCGTTCCGGTGGATTTGCGCTGTGGAAGCCTGGGCGGGTGGTTCGGGCGTTGGCGCGCGGTGCGGTGGATGATTTTGTGACAACCTTGTTTCCGGCTTGTTGCCGTGTGTGTGAACGGCCACTGGTGCGAGCCGGGTCGGTTCCCGTGTGCGCAGATTGCCTGGCGCGTCTTGTGCCCCAGAGAGGCCTGTTGTGCCTGGTCTGCGGCGAGGCGCTCGGGATGGAGAGCGAGCGCTTTGCGGAAGGGTTTGGGGCTGAGGCGCAGGTGTGTACCGCTTGCCGCAAGGTTCCGCCGAATTTCAAGCGGGCGGTTGCCTACGGACGGTATGAGGACGAGCTGCGGGAGATGCTGCACCTGCTGAAGTACGACCGGGTGCGCGGACTTGCGGGGCCGCTTGGCGCGATGCTGGCGAGATCGATCGAGGGGCTCGGGAACGAGATCCTGCAGGCGGACTCCGGCGAGGCGTTGTTGGTGGTCGCGGTGCCGCTCTTCCGGGCGAGGCAGCGCGGGCGTGGTTTTAACCATGCGGAAGTGCTGGCGGATGCGGCTGTGCGCGACCTTCGCAGACGGCGGCCAGAGCTGAGGGTACGCACAGTGCATGGGGCTCTCCAGCGGGTGCGCGAGACGCAGACGCAGTTTGGGCTGACACCGCAGGCGCGGCGGCGCAATGTGCGCGGGGCGTTTGCGGTGAAGTCTTCGAGCGGGTTGCCGGCCGCAACATCCTGTTGATCGACGACATTTATACGACTGGAGCAACGGCCCGGGCGTGTGCGGGCGCGCTCCGGCAGGCGGGGGCGAGCATCGTGGTGGTGGCGACGCTGGCGCGAGCGCAGGTGGAGTCGGTCGCCATGTGGGATGGCGGCCCCCACGCAATGGCGGACACATCTCAGGGGTTTGGCTTTGGAGCGGAGGCTTAGGGCGATGCAGTCGGGAAAGATGCGCAAGGCGAGAACGGGAAGCAGAACGGCGGCGAGCGGCCGGCACCTGCACGGGCGTCCGGCGACGGAGCTCGATGTACGCGCGGGTGTGTTTCGGCAGCCGGCCATGCAGACGCCAGTGCTTGTGCTGAACGCGAGCTATGAGCCGATCAACATCTGCGGAGCGAGGCGGGCACTGGTGCTGGTGCTGAAGGGTGTCGCCAAAACCGAAGAGGAACAGGGCGCGACGCTGCACGCGCAGCGGATGAATGTGAAGATGCCAAGCGTGATCCGGCTGCTGGAGTACCGGCGGATTCCGCACCAGACGCGGGCGCTTTCGCGCAAGAACATCCTGCTGCGCGACCGCAACGCCTGCCAGTACTGCCAGGTGGTGCTGACGGCGGGAGAGCTGACGCTCGACCACGTGGTTCCACGCTCGCGCGGCGGCCTGTCCACGTGGGAGAACCTGGTTGCGTGCTGCCATAGCTGCAACCGGCGCAAGGGCAACCAGCTGCTCCATGAATTGACGGAGATGAAGCTGCTGCGCGAGCCTCGACCATTTTCGCTTCATACCTCGCGGCACATCATGCGCATGATCGGAAGCGCGGATGCGGCGTGGCGAAAGTATCTGTACTTTGAGGCGGGGGACGCGGCGTAGTCCGGTTGAGCCGATTCCCACGAAAGGACGCCTCCTCTCAGCTCTGCACCTGACCGTTAGCCCAAGCTGTGTAGAACGCGGCCTGGGCTCTCTATTTGGGGGCTATGCCCTTGCGAAAACACCCAGGGAAGGTTGCCGTAGACGTCGTGCTCCGGACTGCTCGGATCTCAGTGTCTCCCTGACCGATCTCTTCGACGAAACACAGTCTCAGGACCTTCCGGCACATCGAAGATTTTCTCTGGGGTGTAGTTCGCGGCGATGTATTTGTCCAGCAGAGTAACTCCACTTGAGTACCGGCTTTCGTTCTGCTCCGGTTTGAGGGGGAAGTTCGACTCGACAATAATCTCCGGTTTGGATTTTTCGAGGGATTGAACCATTTCGGCTTGGATGGGATAGGTCGTTTGAACGCCCGGGCTGAGCATATGCCATTTTGTGGCTGGCGCTCTTCCTGTCAGGAAGTAAAGCCTGAGGTCATTATCGAGAATGATGTCATGCCTTGTTAGGCCAATATAGATCTGGCCGTTGGGAGGGACGTTCCGTTCGATGTATTGGGTCGCTGCCGTTTCGGCGGGGCTGACAACGAGGCAACGCGCGCGTTCCAGGCCAGGAGGTGGTGCGCAGGTGGTTCGGAAGGAGTCGCTTCGGGCCGGCTGGAGGATGGCACGCAGGTTTGCGCCCGCATTCCAACGGAGATTTACAAGTGGAGGGAGCGAACATAGGAACAGCCACAGGAACGCAACGGTGACGGCGGCACGGGTATAGACCTTAGCTTGTCCCCACCCGGCCGCCGTGATGGAGAGTAAGGCGATGCCGACAAGAACCGCGGGCATCATGTGTGTGAAGCTGACTCGGCCGTTTCCGGTAATGAACAAGAGAACATCCAGAACGAGCAGAAGAACAACCATTTTCTTCCGGTGTTTCCCGGATGTCGTATTGGAAGCTCTCATGTTGAACAATGTGAGTGCCGAGGCAAACCAAGCAAAGATCGGGAAATAGACGATGTTGTCCATTTCCGAGAAGAGGTGACTCCTGAAGTCGCTCACAACCAGCGTCAGCGATGGATAGGGAAGGGAGCGAACCTTTGGATAGACAACAGCCGGAAGAAAGATGAGATCGTAGAAAGCGTTTCTCCAGCCTGCGGCGAGCACCACGGGCAAAAAGAAAAGAAGAAGGGGAAGAAGGGCTCCGGCAGTCAAGAGCAGGCTATCCTGGACGGCCCTCTTCAACCTAGTTGTGATTTCCTTCCCCGGACCGGCGTCCAATGCGTTCCAAATAATGATCACGAGCTGCGCGAAGTAGGCGTAGAAGCCTGTGTCGTGGCGAAAAGTTGCTGCCAAACCGGCGCAGGCTCCACCCGCAAAGAGCCATTTCCTCGCATAAGGCTGCTGCCGTAGATACTGGAGCGTCCCACAACATGCCAACAAGGCAAATAGAAGTGCGGGATAGACGGGGTAATCGTAAGAGACAAGATAGGGACAAGAGAGCCAAAAGAGAGCACCGGCCCCGGCGAAAATCGCAGCGCGGCGCGACGCAATTCTAAGTACAAGGAAAGCACATGCGCCGACGATCGCAGATCGAACCAGCAGGTCGTAGGCTCGCGCGATCAGCGCCGTTGTTCCAAACAGCTTGAACAGGGCGGCGATGACGTAGGACTGAGCTGGCCCATACGAGGTATAGATGTCGCGATACGGCAGCCCACCGTGAGCGACAATATCGGCGCTGGAGAGGTCCAGACCTTCATCGTAGATGCCGATTACTCGATCCATCGCGAGGCATTGAAATGCAAACGATGCGAGGAAGAGAAGGCCGATCTTCAGCCAAAGCGAACGGTTGTGAAGATTGCTATTTTGTAGTCTCAAATCGGCTCACGGTCTACTCCTAAGCTTAGGGGAAAAGGAGAGACGCGACCACCAACTAGTTGAATTCCTGATGAGGAATTCTGAACTATTCCAAGGTCGGCATAGCTTATCGCAGAGAATGAGCAGGTGCGCCGGTGAGCCGCGCCCGAAGCTGTGAGGTCTCAGCGAGAGATCCTGCAGCTCCGGGCCACGACGGATCAGGCGACGCGAGCTCTCGGATCTGCGACAGTATCGACCCAGGGGTCGATCACTATCTTGGTGATGCCGTCTTCCTTTGCCTGCCACTTCTTGTAGTACTCCGGCGCCTGATCGATGCCGATGCGGTCGGAGATCAGGAAGCTGGGGTCGATCTGGCCCTGTTCGACACGTTCGAGGAGGGGGCGCAGGTAACGCTGCATGTGAGTCTGGCCCATGGCCATGTTGACGCCTTTACCGAAGGCCGCGCCGAAGTTGACCTTGTCGATTACGCCGCCGTAGACGCCGGGGATTGAGAGATTGCCGCCCTTGCGGATTGCCTGGATGGCCTGGCGGAGGACGAACGGACGGTCGGTCTCGAGCATGAGCGATTGCTTGACTTTGTCATACAGGCCGATCGCGGTGTTCGAATGAGCTTCCATTCCGACTGCGTCGATGCAGCCGTCAGGGCCAATGCCGCCGGTCAGATCGCGGAGTGCTTCGACCACGATCACGTCATCTTCGCTGTAGTCGATGGTGGTTGCACCGCAGGACTCGCGCGCGAGTTTCAGGCGCTCGGGGAAGCGGTCGATGGCGATGACCTTCTCGGCTCCGAGCATGTAGGCGCTGGCGATGGCGAAGAGGCCGACGGGGCCACAGCCCCACACGGCGACGGTGTCCCCTGGCTGTATGTTGCAGTTCTCCGCGCCCATGTAGCCCGTGGGGAAGATGTCGGAGAGGAAGAGCACCTTGTCATCCGGGAGGTCGTTTTCGATCTTGATGGGGCCGACGTCGGCGAAGGGTACACGCGCGTACTGGGCCTGGCCACCAGCGTAACCGCCGTAGATATGCGAGTAGCCGAAGAGCGAGGAGCCGGAGTAGCCGTACATCGTCTCAGCGACCTGGGCGTTGGGGTTGGTGTTGTCGCACAGACTCCACAGCGTCTTGCGGCAGAAGAGGCAGTTGCCGCAGGAGATGGTAAAGGGCACGACAACGCGGTCGCCGCGCTTCAGCTTCTTGACTTCGCTGCCGACCTCTTCGACGATGCCCATGAACTCGTGACCGATGATGTCACCGGCTTCCATGGTTGGGATGTAGCCGTCGTACAGGTGGATATCGGAGCCGCAGATGGCGGTCTTGGTGACGCGGATGATGGCGTCGTGCGGGTTAATGATCTGGGGGTCGGCGACCTCGTGAACTTCGATGGAATGGGTTCCCATCCAGCAGACAGCCTTCATGATGATGTCTCCGTGTAAGCGCGGCTCGTTTGTGAGCCTGTTTGACCTTCGAAAGAATGCGTTAGCGGCTGTTTGCGGCTCAGGGTTGTTCGCTGGTGCCGGGAGGGGTGGGATTGTTCTCGCCGAGTGCCCATTCCTTGATGCCGCCGACAGTTCCCCGCGGACCGTGTGGCTGGCCTTTGACGGAAGGGATCTCGCCGGACTCGACCAACTGCTTGAAATGGCGGAGGTTCTCGATGACGGTCTGCTGCGGGCTGCGTTTTGCCGTTGCCGCGGCGGCGTTTCCCAGGGAGCCGCCCGGCACCTTCATGACTTCGATCAGGGTCACGCGGGTTCCGCTGAACTCGCCTTTCTGGATTGGGACAAAGTTGACCTCGCCGGTCTGGTCCACGTCGCCGGAGATAGAGCGCCAGGCGATGCGGCTGCCGGGGGTCTGCTCGTAGACCTCCGAGTCGAACTCGACACGCTTGCTGTTGGGGTCGTCAGGATCGCCCATGATCCAGTGGCTAACGTTTCCGGACTGGGGTATGACGGAGACGACGTGCTCCTGCCAGAGGGGGATGGACCGGACATCGCTCCACAGCTTGTACAGGGTCTCAGCGTCGGCAAGGATGGTTTGTACGGCGTGCGCGTAGACGTAGCCATCCTTCTTTTTCTGCGCGAGGGGGGAGAAGTGTTCTCCGGGGGAGATGGGGGATGCTGTGCTGCTTGAGGTGCGAGGGCTGCTGTCTGTAAGGACCGGCATTGCTAAGGCTCCGCCCCCCTGGATTGCGTGCCGCTGGACGCGCGCAGCGGGGCGTGGGGGTTAACGATATGGATGTCCGTTGCAGAGGGTGCAGTGGTCTCGGTTCGGCAAGGCCTTTGATGTCGCAGGAATTCCGGTGCGTCCGGCGCAGCGCCGATGGTCTTCGGCTACTTGGGTGCGGCGCTCGGCTGTGTTGTGGTGGTGGGTTTGTTGTCCTTCTGGTCTTTGTTCTCGGTGATGTCCTGGCCGTCGTAGATGATGCGGCTGGTGGCGCGGAAGCGCTTGTAGTCGGTGTAGCGGACGGTGGTTTTGAGGTGGACCGTCTGGGCCATGTAGCCGTTGCCGCCGGAGAAGTGGAGGTCGCCTTCGGCCTTGGTGTAGGTGGGGAACCAGTATTTGCCGTCGACCTGCTCGTAGTAGGTGGTGTAGGGGGGTGAGAGGTCTTCCTGACCCTTCTTCTTGTTATCGGGGACGCTTTTGCCGTTGACGAGGACGATCTGGAGGTCCTGCTGGTCGACCCAGACCTTGCCCTGGAAGTAGCGCTTGCCCTTTTCGAGGACCTTGGGGCCGGCCTGGAAGACGTAGGTGTCGAGATCGTCGACCTTTTGCTTGCCGAGGTAGGTGACGTCGTACTGGGGGAGGTCGTCGGTGGTGAGGATGAAGGGGAGGCGGTGTTCGATGTCCTGGAAGTCGGCGGGGGACATCATGACGCGCTCGAGGGTGTTCTGGGGGGCGAAGACGACGTGCTCGTCGCGCTTGCCGGTGGGGTCGAAGGTGATGTCGGTGATCTGCTGGTACTCGCCGTCGGGCTTTCCGGTGTCGTCGGAGATGGTGTCGACCTTGACGGTCTGACGGAAGGTATAGGCATCGCGTGCCTGGGCGAAGGCGGCCTCGCGCTCGCCGAACTTCTTGATGATCTCGGCGGGGGTGATGCCGGTGGGCTGGGAGGGATCGAGCGGGCCGAAGCCGGCGACAGAGCTGTCCTGCGCGAGGATAGGGAGAGTGGCGAGGAGGAGTGCGGCGGCTAGGAGCTTCATGGTGGGTTGACAGTTCTCTGTTGTCTGTTCTCAGTAGACGCTTGCGGGCGGGGATGGTTGCGTGGGGTACCCGCCCCTCCCCCTTACTAAGTGCGCAAAGTCTTCGAAAGAGGTGGTTTAGGTCTGGACCAGGTACCCCCCGTGCTCCTGGGGGGCGTGTTGCTCGGGTGGAGGTGCACTGAGTCAAGGATACCGGATGGTGCGGGGTGGTTGCGCCAATTCGGGTGAGGAATTGTGAGGGTCTGCGGGAGTGGTCGGGTTGGGCGGTTGGGCACCCGGGCACCCGGAGACTGGGGACTGCCGTCTGCCGGCTCCGAAGGACCCCACCCTTTCGCGATGAGACTGCGAGAGGGTGGGGCACCCGGCGTCACGTCTGAGGAGGAAGGGTGGGAGTTGGGCAGGAGCGGTCGCTCCGTGGGCAATGATCTGCGCTTCGTGGTGATGCTCCAATCGATGGAACACCGGGCGGGATGGGTGAAAAGGTACGGGAGGTTGTGTCCGGCGAAGTTCTTCGGGATTCTTCGCTTCGCTCAGAATGGCGGCAACGACTTCCTTGGTGGCGGCAGCTACGTATTCGCCACCCGGCCACACTCTTCAACGCCCGGCCACACTCTCCGTCGCCCGCCCTACCCTCACCGTTGTCCGCCCACCCTCACCATCGGCCGCCCCACCCCCTTCCGTCGCCGGCCCCACCCTCACGGTCGCGCGCCCCAACCTTTCCGTCGCCGCCTCAACCTCACCGTCGGCCGCCCTTCCCTCTCTCTGTCCGTCGTCGAGCGAGGAAGGGACCCGGCCGGAGTAGACTGGCGCGATGAACGTGATGGGTTGGCTGTGGGTGTGTGCGGCTTTGGGTGGGGTGGCGTTGGGGCAGGGTGCTGCGGGTGCGAAGCGGCCGATGACGTTTGCGGACCTGATGGCGATGAAGCGGGTGAGCGATCCGCAGGTGTCGCCGAGTGGGAAGTGGGTGATGTTTTCGGTGACGGAGGTTTCGCTCGAGAAGAATACGAAGGTGACAAATTTGTGGGTGGTGCCGATGGGGGGCGGTGGGAGAGAAGCGGGTCCTTCGGCGTTGCTTCAGGATGACACGCAAGAGCGAAAAGCAGATTCCTCCGCTTCGCTCCTGAATGACAAGCAAAAGGACAGGCAACAGCAAGGGCAACGGCCGGGGCGGACGGCGGGCGGTGGGGAGCGGCAGTTGACGTTTGGAGAGGTGAGCCAGACGGGTGGGCGGTTTTCTCCGGATGGGAGGTGGGTGCTGCTCCTTTCGGCGGGTGGCGGATCGTCGCAGATATGGACGGCGAAGTGGGATGACGCGACGGGGACGATGCAGAAGCCGTATCCGTTGACCGATGTGGCGACGGAGGCGGATGGGGCGGTCTGGTCGCCGGACTCGAAGCGGATTCTGTTTGTGTCGAGTGTGTATCCGGAGTGCTCGGAGAAGGGGACGTGGGGTGAAGAAGACGCGTGCAACAAGGCGCAGGATGGAGGCGGCGGCGAAGAATCCGGTGAAGGCGCAGGTGTGGGATCACCTGCTGTACCGGCACTGGGACCATTTACGGGGGAGAAGCGGAGCCATGTGCTGGTGGTGATTTCGCCGGACGGGGAGAAGGTGCGGGACCTGACGCCGCGGAGGGAGGTGGGCGATGCGGAGGCGCCGACATTTTCGCTGGGCGGGCCGCTGGGGTATGCGTGGGCTCCGGACTCGAAGGAGATTGCGTATGTGACGAATCTTGATCAGGTTCCGGCGGCGAGCACGAATAACGATGTGTTTACGCTGCGGCTGGATGAGCCGGGGGCGAGGGCGGTGAAGGTTTCGTACCAGTCCCGGGGAGCGATGATGGGCCGGCATATTCGCCGGATGGGAGGTGGCTGGCGTTTCGGTCGCAGGCGCGGGCGGGGTTTGAGAGTCGGACCGGTTTCGGTTGATGGTGTTGGATCGGCAGACGAGCAACGACGAAGGAGATTTCCGAAGCTGTCGAAGTTCGAATTGACTGGGTGGATGAGTTTATGTGGGCTCCGGACTCGAAGTCGATCTACTTTGCCAGCGGCGAGGATGGGCGAGGAGAACATCCTGTCGACACGGTGCGACTTGCCGGACGGCGACGTGCAGTGTGCGAACAAGGCGGAGTTTGGTCGGAGTTGTCAGGTCACGCCGGATGGAAGTGACGCTGGTCGCGTCGAGTGCATGACGGTGCGGCCACTCGAATCGGCGGTCGCGATGCCAGCGCACTGAGTGAGCTACGGGCGGCTGGATCGGCGCGCCAGTGACGCAGTCTGACGCGATCTGAATGACGCAGTTGCTGCGCAACGCTGGACCTTGCTCAAGATGGAGATCTTCTGTTCACCGGCGCGGGAATACGACGGTGCAGGGATTCATCATCCGGCCGCCGAGCTTCGATGCTGCGAAGAAGTATCCGGTGAAGTTCCTGATTCATGGCGGGCCGCAGGGGGCGTGGGGCGATGCGTGGAGTTATCGGTGGAATCCGGAGTTGTTGGCGGCGAGTGGGTATGTGGTGGTGATGGTGAATCCGCGGGGGTCGACGGGGTATGGGCAGGAGTTTGTCGATGGGGTGAACGGCGACTGGGGCGGGAAGGCGTATGTCGACCTGATGAAGGGGCTGGATACGGCGGAGAAGAAGTTCCCGTTTATCGATAAGACGCGGGAGTGTGCGCTGGGCGCGAGCTATGGCGGGTTCATGGCGAACTGGGTGCTGACGCATACCGACCGGTTCAAGTGCATTGTGACGCATGACGGGATGTATAACCCGGCAGAGCGCGTATGGGGACGACCGAGGAGACTGTGGTTCAACGAGTGGGAGTTCCGGCGGCCGGAGGACTTTCCGACAGGAGGCAATGAAGGGAGCCAGCCCAGCCGTGGCAGTATGCTTCGTGGCCGCGGCGGATAGGATCCGTTTCGGAAGTGGTCGCCGATGCTGCAATCCAGGATGCGAAGACGCCTACGCTGGTGATTCATTCGCAGAGGGACTATCGGCTGGATGTGTCGGAGGGGTTTCAGTTGTTTACGGCGTTGCAGCGGCTGGGTGTGCCGTCGCAAGATGCTTTACTTCCCGGATGAGGGGCACTGGGTGCTGAAGCCGCAGAACTCGGAGCTTTGGTATGAGACGGTGAATGACTGGTGCGATCGGTGGACGCATAGCGGGAAGTATGCGGTTGGAGGGCGAGCGGTAGAGAAGCAGGTTCCTTCGCTGCGCTCCTGAATGACAAGCAAAAGGACGGGCAACGGCGAGGGCAAAAGCAGCAGCAGATTCCCTTCGGGAATGACAGACAGAAGGGCAAGGGCAAAGGCAAAGGCAACAGCGACAGCAGATTCCCTTCGGGAATGACAGACGAAAGGCAAAGGCAAGGGCAACAGCGACAGCAGATTCCCTTCGGGAATGACAGACAGAAAGGCAAGGGCAAGGGCAACGGCAAGGGCAACAGCAACAGCAGATTCCCTTCGGGAATGACAGACAGAAAGGCAGGGGCAGAGGCAAGGGCAACAGCAAAGGCAAGAGAAGGGCAAAGGCAACAGCAGATTTCCTTCGGGAATGACAGACAGCAGAGGGAAGGGCAACAGCGAAGGCGAAGGCATGGCGTTTGCGCGGGCGAAGAGGCGGGAGCCGGTGGGGGAAGAGGGGCTGTTCGAGTATGCCGTGGGGTCGCTGGCGCGGCGGATGCGGACGGTGCGGGATCTGCGGCGGCTGATGAAGGTGCGGGCGGAGGAGGGTGAGGCGGGGGAACGGGCGATGGACCGGGTGGTGGCCCGGCTCGTGGAGCTCAAATATCTGAGCGACGAGCGGTTTGCGCAGGACTACACGCGGCTGCGCAAGGAGGGACAGAAGTTCGGGAGGCGGCGCGTGCAGCAGGATCTGGCGGCGAAGGGTGTGGGCAAGGAGCTGGTGAGCTCGACGATTGCGGCGGCGTATGAGGATGTGGATGAGGCGGAGCTGGCGCGGCAGTACTGCGAGAGAAAGCGGATGCGGGCTCCGGTGAATGAGAAGGAGGTGGCTCGGGTGATGGGGCGGCTGATGCGGGCGGGGTTTGGGTCGACGGCGATTTGGAAGGTGCTGCGGGGGTGGAAGGTGGCGGTGGAGGAGGCGGATCTGGAAGGGTGATCGGTGTCGGGTATAGGTCGGGTATCGGGTATCGGGTTTTGGGTTTCGGGTATTGGGTATCGGGTTTTTGGGTATGGGGTATCGGGTTGGGGGTTTAGACGGCGCGGAGGGCGCGGACGGGTAGGAGAAAGATGGCGGTGATGAGGGCGAAGGCTCCGCTGACGGCGATGCCGACGACGCGAAAGGGAAGGAGGACGAGCCAGATGAAGGGGTAGAGGACCAGGGCGATGAGGGCGACGGGCCAGCAGGTGACGAGGAGGATGCAGAAGAGGAGAAGCTTGATCATGGAGCGCTCCGAAGCTTAATTCAGGAGCTGATACGCAGGTGGGCTGGCGGCGGTTCCCGCAGGTGCGGATGGGCTAGAGGTCCATCTCCATGAAGATGTCGGCGCGGGCGTAGAGCGGGGGCGGGCGGCGCTCGGGTGGGATGTGGCGGAAGCCGATGGATTCGTAGAGGTGGACGGCGTTGGGGAGTTTGGTGCTGCTGCCGAGGATGAGGCGGTGGGCTCCGAGAGATCGGGCGAGTGCGACGGTGGCGAGGAGGATGCGGCGGCCGAGGCCCTGGCCACGGAGGTCTTCGGCGACGGCCATTTTGGCGAGCTCGTATTCGCCGGGATGTTCCGGGATGAGGGCGCAGCAGCCGACGGGTCGGGTGCCGGCGAAGGCCATGAGGATATGGCCGCCGGGGTCGAGGATGCTTTGCTGGGGGTTGCCGAGGTTGAGGTGGTCGCGTTCTTCCATGCCGAAGTGGCGGGAGATCCACTGTTCGTTGAGAGCGAAGAAGGCGGCGGCGTCCTCCCGCTGGAAGGGGCGGATCTCGATTGGCGCGGGAGCGGTGTCGGTTCCGGTGGGAGCGGTGGCAGAGTGAGGCATCGGAGACTCCTAGGTGGAGTTTGGCCGCGTTGGTGCGAGATGTCCAATATCTTGTTTGTTCGGATTAGGATGTTTCGGATATGGATCCAGACGTTGAACTACGTCATCTACGGTATTTCGTCGCGGTTGCGGAGGAGCTCCACTTCGGCCGTGCGGCAGAGCGTCTCCACCTGGCGCAGCCTCCGCTTTCGCAACAGATACGAAAGCTTGAAGGGATGCTGGGGCATGCACTGTTCTACCGGACGTCGCGCGCGGTGCGGCTGACGAGCGCGGGCGAGGTGTTTCTGGAGCGGGCGAAGCGAACCCTGCGGACGGTGGCAGAGGATGTCGAGGAGGTACGAAGCGTGGGGCGGGGCGAAGAGGGAGTGCTGCGCGTGGGGTTTATCGGGTCGGGGATGCTGACGGCGCTGCCCAATGTGTTTCGCGAGTACCGACGGGCATTTCCGAGGGTGCAGCTGAGCCTCCACGAGTCGTTTACCTCGCAGGTGGTGCGGGGATTGGAGGCGGGGACACTGGACGTGGGCTTTATGCGCGACGGTGGAGATGTGGAGGGGATGGAGGTGGAGGCCGTGTTCTCGGAGCCGTATGTGGCGGTGTTGCCGGCGCGGCACAGGATGGCGCGGCAGAGGTCGATTGCGCCGGCGATGCTGCGGGAGGAGCCGTTTGTCTTCTACTCTCCGATGGCGGGCAGGCTGGCGTTTGAACGGCCGATGTCGGTGTTTGCGGGCTCGGGGGATCGGCCACGGGTGGTGCAGGAGGCGTCGCACTGGCTGACGATTCTGCGGCTGATTGAGGCGGGTCTGGGGGTGAGCGTGGCTCCGGCGTGCGTGCAGAAGATCGCGTCAAAGGAGGTGGTGTGCCGGCCGCTGCGCGGATCGAGGGTGAGGAGCGAGATCGAACTGGCGATGCGAGCCGGAGAGGGGCGGCCAGTGGTGGAGGCGTTTGCGCGGCTGGCACGAAAGGTTTACGGGAAAGACGGGAGAACGCGCGCAGCAGCGTCCTAAGAGCATGAGCGAGATGGGCAGCGTGGAGCGGGTAGTGGCGATCGACTGGTCGGGGCGGGTGGATGCGGCGGGGCAGCGGCGGCATATTTACTCTGCGGTATGGACGGCGGCGGGAGTGGTGCGTGGGCGGGCGGGGCTGAAGGATTCGGTTCGGTTGGAGAGTGGGCGGACGCGGGAGGAGGTGGCGGAGTGGCTGATTGCGATGGCGAGGGAGACGCCGCGGATGGTGGTGGGATTTGATTTCTGCTTCAGTTTTCCGGAGTGGTTCGTGCGGGGCGAGCATGGGTGCCGGACGGGGCCGGAGTTCTGGGAGGTGGTGACGCGGGAGCATGGGGAGCGGTGGCTGGAGCGGGGGCATGCAGACCGGAGGTTCTGGGGCAAGCCGCACAAACGGCCGGCGGAGTTTTCGGGGGAGAATCTCCATCGCATGATGCGGGCGACGGATATCGACTGCAAGCTGATGGCGCATATTCCCGAGGAGGAGAGGGTGGCGCGAGTGAAGGGGATTACGCCGAAGAGTGTGTTTCAGATCGGCGGTTCGGGGAGCGTGGGGACGGCGTCACTGCGGGGGATGCCGGTTTTGTTGCGGCTGCGGGAGGCTGGGTTTCGGGTTTGGCCGTTCGATGAGCCGCGGCTGGTCGGGGCGGGCGCGGGGCCGCTGGTGGTGGAGATGTATTCGCGGCTGAATACGGGGGCGGTGCACAAGTCGAACCCGGCGGCGCGGGCGGCTTATCTGCTGCGGAAGAGGAAGGAGGATGCGGCGTATGCGGGGTTGTCACGGACGGTCATGGAGCGGGCGCGGGGTGGGGAGGACGCGTTCGATGCGCTGGTGAGCTGTATGGTGATGACGGAGCGGCGGGGCGAGTTTGCACGGCTGCCGCGGCCGCGCGACCCGAAGTATGTGGTGGAGGGGTGGACGTGGGCTCCGGGGGTTTGATGGGAGGTGCAGGGCGAATGTCTTCGGCTGAAGGTGTCAGGAGCAGTTGGAAGGTAAGCATCTTCGGGATTCTTCGCTGCGCCCAGAATGACAGCCCATGGAAACGTTATGACTAGGCCTACCTAGGGTTAGTTGCGTATTTCGCGACGTTAGTCTGTGCGGTCATTGCGGTTCGTCTTGAGGCGACGGAGGAGATGGAAGTATCTGCGGGCGTGGGTGACGTCTTGCATGATCTGGTGGCGGAGGTCTTCGGGGGTGGGGAAGCGTCTTTCTTCGCGGAGGCGGTGGAGGAAGCAGAGCTCGAGCGGGGTGCTTTCGCTGAGATCGATGGGGTGGAAGTTGAGCAGGTGGGACTCGATGGTGAAGGAGTCGGCGCCGAAGGTGGGGCGATTGCCGACGTTGGTGACGGCGTCGAAGATCTCGGCTTGAGGAGCCTGCGCCGACTCTCAGTCTCGTGATGTAGACGCCGTTCGCGGGGAGCAGCTCTGGGTAAGGGGCGAGGTTGATGGTGGGAACGGTATAGCGGGTGCCGTAGCCGCGGCCGGGGGCGGGGGTGCTGCGGATGCTGAAGGGACGGCCGAGGAGCCGGCGTGCAGCGGAGATGTCTCCGGCGGTGACGAGGCTGCGGATGCGGCTGGAGGAGACGGCGTTGCCGTGGACGGATTGCGGCGGGTAGCTGAGGACGTCGAAGCCGAGCTCGGCGGCCAGTGATTTGAGCGTGTTGATGTCGGCTTCTGCCTGATGACCGAAGCGGAAGTTCTCGCCTTCGTGGAGCTCGGCGACGTTGAGTTTGCGGTGGAGGATGCCGTCGGCGAACTCCCGGGCGCTCATCTGGGCGAGATCGCCGGTGAACGGGCAGGACGACGACATCATCGACGCCGGTTTCGGCGAGGAGGTCGAGCTTCTGTTGGAGCGGCGTGATGAGGGCGGGGCTGTGACTCCGGGCGAATGGCGCGGGCGGGGTGGGGGTCGAAGGTGATGACGAGCGACCGGAGACCGCGCGCGCGGGCGCTGCGCAGGACGTTAGCGATGACCCAGCGGTGGCCGCGATGGACGCCGTCGAAGTTGCCGATGGTGGCGACGGCGGGGGCTAAGGCGGCGGGAAGCTCGTCGAGGTGACGATAGATGTGCATCAGGCGATCTCGAATTGGATCTGGAGGCCGTCGTAGGCGAGGCGGATGTGGGGCGGGAGCGTGGCTTCGGTGGTTTCGTGGTCGAGATCGTGGCTGATGTGGGTGAAGAAGGCGCGTCTGGGCTTGAGCTGCTCGACAAAGGCGACGGAGCGATCGAGGTGCGAGTGACTGGGGTGCGGGGTGCGGCGGAGCGCGTCGAGGATGAGGACGTCGAGATCCTGAAGCAGGGGGAAGCTCTCGGGCGGGATGTCGCTCATGTCGGTGAGGTACGCGGCGGCGCCGAAGCGGAAGCCGGTGATCTCCTGCTTGCCGTGGAGGACGGGGATGCGCTGGAAGCAGGCGCCGAAGAGCTCCGTGGCGGCGCCCGGCGTGGGGTCGATGCGGTGGAGCTCGACGCGGGCGCTGGTGGGGTAGCGGTCTTCTTTGCGGAAGGTGTAGTCGAAGATGCGCTCGATGCCGCGTGGCGGTCTCGTCGTCGGCGTAGATGGGGAGGTTGCCGGGGTCGCGAAAGCTGAGCGGGCGGAGGTCGTCGAAGCCCATGACGTGGTCGGCGTGGCCGTGGGTGTAGAGGACGGCGTCGACGTGGCGGATGCGTTCGCGGAGGGCCTGCGCGTGGAAGTCGGGGCCGGTGTCGATGAGGACGATGTGGCTGTTGTACGCGAGACGGATGGAGGGGCGGGTGCGGCGGTTACGCGGGTCCGGCGGAGGTGCAGACCGCGCAGCCGCAGCCGAGGGTGGGCACCCCCATGGAGGTGCCGCTGCCCAGAAAGGTGAGGGTTGCCTCCATGGGCTAGCGGACGATGCCTGGCCGGCGGGCAGGACCGGAGCGCCGCCGCCCTTTGCGGCTGCGGACCGGGCGAGCGCCTGGGTGATCTCGAGGAAGGCCATGCGGAGCTCGAAGAGGGCGCTGTCGAGCAGCTTGGTCTTCGGCGTCGGTGAGATTGCCCTTGGTCTTGTCGGCGAGGACGGCGAGCATGTCGATGCTCTGGCGTGCGCCGAGGATGTCGACGCGGGGCTGTTCGCCCTCGGGGGTGGCGCCGCCGAGCTGCATGATGGCGGTGAGATAGATGCTTTGAACGAGTCTGTCGAAGTTCATCGCCGGGCGGGTGATCGGCGCCGGGGTTGGCGGCGCGGATGGCTGTGTCGATGCGGTCGGCGGTCTGCTCGTAGGCGAAGCGGGACTGCTCGGTCTGCTCGGCGGTGGGCGCGGGGAGCTGGTCTTCGTCGGCTGCTCGGGCTCGGATGCGGTCTCGGTCGGGGCGGCGGGCGGCTGCGGGGGTGCCGGGGCGCCTCGCTGGGTGGCGGAGATGGATCGGAGCGAGCTTCTGGGAGAGATGGGCGGCGTCGGGGCGGAGTTCGCCTTCCTTGGTGAACTTGCGGCGATCCGTGATGACGAAGGGCTTGTTCGATTCCGGCATGAGATACCTCTTTGCAGCGATTCAGATGTCGGATGCGCGTCAGAGGACTTCGGCGTATTGAAAGGGCAGGGATGCGGGTGTGGCGAGTGCCGCCCGTGTATTGATAGGACTTGCTGCGCGCGAGAGCCTCGCGCCGGATGTAGCCGAGGGCGAGCTGGAGCGTCGCCTGCCGGCGCCTGGAAGCGCGATGCTGGTGAGTTCGCCGACAGTCTTGCCGTCGAGAGTGACGACGGCACCGCGGAGGCGTCTGCGCCGTGCAGGTGGAAGCCGCTGAAGGTGCGATGGACGTTGCCGCGGGAGCGGATGCGCTCGACGATCTCCTGGCCGAGGTAGCAGCCCTTGCTGAAGTGCAGGGCGCGGGCGGCGCCGGTCTCCTGGGGCAGGTCACGGTCGCGGATGTCGGTGCCGAAGAGCGGTGTGCCTTCGAGATGCGAAGCAGGTCGAGGGCAGCGGGGGTGCAGAGGGTCGCGCCCGGGTCTCGAGCTCGGTTGTTAGCGCGGCGATGGTGTGTCTCGTCGGCCCAGAGCTCGAAGCGGGGCACGAGGGGGCTGTAGGCGTGGATGACGGTGACGTTGGCTGGTTCGCGGAAGTGAGGTGGCGTGAGGCTGGAGTGCGGGACCGGTCGGCAGCGGGAGGTCGAGGCTGGTCAGGAGTTCAGGGGCCCGCGGGCCGGCGATGAGGAGGCCCTGCCTGGAGGAGGTGATGTCGGCTGAGCTCGACGTCATCCATGATGATGAAGCGATCGAGCAGCGCCATCAGCGGGGGGACTTGCGAGAGGCCGGTTTCGAGCAGGAGGTAGTCGGGCTCCGCGAAGACGTAGCCGTCGCCCTGGATGCGGCCTTGCGCGTTGAGGATGAAGTTGTAGCAGCCCTGCCCGGCGGCGAGGTCGCCGATGGAGTTTGTGACCATGCCGTTGAGCCAGCGGACGCGGTCCGAGCCGGTGATCCTGATCCAGCCGGTATCTGCGAGGGGGACGAGACCGGCGGAGGTGAGCAGCGCTGTGAGCTCGCGCTGCGCGGCGACGGGCGCTTCGGCAAGTGCTTCCCTGTGGGATTGTTTGGGGCATGAAAGGGCTGCGCAGAGGCAGTGCGTACACTGTGATTATAGCCGCCGCGGGAGGGCAGGACTTTGAAGCACGAGATGAAGCGAGCGGCCTTGCTATGGCGCCGGTGGGCTGCCGGAGGAGTGCTGGCGGCGTGGGTTGGCGAGTTCGGTTGCGATAGCGCAGACGGCGGCTCAGGCGCTGCGACAGAGCCGGAGGCCAGAGAACGGGAAGCCGATCACCAAGGAGCAGGCGAAAGAGCTGTTCCGCTCGGTCGACGAGATCCTGCGCTTTGTGAGCAGCGGATACGAAGCTGCCGATCCGAGCACAGCGTGAAGCGGCGAGCTGATCTCGCGCGACGAGGTGAAACGGTTTCTGAAGAAGAAGTTCGACGAGGATGAGGGGGCCAAGCGGCTGGAGCGGTCGGAGCTGGTGCTGAAGAAGTTCGGTCTGCTAGATCGTGATTTTCAGCTGCGGCCGTTTCTGATCAGCCTGCTGACGGAGCAGATTGCGGGCTTCTACGACAACAAGACGAAGACGGTGAACCTGCTGGACTGGATTGAGCCGGAGGAGCAGAAGCCGGTGCTGGCGCATGAGCTGACGCACGCGCTGCAGGACCAGAGCGTTGACCTCGAGAAGTGGTCGGACTCGGGTGTGCACGGCGTGTCGCTGAACCTGAAGGAGGACAACCGGCACCTGGAGACGGACGAGCAGGAGACGGCGCGGGATGCGGTGGCGGAGGGTCAGGCGATGGCGGTGTTTATCGATTACACGCTGCGGCTCGACGGGAAAGACGCTGGCCGATGCGCCAGATCTGGGGGACCGCTTGAAAGATGCCGATCGCGACGGGGGTTCGCCGGTGCTGGCGCGGGCTCCGCTGCTGCTGCAGCAGTCGCTGCTGTTTCCGTACAGCGATGGTCTGAGCTTTGAACAGGCGGTGCTGGTGAAGGATGGCAAGGAGGCGGCGTTTGCGGGTGCGCTGGCGCATCCGCCGAGCTCGAGCTGGGAGATTATGAATCCGGAGGCGTACCTGGCGCATGCCCCTGTGCCGATGCTGCGGCTGCCGGATGTTCATCCGCTGCTGGACCCGGAGTATGCGCCGTATGACGTCGGGGTGATGGGTGAGCTCGACGTGCGCATCCTGGCGGAGCTGTTTGGCGGGCGCGAGATGGCGGATGCGCTGACGCCGGCGTGGGATGGCGGCGTCTACTACGCGGCGCAGCGGAGGTCGGCGACGGGCGGAGAAGGAATCGACGGGATCGCTGGCGCTGTTCTATTTGTCGCGCTGGAAGAATGCGGATTCGGCGCGGAGTTTTGCGCGGATGTATGCCGGGCAGATGCCGCGGAAATACTCCAGCGATGCGAAGCGGAGCGACGCGATGGCGGAGGATGACGAGGAGATCTATACGACCGAGCGAAGGGGATGTGGTGATCACGCGGTCGGGGACGGATGTGTTTGTGAGCGAGGGGTTTGCGCTGCCGCTGGCGCGGAAGCTGCAGGAGCTTGTGGAAGGGGCGCAGGCGACGGGGCCGGTGCAGATGCGCGGCGGACTGCGCTGGCGAGCCGGCGATGAGCGCTGGGGCGCTTGTGGCATCGTGGGCGACGTGCTGGCTTGCGGGATATGCTTATAGAAGACGCGGACGGACGTGGCAGAGCCGCAGAAGGAGCAGAGGTTTGGTGAAGGCAGAGATTGGAATTATCGGCGGCAGCGGGCTGTATGCGATGCCCGGGCTTGACGGAACGTGCGTGAAGAGCGGGTAGAGACGCCGTTTGGCGAGCCTCGGAGGTGTTTGCGCTGGGCGAGCTGGAAGGGCGCAAGGTGGCGTTTCTGGCGAGGCATGGACGGGGACACCGGCTGCTTCCGAGCGAGATCAACTTTCGCGCGAATATCTTACGCGATGAAGAGCCTGGGTGTGGAGCGGATTCTTTCGGTCTCGGCGGTGGGGTCGTTGAAGGAGGAGCACAAGCCGACGGATTTCGTGATTCCGGACCAATTTATCGACCGGACCTTTGCGCGGATGGCGACGTTTTTCGGCGATGGGATTGTGGCGCATGTCGGGTTTGGCGATCCGGTCTGCGCGACGGTCGCCGAGGCGTTTGAGCAGGCCTGCGAGAGGTTGGCGTTGTGGGCAAGCGCGGCGGGCACGTATGTCTGCATGGAAGGGCCGCAGTTTTCGACGCGCGCGGAGTCGAACCTGTACCGGAGCTGGGGCGCGGATGTGATCGGGATGACGAATCTGCAGGAGGCGAAGCTGGCGCGCGAGGCGGAGATCTGCTATGCGACGGTGGCGATGGTGACGGACTACGATTGCTGGCGCGAGGGCCACGACGATGTGACGGTCGACCAGGTGGTCGCGGTGCTGCATCAGAATGCGGAGAACGCCGGCAAGGTGGTTCGGGCGGCGGTGGCGGCGATGCCGGCGGAGAGGACGTGCGGCTGCGGGATGCGCTGCAGCATGCGATTCTTACGGACCGCAAGCGCGATTCCGCAGGCAGCCCGGGAGCGGCTGTCGACTTGCTGCTTGGCAAATATCTGTAGGCGTGCAACCTGGGGTTCAGGTATCTGAAACTAGTGTACATAAAGGAATTCATGTCGATTCTGGTTGTTGGATCTGTAGCGTTTGATAGCATTGAAACCCCGCATGGCTCGGTGGACCACTGCCTGGGTGGAGCGGCTACGCACTTTGCGCTGGCGGCGAGCTACTTCACGGATGTTCGCGTGATTGCTGTGGTGGGGAAGGATTTCACGGCGGAGCACGAGGCGGTGCTGACGCGGCGAGGCATCGATACCAAGGGGATCGAGCGCGCGGATGGACTAAGCTTTCACTGGACGGGCTCGTACACGGGCAGCTTGAACGAGGCGAAGACGCTGGGCACGGATCTGAATGTGTTCAGTACGTTTTCGCCGAAGATTCCGGAGGCGTACCGGGATTCGGAGTACCTGTTTCTGGCGAACATCGATCCGGTGCTGCAGGCTGGAGTGCGCGCAGCAGATGCGCGGTGTGCGCATGGTGTGCGGCGATACGATGAACTACTGGATCGCGGATCACCGGGAGAATCTCGACAAGGTGCTGCGTGAGCTCGACGTGCTGCTGATCAATGATGGCGAGGCGCGGATGCTCTCGGGCGAGCACAACCTGGTGAAGGCCGCGGAGAAGATCATGGCGACGGGGCCGAAGTCGCTGGTGATCAAGCACGGCGAGTATGGGGCGACGGCTTTCTTCAGCGAGCGATCGTTTCCGGGCACGCTGAAGCTCCACCCGTTCCGCGCGCCGGCGCTGCCGCTTGCGGAGGTGGTGGATCCGACGGGAGCGGGAGACTCGTTTGCGGGTGGCTTCTACGGGTATCTTGCATCGCAGCCGGAGTTGACGCCGGAGGTCTTCCGGACGGCGCTGTTCTATGGCGGTGTGATGGGTTCGTTTGCGGTAGAGCGCTTCGGCACCGAGCGGCTGCAGGCGGTGAGCGAGCAGGAGATTGAGGACCGATTCAGGTTGTTCCAGGAGATCTCGCACCTTGGCTTCGCGCGAACGTAGACGGCGACGACCGGGCGCGGCGCGACATCCAAACCGGAGAGCGTCGCGCGAGTGAGGTGCGCTCGGCGCAGCCGGAAGAGACGCTGCCGATTGCTTTAGGGGCGGTGGCGCTGGCATTTGTTGCTCTGCTGGTTTGCTACTCACGCGGCTACATGTTGCTGTACGGGGATGCGGTCGCGCACCTAGGGATCGCGCGCCGGATCTTCGACTCGCGAAACCCTGGGCTGGTGCAGCTGGGGGGAGTGTGGCTTCCGCTGCCGCACGTCCTGATGCTGCCGTTTGTGTGGAAGATGGAGTGGTGGCAGAACGGGATGGCGGGGGCGTGGCCGTCGCTGCTCTGCTATGTGCTTGCGGTGATCGGGTTTTTCCGGCTGGCGCGACGGCTGCTTTCGCGGCGATGGGCCGCTGGTCGCGACGGCGTTTTTCGCGCTGAATGCGAACCTGCTGTTATCTGTCGACGACGGCGATGACGGAGCCGCTGTTTCTTGCGATCATCGTCTGGCTGACGCTGCTGACGCTGGAGTGCGTGTGTCTGCGATGCGAGCGGGGGCGATCGCGGCAGCGTGCGGCAGGCTGCTGGTCGGTGTGGGGCTGCTGATTGCGGCGGCGGTGTATACGCGGTATGACGGCTGGATTCTGGGCGCGGCGGTGTGGTGCGTGCTCGCGTGGCATCTGTGCGCAGCGGCGAGATCTGTGGAGCAGGTGCGGTGTGGCGTTCGGCGTGATGACGCTGCTGGCGGTTGCCGCGCCGGTGAGCTGGCTTGCGTACAACCAGCACTTCTACCATGACTGGCTGGACTTCCTGCGCGGGCCTTACTCGGCGGCTGCGATCGAGAAGAAGACCTCGCCTCCGGGGTCGAAGCACTATCGCGGATGGCACAATCCCGGGTGGGCGCTGTTGTTTTACACGCGAACGGCGCAGGTGGATGCGGCTGCGTGGGAGACCGGTTTTGCTGCTGATGGTGGCGGCGCTGGCTGGTTTGTGGTCGGCGGTCCGGCGCAGGCTGGAAATGCCCGCGCTGCTGTTGTGGCTGCCGCTGCCCTTTTATGTTTACTCGATCGCGTACGGGTCGGTGCCGATCTTTATCCCGCAGCTTTATCCGCACTCGTTCTACAACTCGCGATACGGGATGGAGCTGCTGCCCGCGCTGGCGTTGTTTGCGGCGGTCGCGGGAGAGCGGCTGCAGGCTCGATGGAGATCGTTGCCGCCCTGGTGGAGCGGCTGTTTGTACCGGTGTGCCTATCGTTGGCGGTGCTGAATACGCTTGCGATGATGTATGAGGTGCCGCTGGTGCTGAAGGAGGGCATCGTGAATGCAAGGACGCGGGTGGCGTTTGAAACGGCGCTGGCGCATGAGCTTGAGACGATTCCGCCGGGCGTACCGATTCTGATGTCGACTTCCGATCACATCGGTGCGCTGCAGAGGGCGGGCATTCCGCTGAAGCGGGTTTTGAGCGAGAGCGACTACGACAGCTGGAAGGCGACGCTGGCCGATCCGGCAGAGAATGCGGCCTATGTCGTGGCGATCGCGGGCGATCCGGTGTCCCAGGTGCTGGCGAAGAACAGCGCAGGGGCTGACGGAGCTGACGGTGCTGTGCACGACGGGACAGCCGTGTGCGCGTGTGTACCGGTCCGATGTGTTTCGCGCGAACACACAGTGAAGCTCGGATAGATTAGGGGATGATGATTCCGTTTGTGAAGGCGCACGCGTGCGGCAATGACTTCCTGATCATGGAAGAGCCGCAGGCTGCGGGAACGACATGCTGCTCTGGCACGGAGGCTTGTGCGAGCGGCATACGGGTATTGGGGCGGACGGGATCGAGTTCCTGGAACGCGGGACGGGATATCGGCCTGCGGCTGTTCAACTCTGATGGAACGGAGGCTGAGCTCTCGGGCAATGGGACGCGATGTGTGGCGGCGTGGCTGGCGCACAGCGAGGGTATGGAGAGCGTCGCGTTTGGGACGCATGGCGGAGTGCGGACGTGCCAGGTGATGGAAGCGGGCGGGTACGAGCTATGTGATCGAGAGCGGCATGGGAGTTCCGCGGGTGATGCCGCGGACCATCGTCCTGCCGGGGGTCGGGCGAGGTCGCGGGTGCGATGGTGAATGTGGGGAATCCGCATTTTGTCTTGTTTGTGGAGACGGAGGACTTCGGCGCGCATGGGCGGACGTGGCAGGAGCTGGGCGGCGCTCATCAGTGCGAGTCCGCTGTTTCCGCATGGGACGAATGTGGAGTTTGTGCAGGTTCGATCGGCGGCTGAGATTGCGTTTCGCATCTTTGAGCGGGGGTGCGGGCCGACGACCTCTTCCGGGACGGGCACGTGCGCGTCCTCTGCGGCGGCGATTGAGCTGCGTGGGGTGTCGCGGGAGTTGACCGCGGTGGCCGAGGGTGGCGCGCAGAGGGTGGTGTGGCCTTCCGCGGCTGAGGAGATGCTGCTGACGGGACCGGCGGAGATCATCTGCACGGGCGAGGTCGTCGGAGGTCATGAACTCTACACGAAGCTGCAGAAGCCGCGAGCGCTGCGGACGGGAGCCGAAGCTGGCGGTGCTGTCGCCTGCCAGTGCGGCGAAGCGAGATCTGGTGGAGCGCAGGCGTGGCGCGGCTGCAGGGGCTTGGATACAGAACCACTGTTGGCGCTCATGCGCTTGACTCCGGACCGCTCTACTATGCGGGAACGGCGATGGATCGGGTCGCGGATCTCCACGCAGCGTTTGCTGATCCGACGGTGGACGGGATTCTGTGTACGCGCGGGGGGTGGGGTTCCGCGGAGCTTCTGCCATTGCTCGATGCGGAGCTGATTCGGGCTAACCCGAAGGTGTTTGTGGGGTACAGCGATGTTACTTCGCTGCAGATCGTGGCTGATGGAGCCGACGCGGACTGGTGACCTTCTACGGACCGATGGTTGCGGCCGACTTTGCGCGTGAGGGCGGTGTGGATCTGCGCAGTTGGGAGTGCAGCCTGACACGAGGCTGCTCCTTGGCGGATGGGACCGGATGAGGGGCTTCGGACGCTGCGGGGCGGGGTTGCAGAGGGGCCGCTGGGGGGTGGCTGCCTTTCGATTGTGGCGGAGAGCCTGGGGACGCCGTATGCGCCTGCGGGCTGGCGTGGCGTGTTGTTTCTGGAGGATATCGGGACCAAGCCGTACCAGTGGGACCGGATGCTGGTTCATCTCCGTTATGCGGGCGTGCTGGATCAGGTGAGCGGGATTGTGTTTGGGGATATGGGGCAGAATGTTGCGGCGGAACAGATGGAGCTGCTGGAGGCAGCGATCCTGCACAGCCTGAGGGAGTTTGCCGGTCCCATTGCGATCGGTCTGCGGTGCGGGCATGTGGACGGAGCGAACCTGACGCTTCCGCTGGGTGTGGATGTTCGGCTGGACTGCTCCGATCCACTGCATCGCGCGGGTACACTTTCTCGACGGGGCTGTCGACGGTTTAGCCCGGCGAACGACTATGAAAGAACCGAAACACATACATTTGATTGGGATCTGCGGGACGGCGATGGCTTCGCTCGCCGGGATGCTGCAGGCGCAGGGTCACCGGATTACGGGATCGGATGCGGCTTCTTATCCACCGATGAGCGACCTGCTGGGCGGGCTTGGGCATCAAGGTGCATGCAGCCCTACGATCTGCGGAATCTCGAGCCGCGGCCCGACCTGGTGGTGGTGGGGAATGCGATTTCGCGAGGCAATGCGGAGCTTGAGTTCGTACTCGACCACCGGATTCCGTTTGTGTCGATGGCGGCGATCGTTCATGACGAATTTCTCGCTGGGCGTGAGTCGCTGGTGGTTGCGGGAACGCATGGGAAGACGACGACGACGAGCATGCTGGCATGGATCTACGAGGTGGCTTCGCGATCGAAGCCGGAGCTTGCGCCTTCGTTTCTGATCGGAGGCGTGGCGGAGAACTTCGGGACGAGCTTTCGCGTGCGGCCGACCGCACCGTTTGTGATTGAAGGTGACGAGTACGACACGGCATTCTTCGATAAGGGGCCGAAGTTTCTGCACTACTTTCCGGATGCCGCGATCCTGACGCATGTGGAGTTTGACCACGCGGATATCTACGACGATCTCGAGGCGGTGAAGACTGCGTTCAAGCGAATGGTCAATCTGATTCCGCGGCGTGGGCGACTGGTGGCCTATGACGGCAGTGAGAGCAGTTGAGCGAGTGCGTTTCGCGGGCGTTCTGCCTGGTGGAGCGGTATGGCTTCAAGCCGACCTCGACGTGGCAGATGACGGAGCTACGGCACGAGGGATCGTCTACGCGGTGGAGACTGCTGCGGGAGGGTAGTGTGTTTGCGGACCTCTCGCTGCCAATGGCGGGCGAGCACAATGCGCTGAATGCGACGGCTGCGGCGGCGCTGGCCGCGGGGCAGGGTATCGAAAGCGGAGGCGATCGTCGAGGCGCTGCGCAGCTTTCGGAGCGTGAAACGCAGGCTGGAGGTTCGGGCGGAGGTCGGCGGCATCACGATCATCGACGACTTCGCGCACCATCCGACCGCGATACGCGAGACGCTGCGGGCATTGCGGGAGGCGTACACGGGGCGACGGATATGGGCGGTGCTGGAGCCCCGGTCGAATACGCTTCGGCGGAATGTTTTTGAGCTGCCGCTGGTGGAGAGTCTTTCGCTTGCTGACCGTGTGGTGTTGTCGGCGGTGTTCAAGTCCGAGAGCATCCCGATCGCGGAGAGGCTGAAGACGGAGAATGTTGTCGCGCGGCTGATCGCGGCCGGCGTGCCCGCAGTGACGGTGAACGATGCCGATGCGGTTGTGGCGGAGCTCGTTCCGCAGTTGAGCGAGCGGGGACGTCGTGGCGATTCTTTCGAATGGCGGCTTTGGCGATATCTACGAGAAGCTGCCCAATGCGCTGGCTGCTGCACACACCGTGACGAGCGCGCGCTGAGACCGAGCGAATGTTTGCCACCTTCAAGATTGTGATGGTCTACACCGCGCTTGGGTTTCCGGCGGCATTGCTGGGCATTCCGTATTCGTTTCTGATCGGCGATATCGGGCCGTTATATCGGCTCGCCATGAAAATTATCCGGGCGGGTCTTCGCGCGGGCGGTATTCGGGTGGTGGTGACGGGCGTGGAGAATGTGCCGATCGACCGGACGTGCATCTTCATGTGCAACCATGTGTCGAATCTGGACCCGCCAGTGGTGCTGCCAAGCCTGCCTGGACGGAGCTTCGGTGCTGTTGAAGCGGGAGTTGATGCGGATTCCGCTGCTTGGAACGGCGATGCGCATGGCCATGTTTGTTCCGGTGGAGCGCAGCAGCAGCCGTGAGGCGGCGCAACGCAGCGTAGGTGCCGCGGCGGCGGCACTGGAGGCGGGGCTGCACATCCTGGTGTTTCCGGAGGGCACGCGGTCGATATCAGGGCGGCTTTCTGCGTTCAAGAAGGGGCCGTTTTTTCTGGCTCGCGAGACACAGGCGCCCATTGTGCCGGTGGCGGTGTCGGGGACCCAGGGGATGATGCGGAAGGGCAGCTTTGCCGTGTATCCGGGGTCGGCGAAGGTGGAGCTGTTACGTGCGATCGAGCCGCGCGACTACGCCACACGCGAAGAGTTGATGGCAGCGGTGCACCGGGCTCTGGCGGATGCGCTTCCGGATGAGATGAAGCCTGTCGCTACTTGATGATGGGGTTATAGCCGTCAACGATGAGCCGCTGCCGCATGGCTTCCGCATCTTTCTTGGTGGGGAAGGGGCCGACCTGGATGTGGAGAAGCTTGTCCTGAGTCTGCGGGCGAATGATACCGGTGTAGCCCCGTTTTCGCAGGGCTGCCAGGAGCAGGTCGGCGTCTTCTTTGCGGCTTACGGCGGCTACCTGCACGAAGGTCTGCGGACCGAACGCGAGTACGGGCGATGGTGGTGAGGCGGACTCGGTTCGAGGAGCGGGGGAGTGGATGTGCGTCATGGGCATTGACGCGGAGGAGCGGCTGAGACCGCTTCCTGATACCGGAGCTGTTTCGGTGGGCTCAGCATCAGGCTCGACGGTCTGCGTGACCTGGAGATCGGGCTTGGGGCTGCGGGACGCTGCGGGACTTCCGGAAGAGGGCTTCTCGGCACCGCTCGCGGTCAGAGTGGAGGACTCCGCAGAAGCGGTGCTCGCAACCGGGGGTGGCGCAGATTTTCTTCCCATGCTGTAGCCGAGACCGAAGAACAGGGAGCAGACGAGCGCGAGGGCGAGAAAGATACCAAGTACGGTTCCGGTACCAAGCGAGATCTCGCGGTCCCCACCTCCGGAGTCCGGATCTTCATCGTCGGCGTCGTACCTTGTAGGCATGTTCCAAAACCCCAGTTCAGCAGCAATTCAAGACAGCCTTGCGGCAGTATCGATGCTATCGCTCTCGCCGAGAGATCGATGGGGGCCGGCGTGGGACGTACCTGCTCAGTCACGAGCTAGAAGTGCAGGTAGAAGCCGATGCCGGGTTCGGAGGTGAAGGTCCTCTTGTTGATCGTGAGATAGTTCTGATCGAAGTCGGGGGCCTTGAAGAACACCTGGCGAAACTGCGCACGGATGCCGAAGTGACTTGTGAAGATCGGCTCTTCGAGGCCTACGGCGTAGTAGAAAGCGAGGCGGGCACGCTCGGGAAGCCCCTGACCGCCGCCCGCTGTTGGAGTGAACGCGATAGATCCGACACCGCCGGAGGCGAAGGATTGAAGTCCAAGCAGGTTGGGACCATGGGCGACATACCCCACTGTGTACTCGTTAGCTTTGGTCTGCGCACCGCCCGTGATGTATGTGGGATTGCTGCTGAAGTTTTCTGTGTATCGGGCGTAGCCGTAGTTTAATTCGGCTCCCAGCAGAGGGGATTTGGTGTAGCGAATTGTGACCAGAGCACCGAGGGTGTTGCTGGCGTCCTGGGTCAGAGTGACGCCCTGGTAGTTGGTTCCCTGAACGCTCTTGGTGAACTCGCCGACACCATTGACGGAGAGGTCGAGACGGCTAAGCTGGCGCTGGGTGGCGGTGACTTGCGCCGATGCTGCGGAAGCGAAGAGACCGGAAGAGAGACAAAACAACAGAGTCCATTTTGAGGACTGCCGGAGGACTTTCAACATGCCGAGCATACTCCTTGAGGTCACAGCTTTAGTCTCTTCAGTTTACTCTGGAAGGCTGACGAATCACGCCTCTGTGCTTTTAGTTCCTGGCGTGAGTGGGGTGTGACAAAGGATAGTTTTATTGCGGCGCGCTCGATCTGCGATGCGGATCGAGAAAGAAAGCCGACGGCCCGATCACGACTCCCACGCAGACCGCAATCGGAAGATGCACACGAATCGCGAGGTTTGCAGGGGAGATCAGGGTCCACAGCCCGTAGATCAGGCTGCTGGTCCCTGCAAGGGCCTGGACGAGCGGCAATGAAGTGCGAGCGGAAAAGGCGAGCAGAGCGCCCGCGGCGATCAGGATGAGCAGTGCTGCGGGCCGCAGAGGGTGGAGAGCGAGCCCGTAGCTGCCGGCGAGCAGGAGCAGGAGGCCAAAGGCGCCTGGAATGATCGCTCCGGGAAGATTGCATTCCAGAAAGATGAGGAGAACCCCTGTCGCAAGAACGACGACGGCTGTATCCGGAATTGCCAGCTCGCGGAGAAGGCGTTCCCGCGGAGAGCCCTGCGATGGGGTAGAGGGCTGCTGTAGCGGAACCATGGCGACGGCGCGATCCCTTGCAGGCGGGAGGGTGAGGCTAAGAGCCGGACACGGTAGTCCCGCAGAGATGGCGATCAGAAGTGTTAATGCGGCAGCGTGACCGGGCTGCTTCATGGCAGCGCCTGCCCACGGGACTGCAATGCCTGCTTCATACCGAGCGCTGCGCTGTTCTTCGGCTCGAGCCGGAGAGCGTTGCCCACGTCGGAGGCGGAGGCGCCGAGCTCCTTTCCGGCGAGTTCGATGCGGGCGAGCACGAGGTACGCGGCGACGTTCGGGCGGAGTTTGAGTGATGCTTGCGCCTCTGTCCTCGCGTCGTTGGGTCGACCGCTCTGCTCGCGAACCTCGGCGAGGCCTGCGCGAGCGGCAAAGCTGGAGGGATCAGCAACGATGGCAGCCTGAAACTGTTGCTCGGCCTCGGGGAGGAGGCCTTGGCTGAGATACTCGCGGCCCTGCTGAGTGTATTCGGTGGAGCGCTGGGCGGGGGGGAGGGTGGCCAGCCGGAGCTCGCGCATTTGGTCGAGCTGGAAGGCGGCTTGGCGGAAGCTCGCCTCGGAGTAGGTGCGGCGGATGCGTTCGAGGGGAGCGAACGAGCTGTCGCCCGGTGTATCAGCTTTTGCCGATGCGAGGGTGATCCGGCCGGAGGCGAGGCGATTCTGGAGTTCCTGAATTTCTGTATCGGCGGGTCGCAGTTTGAGGGCGGCTGCGGCTTCCCGCTGGGCTCCCTCGGTGTCGCCACGGCGAAGCAGCGCGACGGCTAGGTTGTAGTGGTAGTCAGCGTCGTTGGGGTCTGCGGCGACGGCCCTCTGGAAGAGCGCGGCAGCGTCGTGACCCTGCCGGCTGGAGGCGACGCCCTGGTTATTGATCACCTCCGGCAAGGGCAGGCGCGTGGCGACGAACTGAAAGGCAGTCTCGGCTTCAGCGTACTTTGCCGTGTTCATGCGGGCCAGGCCGATGTAGAACTGAGCCTCGAGCGCACGTCTGTCGGTCGGCGGAATTTTCGCCAAGGTGGCAGCCGCCCGATCGTACTCACGCTGGCTGTAGAGAGCTTTGCCGAGGGCGAGGACGGCGGCGGAGTAGGCTGGCGTCTCCGTCACTGCCATCTGCAGGTGCTTGATGCGCTCGGCCGGAGTTGCGGCACCGATTCCGCGGATATAGTTCTCGAAAGAGCTGAGTTTGACGCCTTCTGAGGCAGACAGGAAGGTCTGTTGCGGAACAGGGAAGTGAGGATCGATCTCGCGAGCGGCCTTCCAGGCGAGAGCATTTTCCGCGTCGAAGAGCCTCGAGAGGTCGCTTGAGTCTGCGAGCGGAGGGGAGAGGCGGAGCTCGTTGACGCGCAACACCTGCGCCTGAACCGCGATGCGCGAGCCCTGGAGGGAGAAGTTGCCTACGATCACGAAGTCGGCGTCGAGCGTTTGGGCGATGCGGATCGTTGTGGCGCGACTTGGTTTGAAACCGGCAGGCAGGCCGAGATGGTCGAGAGCGTAGAGCCGGTCTTCGCGGCCGATGGTGAGGAAACCCGAGGAGTTGAGGCGCTGGTTGAAGGTGTCGGGAAACGAGTCGCCGATCCAGTCCAGATTTGGCTGCCCGGAACGGTTCTCGAAAGGCAACACGAGGACAACTCTGCCGCCCAGTCCGGCGCCGCCGCTTGCAGGTGCTTGGGATTGCGCGTCCGCAAAAGGCAGCAGGAGCAGAAAGAAGAGATGCAAGCTGAGGGTGCAAAGACGTATTTGCCTGGAGCGAGCCACACAAGAAGTATAGAGCGGTGTCATGGGGCGGGAGCCTGGCTCTGAGCTCGTTGCGCTCTGTCGAAGCGCAGAACGGCGGCCCACTCGCCGCGGCGGTGATCTTCCCAGATGACGCGTCCGTGAAGCAGGGCTGGCGGCTTCCGCGGGCTGCAGATCATGATGAAAGTCGAAGTATTGCGTGTCGGTGGACTCGTTTCGCCTGGCGATATTCGCTGCTCCGGGGGGAGGCTCCCATTTGGTGGAGAAGACGAGAGCGGTGTCGAAGTCGCGGGCTTGGGCTGCTGCGGTCTGCATGTCCGGAAGCGAGAAGTTGGGAACGCTCACCGTCGCAATGGGAATGTGCGTGTAACCGAGCTCGGGATGCTGGAGCTCGGCGGTGGCCGGCCAAGCGGTAAGGACAGTTGCCTGCGGGAAGCGGTGATTGATGACGGAGATCGCCTCCTGATGCAGGACGACCATGTCGCGGTATGTGAGGTTATCCTCGGGTGCAAAGGCGTAAGGGGGATTGAGGTGGATCGCTGCGACGAAGGCAGCGAAGCTGAGCGCAGCGACGGCCCACCAGAGCCGCAGATGACGGCGCCATTCCACGACGCACACCAGAAGCACGAGCGGATACATGGGTAGCAGGTAGCGCGTCAGCAAAGCTCCGCCGAGGATGGAAAAGGCGATGAGGTTTGCGGCGAGAATCACTGCGATCGCGGCGAAGAGCTTTCGTGAGAGAAAGCTCCGCGAGCGGTCGGGGAGGACTGAGGTGAGGGTGGCCGCGGCAGCGCACAGCACGGGCACAAACATGTTCATGTGCATGGTCAGGTGGAGTACACGGTGCCAGAGGCAGAGAGCGAAACGGTACGCGCTGAGATTTGCCGTTGCGTTGTAACGGAGGAACTCCGGATTGCCGAAGACGAAGCCAGTCTCATGGAAGTGATAGGCGTACCAGGCGATCAGTGGGAGAGCGGGCGCGCTCAGGGCTGCGACGATGTGGAGGCGTTTTCGAAGTTCGTGGGAATGGCCGCGATCTCTGAAGAGCAGGACGATCTCGTAGACGGCGACTGCCGCGGGCGTGACGATCGCTGTCTCTTTCGATAGTGCAGCGAGCGAAAACAGGATAGCAATAGCGAAGAGATTGCCAGTCGACCTGTGCGGGCCACTGCCGTCGAAAGGTAGTTCTCCAGCGGGCGGGGGGGCGAGATAGAAGGAGAGCGCCCAAAGCGTAAAAGCGGCGGCGAAGATGTCGGCGTGAGCGAGGGTGCTCTGCGCGAACCATATGGGATACGCGGCGGTAAGCAGGGTGACGACTGCGGCGAGGAGGTCTCCTGTGAGGCGGCGCCCCAGACGAAAGACGCCGAGCAGGGCGGCCGAGGAGACCATGCAGATGAAGGTGCGTGTGCCGCTGATGACGTAGCCGGAGAGGTGCCACCAGGCTGCGAGGAGGATTGAGGGGAGGGGCGGATGCGCGTTGGTGACGGTGGAGTGCGGGATCAGGGTGCCGGTGCGGAAGAAGTCAAGCGCTGCAGGGATGTAATAACCACCCTCGTCCCAGAAATAGGGGAGTCGCAGCAGAGTCCAATGGCTGAGGAAGACCGCGACGAAGAAGAGGGGATACAACATCCATAGCCGCAGCGCGGGAGGCGGCTGCGAGGTTGTGCTGTGCAAGGGAGAGGGCACGCTGCTAGTTGACGGGGCCTTCGGGGGAGGGAAGCGGCTCAAGGGAGAGGGAACCGAAGGTTTGCTCATACTGCGCGAGGTTGTGTCCGAGGACGTTCCATAGCGCCTTGGCCTGCTGCGGGCTGAGATAGATGCCCTGGAAGTTGGAAAGAGTGACCTCGTCGGGAGCGTTCTGGCTCATGGTGCCGAAGCCGAGAAAGAAGTCCCAGACGCTCATGCGAACCTGCACGCTGTTGGCATAGCCCTCGCGGTAGTTCTCGGTGCGTGAGAGCTTCAGGATAGGTTCAGAGTTGGGCTTGTTCTGGCTCATTCCGTCTCTTTCATTGGTCGGGGCAGGTTTTGGTGCGAAAGGGGGGACTTGAACCCCCATGGATTTCTCCGCCAGATCCTAAGTCTGGTGCGTCTGCCAATTTCGCCACTTTCGCGATTCCTATCGATGGGTCGGCTTACGACCTCGTTCCAGTATTGTACGTTGCGCATCTCCGGTGGGAACGCCACATGCACCGATCAGGCCTTGGCCTGAACAGGTCTGGTGAGGGAGCGTCGCGCTTCCCCTTGTGTCTTTTTCAGGTCGTCTGCGAGCAGGATTGCATCGGCGATCTCGCGCATTGATTTGCGCCGTTGCCGGCTTTCCTTCTGCATGGTTTGGTAGGCGTCGTCCTCGCTCAGCCCAAGGTCACGCTGCAGGACCACCTTGGCGCGCTCGACGAACTTTCGCGTCTCCAGCCTCCCTGCCAGTTCGGTGTTCTCCATCTCCAGCCGCGCTCGTTCAATCTCCGCCCCCACCAGGAAGCCCAGCGTGGAGAGCAGACGCACCTCTTGCGTGGAATGGCTGTAGGACAGTCTGTGCTGAAGGTTGATGACGCCGACGACGCGGCTTGCGCAGAGGATGGGTGTGCAGAGCATAGCCTCGAAATGATCTTCGGGGAGATTCTTGAAGGCTTTGAAGCGCGGGTCGGTCGAGGCGTTCGACGCGAGCGCGACGGGCTTTCTGTGTTTCGCGACCCAGCCCGTGACACCTTGGCCGAACGGGACATCGAGATGATCGACGACGTCCGCGTGAGGATTTTTCGAGGCCCGGAGCACGAGGCGATCGTCTTCGAGCACATAGATAAAACAAGAATCGCAGGGAATGACGGAAGTGATAAAGCCGACGATGCGATCGAGTACAAGGTGAAGGGAGTCCGACGCGGCGATACGGCTGCTGATCTCGTGCAGGAAATCGATCTCGGCAAGTCCGTCGCGAAACCCTGCCATGGTTGACGTAGATGCTGCGACCCGCGGTACGGGTGGGGGCTCGTTCGCGGATGGCTGCGGTTTGGCGCTGGCGGGCGAGCGGCGCTTCTGTTCCAGGAGCCTGCCGGCATATTGCGCGGCCTCGTTAACGAGAAAGCCCATCTTGGGTCGCGAGGGTTCGAAATCTGGCGTGATGCCGTAATGGGCGAGTTCCTCGGACGTCGTTGGACCGATGGACAGCACGACGAGCGATTGGAGGCCATCGCGAAGCGCCTGCTCTTCTCCTATCTGCTCGGCTACCTGGAAGAGATGAATCACCTGCACTGCGGTCATGAAGAGCACAACATCGATCGTGCGATTCGTGATTGATGCGATCGAGTCCCGCAGCGGCTGCAAATCCTCCGGGAGAGCCCATTGGTAGATTGGCACCTTGGTCAGTTCGGAACAGCGAGCACTCAGTTCAGCGAGCAACTCTGGGTTGGAAGCGCCGTACTCCTGCAAGGCGATTCGCATGGTGGAGAGGCTTTCTCCGAACTCAGTGTCGATCGCGCGCAGAAGCTCTCGCCATGTGCTGGGTTCTTCCGAGCTGACCGTAACCGGCACCTTCAACTCACGCAGAGCTGTGCTCGGCTTGGCTCCGCGCGCCGCGATCTTTACCTTACGCAGGGCCTCGATAAGATTTTCGCGAGGGTGCCTGAGTTGGGCGATCTCCAGCATTGCGCGTACACCGACGCCCGTTGTGAAGATGATCAGATCGAAATGGCCCTGGATCAGAGCGTCGGCAAAGCTCAACGCCGCTTCGTTCGAGGACAGGGGCACCTCACGCATGGCCGGCACAACGAGCGGCTTACCGCCGTAGGTTTGAATCAGCTTCTCGACCTCGCGCGCGCGTCGCGATTCGAGGGACAGGATGCGAAGGCCGTCAAAGCTTGCGTGTGCCATGGACCCACCTGAAATGTATTTCAGCGACGTTTCGGAGTGCTCCGGAGAAAGAAGAAGTGCGGCTCACCGTCGCGTTTGTTCACGAAGAGCGAGTCAAGTCTTCTAAAAGTCTGGGGTTGTTAGCTCCTGATTTTACATGTCCGCCGCGTCGCGCCTGGTAAGGGTCATCGGTGCCAGCCGGAGGAGGCTGCTCGCCCGGTCCTTTAGCTGAGTGATGACGCTGAAGTGCTCTGCGACCAGATTCGGTGTTTGTGGAAGAGAGGACTTGCGATTCGGCGTCACCCGAATTACTATCGCTTCAACCTGGACCAAAATCACTCAACAGAGTGTTGAACTCCAGGGCAGCACAGGTACCAGGACGTACTCTGTGCGAGTACCATCGCCCATTCAAGCTCCGCGAAGAGCCTTGCATCCACCGCACTCCTGTGGTGTCCGATACGAGATCTCGCGTTCGAGCTTCGCGCCAGCGGTCTTTCTCCTATCGAACTGCCATCGTGCCTGGATCCAAGGTCTTCGACCTTTTGTACCGTCTGCCCTCACACGGGCCGTACTAGGGGAATACCGCCGATGAACGCCTTTGCCGAAATCAATCCGGCTCTGCCCGCCGACTTTACTGTGGAGCAGAAGCAGTATCTCGAAGGCTTCTTTGCCGGCCTCGTGCAGCGCGGTCTCACACCGTTTCTCGGCCAGACTGTATCGGGGTTGCTTACACACGAACCTTCCTCTGGCCTTCTAAACCAGGCTGCCGCCGTCGTTGAAGGGAGCGTGTGCGGGACTTCCCTCACTGATCTTTGCAGGGAAGAGCGATGGAAATACGAGCACGATCCATTGGCACTTTGGGACAAGATACTTCGCTACTCGAACGAAGATCTCCCGCCCACGGAGGATGACCGCTTCCGCATGAAGTACCACGGTCTCTTTCATGTGGCACCCACGCAGGACTCCTTTATGCTTCGGCTTCGCATTCCAGGCGGGATACTCTCCGCGTACCAGCTTCGCGGGCTGGCGCAGATGGCTGAGGAGTGGGGCTCCGGGCGTGCCGACCTCACGACTCGCTCGAATCTGCAGATCCGCGAGTTTGCACCGCGAGACATCGTGCGCGTGCTCACGCGGCTGCAGTTGCTGGGTCTCAGTTCGCGCGGTTCCGGAGCGGACAATATTCGCAACATCACTGCTTCGCCGATCACCGGCCTGGACACCGGCGAATTGCTGGATGTTCGACCGCTGGCGGAGGCTCTCCAGAACTACATCACGAACTCGCCCGACATGTACCAACTGCCGCGTAAGTTCAACATAGCCTTCGATAATGGTGGAAGGATCTCCGTTTTAGCCGACACGAACGATATCGGTTTTGCAGCGGTGCACGTTCCTGGGGGCCGCTCGGTTCCATCGGGAGTTTACTTCCGTGTTCTGTTGTGCGGTATCACGGGGCACAAGCAGTTTGCGAGCGACTGCGGAGTTCTGCTCCGGCCGGATCAGGCGATCGCTGTGGCCGCAGCCATGGTTCGCGTATTTGTGGAGAACGGTGATCGGACTGATCGCAGAAAGGCGCGGCTCAAGTATCTTGTGGATCGGTGGGGCGTAACTCGCTTTCTCAAAGAGACAGAAAGGCTCCTGACGTTTCCGCTCATCCATGTCCCCGTCTCCGAGTGCGATGCGCGCGGACCCGTTGATCGAGCCGGTCACATCGGCGTACATCCGCAGGTGCAGCCCGGCCTCCATTACATTGGTGTGTCCGTTCCGGTTGGCCGGCTCCCCGTTTCGCAGATGCGGGCTGTTGCCGATATCGCGGAGAGCTTCGGGTCGGGAGAGATTCGTCTGACCGTCTGGCAGAACCTCTTGCTCCCGAATATCCCCACAGCGGCGCTACCCGCAGCAGAGCGGGCGTTGCTTGATGCAGGCCTGCAGTTTCGTGCCGGAACAGTGCTCTCCGGTACTGTCGCGTGCACCGGCAACCAGGGCTGCCGCTTCGCCGCCTCCGACACGAAGCGGCACGCGGTTGAGCTTGCCAACTTTCTTGACCAACGTTTTCCACGGGAGCGACCCGACGGAAGCGCGAATCCCTTTGGAGTTCTGCAGCCGGTGAACCTACACGTTACCGGCTGCTCCCACTCGTGTGCGCAGCATTACGTTGGCGATCTCGGCCTGATGGGCGTGAAGGTCGGCGGGGAAGAGGGTTACCAGGTTGTGCTTGGGGGCGGCGCGGATGCGGATCAGGCAATCGCCCGCGAGCTCATCCCGTCCATCCGATTTACAGACCTTGGCGCAACGCTGGAGAACCTGTTCATGGCCTACGTCGAGCGGCGTCGGCCATCGGAGTCTTTTCTCCTGTTCAGCCGCCGTCATGAGATTGCCGAGCTCCAGGGTTTCTGTAACACAAAGGAGAACAAGTAGGCGTGTCCACCATTCCCTTTCTTCCCGAAAGCGCACCGTTTTCGCCTGAGCAGCGTGGCTGGCTCAACGGTCTTCTTGCCGGACTGTTCGCCGTCGCTCCGGGCAGCAACGCTGCCGTTCCTGCGGCGCCAGACCGCCATGCACTTGCTATCGCCGTTCTCCACGCCTCGCAATCCGGCACCGCCGAGGGTCTCGCGCGCAAGCTTGCCAAGGAGCTGAAGATCCGCGGCTACGTACCTGCCGTCTCGGCGCTTGAGACGCATACAGCGGCATCCCTCGGTGACCTTCGACATGCTGTGTTCATTGCCAGCACTTATGGTGAAGGTGATCCGCCGGACGCGGTAAAGCCATTCTTCGATCAGCTGAGCTCGACCGGAACGCCCCGTCTGGACAAGCTCACATACACGGTGCTCGCTCTTGGGGACAGCAACTACGAGCACTTCTGCAGATTCGGAATGGATCTAGATGAGCGCCTCCATTCCCTTGGGGCAGCCCGGCTGCTCGAACGGACCAACCTGGACGTAGATGTTGACGTGCCATTTGCGGCCTGGCAGGCCACGCTGCTTCCGCGCATCGATCAGCTCGCTGCTGTCGTCCAGACTGCGAAGCCAGTGTCTGCGCCGGCTCCAGCATCGGCTGCTCCCCGCCACACGCGCGACAATCCCCACCTCGCTCCCTTGCTCACCAAGGTTCCTCTCACGGCGGAAATTTCCAGCAAGCAGACGCTTCACCTCGCCTTCTGCCTGCGCGGGACGGAGATGCCGTACGAGGCCGGGGACGCCTGTGGTGTTCTTGCCCAGAACGATCCCGCTCTTATAAGCGACATCCTCGCCGCAACCGGGCTGACGGGCGCGGAACATGTCACGCTCTCGAGCGGCAAGGGGGCTGAGCACAAGCTCAGGACCACGCTCAGCGATGCGCTCATCCACTCGCTCCAAATCACACGTCTTACGCGCAAGCTCATCGAGAGCTACGCAACGATCGGTGGTTGCACCGCCCTGCTGAAGCTCCTCGTTCCCGAGCAGCAGGCGGACCTCGACCGGTATCTTTACGACCGCGGGCTCATCGACCTTCTTACCGAGTGCCCCGGTGTGCTTGCGTCGGCACAGGACGTTGTCGATCTCCTGCCTCGTCTGCCTCCGCGCCTCTACTCCATCTCTTCCAGTCCCGCCGCGCACGCGGATGAGATTCACACCACGGTTGCTGTGGTTCGGTATCGTGCGCACAACCGTGAGCGAGGCGGCGTTTGCTCCACGCTATTTGCGGATCGCGCCGCTCCCGGCGATCGCCTGCCTCTGTATATCCAACCCAACAAGCGGTTCCGTTTGCCCTCCGATACGGCGGCCCCGATGGTCATGATCGGTCCCGGAACTGGTGTCGCTCCCTTTCGTGCCTTTCTCCACGAGCGACGGGCGCTGGGCCACGCCGGACGCAACTGGCTGTTTTTCGGGGAGCGATGTGCCGGCACGGATTTTCTGTACCAGGACGAGCTCACGGCCATGCAGCGTGATGGGCATCTGAGCCGTCTTAACCTCGCCTTTTCCCGCGATCAGCCCCGGAAGATTTACGTGCAGGACCGCATGATTGAGCACTCCGCCGAGCTTTTTCGTTGGTTGGAGGAAGGCGCCAGCCTATATGTCTGCGGTGACGCGAGTCGGATGGCTAAAGATGTCGATGCGGCTCTTCACACAATTATCTCGACAGCTGGTCGTTGTTCCCCCGATTCTGCCGCGGAATACGTCCAGCAACTCAAGGACGCGCGACGGTACCAACGCGACATTTATTAGACACCCAACCAGTTCCATACAAAGGCTGCCATGTCGCTTCCCCTTCACGATCTCGCACAGACCGCCAGTTCCGTCGACTCGATCGTGCGACTTACGGAGAACGGGCTCGAGATCTTTCCGAAGCCGTCGCGAGGCGTGGTAAGGACAACGCTCCTGCCGGATCGGCTGCTCGCAGAGGGAGAGCAGTATCGTTTCCACTTCAACATGACCAAGTGCATCGGCTGCCGGTCCTGCGAGGTTGCTTGCAACGAACAGAATGGGAATCCTTCGGATCTTCGCTGGCGGCGCATCGGCGAGATTGAAGGGGGCAGCTACCCCAACACTGTTCGGCACTATCTTTCGATGGGCTGCAACCATTGCCTCGATGCGGAATGCGTGAAGGGTTGCCCGGTGGATGCCTACACGAAAGATCCGGCGACCGGCATCGTTCTGCATTCCGCCGAAGCCTGCATCGGTTGCCAGTACTGCGTCTGGAACTGCCCTTACTCCGTGCCGCAGTTCAACGCCGAGCGCGGTGTCGTCGGCAAATGTGACATGTGCCACGGCCGACTTACGGACGGCCTTGAGCCCGCATGCGTCGATGCCTGCCCTGAAGCCGCCATTGAAATCGAGATCGTCGACAAGCTCGCCTGGCGCTCCGATTACGCACTGGCCGATGCGCCCGGCATGCCTTCGGCAGGTCACACCATCTCCACGACCCGCATCACGCTTCCGCGAGAGACCGCAGTCACCCTCGAGCGGGTGGATGTTGAGACCCTGCGGCCGGAGCATCCACATTGGTCGCTGGTCTGGATGACAACTCTTATCCAGCTCTCCGTCGGCACACTAGCTGCTGCCATTCTCTCCGGGCACGCCGGTCCGGTCGCCGTCACGCTCCTGCTCCTGCTTACCTTTCTCACGCTCAATGTTGCTGTTCTTCATCTTGGTCGTCCGGCTTTCGCGTGGAGAGCTCTCAAGATGTGGCGACGGTCGTGGCTCTCGCGCGAGGTGCTCCTGTTTGGACTCTTCTTCGGCGCTCTCACATTGCTGGCTGGCGTCACGTGGCTGGCCGCTGTTCACCAACTTCCGCTCGCCGCACCTGTGCTGCTCCTGCTGCGGATCATCGCGCCTGCACTCGGCATCGCCGGCCTTCTTGCGAGTGCTTATATTTATCTCGTCCCCGCGCGACCAGCCTGGAATACACTCCACACGCCTATGGACTTTGTGCTGTCCGCAGGCGTTCTCGGTTCGACCGCAGCTCCCGTTTTGATCCGCACAACAACCGCTATCTGCATGCTTCATGCTGTGTGCAATGTGGACCTCCCTGCCGCGTCGATGGGCTTTTCGTCGTGGCCAGTGTTACTGTTCGGCGGCTGCTGGACGGTTAATCACCTCGTCAGGATCGGATGTCTCTACCATTCGGCACTCTATGAGCGTCGAGCGACGGCTTCGCTCCTGAGTACAGGAGAACTGCGCGGAACGACACTTGTGTCGATAGCGTTTGTGCTTCTGGCTCTTCTGCTGGCGTTGACCGGGTTCGCTGTTTGTGCTCTTGTCGCTGCATTCGCCGCTGTTCTTACCGCGCGCTATCTCTTCTTTGTTTCCGTTGTGCCTCTAAACATGGCGCTCACCTTTGTGAGGTCGGTCCACACATGAGAGCCCCTCTACTTACTCAGATCAAACGTCTGATCGGGCTCGACACCCGCAGTGACAAATACACCTTCGGCAACGACCCAAGGGCGGGTTACATTGCGACCGCCCGTATCGCGGAGCGCTGGGTCAAAACGACGTGCGGTTACTGTTCGGTCGGCTGTGGAATGCTTGTCGGCGTTCGCGATGGGAGAGCAGTCACGGTGCGCGGCAACCCGGATCATCCAGTTAACCGCGGCAAGCTCTGCCCGAAAGGGCTCTCGGAACATCACATCCTCTCCGCTCCCGGCCGTGCCCGTACGCCGCTGCTGCGCAAAGATGGCGTCCTCACTCCGGTTTCCTGGGACGAAGCGCTCGACACGATGGCCGAACGCTTCCGCGAGATCCAGTCTCGTCATGGCAATGAGGCGGTCGGCGTTATAGGAACCGGCCAACTCCTCACTGAGGAGTTCTACACGCTGGGCAAGCTGGTGCAACTCGGTCTGCGAACTCGCAACTACGACGGCAACACTACCCTATGCATGGCGAGCGCCGTATCCGGTTACAAATTGTCTTTCGGCTCCGACGGTCCGCCCGGATCCTACGCGGACATGGAGACGGCCGACGTCATTCTGTTGATTGGTGCAAACATGGCGGACAATCACCCCATCCTCTGCCAGCGCCTCGACCGCACGTCGCCCGGATCGAAACCTCGCACCGTGATCGTCGTCGATCCTCGTGTCACGAAGACGGCGATGTTGGCGGACATTCACCTCGCCATCCAGCCGCGCTCCGATATAGCGCTGCTTAACGGAATCGCACATATTTTGATTCGGGAAAGTCTGATCGATCGCGCCTACATTGACGCGCACACGAGCGGGTTCGACGAGTTTGTCAGCCACGTCGCAGGGTTCACTCCTGAGCGCGTTGCGCTCACCACCGGTCTATCCGTCGATCAGATCGTTCGTGTGTCCCGCCTCTATGGTCAGGCGCGCTCCGCTTTTATCGGTTGGACCATGGGCGTCAATCACTCGACACAAGGTGCCGTCACTGTCGCAGCAATCAACAATCTCGCGCTCATCACCGGGAATATCGGTCGCGCGGGCGCTGCGCCGTTCTCCATCACTGGTCAGTGCAATGCGATGGGCACGCGCGAGGCGGGCTTCACCTCTTCACTTCCGGGTTATCGGAGGTTCGATTCCGAGGCAGACCGCGAAGATCTGGCGCGCATCTGGAAGCTTCCCGTAGAACGCATTCCGGCAGCTCGAGGCCTTGCGTATCCCGACATCATCGAGGCTGCGGTAGCCGGTAAGGTGAAGGCTCTCTGGTTCATCGCCACCAACCCCGCGGTTTCGTTTCCAAACGTCGGCATTCTTAAACAGGCGCTCACAACAGCCGAATTCGTCGTGGTGCAGGATGGCTTCTACCCGACGCCGACCTCGGACTTCGCCCACCTTGTTCTCCCGGCGGCAATCTGGGGCGAGAAGGAAGGAACTTACACAAACTCCGAGCGGCGTGTGTCGAAGGTCAATGCCGTCGTCGCTCCACCGGGCGAGGCCCGCTCCGACTTCGACATCTTCCTTGCGCTTGCAGGGAGGATTGGTGTGAGAGAAGAGTTGTATCCGGGCTGGCGCTCGCCAGAAGACGCATACCGTGAGTGGCAAGCGGTCTCCGCAGGCCGGATGTGCGACTATTCCCACTTTAGCTGGCAGCAGATCGATGACAACAACGGCCTTCAGTGGGGAGGCTCCACACTTTATGGGGATGGTGTGTTTCCGACGCCCGACGGCCGAGCCCAACTCCACGTCGTTCCGTGCGATCCGTTTTTGGAGCAGCCCAATACCGAGTTCAGCTTCATTCTCAACACGGGCCGCACCGTTGAGCATTGGCACACACGCACGAAGACGGCGGCAGTCGACATCCTCAACGACATGGTGCCTAACGCATGGCTCGAGATGAACCCAAAAGATGCGAGCGCACTGGAGTTGAAAGCACATGACCGCGTGACCGTCACCAGCCGGCGCGGCTCCGTTGCGGACCTCGAACTTCGCATCACCGGGATCGTCGCTCCGGGGCAGGTCTTTATGCCCTTTCACTTCGCGGAGACGAACTCAAACATTGTCACTCTCGGCGCTTTTGATCCGATCTCGCGCGAACCTAACTTCAAGCAGTGCGCGGTTCGCATCCATCGCACGCCAGCACGTGACCGCCGCAGCCGGGCTCCTTCCCGTCATAACTCGGTTATCGCTTTGCGTTCCTAAGCAGTGCCGTTTCCTGCGTTGAGCCGTACCCACCCCGAAACTTACATCAGTACCGGAGATCAGACCAACATGGCCAGTTACAAAGCCTTCATAAAGTCCGGGCATACCCCCACTCTTTTTGCTGCCTTCCTCTACTTCGATTTTTCGTTTGCTGTCTGGGTGCTCAACGGCGCCATGGGTCCATTTATCTCTGAGGCTTTTCATCTCTCCCCCGCTCAGATCGGCTTGATGGTCTCTGTTCCCACACTGGCCGGTGCATTCATGCGGTTTCCGCTCGGCGTTCTCTCGCAGTACATCGGTCGCAAGCGCGCTGCGATCGTTGAGATGTCCGCGATCATTCTGGCGCTGATGTATGGGTTTTTCTTCGTGCGTACCTTTCACAACGTTCTTGCCATGGGTGTGCTCCTCGGCATTGCCGGAGCCAGCTTCGGAGTTGCGCTGTCGCTCGGTTCGGGCTGGTTTCCGCGGGAGTACAAGGGACTGGCTATGGGAATAGCCGGAGCTGGGAACAGCGGTACCGCTCTCGCCGCACTCTTCGCACCGCGTCTCGCCATGCACTTCGGCTGGCAGAACGTTTACGGCTTTGCCGCCGGGACTATGCTGCTCCCGCTTGTTGTGATGATCGTCCTTGCGAAGGAGCCGCCTGACATCGAGCACCAGAGCCTACGGGAGCACCTCTCCTGCCTCTTCGAGAAGGATGGCTGGTACTTCAATCTCATTTACATCGTCACCTTTGGCGGCTTTCTTGGCCTGGCGACTTTTCTTCCGTCCTTCTTCTACGCGCAGTTCCACGTCACGAAGGTGCAGGCCGGCTCACTTACGGTGCTTGCGACGCTCACCGGTTCCCTTACGCGCGTACTCGGCGGCTGGTCCGCGGATCGCATCGGCGGCATTACGACACTCTCCGTCATCTTCCTGATCGCTATCGCGGGTCTGTTCGGTTTGATGACAGCTCCCCCACTGCTCGCCACCACGCTTCTCTTCATGCTCTGCTTTGCGGCATTAGGTGCTGGCAATGGGGCTACCTTCCAGCTTGTCCCGCTACGGTGGCCCCTTACCACTGCTGTCGCCGGGGGAATGATAGGAGAGATAGGGGCTCTGGGCGGCGGCATTCTCCCCAATCTGCTGGGACAATCCAAGCAGCATACGGGATCGTACCGTACAGGTTTCGTTTTCTATGCCGTACTTGCGCTTGCGATCCTTATCCTGATGCGACTTGTGGCTCGAAGGTGGACACAGACTTGGGTGGGACGGGGTGGCCGTGCCCTGGTACCTGGGAGCGCATCACAGCAGGGTACTTTGGCTGAATCGGATGGACTGGCGGTGCTTACCACGCAGCGCAGTGAAGCTTAGGTTTTGCCGCTCAGTACGGCGAGGGTGGCGTCGGGTCATAGCGTTCGCCGAACTTGTTGGTGTGGGGCGGTTGCACGGCTGGAAGTGCGGCAATGCTGATTCCGCCGAGGTCAACGTGATTGCGCGCGAGGTTTACGGTTCGGGTCATGCGAACCAGACTGCTCTGCTCCTCACCTTCCACCCAGACGTGCATCTGGTAACTGCCCGGCGGAACACCATTCAGACGAAGGACTCCGCGATCGTCGCCGATGGTGAAATATGGAGTCGCGAGGGCGAGGACGACGGCGCTCATCTCCGGATGGATGTTGCAGAAGATGTAAGAGACACCTTCTCGAGAGAATGTAACTTCTTTGGTCGAACCGGCCTCATACAGGCCAAGATCGAACCGTTTACCGTCGAACAGTGAGAATACGTTGTGGAAGAAAGGATCGGCGTTGGGAAAGGAGACCACTGCCCCGACCGGCACGATCAGCAGATGAGGGGAGAACATCTTGTTCTTTTGTAAAAGCGTGTACTTGCGCGTCTCCGGGAATGAAACGGCAACTGGTCTTTTCGGGATGGGTACCAGCCACAGAGCGGCGTACGGTGCTCTGCGGCTGTTTCTTGCGATACCTTCCAGGTGAGCCGTCACATCCACTGCCTGTTGCGCCATCGAAGTGAGTACGCACATGAACATTATGACCAGGAGGAAAACCCCGCGGCCGCGCCTTGCGACTAGGGCCACCATCAAAACTTGTACCCCGCCGCGACACCGATCACGTTCGCGTCATAACGCCGTCCGATGGCCGGTGAAGAGGCGATGTGGCGGAATTCCAAAGAGAACATGGCCGAGGAATTGGGGCTGTAGATCGCGTTGGTGAAGACTGTTTGATTGCGGGCAAGATTCGCGTACGTGCTCGAAACGGTAGTGGTGTATGGCCGTATCTGCCCGGCGAAGGCGTTGTCCAATCCGAGCGCTGCGTTTAGCTGGAGCCGCTCTCCGAATCCCGCCTTGATCTGCGTCCATCCTCCGACATCATCGAGAGCGCGATACAGATAAGTGTTGCCCACGATCTTGTAAACATAATCCTTATAGGCGCCCCCGCCGAGGCCGCCAAGGGCGAGACCGCGGTAGAAGCTGCCGGTGAGTTCGAGGTGGGCCGGCAGGGGAATGTGATAGTCCGCTGTTCCGGCCCATGCATTGAAGCCGCTGGCGCCGCCCAGATGATGAGTGCTGAAGTAACCACCGAATCCGATCTCGGTGCCCTTCTCCTCATCTCTGCTGCCGAAGACGATTCGCGCTTCGGTCCCCGGCCACCGGCTCTGCTCGGCGAAGCTCGCGGTGCTCGTACTTGTAGTCCCGGTCAGGGGTGGGTCGGGCACATCCATAAGCCCGGCCTGTAGTTTGACCTGCGAGCGCTGCCCAAGCCAGAACCTATGCGTCACCCCGGCTTGCGGCAACCATGTCCAGAGATTGCCGGACCAGGCGAGCGCCGGCTCGGCGATCGTGGTCAGCGATGTTGGGGTGTTTGGACTAAAGACAGGATGATCAAGCTGGACAAATGCCTTAATGCGGTCCCAGTCGAGAACAGCGTGGGCCGTTCGCAGACGAAGAAGACCTGCGCTCGAGCCGTAGTTCGATTGAGTAGAAGCACCGAAGAAATCGACGCGAAGGTCGGCGTGCGTAGTTGCTCCGAAGATGTAAGGACCTCGTCCATCTATACCAAGAATGGTTTGGCGGAAAGTGGCCCCCGTACTTCCTGAACCGTCAGTCGCTAATGACGGCACCTGGATGGAATCTACGCCGCGGGTATTCGTGAACGCATTCATCAGGATCAGGCCAGTGACCTTGACCGGGTACTTGGACTCGGTCTCTACCTTGGCTTGCTCATGCGTGGCGATCTCCGCTTGCTGCACCTCCTGCCGCTCTCGGAGAATGGCGACCTGGCCGGCGAGGACTCCGCTGTCTTCCGGCGGACGTGAGGTGGAGATGTCTGCACCGGTCGCGTCAGGTTCGGCGAAAGCCTGCGTGCGGACTTGCAGGCGAAGGATCTCGGTTTGGAGTTCTGCTAGATGCTTCTGCGACGCTTCGACTTGCGCCTGAGCATCTGACACTGCAGCTGCGAGGCGCCTGAGTTCGTCATGCATATTATTCTCGACAGACGCACTCTCCGGAGACGTTTGCTGCGCAGTCGCAGAGTTGAAGCTGGAAAAGACCAGCACTCCTGCGAGCAGAGGAATTAGCGATAGCCGAAGGCTCATAGGTTGGTGGGAGCACTTATGGGTTTGGATGATGCCACCTCCTGGCGTCCTGGTGCCGAGGACGCGAAGTGTTCTTGTGTCGTGGCGCGTGGCAGAGAGATGCGAAAGACAGTCTCTCCCGGCCGGCTGCTTACCAGGGCTACAGAGCCGGCGTGTTCTTCGGCGATGCAGTGCGCGAGTGTGAGGCCAAGCCCCGTTCCGCTGTGCTTCCCTTCGCTTACGAATGGTTCGAAGAGGCTCTCGCGAATTTGCACGGGCACTCCTGGACCAGTGTCGACGATCAGGATGCTGACTTCGATGTCGGTGGATAAAACAGAGGCACGTACCTCATGCTTACCAGAAGAGAGCCGAGCGGATTGGCAGGCATTCAGCAGCAGGTTGTAGATTGCGCGTTCGACCTTCTTTGGATCCATAAACATTTCTGTGGCTTCGCTCAGGGGTTCGCGCCCGACGCTGATGGTTACGCCTTCGGCTTCCGGGTGCGCCCTTGCGAGAGATACAGCCTTGTCCAGCAAAACGGATACCGACTCCCACGCTCTGTGCGGCTCTCCGCCCGTTCTGCTGAAGATGAGCAATGAGTCAATCAGTTCAGTCGTTCCGAGTACTGCGAGACGGATGTCGGCGAACAGCTCCGCTCGTTCTTCGTCACTAAGCTTTGGCGAAGAGAGGAATTCAGCATTCGCATAGACCGCGGCCAGGTAGTGACGGAGGTCGTGGGAGACGGAGCTCGCCATGCGTCCAATCGTGGCCAGCCGCTCCGACTCGAGCAGAGCACGGCTCGCATCGAGTGTCTCTTTTCGCATACGCTCAAAGGCGCTGCTCAGCTCTCTCACCTCACGTGTTCCGTTGTTTGGCAGACAGTGCACCGAATCGCCGAAGCCAAAGGCGCGCACGCCAGCAGCGAGCATTTCCAGCGGCCGGGTGACCAGGTCCGATAAAACTAACATCAGGGCCGCTCCAGAGATGATAGCGAGCAGCCCGACGAGCGCTACCAGCCGATTGATCTGGCGCGTTGCGCGATTCGCCTGATCAAATGACTTCAAGACCAGGAGACGTAAAGGCTGTGCGCCGCCGGAGAGATCCTCTGTTGCAACAAGGTACCGATCTCCGCTAAGCGAGAGTTCAACAGCAGTCGTACGGGTAGCTCTTCGCACAGCACTACGCACATCCAAGTCTTTCTGCCGCTTCGGATCCAGTGTGCTTACGATCAGGCGATCTCCAGCTGCAAACATGGCGTCGGCTGCCGCGGCCTGACTGATCTGTTGCACGAAACCCTGGTCAATTGCATACCCGCTGATGACATACCCCAGCAGCGTCCCTGAGGCTGGGCTCCCAAAGTAGAGCGGCTGGACCGAAAACTCGAACAGACGATCCCTATCGAGGAGAAAGTGTTTGGCGGGAGTGCTCACCAGCTCCTGAAGCTTATTCTTGAGCTCGGTGGATGCGCCATCCTGCGTGTGGGTGGTGAGAATGCGGCCGTCCTGTGCGGCCAGCGCAAAGAGATCGTTTCCGCTGACTTTCCAAAACTCGACCGATCCATCGTCGATCGTCCTCGGATCGCGAGTCGTCATCAGAGCTTTGAGGCTGGGAAGATCAGCAAGCAGCTTGTTCTCACGAGTCAGCGCCTCGCGCCGTTCCCGCTGGAGGTTCTGAAACGTCTCGACAGAGTGGTTGAGATCCTCCGCAAGACTCTCGGCAACCTGCTCGCGAACCCGGGAGCGCACGATCAGGAGACTTGATCCCGTGACGATGGCGATTACCAGAACGAGCGGCGCGACAAGCATGGTTCGCGTTCGTATCCCGCTTGTGCTGTCCATGGAACTAACGGCTCCCGTGTTACGGAATGAACTTATACCCAGCGCCGTAGATTGTCTGTAGATGCCGCGGATTGGCGGGGTCGGCTTCAAGTTTCTGGCGAAGCTTCAGGATTTGATTATCGACCGTGCGCGTTGTGGGATAGGAGTTATAGCCCCAGACGTCGTTCAGCAACTCTTCGCGGCTGAGTACGCGCTCGGGATTGGCGGAGAAGAAGCGCAGCAGCTTGAATTCGTGTGCTGTGAGTGTCACCGGTCTGCCGTTCCGGCTCACCATCATCTTCCTGAAATCCACCTCACAGTCGCCGAAACAATAAGAGGTGAGTGCCGGCATCTTTCGGTTGCGACGCATCGCGGCCTGAACCCTGGCCAGCAGCTCGCGCGGGCTGAACGGCTTGGTTACGTAGTCGTCCGCACCGAGCTCCAGCAATAAAACCTTGTCGACAACCTCCGTGATCGCGCTTAGTACGATGACGGGCGAGCCGGACGATCCATCCTTGATCCGACGGCAGACATCGCGTCCCGATATCTTTGGGAGTACGAGATCGAGCACCACTGCAGTCGGCGCGGAGGCGCGGAAGGCGTCCAGGCCAGCCTGCCCGTCTGAGGCAATGAGCACCTCATACCCTTCATCGCGAAAAAGGCGGTTCAGCACCTTCTGCATGCGCGGATCGTCTTCGATCACCAGGATGCTGGTCGCCCCCTCGTTTTCGTGCGAGCTCGTCATGCGCGTTGGTCCCTCATCGGTCACGCTCTACGCTTCCATTTTCATCGAAATATCGCGTGGGAGCGCTTTCCTTGTCACGAAATGACAAAGCAATGACAAGTTCGCTTGGCTCAAGAGAGAGGGATCAGTGAAGAGAGCAGACGGTGGCGCAGGTCACTATGGCAGATTCGAGCTCTGCTCCAGTAGACGATCTTTGCAATTCGCCGGCTTGTTCAACGGATTGCAACGTGCGATCAGGCCGTCGGGAAATGCTACGACGTACGGAGTCCAGGGCGAAGGCTCGGACGGCGGGTAGTCCGTGCTGATGATCTGCGCGCCGCTAGAGCGCCAGGTCGCGCCGCTTGGTGTCATTGGTGCGCGCCTGTTCGGTACCTTCATCTGTCCGTGTGCGCACGAGATAGCCCTGCCTGACAAGCCCGTCGATCGTCTCCCGGCTCCCATCGTTCTCCTCCGTAAAGGCGGCGTCCGGCGCGCCGGGCACCGCATTGGTGAAGAGAACACGCCCGCGCAGCGAAGGATGGCCCGCCGTATAAATTGTTTCGACCGGTCTCTGGTCCATCAGAAAGATCACTCTGCCTCGCGCCTTCTCCAGCGTCGGCCATCCGCGTGTGCGCACTGCTTCGTTCAGCGTGGATGAACTCCCGCGCACCTCGTCCGGCGTCATAATCTCGTCGGCCTGAAATACCGACCGAATCTCCGCATCGAGCGCATCGAACACCGCGGCTGTGAACGGCTCGGTCTTGACCGCTTCGGGCATCTCCCGCAATGCACCCTCCTTTGTCTCAACCAGGATGAAGATCGGCAGATGCCCAGGATGCGCTTTCGACCAGTCGCGCACATCGGTGAGGCAATGCACAAAGGTATGACAGACGCTGCGTTCATCCACATCCTGCATATGCATCACCTTGAACCCGGGCTTATCCATCTCGTGTTGCGGATCGAAGTCCGGGTCGGCTGGCAGCCCGGCTTCTGCAACCCTGGATCGATCGCAGGATGAGCGAATCTGCCGCCCTTTGCGTCGGCGAAGACGTCGATCTCGATCTGGCGCACGCCGCCGGAGAGTTGATCGGCCAACGGCGCGTGGTGATAGTCAAGCGATCGGAGCGCGCGTGGATTCTGCGCCTCCATCACTTGCGCTCGCTCGGCGCAAAACCGGCATGGTAGCTGTTGTGCGAACCGATCACCTGGATTTGGTTCACGTGCACCCGCTGGTCCTGCTCGGCCATGCTCTTGTCCTGGGCGGCGGCTGCCGCAGCCCCGCAGAGCGCAGAGGTGAGAAGAGCTACTGCGAGATAACGTTCCATCCGTTTCCTCATTCGGGTTCTACTTATCGCAGCCGCAATTGCAGTGATCTTTAGAAGATAATCTTCGCTGCGAGTTGAGCTGGCGCGCAGGGTATGCGCTGGTGATGCTGCCGAAGCTCCGTCGGATGATGTTGCCGTCGGGAGCCTGGTAGTTCACCTGGTTCAGCACGTTGAAGGCCTCGGCGCGGAAGTCCAGTTTGGAGGCTTCGCTCCACAGCGTGAACGCTTTGTGGAGACCGAGGTCGGTATCGAAGTAAGCGTAGGAGCGCAGCTTGTTTCGCGAGATATTGCCGTACGGCGACGTGTTGCCCAGCGCCACGGACGGAACCGCCAGAATCGTAGTTGCGACGAGGCTCGGTCAGATAGCCGGTCAGCGCTGTGGCCGTCTTGACCGGCTTGCGATGCGGGCGCTTGATCTTCGTGCCGAGGCATCGTCAACTGTGGGCGGAACGTGACGAGATCGGTCGTATACAGCGGATTCGATGGCTGAGGCTGTTGTAGTGAGGTTGAATGGGCAGGCCGCTTGTCATCGTGTTGATGACGGTGGTCTGCCATCCGCCAAGGACCGCATTGACGAGGAAATTCGAGTTGCTCCGAACCGGCGTCCATGGCCATAGGGCAGGTCATAGACGATGGAGGTCGTGTTGTTGAGCGGCTGGTCGTAGTCCGGACGGACCATAGTCGTTGCGAGGATTGGCGAAGTTGACGCGGGAGTTGTCGCTGTTCGAGTTTCCAGGTGACCCGAGGCGAGATCGAACGTGCGGCCCCAGGTGAACGAGTTCAGCAGGTATAGCGCGCCGACTCGCTTCTCCAGCTTGGCCTGCAGCGAGTTATAGCTGGAGGAGTTACCGCCGTAGGCAATTTCGATATCGCCGAACGTTGGCACCGGGCGGCGCGACTGATATGCCGTGCAACCCGCTCCACCGGCATTGCAGGCAGGGCGCAGCCTGGTTGTAGTCGGCGAGCACTTGAAGGTGTGTGCCCTTGTTGCCGACGTACGCGATGTCCACCACGACGCCCCAGGGAAGCTGCCGCTGAAAGCCGAGGAAGTAGCTCTGCACATAGCCGGTCTTGAAGTTCTTCGGGATATAGCGCGAGGTCACCTTCTTCGGGTCGAAGTTGGCGGGGCTTGCCAGTCCAACCGCGTAGCCCTGCTGCATCTGACGGAAGCATGCGGTCTGGTCCTGCGTGTCGGAGGTGCATCGGTTGGTTGTGGATGGCGTAGGGTTGTTGATCGCCGCGTTGACGACGTTGGGGCCGTTGTAGGTCAGGTTGTTTTCGCCGCCTGCACGGTTGTACTGGGTGTAGCTGATTCCGTAGCCGCCGCGTACGACCGTCTTCGGCGATTGCGCTCCAGGCGAAACCGAAGCGCGGGCCCACGTTCTTGAGCGGCACATGGACCAGCGCCCGGTTGTAGATGCTGCCGTTCGTCGCCTGGATCAGCGTGTTTGTGTCGGGATCGAAGTTCGCCAGCTTATTATCGCGCTCCCATTGCGGAGTGGCGATCTCGTACCGCAGGCCGGCGTTGATTGTCAGGGTCGGCGACAACCTTGATGTCGTCCTGGAAGTACATGAAGTTGAAGCGCTGCCGCAGATTTACGATGGTGAAGTTTGTAAGCGAGTAGGACGATTGGTTGCCGAACAGAAAGTCCGCGAGGTTGGAGGCCTCGGTAAGCTGCGCGATAACGCGGTGTTCCCGGCTGCCGGTCGGGATCGCTGGACCGAGGCGAGGCCGGAGCGCGAGGCCTGGACCGTGAGCCGCGCCGAGTAGTTATCCTGTCCATAGCTGGGATTGAAGTCGTTGACCTGAGTATTGACGGCCTGGTACTCATAGCCGAACTTCATCGAGTTGCGCCACGCACCCAGGTGAAGTTGGCCTTTGGGTTATAGATAGTGGGGTTCTGGAACTGCGGACTGGAAGGCTGGGCGCCGAACTGCGTGAAGCCTGAGACCGACTGCGCGTTCAGATCGCGCACGATGCTCGGGTCAGTCGGAACGCCGTTGGTGATGCCGTTCTCCGTCAGCAGGGAAGGATCTCCCTGGCCATACGGCGTCTTGCCCCCTGGTTCTTCGTGTAGGCGAAGCGGATGTCGAACAGCTTGTTCGGCGGAGATCACCCAGGTCGTGCCGCCTGCGATCTGCCGGTTGAGCAGATGCACATTGGCGTTGCCGTTTCCTCCGGCCCGGCCCAGCACGGTCGGCGGATCGAAGATGGTTCCGCGATGCTCGCTATAGCGACGCGAACAGACTCCACTTCTGAGTTGAAGGTGTGATCGATACGGACATCGCCCTTGTCGTCCTGGATCGTGCCCCGCGGAGAAGCGATGTAGTTGTTTGAGATCGTGTCATAGGCGACCGCGCCGGGCGCTCCGCCGGTTGAAGATACGGAGTTGTTGGCGGGTAGTGCGGCGAGAACAGCCTTTGCGAAAGGTGTCGCCTCGGCGGAGACGTTGCCGGATGTAAAGACGCGTTCCCGTGATCGGATTGCGCAGCGTGATCGGCGCGGTGGTCCCGTCCTTGTAATGCAGCAGAAAGATACCCTGGCGCTGCTCCGCGTTGGGCAGGGTGACCGTTGTCACCTGGTTGCGAAAGATCTGACGCAGGCCTTCGTAGTCAAGAAAGAAGAAGGTGTGGTCTTTGTAGATCGGACCGCCGAACGTTCCGCCGAACTGGTTGCGGATGAATGTCTGCTTGATACCACCTGCCGGCTGAAACGGGCCGATCGCATTCAGGTCTGTGTTGCGGAGGTAGTCGTACGCCTTGCCGTGAAACTGGTTCGTGCCGCGGCGTGTGGACACGTTGATCACGGCGCCGGAAGCGCGGCCATACTCCGCGGAGTAGTTGTTGGTCTCAACCCTGAACTCGCTCACGGCATCGGGCGAAGGCGGAATGTTCTCGTTCGCGAATCCCTGGTTCGAGGTGCCGTAGTTATTGTTGTCCAGACCGTCGAGCAGGAAGTTGTTGAAGGCTGAGCGCTGACCGTTGACGTTGAAGAACGCCTCGCGGCTGGAGGCGCGTCTGGTTTTCGAGGAAGGACCTGCGTACGCCCGGGGCCAGCAGAACGAGATCGGCATAGGATCGCCCATTAAGCGGAAGATTCTCCACTTCACGCGTCGCCAATCACCTGCCCGCGCGAGCTGGTCTCCGTCTCCAGTTGCGTGGGTGCGGCGGAGACGGTCACCGTCTCGCTGACCGACCCCGCCTTCAATGTCACATCGACTCTCTGCCGAGCGTTGGTGGTACGTTAAAGGTCTGCGTCTGCGTCTTCTCGAAGCCTGTGCCTCTGCGCATCGACTGTGATAGTTGCCGATCTTCACGCTGGAAAACTCATAACGGCCCTCGGTATCTGTCGTCGCAGCCTGAGCGATGGCGGTGGCGTTATTCGTCAGAGTGACAGCTGCGTTCGGGATGGCAGCGCCGGAAACATCGCGAACATATCCCAGCACCGAGGCTGTTTCGAACTGAGCACGCGCGTTCGCGCTCGGCAGCAGCAGCATCAGCAGCGCGAGGGAAACAGGAAGCCACGCCTGCATGGTAACGAGGAGACGCTTGGCACTCCGGTCTGTCGTCGGGCGATGTGCATACGCAAATTGTTCGTGTCGCATTATTTCTCTCTTTCCGCTTCGATCTGGCGAGCGGTGGCTTGCCATCGTTTCACGCCTTCTAAACTCCAACCTGGGTTCGCCCAAACAGTACGCAGCTTGGGTAAACACAGTCAAGCAAAATGTTGCTCCGACACCGGTAACTTTGAGCGGCATGCTGTTTCCATCAAGGAGGTTCTGCGCATTGAACTTATACCGAGATACCAGCGCAGATAACGCAAACTGAAACAGCGTGAGTTGCTGGAAGCGGGAATCCTCTTTTCAGAGTCTCAAAAGCTCGTCAACGAGTGATGAATTCGTATGCGGTGTCGCGATAAGCAGCGACACGGCGCTAGAACTCGGTCTGAGGGCGCTCCGCTAAAACACGAGCTCCGGACGCAGCCGGCATCCGGAGCTCGTGTCTTACTTCCTTTGCGTCTACCAGGCGATCTTCGCTGGAAAGAACTCCGCAAACAGATCATCGTAGTAGGGCTTCAGTTCCGCGACGTTCGGTTTTGTGTGGCCCTTGGAGTAGAGATCGTACACATTGAACTTATTCACCCACTCAAGCATCTCGATATCGTGCTTGCTCATAAGGTGTCGATAGGCTCCGTGACGGTGAGCTGCGTAGAAGGAGTGGTAGCGCAGCATGTAGAGCGACTCTTCTGGCATGTAGTTCTTCATCACTTCGCCGATGTACCCGTCGTGTCCAAACGAGAGGTGAATCTTGTCCAGACCGCAGTTCGGCTCATAGATGCCGTACTTCGTCTGGTAGACCGGATTGTGGATATCGGGATTTGCCTGGAAGTACTCGGGGAAGACGATGTCCTTGGAGTAGGCGCACCCCACTGGAAAAGTATCGCCAACGACGCCCCACTGCGGCTCGCCCCACAGGCACAGCACTTTGCCAAGGTCGTGGATGAATCCGGTCAGCACAAACCAGCGCGGGTGGCCGTCTCTGCGAATCGCCTCTGAAGTCTGCAGCAGATGCTCGATTTGCGTGAGGTCGGTATCGGGATCGCTGTCGTCCACGAGCGTGTTCAGAAACTCCGCGGCTTCCCAGATCGATTTCTCGCCTTTATTCAGGCCGAAGTACTCCTTTTCCTTCGACATAACGTAATCGAACGTCTGATACTGGTGGTTGAGGCGGTAGAACTCGGCCACGCCGGGGTTCGCAGTTGCGTCGTACTGCCGGAACTGATCCTCGGTCTTGCCTTCCTGATAGCGGCCCGTGAGGAAGTCGTCCCATTCGTCCATGTCCTTCAGCGGTGTGTGTGTTGCGATGGTGGCCATCGGAGACTCCTCATGCACGTACAGACGGATCTTGAATTAGTTACCGGTAACTATATCTCCAGCGGAGGCGGTGCGCAAACAATATTTGCCACGGTTGCAGGACCCTGTTTCAGAATGGGAAGCGAGGACCTCTACCCCCCTGTGGACTGCCGGACCACCAGGAACGGTTGGAGGAGGACGCTTTTAGGCGGCTGCTCGGGGTTTGCCGATAGGTCGAGGGCTAACTCCCCGGCAATGCGGCCGAGTTCTGCCGTGCCGTGGTCTATCGAGCTGAGAGGGACTCGTAGGTACTTCGCATAGCGAAAGTTACCGCATCCAATCACCGCGACGTCCTCCGGCACGCGCAGGCCCGCCTCCATGACGGCTTCCATAGCGCCTACCGCCGTCAGGTCGTTGTAGCAGAAGACGGCATCGGGTCGCGGCTGCTGGCGAAGCAGGTCCTGCATGGCTTGAAGGCCCACGGCGTCCCCGGTCTCTTCCACGCGCTCCCGGACGACTACGTAGCCTTCAGGCACCGGAAGCCGCGCTTCTGCCATGGCGTTGCGGAAGCCGCGCAGACGGTCGAACGATGGGCTCGTGTTCTTTCCTCCGATATGGGCGATGCGCTTCCGTCCTAGCGCAAGCAGGTGCTCTGTGGCCATTTCACCGACACGAACGTCGTCTGACCCCACGAAATGCGCGGCGAGATGCGGGAAGTTGCGATCGAAGAGCAGGTACGGCGTCCGCTGGTCGCCGAGTTCGTAGAAATTGCGCAGGCTCGCCTGACAGGAGGCGATCAGCAGGACATCGACACCTCGCCGCAGCAGGGTTCGAATCTCCTGCTGTTCGATCTCCGGATCCTCCTCGGAGGAGGCGAGAATCAATGCCCGGTTCTCGGGCCGCAGCACGCCACTCAGGGATTTCGCAAATTCGGCAAAGAACGGATGCACAAGATCCGGCACCACCAGCCCGACGGTGTAGGTTCGCCCGCTTGCCAGCCCACGCGCCATCATGTTGGGCTGATAATTCAGCTCCTTCATGCGTTTCAGAACCCGCCGGCGGGTCTCGTCGCTGATATCGGAATTGCCACGCAGGACCTTGGAAACAGTCACTACGGAAACTCCGAGATCGCGCGCGATATCCTTCAGTCGAACAGCCATGCCTGCTCCAGAAGCATCATCCTGCAAAGTGCTCGTAGCTTACGAAAAGCGTGTTCTTCGCCACAGACTCCATCCCCCTGCCACCAGGCTCAGCAGCAGGATCACACCCAGGAGCGCCACCCAATGCATGTTCATCGCGAGTGGGGGGATGGTGGCGTGCACGCCGAGCCAGACAAAGACCCCTGTGGCCGCGAGCACAATCGCGTAATCCCACCAGCGCCGGCGCTCGTCGCGTCCACCGAACTCATCGCCCGCCATTGAGGCCACAGTGCGGTTGTAGTCCAGCCCGTAACGGTCGCACTCTCGCAGCAGCGCCTCGTTTGTGGAGCTGTGTTCCCGTGCGCCGGCGACGGCTGTGCTGATGGCGAATGCGCCCAGGATCATCACAGCGGAGCCGGCGATGACCAGGATGCGGTGGGCGTGGTCGGCCGTCGCGAGTTCCCCGAAGACGAGCGCACCCCATGCCAGGCCCCACAGCTGGTTAGTGTTCGAAAGCGGGATGCCGCGCCCGATGCCGAGGTACTTCGCCGCGAACTGCTGGAAGAGATCGCCGATGACCCAGACGAAGCCGCCGAGAAAGAGCCAGAACACGACGCCCCGGGCGGCGGTGATCTCGGCGATGGCTGCGTGGGCGCCTCCGCCCAACGTGGCGGCCAGGGCAAATACGGTGACCAGCTCGCCGACGGTGAATGCGGTCACGAAGGACAGCGGGTTCATTCCGCTGATGTATGCCTTGCGGTATGGCACATACATGGTGCCCCACATGAGGCTTGCACCGAGGGCGGCGAGGATGCCGCTGACCGCATGCTGCGCCGTCGAGCTCCCTCCGTGCAGGGTGCTGAAGCCGAGCATTACGGCGGCCGCGACGATGGCGACTGCTCCCAGGACGACCTTGCCGACTGTCTTGCCGCTTGCGCCTTTGAGCTCGCCGAAGAGGACTCTGCCCCACAGGAGGCCGATGAGCGAGTTCGCGTTCCACAGGGGGAAGGCCACGGCCAGTCCCACATCGCGAATGGCAAAGACGGTCAAGGTGTTCGCGACGGCCCACAGCGCACCCGCGAGCAGGGCCCAGACGACCAGGTGCTTCTTTTCCATCAGATCCGCGAAGACGTAGCTGGTCCCCTTCAGCAGGGTAGGAAAGGTCCACCTGGCGGTAAAGACGCCTGCAACCATGCACAGCGACACGGCGAAGGGCGACAGGCCGATGTTCACCAGCTTGGTTGGAGCTTCGGCGGCGCCGAGCCAGACGCCCGCGGTGAGACCACAGATCACGCCCAGGCCGTGAAGCGACAGACCTCCTCTTCCGGTTCCCCGCACCTGATCTCCTCGCGGTGTGTTCTTGCTGTCCATCAGTGCAGCATCACCAGGAGGGCGATGCCGGCGAGGAGAACGAGAAACGGAACGATAAAGTGACTATCGGTCACGATGCTCCTAAGGTTCTGACCAAAGCTCATCCGCAACTCTTCCTTGCCTCTCCAGACTTGATACCGTTAGCGATGACGCGAGATAGAACGTATACACGACAACTCGCGCTGTCAATTCTTTCTATTGCTACGGGTTGGAGATGGTGCCCAAGACCGCGTCAGGCGCGCCCTGGAAGACAAGGAGGTTCCCGTCGGGGTCTGTGACCGTGATGGCTTGAGGAGAGGAGACGAAGACTATTCCCAGCCGCTTCAAGTCGGCTCCGGTCGTTTTCAGATCGTCTACATGGAAGAACGCACGGCCGTGGGGAATGAGGCTGCCGGTTTCAAAGACGATCTGCTGATGGCTGGGGCCCGGGATGGTGACGAGCCAGGGGTGTCCGGGAACGGCAGGGAATGCGAGTTTGTCGACGTAGAAGCTGCGGGCAGCTTCGCGGTTCTGCATGGGCAGAGCGACGGCGAACATGGCGGTGGAGAGGCGATGGTCGCCGAGGTGCTTGCCGTGGTCGTCGAAGTGGAGCGAACCGGGCAGGTACTGGGTGTACTCGATGTTCTGGTGTTCGGGGCCCTCCATGGTGAAAAGGAGGTTGCCGGCATGGGCTTTTCGGACCGGTTTGGGCGTGAGGCCGCGCGCGATGTAGAAGGCGTAGAGCGCGTTGAGGTCGTCGCCGTCGAAGCAGAGGTGGAGGAAGCCGACGGGCTGCCTGGGGGTAGCGGGGTAGAGTTCAAGGAACTGGCGGTCGTTGATCTTGAGAAACGACTGCGTGATCTTGTCGCCCTCGCCGAAGTGGAAGGCCTCGTCGAAGCCGAGTTTGTTGTAGAAGTCACGGGATTTCCCGAGATCGGCCACCGCTATGGCTATGTGGGCGAGACCGTCGATGGGGGGTGACTGGGCGATTGCGCGGAACGACAGAAGAACGAGCAGCGGGAGCGAGAGTATCGCGATGCGGCTACGGGTTCGGGCTACGTTCAGCATCGTTCTCTCCATAAGCTGATTGATTCCGGGGGGGGTGCCCCCCCCCCGGATCTCCGGCTAAATTAGCCAGAATGAGTTACTTAGAAATTTGTCACCGCGCAAAATCCTCATATCAAAAGGGATAGAGGCAAAATCGTCATTCTGAAGGGCTTGCGGCTATTTTGCCGACGTTTGGCCCGACCGAGGCGGGTCCCTGAAGTGCCCCCTATTGACATGATAGGCGTTTCGGGCAGGGATTACGCCAGATGGTTTGTTGATTTTTCCCCAGAAGACTTAGGTGCTGCGATGGTGACAGAGACGGATCGGTAGGCGCTCATGATGCGGGAGATGAGGACGGCGAGGTAGAGGATGCCGAGGACGGCTTCGAGCAGGGAGATGGAGCGTATCTCGCGCGAGAGGGCGGTGATGCCGGGGGTGCCGAGCTCGGTAAGAGTGCCGAAGCTGTAGTAGATGAGGTCGAAGCGGTCTGGCGAGGTGTGCTGGTTGACGGTGGGGTCGAGGTAGAAGGCGTTGGGTTGCAAGCTGAGGACGAGACTGTAGATGCTGGCGAAGCCGTAACCGATCAGCAGATAAACGCAGAGCGCGCCGAAGATGGTTTCGGTGTTTGGCTGTGCCTCGCTGTAGACGCAGCGAAAGATAATGACGATCACAATGAGATCGAAGGCGAGGCTGAGCAGCCGATCGATAAGCGCGGCTGTGCTGGCGGAGGATGGCGACAGAAGGACGTGGTGGAGCATCGCGGGAACCGCGAGCACGACGACAAGCAGGATAAGGCTGCGGCGAAAGGCGACAGCATAGATGGTGAGAAGGATGATGGCACTGCCCACGATCCGAAAGGCGTAGTAGCCGAAGGTGCTGCTCTCGGCATAGGGGTACACAATCATGGAGAAGAGCAGGAAGAAGAAGAGGATCGAGAAGCGCTGATTCTGCACGACGAAGTGGCGACGGGCGCGAGGGGCTGACGGGCTCGATGGATGGGTGTGATCGGCCATTCGCGAGATGATACCGGAGCGGAGCTCTCGTCTTTGTTCAGGCTAGGGATTTTTGAGCGTGGCTTCGATGGCTGGGGTGCCGCTGAGCTCCCGCGCGCGCGCTTCGACGGCACGCATGACGCGGAGGAGGTTGCCGCCGTAGATTTTCTTGATGTCTTCGGCGGTGTAGCCCTTTTCGAGCAGGGCGCGGGTGAGCGCGGGGAACTTGTCGTAGGAGCCGAGGTCGGAGGGGACGCAGCCGACGCCGTCGAAGTCTGTGCCGATGCCGACGTGATCGATGCCGCCGATCTCGAACGGCGTGATCGATCTGGGCTACGACGTCGCTGAGGTTCGCGGGCGGAAGACTGGCGGTGGCGTCTTCTTCGAGCTTGTCGATGGCGGCGGCGCGAGCGATGGGATCCGCGATCTTTTTGGCTTCAGCGATGCGAGGTTTGAGTGAGGCGAGTAGGGGCCTGGAGGCGTCGAGATAGCGCTGCGAGAGATAGGCGCAGTCGAAGTTGATCTGCAGGGTTCCGCCTTTGGAGGCGAGCGCGCGGATCATGTCGTCGGTCAGGTTGCGGGTGTGACTGGAGACGGCGCGGGTGGAGGAGTGCGAGGCGATGATGGGCGCGGTGGAGGTTTCGAGCGCGTCGTAGAAGGTCTTGTCGGCGGTGTGGGAGATGTCGACCATCATGCCGAGGCGGTTCATCTCGCGAACGACATCCTTGCCGAATGGGGTGAGGCCGTTGTGATGGTGGACCTTGGGATCGTCGATGTCGCCCTGCGAGTCGGCCCAGTTGTTGGTGTTGAAGTGGGTGAGGGTCATGTAGCGAACGCCGAGGGCGTAGTAATCGCGAAGGAGACGGAGGGAGTCCTCGATCGCGTGTCCGCCCTCGATGCCCATGAGCGCGGCGATCTTGCCGTTGTTGTGGGCGCGGACGATGTCGTCGGCGGTGGTGGCGAAGACGAAGTCATTGGGATGGGCGGCGATGATGTCGGTTCGGACCGTGTCGATCATCTGGAGGGTGCGGTTGGCGGAGTGATTGCCGTTGGTGTACTCGGCATCGACGAAGACGGCGAAGAACTCGGCCCCGAGAAAGCCTTTCATGCGGGCGAGATCGGTCTGGCCCTTGGTATTGGGTGTGGCGATGTTGTAACCGTCGACGGTCTTGGAGGTGACGTCGTTATGGGTGTCGATGAGGATGGCGTCGTGGGTGATGCGGTCGACTTCAGCATCCGTGACGGGTCTGGAGCGGTTGTCGCGCACTTGCGCAGAGAGGGGAAGGGTCAGGACAAGGAGTGCGGCGGTGCGGAAGAATCGGCGAGGGATCATTGTTGACCTTCCGGAGCGGCCCGTGCCGCGCTGTTTCCCTGGGATGTTGTACAGGGTACAGCAGGTTCAACGCGTCGAGATGCGGTGATTGTCCTTCTTATGAGAGCCACCTCGAGTGGCGTCTCGTGAGGCCCCATCGTATGGGTTTAGGATGAGGACTTTGAACGCCGGGCTTGAGCTCCGGCGCAGCGGGAGCTTTGTGACCCAAGACACAATTGAGCAGAATGACGAGTACTGCGCCAGCCTCCCTGAGACACGCCTGTCCAAAAGCGGGATCTTCAGCGAGGGGGAGATGGCCAGCCGGACACGCGCGTTCGATTGGAGTACGACGCCGTTCGGAGCGATCGAGCAGTGGCCGGACACGCTGCTGATCACGGTGAATACCCTTCTGGGATCGCGGCAGCCCATGTTTCTGTGGTGGGGCGATGGACTGGTCCAGTTCTATAACGATGCCTACCGTCCGAGTCTCGGAGCGGACAAGCACCCGAAGGCGCTTGGGCAGCGTGGCCGCGAGTGTTGGCCGGAGATATGGCCGACCATCGGGCCGATGATCGACGCCGTGATGACGCGGGGCGAGGCGAGCTGGAACGAGGACCAGCTGGTTCCGATCTACCGGGACGGCAGCCTGGAAGACGTTTATTGGACTTACGGCTACAGTCCTGTGCGTGATCCAAAGGGAGAGATTTGCGGCACGCTGGTGACGTGCTTCGAGACAACCGGGAGGGTGCTGGCGGAGCGGAAGCTGCGCAGCAGCCAGGCACAGCTGCTACAGGAGCGCGGGCGGCTGGCGGAACTTTTTATCCAGGCACCCGCTTTTTTTGCGGTTCTGCGAGGTCCGGAGCATGTATTTGAGATGGTCAACCCGCTGTACCAGGAACTGATCGGAGATCGAAACGTACTTGGTAAGCGCGTTCGGGAGGCGGTGCCGGAGGCGAGGCAGCAGGGATTCGTCGATCTGCTGGACCGGGTGTACGCGACAGGCGAGCCCTATGTGGGACGCGGCATACGCATCAACCTGGCCCGAAGCACCTCTCCTACGCTGGATGAGCGCTATCTCGATTTTGTGTACCAGCCGATACGAGAGCCAGGGGGAGAGATCTCCGGCATTATCGCGCTGGGAGTGGATGTGACGGAGGGAAAGCGTGCCGAACAGGCGTTGCTGCAAGCTGAGAAGCTGACGGCCGTGGGGCGGCTGGCCAGCTCGATTGCGCACGAGATCAACAATCCGCTGGAGGCGCTCACTAACCTGCTTTTTCTAATGGAACACACCGGAGATTCTGAGAAGGGCCGGCAGTATCTCGCACAGGCTCAAGAGGAACTTGCCAGGGTTGCCAGAATCACGACGCAGACGCTGCGATTTCACCGTCAGTCCACGAAGGCAAGCAGCACATCCTTGCGCGATGTTTTGGAGAGCGTACTCGCGCTTATGCACGGCCGCCTGGTCAATGCGCGAATTCGAGTGGAAAAGCGATACCGCACGGATGAGACCATCCTGGCCTATGGAGGCGATCTGCGGCAGGTGTTTGCCAACCTGATTGTCAACTCGATCGACGCGACGGGAGAGAATGGCCGGCTCCTGCTTGGGGTTCGGAATGCGGTGGACTGGGCGACTGGAGAGCGGGGCGTAAGAGTAACCGTGGCCGATACGGGATGCGGCATGTCGGATGAGACCAGGCCGCGCATCTTCGACCCGTTCTTTACGACCAAAGACGCGACCGGAACGGGCCTTGGTCTGTGGGTCAGCGCTGGGATCCTGTCGAATCACTGCGCAAAGATTCATGTGCGCAGCAGCCAGGATGCAAGGCGGCATGGAACAGTATTTTCTATCTTCTTCCCGTTAGCGGCCCCGGTCGTGGTGTAGGCGGCTTCTGCGCAGCGTGCCTGCTGAGGTGATAGAAAGACTAGGTGGTCCAGCCAATCTTTGCCCTGACTACGGGTGAGGGAATGGGCCGCGCGATTGGAGAGATGAGATGGCTGAAGCGACGTGCGATATCGGGCTGATTGGCCTGGCGGTGATGGGGCAGAACCTGGTGCTCAACATGAACGACCATGGGTACAAGGTCGCGGTATTCAACCGGACCGTGTCGAAGGTGGACGACTTCATCGGCGATGAGGCGAAGGGGACGCAGGTGGTGGGGGCGCATTCGGCGGAGGAGCTGTGCTCGCTGCTGAAGACGCCGCGGCGGGTGATGTTGATGGTGAAGGCGGGTGACGTGGTGGATCAGACGATCGAACACGTGCTGCCGTACCTGGAGAAGGGCGACATCCTGATCGATGGCGGAAACTCGCTCTATACCGATACGAATCGGCGGACGAAGGATCTGGCGGCGAAGGGGATTCTGTTTATCGGGACAGGTGTCAGCGGCGGTGAGGAGGGTGCGCGGTTTGGGCCGTCGATCATGCCGGGTGGGAACGCGGAGGCATGGCCGCATGTGAAGGAGATCTTCCAGGCGATTGCGGCGAAGGTGGCCGACGGAACGCCGTGCTGCGACTGGGTGGGTGAAGACGGCGCCGGGCATTACGTGAAGATGGTGCACAACGGAATCGAGTATGGGGACATGCAGTTGATCGGGGAGGCTTACCAGCTGTTGAAGGATGGACTGGGATTGAGCTCCGATGAGTTTGCCGAAGTCTTTGCGGAGTGGAACAAGGGCGAGCTGGACAGCTTTCTGATTGAGATCTCGGCAGAGATCTTTGCGAAGAAGGATGAGGACGGCGAGCCGATGCTGGACAAGATACTGGACACGGCAGGGCAGAAGGGCACGGGGAAGTGGACGGCTATTGCGGGGCTCGACCTGGGAGTGCCGGTGACGCTGATTGGGGAGAGCGTCTTTGCGCGGTGCCTTTCTGCGATCAAGGAGGAGCGGGTCAAGGCGGCGAAGGTGTTGCAGGGGCCGAAGAAGGTTAAGACGATCTCCGAAAAGAAGGAGTTTATTGAGGATGTTCGGCGGGCGCTGTACTGCTCGAAGATCATCAGCTATGCGCAGGGATACATGCTGCTGCGCGAGGCGGCGAAGGAGCAGGGCTGGCACCTGAACATGGGCGGTGTGGCGCTGATGTGGCGAGGCGGATGCATTATCCGGTCGGCGTTCCTGGGCAATATCAAGGAGGCCTATGACAAGAATCCTCAGCTCGATAACCTACTGATGGATGACTTCTTTTCGGCGGTGTTGAACAAGTATGGATGGAGCTGGCGCAAGGCCGTGATTCATGCGATCGAGATTGGCGTGCCGACACCGGCGTTTTCGACGGCGCTGGCGTTCTATGACGGGTACAGAACAGAGCGGCTGCCGGCAAACCTGCTGCAGGCGCAGAGGGACTTCTTCGGAGCGCACACGTATGAGCGAGTGGATAAGCCGCGAGGCGAGTTCTTCCATACGAACTGGACGGGCAGGGGTGGGCGGGTGAGCTCGTCGACTTACAATGCCTGAGCGCAAGCTCTTAGCTTCTAGCTTTTAGCCAAAGACTGCTTTAGCTAAAGACTGTCAGGCCGAACCCTGAGGGTGTCTTTGCGCTCATGGCTAAGTGTCTAGAAATTAGCCAAGGCTGAAACTTTGAGGAGAGCAACGGCTCGGGTGAATTTTTCACTCGAGCCATTTGTTTTGAGATCGATAGTGCGCGCGAGCGTCCGCGGCATCGCATGGGTTTGAGGTGTTGCACATGAGTGTCTACGGGACGAGGCGTCTGGGTACGGATGGGCCGGAGGTGTTTGCGCTGGGTCTGGGATGCATGGGAATGAGCGGGATGTATGGGCCGTCGGAGGAGGCGGAGAGCGTGAGGACGATACATGCGGCTATCCGCACGGCGGAAGGCGCGGGCGCCAAACTGTTGATCGACACGGGCGACTTTTACGGGATGGGCCATAATGAGCTGCTGATTGGGCGAGCGCTGCGGGAGATGGGTGAGGGGGCGCGGGATAAGGTGGTGCTGAGTGTGAAGTTTGGGGCGCAGAGGACACCGAGTGGGGCGTGGTCGGGCTTTGATGGACGGCCCAGCTCCGTCAAAGACCGGCTGGCGTACAGCCTGGTGCGGCTAGGGGTGTCGTCCGTGGATATTTATCGGCCGGCGCGGCTGGATGACAAGGTGCCGATCGAGGATACGGTGGGCGCTGTGGCTGAGATGGTGAAGCAGGGGTATGCGCGGTATGTGGGCCTGAGCGAGGTCGGAGTGGAGACGGCCAGGAGGGCACAGGCCGTGACGCCGATCTGCGATGTGCAGTTGGAGTATGGGCTGGCGACGCGCGGGATGGAGGCGAAGGTGCTGCCGGGGTTGAAGGAGCTTGGGATTGGCGTGACGGCGTATGGGGTATTGTCGCGAGGGCTGCTGAGCGGGTCGAGGCCGGCCGAAAAGGGGGACTTCCGAAGATTTCTGCCGCGGTACTCCGGGGCGAATCTAGCGTCGAATCAGTCGCTTGGTTGCGGCGCTTGAATCGGTGTCGGCGGAGCGGGGCGTGTCCGGGGTGCAGATGGCGATCGCCTGGGTGATGGGTCGCGGAGACGAGATTGTTCCGGTGCTGGGATCGCGGAAGGTGAGGCAGTGGGAAGACGCGGAGAAGGCTCTTGAACTGCGGTTGACGGACGACGAGGTGCGGCAGTTGGAGGAGGCGCTGCCGGCGGAGAAGGTGCAGGGGACTCGTTATGACAGGCAGGCGATGACTCACCTGGATAGCGAGCGTTAGCAGCAAAGAAGCGGGCGAGGCCGGAGGCCTAGAAGGAGGTCTCTCCGCTCCGCCTTCGGCTCCGGTCGCGACGAGAATGAGTGCTGTTACCGAGGTGTACAGCAGGGATTCATGGTGCGGGAGAACCCGTGGTCAGGCGAGAAGCCGCCGTGGTCGCTGCTGTTACGAGCAAGTTTTGGCGGTGCTGGTGCGGTGCCAGGTTTCGGTGCGGCCAAAGAGCGCGACGCCGATATAGCCGCGAAGTTTGAGGATGTCGCCCTCCAGGGCGATGTTTCCCTTGTATGTCTTGCCGGACTCGGGATCATAGAGCCGACCACCGGTGGCTTCAGTATCGCCTGACGGTTCGAAACCGCTGCCGATCTCGAGGTTACATAGAGAGCGGCTGCGGAGAGCGGGATCCGGGTTGTTGTGGTCCAGGGTTCCGGGAGCGGTGGAGCTGACCGAGACGATTTTGATGCAGACTTCCTGGGCGCATGGGAGCGTCCGTACGATAGAGCCGTCGGGTGTCTTCCAATCGCCGAACAGGCCTGGGGCAGCAGCAGAAAGAGAGAGCGGGGCGAGCAGGAACAAGGCCAGGAGGCGCGCGGAACGAAGGACCTTCATGGTGGATAGGATGCGATCCGCAGCCGCGAAAGTCTTTCAGCCGAGGCGCAGAGTTTGGATCGCGTCCGCCACCCAGATGCCGACGATTCCGGCGGTAAGCAGGCCGGCAACACCGGCGAAGAGCTTCACGAAGGGCTGAACCTGGTTGACACGGCGAACGATCTCGCTCTGCTTGCGGGGGCCGTCCGGGTTGTGCTCGGCGAGGAAGAGCTGCTCGTCCTCGTAACGGGTGAGCTGCCCGCGGTAGGTGAGAAGGCCAACGAACAGGGCGGTGAAGACGGCCCAGACAACGAGCAAGGTTGGTACGGCGGAGAGGGCTGCGGCGAGAGTCATACAGTTGATCCCCTTTCGGATGAGGAGGTGGGGCAGGCGGGGTGTGCTGCCGAGAGGATGATATCCCGGAAGCGGGTAGGGAACCAGTGTTTTCTGCGGTTCTGGAGGGGGGTGGGGTCCCGGCGTCTCCGGTCGGCAAGAGCTAGGCGTGAATGGAGTCGCGGAGGACGAACGCAATTGCAGTCACTGCTGCCACGACGGCAAGCAGGAGCAGGCCAATAAAGATTGCCATGCGCTTTTCGTTTTCAGGCGTGGGCTGAGTGATGCCAAAGGTATTGATGAAGATATTCGACAGCCAGAGGAGGGGCTTCATAGGTTCACGGCAGGTGATTGCAGCTGATGATAATACAGCGACTCCCCAGCAGGGGTTTGGCTGCCAAGCCGCCTGAGCACTGGGGAGTTGCGACCATCGCGAACCTTTGCGCATCTACTGAGACAGGCCAGGCTGGCATGCACGCTTGTAGGTGCAGCGGTGGGGGCTTACACTTATTAGAAGATTCTGTCCTGCAAGGGACGATGGAGAGTTCTGATGGCTACTGCAACGACGACCCCCAATGCTGAAGTGGTGACGGGTACTCCTGCTTCCACGACGCCTGTAACCCTGACGCCTGCCGCGATCACCAAGGTGAAGGAGATCATGGCGACGCAGGATCCGGTTCCCGCTGGGCTGCGAATCGGTGTGGTTGGCGGCGGATGCTCGGGGTTTCAGTACTCGATGAGCTTTGAGAACCAGAGCGGGATGATGGATAAGGTTATCCGGTTTGAAGACCTGAAGGTGTTTGTGGACGCGACCAGTGCCATGTACCTCCAGAACTGCGTCGTCGATTACGTGGAGACGCTGGAGGCGGCGGGGTTCAAGTTCGAGAACGCGGCGGTGAAGTCGACGTGTGGGTGTGGATCGAGCTTCAGCGTCTAAGGTGCTTATGTTGCTTCAGGAGCCTCGCCTTTGGGCGAGGCTTTTGCGTTTGGAGTCCGGCTCGAAGCCGGAATCGGCTTACGCGCTCGTGGAGGGGGAGAAGATCTCACTGAGCGTGAGGCTAACAGGCGTTCCGGCGATCTGGAGATCGGGCGTGAGCACTTTGTGGAAGCCCTGGCGATCGCAGAGAAATGCTTCCCGAGTCTCCGGGTCGAAGGTCCAGATGTGTTCGACACCCATGTTGAGATAATCGCGGACTTTGCTATGGAGGCGCTGAAAGGTGTCTTCCTGGGAGAGGATCTCGATGCAGAGAAGAGGAGCCTGACGCACAATGCGATCGACTTTGTGGTCGGCGCGAAGGACCATGATGTCCGGGACGCGAAAGTTTGTGGGGGAGACCTGCAGGCGGAGCTCGGGAACGGCGACGATGTTCCAGTCCGTTGCATGCGCGCGGAGACGGAAGAGGATCTCGCCCTGCAGATTTGCATGCTCGAACTCGCCCAAGTTGCGCTCCTGGAGGTGACCATCTACGTAGTCACAATCGGGATTGTAGACAGTGTTCAGGTACTGCTCGAGAGTGACTGCGCGACCGTCGTTTTGACCATCGCAGGCGTTATTGAGCTCCCGGTCAAAGTCTTCGTACCGGGGTTCCGGACGTGGCGAGCTTTGGACAGCGGCAGTTGCCATAGCCGTATTATGCGCCGCAGTTCGAGGGGCGGCTACGTCCAACGCTGCGGACCGTCTAAGATGGACGGAGTTCTACCAGGTTGAGTTCGCATGAATGAGTTTGTGGTTCGGCTGGCGGATGAGCGCGGAAGGGTGCAGGAGCAGACGCACGCCGCGGCGACGGCGGAGGAGCTGCGAGCACGGTTTTCGCAGGCGGGATACCACGTTTACAGCGTTAAGGCGCGCGGGGCGCTCAGCGGCCGGGGCGGGAGGAAAAAGGTCAAGCTCGAGACCTTTCTGATCTTCAACCAGCAGTTTCTGACATTGATCAAAGCGGGGCTGCCGATTCTGGGTTCGCTGGAACTGCTGGCGCGGCGGCAGAAGCAGGCTAATTTTCGGGCGCAGCTCGAAGACGTCGTCTCGCGGGTGAAGACGGGTGAGTCTATCTCGGGGGCTTTTGAAGCGCAGGGTGGATTTCCGGTGGTGTATACGACGACTCTGCTGGCCGGGGAACGATCGGGCAATCTCGAGGAAGTATTGCAGCGTTTTCTGGACTTCCAGAGGGTCAGCCTGACGTTCCGGAAGAAGCTGAAGGCGAGCCTGATCTACCCGACGCTGCTGGTGATCATGGTGATCGGGCTGTTCATCTTTCTGATCACGTTTGTGGTGCCGCGGTTTGCGCAGCTATATGACCAGCTGGGGACGCATCTGCCGACTATCACGACATTTCTGCTGGACCTGGGGAGCTGGGCGCAGCACTACGGGATCTATGTGGCGGCGGTGATTGCGCTGGCGGTGTTTCTGCTGTCGCGCTGGGTGAAGACGGATGCGGGAGCGATCGCGGTGGACCGGGTTCGGATCGGGCTGCCGGTGATCGGCAACGTGTGGCTGAAGTACCAGGTCGGCCTGTTCTCGCGAACCTTATCCACACTGCTGACGGGCGGATTGCCGCTGGTGCCGAGTCTCGAGACGGCGGCGCGATCGATCGATTCGCGGCAGATCGGGTCGGCGGTTTTTCGGTCGGTGGAGACGGTGCGCGAGGGAAAGGGCCTTTCGACCAGTCTGCAATCGACGAAGGTGTTTCCGGAGCTGGCGATCGAGATGATCGAGGTGGGCGAGAGTACGGGTGCGCTGCCGGGCATGTTGAACTCAGTGGCCGAGTTCTTCGAGGAAGACGTGCAGACCAACCTGACGGCGGCCATGAGCCTGATTGAGCCGCTGATCCTGATCGTGATGGGAATGGTGGTGGTGACGATCCTGATTGCGCTGTATCTATCCGATCTTCAACCTGAGCGCGGGAGGGGTGGGGGGGCGATAGAAAGTGCTTGCAAAGGAATGCTCTTGACATTATTTAGATATATCTAAATAATAGTTTGTATGAGATGGAACTGTGAAACACAGACAAATAGAGGATGCTGCGGTGGACGACATAACCGCGGCTATGAGCGGCACTTTCGTGACCGTGGAGGTTTTGGACCGGAGGCAGGACCGTTTGCTGGACGGCGTGGTGGAGGAGCGGGAAGGTTTTTCGAGTCGGGAGCCCTCCGGTTTGTCATCCTTAGCCTGATCGCGGAGGCACCACGGCACGGCTACGAGATCATCAAGCTGATTGAGGAGCGGTTGGGCGGAGCCTACTCTCCTAGTCCTGGAGTGGTTTACCCGATGCTGACGATGATGGAAGAGATGGGACAGGCGACGGTGCAGGCTGAGGGCACGCGGAAGCTTTATGCCATTACGGAGGAGGGGTCACGGGTGTTGGCGGAGAACAAAGCCACCGTGGACGCGATCTCGGAGCGGATGAAGCAGGCCGGGGCTGGTCATCAGGCGGGCCGGAGACCGCAGATTCTGCGAGCTATCGAGAATCTACGAATGGTGCTGCGGATCAAGGCGGGATCACTCACGGACGAGCAGGTGAACAAGGTGACGGACATCCTGGATGCTGCGGCGAAGGAGATCGAGCGCGCCTAACCGATGGGCCACATAGTTGCGAATGATGAGATCTGGTCCGGACCAGGTCTCGTTTTGTTTGCAGAGGTGATGGCAGCTTTTGGTGACCGACGGCCATGTTGTGTTTGGCTGGGGTAGACGCAGGAGGGGGCAGTGGCTGCAATAGGGCGGGAGCGGCTGCGAGATGGGCCCTGTACGTGAGTTTCTGAACCCGTAAAGCGTATGTTTACCGTGCTTCCGATGACCGCGACGGTAGCGGATCAGACCGCCGTGCTTTCAGGGTTGTATCGCAAGGACCCTGCAGACCGAGGGATTGGCGTCACCGCACTGGTCCACGGGATGGAGCTGATGACACCCGATGTGAGGATGGGGGCATCGGGCAAGGTGCCGTGCGTCCGGTGACCGGCGGCGCCGGATTGCGCTTTGGTGGCATTGACGCCGGGCGTCCGATGACGGATGGTGGGACAGGGAGTCTTACGGGATATGGCTACACCGGTTGCAGTGCCGCTGTCAGTGGCGGACATGGGGATGGACGAGACGGAGCGTGCGCAGGCGCTGGCGCGGCGATACCATGCGGAGTTTGTGGATCTGAAGAACTTCAAGATCCAGCATGAGCTGTTCAAGAGCGTGCCGGTGGACATGATGTTCCGGTACAACTTCGTTCCGCTGGAGCAACATGACGGGCGCCTGTCGATCGCGGTGAGCGATCCATCGAAGCTGATGGTGCTGGACGAGATCTCGGGGTTGCTGGGGACTCGGCTGGTGACGCGGGTGGCGACGCTCTCGCAGATTACGGACCTGCTGAAAAAGACGGAGCAGTCGCAGCGCGTGCTGGACGAGGCGAGCGAGGGGCTGGCGTTTGATGTGCTGTCGGCGGACGACTCGACCGACGAGAATATCTCGATCGAGCGGCTGACGGGCGAAGACGACATTTCGCCGATCATCCGACTGGTGGATACGACGATCTTTCACGGCACTGGAGCGGCGGGCGAGCGATATTCACCTGGAGACGTTTGACGACTCGCTGCTGGTGAAATACCGGATCGATGGCGTGCTGCAGCAGGCGATGGCACCGATCGCGCGGGAGCATCACCAGACTATTCTGTCGCGCATCAAGGTGATGAGCGAGCTCGATATTGCCGAGCGGAGGGTGCCGCAGGACGGCCGGTTCCGTGTACGTTACAAGGGCCGGCTGATCGATTTTCGTGTGTCGATCATGCCGACGGTGCATGGTGAGAATGCGGTGCTTCGCGTGCTCGACAAGGAGTCGATGTCGGAGAAGTTCACCAAGCTTTCGCTGGATGTGGTGGGGTTCGCGGAGAAGGACCTCCTGCGCTTCCGGAGGTACATCAAGGAGCCGTACGGGATGGTTCTGGTGACAGGGCCGACCGGTTCGGGAAAGACGACGACGCTCTATGCGGCGTTGAACGAGATCAAGAGTGAAGAGGACAAGATCATCACGATCGAGGATCCGGTCGAGTACCAGATCCGTGGAATCACGCAGATTCCGGTGAATGAGAAGAAGGGGCTGACGTTTGCGCGCGGGCTGCGGTCGATATTGCGGCACGACCCTGACAAGATCCTCGTTGGAGAGATCCGCGATGCGGAGACGGCGCAGATTGCGATCAACTCGGCGCTGACCGGTCACCTGGTGTTTACGACGGTTCACGCGAATAACGTGGTGGACGTGCTGGGACGCTTCCTGAATATGGGTGTCGAGCCGTATAACTTTGTTTCGGCGCTGAACTGCATTCTGGCGCAGCGGCTGGTGCGCCAGGTGTGCGACTTTTGCGCGCATTCGGTGCGATACAGCGACGCGGAGCTGGAGGCGAGCGGGCTGGAGCTGAGGAGTGGAGGGGATTCCATTTCCGCGAGGGCGCCGGGTGTATCGAGTGCGGCGGAACGGGGTATCGCGGGCGGTCGGCGATCCATGAGCTGCTGGAGCTGGACGATGAGATCCGGGAGATGCTGCTGGCGAAGCAACCGGGGAGCGAGATCCGCAAGAAGGCGAAGGAGAAGGGCATGGCATTTTTGCGGGATTCGGCGCTGGAGCGGGTTCGTGGAGGCATTACCACGCTGAAGGAGATCAACAAGGTTACGTTTATCGAGACGGGGCGCTAGGTTCGTCGGCGGCGAGCAGGTAGTCTAAGACCGGATGGAATTTTTACCGAGAACGATGGGGACGCGTCCGCGCATAGCGGTTGAGGTGCGTCCTGAGGGTGTCGTGGCTGCGCGCGGAGAGGGTGCCGGGGGCCTGCTGGCCGCGGTGTCGCGTGCCGGCTTGCGGGAGGGTGCGTTGCGGCCTGGTTTGCGGGTGGGCAACGTAGCGGAACGGACGGAGGTTTCGGAAGCGGTTCGGCGGAGCTTTGGACAGTGTCGCGGCGAAGGGTAGCGAGCGATCGAAGTATGTGACTCTGGTGCTGCCGGACGCGGCTGCCCGGGTATTGCTGCTGGACTTTGATGCGTTGCCGAGCAAGGCAGCGGAGGCGCTGGCGGTGGTGCGGTTCCGGTTGAAGAAGCTGCTGCCCTTTGACGCGGAGCATGCGGTGGTGAGCTACCAGGTGATGTCGAGCGCGCGTGATGCCGTACGGGTTCTGGCGGTGGCGATGCCGTGCGATGTTTTGACGGAGTATGAGGCGCTGGTCACCGAGGCCGGGTATCTCCCCGGTGCAGTTCTGCCGAGTACGCTGGCGGCGCTGGCTGGTCTTGATAGCGATGAGGGTGGCGAGGCTCCGACGCTGGTGGTGAATGCCGGGCCGGGCGCGGTGACCACGGCGATTGTGCAGGGCGGCGTGCTGCTGCTGCACCGGACGGTGGACATGGGAGCGGAGATGGGTGGCGATGGAACCGAGGTCGCTGCCGGATCGAATAGCCGTTCGTCGGACGTCCCGGGCGTCGGCGACCGGTTGCCGCTGATCAGTCGAGAGAGTTCCGCTGAGGAGTGGTCGCGGCCCGATCCGAGAGACTACGACCGGATGGATGCGGAGACGGAGATGCAGTCGCAGGTGTTGCGACGGGAGATGGCGAATCCGTTGCCGACCGAACCGGATGAAGCGGTGCAGGTGCTCAACGGAACGGAGCCGGTGAGCGCCGGGCGGGAGATTACCCAGGCCGTCAGCGTCGCGGCGGCGTACTTTGAGGACACGCTGGGGGGGCCGCCTGCCGTGGTTCTGGCCGCTGGAACACTGGGCGCGGAGCGATTGGGCGCGGTTCTGGGGATGTATGGAATGGATGGGCTGCGGGTGCGGGAGATGGTGGATGCGTCGGCGATCGGTGTGGGAGCGTCGAGCTCGACGATGCCGCGCGGCTGGATGGCCGGCGTGCGGGGGGCACTGAGAAGCTGATGCGGATCTCCGTCAATCTTGCCACCAGACCCTTTGTGGAGATCCGTCCGCTGCTGGCACGGTTGCGTCTGGCGATGGGTGTTCTGGTGGTGGTGGCGATCGGCCTGGGCTTCTGGTTGCACAGCCTGAGCGCGCGGGCGAGGTCGGCCGAGACGCAGATGGATGCTGCGAAGGCTCAGACGCGGCGGTTCGACGACGAGCGGAGGGTAAACGAGGCGCAGGATGCGTCAGCCCGGCAACCAGGCGGTTCTGGAACGCAGCCGGTTTTTGAACGACCTGTTTGCGCGTAAGAGCTTCAGCTGGACGGCGGTGATGATGGATCTGGAGCGGGTGCTGCCGACGGGTGTGCAGGTAACGAGCATTGAGCCGCAGGTGTCGTCGACGGATGGATCGGTGACGATCCGGCTGCGGGTGAGCGGGGAGCGTGACAGGGCGGTGCAGCTGGTGAGGAATCTTGAGGGTTCGGCGCGGTTTGTGCATCCGCGGCTCAGCAATGAGGCGGCGCAGGCCTCTGATGTGAACGGACGCCTGGTGCAGACCTCAGCGGGGGCGGGCCAGCCGGGCGCGGTTGAGTTCGACATCCTGAGCGGGTATAACCCGCTGCCGGCGCTGAAAGCGGCGAGGACGGCGCGATGAGGATGCCTGCAGCGGTGACGACGGAGCGGTTCAGCGAGCGGACACGCAATCTGCTGACGCTGGTGAATCTCCATTACGCGGGCGTTGCGCTTCTGGCGGCGGTGAATCTGTTTCTGCTGGCGCAGATGTATGTTGCGTGGAGGGCGCAGAGCACCCAGGGTGCCAGTGCTCTGGCGCAACAGCGAGCGGCGATGCAGACTGCGGAGCTGCAGGCGCGGCCGTTGGAGGGACTAGACGCGAAGCTGGGGACAGCCTCGACAGAGGCGGATCGCTTCTATGAACGGAGGCTGCCGTATGCGCATAGCCAGTTTCTGACGGAGCTGGGCGCGCTGACGAAGCGGACGGGCGTGAAGTTGAATGGAGTGAAGTACCTGGAAGCTCCAGCGGTCGACGCGGCCGGTGAGGGGGGCGCGCTGACCGAGGTTCGGATGGATGCGAACCTGAGCGGCGACTACCCGGCGCTGGTGCATTTTGTGAATGCACTTGAGCGCGACCGAATGTTTTTCGTCATACGGGCTGTGACTCTTAGCGGACAGCAGAGCGGGACCGTTGGTTTGCGATTGGGGTTGACAACGTATCTGCGACCTGCGGGGCCGGGCGAGGCTTCGGATAAGGCAGTTGCCGGTCCGGTAACGGATGAGACATCGCCGGGCATTGCGCTGGGGAAGGGGGTGCGATGACCGATCAGCAGAAGAAGATCGCCGCCGGCGGCGTGTTCGGGGTCATTGCGCTGGCGGTTCTTTACTTTCAGCTCAGTGCCTCGTTCAGCACACCGGCGCCTCCGCCCCCACCGGTGATTACGACTGTCGGCACCCCATCAGCTAGTGGAGGTGGGTCGAGAGTGTCCGGGGACACGCGGAAGCATGCGGGTCCGATGACGGCTGCAGAGCTGGATCCGACGTTGCGCATGGGACCCATGCTGGTCACGGAATCGCTCGTTTACTCGGGATCCGGGCGCAATATCTTTTCAGGGGCGAGCGCGCCGGCTGCGATTCCGAAGCCAATCGCTTCGGCCCGGCCAAAGGTGGTTGCGTCCGCGCCGATCTATACTCCGCCTGCGGGGCCACCGCCTCCACCGCCGATCGACCTGAAGTTCTTTGGGACCGCAACGACAGCCGCCGGCAATCGTGAGGCGTTTCTGTTGCGTGGCGAGGACGTATTCATGGCGTCCGCGGGGGATATTGTGCAGCGCCGCTACAAGGTGGTGTCCGTTGGGGCGAACTCCATCGTGGTGGAAGACATGGTGAACAGCAACCGCCAGGTGCTGCCATTGCTGGTGAACTGATGCGGCGCTTACCTTTCATTCTGAGTGCACGGGCGACGGCCGATGCCTGCGGGATCAGAAGCGAGAGAGCGGGCAAGCGCGAAGGGGAAGAGGGATTTCTCCTTTTGGGCGCGATCGTGGCCATCTTCCTTGTGCTGCTGATCCTTAGCGTAGCCGCGCCGACAGTCGCAAAACAGTTACGGCGCGAGCGAGAGGTGGAGTCTGCGCATCGGGCCGATCAGTATGTGCGTGCTATCCGGCTTTACTACAAGAAGTTCGGGCATTATCCGGGCAACATGGAGCAGCTGGAAAAGTCGAACAACATACGATTTCTACGGCAGCGATACCCCGATCCGCTGACGGGTAAAGCGGATTGGCGGTTGATTCACGTCGGCGAGCAGAAGACGACCGTGAAGGGATTCTTTGGGCAGCCGCTGGCGGGAATCGCGAGTTCGGGTCTGGGAAGTTTGAGCAGTTCGGCTTCGCCGAGCGGCAATGGGAGCCCGGCTGGGGGCGGCACGTCCGTGTTTGGATCGCCGGGGATGTCCGGGCCATCTGGATCGTCGGGATTGGCTGGATCTTCGGGGCCAATTGGATCTTCTTCGGCAGGCGGACCGATGAGCGGATCGGGACTTGCCGGTGGATCGGGTTTGGGAGGCAGTGGTGCGGGGTCGACGAGCCCGTCATCGCCCTTCGGATCGAGCTCGGGTGGACTTTCGAGCCAGTCGGGCACGAGCTTCACGGGCTCCGGCGCACCGTTTCTTGGTATCGGAAGTGCGGCCGCGGGCGACTCGATCGTGGTGGTCAATGAGCAGACGACTTACCCGACATGGGAGTTTATTTACGACCCGCGCATTGAGCAGATGAAGGCGAAGTCGAATCTGCTGGGCGGGGGCATGGCCGGCGGCGGATCGTCGGGCCTGGGTTCGCTGTCGCCGAGTTCTGCGGGCTCGAGTCCGGCTTCGAGTCCTACTTCGAACCCAGGACCGTCGACGCCGACGGGTCCGACCACCTCACCTCGATAACGCTTTGCCGAGCGAGCAGATACCGACGCTCACGATGTCGTGCATCACGGCGTTCCTTCGGCGGCGATCGCATAGAAGTTAATGGATGTGTCTCCGATGAGAGCTACCTGGTTGCCGCTTGGCGAGAGCGCGAAGGACTGCTCCGCCATAGGAACTTCGGAGGCTGAGGTCGAGAAGAGGCGGCGTCCATCCGAGCTGCGGTAGACGCTGACCTCTTGACGCTGTAGGTCGGATTTGCTGAAGGGCTGACCTGGCAGCATCGGGTTGGCGACTTTGACGACGCGAACGGCGAACGCGTTGGGCGAGATGGAGCTGGAGGCCTGCTCAATCTCCTCGGAGGGGGAGACAGCTTTGAGAACGGGATGCCCGTCCGGCCGGAGCATGCGATACCAGCGGATACCGGGTGTCGACTCGCAACCGACGACAAAGAGATAGCCGGAAGACAGGGTTGAGACACGCGGGCGGCAGGCGGAGGTGGTGCGCGCGATGGTGTGCTCCGTCCGGTCCCACAGGTACTCGGAGATTTGCCAGTGGGCGTGGCCGATGGAGCGGACTCGAATCTCACCCGAGTCGGAGAGGACGGGCGGAAAGACGGCGGTCGAACGGATCGTGGAGAGAAGGAGGTTCAGGTCGCCGTCGTAGACGTGGATGTCGATGTCCTCTTCAGGGTCTTCGCCCGTGATGTCCAGGAGCTGCCGGTGCATCTCCGGGGAGTGCCGCTCGCGATAGATGCCCACGGCAAAGTGGTTGCCGGACGGTGCGGCGGAGATCCAGGCGAGTGGGCCGGGGAGAGTGACGGAACGCAGAGGCATAAGGTCCGGGCCGAAGAGGCGCAGCCGGTTGCCGACGTGAACGAGAAGCCGATCCTCACCAACGCGCCAGATGTAGCGGCCTTCACCCTGCACCCTCCAGTCGAGGATGCGCTTGACCTTCTGTGACGAGGGGTCGACAAGGACGGCGCGAACGGTGCGCGAGGTCTCGTGGAGGAAGCCGCCACCGCGCTCGCGCAGCCGGTGTGGGTCGAAGGTGAAGAGGAGGTTTCCGGCGTCCAGGTAGCTGAGAGTCGCGTCGTAGCCGAAGGAGGTGACCTCGCGCTTTTCTCTCGGCGAGTAACCCAGAGAGAGGATGGAAAGGCTCGAGGTCTTTGCCGAGTTGGTGAGGGCGGCGCTCACGTCGGCGGTTGTGCTGCAAGCTGCAGTGCAGAGATCGGTTTCGTCGACAGGCTCCGGAGGAGGTGCGGCGGCGACGGGGGTGGGGGTGGAGTTGACTGATGGGGCAGGGGCGACGGGTGCCGCGTCTGGGCGAGCGGGCGCCGCGGCCGGGGCCGGGCGCGGCAGAAGGATGAGGTGAGTCGTGGCTTCGAGACGGAGGTCGTGATTGGGTGAGGAGAGCACGGAGCCGCCGCTGACACCGGTGCCGACGCTGAGCTTGATGCGATTGAGTCCGACGACCTGCCCTGAGACGACCTTGGTGGGAAGCTTGCGGATGGGCAGAGCGCTGTAGTCCGTGATGGCGGAGGCCTGCGCCGCGCTTCGGATGCCGCCGCCTATCGAGAGACCGACGGCATCGGCGAGAGCTGGACCTTCAGCGAGGTTCGGGTCTCCACCCAAAGTGCCGGCCAGAACGGAGACGAGGGTGGCGGGGAAAGGTGCGGCGTGCGAGCCATCGCAGTCCGCCGTATCGAACAGGACGGTGACGCGGGAGACTCGGTTCTGCTTTGTGCGCGGGTCAATTTCGGCGATGTGTCCGGAGAGGATGGAGCCGGCGCGGAGGGTGCAGGCGGTTCCGTTCCACGGAACGGAGAGCTTGGCGAGCACCGGCGAACCCACCCGAAGGCGCGCGATGTCCATCGGGCCGACGAGCTCGGTCTGGATCGGGGAGACGCTGGTCGCGCCCGGCTTCAGAGGCGGGTTGCCTTTGTACTCGGGGACGTAGACGCCGTTCACGATCGGAGTTGGGTTTTGGCGCGGGGCGGCGGTGAGCGTGTGGGTGGCTGCAAGAGCCGAGGTCAGCAGGAGGAGAGCGGAAGACGAGAGCGGCTTCATGAGAGTTGAGGTGGCCCGAGGCGCAGGATAGAAGGCAACGAAAGTATAGGTCCTCCTCTGCCCAGCACGCCGAGTTTCGTCAGGGCTTTGCGGCTGTGAGGGCGTCGTCCCGGAGTTTGCCGATGCGGCCGTGGGGGCCGACGACGAAGGGGAGGGAGAGGGCGTTCCAGTTTTTGTCGGTGTCGGCGGGTTGGCCGGGGCCGGGTTTGAGGGCGGTCCAATTCTTGCCGTCGTCTTTGGAGATGTCGGTGCCGTTGGGGCCTGTGGTGATCCAGGTTTGGGTGGCGGAGTCGTAGATTACCGAGCTGCGGTAGCCGTGAGGCGGGGATTGAGCAACCTGCCAGTGCTGACCGTTGTCGAGGGAAAAGGCACTGTTGGAGGAAGCAGCGTCCGGTTATCGTGGATACCGCCCACCGTTACAAAGATGAGATGAGACTTACCGGCGGCGTTGGACTCCATGCGTCCGGCTACCGAGAAGGCTCCGGAGGCTGGTGTGCCGGCCGCCATGGGGAGATCGACTTTCGTCCAGGCAACGGGACAGGCGACGTTGGGCTTGGCGGGGTCGCACTTGCCGGCGGTGTTATAGACGTGCGGTGTGACGCCTCCCCCGGTAACGAACTCGAGGAACGGGCCCTGTGCGGTGAGCGAAGAATTGCTGGCAGCGAAGGCTCCGTCGTCTTTCGCGGCGTCGAGGCCGGGGTCGTCGGCGATGAACCAGGTAGCGCCAGCATCCTGTGAGAGAAACATGGAGAACTTGCCGTCTACCGGGTCTCCGAAGGAGCATAGAGCTGTTTGGACTGTCCTGCACTGCCGGCGGACGTGCGTCGAAGAAACCGGTCGCGTCGGGGTTGGTGAAGACCAGTTTCCAGGTGCGGCAGCCGTCGGTGGTTTTGTAGAGGCGGGAGAGGTCTCCTTTGCCGGAGGACATGACGATGGCGGTGTTGGCGTCGAAGGCCTGGATGCCGCGGAAGTCGAGTTTTTCGGCGCCGGGTGGGGTGGCGCAGCCCTGCCAGAGGTAGCCGCCGTCCTCGGTGCGGAGAACGGTGCCGTCGGTTCCGCTGGCCCAGGCGACTCCGCTGCCGAGGGAGTGGATGCCGCGGAGGCTGGCGGTAGTGTGGGAGTCTTCGAGGTCGAATTGGGCGTGAGCCGCTAGTGGTAGGAGGCTGAGGGTAGCTAAAGCGAGAGAGATGCGGATGTGGTGGAGAATGGCGGTTTGTTTGCCCATGGTCATTGGTTCACAGTTGAGAGGTTTGAGATCTCGGTATCGGTCTGAGGTATGAACATGGGGCCCCTCGTACTTTCGCGGCAAAGTCCTCGATTGAGAGACTTTATGTCTGGACCTGGTCTGAGCTTGTCCCCATCTGTTCTCCGGTCAGTGACGGATCTCTCGGATGTGAGTGCTTGAGCTGACTTCATGTTATCTGGTTGGGGTGGGGTGTTGCGCCACTTTTGGCCGAAGTGCCCGTGACTTAGCATGCTTGGGGGCCGGGCCGAGAACGGGTCTTCGCTTCGCGAAGGCAGAAGGCGAAGTCGTGTCGGGATTGGCCTTTCGGTAGAGAAGCGGGTTCCTCGACTTCGCTCGGAATGGCAAAGTGAGCAGGCCCGCTCCTTGGGAGGTTAGTCCGTTTTGGGCTGGAAGAAGGCTATGGCGCAGCCGGTCGGGTCGGTCATGATGGACATCCAGCCGACGTTGGGGATTTCGTGAGAGTCGTAGAGGATGTTGGCCCCGAGGGAACGGGCCTTGTCGGTGGCGGCGTGGATCTCGTCGACCCCGATGTAGGCGAGCCAGCCGTTGTTGCCGCCGGGCATGGAGGTCATGCCGCCGCCGGGACCGGTGTCGGGCTTGAAGGTGCTGTAGATGCCGGCGGGGCCCATGTCCATGTCCTGAAATTGCCAGCCGAAGAGGGTGCCGTAGAACTCTTTGGCTTTGGCCAGGTCGGGGGTGTTGAGTTCGAGGTGAACGAATGGGTTTGGCATGTGTGGCTCCTTGCGGGAGAGATGGGGGAGAGTGCGGACCATCTTATGCCAGAAGGTTTGCCGTGGGCGTTTGATTTTTGCTGGTTGGGGGGCGGGCTTTCTTGACGTTGATGTCCAAGGTGTGGAGGGGTGATGGCCAAAAGGGTCGAGCGGTCTGCGTGGATTTGAGAGTATCGGGATCCTTCGCTTCGCTCAGGATGACGGCAAAAAAGAACGCTCAGGATGACGGTTGGGGAATGCTCGGAATGACGCAAAGACCAACGCTCAGGATGACGGTTGGGGAATGCTCGGGTGAAGGCGCGAGCGGAATGCACGGATGACGCGGGAGAGATCGCTCAGGAGGGCGGTCCGGGGGTTTGTCAGTGAGCGCCGGCGGGAGCTTTGCCGGGCTTCACTTTTTTGAAGGCCCAGACGATTCCAACGCAGAAGAAGCAGAGGAGGGAGAGCCAGCGGAAGACGTCGACAAAGGCCCAGTTGGCGGCCTGGCGGCCGAGTTCCTGGTAGAGGCGCGCCTGGGCGGGCGCGAGGGAGTTGGCTTTGCCGAACGGGCCGCTTCCAGCACCGCTGAAGAAGCCCTGAAGCGCTTTGATCTGATTCTGGAAGACCTGTCCGGTCATGGGAACGGAGTTGATGATCTCGTTCTGGTGCACGGCGGTGCGGCGGGTGATGAGGGTCTGGGCGACGGAGATACCGATGGACCCGCCGACGTTGCGCATGAGGTTGAAGACACCGGAGGCGTTGCCGATCTGCTCGTTCTTGAGGGTGCCGTAAGAGGCAGTGCTGATGGGTACGAAGACGAAGGAGAGAGCGAAGCCGGTGATGAGAATGGGCAAAAGGAGGGTAGTGGGAGAGACCTGCAGGGTGATGTTGCCGAAGTAGAGGGTGGTGAGACCGAAGACGCAGAAGCCGAAGGTGAGCAGGTAGCGGGGGTCGACTTTATTGGAGAGGAAGCCGATGACGGGCATGCCGCAGATGGCTCCGAGGCCGCGAGGAGCGACGACTATGCCGGCGGTGAAGGCGGTGTAGCCGAGGAGCTCCTGGTAGAAGAGCGGAAGGACGGTGACGGTGGAGTAGATGCCGACGCCGAAGAAGAAGATCAGGGTGGAGCCGACGAGGAAGTTGCGATCCTTGAAGACTTTCAGGTCGACGAGCGGGTTGATCTTGCGCCAGGAGTGAACGCAGAACCAGACGAAGGAGACGACGAGGAAGAAGACGGCCCAGCGGATCCAGACGGCTCCAAACCAGTCGTCTTCCTGGCCTTTGTCGAGGACGATTTGCAGGGCGCCGGTCCAGACGATGAGGGTGCCGAGGCCGATGCTGTCGAAGGCGGGTACCTTGGCGTTTTTGATGTAAGGCGGATCATTGATGAACCTGTTGATCATGAAGAGCGCCAGGATGCCGATAGGGATGTTGATGTAGAAGGCGTAGCGCCAGGAGTAGGTATCGGTGAGCCAGCCGCCGAGGGTGGGGCCGAGGACGGGAGCGACGACGACTCCGAAGGCGAAGACGGCCATGGCGGCGCCGCGTTTGGCGGGAGGGAAGGATTCGAGGAGGATGGCCTGGGAGAGGGGCTGGAGAGCGCCTCCGCCGGCGCCCTGGACGACGCGGGCGAGGAGCATGAAGCCGAGGGTTGGTGCGGCTCCGCAGGCGAAGCTGGCCACGGTGAAGATGGCGACGCAGGACATCAGGAAGCGCTTGCGGCCGAACTTGAGCGAGCACCAGTTGCTGGCCGGGAGGACGATGGCGTTGGCGACGAGATAGGAGGTGAGGACCCAGGTGGCCTCGTCGGTGGAGGCAGAGAGGGAGCCGGCGATGTAGGGCAGCGCGACCGAAGCGATGGCGGTGTCGAGCACCTCCATGAAGGTCGCGAGCATGACGGACGCGGCGATGAGCCACGGATTGACGCCCCTGGTGACCTCTGCGGTCTGGTCGGGCGGCGCGGTAGCGGAGGCGGCAGCCATTCTGGCAGGCAGGTTCCTTCAGAGAGATGGAGAGGCGATTTCGTGAATTGGAGGTTAGATGCGGGAACTCGGGATTCGCTCCATGGGTGAGTTGAGAGAATAGGCGTCGGCAACAGCAGATTCCTCCGCTGCGCTCCTGAATGACAAGCAAAAGAACAGGCAACAACAGATGCTAAGGCAAATACAGGGTTTTTCGCTGGACTCAGAATGATAGCGGTTGAGAGATAGCGTCAGAGAGGTGGACAGCGGTGAGGGACAGCTGTGAGGGAAAAAGAGGGCGCGCCATGGAGAGGCACGCCCTTGCGGAGGCTTGTTGGACGGAGTTCCGCCGATGTCGTTACTGGCGCGTGAGGGTTCCGGTGCCGGTATCGGAGCCGCAGACGCCGGTGATGTTCCAGTGAGTAATGGTGATGGTGCGCGCCGTCGGGTGAGGTGGCGCCTGTGCCGGTGATGGTGGCTCCGGTGGTTGCGTCGGTCCAGGTGGTGGAGATGCTGCCGCCGTCGATGGTGGAGGCGGTGGCTGGGAGCGAGGCGGGGACGCAGGCGTTGCCGGGGGAGGTGGCGGTTCCGGCGACGTGGTAGATGCCGTCGGCGTCGGGCTGGGAGGTCTCGGTGAGGGTGGTGGTGAGCGAGAAGCTCTCGCCGTCTGCGGTGGTAAGGGTTCCGGAGTAGGTGCCGCTGACGGGCTGGTACTGCTGGGCGGTGACGGGGGAGCGGGGTGTCGCGTGCGCGTTATGGTCTGGGCGGCCGGGAAGGCGCAGGCACCGCCGGTGACGGTGTAGGTGGGCGTGGTGAGACTCTTGCGGTCGGCGGAGAGGGTTCCGGAGAGGGTGAGGGTTCCGCTGGAGAGGGGGCCCGATAGCGTGAGGCGGCTCCCGGTCTCTACGGAGCCGGTGACGGGGATGGCGGTGGAGCTCGCGACGCATTGGTTGGAGGTGGAGAGCGGGTGGAGGATGCCGGTGACGGTGGTTCCGTCGGCGGCGACGGTGAGGTTGCCGCCGAGCGAGGAGAGCCGGGCGGCGGCGGTGGCGGACGAGCTGAACTGCCAGTTGCCCGTGACTCCGGTGTAGGAGTTTGCGGCTGGGGAGGTGGAAGGGAGGGCTCCCGAGGCGCAGCCGGAGAGGAGTCCGGCGAGCAGGCCCGCGAGGCCGAGGGAGGTGACGGCGAGGAGTTTGCGGCCGGTGCGGGAGGGGCGGGTTGTTCGGGGTGGACGGGGGGCGACGGTACGGGCAGGGGTGGGAGAGGACATCAGTGTTACCACTTTCCGGAGTTCAGGACTCTGCGGGAAGGGTAGAGGTGCGGTGGGGAGTGGAGGAATGGCACGTTTAGGGGAGCGGGGTGATGGAGAGTGCAACAGCAGATTCCTCCGCTGCGCTCCTGAATGACAAGCAAAAGAACAGGCAAAGGCAAGAGCAAAGGCAAAGGCAAGAGCAAAGACGAGAGGCAAGAGCAAAGACGAGGGCAAGAGCAAAGACGAGAGCAAGAGCAAAGACGAGAGGAAATGCAATTGCAATACAAACGCAGACAGAGGGCTTCGTTGGCTACGCTCAGAGTGACGGTGATGGTGTTTAGAGCGGGACGGCGGTGTTGTTAGTTGACGATGGGTTTGTTGGAGGAATTTGATGTATTGACTGCATCCTGGCATATGGAAAGCGCATCAGATTGATTGACAGTAAGTGACTCACATGTGACACTGGGTCAGTCGCGAGCAGGGTTGGCACAGCCGAAGAGATCGGCTGCCAGGATTTGGAGGATGGGGTATGGCGAAGATTATTGGTATTGATCTGGGGACGACGAACAGCTGCGTGGCGGTGATGGAAGGCGGCGAGCCGAAGGTGATCCCGAACGAAGAGGGCGGGCGGACGACGCCTTCGATTGTGGCGTTTACGAAGAGCGGCGAGCGGCTGGTGGGCCAGGTGGCGAAGCGGCAGGCGATCACGAATCCAGAGAACACGGTCTATTCGATCAAGCGGTTTATGGGCCGTCGGATGAACGAGGTCGGCGACGAGATGAAGATGGTGCCGTACAAGGTTGTGGCCAAGGGCGACAACGTGGCGGTATTGGCGCAGGGCAAGGAGTACACGGCGCCTGAGATCTCGGCGATGATTCTGCAGAAGCTGAAGAAGGCGGCGGAGGATTATCTGGGCACATCGGTGACCGAGGCTGTGATCACGGTTCCGGCGTACTTCAACGATGCGCAGCGGCAGGCGACCAAGGACGCGGGCAAGATTGCCGGCCTGGATGTGAAGCGCATTGTGAACGAGCCGACGGCGGCGGCGCTGGCGTATGGGCTCGACAAGAAGAAGGACGAGACGATCGCGGTGTATGACTTTGGCGGCGGTACGTTCGATATCTCGATTCTTGAGGTTGGCGAAGGCGTGATCGAGGTGAAGTCGACCAATGGCGATACGCACCTTGGCGGCGACAATCTCGACCAGCGGATTGTGGACTGGCTGATCTCGGAGTTCAAGTCGGAGACCGGGTCTGGACCTGACGGCGAAGGGCAACGAGATGGCGCTGCAGCGGCTGAAGGATGCGGCGGAGACGCGCGAAGATCGAGCTTTCGACGGCGCAGGAGACGGAGATCAATCTGCCGTTCATTACGGCGGACGCGAGCGGGCCGAAGCACCTGGTGCGCAAGCTGACGCGCGCGAAGCTGGAGTCGCTGGTGGACGATCTGCTGCAGAAGTCGATTGGACCGTGCAAGCAGGCGATGAAGGATGCCGGCGTGGACGCGTCGAAGATCGACGAGGTGGTGCTGGTCGGCGGACAGACGCGTATGCCGAAGATCCAGCAGCTGGTGAAGGAGCTGTTCGGCAAGGAGCCGCATAAGGGTGTGAACCCGGATGAGGTTGTGGCGATCGGCGCGGCGGTTCAGGCGGGCGTTCTGGCGGGCGAGGTGAAGGACCTGCTGCTGCTCGACGTGACTCCGCTGACGCTTGTCGATTGAGACGATGGGCGGCGTGGCGACCGGCATGATCGCGCGCAACACGACGATTCCGACGAAGAAGACGGAGACGTTTTCGACGGCGGCGGACTCGCAGACCGAGGTTGAGGTGCATGTGCTGCAGGGCGAGCGGCCGATGGCGGCGCAGAACCGGACGCTGGGCAAGTTCAAGCTCAGCGGGATTCCGCCGGCTCCGCGTGGCGTGCCGCAGATCGAGGTGACGTTTGACATCGATGCGAACGGCATTCTGAATGTGACGGCGAAGGACAACGCGACGGGCAAGGATCAGAAGATTACGATCACGAGCTCGTCGGGCCTGAGCAAGGAAGAGGTCGAGCGCATGGCGAAGGACGCCGAGGCTCATGCGGCCGAGGACAAGGAGCAGCGCGATGCGGTTGAGGCGCGCAACGGGCTCGACTCGATGGTCTACAACGTCGAGAAGATGCTGAAGGAGCGCGGCGACAAGGTTGCCGGAGGGCGACAAGACTGAGGTCGAGACAGCGCTGGCGGAGGCGAAGTCGACGCTGGCCGGAACGCCGAGTGCGACGGAGCTGAACGCGGCGAAGGAGCGTCTGACGACGGCGAGCCACAAGCTGGCCGAGGCGATGTACAAGGCTGCTGCTGCAAGCGCTCCGACGGATGGCGCGACGGCTGCGAGGGAACGACCGAAGAGCCGAAGAAGGACGAAGGTGTGATCGACGCCGAGTATGTGGACGTGGACAAGAAGTAAGTCCAGCGAACAGCGAACGGTAGAGGTCGCACAGACGTAAAGAGTAAGAGAGGGGCGTTCCGTATGGGGTGCCCCTCTTGCTTTATCGCATGGCGTTCGGTTGTCCGGGGTGCGCCAGCGATCGAATGAGAGCCTGGGAAACAGCGACTTGACAGCGGAAAGGGTGTTGAAGAGAATGAGAGGAAACAAGGACGAGCTGTACGCAGATGTTTCGTTGGCAGATCTGGAATTCAATCGAGTGCGTGGAGGTAGAGCGATGACGGAGACGATGTGGAGATGCGACCAGGTTCGGGCGGGACAGCTTGTATAACCGGATGATGTTCGACACGAAGGCGGAGGCGGAGCAGTTTATGCGGAAGATGCAGCAGATGGAGCCGGACCAGATGTTTTCGATTGAAGCGATTGAGGCGCGGCAGGTCTGGAACTAAGGCAGTTCGATGACCATCGACTGGGTGGAGGTGCAATCGATTGCGACGGTGGTGCTGGTGCTGACCAGCGCCGGCGCCATCGCGTATGCGGCGTTGCAGCTGCGGCACGAGCGGGAGTATAGGGCGGTAGCGAATCTTGAGAAGCAGCTGAGATTTTTTCTGTCAGAGGGTTTTGTAGCGGCAAGGCGTCGGCTGGCTGAGGCGAGGCTCGATGACAGTGGCCTGAAGGCATGGGAGCTCGACGAGCCGCCGGTGAGTGCGTTTGAGGTGCTGGATTTCTACGAGCATCTCTCGCTGCTGGTGAAGAAGGGCCACCTGGATGTGTATGACGTGTGGCATACGTTTTACGAGTGGGCGCAGCCGGTGTATGTGGACATGCAGGGGCTGATTGAAGGCGAGGAGAGTCCGTTCTCGGATCACTACACGGACCTGCGCAAGCTGATGCGGCAGATGGACGAGATCCAGTTGAAGCGGATGCACAAGCGGAAGGCGAACCACTGGGCGCTGTGGACTCCTGATCGGATTCTCGAGCACTACCGGTATGAGTTGAGCAGCGGAGGGCGGCCGCGGCGAACGCGCAGGCGAGATGAGGCGCGGCAGCTTGCGTTGATCGAGGATCTCGACGCGAGCGCGGCCGAGAAGGCGAGGGTGGATGCCTGAGGGCAATGAGATCCATCGCTGGGCGGAGCGGCATGCGGCGGCGTTTGTGGGAAAGAGGCTGCATGTGGAGGGTCCGCATGGACGCTTCAAGGATGCGGCGGTGCTGGACGGGCGCAAGCTGGAACGGGTGTTGGCGGTCGGGAAGCATCTGGGGTATGACTTCGGAAAAGACCACATTCTCCATGTGCACCTAGGGCGGTTTGGCGACTGGACGGAGGGGCAGATGCCGCTTTCCGGAGGTGCGTGGGATGCTGCGGCTGCGGATGTGGCGGATCGGAGCGAAGCCGTGTAGAAGGGGCGGTTGCATCGGTTCCGCGCCACTACACGAGGATGACGGGAGATGAATCTTGAGCCGGCGACAGGTGGATTGGCTGGAGCTGCGCGGGCCGACGGATTGCAGTGTGTACACGCAGGAGAAGTGGGAGACGCTGCTGAAGCGGCTGGGGCCGGACCCGCTGAATGGAGACAAGCCGGAGGAGGCGTTTCGGAAGATTGCGTAAGGCGAAGAAGCCGATTGGAGTTCTGCTGATGGAGCAGGACGTGATGGCGGGGATCGGCAATATTTATCGGGCGGAGCTGCTGTTCCGGGCGCGGCTGAGCCCGTTCCGGCCCGGGTGTGAGGTTGCCGGCGGCGACGCTGCAGTCGATCTGGAAGGAAGCCGGGCCGTTGATGCGGGCGGGCATGGTGGATCGGCGGATTGTGACGACGCTGGCCGAAGCGACCGGCCACATACGAAGGACGAGGCCACGCTGAAGGAAGAGGTGCACTATGTGTATCGGCGGAGGGGCGAAGCCGTGCTGGGTTTGCGGGACAGGGTAATGAAGGAGGATATGGCGGGACGGAAGCTGTACTGGTGCCCGGTGTGCCAGGCGGAGTGATGGGCGCTTGCTGAAAGACGTAGCACGTCGAACGTGTTACGCTAATCGTGTGATCGTCAGCTTCAAGGATGATGAGACGCGCGCGATCTTTCTCACGGGAAGGAGCAGGCGGTTCGGCAGCCTTGCACGCGTGGCAGCTCGGAGACTCGGACAGCTGGAATTTGCGACTGTTCTGGAGGACTTGCGGGATCCTCCGGGAAATGGTCTGGAGGCTTTGAAGGGAAACAGGAAAGGGCAGCACAGTATCAGGATCAACGACCAGTTCCGTGTGTGTTTCATGTGGACGCCGAATGGAGCGATACACGTGGAAATCACGGACTATCACTGAGGGATTTATGCGGAAGAGAGAGCAAGAGGACCAGTTGGTCGCTATTCATCCGGGCGAGTTTTTGCGCGAGGATTATCTTGCGCCTTTGGAGATGTCGGCGAATGCGTTAGCGATAGCTTTGCGAGTGCCGGCGACACGGATCGTTGAGATTACGAATGAGCGCCGGGGAATTTCGACTGATACTGCTTTTCGATTGAGTCTGTTTTTTGGAACAACTCCCGAGTTCTGGATCAATATGCAGAAGGCCTACGAGGTCGCGGTCGCAAAGAGGGAACTTCTTCCCAAGATCAGGAAAGAAGTGAGACGACACGTAGCGTAGAGGGAAGACATATGGCGACGACACAACAGAAGGATTATTACGGCACGCTGGGCGTGAAGAAGACGGCGACGGCGGATGAGATCCGCAAGGCGTTCCGGAAGGCTGCGCGCAAGTATCACCCGGATGTGAATCCGGGCGACAAGAAGGCCGAGGAGAAGTTCAAGGAGATCTCCGAGGCGAATGATGTTCTGAGCGACGAGAAGAAGCGGAAGATCTACGACCAGTTCGGCTTTTACTCGGACAACATCGACCCGGCGGCGGCGGAGGCTGCGGCGCGGGGTGGATATGGCGGCGGCGGTTTCCGGGCGGCGGTGGCGGCGCACGCGCGCGGGCGCGGGTGGTGCGCAGGAGGTGCCGTTTGATTTTGGCGGGTTTGATTTTTCCGGATTTCAGGGAGGCGGCGGGCGGGCGGCGCAGCAGGAGCAGGCTGGCGGCGGATTCGGCGGAGTTTCGGGACATCTTCAGCGGGATGTTCAGCGGCGGGCAGAAGGCGCGCAGAAGGGGCCGCAGCCGGGGACGGATCTGGAGTACCAGGTGAGCGTGGACTTCTGGACGGCTGATGCGCGGCGGCGTGACGCGGCTGGAGATTCAGCGGCAGGAGATGTGCAAGACGTGCAAGGGCCGGGGCGACGCACGGGCGGCAGTGGTGGAGTGCCCGGAGTGCCATGGGACGGGGCAGGTGACGCAGATGGGCGGACGGATGAAGTTCAATATCCAGTGCCCGCGGTGCGGCGGCACGGGAAGGTGCAGAACGCGTGCCCGACGTGCGATGGCGAGGGCGTGGTGACGCGAAAGGAGCCGCTGGAGTTCCGGATCAAGCCGGGGACGCGGGATGGGCAGAGGATCCGGCTGGCGGGCAAGGGCAATGCGGGAACGGATGGCGGCGCGGCGGGGGATCTGTACCTGATCATCAAGGGCGGGACGCATCCGGTGTTTACGCGAACGGGCGACGATATTTATGTCACTGTTCCGGTTACGATGACGGAGGCGGCGCTGGGGGCGAAGATCGATGTGCCGACGATCGACACGCATGAGGGCGGCGGACGGACGCAGCTGAAGATTCCGCCGGGGACGCAGACGGGGCAGAAGCTGCGGCTGCGGGAGAAGGGCGTGCCGAGCGCGGCGCGCGAGGGCGTGCGCGGGGACCAGATTGTGGAGGTGAAGGTGGTGGTGCCGAAGGTGCAGGATGAGCGATCGAAGGAGATTCTGCGGGAGCTGGCGAAGCTGAATCCGGAGGATCCGCGGGAGGGGTTGTTTGCGGAGGTTTGAGGGACGATGTGCGTTAGGTGCAGTACCTATCTTGGCGACTCAGTTGGACGAAGGATGAGCTTGCAGCGAAGAGTTCGGGTCATGCCTGGTTGTGGGTCTGTTCGAGGTGTGTGGGTTGAGGGCTTTGTGTGAGGTCGGCGCCGCGGGTGAGCGGGGTGGGGCCGGTGGACGGCGATGGGCAGGATGTATTGGTTGGCGAAGGCGGCTACGAACTGGGGGCGGCGGGGGCGAGGCCGTGCGATGCGGGCGGCGAGCCAGGCCTGCGGGGTGATGGTGATCTCGGCGCAGCCGGCGCGGGTGGCGTTGTAGATTCGGTTGGCGGCGTGATGGTGCTGGCGGCGAGGCCGGGGGTTTTGGCTCCGAGGGCGAACCAGCTGTACTCCTTTTCGGCCTGGCCGGTGAACTCGGCCTGGACGTCGGAGCCGGTGCGCATGAGGCCGGGGCAAACGGTGGTGACGCGGACGCCTTTGAGGCGGAGTTCGGCGTGGAGGCCTTCGGAGAAGCCGGTGAGAGCGAACTTGCTGGCGACGTAGGGGAGCAGGTGCGGGACGGGAACCTTGCCGCCGATGGAGGAGATGTTGACGATGGAGGCGCGGCGGCCGTTGCGCTTTTCTTGCGAGAGGAAGCGGGGCAGGGCGGGCAAGATGGTGTGGAGAGCGGCGAAGAAGTTGGTGTCCATGGCGCGCTCGAAGGCTGCGAGCGGCTGGTTTTCGATGGGGCCGACTTCGATGATGCCGGCGTTGTTGATGAGGATGTCGATGCGGCCGAAATGGGCGTACGCCTGATCGATGAGACTCGCGGCCTGAGCGGGATCGGTGAGGTCGGCGGGGACGAGGAGGATGTCGGCGGGGGATTGCACGGAGCCCTGGTCGAGAAGCAGTCTGGCGAGCTTTCTCGAGTTCGGCTGATTGCGGGCGGCGAGAACGAGCTGATCACCGGCTCGGCCGAAGCGATGGGCGAGGGCGAGACCGAGGCCGCGCGAGCCGCCGGTGATCGACGACGACCAGCCGCTCGCGGTTGGCAGGCTTGCGCGGAACCAGAAGCCATGCGGCGGCTGCGCGCAGCGATGCTGGTGAGAATCTGGGCGGTGTAGATGGTATTTGTGGATTTCTTCATGGCTGATGCTTGAGATGCTGGGCGGCACGGGCGCGAGATTTGCTGGCGGGTTGTTATCGGAAGCGGCTAGACTTTTGTGCATCGGATGAAACGGAGCAGGGGATGGCGACGAAGCGGAAATCAAAGGGAGCGTACATGATCTCGGCGGTGGCGGAGATGTACGAGATCCATCCGCAGACGCTGCGGCTGTATGAGCGCGAGGGTCTGCTGCGGCCTTCGCGGAGCGAAGGCAATACGCGGCTATATACGGATGAGGACCTGGAGCGGCTGGAGTTCATTCTGAACCTGGCGCGGGATCTGGGGGTGAATATCGCGGGGATTGCGATTGTGCTGCAGATGCGGGAGCGGATGGAAGAGATGAACCGGCAGATGCAGGGGTTTGTGGATTACGTACGGACGGAGATGCTGTCGCGGATGCAGCAGGCGCAGACGCACGCAGCCGGGGCTGGTGCCGCTGCGGCGGCCGGTGATTGTGTCTCCGGAGAGGCCGGTGGGCAAGAAGAAGTAGGATCTCCCCATGAGCGTGGCGGTACGCGTTTTGTTCTGGGTGGCGGCGGTGGGAACGGTCACGTCGACGATTTATTCGCTGATGGTGATGGTGGGAGCGGTTCGGTTTGGGGTGCGCAAGCGACGCGAGGATGCTGCACCGCACGACTTTCTGCCGCCGGTGAGCGTGTTGAAGCCACTGCATGGGACTGAGCCGGACCTGGAAGAGAATCTGCGGCGCTTCTTCCAGTTGGATTATCCGGAGTATGAGGTGCTGTTCTGCGCGCGGCATGACGACGGACGCCGGGCTTGCAGCTGGCGCGTCGGGTGGCGGCAGAGTTTCCGGGTGTTCGCACGCGATTTGTGACTTGTGGGGAGCCGCAGTTCCCGAATGCAAAGATGTGGTCGCTGGCGACGCTGGCCGAGGCGGCGGAGAACGAGGTGCTGGTGACGAGCGACGCGGATGCGCGGGTGGATCGCGATTACCTGCGTCAATGCGTGCAGGTGCTGGAGGATGGGACGGTGGCGCTGGCGTCGTGCCTGTATGTGGGACGGACGATCCGGTGGGTTCGCGGCGCAGCTGGATGCGGTGGGCAAGAGCGTGGAGATGCCGGGCGGCATACTGGTGGCCGACATGTTGGAGGGAACGAAGTTTGCGCTGGGAGTCACGATGATCCTGCGGCGTGAGGCGTTTGCGCAGGCCGGTGGATACGAGGAGCTGGGGCAGTGGTTTGCAGAGGATTTTGTGTTGGGGAACCGCTTGGCCGAGAAGGGGCTGGGCGTGCGGATGTCGAGCCATGTGGTACGGCTGATGGTGCTGCCGCAGGGGTTTGCGGCGTCGTTTCGCGATCAGCTGCGGTGGATGAAGAGTACGCGAAGGTCGCGGCCGGCGGGGCACCTGGGTACGGGGCTGACGTTTGCGGTGCCGTTCGGGCTGGCCGGGCTGCTATGGGGACTGCTGAGCGGACATTTCGCCGAGGGAGGCCTTTGGCTGCTGGCGACGTGTGCCGATCGTTGGGTGATGGCGGCGGTGGTGCTGTGGGCGTTGCGGGATGAGCGCGCTGCAGTGCCCGTGATGATCTACCCGATGCGGGATCTGCTGGGAGGGGTGCGTGTGGGTGAGCAGCTATACCGGGGGCAATCTGAAGTATCGCGCCGGGGCGTATGAACTCGGGAAGGATGGGCGTTTTCAGGCGGTGAAGCAGAGGTGAGACATGGTGGGGAGGCGCGATGTGAGCCTTAGTCGCGATTGGTCAGGATGGATTTGCCGCCGGCGTGGCGAGGGCATGGACGGGGGCCCAGGGCGAGAGGTCGCGGGTGCGGGTTTCGGGATCGGTAGGTGAGGAGGAAGATGCGGCGGGGGCTCGCCCAGAGCTGGCGGAGGGAGGCGTCGGTCTCGAAGATGGCGGGGGCGTCGGGCCAGAAGCTGCCGTACCAGGGGCCGTTGATGCGGCCGTCGACGAGGTGGACTGGCTGCCGGGTGTAGAAGAGCAGGGTCGAGCCGGAGGTGAGTTCGCCGTCGATGAGGATGAGGTCGCCGGGCTGCGGATGGAGCTGCTGCTCGGCGACGATGGCTTCGGCGAGAGGCTTGGAGCCGAGGGTGGGGTAGAAGCGGACGAGGCCCTCGTGCATGCAGAGGAGCAGGGCTGTCGCCGGCGGCGGCGAGGGTGAGGTTGGCGGCGAAGGTGCGACCGCGTGCGGCGGAGGAGGTAGCGTGCCGGGCCGATGGCGACCATGCTGAGGGCGAAGGAGGCGAGCGGACCGCGGAAGAGGCCCATGGCGGCGCCGGTGAGGTCGAAGAGGTGGCCGAGCGAGAGGTTGTAGCTCGGCGGATTGCCTGGGCGAGCAGGGTGGCGATGTCGGCTGCCGGGGGCTGGGTGGGGCGCGGTGATGGCGAAGAAGGCGGCGATGAGCGCGCGGCGAGATGCCGAGCGGGACGAGGCAGACACGAGGGACCAGCGGAGTGCGCTGCTGACGGGCGCGATTTGGATCTTCTGTGGTGTGGTTGCGGTCGGCGCGGGCGAGCAGGCCGCCGGCCATGAGGGCGAGGGCGGGAAGGGCGGGAAGCGAGTAGTACTCCTGGCGGGCGGAGAGGGTGAAGAAGCCGAGGACGAGGGCGGCCCAGAGGAGCAGAGAGCGATGGGTAGAGTGGCGGTCTTCCGCGGAGGCTCGCGCGCGGAGGCTGGCACGGACTGTGGCGCTAGACTTGAGGCGTGAAGGCGTCAGCGGAGATCGAAGGTGCTGGCGGATGGCGCCGGGCAGGAAGGCGACCCAGGGGAAGAGCCAGATGGCGGCGAGGAGCCAGAAGAGCGGGATGGGAACCTGGCCGTAGTCGTGGGGGATGCGGCGGGAGAGGAAGCGGGCGATGTGCTCGTTGTAGAGATAGAACCAGGCCCAGCCGCCGTGGGCGGGGAGGCCGAGGCCGGCGGGCAGCGGGATGGCGGGGTTGCGGAGGGCGGCGAGGATGTGCCAGGGCGCGGCGATGGCGAGGAAGACTGCGGTGCGGCGACGAGGTGGAGCTTGCGAAGGCAGGCGGAGCTGGCGGGTGAGGGCGAGGTAGAGGAGGACGAAGGCGAGGGGGAAGACGAGGCCGATGAGGCCTTTGGTGAGGACGTTGAGGGCGATGACGGCGGCGAAGGCGAGGCAGGGGAGGAGGGGGGGGCCAGCTGGAACTTTTGTGGCGCTTTGGACGCCATCCTTTCGCGATGGAACTGCGAGAGGGTGGGGCACCCGAGTTTGGGCCTGTGCGAGGACGCGGTCGAGGGCGATGAGGAAGAGGTGGACGGCGAGGGTCATCCAGAGGCGAGCAGGATGTCGGGGATGAAGAAGCGGGTGTAGAGGTAGGGGCCGATGCAGGTGGCGAGGGCGAGGGCGGAGTAGAGGGCGCCGCGGTCGGGGTGGGTGGCGGGGGAGATCTCCGCGAAGAGGCGGAGGCCGAGAGCGTAGGTGGCGAGGAGAAGGGCGAGGGTGAGGAGCGCGAGCGGGAGGCGGGCGGCCCAGTCGTGCACGCCGAAGAGGTGCATGGAGCCGGCGGCGAGCCAGTACATCAGCGGCGGCTTGTCGAAGAAGCGGATGCCGTCGATGTAGGGGGTGACGAAGTCGTGGCGGTGCAGCATCTCGCGGGCGATCTCGATGTAGACGGAGTCGACGTCGTCGAGCAGGCCGGGGGTGAAGAGGCCGCCGATGTGGAGGATGAGCCAGGCGAGGACGATGAGGGCGACGGAGACGGGGATTCCAGCGGCGGCTGCGGTTCGGGGATGTGCCTGATGGCGGGAGCCGTTGCGGAGTTGCGAGTTCGAGTGTTGCGTCGTTCATGCGAGCCGGGCTTTGATATGAAGTTTGCGTGAGGCTAGTCCCGTGCCGGAGCCGGGTCAAGTAGGCGCGTGTCGAGAGGAGTTACTGATGATGGGGATCGGCAAAAGAGCTGTGGTGCATCGGCATCGCGGATTGGCTCGCGGTCGAGGGGGCGGTCGGTGAGGAGGGCCTTGCCGGAGGTCTCTGGAGGAGAATGGTGCGGGTGCCGGCAGGAGGCGGTCGACGTCGTCGCGCTTTTCGAGCGGGACGAAGAGGATCTTGCGGGCGCCTTTGCCCCATTCGGCGAGGAGGTCGGCGTGGTGAGGAAGAGGTGCGGGGCGTCGGGGAAGGTGGAGCCGAAGAGCATGGAGGAGGAGCGGCCATCGACGAGGCCGACGGTCTCGCCGAGATAGAAGGGGATGGAGGAGCCGTAGGCCTGGTCGCCGAAGAGGAGGACGCGTGTTGTCGCGGGAGATGTGGCCGGTCGTCTCGAGCTGCTGGATCGTGTCGGCCAGGTCCTGCGAGGAGAGCATGGGGGCGAAGCGGACGAGGGCGATGTGGGCGGCGATGAGGAAGATGGCGGAGGTGAGGGCGATGGAGACGGTGGCGGCGAAGTGGCGGCGCTGCTGGCGGAGCAGCCAGGCGATGGCCGGGCCGAAGGCGAAGGCGAAGGCGGCGAGGGCGGCGGGCAGGCGCAGGGCGGCGAAGGAGGGGCCGGTGAGGTCGAAGAAGTGCGACATGGAGAGGGTGTAGTTGCCGACGCCGCGATGGGCGAGGAGGTCGCCGATGTCGGGGACAAAGGGCGAGGTGGCGCGAGGTCCAGAGGCCGTAGGCGAGCGTGAGGGCGGCGGCGACGCCGAGGAGGGTGAAGGCGGCGTGGGCGAAGGTGACCCAGCGGCGCGGCGGCGGGGTCGCTGGCAAAGGTCTGCTCGGCGCGGGCGAGGGCGGCGGCGAGGAGGAGCAGGAGCGGGAGGTAGGCGGGGAAGGTGTAGTACTCCTGGTTGGTGGAGAGGGAGAAGAAGACGAGGACGAGGGCGGAGAAGAGGGTGAGGAGAAGGGTGGTGCGACCTCGCCGGGTGTCGAGATGGCGGAAGCGGAAGAGGAGGCTTGGCCGCGGAGGGCCGACGAGCGGATCGCCCTGGTGGCGCGAGGTGCGAGCGCGACGAATGCCGAGGAGGACGGCCAGCGGAAGGAAGAGGCTCCAGGGAAAGAGCCAGACGAGGTGGAGGCTCCAGTAGAGGTAGCCGGGGAGCTTGTTGTAGTCCATGGGGATGCGCCGGCCGAGGAAGCGGAGGAAGTGCTCGTTGACGAAGTAGAACCAGAAGAAGCCGTGGCCGTTCATGCCGCCGGTGTTGCGCAGGCCGGCGAGGATGTGCCAGGGGGCGGCGATGGCGAGGAAGAGGAGCATGCCGGTGAAGGGTTTGAGGCGGCGCCAGGTTTCCAGTCGCCGGTGAGGAGCGAGGTAGACGAGGGTGGCCCGAAGAAGAAGACGAGGGCGACGAGGCCCTTGGTGAGGACGGCGAGGGCGAGGGCGGTCCAGAGGGCGTAGGGGTAGGAAGCGGAGAGCGCGATGGGCGAAGCGCAGGTCGTCGACTGCGGCTGCGCCTTCGGTCAGGATGACGAGCTTCGTCGAGGAAGCGTCGAGGAAGAAGTAGAGGGCGGTGCAGAGCAGGAGGGAGAGCAGGACGTCCGGGATGAAGATGCGGGTGAAGAGGAAGACGCCGGCGGAGGTGAGGATGGCGAGGCCGGTGTAGAGGGCGGTCTGGCGCTCGAAGGCTTCGGCGGCCCAGCGGTAGCCGAGCAGCGCGAGCAGGAGGACGGCGATGGCCTGCGGGAGATGGGCGGCGAAGGTGTTGAAGCCGAAGATGCGGAAGCAGACGGCGACGATCCAGTAGGGCAGCGGAGCTTTTTCGAGATAGCGGACGCTGTTGACGCGCAGGGTGACCCAGTCGCCGGAGAGAGCCATCTGGCGGGCGGCGTTGGCGTGGGTGGCGTCGGCGTCGTCGAGCAGGGGCGGGGCGAAGAGCGAGGCGAAGAAGATGACCAGCCAGAGGCCGAGAGAGGATGGCGACGGCGGTGGAGCGGCGGGGACCGATCTGGGTGGAGAGCGTCGTGGCGTGGCTCGGCGCAGCGGCTTGCGAGCTGGCGTCTTGAAGGGTCAGGTTGGGCATGTGAGCTCGTTGCTGTTCAGGATAAATTGCGCTTGCAGGGTTCTGCCGATGGCAGATCTGACGCTGCGGTGGAGTGGCGTTGGACGCAAGAGGTGCCGATGTATCTTGCTTGTGTCGGGTGATATTTGTGACTGAGAGAGGTGAGAGCGATGCCGACGTTTGCCGCGATTGATCTTGGGTCGAACTCGTGCCGGCTGAAGATTGCGACGGTGCAGGCGCACCGGCTGAAGACGCTGCATGAGGACCGCGAGGTGGTGCGGCTGGGCGAGAGCGTGTTTCAGACGGGGATGATCTCGCCGGAGGCGATGGCGAACACGATTCGCGCGCTGAAGCGGTTCCAGAAGGCGGTGCAGCTGCATGTGGTGGACAAGGTGCGGGTGGTGGCGACGAGCGCGATGCGCGATGCGCGGAATGCGGCGGCGTTTACGGCGTGGGTGAAGTCGGCGACGGGATGGAAGGTGGAGGTGATCTCGGGGCTGGAAGAGGGGCGGCTGATCCACCTGGGCGTGGTGACGCATGAGCCGGGCGCGAAGGGCGGGTGCTGCTGATCGACCTGGGCGGCGGAAGCTGCGAGGTGACGCTGTCGGATGGCGGGCGGATCAAGGAGATGGTGAGCCTGCCGCTGGGCGCGGTGCGGCTGCAGCAGGAGTTTCTGCGAGCGATCCGCCGGCGAAGGAGGACATTGCGCGGCTGAAGCAGTTCATCGACCGCGAGCTGAAGCGGGCGGAGAAGAAGCTGGGCGACGCCGCGGGTGAGCCTGGTGATTGCGACGTCGGGAACGGCGGCGGCGCTGGCGGAGGCGAGCGTGGCGCTGGCGCAAGAAGCTGCCGGTGCGGAAGACCGGCTAAGGCCGGGAAAGAAGTTTGTGCGGCTGAAGCCGGATGAGGCGACGACGGCGGAGGTGCGGACGGCTGGCGGACAGGCTGGTGAAGATGAACAACGCGCAGCGCGCGGCGGTGCCGGGGATCGGGCCGAAGCGGTCGGAGATTATCGTCGGCGGCGCGCTGGTGTATGCGAGCCTGCTGGAGCGGTTGGGGCTGAAGGGGTTTCGCTACTCGCCGCTGGGGCTGCGGGACGGGATGCTGGCGCAGATGCTGGCGGAGGTGGACCTGCGGGCGTCGGTGCACAAGAAGATTGAGAGCGAGCGCTGGGCGGGCGTGCTGGAGGTGTGCCGGCGGTACGGCGTGGACCAGAAGAAGGCGGAGCCGGTGCGGGCAGCATGTGGTGCAGCTGTTCGACGCGCTGGCGCGGGTGCATGAGCTGCCGGCGGAGTACAAGCTGTGGCTGCAGGCGGCGGCGATGATGCAGGACGTCGGCAAGTTCATGAACCACCAGGGGCATCACCGGCATACGCAGTACATCATTGCGAACTCGGAGATCTTTGGATTTTCGCCGGAGCAGCGGGCGATTGTGAGCGCGATTGCGCGGTATCTGGGCAAGAGCGGCCGGATCCGATGGACCGGCCGATGCGGGTGATTCCGGTGGAGGAGCATGCGCATGTGACGGCGTGCGGTGGTGCTGCTGCGGCTGGCGGTGGCGCTGAACCAGGACCGCGCGAGCGCGGTGGTGCGGATGCGGATGCATGTGTATCCGAAGCGGGTGGTGCTGGAGCTGGTGCCGGGGCGCGGCGGAGCGGAGCTGGAGGCGTGGTCGCTGCAGAAGGAGGCGGCTTACTTCCGCGAGGTCTTTCGGCGGGACTCTTGTGTCGAGGTGGCGTAGAGCGCGCGGACGATGCGCGGGTCGAGCAGCCACTGCAGCGTGGCGGGGCCGCGGTCGAGGTTGACGCGGGCGAGCGAGCCTTTGCGCAGGCGGACCTGGCGCGGGGCGCGGGTGGAGGACGGAACGAGGAGCGAGCCGAGGAAGCTGGTGAGGTTGGGGTTGTGGCCGACGACGAGGACGTTTTCGTGGCTCGCGGCGACTCGTGCGAGGAGCTGCTGGAAGTCGGGGAGGGTGGCGGCGGGGGCGAGCGCGGTGGAGAGCAGGATCGGGCGACTCGTAGCCGGTCTCGGTGCCGACGAGCGAGGCGGTCTGCAGGCTGCGCTTGAGGGGGCTCGAGACGATGAGGTCGAACTGGATCTTCAGGCGTTGAGGACGTGGGCGAGCTGGAGACAGTGGCGCTTGCCGTCTTTGTCGAGCGGGCGTTTGACGTCCAGCAGCGGATTGGCGCGGCGGATGCCGGCGCTGGCGTGGCGAAGAATATACAGATTCATACGTGCAGACGATTCTAGACGAGTGGACTTATTGGCTGTTTGTAAGCCACTGGGCCGTGGCTCGAGGACGTGACGTCATGGTGGAAGACACCGGGGTCGGGGTCAGGGAGAGAGGGGGAGGGGGGTTCGGGGTTTGGGATGGGATCGGTGCCGGGGTGGGTGGGGAGATCGGTGCCGGGTGTGGTGGGGAGATCGGGCACGGGGGACGGTGGGGTTGGAAAGGGTGTGGTCATGAGACTCCTCGGCTGAAGTGATGGGAATTGGATGTTGTGTATGCGCGGAGGGGTGTCGCTGCCAGAGCTCTGATGGTGAGGATTCCGGAGAGGGAGAGGTGCTGGCTAACGCGGCGGAAGCCTGCTGCCGGAGAGCAGAGGCGTGGTCGGGGAGCTGCGTGATGCGCAGGCCGGTGAGGACACGGAAGGCGAAGATAGAGGAGACGAACGAGGGCGCGGGCGGGAAGTGGCCCGCAGCAACCGGTATGCGGAAATCGGAGAGGACCCAGAGGGCGTCGGGAGCGAGGTGCGGTTCGAGCCGGATGGTGAGTTGATCGAGCTCGGGTTGGGTCAGGCAGTCGAGGAAGAAGTGGGTGACGACGAGGTCGTACGAGCCGGTGGGCTCGAAGCGGCGGGCGTCGGCGGCTGGGTGTTGAGGCGAGTGGTGGCAGTAGGGCTGGCGGCTGGCAGCGCTCGCGCAAGAGGTGGAGCATGGCGAGGCTGAGGTCGACGGCATCGGCGTGGAGGTGCGGATTGTGCGCGAGGAGGCGGGCGAGGAAGCGTCCGTCGCCATCGCCGAAGGCCAGGGCTCGGCGGGTTTGAAGGAGCTGTGGGAGGAAGTGGAGGCGGCAGCGCTGGAGAGCAGGGCCGAAGGTGAGGTATTCGAGGCAGCGATAGGGGCGGGCTATGCGATCGAAGTTGGGAATAGAGGCTGTGGGGATCGGGCGGTCTCGCCGGGAGATCTTGCATCGGGCTGGCGAATGATCAGCGGGAGGAAGAGCAGGGGGGAGAGGAGGGCGAGATCCGCGGCAGCACGCAGATTGAGTGGGGCGATGCGGTGGCGAGGAGGTGGAGCAGGAGAAGCAGGGTGCTGGAGATGGCGCAGGCGGCCGGAGTCCACGGGAGCCGCTGGAGAGGGGAATGCGACAGGAAGCCGGTATCACTGACGATGGCAAGAAGCAGACTGGCGGCAATGGAGAGTGCGGCGATGGCGCTGAGGTGCTGCAGGGCGAGGCGTGTCGCGGGGTGCGGGTTGGACACGGTGATGTCCGAAGACGGGTGTTCCCAGCAGTAGATGAAGAGGCAGTTGAGGCTGCAGAGCAGAGCGAAGAGGATGGCGGCGGGGAGCAGGCTCGGTCGCAGTGCGGGGCGCGGGCGACGGTGGGGATGAAGACGGCGGCGGAGAAGAAGATGCCGACGGCGAGCTCTTTGGGAAGGCGGTGGGCGCTGCCGGTGGCGTGAATGAGGATGAAGTAGCCGGCGAGGAGTGCGCCCAGGATGAGGTAGAGGTGGATGGCAGAGGGAGCGAGGCGCGGGATCAGGACGGCGAGGTGCGACGGAGGCGGCAAGGATGCCGAGCGAGGAAGGCGGAGCGGTGGCGATGGTGAAAGCGGTGGCGGTGCTCGAGGTCGCCGGCGTGGAGCGGGTCCGCAAGAGATGGCGCGCGTCGAGCAGGCGGTCGGCGGCGTAGAGCATCCAGACGGCGACGGCATGGCGAGGATGGAGGTGAGTGGGAGGCGGATCCGGACCGAGGCTGGCGATGAACCAGGTCCAAAGGGCGGCGACGGTGGGCGCGTCGAGCGAAAGGAGGTGCCAGAGGGCGAGCAGGCTCATTCGATGGCTGCGTTGTGCTGTCCGTTGTGTGGGGGAGAGGACGGCCACACGCAGTTTGATGCTCTGGGGGTGGATGGGGGAGGGGGCTGCCTGCCGCAGGTGGAATCCGCGGACGAGGGATGCTGCATTTCTTCGCACGTTCACCCCAGCCAGCGAGCTGGCCGGGGAGCCCATCGCTTCAGGATGGCTTCTGTGGTGAGGATCAGGCGGCCTTTTCGCAGTTGACCATCCACGGGGTGCCGAACGGATCGGTGAACATCCGAAGCTCGGGGCCCAGAAGGTCTTCTGAGGGGCATGTGACGCTTCCACCTTCGGAGAGGGCGTTGAAGATGCGCTCGGCTTCGGCGGGATCTTTGGTGTCGATCGCGAGCGGTAGCCGGCCGGTTTGGAGTAGTGCTGCGGAGGAAGGTCGGGCCTTGAATGATGGGATCGCCGATGGCGAGGCTGGCGTGCATGATCTTGTTCTGCCAGTCGGGACCGAAACTGGCGGCCATGGGGGATTCGCCGTGGGTCATCTTGAAGACGATCTTGCCGCCGAGGACGCGCTCGTAGAGGTTGAAAGCGGCTTCGCAGTTGCCGTTGAAGTTGAGATAAGGATTGATTTGCATCGTGATAAGCTCCTTTGGGTTGTTGGGTTCGTTCGTTGGGGAAGGAGTAGGAGCACTAGCTCCGCAGAGCGAGGAGTGCACGGAGGCGAGGTTCGCGCAGAAAGAGGCCGCCCCAGAGAAGCAGGGCGATGTAGAGCGGGAAAAGGATGTGGGAGAAGAGCGGATTGCCGACGCGAACGTGTGCGGCGATGGCTCCGCCGAGATAGCCGGTGAGGAGGATGGCACCGAAGACGGAGGTCTGCGGGACGACGTAGAGCAGCGACGCAGAGGAGCAGAAGGGCGCCGAGGGCGGCGGCGAGGTTTGCGGAGTAGCCGAGCTGGCCATGGCCTCGAGGACGGGCGCGGGTTTGACGAGCTTCATGACGCCATCCATGAGCAGAAAGAGGACAGGGATTGCGCTAAGGATTCGGCCGGTCCAGATACGGGTTTTGCTGGGGGACGGTGCGGCTTGAAGTGTGGCAGTCATGCTGGTTCTCCGGGGTTGTTGAAGCGATCTTGGCGAGACCGAGGCCACACTGCTGTGAGGGTGGCTCCTGTTGTGCGAGGCGGGTGTTTCCCTTCGCTGCGCCCCGGTCGTGATCACAGCGAAAGGTGTGCTCCGGCCATAGGGAAGGGGAGACGGCTGCGTGATCAACCGCCGGCGATGGCTCCGATGATCAGAAGGGGCTCGGCCGGCGGTTGCGATCGGCGCCGGGAGTGGGAGATCGGGGGTTCGTGGGAGATGTCTTCGTTGCAGGCGAAGAAGCGGAGGAAGGGTCGGCGCTTGAGGGTGTCGTGGATCACGGATGGTCCCGCGAGCTGCGGGTAGGCGCCCTCAAGGGCGTCGAGGGTGTTGCCGAGAGTGGGTGGCGCGGGGACATCGAGGGTGAGCTCGCCGCGGTGGCGGGCGAGGGTCTGGAGATGGGCTGGGAGCTGGAGGCGAATGGTGGGCATGAGTTGTTTTGTGCAGGTGAGACAGTCGACCAGAGACACAAGTGTGGAACGGTGTTGTCAGCCGATCAGCGGGCGGTTGAGCTCGGTGCGCCACGCAGCGGGGTCGGAGCTGGTGTCCGGGGCGACGAGGTAGCGCTCCCAGAGATCGGCGGCGGACGAGTGCCCGTGCGCCTGCAACCCAGGCGTCGAACTCGCCCCAGGCGTCGCGGAGCCTCTCATAGGTCCGCGGTATACGGTGCGGGCGACCTTCATTGCGGGCCATTGGCTGGGCGCGACACGACCGGCCGGGGAGACTGGCGAGGCGACGGGCACGCAGATCTCGAAGTCAAAGGTGTCCGGTAGGGCGATGGAGGTGATGAGTGAACCAGGGACCGGTGACGTCGATGCCCTGTGCGGCGACGGCCGCGTTGATTTCGGACGAGGCCCGGGACCCATGGACGTTGCGGATTTCCGCTGCGGGGGATGGTGAGGTGGAGGATGGCGGTGTGCTGCGGGTTCGGTTTGAACGATCTGCGGGCGTTTCGAGCACTAGTGCGATTTCTCCTGGTGGAGAGGGTTCGAGCAGGTTGCGGGGGATGGTGCTCAGGCGAGGGTCTGGACTTCGACGGAGAGGACGGCGGGGAGATCGCGGACGATGGCGGTCCAGGTGTCGCCGGCGTCGGGGGAGGCGTAGACCTGGCCGCCGGTGGTGCCGAAGTAGACGCCGCAGTGTCGAGCGTGTCGACGGCCATGGCGTCGCGCAGGACGTTGACGTAGCAGTTCTGCTGGGGGAGGCCGTTGGTGAGCGGCTCCCACTCGTTGCCGCCGGTGCGGCTGCGGAAGACGCGGAGCTTGCCATCGAGGGGGAAGTGCTCGGAGTCGCTCTTGATGGGGACGACGTAGACGGTTTCGGGCTCGTGGGCGTGGACGTCGATGACGAAGCCGAAGTCGGTGGGCAGATTGCCGCTGACCTCGTGCCAGTTGTCGCCGGCGTCGTCGGAGCGCATGACGTCCCAGTGCTTCTGCATGAAGAGCGTGTTGGGGCGCGAGCGGGTGCATGGCGATGTGGTGGACGCAGTGGCCGACTTCGGCGTTGGGATCGGGGATGTATTTGGAGCGGAGGCCGCGGTTGATGGGCTTCCAGGTCTTGCCGCCGTCGTCGGTGCGGAAGGCGCCGGCGGCGGAGATGGCGATGAAGATGCGGTCGGGATCGGTGGGATCGAGGAGGATGGTGTGCAGGCACATGCCGCCGGCGCCGGGCTGCCAGTGCGGGCCGGAGCCGTGCGTCGCGCAGGCCGGAGAGCTCGGTCCAGGTCTGGCCGCCGTCGGTGGAGCGGAAGAGGGCGGCGTCTTCGATGCCGGCGTAGACGGTGTCGGGATCGGTGAGCGAGGGCTCGAGGTGCCAGACGCGCTTGAACTCCCACGGATGCGGCGTGCCGTCGTACCACTGGTGGGTGCCGGGGACGCCGTCGTAGGCGAACTTGTTGCCGACGGGGTTCCAGGTTTTGCCGCCGTCGTCGGAGCGCTGGATGATCTGGCCGAACCAGCCGCTGGTCTGCGAGGCGTAGATGCGGTTGGGGTCGGCGGGCGAGCCTTTGAGGTGGTACATCTCCCAGCCGGCGAAGTGCGGGCCGGTGACGTTCCAGTCTTTCGCGCTTGCCGTCGGAGGTGAGGATGAATGCGCCTTTGCGGGTGCCGACGAGAACTCGTACCTTGCTCATGCGTGCTTCTCCTTCAGTGAGTTGTGGATCTTGGCCGGGTCTCTGCAGCGTGCGGTGTGTGCGCCAGGCTTGTGCACTTCGGCTGACGTCGGCGGTGCCGAACTTGGGGAGCAGCGGAGTGGGGTCGCGCTCCTGCCAGCGGCGGCGGGTTTCGGCGAGGACGTGCTCGCGGTTTTTCGCCATCTGCGCCATGACGGCGCAGGGCGCTCCGGTCTCCTGGTGCCGCGCGCCCCAGAGGAGCAGTTCGAGGAGCACGGGGGCGAGGTCGATGCCCTTTTCGGTGAGGCGGTAGTTGATCTGGCGCGCGTCGGTCGGCTGCTGGCTCGGCGGTGATGATCCGCGCGGCTTCCGAGGTTCCGGAGGCGGCCGGCGAGGATGTTGGTGGCGATGCCTTCGCCGGATTCGTGAAACTCCTTGAAGGTGCGGTAGCCGCGGACCATCAGTCGCGGACGATCAGCAGCGACCAGCGATCGCCGAAGATTTCGAGCGAGATGCTGACCGGACATCCGGAGCGGCGGGTGGGGTTTTGCGGCACGGGAAAAGCAGACTATCGCTAATGCTTGTTATTTGCAAGTAAATATTTGCGGATTGTGACGACCGTACAGTAAGGTCGGGCGAGAGCGAGAGGAGTGCCGATGAATGCAGGTCTAATCGATCGCGCCGCGCTACGCTCAGGATTCGATCGGACAGCCGACGCGTGGCATATCCATCGCGTTCAGGGCAGTTGGACTACCGGAATCAGGCGTGGGCGTCGTTGGACCAGAGGCCGGGGTCCATGTCGGGGAAGATGCCGTCGCGGAGCTGGATCTCAGCGAGGCGGGTCTGTTGTTCGCTGGATGAGGAGTGCCGTCGGATGTCGAAGCTCTGCCACATCGCGCTTGAGCTCGTTGAACTGATCGTTGTGGGTGAGGAAGCGGATTTCGGCGTAGTCGCGCGCGGCGCCGGTGGTGATGAGGAACTGCCAGTCCGAGGACTCGAGCAGGAGCAGCTCGCGGCAGAGCTGCTGCGACGATGCGGTTGCCGAGCTCGGAGTCTGCGCCAGTGGCGCGGCGGTGCAGACTTCGCGGATGTAGAGCTCGGCGGGATAGATGTGGGTGTAGGTCCAGGAGGTCTCGGGGTTCATCCAGACCTGGTTGTTGCCCTCGGCGCCCCAGGAGCCCTCGTGCATGGCGATGATAGCCGGCGCGGGGATATTGCGTCGAGGTATTCGGCGCAACTGATGAGCTGGACTGATCGCTGTTGTAGTCGTGCAGCTTGCGGGCGACGGCTTCGAGCCAGAGGCACCCTCGAACCACCAGTGGCCGAAGAGCTCGGCGTCGAAGGGAGAGCAGAGGATCGGGGGAATCGGCGTCGTTGAAGCTGGTCGCGAGCGCCTCGCCAGACGAGGTGGACGAAGTGGGAGGCGTGGCTCCTTGACGCGTTCGCGCGGCCTGCTGCGGGATAGTAGGGCTGCTTGTCGCCCATGTCGACGCGTCGGCCGGTGACGCGCCAGTAGCGGTGGCCGCCGGGCCAGCGCTTTTTGTGGAAGTCGAGATAGTCGCCGTCGCCGGGGTAGCCGGTGTCGCCGGACCAGACCTGGACGCCGGTGCGGGGGTCGCGGGGAAAGATCGCGTGGCGGCATGTTGTCCGCCTCTCAGGTAAGGGCCGTCGACGCAGGAGCGGCTGGTAGAGGCGGCGTGTCGTCACGCGGGTTCGAGGTCTGTCGACGTGGGCGAGTTGACTGCCGCTGAGTGGCTGTAGGGCGAGGAGACGCGGTCGGCCCTCTTCGACGAGATGGGTATCGACGAAGAAGAACTCGAGTCCGGACTCGGAGAGCGCCTGCTCGACGCCGATGCGATCGAAGCCGGGCGGCGGGGGAGTGCCGTCGGCGTTGCCGACCGGGTAGTTCCAGAAGCCGGCGGGGCGATAGCCGCACTCGGGCGCCCAGATGCCGCGGGGGTGCGTGCCGATGTGGCGGCTGTGGGTCGTCGACGGCGGTGCGGATCTGCGCGCGGACGCTTTCGTCGGTGCCGAGCAGGGGCATGTAGCCGTGGGTGGCGCCGCAGGTGATGATGCTGATCAGGCCGATGTCGTTGAAGTGGCGGAAACCGGCGATGATGCTGCCGTCGAGGCGGTTGAAGTCGTCGAGGGCCTCGGAGAAGAAGCGGTGCCAGAAGCGGGCGAGTCTCGGCGTAGTGCGCTTCGCCGGACTGGATGAAGAAGGCCTCGTCTTCCTGCGCGGCGACGATCTTGCGGCCGAGGTAGTGGGGGAACTCGGCGAGGAAGACCGGGTGGGCGAGCTGCTCGAGCAGGATGGGCGAGAGATTGAGATTGCAGTGGAAGCGGAATGCCGTCGCGCTCGAGATTGCCGAGTATGCGGAGCAGCGGGAGATAGGTCTCGGCGGCAGCTTCGTGGAGCCACTCCATGCCGTGCGGCCAGGTGCCGTGGTTGACCACGTAGGGGAGATGAGCGTGCAGGGTGAAGGTAAGAAAGCCGGCGGGGCTGACGGGATGCCTGCGTCAAGACGGAGACCTCGAAGATGCTGGGTGCAGACGCGCTTCATTGTCGGCTTGCTCGGAGGTTGAAGCAGCGCTGCTGGCGCATGCGATGCCATGAGGCGCTGATTGGCGCTTCCACGGCATCGAGGTGGATGCAGCTGTTGCTGCCTGGATTCGCGGCTAGTGTCGGCGGACGCCGTCGACGGATCGTCCTGTCGGCTGTCTGTTCCGTCAGTGCGGAACCCGAACGTTGATGGAGTTGGTGAGGCGAAACGGGACGAGGCTTTCGGACGGGATCTGCACCTGTTCGCCGCGAGTGACGCCGTTGATTCCGGCACCGGTACCGCCGCCGGCTGCGGCTCCGATGGCTGCGCCTTTGCCGCCGCCGAAGATGCCGCCGAGGATGGCTCCGGCGGCGGCTCCTACGCCGGTCTTGACGGCGGTGTTTTTGCCACGGCCGGCGCCCTGCTTTGCTGTAGGGTTCGGTGGAGACGGGAATGCGCTCGCCGCGGCGGGAGATGCTGGTGAGTTCGATGGTGAGGAGAGAGTTGCCCTTGAAGTGGGCTGCCTCCTGTACGGCGTCGACGCGGCCGGCTGACGGCGGCACCCTGCGGGATGGCGACCAGGCCATCGACGAGGACGTCCGAGGCGACGGTGCCTGAGAAGGTCTCGCCCTGCTGGGTCGTGGCGCTGTCGAGCGTCTGGGTGATGCGCACGGGAATGGTGGTGCCGGAGGGGACGTCGACGTTGCGGAAGGTGGGCTGCGGCGGCTGGGGCGGGTGCGAGGCGGCTGGGCAGGATGATCGGCGCGGTCGAGGGAGTGCTCTACGGACGGAGGAGGCGGCTGCTGCGGCTGGGAGTGCTGGCGATCTTTCGCCGTTCCACCGGCGGCCGAAGGCTTGATGGGCAGGGTACGGATGCGGGTTGGCTGGGTATTGACGGCAATCGAAGAGGCGGCTTCAGGAACAGGCGGTGGCTTGCGGGGCAGCGACTGACGGCGTGGCTACGCTGAGATTGTTGACGACCGTCCGCACCCCGGCAACCTGGGCGGCGTCGTTGGCAGCGAGCGCCCGGGCGGCATCACTGCTGACAGTTCCGGTGAGCGTTGCGACCCCGGCCTGAACGGAAGACTGGATCGACTCAGAGCCGAGAGCGCGAATCCCCGGAGATGCGAGTCTGCACGGCAGCGGTCACGGAGGCATCGTCGGCCGGCGGTTTTGCAGCCGGTGACGACCAGCGCCGCGGCGAGGGAGAGTACGGCGGCGTAGCGGGGAGACTATTGGCATGACTTGACCTCTCGAAGGATGGACGGCTTGCGACCGCATAAAGTTGTTCCCAGCAAAGGTGCAAGTCGATGACACGAGCCATCGTCAATTGCGTCCACGCCTTTGCCTTCATTGTAGCGAGTCACAACGGGCTGAGGCCTGCACGCGAACGGTATACGGCCTTGGGGTGGGCCGAGCTTGGCCCTGGTGATCGCACCGGATTACGCACTTTGGCGCAACCTGCCGGTAACGGGATGCATCCACACAATGACGGATGTGTGCTGTCCAGAACCGGCGACGGTTTTTTGAGGCGCTGAAACGTGCAGACCGAAAGCAGAGTTTTGACGGCTTCGTAGTCGTAGGAATCCAGAGATTTGACGAGGAGAGAGATATGTCTGAGAACGAGAGCGGTGGAAGCGGATTTGGTTGGTTCCTGGCTGGACTTGGCGTGGGCGCGCTGGTTGGCGTTCTGTACGCGCCGAAGGCCGGCAAGGACACGCGTGATGACCTTGTAGCGGCGTCGCTCGACGCCAAGGACAAGGCAGCCGTCGCTGGCACAGCAGGGACGCGACAAGGCAGGAGAGCTTGCGGACCAAGGCAAGCAGCAGGTCAACGATTACGTCGACAAGGGTAAGGAGTATTACGAAGAGGGTCGGACCCAGTGGTCGCAGTATGTCGATAAGGGTAAGGATCTGGTGCAGGATCAGCAGAACAAGGTCACGTCAGCGATCGATGCAGGGAAGCAGGCGTATACCAGCACGACCCAAGAGGGTCAGCCGCAGAATTCGTAACACAGGTGCTGGAGTAAACAGAAGGGTCCGGCCGGAGGCCGCGTGAAGAATGCGGCCACACCGGCTGGACCCTCCTTCTTGACAGGAGAGGATCAGCATGGGAGCCGCGCACATATTGTCGGTGATGTTGTTACAAGGTGGGGACCCTGCCAGTTCTGGTCAGATCAATTGGCTGCTGGTTTTGTCGGAATAATGGCGTTCTGTAGCTTTGTCCAGTTCCTGGTGTTTGTCGCGGCGGCGTCTTCGCCCTCAAAGAGTGGAAGAAGATCTCGGCTGAGATCGATAGCGTGAAACAGAAGGCGTTTCCGCTTATCGCCAGTATCCAGGAGGTAGTGCAGGATGCGAAGCCGAAGGTTCAGAAGATAACGGCGAATGTTCAGGAGATTGTTGCCGATGCCACGCCCAAGGTGAAGACCGTGACCGCCAACGTCGCGGATATCAGCAATGTCGCGCGTGAAAAGGTTCACGAGTTTGAGGCGACGCTGGACAAAGCAAACGAAACCGTCAGGGCGGCAAATGACAAGACGCGTGCGCAGGTCGACAAGGTGGATGGGATGGTCTCGTCCGCTTTGAAGACGACCTCCGATGTCAGCAACACCATCCAGAGGGGTATTCGTGCGCCGATCATGGAGGTTGCCGGGGTGGTGAATGGAATAAAGGCTGCTTTAGACGTTCTGGTTGGACGTGTGGAGCGCCCTTCCTCTAGTCGCGCGCGGAGTGTTGGTGGACGCTCTTACGGTCCGGGACCAGTGCCGGTCTCGAATGCTGAGACGGACATTTCGTCACATCCGTCTTCGAATGTGGCACCCAGCCCCGCGGCTGCCGCCGTCGTGGACCGGATGCGTAGTGACAAGGTCAAGTCGATTTACTGAGCGAAGTTCGATGTTGGCGATGTAGAGGGGCGGCTGGTTATCCAGCCGCCCCCAACTACCTCGTCCCCCTGGTAGAAGACGGCGGCCTGGCCGGGGGTGATGGCGCGCTGCGGCTCGTCGAAGAGGGCGGCGACGTGATTGGCGTCAAGGCGGCGTAGGGTGGCCGGAGCGGGCTCGTGGCGATGGCGGATCTTGATGTCGACGCGGAGCTCTTCGCCTTCGAGCAGATCGGGGATGGAGATCCAGTTGAGGCGATTGGCGACGAGTTCGCGGGTGTAGAGCTCGTCGTCGGAGCCTACGGTGACCTGGTGCTGACTCGGGGATGGATGGCGAGGACGTAAAGCGGGTTAGGGCGAGCTGAGGCCGAGGCCCTTGCGCTGGCCGACGGTGAAGTTGTGGATGCCGGTGTGGTGGCCGATGATCTCGCCGGTGGTGGTGACGAGTTCGCCGGAGGTGTCGGGCATGGCCTCGCCCTGCTCGTCGAGGTAGGCGCTGAGGAAGGCGGAGTAGTCGCCGCCGGGGATGAAGCAGATCTCCTGCGAGTCGGGCTTGGTGGCGACGTTGAGGCCGGCTTCGGTCGGCCATGTCGCGGACGGCGGGCTTCTGCATCTCGCCGAGGGGGAAGAGGGTGTGGGCGAGCTGGTCCTGCGTCAGGCCGAAGAGGAAGTAGGTCTGGTCTTTGACTGCGGTCGGCGGGGCGGGAGAGGATCCAGCGGCCGCGTGGCGGAGTCGAAGTGGTTGCGGGCGTAGTGGCCGGTGGCGATGCGCGTCGGCGCCGATCCCGCGGGCGGTGATGAGGAGCTGGTCGAACTTGAGGTGGTTGTTGCAGAGGGTGCAGGGGATGGGGGTGCGGCCGGCGAGGTACTCGGCGACGAAGGGCCGGACGACGTCGGCCTCGAAGCGGGCCTGCTGGTTGACGACGTAGTAGGGGATGTCGAGCTGCTCGGCGACGCGGCGGGCGTCGTAGACGTCGTCGATGGAGCAGCAGCGGCCCTGTACGGCTTCGGGCATGCCCTCGTGGCCGGCGAGGCGGCGCTGGTTCCAGAGCTGGAGGGTGAGGCCGACGAGGGTGTGGCCCTCGGCGCGCAGGAGCGCGGCGACGGCGGAGGAGTCGACTCCTCCGGACATGGCTACGGCGATGGTCTCGGAGGGTAGCGGCTGCGCTGGATGTGGAACGGTCGAGACGGCGGTATCCCCTCCCCCTGCTTTGGTCTCAAAGTCTTCGAAGCAGGGACTTTAGGTCTGGACCTCGAATGCTGAAGTCCAAGGTTACGGCGAGGGGAACGAGGCCACGCAGAAGGCTGCTCAACTCTCACCTAATCCAAGTTTATCAGGTCGGGTGGGTTACAACGCCACACGCCTACGGACCGATGACGATGATATCTGTTGACAATCCATAACCAAATGGCTATGGTTTAGTGCAAGTGAAACCAGCCAACGTCAATCACCTCTTCCGGGCACTTTCGGATCCGACCCGGAGAGCTATTTTCGAGGAGTTGACCCGGCAGGGAGAACAGACGGTTCATGCCCTGACCCATTATGCGGGCGTGTCCCAGCCTGCTGTTTCCAAGCACCTGGCGGTGCTGAAGCGGGCGAAGCTGGTGCGGCATCGTCGCGACGGACGCGAGACGCACTATGGTGTGCAGCCGGAGGCGTTAGCGCCGATGGTGGGCTGGCTGCGTGACTACGGCGCGTTCTGGCGCGACCGGTTCGACCGTCTCGAAGATCTTTTAGAAAGGATGGAGCCATGACACAGGAAGCAAAAACGCAGGAGACAAGGACAGATCCAGCAGAGAGTAGCCGTACCGTGCTGATTGAGAGGGTTTTCGGACACCCGCCGGAAAAGCTGTGGCGCGCGCTGACGGAGAATCCGCTCATCGGGCAATGGCTGATGAACAACGACTTCGAACCGGTGGTTGGACGGAAGTTTCAACTCCGATCCGAACCCGTGCCGAACTGGGATGGCGTGATCGACTGCCAGGTGCTGATCGTCGAGCCCTTGAAACGGCTCTCCTATAGCTGGAGCGCGTTGGGGCTTGATTCGGTTGTGCTCTGGACGTTGACACCACAAGAGGGTGGCACCCACGTTCGGATGGAACACTCCGGCTTCCGTCCCGATCAGGAGTTCGCTTACAAAGGCGCGAACTACGGCTGGCAGAAGTTCATCGGCAACCTCGAACGTCTGGTTGAAGGGTTGGAATGACGACCAAAGCAAAGAGCGTTGCTTATTGGATCACTACCATACTGATTGCGTTTTTCATCGGGAGCGGGGGTGTCGCGCAACTGGCACAGTTTCAACGCAACTCCCATGGGGTGGTGCCGGTGCTTGGCTACCCCATGTATTTCTTTGGCATTCTGGGGTTCTGGAAGGTGCTTGGAGCGATTGCGATACTGGTGCCGCGCTTTCCGCGGCTGAAGGAGTGGGCGTATGCCGGCATTCTCTTTGACCTGACGGGCGCGGCCGCATCCTGCGCTGCAGTTGGCGTTTACGGCGCCTACGCCTTTCACGTCATCGCCCCACTCCTGCTGGCTGTTGTTGCTCTGGCGTCCTGGGCGCTTCGACCTGTAAGCCGCGTTGTCGGCATTCTGGTTCCAGAGAGAAGATCAAGGACAGAAGTTCAGCGAGAAAGGGTGTCCTCATGATGAAAGACAGTGGTTCTGGGAGAGTCGATTCCCCGTCACGGCTGATCGACGCGAAGATCAAAGAACTGGGCGACTGGCGCGGGAAGACGCTCGCGAAGGTGCGCGAGATCATTCGCGAGGCGGACCCGGAGATTGTGGAAGAGTGGAAGTGGAGGGGGACTCCGGTGTGGTCGCACGGCGGGATCGTCTGTACGGGAGAGACGTACAAGAGTGTGGTGAAGATGACCTTCGCGAAGGGAGCCGGGTTGAAGGATCCTTCCGGTTTGTTCAACTCCAGCCTTGAGGGCAATGTCCGGCGCGCCATTGACATCCACGAAGGCGAGCAGGTGAATGAGGCGGCCTTGAAGAAGCTTATAAGCGCGGCTGTGGCGCTTAATCTTGAGGGGCTGAATCGTAAAGGTGAGGGCAAGCCGAAGCCCCGGCGGGCGGGCGGACGGCAGATCGAGTAGGTTACGGCGTTGAAGAACGGCCCGAGTCAACTTCTGTTCCGACTTGACTAGTCGGCTGCGGCAAATCATTCAACTATTTGGTTGACTATGGTCCTAATCCCTTCTATGATTCAACCGAATGGTTTAATCCAATGCAGCTCGTCTGGATTCTGTGTTTCATGCGTTGGCGGATTCGACTCGGCGATCGATTCTGCGCGATGTGTCGAAGGGGGAGAGGACGGTGGGGGAGATTGCCAAGCCTTACCATATGTCGCTGGCGGCGGTCTCAAAGCACCTCAAGGTACTGGCGGCGGCGGAGCTGATTGCGCGGGAGAGGCGTGGGAGTTTTCAGATTGTACGGCTGAGTGCGAATGGCCTGAGACCGGCTGAAGAGTGGCTGGCCTACTACGAAAGATTCTGGAGCACGCAGCTGGAGCGGCTCCGGACCCACCTGGAAGTGACGGATAAAGGAGAGGACGATGGCGACGATGACGGAACCGATGAAATTGAACGAGGGAATGAGTGAAGGGCTGCGGCTCGAGGTCAGCAAGGTGATCCGGGCGAGCCGGGAGCGGGTGTTTGAGGCGTGGACGAAGCCGGAGGTGCTGGCAAAGTGGTTTGGGCCGGCGGATATGATTTCGGAAGAGGTATCGGTCGATCTTCGGGTGGGCGGAGCTTACCGGATTACGATGAAGCGATGCGCGCCCGGACGTGAGGGCGCACCGGACGTTGCGGTTGCGACGGGAGTGTACCGAGAGATAGTGCCGCCGGAGAAGGTGAGTTTCAGCTGGAACGGCAACTGGAATCCTGGGGAGGAGACGCTGGTGACGGTGTTGCTGAAGGATGTTTCCAGTGGAACTCAGGTGATTCTGGTCCATGAACGGTTCGGGTCGGCGGAGTCTATGGCTGGGCACGAGCACGGCTGGACGGGCTCGATGGCCAAGCTTGCGGCATTGCTAGAGCGCTGATGATGCCGGAGGCGGCCAAAAAGGACTGGCGGACGGCGAAGCGTGGGGCTTCGCCTGCCGGCCTGTGCGGGATGGAGGAGGTCGAGTATGTTCTGGAGCAGCTGCCGGGGGCGGAGTTCCGGAAGAAGGTCAACGGGGTTTCGTTCTCTACGGGGGCGAAGGTGTTTGCGTTTCTGAGTGGGATGGGGCGACGGCAAAGGCAGATCCCTGGCGGAATGGCAGACAGGAGGGCAAGGGCAACGGAACAGCAGATTCCCTGCGGGACTGACAGACAGAAGGGCAAGGGCTAGGGCAAAGGCAACAGCAACAGCAGATTCCCTGCGGGAATGACAGACAGAAGGGCAACAGCAAGAGCAACGGCAACAAGAGAAGGAAAAAAGCAGAAACAGCAGATTCCGGGAATGACAGACAGAAACGAGAGCAAGGCAAGAGCAACAGCAACAGCAGATTCCCTGCGGGAATGACAGACAGAGAGGCAAAGACAGAAGCAGGTTCCTCGACTTCGCTCGGAATGACAATCTAAGAGATGGTGCTTGCGTCCTGGCTTTGGACCGAAGAGCCCACACATGACGGTGAAGCTGCCATGGGTGGGGCACCCAGCGCGGTTGGTGAACCCACTCACGACCCTGAAGCTGCTGTGAGTGGGGCACCGGTCGTGATCTTCTGCCTACCTGGAGCTCCAGGTCGCCGGACTCTGATGTGGGTCGCATCCTATCGGAAGACGTCTGCCCCTTCCCGCGCGGTTCGTTGTACTTCTGAGCGGGCGGGGAGAACGGAGGGATGGAGTTTGGAGAGTGCGGCGAGTTCGACGGACGACATGAAGAACGCACTGGTGCGGAAGCCGGGAGAGCGGGACTGGCGGAGGATTGCTCTGTTTCTGCTGTCGCTGGTTGCGGTGGTGCTTTCGGTCGCGCTGGCGCGGCCGTTTTTGCCGGCGATTGTGTGGGCGATTGCGCTGGCAGTGGCGACGCGCAGGCCGTACGTGTGGCTCGCGCACAGGGTGAAGCATCCGACCGTCTCGGCGGCGTTGGCTCTGCTGATCGTGATCGTGTTGATCGTGGGGCCGCTGTTTTTTCTGCTGCAGGATCTGGGCGGGCAGCTGTTTGGGCTAGCAGCGATGTTTCAATCGGGCGCGGCGCAGGACTGGTTTTCGGGGATGGTGGATCAGTATCCGCGGATCGGACATCTGCTGCACCGGCTGTCTGGAGTGGTGAGCCTGCGGCAGGCGACGCAGACGGGAGCGGGGCTGGCGGCGGGGTGGCTGAAGAGCCTGGTAAGCGGGTCTGTGACGGTGGTGACGCAGCTGGTGCTGATGCTGTTTACATTGTTTTTTCTGTTTCGCGATGGAGATAAGGCGGAGCGGGCGTTGCGGTCGCTGCTGCCGATGAACGACCGCGATTCGGGCGAACTGATGGCGCGCATGGCGGGCTCGATTGCGGCATCGATACAGGGCAGCCTGCTGATTGCGGCGATCCAGGGACGCTGGGCGGGGTGATGTTCTGGATCCTGGGCGTGCCGAATGCGCTGATCTGGGGCGTGGTGATGGCGATGCTGGCGACGATTCCTTCGCTGGGAACGTTTTGCGTGTGGATGCCGGTGGCGGTGTACCTCCTGTTGTCGGGCCATCTGGTGAAGGCTTGCGTGCTGACGGGCTGGGGAATGTTTGTGATCGGGACGATCGATAACCTGCTGTATCCGACGCTGGTGGGATCGCGGCTGCGAATGCATACTGTGCCGGTGCTGTTTGCGGTTCTGGGTGGGATCGGGCTGTTCGGGATAACGGGCGTGGTGCTGGGGCCGCTGCTGCTGACGATTACGGAGACGCTGCTGCGGTTCTGGAGTCCGAAGGTGCTGGCACAGCCAGCGTAAGCTCCTTTCTGTTCGTTGGGTCTGTAGTATTGCGACCGTACGCATAAACGGATAGGGGGACGTCGCCCGTGTTGATGAAAGGAAACAGGTCGGGCGAGGCGTACCGGCGGCAGATCCGAACGGACGAGAGCCGAACGGGGGAGCTGCTGAACGTCATGGTGGCGCTGGCGACTGCCGCGGTGGCTTACACGGACTGGGTTGTGGTCGCGAATGTTTCGCTGGGATATCTGTACGTCCTGCCGCTTGCGTTGAGCGGGCTGGTGAATCCGCTGCCTGTGACGGTTGCGCTGGCGATGCTGTGTACGGTGTTGCAGGATCTCCTTGGGCCGCCGGGAGATTCGCTTGAGGTGAGGATCATTCGGATCTTCGTCGGGCTGGCGGGGTATCTGATTGTGGGTTTTCTGGTGACTCTGCTGGCGAGACAACGCGGGCGTCTCGAAGCTGAGGTGCGGCGGCAGCGGGATGAGTATGAGCGCGATCTGACGCTGGCGGCGCAGGTTCAGAGGCAGGTGCTGCCGAGGGCTCCGGTGGTGCGGGGGCTTGAGTTGGCGGCGGAGATGCAGACGGCGCGGATGCTGGGGGGCGACTACTACGACTTCTTTCAGATATCGGAGGACGTGGTGGATGTGGTGATCGCGGATGTGTCGGGAAAGGGCGCGGCGGCTTCGCTGCTGATGCCGTCGCTGGCGGTGGCGCTGCGGCTGCGGGCGCGGGAACTGAGTGGGCCGGCGGCGATTATCAAGGATCTGGATGGGGTGCTGAAGCAGATAACGACGCCGTCGATGTTTGTGACGATGTTCTATGGGCGATTTCAACCCGACTAGCGGACGCTCGAGTATGCGAACGGGGGGCACAATCCGCCGCTGCTGGTGCGGCCGAGCCAACGGGCGAGTCGATGCTGCTGGAGGAGGCGGGGCCGATCGTGGGCATTCTGCCGGGTGCGCAGTTTTCGGACACGGTGGTGGCGCTAGAGAAGGGAGACATTCTGACGCTGTACACCGACGGGGTGACGGAGCAGGAGAATGCTGCGGAGAGCAGTTTTCGATGGAGCGGTTGAAGAAGGTTGTGCTGGGGAACGAGGCGGAACCGGCTGCGGGTTTGGTGGCGCGGATCACGGAGGCAGTCTCGAGCTTTGCGGGGGAGAAGGAGCAGGAGGACGATCTGACGGTGGTGGTGGTGGTGAAGGTGGTGGCGCGGGGTGAAGCTGGGGATTAGATGATTTGATAGTTATCGCACCGGCCCGGCGACTTCCGCGAAACCCTCGGCCGCCACCCCCCACCCTCTGCACCGGCTCGGCCGTACAGACATGCGGCTGCGGCAATTCCTGGGTATCCAGCACAGCCAGGTATGCGGCCAGAAGACGGTACGTGTCGTAGAGATCAGAGAGCCGTACCGCGTGCATGTTGTCGTCTGAGTGATGAAGCACATGCGTCGTCTCCGAGGTGAGGCTATGCACCATTACGGCGCACACCTTGCGAGAGATGAATGATTCTTCATCCGACTCGCCGAAGCCATCCACATCCATTCCCCGCAGCGGCACCTTTACAGTTCGCGCCACGTTTGCCAGGATGTTGACCATCACCGGGTCTGACTGTTTAGCCCAAACCTCTGAGGGCCCGAGCCCGAGCGTATCGAGGTTGACCATCACCTCGATCTGCTTCACCTGTTCCTCCGAAAGCTGCTTTGCATAGAAGTTCGAACCGAGAAGTCCGTCTTCTTCTCCTGTGAACCCGACGAAGATAAATGTGTGCCTGCGCGGAATGCTCCGCAGGGCCTGATACAGGCTGGGGAGCATCGATGCTCCACTCCAGTTGTCGACCACACCGTCTCCAGCATCTACGTGGTCGAAGTGCGCTCCCACGACAATCATCTCCGACGTGCTACCCGGCAGCACACAAACGACATTGGGCTGGCGTCGCTTGGGAACGGTCTGTTCGGTAAGTTGGTCTCGCGAACATCCTGCCTCGGTGAAGATGTCTTTCAGCGCCGCTTCACGTTTTGTGTCGTTTCCCTTGTAGAGCTCGAGCCTCTTCTCTATTGTCTGTTTGGAGGCCAGGTCGTACCGAATCTGTGCGAGCGCGCGACTGCAGGACATAGCCAAAACGAACGGGAGAAGCCAACACCACCTTTTCAAACTCAAGGTCGTTCCTCGGAAAATCGTACTAGTCGGTGCATTCACAATGGCCCGGGGCGCGAGCGAGCTACTTCTTTTCGGTCTGGGCGAGAAAGTCGATGAGGTATTGCTTCCAGATGGCTGGCGTTGGTATGGGTGCCGTGGCCGCGGGTCGCGTCGGAGATGGGGATGTGAGGATGAAGTCTTCGGCATTTTGGGGAGGATCTGTTTGGAGATTGGCGTTCAGCGTGCCGGTTTCGGGTGGGTTGATGAAGTCGTCGGCGGAGTTGATCCAGAGGACGGGGGCGGTGATGGTGGAGAGTTTCGGCTCGGGGTTGTAGTTGCGGCTGGCGTTGACGTAGTAGATGATGTCGTTGGCGTCGGTGTGGGCGATGGTGCGGGCGAGGGTAGTCGTCGACGTAGTTTTCGCGGCCTGAGCGCGGGTGGGATAGTTTTTCTGCATCTGGAGGGGGCTGGAGCCCATGATGAGGAGCATCTCGTTGGCGGCGCGCAGGCCGAGGACGGGTTCGGTTGTGTATTCGCCGTTCTTCCAGGCGGGATCGTTCTTGATGTTTTCGATGGCCATGTAGCGCATCATGCGATTGCGGCCGGCGAGCGTCGACGGGGAGGCAGGCGAAGGGGGCGAGGGCGTCCATGAAGTGGGATAGGTTTCGCCCCAGACGAAGGCCTGCATGCAGCCCATGGAGGTGCCGAGGATGAGGCGGAGGTGGTCGACGTGGAGGCCTTCGGTGAGCATGGTGCTGCTGCGAGGCGACCATGTCGTCGTAGTCGTACTGGGGAAGCGCATGTGGAGGCCGTCGGAGGGCTTGGAGGAGTCGCCGTGGCCGATGTCGTCGGGGAGGATGAGGAAGTACTTGGTGATGTCGAAGGGCTGGCCGGGGCCGAAGAGGACGTCGGAGAAGACGGGGTTCAGGAGCGAGTGGGCGTCGCCGCCGGTGCCGTGGAGGAGGAGGATGGCGTTGTCGGTGTGGCCCTCCGCGTTGCGGTGGGGTTTGCCGAGGGTGAGGTAGTGGAGGTGGAGTTTGGCGAGCGTCTCGCCGTCTTGAAGTGGAAGTCGGGGATGTCGAAGCTGCCGTCCTTGGTGGGCCAGTGGGAGGCGGGCTGATTGGCAGGAGCCTGCTGGGGGGCGGGGGTCTGGGCGAGAGCGAGAGGGGAGAGAAGGAGGAGAAGGGCGGAGAGGCGGCGAGCGGTGGATGGCATGGATGCTGTCCTTTAGCGGCGGCGTGACAGGCTGCGAGGGTTCTGGCTAAGGTGATTGGAATGAGTGAGACACGAGCGAATGATGAGCTTGAAAAGCTTATAGTTTACCCCTCGCTGGATGCCGATTCGGCGAGGTTTGACCGTGCTGTGCGGATGCGAATCAATGTTGGTACGGACGAGAGTTGTATGAAAGTCAACATTACTTTCGTACCCACCTCGGCTAGTCTTCTTTCAGCGCGACTGCGCTTTCAGGAGATTGTGACCCATGAAGAAGTCTATCTTTACTCTCGCCGCCGTCGTCGTTCTTTCCGCCTCCACCCTCCCCGCTTCGGCTTCGATCGGTGGAGCGAATCCGCGTCCGCAGGCAATTGGCGGAGCTAATCCGCGTCCGGCGGATTTCCTGGACGGGGCGTATGCTGCTGTCGTGGCATTGTTCGGTTTCTAAAGAGATCGCACAATAGTCAGCAGAACTTTGCTGAGGTGTGATGAATTTTTCTCTCGTCGCAAAAGTGCTGTGGGCGGCGGGATTCTTCTTGAACACCGCTCTGCTCTTCGTGCTGATCTCTCGGCGAAGAAGCAGAGCCGTGCCTTGGTTTACGTCGTGGATAGGCTTTCAGGTTTTGTATAGCGTTGCTTTGTTCCTGGCATATCGGTTCAGCACGCACAAGATGTACGCGATTCTCTATTGGTCCGGAGCATTTATCGATCTGTCGTTACAGATTGCCCTGGTTCTTGAGATTGCGTATAGCGTTTTGCGTCGGAGCGGGCGTTGGATAGAGGGTGCTCGTATCCGACTGATCTTGATGGGAGCGATCGCACCCGTGATTGCTCTTGCGATGGCGTGGTCGATGCGACCGGCTGCTGCAACGAGGCTCGATGCGTGGGACGCTCGGGCAAGTCTCTTCACAACCATTCTCATTTGCCTGCTGTTTACGGGGGTGATGGCAGCCTCACAGCAGCTGGGACTGGGTTGGCGGAGTCATGTGATGCGAGAAGGATACGGACTGATGATATGGGTGCTTGTATCTTTCGTTACGGACACGCTCCATGCGTACTGGCGAACGGCGGAGCACTTTAGTGAGCTCGAGCAGGTTCGCATCATCTTCTATCTTGGGTCTCTGGTGTATTGGGCGGTGGCGTTCTGGGTTCCGGAGCGTCAGCCGGTGGCGTTGACGGGGACCGAAAATAAAGATTTGGAGGCGCTAAGACGAAGGTTAGAATACGGGGTGTCGCGCAGCGCTTCTTCGACGGATGGTTCCAGATGATGTTTCTCATGCTCCTCGTAGCGATGTTGGTGGGTGTGGCCGGATATCAGATACGGTTTGCGATGCGGCGGCGAAGGTTAGCGGCCCGGAGCTGGGAAGATGTGCTGGGGCGGGTGGAAGCGGTAAATATAGAGGGGCTGCGTGCGATTGCGGACTGCTATCTGCAGCCTGATAAAGATCAGTTGCGCATTGAGCCCAGCACCATGTGGGAGATGATGGGTGGCCTCGAGGGAATCGCGCGGCTGAAGGCGAATGCGGCCGTGATGCTGGAGCTGGCGGTATTTGCGGAGCGCTGGAACGGGGATCAGGGTCCGGTGATCTCAGAGATGATGCGCCGGGATGCGGTGCGGCTGCGAAGCGCGGTGACGCGGGTGCAGATGGTGTTTCTGTTTCACTTCGGATTTTTGCGGGCACCGTTTTATCTTCAGGAGGCTTCGGCGTCGTACTATCTCATGCGCAGCCGGTTGCTGGGGCTATATCAGAACAGCCATGTGGGGCTGGTGCCGCGGTTGCAAGCTGCGCTTTAGGGTAAAAGCAACGGTACGGTGCTTTGCAACTGCAACAGCAGATTCCTCCGCTTCGCTCCTGAATGACAAGCAAAAGAACAGACAACTGCAAGTGCAACTAGAGGGTCTTCCGCTTCGCTCCTGAATGACAAGCAAAAGAACAGACAACCGCAAGTGCAACTACAGGGTCTTCCGCTTCGCAACGGACGTGAAACTGTCCGTTGCCGCGGTCGAGAGGACGGCGGTTTAGGCGGTGGCTTTGTCTACTGCGAGTCGGGGCTGTCGTCGGCCTTCTTTTCGGGGGCGGATTGGGGGGTGGTGAGGGGTTTGGTGATGTCGTCGAGGTAGTCGGGGGTGCCGTCGACGCGGTCGAGCGTGGGGTAGCGTGCGCCGTCGTGGTAGTTGATGTCGGCGGTGGTGACGAAGGTGTCGGCCTGCAGTGATGAGGTGGATGGGGTCGGACTTGCCCTTTGGCTTCTGTGATGGCCGTCTTGAGGGCGTCGGCGGAGAAGACGTTTCCGTTGACGGCGATGATCTTCTGGCCGGGGGAGAGTTTGGCTTTGTCGGCGGGGCCGTTCCAGCGGACGTCGGTGATGGTGCCGTCGGCGCCGACGCGGAGGCCGAGGGAGTACCAGACGTCGAGGCCGGGAGCTCGGCGTCCTCCGTTGGCGGACGATGGTGCGCTCGGAGTGGATTGGGCTTGTCGGTGTAGACGAGCTTGTAGCCGCCCTGCTCGATGCCGGCGAGGTCGGCGTGGGGGTTGATGTCGTCGATGCGGTCGTGGAGGAAGGTGGCCCAGTCGTACTTGACGACTTGGTTGAGGTCGGCGATGAGCTCGTCGCGGTTGTAGGTGACGATGAGCGGGCCGGTGTTGCCGCCTTTGCCGAGGAAGATGTGCAGGAAGTCGTTGAGGGATTTTTTGTTGTCGGTGAGCTTGCGGATGAGGGTGTCGGCGTCGAGCCAGAGGAGTTCACCCTCCTGGTAGTAGTCCTGGCCGCGCTTCCAGTTGGCCCAGGCGGGATCTGCCGCCGCGAAGGATGCTGGCGGCGATGGCGGTGTCTTCGGTGGGGCGCCACTCGCGGCCGGGCTTGTAGTCGAGCTGCGCGGCGGAGATGGCGAGCATGTCGCGGTACTGCGCCTGCGACTTGAGGCCGGAGCGGGCGGCGAGGACGTTGCCGAGGTACTGGGTCATGCCTTCGTAGACCCAGAGCAGCGAGCCCTGCTGCATCTTGGCGAAGTCGGTCTGGTAGAGGTTGAAGGGGCGGCGGTACTTGCCGTTCCAGGAGTGGGTGAACTCGTGCGCGAGGAGGTCGGATTCGGCGAGCTGGTGCTTGGCGTCGGAGAAGCCTTTTTCGCCGACGCCGTTGTCGGAGGACTGACCGTGCTCGAGGCCTTCGCCGCCGGCGACGTCGGAGAGGGTGAGGAGGAAGTGGTACGGTTGTAGTGGTGCGAGTCGTAGGCGGCGTCGGCCTCGCGGACGAGGTTGGCGATCTCGGCGAGGAGGGCGGGGCGGAGCTTGGAGTCTTCGGGGGCGTCGGAGACGACGTCGATGAAGTGCTTGGGCTTGATCTCGGGGGCGAGGGGGAACTCGTGGAAGTACTGGCCGGTGATGACGGGGGAGTCTTCGAGCTGCTCGACGGTGGTGGCGGCGTAGTGGGTGGTGCCGCCCTTGGGGTGCTGGGCGTCGTAGCCGTCGGTCGGGGTGAGCGCGGTGCCGATGCCCCAGCCTGCGGGAACTGTGACGGAGGGCTGGATGGGGATGTCGCTGACGGGCGTGTTGGCGGGGTAGAGGAGGAGTTTCTCCCACTCGAGGACGGCGATCTTCTGCGATGAGGCGGGCGGTGACGATGCAGTCGAGGTGGGCGTGGAGGGTGGTGACGCCGGCGGGGACGGTGACGTGGAACTCGTAGAGGTCCTCGTCGTCGCGGCGCCAGGGCAGGGTCTTGACCGTTGGCGGTGAAGACGACGCCGGTGATGTCGTCGACGGGGCCGGTGGGGCGGTGGTTGCCGGGAATCCACTCGGGTGTGGTGAGGGAGACGGGGCCGGCTTTGACGGGGATGTCGACCTCGGCGTGGTAGAGCTTGCGGGGCGCGTCGGAGAGGTCGGCGGTGATGTGGATGGGGGTCTTCTGGGCGATGAGGGAGGAGTGGCGAGGAGGGCGGAGGCGGCGAGCAGGGTGCTGAGTGCGGGACGTGATCGGGTAGGAGGCCTCAGGAGATCATGAGCGGGCGGCTTCACCCTACGGGTGGTTTGTTGCCGGATCTGGCGAATACCAGGATCTCTGCTCTGGTCAGGTCGAGAGGACAGCGGGAATGGCACGACAGATGGCCCGTTCGGCACGTCAGGGTCTGGATGACATAGAGGCGAGCAAGACGACAGCAGGTCCCTTCGGGAATGACAGACAGGAAAGCGAAGATTGAGCGAGGCAAGGCAGGCCACGGGATCTAGAGGGCGGCTTCGATGGCGGTGGTGATGCGGGGTCGTCGGGGAGGATTTCGGGGGCGAAGCGGGCGATGACGTTGCCGTTGCGATCGATGAGGAACTTCTCGAAGTTCCAGAGGATGCCGGGCTGCGGGGTTGGTGGTGGCACCGTTGTGCCGGTGCTGGCGAGAAAGCCGTCGAGGTTGGCGCGGAAGCCGGGCGTCGTCGATCTGCGCGGCTTGGGTTGGGCGGCGATGAGCGATCTGGTAGAGCGGGTGGGTGTCGGGGCCGGTGACGGCGATCTTGGAGAACATGGGGAAATGAGACGCCGTAGGTGGTGGAGCAGAAGTTCTGGATCTCCTGGTTGGTGCCGGGCTCCTGGGCGCCGAAGTCGTTGGCGGGGAAGCCGAGGACGTCGAAGCCGGAGTGCTTGTAGGTCGGGGTAGAGCTTTTCGAGGCCCTCGTACTGCGGGGTGAGGCCGCACTTGGAGGCGACGTTGACGATGAGCAGGACCTTGCCGCGGAAGTCGGCGAGGGAGGTCGCTTCGCCGGTGATGCGATGGAGCGGGAATGTCGTAGAGGGAGGCGGCGGACATGAGGGCTCCTGAGGTGGATGCGTCAACTGAGTGTGGCTGATCTGTGACAGGTGATGAAGGCGATTATAGGTCGGTGATTTGACTGCTGAGTGCCGATGCGAGCGCTTGACGTAGGCAGTACCATCAGAAGCGGTATGTCCTTCACCGATTCTTTATTGGAAAGCCTCTGGCTACAAGTGAAGAGCACGCCGAGCACATTGGTGTCGCGGCGGGCATCCCGATCTTTGGGCTGGATGGGCTGACGAGCGCGGCGTATGGGCCTGAGGCGGCGATGACGCTGCTGATTCCGCTGGGGGTCTGCGGAGTGTGCATTACCTGCTGCCGATCATTTTCGGCGATTCTGATCCTGCTGGCGATCGTGTACTTCAGCTACCGGCAGACGATTGCGGCGTATCCGAATGGCGGCGGCAGCTATACGGTGGCGAGCGAAAATCTGGGTGCGCGGCGCTGGGCTGCTGGCGGCGGCGGCGCTGATGATCGACTACATTCTGACGGCGGCGGTGGGGATTTCGGCGGGCGTGACGGCGCTGACTTCGGCGCGGTTCCGAGTCTGCACCGGCATACAGCTGATCTGTGCCTGGTGATCCTGGCGATGCTGGCGCTGGTGAATATGCGCGGCGTGAAGGATACGGGCGCGGCGTTCATTGCTGCCGACGTTTCTGTTTGTGGGAACGCTGCTGGCGACTGATCGGTGTGGGAGTGTGGCAAGTACGATGCTGACGGGCGGGCACCCGGTGCCGTGTGGCGCCGCCGCCGCCGCCGCTGCCGACGACGATGGGGGCGATTGACGCTTTGGCTGCTGATGAAGGCGTTTGCGAGCGGATGCGCGGCGATGACGGGTGTGGAAGCGGTATCGAATGGCGTGACGGCGTTCAGGAGCCGCGCGCGAAGAAGGCGAACGCTGACGCTGACGGTGATCATCGCGATTCTGATTGTGCTGCTGTTTGGAATCGCGTATCTGGCGAAGATGTACCAGCGTCATGGCGATGGAGCCGGACGCGCATGCACTACCAGAGCGTGCTGAGCATTGTTGGTGACGGCGGTGTTTGGGCGGGGTTGGTTTTATTTCCTGACGATGGGCAGCGTGCTGATGGCGCTGGCGTTGAGCGCGAACACGGCGTTTGCGGATTTCCGCGGCTGACGCGGGCGATTGCGATGCAGCGATTATCTTCCGCATGTGTTCATTCTGCGTGGGCGGCGGCTGCTGTTTTCGCATGGGATCTATGCGCTGACCGGATTTACGGCGTCTGATCCTGATCCTGTTCGACGGCGTGACGGACCGGCTGATTCCGCTGTATGCGATCGGGGCGTTTCTGGCGTTTACGCTGTAGCCAGGCAGGGATGGTGGTGCACTGGATGAAGGACGGAGGAGCATCCGGGCCGGATGTGGCACGATGTTTGTGAACGGCGTTGGCGCGGTGGCGACGGGGCTCACGACGCTTGTGGTGCTGGTGGCGAAGTTCATGGCGGGGGCGTGGGTGACGGCGCTGCTGGTGCCGCTGCTGATCGGGATCATGATGGGGGTGAAGCGGCACTACACGCGGGTGAACGCGGAGATGGCGGACCCGACGCCGCTGCAGCTGACGAACCTGGAGCAGCCGATTGTGGTGATCCCGATGGCGCGATGGGACCAGATCACGGAGAAGGCGATGCGGTTTGGGCTGCTGCTGTCGAAGGAGATCAAGGTGGTGCATGTCCACTCGGATGACGAGGAGCGGATGCAGCCTGGCGACGATCTGGGAGGAGCATGTGATGAAGCCGATCGCGAGCGAGAAGCTGCAGGAGCCGGAGCTGGTGACGATCTCCTTCGAACTTACCGGTTTGTGATCTCGCCACTGATGGACTACATCCTGAAGCTGGAGGAGCAGAACCCGGGGCGCAAGGTGGCGGTGCTGCTGCCGGAGCTGGTGGTGCGGCACTGGTGGGAGAATGCGCTGCATAACCAGCGGGTGCAGTTGCTGAAGCTGATCTTGCTGCTGAGGGGGAACCAGAGGATTGTGGTGGTGAATATTCCCTGGTATCTATAGAGCGTTTAGAGCTCAGGCGCTTTTCGCGGGCCTGCTCGATGAGCCGGGCCGCTTCTTCGGGTCCCTTTGGACCGAGGATATTGTAGGTTTTGCCGCCGAGCAGACGGGGTAGTTCACGAAGAACTCCTGCATGTGATCGAGGAGCTGCTTGGGGAGTCGCCAATGGACCTTATGTCTTCAAACTGTGGCTGGCCGTGGCGATCGGCGAGCAGGCGGTCGTTGCGCTGCTTTTTACCGCCTTCGAGTTCGTCTTCGCCCTCGATGACACCGATCAGGCGGGCATCGAGGACGCAACCGGGGAACGCGGGCTCGTCCATGAGCACGAGGACGTCGATGGGGTCGCCGTCGTCGGCGAGAGTGGATGGAACGAAACCGAAGTCATACGGGAAGACCATGCCAGCAGGGAGAACTTTGCGAAGGACGATGACGCCGCGGTCGTGATCGAAGGCGTACTTGTTGCGGCTGTCCTTGGGGGTCTCGATTACGACCTGGAGGACCTGGTTCTTGTTATGGACAGGTAAGGTGCTGGGGTCGGCGAGGTACGATACGGGCTGGCTCATCTGCCCTCCTGCCTTTTTGATGCGATATCGAGTGCCGTCACGCCAAGGGGTGAACACCGATCGACTAATCCGACTTCAAGCCCCGTTCGTAAACGGACTATGAACTGTGGATCAGGACATGCGGGCTTTGTGTGGGAAGCGTGGGGAGGAGAGCCGGCGGAGGCGGGCGACGGTGGCGGGGATGACGGCAAGAGCCTGCTCGATCTCGGCGGCGGTGTTGAGGCGGGAGAGGGAGATGCGGATGCTCCGCGGGTGCGGGTTTCGGAGAGGTGCATGGCGGTGAGGACGTGCGATGGCTCGGTGGCTCCGGACTGGCAGGCGGAGCCTCCGCTGACGGCGATGCCGGCGAGATCGAGCGCGATGACGAGGGCCTCTGCGTCGACGGAATCGCAGTAGAGGCTGATGGTGTTTGGGGTTCGAGGTTCGCCGGTGCAGTTGATGCCGGAGCCGGGGATGGCGGTCAAGAGACCCTGCTCGAGATGGTCGCGGAGGGCAGCGAGCTGCTCGGGGTTTGCCGAGCCCCATGTACCCGAGCCGGGAGACGAGGCACCGGCGATGCTCTTGTCTCTAACCGAGAACCATTCCATGGCGAGTTCGGCGGCGCGGCCGAGAGCGACGATGCCGGGAACGTTTTCTGTTCCGGCCCGGCGTTGGCGCTCGTGGGAGCCGCCGAAGAACATGGGTGCGAGCTGGAGCTTGCGGCGAACGAAGAGGGCACCGACACCCTTGGGCGCGTACATCTTGTGGCCGGCGATGGTGAGCAGGTCACAGCCGAGCTCGTGGACATCGAGAGGGAAGCTTGCCCGCAGCCTGGACGGCGTCGGTATGGAAGAGAGCTCCGGCGGCGTGGGCGATGTCGGCGAGCTCTCGGACGGGCTGGATCACTCCGGTCTCGTTGTTGGCGAGCATGATGCTGACCAGGCGAGTGTTGGGGCGAAGTGCGGCCTGTAGGGCTGCGGGCTCGATGCGGCCGGAGCTGGTGCGGGCGAGGAAGGTGACCTCGACGCCGTGTCCGCGCGAGAGCTTCGGCGGCGTTGAGAACGGCGTGGTGCTCGATCGCGTGGTGATGAGGTGTGCGGTTTCAGTGCTGCCACGGGCGCCTGGGCGGAGGACACCGAAGAGCGCGAGGTTGTCGCCCTCGGTGCCGCCGGAGGTGAAGATGATTTCGGAGGAGCGGCAGCCGAGGAGGCGCGCGACGGACTCGCGGGCGTGCTCTACAGCGGAGCGGGCGTGCTGGCCGTGGCGATGGACGGAGCTGGGATTGCCGAAGTGGTTGGTCCAGAAGGGTGCCATGGCGTCGACGACCTCGGGAAGGAGAGGTGTGGTGGCGTTTGCGTCGAGGTAGATGACGGCCATGCTGTGATTGTAGATGTCGCGAGGCAGGAAAGCAGTCTGATCGTATGATGGCGAGCATGCGCGAACGGAAGGCTTTTCAGGTACGGGTGCATGCTGCGGCCTTTGTGGTTATCTGTTGCGGCATTGGATGTGAGGCGTTGGCGCAGGGTGCCAGTGTGGCGAGACGTGAAGACCCTGCCGCGATGGAGCAGAGGGCGAAGGCGGTTGAAGGGCGCGTCGTTGACGATTACGGAACTCCGGCGCAGATTTACGCCTTCAAAAATCCCATAGTGTTCCGCCGGGTGTGAAGAAGCCGAAGTTTCCTAAGAATCCCAAAGGGCCGGAAGATATGGCGGAGTATATGGACTTCATGGTCTACAGCATGGAGCCGGAGCAGATTTTTACGACGGTGTTCAATGTGGGGCTGTATGAGAGGTATTTGAAGGGAGCGTTCTCCGGGCAGACGAAGGAAGAGAGGGATAGAGAGAGGACAATTTCGCTCTCCGCGACGTTGGCTACTCAAGCGGCGCGGGGATTGGCATATGTGCCAGGGGGATCGATGGCTGCCCCGTTTGTCTCCATGGCGATTCAGGAGATTGCGAAGCGTGCCATGGAAAGAGAGCGTGCGAGCGAAGAGGAGCGGCAGGCGGCGGCGGAGGGATTGGCGCTAGCTGCGGGGCTCGATGCCTATTTGAAAGATCATCTCAGCGCGGAGGAGATGGCGGAGTATACCGGAGCGAGCGCGCGCGTGAAGGCTGCGCGGCTGCTGCTGCTGACAGACAGGATGCTGCGGAGACAAGAAGTGCCAGCGGCCTATGTGATCGTTGCCACCAAGCAACTAGAGCCAGGACCCATGAATCGCGACGCGGACTTGGCACAGACGGCGAGGATGTTTGGCGATGACCCGCAATTTAAACCGGCCAGTTGGAAGGGGATGACGAGAGGGCAGCGCTGGAAGGCTGTAACAGACGGGCTGCATCAGCTGTTGCGGGATGGGCAGCAGAGTATGGGCGAGCCGGGGCGGGCGGAGGCGTTTCTGGAAAGACTGGGCTTTCCTGCGGACCGAAGCGGGAGCAGCGCGGTGCTAGGCACGTTCGGACCATCCGCTTTGCCGCAGTACAGAAAGGCGAGCCCGGAGGAGAGACACGCGATGGAGCTCGATGCACGTGTGATCCATGCGGCGTCGGAACTGCTGGCGCGGCTGAGCATCGGAGACCAGGATTCCGAGAGGCTGCCGTCGGGCGGCAATTCACGTTGAGAGAATCTGTTAGGCTGGGCGGGTTTGTACGAGGAGAGCGATGATGACGACAGGTTTGCGATTGGCAGCGGCATTGGTGATGGGATGTTGCGCGATGGGCGCGCAGGCGCAGATGGGCGACGATAAACCACCGGTGGCGCTGGGGCAGCAGATGAATCCGGGCAAGGCGCTGGAGGAGACGCTGAATCTGCTGGAAGGCGATGCGATGGGGGTGGCTAAGGCGATGCCGGCGGAGAAATACGATTTCGCACCGAGTGCGGACACCTTTGCGCGGGGGAGCACAGCGAAGTTCGACGGGGTACGTACGTTTGCGCAACAGGTGAAGCATATGGCGCAGGCGAACTACTACTTCTACATGACTGCGTCCGGAATGAAACCGGATGTGGATGTGAAGGCAATCGGAAGCATGAAGTCGAAAGATGAGATTGTCGCCGCGCTGCAGGCGTCGTTTGCGTTTGGGCATAAGGCCCTGGCCACGATTACGGCGGCGAATGCGTTCGAGTCGATCAAGGGTGCGGACGGTCTCCACACGCGGCTGACCGTGGCGGATTTCGCCGTAGCGCATGGCTTTGACCACTACGGCCAGATGGTGGAGTACCTGCGGATGAACGGGATTGTGCCGCCCGGAAGCAAGTAGCAACATTTGTTATCACCGGCCGCCGCCTCCTATTGCTGGGGGGCGGCGGTTTGCTTTGCGGCCTGCTGCGGTTCGGTGCGGACCGGCACGTTTTTGCCGTGTTCGGGATCGTACTCGTGCTTTGTCATCCAGGCCTTGAACTCGGCCGGCGACTCTGAGCCCATGCGGCCGTTGTGGTTGATATAGGCGAAGTCCTTGACCGCCGTCTTGAGATTGCAGGTGAAGTACGAGCCTGTCTTTCCAAAGACGGGAAGAAGAACGGTCAGCTCCTGGTCCGGCTTCTTCCATTTCGCGGGATAGGTCTCGTAGCCGAAGGAGTCCCTGAGTTTTTCGGAGCATTCAAAGCTGAAGTCCACGCCGCGTACTTCGCCGTTTGCGAAGAGATTGGCCCGGCCTTCGCCTTTGGACTCTTCCGCGAGCCGGTTGTGGTAGAACGTGGTTTCGCTGCGGGCGAAGATGTGGACACGCAATGGATAATCGCCGGGGTTCTTGCTTTCGGCGCGGGCGGAGGCGGCAGCGACGAGAAGGATAAACGAGAGGGATTGAGCGAAACGCATCATGAGCTCCTGTTGGCAGAGTCTAAGGGAGACTTGCGGGAGCGGCAATAAAGTTTTTCGTCCGGCTGGTTTGTCTCGCGCTGGGCTTATCTCTGGTCGAGGGGGACGTAGGGTGCGGGATAGGCGGGGCCCTGGTAGTCGGCGCGCGGGCGGATGAGGCGGTTGTCGTCGTGCTGCTCGATGACGTGGGCGGCCCAGCCGGAGATGCGGCTGATGGCGAAGATGGGCGTGAACAGGTCGATGTCGATGCCGAGCGTGGTGTAGGTGGAGGCGGAGTAGAAGTCGACGTTGGCGTTGAGCTTCTTTTCCGCTTTGACGAAGTGCTTCGATCTTGCTGGGACATGTCGAACCACTTGGTGTTGCCGGCGGAGCGGCCGAGGTCTTCGGACATGCGGCGGAGGTGGGTGGCGCGGGGATCTTCGGTGTGGTAGACGCGGTGGCCGAAGCCGGAGATCTTTTTCTTCTGCGCGAACATCTCCCGGACGTGCTCGACGGGATCTTCGCCGGCCTTGTCGATGGCGAAGAGCAGCTTCATGGTGGCCTCGTTGGCGCCGCCGTGCAGCGGACCCTTGAGGGCGCCGATGGCGCCGGTGATGGCGGAGTGGATGATCCGAGAGCGTGGCGGCGATGACGCGCGCGGCGAAGGTGCTGGCGTTGAGCTCGTGATCGGCGTGGAGGATGAGCGCGATGTCGAAGGCTCTTGGTGGCGGTGTCGGAGGGCTTTTCGCCGTTGAGCATCCACAGGAAGTTGGCGGCATGGGAGAGGGTCTTGTCGGCTTCGACGACGGGCTTGCCCTTGCGGATGCGATCGAAGATGGCGACGATCATCGGGATCTGCGCGGTGAGGCGGAAGCTCTTGCGGACGTTGGCGTCGTGCGAGGATGTCCTTCTCGTCGGCGTCGTAGATGGAGAGGAGCGAGACGGCGGTGCGGAGGACCTCCATGGGGGTGGCGGAGGTGGGCACGCTGCGGAGGAGTTCGACGATCTTGGGGTCGAGCTGCGCGAGCCTCGGCGAGCTGGGCGGAGAAGCTCTTGAGTTCGTCCGCTGTGGGGAGTTTGCCGAACCAGAGGAGGTAGGTGCGTCTCCTCGAAGGTGGAGTGCTCGGCGAGCTCGTGGATGTCGATGCCGCGATAGGAGAGGACGCCGGCGTCGCCGTCGATCCAGCAGATGGAAGAGGTGGTGGCGACGATGCCTTCGAGGCCTTTGGGTGCGGTTGCGGCAGCGGGCATGCGGGGCGTCTCCGGGGTGCAACGTGAACGCGATCTGTATACGGTTATAGCGCAGCGAAGAAACGGTTGTCACACGGCGGGGCGAATATCGGCTGGCTGTGCGAGGCGTCGTGTGCGGCTCAAGGATTTGCTTGCGGGCTGAAGCGCGCTGGCGAGAACGGTGCGAGGTCGATGGCGGGTGACTCTCCTCGGATGAGTTGCGAGATGACGTGCGCGGTTGCGGGAGCGAGCAGGATGCCGTTGCGGAAATGGCCTGTGGCGAGGAGGTGCCGTGGGTTTGCGGCACTGGAACCGAGCAGAGGGAGGTGGTCGGCTGCCACCGGGCGTAGGCCAGCCCACTGCTCGAGAACCGGTGCGCCGGCCAAAGCGGGGAGGAGACGCACGGCGTGTTCGCGGAGGCGAGCGATGTCCGCGGGATGAACGGTCTTGTCGAAGCCGGCGTTCTCGACCGTGGCTCCGATGATGGCGCGGCCAGCGTTGGGACCCGAGGTGCGAGGCACGATGTAGAGATCCTCGGTGCGCAGGACGAGGGAGAGCTTGAAGGAATTCGGGAGAGCGACGGAGAGCATCTGGCCCTTACATGGCGTGACAGACCCGGGACAGGTTGCGGCCCAGACTCCGGTGCAGTCGACGAAAAAGGCGGCCTCGAAGTGTGCGTCGGGGGTGATGACGGCGACGCCGGGACCGGAGCTCTCGACGCGGAGAACGGGAGTGCCGGTATGGAGCGTGATGCTGGTGTTCTCCGCACCAGCGAGAAGTGCGGGTGCAAGCTGGCGGGGGTCGATGGAGTGTTCCTCAAGCAAAGTGATGTGTTGCTTTTGGAGATTGTGAGAGGGAAGGAAGATGTTGAGTTCCGTCTGCGACAGAGAGTTGACGGAGGGTAGATGGGTGGCTTGAAGCGTGAGTTCGGTTTGGAAGGGGACGCGGATGTCGGAGAGGTTGGCGAGGTGATCGAGGAAAGCGGGGTAGAGGCTGATGGAGAGGTCGGCGAGAGACTGCAGCTGCGGCGGGTTGAAGGGATCGCAGGCGGCGAGCATGCCTGCTGCGGCGACGGATGCTTCCCCGAGTGCGGGTCCACGATCCAGGAGGATGACACGGGCTCCGTTGCGAGTGAGTTCGAGGGCGAGGGAGAGACCGATGATGCCGGCTCCAGCGATACATACGTCGGGGTGCATAGACTTCGTTAGATGGTGTGAGCTTGAAGGAGGGTGAAGCTGAAGCAGAAAGGGGAGACGCTTTGGGCGTCTCCCCTTGTGCTGCGTTTGCCTGTTTGGTTTGCCGCGAAGCTACTTCTTGGTGGTCTTCTTCGCGGGCTTCTTTGCTGTCTTTGTGGCTGCCTTCTTCGTTGCCATTGTCTATTCTCCCTAGAGACTTGACATTGCTGCTGCAGATGATGCTTTGCAGCTAACGAAGGTATAGATTTCTGGAAAATGTGTGTCAAGAGAAATCGATGGTTCCCCTGCTCTTTTTTCACATGGTGTGCACGACGCGTTTTTGCTTTGCGCGTGGTGCGTGATGAGGATGCGTCGGAGCGGGACTGCGCAGAGCTTGGAGGCTTACACTTGAGCGTCGATGCGGCCGTGGTTCAGGCGGTGCCGGCGTGAGGAGAAGTGGATGCGAGATGTGGTGATTGTGAGTGCGGTGCGAACGCCGGTGGGGAAGTTTCAGGGCGCGTTGAGCGAGATGAGTGCGGTGGAACTGGGCGCGATCGTTGTGCGCGAGGCGGTACGGCGGGCGGGGGTTCCGGCGGAGAGTGTGGACGAGTGCTTGATGGGATGCGTGCTGCCGGCGGGGCTGGGGCAGAATCCGGCGCGACAGGCGGCGCTGCGCGGCGGGCTCGCCGACACGGTAAGCGCGATGACGATCAACATGGTGTGCGGCTCGGGTTTGAAGGCGGTGGCGCTGGCGGCGCAGAGCGTGATGACGGGCACGGCGGAGATTGTGGTTGCGGGCGGGATGGAGTCGATGTCGAATGCGCCTTATCTTCTGCCCAATGCGCGTCGGGGATTCAGGATGGGCGATGCGGCGGCGGTGGATTCGATGGTGAAGGATGGCCTGTGGTGCGCGTGCGACGACCAGCACATGGGTATGACGGGTGAGCTGGTGGCGGAGAAGCACGCGATCACGCGCGAGCAGCAGGATGCCTATGCGCTCGCGTCGCACCAAAAGGCGGCGGCGGCGTGGAAGGAGGGGCGGTTCGATGCGGAGGTGGTGCCGGTTTCGCTTCCGCCGAAGAAGAAGGGTGGAGCGGCGGTTGAGTTCCGGATGGATGAAAGTGTTCGCGAGGACGCATCGCTGGAGGCGTTGGCGGGGTTGCGGCCGGCTTTCAAGAACCCAGGCGGAACGGTGACGGCGGGGAATGCTCCCGGGGTGAACGATGCGGCCGCTGCGGTGGTGGTGATGTCGGCCGCGCGTGCCGAGGCGCTTAGGGCTGAAGCCCATGGTGCGGATTGTGGCGCAGGCGACGAGTGGTGTTGCGCCGCGATGGGTGATGCTGGCTCCGGTGACGGGCGTGCAGAAGGTGTTGGAGCGAGCGGGGTGGAAGGCGGATGAGGTGGACTTGTTTGAGTTGAACGAGGCGTTTGCCGTGCAGGCGTTGGGAGTGACGAAGGAGCTTGGGATCGGGCTGGACAACGTGAATGTAAATGGAGGGGCGGTGGCTATCGGGCATCCGATCGGGGCCAGCGGGGCTCGGGTGCTGGTGACGCTGCTGCACGAGATGGTGCGGCGGGATGCGAAGAAGGGTGTTGCGGCGTTGTGCCTGGGTGGCGGGAACTCGGTGGCGATGGCGGTGGAGCGCTGAGGAGAGATGCTAGTGGGACGCCGCATCCTCGCGTGTGCGGAAGCGGGAGACACCGACGTAAAAGGTGTTCGCATCGGTGCCGGGATTGTGCAGACTGATGTTTGCGTTTGAAAGGTGCTGGTAACGGTAACCGATGGTGACCGCCTGCGTGCGTTTGCGAAAGATGTTGACGCCTCCGCCGAAGTCGATGGTGTACATGAAGCGCGAGCCCTGGGGCGAGAGGACGCGGTCGGTAAAGTAGATGAAGCCGCCGTTGTTGCTGAGGAAGGGCTGCACACGGCTATGGGGACGGAAGTCGACCTGGAAGCCCTCGGGGCTGATGCCGCTGCCATAGGTCCGTCTCCGCTGGGTGAGCGGATCGACAGGCGCCCAGTTTTCTTCGTCGAGCATGGCGAGGGCAGTGATCTCGGGTGAGTACCGCATTGCCCAGTGATCGTGAAGCAGAAAACGATAGGAGTAGCGGAGGTCGATGGGCATGTATTTCACATCCTGCCGGTAGCCCCAGATATCTCCGCTCTGGAGCGAGAGACCCCACCAGGCTCCGAACTCGTGCGTGCCTCCAAACGGAAGGGACTGTGATTTCACCGGCGGACGGGTGACGTGGCCTTCAGAGCTGCGGGCGCCGGCTGCGCGTGTTTCTGCGATTGCTTCGTCTTCGCGATGCATGCTGTCGATGCGATCGTGCTCGTCGCCATCGGTTCCGGGTCCGGGATCGCTCCAGAAGGAGTTTGCTTTAACGATGCGCGTGTCCCGGTACCACGGTGGACGGAAACGAAGGATGTTAGCGGTGCCGCGCGTGGGATTGAGAAACGAATATCCGAGAAGAGCGAATGGGTTGTGGCTTCTGCGCTCGAGCCTGGTGATGAGATACCGATCGAGCAGATCTTCGCTGACAGACCAGAGGCTACCGCCCACTGGTGTTGTGACCAGGCTTACGAAACCTGTCTCGACGCGGAATCGGCCGTTGTCATAGGCGACGTGGTCGCCTGCATGGCCAACACCGGACTCTCCGGCGGGACCCAACTTCCACTCTGTACTGTAGACGGTGGCGAAGGCGAGAGCGCGCAGGCGACTGTGCCAGTACGGACGCGTGTTCGAGAAGCTGAGCGTCATGCCCTTGGGGTCGTTCTGGATCCAGAGGAAATCGGTGATGGCGCCCATCATGGGATGGGCAACATAGTCATCGAGAAAAGGATTGCCATCGGACCAGACCGAAAACTTGTATCCAGTGACGGAGTTGAAATATCGATCCAGCCATTTGCCGTGTGTGGTTTCGTTGCGGTAGTCGTAGCCGGTGTAGGCGTTTCCAGCGTTCTGAAAGGCGAGAAAGAGCGACGACGAGATGAGCAGTTGTCGCCAGTGGACGCGACACTCGGGTGCGTGAGTCTTGTCGTCAGGGCACATGCGGAGCGGAACGTAGGGAGGCTCGGCTGAAGCCGCTGTTGAACTCGGTTTTGAAGGATCAACCGTGCTGTCCCGGGTCGAGTTGGTCCATGCAGAAGAGTAGTTCGGTTCCAGAGGAACGGGCGCGTCCGGAAGATCAGCTGTCGACGGGGAGAGGGGCTGCGCTTCAAAAGGTGCGGTTCTGCCGGGCTCTGTCGAGGAGAAGGCGGCGGACTCGCTCCCCTGGTTGGATCGCACGGACTGCAGGACTTGTTGAGCCGGAGACGGAATGGTGACGAAGGCGAGGAGTAGGGGAAGAATGCGAGCGCAATTAATCTCATGCTTGCAGGAGGGGGGAAGGGTGTTCGACCGTTTCGGCAACCAACGCCTGGACTGGCCCGTACCGCGGCAGGTGCTCATGAACTGCCTGACTCCTGAAGTTGAGATCTGCGGCCGTTGTGTGCGGCACGACGGCAGCTCGGCAATTTATATCAGAGTTCTCTGGGCACAAGCTCCTGGCGGCTAAAAAGACGATAGGTTGGGGAGCGCTTCGCTAGGTCTCAGCAGCCCGACTGGCGGGTTCATCATCTTGAGCTAGCACTCGATGATGTTGAGAGCGAGGCCTGCGAGCGAGGTTTCTTTGTAACGCGATTGCATGTCCATGCCGGTGCGGTACATGGTTTCGATGATCTGGTCGAGTGAGAGTTTGTGGGTTTCGGTGTCGGCCATGGCGAGGCGGGCGGCGTTGATGGCTTTGACGGCGCCCATGCCGTTGCGTTCGATGCAGGGGATCTGGACGAGGCCGCCGATGGGATCGCAGGTCATGCCGAGGTTGTGTTCCATGGCGATCTCGGCGGCGTGTTCGATTTGGGCGTTGGTTCCGTTGAGGGCGGCGACGAGGCCGCCGGCGGCCATGGAGCAGGCGACGCCGACCTCGCCCTGGCAGCCGACCTCAGCGCCGGAGATGCTGGCATTTTCTTTGTAGAGAATGCCGATTGCGGCGGCGGTGAGGAAGTAGCGCAGAATGCCGGCGCGCCGGGACTCTTCGGAGGCGTCATTCACAGGCGCATCGCCGGAGATGCCATTGCCGGTGAGCGGGTCGATGAAGCGGCTGTAGTAGTGGGCGATGGTGGGGATGACGCCGGCGGCTCCGTTGGTGGGGGCGGTGACGACCCGGCCGCCAGCGGCGTTCTCTTCGTTGACGGCCATGGCGAAGACGGTGACCCAGTCCATGGGAGCGAGGGGGTCTCGTGAGCCGACCATGTTGAGCTTTTGCGAGAGACGCGGGGCACGGCGGCGGACGTTGAGGCCTCCGGGGAGGATGCCCTCGGTGGCGAGACCTCGGTCGGCGCTGGACTGCATGGTCTGCCACAGCGAGAGAATGCTTCGTTCGATCTGCTGTTGTGGACCTTCGGCCTCGGAGGCGGACGCGACCCCACCTGATTGCGATGAGGCTGCGAGAGGGTCGGGCACCTCCTTTGGTGGATCGACGCTGAGGTTTGGGCGGTTGATTGTGGTGTCGGAAAGAAGGGCGATCTCGTTGGCGAGGACCAGCTCGGCGATGGTGAGGTGATGCTGGTCTGCGATCGCGAGGAGCTGCTCCGCGCTGGAGAACGGGTACGGCACGAGGCGGCTGGAGGTGGCGATCGGAGCTTCGGGGTGGAACTCGGCCTGCGAGACGATGAAGCCCCCACCTACGGAGTAGAAGATGTTTGACGCGAGGAGATTGTTGTCGTAGTCGAAGGCTGAGAAGCGCAGGCCGTTGGGGTGTGTGGCGGGCTGAGGCTCTGGGGAGTTGTTTGCAGCGGGATCGGCGGCTAGGGCTGTGCGGGTGGCTTCGGGGATCTCGGCCTCGGAGATCGGTGTGAGCGAGGGTGTGGGTTTGGCGGCGACGGGGTACATCTGGTCGCGATGGAAGAGCAGGTGCTCGGACTCGATGAACGGAATGGCATGCCCGCCTAGAAGCATCAGGCTGTTGGTAGACCGGATCTTCGCGATTTTTGACTCGATGGTGGCGGGATCGACGGTATCGGGCGCTTCGCCGGATAGGCCGAGGAGGATGGCGCGGTCGGTGCCGTGGCCGATGCCGGTGAGGGCGAGCGAGCCGTAGAGATCGACGACGATGTGATGGGTGCGATCGATCAGGTTGGCGGTGTCGAGCTCGCGGGCAAAGCGGAGGGCGGCGCGCATGGGGCCGACGGTGTGAGAGCTGGAGGGGCCGATGCCGATCTTGAAGAGTTCGAAGAGGCTGGTGTTCACCGAGCTATTTTAGGCTTTCGTTGCGGCGCACGTTTCGGAGTCACGGCTTTGGTTCTGCGAGCGTCCTGCTTGGACTTGATGTGCTTGTAGGCGGTGAGGAGAGCGCCGCGCAGGACCTCTTCAGGAGCGTCGATGCGGATCAGTGTCATGCCCATACGTCCCCAACCTCCGGGTGCGGGTTCGGTGTAGTCGGCGAGATCGGTGAGAAAGGATTGCTGCTGCTCGGCGGAGAGCATGAGGGTGGCCTGTCCGCGAGCGACGTAGGCGAGTGTAGCGAAGATGCGGCCGTTGAGACGGAAGTCGGCGGCGCCCATGTGCGAGCTCTCGACGGCATCGGGAAGCTCGAGGACGAGCTGGCGAAAGCGAGCCTCCGGATTCATCGTGTGCCTCCTGCGAGAGAAGGATGCAACATTGGTGGCAGAGGTGTCGAGCGTTTGCGGTGCTAGACTCAGCGAGATTTCACGCCTCAGCAGGCCGCATCAGGCAGAAAGATCCACATGCTCTTCAAGGCTCGCAGCGCGGCAGTGTACGGAATCGACGCCCACATCATCGATGTTGAGGTCGATTTCTCCGGCGTGAAGCAGACGGAGGAGACGTTCAACACGGTGGGGCTGCCGGATGCGGCGGTGCGGGAGAGCCGCGACCGGGTGCGGTCGGCGATCAAGAACTCCGGGTTCGACATTCCGCCGACGCGGATCACGATCAATCTGGCGCCGGCGGACATGAAGAAAGAAGGCTCGGGGTTCGATCTGCCGATTGCGATCGGCATCCTGGGCGCCTATGGCGCGCTGCACATCAAGGACGCTCGAGCGACTTTCTGCTGGTGGGCGAGCTGGGCCTGGATGGAAGCCTGCGCGCGGTGCAGGGAATGCTGCCGATTGCGGTTGCGGCGCGAGCGAAGGGGATTACGAACCTGATCATCCCGGCGAGCAATGCGCGCGAGGCGGCGGTGGTGGAGGGCGTGAATGTCTATCCGGTGAAGACGCTGCTGGAGGTGCGCGAGCTGCTGAACTCGGCGGCGTTCGGCGCGATCACGGCGGTGCCGCTCGAAGGTGGAGGCGACGGATCTGCTGGACGAGCTGCAGCACTTCCCGCACGACTTCAAGGATGTGCGCGGGCAGCATGTGGCCAAGCGCGCGCTCGAGGTGGCGGCGGCGGGCGGACACAACATCCTGATGATCGGGCCGCCGGGGTCGGGCAAGACGATGCTGGCGAAGCGGCTGCCGTCGATCCTGGCGCCGCTGCGGTTTGAAGAGGCGCTGGAGACGACGAAGATTCACTCGGTTGCCGGGGTGCTCGATGCGGAGCAGGGGCTGGTGACGCATCGGCCGTTCCGGTCGCCGCACCATACGATCTCGGACGCGGGGCTGATCGGCGGCGGGATGATTCCGCGGCCGGGCGAGGTGTCGCTGGCGCACAACGGGCTGCTGTTTCTGGATGAGCTGCCGGAGTTTCCGCGCAATGTGCTGGAGGTGCTGCGGCAGCCGCTGGAGGATGGCGACGGTGACGATCGCGCGGGCGGCGATGAGCCTGAGCTTTCCGGCGCGGTTCATGCTGGCGGCGGCGATGAATCCTTGTCCTTGCGGCTACTTCAACGACAAGTCGCCGGGAGTGCATGTGCACGCCGCCGATGATTCAGCGCTATGTGTCGCAAGGTCTCGGGGCCGCTGCTGGACCGGATCGACATCCATATTGAGGTTCCGGCGGTGCAGTACAAGGAGTTGCGCGGCGGAGCGGCGGCGGAGGGCTCGGCGGAGATACGGGCGCGGGTGCTGGCGGCGCGGGAGCGGCAGCATGAGCGGTTTGCTGCAGGCAGGGGAGCGAACCGAAGGGATCGGCCAAGGCGGCTTCGCGGGCAGATCTTTGCCAATGCGCAGATGACTACGCAGCAGATCCGGACTTTTTGCGAACTGTCGGCGGATGCGGAGCGGCTGCTGGAGCGCGCGATGCAGCAGCAGGGGTTGAGCGCACGGGCGCATGACCGGATCCTGAAGGTGGCGCGGACGATCGCGGACCTGGGCGGAGAGCAGGACATCGCGGTGAAGCATATCGCGGAGGCGATCCAGTACCGGACGCTGGACCGGAGCTACTGGTCGTGAGCTGGACGTGCTTGAGCAATCCCGATAATATGGTAAGAATCCTGTTTCTGGATATCGATCACGATTCCAAAAAAAAGTATTGACCTCGAGTCCGAGACCGGTTTATTTTCCTATGAGTGCGCGTTGATCTCCAAGCTGTTTGAGAGTAGCAGGAGTGGTCGGACGACGTTTGAGCTTGCGACGGCGTTCTGATTGGCTTAGTCGCCTGGTTTCAAGCCTTGGCGCGGAAGCGCTAGAATCTTGCATGATAGAGACATGTGTCGGCTCATGCAGATCGACCGGTGTGCATCGGCTCTGAAGTGAGATCTGTCTGTGAGATTAACAGATTCACTGTGTCACGCACTGATGTATTTGCACGGAGTCTGGAGAGTCTCAAGAGGCAACTTTCTGCGTCTAATGCAGTGGAATCACGAGAACGAAAGCACTGAAGTTGCGATTCCGGGAACAGCACCTTTAGGCGAGTGAGCGCTACAAGACGCTTGCGCTTCTGACGAAGACGAAAGAAGGAGAAACGATGCGCTCAGATCTTATTTTTGGAGCTCTTACGCACGTCAACAACCGCTACGAGCTGTGCCAGCTGGCCTCGAAGGCAACGCGCAAGCTGCACAAGCCCAACACCCGGCTGCAGGACACGACGAACGAAGTTCTGGACCGTTTCAAGGACACTGTTCCGATGAACGAGCCGAACGAACCGGTCGTCGAGAAGGTACAATTGCAGGAACGCCGCGCGGCATAACGCGCGGCTGTTTCACTCCTTCGTTTGTTCGTCAACTCTCGGAACAATTGACCTTATCCGCTCTACAACCTCCATCCGCAACATCTCTCCGCTTATCCTTCTCTGGCCTTCCGCACGACCCCCTCGTCAAGCAGATCCCGCCTCAGTTTCAAACAATCCCTCCTTATCCAATCAAATTCCAGGTAAAACATGACAATTTCAGAATTGAAAGAACACAATATTGCCGAGCTGGGCAAGCTTGCGCGCGGCCTCGACATCGCCGGCACCAGCGGCCTTCGCAAGCAGGACCTTATCTTCAAGATTCTGCAGGCGCAGAGCGAAAAAGAAGGACACATCTTCGCCGAAGGCGTGCTGGAGATTCTGCCCGACGGCTACGGCTTTCTCCGCTCGCCCGATTACAACTATCTGCCTGGTCCGGACGACATCTACGTCTCGCCGTCGCAGATCCGCAAGTTCGACCTGAAGACCGGCGACACGATCAGCGGCAATGTGCGGCCGCCGCATGAGGGCGAGAAGTACTTCGCGCTGGTCAAGATCGAGGCGATCAACTTCGAGTCGCCGGAAGAGACGCGCAACAAGATTCTGTTCGACAACCTGACGCCGCTGTATGCGCAGGAGCGGGTGAAGATGGAGACGGTGCGCGAGCACATCTCGGGCCGCGTGATGGACCTGCTGACGCCGGTGGGCAAGGGGCAGCGCGGGCTGATCGTCGCTCCGCCGCGTACCGGCAAGACGATGCTGCTGCAGTCGATCGCGAACTGCATTACGACGAACCATCCTGAGGTCGTGCTGATCGTTCTGCTGATCGACGAGCGTCCGGAAGAAGTGACGGACATGCAGCGGTCGGTCAAGGGCGAGGTCATCTCCTCGACCTTCGACGAGCCGGCGGCGCGTCACGTGCAGGTTGCCGAGATGGTGATCGAGAAGGCGAAGCGGCTGGTCGAGCACAAGCGCGACGTGGTGATTCTGCTGGACTCGATCACGCGTCTGGCGCGTGCCTACAACACCATCGTTCCGCCGTCGGGCAAGGTGCTCTCAGGCGGTGTGGATTCGAATGCGCTGCAGAGGCCGAAGCGGTTCTTCGGCGCGGCCCGCAATATCGAAGAGGGCGGTTCGCTGACGATCATTGCGACGGCGCTGGTCGATACCGGATCGCGCATGGACGAGGTCATCTTCGAAGAGTTCAAGGGTACGGGCAACATGGAAGTCATCCTGGACCGCAAGCTGGTCGACAAGCGCGTGTTCCCGGCGATCGACATCCAGCGCTCCGGCACGCGTAAGGAAGAGCTGCTGATTCCGAAGGAAGATCTGCAGCGGACGTGGATTCTGCGCAAGGTGCTGAATCCGCTGTCGCCGGTCGAAGCGATGGAGCTGCTGACGGACAAGCTGGCGAAGACGCGGAACAACCAGGAGTTCCTGCACAACATGAGCTCGATCTAAGCTGGCTGAAGTAAAGGCGCGGTTGCGCGAGGCAGCGCCTTTTATGTTGTGCGGTTGTTAGTAGCCATTCGCGATGAGGTAGCGCTCGTGATCCAGTGACTTTTGGCTGTTTGCTGGCGCTCGGCGTATCGGGCGAGGACGTCGGTTTCGATGTTGACGGGGTCGCCGGGCTTGAGGGTGTGGAGGCTGGTGGACTCGTAGGTGTGGGGGATGATGGCGATCTCGACTTCGGCGCCGTGCGGGTGGGGCGGAGGAGGGCGACGGTGAGGGAGATGCCTTCGATGGTGATGGAGCCCTGCTGGACGACGTAGCGGGCGAGCTCGGCGGGAAGAGCGATGCGCGAGGCGCCAGTCGGTGGAGTGGAGGTGGCCGGGGTGGATGGCCTCGAGGGCGAGCAGGGTGGCGGTGCCGTCGACGTGGCCCTGGACGACGTGGCCGCCGAGCGGCGAGCCTGCGGGTGTGGGGAGTTCGAGGTTGACGATGGTGCCGGGCTGGAGGCGGGAGAGCGTGGTGCGGGCGATGGTCTCGGCGGCGAGATCGGCGGAGAAGTGCGGTGGGATGGCGGTGGGCTCATGTCGAGCGCGGTGAGGCAGACGCCGCTGACGGCGATGGAGTCTCCGGTGCGGAGCGTGCGGTGAGCGATGGGGCGGCGATGGTGATGCGGGTCGCTCCGCGGTGGGAGCGACGGAGAGGATGGTTCCGGTGGTTTCGATCAGGCCGGTGAACATGGGTCTAGTTTAGTTCTAGTTTGGTTCCAGTATGAGCTATGGCTGGCTTGGCGGTGTGCGTGGCCAGGGGTCGTGGAGGTAGCCGGTGACGATGGTGTCCGGGCCGAGGGTGGCGCGGGTGGTGTCGGATGAGCGGTTGCTCGAGGAGCTGAGGACTGGAGAGGTGCTGGGCGAAGGGGATTGCGCTGCTGCCCAGGGTCTGTTCGGCGTAGAAGAGGACGGCCTTGTCGACGAGGTGCTGGGTGAGGAAGGCTCCGTTGAGGTGGGAGCCGCACTCGAGCAGGAGGCTGAGGAGATTGCGCTCGGCGAGGAGATCGAGGACGGCGGGAAGGCTGAGGCGGCCGGCGTGTTGGGGAAGGATCTGGACTTCGGCGCCGGCTGCGTTCGAGGGCGGCGATCTGGCAGTGGAGGCGTCGGGGCCGCAGAGGATGAGGAGGTCGTCCGTCGGCGGAGCGGACGAGCTGCGAGTTGAGCGGGGTGCGGAGGTGGGTGTCGAGGATGACGCGGAGGAGGGGGCGGCGGCGGGGAGCAGGGGCCGATGCTGCTGCGGTCGGTGAGGGCGGGGTCGTCGGCGAGGACGGTGCCGATGCCGGTGAGGATGGCGTCGGACGCGTGGCGAAGGAGCTGGACTTCGTGCGCGGGCGGCGGGGCCGGTGAGCCAGTGGGGCTGGTTGGGGAAGCGTTGCGCGGGTGGGGGGGCGAGCTTGCCGTCGGCGGAGAGGGCGGCCTTGAGGGTGACGAAGGGCCGGCGGTGCTGGATGAAGTGGGCGAAGGCGTCGTTGAGCTCGCGGGCCTGGCTGCTCGCAGGTGCCGAGGGTGACTTCGATGCCGGCGGCGCGGAGTTTGGCGATGCCTTGGCCGCTGACGAGCGGGTTGGGGTCCTCGGTGGCGACGACGGCGCGGGAGATGCCGGCGGCGATGAGGGCGTCGGCGCAGGGCGGGGTGCGGCCGTGGTGGGAGCAGGGCTCGAGGGTGACGTAGGCGGTGGCTCCGGCGGCGCTGATGCCGCGGGCGGCGGCTTGCTTGAGGGCGACGATCTCGGCGTGGTCGCGGTTGTCGTAGAGGTGGGCGCCTTCGCCGATGACCGTGTCCTTGCGGACGAGGACGCAGCCTACCTGCGGGATTGGGGGAGGCGAGGGCGGCGGTGGCGGCGGCGAGCCGGAGGGCTCGCTGCATGAAGTGTTCGTCGGTGTGCATGGCTGTGGACCCCCCCTCCCCCCCTGGATCTCCGGCTAAAATCCTCTATCTGTTGGGTTTACGACTTTGTGAGATTTGTAAAATCGTCAAAATAAAGAGCTTATAGGCAAAATCCTCTTTCAAAGGGGTTAGCTTGACTCCACATGATCTTTGCTTCCGGTTGACTCCGCCCCTATTTCAAGTGTAGCCAGATCGGGACAGAGATTGCGCCAAGGGGTCTGGCTTTTCTGGAGGATCAGGGTGGATTTGGGGGGTGGCTTTGTGCTGGCCGCGCGTGCGAAAAAATGCAGGGACCTTCGCTTCGCTGACGATGACGGCGTAAAACAAAGAACTGCAAAGATGCAATGCCGGGATTCTTCCGCTTGCTGAGAACGACAGCTTTTGCCGGTGTGGGTTCAGAATGACGCATGTGAGGGATGTCTTGGTATGGTGGACTGGTCGTTAGGGTCGTTACGGGTCGTAGGGGTCGTAGGGGTCGTAGGGGTCGTAGGCGGGAGGTGGCTGTGAGGAGACGGGAGTTTATGACGAGTTCTGCCGGCGGCGGCTGCGGGGATGCTGGCGGAGAGTGCGGCGGCTTCGGCGCAGGCGCGTGCGCGAGGTGCGAGGGAGCATTACCAGCTGCGGAGATACTCGTTCCAGTCCGGGCCGCAGACTGAAGCTGGCGGATGCTTTCTGGGCGGATGCGCTGATTCCGGCGCTGAACCGGATGGGGTTTTCGCCGGTGGGGGTGTTTCGGCTGGATGTGGGGCAGGGGACGCCGACGTACTATGTGCTGATCCCGGGAAGCTCGGTCGAGGCGTTGAGCGTGATCGATCTCCGGCTGGTGGAGGACGCGGCGTTTATGAAGGCGGCGGCGCCGTTCTGGAGTGCGCCTGCGGCGGCTCCGGCGTTTGTGCGGTATGAGAGCTCGCTGCTGGTGGCGTTTGAGGGGTGGCCGAAGCTGACGGTGCCCGCGTCGACGGCGGCGAAGGGCGAAGAGGATGTTTCAGCTAAGGACGTATGAGAGCCCGAGCCAACGGGGCGCATGTGCGCAAGGTGGAGATGTTCCATCATGGGGAGTTCGAGATCTTTCAGAAGGCGGGGTTCCTGCCGGTGTTCTTTGGGGATGCGTTGACGGGGGAGCGGCTGCCGAAGCTGACGTACATGCTGGCTTCGCGGATGTGGCGGAGCTGACGGCGAAGTGGGATGTGTTTCGGAACGATCCGGCCTGGAAGAAGCTTTCGGGGGATCAGCGGTATGCGTATGAGGCGATTGTGAGCAATATCGATAACTTGTATCTGACGCCTACGGGGTACTCGCAGATTTGATGGGCTTCGCTGGTATGTGAGGCTGTCGCTGGGTTGTGGTGATTTGAGGAGCGGCCTGTTGCGGCGGGAAAGATGCCGGTCCTAATCTGCGGTGGGTACTTCAGGGTCTGCTGCGGCGGATCCTTCGCTGCGCTCAGGATGACAACAAAAGCGACGGAACTCGAGCGGCTCAGGATGGTGCTGGATGACACGGATGTCAGCGCTCATCGGAGGCAGGCGTCCATGGCTCCGGAGTAGACGGCCATGCCGGCTACGGCGTCTACGCCCATCTGGTCGAGAGCATCGACCTCGGTTTGGGAGCGGATGCCTCCGGCGACGATGAGCTGGCGGGCGGTGGTGGCGCGGAGGATGGCGGCGACGTCGGTGGGGAAGCCTGGCATGGTGCCCTCGGTGTCGACGTGGGTGTAGAGGAAGGCTCCGCAGAAGTCTTCGAGCCAGGTGATGGCTTCTTCGGGGGTGAGGCTGACGGTGTCCTTCCAGCCGCGGACGGCGACCTGGCCGTTTTTGGTGTCGACGGAGAAGACGAGGGCCTCTTCGCCGAGCTGCTTTTTGAGGTCGGCGGCGAAGGTTTTGTTGATGCCGTTGGCGGAGAAGAGGGACGAGCCGAAGATGACGCGTTTGGCTCCGGCGTCCAGCAGAGCCCGTGCGTCGTCGGCAGATTTCGAGGCCTCCGCCGACCTGGCAGGGGAGGCGCGAGCAGAACATATTGATGAGGTCGCGGTTGTCGCCCTGGCGCATGGCGGCGTCGAGGTCGATGAGCTGGACGAGGGGGTACCTGGAGAAGCGGGCGATCCAGGGCTCGAAGTCGTCGAAGGCGAGCTTGAGCTTTTCGCCCTGGACGAGTTGGACGATCTGGCCGCCGAGGAGGTCGATGGAGGGGATGAGCATCTCTAGCTGTTAGCTCCTAGCTTTTAGCTGTTAGCTGGTTCTGTTCAGTTTCTCAGTCTCGAGCTAAGAGCTAGAGGCTAACAGGTAGCGGCTAATCCTAGATCGCGGAGAAGACGGCTTGGAGCTCGGCGTCCAGCGAGGCGGTGGGGAGGTCATGGAGGAGGTCGGTGAGCTCGCGGCGGGTGCGGGCGTTGAGCTTGCCGGTGCGCTGGATGTCGGCGAGCAGGGTGCAGATTTCGTCCTGATGCGAGGCGAGGTGGCGGAGGGTGTGGAGAAGGGCGTAGAGGTGATGGTATGCGGGTGGAAGGCCGCGGCAGGGTGCGGCGGTGGCGGGTTCCTGGCACGGCTTTGCTGCAGTCGGCATGGTCGGGCTCCGAGAGATTGGATGCACCTCCGGTTGTGCAAAAGAAGGTTGGCTTAGCAGGGGAGGCGGACGGGAATGCCGTGAGTGCTGAGCTCCTGCTTGAGGGCGCGGGAGCTGGTGACGCCGAAGTGGAAGATGCTGGCGGCGAGGGCGGCGTCGGCTTTGCCGCGGCTGGAAGACATCGGCGAAGTGCTGGGCGGAGCCGGCGCCGCCGGAGGCGATGACGGGGATCTGGACGGCGGCGGAGACGGCGGCGGTGAGTTCGCAGTCGAAGCCGGCGCGGGTGCCGTCGGCGTCCATGGAGGTGAGGAGGATCTCGCCGGCACCGCGTTGTTCGGCTTCGCGGGCCCAGTCGAGGAGGCGGAGGCCGGTGGGCTTGCGGCCTCCGGAGACGAAGACTTCGGCGTCGGCGATGGGGTCCGCGGAGTTGGCTCCGCGACGGGCGTCTATGGCGACGATGACGGCCTGGGCACCGAAGCTCTGGCCGATTTCACCGATGAGCTCAGGGCGGCTGATGGCGGAAGAGTTGATGGAGATTTTGTCGGCTCCGGCGTCGAATACGGCTGCGGCGTCTTCGGCAGAGCGGATGCCTCCGCCGACGGTGAAGGGGACGAAGAGGGTTTCGGCGGTGCGCTTCACCGTTTCGAGCAGAGTCCCGCGGCCCTCGTGGGTGGCGGTGATGTCGAGGAGGACGATCTCGTCGGCGCCTGCGGCGGCGTGGCGGTGGGCTAGCTCGGCGGGGTCGCCGGCGTCGATGATGTCGACGAACTGGATGCCTTTGACGACGCGGCCGGAGCGGACGTCGAGGCAGGCGATGATGCGTTTGGTCAGCACGGTTTTGGTTGGGAGTGAAGCCCTGTATACGATCGATGCTTCATGTCTTCTATTAAGGTATACGCAAGACAATGAAGCTAGAAAGATGAGGTACAGTTGTCGCGTGAGTTCTGAGCCAGAGTCATCGCAATATCCGCACGATCAGTTTCTGCGCGATGTGGAGTCCCGCCAGCGGAACATACTCTGGCCGGACACGATGATGAATGGCAGCAGTGTGGATGGGCTTCTTTGGAAGGGTTCGCCCAAGGCTACGAAGGTGCAACGGATTGGAATCGCTGTCTTCGGTCTCTTCTTCTTCAGCTTTGGAGTGCATTTTCTCTCCGAAGCCTTTAAACATCACTCAACATTTCTTACGGTATTCAGCCTGCTATGGCTCGGGCTCGGAACAAAGATCATACTGAACGCGTTCAAGCGGAAACCAACTCATCCTAGGAGTTGAGGCTCATGCCCATGACGGGGCACTTGGCCATGGCGGCGTCGCTGCCCGAGGAGCGGCCGAAGCCGAGGTCGTCGGTACCGAGGAAGCTGATTTTGTGGTGACGGGCCATGCCGGAGAGCTCGTTGTGGACCATGTGCAAGGCCATCTGGAGGGCGTGGATGGAGTCTGCGCCGCCGGCGGGGGTGACGTGGTCGCGGCCCATGGCGGAGATGCGGTAGGGGCAGGCCCAGCCGCGGCCCTCGATGGGGAAGGGTTTGCCGAAGGAGACGGTGAGGGTGGCGGTGTGACCTTCGTGTTCCATGTCGAGGAAGCGCTCGGCGATGGTCTCGAAGGGGATGAGGTCCATACCGGTCCAGTTGGCGGCCTCCTGCGGGCGTACCATCTCGATGGTGCCGTGGAGGGTCTCGGTGGCGGTGTTCATGGGTGTGGCTCCTGTTGACATTGTAGGGGTTGGCCAGGCGCGATTATGTTCGTGGCGGCATGGATGGAAGGCGGAATCTCTCCGCGTTCTCACGGGCTAAGGTGAAGGATGGAGGCAGAAAGGGTCTGATCGTTTTGGCTAGCGAAGTCCCTCGGGATTCTTCGCTGCGCTCAGAATGACGACGTGAAGAGTTTAGAGGTGAGGGTCAGAGAGTGAAGGGCTAGAGGTGAAGGGTTTAGAGGTGAGGGTTAGAGGGTGAAAGGTTAGAGGGTGAGGAAGTTCTTCAGGATGCGGAGGCCGGTGTCGGCGGATTTTTCGGGGTGGAACTGGACGCCCATGACGTTTCCTTGCTCGACGGCGGCGGTGAAGGGACCGCCATAGCTGGTGGTGGCGGCGGTGGCGTCGGAGACGGGGGCGCGCCAGGAATGGGTGTAGTAGACGAAGGAGCCGTCTTCGACGCCGGCGAGGAGTTTGGAGTCGGGGCGGATGTTGTCGAGGGAGTTCCAGCCTACGTGGGGGGATTTGAGGGCTGCGTCTCGGAAGGTTTCGGGGAAGCGCTCGCATTTGGAGGCGAGGTGGCAGAGGCCGTCGGTGGTGTCGGCTTCGGTCGAGCCCCCGTAGAGCCATTGGAGGCCGACGCAGATGCCGAGGAAGGGGGTTCCGCGGGCGATGCTGTCGCGGGTGGCGGTGGTTAGACCGAGGTCCGTCAGGAGCTGTGTGGAGCGGAAGTGGCCTACGCCGGGGAGGATGATTTGGTCGGCGCGGCGGACTTCGGCGGGGTCCTGGGTGATGAGGATATCTGGGGCGTTGAGGTAGCGCAGGGTCTTGACGACGCTGGTGAGGTTTCCGGCTTTGTAGTCGATGACGGCGATCATGAGTAGAGGGCTGCTCCGATGGAGATCCAGTCAGCGCAATAGAGACCGCAGCCGTTACGCGATCATGACGACCGCAGCGCTGCCGAAGCAACCCGAATGCGAACGCAGAAGCTGTCCCAGAGTGCGCCAAATTTCCATACGGAAAAGCAGCGTCCGCTTCGGCGATAGTACCCGTTGATGTGCATAGCGTTCCCGATGTGATAAGTCGAACGAACTGACAGCAAGAATGCACTCAGCTCTGACGAGGAAAAGCCTTTTCGTACTTTGCGATACCGATAGCCAGCGGCAATCAGCTCAGCGGTGGGCGATGCGCCGCAACTTTGTCTGCGGCGTTGGCCTGGCTCACTCGCAGATTTCAAATGCCCAGAACGCGGTGAGAGGCTGGCGAGAGTCTGCAAAAGCGGAAAGATAATCCAGGTTTCTTCCGGGGTTCACCAATCTGAAACAGAAACAAGAGAAAATACAAGAGAAACAAACCAAAACAGAAAGCTGTAGAACAGTGAAGATCGCTTGTTCGCTAAAGCGAAGTGATCGCACTATGCACTCAGATAACACCATCGCTGACGACAGGCGGAAAGCGTAGCGTACTCATAGTAACCCTTTGGTGCTGGGGAGGAGTTCGCGCATGCGTTCGTCGCGGGAGGTGGCTCCGCGGAGGGCTCGGGCGAAGGCTTTGAAGGTCGCTTCGATCTTGTGGTGGTTGGAGCGGCCGTACATGACCTTGATGTGGACGTTGGCACTTTGCGCCGCGGGCGAAGCCTTCGAAGAATCGGTGACGAGTTCGGTTTGGAGGTCGCCGACGAGGGGACGTTCGACCTGAGTCGTTTCGACGGCGTAGGCGGTGCGGCCGGAGAGGTCGATGGCGGCGACGGCGAGGGTCTCGTCCATGGGCATGACGAAGTAGCCGGCGCGGAGGATGCCGCGCTTGTCGCCGAGGGCTTCGGCGAAGGCTTCGCCGAGGGCGATGCCGGTGTCTTCGACGGTGTGGTGCTGGTCGACGTCGAGATCGCCTTTGACGGTGAGGGCGAGGTCGAAGCCGCCGTGGCGGGTGAAGAGCTCGAGCATGTGGTCGAAGAAGCGGATGCCGGTGGAGACGGTGTAGGCGCCCTGCCCGTCGAGGTTGAGGGTGAGGTGGATTTTGGTTTCGGTGGTGTCGCGGGTGATAGTGGCGGTTCGTGGAGCGCGATCGGGTGTGTCGCCGGTCGGTGTCGTGGGCGAGATGTCGGGGGGTTGGGTCATGGCTTTAGCGCGGGCCTTCAGCCCGCAGGACTCTTCTCCTGCTGGCACCTGGGGCTGCGCCCAGGCTACGGTAGGGCTGGGCCTTTAGCGCCGCAGTGCGAAGCAATGCTGCCCTTCTCCTGGGCTGCGCCCCAGGCTACGGCAGTGCGGGCCTTTAGCCCGCAGTGCGAACAATGCTGCCCTTCTCCTGGGCTGCGCCCGGTTATGGTAGTGGGGCCTTCAGCCCGCAGTGCGAACTCTGGACTGCCAGGATCTGTGCGAGCTATGGTCTTTGCCACTGCATCTCCTGGAGGGTTTGGCGTAGAGCTTCGATGCCGCGGGTGACGTGGTCTTCGATGCCGACGGTGATGCGGACGTAGCCGTCGCAGCCGGGGTCGGCGGAGCGGTCGCGGAGGAGGACGCCTCGATCGCGCATGCGGCTGACGAGTTCCTTGTGGCGAGGGCCGATCTCGAAGAGGACGAAGTTGGCGTGGCTCGGCCAGAAGCGGACGCCGAGTTCGGTGAGAGCTTGCTCGATGCGGTCGCGGCCGGCGTGGACTTGGTGATGTACCAGTTGAGGTAGTCGCGGTCTTCGAGGGCGAAGGGGAGCACGTCGAGGGCGACGCCGTTGACGTTGTAGGGCGAGCTGACCTTGCGGATGTAGCCGAGCAGTTGCGGGTTGCCGGCGAGCATGCCGATGCGGAGGTTGGCGAGGCCGTAGGCCTTGGAGAAGGTGCGGGCGACGATGAGGTTGGGGATGCGGCTGATGTCGGGGAGGGTGGTTTCGCCGTGGAAGTGGAAGTAGGCCTCGTCGACGAAGACGACGGCGTGCGGGGCGGCGGCGCAGAGGGCGAGGAGGTGGTCGCGGCTGACGATGGCGCCGGTGGGGTTGTTGGGCGAGGCGACCATGATGAGCTTGGTGCTTCGGGGTGATGGCGGCGAGGAAGCGGTCGAAGGGGAACTCGAGCGAGGAGTCGGCCTGGATGCGCATGAGGCTGCGGCGTCATCATGTCGACGCTGACGTCGTACATGAAGAAGGTGGGCGTGGAGATGAGGGCTTCGTCGCCGTCGTCGAGGAAGGCGCAGCAGAGGAGGTGGATGGCCTCGTCGACGCCGTTGGTGAGGAGGACCTGGTCGGGCTCGAGGCCGAGGTGCGCGGCGACGTGCGCTTCGACGTGCTGGCGCTCGGGGTAGATGGTGAGGCTCTTCGGCGGTGGTCTCGCGTGAGGCGGTCGAGGACGCGGGGCGAGGGGGCGAAGGTGTTCTCGTTGAAGTCGAGGCGCAGGCAGGTGCGGTCGGCGAGCGGCGGGTGGTACTCGGGCATGGCGAGGACGGGCGGCGGGGTTGCGGGAGCTGGGGCTCGGCGGGGGTGCTGTTTTCGCGCTGGCGCTCCATCTCGATATCGACGTTGGTTTCGGTGGTGGTGAGGCTCATGGTTTCTCCATCTTGACGCGAACGCTTTGGGCGTGGGCCGGTGAGGCCTTCGGCTTCGGCGAGTGCGATGGCGTGCGGGCCGAGCTGGTCGAGACCGTCTCGCGTGTACTTCTGGACGGTGATGATCTTGACGAAGTCGAGGACGCTGAGGCCGCCGCGGATGCGGCCGACGCGGCCGGTGGGCAGAACGTGGTTGGGGCCGGAGATGTAGTCGCCCATGGACTGCGGCGAGTAGGGGCCGATGAAGACGGAGCCGGCGTTGCGACCCAGGCGAGATCGGCGACGGAGTCGACGGTGAGGTGCTCGGGGGCGAGGCGATTGGTGAGGTCGTGGGCTTCTGCTAACCGTTTCGGTTACGAATATGCAGCCATGCGCGCGCGATGGAGTGCTGGCGCGATCTCGATTGGCGGCTGCCTGCGGCTTGACTTCGAGCGGCGACCGCTTCGGCGAGCGTCCGCGTTGGTGGTGATGAGGATGGCGAGGGTCTCGGGGTCGTGCTCGGCCTGGGCGACGAGATCGGCGGCGATGCCGGCGGGGTCGCCGGTCTCGCTGGTGACGACGATCTCGGTGGGGCCGGCGGGCATGTCGATGCCGCACCTCGTGCGAGACGCGAGCTTGGCGGCGGTGACGTAGAGGTTGCCGGGGCCGACGATCTTGTCGACGCGCGGAATGGTTTCGGTGCCGTAGGCCAAGGCGGCGATGGCCTGCGCTCCGCCGATGCGGTAGAACTCCGTGACGCCGGCGAGGTGGGCGGCGGCGAGGGTTTCGCGCGCGGGTTTGGGCGAGCAGACGACGATGCGTCGACGCCGGCGACCTGCGCGGGCGTGACCGTCATGAGGAGCGTGGAGGGCAGAGGATAGCGGCCGCCGGGAACGTAGCAGCCGACGGACTCGAGGCGGGCGAACGATCTGGCCGGTGGTGACGCCGGGTCGCCGGAGGTGGAGCGTCCACTCGTGCGGGAGCTGGCGCTTGGCGAAGGCGCGGATGTTGGCCTGGGCGATGCGCATGGCTTCGCTGCAGTTCGGTCGAGGTCTGATCCCAGGCGGACGCATCTCTTCGGGGGAGACGAGGAGGGGCGCCTTGGGGCAGGCCGTCGAAGCTTCGCGCGTATTTGCGGAGGGCGGAGTCGCCGCTTTCGCGGATGTCGGCGAGGATGGTGCGGACGACCATGTCGACCTTGGCGGTGTTGGAGCCGCGCTTTTCGATGGCTTCGATGGCCGTCTGTGCCGCTTCGCGTAGGACCGTATGTCTCGCGGATCTTCATGCCCCGTCCAGATGTCGAGAGCTTAGCAGCTCAGTGTTGGGTCGATGAGAAGAAAACAGTCACAACAAAGACTAATTACAGAGGTCCTTCACTTCGTTCAGGATGACGGCGGAAGACGTGTTATAGGACGACCTTGCTGAGCGGGTACTCCACGATGCCGGTGGCTCCGGCGGCTTTGAGGCTGCGGGATGACCTCGCGGACGTCACGTCTCTTCGAGGATGGTGTTGACGGCGACCCACTCGGCGTCGCGGAGCTGCGAGACTGGTGGGCGAGTTGAGCGCGGGAAGGACGTTGAGGATGTCGGTGAGATCGCCTCCTTCAGGACGTTGAGCATGAGGCCGACGCGGCCCTGCGCGGCGATGGCTGCGTTGAGCATGAGCGCGATGTTTTCGATCTTCTGCGCTTCCAGGCGTCGGCGAAGGCGGATTTGTTGGCGATCAGCTGGGTCTCGCTCTCCATGAGAGTTTCGATGATGCGGAGGCGGTTGGCGCGAGCGAGGAGCCGGTCTCGGTGACTTCGACGATGGCGTCGGCGAGCGTGGGCGGCTTGACCTCGGTCGCTCCCCAGCTGAACTCGACCTTGACGGGGATGTTTTTGGAGGCGAAGTAGCGCCTGGTGAACTCGACGAGCTCGGTGGCGATGATCTTGCCGGCGAGGTCTTCGGGGCTTCTGTAGGGCGAGTCTTCGGGCACGGCGAGGACCCAGCTTGACCTTCGGTGCGGCTCTGCTTGGAGTAGGTGAGGCTAGGTGACGCATTCGACGTCCGACTCGTTTTCGAGCACCCAATCGTTGCCGGTGAGGCCGGCGTCGAGGGCACCGTGCTCGACGTAGCGGGCCATCTCCTGGGCGCGGACGAGCATGCACTCGATCTCGGCGTCATCGATGGAGGGGAAGTAGCTGCGGCCGTTGGCGAAGATGCGCCAGCCGGCGCGCTCGAAGAGGGCGATGGTGGCGTCCTGCAGGCTGCCTTTGGGGATGCCGAGTTTGAGTTTGTTCGCCATGCAGGTCTCCAGATCTCCGTCTTATAAGTTCTCAGTTGTTCGCTCTTAGTTTTCAGTTCTATCTGATGGGCTTGGTGAAGCAGCTGACGGTGCCCTCGTGGCAGACGAGGCCGTCGCCTTCGACCTCGACTCGGAAGAGGAGGGCGTCGTTGTCGCAGTCGGTGGCGGCGGAGACGATGCGGAGTCGGTTGCCGCTGGTCTCGCCCTTCATCCAGAGCTTCTGGCGGGTGCGGCTCCAGAAGGTGACGAAGCCGGTTTCGAGCGATTTCTGGTAGCTGGTTTCGTTGAGGAAGCCGAGCATGAGCATCTCGCCGGTGCGGGCGTCCTGCACGATGCCGGGGACGAGGCCGTCCATTTTGCCGAAGTCGATCTCGACGGGAGTTTCGGTTGCCATTCTTGTTCTGTCCTCGTGGTGTGGATGCGTGAGCGGTGTGCATAGCGGGCAGCAAAAAGGCCCGCTTGCGATCGTGTGCGCCGGCGGGCCTTTTGAATCCTGGTGAGCGATGGTTACATCGACCAACCGGACACATCCGCCAGCGCAGCGTGCGCGTGGTGATGGTGGTGCCCGAGATGGTGCAGGCGAAGGCTCATGCGTCTAGGTTAGGGACAGCCGTTGCTGCTGTCAATTGAGACAGGAGGTCCTTTGCATCGGGTCGCGCTTCGGGAAAGAAGATTTTGACAGGCTGCAGGGCTCTGGGTATGGTTTTCTGCAAGGTATATAGGGAGAGACTTAATTATGTCCATCATCCAACGCATGTTGTCGGCCGCGATTCTGCTCTCGGCCGTTTCCTTCTCGCAGGCGCAAGCACCGTCAAAGCCAAGCGCTTCGACGAAGGCGACGTCGCCGTCCAGCACGACGCAGGCCTCGACGGCAGCAAAGGCGACGGCAGCGCAGAAGTCGGCCACCGACGACGCGAACAAGATCGACATCAACACGGCGACAGCGGACCAGTTGAAAGCTCTCCCGGGCATAGGAGACGCGTATGCGGCCAAAATCATAGGGGGCCGGCCCTATACCGCTAAGAATCAGTTGACGACAAAGGGCGTGATTCCGCAGGCGACGTACGACAAGATCAAGGACCAGGTGATCGCGCATCACGCCGCGAAGAAGTAGCAGGTTGCAGCAGGCTCCACCTGGAGCGCGGGAACCCCTCTAAGCGGGTTTCGATGCTGTGCATTCGGGCATACCGTGCGCGCCGGGATAGTTGTCCTGACACGCCGGTGTGTTGCTGCGCGGTGCCGGCGCGCGGCAGAATCAGCCTCGACAACACGGGACCTCCTACAACCTTCGTTCGTCGCCTGACCCCTCCAAATCAATTAGAGTGTGCTTATCAATGTCTTCGATGCTCCAGCCAGGAACGCACAACCCGCCTCTTCTGCGCACAGCGCTTCGACGAGGGAGGCGCGCGGCGTGGGCGTCGGCGATTCTGCCGTTCGCAGCGCTGCTTTCCGGGTGTCAGGCCGTGGTGAGCAGTCCGACGGGGTCTCAGCTTCGCATTATCGCGGCTTCTCCGGATGCGCCGGGGCTGGATATGTACGAGAACAGCAACGTCATCGCTTATAACCTGGGTTTCGGCACGGTGACGTCGTATGTCTCGACCGATCCCGGAACGTATACGATCTCGGCCGATGTTGCGGGATCGAAGACGCCACTGGCCACGCAGAAGGGCACGTTTGCGGCAGGCAGCCAGTACACGGTTTTGCTGGGGAACTTTGCGGCGAACCTGCAGGAGTTGATTCTGAAGGACCAGGCGCAGGCAGCGCCGAGCGGCCAGATCAGCTTGCGAATTATCGATCAGGCGACTCGAGTCGGTGCGATCGATATTTACCTGGTTCCGCAGGGGCAGAAGTTTACGGCGGTGACGCCGTTGATCACGAATGTGGTGTTTCCGATGAACACGGGCTACCTGAACGTGCCGACGGGCACGTACACGCTGGTGATTGTGCCGACCGGGACCGTTCCCACGGGCACGACGGTCGCGACCTACACCGGAGCGCAGATTGCGTACACGGGTGGATCGGTGACGACGGTTGTGCTGATCGATCAGCAGCTGGTGACGACGCCTGGGCTGCAGGTGATTATGGCGCCTGACTATACGTCTCCTACGGCGACCAGCTAGTCGTCCCGCTTCCTAAGTTCACGACACACCTCTTTGGGGCTGCCGACGCACAAGGAAAAGCAGGTCCCTCCGCTTCGGTCGGGATGATAACTGTTATGAACGCAGCTCACGCGCGGACACGGAATGTCTGCGAAAGTCGCGGATTTCTGCAGAAATATAGATTTTGCGCGCACCGCAACATGAGCCTAACGGGTGTGTCTACCTTCTCCGTAAGCAGTAGCAGCAAGACCGAAGCTTACTGCTGAAGTAGTACGGAGACCGCCATGAACTTCAAAAATCTCGCCCTGATTGCCGCGCTCAGTCTTGCCCCTGCCGCCGTTCTCGCACAGGCACCGTCGACGACCACAACGCCTGCAAAGCACGACTATGACATCAACCAGCGCAAAGAGAATCAGCAGGATCGCATTGCGCAAGGGGTTAAGAGCGGCCAGCTGACCGCAGGTGAGACCTCGCGTCTGGAGCACCAAGAGGCGGGACTTAGCAAGGAAGAGCGTGGCATGCGCGCGCAGGATAACGGGCACCTGACCCGGCAGGATCGGAAGACGCTCCATGCGCAGCAGAACCAGGAGTCGCGCCGCATCGCCCGCGACAAACATAATTTCCGCAAGCAGTAAGCGGATCGGTTCGGGCATGTGCGTCACAACGGCTGCCTGCCCGGAGATGAGCCTGCACCCCCTGACTAAATCGAAAGCCGGTTCTCTCTCCTAGAACAGAACGGCCGCCGAAGAAGCTTCCGGCGGCCGTTCTGTTCAGGCTTTGTGATTTTGTTAGTAGCGGTACTGCTCTGCCTTGTATGGACCGTCGACCTTGACGGCGAGGTATTCGGCCTGTTTCGGCGAGAGCGTGGTGAGCTTGACGCCGATCTTTTCGAGGTGAAGGCGGGCGACCTCTTCGTCCAGCCGTTTGGGCAGGACGTAGACGCCGACCTTGTAGGTGTCGCGATTGGCCCAGAGATCGAGTGTCGCGAGCGTCTGGTTGGAGAAGCTGTTCGACATGACGAAGCTGGGGTGTCCGGTGGCGCAGCCGAGGTTGACGAGACGTCCTTCCGCGAGCACGAAGATGCTGTTGCCCGTGGTGGAGAAGGTGTACTTGTCGACTTGCGGCTTGATGTTGAGCCGGGTTGCGGTGGGGTCGGAGTTGAGCGCGTCCATCTGGATCTCGTTATCGAAGTGACCGATGTTGCAGACGATCGCCTGGTCCTTCATCTGCTGCATGTGCTCGAGGGTGATGACGTCGAGGTTGCCGGTGCAGGTGACGTAGATGTCGGCGAGGCCGAGGGTCTCTTCGAGCGTGGTGACCTGGTAGCCGTGCATGGCTGCCTGGAGGGCGTTGATGGGATCGATCTCGGTGACGATGACGCGCGCACCGAGGCCGCGCAGCGATTCTGCCGAACCCTTGCCGACGTCGCCGAAGCCGCAGATGACGGCGACCTTGCCGGCGACCATGACGTCGGTGGCGCGCTTGATGCCGTCGACGAGCGACTCGCGGCAGCCGTAGAGGTTGTCGAACTTGGACTTGGTGACGGAGTCGTTGACGTTGATGGCGGGAACGAGGAGCTTGCCCTGCTCCATCATCTTGTAGAGCCGGTGGACGCCGGTGGTGGTCTCCTCGGCGACGCCGCGCCACTCCTTGGCGACTTTCGGTGAAGTGCTGGGGATCTTCGGCGTGGATCTTCTTGAGCAGATCCTTGATGACGCCCTCTTCCTGGTTGCTGGAAGGCGTGTTGACCCAGCTGTCGCCGTTCTCGAGCTCGACGCCCTTATGGATGAGGAGGGTGACGTCGCCGCCGTCGTCGATGACGAGCTGGGGGCCGAGGCCGTCCCTATGCGCGAGCGCCTGTTCGGTGCACCACCAATACTCTTCGAGCGACTCGCCTTTCCAGGCGAAGACGGGGACGCCGGCGGCGGCGATAGCGGCAGCGGCGTGGTCCTGCGTGGAGAAGATGTTGCAGCTTGCCCAGCGGACGTCGGCGCCGAGGGCGACCATGGTCTCGATGAGAACGGCGGTCTGGATCGTCATGTGGAGCGATCCGGTGACGCGAACACCGGCGAGCGGCTTGCCTGCGGCGTACTTGTTGCGGATGGACATGAGGCCGGGCATCTCCTGCTCGGCGATGTCGATCTCTTTGCGGCCGAATGCGGCCAGACCGATATCGGCGACCTTGTATTCCGTTGCTATGTTTTTGGTTGTTGCCGGATCGATCACTGCTGTTGCCATGGGTGGACAGCCCTCATTTTTGTGGATTTATTGACATCTAAGGATACCATTTTGGGCAGCGCCAGCCTGCTGAAAAGGCTGATTTCGGGGTGGCAGTTCATCCCGCTGCCGAATTGCGGACGGAACCGGTCTCCTGCTTCAACGGGAGTGTTGCCGCAACTATTGCCGCGACAGCTGTCATGCCGCCGATAACGAGCAGGCCTGCGGTGAAGCTGTGAGTTGCGTCACGGAGACGGCCGGTGACATAGGGTCCCAGGAAGCCGCCGATGCCGCCGATTACCTGGATGAGCGCGACGCCGCCGGCCGCGGCCGCTCCGCCAAGGCCGCGAGTGACGACCGTCCAGAACGGACCCATCATGCTCCAGACGCCAATGGCTGCCAGGGTAAGAGCGCCGAGGGCAGTGGGGACGCTGTGCGCCGAGGCTGCCAGACCGAAGCCGATGCCGCTGAGCAGCAGACAGCCCGCGATGTGCCAGCGGCGCTCGCCGGTGCGGTCGCTGGACCAGCCGACGATGACGGTGAAGATGGCGGCGGCGAGGTAGGGCAGGGTCGCGTAGCGAGCGATGACTGGCTGGCTTGAGCTGTCGCTGCGGCGCCGGACGAAGCTGCTCAAGATCAGCGGCATCCAGAGATTGACGATGTAAACGGCGACCTGGCTGACGAAGTAGACGGCGGCGAGCAGCCAGACGCCGGGTAGGCGGAAGGCATCGAGAAGGCGATGATGCTCGGCGGCGCCGCCTGCGTTTACGGTCCTCGCTCGAGCTCGCGATCGAGCCATGCTTTTCGTCGGGCGGAGAGCCATGGAGCGTCGTCGGACTTGTCCTTAAGCAGGAAGAGGACGGAGATGCCCATGAGCAGGGTCGGTATGCCTTCCGAGAGGAAGAGCCACTGCCAGCCTGCAGCCCCGCTGACGCCCTCGAGCTTGAGCAGAAGGCTGGAGAGCGGAGCGCCGACGACGCCGGCGAGCGAGGTCGCGGTCATGAACTTCGCGACGGCGCGCGCCCGCTCGCGCGAGGGGAACCAGTAGGTGAGATAGAGGATCATGCCGGGGAAGAACCCGGCCTCGCTGACGCCGAGCAGGAAACGCAGCGAGTAGAACGACCAGGGACCGCGGATGAACATCATGAGCCCGGCGACGATGCCCCAGGTGATCATGATGCGGGCGATCCAGACGCGCGCGCCGACGCGGGCGAGGATGAGATTGCTGGGGAGATCGAAGAGCGCCGATCCGAGAAAGAAGATGCCCGCGCCGGTCCCGTAGACGGTGTCGCTGAAGTGCAGGTCGCGCTTCATATCCATGGCCGCGAACCCGACGTTGACGCGATCCAGGTAGGCCACGATGTAGAGGACGAACATGTAGGGGATCAGGCGCCGGGTGATCTTGGCGTAGAGCGCCTTTGCATCGACTGGGCCGGCTTCGGGTCTCTCCATGACGACCGCGAGAAGCTCAGGCGGTCACGAGCGAGCCTAGCGGCTCGCCGGCGACGACGCGCTTGATGTTGCCCTCTTCGCGCATGCTGAAGACCATCATGGGCATGCGGTTGTCGCGGCAGAGCGAGACGGCGGTGGTGTCCATCACGCGGAGGTTGCGGCGGAGGATCTCGTCGTAGGTGATGGTCTCGAAACGCGTGGCTGTCGCATCGACCTTGGGGTCGGCGGTGTAGATGCCGTCGACCGAGGTGGCCTTGAGGAGGATGTCGGCCTTGATCTCCATGGCGCGGAGACTGGCGGCGGTGTCGGTCGAGAAGTAGGGATTGCCGGTGCCGGCGGCGAAGATGACGATGCGGCGTTTTTCGAGGTGGCGCATGGCGCGGCGGCGGATGTAGGGCTCGGCGACCTCGTGCATCTCGATGGCGGACATGACGCGGCAGAAGAGGCCGCGCTTTTCGATGGCGTCCTGCAGGGCGATGGAGTTGATGACGGTGGAGAGCATGCCCATGTGATCGGCGGCGACGCGATCCATGTCGATGGCCTGCTGGGCGACGCCGCGAAAGAAGTTTCCGCCGCCGACGACGATGGCGATCTCGCAGCCGAGCGCGTGAACGTCGGCGATCTCTTCGGCGACTTTGTGAATGAAGACCGCATCGATGCCGAAACCTCGTCCGGCGGCCAGGGCTTCGCCCGAGATTTTGAGGAGAACGCGCTTGTACATGTCAGGTCCAAGTATCGCATGCGATGCCGGTGTACCTGCCGTACAGACGTTGTCCCGCTGAAGTTACCCGGGCGGTGGAACGTCGCTGCTGTAAGCTGTGTCTCGCGAGGTTATGCACCGATGCAAAGTCGAATTGTTGGATCCACGATGCCTGTGCTCGAGCTCCTGCTCGACCCAAACGACAGCGTGATCTCGGAGGCAGGCGAACTCTCCTGGATGACGCAGTCGATCCAGATGAACACGCACACGCAGATGGGCGGCGGCGGCGGATTCTTTGGCGCCATCAAGCGTGTGGCCGGTGGCGGAACGCTGTTTATGACGGAGTACACGGCGATCGGCGCTCCGGGCGAGATTGCGTTTGCGACCAAGGTGCCGGGCCACATTGTGCCGGTGCAGGTGGGCGGCGGGTACGAGTATTTCGCGCACCGTCACGGCTTTCTGTGTGCGACGCCGCAGGTGCAGCTTGGCGTCGGCTTCCAGCAGTCGCTCGGCGCGGGCATCTTTGGCGGCGACGGGTTTCTGCTGCAGCGCGTCGGAGGGCAGGGAACGGCGTGGCTGGAGTTGTCGGGCGAGCTGATCATCAAGGATCTCCAACCCGGCGAGACGCTTCGCGTGCATCCTGGACATGTTGGCGCGTTCACCACGAGTATCAACTTTCAGATCACGCGCGTGCCGGGAATCAAGAATCTCATCTTCGGAGGCGACGGCATCTTTCTTGCGGCGCTGACCGGACCGGGCCGGGTGTGGTTGCAGACGTTACCGATTGCGAAGCTGGCGCATGCGCTGCAGGAGTATCTGCCCAGCGGCCGTCGCGAGCAGGTCGAGGGTGGTGTCGTCGGTGGCGTGGTGGGGTCGATTCTGCGCGGAATGTAAATCGGATTCAGCGCTGACGATTGACCGCCGGAAGCTCTGCGCCTACCTCCAGCCCGAAGCGCGACATCTCGCGCTTTTGCAGGTTGTAGTCGATAAGAAAACCGATGCCGATGGCGAACGGTATCAGGCCGGTGGCCGCTCCCGAGAGGACGTCCCGTTCGCGGAGAATGACCGAGAGCACGATGAAGAAGGCCATGATGCCGACGCCGCTTGAGATCAGTACGATACCGGCGCGACGAGCGTTAGCGAGGCTCCGCAGCGGATCTTTGACTGGCTTATCCTCATCTTCCCGCGTTCCGAGAAGCCTTTCGATCTCCTGAACCGGCATGCCGCGTTGAACCATGGCGATTCGCTGCTCTGCCTTCAGCCTGCGGTTGTGCGAATGACTCAAAATGCCCGAGATGACGATGCCGAGCGTCATGGCGAACGCGCCAATAGGCACGATAAAGGGACTATTCCAACCAGCTTCCATAAACACCTTCCTTTCTGGCCGGGTTTGACTGCGACCGCTTCCCAAAGTTTCAGGCTCCCAATTGAAACTTTCCTATATGGTCGCAGTCTGATCCCTCCTTGTGTGCGGAAACCAGCTTCGAGCAGATTGTGCGGGACCACCAGGCGATGGTGTTTCGCACTCTGACCCGCCTTGACAGGCAGCCGCGAGCACATCGAAGATCTTGCACAGGACGTCTTTCTGCGTCTGTACCGCGCTCTGCCGAGCTTTCGCGGGGAGGCGCTGTTATCGACCTATCTTTACCGCATCACGGTCAATGTGGCGCAGGATGAGTGGAAGCGCAGGCGGCGGAGGACAAGCCGCTCATGTCTATCTCCGACGAGGCGACGGAGTGGGAGGATCGACTCCCACACCCCGATCGCAACGCCGAAGAGCAGATTACGGATGCCGAGTTTCAGCAGGTGGTTGACGAGCACCTCGGGAAGCTGAGCGACATCGAACGTACTGTGCTGGTCCTCTATCATCAGGAAGAGCGCACCTACGAGCAGATCTCGCTGGCGCTGGGGCTGCCCCTGGGTACGGTGCGGACGCATCTACATCGCGGGCGCAAGAGACTTCGCGAGTCTCTGCTGGCTGCAAAGAACACGAGGAGGGGGAGAGACGTGCAGAGTGTAAATGGGATAGACGAGACTGGAGATCGAGACGACGCGTTTGAGCGCAGACTCGACGGTGCGTTGGCGGCTGCGCCCCTGGTGAGCATCTCTCCGGAGTTCGCGCGCCGTATTGCTGCGCAGGTGCCTTCGCAGCTGGTCGTGCCGGTCCGCAGCCCCGGGTACGCACGTCGGAGCGCCATAGTCTGTGCGGCCGGGCTGCTGATTGTTGTGCTGCTGCTGGCTCCGCGTGCGGTGAGTGGGGCAACACTGTTCAGCGCCATCGAGTGGATCTTCTGTGCGCAGCTGTCGCTGCTCGCGCTGTTTTCTATCTCCTCGTGGAGCCCGTGGCGCCTACGCGGATAAGAACTCTATCCTGACCTTCTTGTCGCCGCCTCTGCTGAAGTGCACCAGCGCCAGGCCGTCATGCACATCCTTGACCTTGCCGGGGCCGAAGCGTTTGTGCGTCACCTCGACCCCTTTCGCGAGCGTCGGGCTCTTCTTCCGCATGCGGCAGGGTCTCGGGAGCCGTGGTGATGATGGTTCCGTGCATGGTCTCGATCCGTGTGACCGCGCCGCCGTCGTGAGGCTGATCGGCGCGATGCACCTCCTCCGCGGCTGCCAGGGCCATGTTGCCGTTGCGCGCGCGCAGCTGCGCGTCCGCGTCTGCGTTTACGCGTGCGGCGTGCCCCGCTTCGCCCGCCAGGGCTCCTGATCACAGTTGTCGCAGCGTCTGCAGGGTTCGCCCTTTTCCTCGCCGAAGTACTGCCGGATGACCTGCACGCGGCAGTCGACCGTCTCCGCATAGTGCATCATCTCGGCGAGACGGTCCTTGTCGCTGCTACCGCGTTCCGTGTACTTCCTCAGCAGATCTTCGAGCGCCTCGTCGCTGGGCGGCTCCCCGCGTTTGGTGGTGTAGCCACGCCTGCCTCGGCGGATAAGGCCAGCTTCGCGCAGCAGATGGAGGATCACCTGAGTCTTGCGGCGGCCGACGCCCGCCTGCTTGGCGATCGCATCGGCGTGGCCGCGGCGTTCGAGGTGGATCGGGGCTTCGACTGCGGGCTCCGCGACGAGCTTCCGCAGGAGGGTACCGTGGTGGCCGCTGCTTCCGCCGGCGCGGGAATGCTCTCGACTGCTCCGCTTGCGGGAGCCGTCAGCACCTTCCCCGACATGGCATTGAGAACAGATCGCAGCTCCTCGGCTTTGGGGTAACGGCCGCCGAGAAAGAAGCTTTGGATGCGCTTGTCTTCCAGGCGATAGAGCAGCACGGCGCGGCTGGGGAGGCCATCGCGCCCCGCTCGTCCGGCCTCCTGATAGTAGGTTTCGAGCGAGTCGGGAAATTCGTAGTGGTAGACGAAGCGGATGTCGGGCTTGTCGATGCCGAGTCCGAAGGCCTTGGTCGCGATCATCACCTTGTGATCGCCGCGCATGAATCGCTCCTGCACCTGCTCGCGTTCGCGCGTCTTCATCTTGGCCGTGGTAACGGCCCACGGCGATGCCATGCTCCTTCAGCCAGTCGTGCACCTCGTTCGCGCTGCGTACGCTGGCGGTGTAGATGATGCCGGTGCCCTCCTCCTCGTCGAGCAGGGCGGCGATGCGCGCCAGCTTGGCGTCGTTGTTGACGGTGGGGTAGACGCTGAAGTAGAGATTGTCGCGCTCGGTACCGGCGTTGACGACCCTTGCGTCCGTGGCGTTGAGGCTGGAAAGGATCTCCTCGACCACCTCTTGGGTGGCGGTGGCGGTGAGCGCCAGCACGGGTGGGTTGCCGAGCGCTTTGCGCGCATAGCCGATGCCGAGATACGCCGGCCGAAAGTCGTGTCCCCATTGCGAGATGCAGTGCGCCTCGTCGACGACCAGCAGAGAGATGCCGCCGGCCTCGCTTAGCATCTTCGAGGAACTCGGCGTTTTCCAGTCGCTCGGGGGTGACGTAGATCAGCTGCGCTATGCCGGTTTCGATGGCTTTCTCGGCGTGGCTCGCGACTTCCTCTGCGGTCAGCGTCGAATCCATCTTCTCGACGGCGATCTCGGCCTCCTCGGCGCTCTCCTGCTGGTCCTGCATGAGCGCGATCAGCGGGCTGATGACAACGACGGGCTTCGGCAGAAAGAGCGCGGGAAGCTGGTAAGTGAGGCTCTTGCCTGCGCCGGTCGGCATGAGGCCGAGAACGCTGCGCCCGCTGAAGACCTCTTCGAGGACCTCCTTCTGCCCGGACCGGAAGCGCTTGATCCCGAAGCGCTCGCGGGCTTCGCGCAGGATCTCGGGCCAGGGAATCGTACCCGCCGGCTTTGGCTGCTTGCGCGCGACCGGAACGGGGCTTGCTTGTCTTCGCGCGTGCAGGCTGAGCGGATTTGGGATTTGAGGGCTGGCGTGTTGTATCTGCTGTTGCCGCTTGTTCGTGTGCTTCTTTGCGCATGGATTTCCAGGTCCCTGGCGAATTGGATGCATTCGCGGCATCCGGTTTGCCAATGCAGCCATTGAGAGAGGCCGAAAGGTCAAAGGACAGCCGTATCGGTTTGATCTCGCCGAACGAGGAGCGCGGATGATTGCACGGCAGTTCTGAGAGACGTACACTGCCGTGCATGACTCGCCGATCCCTTTTACACCTTGCTGTAGCCACTTTTCTGGTTGTGCCGATTGCCTTTTCGTCCGTGAATGTTCTGGCGCAGGACTGGGCCAAAGCCTCGCTCGACAAGTCGCCGCGCCATCGCGAGTATGTTCCGATCAAGCATGGCGATCGCACCGTGAACACCTTCGTGGTGTACCCGGAGACCAGCCGCAAGGCGCCTGTAGTGGTGATGATTCACGAGATCTTCGGGCTCTCCGACTGGGCGAAGAGCATGGCGGACGAACTGGCTGCGCAGGGCTACATCGTGCTCGCGCCCGATCTGCTATCGGGCACCGGGCCGAATGCGGGTGGGACAGATAGCTACCCCGGTATGGATGCGATCACGAAGGCCGTCTCCGGTTTGCCCTCGGATCAGGTGCTTGCGGATCTTGATGCGGTTGCTGACTACGGGCTGAAGCTGCCGGCCGCCAATGGCAAGCTGGCTGTGACGGGCTTCTGCTGGGGCGGCGGGAAGACCTTCGCGTTTGCGACACATCGTAAAGGGCTGAGCGGCGCGTTTGTGTTCTACGGACCTCCGCCTGAGACGAATGCGATGGCGAATATAGGCGCGCCCGTGTACGGCTTCTACGCCGGAAACGACGCGAGAATCGACGCGACGATCCCGGCGACGACCGAGGCCATGAAGGCTGCGGGAAAAAAGTTTGAGCCTGTTACCTACGAGGGGGCCGGACATGGCTTTATGCGCGCCGGCGAGGCGCCGGATACTACGCCCGCAAACAAGAAGGCGCGGGATGAGGGCTTCGATCGCCTGACGAAGCTGCTGAAACCGCTGCAATAAAGAGGTTCGCAGTTGAAGTCACTCTGCCGGCGCGTCCACCTCCTCTTCGGTCTCTACGATCTCATCGACGTCCTCCACGCCGGCGGAGACGTCGATGCCATAGCGGATCGCGAGATCCGGCGCATACCGGGCAATGTCATTCCGTAACCGGATCAGTGACAGATCTTTTGCTTTGGACTCGAGCATGATGTCCACGTCGACATCGATGATGGATCGCAGAAACTGGATCGATTCGAAAGGATTGTTGTAGTCGGCGTGCCCTGTCCAGATGGGCGGCTGCAGGACGAGTTCCATCTTTCCGGATTTGCGATTTTTTCGCTTGATTTCGCGCATCTCGGTACGAGCGCAGGAGAAGTGCATCTTGGGCCGCACACCGTTTGGCCAGGTCGCCAGAAATCTGCGCAGCGTCTCGCCCATCTCCAAACCTTCGGGGTTGAAGCACCAGTGATGCTGGTAGTCCCACACGCACTTCACTCCAGTGGCTTCGTGGACCTTGAGCACGTCGGCGGCAGAGTAGCGGATGTCGTCGTTTTCCAGCACAAGTCTGCGGCGCACGGGCTCGCCCAGCCTCGGCCAGGTCGCTGCCCACCGACGCCATCCACTCTCCCGATCGCCGTACGCGCCGCCTACGTGCACAACCAGCACGGCTTCGGGCCCACACTCCATGAGGTCGAGCATCTCGGCCTGGCTCTCGAGATCCCACATGCTCTTGCGGGTCAACTCCTCGTTTTCGCTGTTGAGTACGATGAACTGCGAGGGATGGAAGCTGAGACGGAGGTCCTGCTCGCGCGCGAGCCTGCCGATGTGCGCGAGGTCGGAGACAGATTCGCGCACCATGTTGTGGAACTGCGGCATTGTGGGGTGTGTCGCGTAAGGCGCGAGATCGCTCGACATCCGGTACATGTGGATGTTGTGTTTGCGCAGGTAGCTGAAGATCTCGCAAAGGTAGCCGAGCGAGACCCGTAAATGCGGGTTCTGCTGCCAACGGCGTGTGTCATTTGATTTCAGGCCGGGCTGTCCCATGACCTTGACCGCGAAGCCGAGACGCATGGCCTCGGCGGGGAAGCGCAAGGGCGGTGCACCGTCCAGCCCAGCGCATTGTGACATCGGTGTGGTGTTCATGCGTTGGAGCTCGCTTTCGGCGAGCATCTTCTTGGTTATAGGGACAGCTTTCTTCTTGACCGCCTTTTTCTTCGCTCTCTTCGCCGCTTTTGCCCGCGTTGGGGTGGGAGGCTGTGCGGCAGGGGTGCTGGGCGCGGCATCGCCTCGCCGCGGACGACCTGGACCGCGTCGTTTCGCCTCGGTGTTCTGCTCCGCCGGACTGCGCTTCTGGTGAAGCTCCTGTTTGTTCTCGTTCATGGTTGGCGTTCCCTGCCGGGTTCAGATGCATGCGCGAGCGCAGGTATCGGCTTGCCTCGCCAGCGCAGGCTGGCCTGGTTGCGGATAGTCAGTGTTTCGAGGCCGCCGGTCAGCAGATCTTCCGCGCACTGGACGGCGCGGCGAAGAGTGTCTCCCGCAAGGTGCTGCTCCGCGGGGCGTGCAATATGCCCGTACCAGCAGCCGCCGCAGGCCCAGTCGAGGCAGACGCGTTTGAAGCAGTGGTCGAGGCGCAGTGGCCAGCGGTGGAGCCGCGCGTGCGCGGGGAGGTCGAGCTCCGTGAGTTGCTTGAAACGCGCGCGCAATGAGAGCTCGCTCAGGGCGGCTGCCCGTGTTGCGCTCAAGACTCCACCACCTGCATCTCGGGACCGAAGCCGACCTCGGTGGCCCAGCGATTCCAGACGGGCACGGGCAGGGCGCCTCCGCTGGCCTGGTTGTGCCCGAGGCCGTAGCTCATGTCAGCCTCGTCGGGACGATGACGCGCGAGAAACTCCAGCAGGTTGACACCGGCCGGAGCACGCCCGCTGAAGTGCACCCACCCTGGGCGGTAACCGGTGTTCACACCGAAGACGACGCTCTTTGGGAAGCGGGAGCGCCATTGCATTGCCACGAGCGGGTGCACCTGGCAAGGGGTGTCGATCCGGATGGCCACGAGGTTGGCGCCGAGTTCTTCGCGCGTTTTTGTGCTGAAACGTGGCGGCAGCTTGCGCGCCGACGCGAGCGCGGCGGCAACCTCCGACTTTGCCGCCAGCAACTCGGCTGTTTCCTCAAAGTCACCGCTCAGCACCTGCTTTGGGCTTTCCGCTTTGAGCAGCAGGTGGAGAGCGGCGGTCGCGTCGCCGGCTCCGGTACGGCGTGGCGCATTGAGGAGGGAGGTGGCCTCGCGCAGAGCGCCTCCACCGAATCGCTTCTTGGCTTCCGCGAGTTCCGCGAAAGGGGCCTTGTCGCCTAGATCACTGAGCAGGGATATGCCGGCCAGCCAGAGCCACTGGCTTGCCACCTCATTGCCGAGCAGCGCCCGCGCGCACCACCATGCCATAAGACCGGTCGTGGCGACGTCCTTACCATCACCCTCGGCGGCACCGGTGCCGTACGCGGTGAGCAGCAGAGCACCCGCAGGAACGCCGGTGGGCCAGTGGTGGTCGAGCAGCAAGATTGGAATGCCGGGGAGCAGATCGCCGTCGCGACTGCCGAGGTCGGCGATGATGAGGGCGCCGGGCTGTTGTGCGCGTGCACGATCCAGAAGCTCGGCGCCCCAGGCCGACTCGCCCTTGCGGCGCGGTTCAGCGGTAACCTCGGCAAAGCCTGCTGCGTGCAGGGTGCGGACCAGAAGTGCACCCGCGGGTAGGCCATCGGCATCGCTGTCGCACACGATGTGAATGCGGGTGTTGCGGCCGTGAGGAAGTGCGTCGACCCAAGCGACGAACTGCATTCCAATCTGCTCGCCAAACTCCATGACCTTGGGATGCGATCCGACGTCCTGGATGTGATTGCGTGACGGAGATTCGTGACGCGATCAAAACAAGAGCCCCGGCTTTGCCGGGGCTCTCTCTGAATGTGAGCGCGTGAGATCTAGGCCTGTGCCTCAGTCTCGTCGGCCGCTGCCTTTGTGGTGGCGACGGTCCAGTTGGGGTCGCCCACCTTGAAGCGGGCGAAGCGGCGAACCGAGATGTTCTCGCCGAGCTTGCCGACGCGCGACGCGATCAGTTGGGCGATGGTCTGGGTCTGCTCTTTGATGAAAGGCTGGTCGAGGAGGCAGACTTCCTCGTAGAACTTGCTCATCTTGCCTTCGACGATCTTTTCGACAACGGGCCCTGGTTTGCCGGTGGCCGCTGCCTGCGAGCGGTAGATGTCCTTCTCGCGGGCGAGATCGGCTTCGGTAACATCTTCCCTGCGGACGTAGCGCGGGTCAGTGGCGGCGATGTGCATTGCGATGTCGCGCAGGAGGCTCTGGAAGTCTTCGGTGCGTGCGACGAAGTCGGACTCGCAGTTGAGTTCGATGAGAACGCCGATCTTTCCGCCGGCATGGATGTAGGTGCCGACAGCGCCCTCATTGGTGGAGCGTGAAGCTTTCTTGGCGGCGGAGGCCATACCGCGCTTGCGCAGAACGACAAACGCCTCTTCCATGTCGCCCTTGGTCTCCTGGAGGGCCTTGAGGCAGTCGCCCATGGGCGCGCCGGACTTCTCGCGTAGTTCCTTCACCAGCTTTGCATCAACTTTGGTTGTTTCAGTGGCAGTGGTCATGTCGGTCAGTATCCTTCTGGTTTGCTGTTTTCTGTATGGATCGCCTGCTTACGCAAGACGAGCGTGGCGCCTTTTTGATCGGCCGCCACGCTCAGTGAATCTCTGAGGGAGAGGGTCCGGTCTATGCGCCGGTCTCGGCCGCCACAGGCTCGGGTTCGTCTGCTGTCGCCGCGGCTGGGGCTTTGCGGATATTCCCGCCAAGCACAGCCTCAAGGTCGAGGTTCTCGTCATCCTCGGCGGAAGCCTCTGCAGTGCCCGCCGACTCCTGAACCTCGGTGAGAGCTGCATCGCCCTCCTCGCCGACGTGCTCGGGAGCGACTTCGGTCTGCTGGACATCGGCGTATTCCTGCGCGAACGCCTTATCGGAGACCATCTGCACACCCTCGGCCGCCGAGTCGGCGATCTTGGTCGTGAACAGGCGGATGGCGCGCAGCGCGTCGTCGTTGCCGGGGATGACGTAGTCAACCACGGTGGGATCGCAGTTGGTGTCGACGACCGCAACGACCGGAATACCGAGCTTGCGGGCCTCGGCGACGGCGATCGCTTCGTTGTTCGAATCAATAACGAAGAGTGCGTCGGGAAGACGCTTCATGCTCTTGATACCGGAGAGGTTTGTGCTCAAACCCTTGCGCTCGCGCTCGAGCTTGATGACTTCCTTCTTGGTCAGAAGCTCGTAGCGTCCGTCCGTGGACATATCGTCGAGCTCCTGGAGGCGCTTGACCGACTTCTGCACGGTGACCCAGTTGGTGAGCAGACCACCCAGCCAGCGGCTATTGATGTACGGCATGCCGGCGCGGTTCGCCTCTTCGGCAACGGCATCCTGGGCCTGGCGCTTGGTGCCGACGAACAGGATCAGCTTGCCCGACGAGGTCAGGTCGGTGACGAACTTCGACGCGTCCTTGAACATCTTGAGCGTCTTCTGGAGGTCGATGATGTAAATGCCGTTGCGCTCGCCGAAGATATACTCCTTCATCTTGGGGTTCCAGCGCTTGGTCTGATGCCCGAAGTGAACACCTGCTTCGAGCAGTTCCTTCATTGTGATGTTTGCCAAAGTATCGCTCCTGGTTGAAGGCCGCCGGGTCCGGTCACCGGGGCCTGGATTGATCCCTCCCGGTGGTCCGGGGTGGGGAGATTTAACTCCTGGCCGCGGGGGTAAGCCCGCGGGTGATGCAAGTAGAGCCGGCTTTAGCTCTTAGCTTTCTAGCTGTTAGCTAAAAGCCAGCGGCTAAGAGCTTGAAACTACCGCTTCGAGAACTGGAAGCGTGCGCGAGCGCCCTTCTGTCCATACTTCTTCCGTTCCTTGCCACGCGAATCCCGCGTGACCAGACCCTCGGACTTCAATGCCTTCCGCAACTCCGGGTTGAACTCCATGAGGGCGCGTGCAATGCCGAGCTTGACTGCATCCGCCTGGCCCATGACTCCGCCGCCCTTGACGGTCGTCATCACGTCGAAGGTTTCGCCGATATCCTGAATGCCGAGGGAGCGCTTGGCTGCCGCGCGCTGCTGCGCCGTCACGAAGTAGACGTCAACGTCCTTTTTGTTGACGGTGAAGTTGCCGCTGCCGGGGCGCAGAAATACGCGCGCGATGCTCGACTTGCGACGTCCGGTGCCGTAGTACTGAATCAGATCCGCCATGCTGCTCCTTCGAAATGTGTTACAGCTGCAAACTTGTTATGCGACTATTTCCATCGGCTGGGGCTGCTGCGCCAGGTGTGGATGGTCGCCGCCCTTATAAACCTTCAGCTTGGTCGCCATCTGGCGTCCCAGCTTGGACTTTGGCAGCATACCCTTCACGGCCTGCTCCACAATCGCCTCAGGGCGCCGAGCCAGGAGCTTCACGAAAGACTCTTCGCGGAGACCGCCGGGAAACCCGGTATAGCGGCGATACATCTTCTGATCGGCTTTGAGACCGGTCAAAACGATCTTTTCGGCATTGATGATGACGACGTGGTCGCCCATGTCGATGTAGGGGGTATACAGCGGATTCAGCTTGCCGGCGAGAACGCTCGCCGCATGCGTCGCGAGACGACCCAGAGTCTTTCCGCTGGCATCGAGGACGAACCATTTACGGCTGATGTCTTTGCCGCTCGGAATGGTGGTAGACATAGTTGCTGCTCCCTTAAATCAAAAGCTAGATCGAAACCTCAGAGTCGCGCTACAAGATACCTGCGGCGAGCCGCGTGCATCGGGAAACTGGTCCACTTGGGGTGAGTAGCAGGGTTTTGCCCGAAGCTCGGCTTCGAGATACCTGTCCCATTCGCGTGGGTTATCGCGCAGAAGCCCTGAAATCTGGCCTTTGGAGCGGCTGCCTGCGGGCGTTTGACTAAGGGATGCTGCCCGGGTGAGCCCACATGCGTTCCGGCGTATAGCAAGCCTGTCGTAGCTTTCACAGGCATGCAGACGCGAGACTGCGCGAGATTCGATCTTACTGGAGGTCTTTTCCCTAAGTCAAGGCGATTGGGCTCAGTGCTCCAATTGGGAAACGCTGGGCTGCTGGCCCAACTTCGTCACTAGCAGCTTAGGAGTAGGCTTCCGGAGTCGGCGCCTGTGCCTACCGGCCATCATCGCGGGGTCTAACCGGTAAAGAATGAGAAGATTACGATCGGGATCGTCCATCGCCGGAAAAGCCGCGACACGCTCCAGTTGGTAAGTGGGCGTCAACGCGTCCATCTTGTCGTCGTCGACCTGGTTCCAGCTCACATACCACCCCGGGCGATAGGTTGCTACTCTCTGTTCGAGCTCCATGGTTCCGAAGTCGTCGCAGATAGAACGAATGCCAGTCATCAAGGAAAGATCCGAGCCACTGATGGAAAGCACCAGCGGACTATGGTTTGGATCTGACCTGACGATATCGCGGATCTGCTGAGCCGCATTGAAGAAAGTATATTCGGGGGATCGCACGAAGGCCCAGGTCTTTCCCGCGTCCGTCGCAGCCACAGTCATCAGGACGCCAGCCATTGCCACGACCGAGGCGCGTCCGGGAAGACCTCTGGTTCGCTCCCAGATGCCCTCGAGAACGACCGGCACCAGCAGGGTAAGTGGAACGGCGACAACAAGGTAATAGCGTGGCTGTAAGTTATCGTGGTAGGCCAGAAAAGACGCGTAGCCTCCAGCCCAGAGGATCAGGCTCGCTGTAAGCGGGTTGTGCAAAAGCAGCATGCGCCAGCGCACCACTGCCACACCCGACAGCAGCAGAGCCAGTGGAAAGATGACCGGCCCTATCCACATCCCGTCTTTGACTGTGTCGACCAGAACCTGCCGGAAGTTGTCGGGGGTGATCCCGGTGTACGCATTGGCACTGAAGAGATAGCGATAGTCACTGAGAAAGTGAGGTCGCACCACGAGGCCAAAGTATAGGAGCCAGAGCACCGCCCCCAGCAAAGCCGGGAGGGCTGCCTTCCGGAACAGGAGACCCAACCGGTAACCCAGCCGCGCCCACATCATCCACAGAATCGCTGGAAAGAGAAAGATGGCAGTGGTCTTGGTGAGGACCATCAATGGGAACAGAACGCCGAGACCGAAGAGCGGCAGCGTTCGTCTGCTCCAGGAGGCAGACTGCGAATCGATCGCCGAAGCCATCAGCAGAGCGACCATGGTGAAAAGGATCAGGAGCGGTTCGAGGATCGCCATTCGTGTGAACGCGTAACAAAAAGGGCTGACAGCGAGCAAAAGGACGCCGCATGCGGCCGCCAAGGAGCCGGTCTCTTTGCGTCCCGCGCCGCTCTTCAGCAGCACATAGGCGCAAAGCAGCGTCAATCCGAAGACCACGCCTGTCAGCGCGCGCGCGGGCACAATCCCAACACCCGTGAACCGGAACACCGCCGCCTCAACCAGAGGCCAGACGGGAAGAGCAGCAGCCGGGTTGAAGTCTCCCGGGACATACCACTGTCCCAGTTGAAAGTGACGGATCGCCGCATCTCCGTACCAGCCTTCGTCGGTGTACTTCGCCCAGTCCATCCAGGGCGAGTTGTTGGGGAAGTCAGCCCTTAGATGGAGGAAGTGGAGGCAGAAGAACGAGATCGCAACGACCATCATCAGGGCCGCGGCAGATCGCACCGCGATTGCGGGTAGCTGCATCTTCCAATCTTCGTTCGTTTGCACTGCTTCTCCTGCCCTCAGGCTTCTATTTTGACGCGCCAGCGTGGCCGTGACCGCATACGTAAATTCGACGGGCTTAGTTTCGACTCGCTGTGGATTCGGAGCTCACGAACGGGGAAAGCTGCTCCCTCTCCACCTTTGATGCGGCGCTCGGTCCTACCGGGTGAGGACCTTGCTGGGCGGAATCTCGGGATAGGAGAGGTGGGGATCCGGGTCCATACACCCGTCCGAGTGACGGGAACGGCAGCCGCGCATAGCCGGGTTCTCTGAGGTGAAGCGCGTCGTCGCTTGAGGTGACGCGACCGGGACCGCCAATGGGGCGCTACTCGTAGGAGAGAGCGTCGATGGGATCTTTTCGCGCCGCCTTCAATGCGGGATACAGCGCACCAAGCATCGCTCCGACGAATGCGATCGCAACCGTCTCAGCCACTCTGTCGGTGGTGACAGCGAAGTCCAGCGTAGGAAATCTGATGTGGAAGATCTCACGCATCAGATACGTCAGCCCCACGCCAACAGCGATGCCCGTTAGTGCCAGCAGGCCGGTCTCCCGCAGCACCACGCCAACGATGTAGATTCGTGACGCTCCCAGAGATTTCAGCACACCGATCTCACGCGTGCGCTCCATGACAGCGGTATACATGGACTGAAAGATGACCAGGAAGCCAATTACCACGGCGATGCCGATCACGATGCGAAGCGCGATATTGAATCCGGGCAGATGATCCGGCGTCATCAGGCTGAGCCACTCGTCCAGTGTCTGCACATCGTACTGCTGCATGCCGGGGGTGGCGTGGATTTCATCCTTAACAAGACTCTGATTCTTGACATCGTCTGTCCTGACGTAAAACGCGCTCGCCTTGCCGGGATTGTTTGTGATCTCGCCCATCGTCAGAATGGGTATGAACTTGCGGCCACCCTTTCCGTGCTCCACGATGCCGCAGATCCTGAAATCGTGGTTGAGAATGCGCAGCGTCTGGCCGACTTTATGGCCCTTTCCTGAAGCGGCGAAGTAATCGTCCACGATCGCGTCGTCCGGCGCGGTAAAGGGCCCGCCTTCTTTGAAAACGAACGGCTTTAAAGCGTTATAGCTCTTGAAGTCGATTCCGTAGATGTTTTCGAGTGCGCTTCCGGCCGTCAGCTGAATGTTCACCGGAGCGGCCACAGCGATGTGCGGCAGCCCGGCAAGCACGTCCGCCACCTTCACGGAGGTTGCCGCCGAACTCAACGCGGCGAAGTTGTTCGTGCTGCTCGGTCGCACAAACATATCGAGGCCGATACCGCTCGTCCGTGTCTTTGAACCGTTCAACATCCCCAACATGATCGCCGCGATCGAAAGGATCATAATCACTTCGATCGCTACGGCGAGAGCGCTGATCAGGGAGCGCAGCGGTCTATGGATCAGATTACCGACAACCAGCTTATTCATCGGATACCAGTGTAAGGCAGAGTGCGCCGTTATCCGCCTTGGGCCTCGGAGCTCTCCAGGGCGGAGACCCTGCGCGGCAGGCTGCGCACCTCGGTTTTGAAGAAGCGGTTCCGTCCGCCCGGACCCGCAAACATCGTCCCGACGTGGGGCATCACATACGCAGTCATCACCGCAGCGAAGATGATAGCGATCGCACCGTACCCCATCATGTAGACGCAGCCGTCCAGCATGCCCTCCGGAGCGTTGTGAGCAAATAGCGTGAGCGCCAGCAGACCCCATGGCGACCTTCGCACGTCTCCACAAAGCGAGTCGAACCAGACGAAGGTCATAGTCCAGATTACGGGCGCAAGCACCAGCACACCCGGCCACTTCAGCAGACGGTACGCCTCGCCCGTGGGGCTGAAGGAGATTCCCGTACTCTGGTCTTCTTCAGAGATGGTCGGGATCAAAGTATCGTGCGAGAAGATATTTCCCCAGTTATAGACCGGTTTGCTGGGCCAGAAGACATGCGGAATCAGGTTGCTGAAGTCCGCCAGGATCGGAAACAGCCCGTATTGTCCCAGCCGTTCCGTCTCCTCAATCAGGGTACTGTCGGGATACATCATCTGCAGCCGGTCGAAGAAACCCTGGGGCGTGTTGAAGTAACCACTTCTCGTCTCTGCGAGGTTGGCTCGCTGGTTTTCAGCGTAACGCTCCCGTACCGCGCCCAGATTGGAGAGCAGCTGGATCGAGGTACTGGCGTTGCCACTAAAAGTGCCGTTCGTCTGGGAGCGTCCGTACTGAGCGTACGGCACCATGAAGGTAAACATAAACACCAGAAAGACAGATCCGCCAATCGCCTGTGCCCTCGAGATGCGATACCGCTGCGCCCCTGCGGCCAGCGTCCAGCACACCAACGGCGTAAACATCGCCTGCTTGGAAAAGCTGAGAAGGCCGCCGTTGATCCACAAAACCGACGTCGCCGCGATCACGGGAACGTTGATGCTGCTTCGGCCGCCGCTCTTTCGGATCTGATAGGTCACTCCCAGAAGGATGGCCAACTCGGTAAACCGGTTGATCTGCAACAAGGCGCTGAACAGCGTGCCGTTCCGTTGCGGAATCAGGGATGCCAGCACAAACAGCGTCAGGCCGAAGATCAGGCAGCCCGTTGATGCAGCCTGCATATTGTCCAGGGTGGCCAGACCCTCCAGCAGCGGACGTTTTCGCGTCAGTCGCCGCCCGACCAGCACCGCCGCCAGCATCGCGCAGATGCCGCCAAGGTAAACCTCGATCGTAAGCCGCGGTTCCAGCAGGTTCGATTCCGCAGGTTCCCCCAGCACCGTCTTCCAGACCAGGCCGACGATGACGGTCAACACCGAATAAAAAAAGACGTAGCCGCCCGAAGGCGTGGCCATACCGCCGGCCAGATTGAAAGTCAGCCCCGAAACCACAATGAACAGGAAGCAGCAGGCGCTGAAATACAAATTGGTATGATCGAGCTGCTGCAGCAGAAGGATAAGGGTCGCAAAGACGCCCACATAGTACATCGAAATTCGAGTGGGCAGACTGATACGCACGTCTCTTGAGTCTATCAGCGGCTCTTTGCTCAGGAAGCGCGCGGAGTTGGCGGCGGAAACACCTCAAGGTTACGCTTTTGGTTTCGTCGACAACTCTTCCATTGACATCGGCACCTTCACATAATTAACTCACCATCTCAAGCACCGCCCTCCGCTTCCGCTGATTGCGCAAGCTCCGCTAAGGCCAGCTCTCCGGCGGCTTAGGCGACCACTCAGGAACCGCTATGCCACGCGCGGATCAATAGAAACGACACAGGAGCATGGCATCGGACGGGCCGGAGATCAACCTGTTCCGCTTGGCAGGTGACCGGCAGAATCGGCAGCTCTTTTAGGAGAATGTGACATGAACATCAGAAACATCTGTAAAGGTATCGCTCTTCCGCTGGTCCTGGTGCTTGCCGGCATCCTCTCCGGAAGGCCGAGTTTCGCACAGGAGGTCACCGGCAGCATCAGCGGTACTGTGACCGATTCCAGCGGTGCTGCGATCAAGGGAGCAACCGTAACGCTCACAAATACGGATCGCGGACAGGATATTCGCACCATCATCACGAGTGGCAACGGCTTCTACACCGGCACATCGCTGCCGCTCGGCACCTACACAGTCAAAATCAGCTCTCAAGGATTCAAGACAGAGTCCATTACGGGCCTGGTCCTCCACGTCAATGACGCGCTTACGGTGAACCGGACCATGACGATCGGGAGCTCCGACCAGGAGGTCACGGTCAAAGCGGATGTGGTACAGCTCAACCTTGAGAATGGGATGAGTCAGGGGCTTATCAACGGCACCCAGATCCGTCAGCTGGCGCTCAACAATCGCAACTACGAGCAACTTCTTCTGTTGCAGCCGGGCGTCTCCTATGGAGGCGCGAGCGATCAGCTTTACATCGGTACCTCGCTTCCGTCGGGCACATCCGCTCAGGTGGCCTTTTCCATTGATGGTTCCCGCCCAACATCTAACAACTGGACCATCGACGGCGCGGACAACGTCGATCGGGGCGCCAATCTGACGCTGCTCTCTTACCCTTCCGTTGACGCCATAGCGGAGTTCAAGACCCTCCGGGGCACGTACGAGGCGGAATTCGGCCGCAACGCATCGGGTCAGATCGACGTTGTCACACGTTCGGGCACCAATGCCTTTCACGGTTCGGCCTACGAGTTCTTTCGCAACGACGTCTTCAATGCCAACGCCTGGGGGAATAAACTGACTGTTCCGTACACGGTCCGTCCCAAGCTGCGATACAACGATTTCGGCTATACGATCGGCGGCCCGGTCCGCATCCCGCATATCTACAACGGCAAGGACAAGACCTTCTTCTTCTTCTCACAGGAACTCCGCCGTGTCATCAACTATGCGTCCACCACCGCGTTGCTTCCGACCGCTGCTGAGCGCGCTGGCGACTTTACGCAGGGCTTCTCGTCCACAAATGTGCCGGGACCTGTAGCCGTGTGCACCTCCTTCACCCAGACTGCTACGAGCTATGCCTGCAGTACCTACGGCACCAAGGTGACGACCATATCCCCAACGGCCCAGGCATACCTGAAGGATATCTACGGCAACCTGCCCATCCCCAACAGCATCGCGAATATCGCAGGTGGAGTCGATCCCCATTCGTACACCTATAACCAGCGCAATATCTTCAACGATAACCAGGAGATTGTGCGCATCGACCACACCTTCGGGACAAAACTGAACCTCTTCTATCGTTACCTGCACGACAGCCTCCCTTCGCAGGAAGCCGGCGGCCTGTTCAACGGGAGTCCGCTCCCGGGTGTGGCAAATACCATCACTCGTTCTCCCGGAACCCAGCACCTTGGCCACGTGACCTATACCTTCACGCCGACCTTGCTGATGGATGTCGGTTACGCCTACAGCTATGGCGCCGTGCTAAGCACACCGGCGGGCTTGGGAGCGCGCTCGGCTTCGCCCGATATCAAACCGACTCTGCCGTTTGCAACCTCCGGCGTCGCATCGTCGACCGATCTCGGCATCATCCCGACGGTCACGATCGCGGGTCTCAGTTCTATTTCGAACACCGGCGTTTACAACGATCTCGATCACAACCAGAACGTCTATGGTTCCGTCACGAAGACGCTGGGACGTCATACGTTCAAGGGCGGCTTTACCTTCAACCACTATGAGAAGTCGGAGAACGCGTTGGGGAACGGCACACCGTATCCCCAGGGACTCTTCGGCTTTACCAATTCAACAGTGGCGACCCCCACCGCTGCTCAGGCCGCGGCTGCCGGCGGAAGCGTTCCATCGCAGGCGGACGCCGCCTTTGCCAATTTCCTGCTTGGGAACGTCAACAATGGTTTCACGCAAGGGTCGGCCGCTCTGACGGTCAACATCAAGCAGAACCTCATCGAGGCTTACCTCCAGGACGATTGGAAGGTAATGCCGCGCCTGACCCTGAATCTTGGTGTGCGCTACAGCTACTTTGCACAGCCAACGGATGGCAATCATCTCCTGAGCAACTTCGATCCGTCGACGTTCAATGCTGCAAATGCTCAAACAGTTTCATCCACAGGTGTGCTTTGCCTTCGGAGCGTGACCGCCTGCGCCAACGCGAACGGATTGAACCGGGGCTCGGCTAATCCCAACGGCGATCCGCTAAACGGTGTCATTCTCGGAACCCCGGGCAGCTTCGGTCACGCGTCGCCATTCGGACAGGCCGTAGCCACCGCGCAGAAAGGCAACTTTGCGCCGCGCCTGGGATTCGCCTATGACGTCTTCGGTGATGGCAAGACGGCGTTTCGAGGCGGCTTCGGCATGGCCTATGACCAATCGCAGGTGCATCCCTACGAGAACAACGGATTCAGCAACCTGCCGTTTGTGAACGTGCCGACCGTGCCCATCACGACATTCGACAATCCGGCGGGAGGCACTGCTTCGATTGTCACAGCCCTCCCGAGTGTGCAGGGGTTCTCGAACAACTACAAGACTCCGTACACCATGCAATACTCGCTCGACGTCCAGCAGGCCGTTACGCCAACGTTGATGCTCGACGTGGGCTACTTCGGTTCGCAGAGCCGTCACCTTGAGGGTGTCGTAGACATGAATACGCTCCAGCCGGGTGCGTTTCTTGCCAAGGGACTCTCGCAATATGCCGTCTGCCCCGCTGGCACGGGCTCTGCGGGAGGCTTCATTGCAACCACCTGCGAACAGCAACTCAACCAGATCCGCCCATTCCCCGGGTATCTGAACGTGAATATCGTCTCGACCATCTTCACCGCGAACTACAACGGGCTGCAGGTGAAAACCACAAAGAGGTTCAGCGGAGACAGTTACTTCGACGCGAACTACACGTGGAGCCGCGCGCTCACAAATTCCATCAACGACTACAGCACCGCACCTCAGAACGTCTACAACATCAATGGCGACTACGGTCGTGCGGTGTACGACCGGACCAACATCCTTACCTTCGACAGCGTGTATGAGCTGCCATGGTATCGAGAGCAGAACGGTCTTGTGGGACATCTTGTGGGTGGATGGGAGCTCTCCGGCCTTTACACCATCAACAGCGGTCTTCCGCTTACGGTCACGCTCAGCTCAGGTGGCGGCACCATCTGCTACACGTGCCAGACTGCGATCGGAGCCGTCCAGACAAGCGTCCTGGGCCTGGCGAACGGCGGCCAGATAAACGACTCGGCGGGCCTGGGCATCATGAACAGCCCGGACCCGGCATCACTCCGCCCAAACCAGGTGCTCAACCCCAACAACGGCTACGGGCAGAAGATCCACACCCGCCAGAACTGGTTCTATCGGCCCGCCTTCGTCGCCCCGACGGCTGCCTCGGTATCTGTCGGCAACGAAAAGCGCGGTGCCATCACCGGTCCGGGCTTCAACCGTCTTGACCTCGGCCTCTTCCGGAATTTCAAGATCCGCGAAGGCATCGTCTTTCAACTCCGCGGTGAAGGTTTCAATGTCGTGAACCACACTAACCTCGGCGCGCCTTCAGTCTCAGGCGCCTCTACCGCGCTTGGAACCATCACCACGGCGCGCGACAACCGGATCCTGCAGGTCGCCGGCAAGCTGACCTTCTAACCCTTCCAACCACCTATCCGGCGTCCGCTCTGGCGGACGCCCTTTCTTTTATCTTTGGCCTAAATACCCGCGCGCCTAGCTAGAATAAAGGTAGTGTTCTCAAACTTGTGCAGCCCCATCCCGGCGACGCAAGCGTGAGTGATACCAAGCAGATACTTTGCCTCCAAAGTCCATGTTTTGAATACTTTACCTTTGCGGCGGAGAGGCAAACTATTGAAAACAGAGACTTTGATTCAAAGTCCCGGGGGTGGAGGGTCCTTTCGCCTCCCATCTCTTTGCCGCGATCGGTAGAGCACGTCTAAAATAAGAGGCTGCATTCAAACCGAACCGCAGCGCCATCCCGGAGGAGTCTCTTTGTCCACACGCGACCGTTTTCTCTTCACCAGTGAGTCTGTCACCGAAGGCCATCCCGACAAGATCGCCGACCAGATCTCCGATGCCATCCTCGACGCCTGCCTGGAGCAGGACCCTTATAGCCGCGTCGCCTGCGAAACCCTGACCTGCACCGGTCTCGTTGTTATCGCCGGTGAAATCACCACGCAGGCCTACGTCGACTTCCAGTCGCTTGTCCGCAAAACCGTCTCCGACATCGGCTATAACCACTCCGAATACGGCTTCGACTCCAACACCTGTGCCGTCATCTCCACTATCAATAAGCAATCCCCCGACATCGCGCAGGGGGTAGACACGGGCGGCGCCGGCGACCAGGGAATGATGTTCGGCTACGCCACCAATGAGACTCCGGAATTTATGCCCCTCCCCGTCTCGCTCGCCCATCGTCTCTCTGAGAAGCTGTCCGAGGTTCGCAAATCCGGTCTCATGCCCTACCTGCGGCCTGACGGCAAGTCTCAGGTCACCGTGGAGTATGCGGAAGTTGGCAAGCCCACCCGTGTCGATGCGGTCGTCATTTCCACTCAGCACGACGAAAATGTCGAGAATGATCAGCTCCGCGCCGACGTTCTGAAGCACGTCATCCAGGCGGTCATCCCGGCCGAGCTCCTCGATGCTGACACCAAGTACCACATAAACCCGACCGGTCGCTTCGTTATCGGGGGTCCCATGGGCGACTCCGGCCTGACCGGCCGGAAGATCATCGTGGACACCTACGGCGGCATGGGTCGTCATGGCGGCGGCGCCTTCTCCGGCAAGGACGCGACCAAGGTCGATCGCTCGGCGGCCTACATGGCCCGCTACATCGCCAAGAATATCGTCGCCTCCGGCCTCGCGGACCGGTGCGAGGTCCAGCTCGCCTACGCTATCGGCGTCGCCGAGCCAGTCAGCGTGCTGGTGGATACCTTCGGCACCGGCAAGGTCGATGAATCGAAGCTCGAAGACCTCGTCCGCGCCAACTTCAAGCTCACCCCCAAGGGAATTATCGAGTCCCTCGATCTGCGCCGGCCCATCTTCAAGCAGACCGCGGCGTACGGACACTTCGGGCGCACGGGCAAGGACTTCACCTGGGAGCAGACCGACAAGGCTGAGAATCTCCGCTTGAGCGCTCGCGCTGCTCAGGCTGAGACCGTCGCGCGCTAAGTACCTGCGAGCTTCATGCATGCAAGAAGAGGCGAGCCTGCGGCTCGCCTCTTCTTTTGCCTCCAACTCAGCGCGAAACGGCGTGCGGTCTGAGCGTCAGCACCAGGATGTGCGTCGCGGGGACTGTAGCGACATCCACCGGATCCAGCGCGGATCGCATCTCGTCCGTCGTGCCCTTCAGCTTATCGGTGTCGATCAGCACGTGTGTTGCGCCGAGCGCGTCCGCCGCCTGTCGCGCGGCAAGAAGTCCGTTCTCAGGCAGAGGCATTGCGGGGTAAGCAGTGGTCTCCGAAAACTGCGCCGGATCGGCCGTCATGATCAGGCTGCCTCCGGCCGGATCGGCGCCGTGAGCCGCAAGAAACGCAGCGACCAGCCTATCCTTGCTGCCGATCTCGTTCATCTCCGGAACTGTTCGCCGGTCCTCCATGGTCCCGGAGATGAAGTAGAACAGTACGCGAGGCCGTAGCCAGCCACATCGCTGTCCTGCTGGAGCTAACCACCCAGCGAATGCCCGCGATGATGAGCACCGCCGAGAGCGGCAGCAGCGCGCCGAACGATCGCAGCGCCGAGAAGCTCCCAATCGCCGGCAGAACGAAGCTGTACACCAGCACCAGCGTGATCGCGAAGGCGATGCCGCCGGCGAACTCCGGCGTGGGCGCGCGTTCACCGCGCTCACGCCGCATACCCAGCACGGGGAGAAAGATCGCCGCAAACCCGATCAGCAGAAACAGAATGCGATACACGATCAGCGGAAACGCGGCGACGCGCATCTTGACCAAACGCCCGACACCTACCGAAAGCATTCTGTGCAACGTCGCCGGCTCGCCATACTTGCTCATATCCGAGAGATCGTTCATGTACAGCACCTTCGATGTTCCCGAAGGAAACGCCTTTCCAAGAACGGCGTAGTCGATCATGTGCATCGGAACCATCGCTGCAAAGAAGCCCGCCAGAACTAGCCCGCAGTAAGCCGGAGACGCGCCCCTCTTCTCACCCGACCTCCACCTCAACCAAAGCACCACGAGGACAGGCACCAGCAGAAGAAGCACGTCGTTGCGAATAAGGTTGGCAATCACGAGACACAAGAACGCCAGGGCATCCTCTGCGTAGCTTCGAAAGCGCACGCGAAAGAGCGCCAGGAACCACGCCACGAAAGCCGCATAGAACAATGCCGAATCGGGAGTGATTGAGCCGATCCACATCGGCGGCATTACCAGGCAGAGCAGGTAGCTCACACACGCAATGCGCCGGTTGCCGCTGTAATCCATCGCAATCTTCCATGCTGCTGCCGAAAGAAAGATCCCCATCAACGTGGCGACCACAATGCTCGAGTGCAGCGTCACACCGCCGAACGGCTTCGCCAGCATCAGGAAAAAGCTCGTTCCGGGCAGCCAGTATTCGATTCCATGGCTGGGCAGCTGCAGCTTGTCCATCTGGAAGTCGTAGAGGAAGTTCTCGACAAACCCGTGATGGTGGCTGAGCGACTCCGCCAGCGCCAGGTACGAACACGAGTCCGGTGTTCCGCAGAAGTTCATATGCCGTCCGAAGAAGAGCCGGACCAGCAGCACAACAAACGTCCCCGCGAGCGCAATCACCCGCTCACGGTTTCGCTCCAGCCAACTCGTTTCGGTCATTCCGCTTGCTCCTCCAACACTTAGCAACGCTCTCGAACCTCACTATAGCGCAGGCTCGAACGACGATACCGGAAGCGAAAAGTTGACTTGCTGCCGGCGATCTCCGTTAGTCTCGACCCATGCCGCGCAAGCTCCCGCTCTGGGCCCTCGGTCTCGCGAACGCGCCGCTCGGCTTCTACTACGGCTTCATCAATACATCCATGCCTCTGCTGCTCGTGGCGCAGGGCATCCCCCTCGATCGCGTAGCCACCATCTCCGCCATCGCATTCTCACCCACCTTCTGGATCTTTATCCTCGCTCCGGCTCTTGACGTCCGTCTCTCCCGCCGCACCCATGCCGTGCTCTGGACGGCCATTGCGGCTGCCTGCCTCTTTGCGTCGGTTCTGCTTCTGCACCACACCGTTCTGTTCACTGTCGCGCTCACGCTCGGGTGCGCCGCGACGGGCCTGTTCAGCGGATCGCTCGGAGGCTGGCTGCCGCAGCTCGTCCCGGACGACCGCCGCGGTCATCTCAGCACCTGGTACAACATCGCAAACCTGGGAGTCGCTGCCGTGTATGGCGTCTCGGCGATCTACCTTGTGCAACGTCTCCCTGGCCTCTTGAGCGCCTCGATCTTGGCTCTGCTCATCGTTGCTCCCACGCTGTTGCTCTTCGCGCTCCCGGCTCCCGAGCCTCCGACGCGCAAAGCTTCAGCAGTCTTCCGAGCTCTCTTTCACGATCTCGGAGTCATCTTCCGTCAGCGTGAGGTCCTGCTTGCTCTGCTCGCCTTTATCACGCCCGCAAGCTGCTTTGCGCTGACAAATCTCTTCGCCGGTCTTGGCCCGGACTTCCACACGCCCGAGCGTTGGGTCACTCTCCTCTGCGGAGCCGGAGTCGCTGTGGCCTGCTCTCTCGGGTGCCTGGTCGGCGGCCCTCTCGCCGACCGGTTCTCCCGCATTCACATCTACATTGTCACCGGTCTCGCCGGAGCCGCCGTCGCCGGCGCCAGCATCGTTTCGCCTCGCTCCACGATGACCTTCGCCGCGGCGACTCTCGCCTACAACTTCCTTCAAGGCATTAACTACACTGCGTATTCGGCTCTGTGCTTTCAGCTCGTCGGCACCGACAATCCGCTGGCCGCCACGCAGTTCAGCGTCCTGTTCTGTGCGATCAACCTCCCCATCAGCTACATGACGTGGATCGACGGACGCGGTTACGCCGCCTTCGGTATCCGTGGCCTGTTTGGCTCAGACGCTCTTTTCAGCGTGCTCGCCGGGGTCATCCTCTTAGCATGCGTTAGTCACACCATCTATCGCAGCAGGGGCAGAACGGCGCAGTCCGCTTCGTCCTCGGCCGCCTCCGACGAGCACCTCCCGTAGCAGGACGCGCAGGTGCCGATCCGCGATTATGGTCGAACCTGCAGGAATCTACCTAGCGCATCTCGCGATGGACCGCTGCATTAAGCAGGTCGCTGCTCTCCAGGATGTGTTTCGGGTTGCCATTCTTCGCAATCTCAACCATCGCGCGTCCGAGCTCTTCCGTCGTGATCACGTATCGTCGCGCCACCATTCGCAGCAGCGGATAGATTGGGCTCACCAGCGCATAGATCGTCCGATACAGCTTCGTCTTTGATCGGATCCCGTGCATCGGCTGGATATAGCCCGGCCGCAGCATATATGCGGCACCGAACGGCAGCCGCAACAGGGCGTTCTCCGTTTTTCCCTTCACGCGCGCCCACATCGATCTGCCTGTCTCGGTGCTGTCAGTTCCAGTTCCAGAGATATACAGAAAAGTGATCGCCGGGTTTGCCTTCAGGACCGCCTGCGCAGCCGCCATCGTCAGGTCGTACGTCAGCCTCGAGTACTTCGCTTCATCCATGCCGGCAGAAGAGACGCCCAGGCAGAAGAGGCACGCGTCAAAGCCGCGCAGAGTGTCGTCGAGCGGACCGAAGTCGAAGAAGTCATCGTGAAGCACCTCGGTGACTCTACTGTTCGCTTCGCCGATGGAACTTCGCGAAATGGAAAGCACACGGTCCACGTCGGGGTCGAGCACGCACTCCCGCAGCACGCCCTGGCCCACCATGCCGGTCGCCCCGAACAAGATCACCCGCAAGGCAAGGCCTCCCTCAATGCGCCTTCTCTCCGCTGGCAAAAGTCGCCCATGGACCCGCATCCATATCTTTCAGAATCGGCTTCTGCCACGCGAACTCCGGATGCGCGGCCAAAAAGGGTTCCGCATGGAAGTCTTCTCCGCATGGATGACCCGCGCGCGCCGAGAAGCTCATCTTTGCTGCCATATCCGCTGTCATCACCTTTCCGGTCACCGCTCCGCTCGGGGAATAAGGCGGATTGCCCCACACCGGCTCGCCCTCTTTCGACTGCTCCTCATGCCCGCACAGGGTGCGTTTGTCCGCCCGCACCTGGTGCTCGAAGACGTCCTCATGGTCGGAGAGGTACGCCTCCGCCGCGCCGGTATCCAGCTTTCCCATGTGCTCCTGGATGAACTCCTCCGCACGTACATGGCGCGCGTTCATCGAGCTCGACAGGTTCTTGGGATCGAATCCCGGCGTATCGTCGCGAATCAGATCGGTATTGGAGGCAAAGTTCGATGAGACGAAGTAGCCGTCCTTCTTGCGCAGCAGCGGCGTGTGCCTCAGACCCAGCTCCAGGTAGGCGATCTCTCCGGTCTTGCGGTCGCCAACCATCCAGCTGTTCGCGTAGCCGCCATTGTTGCCCTCGCGCATGATCGCAACATACTCATCAATCGACCCCGCATACTGCATCGCCTTTCGCGATCGCGTGAACTCCGGAACGCCGTTCACGTCGAAACCCTTCGCCATCGGCAGCGTTGTCTCTGTAATCATCAGCCCCGCCGAGTTCACGCCGAAGTCGTCCTGACTCGTGATCACTCCAGGCGTTCCGTCCATCAGGATACGGTGCCCCTGCTTCGGCACAATATCGAAGACCACCGTCCACCGCTCACCCTCGGCATAGCTTGACCAGTTCGAGTGCGCGATGACGATCTTTCCATCTTTTGTCGCGCGGCCGGTCGCGATAAACGCGCTGCATTTGCCCGGCGCGACCGCCATCACCGGATTCGGCGTTCCGGCTTTCGCGTTCATCATCGGCAGGTAATAATCCCGCAGCTCCAGCATCCCATTCAGAGCCACCACGTCCCAAACGTCCCGTGTCGATCCCGCCGCTTTCATTCCCTCGGCGATTCCTTCCAACTCCGCGCGGTACTCCTCGTTGATGTGCGGCCACAGCACCGTTCGCCCGGCCTCGCGAAAGTACGCCCACTCCTTGCTGAGATCATGCCGGTTCTCCACCTCGTACACGTTGAGGTTGTCTTCGATCGCGTCCTTCAGCATGTAGCCATGCTGGTAGCCGATCTCTCGCGGCGTGCCCTCCAGATGGACATACGTCCATCCATCCCGATCGAAGCTCCAGGCCTGGCTGCTCATGCCGAGCGGGATGCGCACACCCGTTGCCGGAGCCTGCCCCACGCAGGCGGCGGACGAGACACCCAGGACAGCAATCAAGAATGCAAACGCTTTACCGCGAGCACGCATCAGGCATCTCCAGCACAGGAAATGTCAGCAGCATACATCACCACATCTCCGTTACATTTCGGAGTGTCTGGCTAGCTGGCCTGCGGGAGCATACTAAGTATGCAGACCATCTCGAAGATCTCCGCCACGATAATGCCCACTCAGCCCACGTCAACTGCCCATTCCGTCGCGAAGATCCCAAGCGTCTTTGCCGGTAAAGCCTGGCAGCAGGTCCTCGCCCGCGATGCCGCAGCCGACGGCCAGTTCGTCTATGCGGTCAGATCCACTCACATCTTCTGCCGTCCCAGCTGCCCCAGCCGTCGCCCGACGCGCAAGAACGTCACCTTTTTTCCGACTCCCGAGAGCGCCGAAGCCGCCGGCTACCGCGCCTGCAAACGCTGTGAACCAAACCTGGCGACCCGCCGTCCCGACCCACAGGCGAAGGCGCTCGCGACCGTCACCGAGTACCTCACGGCGCACGCAACCGAACGCACGAAGCTGGCCGACGTCGCCAAAGCAACAGGCGTTTCGCGTCTTGCAATCCTTCGCGGCTTCAAGCGTGTTCTTGGCGTCAGCCCCGCCGAATTCAGCAAAGCGCAGCGCCTCTCAAGCTTCAAGGACCGCCTCCAGCCTTCGCGCAAGACACCCACCACTCGCGTTACCGACGCCATCTACGACGCTGGCTTCGGCTCCTCTTCACGGCTTTACGAAGGCAGCGCTGCCAGGCTTGGCATGACGCCGACTGCGCTAAAAAACGGCGCCCCCGCTCAGAACATCCGCTACGCATTGGCGAACTCTCCCCTTGGTCGCACATTGGTCGCTTCCACCCCCGTCGGCATCTGTGCGATCGCCTTCGCCAGCTCCGACGCGGTTCTCCGTCACGATCTTCGCGAGCGCTTTCCGAAAGCCACGCTTATTGAAGAAAAGCTTCCGGTCAGTCCGAACGCTACAGGAGACGATCCTCAAGCTAACTGGCTGGCGGAGGCTGCCGAGTTTGTCCTCTCCCATCTCTCCGAACACCCCAGTGCCGCTGTCTTCCCCTTCGATACGCGAGCCACCGCGTTTCAGCATCGCGTCTGGCAGGCACTCCAGGAGATTCCGCGCGGAGAGACGGTCACGTATTCCGCTCTGGCGCAGAAGCTCGGTCGCCCCACCGCAACCCGTGCCGTTGCCGGCGCCTGCGCCGCGAACCCGGTCGCGCTTGCCATCCCATGCCACCGCGTCGTCGGCGCGGAAGGAGCGCTCACCGGCTACCGTTGGGGTGTTGATCGCAAGCAAAAGATCCTGGCCGCGGAGCGCCCGGGGACTGCCCGAACGGTTTAAGCTGGAGACGGCCGTAACTTCCACCTGAGTTCCGGGTCCAACATGGCAGCACCCTCCCCTGCAGCCCTCCCGCACCAAGCCTCATTGACCTGCGGGGGCGAATCAGACCGCGACCTGCCAGCCGCTTCGCCCAGCTAGTCCGAGACCGCGCGACCCTTGACGACGATCGCCACAGTTCGGGACCTTGCGACGCCAGCTCCCACGCAGACGATACCTGCCCCGGTCCGTAAGCCCGCTCTGCCGGCGCTCAGCGGCATCCGCACCCTGCTCGCGGTCTTCATCCTGCTCTTCCACTTCACGCCGCCGCACGTCGAATTCCTTCACCCGATCATCGACAACAGCTTCATCTTCGTGGGCACCTTCTTCCTCATCTCCGGCTTCATTCTCACCTACAACTACGACGAGCGCGCCATGACTTTGTCGAAACGCGACTTCTGGCTGGCCCGCTTCGCCCGACTCTACCCGACCTATGTCTTTGTGCTCCTGCTATCGACGCCGCTACTCCTTGCGGAGTGGCAGGCGCGCTCGCACATCGAATTCTGGACCGGCATCATCGTCACTCCGCTGCTGCTCCAGGGTTGGAGTCCTTCGCTCGCCACCTTCTGGAACACGGTCGCCTGGACCCTCTCCGCCGACCTTCTCCTCTATCTGCTTTTCCCCTACGTCCTCCGCGTATGGGCCATGCGAGCTTCGAAGTTCAACGCGCCTGCACGCCTCATCGGCATCATCCTCGCGCTCTGGTTGCTCGGGCTCGCCCCCCACGTTTACTACTACTTCGCAAACCCAGACCATCTCGCCGGCCCCGCCGACCGCTTCACCGGCAGTACCTGGATGCGCGTGCTCAAGTACACTCCCCCCGCTTACCTGTGCACCTTTCTTGTGGGGCTTACCCTGGCCAAGCTCCACGCCAGGATTCGACTCACGCCCGGGCGCCGCCTGGCCCTTGCCGCCGTCGGTCTCACCGTCATTGTGGTCTTCTTCTATAGAGCGGCGCCGCACGTACCCTACGTGATCATCCACGGAGCCCTTCTGCTTCCGTTCTTCTGTATGCTCGTGCTCGGCCTCACCGGGCCCAACCCCATCGCGTCGGTCTTTGCTTTTCGGCCTCTTGTCATTCTCGGCGAGACCACCTTTGCGTTGTACCTTCTGCACTTCAACGTCTTCGAACTGATCCATGACTACCATCTGCCAGAGCGCCTCCACGTAGCCGCTCTCGATCCGTGGATCTCCTATATCTTCATCATCGCGCTTGCTTACGCCACCGTGCGTTACCTTGAGAAGCCTGCGCAACGGCTTCTTCTGCGCCGTTTCGGTCGCAAGCCAGTTCCATCACAAGCCCCCGAAGGTGCGTGACCCCCTTCCTCCTGAACGCGCACGCAAGCCAAGTCCATTCATCAGCTACCAGCGCTGTCATTTGAACCGAAGGCGAAAGGATCTCAGGCTGTCGCCATCTCGCCGCAGCGCTACCAGTTCTCACGCTGAGCAAAAGAAAAGCCCCGCGGAAGCGGGACTTTCTTTTCAGTGCTCAGATGTTTTTACGGATTGACGATCTGCGTTGCGTGGTCCCCATTCGCCACCGCAGTAACGCACGTCGGCAGCGCTGATGCGGGAAACGGTTGATTTTGGATCTGTTTCAGGTTGCCGTTATGCGGATCGAGTTGAAGCCCCGAGATTGTTCCCGCTGCGCTGTTCGAGGTGTACATGTACTGGCCCAGAGCGGGTTCAATCGTCGCGCAGGTCGGATTGGTATCCACCTGTACAACCCCACCAGCAGAGCGCGTCGGCGTACCGGTTGCCGTGTCGATCGCATAAGGACTGACGTTGCTGTCGTTGAAGTTCGTCACGTAAAGGTACTTGCCGCGAGGATCGATGATCACATTCACCGGGAACTGACCGGTTGTAAACGGCCCGTTGGTCATGGCGACCAAAGATCCGCCAGTGCCCACGATGTAGCCGATCAGCTGATTGGAGACCTGGTCGGTGACATACACGAACCGCGCCGTCGGATCCTCCGCGATCCAGCTTGGTGTCACGCCCGCGGCATAACCATTGATGCCGTTGATCGGGGTGGAGCCCGCCGTAACCGGAGTCAGCGCGCCTGTGCTCGGGTCTTGCGAGAAGGCGAGCACAGCGCCCCTAGGCTGCGAGCCGCCGGTCGAGGCGGCGACCGTCTCGCGATCCAGCACATAGACAAAGTTGTGGAAGCCGCTGGCCACAATACTGATCGGGCTGTTGCCGACATTCACTGAGGTGGCAGTGCCGAGATTCCCATCCGCGTTGATCGGGAAGATGGTGACAAGTCCGGGCCCCGGCAGAGCCGTCGTAAACCCGGGCTGATACGTAGAGGTCACGTATAGAAACTTGCCTGCGGCATCGATGGTCGCTGCCGTTGGAAAACTGCCAACCACGTTTACCGTCTTCTGCCCATAGAGCTTTCCATCCGTACCAACTCCGTAAGGCACGACTACGGAATCGTCGCGAAACACAACGTAGACAAACTTACCGCTCGGAGCCGCCACCAGCGCAACCGGGTTCTTATTCGCTGTGAGCACAGGCGAGTCGGTCAGCTGTTGTAGAGCCCCAGACTGGAAATCCACCTTGTACGCGTTGATTACCCCTGTGTTTGTTCGCGTTGAGGACGTGGCGTAAACGAACGCAACCGTGTAGTTGCGACTGCAGGCCGTCAACCCGAGTCCTAGAGCAAGAGACATTACTGAAGCCGTTAGAAACCGGCCCATCTTGTTCAACATCATGCGCTTCTCAGCTCCCGTGCAGGTCATTCGACCGACAGATACTTGTTTTCAATTCGCAACTGCGGCTGCCAAAAATCGGCGCATAGCCATCACGGCTAATAAACGTTCGGGCTGATCGCCAGGCAGGTCGCCACGCCTGTAGCCGTAAACTTCGACCCGCGCGCCAGATCCGAGAGCTGGCCCGTGTTCTGATCGATTCTCTTACCGGTAACCGTCCCATCCACGCTGTTCGAGGTGTACACCCACTGGTTTGTGGGATCCTCCGCCATACAGACCGGTCCCGATCCGGTGGGATAAGGATTGGTCGTATCTGCGGAAAGCTGCTGCAGCTTGCCCGTGGAGGAGTCGATCGTGAAGGCCGAGATGGAGCTGTTGGCGTTGTTTGAGTTGGCTGTGGACTGGTTCACCACATAGAGGAAACGTCCGCGATTATCGGTCAGCGACCAGACCGGGTTCGAGGTCAACGGAAGGTTGTTGACCGGGCCACCCGTCAGCGAGTTCAGCGAACAATTGCTTCCAGGGGTAAACGGAAGAATCTGGCCGCCCGGACTGACCACCACTCCGCCTTGCACCACCGGAGCCGCATCGGTCAGGTAAATGTAAGATCCGCCCGCGTTGATCGAGGTCAGCCTGCCCGCGTTGGTGATGAACTGCTCGGAGTTGGTCGTCAAGGTCAACTGACCTGTACCCGAATTCGTCGCGTAAGGAAATATGGAGTTCGTCGCCGCGTCCAGCGTATACAGACAGCTGCCGCCGCCCGACTTCACCATCGTCGGCCCCTTGCCGACAGGGAAGTAGTTCAGGTTCACACCCGGGTTCGCCGGGTCCTTGATCTGGTTGTTGGTCACGAGCGACAGCCGGCCCGTGTTCGGATCGATCGCGAATACGGTAATGTCGCCGAGGCCGTTATACGGGGAGCCCACCGGCGCAGGACTCAAGCTGTCCAGCACATACAGAAAATTGCCGGAGCTATCCACAGCCGCCCACACCGGCGTCTGTCCCTGGCTGGAGTACTGCTCCTGAAAGGTCAGAATGCCGTCGCCCCCGACACTGAACTCTGCAATGCCCTGTCCTGACAGCAGCTTGGTCACCGGATCCGGTGCGCCGGCATTGATGACGTACAGGTAACGGCCACCCGGCTTGATCACGATCATGCGCGGATTCGTCCCGCTCGCCTGGAACGGCGACTTCGGAACCGACGTCAGGTTGCCCGTGAAATCGTCGATCTTAAACCCGGCAATCTGGTTGTACTGCGTTCCCGGCACATACATGAAACCGATCGTGCCGCCCCCGCACGCCGTCATACCCAGGCCAACAGCAACCGATGCTACAAAGGCCAGCGAAATCCGGCCAAGCTTGCTCAACTTCATGTGCTTCCTTCGTTCTTGCGCAGCTTTGACACAATTGTGGCTGGCGGCAAGCAGATCCTGGGGATTGCAATTCCTTTTCTTATTGTAGAAGCTGCGGCTGGTTTGTGCCACTTGGCCAGCCCTCTTCGCCAGCTCTCTTCCGTAACCCGCGGCACCGCCCGAGACAAGAAGCGAAGGCCCGAGCCGAAGCCCGGGCCCTTGCCTGCGCAACGGTTCTACCAGGTTCTACAGGCGTTTGAAGAGACCATCGGCTGCCCGGCCTTGCAGCCGAATGCCTTTCCGAACTCCTCAAAGTTTTGGACGGTCCCCTTCACCCGCCACTCGCCGGAGCTGTGCGGATCGGTCTTCGCCAGCACCCGCGCGCTCTGCTCCGTCGCGTTCTGGCACCAGACCTGGCCGAACGAGATAAAGAAGCGCTGCGCCGGCGTATAGCCGTCCCGCTCTCCACTCACATAGCCCTGTCCGGGTCCGCCCTGCTTCGCGATCGTCTCCATCAGCGCCTGGTACGCGATCCGAATGCCGCCGTTATCCGCCGTGTTCTCGCCCAGCGTCAGGTGCCCGTTCAGCTTCTGTCCGGGAGCCACCTCGAAGCCGTCGTACTCCTTGGCCGTGCACTCCGTGCGCTCCTTGAACTTCGCCAGATCCTCCGGAGTCCACCACACCCGCACGTTGCCGTTCAGGTCGTACTTGGATCCCTGGTCGTCGAAGCCGTGCGTCATCTCGTGTCCGATCACAACGCCGATCCCGCCGAAGTTCACCGCCGGGTCCTTGCTGTTATCGAAAAACGGTGGCTGCAGGATACCCGCAGGGAAGTTGATGTCGTTCTGCGGCGGATTGTAGTACGCGTTCACGGTCGGCGGCGTCATGCCCCACTCCCGCTCGTCAACCGGCTTACCCAGCTTCGCCAGGTTCCTCCGCTCCTCGAAGATCGCGTTGCGGTCCGCGTTGCCCAGCAGATCGTCGCGCTTCACCTCGAGCTTCGAGTAGTCGCGCCAGTTCTCCGGGTATCCAATCTTGTCGCGAATCGAGTTCAGCTTCTTCTCCGCCTCTACCTTGGTCTCCGCGCTCATCCACGGCAGTTGCTTGATGTCTTCAGCCATCGCCGCTTCAAGCGCCTTCACCAGCTTCTCCATATTGTCTTTGGCATCCGGAGGAAAGTTCTTCTTCACCCAGTCCTGCCCGACGGCTTCGCCCAGCGCGGCATCGGTCAGACGAGTGCAGCGCTTCCATCGCGGCTGCTGTTCCTTTTGGCCCTGCAGCGTCTGGCTGAAGAACGCAAAGTTCTCCTGCTCAAACGGCTTGGACAACAACGGCGCGGCACCGTGAATCGCGTGCCAACGAAGATAGCTCTTGATCGCGTCAAGACTCTCTGTTGTGAGCACCGAGTTCACCGTCTTTACATATCCCGGCGAGCTCACGTTCAGCTTGTCCACGGATCCGAAGCCGATGCCCTTCAGGTACTGGTTCCAGTCATAGTCGGGGCTCAGCTGCTCCAACTCCGCTACCGTCATCATGTGATAACGATTCGCCGGGTCGCGCATCTCCACGCGTCCCATCGAGCCCTTCGCCAGCGCCGTCTCGATCCGCATCACGTCAGCCGCTTCCTTCGCCGCCTGCTCCTGCGTATCGCCCAGCAGCACAAACATCTTCGTCACATGATCCACATACTGCTCGCGAATCTTCTGGCTGCGCGCATCGTCAGTCAGGTAATAGTCCCGATCCGGCAGCGTCAGCCCTCCCTGCCCGGTGCCCGCAATCTGCTGCTTCGAATCCTTCTGATCCTGCTGCACGCCAACTCGAAAGAAGCCTCCGCCGGCATACTTGTCAAAGCTCTCTACGTTGAACGCCGCCAGGTCCTTGGCGCTCTTCAGCCGCGCAATCTCGTCCAGATACGGCTGCACCGGCTTCGCTCCCAGCTTGTCCACCTGCTCCGTGTTCATGCATGCGGCAAAGTAATCGCCGTACTTTTTCTGCAGCGGCGTCTTCGGCGCATCCGCAGCCGACTTCAGATCGCTGTACAGCAGGTAGTTGTTGCGGTCGGCCAATTCGTTGAAGCGGCCCCAGCGCACCTGGTCCGACGGGATTGGGTTGTTTTTCACCCAGTTGCCGCAGGCGTACTGGTAGAAATCCGTGCAGGGGTCGGCAGTCTTATCGATCGCCGTAAGGTCGAAGATGATCGGCTTTTTCGGAACCGTGGTCGGTCCGCTGGCTGTGTCGGCGCTGGTGAACGCCTGTCCAAAGCCGAAGCCGCTGGACAGGATCAACAGAGAAGCAAGTGACTTACATTGCATGTGGGCCTCGAAGATCTTGGTGAAGAGAGGATGTTCATCGCCACGCAGGAGGACAAAAGAGCCTCAGGCCGCGCGGAAACGCAAAGAAACGATGCAGTAACCATGCACCCGAAAGGCCTCAATTCGCAAGTCTGATCTGCGGTGGTCCATCCAAGAGGCAAGTGGTTCGGGCCCAGGTACGAGCTCTCCCAACGCGGCCTCTAGCTCTGTCACTCCCCCCGCAGCATTAGCAGCTCGCCAGCTTCACCCGATAGCCCCTCCGAACTCGACGAAGTTCCGCACCGCCCGGTTGTCGCCAAGTCCGGCTCCAATGCGGATCGACCTTAGCCACCCGCTCCCGCTGGTTCTTTCGCCCGAAGCCGACGAAGAACGGGGTGACGGCGTGGAGCCGGCGAACCTCGTGGTCTGCGCTCGCGCACCCACCCCTGCAGCATCTTCACCGACCGGGCGACTCAACCCGAGTAGTCGGAACGGAGTTCCACGTCGACGAGAGTGCAAGGGGGTCGTAATCAATAGAACGATGACGTTCCGAACTCCACGGCATGAAAAGTCAGTGATCTACGCGCAACAAGGAGATCCGGCCGTGCTTTTATCGCAACGGCCGGACCCGATGATGCTCTTTTGCAGGAGGGAAGGTTGGAAGAGCTTATACGTCGTCCTCATCTTCGTCCTCATCCTCATCGTCCTCGTCTTCTGTGTCATCGACGTCGTCGTCATCGTCCTCGTCTTCGAGGTCCTCGTCGTCGTCCTCCTCATCGTCGTCATCTTCAAGATCGTCGTCGTCCTCATCGACGTCTTCGTCTTCCTCATCGTCATCTGTTTTGGGAGCGACGCGAAGATTCTCACTGCTGGCGTGCTCGGTGGGGTTGGAAGCGGAGTTATCGAAGGTGGCGGTGGCGTCCGGGCCCACTTCGCGGAGGATGTCGTCTACGTCGGTAAAGGCTGCGGTTGCGGGCATGGTGCTCTCCTGGATAGCTGTTTGTTCCATGGGGCTTTGGATGCATGCGGCGGGAAAAGGTAAGTGTGAAAAAGCGAGGATCGCCCTCCCTGCGACGGTGAGGGACAAAATCTGTTGAGGTCACGGGGTGTCGCCGGGCGCGCCTCCGGCCCAGTAGGACTCGCGAGCACGGATGCGGGCGTCAGGATAGTCGGGGATCTTGACGGTGATCGCATGGAGTCCAGGCGTGGATCCGGGGATGTTCGAGCCAGGTGATCCGGCCTGCGGCTGGAAGCTGAGCAGGTAGTAGTTGTGAATGTGGTTGGAGAGCGTGCCGAGGCTCTTATCGAAGCCCTTCTGCGTGGTGAAGTTGATGTATTCGCCGCCCGACAGCGAGGAGAGCTCCTTGGGCGCGTTGTGCTTGATGGCATTGACCGCCATAACCAGGAGGCCAACGGGGCCGGAGCCGCCCCCGTAGCGGAGATCGTTGAGGATCTCGGTCTTGCCTGGGGAGAAGGCGACGGAGTCGACGACGGTGTTGGTGCGGCCGAGGTAGGCGATGACCTTTTCCGGCTTGCTGTGGCTGCCGTGGTCGCGGGTCTCGGAGATGAGCAGGATGGCGTGGCGGAAGTGATTATTGCGGCCCTCGAGCAATGATGTGGAGTAGGCGACGGCGTCGAGCGTGGCGGCATTGGGATCGTCGGTGCAGGGCTGGAGGTCCTGCATGGCGATGGAGAGCTTGTCGGGGTCGGAGGAGAACTCACCCAGCAGCGTAGGTTCGGTGCCATAGGAGACGAGGGCGACCTCGCGCGGTGCGCCGCCTGTGATGGCGTCGATCATGGTGGCGAGGCCCTTGAGCTTGGCGAACTCCATAATGGCCGAGCGCGAGCACTGGACGGCAACGACGAGAGAGAGGCCTAGCGCGTCGGTCTCTTCATCGACGTGAGTGGTCTGGCGCACGCCGTTGTCTTCGACGACGAACTGGTCGGGCTTGAGGCCGTAGAGCATGTCTCCGCGTTTCGTCTGGATAGAGGTGGGGACGAGGACGATATTGGACTGGATGGAGAGGGTCTGGGATTGTTCCTGGGCGAGCGCGGCGAGGGAGAGAACAAAGAGGGCCGAGGCGATCAGGGGAGCTCGCATGGAGGTGAGTTTATCCGATGACGGGTGGGCGCAAGGGCAACAGCAGATTCCTCCGCTCCGCTCCTGAATGACAAGCAAAGGAGCGAGCGAAGGCAGGGCCAGCTAAGGGCGAGGATGGCAGGTGAGGGTCAGGCTTCGCCGAGGGACTGGAGGTGGGCAAGGTCGGGTTTCGGGGTGAGGAGGCTGACCACGATGAGGAACAGGAGCGAGGTGGCGAGCGCGGGAAAGATGGCGTCGCGGTCGGAGATGATGTGGGGAAAAATAGTGCGGGTGGAGTCCCAGGCGACGGTGATGATGGTTCCGGCGGCGATGGAGCTGACGGCCGCGGCGGCGGTGGTTCGGCGCCAGAAGAATGCGGCGAGGATGACGGGCGTCAGCGCGGCGGAGTAGATGGTGTAGGCGTAGAGAGATTTTTTTAGAACGGACTCGGTGTTAAGCGACTGGTAAAGCGCCCAGAGGCCAAGAAAGACGACCATGAGGCGGCTGACGATGAGGATGCGTTTATTCGAGGCCTCGGGTGAGATGTAGCGGACGAAGACGTCGTTGACGAGGTTGGTGGCAGGGGAGAAGAGAAAATTGTTGGCTGTGGAGATGACTTTGGCGAAGATAGCGCCGAAAAGTATGACACCGAACCAGCGCGGAAGGGCGTTCATGGCAGTGAAAGCCAGAATCTCCCGTGGATGTTGGTGGACTTCGCCGGTGGGAAAGATGGCGGAACCGGCGACGGCGATGGCCACGATAACGGTTTCGAGGATCAGAATGCCGATGAACCAGCCGATGACGGCGCGGGTGGCGTCCTTCTCGGATTTGGCGGAGAAGAACTTCTGGTACATGGACTGGTTGCCGAGCATGAGGAGGCAGGTGGGGAGAAAGAGCTCGGCTGCCTGAGCTCCGGAGAGGTCTCCGAAGGGCTGGAAGTGGGTGGCGGGGAGGACGGAATGGATGTGGTGCCAGCCGCCGGCGATGTGCGAAAGCATGGGCAGGGCGACGATCAGGGAGACGGTGGCGAGAATGCCGATGGCGAGGTCCATGTAGGCGACCGACGACATGCCGGCGATGGCGGTGAAGAGGATGACGAAGGCGGCGATGATGTACTTCCCGAGATCGGCCGAGATGGTAGTGGGGAAGACGAGGTGGAGGATATCTCCGCCGCCGATGAACTGGTAGCTGGTTATGGCGGTGTAGGTGAAGAGGATGGCGATGACGCCGAGGACGCGGGCGGTCTGGTTGTAGCGGGCTTCGAGGAGGTCGGGGATGGTGAACTGCGCGAATTTGCGGGCGCGGGGGGCGATGAAGTAGATAAGGATGAGACCGGCCCAGCCGCCGACGGATTGCCAGAGGGCAGCGAAGCCGTGACGGTAGGCGTTTTCCGCGCCGCCGAGGAGAGATCCCGAGCCGATCCAGGAGGAGAGCAGGGTGAAGATGAGGACGATGGCGGGAAGGGAGCGGCCGGCGACGAGGTAGTCTGCTTTGGTCTTTACCTTGCTGAGACGGCCGAGGGAGACGGAGAGAAGCGTCAGGACGATGACGGCGAGAACAAGGGCGTAGAAGTTCATGGAGTGGTGCGGGAATTGTAGCTTGAATGCAGTTGTTCGTTGACTGTTGACTGTTCTCAGTTGGGAGGCATTGTGCGGAGATCTGTGATCTTGTGTGGTGTGCTGAGTGCGATGCTGTGTTGGGCGGGGGCGTGGGCGCAGGTTGCTTCGGGTGGTGGAGGTGCGGCTACGGCAGCGGATGTCGCGAAGCCGGAGCCGGCGATGGTGAAGCTGCTTCGGCCGGGTTTGGAGCTTAGCGCGGCGAAGAGGCGGGCACGCGATGCGGCGTGGCGAGCCGAGATTCGCAGGCAGCTCTTTGTTCCGGAGCGGCTGCCAGATCTCGATGCGAAGGTGTGGTCGACGTTTTCGCCGACACCCGGTGTGCTCGCGGATCGGGTGACCTATGCGACGGCGGACGGCATGCGGGTTCCGGCAGTAGTCTACCGGCCCGATCCGAAGGTGGTGCACGTGAAGGGACGGCTGCCCGGGATTGTGGTGGTGAACGGACATGGAGGCGACAAGTTCAGTTGGTATGCGTTCTACAGCGGGATGATGTTTGCGAAGGCGGGCGCGGTGGTGGTGACGTACGACCCAATCGGAGAAGGGGAGCGTAACCGTGAACGGAAGAGCGGGCTGAGTCCGAACGCTCATGACGCAGTGGTCGATACACCGCATTGGGGGCAGCGGCTGGCGGGGTTGATGCAGGTGGACGTCATGGAGGCGGTGAGCTATCTGGCGGCGCAGCCTGAGGTGGACCCGGCGAGGATCGCGACGGTGGGCTACTCGATGGGCGCGTTTGTGACGGGGATTACGGGGGCGATCGACCCGCGGATCCACGCGGTGGTGTTGAGCGGGGGCGGGGTGTACGACAGACCGGGTGAGTACTTCGATTCAAGCAAGCTGCCGTGCCAGGGGCCGCCGTATCGGGCGTTGGGGGTTCTTGGAGACAGAGGCGCGGTGCTGTATGCGCTAAACGCCGCGCGCGGACCGATGCTGGTGATGAACGGCGATGCGGATACGGTGATGAAGATGGCGGAGCATCCGCCGGCGTGGTTTGCGGATCTGCGGGCAAGGGCGGTGACGCTGAGGGGAAGTGACACGGATATGTTTACGACGGTGCTGTACCCCGGAATCAGTCACCGGCCGTCATGGGTGGATGAGGATGGGGTGAAGTGGCTGAACCGGCAGATTCATTTTGCGATCTGGTCGACGGATGCGGAGATCGAGGCGCAGGGTACGACGCACATCCTCGACTGGATGCAGGAAAACCGCGTTGATTTCCCGAAGAACTACATTCGTGAGGACCGGGAGACGGGATTGAGGGCGGTGGGAAGTGGGCTGCCGGGGATTCCGAGGGAGGACCTGATGGTGCTTCCGGACCCGGAGTGGGAGCGGGAGAGGCCGATATTGACGTATGAGGCCTGGGCTGAGAAGACGCGGCGTGCGGAGGCTCGATAAGCCGGAAGGCGTAGGTGGCCGGAGTTATTTGACTCCGGATTACTTGAGTGCGGACGAGGGTTCTTGGCTGATAGGTCTGAACGGCAGGGCGCGACGTCTTTCTGGTATCGGCTGCTGATAGCGCGATCGGAGGGATGAAGCGTGAGCCTTGTGCTGAGGACGACGGCCCTGGGTTCGGTGCTGCTGCTGGGTATGGGCGCGGGCGCGGAACCGGGCGGGATAAGCACGGCAGAGATTTCGAAGAGCGCCGGCCGGACGCAGATCTCTCCGGCTGTGGGAATGCAGTGGAAGGATGTGCCGTTTCGGGCGGTTCAAGTGATTGTGCGGCGCGGCCCCGGGGGTGTGGTGGAGACGCGAGGCCGGGTGGCGCGGAGTTCGGACGGGAGTACATATGTGGAACTGATTGACGAGAGCACGAAGCGGCCGATCGAAGCGCTGATCTTCGATGTGCCCAACCATCGCGAGGTGGTGTTGGATGTTGCGAGCCGACGCTATCGCGTGCAGGCGATGCCGGGACTCGAGGGGAAGGAGGCACCGGCGGAGTTTGGGGCGGAGCAGCTGCAAATCGCGGCGGAGCAGAAGGATAGCCGCGTTCATGAGGTGAAAGACGGGGTGGAATCGACGTGGAAGCGTCTCGGGATCAGGCGTATTGCCGGGTTGGAGGCGGTGGGGAGTGTGCAGGTGCGGCGGCCACTGGCTGGCTCTGGCGAGGCTGCCGATGGCCCGGCGGAGGTGGATGAGAGCTGGGTGTCGGTCGACCTGGGAATTGCGGTGCAGCGGACGCGGCACGATCCATTGACGGGAGCAGATACAGAGGTTTCGCTGACGGAGGTGGTGCGGGCGGAGCCGGACCGAGCTTTGTTCATGGTTCCGGCGGGGTATGCGTTGGTGAGTGGGGATGCGCGGCTGGTGCGGTCTGCTGGGCGGTAGCGTGGTCAAGGGCAGATCCCCACGGGGAATGACAGGAGGGCAACGGCGACCGAGGTCTGCTGCGCTGTCCTGTGTACGGGCAAGCTGATCAGGCAGAGAGAGCTTTGGACTGAGTAGGCTTCCCGTCGTCGCAAGCTTCCGGTGTGACGGCGCAGTCTATGGGATGGTCAGGGTCTGTGGTGGCGTGGGGTGGGAGCTTACCGGCTTCTTTGAGCTTTTTTTCGGCGACTGAAGCTGCGATCTCTGAGTTGATTTCGGCGCCGGTGAGGATCATGAGACCGGTGATGTAGAACCAGGTGAGCAGGATAATGACGGCTCCGAGCGAGCCATAGGTAACGGAGTAGTTGTCGAAGAAGTGCAGGTAGATGCGTAGGGCTATGGAGGCGATGAGCCAGCCGGCGATGCCGATGGCTGCACCGGGGGTGAGCCAGTGCCAGCACTTGTTTTTAACGTCGGGCGCGAAGTAGTAGATGGTGGCGAAGAGGAGCATCAGCAGAGCCGCCGTGATGAGCCAGGAGAGGGTGCGAGCCGTGTACATTGCCGTCAAGCGCAGAGCTGGCTGGTAGATCTCGTTTTTGGCTAGGTGCGCGAGGAAGTCTCCACCGAGCAGGCAGGCGAGGGTGAGTGTGATGAGGAGGGAGAGGAGGAGGGTGACGAAGATGGCGGAGCAGGCGAGCCTTCCAGTAGGGTCGTGTCTCCTTGACCTTGTAAACGGTATTGAGGGTGTCCTGGATGGCGGAGAAGCCGACGGAGGCGGACCAGATAGCGGCGGCGAGGCCGAGGGTGATTTTGCCGCTGCTGGAGGCTGCGGTGGTCTGGTTGAAGGTCTCGAGGACCATCTTGAAGGCGGATGGGGGGATGACGAGGGCGAGGTAGTCGAGGAGTTTGACGTAGATCTGGGTGGTGTTGCGGGCGACCACGCCGAGGATGGCGCTGGCGCTGACGAGGGTGGGAAAGAGGGCAAAGAGGAAGTAGTAGCCGAGTTCGGCGGCGCGGGAGAGGAGATTGTCGTCCATGAAGGCGCCGAAGGTGCGCTTCATAACTATGGCTGGTGGAACGCCTTGGAAGTCCCAGAGGGATTGGAGGGGGGAGTGGGAGACTTGGTCCCAGATTCGCTGGCGCAGCGGGTCGATATGAGCGACCGTGTGGTCTTTGCGATCGGGAACGGGATCGTTGACGGCGGTCATGCAGGTCTCCTCAGGGGTTGCGGTGAAAGGCTTCTGGGAGAATCAGATGCCTGACAGATGGAAGGGGTGAGCTTAGGCCGGCGGGAGCGCGGGGCGGTGAGGATCGTGTGAGTGCTTTGGCGCATCTGGATATATATGAGCGGGAGTGCGAGGGCGAACAGGCGGGCGGTGACGGCGAAGATGGGCCAGATGTGGCGACTGGTTCGAGAGAGCCATGCTCGGCCGATGTCTGGGAAGAGCAGGGCGCCGGAGAGCGTAGGTATCGGGGAGCTTGGGGTGACGTTTATCGGGCACTCTTCGTTTCTGCTGCAGATCGCGGGACGCAAGGTGCTGGTGGATCCGGTATTCACGAAGCGGCTGATTCTTCTGCGGCGGCAGAGGCGGCCAGGGCTGGATTGGCGGCAGATGCCGGCGGTGGATGTTGTGCTGCTGACGCATGCGCATATGGATCACCTGAATGTCATGAGCTTGCGGCGAGCGATCCGGCGCACGATCAAGCTGAGCGGGCGCGCTCCGGAGGTGGTGGTACCAAAAGGTGTGGAAGATCTGGTGGGGAAGCTGGGGTTTGCGGCGGTTCATGCGATGGAGTGGTGGCAGGAGCGGGAGATCGCCGGGCTGAAGGTAACAATGACGCCGGCAAAGCACTGGGGCGCGCGGATGTTTCGGGACACGCACCGCGGGTATGGCGGGTATGTGGTCGCGGGCGGGGGAACAAGTGTGTATCACTCGGGGGACACGGCGTACTTCGGGGGATTTCGGGAGGTGGGGTTGCGGTTGGCGCCACGGGTGGCCTTGTTGCCGATCGGAGCGTATTTTCCGGATAGCTACAGGGCGGTTCATACGAGTCCGGAGGAGGCGCTGCGGGGGTTCGTTGAGACAGGTGCCGAGTTGATGGTGCCGATGCACTTCGGGACGTTTCGCCTGGGACGGGAGCCGATGGAGGAGCCCCCGCTGCGCCTGATGGCGGAGGCGCGGAGGTTGGGTGTGGACGCAAAGGTGAAGGTGCTGGACGAGGGAGAGACGTTGCGGGTGAGGGCTTCCAGAATGGGCGAGGTGCCGCAGGCGCGAGCTGGCTGAATGGCCTGACAGTCGGGAGAGGGTTGGCGCGCTCGCAATAGAATGGGTAGATGGGAGAACACCCTTGATTGACGCGGAGCGGCGCGAAGTGCTGAGACGCGAGGTGAGAGGTGCCGTTGCAGTGCGGGATGGGAGCGCTGCTCTGGCCGCCTGCCGTGAACTGCTGAAGACGGATCATGCGACGGACGTGTTTTTTTGCGGGTCACAGTTACGCAAGGTCTCGGATGCGTTTCGACAGATGGACAGCGTTCGGCAGCTAAGGACGTATGTTGTTCGATCGGTGACAGTTGAACCCATGCTGCCTTACCTTACGACGGAGGCGTTGCTGGCCGGCTACCTGCTCGAGGTAGAGCTGGGGGGCTACGGTTCGTACTCGGAGGAAATGATGGATGCGGGTGGGGCTCTGGCTGCGTTTGCGCCCGATCTGCTGCTGGTGGTCTTTGATCTCGAAGATGTGGCTGGGCGGCTTCCGGATCTGTGTGGCGACGGGGTGGGGGCGGAGGTGGAGGATGAGATTGCGGGGTGCGTGCAGAGGATTTCGCGCCTTGTACAGAGCGTTCGCGGCTTCAGCAATGCACGAATTGTGCTGCAGGGGTTTGTGGTTCCGCACACGTCTTCGCTGGGAGTTGTGGGCGATGCCAATCTCCTGAACAGCTTGCCGAACGCTGTGCGGCGGATCAACGCGGGTTTGGCGGAGGTTTGTGGAGCTGTTGCGGACTGTGTTTTCTTCGATGTGGACCAGATGGCGGCGCAGCGGGGACGCGATCAGTGGCGGGATATGCGGCTGTTTCTGGCAACGCGGCTACCGGTCAGTGCGGCGAACTTTGGGGTGTATGCGCGGGGTCTGATTCGGTCGGTCAATGTGCTCTTCAGGGCATCGCGCAAGGTGCTATGTACAGATCTGGACAACACGCTGTGGGGTGGGGTTCTGGGGGAAGAGGGCGCGGAGGGGATCGCGACCGGGAGCACCTATCCCGGAACACCGTATCTGGCATACCAGCGCTATCTGAAGCAGATATCGTCGCGTGGGATTCTGCTTGCGGTTTCGTCGAAGAACGACGAGGCGGAGGTTCGCGAGGCGTTCCGCGCGCGGGCTGCGGATCTCGCGGTTGCAATGGAGGATTTCTCTGCGCACCGGATCAACTGGAACGATAAGGTGCAGTCCTTGCGTGAGTTGGCGCGGGAGCTTTCGCTGGGGCTGGACGCTTTTGTGCTGGTGGACGACAACCCGGTGGAGTGCGAGGCGGTTCGGCAGCAGCTTCCGGAGGTCGCGGTGGTGCAAGCGCCAGTAAATGAGCCATGGCGGTTGCTGCAGATGCTGGCGGAGGAGACGTTTTTTGATGTGCTACGGGTAACCGGGGATGATCGTAACCGGGCGACCGAATACAAGGCGCAGGCGCAACGGGCTGAGCTGGAGCAGGCTGCAGGCGGGCGAGAGGAGTTTCTGGCGTCCCTGGGGATCGTATGTACGTTTGGGAGCGCGCTCAAGGCTCCGCTGGCGCGCGCGGTCCAACTGCTGGCGAAGACGAATCAGTTCAACCTGACGACGCGAAGGCGATCTGCGTTAGATGTGGAGGAGTTCGCATTGGATCCGGCTGCGCAGGGCGTTGCGGTGCGGGTCAGAGATCGGTTCGGGGATGCTGGGGTGGTTGGGCTGGCCCTTGCCAGAGTAGAGGGCGAGACCTGCCGGATCGACTCCTTCCTGCTCTCGTGCCGGGTGATCGGGAGGGGCATTGAGACGGCGCTGCTGGCGTATGTGGCTGACCAGGCCTGCAGGCAAGGCGCGACGCGCCTCCTGGGAGAGTTCATCCCGACTAAGAAGAATGGGGTGTGCGCGGATTTTTACCTCCGCCACGGCTTTACGGAAGCTGCCGATGAGCGGATGGAGGGAATCTTCTATGAGCTCGATCTGCGTGGATCGGTCCCTGAGCCGCCGTCCTGGGTAGAGATAGAAACTGTGCACGAGGCGGGTGAGGCTCCGGATACCGTATCAGCGGCATCCAATGAGACATGGCCAACACAAATGGAACAGGAACGGTGAGTGCGGCGGCGAGCGGGACCTTTGCCATTGGGGGAGATCTAGAGGTCAACCGGTTAGGATTTGGCGCGATGCGGATTACCGGTGAGGGGATCTGGGGTGAGCCGAAGGATCTGGAAGAGGCGAAGCGGGTGCTGAAGCGCGCGGTGGAGGTGGGTGTGAACTTCATCGACACGGCGGATTCTTATGGACCCGAAGTGAGCGAACGGATCCTTGGGGAGACGCTCGGAAACGCTGCTGGCGTGGTGATCGCGACGAAGGCCGGCTTGACGCGGCAGGGGCCGAACAAGTGGTTGCCGGTGGGGCGGCCCGAGTACCTGGAGCAGCAGGTAGAGATGAGTTTGAGGCGGCTAAAGAAGGAAACGATTGACCTGTGGCAGCTCCACCGGATAGACCCGCAGGTCCCGGTTGAGGAGTCGCTTGGGAAGATCGCGGAGTTGCAGAAGGCAGGAAAGATACGGCATGTGGGGCTGAGCGAGGTGAAACCGGAGGAGATTGAGCAGGCACGCAAAGTTGTGGAAATCGTGAGTGTACAGAACAAGTACAACATCGGAGATCGTGCGCATGAGGACGTCGTCGACTACTGCACGAAGCACAAGATGGCATTTATTCCGTGGTTCCCGGTCGCAGCCGGAAAGCTGGCGAAGCCGGGCGGGAAGCTCGACGACACTGCAAAGAGACATGGCGTAACGGTAAGCCAGCTTTCGATTGCGTGGCTTTTGCATCGGTCGCCGGTGATCCTGCCGATTCCGGGTACTTCAAGCGTGAGACATCTGGAGGAGAATGTTGCGGCGGCGGGGGTGGAACTGAGCGACTCTGAATGGAAGGAGATCGAGCAGGCTGTGGCATAGGTCTGCCCAGACTGGCGGCCCGGGCCCACGGCGAAATGATCGGACGAGGAAGAGAATGCTAGAAGGTGGGGAGGCGAGGAGCGTTGCGGAGGCCTAGTACGCTGAAGTCTTTGAGGCGGCTCTTGAGCACGTAGATAAGCTTGTTGTTGCCGTTCGGGTCGGTGGGGGTCATAAAGAATCCGGAGCCGAGGACATGGTCGTGGGTATTGGAGATGATGCCTTCGACGGCTTCGCCATCGTGGAAGCGGACGCGAACCCAGAGCCCCTGCATGACGGGCGCGTGCTCATGAAAGTGGAGAGCGCGGTGGCGCAGATCGCCGTCGAAAGTCATAACGAAGAAGATTGCTTTGGCGTTCGCGGTGGCGATCTCCTGGATTTTGCCGGTATCGACGAGGGTGAGACGTATCGAGTCCAAGGGGTGTTGCGGGTCGTTGCGGAGTAGTTGCTCGATGGTGCCGATCTCGCTTGCCGCGGCGAAGCCACGGACGGCGTGGTCCTCAAAGCGGATAACGACCTTATAGGTGCTTGGGGAGGTTATGGCTGCGGGGCGGTTCGATGCATCCATCGGTGAACTTACGCGTGCCCCTGAGGGGAAAGATCGTACTGTTTGATCTTGTACAGCAATGCCTTGTAGCTGATCTTGAGGTCGTTTGCTGCCGCCTTCCGATTCCATCCCACACCCTCCAGCACCTGTTGAATCGCATTTGCCTCAGCTTCGCCCTTCAGGCTGCGGACCATTTGCTTGAGACCTCCTCCATTGGAGGAGGTGTCGCTGGTTGTACCCGGATTATGATTGACCACCTCATGAATCGCGAGTTCATCCAGAATTGCCCTTTCATCTCCTAGGACGAGATATCGGTTGATGACGTTTTCGAGTTCGCGGATGTTTCCTGGCCATTGGTACTCAGAGAGGGCGTCCATGAGAGTAGTCGAAAACATGAGAGGGTCACGACCGTAACGCTTTGCGGCCTTTCGCATGAAGTACTCGGCGAGGATCGGAACCTCTTCCTTGCGTTGACGGAGTGCAGGTATGGAGAGAGTGAAGCCATTGAGGCGGTAGTAGAGGTCCTCCCGGAAGGTCTTGTTCGCCATCGCCTCTTTCATGTTGATATTAGTGGCAGCGATGACACGAACATCGACTTTCATGGGCGAGCGGCTGCCGAGGCGCATAAAGGTACCGTCCTGAAGGACCTGGAGGAGCTTGGCCTGAAGGATAGCGGGCATCTCGCCGATCTCGTCGAGGAAGATGGTTCCACCGGTGCAGATCTCGAATTTTCCTGGCTTTGTTTTGACGGCTCCGGTGAAGGCGCCCTGCTCGTATCCGAAGAGCTCGCTTTCAAGCAGGTCGGCGGGGACAGCGGCGCAGTTGACCTTGAGAAAGGTGTGCTGGGAGCGCGAGGACATCTTGTGGGTATAGAGGGCGAGGATCTCCTTTCCGGTGCCGCTTTCCCCGAGAATCAGGACGGGAATGTCGGCCCGAGCGACGAGCGAGGCCTGCTGTTCGAGCTCACGCATACGTTTGGAGGAACGGACGAAGGAGTGGTTCTCGGTGAGGGGGACTTCCTTGGGCGCATCCGGAGCGGGTTTGCTTTGTGCGAGTGCGAGGTGCTCTTCGATGGCGGCCATCACATCGGAGCCGATGAAGGGCTTCAGGAGGATGCCTTTGACGCCGAGGCGAATGACTGTTTCGATATCCTTGAGTTCGGCGGTAAAGGAGAGGACGACCACGGGAACCCGCGGCCGGGTGGAGCGGATGTGGGAGAGCAGGGGAGCGGGATCGCGGCTGGGGTGAAGGGCGATGAGGAGGAGATCGGGCTGCTCGTTGTGCTCGAGCCGATCAATCAGGTGCTGTTCTTCCGAGAAAAGGTTGAGGACGTACTGATTTGCCAGCGTCGTCCGCAAGTAATCAAGGACAGCGAGATCGGGTTCGAGAATGCTTACGTTCGGCTTCGACTTCGAAGATTTCAAGGCAGAGACCGGGTAAGACAACGATGCTGACATTAGGACACCTCTTCGTTCCGGCCCTGGATACGCTGCCCAGGCATTTTTCCGTACGTGTGTTGGCCAAACCCGATAAATACCGGGTCAGCAGCGGGGACAAGTTGACGCGAGGCTTAGATTTCTGTGCTCCTTGACTCTCGCAAAGTCTATATGTTCCCTTGTGACTTTGACACGCGAATTGTTAATATTCTTGCTTACAGAAGAGCGAAACATTTACCACTATCTGGCAGGAATTTGGGAATCCGAACCGATGCGGAGGTGCCTCTTGCGATGCGCTTTATGTTGAGATGCCCGGCCCTCAATAGATTTGTCACAGTTCCTCCGCTGTAAGCAACTGTATGTGTAACACTTACGCCAGTCGATACACCGTTGGTGTGATCGTTCTGAGAGCTCCGGCGAGCAACACGGCCGCCTCTTAGGAGATTGTCTTTCAATTGGTGACAGACGTGCAATGTGAAGGATGTTGCAGTGTCTCCCCCATTGCCCGACTGCTGTACTTTGAAGGAAACTACCTTGGCTTCTCAATCTGATTCCGCTGCTTCGATGAATCTGCCGCCCCTGGATATCATGTTCGGGAAGACGCCTGCTATGCAGGCGGTCCGCAATCGCCTGGAACGCGTTGCCGAAACCGATGTGCCTGTTCTGCTGCAGGGAGAGAGCGGGACCGGGAAGGAGATCTGCGTTCGATTGCTGCACGCCTACTCTCTACGCGGACGCGGGCAACTGGTGAAGGTGAGTTGCCCTGCCATTCCTCACTCGCTGCTTGAGACGGAGTTGTTCGGCTACGAAAAGGGCGCGTTCACGGGCGCACTGACGATGAAATTGGGGCGGGTGGAACAGGCTCACCTGGGGACGCTGTTTCTTGATGAGGTTGGGAGCCTGGATCTCGGTGTGCAGTCGAAGCTGTTGCAGGTGCTGCAGGACGGAACCTTTACCCGGGTTGGAGGTCATGATCCGAGATCGATCAACACGCGGCTGGTATCGGTCTCGAACACGGATCTGCGTAATCAGGTGGAAGAGGGAACATTCCGTCTGGACTTTCTGTTTCGCATCAATGCAGTAACGGTAAATCTGCCTCCATTGCGGCAGCGCATCGCCGACTTGCCGGTGCTGATCGACTACTTCATAGAGCACTATGCGCGTTTGTTTCATCACACGCCGGAGCTTCTTTCAAAGAGTGCCGTGCGTTTGATGCAGAACTATCATTGGCCCGGTAACATTCGGCAACTGGAGAATCTGATCCGCAGTTATGTGCTGATCGGCAGCGAAGAGGCCTTGGTTTCGGAACTGCTGCCCGAGGAACAGCGCGGGGGAATCACGACCGAGATCGACCTGAGCGAGCCTGTGTCGCTGAAGCGGATTACGAAAAAAGCTACACAGGATCTCGAACGCCAGATCATCCTGAAGGTGCTGCAGGCGAATAGCTGGAATCGGCAGAAGACGGCGAAGTGGCTGCAGATCAGCTACCGGTCATTGCTTTACAAGCTGAGCGAAGTGGGAATGCCTGAGGTTCCACCCCGGCCGTTGCGGATTCCGCAGATGATAAAGAAGGAATCCGACGCGACGTTGCGACCCGTGCTCTCGCGCACTCGCGTGTTTTGAGTCCAGTTCGGTGCCGGATAGTTCCGGCACCGAACTGGATCCTTAGTGACAGGTTGACGACTGGCTGTTTACGCGCTGCGACCCTCCGACCAAGTTGATGATTGCGGCTGTTTGTGCCGGAGTGTCCGTTGCGCCGATGTTGAGCGATGCTGTGCGCGGAACGGCATATCCCAGCGTCGGCAGGTAGTTGAAGCGGGTCGGCATTTCGCATGCGCGGGTTGGCAGAGTGGCGGTTCCTGGCGTTGCCTTGCTGAGAGTCCAGGAGACCTTGTCGAACGGAATGGTTGAGGATGTTTCGACGTTGCTGCCGGCAAAGCCGCTGATGTGCAGTCCAAGACTGCCGGCGTTCTGGTACGCGGCGGGATTTGCCAAGGCGTTCCAGCCGTCCCCGATGCTGCCCTGAAGGGTGTTCGCTCCCCATCCCGCCGGCAGGAGATTGGCGCCTCCAAATCCAATGAAGGCATCGAAATCGTTCCATTGGAAGGCAGGGCTGCTGAGGCTATCCATCCAGAGCAGGTTGTTGAAGGCCTGCACGGTTTGGAACTCAGTCTGCTGTAGGTACGAGCCGTCACCGGCGCTGGTGTCGAACATGGTCCAGAGGGGACTGGCGCAACCGGAGCAGGCGGTTTTGTAAAACGTGTTGTTGTACCAGTAGAGGCTGCCTTTGCGAGCAGTCTCACCCGCGACCTGGTCGTAGCTGAAGTGGATGGGTGCGGAAGATGTGCCGTTCAGATAGATATTGCCGTAAGCGAAATGGGAGTTCCAGGCCTCTTGCCAGGCTGCTAACTGATCCATCGAATACGTGGTCTGCGTGGAAGTTGCGTTGTTCTGAAAGAAGTCGCCGAACGACATATAGCGCGCGGCTCCCTGTACCTCAGCGAGATCCATGTCTCTGGCTGCGCCATCGCCGAAGTAGTTGTAACGGATGACGTCCTGAACGCCGCGTGATTTAAGGTTTGCACCATTGGACCCTGCGGAAAGCCCGTCGATGCGGTTGAACTGAACGACTTGTCCCCAACCCTGGAGGTACATCTGGTGGTTTTCGGCGGATCCTGCAGTACCGTTACCATGAACGTAGTTGCCCTCCCAGAGGTGACTGATACTGGAACCACCCCAGGTTGTGCCGTTCCATACGCTGACGGCACCATTTGCGCAGCCGTCTATGTCATTGCCGACGATGCTTATATTGTGCCCGTCGCCGACCCGAACGCATGCGGCTGAACTTTGCCAGACTGCAGCGGTGCCATTCGGGGCGGTATAGGAGACACCCGCTCGAGCGTTGCGCAGGTGAAGTCCTTCGACCACGATGTTCTGTGCACCGGTATAGGAGGGCCACGCGGCGCCCGAGGTGCTTCCACCGACGGTTAGGAGACCGTTGCCGGCAGCAGTTGCAGTTACGTCCGAGCGGCCAACTGCATTTGAGGCATCCACAATGGGCAGGTTGCCGGCCGCATCGGGTACGCCACAGAGCCGGACCGGCTGGTCGGGTGCCACATGCTGCGAGAGCTGGATGTACTCATGGAAAGTGGTGGGATGAACCCCGGTTGTGTCTTCGTTGTGGAGGCGAATGGTTGAGCCGGCAATGATCTTGTTAGTTGGGACATCCTTGAGACGTTTGTAGGTCTGCGAGGGGCCGACCTCATAGGTGGTGCCGAGGAGGGCGGGATCCACCGAGCAGTCGACGGGCTCAGTCATGTTGCGGGTGACGCGATACGGCATCGCATGACCGGTCACGTACAGGATGGAGGTCGCAGTCTTGTTTCCGTCGGCAACGCTGGTGGCGGTGAGCGTGTACCGGCCGGGGACTGTGGCGGAGAAGACCGCGTCACGGGAGGTGGAATCGACGAGCCTGCCATCGCCGCCGGTGGGTTGGGAGGCCATGTTCCAGCGCACTCCATCGTTTACGCTGCCTACGATGAGGCTCTGGATATCAGCCGTCTGGTTCGCGTAAAGGGTCCGGTAGGAGGGAACCGTGGAGATCTGCACGGAAGGTTTGCAGACGTTGAAGGTGACGTCCGATTTTTTCGAGTTGTCGTCTACGGAGATCGCTTCGACGGTGAACTGGGTTGCCGAAGATACGCTGCTTCCTGCGATCTGGCATTGGCTGCCTGAACTTCCGGCAGTTATGTCGACCCATGAGCCGGACTTCGCGGAGATCTGGGCGGAACCTGACTTGACGGACCATGTGACCTGGTTGGTGCTGCCGTTGGTAACCTTTGCGAAAATTCGGCGGGTGGCTCCAGGAAGAACGTTGAAGCCATACTGCGGCTGAGCGATAGCGATGGATGTAGTAACTGCGGGTTGAGGAGCTGTGATCGTAAAGGTATCGGTTCCGACCACAAGGCCAACGGTTGCAAGGAGGTGGCCCGTTCCCGGAGCAACGGCCGAGAGGGTTCCGGCGGAGTTGGCGGTCGCCACGGTGGGAGCGTCGCTGGTGAAGGTTGCTCCGGCAGTGGCGCATGCGGTGGTGCTGGAGTCGGAGTACGACGCGATGCAAGCGGGTGCCGCTGTGGCGCCGACCAAGAGGGAGACGGGCGAGGCAAAACTTATGCTCATAACAGTGGGTTTAGGCGCGCTGTTGATTGTGAAGCTGTCGGTTCCAAGTACGCCGCCGATGGACGCTGTGATTTGACCGGTTCCTTCCAAGAGTCCAGTGACGGCTCCGGCAGGGCTGACCGAGGCGAGCGTTGAGGCGGAGTTGGTGAACGAAGCTCCGGCGGTGGCGCAGGGGGCGGTAGTGCTATCCGAGTAGGTGACGGTGCAGGTGGGCGTTACGCTGCCGCCGACAGCGAGAACGATCGGATTGGGCGTGGTAAAGGCGATCGTGGTGACGGTAAGTGCGGGTGTGCCGCCGAACTCAACGGCACCCATGCTGGGCGGATTGTGGTGAGCGTTGCCGAGATAATCGGCTCCCAGAGCCGCGACGATGGCGCCCGCATACTTTGCGGGAGAACTGGAGCTCAGAGCTGTTGGGAAGTTGTCGAGTACGGCCTCGTTCGGCATGGGGGCGAGCGGATTGGGCTCGTTTGTCAACAGGGGGTCAGCGTAGAAATCCGTCGAGCTCATTGAGGGATTGCTGCGCAGACCATAGAAGATGTTGTGATCCTGAATGGTAGGAGGTAGGCCGTAGAAAGCACTCGGTTGCTGGTTTCCGTTGTAGGACTGCTCCCGATACCCGATGATGATGTTATTGCGATAGGTAATTGAGTATTGCTGTTGGCCAAGACATGCCGCACTGTCCATGGTGGCGCCGTTGAACTGGAAGCAAGTTACGTCGGCCATAGCTCCAGCCACGCCGGCAATGAGGTTGTTTTCCACGATGCCGACGGACGGCTGCTCCTGGACCGGCGCATTGATGTGGATGTTGCCGTCTACGGGCGTGCCGACGCCGAGCATGTTGAAGCTGAGGTTTGTGTCGGCTCTGCAGGTATCCCCGATGCCTTCGTTGAAGTACTGCGTTGAATCACCGATCGGGGAGAGCACCCTATTACAGTTCGAGATCGATACTGAATTAGTGACGATATAGTGGTTATTAGGCCCGCTCTTGAATGTTCCGCCCAAATTTCCAACCGCAATACTGCGATCAAAGGTGATGTCTGACTGAAACGTATGCCCAATATCGAAAGCGTCCTGCATGTTGTAAAAGGCTGAGCACTGCTCGCAATGCCAATTCAGCGGCGTGGGCGGTGTCCCCACTCCATCGCCGTAACCCTGGTTGCTCTGGGTGTAGCAGGCGATTGCGGAGGAAGTATGAACAATCGGATACTCCTGGTAGCAACCATTCCAATTGATAGCGAGGTTAGTCGCGTTGACGGTGGCGTTGTTGATGCTTCGTGTGCCCGATCCATCGTCTAAATCCCAACCGGCACCTTCGTTGTATTCCATGTCCACGCGGAGCACGTTGACGGTCCCCCCAATTGGGCCTTTGATAGCTCGCCCTGGAAAGCCGTGGATATAGAGATCCTGGAAGAGAACGTCATGCGTCCCGGTGTTGGTAAAGATGCCGTTATCAGAACTATCCGTGACAGAAGAACCCCGGTTGCATCCAGCCGGATACGCGGATCCTGAGTGGGGACCTCCGTTGTTGGGTACAAGTCCACCTTGCGAGCACTGACTGTGGCGGGTCAGCTCGAGGCATTGGATGTCAACATACTGCGCATCATCGAGATTTTAATACCTCGCCAACCAGAAATCCGCCGAAGATCTGGGTGACCTTTGTGCGATCGGCGGTAGGGTTCTTGGAGTAATACTCGACGCCAGCACCGCAGCTTGCATAATTCTCCCCAAGAATTCGTGTGTGTTGTGAGGGTGTGCCGGAGGGAATTGTGGGATCAGAGCAAGCAATACTGCCATAGCCTCCGAAACACCACTTATCATTGGAGGAGAGTCCCTGGTCGAATCCAACTCGCCAGCCATCGCTCTTTTGCTTGATAATGACAGTGTCGCCGCCCGAAATGACCCATGCACTATTGCCGTATGTCTGATCGTCGTACAAGAAGCGGTAATCGTTGAATGCGCAATGCTGATTCGTTCCGGAGCCGGGGTATGGAGCGTCGGCAAGGCCATCACACTGCCCAGTGAGACCATTGGCGATACGCTGTGCCGTGTACCGGGTTCCACCATCGACCCGCACATACCACGTTGCTCCTGATCCAGAGGATTGCTGAGGTTTAGGTGTCGTCTGAGCGAATATTCCCAATGGAAAAATGAGGAGCAGAAAAACCAGCAACGATTGCTTCATTTGTTCTCCGTACGTATGGGTAGGCTCATCGAAATTGTGAGCGCAATACGTCTGTCTGAGAGTCTGAAATCTGTTTCGGCCACAGGATTCCATTTCCGCTAGAAGATCGCGATAGCACCTTTCCCGGAATGACCTGCAACTTTCCGGAGCGGCTTAGCACTAAAGTCTGATTGCCCATGCTATGTGGCGATAAACAGCAAGAAAACACGTCGGATCCTTGCGAAAAATTGCCGAGCGTGGCCAGGGGGCTTGATTTCCGCTAAAGGAATGCGAGAACGCAGAGCTTTATAATGGAACACTGGCCGGTCGCAAGGGTGTTTTCAAGCAGCCGTCCGGCGGGGGAGAAAAGGCGGAGATGTCGAAGGTCGATGTCATCATTCCGGCATACAACGCAGCGAAATTTCTGCCGGCTGCGATCGATAGCGTTATCGCACAGACATTCGAAGATTGGCACATCATCTTGATCGACGATGGAAGCGTCGATAATACTACTGATATCGTGGAACCCTATCGAAGACGACTGGGTCCCAAGCTAACGTATATCAAGCAGGTGAATAAGGGTCTACCCGCAGCTCGGAATGCCGCGATTGTCAACTCCTCGGCCGAGTTTCTTGCCCTTTTGGACGCCGACGATGTCTGGTTGCCCTGCCGCCTAGCGGAGTCGCTGAAGTCTTTCGATGCGCGGCCTGAAGTGGGGTTATCTTACGGATATAACGCTCGTATCGACGCGGAGGGCAGGGTTGTGGATACCTTCACCAAGCCGAGCAGGCATCCTGAAGGCCATATTGCTGCCCAGATTTATATGAGAACGACAAATCTTCCATGTCCGACAGTGACGTTCCGCCGTGCGTGTGTGAGGACGTCGGAATGTTCGACGAGAGCATGCGGGCTACCGAAGACCGTGACCTCTGGGTCCGGATCGCATTGAGGTACCAAGTCGCACTCGTTCCCCAAATCATTGCTCATTACAGAGTCTCTCCGCAGGCGATGACGACCGACCCGGGTCGAATGCTTAGTGCGCAGCTGCACTTCGTAAAGAAGCATTATGGCTCGAGCGGGTGCGGAATGCGCGCCAGGCGCGTAGCGCTCGGGTGGATATACCGGCAACACGCGGAGGCGCTGGCCAATCTGCACCAGCCGAGGGCTGCTGTGGGAAGCGCCTTGCGAGCGTTAGCCTTTTATCCCTTCGAGATCAATAATTGGCGGACGGCGGCCTCCCTACTATTGCGTCACGCCTATCGCGATTTGGAATAGTTTCGGAACGTCCGTTAGCGACCGTCTTTGACCACAAAAAATCCCCCAACGATCGATTTGAGACCGATCCTTGGGGGATGAACCGTTAAGAGCTAGTGCCGGAGTGATCGCAACTCGATCTTACCTTCCGGCCCCCGATGAACTCGAAGCGCTGAATGCATTGTTTCCGTTGTAGTTTGCAAACAATGCTGAAGGCGAGACAGAGGAGAGGGGAACTGTCAGTACCGCCACTCCAGCGCTGTTGAGCTGTACAGTTCCGAGAACCGTATTTCCGGTTATGAAGGATACGGTTCCAGAGGGCACAGCGCCTGTTTGTGAGATAACTCTTGCTGCCAAGTTGAGCTCTTTGACACCTTTGTTCTGAGTCAGCGAGACATTTAGGCTGATGCTGGTGGCGATTGGAGTGGAGGTGGGCGCAGGTGTCGACGGAGGTGGAACGGAGGGCGGGTCCGGGGTGGACACTGGCGGTGGATCTGGTGACGGCGCAGGAGTCGGGGAGGGTGTCGGAGTTGGCGCGGGGCTTGGGTCCGGACTGGGTGTTGCCGTACTGGGGACACTTCCAAACTCGAGCGCCCCGATGCTTGTAGGTGTGAGACGTGGGAAGTTATTGTAATCGGTCGTGAGCTCTGCAATCGAAGCTCCTGCTGCTCGCGCGGGACTTCCAGACCCCAGAGCAAAGTTGAAGTTGTCGAGAGCCGATTCCGAAGACATGGGTGCTATGGGGTCCGGCTCATTGACGAATTGCGGATTGGTGGTTTGATCTCCCGAGAGCGCCGGGGTGTAGCGAAGGCCGTAGAAGATGTTGTGGTCCTGTACGGTAGGCAAGTTGACGTTCCACATGCCCGGTTTCTGCCCCTGGTTGTAGCTCGCTTCGTTGTAGCCTATAACGATATTGTTACGAAATGTGAAGTTGTAGTTACATGTTTTCGGATCGGCTATCGCACCCAGATAGGTAAAACACACGCTATCGATAAAGGTGGACTCGTACCCAATCAAAGTGTTGTTCTCCACCGTTGCTGTCGCAGGATAACCTGATGGGAAGTTAATTCCTATCTGATCACCCGCCCTGCACGTGTCAACAACTGCTTGATTGTAGGTTGCTGGTGCATCCCCAAGTGGTGTCTTCACTCGCTGGCAGTCCGCCACTGAAATGCTGTTCGTCAGCGTGAAGCTGCTGTTTGGCCCTGATTTGTACGTACCGCCCAAGTTTCCATAGGCAATGGAGTGATCAAACGAGATGTTTGACAGGTAAACGTGTCCTACATCGGCTGCATCTTGCATGTTGTAGTGAAAATCGCAGTGGTCACAAGAGAAGTTAAGGGGTGTGGTGGGTGTGCCGATGCCATCGCCTTGCCCTTGTGTGCTTTGTGTGTAGCAGGCCAGAAGCGGATAGTTGTGGGCAATCGGATATTCCTGGACGCATCCGCTGAAGCCAATGGTTAGGTAGTGATTGAGCGATGTTGCGTTATTGGTGCTTTTCGTGCCGGAGCCATCGTCGAAATCCCAGCCGGTAAACGCGTTGTACTCCATATCGACGCGGTTAGTTGTGAACAGGCCGCCAATAGGACCGATGATGGCACGGTCTGGAAACCCGTGAATGTACATGTCCTGAAGGAGAACGTCATGCGTGTTGACATCGGTGAAGATGCCATTGTCTGCGGAGTCATCGATAGGAAATTTGGTGGAGCAACCAGCAGGATACGGGTTCCCGTTGTAGAGGCCATTTCGTGTGCACTGTGAGTGTCTTGTAAGCTCGATGCATTCCACGTCTGTGTATTGTGCCCCATCAAGGTTGAGCACCATCAGAAGATCGAAGCCGCCGAAAATTTGAGTGAGCTTGGATCGGTCCGTTGTGCCGACACCAGTGCTGCAGCTTCCGTAGTTTTCGCCGAGGATGCGCGTATGTTGAGTGGGCGTTCCGGCGGGAATGGGTGGGTTATAGCAACTGGTCTGTCCATTACCTCCGAAGCACCACTTGTCTCTAGGGCTTGAGCCCTGATCGAAGCCAACGCGCCACGGACCGCCTCTAAGAATGACAGTATCCCCACCGGAGATGACCCAGGCCAAACGTCCGTACGTCCCGTCGTCGTATAGGAGGCGGTAGTCGTTGAAAGCGCAGTGCTGATTCACGCCGGAGCCGCCATACGGAGCGTCACCTTTTCCGTCGCATTGGCCTTGTGTGGCGTTTGCGGAGTAGCGGGTTCCGCCATCCGGGCGGATGTACCAGGTCGTTCCAGAACCGGAATCTTGGGCTGCGGCTGAGACGGAGATTGACACCGGGATCGATTGCGTCTGCGAGGGTGTGCCGTCGTCGACAACTGTGACGGTGAAGTTTGCGATTCCGCTCGTCTGCGGCGTTCCCGAAATAAGGCCAGTCGTTGCGTCGAGTGTTAGTCCGGACGGGAGATTTCCTGAGGTAATGGACCACGAGTACCCCGGAGTGCCGTTACTTGCGAGTAGATTCTGGGCGTAAGCTGTCCCGGCCGTTGCTGCGGGAAGTACTGAAGAGGTGATTGTGAGAGGAGAGACGGACTGCGCGACGAGAGCGAACGAGGAGAACAGAAATGAACAAAATACGATGAAACACTTCATTACAGTATGCAAACCACCGCACCACCCCTGAGTTTGAGGCATACGTGCGGAACCTTTCTTTGATCAAGAGAAGTGAGCGACCACAAATTTGTTTGCGAGTCTTGGGAATTAGTAAGTGATCCACCTTTGTGAAGGTGGGTCGACGGGGAGAGCTGCGTGAAGCGGACGCAGACCAACACACTCCAGAATCTCCGGCGTCTATGCAGGTGCTTCCAACGGATGCGGGGACTGACCAGTCCCATTTGATTCAACTACTTGAGTTTGACTAAGTCCTTTTCCCTATCTGAGGAGATAGCCCGGGTGGGCGGAATCTCATAACCCATCAGAACCGGCGGAAAGGAACGGCACACATCGGACGATGCGAGTACGGCAGGATGTGAATACTATAGCATATGCATTTTGCTGCACATGGCTTGATAAATTCTTCTCGTGTCGTCCGCAATGGATAGCCATGACCGTTCTCCGAAATGTAGGTCGGACACAGCAGACGCCAGTTTTCGGCGCAACTCCGGATCACGTGCGAGCCGGACCAACGAAGCGGATAATTGATCAGTATTCTGGGGATCGACTAGAAGCGCATTCCCATCATTGCGAAGCAGTTCCCGAAACACGGGTAAGTCGCTGGCTATGATTGTCTTACCGAGTGCAAGTCCGGTTGCAAGTGCACCACTTGTGGTGATCGCGCGGTATGGATAGACGACGATATCCGCTTCGCGATAGACCGCTACAAGTTCTTCCGCGGAGATGAATCGCAGGTTGAGTGTCACATGTTTCAGGCCGAGTTCTTTGACTTGGTCGCGAAGTTGATCGAGAAGGTCGCCTGCGCCTGTTCCGGCTACTGTGAGCCAGGCATTGTCTACCTGTTCTTCGACCGTCTTCCATGCATCCAGAAGGAGATCAAGACCTTTATAGGGGAAGATAATACCCTGCCAGAGTACGGAGACCCGGTCCGGTGGAATTGGTATCTGATGAGGCATGTTTTCGTTTGAGGGCTCCTCGGGGAGGTCGTAGAAAAATGGGCCGTGAGGAATGACGGAAACCTTCTCCCCGGGAATGTTGAACTCGGTTTCAAGTCGACGCTTGATGTAATCGGAGTGACAGATGATGGCATCGACGCTGGTGTAGAGGCGCTGAAATACTCGCTTGTACCGTTCAGCTGTGTCGTGTGGAAGCAAATCGTGAACTGTGAGAAGGATTCTCGATCCCCGCTTTTGGCACATCCGGACAAACCAAGCGTCTATCGGCACCGGCCATCGCAGCATCGGAAGATACTGTACGTGAACAACTTGAGGGGGAGAGACAAGGAACCGGACGGTCAGCGCGGCCATGTTTAGAAAAGCTTCGAGCAGTTTAAGTATCCGGCGTGGCGCGCGTGGGAGGGGAAACCTGCCGACAAGATCGAGGAGCCCCGGGTCAAGGCTGATCCCACGGCTGGAAAAGCAAGTTGTGTCGAGATAGTAGGTGATGGAACCTACGGTTACGTTAGCGCCGTCTGCTAACAGAGCTTTCGACAGATATGCCGTGTAATAGGGAACTGTCGCCCAAAGGTCCATCATGAAGATCTTCGGCTTGCGGGCTGTCCTTTTGTTCACGCGTGATCCCCTGCCTCTGTGGACCGCTGGCCGGGGGCATGGATACGCGAACCGCCCTTCTCCAGAACCTGCTCATACAGCTGCAGATACTCAGCGGTCATTCGATCTGCGGAGAATTCGTCTGCGACCAATTGACGGCCCGAAGCCCCGTATTGTGATCTCCTGACGGGGTTGCAGATCAGGGCGATGATCGCAGAGGCCAACGCACCAACATCTTCAGGAGGGACGAGCATGCCGGTGCTGCCGTCACGAACAATGGTAGGCACTGCGCCCACGGCTGTGGCCACCAGGGGGAGACCACTGGCCATCCCTTCCAGGAGAGCTACAGGGAGGCCTTCCTGCCGAGAGGCCGAGACCATGATGTCCATAGAAGCGTAAAGGGCGGGCATGTCCTCCCTGCGGCCCAGCAACGAGACGCAATGATCGATGTGGAGTTCCCGCAACATCCCTTGGAGAGAGGTACGATCAGGACCATCACCGACCACAACGAACTTCGTTGCAGGGAATTTGCCCAGAACTCTGGATGCAGATAACAGAAAAAGGTCTATGCCCTTTTCACTCGAGAGCCGACCAACAAGGCCGACTGTAAGACCTTGATTTTCCGACGGTAACTTTGAGGGTGGAAGCCGTTCCGTATTGAATGGCCTTAGATCTATCCCGTTTCGAATCAGACGCACTCGCTCCTGGCGCACACCTGCCTGCAGCAGCCTTCGTTTCACATCCTCCGAGACCGCAACCACGCCGTCGAAGTGCTGGAGCACACGACGGTCAATAGCACCATATAGCCGGACAAACAGGTCGTTGTCGTACCAAGTGTGACAAGTGGAGATGAGCGGAATGCAGAGTTTTCGCAACGCAAGGTACAGATAGACATCGGCCTTGTACCCGTGTGCATGCACGATATTGGCCCCTGTCTGCTGGACGAGTGTGCGCAGGGAACGAGGGACTTCGAGATCGAGTTGACCTCTGCAAGCGATGACGTGGGATTCGATTCCTTGACTGGTAGCGCTTTCGTGCAGATGCAGATTGGGCTGAGATGAGTTTGAGAAGACGCCCAAGAGGCTCTGGTGCGACCCTTTGTTCAGGGTACGTGACATATTCAAGATGACGGCCTCCGCACCGTACATCCCCCCACTGCTGATAATGTGCAGAATCCTCATTTTGAATAGATCCCGTCAGCGGCGGCATCCGTTTCTTCTCGATTCAGAAGTCCCCAGAGCTTCGCGTACGCGCGATCGCCAAGCAGAGACTTAGCAGCGGACTTCATACGGTACTGCCGTTTCAAGCCAGCCAGTGTTTTAGATCCTGGCTGGAGAAGAGCGGAGATCCAGGAGAGTTTCATATCGCCGCGTATATTGAGCCGCCCAACTAGATATCCAGTCGGTATCAACTCCGGCTTTGGCATCGAGGTGAAGACCTCGGTATAGCCGGCCTCATGGCAGGCTGCTATAACGCGGCGGTTGAAACGTCCTCCGGGCAAGGACATCGTCGTGACCGGTATCCCGAGCTTCTCTTCCATCACCAACCGAGCATGAACAAGTTCGCGCTGAAGATCGTTGCTTGTACAGTGTGTCAGCAGAGCGTGCGACCACCCGTGAGCTCCAATGAGATGTCCAGCGTCGTGGAGCGCGCGGAGCTCAGGCCAGTCCATATACCCAGACTTCTGTCCAATCCAGCCAGCCGTAATGAAGAACCGCGCGCGTATGGATCGAGCCTGCAAGATCGGAAGAGCGTACTGATAATTGGAGAAATGTCCATCATCGAAGGTGATCTCGGGAAAGAGCCCGGGAACACCGGATTGCCGTAAACATGCGAAAAGCTCCAGGTGCTCTTCGAAGGCAGCAGTCGAAACCACGTAGGAGTAGTCGGATTTCGACGGGCGCAGTTCGTGATAAAGGAGATAGAGACACCGTCTTGGTCCTAGCTTGTCATTCATAGAACTAGATACGACGTGCAAAGCAGCTCGCTTCAGGGTTGGGCCTATTCGGCAGTTTGCGAGTCATTCGCTGCAATTGTCTCTTCTGCTTCGACGAGCTCAAAGAGCTGCCTGGATTTAGTGTAGATCCAAGCGATTCTCCGTCCATTGAAAGCAACGGCGGGCGCCGGGGCTGCGACAACAACACAGCCGTTATTTGTGGCATGAACCAGCGCAGCATCGATGTCATTCGTCTCAAAGCACAGATGGTAGGAGCCCCCGCCGTTTTTCGAGAGCATTGCAGCGATTGGTGAATCGAGGGTCAGGGGTGCTATAAGTTCGATCTCTGCTGTCTCGTCTGCCGACGTTTTCAGAAAATTGACCGTTACCTTCTGAATGGGGTCATCGAAAGGACCGGAGACGATCTTATAGCCGAACAGCGTGCCAAGTGTGTCGGTGGTCGGGCCCAGGGAGCGAACCGCTACGCCTACATGCCGGAGCTTGAAGCCAAGGTCCTCAGGCGGCAAGTGTGACTCCTTTTTTCACAAGTTCATCTTCCAAGAGCGCAACGGTTGTGAGCTCCGGGATCCGCTGTGGGTCGAATTGGACGCCATACTCGCCCTCAATTGCGAGGATTAGCTGGAGATGCCCAAAGGAGTCCCAGGAATCCACTGTTCCGACACCTAGCTGTGGCGTAACGTCCGCGGCTGGGATTTCGAGGATGTCTGCGAGGATATTACGAAGAGAGGACGGCACTTCCGGAGAGCTCATGCGACTCGGTTCCTTCCAGGGTTATCCATGCAGGGCTCATGGGGGTTGCGGTCGTCAGATCGTACTCATAATACGTTGAGTTCGTGTCCATCTCGTTCGAGGAAGTGCTCCGAAGGAAACCGTGTTCCGGGTAAAAATCAGCACAGGGGGCGTTCTTTTTTGTGGGGATATACTCTCCGACGAGCTTTTGCGCTCCGACCTCGCGCGCGTTCTTAGCGATGTATGCGAGAAGCGCGGTCTCGATGCCACGGCCGATGACCCGGCACGATAAGAGCAACGAATCAATCGAGCAGGTACCACCCTCCGTGCGAGCGAGCGCAAGGCCGACAACGCCAGCATCCCCGAAGCGATCGCGCATTCGAACCGTGATTGCCTGAGCGCCTGGCGCGGAAGCGAAGCTCTCGATCTCGGCTGCCGAGTGGCGGCGCGTGGTGAGATTAAACTGGTTCGTCTTCGCCAGCAACTGTGCGGATCTCGAAAGAGGCGCTTGGAGCGCGCTCACGAAGGTGCAGACAATGTCCAGAGACGCGAGAAACTCGTCGCGATTGCCCGCTGCACTGGCCACCTCGGCGCGGCGCACCTGGGCCTTGTACTCTGTCAAGCGGTTGACATCATCTTCTGTTATGGCGACGGTATCGAAGGACGGCAGGTCCGATAGAATCTCGACCAAGCGCCATGGTTCCTGGATGGGAGCCGCAATGACGGTGACCTCAGGCAGCTGCTGACGAATGGCGGCGCATTCCACGGGGTTGTCGTCTACGAAAACGAATGAATCGAGCCCAAGCGAGAATTCATTCGCGAGCTCGCGGACAGAGGCGGCCTTCTCTTGCCAGCTGATCCTGGTTGCAGCGAAATCATTCAAGCTGATGGCGAGGTCAGCAGCGCGCAGTTGAAACGCCTCCCGCACATCGGCCTCATTGTTCTTCGAGACGATCGAGAGTAGGATTCCGCGAGCGGAGAGCTGCCGGAGGTAGCGCTGGTATTCGAGGTAACAATTGCCCGGAAACGCGGCACCGGTCGCGATGCCCTCCGGCCCATCTTCGCCCAGAACACCGCCCCAAAGCGTGTTATCGAGGTCTGTGCACAGGACCTTGCGCGGCGCTCGAAAGAGGGAAGAGATCGTCCTGACCAATCCACATGAGTAGATTTGAAAGCTGGTGGCAGAGACCGCCAGCCGCGAACTCAGGAAGAGGCGTCGATCACGCCAGTTTTCCCGCCCATACCGCGCCGCTAGTCGGTCGACATCGAAAAAGGCGCAATCGGGGATCGTGCGGCATACTTCGGCGAGTCTGCGGTTCAGCTCCAGAACGGCATTCGAAAGGCTATACCGCAGGTTGGCGTCGCCTATATCCCCTAAGGAGGTGCGGTCCGGGATGACACATCCCTGTAGGATCAGGCGTGCGGAGTTACAGGAGCGAAAGCCTCGAAGAAGCTGCTCCATCCGGCCGATTGACTCGTCGATCTCCTGCTCCACCCCATTGCCTCGGCCGTCGGCGCATAGGTCCGGCAACCGTCCGGCGATGTCTTCCAGATCGAGCAGAACGAGCACCAGGTCGGGTTGTGCCTTTGCGAGCTCGCTCTGGGAGTTCAGCATCTCGTCGTAAAACGAGCCGAACCCTCCCAGACGGGTGTCGAGCACGAGATCATTCAACACAGCTTCGACTGTGAGAAAGGGAAGAATAGGCTCAATCGTCACCGAGCGCACGACAAAGGTCTTCAGCGTCCGGGCCCCGAGCTGGAGCTTGAGAGCGCCAGCCAGCTCCGCAAAGGTGGAGGCGCAAAACTTCACGTCTGCGAGTGTGCTGGACGTGAAAAGCAGGTTGCGCGCTGCTTCTACGGCGCCGCGGGCATCTTGTGTCGAGGCTGCTTCTCGAATGAGGCGCCGCAGCTCCAGGCGCTCAGAATCAACTTGCACTCTTGCTCTCCAATGCCGTTTGGGGCGGGATTTCAACGGGAACAGATGCTGCCTTTGCCGGCCGCATGATGACGCGGCCAGGTACTCCCATTACTGTGGCGCCATCGGGGATATTGCTCATGACGAGCGTATTCGCGGCGATCTTCGCGCCGTTGCCTATCCTGATCTTCCCGACTAGCGCGGCTCCAGTCCCGATGTAAACCTCGTCACCGAGCACGGGTACCCCCTGCCTTCCCATGGCGGATGCGCCAATAGTCACGCGGTGAGCCAGATCGCAATTCCTGCCCAGAACAGCTCCTGGATTGATATGTACCCCGCCGATATGTCCGACGTAAAAACCGCCTCCGATGGTTGCTGCCGGATCAATGCACATCTCCATGAAAACCTCACAAAACTTGTTACCGAGGAATGAGATGATTCTCAACGGAACGCGAAGCAGAATCGTGGGCGGTGACGTGTTCAACCAGTTTCCGAGCCGATAACACGATATGGCCCACACCGCCGGGTTCAGCCATAACTCTTTGCCCCGATAGCCTCTAGACCTGTAACGCGCGATGTCTTCTGAGAAGTTGCCCATACAAACCCTTGACGCTTGACCCGCCGTCTGACCATCATCGTAGCAGCCCGACGGGACTCGGTTCGCGTGATACAGCAGGAGCTGCAACCTCACACAAACGTCTTCGTCACTATGCTCTTTCGCTCGTGTACCAGCCCATAGCACTTTAGTCGAACGACACGGTTTCGCGTTGAGGACGAAGAGGACGTATTGTGATGGAGAGGTAGTCACGCCTCGCAGAACATTGCTGCGCAATCCAGTCACTGAGCAGAAGCGCGACTCAAGTGCGGCGAGATAGAGAGGCTAACCAGCTTTCCTGATGACCAAGATCAGTATCGTCATACCAGCCTACAACGCTGAATTGTGCCTGCGCGAGACACTTGATAGTGCTCTTCGGCAGACGTATCCCGCACATGAAATCATCGTCGTGGACGACGGATCCAAAGACCGTACTGAAGAGATCGCGCGTTCGTTTGGCGATCGCATCCGGTACATCAAGCAGCAGAATCAAGGGATTGCCGGCGCGAGAAACACGGGCATTCGAACGGCCACTGGCGAGTGGATAGCATTCCTGGATCACGACGATCTTTTCTTGCCGGAGAAGCTGGAGAAGGAGGTCGCGGCCGCTGAAAAGAATCCCAACCTTGTCGTTGTCTACTCCTCGTTTATGTACCTGTACTCCGACGGAACGACGAAGCGTATGCCACCGTTTCCCGCGCGACGCCTCTGGCCCGCCCTGAGATATCGCACGCCTATTCTCCCTTCTACGTCCATCATCCGGCGATCGGCCTTAGAGGAGATCGGCTGTTTCAACACAAGTCCTCAAACTCACATGATTGATGACTGGGATCTCTGGTTTCGTCTGATCCAGAGGTACTGTTCGAAGGCGTTCCAGGAGGTCCCGGAGAGCCTGACAATGTATCGCTGGTGGGAGAATAATGCAAGCAAGAACTACATGCCATTGACTGCTAACGTTCTGCATTTGCTAGATACACTGCTTCTGGATGGTCTTACGGGTATCAGGAAGAAGCTTTGGCGACGTAGAATCGAAGCCCGGATCTATCACTATCTGTCTATATCCCTGCGCGGCAGCGGGAATCCGCGTTATTGGGAATATGCAGTCGAGTCATTTTTACGCTGGCCGCTTTTCGGGTCGATCGTGCCCGCCGCGCGCTACAAGGTTCTGGCGCATATGCTGCTGACGCGGCTGCGAAACTTCCGGGTCGATTTTCGTTACTGGTGGCCAGAACGCCACTGCCGGCAGGACCTGAAGTAAGAAAAACTTTCCGCCGGGCACCGCTATGGATGCGTTTAGGTTGTCAACCGTGCCCTTGTCAAACGGGGTTGTTGCCATTTGGAGTATGCCGCGCGCACATCATCCCGGAAGGGGAGGAGCACGAAAACGGCATAAACGGGAAGAATGGCAAGAATCTGTGCGAAGAAGGCTAGCATTGAACCTGCGTGGAAGTATCTATCCGTGGCGGCGCAAGCCAGTCCAAATGGGACGGCGCAAACGGTGATTTTCCCCCAGCCCTCCCAGAGATAAGTTCGAACAGGAATGCCGAGTTCTTTATTGACGAAGTGCGGCCAAAAGATCAGATGAATAACCGTCGTTGCGATGGATGTTCCCCAAGCGACGCCGTAGAGTCCTACTGTCTTGACAAGCAGGATACTCAACCCCAGATTCAGGGCGGCCTCAATAATGGCCCAATTCGCCATGGACTTGTGCTTTCCTACGCCGAAGGCAATCTGTCCAGCGGTCGTGTTGGCGACGCCGAAGAACTGACTGACCATCAAGATCTGTAGAACAGTGCCTGAGACATGACTGTATTGCGAACCCATCCAAAGTCCAATGAAGGTTTTTCCGCGGAAAAGCAAAGCCAGGCTCACTGGCAAGGCTACGCCGAGAGTCGCCTGCGTGCCCTTGATAAGGAGCTTCTGCAGATCACCAGTTCTGCCGGACGCTTCCAGACTGCTTGCGAGAGGAGTAAAAGTCGTCGCAAGTGAGCTCACCAATTGACGCGAATAGGCCACCAGGCTACCGCCAATGGAATAGAATGCGACCGTTCCCACACTGAGAAACGCGCCTACCACTAGATTATCCGTGTTGAAGACAACTTGAACGGCAATGACGATGATGAAGGTCGTAAAGCTGTAAGACCAGATTGACTTCAGCGTCTTTATGTCCGGACGCTGTAACCGAATTCTGCAGGCCGGGAAAACTTTGTAAGCGGCCACCCATGTGACAACACCAGCGAACAAAACGATGCTGAACTCCCAGTAAGCCAGCGAGATTAGCCCCCGGCCCATGTGCAGGATAACGAGAACGCCAACGGCCCTGGCAAGCGTTTGAACAATTGTCACAGTGCTGAGAACATCGAAGCGGTTGACGGCCGCAAGCACAGCTCCGAATACACCCGTCACAAGCGTGATTGCAACCCCCATCGCGCATAAAAGGACCGTAATCTGAGCGGCATGCTGAAGGTCGCGCGGCACCTTGAAGAGGTGTGGGAAGCTCAGCGCAAGAAGAATACTCAAGACCGCGACCCCAGCTGAGATCAAAAGGCGAAACCAAAGCGCCGCTCCAATGGCAGCCTGGGCCTCATCGATCTTACCCTGCGTTTCAGCTTTCGAGACGAAGCGAATGATGGCGCTACGCAAACCGAGATCCAGCAGATTGAGATACGCCACTGTTGAAACCGCAAGAATCCACACACCATACGCGGTTGCACCCAGGTTTCGCACGACATAGGGAGTCAAGAAGAACGGAACCACCATGCCGACTGCCATGGACGCCCAGTTCATAAGAATGTTGAAGGCGAAACGCTTCGTGCTGGCCATTAGTCTCGAATCGTTGAAATGCAACCCGATGGTATCAGTATTGATGGTGTGCTGGTGCCACCGTAGTCGTACGGCGAAGAGCGCTCGGTCTCGTGGGAATGCAAGAAGCAAAGAGGCTGCGTGCGCCGGAATGCAACTAGGATCGCGCAGCAGATCGAATGCTATTACAGGCAGAGTCGTCAGAGCATCCCCAGAAAGGGGCACTCAGAGAGCCGATGCCGGGGGTATCATCGGAAGAGAAGGAGCGGCTTGACTTCGCTGCTCTGGCGAGACCCGAGGCGCTTTTACAATATGTGCACACAAGATGAGGTGCTTCCTGGTCAAGGGCGCCGAAACGGCCGTGATCATCCCGAAAGCGATGTCTCAGGTTCGAGTAAAGATGAGTGACATGGATTATTCTCTGCCTACCGGGGGTCTCCAATCCCGCTTCCGGCACATGACGCACTGTAACTGCGAGTTCAGGTGCTGGTGATGAAACTCGTCTTCTGGTTGTGCTTTGGGTTTACGGTTTACGCATACATCGGCTACGTTCTTTTGCTCAGAGTGTATGCTCATTTTCGCAAGTTACCAGTACTCGCCGGAACTTATGTACCGCGAGTTTCGCTCATTCTCGCGGCTCGGAATGAAGAGAGAAATCTGCCAGCTAAGCTGCAGAACCTGCGCGCTCTCGATTACCCGCCCGACCGCCTTCAGATCATCGTCGCGTCCGACGGGTCGACTGACGAGACAAATGAGATTCTTCGCCAGCATGCGCCGAACGTAATTGCCGTGCTTCTCGATTCGTCTATGGGTAAGGCGAACGCGTTGAATGCGGCGGTCCGAATCTCCACGGGAGAGATACTGGTGTTTTTGGATGTCCGCCAGTCCGTTGCTTCAGACGCCCTGATCGAGCTCGTTTCGTGCCTAGCCGATCCGACAGTCGGTGCTGTGAGTGGTGAGTTGCTGCTGGAAAGCCCGGCCGGTAAGAAAGTAGATACGGCCCTCGGAATCTACTGGAAGCTCGAAAAAGCTGTACGCAAGCTGGAGTCAGCTACGGGTTCTGTAGTCGGAGTGACGGGAGCGATCTATGCGGTGCGACGCGAACTCTATGTGGAGATTCCAATCGGTACAATCCTCGACGATGTCTTCGTTCCGATGAATGTTGTCCGAATGGGAAGACGTGTTGTTTTCCAGTCATCTGCCGTCGCCTATGATCGTTTTTTCGAGGAGAAGGGAAAGGAGTTCTCCCGAAAAGTTCGTACCTTAACTGGAAATTACCAACTTCTGCGGATCGCCCCCTGGCTACTTTCCAGCGCGAATCCTATTCTAATCCGTTTTGTCAGTCACAAGCTTCTACGGCTCTTCGTTCCCGTTTTGCTTGTTCTGATGCTTATCTCGTCCGCGGCAGCTGGCGGCACATTCTACCGCGCAGCATTTGCGCTTCAGATACTCTTTTATATGCTGGCTATAGCCGGTATGGCAGGGCCATCCGCGCGGAGGCTGAAGCCGATCGCGATTGCGAACACGTTCGTCATGCTGAACGCGGCAGCAGCGCTCGCCTTCTATAATTTTGTAAAGCGTAGGACGACTTCCTGGACCTGACGGGGAAATGAAGCGTCACTTGCAGGCGCTACAGGCGCGCGTTGCTGAACACAAGGAGTTGCGTCGTGGGACTCGGGCTTTTCCATTACATTCCGCTGATCGCCTACGTAGGCTTTTGGATCATGTGCCTCGTTTCGCTTGGAGGTAAGCCCTTGTTTGGCCTGTACTATATGTTGCCCTTTCTACCCTATCGAACATTGCGAGATCATTTCCTCGACTATCCTTTAGGTGGCAACGTACTCACCATTCTCGTAATTGCCGTCCTGATTGGCGCTATTCTCCATGGCAAGAAGCTACCTGGTTCCAAACTGTATGCAATCTGGATCGTCTTCGGACTATACCTTTACCTGTCCATGTGGTTGGGAAGCGCACTTGGGAACAGCCCAGCACCGCTGTGGATTACAGATACAAACTTTGCGACGTGGAAGGACTACATGCTGATGCCGCTGATCTTTGCGGCGACTGGGATGGTAGTGGAAGATCGCAAGGCCGTCCGTATGGTGATCATCATCACAGCGGTAGCCCTGCTGTTCATCGATCGCAGCTTTCTTCTGGAGACCTTCTCCAGAAGCTGGACGACCTTTGACGAAAACAAAAGGAGCAGCGGTCCGCTTGGTTACGGCTCTAATCAGACTGCGGCGTTCATGGCCCAGTTCGCCATGTTTTTCTGGGGGTTTGGCCAGTTTCTAAAGCGGAAGAAGGCGAAGCTGATCACATACGGCCTAGTGAGTCTTACCCTATTGGCGGTGCTCTACACATTTTCTCGGGGAGCCTATCTTGCTGTGCTGGTGAGCGTGTTCGTTCTAGGAATCATCAAAGACAGGAAATTGCTGGTTATCGGTGCCGTGTTTCTGCTGACCTGGCAGACTGTTGTTCCGACGGCTGTCAGTCAACGCGTCAACATGACTGAAGATTCCAATGGACGGTTGGAAGCATCGGCTCAGGAGCGTATAAATTTATGGGAGGACGCTAAGACGGCGATTGCGAGTGATCCCATCTTCGGCATCGGCTATGCCTCCTACCAACTCACGTCGCATGTCGATGGTCTGAGAGATACCCACAACTGGTATGTCAAGGTTATGGTGGAGACGGGCGCGGTGGGAATGGTCTTCGTGTTGTTTATGTTGCAGCAGTTGCTCGCGTTGCCGTACCGCCTCTTCCGGAAGGCAGAAGACCCGCTGTACCGGGGTCTAGGCTTGGGTCTTTTTGTTGCAGTCTGCTCTTGTATTGTCGCGAACTGTTTCGGGGATCGTTGGACCTATCTAGAAATCAACGGGCTTTTATGGGTGCTGACGGGAGCAGCCGTACGCGCAGGCTACCTGAGCAAGGAGTCGCTCGTCGACGGTCAAGCCGAGCTAGCTCCATCGCCCACCACCGTGTACTACCCCGCTTATCGCTGATGAGTACCTGCCGGCTCTGCAGTTATTTGCGATGGTCTTCTGTCCACAATGCGCTTTAAAGAGTTTTGTATGACAAGTATCATTACGATTGCGACCTCCGGTTGGAACTCGAAGACCCACTCCGAGAAGGACGGCTTGCCTCATGTGCTGCTTGTAATTGATCAGTTTCCCAAAACCTTAGGTGGCGGAGAGCGGATCCTACTGAGACTGGCTGCTCTCCTTCCTGAGTACGGATTTAGAGTTTCTATTCTGACCTTCTACATACATCCAGAGACGTCGTGCCTGAAGTCCTCTCCTTGTCCGATTTACTTGTTGCCGCTTACCAAGACATATAATTTCACCGCATTCCGAGCTGCCGTTGAGCTACGGCGCTTCCTGATCCGTCAGAAGGTGTTGATCGTGCAGACGTTTTTCGAGAGCTCCGATTTGTGGGCAGGTCTGGTTGCAAAGCTTACGCCAAACGTAAGACTGATCTGGAGCCGCAGGGATATGGGAATTCTTCGATCGCGCAAACACGGTGTTGCATACCGCTTGATTTCGAGTGCCCCAGACGCGGTACTTGCCGTCTCGGAGCAGGTGCGCCAGCATTGCATAGAGGTGGACCGGGTTTCTCCCGCCCGTGTTGAAACGGTCTACAACGGTATCGACATGTCGGAGTGGAACGGAGATGTCAAATCTGGCGAGAGTTCACGAAATATTCTGGTTACAACAGTAGGCAACATTCGTCGGGTGAAGGGTCACGACGTCTTCATCAGAGCAGCGGCATATCTACGGGAGCACTTCCGGAACGTGACGTTTAGCATTGCCGGCGATGTCCTAGAGCCACAGTATTTCGAAGAACTGCAGGCCCTGGTGCGCAATCACGGCCTCTCTGAGCAATTCTCGTTTGCTGGCGGAGTCACCGATCTGCAGATGCATTTGCGCGCCGCGGATATCTTCGTGCTGCCCTCGCGAAGCGAGGGCTTCTCCAATGCGATTGTGGAAGCGATGGCGGCGTCGCTTCCAGTCGTTGCAACGGATGTAGGCGGCAACCCGGAAGCAGTGCAAACCGGCGTTACCGGATATATCGTGCCACCCGAGAACGCTGAGGCCCTTGCAATGGAGATCGGCCGGCTGTTGTCGGACCCGGAACTAAGAAGGCGCATGGGTTCGGAAGGAAAGCGCTTGGTCGAGGAAAAATTCACGACTGCTGCGATGATGAGCAAGGTGACAGCGGTGTATAAAGCACTCCTGAACTGACGGTAAAAGAATCACCCATAGATATAACGATTCGACGCTATGATAGAACCGGTCCTAACATAGTCACGCTCACACCGATAGAGCCGGGATCAGGGGTTGGAAGATATGCTTTTCCGCGCTAGGCGGGCTCTGAAGCGAGCTTGGTTCAATGTCAACTGCCGTGCCGTATTGCAAACTGCTCCGCTACATTCGAATGATGCCGATGTGACGCTCGTTTCCATGGTGTGCCATGGCGAGGTCTTGATGTATTTGTTGGCAGTGAAGTCTTTTAGTAATCATCTTGGTCGCAAGCCTGCCGTTGTCGTCCTCAACGATGGATCTTTGACGCAAAGTGATCAGGCGACGATCCAATCGCATCTTCCTCTCGCGACGATTGTGTCTATCTCAGAGGTAGTAACCGAGGGGTGTCCGAAGGGTAGTTGCTGGGAGCGACTATTACTGATCAGCGACCTCGTGCAAAAGTCTTATGTTGTGCAACTAGATTCCGACACGCTAACCACGAGAGCGATACCTGAGGTCACGGCATGCATCGACGCGAACCGTAGTTTCACGTTGCTGGGCGACCGCTCGCACCCGGAGATCGAGCCGATGCTGACGGCGTGTATCCGGTGCAAGCCGAATCTGGATCCGCAAGTTCAAGCGGTCTGTGAACGATCGTTTGATCAACTACCGGAGGCAGCCTCATTGAAGTATTTGCGGGGTAACGCCGGCTTCACTGGGTTCGCGAAGGGGTCGATCGGAAGAGATCGGATCCGGTGGTTCTCGGACCTGATGCGTGTTCTCGCGAAGGAGAAGTGGGACACCTGGGGAAGTGAGCAGGTCACATCCAATCTACTGATATCGAATGCAGAAGGCGCTTATCCGTTGGACTTCCCGAAATACCTGTCTTACTGGGCACATCCCGAGGTGCCTTATAAGCAGGCCTCGTTTATTCACTTTATCGGGCCACATCGTTTCTCAAATGGATTCTATGTGAGCAGTGCAAAGAAGGCCATCGCTGCACTTCCCCGCGCCTAGCTATGCGGTAGGTATGCTCGGTCAGCCTTAATGACCTTTACGTGCCGAAGTGCATGTCACCACCTGATCGGATGATCGGCCCGCTGGGTCCGCGGGCCTATCCGTCGATTGCATCTTGCTCACTAGCAGCGGACGAGATTAGGCGATTGAATTCCCTTCGTTGCGTTTCGCGAATCCACAACAAGTTTCGATCTCTTCACGATGTCCTCATAATCATAGTCAGAGTGGTCTGTGACGATCAGGACGCAGTCGTACAGTTCCAGATCGTTGAGGGGTGTGGAGGTCATGTTTAGGTTGTAATGACGGCCGCGGCCAACCTGAGGATGATACGGATCGTTGTAGAGGACCTCCGCTCCTTCCGCACGCAGAAGCTCAATAATCGTGAGTGATGGAGATTCGCGGAGATCATCGATGTCTTTCTTGTAGGACATGCCAAGCATCAGGATTTGTGATCCGTTCGACAGCTTTCTTGTGCTGATTTAGAGCCTTTGCCACCTGCTGCGTGACGAACTCCGGCATGGCCTCGTTGACCTCACCGGCGAGCTCGATGAAGCGCGTGTTGAAGTCGTACTCCTTGGCCTTCCAACTCAGGTAGAAAGGATCGATCGGGATGCAATGACCTCCGAGGCCCGGCCCCGGATAGAAGGCGTGAAAACCGAAGGGCTTTGTCGAAGCCGCGTCGATGACCTCCCAGATGTCCACACCCATGCGGAGCGAAAGGACCTTAAGCTCATTGACCAGGGCGATGTTGACGCAGCGATAGATGTTCTCGAGCAGCTTGGTCATCTCTGCGACACGGGTCGTCGAGACGCGGACCGACCGTGTAAAGATGCCCTCGTACAGAGTGGCGGCGAGCTCGGTCGCGACCGGCTCGTGGCCTCCGACCACCTTGGGTATGTCGCGACGTGCGACGGAGGTGTTGCCGGGATCTTCGCGCTCCGGGGAGAACGCCACGTAGAATACGCCACGCTCGGCGGCGGCCCCGGCAGTCTGTACCTTCAGGCCATGCTTGATTGCCCGCCTCGAGCAGGGGAATCAGGACGTCTTCCGTAGTGCCGGGATAAGTCGTGCTCTCGAGAACAATGAGCTGACCCTCCTGAATCCAAGGGGCGGTCGATCGCGCAGTGTTCTCGATGTAGCTGAGATCTGGTTCGCGATGCCCGGTGAGGGGAGTCGGAACGCACATGATGATCGCATCCTGCTCCGCTAGTTTCGCGAACTCGGTCGTAGCCCGGAAGCCGTGACGGCGGGCCTCCTGGATCTCCGTTTCGGGGATCCGGAAGATGTAGGACCGGCCGCCCTCAAGGTCGCTGACCTTCTTTCCGTCGATGTCGAAGCCTGTTACCTTGAAACCTGCCTCGGAGAGCAGTAGAGAGAGCGGGAGCCCCACATATCCCAGCCCGATCACGCCGATCTTGGCAGTGCGAGTCGAGAGACGTTCCAGGCGTTCGGCAGCGAGCTGGGGGAGGGTATCTGGGCTGGTAGTGACCATGTCGGATATTATTGCACCCAGGCATTCAGACCGAACAAAGTATGTTCTGCCACGTTTGTCGTATGGTTGCGCTTCCCGGTCGGGCGGTTACGCTCTGGCTCAGTGACGACTAAAGTTGCATTGCTCGGTAGCATTGATGTGGGCGATAAAGCGTGAGAGACATGCAGCTGCTCCGGCAGGTCGGGGCGTTCAACGCTTGGGCTCGATGGACGTGAGTACCGAAGCAATTCAGTGGGAAGGATAAATGTAATGGCCACAGTATCTGATCACGGGCATCGCCGGATTTATCGGATCGACGATCGCACACGCGCTCGTGGAGCAGGGGCACACGGTGCAGCGGTATCGACAACCTCTCCACCGGCAATCTCGAAAACCTTGCAGACATCCGGAAGTCCATCGTCCTTCGAGACAGGCCGACCTGCAGGATCTGCCGGCAATGCGCAGGGCCTGCGAGGGCGTCGACTTCGTATCTGCATCAGGCCGCTCTGGCCTCGGTTCCGCGCTCCGTGAAAGACCCGCTGACCTCGCACGAATCAAATATCAATGGCACGCTGAATCTGCTGCTCGCCGCACGCGACGCAAAGGTGCAGCGCGTCGTGTATGCCGCCTCGTCTTCGGCGTACGGAGACCAGCCGACGCAGCCCAAGCACGAAGACATGATCCCGCAGCCGCTTTCGCCCTACGCCGTCCAGAAGCTCACCTGCGAGTACTACATCCAGGCCTTCTGCAAGCGTCTACGGCATGGAGGGCGTCTGCCTGCGCTACTTCAACATCTTCGGGCCCCGCCAGGCGGCGGATTCGCCCTACTCCGGCGTCATCGCGCAGTTCATCTACAAGATGATGGCCGGCGAGACCCCGACGATCAACGGCGACGGCATCGACCAGCCGCGACTTCACCTTTGTGCCAACGCCGTCAACGCCAACCTCCTCGCCTGCCTCGCGCCCAAAGAGGTCGCTACCGGCCGCGTCTTCAACGTCGGCACGGGACACAGCCACACCCTGAACGAGCTCTACGACGCACTCGCGGAGATCCTCGGTTTCAGCGCGAAGCCGAACTATGGCCCACCCGGGCGGGCGACGTCCAGCACTCGCTCGCCAGCATCGACGCGCGCAGTCGGGAGCTCGGGCTACAAGCCCACAGGCCGATTTCCGAGCAGGGCCTGGAAAAGACCGTCGCCTGGTACCTGCAGGAAAGAGAGAAACACCAGCTGATGGAAGCTTCAGCCTGATTCTGTTTCATTGGCGGCACTGAAACGACAGTGAGGAATGAGCCCGTTTGTTGATCGAGAGGTCGATCAGCAAGCGGGCGATCTGCTTTGCAAGCACGCGCGCTGCACAGGACAACTACTGGGCACCCCGACGTCGCAGTATCGTCTTGATGGTTTCGAACATGATCAGCAGATCGAGACCGAGCGACATGTGCTTGATGTAGTAGAGATCGTACTCGAGCTTCTCCCGGGTCTCCGCGAGAGTCGCACCGTATCCGTAGCGCACCTGGGCCCAGCCGGTTAGGCCCGGGACGGATCATGTGTCGCAGATCGAAGTAGGGAATCTGCTCCGAGAGCCAAGGGACGAACTCCGGGCGTTCCGGCCGGGTCCGACAAAACCCATATCGCCGCGGAGCACGTTCCAGAGCTGCGGGACTTCATCGAGCCGCGTCTTGCGCATGAACATGCCGACGCGGGTGACTCGGGGATCGTTCTTTGTCGCCCACTTCGCCCCGGACGCTTCCGCATCCGTGCGCATCGTGCGGAACTTGACGACCTCGAAGGTTCGTCCGCCCAGGCCGACGCGTGTCTGTCGAAAGAAGATCGGACCCGGCGAAGACAGTCGCACCAGCAACATGACAATCGGAAGAAACGGCGGAAACAGCAGCAGTCCGGTAGCCGCCGCCAGAGTCGAAACGAGCCGGCGAGCGATCTGCTGCGAGGGCTTTATGCGAAAGCCTTCGCTGTAGATGAAGTTAGACGGGCGCAGTCCATCGAGCAGTAGTTTGCCGGAGAGCCGCTCGAGCAGGTCGCACGCGTCCTCGATCACAACGCCGTCGAAGCGCAGGTTCAAGAGCTCACGAACCGGAAGCGATCCGCGACGATCCTGCATGGCAACGATGACACGATCGACCTTCGGCTTCGGGCCGCGGAACTGTTCAAGAGCTGGAGCGATACATCTCCGTGTCTCCCGTCCATCCGCCGGAAGCGCGTCCCAGCCGACCACCTCCATGCCAGCATCGCTGTCGTGTCGTGGAGCATCTCGACGATTGCCTGGGCCCGCTCACCGCCGCCAAGAACATAGACGCGCTCTCGAAAGGCCTTCTGGCCGATGATCCATTCGTACACTCCGCGCCAGAGCACAAGCGCGGCCGTTAGAAATGCAAGCCAAGCAGGATCACTGAGTGAGCGATGTCTGCTTCAGGGAAGAAGTAGGTGATCGCGGAGAGGAAGAACGAGAGAAAGCCGAGTACCAGCAGAAGCCGGAAGTAGATCTCCCATCGCTCGGAGATCCGCTGCGGCTCGTACAGATCGAAATAGTAGGAGAACAGTAGGGTGAGTACGGTAAGCGTCAGAATCTTGAGGAAGCCATACTCATAGTTCAGTACGAGGTACGTGTCCTGCCCCAGGACCATTCGCGACGCCAGCAGAAAGGAGCCACTGACGATCAGCGTCTCGCAAAGCAAAAGAACGATGGTGCGGGTGGGGTAGTAGACATTGAATAGCCGTATCATCGAGCTCTTCTTTCTCGCGACCTACTCGCCCTCATGGCGAGGATCGTACCCGTAGTACGTGCCGACCTGTGGCGGCCTTCGTGCGGCATTCAGGACGAAACCGAGAACGTTTGCGCCCTTCAGCTCGCTTGAGCACGCTGCGCTTCCGGGTAATCGGTGACTCCGCTCGCGCGCGATCAGCAGTACGCCATCGCAGGAACGCGCCAGATTGACCGCATCCGAGACCGGCAGAACCGGGAGACGAGTCGACGATGATCCAGTCGAAATGAGGCGAAGCGGCGGCCATCAGTTCGCCAAAGCGTGGGGTTCGAAAGATCGGCCGCGCTGTCGCCGCCATTTCCGCCTGCGATAAAGGTGAGGAAGACGAGGCCGCCGAGCTTCGGGTTCCGGCTGCTGCCGTGATCGCCGCCGAGTCGGCGCGCTGCATGACTTCGACCATGGTGGATCGCCCGGCGAGATAGTCGGCAAGCCCAGGCTCTGCGTCACAGCCGAGCAGCTGGTGCACGGTGTATCGGCGCATATCGCCATCGATCAGCAGCACCTTCGCTTTTTTGTTTCGAGCGAGGCTGATGGCGAGATTGGTGGCGATGAAGCTTTTGCCCTCCTGCGGCATGCCGCTGCTGATCAGGATCGACTTGATCGGCTTGATGTCCCGCAGCTCGTAATGCGCGAGCGCAGGCTGCGGAACTGCTCCACCGCAGGTACCGCGCTCCAGCAGCGACGGAAGCTGCGCAGATCCGGCGACCAGGTTTGGCGGCTATGCTGCTGAGATCGAGAGCGAACGAATCAAGTGGAGCGGTAGCATGGAGTAGGCGTACACGTCCGAGTTCGCTGACGGATTCGGCTCGAGGCGCCTCCGTTCGCTGTGACGGGCAGATCGTAGTCGGCCACGGCGACCGAGTCGACTTCGGACTCAGGACCGGTTCTGCTGTATCGCTTTCGCGCTCGGACTCTGCTTTCTGCAGTGCTTCGTATATGCGGCTCATCGATCTCGCCTTCCTGTCTCCTGTCCTAGCCCGCGCCGGAAGTTCGGTGCTTTCGCCTGGTTCTTGCCGCTGTGCCGATTGCTCCGCCCATCGCGGCGTGGAGATAAGGAATGGCTGCGTCTCGAGCTCCAGCTCGACCGCGACACCTTCGACCATGTTGGTCGGTGACCTGTCGAGCCTGCTCAACATAAGCGACGATCAGCGCGTGCTCGCAGAGCAGATTGATGAGGCGCGGAATGCCGCGGCTGTAGCGATGCACCAGATCCAGCGCAGTCGGGGAGAACAGCGGCCAGGACGCTCCGGCGATGCGAAGTCGCTCGGCCACGTAGGCATGCGTCTGGCTTCCGTGAGGGCCTGGGTGCGGCACCACAGAGAGACTCGCTGGCGCAGCTGGCGAACGCTGGGATGGCGCAGCTTCTCTTCGAGCTCGGGCTGCCCGGACAGCACGATCTGCAGCAACTTCTCCGAAGAGGTCTCGAGATTGGTCAGCAGCCGGATCTCTTCGAGCAGATCCCAGGAGAGGTTCTGCGCCTCATCGACTACGACGACGCAGGTCTCTTCCATCCGGTACCGCTCGATCAGCCAGCGATTCAGTTGCAGCAGCATGCCGGATTTGGTGCGTGTCGCCGGAATGAGCCCGAAATCGGTAAGCACGAACTCGAGGAAGTCGATCACATCGAGCCGCGGATTGAAGACAAAAGAGGTCGAGACACGCCGGTCTCGAAAGGAGCTGAGTGCGCGGCGCAGCAGCGTTGTTTTGCCCGTGCCGACCTCGCCGGTCAGCACGGTAAAGCCTTTGCGGGCAGAGATGCCGTACTCCAGGCAGGCCAGCGCCTCACGGGTATGCGGCATCATGTAGAGAAACCGCGGGTCGGGGCTGGTGCCGAAGGGGCTGGTTTGCAGTTTGAAGAAGGCGTTGTACATGGGGGTTAGCCACCCGCATTCATTACGGGCTTATCGCTGTAGCGGGACCTGTTCCTCCGACCGAAGAGCTCGCGACTTCGGCTTCATGGCTGCCGCTGGCGCCACGTCGTCAATCAGCGAGATCGTCCAAGCGTCGGAAGCTTGGTAAATGCCCAGATGTCGCGTTCAGAGCGCAGTGCCGTGTCCCGATATTCGAGCAGGCCACTATCCCGAATCCCAGCATCAGGCCGAGGGCGAAGCCGCCTGCGGCAAATACCGGCCGCTTGGGAGAGGTTGGCGCCTCGGGAAGGTTGGCTTGGTCCATGACGCGGAACTGCTCACCCTGTTGGCTGCGCTCAAGATCAGTCGCCATCTTGGCATCCTGCATGTTCTTCAGCAGAGCATCATACGACTGCTGTGCAGTCTGGTGGTCGCGAGTCAGCTTCTTGTACTGCTCCTGCACCATGGGGCTGGACGAGATCCGGTCCTGGTACGTCCTGATCTGCGACTGGATTGCTGCCTGATCGTGCTTCTTCTGTGCGATGGCAAGCTCCTCGGCCCGGATCTGAGCGCGCAGTTGAAGAATGGATGCCGGCTCGTTGCGCGGCGCGGAGCTGAGCGGGAGTGACAGGTGCCGCGGGAGCCTGGGCCATCTGGTGCCGGAGGTCGGCGATCTTGTCGCTCGACCGCTTACGACATCCGGGTAATCCGCGGTGTACCGCGCCTTCAGATCAGCCTCCTGCGACAGAAGCTGTTGGAGCTCCTGCTGCTGCGCCTGGGGTGCAATTCTCTGGGTCTCCGGTGTCTGAAACTCGCGCGTCTGCTGTGCCAGGATTGTTTGCCCGTAGCTCAGGTCCTGCTGCATGCGCTGCAGTGGCCTTGGGTTGCGGCATCCAGTTGCGTGTTTAGGGTGGTGAGCATGTTCATGTTGGGTTCCTCTTGACCGGGCAGTTTGCCGACGTACTCCTGCTGGAACTTCGCGAGCTTTGCGTCCTGCTCGTCCAGGCTGCGCTTGGCATCGTCGAGCTGCCGTCCTGAGGAAGTTCGTCGTGCCCTGGGCTGATTGCTTCACGAGACTTCAGGTTTTCGCTGACGAACATGGACGTGATCTCGCCGCAGACAGCCTGGGCGGTGCGCGCATCGCTTGCCTTGAAGGTGATATAGAACCCCGGAACGCCGCGCGCTGCCCGCTGACTCGATCGGCTTGATACCGATCACTTTCCGCACCGCATCGAGGCGATCATCCATAGACGCCTTTTGATCCGCGAACAGGTTGAAACGAGTGATGATCGGCTCAAGCCGGGAACGGCTGAGAATCTGCTCCCGCATGGATGCGAGGCGGCCAGTCAGATCCTCAGCGATGACAGGCGGAACGTACTTGTCCGGAACCTTCTGCTGCTCCACAAGAACCAACGTCTTGCGAGACATACTGCGGATCCACCAGGTAGCTTGCGGCGTACCCGGCGATCGGCAGAATCAGAGCCGGGATCGCAATGATCCACCAGCGCTTCTTCAGGATGGCGGTATAGTCTTCGACTGCCAAGAGTTCGATGACCAAGCATGATAACTCCTTAGAACTGTCCAAGATGTAGAGAGTGAGGGAAGTACGAAATGCCGAGAGCAAAGCTCTGGACTACTCCATCCAAGGCGACCGACGCTCCCTGCGTTTGACTGGAACTCTGGTTCAACGCGGTGTAGCTGGCAAATGCGGAAAAAGAGCGGCTAAGCCGCTTGGAGACCTGCGCCCCGGCGAAGGTGCTCTTGTATTCTCCGGTCGTCGTCAAGCCCAGAGCCTGAAGATTGCTCGGAGTCGAGCCGTCAGAGATACCCTGGGTGCGCGCAAATCCGACGTTCGCCGATGCGGCCCAGGCTGTACCGAAGGGGCGCTGCAGAGATCCGATGATACTATCCGAGACGCCCCCAGGCACCACGCCGGAACCACCGTTGATCCCCCGGCTGTAGCTGATGCTGGCGTTATAAGCGCGCACAACATAGCTCAACCCGGCACCTCCGCTGAAGATCGCCCTTGAGGGAATGCCGAGAGTGCTCGAGCTGCTGATCCATTCCGGACCGCCCGTCACACTGGCGTTGATCGAGCGCGAAAGCTGCCGTTGATAGCTGGCGCTGAGACCGCGCGTTACGAAGGACGCTCCATCGCCGAGGCTGCTGTATTTGAATGTCCCATATGTCACGGCGAGCGAAGCCGAACTCCGGCCATCAATGCGCCGATTAGCAGCCACATCTGCCGATATTTGAGAGCTGTCCAAACCGCCGTCTCCGAAAAAGCGCAAAATACCATAGCTTGCGCTTCCACTCACGGAGGTGAAAGCATCCAGTCGCCTTTCGGCAGTTCCGCTTACATCATTACTAATGCGCGCATTTCCTATCGAAAGAATGTCCTGCGACGGCTGCAACCCATTCTCAATGGGAGTGAGACCGACATCTCCGGTTCCAGGTATGCCGGAGAGACCGACGGTGGGCGATTGCGGAAGGTAGCTCACAGAATCGGATAAACCGAAGACCCAACTCTTGGTCACGTAACCCTGAGATACAGAGAGGCTCTGATAGTAGGTGTTAGAAATTCCTGACTGGTTTCCAAGCTGGATGCCGCCTGTATACAGAGCACTAAACGGACGGATCTCGCTCTTCGACGTATATGCGAGATCCCCGGAGAGGCTGGTTTGAGCGTAAATACCTCCATCCCCTCCGTATCCATCGGAAATGACCTCTGAAGCACTCAACCCATACTGAAACGTGCCGTTGATCGTCGGCACATTCAGGCCCGCAATCGAGGGCTGCACCGAGGCGGTGGGTGTAGCTTGGCCCCATACGCAGCACGGCACTGCGCTCATCAGCGAAAGAATCACCCGACTTCTCATCCAGGAACTCATGGGACCACAATCGTATCGCCGGGACGAAGGACGATTTGTTGTTGGCTAGTGCCCTTCAGGGCCTGCTTGTAGTTGAACGGGATCTTCTGCTGGGATGCTCCGGTTCCCCGCAAAATATAGATATGTTTGGAATTGGCAAAGTTGGACAGCCCGCCTGCCGTGGCGATCGCCTGGAGGGGTGTCATGCCGGCTGAGAGAGCTATCGGTCCGACATGGCCAACTTCTCCCATCAGGTAGACTCGCTGGCTGTTTACCGCCATCACTTGAACCGTGACGCTGGGGGGATCCTGAAAGAACTTGCGCAGGCGCTGACTGATATCGGCGCTTAGCTGAGTTGGCGTAAGGCCAGAGGCCGGGAGATCGCCCAGCAGTACCATTGAGATCATTCCGTCGGGCCGCACTGGAAAGGCACCCGAAAGCGTGGGTTCGCGCCAGACCGTGATCTGTAGCGAATCTTCCGAGCCAATAATGTAACGGTTGTTATCGACGCCGGCTGCACCACTGGTCGCTGGCGAGGACGGCGGAGAGGACGGTTGTGGGTCTGAGCCGGTCTTCGAGTCAGCTGGAATCTGCTGTTTGACGGGTGTTTGCGCCGTTGTCGCGGAGGGTGGAGCGACCACCGGCTCCGCCGGGCGATTCTGCGGGACCGGCGTTGTAGCCGATGGTTGTTGACCGGTCATCGTCAAAGAAGATAGGGCGAAAACCACGCAGCCGATTGCCTGCTTCATCCTCATAGGTTTAGGCTCTCCGCCAGAAGTCTGCTGCAAAGCTCGGAAAGTGTTGTGATTCAAAAACATCATACAAATCCTCTACACTCTCCGAGCAAGAATCATGCCAGTCGATCACGGCGCGACGGATAAAACACGGCTTCTCACGCAACCGACGAGGTTTCACCAGTATAGGCGACCCTGCCAAGATCCCGGCTTCTGTTTGTACAACTTAAGTCCGCAAAGTGCAGGTAGAAAGTGAAAAGAATTTCCTCCGGTGCGGCGTATACTTCGGTCTCGACAGGCTGTCCGCTTCGCGAACGTATCGATAACGGATTGGCACTGGGATTGCCTAAGGTTACGGAGTGAGTCAAAGCACAGTGAGTATGGCCAAAGGCAGTGTGGAAGCGGACCACTACAACCCAGCGCTCGTAGAGGCGCGCGTAGGCCCTCGCGAGGGCTCCTTTGAGAGTCTTCGCTCGTCTCTGGGAAACCATGGGATCGCGGCGGCATGCTTGCTGGCAGTGCTCCTGATCGCCATCTATTTCAAGATCGGCGCCAAGCTCGTCACCGACTGGTATGAGATCGCGGATTACTCGCACGGATTTCTGGTACCGTTCTTTGCGGCGTTCATTCTTTGGGACAAACGGAAGACGCTGAGCAGATGACGCCCACCAAGCCCACATGGGCGGGTCTCCCGCTAGTGGTCTTCGGCATCATCACGCTCTTCTTCGGTGTGTATGGTGCAGAGCTCTTTCTTTCCCGGATCTCCTTCGTTCTCATCCTCGCCGGGATGGTTTGGATGTTCTTCGGACACGCGGTTTTGCGTGAGGTGAGGCTGCCTCTGGCGGTCCTTCTGCTGGCCATCCCGTTTCCCGAGATCATCTTCAACCAGATCACGTTCCCGCTGCAGCTCTTCGCCTCGCGGGTCGCAAGCGGCATTCTCCCGCTGCTGGGTGTGCCAGTGTTTCGAGAGGGCAACGTCATTCAGCTTGCCGGTCATGAAGCTTGAAGTCGCGCAGGCCTGCAGCGGAATACGTTCGCTCATGAGCCTGTTCACCCTGGCGGTCTTCTACGGGTACTTCCTTGAGAAGACTACCGGGCGACGCTGGTTCCTCGCGCTGGCAAGCATACCGATTGCCGTCGCTGCCAACGTCGCCGCGAATCGTAGGTACCGGGCTTTGCGTTCAGTACTGGGATCCTGCCAAAGGCGAAGGTTTTTTCCATGAGTTCTCCGGCTGGGTTATGTTTGTGATCTCGCTCTCTCTTCTTTATCTTCTGCACCGGGCCATGCTGCTTGTCCGCCCAGTCACGGAAGGCCATATGAACAAGACTTCGATATTGGGTTGTGGTCTGCCTCCTCACCGATGACCGCGCTTGTGCTTCATGGCCGGGGCGATGTGGACAGGGTGCCGCAAGCGAACCAGTCAACGCGATGCCGACGCAGTTCGGTCCCTGGTCAGCCATGATGAGCCTATCGACGATCAAGTGCTGCAGATCCTCGGCAAAGGCGATTTCCTGAATCGGGTCTATGAGTCTCAGAACGGCGACCGTCGCGTTCCGCCCGTGGGCCTCTTTATCGGCTACTTCCCGACCCAGCGGACAGGGCAGACGATTCACTCTCCCCAGCACTGCCTGCCTGGTGCAGGCTGGACCTTCGAATCATCTCGCTACACCAACGATGCAAGCTGCTGACGGGAAGAATTTCCAGGTTGGTGAGTACGTCATCAGGAATGGGGAGTCGCGCCAGTTCGTCCTCTACTGGTACCAGGCGCACGGGCGAAGCGTCGCGAATGAGTATGTCTCCAAGGCCTACCTGATCGCGGATGCCATCCGTATGAACCGCACCGACGGCGCTCTGGTCCGAGTGATCACTCCAATCAGCCCGGCCGAGCCGGTCAGCGCAACGCGGGATCGGGCCATGGGGTTTGCAAAACAGATGGCAACCCAGCTGCCACGGATCATTCCCACCTAGTTTCACACATGGTGACGGAGACTGAAATAGCCTTTGGGACACACTCACGGGAAACAGAATTGGACCAAATGAAGGTGAAGGGAAGCGCAATGAAGAAGTCACTCGTTCTCACGGCTCGCGGGATCTCGGTAGCTCTGTCAGCTTTCATGGTTATGGGTTTTGCTACAGGCTGCCATCACGACCCCAATGTGCAGAAGCAGAAGTACCTCGAGAGCGGCAAGCGTTATGCCGCAGAGTCGAAATATAAGGAAGCTGCCATTCAGTTTTCGAATGCGCTCAAGGTCGATCACAACTTTGCCGAGGCCCATTACCAGCTTGGAACGGCGTATCTGAAGATGGGCTCCGTCATGCCTGCCTACGGCGAACTGAACCGCGCCGTCGCGCTTCAGCCAGGTAATCTTCAGGCAAGGATCGATCTGGGCAATCTTCTGCTTGCGGGCAAAGCTGCCAGATCGCGCCCTGGAACAGGCGAATGCCGTGCTCGCGATCAAGAGTGACGATGCAGACGCTTATGCCCTTCTGGCGAGCATTGCGGCAGTAAAGGGCGATCGGGCCGCCGCGCTGGCGCAGATCCAGCACGCGCTCTCCATCGATCCGAACAAGGCGACCTTTCATACGACTTTGGGACTTTTGCAGGGCGCCAGTCCCGCGGAGTCTGGCGCGGCAGAAGAGCAGCTTCGAAAAGCTGTATCGCTCGATCCCAAGACAGCGACTGCACATCTGGCGCTTGCATCGCTGCTTGAGCGAAAGGGCGACTAAAAGGAGCTCTCGATCAGCAGAAGGCCGCTGTAGCCAGCGATCCGAAGAACATGTCAGCGCGCATCAGCCTGGCGCAACTCTACCTCCGCCAGGGTGATAAGACCAACGCAGAGGCGACTCTCCGGCAGGCGACCGAAGATCTGGCGATACGACGGGGGCGGCGAGGTTCTGGAAAGCTACTATCTCCGCACAGGAGACATAGACCGGGGTGTCTCGGTCTACGCAGACCTCGTGGCCAAGCACCCGAAGAGCACGCCGATCAAGCTCGCCTATGCACGCCTCCTGATTGCGAAAAAGGATATCCCGGCGGCGAAATCAGTGATTGCTGGCCTGGTGAAGACCGACGCGTCCGATCCTGGCGTTGCATTGCTCAATGGCATTCTGCTGCTCAACGACGGCAAGACGAATGAAGCGTTCGATGTTCTGCAGAAGGCGGAGAAGAACAGCCCGGATAATGCCCCGGTGAGGCTCTGGCTGGGACGGGCAGCCCTTGTCAAGGGCGATCTGAATACCGCTCAGCAGAGCTTCACCGATGCACTTAAGCTCAATCCGTCGAATCTAGAGGCAGCGGACGGCCTGGCTCAGACAGCAATGCGGCGGCAGGACCCAAGCTGCTTGGCCAGGTCGCTGAGAAAGCAATCGCTATTGCCCCGCAAAGCGCTGTCGGGTATCTCTGGCGAGGAATGTCGGAGGCTTCACAGCAGCAAAATGATAAGGCAGACGCTGACTTCCACCAGGCACTCAAGCTCGATCCGAAGAACGCGGCGCCTACATGGAGCTGGGCCAGCTTCGGATGGCTCAGAAGAAGTACGGGGAGGCCAAGCCACTGCTGGAGCAGGCGCTTACCTATAACCCGAACTCCGATCACGCGCTCGGGGCTGGTCACGATGGATCTACGTGACAAGCAGCCACAGAAGGCCATCGTCCCGCGTTCAGGCCCAGATTGCAAAGTCTCCGAAGAACGGCCAGATGTATGTTCAGCTGTCGGAGTTGCACTGCGTGACGGCGACGCGAACGCTTCTCTGGACGCTGCGCAAAAAGCGATGCAGGTGAACCCTGCCGACGAGGCGGCTGTGATGGCTTACTCCCGCGCGCAACTTGCTCATGGAGATGCGAATAAGGCGATCGATGGTTGGCAGCGGTGGCTGAAGACTCATCCCACCGATGCCCGGCCTACGCGGTGCTCGGATCCTTGCAGCAAGGCACAGGAGCGAAGGACAAGGCCATGGAGTACTATAAAAAAGCCTTGCAGATCGAACCGGACCAGCCGATTGCAGCCAACAATCTCGCTTACCTGATGGTCGAAGGCGGGCAGAACACGGATGTTGCGCTCTACTATGCGCAGTCCGCCGCAGAGCTCTGCCGAACTCACCGAGTACGGCGGATACGCTTGCCTGGGTGTACTACACCAAGGGCACTTATGCTTCGGCGCGCGACCTTTTGGAGGAGGCTGAAGACGGCCCCGGACGACCCGGCGATTCAGTACCACCTTGGGATGACGTACAGCAAGATGTCCGACCCGCCAATGCATTGATCCATCTGAAAAAGGCGGCGACGCTTGCACCCGACTCGGAGCCAGGTAAGGATGCGCAAAAGGCTCTGCAGCAGATGGGCTAGGTTGACTCCCAGGAGGCCTCCTTGAGGAGGCCGTTTGGGCATCTGCGACTTCGCGAGTGGGTTAGGATACCGGAGGGCGTTCGGTTGATCTCGGTTCTGATCCTGACGCGCAACGAGCAGCAATGATCTGCCAGGCTGCTTCTCTTCGGTTGCGTGGTCGGACGACGTTCATGTCTTCGACTCCTTCAGTGATGATGGCACCGTGCGAATTGGCGCACCAGGGCGGAGCGGCAGTCCACCAGCGCATCTTTGATGACTATGCGACGCATCGAAATGCGGCACTTCGTGATATCCGGTTCCGGCATCCCTGGCTGTTTCTTCTTGACGCAGATGAGCGAGCCTACGCCGGAACTCGCGAGGAGATGATGCGGGTGGTTGCAGCCGCACCTGGCCGGCGGGTGGGTACACGGTGCGGCGTCGGGATTTTCTGTTCGGGCGATGGCTCAAGCATGCACAGATCTCTCCCTTCTACCTGCGTCTGGTACGGCCGGAACGGGCGAGCTATACGCGGGCGATCAATGAGGTACTGCAGGTGAGGGGTGTGGTCCGAGCACTGCGAGCGCCTCTGGATCATTTTCCCTTTTCGAAAGGCATAGGGCACTGGGTGCGGAAGCATGATGTTTACTCCTCGATGGAAGCGGAGCTGATCTTTGGGCAGAAGGGATTCAACCAGCCGTCCCTGCGCACTGCACTGATGTCGAAGGACTTTCTGGAGCGGAGGCTGCATCAGAAGGCAATCTTTTATCGGCTGCCAGGGCGGCCGCTGATCAAGTGGATGTACATGATGTTTGTGCGGGGGGCGCTGCTGGATGGGAGCGCCGGTGTGATCTACGCCACGCTGCAGTCCTTTTATGAGTACCTGATTGTCCTGAAGACGAAAGAGCTGCGCCGGGGCGGGGCGTAGTCGCCGGCGGTGCGGCGCCGTTCCAGCGGTGAAGGCGAAGCGGATTGCGGGTGGGAGAGATGGTGCGCCCGAGAAGATTCGAACTTCTGACCTACAGCTTCGGAGGCTGCCGCTCTATCCAGCTGAGCTACGGGCGCGTGGGGTTAAGGTTAGCACGGGGCAGCCGGCGATTGACAGGGAGGGCTTGCTGGGGGAGCATCGGAGTGCGCGGCCTATGCCGCTCACATTCCGCTCTCGAGGCGCTTCCATGTCCTTTCGTTCGCTCGCATCGTTTACGTTCACCGCGCTGTTGGGCGCATCCTGTCTAGCGCAGATGGTTCCGGCGCAAACGGCTCACCAGGAGCCGACGGGCGAGATGAAGTCCGACTCTGCGGCCCCGGCGAAGAAGCCGCTGGCCAGTCCTGCGGAGACGGCGGAGGTCTCCTTGCGGGCAAGAAGATTGTGATTCGTTACAACGCGCCCTCGATGCGCGGGCGGAAGATCGTCGGTGAGGTGGTGCCGTACGGGAAGGTGTGGCGGACGGGCGCCAATCCTGCGACGACTCTGGTGACGGACACGAACCTGAAGATCGGCACGCTGACGGTGCCGGCCGGGACTACACGCTTTACACGCTGCCGGCTGAGGATACGTGGATGCTGATCATCAACAAGCAGACGGGCCAGTGGGGCACGGTTTACAACCAGGCGATGGATCTTGGGCGTACGCCGATGGTTGCCAACCCGCTCGCCAAGCCGCAGGAGACGATGTCGATCAGCTTTGAGAACACCAAGGGCGACTCCACCGAACTTCATGTGAGGTGGGAGTCGACAGACAGGTATGTCTCAGTAAAGGCTGAGTAGGGCCCCCCCGGGGTACTTCTGCCTAAAGTCTCTGCTTGCAGTAGTTTAGCGTGGGGGTACATGCTAAACTATTGAGCAGGCTAGGCTTAGCGTCAACATCCACATAGCAAAGAAGTTAGCCCCCTAGATCGCTACTCAGCTGTTGCTGAGCCACACTGCGATGAGGCCCCAACCTTCTGGGACAGTGGAGGTGGTCTCTACTTAACTCTAGCTTGCGCGAGGAGCTTTTACGCCAGGGCTATCTCGTTGATGCGCAATGGGTTCCCTCCGACGGGGCTTGTGCTCCCACAACGGGCAGCACGGTTCAAAGACCGGCAGATGAAGAATCAAGCTGATTGAGTCGAGAGAGAACGTTCCCTCGCGACTGCGTCTTTCGATACCGGCGAGATTCTGGTTCAAGGCGAGTTCGACTCCATGCGTCATCGGTCGACCGCTACCCCAACAGTGACACCTCAAATGCTTTTTAGCCGGACAAGCGAATATGGGGCGTGGATCTCCGATGCGCTTGCGTGAAAAGAATGTCGAGCGGATACCGAGCCAAACCGTCTTGCTGAGTAGAAGGAACCTTTTGTGACGTCGATCGGGGAATGCGGTGTGATGTTTTCGTCCAGGGAGGATGCGAGATCGGAGATCGATCTCACGGCTCTGGTGGAGACGCATTCGGCGGTTCTGTTCCGCGTGGCGCATTCCGTTTTACGCAGCCGTACGGAGGCTGAAGACGTGGTGCAGGACGTCTTTGTCCGCGTGCTGGAGCATCGGGCGGATCTCCTCGCAGTGCGGGCGATGCGGGTGTGGCTGGTGCGGATTGCCTGGAACCTTGCGCTCGACCGCAGGCGGAGACTGCGGCCGGAACAGATGGATGCGGAGTTTGCGCAAGGGCTGGTGGCGCGGGATGTGCCGGCGGACGAAGCCATCGGCGAAGCGCGGCAGATGACGGCGGTGCTGCGCGAGATCGAGCGGCTGCCGAGGAACGAGCGGCAGGCGCTGCTGCTCTGGAGTACCGAAGAGCTGGATATGGCGGAGTTGGCGAGGGTGCTGGGACGGAGCGAGTCCGCGGTGCGTGCCTTGCTGTTTCGCGCGCGCAAGCGGCTGCGGGAGCGGGTAGACAAGGGAGGCGGCGCGTGATTCGGGACGAAGATGAGGCGATTGAGCAAGTGTTGATGGGGCTGCGGTCGGCGGAGATGCCTGTCGGCATGGAGCGGCGTATCGCGGCTGCGATGGAGGCGCGTGCGGTCGCGGGTGAAAGAACGAGCTCACGATTCTGGCTGACACAGGGGTTTTCGCGCAATGGCACGGGGGGCGTCTCGGGTTTGCGGCGCAGACCTCTTGCCGCAATGTGTGTGATGGCCGCTTTGGCGGCCGTGTTCCTTGCCGTGCGGCTCAATCTGCCGGACAAACGTGAGGCTATCCATACTGTCCGCAGCAGCGCTCCGATCCGAGCAGAGGCCGGCCAGGCTCCCGGAGGGGTCGCACACGAGATCGCTCTGACTGCCTTGCCCGTGAGGTCTGTTGCTCGAGTGAGACCGCAGCCGGGACGAGCGGCGATGCGAGAAAGACATGCAAACCTGAGGGGTGCAGGCAGGAGGGCTGAGAGCTTTCCAGCGCCGGTCGCGCCCTTGTCTGCCCAGGAAAAGGCGCTGCTGGTGGTAGCGCGTACGGGCAGCCCGGAGGAGATCGCGATGCTGGACCCGGTTGCGCGGGCGAAGCGGGATGCTGATGATGCGGCTAATTTTGACAGATTCGTCGGGCAGGCTGCGAAGGCCGATCACGAATGAGATGGATTAAATCACGAGGAGAGCAGAGATGAGAGCAGCAAGAGCAGTTCTGGCAGCGACGGTGCTTCTATTGGCAAGCAACGGAATAGGCCGGGCGCAGGCATCGGGATCGGCGGAGAAGGCGAGCACGGATGAAGCGAAGAGGTCCCCCAAGACGTACCGCCTGTTGTACACGATCACGGAGACGGACGGGGCGAAGCGTCTGGGGGTGCAGCACTTTGCGATGACTGTCAATCCTGACACCGGCACCGCGGAGATCAAGATGGGCAGCAAGGTGCCGATTGCGACAGGGAACTACAGCATGCCATCCTCGGCGGTCCAAACGCAGTTTACCTACGTGGACGTCGGATTAAATATCGCTGCGCGCACCCAAGACTTCGCAAACGGCGTTCAGGTGTATACGAAGGTCGAGCAGTCGAGCGTTGCAGAATCGACGAATTCAGATGTGCGTCAACCTGTGATCCGGCAGGCGAATCTGCAGAATACGGCGCTGCTGACGGCGGGCAAACCGGTGATGCTGGGATCGCTCGATGTTCCGGGGAGTACGCGGCACCTGGATATCGAGGTGGTGATGGAGGTGGTGCGGTAAGGTCAGTGTGCGAGATCGGATGCCTTTTCCTCAACAATCGCTCACGGGTTTGCGATGGAGGAATTGGTGGCTCCGGTTGCCAAGGTGTGGGAGCCTCTTTCGAGGCTGTGGCTGAAAGAAACGGACCGTAAAGGTTGATGTCTTAGGTCGCGGAATTCTTGGTCGCTGCGCTCCTCAAAAATGGCGGCAGAGAAATGGTCGGGTGGAGCTTGCCTGGGGTTGGATACGAGTGTCGCCGCCTTCGCCGCGCGCGAGAGATAAGTAAGCTGCTCAAATCTTCAGTTTGCTCACGTCGATGGTGGCCTTCGGGTAGCAGAGCTTCAAGCTTCTCATGGTGTCGATCACGATCGTCGAGATGGCGAGGTTGCGATACCACTTGTGGTCGGCGGGAATGACGAACCAGGGAGCGTGTTTGCGGCTGGTCTGCGTCGAGCAGGTCCTCGTACGCCTCCTCGTAGTGCGGGCCAGAACTTGCGCTCCTGGAAGTCAGCTTCGGAGAGCTTCCAGTGCTTGTCCGGGTCGTCGATGCGGGACTTGCAGCCGCTGGTCTGCTCCTCGTGCGAGATGTGCAGGAAGAACTTGAGGATGAGGACGCCGTTGTCGGCGAGCATGCTGCTCGAAGCTCGTTGATCTCGTCGAGCCGCTGCGCGCGACCTTGTCGGAGATGAGCTTGTGCACCCGCGGGGACAGCACGTCCTCGTAGTGCGAGCGGTTGAAGATGCCGATCATGCCCCGCGGCGGGACGGCGTTATGGACGCGCCAGAGGAAGTCGTGCCGGGCTTCGAGCGGGGTGGGAACCTTGAAGGCGGTGACGTCGCAGCCCTGGGGGTTGATGCCGGAGAAGATGTGGCGGATGGTGCCGTCTTTGCCGGCGGTGTCCATGCCCTGCAGCACGATCAGCAGGGCCTTCTGCTGGCTGGCGTAGAAGACCTCCTGCAGCTGTATCGAGCTGCTCGCGGTGCTTGACCAGCACCGGCGCGGCCGCTTTTCGTGTTTGTAAGCCGCCGTGGTCGTCTGTGGTGGCAGTGCGAGAGACGTGACATGGTGTGCGGCTTGACGAGGTAGGGAGATTTCGAATCTTCATGGGGGAAGAAGTGACCTCGTGGAACTGTCCGGTGAGCTACGCACTCGCATTCTGCACGTCGCCGGAAGCGCGTCCGCAGACATGTGGCAGCGCTACTTGATGATGTTCTCTTCGGTCTTCGGGTGGGCGTGACCGTGTGCGCGGTCTCGCCCGGCTTGTTGATCTCATCGGTAACGCCCTTCATTCCGTCCTTGAAGCCACGCAGACCTTCGCCCAGCCCTTTGCCGAGTTCCGGCAGCTTCTTGCCGCCAAACAAGCACCATCACGATGACCGCAATGACAATCAGATGCGTCGGTGTAAATAGTTCACCCATACTGTTTCTCCCTGCTCTCCGCAAGCGCATAACTGCTGCGTAGCTGCGTATCATTGTCGCACAGGCAGCCCTGCCGTCGACAGATACGCTCGCCGGAGCGGGGCAGATGCGAGTGAGACGTTATATCTTGGATGATGCGGCTGATGCGGGCACGCGATTACGGCGGCTCCGCCGGGAAGGAAGAAGAGATTTGTGATGATGATGTTTGCAAGCAGAGCGATGTGGAGCGGTTCGCATCTCCGGTCATGGGGCTTGCGACAGGCTGCGCGTTCTGCGGATGCCGCTCAGCGCTGCTTTGCCGGTGCGTGCCAGCGATGGCGCAGAGGCAAGCTTGGCCCGCTGCAGCTCGGCGACCTACGATAACCGCTATGAGGTCTACGGCGGCATCAACTTCATGAACTTCCAGGCGGGACAGAACCTGCCGAAGCGCATGAACCTCGGCGGCGCCGAGGTTCTGGGGACCTACTGGCTGACGCAACCGGCTCGGCGTTGCCGCCGACTACCGCTTGAGGGGGAACGACGCCGGTATTTGCCGAATCCTAACTACAACCGCGTCGCTGGTCTTACAAAACATCGGCCTGCGTGGGCGCGCAGTACCGCGGGCCGAAGGGCCGGTTCGCCGCAATCGATCTACCACGCGCTGCTGGGTGTGGCGCACGGGTAATTCGATTCCGCGACGACCTCGTATCACGGCATCGCGCCGCCGCTTACCGCCTCGCACATCGGGCTGTATACCAACCGCACCAAGCCCATGGCGGCACTGGGCGACAGCCTCGACTTCAACTACTCGAAGAACATTGCCGTCCGGCTCCAGCCGGATCTGATTCTGGAGCACTTCGGGACCGAGACGCGGGAGTTCTTCGCGATCTCGGCGGGTATTGTCTACCGCTTCGGCAAAGTAGAGCGGGCTCAGCAGACTCGCGGACCGTCACTCTGTCGACGTTATCATCCGGATCCTAGAACGTGTTCTGCATGAACTCCGGCTGACACGGGGTTTTCGTAGACCGAGTAGTCGCGGGTGACGACCGTCAGGCCGCTTGCGGAGACGAAGTAGTTCTTCTTGTCTTCGTTGGGGTCGTAGCCGATGACGGTGCCGTCCGGGATGTGGACGTCGCGGTCGATGATGGCGTGGCGGATGCGGCAGTGGCGGCCGATGTTGACGTGCGAGAAGATGATCGATCGAGTCCACGTCGGCATAGGAGTTGACGCGCACATCCTGCGAGAGCACGGAGTTGCGCATCACCGAGCCGGAGACGATGCGAGCCGGCGCAGACGATGGAGTTGATGGCCATGCCGGTGCGGCCGGGCTCGCCGAAGACGAACTTGGCCGGCGGGTACTGGTAGGGGCGCGTGCGCATGGGCCAGGACTTGTCGTAGAGGTTGAAGGTCGGCGAGACGCCGGCGACGTCCATGTTGGCCTCGTAGTAGGCCTCGAGCGTGCCGACGTCGCGCCAGTAGAGCGCGCTGCTGCTTGTTCTCGTCGACGAAGTTGTAGGCCATGCACCTTGTAGCGGCCGAGCAGGTTGGGCAGGATGTTGTGGCCGAAGTCGTGCTTGGAGTCGGGGTCTTCGGCGTCCTTCATCAGCTCGGGCAGCAGGACGTCGGTGTTGAAGAGGTAGATGCCCATCGAGGCGTCGACCATGTCGGGGTTGAACGGCGAGCGGATGTCGGTCTCCTTGCGGCTTCTCGACGAAGCCGGTGACCTCGCCGTTGCGTGCCGACCTCGACCACGCCGAAGCGCGAGACCTCGTCGGGATGGATGGGCAGCGTGGCGATGGTGACGTCGGCGCCGGAGTCGCAGTGCTGCTGCAGCATCAGCGCGTAGTTCATCTTGTAGATGTGGTCGCCGGAGAGGATGAGGACGTGCTTGCGGCTCTTCGGCGCCGATCGAGTAGATGTTCTGGTAGACGGCGTCGGCGGTGCCCTGGTACCAGGTCTTGCGAGACGCGCTGCATGGGCGGCAGGATCTCGATGAACTCGCCGAGCTCGTTCGCGACGACCGGTCCCCAGCCCTCGCGGATGTGGCGGTTCAGCGAGAGCGCCTTGTACTGCGTGAGGATGTAGACGTGGCGCAGATCGGAGTTGATGCAGTTGGAGAGCGTGATGTCGATGATGCGGTACTGCCCGGCGAAAGGAACGGCGGGCTTGGCGCGATCGCGGGTGAGGGGAAAGAGCCGTTCGCCGGCGCCACCGGCAAGCAGAACGCCAAGTGTATCTCTCATGTCCAGCTACCTCTAGGTACTGCGCCTTACACCATAACCCACGAGACGAGACATTTGCTTCGGATGCAGGATTCTGTGTCGGCGGAATGCAGAAAACGCGTGCCGGAGGGCACGCGTTCTCTGTAATGTCTTAGAGCCGGGAAGCTCGCTCGCCGATCAGTCCCCGCCAACCGGGACCTAGTCGTTTGCAGACTCTTCACTGACGCTGATACGAAGCGATTTCAAAAAGCTCAGATCGTTGTTGGTAAACGGGCCTTCTATCCGGTCCGTCTCCTCCACGGTCTCAGCCTCTTCGTCCGCTTCTACCTCGTTCAGTCCGATAGTCGCTTCCAGCATCAGCAGGACATCGAAGCCCTGCTCGCGAATATTTTTCACCACGCCGGCGATATCTTCGCTCTCCGATACCGACTCATGGATCGCTTCGCCTAACTTCTGGATGAGTTTCTTTACCTGCTGGTTCAATGCCACCTCCGGCTGCCCTCTGAGGAACGAGTCGACACGCATCGGGTATTCCAGGCTGGTTAGCCGCCGGGAACGGCATTGCGCGCTTCCTAAGCTGATTCAAGGATACGCTGGCTGGAATCAGGCCGCAATGATTCCGGTGAGCCTTTGGATATACGTTTATACAACGGTGTGGTGATCGGCCCAGGCTTCTTCGAGACGGTGTGCAAGTTCATCCACGGGCTGCCGCCGTTTCGATCCCCAGACCAGAAATCCTGCAGCTGCCGCACAGACCCCACCAACTAACCACAGAAAACTTTTCATCGTCCTAGACCCCTCCCGAGGGAATTGAAATCCGCTCGATGTTGCTTGGATGCGGCGCACAGGAGATGCGTTCGGGCCGTCGGGATTTTTTGCGGGCTCACGGATAACCGATACACTTGCGCCATGGATTCCGTACGATTTGGCCGCGCTCTCGGCACCGGCGCCCGGCTTGCTGCGAAGACGCTGGTGACGGCAGCCGATGCGGCTACGGCGCCGAGCCCGTCTGCGCGCCCAACGGCTGTCTCAAACGGAAGGCCGCAGCCCCGTTCCGCCCCTGCATCAGCCGCCGCTCCGGTCGCTAATTGCGGCGGCAAGGCTGCGCGAGCCGCGAAGGAGGTACGCGGAACCACGCGCGGTCTCGCCAGAGGCACACGCCGTTTCGGTGAGGCGGTCTGGGGACCGTTCGCCCGGCTCTCGGGCGTCCTCTGGCTGGAGCTTACGGGCGTCTTCTTCGGTCTATTCGCGTTGTCCGCTGCCGTGGGCGCATGGAAGCTGCGCGGCGACTTCCATCGCGGTGCGACCAACGTCGATGGCCAGACACACCTCGCACTGGCTGCCGGGGTCGCGCTCCTGTTCGGGTACTTTTGCATCAGCAGCTTTGTTCGAGCCAACCGCAGGGAGCGTCGCCGTTGATATCTTTCCGTCCCTATGCTTTGGCTCTCGTTCTTCTCGTGGCCGTCTCCGGCACCCGTTTTGCAACTGCGGAGGCTGCGCCGGCAGAGCGCATCCCGGAGGTACATACCCTCAGCTTTTCGGGCGACCGGGTAGACCTGCCGGAGATGCTGCAGGGCAAAATTGCGATTCTGGTGCTGGGCTTCAGCAAGGGTGCCCGCGCGCAGGCGACGCAGTGGGGACGGCGGCTGCCCACCGACTACTTTTACTCGCCGGATGTTCTGTACTTCGAGATGCCGATTCTGGAGTCAGTGCCTCGCGTCCTGCGCGGGGCGGTCCTGCGGTCGATCAAGTCGCAGGTGTCAGCGCGGTCCCAGCCGCACTTCGCTCCGCTAACCACGGGCGAGCAGCGCTGGCGTTCGCTCGTGCATTACAGCAAACCGGACGACGCCTATGTTGTCCTTGTGGACACGCACGGCCTGGTGAAGGCGCAGATCCAGGGCGCCCCCACCGATGGCAGCTACCAGGAGTTGAAGCGACGCGTGGACGAGCTTCTGGCAGCCACTCCGCGGTAGCCGCTCTAGTCCACCTCCGGTGCTATCGTTGATGGTTGCGATGCGCCATTTCCGGACGCTCAGCACAGAGGAAGAGGAACTCGTATGGCCCAGGAAGTCGCAAGCTCCGCAACGCAAACTACGCTGCGCAAGACGGCGCTGAACGCAACCCACCGTTCGGCAAAGGCCAAGATGGTCGACTTCGGCGGCTGGGATATGCCTGTCGAATACTCCGGCCTGATCGCCGAACACATGGCCGTGCGCACCGCCGTGGGCGTCTTCGACGTCTCGCATATGGGCGACATTCAGCTCCGCGGGCCGGGCTCGCTCGCCGCCGTCCAGCAGCTCTGCATGAACGACGCGTGCAAGCTGCAGGTCGGGCAGGCGCACTACTCGGCGATGCTCTACCCGAACGGCACGTTTGTGGACGACGTGGTGGTCCACAAGCTGGGCGAGAACGACTACCTGATCGTCATCAACGCCGGCACTCGCGAGAAAGACATCCAGTGGGTGCGCCAGACGATCGGCTCCATGCCGTCGCGTCCATGTCAACGACTTCAGTGATTACTACACGCAGCTTGCGATCCAGGGCCCGCGCGCCCAGGAGACGCTGCAGAAGCTGACGCGGCACGGACCTGAGCACGATCAAGAACTACTGGTTCACCTGGGGGCAGGTCTGCGGTCTGCACAACGTGATGATCGCCCGGACGGGCTACACCGGCGAGGACGGCTTCGAGATCTACATCCCGTCCGACGAGCCCACCAGCGACGCGGGTCTGGAACGAGGTGCTGGAGGCAGGCAAGGAGTTCGGCATCCTGCCCTGCGGCCTGGGTGCGCGGAATACGCTGCGGCTCGAAGCGGCGATGGCGCTTTATGGGCACGAGATCTCGGATACGATCAACGTCTTTGAGGCCAACCTCGGCCGCTATGCCAAGCTCGATAAGCCTTCGTTCGTCGGCCGCGACGCCCTTCACGAGATCGAACAGGGCGGCGGCCCCGACCGCAAGCTGGTCGGCCTGGAGATGGTGGAGCGCGGCATCGGACGCGATGGCTATCCGGTCTGCCTGCCCGACGGCACGCGCATCGGCGAGATCACCAGCGGATCGCCGGCGCCGTTTCTGAAGAAGAATATCGCCCTGGCCTATGTGCCGGTCGGAAACGCTGCGCTCGACACGGAGCTGGCGGTGGAGATTCGCGGTCAGATGGTCAAGGCCAAGGTGGTGCCGACGCCTTTCTACAAACGGCCGAAGAAGACGGCCTGACCTGCAATCGATGGTGTTCGGAGACGCAGAACAGAACCAGGATTCATGTACGCCATCCTCTACAATTCACGATAAGGACTCGACTACGCATGGCCTACCCGGAAAAGTACAAATACACGAAAGAACACGAGTGGATCGAGGTCGACGGCACCATCGGCACCGTAGGCATCACCGACTACGCGCAGAACTCGCTTGGCGACATCGTCTTTGTCGATCTTCCCAAGGTTGGCGACACAGATCCAGGCGGGTCACACCTTCGGCTCGGTGGAGTCGGTGAAGGCGGTGAGCGACCTGTATTCGCCCGTCTCCGGCACCGTGACCGAGGTGAACGAGGATCTGAACTACGCTCCCGAGAGGATCAACGCCGACGCGAATAACACCTGGATGCTGAAGGTTGAGCTCACCGACGCGCTCGAATCCGAGAGCCTGCTCTCCGCAGCCGACTACGACAAGTTCATCAGCCGAAGAGACCGGACACTAAGCCCCATGCGCTATCTCCCGAAGTCCCCGCAGGATCGCGACGACATGCTCGCCGACATCGGCGTGGCGTCCATCGACGATCTGTTCTCGACCATTCCGGAGGAGTACCAGCTGAAGCGCGACCTCTGCGTTCCGCGGCAGCACGCCGAGTCTGAGATTCTGGACCGCTTTCGCGGACCTTGCCAGCGCAGAATGCCAGCGGCTACTCCTGCTTCCTTGGCGCGGGCGTGTACCGCCACTACCAGCCCGTTATCATCGACGCGCTGGTCCAGCGCGGCGAGTTCCTGACCAGCTACACGCCCTACCAGCCGGAGATCGCGCAGGGCACCCTGCAGGCGATGTTCGAGTTCCAGACGATGATCTGCGAGCTGACCGGCATGGAGATCGCGAACGCGTCGATGTATGACGGGTCGACCGGCGCGGCCGAGGCGATCATGATGGCTGTTCGCGTGACCGGCCGCGATGCAGCCGTGATCGCGCGGACGGTGCATCCGGAGTATCGCGAGGTGATCGCACACCTACGCGCAGCACCAGGAGATTCCGACGACCGAAGTCGGCTATGGGTCGAACGGCCGCGTCGATCTGGCCGCGCTCGATGCCGCGATCACAGACGACACGGCGTGCGTGCTGATCCAGTCGCCGAACTTCTTCGGGACCATTGAGGATGTGGCGGCCATCGCCGAGATTGCGCATAAGAAGGGCGCGCTGCTGATTGTGTCGATCGCCGAGGCTGTTTCGCTGGGCATCGTGAGGCCGCCGGCTGAGGCGGATATCGTGTCGCTCGAGGCGCAGAGCTTTGGCGTGGCGGTCGGCTACGGCGGACCGTACTGCGGCGTGATCGCGTGCAAGGAAAAGTTCCTGCGGCAGATGCCGGGCCGGCTGGTCGGCGAGACCAAGGACAAGACGGCAAGCGCGGCTTCGTGCTGACCCTCTCCACCCGCGAGCAGCACATCCGCCGCGAGAAGGCGACCTCGAACATCTGCACCAACCAGGCGCTGGTGGCGCTGATGGTGACGATCTTCCTGACGGTCTACGGCAAGGAAGGGCTTGCGCGAGCTGGCCGAGCATAACCTTGCGAAGGCGAAGTTTACCAGAGGACGAGCTTGCGAAATCCGCGGGCGCGAAGGTGCTGTTCGAGGGCGCCCCGCGGTTCCATGAGTTTGTGCTCGACCTTGCCGACGACGCCGAAGAGATGAACGCCGCTCTGCTTGACACAAGATCATCGGCGGCCTGCCGCTGCCGGTGGTATCCGGAGCTCGGCCGAACGCGAGCCTCTGGTGCGCGACCGAGCTGACCACGCGAGCGAGATCGATGCCGCCGCCGAAGCCCTTGCCGTCTCGGTCCCCGCCGGAGTCAACAGCTAGCCGTGGATATCTCCGCGTTCGAAGGCGAAGAGCTGACCGCGGTCGAGTTTGTGCTCGGACTACCTCCAGCTTCGCTTCGGCGAGCCGCTGTGACGCTGCTACGCGTGGCCGGACCTTCTGCTGCCGGAGTTCTCGCTGGCGTATGGCGAGCCCGAGTACCGCAACGCGCTGTGCGCGCAGATCGGCGAGCAGGTCGAGGAGGCGCGCTCGAAGAGGGCGACGCCCTGACGATTGAGCTTGCAAACGGCGTCGTCATTGGGCTCTCCCTGCGGGAAGAGGACCTGGATCTGCCGGACGGCGGGAGCCTTTTCCGAGACCGGCTCTGCAACCGACCAGATCGAGTTTTAGACACACACGCACGAACAAGGAGCACCCAGCAGATGGCGCAACCCGTGATGGAAGCCGAAGCAGCCAGCACCAGAGGCACGAACAAGTTTCAGGGCACACCGAAGAAGGCGACGACGCACGTCAACCAGAACGAAGACCTGATCTTCGAGAAGTCTTCGCCCGGCAAGAAGGCCTATCGCATGGCGGAGCTGGATGTGCCGGCGATCGACGCGGCCGCGCTGCTGGGCGACGCAGGCCCGGACGGATCTTGGCGTCATGCCGGAGCTCTCGCGAGATCGAGATCATCCGGCACTTCACGCGGCTCTCGACCTGGAACTACGCGATCGATCTGGGCATGTATCCGCTGGGCTCCTGCACGATGAAGTACAACGGCCGCGGTCAACGAGGCGGTGTCGCGGCTTGAGGGCATTGCGGAGGCGCATCCCTATCAGCCCGGAGTCGCTTTCGCAGGGCTGCTTGCAGATCATGAAGATTCTGTCCGACGCCCTGATCGAGATCACCGGCATGGACACCATCACGCTGCAGCCGGCGGCCGGCGCGCATGGCGAGTTTACCGGCATCCTGCTGGTGCGCGCCTACCATCGAGGCAAGGGCAATCCGCGCAAGAAGATCATCATTCCCGACTCGGCGCACGGGACGAACCCGGCGACTGCGGCGGTCTGCGGGTACCAGGTTGCGAACCTCAAGTCGAACGCGCAGGGCATGGTCGATCTCGCCGAGCTCGAGCGCATGGTCGACGAAGACACCGCCGCGCTGATGCTGACCAACCCCTCGACCATCGGCGTCTTCGAGAGCGAGATCCACAAGATCGCCGACATCCTCCACGCCAAGGGCGCGCTGCTGTACATGGATGGCGCCAACATGAATGCGCTGGTGGGCAAGACGCGGCCGGGCGACTTCGGAGTCGACGTCATGCACCTGAATCTGCACAAGACCTTCTCCACGCCGCACGGCGGCGGCGGCCCGGGATCGGGGCCGGTCGCATGCAAGAAGATTCTTGAGCCGTTCCTGCCGACGCCGGTTCTGGCAACCAGGCCGGACGGCTCGCTGACGCTGGACTACAACCGCCCGCAAAGCGTCGGCCGTGTGCGGATGTTCTACGGCAACTTCGGCATGTTCGTCCGCGCGCTGGCGTACATCCTGGCGAACGGCCCGGACGGGCTGCGCCAGACGACCGAAGATGCCGTGCTCAACGCCAACTACCTTCGGGCCAAACTATCAGACACCTTTGATCTGCCCTTCAAGACACCAACATTGCACGAGGTTGTGTTCTCGGACAGGCTGCAGGCCAAGAACGGCGTCAAGACCGGCGACATGGGCAAGCGCCTGATCGACTACGGCTTCCACGCGTACACGACGAGCTTCCCGCTGATCGTCCCCGGCGCCATGATGATTGAGCCCACGGAGAGCGAGAGCCGCGAAGAGCTCGATCTGCTGGTCGATGCGCTGAAGCAGATCGCGCGCGAGGCCGAGGAGAATCCTGAGCTGGTGCAGACCGCTCCGCATACGACACGGCTCCAGCGGCTGGACGAGACGACGGCTGCGCGGAAGCCGGTGCTGCGCTGGAAGGCCCCCGCGGCGTCGACGCCACTGACGCCTGATACACCTGCGAAGGAGTGGTAAGTCCGGGGGATAGCTGAGGCAACGTGCTGCTGGAATCACAGCTGCTTTTGCCGTTTCGTTCTGCCATCCTTCGCGAAGCGGAGAATCTGCTTGCCCGGAACCAGCTCGCCTACTTCTGTTTCCCGAACCGGTAGACCACCCCGACATTGAACCCGAGATTGTTCTGGAGCGTCCCACCCTGCGGACCGGTGAAGGTCGTGCCGATATACGTCGGCGTGAACCGCGCCGCCAGGTTCTGGTAGAAGTTGTAATCGAAGTTCACGCCCGCGGTAAACGTGGGCCGCCAGCCATCGGCATAGATCCCGATCAGCGTGGATGGAATCGCCTTTGATCCACCGCTGAAATTCGCATACGCAATGCCGCCCGTCGCAAACACGCTTGCCGCATACCTCTGCTTCGCGTAAAAGCGGTAGCTCGGTCCAGCCGTAAACGTGTACTCCGAGATCTGCGGGTTCGGAATGTTGTAGATCGTATTGCCGATCTTCGCGTTCCCGTACCCCCCGTGGACATCCCCCACAATACCCAGTTTCGGATTCAAGTAGTAGGTGTCGTTGAGGTAGAACGTGACCTCATTGTTCTTTTTGATCTGCTCGCCGGCACGAAACCTCAGATACCCGCCGCCGCCCGAAATCTCATTCCGGTGGCTGTACGTCTCCTCAATCGTTCGCAGGACGCGGGCTTTGCGCGCAGCGGTCGACTCCCGCCGCCCGCGCCGAGGCCCCTGTGCCTCCGCAACCGCAGCCCCTAAAACGCCAGCTATCAACAGCAACACAACCACTCGCGACCCACAGAACCGGAAACCGAACATCAACAATCACTCCTGGGCGCCCGTCACTTTGCTAAGGTGGAGTCTCAGACTTCAAAACATCCACAGCGGGCCATCTCTCATTAGAACACCGCCGCGCCAGGCATGGGCGACTCACCCCAATTTGACTTCGAAGTTGACCTCACAGATCGGCAGAAGAGACCCAAAAGCAAAATGCCCCGGACCCCAAAGTCGACAGCAAAGAAGCGCAGCGTACGCCCGAGTCCGGCTCGCCGAAGCAGCGGCGGAGGAGCTGGAAAGCTCCTTGTCGCTTTCATCCTCGGCATCGGTGTGGCCGCGGGAGCCGCATACCTCTACCTGCACCCCAACTACCTGCGCTTCAACCCTCAGCACCCAGCCGCGGCCCCGCTTCCCGAACCAGCTGCGCCCGCGGTCACGCACACCCGGCCACCAGCTTCCGCTGTCGCGCTGCCGCCTAGAACCGCCCCCTTCGGTACCAGTGAAGACGTCTTCGAAGCCGGTGCCCACCAATACGCCGCCCACTGCGCCGGCTGCCACGGCACGCCCGTAACCGATGCAGCCGCTACCCCCCGGGCGCAGCAGTTCTGGCGTGGAGGCCGGCACACAGTCGCCTCCCAGGCCCCCGGCCAGCTGTACGCCGCGATCTCCACCGGAGCACCCGCCAGGGGAATGCCCGGCTACGCTGATACCCTCACCGACACGCAGATCTGGCAGCTATCCCTTCTCCTCACAAGCGCCGATGGGGACCTCCCTGACCCGGTCCTCAAGATCCTCAACGCATCCCGGAAGCGCTAGCGCAACGAATACGTGATCCCCGTCACAAACTGAACGCTGTTGTTCCTATACCCAAACGGTGGGTTGTGCAGGTAATCATCCGATCCGCTCACCGAAAAGCTCAGCCGCTTGTAGGCCGGAATCGCTAAAGCCGCCTGAAAGTGTGCCGAATACGCGTCTGTGTTGTTGAACGCGGGGTCCACCGTTCCAGACTCGGTAAACACCAGCTTCAACGGCAGATTCCGCCGGTACGACTCCCCAAACAAAGCTCCGATCAGGTTCTGATTCCCCACATCCCCGATAAACCTCTGCTTCTGGTAATGCACCTCAGCCTTCAGATCCAGCTGCTGCTGCACCTGTTTAATCGCCGTGTACCCGAGGCCGGCTCCATAGAGCTGCTGCAGCTGCAACCCCTGCGAGAAGTTGTGGTCAAACGCTGTGTCCGCCAGGGCGTACAGCCGCGGCGAAAAATACCGGTCAAACTCCGCGTCCGTGTGAAAGATATTGGTCTTCACCACGCTATCCGGCGAGGGTGGCGTCGTCTGCGGAATCACCGGCGTCGTCAGCTTCCCATAGGCCTCGGCCAGGTTGAACAGCGTGCGGTTGTGCGGCGGCAGAAACGCCACCCCCGGAACCTCGCGCACCAACGCCGCGCTCGCCGAGACCGTCGTGCCATTCTGCGTCGCCCGAATGATCGTCGCCCCGCCCGTCACCGATCCATTCCACCCCGAGAGGAAGCTGCCTTTGTTGTCGAAAGCCCTGGTATAGCTCGGTTCGTCAATGACATACGCCAGCTGCTCTGAAGGTACGGTCTCTATCTGATCCGGTGGCCGTGTCACCGCGAGCTTCCCATCCGTAATCTCGATCGTTCCCGTCTTCGCCCGAACCTTTGCCGCAGGCACGTCTTTTCGCAGCACCGCAAACTGCCCGCCCGATCGCAGCTCTTTGATCTTAGCCAGCGGCACATTGAGTTCGCCGGCCATCTCGCTTTTGAACGTGATCGTGTCGCCCACCGCCTTCAAGAACTTTCCCGTCAACTGGTCCCCGTTCGTAAACACGAGGACATCCTGAGCGTTGGCCGGCTGAGCCGGTTTGTCCTGAGCGTCTGCCAGGACGCCAGAGCCTGCCAGGACAACCACGAGCAAAACCACGGAGAGAAGACGGGTCGAGCTCAAGGTCGCGGGAAAAGTAGTTGGTCTGAGCATCCTCCAAACCTACCAGCCCGGGCCTCCGGTACAGAAACAAATTCGTTACGGTTTGACCCGATCACAGCGCCAGCCGCTGGACGTTCAGACATCGCTTTCTCCCGCCAAACTCACCCGGAACTGCGAGAGGCAAAGAATTTATTGCCAATCGTCTCTCCGTGGGCATAGTATCCGTCTCGCCCTTGAAGCAGCCGTGCTCTACCGCAATTCAGGGGGGATACAACGCAAAGGTTTTCAAGAATTCAATCCCTCGGAGGGCCCCGTGCCCGCACGAGTTATTTCGGAAGGTCGAAAACATGTCGTGGTACGCCTATTGCATCGCTGAACGGCAAGCTTTCCCTGATCTTTGCCGGCACCGCCGGCCCACCCCACTCGCCGGAGTCTCCGGACTCTTCGGCAACCAGACCTTTCTCTTCCCGGCCAGTGATCTGGCCGTTATCGTGTCGGAACACAATCCCGAAGACGCCCAGCGCATGGATCAGCAGGCCGCAAAAGACCATGCAAGGGTGATTGCCGAGTGTTTTCAGCACTCTACCGTTCTGCCCTTCCGCTTCGGAACCACGTTCCAGGATGACGATGCCCTGCGGCGATCCGTCCGCTCAAACCAGAGGCACTTCCAGGCCAACGTCGAACGCCTCCGCGGCAAGGCCGAGATGCACCTCAAGGTGCTCGTCGACGATACCTGTCCCGGGAACTTTGCCCGCGACCAGGCCGCTCGCGAAACCTGCGTCGGCCAGCAGTACCTTTCCAGCCTCCGCGACAGTGCCAGCCGTCAGCGCGAGCGTCAGTCCAAAGCCCGCGCCCTCTCCGTCCAGATGCACCGCATGTTCCTCCCCCTGGCCGAAGAGATCACCTGCAAACGCATGGATTCAGGCAAGATGCTGCTCGATATCGCCCACCTCATCGATAACAAAACGGTAGAGCGATACCAGAACAAATACTCGACGGCCACCCAGCAACTGAAAGAGTGCAGGATGCAGCTCTCCGGACCGTGGCCCCCCTACCACTTCGTGCACAAATCCAACCCCCACCAGCACTCCGCCTGAAATCGATCCATCAGCACTCGGAGGGCTTCGTCCTTCTGAGCGGCGCGAAGATCCCCTTTGCGCCGTTCTGCCGATCCTGACGGGCGGTCGGTAAGCCAGAACCCGTGAACCAATGAACCCATGTCCGTAACCCCGGACATGGGTCCCGCGTGAGACACTAGCCCAGAACGGCCCATTTCGGGACCGCTAACCGGGCCGCCATAGCGCTTTTTGGACTACCTTTCCCTCCCACACCGCATCGCATAATACAAGCCCAGACCGCTCGTTCCAAAGGAGATACCTTTGCGTCGGCGTCATGGGCCAAGGAGAACGTGTAATGGAACGTATGAAGCGCCTTTTGACTCAGGCTGCCCCAGCCCTCATTCTTTCTGGTTTCTTTGCCCTTGGCGCCACCCTGTCAGCCGCACAGGAGCCAAACCCGACCTCCGGCGTCACCCCCCAGCAGGCACAGCAGGACACCACTCAGAAGGACGGCATCTATCTCTTCCGCGTCAAGGTCGTCCAGCGCGATCTCGATGCCGTGAACTATCTCCACCGCAGTGGATCGACCCGCATCGGTTTCAAAGGAACGACGCTGCTCCCGATGGCCAGCGGTGAGGCCAAGGTCACCAGCGAGCGCGGCGGCATCACCATAGACGCCCGCTTCAAGGGCCTGCCCCCCGCCAACGGCTTCGGGCCGGAGTACCTGACGTACGTGCTCTGGGCCATCACCCCGGACGGTCGCCCCTCCAACCTCGGAGAGATCCTTCCCGCCGGCGATAAAAACAATATCACCGTCACCACCTCGCTCCAGTCCTTCGGCATGATCGTCACCGCCGAACCCTACTTCTCCGTCAGCCAACCGTCGGACGTAGTCGTTCTCCAGAACGTCATCCTCGAGGACAGGACCCAGGGTGTGCTCGAAAAGGTGAACGCCCACTACTCGCTGCTGCCGCGCGGCCTTTATGCCGAGACGGACGGGTCCAAGACCATACCCAATCCCATCACCCGCGACGAAAAGTCTCCCCTGGAGCTCTACCAGGCCTATAACGCCATCCGCATCGCCCAGAACACCGGTGCTGACAAGTACGCGGCCGACATCATGCAGCAGGCCAAGCAGGATCTGCGCAACGCCTCCGATATCGACAGCAACAAAAAAGGTGATCGCAAGATGGAGATCACCTTTGCCCGCCAGGCCGTCCAGCGCGCGGAAGATGCTCGTATCGTCACCCTCCGCAAGCAGGCCGCAGAGCGCCAGCAGAACGCAGAAGACGCCCGGCGCGCCGCCCAGCAGCAGGCTGCGCAGTCGCAGCTTCAGGCGCAGCAGTCAGCACTTCAGGCCCAGCAGTCGGAGCTTGCCGCACAGCAGGCGGCAGCCGCCAAGGCCCAGGCTGACGCTGAACGCGCCCGCGCCGAAGCAGAAGCAGCCGACGCCCGAGCCCGCGCCGCAGCCGCGAACAAGAGCGCCGAAGATGCCAATGCCGTTCGCGAACGGCTGCGCTCGCAGCTCAATAGCGTTCTCGCCACCAGTGAGACCGCCCGCGGTCTGATTGTGAATATGTCGGACGTCCTCTTCGACACCGGCAAGTACACCCTCAAGAACGACACCAAGGTTTCTCTCGCCAAGGTCTCTGGGATACTTCAGGCCTACCCCGGCCTCAAGCTGCAGGTCGAAGGCTACACAGACTCGGTCGGTGGCGACGAGTACAACCAGAAGCTCTCCGAAAACCGCGCGGACGCGGTTCGCGACTTCCTCGTCTCCCAAGGGGTGTCGATGGATAACATCTCGGCCACCGGTTACGGCAAAAATAACCCCGTCGCGGATAACGGCACTGCCCAGGGTCGTGCTCAGAACCGCCGCGTCCAGCTCGTCGTCTCCGGAGATGCCATTGGCGTTCACCAGAGCAACCCCGACGCCTCACCAACCCCCAACCCGCAGTGACGCAAGAGGACCAGGGCTGTCATTCTGAGCGAAAGATGCAGGTTTGATCTCCCGTCGCTCTCAAGCGAACATGGCCAACGTTGGCGCAATGACCTGCTCAATCCGCTAAACTGGTAATAGCAGCAAAGGGGAAAGTTCCTGCACTGGAGCTTTCCCCTTTATTTACAATACTTTGGATATAAACCCTGTATTTGCAGTACTTTGCAGCCCAACTTAGCGCCTATCTATGTCAAAGCAGAGACTTTAGGCAAAAGTACCCGGGGGGGAGGTACCTCACCCGTCGGCTGTCCGTAACCACACTCAACAGTGAGACCCCATGCCGCCCATACGCAACCAGACCGTCTTCATCACCGGCGCAAGCTCCGGCATAGGCCGCGCTACCGCCCTGGCCTTCGCCGCCGAAGGCGCGCGCCTGCTCCTCTGCGCCCGCCGCTCTGACCGCCTGGAATCCCTCAGCAGGGAAGGGGAGGCGGCCGGCGCAACCGCCGTCCACACCTTCACGCTCGACGTCCGCGATCGTGCGGCCGTCGAAACCTCCATAGCGTCTCTTCCCGAAGACTGGAAGAGGATCGACGTCCTGGTCAACAACGCCGGCCTGAGCCGCGGCCTCGCCAAACTCTACGAGGACGACCCGGAAAACTGGGAGGAGATGATCGACACCAACGTCAAGGGCTTGCTCTACGTCACCCGCGCCGTCGTTCCCGGCATGGTCGAGCGCGGTCGCGGCCACGTCATCAACCTGGGATCCACCGCCGGGCACCAGACCTACGCCAACGGAGCCGTCTACTGCGCCACCAAAGCCGCCGAGCGAGCGATCAGCGAGGGTCTCAAGATCGACCTCATCGGCACCCCCGTGCGCGTCACCTCGATCGACCCCGGCATGGTCGAAACCGAATTCAGCCAGGTCCGCTTCCGTGGCGATCACGAACGCGCCGCCAAGGTCTACCAGGACATCACGCCGCTACGTCCCGAAGACGTCGCCGATGCCATCGTGTGGGCCGCAACCCGCCCAGCCCACGTCAACATCCACTCCATCCTGATGACCACCATCGACCAGGCAAACTCAACCGTCTTCCACCGTCACAAGTAGCTACAGGTGGATCGTCCACCCCAGCTCAGCCAGCTTCTCTTCCATGTCCGCCAGCGCCAGTTCTAGCGCCGACCGCCGATGCGGACTGGACGTCCGCTCCGAAAGAATACGCTCCCGCTGCATCTCCAGCGCCTGCCGTCGCCGCTTGTCTTCCGCATCCTGCAAATTGTTCTGCGCAGCCACCGGCTTTGGAGCGGAAGCCTCCGCCTGCTGTTGCTCCACGGACTTGCTCTCCCATCCACGCGACATGCCCCTATTCTACGCCGCTGCTCCCGCAGCAGCCCGCATCCACGGAGGTTCTCCATGCCACACCTATAATCGTCCTATCGACGCCGCGCCCGGAGACCCCCACCTGTGATCGTAGAAATCGAAGCTCTGCAAAAGGTCTATGAAGGCAAGCAGCGCGTCGTCGCCGTCGACGGCATCGATCTCAGCGTGCGCGAGGGCGAGCTCTTCGGCCTGCTCGGACCCAACGGCGCCGGCAAGACCACCACCATCAGCATCTGCACCACCCGCGCCCTGCCCACCTCCGGCCGGGTCCGCATCGCCGGCATCGACGTGGTCGCCGCTCCCGCCACTCGCCCGCCGCTCGCATCGGCGTCGTGCCCCAGTACAACACGCTCGACCGCGCCTGCACCATCTTCGAAAACATCAACTTCCACTGCCTCTACTTCGGCTTCTCCCGCGCAGAAGCCCGCCAACGCACCGAGCAGCTGCTCGACCAGTTCCACCTCACCGAGCGCGCCGGCGCCTACCCAGCCCAGCTCTCCGGAGGCCTCGCCCAGCGCGTCCAGATCGCCCGCGCCATCGCCCACCGCCCCAAGGTCCTCTTCCTCGACGAGCCCTGCGCCGGCCTCGACCCGCAGAGCCGCATCGCCATGTGGGAGGCCGTCCGCGCACCTCCGCGAGGAGGGCATCACCGTCGTCCTCACCACGCACTACATGGAGGAGGCCGACGAGCTCTGCGACCGCGTCGCCATCATCGACCACGGCAGGATCCTGGTCGAAGACACCCCCGCCGCGCTCAAAGGCTCCGTCGGCGCGCAAAAGGTCTACGAGCTCGACCTCCGCGACGCTACGAGCGGCCGCAGCGCTCGTCCAGCCTCTGGAGGCACCTCAGCGGCGTCGCCTCGCGTCGAGGCCACTCCCAAGGGCATCCGCATCCTCGCCCACAACGCCGACGGCCTGCTTGCCGAGATCGTCCGCGCTCGCCAATCCGCTACGGCCTGCGCGACCTCACCATCACCGAGACCAGCCTCGAGACCGTCTTCATCCGCCTCACCGGCCGAGACCTCCGCGAGTAAAGCTATCATCCATGATCGAACCGACTCGCCATCACGCCCCGACCGCAGACGCCGCACCCTGCACCTCGCCGCACGCGTCCAGTACGCCCGCGCCTTCGCCGGCCTCTTCCTGCGCGACCTCTACGTTCTTCGCCGCGAGCTTCTCCCCTTCATCATCCGCGTCTGCATGAACCCGCTGCTCTTCCTCTTTGTCTTCACCTACATCATGCCGCACATGAGCGGCGGCGCCGCCATGAACCCCACCGCAGCCATGGCTCGGGCGGCATCAACTTCTCCACCGTCCTCCTCCCCGGACTCATGGCCGTCGCCATCATGTTCTCCGGCATCGCCGCCGTCGCGCTCCCGCTCGCGCAGGAGTTCGGCATCACGCGCGAGATCGACGACCGCGTCATGTGCCCGCTGCCTGTCGCCGCCGTCGCCATCGAAAAGATCTGCTTCTCCGCCCTGCAGAGCATCATCGCCGCCGCCATCGTCTTTCCGCTGGCCTACTACGTCCCGTCCACCCCCGTCGTCGCACACGTCAGCAGCTGGCCCTTTCTCATCCTCGTGCTGGTCCTCGCCAGCCTCACCGCCGGCGCGCTCGGCCTCACCATCGGCACCAGCGTCAAGCCGCAGCAGATCGGCCTCATCTTCGGCGTCGTCGTCATGCCGATCACATTCCTCGGCTGCGTCTACTATCCCTGGGCCGCGCTCTCGTCACATGCGCTGGCTCCAGATCGCCGTGCTGATCAATCCCATCGTCTACATGAGCGAAGGCCTTCGCTCCGCCCTCACCTCCGGCCTGCCGCACATGCCACAGGCCCTGACCGTGGGCATGCTCCTCTTCTTCCTCATCCTGCTCACGTGGCTCGGCGTTCGCGGCTTTCTCCGCCGCGTTATCGGCTGAGCGAGGGGCTACTCCACGTTCCGCAGCGGATGATGCGCCGCGCCCACCAGCTCCGAGCTCTCACTCTCCGGTTGCATCCCAGCTAAATGGTCCGCAATCAGCCGGCCGTGAAATCGTCCATTCTCAATAAAGATCTCGTTCGTCCGCTCCCCCGCAACGATCACCCCGGCAAGGTAAATCCCCGGCACATTGCTCTCGAGCGTCCGTGGATCGCACACCGGGCAGCGATCATTCGCCGCGTCCAGCCGCACTCCCAGACTTTCTATGAAGGCGAAGTCCGGATGGTAGCCCGTCAACGCAAAAACAAACTGATTCGGCAGACGAACCTCCCCCCCGGAGTCAGGAGAACCACCTCGTCCTCGGTAATCTCTTCGACTGTGCTGTTGAAGTAAGCTGCGATCTCGCCGTTCTTGATGCGGTTGTTGATGTCCGGCAGGATCCAGTACTTCACATGGCGATGCATCTCCGGCCCGCGATGCACCAGGGTCACACGCGCTCCATGCCGCCAAAGCTCCAGCGCCGCAATCGCCGCCGAGTTCTTGCCGCCGATCACCACGACGTCAAGCCCAAAGAAAGGGTGCGGCTCATCGTAGTAGTGCCTGACCTTGCTGAGCTCTTCACCCCGAATGCCGAGATAGTTCGGAAGATCGTAGTAGCCCGTCGCTACCACCAGCTTGCGTGCACGATGCGTCGTCTCGCGCCCGAACCGGTCGCGCGTGAATACGGTGAAATCCTCATCCGATCCACTGACCGACTCGACGGTCTCATACTGCCGCACATTCAGGGCGTAGTGCTCAGCGACCTTGCGGTAATACTCCAGCGCCTCGCTCCGAGTGGGCTTCTGGTTGGGGCTGGAAAACGGCATGTCGCCGATCTCAAGAAGCTCCGGCGTTGTGAAAAACGTCATGTGCGCCGGATAGTGGAATAGCGAGTTGCACAGGCAGCCCTTATCTACCAGCACCGCGCGCAGTCCACGCCGCTGCGCCTCAATCGCGCACGCCAAACCCGTAGGCCCCGCCCCAATCACGAGTACATCCACCATAGCTGCAGCGGCGTCATCCATAGCTCAATTCTACTGAACGGTCGTCCTCGGGCTCAAAACGCAAAGCTGAAGGCTGACCGGATCACAGAGGTCAAACTGCTTTCGACCGCGTAGAGCGGTGTGCATTGATTGGCACCAAGGGCGACCCCCACTCAGATCGACTTGCCGTGCCTTACCTCTTCACCGCGCGTGCGTCCCTCGGCCATGGCTGCACCCTGTTGTCGCCACCGTTTTGAAAGCAACTCATTCAATCTGCTCCAGGCCGACTATCTGATAGACTCACATCAGTCATTGCCTTGCCGAACCTGCATCCGTCGGTGTAAACAGAGACGCGAAGTAGGCTCCAGAGAGCAGCGATTTAGTAGAAGAGAGCGAAAGCTGAACGCTCTATCTACGTGGCACACATCCAACGTTGTTGAAAACAACCTTGGGGACGTAGCTCAGTTGGTTAGAGCGCTGCCCTGTCACGGCAGAGGTCGCGGGTTCGAGCCCCGTCGTCCCCGCCACTAAACCTCAGATATGTAGGGTTTAGGGCTACCGATGTGACACCACTACCGTGGACGGTACGGAACGGTTTCAGGCGACTGCTATCCCTTCTATCAACAACTCTGCTCTCTTGCTCGCGTTCCGCTTTTCGGCCGAGGCAGGTGCGAGTAGAGATCGTTATCGTTCGTGAATTCGCGTGCCGGGCTCTCCAGCATCAACGCCCATTTCGAGACGATCACCAAGCTTTCACGTCGCGATCTCTCAGCAGGTGGGCATTGAGAAGCTGAGCGAGTGCGCCAACGGTTAGCCGATAGGCTCCCAAGCAATCACTGTGTACGTTCTCTGGTGTGGGTGGGCGTCCTTCAGGATGCCCTTTCCGCGACGCTCGTCCCACATCAAGGTAAAGCCTTCGAGCTCGGGGCCGCGACCCTGCCAGGCAAGAGAGCCGTCACCGTAGACGCGGACGTGGAGACGGCGAGCGGCGGGGTCTTCGCAGGAGAGACCGGGTTCGGCCCACGGCAGGATGGAGCCGGCACGGACGTAAGCCGGGATGCGGTCAAAGCTCCGGTCGACGTGAAGGCTCCGACCACCAGTGAGTCTCTCGCCTGTCCAAAGGTCGTGCCAGCTTCCCGGAGGCAGGACGACCGTTCGGCCGGGTTCACCGGCGAAGAGAGGAGCAATCAGGATCCGGTCGCCGACCATGTACTCGTCATCCAAGGTGCGCAGTGCTGGGTCATCCGGGAAGTCGAGGATAGGAGCGCGGAACGGCGGGGTTCCGTCTGCGGCATAGCGCGCGAAAGCGGCGCGGAGATAGGGAACCAGCGACATGCGCCAGCCCAGGATTTCGATACAGCGGGCTTCGAGAGTCTGCCAGCCCGAGCTGAAGTCGTCGGCGTTGTTGCGGTCGCGATCAATCTGCTTCCACGGCGGGTTGCGGATGTACCACGCATTTACCATGGCGAGTGGAGAAAAGACGACGGTCTGCAGGCGACGTAGAAGTTCTTCCTCGCTGGCTGCATCGCGAACCTCCGGGCACCAAAGCAGGCCGCTGAAGCCCGAGTTAATGAGCCCACGGATGAACTGGCGATGATCGTAAAGGTCGCTGTAAAGCACAAAAGGATAGGGCGCGGCGAGGGAGCCGCTGGAACGCACCAGGCCAAGGGTGGGCAGTTTGCGCCGGCGAAAGGCCTGCAAAATGGTGTGTTGGTACTTGAGACCGAAGGCGCCGTGCATTTGCTCGCCGTCAAGTCCTGAAGGAAATCGAGCGAAGTCGGGCCAGGACCAGCCTTCGGTAAAGTCGGAGTTGTCGCATTCGTCGAGCTTGAAGCCGGAGATGCCGATGTCAACGAGAGCGTCGCGGTGATAGTTTCCGAAGATGTTGCGGGCGGGTTCGGCGGCGAAGTCGGGAACGAGACCCTCCCAGACGGCGTAGTCGCCCGAATATGGCACGAGCTGGGTGAAGATGGGCGAGGAAGGATACGTAAACGCGTGTTCCCAAAGGTTGACCCGGTAGCCAAGCCCGCGCATGGCAGCGACGAATCCGGCGGGATCGGGAAAGCGAGAGGGCTCCCACGCGAAGGTACAGGAGTACGCGTGCGTCTGCCAGCCGGGCTCTAGGCCAAGCACATCACACGGTATCCTCCGTTCGCGAAAGCTCCGGGCAAGGGCGAGCACTGCTTTCGCGTCCAGGTGCATCTCCGGCCGGTACCAGAAGCCCAGGCCCCACTCGGGGGGCTCTATGCCGCCACCGGAGAAGAGGTTGTAACGCCGGACAGCTTCGAGCATAGAGGGCCCTGCGAAGAGGTAGATGTCGACCCCGGTGGTGCGGGGAACTTCTATGCGGACTTTGCTGGTTTCGTGTCGATCTAACTCCCGCATCTGTGCTGGAGTGTTGACGGAGACTTCGCCCGGGGGCCTGGATGTGGTCGGGCGCGGATGCGCTCCGCCGCAGTGAAACTGCGCCTGGCGAAAGGTGTCGACGAAGACGCCGTACCCGCGCGTGGTGACGTAAAAGGGCACAGGTGCGTGGGAGTCACCGGAGTCACCCTTGGGATCGGCGTTGACGCGTATCGTGCGCTTTTTTCCGCGCTGCTGGAAAGACATGAGCTGCAGGCCGAAGCCATACATCAGTTCATTGGCCGCAAGCGGCAAGGTGAGGTGGACACCACGAGCATCGATAGCAGCGACAGGCGGTGAGAGTGGAGGTGTGACCGTGTTGTCTTCGGCCAGAGGGTCGGCTACCGAGGGAATGAGACGAGAGCGGACAGGCGTGTGCGCTTCGGGGGAACCGACAGTGGTGCGCCAGATTCCCGGCGACACAAGCTGCCAAGCGGCTGCACGCTGCACCGGGATCTTCGCGGATAAAGTTGAGCCGCTGCGAGTGGCGCCGAGGGCAAGGGTGCCTGCTATGCCTTTCCCTAGCTGCCGACGGCTGAGTTTGTCCATAACTGATCCTGTTTTATGAGCGCGGTGGGTGTGTCGCCGGCGGAGGTGGAACCGATTCCACCCCGTGTAGTTTGGACTTTATGGAAGAGCCTGGAGCGGTGTCAACCGGCTACAGTAACTTGCGTGGGTGCATGTTATGTTTGTTCTCCGGCAGCCATGACAAAGCCATGTGGCTGCGCACGGCACCATTCTTGTAAGAAGGGAGAGGCGTGGTCACGAAAAGTCGAAGCGTACCGGCTCTTATAGATGTTGCCCGTTTAGCCGGCGTCGGCGCGGCTACGGTGTCTCGCGTGATCAACGGTGGGCAGAACGTCAGTGGCAAGACAATGGCCGCAGTGCAGTCCGCTATTGAAGAACTGGGCTACCATCCGAGTCAAGCGGCGCGAACCCTGAAGGGCGCCCGAACGAAGACGATCGGACTGATCGTGCCGAGCGTCGCCGATCCGTTCTTCTCTGCTGCTGCCGCGGCAATCGAAGTGGTGGCGCGGGCGCATGGAAGCCTGGTGCTTCTGGCAACCTCGGACAACCTACCCTTGCGCGAGCGAGAACAGGTGACCACGCTGATCCAGCGACGCATCGATGGTCTAATCCTGGCACCCTCGGACGCTGCCGAGATCGATGCGTTGCGTCACGCTGGATTCCCGGTTGTGTGTTTCGACAGGCCATTTCCAGGAGATGCACTGCCGACAGTCCTGAGCGATAACTATGGTGGCGCGAAGGCGGCGACGGAGCACCTGGTGGCCCAGGGCTACAAGCGCATCCTATGCATCGGTGGGGATGCAAAGCTATTTACCAGCCGGAAGCGTGTGCGTGGGCATCGCGACGTGGTGCGCGCAGCAAACTTGCCGTACCTCGCGGAGTTGGACGTGCAGAATTATGCCTCGGCAGAGGCGGCGCTACACCGGCACCTGAGCGGGAAGGAACCGATCGACGCGGTGTTCTGTATCAAAAATGCGATCACAGCCAATGTGTACCGGATTCTTCGGCAGATGGAAGTTCGTGTGCCCGAGGCCGTGGCGCTGTTGGGCTACGACGATTTCGAACTCGCGGATGCACTCGAACCGCCGGTGAGCGTGATACGGCAGCCGGTGGTGAGCATTGCTACGCGCGCGGCGGAGATGCTCTTCAAGGCACTCGAAACAGGCTGCGAGGAGAGCGTGACGCTGACGCTGAAAGTTGAACTTGTGGCTCGCGGATCATGCGGCGAGCTGCTGCGGCGTAAGCGCGCCAAAGAGAAAACCAGGGCAACACATCGGAAGTAGAGAGTGCACTGGCGGGGGCGGTTTTGTGGGAACTCCAGATCAAGATCAACTACTTTTCGGCACTGCTCTCCTTCTTCGCGCTGTTTACGATTCCGCGGAGATTGCGATCTCTTATCTCTCTGGAGCCCTGGAATTTGCGGGAACGGCCTGTGTCTGCTGGTGACCGCACAGCCGAGGGCGAGAGGGTGCGACCCTGGATAGTTCGAGACGGGGCTGGAGCGCTAATGCGGCGATGGCATGCTCGTGCTACCCGCGGCCATGGAGGCTCGCGGCAACACAGAGCGCGGCCACATCACCGATGCTCTCGCCCAACTCGGCGGGAACGATGATGCAGGCGGCTGCGGATGCGGCGAGAGATTCGAGGTGCATCTGCGCGCGAGCGGGTGCAAGGAGCGTCTCGCCGAAACGCAGGGCAAGCCCGCCGATAACAATGCGCTCAGGGTTGAGCAGATCGATGAGGATGGCGAGTGCTTCGCCCAGGCGCCTGCCGGTCTGAGCAACAATGCCCGCAGCGACGGAGTCGCCGGAAGCTAAAGCCAGACCGATATCGCGGGCAGTGAGGGTGGTGAGCTTTTCCGCGAGACCCGTGGTCTGCCCGGCTTTTATCGCGTTGCTGACCGTCTGCACGGCATGGCGCGCCATGCCGCCACCACTCGCCCAGCCTTCTACGGAACCCTCCTTCCCATAGCCGCTAGGACCGCGTTCGGTGAGGCGGACATGACCGATCTCGCCAGCCATGGCGCTCGCCCCGTGGTAGATGGCGCCATTGAGGATCAAGCCTGCACCCAGGCCGGTACCCATGGTGAGAAAGACCATATGGCGGCAGCCTCTTCCAGCGCCGAACTGGTGCTCGGCTACTGCCCCCGCGTTGGCGTCATTTTCGACTGCGCAGGGCACACCGAACTCAGCTTCAAGCAGTGCCTTGAGAGGAACGTCGTCCCAGGTGGGGAGGTTCGGCGGGCGCTGGATAATGCCTGTGGCGCGATCGAGCGGACCACCGCAACTGACGCCGATAGAGGTCGCTCGGCCGGAGGCTTCGGCGAGACCGCGATGGATCAGCGCGATGATCTCGTCGATGGCGCCCCGCGGTCCGTGCTCGGGAAGAGTGGCAAATTCGGCACGCCAGAGGGCATCCGGGGGTTCAACGGACAGCACGACGGCTGTCTTTGTGCCACCGATGTCGACGCCAACGAGCAGGGGTTTGCTCCTGTCATCTTCGCCGTACCCAGGCACTGCGCTACTCTTCGAGAGCATCGACTTCCTTCACGAGGCCTGTACGGCGGTCTACCCGCAAGGTCTTGATCTCGAAAGGGTGGAAAGCGCCGGTCCATTGCGTGTGAGCGAAGGAGAGGGTGAGAGTAGCGGAGGTCTGGCGGCCGGCGGTTTCGTAGGAGCGCACGATGACGTCTTCGCCGTCCTCTGCCTGCTTGACCGCCTCAACGACGATGTTGGCCGCGTCGACAGAGAGGAAGGAGGCGGAGCCTTGGCGTGTGCCGGCGTGAATGCCCTGGTAAAGGATGGGCGAGACGGTGACGAGCTCTTCCGCAGCACGGACCACACCGGCATCCTGCCAGGAGCCGGCATGCGGCATGAGCTCCATGCGGAAGGTCTGAACGCCCTGGTCCATCCAGTTGTAGTCGACTCCCGGCTTGAGCTCGCGTGGCTCATGATTGGCAAAGACAGCGGATCGTGCCACGGAAACGCGCATGTCAGAACCCTCGATACTGTAGCCGTATTTCGCATCATTGAGGATCGCAAGGCCGTAGGTTTGACCGGCCTGGGTGCCCGTGACGTCGATCCAACGCTGACCCGGATCTTCATCCCCCTTGTTGTCGCGCTGCATGGCTCCGTATGCGATTTCATAGGTGGCTCTCGGGGAGACGACATCCACAGGGAAGGAGAACTTGAGCATCTTGAGGTGCTCGTGCCAGTCGAGGGAGACTCGGGCTTCAAGTTTGGCGCTGCCGGCATATAGAAGCCAGTCGACGGTAAGGGCGGAGGCGCCGTAGGTGAGACGTTCCCGGACGCGGGCGCGTAATGGACCGCTCTCGACGACTTTAAGATCAACGCGCTTGAACTCGCCGATCTGCTTATCGAAAGCTCGGGCGCGGTGACTCCATGTATCGCTTACGTCATCCATGATGAGGGCCCGGAAACCGGTTGCGCCCCCCCGAAACACCTGGCCACCGGTGGTCTTGTCGAGAATGCCGAGGCTGCCCCCAGGTGCGAAGGTCACGCGAAGCAGGTCGTTTTCGAGAATGTTTGCAGCCGCGTGCGGCGCGTTCGCGGGAGTTGCCGGCGTAGCGTCCGCTTTGTGAATGCGAATTTGGCGGTAGCCGAGAGGCGGAACGTCAACCTCTGCGACGAGGCCAAGACGGTTGTTGACCACACTGGTCGCCTCTACCCATTGGAAGGGAAGCGAGCGGCCCTCGTCGTCATCGACCTGCGCGGGCACTTCGGGGTGCCAGCCGAGATCGTATTCGACCCGGGTGCGGCTGGTCCATGAGTGCGGATTGAAGACGACGAGGTATTTGGAATCGGGATCGGTCGTGGGCACCTGCCATGCAAGGCGCTGAACGGCAGCGTAGAGCGCTTGCTGCGCCACATCACGGGCCCCGCCGTACGCATCGCACGCGGCGAGAAAATCTTCGGGCAGCGTGGTACCGGCGAGGCTGTCGTGAAACTGCAGAAGGAGGAGGCGCTTCCACGCTTTGGAGAGATCGGCGTGAGCATAGGGAGAACCCCAGGCGATCGAGCCTATTGCCGCAAACTTCTCCGCGGTCTGGAGCGCGACCTCGGTAGTGCGGTTCAGTTTTTTAATATCCGAGCCCGCGGTGTACGTGCCTACAGAGTGATGCTGCAGATCGCCGGTGTAGACCTGGATATCTGGAGGAAGGTGCGGCGCCACCTCAGCAAAGAAACGATCTGGAGTGGAATAGAAGATATGGGGAGCGCCCTTTTCCGTCTGAATCTGCCGGACGGAACGCATGTTCTCCCTGGTTGGGCCGCCGCCGTGGTCGCCGATGCCAAAGAACTCCATCGCAGTGCGCTCCGGTTGACCGGCGAGCGCGATCACCTCACGTTGCATGTGGTCGCGCACAGAACCAGGATCGTCGTAGAAAAGTGGAATACGGAAGGTGAGGGTGCGTGTACCGTCGATGCCTTGCCACTCGAAAAGGTTCTGGCGAATAGCAGGTTTCTCAATCGCATTGGGGCGCATAAAGACGTAGCTGCGCATGCCCTGGAGCTTGAGGATCTGCGGGAGGCTGCCGGTGTGACCGAAAGAGTCGGGATTGTAGCCAACGTTGGCGCGACGCCCGAAGAGACGCTGCAAGGTCTGCTGCCCGTAGAGACCCTGGCGAATAAGAGATTCTCCACTGGGCATGTTGACGTCTGGTTCTACCCACCAGCCGCCGACAAGGCACCAGCGACCGGCGTCTACCTGCTTGCGAATTTCTGAGAGCATCGCGGGATCACTCGCCTCTACCCACTCATAAAACTGAGAGGAGCTCGTCGTCATCGTGAGCTCGGGGTCTTCCTTCATGCGGTCCAGCGCGGAACGGAAGGTGCTGTGCACGACGGCGCCGGCTTCCGAGAGCGGCCACAACCAGGGCGCGTCGATATGCGCGTTTCCGATCATATGCAGGCGCAGCGTCGCAGCGTCGGCACTCCAGTGGGGTGTATCCGGAGGCGCTGTCACAACGCCGGCGCTGCGGACGCCTGGAATGGAGGGCGCGGGCGCCTCTTGGGCGGTGATGGTCTGCACTGCAAGCGCGCCGAGCGATGCTGTCAAGGCCCATGCCATCCAGTGCAGGCGCGAAGTCATTAGGAGATCCCCCGTAAAGGTTGTTTAGATTCGAACGGTTGCGTAGAAGAGAGAATCGGCGTCGTGACCTTATTTGGTGGTATCGGTTCCAGTCCCGGTGGCAAGGGAACTGTAGCGACGCTTCACGCGCATGTCAAGGCAGGGGCAAAGCAGGCTGCTTCACGATAGGCGCAGGTGTTTGTACTTGCGGGCAAGCTTCAGGCCCACTGAGATAAAGAACTTGACACGGAGTTTGCCGGAGGAGCATCGTGTTTCTCAATCCTGAATTGGAACCGATTCCAAAACGGTGCCACGGATCCAGGTCGAACGTGCACTTTCCCCTGATGAGGTCAGCACCGATGATTCCCATATGCTTCCGACAGATCACCCGCAGCGCTCTGATCGTCTTCGTGACCCTGACCTCGGCGGTATCGGCCCTTGCGCAGGAATCACGCGCCACGCTCAACGGACATGTGCAGGACGCCGAGCAGGCCGCCATCCCGCAGGCCAGTATCACGGTTCGCAACACGGACACCGGAGTCGCGACAACGGTGAAGAGTGGAGGCGAAGGCGACTATACCGTGCCGTTCCTGGTGCCTGGACCCTACACCGTGACCGCGGAGATGAGCGGCTTCAAGCAGGACGTGCGCAACAACGTGATGCTGCATGTCGGTGACAAGCTCACAGTAGACTTCAACCTGGCGATCGGCGCGGTGAGCGAGGTAGTCACGGTGAGCGCAGCCGCGCCGCTTCTGGACGAGGGAACTGCCACCCGCGGCGGCCTGGTGGATAACATCCGGGTGACAGAGTTGCCCGTGATCGGGCGTAATCCCATCAACCTGGCCAACCTCATTCCGGGCGTGGTCTTCGCCGGAAACCAATCGTTTCAGCGCCCATTCGACAATGGCGACGTTATCAATTTCTCTGTAAATGGGGGCCTGCGCCAGACAAACAGTTTCCTTATCGACGGCGCTCCGGACGATGCGATCTCCGACACGGCCGGCGACCGATCCCACGCTAACCTGAACATCGGATACATCCCCAGCGCCGAAGTGACCCAGGAGTTCAAGGTCGTCAGCAACTTCTATGACGCGCAGTACGGGCGCACGGGAGGCGGAATCTTCAACGTCGTTACCAAGAATGGCACGAACAGCTATCACGGTTCCGGCTATTACTTCCTTCAGCGATACCAGTTGAACGCGAACAACGTCGGCAACAAGTTCAATAACCTTCCCATCTACGCGGTGGACCCGGTGACGAAGCTGTTTCTAGCCGCACCCAAGCTGGACCAGTTCGGGGGAGAGGTCTCCGGTCCCGTTCGCATTCCGCACCTGTACAACGGCCAGGACAAGACGTTTTTTCTATTCGGAATTGAGCAGTACAACGAAGACACGCCCTCGCCAGGCATCGTGGGCACGTTGACGGCGGCTGAGCGGAATGGCGATTTCTCGGCCAGCGGAGTGAACATCTACGACCCGTACACAACGCGCTTGAACCCGAACGGCACGTGCTGTACGCGTGACCAGTTCTCATCCAACGGAGTGCTGAACGTCATACCCGCGTCACGTTTGAACGGAGCCGGCTACAAGCTGGCGCAGGCCTTTCCGGCTCCGAATCTAACCAACACTACATCGGCTAACAACTATAACGTGGGTGCCAACCTCAGTATTGACCGCTATCGCACATGGATTGCACGCGTGGATCAGAGCTTCGGACAGAAGGAGCGGATGTATGCGAGGTACGCGCATGCCCGTCGCAACCAGACCGATCAGGGCAATACGAACTATCCGCTTCCGCTGCTTGATTCACAAGACCCGCTGGAGCGGATCAACGATAACGCTGTGGTGGATTCGCTTACTCAGTTCGGCACGCGCATCAGCATGGATCTTCGTGCGTCCTTTACTCGCTACAACGAGTATGTGGATCGCAGCCGCGCGTTGAGCTACGACATTACGCAGCTCGGCTTCACATCGAGCTTTGCCAACAACCGCTTTGTGCCACTTCCCCCGAAGCTTGGTTTCGACAACACCAATGGCGTAAACCTCCCGGGTGGTCTGGGCAGTACGGGCATTGGCTCCCGCGACCCCCGCTTCGGCATCAGCAATATCATCGGTTTTCAGCCCAGTGTCCAGATATTGCGCGGGCGTCACTCGCTTCACATAGGCGCGGATCTGCGCGACATCGACTACAACACGGGCGGGGGGTCCTTTGTGCTCGGCCAGGGCGGGTTCAACTTCACCCGCAACCAGACGCAGCAGAATCCCACGGCTAACGGCACCACCGGCCAGGGCTCCTCCGTGGCTTCTTTGTTGTTGGGCTTTCCAAATAACGGAATTATCCAGTACACACCTCGCCTCGGCTACCGCTGGCGCTATTACGCGTTCTATTTGCAGGACGATTTCAAGCTCACCAACCGCCTCACAATGAATGCAGGTATTCGTTACGATATTGAGGGCTCTCCGCGCGAGTTGCAGAATCGCCAGAACCGCGGCTTCGCCTTCGACCAGGCCTCGCCCCTTGCTGCGGCTGCCGCCTCGGCTCCGCCAGCCATCTGCCCATCGTGCAGCGCCCTCAAAGGAGGGCTGCTGTTTTCCGGAACGGGTGGGCAGTCCAGCAACGCATTCAACACTCAGTACGGCCATGTTCAACCGCGCATCGGTGTCGTGTTCCGTGCCTTCCCCGACACGATCTTCCGCGGTGGTTACGGTTTGTTTTTTCTGCCGGAAGCGGCGTTCGGCGCGGCTCAAGGCTTCTCGCAGGACACGGCCCTGATTCCCACCAACGGAACTGTGGCGGGCGCCACGGCGGCGGATAATTTTCGGCCACGCGGCAACAATCCTGCTGCCCAACCGCTCAACGATCCCTTCGCGACCGGAATTCTCCAGCCCACTGGAAGTTCGCTGGGTTTAGCTACATTCGAAGGTCAAAGCATTATTTTCAACAACGTAAATCGGAAGATCCCTTATGTTCACCAGTTCTCTTTCGGTATGGAGCAGCAGTTGCCGTACGACGTCAAAGTCGATGCCTCGTACGTGGGCAGCCGGACAATGGACGTGAACACGAACGACAACCAGGCCGGCGGTGCTCGCAATCTGAACGTGCTTTCCAACGCGCAGCTTGGACAAGCCCGGACTGCAGCAGCCGCAGCGGGTGTGAGTGCTTCGGCCTACCTAAGCCAAACGGTTACAAACCCATTTGCGGGCCGACTGCCGGGTTCAAACCTGAACGGCTCCACCATCAGCCGTCAACAGCTGCTGCTTGCCTATCCGCAGTTTCTGAGCGTGAGCTACGGTCAGGAGTCCGTTGGGCGAATCTGGTACGACTCGCTGCAACTCTCCATTGAGAAGCGCTACTCGCACGGCTTGACGATCCTCGGAGCGTACACCTGGTCCAAGACGCAGGAAGCGCTTGCCTTTCTGAATAACCAGGATGCCGCTCCGTTCAAAAACATCGGCGCGCAAGACCGTCCGCAGCGGCTTGTGATCTCAGCCGTGTATGAACTGCCTATCGGCCGCGGCCACCGCCTGCTCGGCAACGACAGTCGATGGATGGAACTGCTGGTCGGCGGAATGCAACTCAACCTGCAGGAAACTATTCAGTCCGGCGTTCCTGTGGGTTTGAACGGTGGATATTTCCCAACTGGAGATCCGCGCATCGGCGTCAACCGAAGCAAGCTGACCTACTTCAATACCTGCACCCGTTTGGCGAACGGACTTCTACAAACGCCCAATCCCGCCCGCAACGGGCTGCTCACCGGCCCGGCGGTGTGCTCCAACCCCGTTTGGCAGCAGATTGATTCAGCCAACCTCGATCTGCGTCAGTCTGCGTTCCAATCCGGCTATATCCGGAGCCCCAACGCCCCTATCGGCAATCTGTCGGTCAGCAAGCGCTTCAACATTACAGACCAACTCAACGCACAGTTTCGGTTTGAAGCGTTCAACTTTACGAATACCTACATTCCCAACGCACCAGACACGAATCCCGGGAGCAACACCTTTGGCACGATCAGCACATCCAGTGCAAACCTGAATGTCCCCAGCGGTCAGTCCAACATCCCGCGTATCGTCCAGCTCGGGTTCAAACTGAACTTCTAACCAAGGTTAATCAACCTACAGGCCGGAGAGCGTATCTGCTCTCCGGTGTTTTACCGTGCTTTCCCACCTCTGAAAAGAGCACACTCATCGCCATGACCATCACACGGAGAGAATTCGGACGACAGGCTGCGAGGACAACGGCTGCAGGCCTGCTGTTGAGACTTGGGACTCCGCCGCTGCTTGCGCAGCAAGAAGTGGAGTTACAGCCATTTGCGGCGCAGGTGGCTCGGCTTCTTCTGGCGCTTGAGGCTGTCGGAGAACGTCTCCTTCCGACGGAGACAGAATCCTTGCGCCGGGCGATGGAGATGTCACAGGAAGCAAACGGGGTGGCAGCCATCTGTGCGGTACTCGATACGAGGGTTCTCCTGGAGGTGACGATCAATCCGGAGAACCGGATCAGTGTGAGGCGTGGTGCGGATCAGGCGGAGCTGGTCCAGGGAGGGTGGCGCACCTTTCTTGTGAAGGTGCGCAATGAGGCTCATACAACGGCGCCTCTGGTAATTCGTTCTCCGCAGGGGGGACCTATGGGCCGCAAATCTTCGCTTGCGATTACGGGAGTGCATGATTTTACAAACGGTGCGGTCGATGAGGTGGAAGCGAGAGCCCGTTGGATTGCCTTGGCCGGCTATGATCTCGCTCCCATGACGCCAGCGATGTCAGGGCTGGCACTGGAGTACAGAATCCTGCAGCTATACAGCCGCGATGCCGGTAACAGAGAGGCTAGTCTGCAGGCCGATGCTGGTCTGGGCGAACAGGATCTTGGGTTTCGAAGCACGCTGCCAGTACTCTTCCGGTGCGTGCCGGCCAACCGGGTGTTGCTCAGTCTTCGGGATGAACGCGGAGCCCCCTGTACGGTCTCGCTGCTCATTACCGATAAGCAGGGGCGGGTCTATCCGTCGCAAGGTAAGCGCGGTTTGCCCGATCTCGCCTTCGAGCCGCAGATCTATCGTTCAGACGGTGAGTTCCTGGAGCTTCCGGCAGGAACGTATAGCGTGATAAGCGGGCGTGGCCCGGAGTATCTGCGGCAACGGGTTTCGCTCGCGGTAAGCGGTGCCGGTAGCAAGCTGCCTGTACGGCTGGAACGATGGGTTGAGCCCTCAAAGTTTGGGTACTACTCCGGTGACACGCACATCCACGCGGCTGGCTGCTCGCATTATGAGAGCCCGGCAGAGGGTGTCACGCCTGAGGTGATGATGCGGCAGGTCGCCGGGGAAGCGCTGGATCTGGGATCAGTGCTGAACTGGGGGCCGGGATTCGAGTACCAGAAGCAGTTCTTCTCGGGCCACGTTCAGCCGCACGCGTCCCGAAGCGGCGAAATGGGCATTGCCCCACATCACCACGGTCCGCTTGAACCCGCGCAGGAGAACGAAACGCCGGGCGCGGCGCAGAGTTCAGCCTTGCTTCGCTACGACGTGGAGGTGTCCGGCTTTCCGTCGAGCCACTGTGGCCATCTTGTGCTGCTAAGGCTCGAGAACGACCGCTACCCTGGAGCGGCCACGATCGACGAATGGCCGAGCTGGAACCTTCCCATCTTAAAATGGGCGAAGGCGCAGGGGGCGGTCACCGGCTATGCCCACGCGGGGCATGGGCTGGTAGTGGACAGCACCAAACTGCCTAACTACCTTATGCCGCCCTTCAACAGCATGGGCGCGAATGAGTTTCTTGTCGATATAACGCACCCTGGCGTGATCGATTTCATCTCAGGTTGCGACCTATGGCCATTCGCGGAGTTGAATGTGTGGTATCACACGCTCAACTGCGGGTATCTCAGCGCGTTTGCAGGCGAAACGGACTTTCCCTGTCTCACCGATGAGTGCGTTGGCGGTGGACGCACCTATGCGCGGCTCGAGGGTGGCGCTCCCAAGGGAGATGAAGGATACAACGCATGGCTTGCTGCGCTTGTAGCCGGAGATGCGTACTTCGGCGACGGCCGCAGCCATATCTTTGATTTTGCTGTGCAGTCCGCCGGGGCAGGGAAGACGCATTCAAACCCGGTTCGTCACGGCACACTGAAGTTAGATGAGGCGCAGCCTCTTCTCTTGTCAGCGCGGGTTTCCGCACGACTCGAACCGGAAGAAGATGCAGAAACCAGAGCTATCGCTTCTGCCTCGCCTTACAGCAAGCCTTACTGGCATCTTGAGCGGGCGCGTATTGCCGGAACGCGTCGCGTAGCTGTAGATCTGATTGTGAACGGAAAGGCGGAGGATCGGACCGAGATACTCGCCGACGGCAGTGTGCAGCCCGTGCGATTCCGCTTCACCCCAGGGAGAAGCAGTTGGTTTGCGTTGCGCATTCTGCCGTCCAGCCACACCAATCCAGTGTTCGTCGAGATCGCCGGGAAACCGGTGCGTGCTTCCAGACGAAGTGCCGAGTGGTGCCGGAGGGCAGTCGATGTCTGCTGGGAGCAGAAGCGCACACGTATTCGTCCCTCGGAATCTGCGGCCGCTACTGTCGCCTACGATCATGCGAGGGCAGCCTACGACCTGATCATTAGCGAGGCTGCCACTGACTGAGCCCACGAGGATCGTTTGCGAGGAAGTTCGATCGCTTCCGTCGCTACATAGTTCAGTACTACTGTGCGAGTTTACGGCCTAGCCTTCGCCCGCCAAGTGTTACCCGACAGGAATAGGACAAGTGGTCTTTGTGCTTAGAGCAGTCAGTAACAACGCGGAAAGGTTTGTCCTAGGTGGGCTGTTGCTCCCTCGAATCTCGCTTTCACGGAGCTCTCCGTAGAGAACGCCACCTCGGTAGGCGACAGCTATTGAAAGCTGAAGCTGAATTCCCAAGCTGCCGCTAGTACTGCTAAAACGAGAGCCGAAGCGCGAACTGCAAAATGCGCGGATCGTACGACGAGGTGATCTGGTTCTGGGTGAAGCTGCCAGAACTGAAGGTATTGCTTGGCAGTTGCAGATTGGTGTGGTTGAGAACGTTGAAAGCTTCGAAGCGGAAGACGCCGGTTACCCTTTCGGTAATGGGAAAGTGTTTCAACAACCCCATGTCGAGCGTTGTGTAACCCGGACCGCGGTATGCATTGCGACCGGAGTTCCCGTAGTTGCCGGCCTGCGCGGGTTGCACGAAGGCGGCAGGATTCAGGTACTGAAATTGCGTCGCGGCGGTGGACCGCTTGCCCAGGTAAGGTGAGATACCAGGAACTACGCTGACGCGCTGGTTAGGGGTGCCGGTGAGGGCATTGTCCCTACCCGAGTAGACGCTGAAAGGGTAGCCGCCCGTATAGTTGAAAATCGTCGTGTGCTCCCAGCCGCCGAGGACAGCTTTTCCGAATGTATTGTGCACGGGTGACGGAATACGGACGAAGGATGTGACGTTGATGACGTGTCGACGATCAAAATCAGCAGGGCCGCGATCGTAGCGCGAGTTTGTAGGTATGGCTCTGGCGCCGCCGAGCGTTTTAGTATCGGACCACGAATCAATGGCTTTGCCGAAGGTGTAGTTGGCCAGCAATGAGATGCCATTGGTAAACGAGCGACGAAGGTTTGCCTGAAGGGAGTTGTAGTTAGACGAGCCACTGGCTTCAAGTATGGTGCTGGAGCCAAGAGCCGGGCCCATGGGCCGGCGCTGGTTCGTGTTGGCGGTCGTGGAGGCGCCTGGGATGTAGACGGCAGCATTCAACTCACGCGCGATGGGCAGATGCGATGACGCAGAGGCGGCATAAGCGAGGCTGAAAATGGTTCCGGAGCCGAGGTCTTGCTGGACCTGCACGTTCCAGGATTGGGTGTAGGCATTGCGAAGATTGGGGCTGTAAACGTATTGGCTGGTGTACAGCGGAAACGTAGAGTTGGAGGATGGTGGCGTTGGGTAGGGAAACGGATTCACCGCGCCGTTATACGGATTTTCCGTGTTGTTCGTGGCGCTGCCGGTTAAAGTAAGCACCGGGGCAAAAGGGGCCTGGTCGGTTTGGTTGTTGGTGGTAATGGTATTGGGCTGGTCGTAGAAGATGCCGTACCCGAGGCGCACGCTGGTTTTGCCGTCGCCGAACACATCATAGGCTAGGCCCACCCGTGGTCCGACGTTGGTGTAAGAGGAGTTGAAGCCGCCCTTGGGGACGCCCGGGTCGCCCACAAAGACGATGCCGATCGGAGCGTTCGGGTACAGGGTGCTCCTTACGCCGGGGCGATATGCGGCCAGCTTATTATTCAAATCGTAATAGGGCAGGAAGGGCTCGTAGCGAGCGCCCGCATTCAGCACCAGACGCGAGCTCACCTTCCAGCTGTCTTCCGCGAAGATCGCGTAATGATTGTATCGAGTGTTCTTGAATTCACCCGCGCCCTGCAGAAACGTCGAGAAGCGGCCGCTAAGAAAGTCGGCGAAGGCGTTGCCGGTGCTGGTCGCCACCGTATTCGGGTTTGGGGTGTAGCTCTGTGCGGTGTAGGTGTAAACGGGGTTCTGCTGGAAATTGTTGATGTTGTCGCCGGTGCCGAAGTAGTATTCGCCACCAAAGCTCATCTGGTGACGGCCGAGATTCCAGCGGACCGTGTCGATGCCCTGGTACTCATCGCGAATGAACTCGTTGGTATCACCGGTGTACAGGGTGAAGAAATTAGACACGGTGAACTGATACTCGTTCTGCCCTGGGGGAACGTAGGCGTTGACGCCGAGCGAAGGCAGAGATGCTGAGGGATAGACGGGCGTGTTCTTGTAGCGATTGTGGAGATAAGCAAAGAGGGCCTGGTTAAGAAGGTTGGGGCTGAAGACGTGCGTGTCGCTGGCGTGGTACCGGTCATAGGTCCAGTCACCGGCGTTCTTGTACGCCAGATAGTTGGCGGGATCGAGAAATGGCTGCGCGATCTGGTGCGAGCGGATATAGGTACCGTAAAGAGTGTTCTTGTTGCCGAAGTGCTGATCGAAACGGGCGAGTAGCTGCAGGTCGCTGGTGTTGTTGAGGCTGCTGTAGAAAATCGTCTGGCCGCCTTGGGCGTTGACCGGCGTTCCGGCTGGCGCGAGGGGAATGAACTTCAGCATGGCCTGTGCCACAGGGCTGATGACGGGAACTTGGTTTCTGGCAAAGGTGCCGCGCGCCGGGTCGTAAGGAATGTAAAGCGGCGTAGAGATGCCGGAGAAGTCACCGATTCGAAGAGCTGCACTCGGGACGACGGCGCTGCTTGCATTGGGCCGTTGATGTACGAGCGTCTCCTGGAGAGAGATGAAGAAGAAGCTCTTGTCGCGGCCGTCATAGAGGTGCGGCAGAAAGAAAGGACCGCCCACCGTGCCCCCGAACTGATGGCGCTTGAGTCCATCATCGGTCTTAACACCCCGGGTCACGGCGGCAAAATGGTTCGCCGCATTGAAAGCGTTGTTGCGGATGTATTCGAAGGCGCTTCCGTGCATCTGATTGACGCCGGATTTCGTGACCGCATTGACAACGCCGCCGGGCAGCCGGCCGAACTCCGCGTCGAAGTTGTTGGTCTGAACGCTGAACTCCTGCAGAGCGTCGGGATTGGGAAGCGGTGCGGGTGCGTTCACATAGTTGTCGTTGTTACTGGCGCCATCAAGAATGTAGTTGGTAGTGTTCGACCGGTTGCCGTTGATCGAAATGCCGGTGGCGCCCGGATAGGTGTTGCCGCTCGTAACGTTCGCGCGCGGATCTCGCACCACACCTGGAACGAGAAGAATAAGGCTGATGGGATTGCGGCCGTTGAGGGGAGCGTCTTCTATCGTCTGCTCGCTGATAGTCTCCTTCAGTGTTGAGGTAGTGGTGTCGACGCTGTTGCTGACAGCCTGTACGTCCACGACTTCCGTCGTGTTGCCCACGCTGAGGGTGGCGTCTGCCCTGCTCTGGGAATTTACCTCCACCCGGAGCCCCTGAATATGTACCGCCTTAAACCCCGACGCCTCCACGCTGACGTCGTATACGCCGGGAGGAACCTTGACAACGAAGCTGCCGTCGCTGAGAACATTTCCGGTTGTACGCGCGGCGGTGCCCGCGTTGGTCGCGGTGACGCTGGCTGAGCTGACAATGGCTCCCGTCGTGTCTTTGGCGGTGCCCACGATGCTGCCATTGAGATCTTGGGCGTAGGCGGCCGAGCTCAGCAGGGCGGCACAGCATAGGAAATGTGTGATCCGGACAGAGATGCGCTTGGCGATAGGGAGCATAGGCAGGATCCTCTTTGACGCTCCGCATGCGCCTTGGCTGCAGCAACAACCAAACTGCAATCTCAGAAGCGTGAACGAACATAGTGGATTGAAGGGTGGGATGTCAACATATAACCGACGATATGTCGACATTTGGTGTACCCGCTTGGACCAGAACTCTAAGACAGGAGAGCCGTCCCGCAGATGTGCACCGCGATACCCAGCTCCTGCAGCACGGCACCTTTTAAAAGAGCGGCCTCTCGCGCGGCAGCGGCATCCGGCGCATAGGCCACGTTCACGTGGTTCGCGCGATGCCTCCCCATGAATTGATCGCGGGTAATCCCCGGGAAAACAGCATGAACGATGGGCCATTGGTAGGTCGTCTCGCGCCATCGGCGCTCGGTCTCCTCTGGCGGGAGCGCTACAGCTCTGCCGAGGCCGAGATCGCACTGCAGTTTGCCGCCTTCGACAAAGACGCGGCTCCAAACCAGGTCGCCTGGCTTGCCTACGCCCTTTAGGGAACCGCCGCCTAGAGGAAAGTACATTGCGGGCTGCCGCTCGCTCGAAGCTCCGGCGTATCCGTCCACGAAATGGTTCGCAGGTGCGGCTCCGGAGATCTGCAGCAGCCAGACGAACGCATCGATGCCTTCCCCGTTGTAATGCTCACCCCATCGGACATCGTGCAGGGTAGTGGAAGGGTCGAGCCCGAGGAATCTCCAGACCATGTTGGTGATCAGCCCGTCCACACCGGCGCACTCATCGACTTCATTGAAGTGCACGAGCGGACCGTTCGGATAAAGCTCGGTGCGTGTTCCCTCGGCGAAGACAGGTGGCCGCTCCGCATTGTTCAGCAGACCCTCTACCAGGTCAGACGCAGGCGCCATATCCTTGAGGCCTTGCTGGTACTGTATGCCGATCGCATCACAGCCGAAAGTCGCGGCCATACGAACCGCGGCGATGTACATCCTGCACTGATCGATCACCTGATCGCGCGTCAACTCGGTTGCGGGATCGGTGCCGAAATGGAAGTTGACGCCTTTGTCGAGCAACCATTGCAACACGGCCTCCGCCTCGTCTGCGGACACATCACGCATCTTCGCCACCAACGCGGACTGGCTGAGACGTTCCTTGTAAAGACCGCATGGATTGAGGAGTTCGTCGTCGATGATGGCGTTATACATGCCCATGCAGCCTTCGTCGAAGATGCCCAGGATTGCCTTCCGATGCCGCAAACCCGCGGCGAGTTCTCTCGCCGAAGTTGCCAGCTTCGCGGGCAAGTGCGCTGAAGCGAAATCGTGCACGTGAGTATGATCGGGCCGCACAGTGCTGGTGCCGAGCCACTCGACGAAACCATCTCTGAAAAAGTCGTCGTCAAAGTCTTTGCTCCAGAGCGACGAGAACGGCACGCCAGCTTTGACAAGCGATCCATTCAAATTAAGAAGGCCTACGAGCCCGGGCCACTGACCCGACCAGTTTGCGATGGTGAGAATCGGACCACGATGGCTGCGCAGGCCCGGCAGAACGTGATGGCTGTACTGCCAGGCGGCGGTGGCGAAGATCAGTTTCGCTCCTTCTCGAATGGTCATGAAGATGTCCATACCCATCCGTTGCGAGGAGATAAAGCCGTGGCCCTCGGCTTCGTTGACAGGAAAAGCCCGGCGTAGCTGGTAACCGGCGTCCGCACACACGGCAGAAAGCTTCTCCTCCAGAGCACGCTGCGCCGGCCAGCAGGCCTGGTTCGCGGAGAGACGCAGGTCACCGCTGGTGATGAGGACGACCTCTTTGGAATCGCTTGCGGGGAGTGTGTTCTGCGGCATGGGTTTCTCCTGGACAGTGTGGCGTAATCAACGGAACGGGTGATCCGAAGTTTGGCCGGGCAATTCGTGCAGCAGCATTACAGCGTCGAGAGCCACGCGCTGCACCATTGTTTTAGGGCTGCAGCGCCGGTCCGACGCTGCTCACTTAACGGCAGCGCGAACCCGGCACTCAGGAGACCACGTTCTTCCGCGATCCACTTGAGACCCCACGGTGTAGGGAAACGGCCGAGCTGCTCGATCAACTCGTCCAAAGCACTTCTGCGTTGTGCAAACTCCGGGCTGCCTGCCGGCTTGCTGTAGAGATCCTGGACCAGCTCCGGCACTACGCAAGCGACGCCCGAGACGACGCCATCACAAAGATTTTCCTCCATCGCAGACGCAAGCGCCTGATCGTTGCCGACAATTCGGCATGCGTCTGGGACCTGCGTGCGAAGAGCACGAAGGATGTCGAGTGAACCACTCGAATCCTTGATACCGATGATGTTTGGCACCGACCGACATAGATCGCAGACGGTCTCTACCTCGAGGCCGGTCGTGAACTGGGGCAGATTGTAGAGCAGCACCGGGAGTCTGACGTTTCGCGCGATCTCCTCGGAGAAGGCGGCGAGATCCTGCTGGCCGTAAGGAAAAAAATACGGCATGGGCAGCAGAAGCCCATGCACACCGGCGCTTTCCGCAACGGCTGCGAGCTCCCGTGTCTGCGCCGTGCTGGCGCCTCCTACGCCGCAAAGCACTTCGGCGTTCCCGCAAACGGCCTGCACGGTTGCGAGCAACAACTTCAGCTGCGCGGGCGTGGTGAGGCAAAACTCACCGGTGGCGCCGTTTACCGCGAAGCGCCGCACGCCCCTCTGGATAAGGAAGCGGAGGATCGCCGTAAAGGCCGGCACATCCACTTCGCCATGCAGCAACCTGGGCGTGAGAACGGCTGCGTAGACGCCGTGGACGTGTTTCGGTTTCAAAGGTCGTCTCCAGCTGAAACGGATAAACGGGGCAGTTCGGCAAGCGGCAGGCGCACAAATTTGATGCTCTTGCGATTCCAGGTATAAGTCATCAGGAGATCACCGTTCGCGGCCTGTACGAGAGCTGGGTAGGAGTATTCGCCCGGCGCATCTTCGAGCGTCTTAAATGGCCTGAAGTGCTCCGCGTCCACACTGATGGCCAGATTAAGCGGAGTGCGGCCGGACGGGGTGTTGTTGTAAATGAGAACCACGCGCCCATCCCTAAGTGTGATGGCATCAATGCCGGAGTTTGGATTCGGCACGTCAAGAGGGTGGGCCTGCGTCCAGGTGACGCCGTTATCCCCGGAGTCGGCCACGGTCACACGCGCGGTTTTGGCCGTTGAACGCGCATACAGGCGCAGGTGTTTTCCCTTGAGCTGGACGACGGAAGGCTGGATGATGCCCTGGATGAACTTCCAATCCGTTGATCCGGGGACGTCCGCCGGTACGACGCCCGCTTTTTCACCAAAGCCTTTAGCGTCGAGATCCAAAGGCGGCACGATCGGACCGATCTTTGCCCAGGTGGCCCCGTTATCGGTGCTTCGCTCGATCCAGACGGCCCAGGTGCGATAGCTTTCAAAGGATGTTCCGCTCACAACCGTACCGTCCTTGAGCACCAGAGGTTTTGCGCGAATGGGGCCGAGGAGACCGGCCGGTAGGTGCTCCGGCGCAGACCAGCTTCTGCCGTTGTCGGTGCTGACGATGCGTCCAGCGCTCCACGTCGAGGGGCTGGGACCGAACTTGTAGTACATCCAGAGGCGTCCGTCGTGGGTGTAGAAGAGCACAGGGTTGTAGCAAGCGATGCCCGGCTCGCGCACGAGTTCGACCGGCGTCGTCCAGCCATGGCTGTCGCGCACCGCAGACCAGATGGCGACATCGCTTTTGCCTTCGGCGGAGCCGCCAAACCACGCCGACATCACCCTTCCATCCGGCAGTTCCACAACCGTCGAGGCGTGACTGGACGCAAAAGAGGTGGAGCCAGGCTGAAAGATCAGCTCACTGGTGGCCTGCCCTAGTGCCGTCCCGACACATGCACAATAAAAGAGAAAAACTCGAAATGTACTCACAGAGGTTCCTGACAACACCCGCGAATATACATACATGTCGTCGACATGTCGACATCCATCACGCGTTTCGGATATAACTTGCATCCGGAGGAAAACCACCGTACCCGCACGGAATGCGTGATGACGCGTGAAATTCGCACTGCGTCCTGCCAATTGTGCCGGTACGTTATTCTTTGCCCATGAGCCGCAGACCCAAGCAGAAACACGAGCCGCGCGAGATCTCCATCCGGGAAAAAGCCTACCTGCATATCCAGCAACTGGTTGCAAGCGGCCAGCTTCCGGCTGGCTCCGCCATCTCCGAGCTGCAGCTCGCAAAAGATCTGGGAAGCAGCCGCACACCCATACGCGAAGCGATGAACCAGCTGGCGGCGGAAGGCATGCTGGAGCAGGCGTCCGGGGGCGGAATGCTCGTGGCGCACATCAAGCGCGAAGACATCGTGGAATTGTATGAACTGCGGGAAGCGCTTGAGGTTTACGCCGTCGCCCGTGTGGCAGCGATGCCGTTGCGTGCGGAAGACAAGCGCCGTCTGCAGGACCTGATCGACGGAATCGCTGTGCTGCAGAAGGAGCTGGTGAAATCGCGGAAGGATCTATTGAGCGAGGCGCAGATGGAGCGTTTCATCGCCTTTGATCTCGGCTTTCATGCGCTGCTTATGAGCATGACTCACAACACCCGCCTGCAAAAGATCATCAATGACACGCGGCTCCTTATCAGCGTCTTTGCAATCCGCCGAGGCGGGCACGATTTCTCTACCCTCAAGAGTATCGCGCAATACCACCAGCAGATCCTGGACGCGGTTGTGGCGCAGAACCTCGAGGCGGCCATGACGGCTCTCTCGGAGCACATTCGCGCAAGCCAGCAGGAGCGCCTCCTTGAGTATGACTACTGGCGCCGTGAGGCTTCGCTCAAGCAGGGTGTTCCCGCGTTCTTCAACATCCATCGCATCCATCCGGAAGCATGATCCGGCGATGCTAGAGCAACTCGCGAGCCGGCCGGTGTACAAGTGGCTGCTGGTGGCCATGCTGTGGTTTGTCTGTTTCTTCAACTACGCCGACCGGCAGGCAATCTTTTCTGTCTTTCCACCGCTGGGACGCGAGCTGCACTTATCCGACGTGCAACTTGGCATTGTGGGCTCTTCGTTCATGTGGATGTACGCGCTCTTCGGCCCGGCAGCGGGTTGGCTCTGCGACCGTCTGCCCCGTAAAACGCTGGTGTTAGGCGGACTTATTTTCTGGTCAGTCGTGACGGCGAGCACCGGATTCGCGCACAGCTACACAGAGCTCGTCGTGTGCCGTGCGCTCGGAGGCCTGGGAGAAGCCTTCTATTTCCCCGCATCCATGTCGTTGATCAGCGATTATCACGGACGAGCGACACGGTCTCGCGCCATGTCGCTCCATCAATCCAGCGTGTACGCGGGCAGCATTGCCGGCGGTGCGCTTTCTGGATGGATTGGACAGAGCCAGGGGTGGCGAGCGAGCTTTTTCTACTTGGGCGTGCTGGGGATCCTGTTAGGTGCGCTTCTATGGGTATTCATCGTAGAGCCAATGCGTGGGAGAGAGGACGAGATTGTCGTCGCGGGAGGTTCAGATGAAGCGCAAGCCCTCCTCCCGGACAGCGGACCGGAGAGTAAGCCGAGCTTCATGAGCGGAGTAAAAAACGTCCTCAGCCGACCGATCGTTCTGCTGCTGATCGCGGTTTTTATGGGAGCCAACTTCGTGGCCGTGGTCTTCCTGACGTGGATGCCGACATTTCTGTTCAACAAATTTCACATGAGTCTGGCCATGGCTGGGTTCAACGGGACTGCGTTCCTGCAGCTCGCGTCGGTCGTTGGCGTGCTCGTGGGAGGCTTGATGGCAGATACGGCAGTAAAGCGCCCAGGCTGGCAACGAAGTGGACGCATCTTTACCCAGGCTGCGGGCCTGCTCTGCGGTGTGCCGTTCCTCTTTCTGATCGGGCGAACCACAGTCACTTCGACGCTCTTTCTTGCAATGATCGGGTTCGGCCTCTTCAAAGGTATGTACGATGCGAATCTGTGGGCCGCACTCTACGATGTCGCGCCCAGGCGCTACCGCGGAAGCGCGGTCGGGATCATGAACTCCCTCGGTTGGGTGGGCGGCGGCGCGGCGCCTGTCCTGATCGCGATGGCTACGCACCAATACGGAATGAGTGCAGCTCTGAGTGCGACGGCGGGAATTTACCTATGTGCGGGTGTATCTCTGCTGATTGGGGGCGTCTATTGCGTCAATTCCATCCAGACTCAGCGGTAACGGCCTAGGCTGAAGTCAACGGTCAGGCCTCTCGAAGCCATCGCTCGCGGGCCAGCCACAATCTGAGTCGGAACCTCAATGTGTCGCGCTTGCTCATCTCCACCCAGCTCCACACCTCGGCTTCGCAGAGCTACGAGCTATCACTTGAGCCTGCAGTGCTCTACGGACTATGCCGAACGTAGATTGTGATCACAGTTGAGACAGAGCTCATACAGCCTCCGTAGCTCAACAAGTTACGGAGTGAGTGTCACAAATGTGACACAAAAACCGAGTCTGAATTTTAATCGACTCACTCTACATGGTTTAGGTATGGTGGAGGCGGCGGGAGTCGAACCCGCGTCCGAAACTACCAACAACAGAGAGCATTCATGCTTTTCCCAGTTCATCTTTGTCTCGTCACCGGCGCTTAGAACGGACGAAGATGCGACGGCGACCAGTCTGATCAATCTCGTCCGACCCGCTCAGACGGAGCAGGGAAGACCAGCCTACTGTGCGACGATCGGTACCCGCCCGTAGGCGAAGCGGGAGCGATCGGCTACTTAGTTAATTAAGCAGCAAGAGCGAGTTGTGTTCGGCACTTATAGTTTTGTGAGCGATTACGGGTGTCCACACCCCGGCATGCCTCTCTGCCACAAGCAATCCCGTCGAAGCCGTGACGCCCCCATCGTGGAGCTGGCACCAACATTGCATTGGGCGCTGCAAAGAACTTCATTTAGTATAACTCCGGTTCATCGCGCGAGAGCACGCAGATCGATGTGTCTCCTGCTGCGCTTGACGCACGCTCTCCGGCGGAGGACGCTCAAGGCATGCACCCCGTACCGAAGTCTCCTGTAGCCGCTCTCGTGCTCGCCCTTCTCATAATGTTCTTACCATCTCCCTCCTACGCAATCCAGGCTGTGGAGCAGACCTCTCCCACCGACCCTGCGATCCACACCACACTCAGCCTTCCAGTCCCCGCAAATCCCAAGTTGCCAACTCTCTTCCTTGTCGGTGACTCAACCGTTCGCAACGGGCACGGCGATGGCGCCGGTGGCCAATGGGGCTGGGGTGAACCTCTGGTCGACTTCTTCGATACCAGTAAGATCAACGTCGTCAATCGGGCGATCGGTGGCCGGAGCAGCCGCACCTACATCACCGAGGGGCACTGGGCCGAGACTCTCAGCCTCATCAAACCGGGCGACACCGTCCTCTTTCAATTCGGGCACAACGACTCGGGCCCGCTGGACGACCCTGCTCGCGCGCGCGGCACTCTCCTTGGCACTGGGGACGAATTTCGCGAAATCGAGAACCCCATCCTGAAGCGCCACGAGGTTGTCCACACCTACGGCTGGTACATGCGACAGTACGTGGTCGAGACCATCGCCAAAGGGGCCACGCCTATCCTGTGCTCCCCAATTCCGCGCAAAATCTGGAAAGATGGAAGGGTCGTCCGCAACGAGGCGAACTACGGTGGCTGGGCCCGCCAGATCGCAACCGAGCAGCGTGTTGGATTCATCGATCTCGACGAGATCATCGGTCGGCAGTACGACACATTGGGTGAGGCTAAGGTCGAGCCTCTATTCGCCGATCCCCACACCCACACCAGTCGCGCCGGTGCCGAAGTGAACGCGGCGGCAGTGATAGCTGGTCTGAAGGGATTGCCTCACGATCCGCTCGCCGGCTACTTCTCCCCAAAAACTACGGCCATCCAGCCGTATCGCCCGCCATCGCCCGCGCCTATACCGACGCCATAAGCTAAAGCGTCGCGTTTACGACATCGATGTTCTGCCACTCACCGCGTTCAATCGCCCCGCGTATGTCCGCTGGTGTCTTTCCGAGCTTTGTCTGCTGGTAAGCGTACACGGCCTCTCGCAGGCAAGTCGCGCATGCCGCTCCATGGGTACCCTCAAAGCAGCTATGCAGACTCTTGTGGCCTAGCGCGCGGTCACACCGGCAGTAACAGGGAAGCTGGTGCAGGACCGCCGGGATCTTCTCCGCCATCTTATACGCGGTCACCTGGTAAGGATGCGTGAAGTAGGCTCCGGTCAGCTGATCCCCGGATAACACCGGCGGAAGCGGCTTGGAGGGAGGGGCGGCATGGTAGGCCGGCACCTCGTCCGCCGGGTTCGACCACTGCGCCGAAGCGCCGATCGTCAGGAGCCCAATCGCCACACAACCAAGAACCTTCTTCATACTTCTATCCTAAGCCTTCAAGGGAATCTGGAACAACATATGGTTCAGACTGGGATCGCAGTCGCGACGGAGACACGTACCGAAAGTGCGTCGGCGCAAAAAAAGGCGGCACAAACATCTCTGTCTGTGCCGGGAGGCCAGTGACGCAACTTGGATCGGCGACTCGTGCCGATCGTAATCTGTCTCGAGGGCGGCTTCCCTCTGATGTGTTAAACCATAGCACACATCAGGCCTATCTATGCAAGACCATATCTTGGCAGGAGGCTCCGCACGTCACGTTACCCGCCGAGTTGATCTGGAAAGTCGCCATCCTGCGGCCTAAAGGCCACTCAGCAGGGATGCCATCCTGAAGTCCAACCCCGTAATTCCTCCAGCATCATGAGTTGTAAGAGCTATCTTCACCCGGTTGTAGCGAATATCGATATCCGGGTGATGGCCCATCTGCTCTGCTGCAGCAGCGGTGTTGTTCACAAACCGCATCGCCTCCACGAAATCCGCAAAATGGAACGTCCGCGTCAGGCAGTCACTCTCGAGCGTCCACCCGGGCGACTTCTCCAGCGCTTTCGTCAGTTCCGCACCAGTCAATCTCTCCATAAGACCTCCCGGAGCTCAGCTCTGTTTCATCTTCTGCCGTCGCGCCTCGGCCCATCCGGTCTTGTTCACCTGCCGGCCTCGCGCCAGCGCCAGCGCACCTTCCGGCACATCATCCGTGATACAACTGCCTGCCGCCACGTAGGCGCCGTCGCTCAAGGTGATGGGTGCCACCAGGGTCGAGTCCGATCCGACAAATACGCCATCTCCAATCGTGGTCTGGTGCTTGTGCACGCCATCATAGTTGCACGTGATCGCTCCCGCGCCGATGTTAACTCCAGCCCCGATCTCCGCGTCACCCAGGTAGGTGAGGTGATTGGCCTTTGACCCCTTCCCGATGGTCACCTTCTTTGTCTCGCAGAAATTGCCGATATGTGCACCCTCGCCGATCCGGCTCTCCGGCCGCAGGTGGGCGTACGGCCCCAGGATCGCCCCGTTCGCCACCTCCGCGCCATCCAGGATGCAGCCGTTGCGGACCAGCACCGCGTCGCGCCAGAGTCGAGTTCTGCACCACTGAGTACGACCGAATCCTGCACTCCGACCCGATCCTCGTCGCACCCAGCAGCTGCACGTACGGCTCGATCGCCGTATCCGCACCCACCGTGACCTCGGCGTCGATCACGCAGGTATCCGGCCGCAAAATCGTGACACCCTGCGGCCATAAGCCGCTTTGCCGTCTCCAGCCGCATCGCCGCGTCCAGGTGCATCATCTCGGCGATGGTATTCGCGCCGAGAACCTCATCCACACTGTGCCGCCTTGACCGCGACGACACGCTCCCCATCGGCGACCAGCATCGCCGCAACATCCGTCAGGTAGAACTCGCCATGAGCATTGTCGGTGGAAAGCAAATCCAGCTTGCCGAACAGCGCATCCGTCCGAAAACAATAAATCCCCGAGTTGATCTCCGGCGCGCCCCGCTGTTCGGGCCGCAGAGCCTTCTGCTCCACGATCGCGCTGACCTCCGGGCGACTTTCATTCTCGCGCAGCACCCGGCCATACCCCGTAGGGTCCGGCGGTACCGCCGTCAGAATCGTCATCGCGGCGCGCTCACGCAGATGCACCTCGCAGATCTCCGCAATCGTCTCCGGCCGAATCAGCGGCACATCGCCGGAAAGCACCAGCAGATGCTCCGGCAGTCGCTGCCCGGAGTGCTCGGCAAAGTACGCCTTCACCATGCTGCAGCGCGTGCCCCGTCCCACGCTGCTCGGCCTGCAAAACGAACGCACCCCCGTCGATTCCACCGCCGACCGGACCAGCTCCGCCTCATGCCCCACGATGCAGTAGATCTGCTCCGGCGCAACCAGCGTCTTCGCCGCCGCGATTACATGCAGCAGCAGGGCGCGGCCGCCGATCTCGTGCAGCACCTTCGGCCTCCTGCTCTTCAGCCGCGTTCCCTTGCCCGCAGCCATAATCGCGATCGCAAACCCACTCGTGTCCATACGCTCACGATCTTCTCACGCAAACCGCTCTGAAAGCCCTACCCCGGAAGGCGCATAATGTCGGCAGAGGCGCACCGATGGCGGCCACCCAACTCATCCCGGTCAGCGAGTACCTTAACACCTCTTACCGCCCCGACGTCGACTACCTCGAAGGTGAACTCGAGGAGAGAAACTTGGGTGAACGTGATCACGGCAAACTGCAACTCTTCTTCGCCGTACTCTTCGACAAGCATCGACGCGAATGGCATCTGGAGGTCATCCCCGAACTCCGTGTTCAGGTCCGTGAGGATCGCTTCCGCGTTCCCGACCTCTGCATCCTCGCGGCGAATGCGCCCCGCGAGCAGTTCGTCCGTACTCCGCCCATCCTCTGCATCGAGATCCTCTCGCCCGCCGACACCATTCAACGCATGCGCGAGCGTGTCCGCGACTTCTCGAGATGGGCGTACGCGAGGTCTGGCTTGTCGATCCGATCTCCCGCGCCGTCATCCTCTGCTCCGGCAGCACAATGGTTGAGCAGACAGAAGGCTCCCTCGCGTTGAAAGACACTCCCATCGACATTCCCCTGAACGAAATCTTCGCTGTGCTCGACGAACCGTAGCCCGTTACTCCGCCGCCGGCTTCGGTTTGTCCGCAGGCGGAGGGATCGCAACATCTACCGTCGTCACCTTGCCCAGCGTGTTTAGTGGGGTCTTCATCTCCGATTCATTGCCGACCACCACAACCGCCAGCTTCGACACGTCGATGTACTTTGAAGCCACGCGAGATACATCTGCGGCGGTGACGGCTTCAATCCCGCTCTTGTACTTGTCGAGAAAGTCAGATGGATAGCCGTAAAATGCCAATGCAACCTGTTCGCCCAACGTTTTATCCGGTGAGTCGTAGTTGAAGATGAACGAGTTCAGCACCTGGTCCTTTGCTTTCTTCAACTCGTCTGTCGTGGGTGGCTTTGTCTTCAAACCTTCAATCTCGCTCTTGATCGCGGTGACCGCCGCGACTGTACTTGCGCTTTTAGTTCCGGCGCCCACCAGGAACATTCCTGGATGGTCGTACGATGCGCCAAACTCACCGCTCACGCTGTACGCCAGCCCCAGTCTCGTGCGCACGGCCTGCACCACACGCGACCCAAATCCCCCCGAGAAGATCTCATTCATCACACTTAGCGCATAAAAGTCGGGGTTGCTGCGCTCGGTTCCAAGCCCGGCAATGTACACACTGGACTGGTTTACATCATCCTTATTCACGAAGAAGATGCCCGTCTTCGAATTGGAGAAGTCCATCTTTGCCGTCTCGATGACGTCTCCCTTCTTCAAGCCGGAGAATGCCGCCCGCAGCTTGGCTTCCATTGCCGCACGGTCGAAGTCGCCATAGATCGACACGATCATCCCGTTCGGAACCACAGTCTTCGCGTGCCAGGCATTGAGGTCGTCGAGCGTGACCGCGCCTACCGTGGCGTACTCGGTATGACGCGCATACGGGCTGCCGCTTCCATACACCACAGCCTGAGCCTCGCGAATGGCAATACTTCCTGCATCATCGTTGCGGCGCGAGATGCCCGTATCGAGCTGCCGTTTCGCGAGCGCCAGCTTGTCCGCCTTGAACGCCGGATGCAGCAGCAGATCCATCGTCTGGGAAAAGACCGTATCGAAATCACCCTTCAGGCTCGACCAACTCACGGACGTCGACGCGATGCTGCCGCCCGTCTCAAGCCGTGCCGCCTTTGCCTCCAGCTGATCGTCCAGCGCATCACCGCTCACCGTAGTCGTACCGCTGGTGCGCCACGTCTGCCCGTACAGCCGTACCAGCCCGATCTTGGCTGCCGGCTCGTCCCGGCTCCCTCCGCGAATCAGGATCGATCCATCGATGAACGGCAGCTCGTGATCCTCCTGAAGAAAAAGGACAAGCCCATTCTCTAGCTCGATCCGCTTCGGCTGCGCCGGTTTGAAGTCATGGAGCGGCGGAATTGGAATCTTCTTCCAGGGTTCCGCCGCCGCGTGGGCTCCCGCCGGCGCTGTCCGGTATGCCGTAGGGTTACTCTGCGCCCGAGAGGCCGGCCCCTGAACTGCGACAAGAGCGCTCAATCCCGCGGCTGCCATCCAGCCTATCGAACCCTTCACTCTGCACCCCCGGCGTTCGCTGCTGTGCTCGTCGACTTCGGCGCCTCAAACTCGATACGCGCGGTTGTCCGGTTGCTTGCGACGAAAGTCTTCGCGGCCACACGCCGCACATCCGCCTTCGTCACCGCATCCACCTTCGCCAGCTGGCGGAAGAGTTCGCGCCAATCCCCGAACAGAGTCTGGTACTCGGCAAGCTGGTGCGCCAGGCCCTCGTTATCGGCAAGCCCACGCAGCAGGTCCGCCTTTGTCCGGGTCTTGTACCGCTCGAGCTCGGCATCCGAAATATCTTCCGTCTTCAATCGGTCCAGCTCCTTGTGGATCGCCGTGGCCATCTCGTCAGGCGTATGTCCCGGCAGAGGCACGGCCTCGAACGCAAACAGCCCCGGAAACTTCACGCCGGGAAATCCGCTGAACCCGCCGGCAGCTGCCGCAATCTTCTGGTCGCGCACCAGGCTGCGATAAAGCCGCGCCGTGCGGCCGTTCGAGAACAGGTCGCTGATCGCGTCATACACCGCGTCATCCGGATCGCGGTAGTCCGGCCGGTGGTACCCCTCGAAGTAGAACGGCTGCGAAGCCTCACGGATCGTCACCGACTTTTCCGCCATCTGCACCGGCTCCACCGTCGTCATCGGCTCCGGCTTCGGGCCCGCGGGAATCTTGCTGAAATACCGCTCCAGCACCGGCATCGTATCCGCAGCTTTGACGTCGCCGACAACGGCTACCACGATGTTCGCGGGGACGTAATACTTCTTGTGAAACGCCTCGGCCTCGGTCGCGTTGATCTGGCTAAGTTCGCTCTCCCAGCCCACACCACTGCGGCCGTAAGGGTGCGCAACATACGCCGTCGCCGCGAACTGCTCTACGAGCCGGCCGATCGGAGAGGAGTCGATTCGCATCCGCCGCTCCTCCTGTACCACATCCCGCTCCTTGTAGAACTCGCGCTCGACCGGATGCGCGATCCGGCTGCTCTCGAGATAAGCCCACAGCTCCAGGCGGTTCGAGGGCATGCTCCAGAAGTACTGCGTCGAATCCTCACCAGTCGAAGCATTGATTCCGACCGCGCCGTTCTGCTCCGCTATCTCCGAAAACTGGTTCGGGATCACATACTTCCCGGCCGCCTCCACCGCATCGTCAAATGTCTTCTTCAACGAAGCAAGCTGTGCCTCGTTGCGTCCTACACGCTTCCGGAACTCCGCGTCGTACGCCGCCTGCGCCAGCTCCACCTTGGCCAACGCCACCTTCTCCGCCGGGTAGTTCGTGGTTCCGATCTCGTCGGTTCCCTTGAAAGCCATGTGCTCGAACATGTGCGCCAGACCGCTGTCGCCCTGCGGATCATTCGCTGAACCCGCATTCACCTCCGTATAGAAGCTGAACACCGGCGCCTCCGGCCTTTCGCATACGATCAGCGTCAGGCCATTCGGCAGAACCTTCACCGTGGTCCTCCGTTCAAAACTAGCCAGATCCTGGGCCAATGCCCCGGAACAGATCCCCGCAACCGCCAGTGCCGTCATCCATCGACGCATTCCCATCAAAACCTCACCTCGCATCCACACTCTTCCCGCTCAGCCTTCGCACAAACCTCATCCCGCAGCCTAACCATACCCGACGTTCTCCATTGGACGAATCACATCGGGGCGAAGTCAGCGGACAAAGTCACCGAAGACCCTCAAAACGTCCCCAGATCTAAGTTGTGTCGCTGTAGACTCACCTCGCACCCAAAACACGCCCATCTTGCGAACTGGCCGGCAACTTCACAGCGACCACAAGCGCAATGAACGCCGCGGCCAGCACCGGAACCCAGCCCCACGAGATCCGCTCCACAGCAGCCTCAGCCTTCAGCTCCATCCGCTTCGCCGCGTTCAGAAACTGATCCTTGGTCCAGGCGTTGCGCGCGGCACTTGGACCTCGCCGCAAGGACGCTCTCGCAGCCGCGGCCCAATCACCCTTCTCGACTGCCGCGATCATCTTTGGGTACTCGTGAAACAGCTTGCCCGGCCCCAGGTTATAGACCATGTCCAGCAGCCCCAGCTTGGCCGCCTCCGGCAAGGAGTCGTACCCTGCAATATGAGCCTTTAGATACCCCTCAAACCCTTCCAGCACGTCGCGGAGCTTCGCGTCGATCGCTTGGTCCGGCAGCCGCAATCCACCGGACTTCCGGTAGAACGCAGCCGGCTTTCCTTTAGTAAGAGCGCTGATCCGTTCGAACTCCTTTTCGATCTCTTCTGCTGTCGCCGCCCGTTTGCCGGCCGAAAACGGCAGCATCCCGGCCGAGCGAGCGTCCGGCAGCATCGACCCGACGCCAACGGTCACCTTGCCCACCGTATCCAGATACATCCACGGAACGGACCCCTCAAACTCCTTCAACCGCCCAATCGCCTCATCCAGATAGCTGCCCATATCTCCACACTAGCATTGCTTCGCAACTCTCTACTTGACCGAATGAATGACCATTCAGTATGCTCACGCCGTCAGGGTTCAGACGGCTTCTGCCGTCCCGCAACGCCCCAAGATCGTCCGTCCAACGGAGTTCTCCGCCAATGCCCTCAAGCACCACCGCACCTCTTTCCAGTCCCTCCTCCGCGCACGCCATCGTACGCGACATTCGCAAAGTAGCCGTTCTGGGCGCTGGAACCATGGGCTCGCGCATCGCTGCCCACATCGCCAACGCCGGCCTCCCCGTCGTCCTGCTCGACATTGTTCCTCCCGGCACCGCCGCAGATGCTCCGAAATCCGAGCGCAACAAGATCGTCCTCACCGCCCTCGAGAGCCTGAAAAAGTCCAAACCCGCAGCCTTCTACACGCCCGACTCCAGCCGCCTCATCTCTATCGGCAACTTCGACGACAACATGAGTCTCATCGCCGACTGCGACTGGATCATCGAAGTCGTCGCCGAGAACCTCGACATCAAGCGCGCCCTCCTCGCGAAAGTCCGCCAGCACCGCCGCCCCGGAACCATCACCACCACCAACACCTCCGGCCTCCCCGTTCACGAGATCGTCGACGGCACGGACGACGAAGATCTCCGCCGCCACTGGTTCGGCACCCACTTCTTCAATCCGCCGCGCTACATGCGCCTCGTCGAGATCATCCCGACCCCCGACACCGACCCGGCCGACCTCGCCGCCATCACCCACTTCTGCGATGCCCGCCTCGGCAAAACCGTCGTCCCCTCGCGCGACACCCCCAACTTCATCGCCAATCGCATCGGCACCTTCTCGATGGGCAACGCCATTCGCCTGATGATGGCCCAGGGCCTATCCATCGAAGAGGTTGACGCCCTCACCGGCTCACCCCTCGGCTGGCCCCGCACCGGCACCTTCCGCCTCGGCGACCTGGTCGGCGTCGACGTCCTCGCCCACGTCGCCAAAAACTTCGAAGCGCAGGCCCCTCGCATCAACGACGAACGCACTGACGTCACCCTTGCCCCGTTCATCACGCAGATGCTCGAAAAGAAGATGCTTGGCGACAAGGTAGGCGGCGGCTTCTACAAAAAGGCCGGCAAGGATGAGCAAGGCCGCGATCTCCGCCACGTCCTCGATTGGCAGACCCTCGACTACAAGCCCTGCTACCCGCCCCAAGCTCCCCGCGCTCGAGATGGCCAAAAACGTCGAGCAGACCTCTGCCCGCATCCATCAACTTCTCCACGCTGACCCGGAAAAGGACAAGGCCGCCAGGTTCTACTGGCCGCTCCTCACCGAGCTCTTCACCTACGCTGCCAACCGCGTCTCGGCCTCCGACAACGAGCCCGCCGCCACGGTCGTCGAGATCGACCAGGCCATGAAGACCGGCTTCAACTGGGAGCTGGGCCCCTTCGAGATGATGGACGCCGCCGGCCCCCGCGCCACCACGTACAAGATGCTCGCCATGGGCGCCGCCGTCAGCCCCAACGTGGAAAGCTTCTGAACTACCCGCACGCCATCACCGAGCCCGGTCCCACCTGGTACAAGGACGACCCCACCACCCCCTCCGGTCGCCACTTTTCGATCCCACCACCAGCACCTACAAGCCAGTTCCGCGCTGCCGAAGGCACCGCCACCCTCGCCACCCTCAAGAAATCTCACGGCGTCGTCAAAAAGAACTCCGGCGCCTCGCTCATCGACCTCGGGGACGGCGTCGCTGCCATCGAGCTCCACTCCAAGATGAACGCCCTCGGCGGCGACATCGTCTCGCTCGTCACCCAGACCCTCAAACCGGCCTCGGACGCCGTCCGCGACTTCGAAGCCTTCGTCATCACCGGCGACTCCACCAACTTCTCCGTCGGCGCTAACCTTATGCAACTCCTCCTCTCCGTCCAGGAAGAGGAGTGGGACGAGGTCGAAATCGCCGTCCGCGCCGTTCCAGAACATGACCCAGGCCATCAAGTTCTGCCCCGCCCCGTCGTCGTCGCGCCATACGGCATGTGCCTCGGCGGTGGCGCCGAGATCGCTCTTCACGCCGCCGCCCGCCAGCCCCACGCCGAGCTCTACATGGGCCTCGTCGAGGCCGGCGTCGGCCTCATCCCCGGCGGCGGCGGATGCAAGGAGATGACCCTCCGCGCCATCGAAGCTGGCTCCTCCATCCGTCCCGACGCGCGCGGCGAAGGTGTCGAGATCTTCGAAGCCCTCAAGAAAACCTTCGAGACCATCGCCAAGGCCACCGTCTCAACCTCCGCCGCCGAAGCCCGCAGCCTCGGCTTTCTACGAGCCTCCGACCTCATCACCTTGAACCGCGACCGCCTGCTCACCGACGCCCAGGCCCGCGCCCGCGCCATCGCCGACGCCGGCTACGTCCGCTCCGCATCCACGCACGGACATTCCCGCCCCCGGCGAGAACGTCCTCGCCACCCTCAAGCTCGCCGTCTGGACCATGCGCGAAGGCCAGTTCATCTCCGAGCACGACGCCGAAGTCGCCAACTGGGCCGCCCACGTTCTCTGCGGAGGCAAACTCACCCCCGGCACGCCCGTCAGCGAGCAGTACCTGCTCGACCTCGAGCGCGAAGCCTTCCTCTCGCTCTGCGGCGAAAAGAAAACCCAGGAGCGCATCGCCTTCACCCTCAAAACCGGCAAGCCGCTCCGCAACTAGAGGCGAGCCGTTAGCTCTTAGCTCCTAGCTATTAGCTAAAGGCCAGAACCTGAGACGATCGCACGACCGCCTCTAGCTAGGAGCTAGAAGCTAACAGCTAGGAGCTAGCTCTCATGAACGAAGTCATCATCGCCTCCGCCGTCCGCACTCGCCGTCGGCAAAGCCCCGCGCGGCACCCTCCGCACCACCCGCCCCGACGACCTCGCCGCCATCGCCATCACCGGAGCCCTCGAGCGTATCCCGCAGCTCGACAAAGCCGAGATCGACGACGTCATCCTCGGCTGCGCCATGCCCGAGGCCGAGCAGGGCATGAACGTCGCCCGCATCGCCAGCCTCCGCGCCGGCCTGCCCATCAGCTCCTCCGCCATGACCATCAATCGCTACTGCGCCTCCGGCCTCCAGTCCATCGCCATCGCCGCCGATCGCATCCGCGGCGGGTCGGCCGACGTCATCGTCGCCGGCGGCACCGAGTCGCATGTCCTACGTCCCCTTCGGCGGCAACAAGATCTCGCTCAACCCCTGGCTGGTCGAGAACTACCCCGGCTCCTACATCTCCATGGGCCTGACCGCCGAGCGCGTCGCCAAACACTACGGCATCACCCGCGAAGAGATGGACCAGTTCTCCTACAACTCCCACCAGAAGGCCCTTGCACGCCATCGACAGTCCGGACACTTCGACGACGAGATCGTTCCCGTCACGGTTACAAATACGATCCCCGATCAGAAAGGCAAAGCCCAAGCCCGTTGAAACGCACGTTCACCAAAGACGAAGGCCCCCGCGCCGACACCTCGCTCGAAGCCCTCGCCAAGCTCAAGCCCGTCTTCCACGCCCAGGGCACCGTCACCGCCGGCAACTCCTCCCAGACCTCCGACGGAGCCGCCGCCGCCGTCGTCATGTCCGCCGACCGCGCCGACGCGCTCGGCATCAAGCCCATGGCCCGCTTCATCGCCTTCGCCTACGCCGGCTGCGACCCCGAAGAGATGGGCATCGGCCCCATCCACGCGATCCCCAAAGTGCTCAAGATGGCCGGCCTCTCCCTCGACGACATCGACGTCATCGAGCTCAACGAAGCCTTCGCCGCCCAGTCCCTCGCCGTCATCAAGGTCCTCGGCATCGACCCCGCCAAGCTCAACGTCAACGGCGGAGCCATCGCCCTCGGCCACCCCCTCGGCTGCACCGGCGCCAAACTCACCGCCACCCTCCTCCGCGAGATGCCCCGCCGCAACGCCAAGTACGGCATGGTCACCATGTGCGTCGGCGGAGGCATGGGCGCCGCCGGCATCTTCGAGGCGGCGAACTGAAGTGGACCTGCTGACCAATCCAGGACGAATGATCTACGGATCGCTCACCATGAGCGCGTTCCTCAGCGCTGCGGATGTTTCCTACATTGCGGCCTGGAGTTTCGCCATAGACGCTCCAGCAGCGGGGGAGCCGGGTTCCGGTCTCGCCCGTCTTGTTCTGGTGGTGATCCTGACGGCGACCGCGGCACACTTCGTTGGCTTGTTGGGATTCATGTCTCGATCGACGAGTATTCCCCGCATTCTCCGTCATCGGCTCCACACTTCTACTCATTCCGCTTCTTCGTTATTTTGCCAACGTGACCGTCGCGTATACCAAACGCAATGGTGGCCGGCATGAAGCAGCGGGTAGTTTCTCGTTAATCTTCCTTCAAGCAGCCGTAGTTTTCTTATCCTTGATGAAGCTCAGACAATCTGCGAAGTTCGAGGTAACACCATGGCCACCACCGCTCTCCCACCCGAAGTCACCACCCTAAAGCCCGCCACCACCCCCACCCCCGGCGGCAGCCTTCCTCATCACGCAACCCACCCCGCAAGACTGCTTCTTCCCCGAAGACTTCACCGAAGAGCATCGCCAGATCGCCCAGACCACCGCCGACTTCGCCGTCAACGAAGTCCTCCCGCATCGGACGCCATCGAGGCCAAGGACTTCGCCGTCACCCGCCGCCTCATCAAGGAGGCCTCCGATCTCGGCCTCACCTCCGTCGACATCCCCGAGGAGTACGGCGGCCTCGAGATGGACAAGATCCACCTCCGCCATCATCGCCGAGAACATCTCCCGCCAGGGCAGCTTCTCCGTCGCCTTCTCCGCGCACGCCGGCATCGGCACGCTGCCCGCTCGTCTGGTACGGCACCGCCGAGCAGAAGAAAAAGTATCTCCCCAGCTCGCCACGCGGCGAGTTCATCGGAGCCTACGCCCTCTCCGAATCCACCTCCGGCTCCGACGCCGTCAACGCCCGCACCCGCGCCGTGCTCTCGGACGACGGCAGCACCTACACCCTCAACGGCGAAAAGATGTGGATCACCAACGCCGGCTTCGCCGACCTCTTCACCGTCTTCGCCAAGTGCCTCGTCCCCGGACTCCGGCGCAAAGAGCCGGCAAAGAACGCCTCACCGCGTTCCTCGTCGAACGCGGCACCCCCGGCTTCACCGTCGGCAAGGAAGAGCACAAGCTCGGCATCCGCGGCAGCTCCACCTGCCCGCTGATCCTCGCCGACTGCAAGATCCCCGCCGCCAACCTCCTCGGCGAGGTCGGCAAAGGCCATCACATCGCCTTCAACATCCTCAACGTCGGCCGCTACAAGCTCGGCAACGCCGCCGTCGGCGGGCGCGCACGGCTCCCTCAACAACGCCATCCGCTACGCCAAAGAGCGCAAAGCCTTCGGCAAGCCCATCTGCCGAGTTCGGCCTTATTCAGGAGAAGCTCGCCGACTGCGCCACCGGCATCTTCGCCGGCGAAGCCCTCTGCCTACCGCACCGTCGGCCTCATCGACGCGCGCCCTTGCCAACGTCGACAAGACACGACACCGCCGCCATTCAGAAGGCGATCGAGGACTACGCCGTCGAGTGCTCCATCGTCAAGGTCTGGGCCTCCGAGATGCTCGACCGCGTCGTCGACGAGACCGTCCAGATCTTCGCCGGCTACGGCTACGTCGAGGAGTACCCCGCCGAGCGCGCCTACCGCGACGCCCGCATCAACCGCATCTTCGAGGGCACCAACGAGATCAACCGCCTCATCATCACCGGCTGGCTCATGAAGTCCGCGATGACCGGCAAGCTCGCCGCTCATGCCCGCCATCAAGCAACTCATGGACGAGGTCATGTCCGGCCCCACACCGCGCGAAGACGAGGACTCCGGCTCACCGCTCGCCGAAGAACTCCACCTCCTCGCGCAGGCCAAGAAGCTCACGCTCTTCGCCGCCGGTGCCGCCGCGCAGAAGTACATGGACAAGATCGCCGACGAGCAGGAGGTCATGGCCGCACTCGCCGACATGATCACCGAAGTCTTCGCCATGGAATCCGCCCTCCTCCGCGCCCAAAAGATCGGGTTCGCAGGGAAGGGAAGCACTATCCCTGTCTCCATGGCAAAGATCTACACCGCCCATGCCTTCGACATCATCGAGCGCTCTGCGAAAAAGGTCGTCGCCGCCGTTGCCGAAGGCGACAACCTCCGCACCCAGCTCGCCATCCTCCGCCGCCTCTCCAAGCACGATCCGGCAGACACCATCGCCCTGCGCCGCCAGGTCGCCCAACACATGATCAAAACAGGCAAATACACCACCTAACCTCGCTGTCATCCGCGACCCTCCGCGGAGATCACCGGTCGGCACTTACGTCCACAGCACCACACCAGCACAGAAGTCAATCCCCCAAAGTAGCCCCGCTCCGTCCCCCGGACGGCCCGGGGCTTGCTATTGCCCCCTCATTAGTCCTTTGTAACCATCGACGGGACATGAGAACCGCGCGGCCCTCCCCCCACACCCTCGACACCCGGCGCCCCTCGCTGCAACGCGCTCTGCTCTGCCTCCTCGCGCTCGCCGCGCCGGCTGCGCACGCCCAGCGGGTCACCGTCGCCACGCGCGCTCTCCATGCCATCTCCGCGAACGCCGCTGTCGATGCCGGCCAGCTCCCCGTCTCCGAACCCCTCACCCTCACCATCCGTCTTCAGCCCACCGCCGCCCAGACCGCCGCCCTCAACCAGCTCCTCGCGGCTCAGACTGACGCCACCTCGCCCGCCTTCCATCACTGGCTCACCCCGCAGCAATTCGCCCAGCAGTTCGGCCCCACCGACTCGCAGCTTGCCACGGTGACAAACTACCTCCAATCGCAAGGGCTTACCGTTTCGAGCGTATCGACCACCCGTACCCGCCTCACCGTCACCGGCACTGCGGGTCAGGCGGAGCAGGCATTCGCAGTCCAACTCCACCGTTTCAGCGTCGACAACACACCGCACTTCGCCAACGCCACCGAGCCCGCGCTCCCCGCCGAAGTCGCCCCCCTGATCGCCGGCATCTCCGGCCTCGACGATCTCCCGCAGCCCGCGACGGCCCGCATCACCCTTGGCAATGGTCCTGCTCCCCCCGTCTCTGCGCGTCTCCTGCAGGCGCAGAGTGGAGGCGCCCCAACCGATAGCGTGGCGACACCGGACTCCATCACGGCGGTCGCCAGACGCAATCGATGCCAATACGTTGCCGGTCCTGACCCTCACCACTTCCGCCTGTTCCGCCGATCTCACCGAGGCCGACCTCGACGCCTACCGCGCCGTCTTCCGTCAGGCCAGCGCTCAGGGCATCACCCTCGTTGCCACCAGCTCCTGCGCCACCGCGGGAACCCCCAGCTTCCCGGCATCGCTCGCAGAGGTCACCGCGATCACCACGGCTCCCAATCAAACGGCCGCCACTCTAAACGGCACCGACCCCCGTCCCGCCTGGCAGTTCGCCCCCGGTCTGCCCGCAGACGGTCTCCGCCACGAGCCTGATCTCACCACCACCTCCGCAGCCGAGTTCGCCCAGGCCATCACCACCCTCAATACCGAAACCGGCGGTCGCCTCGGCAACGTCAATGCCACCCTCTACGCGCTCGCCAAGACTCCCGGCCTCTTCACCCAGCCCGACGCCACGCCCAACACACCGCCCACGGGGAACTGGGAGCCCGCCACCGGCCTCGGCCTCATCGACCTCCACACCCTGCTCAAGGTCTACCCGCGCACCTCCGGCATCAGCACCAAGACCTCCCTCATCTCCTCCAGCTACGCCCTCAACTACGGCAACCCCTTCACCCTCACCTCAAACGTGCAGGTCACCGGCGTCATTCCTCCCGTAACTCCCACCACCCCCTACCCGCCCGCGCCGACCGGTATCGTCACCTTCACGGCCTCCACTCAAGGAGTTCTCGGCACCTCCGGCATCGACGGCAGCGGTGCTGCCACGCTCGACTCCGGCGTCCTTCCCGTCGGCACCTATGTCCTCGTTGCCTCCTACTCCGGCGACGCCTACTACGCTCCATCCTCCAGCACCAGCAACGTCACCATCACCGTCTCGCTGGTCAATGCCAAGCTGACGGCCACGCTCTCCCCTACCAGCAACATCCCGTATGGAGCCGCCGCGACCGTCACGGCAACCGTGACCCTGCCCGGCTCCTCCGCCGCTCCGACCGGCCCCGTCTCCGCCCAGATCAGCAGCGGCGCCGCAGTCTCCGCCACCCTCAGCCCGAATCCGGGCAGCAACAGCGCCACCGCCAACATCGCCGTCTCCGTCCCACCGCCCGGAACGTATAACGTCCAGGTCACCTGCGCCGGCAGCACCAACTTCCAATGCCAGACGCCGGTCAACATCCCGATCACCACGGTCAAGGGTTACACCAATACCACCGTCAGCGTTACGCCCGCCGCCCCCCAGGCCGGACAGCCCATCTCGCTCACCGCAACCGTCGTCAACTCCGGTAACGGTACGGGCACCTATACCTACGGTGGAAGCATCAGCTTCTTCGATTCCGGCAAGCTCATCGTCACGGCGCCCGTCGCGACTAACCAGGCCACCACGACGACCACACTGTCCGGTACTCGCACCCACAACATCACCGCCGTCTACACCGGAGATTCCAACTGGAACACCAGCACCTCCGGCGCAGTCGCCGTGCTTCCGACCATCCTGCCCGACGAGCTCACCGTCACCACCAACGTCACCAGCCTGTCTTCGCTCGCGGGCGTCAACATCATCTTCACCGGCAGCATCAGCACCACCGTCGTCTACGCCTCGGGGCCCACCGGCACCATCACCTTCTTCGACACCTTCAACGGAGCCGTCGTCCAACTCGGCAACCCGGCGCCCATGGTCTCGAACGGTCCCTACGCCTCCATCGGAATCTTTACCACCACAGGCTTGCAGCCTGGGGTTCACCGCATCTACGCCCAGTACAGCGGCGACGATAACTACGCTCCATCCATCAGCCCCGTTCTCGTGCTCTCGCTCTCCGACTTCAACGTCACCATGACGCCCACGACCCTCAGTCTTGCCCAGGGCAAAAGCGCCCAGGTCACAGCCATCCTTGGAGCCAGTGGCGGCTTTGCCGGCACCGTCAGCCTCGGCTGCACGCCGCCCAGCAGCAGCGAAGCCACCTGCAACATCTCGCCCTCGTCCATCTCCATCGGTCAGACGGCCACCGTTACCATCACCACCACCGCACCACGATCCGTCTCTCCCGCTCAGCAGGCCAGCCGGCTCGGTGGCTGGACCGCTGCAACCGGTGCGACCCTCGCCACGCTCATCTTCTTCCTCGCTCCGCGCCGGCGTCCGCTCCCCGCGCTTCTCCTGGTCCTCTGCGCGGTCACGCTTACGGCCAACCTGGGCTGCGGTCTGGGCACGACCACAACGGCCGCACCCCCGGGCGGCGGCACCGGATCCAATCCGGCAGATCCAGGCACACCCCTAGGAACGCAGAACTACACCATCACCGCCGCCGGCTCCGATGGCGTCAACTCCGTGCGCCACACCTACCAGTACCAGGTCACGGTCCAGTAGCGAGTTCGGCAGACAAGAGGCCCGGCAGCTCTGTTTCTATACGCACCCGGGCGACCGAAACCTTTTTGCGGCGTTATGGTCTAAGTCAGGGAGTCTACCTCTCCCTTGAATCCGTCTTCTCGTTGAAGCGATCTCGACAGGGACGGGAACTTCCATCTTTAGCCGGACAGCAGGAACTTCCCCATGCCCTCACCCTCGTTTCGCCGCTCTGTCGCTTACGCCCTCGCGCTTCTAGGTTCCACCTCAGTCCTCCAGGCCGCGATTCCAAATCGCGTCGGCGCCATATCCGAGAGCGGCCGAACCGCGCTCGCGCACAGTATCCCTGGAAGAACACGCCGCTCGGCCGATCTGGGACAGGCGCCTCTCGATCGCGTCCTGCCGTCGGTCACGCTCAACTTCAACATGAGCGCGGCGCAGCAGGCTGCGCTCAACCAGCTCATGATCGATCAGGGCAATCCGAGCTCGCCCCGGTACCACCAGTGGCTGACGCCGGCGCAGTACGGTGCGCAGTTCGGGCTCTCCGCGTCCGATCTCGCCAAGGTCTCAGCTTGGCTCACCGGGCAGGGGCTCAAGATCACCTCAGTCGCGCCCAGCTCCGATTCCATCACCGTGACCGGAACGGTAGCGCAGATTCAAACCGTGCTCGGCGCGAGCCTCCACACGCTCTCGCTCGACGGGCAGGTCTACACCTCCAATGTCACCGAGCCGGTGCTTCCTGCTGCTCTCGCGAACGTAGTCAATGGCATCACCGGCCTGAGTGACTTTCACCTGAAGCCGCGAAGCCAGTTCAGAACCGTGGTCAAACCCAGCTTTACCTCTTCGATCAGCGGTAGCCACTTCGTGGCTCCGGGTGACTTCTACACCATCTACGACGAGTCTTCGCTGCTGTCGAGCTCGATCAACGGTTCCGGCATCACCATCGCCGTTGCCGGACAAACGGATATCTCCGTTGCAGATGTTGCCGCGTTTCGTGCAGCCTCCGGTCTCGCGGCGAATGCTCCCAAGGTCGTGCTCGCCTCCAACGTCGACCCCGGAACCGTATCCGGCGATATCAATGAAGCGCTGCTCGATGTCGAGTGGGCCGGCGCCACTGCTCCCGCCGCCAGTATCCTTTACGTGAACTCCGCAAGCTCTTCGGGCGGCGTTATCAGCTCGCTCATCTACGCCATCGACAACAACGTCGCCCCCATCATCTCCATCAGCTACGGCGCCTGTGAGACTGACTGGGGTCAGGCCAACCTCAACGTCCTCAACGCCAGGTTTCAGAAGGCGAATCTTCAGGGCCAGACCATCGTCGGCCCCGCCGGCGACTCCGGCGCGACCGACTGTGACTACCAGTCCATCGCCGCCGCCGGCAGGACTCGCCGTCGACTTTCCCGCCAGCTCTCCCTACGTCACGGGTGCCGGCGGAACCATGTTCAACGAGGGCACAGGCACCTTCTGGAATACCGGCAACGGAACCAACTCCGGCTCGGCCACCGGCTATATCCCGGAGGCGGTCTGGAACCAGTCCGGCGCAAGCGGCCTCGGCGCCGGTGGCGGCGGCGTCAGCGCCTACTTCTCCAAGCCCGCCTGGCAGGTCGGGACCGGCGTTCCCACCGACCTCGCCCGCGACGTCCCGGACATTGCCATGAACTCCTCGGCAGCGCACGATGGCGTCCTCTACTGCGTCCAGGGCTCCTGCGTGAACGGCTTCCGAAACTCCGACCAGACCCTCTCAGTGGTGGGCGGAACCTCGGTAGCCGCGCCGGAGTTCGCCGGCCTGCTCGCCCTGGTGGAGCAGAAGACAGCTGGCAGGCTCGGCAATGCGAACCCGCAGATCTACGGCCTCGCGAACTCCACCTTCTACAACAACGTCTTTCACGACGTCACCTCCGGCAACAACAACAGCCCCTGCGTCCAGGGCTCGCCCAACTGCCCCAACGGCGGTTCCATCGGATACGCCGCGTCCACCGGCTACGATCTCAGTACCGGTTGGGGTTCGATCGACGCCTTCAACCTCGTCAATAAGTGGGGCCTGGTGCCTGCCACCGGCACTGGAAACAGCACCGGATCCAACCTGACCAGCACCGTTCTTACAACCTCCGCCCCCACCTGCGGCATATCCGGCGGCTCGCTTGCGCTCTCAATCGCCGTCGCAGCTTCGGCCGCCAACGCCCCCGCACCCACCGGCACCGTGCAGATCCTCGTCGACAACGCGGCCGTTGGAGCACCTGTGGCCCTGGCCAACGGCACCGGGACCTATACCCTCAACACGGCGGCGCTATCCTCAGGCGGTCACACGGTCAGCGCCGTCTACCTGGGCGACAGCAACTTCTCAGGCTCAAAGGGCAGCCTGTCCACCGACGTGGTCTCGAGCACACTGCCCGACTTTTCCATCACGCCCTGCACCGCAACCGCCTCCGCTGCCTCCGGCGGTACCGCCCAGGGGATCACCTTTACCGCCACCCCCTTCAACGGCTTCACCGGACCGATCACCTTTACGGCGCTCGCAAACGTCACGCTTGGCGGCAGCTACACCTTCTCCGTCTCGCCGGTCGTCATCTCCGGCACAAGCAGCGGCACCACCGTGCTCACGCTCAACGCGTTCCAGAACAACAGCACCAGCACCACAAATGGCCTCATCAAACTCGGCTCCAACACTCACCCCAGCGGGCTCTCAGGCAAACGCTTCCTCTACGGAGCCGGCTCCGGGCGTCGCGTTCGCCTCCGTTCTGCTGCTCACCCTGCCGCGCCGCCGCCGTTGGGGAACCCTCCTCGTCGCAGTTCTCTCCGTCGCCGCCTTCGGCGCAAGCGGCTGCGGCTCTGGCCAGAGCACCATCAGCTCCGGCCCTGTTACACCCACTCCCACACCGACAACCACCCCGGCCACCCGAGGCACCTACACCGTCACCGTCGTCGGCACCAGCTCCGGGGCCGGTGGCAGCCGCGTGCACAGCACGGAGGTCACCTTCACGATTCAGTAAACCATCCGAGCATCCGGCGGCCCTACGTCACTTCGTCGTCTCCACCGATATCGGCGGCACCGCGGCCGGAGCAGTCTCCGCCGCCGCGCGTGTCGCCAGGCTCATCAGGTAATCCTGCGCGCTAAACGGCGCAGCTCCCTTCGGAGCGCGCACATACTCTCCGTCCGGCTGCAGCAGCCGGGCCTTCACGTTGTCCGCCAGGTAAGCACCCAGGATCTCCTCGCGCAGTCGCAGGCTCAGGTCAGGCTGCGTCACCGGAAAAACCACCTCGCATCGCTCGAACAGATTGCGCGGCATCCAGTCCGCGCTGCCGCAGTAGACCTCCTCCTCGCCGCCGTTGGCGAAGCAGAAGATCCGGCTGTGCTCCAGAAACCGCCCCACGATGCGAGCGCACCCGTATCCGTTCGCTCAGCCCCTTCACCCCGGGCCGCAGCGAGCACATGCCGCGGACGATCAGGTCGATCTCCACGCCTGCCTGCGACGCCGCATACAGCGCCTCGATCGTCGCGCGGTCCAGCAGCGCATTCATCTTCGCCACAATCGCGGCCGGCCGGCCCGCCTTCGCGTGTTCCGCCTCGCGCTCGATCAGCTCCAGCAGATCCTTTCGCCAGCGTCAGCGGCGCGACCAGCAGCGGGCGCGTACGCCTCCGCCTCCGCCTCCGCCGTCAGATAATTGAAGACCGCCTGCACCGCCGCGGTCATCTCCGGCCGCGCCGTCAGCAGGCTGATGTCGGTGTAGAAGCGCGCCGTCACGGGGTTGTAGTTTCCCGTGCCCAGGTGGGCATACCGCCGGATCACGCCGTCCGGATCGCGCCGCACCAGCAGCGCCAGCTTGCAGTGGGTCTTCAGGCCGAAAATCCCGTGAAACACGCCGACCCCCGCATCCTCCAGCTCCCGCGCCCAGCGAATGTTCGAAGCCTCGTCGAAGCGCGCCATCAACTCCACCACAACCGTGACGTCTTTGCTCTGCGCCGCCTCGATCAGCGCCGTGAACATCGGCGAGTCCTCGCTCGTCCGGTAGAGCGTCTGCTTCATCGAGATCACCGCCGGGATCCTTCGCGCCGGCCTCGATGAAGTCCTCCACCGTCCTGTACGAGTCGAACGGATGGTGCAGCAGGACATCGCGTCGTCCGCAGCTCGTCGAACAGGTCGACCGACTTTGCGCCGCAGCTTGAACTCCTTCGCCGACGAAGGCCGGATACTTCAGCTCCGGCCGCTTCGACCTCCGAGTAGAGATTCATCAGCCGCGACAGGTTCACCGGCCCATCGGTCTCGAAACACCTGCCACGGGTCCAGCTCGAAGTTCGTGCGCAGCCGCTCCACGATCTCTTCGCTCGCGCGAGCTCTCGATCTCCAGCCGCACCGCATCGCCCTTGCGCCGGTTGTGCAGCTCCGCGCGCACGCTCTCCAGCACCGACCGCGACTCTTCCTCCTGCATATACAGATTGCTGTTGCGCGTCACGCGAAACGCCGAGCGCGACAGCACCTCGTACCCGCGGAACATCCGCTCGCACCTGCGACTCGATCAGGTCGTGCAGCAGGATGAAGTCGCGATCGCTTCGCCGCTTGGCAGCAGGCAGATCAGCCGCGGCAGCGCGCGCGGAACCGTCACCACGCCCAGCATCGGCAGCCGTCTGTTCATGCCCGTCGTTCGCTCTCCGCTTGTGCCGCAGCAGCAGCGCCAGGCACAGCGCCTTGTTCAGCACGCGCGGAAACGGATGCGACGGATCGATCGTCACCGGCGTCAGCAGCGGATCGACCTCCTTCTCATAAAACTCAAGCGCCTGCGCTCGCGCATCATCGCTCGAGATCTTCCACCGCAGCACGCGTATCTGCTCCGCCTCAAGCGCCGGCAGCAGTTGCTTGTTCCAGCAGCGATACTGCGCCTCGACAAACGTCGTCCAGCTGCTCGCTCAGACGGTCGAGCCGCTGCTGCAGCGTCAACCCGCCCTCGTCCGCGGCGCTGCGCCTGCATCGTAGCCATCCTCGATCCGCTGCAGGATGCCCGCAACACGGATCTCGACGAACTCATCCAGATTGCTTGCCGTGATCGCCAGAAACTTCACCCGCTCCAGCAGCGGATTCGCCTCGTCCCGGCCTCTTCCAGCACACGCTGGTTGAAGCGCAGCCAACTCTCATCCCGGCTGAAGAACCGCGTGTCGGGCGCCTCGTGCACCGGTTTCGCCGGCTTCTTGCGCTTACTCTTCTTGGTGGTCGCTACAGCCTTGACGCTCTTCGCAACTTCGCGCTTTATCGGTTTACTTTTCTTCGCGGCCATAAGAATCGAAGTCTACCTCGGACATGTTAACGCCCCTGCAACAATCTAGATGAACCGCATCTTCCCATTGCCTCCTTCAACCCGTACCATGGTCTCCGCCCAAGGCGACTATCATGATCGAACTCCAGGAAGTCTCCCTGATCGACGCACCCCCAAGCCGCTGCTTCGATCTTGCACGCAGCGTCGAAGTCCACCTGCTCGACAACGATCATTTCGGTGAGCCGACGATCGCTGTCGCCGGGCAGACCACCGGTTTGATCGGCCCCGGTCAGCACGTCACCTGGCGCGCCCGCCACCTCGGTGTCCGACAGACGCTCACCACCCGCATCACCGCCTTCGACCCGCCGGCCTCGTTTCAGGACACGATGCTCCAGGGCGCCTTTCGCTCCATGCAGCACGGCCACTACTTCCGTCCGCTCGCCGGAGATCGGACCGAGATGACGGACGTCCTGCAGGTCGCCGCACCCTTGGCCGCTCTCGGACGGATCGCCGAACTGCTCCTCCTGCGGAGCTACATGCGCATGCTTCTACTCGATCGCAGCCGCGTCATCAAGCGCGTCGCCGAGTCGCAGGAATGGAAACGATACCTCCACCAGGCCTGAACATACTCCGCTCGTGGAGCTCTGGGAAAGAGTTTCAGGTTTCGTTTCGTGCGCGTCAGGGCAATGTCAGAAGCACAAAGGCAACGCATGTAAACTCGCCCCATGCGCATCGTCATTCCCGGTGGCAGCGGGCAGGTCGGCCACATCCTCGCGCGTCACCTCTCCGCGCAGGGTCACTCCGTTACCGTTCTCAGCCGCAATCCAAAGCCCGCCGCGTGGCGGACGATAGCCTGGGACGCCTGCACACCCGGGCCCTGGATTGAAGATCTCGAAGGCTCCGATGCGTGTATCAATCTCACCGGCCGCAGCGTGGACTGCCGCTACAACCCACGCAACCGGCGCATCATCCACGATTCCCGTGTCGATTCCACGCGCCTCCTCAACCAGGTGATTGCCGGTCTTGCGCAGCCGCCGCGCGTCTGGCTCAACGCCGCCACCGCAACCATCTACCGCCACGCGCTCGACCGCCCCATGGACGAGGCGACCGGCGAGTTCGGCGGCAACGAGCCCGGCGCGCCCGATACCTGGAACTTCTCCATCCACGTCGCCAAAGACTGGGAGGCGGCCTTCTTCGAGACGCCCACACCGCGAACCCGAAAGGTCGCTCTCCGCAGCGCAATGACCTTCTCGCCCGATCGCGGCGGCGTCTTCGATGTCTTCCTCAAACTCGTTCGCTTCGGCCTCGGTGGCGCGCAGGGTAGCGGGCAACAGTTCGTCTCATGGATCCATGACCTCGACTTCGCCCGCGCCGTCGATCTCCTCCTGGCCCGCGAAGATCTCAGCGGCCCTTTCAACCTCGCCTCGCCCAACCCCGTCCCCAATGCGGAGTTCATGCGGGTTCTGCGCGACGCCTGGCGAGCTCCCGTGGGTCTGCCCGCCGCACCCTGGATGATCGAGATTGGGACCTTCCTCATGAGGACCGAGTCCGAACTCGTCCTGAAGAGCCGCCGCGTCGTCCCCACCCGCTTGATCGAAGCCGGCTTTGACTTCAGATATTCCACCTGGCCCGAGGCCGCAGAGGATCTCGTCAGCCGCTGGCGACAGACCGGGGGACAGAGCTGAACGATCTCTGCGTGTCCTGCGACTCCGCCGCGAGGAAATAGCGCGTCAAGTGCCCACGCTTCGCAAACCATTGTTGCGCCTGCACTTTCCTGCTGGCGCAAAGAGCCCAGCCGGTCGGCTAGACTTAAGTACAGAAGGGGCAGTTGTCATTCACACGGGGAGCTTATCCCTTTGTTATGAATACTTTGGAAATAAACCCAGTGTATTGAATAGTTTACGGAAGTACCTCAAAGGCCATCTGGTGCAAAGATTGGACTTAGCTTGCAAGTACCCGGGGGGGGAGGGTACCCGCAGGTCTAAGCGTGCCGGTGCATCTTCCACCCCAGATACTTCTGCGTCGCCTCGAGCACCGGGCTCGCCACCGTCGAGAAGTTCGCCGCGACGTGGTGCTCAAAGCCGTTCTCGCAGATGTAGCGCAGCAGCTCCTGCATCTTCGGTATCTCGACCACGCCGGCGCCGCCGAAGGTATTCAGCGGGTCGTCGGTGAACGCGCCCTCGCCCACGTAGCCCGTGATCTGTCCCTCGAAGTCGTCGGTCGAGAAGCGCGCAAAGCTCATCGCTCCGGCCTTCACCGTCCCGTCGAGCGTGCCGTAGGTGTTCTCCTTGCCGACCGTGCCGGCGATGATCTGCTGAAAATCCATCTTCACGCCCTCCTTGAAGAAGTGCTTCGGCAGGTTGGAGCAGTGGAAGCAGACCGCCTTGTCCGGGTTGTCGCCGTAGTTGTTGTTCCAGTCCAGCAGCGCCGATGGCGTCTCGCTCGCCAGCGTCAGAGCGTACATGCTCACCGTTCCCATGGTGTCCGTCTCGCACGCCGCCGGCAGCAGGTTCTCGCTCATCATGCTCATCACCGTGCAGGGCACCACGCCGAAGTACTCCTCCATCGACGTCCAGCACTGCACGCAGCGAGACCGTCAGCTCATGCGCCTTCATCCAGCCGTCGATCACCGCGCCCAGCTTCGACATCTTCAGCAGCGCCGCCTCCGGCGTGTTGTTGAGCGGCAGATACTTCTTGATCGTGGCGAGCTTCTCCTGGACGCGGCCCTCGTTATCCGGCAGCCGCGCGATCTGCCCGAAGACCTCGCTCAGGTCCAGCGTGTCCACCGTGATGCCCGACTTCTCGAGCAGCTTCTCCGAGTAGCGGACCGTGTTGAAAGCCGCCGGCCGAGCGCCGATCGCGCCGATGCGCAGGTTCTTGAAGCCCCTTCACCACGCGGCAGACAGCCGCGAACCACTGGAGGTCGGCCTTGAACTCCTCCGAGTCCGGCGCCTCCGTGTGCAGCCGCGTCAGCGAGTACGGAATCCCGTACTGCCGCAGGTTGTTCGCAGATCGACATCTTGCCGCAGAAGCTGTCGCGCCGGAACGCGATCGACATCTTGCCCGCGTGAGTCCGGCGTCGCCTGGATCAGCACCGGCACCCGCAGATCCGCCAGCCGCAGCGCATCGGCCAGCCCGCGCTCCTCGCCGAAGTTCGGCAGCGTGATGATGATGCCGTCGATCTCGTCCGCGTGCTGCTTGAACAGCGCCGCGCACTTCTTCGCGTCCTCATAGGTCTCCACCGCGCCGTGCGCCGTCTCCTCCGGCGTCAGCACGATCGCCTTGATCCCCGCCGCCTCAAGCGCCGCAATCATCTCCAGCCGCCCGCTCGTCGCCAGGTGGCTCGGAAAAAATCCGCGGTTGCCCACGATCACCCCAAACGTCATCTGCCTGGCCATCACAGCTCCCTGACTTCCCAGTTATTTTCAGAGACAGAGGCGCCTCCGAACGTGTTGTGATCCTTCGCGTAGCGTAGGACCTGCTCTTCTCAATCCACCCGGCAGGGCGAGTGCCCACGGATGACAGCCCCACCCTGAATGCGAACGAGTAGTCGTTACACCGTCCCCGGCCGGAACCGGATGGCATAGAACCCGCCAAAGACAGTCAGCAGAATGCCCCACCAGAACGTCGCATGCAGCTTCAGGAGCAACGGCAGTGCAAGCGCAGTCTCGGACGGGTGACTGAACTCATAGATGCCTACCGGTATCAACACCAGCCCGTACATCAAGCAGAGCACGCCGACAAAAAACCAGATCGAAAGCCGCGCCTTTCCACCATGCCCCGGAGCCGCCGCGGCCGAAGTGCCTGGATAGGCGTGCTCGTGCTCGGTAGGCCCAGCGTGTTCCGATCGTCGTTGCGGTCCAGACATAATTCACTCCTACCAGAACATCAGATTCAAGATAAAGAAGACGACTCCTACGACGACAGCCCAGAAGATCGGCTTCTGCCAGACCGTCGTCGATCCGTCGTGCGGAATCACCGTCGCGCCATAGACCAGGCCATTCAACTCCTCGTCCGTCTTGGCCTTCGTCACCAGGCTCACCACGACGGTCACGATCACGCAGACCAGCCAGCACCACAGCGCGCGGTACAGGTTCTCGGCCATCGGCTTCGCATCCGGCGCAGAGCGCGATGTACTCGCAGCGCACCCGGGTCGCGCTGCACCCAGACCCACATGCCGATCGAAGACGCCGTTCCGCACAGCAGGCCCCAGAAGCCGCCCGCCTTGGTCGCCCGCTTCCACAGCATGCCCAGGATCACCGTCCCGAACAGCGGCGCGATGAAGAAGCTGAACAGCGCCTGCACGTAGTCCATGATCGAAGCCGCATTCATCAACGAGGTATGCCGTGGCGACACTCACCAGCATGCCAACCACGGTCGACGCGCGGCCCATGAACACGTAATGCGAGTCGCTGGCCTTCTTGTTGATGTAAGCGCCGTAGATGTCGTAGGTCCACACCGTCGAGAACGCGCTGACATTGCCGGCCATGCCGCTCATAAAGCCCGCCACCAGCGCCGTAATGCCGAGCCCCAGCAGACCCGGTCCGCAGTACCGGATCAGCATCAGCGGCAAGCACCTCGTTGTAGCTGTGCTGTCCCGTTGCCGCGGCCACGCTCTCCGGCACCAGGTGCATCAGGCTGCCGTCGGGATTTCTGCAGCACCGCAAGCGCCAGCAGGCCCGGCACGATGACGATGAAGGGCACCGCCATCTTGAACGCCGCGCCGATCATCGGAGCCATCTTCGCTGCGCGCAGATTATTCGCGCTAAGCACGCGCTGCACGACCAGAAAGTCCGTGGTCCAGTAGCCGAAGCTCACGACGAATCCCAGGCCGAACACGATGCCGGTCCAGTGCACGCCCATCGGATTCCGGCTGAAGCTGCCCAGCGTGCGACCACATGTGCGTGTAGTCCGTGCTGCCGACGTTATGCGCGATCTGCGCCTTCAGATTCGTCCATCCGCCCGCCTCGATCAGACCGATGATCGGGATCATCGCCGCGCCCGCCCAGATCAGCACAAACTGCAGCACCTCGTTGATGATCGCCGAACGCAAGCCGCCCAGCATCACGTACAGGCCAACCGTAACCGCGCCCACCCAGATCGAGAAGCTGATGTTCCAGCCCAGCACCATCTTCATCACCAGTGCCATCGAGTACATGTTGACGCCGCTCATCAGCATCGTCATAAACCCGAACGAGACAGCCGATACTGCCCGCGCGCCCTCGCCAAACCGCAGCTGCAGATACCCGGGCACCGAGTGCGTCTTCGAGATGTAATAGAACGGCATCATCACGATGCCGAGGAACAGCATCGCCGGAATCGCGCCGATCCAATACCAGTGCGTCGCCAGAATGCCGTACTGATAGGCCGAGCCCGCCCATCCCATCAGCTCCAGCGATCCAAGGTTTGCCGAGACGAAGCTCAGACCGGCGATCCACGCCGTCATCTCGCGCCCGGCAAGGAAGAACTCCTCGCTTGTACTCGCCGAATCCTTGACGTAGAACCCGATAAACAGCACCAGGCAGAAGTAAAGCACCAGGATCAGAATGTCGACCCCATGCAGGTGCGTCAGCTGCCGCGATCCGCCTGTCACCACCGCCAGAAGTTGCATCATATAAAGTTCACGCCGATCTCGATCTCGTGGAAGATCTCGAGCCGCTACCTCTCGTATTTTTCATTGGCTTCCTGCAAAATCTGCACAGGCCGCCGGGTGTAAGCGCTTTCTCCAGAACGGACCAAATATACAGCAATGAAGCCACGCTGAATCAGCGTCCCGGGCCGACACCCACCGATGCCATCGCTTTGCAACGGATCGCCCGAAACAAGAATCTATCTTTTACAGCAGGCTTCCCCATGTGCCGGCTAAGGAGAAGACAATGCAACTTCGCACGGCAGGCGCTCTCATCCTCTCAGCCGCTCTCAGCCTCACCCTTCCAACCGCCGCCTTCGCCCAGGACCGCGACTCCGGCGCCAAACGTGACATGCAGTCTGCCGGCCACGATACCAAGGACGCGGCAGTAGATACAGGCCACGGCGTCAAGCAAGGAACCAAAAAGGGTTATCACAAGAGCAAGCACTTCACCAAGAAAGTCGGCCACAAGATCGAAGGCAAGAAAGACACTCCGTACAACAACCCTCGATAAGCTGTTGATGTGAGCTTAGGCGGTGCGTACGCACCGCCTAAGCTCGTCGGCTCCCGTCAATTCTCCTGCGCCGGCTTCTTGTAGACCACGCCGCTCTTCATCACGAACTTCACCGATTGCAGCAGCTTCACATCCTTGAGCGGATCTCCGCTGACCGCGATAACATCTGCCCACTTGCCCGGCTCGATCGCGCCCACCTTGTCAGTCCAGCCCATCAGATCTGCCGCATTGAGCGTCCCGGTCCGAATGCCTTCGAGCGGCGTCATCCCGAACTGATTCACATACACATCGATCTCGTGCGCGTTTAGACCGTGCGGATAAACTGCCGCGTCTGTGCCCAGGGCTATCTTTACTCCAGCCCTGATCGCCCGCTTCGCATTCGCCTTCTCCACCGCGCTCACGTCCTTCATCTTCTGCGCGTAAAAGGGCGGCAGCTTTCCGTTCTCCAGGTTCCAGTCGATCAGGTAGGCCGTCGGGACGAAGTACGTTCCGTGCTTCTTCATCATCGCGATGCCCGCCTCATCCAGATAAGACCCATGCTCGATGGAGTCCACGCCGGCCTCGCTCGCCCACAGAATGCCCTGTGCTCCATGCGCATGTGCCGCCACCTTGCGCCCTAGGCGGTGTGCATCCGCCACAATCGCCTGCATCTCTTCAAGCGTGTACTGGCTTGCCTGCGGATCGTCGCCCTTTGAAAGCACGCCACCGGTCGCGCAGATCTTGATCAGGTCCGCGCCATACTTGATGTTCTGCCGCACCTTCTGCTGCACCGCGGCGATTCCGTCCGCCACACCGTCTCCTGTCACGTGATACTGAAACGGCAGCAGATTCTCGTCGCAGTGGCCGCCCGTGATCCCCAGCGGAGGTCCGCTCACCTGCATGTGCGGCCCTGGAATATGCCCCGCGTCAATCTCGTCTCGCAGCGCAACATCCGTGTAGTCGCTCGCTCCCACATTACGTACTGTGGTGAACCCCGCTTCCAGAGTCACCTTCGCATTCTCCACACCGATGATCGCCTCCTTTGCCGGCGTCATGCTCAGCTCGAAGTACGGGTCGAAGTTGGTCGCGCCGGTCAGATGCGTGTGCACGTCAATCAACCCGGGCAGCAACGTGTACTGCCGAAGATCGATCTCCGTATCCCCGGTCTGCTTCGGTGTCGCGGCCGTCGGTGCGACACCCACGATGGTCTGCCCCTCGACAATCACCGTCTGATCGGCCGGCTCTGCTCCCGTTCTCACGTTCAGCACGTGTCCGGCGCGCAGCAGAATGCGTCCGGCTTTGCCCTCCTGCGCGAAGCCGAATGCGCAACCCGCCGCCAGCACACACAGCACCCCCACCACATTTCGCAGCTTCATCCGATACACCCCTGAGAATTTGAGCCGAGTCTAGCAGACAGATCCATGCCATCAGCCTCGTCTCTGCTGCGAACCGCCTACAATCCTTGCAGGGCAAGGAGCAACCATGACAGCAGCAACTCTTTCCGGGAGACTGAGCGGCCTTTCGATCATCGCGGGAGAAGCGGGGCAGAGCGGCGGCGAAAGCTTCCATGGCTTCCACCCGATCGACGGCAGATCGCTCGAGCCTGCATACGCCTCAGCCTCTCCCGAAGACCTCGAGCGCGCGGTGGCAGCAGCCCAGGCGGCCGCTCCGGCTCTGGCGAACTCCACAGGCACCAGCCGCGCCAGGCTTCTGCGAATCATCGCGGACGGGATCGATGCGGCCGCTGAAACGCTGATCGAACGCGCTCACCTCGAGACAGCGCTTCCAGCCAAGCCACGGCTCGCCGGAGAGGTTGCCCGCACCAGCGGCCAGCTCCGCCTCTTCGCGCAAGTCGTCGAAGAAGGCTCCTGGGTCGATGCCCGCATCGACACCGCCGACCCGGTTCGCACACCGCCCAAGCCCGATTTGCGCTCCATGCTCCGTCCCCTCGGCCCCGTCGCCGTCTTCGGCGCCAGCAACTTCCCCCTTGCCTTCTCGGTCGCTGGAGGAGACACCGCCTCGGCCCTGGCCGCAGGCAATCCAGTCATCGTAAAGGCGCATCCGGCCCACCCCGCAACCAGCGAACTCGTCGGCCACATCATCTCCGACTCGGTCCGCGCGGCAGGTTTCCCCGCAGGAACCTTCTCGCTCCTCTTCGACAGCGGCTTCAGCATAGGCGCCGCCCTGGTGCAGCATCCGGGGATCCGCGCCGTCGGCTTCACCGGCTCATTCCGTGGTGGCCGAGCCCTCATGGACCTCGCCACGAAACGCTCTGTCCCCATTCCCGTCTACGCGGAGATGGGCAGCACCAACCCCGTCTTCATCCTTCCCGGAGCCCTCGATCAACGAGGCCCCGCTCTCGCCGAAGGTATCCACGGCTCCTACACGCTCGGCGCCGGCCAGTTCTGCACCAAGCCCGGTCTCGTCTTCGTTCCCGACTCGGCAGCGTCATCGGAAAACGCCCAGGCCTTTGCTCCCAAACTTCGCAGCCTTGCCGAAACGAGTCCTGCCGCATCCCTGCTCACCTCCGGCATCGCCTCCCAATACACCCGCCAGGCAGCTGCGCGTGAGCACCTGAAGCCCGTCCGGGGCGCTGCGGCGGCCACCGGCTTCGGTGCCCAGACCGCTCTCTACGAGGTTGCCTTCGAGCAGTTCGCCTCCGACCACGCCCTCGGGGAAGAATTATTCGGCCCCAGCACCCTCATCGTCCACAGCTCCTCCACGCAGGAGCTCCTGTCAGCCGCACATGCCCTCGAAGGTCATCTGACCGCCACCATCCTCGGAACCGAAGACGACCTCGCCGCAAACCTCGAGCTCGTCCAGGTGCTCGAAACCAAGGTGGGCCGCCTCATCTTCAATGGCTTTCCCACAGGGGTGGAGGTCGCCCACGCCATGGTTCACGGCGGCCCCTACCCAGCCACCTCCGACGGTCGCTCTACCTCCGTCGGCACACAGGCAATCCTGCGGTTCGTTCGCCCCGTAGCCCTCCAGGGAATGCCGCAATCCGTGCTCCCGCCGGAGCTGCAGGACAGCAACCCAAGCGGCATCTTGCGTCTGTACAACGGTGCCTACACCCGCGGGGCCGCGCCCACCTCGGAGGACATCAGCCTTTGACACGAGGGCCCGCGTGCCCATTCACCCTTTCTGTCACTTGGCGTCTTTGCTGTCCTCCTGAGCAAAGCGAACGATCCCAAAGGGTTCCATTGCACCTCAACGGTCCTAACCCTCTCGCCACCATAGGAAGCTTCGCCACAACCAGCCTCAGGGGCTGCAGCGCTCTAAAATAAGAGACGGAGCATCCCCGTTCCGCTGAAAGTGAGATCTACGTGAAGGCACTTGTAAAAAGCCGCAACGAGCCCGGTCTGTGGCTCGAAGATGTCCCGGAGCCCGCAATCGGCATCAACGATGTCAAGATTCGCGTTCTCTCCACTGGCATCTGCGGCACCGACCTCCATATCTATGACTGGGACTCCTGGGCTCAGAAGACCATCCCCATCGGCCTCACCATCGGTCACGAGTTCGTCGGCGAAATCACCGAGGTCGGCTCCAACGTTGTCGACTTCCACCCCGGCGACACCGTCTCCGGCGAAGGCCACGTCGTCTGCGGCCGCTGCCGCAACTGCCTCGCGGGCCGCCGCCATCTCTGCGCCCACACCCTCGGCACAGGAGTCCAGCGCAACGGCTGCTTCGCCGAGTTCATCGTTCTTCCCATGACCAACGTCTGGCGTCACTCGCCCGGCATCCCGCGCGAGATCGCCGCCATCTTCGACCCCCTCGGCAATGCCGTCCACACCGCACTCGCCTTCCCGGTCCTCGGCGAAGACGTCCTCGTCACCGGTGCCGGCCCCATCGGCATCATGGCCGCGGCCGTCGCCCGTCACGCCGGCGCACGCCACGTCGTCATCTCCGACCCCAACCCCTACCGCCGCGAACTCGCCGATAAAGGTTGGCGTCACCCTGGCCGTCGACCCCACCAGGACGAAGCTCGGCGACATCCAGCCCCAGCTTCACATGACTGAGGGCTTCGACGTCGGCCTCGAGATGTCAGGCAATGCCCACGCCTTTCGCGACATGCTCGCCAACATGAGCCACGGAGCCAAGGTCGCCATGCTCGGCATCCCCTCCGAACCCATCGCCATCGACTGGAACCAGGTCATCTTCAACCAGCTCACCCTCCGCGGCATCTACGGCCGCGAGATGTACGAGACCTGGTACAAGATGACCGTCATGCTCGAGAGCGGCCTCGACATCTCCGGCGTCATCACCCACCGGCTACCCTGGCAGCAATTCGAGAAGGGCTTCGATGCGATGCGCTCGGGCAACTCCGGCAAGGTCATTCTCGACTGGACAGCGTAACACCACTCCTAATCCGCAGCCTCGTTCCGGCGAGTAGTCACACCAGGGCACGCACCAGCCGTTTCCTTACACCTGACACCGCGCTTCCCACTATCAAAGCTCCGGCGGCATCCAATAAACTGAGATCGTCGTTCCGCACCGCACGTAAAGGCTCAAGATGGACTCGACAAACTGCGAAATGCCGGCATGCAGTGTTCCGCAGACATCGGACAGCCTCTTCGAACGCCTCTCCTGGTTCTACGCGCTCTGTCGCGAGTACATCTTCCGCGATCACACGGAGGAGATCGCCCACTCGCTCTTTCCTCCCGAAGGTCCCCCGCCCGGCACCCGCCTTCTTGAACTAGGCTGTGGCCCGGGCTTCTATGCCTGTCGACTCTCAGAAGAGTTCCCCAACCTGCGCACAACTGGCGTCGATCTCTCCTCCTCCCTCATTCAACGCGCCAAGGAGCGTGCCGCCGCCCGGCAACTCTCCAACTGCAGCTTCCAGCGCGCCGACGCCCACTCCCTTCCATACCCCTCCGGCTCCATCGATTGCATCGTCGTCTCCCGCCTCTTTCTCATCGTGCCCGATAAAGAGGGCATCGTCCGCGAGATCTTCCGTGTCCTCAAACCCTCCGGGCTCTGCTTCATCGCGGAACCCACCTCCGGCTTCCGTACCCGCCTCCCCCTCGCGCTCATGTGGCTCCTCGCCCGCCTCACCACGTCACCCGCCGGCAAATACCGCGAGCCGCAACAAGCTGATGTGCTCAGCAGACCAGACTTCGCCACGCTAATCCACTCCCAGCTCTGGGATGAGGCCGACCTTCAGTACGACGGTTGGTATCAGTACGCCGTATGCCGTCGCGGAACCAGCGAAGTCTCAGAGACTCCAGCCCAGACAGAGCACCTCTCCGGCATCCTCCACACGGTCACGCACGCCGCAGCCTCCCACTTCGTTCCTCCGGCTCATCCCTCACCCGGTGCCCCTGTCTTCTCCTGACACCTTCGCGTTCGCAATGATCGCGTTCAGGTTGTGAGGAGATTATTTCCTCTTATTCGAAAGTAACTTTATGGGTCACCCCTGGTGATCCATCTTGAGTGTCACCTGTGCTCGAAATGCATTACGAAAAGCTGGGTTTTAGCCCGGGACGCGAGCATCTTTCCTGCTTCGGAACGAATGTGGAATAGCCGTTGCACTCTGTGGGCAAAGACTTTCACCTTTTTCCCGTAAACGGTGCAGGGAAATAATTTACCTTCCGCGCGGCACAAACTTTCAGGCTTGCGAGCTCACGCTTGCGCCGTTAGTGTCCTTCATATTCCTTAGGAGGAACCACCTTGATCCGCAATATTCTCTCGTCCCTTGCTGTCCTCTCTGCTCTGGCTATGCCCGTAGCCGCTCACGCCGATACCTTCGCCGGTACCGCCGCTTTCTCCGATACCTCGGCATCCAACAACAACTACTACAACTTCACAGGCGCATTCGACCACTCCAGCTTCAACTTCACCGGACCAGTCGGAACCACCTACACCGATTTGCTCACCATCACCTCAGACGGTGCAAGCGGGCGCTATGGCAGCGCAGCCAGCGACAACATCGCGGTCACAATCCACTTCACCCAGCCGAATGCCGCGAACGGTGGCTTCACCGGCACAGGCGAAGATAACCTGACCTTCTTCGGTCTGGTCAACAGCACCGACATCGACTGGACCAACAACAGCCAGACGATCAACTTCACAGACGGCTCATCCGTCCTGATCTCGCTCGCCGACTTCGACTTCTCCGGCAGCTCGTTCGCTGATTCCACCTCCGGCTCTGAGAACCTCACCATCAAGGTGCTTACAGGTGCGACAGCCACTCCCGAGCCCTCCACCCTTGCCCTCCTGGGAACCGGTGTGCTCGGCGCGGCAGGCATGATCCGTCGCAAGTTCGCCCTCTAATCCGGGACCTTCGCACGGCCAAAACAGCAGAGGCGGACCCCCAAAGGTCCGCCTCACGCTTTCCCCCACCACAATTAAGCGCCAATCACCTCAGCCCCAAACCGCTCCATCTCCTCCCGTTGCGGACTCGACTGCAGCAACACCAGATCCACCCCCACGCCCGCAAACTCCTCCATCCGCTCCTTCACCTGCTCCGCCGTTCCCACAAACCCGCTCCGCAACCCGCGGTTCGACACCGAGTAGTCCTTCAGCGAAATCTCCGTGCTCCAGCTTCGATCCCGTCACCCACTGCTGATAGTTCGCATACCCGCGCGCCGACTGCTTCACATCCGTGATCCGCTCCACCTCCTTCAGCGCCTCGGCCTCCGAGTCGCGCACGATCGCATATCCCGCCACGCCAAACGACCATCGGCGGCAGCCCGGCCCTCTCGCGCCGCTCCCGCATATCGCACGATCTTCGCCCCACTGCCTCCGGCGCATCGCCATGCATCAGGTACGCGTCGCACTTCGCCGCAATCAGGTTCTTCGCCGTCTCAGACTCACCACCCGCATACAGCGTAGGCCGTGGCTGCCTCACCGGCTTCGGCGACAGCACATTCTCCCGCACATCGTAGTACCGTGCCCGTGATGCGAAAACTCCCTGCTGCTTCCAGCAGCCATCCACCACATCCAGCCACTCGCTCGTCCGCGCATAGCGGTCGTCATGCTCGTCAAAGGCGACCCCGTACTTCGTCGCCTCATCCTTCCACCAGCTCGAAACCACATTCAGCGTCAGCCGCCCACCGCGACATCCGATCGATGATTCGCAGCCTGCTTCGCCAGCAGCGCCGGATTATGAAACGTCGGCCGCACCGCAACCATCAGCTCCAACTTCTCCGTCACCGCAGCCAGAGCCGCCGCTGTCGACCAGGCATCGAGCGACGGCGCCTCCACGCCCTTGATGTCGTTCAGGTTCAGCTCCGCGATCAGCGTCAGGTCGAAGCCGATCTGCTCCGCGCGCTACGGCCAGGTCGCGCACATACTCCCAGCTCGCGTCCATCCCCTCGTCATCGACGTTGCGCAGCCACCCGCCGAACACCGGCAACCAGAATCCGTACCGCATCAGCGGACCCCCGCCAACGTCTCTCGTTCTGCGCCACGCTGGCATCGGCCCGCAGCCGGTTCACCTCCGCGGCCTCCCGCTCCAGCCAGTCCGCCAGCCGCACAAACGGATCGAAGCCCACCACCCGCTGCCCATCCGCGACGAAGTTCGAGAGCGCATTGATGTCGTAATACACCCGCCGTCCATCGCGGTCGTCCACCATGTACTCCACGCCGCCCAGCTCGATCCCCGCCGCCTCCATCATTCGCTCCACCTCTTCGATCACCTCCGGCTCCGGCTCAAACGCTTCCACTGTCAAGCTTGTTCTTCGGCTCATCCGCCTTCGGATCGATCGAGCAGATCGACCGGTTCAGCTCCACGCCCAGTCGGCGTCTTGCAGATATCCGCCGGGCACAGATCAAACGTCTCGCCCGTAATATGTATCTTGATCGCGTACAAATACTTTCCGTTCAGCACCTCCACGCGGATGATCTACGACCCCCGCGCCGGCACAAACTCCTGCACCAGCGCCGGTCGTATCCATCCCCAGCATCAGCCCGTCCGGCGTCTCCGCCGCCTCAGCCAGCTGCGTGCTCGCGATCGAACCGCTTCACACCCGCTCCCGCTGCCGCCGATATTCGGCTTCACCACCACCGGCAAGCGCAGCCCCTCGGTCGCAGCCACCGCCTGCGACGCCCGATGAATCACCCGCGCCTTCGGGTAGGGAAGCCCCAACCGCTCCAGCATCGTCAGCTGCGCCGCCTTCGACAGCTCGCTCCGAAACGCCCGCACCCCATTCACCACGCGAACCCCGCGCGCCTCCAGATGCTCCAGAAATCCCAGCGTGTAAAAAATCTGGTCCCCATGCCCGCGGTTCCACGCCGAAGGACTCATCTTGTTCAGCACCACCGCATACTTCTCCTCCGGCCGATCCTCGGGCCCATACGTATGCTCTACCGCACTCAAGCTTCACATAGTTCGCACCGCGCCTGTCCAGCTCCGCAAACAACGGCTTGAACCAGTTCGGCTGCTCATAGTAGATCGCGATCGGCAGATCGTCTGCACTCGGCATGGGCACAGGGGTCCTCTTAAAATACGAGCTCTCCTTCAGATGATCGAACACATGTTCGCAGTTCCGCAAATCCGCATGAATCCTCTATGCGTCTGCGTTCCTTGCGATTGACAACCCACGCCCCCGCCCAGCCAACTAACCTCCCATGCAAGCTATCCAGATCCTCGCACACCGGCGGTCCCCGAAGTCCTCACTCTCCGCGATCTCCCCACCCCAACCCCCGGCCCCGGCGAAGCCCTCATCCGCATCGAAGCCTCCGGCGTCAACTTCATCGACATCTACTTCCGCGAAGGCCGCTACCCCGCCAAGCTCCCCTACACCCTCGGCCAGGAGGCCGCTGGCACCGTCGTCTCGCTCGGCGACCAGACCGACGTCACCACCGTTCAAACCCGGAGACCGCGTCGCCTGGTGCCGGCATCCCCGGAACCTACGCCCAGTTCGCCGTCGCCCCGGTCGACCGCCTCGTCAATCCCCGAGGCGTCACCTCCCAGCAGGCCGCCGCCGCCATGCATCCAGGGCATGACCGCCCACTATCTCCTCACTCCACCTACGCCATCCAGCCGCAGCGACGAGTCCTCATCCACGCCGGCGCGGGCGGCACTGGCCTGCTCCTCATCCAGATGGCCAAGTCCCTCGGCGCCCGCGTCTTCACCACCGTCTCCACCGAAGAAAAAGCCGCGCTCGCCCGCGCCGCCGGGGCCGACGAGGTCATCCTCTACACCGCGAAGACTTCGCCGCAAAGGTCAAAACGCCTACCTCCGGGCAGGCCTCCCAGTCGTCTACGACTCCGTCGGCAAATCCACCTTCGAGCAGCTCCCTTCAGTGCCTTCGTCCCCGCGGCCTGCTGGTCCTCTTCGGCGGCTCCAGCGGTGCCGTCCCGCCCTTCGATCTCATCCGCCTCTCCACCATGGGCTCGCTCTACATCACCCGCCCCACGCTCAAGGACTACATCGCCACCCGCGCAGACCTCGAGACCCGCGCGACCGAAGCGTCCTCAACGGCGTCGCCGACGGCACCCTCAAGCTCCGCATCGAACACACCTACCCCCTCGCCGAAGCCGCCCACGCCCACCGCGATCTCGAATCCCGCAAAACCACCGGCAAACTCCTCCTCATTCCATAACCGTCGCCTGTGCCGTTGTCATTCTGTCTGCCAGTCCTGAAGGGGGATCTGCTTTTCGTACTCCTCGTCCAGCCACCCGCAACATTCTGCTACCCTGAAGCACACCAACCCTGCAGCAGCTCAGTTCAGCAGCCGCTCAACTCCACCCGTCCCGCATCGGAATGCTCGGGAAGCGCGGTGAGACTCCGCCACTGCCCCGCAACTGTGATTCGCGCACACGCCCAAGTGTGAACGCCAGCCAAGATCCTCCCACTGGCACAGCCGGGAAGGGAAGCAGCGAGCACCTCGGTCGGCCATCGCGACAGTCAGGAGACCGGTTCCGCCTGCGCACATGCAGTGCTCCTGAAGGTGTTGAGCTCGGCCAAACACTGACGACGTCGTCTCGCTCACGAAGACGACACTCCTCAGCGACATCCGATGTACAGCATCAGGAGAACTGCACTCAGCCACGTTCCCGAGGGGGGAACGGAGGAGCCCCACACTATGCCGCACCCAGCCACGCGTCCGCACGCGCCCGTCTACCCGTACCTTCGACAAGCCCTCACCCTGCTCGCACTCGCCCTCACCACACTCGCTGCCCGAGCCATCGTCGTCCGCGGCACCGTCACCGACCCCCTCGGCGCTCCCGTCCCCGGAGCCCGCGTTCAGCTCATCCAGGGCAAGACAGCCGCCGCCTTCGCATCACCGGCCCCGACGGCTCCTTCGAGATCCGCTCCGCGGACCCCGGCCGCTTCCTCCTGCTCACCTCCGCCGCGCACCTTCACTCCCAACATCGGTCCAGGACTTCTACGGCGGCACAGACCGACGTCGTCACTCCGCAACGTCGTCCTCTCGCCCGAGGCAGCCTCCGCACCGAGGTCACCGTCACCGCCACCGGCATCCCCACGCCCCTCCAGCAGCTCACTGCTCCGGTCACGCTCATTCCCCGAGCCGACCTCGCTCACCCACGTCGGCATCGTCGACGACCTCCGCCAATCGCCCGGCGTCGCCGTCGTCCAGACCGGCCAAGGCGGAGGCTCACCTCGCTCTTCGTCCGCGGCGGCAACTCCGACGCCAACAAAGTCCTCATCGACGGCATCCCCGCCGAAGACGTCGGCGGCGTCTTCGACTTCGGCACCGTCTGCTCCACCGGCCTCGCCGGCCTCCGCGACTGCCGGCAACGCCATCGAGCTCTATCGCGGTCCCAACAGCGCTCTCTACGGCTCCGATGCCGCCGCCTCCGTCGTCAACCTCTCCACCCCCGCGGCAACCTCGCTCCGTCCCGTGCTCAACTACTCCGGCGACGCCGGCAACCTCCACACCTAGCGCAACGAGGCCCTCCTCTCCGGCGCCCAGAACCGTCTCGACTACCTCGCCGCCTTCTCGCGCTTCGACACCTCGAACGCCCTCCCGCACGACCAGTTCCACTCCGCCACCGCGGCCGCCAACCTCGGCTTTAACATCTTCGGCCGATACCCAGGCTCCGCTTCACCCTTCGCAACGCCGTCTCGGCCAGCGGCCTTCCCAGTGCCCACGACTTCTACGGCATCTCCTCGGACGGCAAGCAGGCCGACCAGGATCTCTACTCCGGCGCTTACCCTCGAAAACACGCACGCTAGGCGAGCTGGCACAATCTCGTCCGCTACGGCATCGCCCGCAAGCGCGAGCAGGCGCACCACTTCACCAACGCCGGCGAACCCATCACCTTCACCGACTCCTGGCAACCCCGGCAACACCTACTCCGATACTTCGGCAACATCGTCACCATCCGCGGAGCCAATGGCTACAACGCCACCGGCCAGGCCCAGCTCTTCCTCCCCAACTCGACGACTCCGCTCTCCAACCGCGACGAGCTCTACTACCAGTCCGACTACACCTTCCCCCATCACATCACCGCTCTCTTCGGCTTCCGCTACGAGAACGAGCGCGGCAGCTTCATCATCCCGACTTCTGTGAGGACGAACGCATCCAGCGCACCAACTTCCAGTACACCCTCCAGTTTCAGCGGCGATATCAAGAACCGCCTCTTCTACTCCCTCGGCGGCGCCGTCGAGAAGAACCACCTCTACGGCATCGCCGGAACCCCGCGTCTCGGTCTCGCCTAGTCCCCGTCCGTCCCGGCCGCGCGCTGGTTCCACGGCACCCTCTTCGCGCCAACGTCGCCACCGGCGTTCAGGAGCCCATCCTCGCCATCGAGTTCTCCAGCCTCTACACGCAGCTCCTCGCACGCCGGCAACACCGCCGCCATCGCCAGCTACCACATCACACCCCTCGGCCGCAGCGCTCCCGCACCTACGACATCGGCATCGACCAGAACATCCTCGGCGAGAAGCTCATCCTCAAGGCCGGCTACTTCCACAACCAGTTCTCCCACCAACCTCGAGTACGTCGGCTCCGGCGACGCTCAGACACTACTTCGGCTTCACGCCCTCCATCGCCCCAATCTCTTCTTCTACGGAGCCGAGCTCAACTCCCTGCCTTCCGCGCCCAGGGCCTCGAAACCGAACTCCAGTACCAGCCCTCCACGCGCCTCTTCCTCCGCGGCGGCTACACCTACCTCGCCACCCTCGTCGAGCAGTCCTTCGCCTCGACGCCACCGCCGCCGACGGCGGCTTCCCACCGACAAATCCGAACTTCCCCGGCATCCCCATCGGCCGAGCTCGCCCTTCGTCGGCAGCCGCGCCTTCCGCCGCCCGCCCCACACCGGCTTCTTCGCGCCCAGTACACCGCCAGAAGTTCACCGCCGCCCTCAAAGGCGCCTTCGCCAGCCGCTCCGACGACTCCACCTTCCTCGACGGCTCACGACCCCAGCCTTCGGCAACACTCCTCCTCCTCCCCAATCGCAACCTGGACTTCGGCTACGCCAAGCTCGATCTCTACGGCACCTACGCCGCCAATCGCCACATCACCGTCTTCACCCAGCTCGCCAATCTCCTCAACGACCAGCACATCGGCCCCATCGGCTACCCCAGCCTCCCCTTCACCGTCCGCGCCGGCCTGAAACTCCGCATCGGCGGCGATCTAACCGATAGGTGCTCTGGCTAACCTCCACGTATCGCCGTCATTCTGAGCACTGCGAAGAACCCCCGGTATTTGTCGCTGGTCGTTGCCCTTGCCGTCGCCTGTTCTTTTGCTTGTCATTCAGGAGCGCAGCGGAGGAATCTGCTGTTGCTGCGCCCACACGTGGAGAAACGAACCCAGTTCTCGCCTTTGCCCTTCTGTCGCACGTTCCCACACGCAAACCCCCCAGTTCCGCACCCGACCCCGACAATCGATCACCCTCCCAGACTCATCTAACGTCATGAGGTTACTCACGATGTCCCGATCCTTCGGCTCCCTTCTTCCTCTCCTTCTTGCTCTCGCCATTCCCGTCACAGCCGCAGCCCAGCAGGAAGGCCCTCAGCCCACCCAGGCCCTCGTCACCGTCGATTCAAAGTCTCCTGCCACCCTCGCCCCTGCGGACGTCACCGTTGACCTCAATGGCAAGTCCACTCCGGTCGACTCCTTCACCCCGCTCCGACCGGATCAGACCCAGATTGCCATTCTCATCGACGATGGCCTCCGCACCTCGGTCGGCCGTCAGCTCGACGATATTCGCAAGTTCATCCAGGGCCTCCCCCAGGGCACCGAGGTCTTCCTTGGCTACATGCAAAACGGCCGCGTCATGCCCGGCGCAGCCCTTCACCTCCGACCTTGCCGCTGCCGCCGCCAGCCTCCGCATCCCCTTCGGAAGCGCCGGCATCAGCGCCAGTCCCTACTTCTGCCTCTCCGACTTCTCCAAGAACTGGCCCACAGAAGTCTGACCGTACGGTGCCCAATCCACACCCGGGCGCAAGGCCCGCATCGTCCTTATGCTCACCAACGGCGTCGACCCCTATAACGGCAGCGTCTCACCCCTCAACCAGGACAGCCCCTACGTCCAGACCGCAATCAACGACGCCCAGCGCGCCGGCATCGTCCGTCTCCTCCATCTACTACGCGCGACGCCGGCATTCGCGGTGGCGCGGCAAACTTCAGCGGCCAGAACTATCTCTCGCAGGTCGCCGAGGGCACCGGCGGCTACTCCTATTACCAGGGTCACTTCAACCCTGTCAGCCTCGCTCCCTTACCTGTCACGTTTCGCAAAGGACGTCAGTCAGACCTACGTCGCTTCCTTTGAAGCACCCTCAAAACGCGATCTCCTCCCTCTGAGGCTCAAAACCCGCACCAAGGGAGTCAAACTGCGAGCCCCAAGCGCCGTTCGCCCCGGCACCGTGCTTGTCTCCTCCGGCACGCTGATCCACTACGGGCTATACGGGCGGTATCCCACTCGGGTGCCGCCCTCTTCTTTGTCGCCGCGGCTGCTCCTGCACGTTATGTTGATGACACCCTCTTCCGCGTCGCAGCTCCCGGCAACCCAAACCTCCCGCGCGGGCTCTCACCTCTCAGCCGTCGCACGCTGACGCACACCCCTGGTTGAAGGTGTTGTCTCATGGCAGCAGCGGTTCGCGCATACTTCGGCTACATGTTTCTAGTGATGGCCGTGCGGGTTGTAGGCCGACGCCCCGGAAAACAGCTCACCCCGTTCGAATTCGTGCTCATCTTCTTCATCGGCGGCCTTGCGCTCACCGCCATCGTTGGCGACGACGCCTCTTTCACAAACGCACTTCTGCAGATCGCCGCCATCGCCCTCGCTCATTACACTGTGACCTGGCTTCGCTCTGTCTCTCCCCGCTTTGCGCGCGTGGTCGACGGTACGCCCCTCATCCTCCTCGAAGACGGCAAGTGGCGCACGCACACCCTCTCCAGAGTGGGGATTCAGGATGACGATGTCATCGCCTCCGCCCGCGATCAGGGCATCAACTCGCTCGAAGAAGATTGACACCGCCATCCTCGAACGCAACGGCGAGATCAGCGTCTCCAAACGCCAGCAGAAGTGACCTGCGGACGGCCAATGACAGCCGCAATTCGATCTCCTACACCCAAATCGCGGGAGCACAACCCTTGAGCAACGTCCCATTCGCCAGTCCGGTAGAAGACTCCGTTCCCAAGGTCGACGACGAAGTCGCCGTCGGCGAGGATCTCGAGTTCCAGCGCAGGTGGTGGCGATTCGAACGCATCGTCTGGATCTTCTTCACCCTGCTGATCGTCTGCGACCTCCTCGGTCTGTTCGGCCGCGGCCCGCTCGCCAAAGCTCAGCTTCACTCCTCCGATGGAGCCCTGAACGTGCGCTATGAACGCATCGAGCGCACCGGAACGCCATCCATGATGGTCATCCAGTTCGGTCCGGCAGCTGTCCGCGATGGCAAAATTCAGACTCTTCGTCAGTAGCAGCGTCGTCGAGGAGCTCGGGGCCCAGCGCATTATTCCGTCCCCGATATTCACCTCCATCGGCTCAGGTGGCCTCACCTACACCTTTCCAGCCACAACGCCGCCGGCCACGGTCACGTTTGCGCTGCAGCCGAGAGGACCCGGCCGCTTTCCGTTCACCGTTCAACTGGTTGGCGCGGCTCCTCAGCACGCCAGTGTCGTCGTCGTCCCTTAGATCGCGCCGGGAGTCTCATCGCCGTGTCCACCGTCCTTCACGCCATCGTCGGCTACTTCTTTCTCCTGCTCACTGTTCGCGTCCTCACCCGCCGCCCCGGCGGACAGATGACCCTCTTTGAGTTCGTCATCGTCTTCCTCGTTGGCGGCGTCATCATCCTCGCCACGGTCGGCCAAGATCGCTCGGTCACCAACTGCGGCCTCGCCATCCTCACCGTCGGCCTCCTCCATCGCGGGTCTCCTAGCTCTCAAAAGCCGCTTTCCCAAGCATCGGCGCCATCGTCGATGGAACACCCCTCGTTCGTTCTCAGAAACGGCCAGTGGCAGGCGAAGCCATGCGGCGCATGACATCGATCCCGAAGACGTCATGGCCGCCGCCCGCACCAAGGGCAGTCAAATCCATCTTCGACGTCAAGTACGCCATCCTCGAACGCAACGGCGGCATCACATCATCAAAGACGAAAAATCAGCCATTCACCGCTCACGGCGCACGCCCGAGCCCTTCGACGAATCAGCCCAGAGGATCACACCATGCCTTCGCGCCAGCTCAGGCCAGGAACGCACAATCGAAACCGACGTCCCCGCCCGCATGGACCGCCTCCCCTGGTCCGGCTGGCACATCCTCATCATCATCGCGCTCGGCACCTCCTGGCTCCTCGACGGCCTCGAGGTCACCCTCGCCGGCTCGCTCTCCGGCATCCTCGAAAGCAAACAGGGCCTCTGCGCTCACCGACCCGCAGGTCACCGCCGGCGCCACCACCTACCTCGCCGGCGCCGTCCTCGGCGCCCTCCTCTTCGGCTAGCTCACCGACCGCCTCGGCCGCAAGCGCCTCTTCCTCATCACCCTCGCGACCTACTCCATCGCCACCGTCGCCACCGCCTTCTCCTGGAACTTCTGCTCCTTCGCCCTCTTCCGCTTCTTCACCGGCCTCGGCATCGGCGGCGAGTACGCCGCCATCAACTCCGCCGTCGATGAACTCATCCCCGGCAAGGTCCGCGGCACCGTCGACCTCCTCGTCAATGCCACCTTCTGGCTCGGCGCCGTCCTCGGCTCCGTCGCCGCCATGCTCCTCCTGCACGGGCACGGCATCGCCCAGAACCATCGGCTGGCGCTTCGCCTTCGGCATCGGCGGCGTCGCTTGGCGGCGGCGTCCTCCTCCTCCGCCTCGCGGTGCCCGAAAGCCCCCGCTGGCTCATGCTCCGCGGCCGCGAAGAAGAGGCCGACAGAATCGTCGCCGACATCGAAGAGCAGGTCAGCAAAGAGCAAGCGGCAAGCCTCCCCGCGCCCGAAGGCGAAAAGCTCAAGACTCACCGTCCGCGACCACACCCCCTGGGGCGACATCTTCCGCAACATGCTCGGCGAAAACCGCCAGCGCTCCTTCCTCGGCCTCGTCCTCATGGTCGGCCAGTCCTTCTTCTTCAACGCCGTCTTCTTCACCTACGGCCTGGTCGTCAAGAAGTTCTTTCATGTCTCCAGGACAAGCGACCTCCCCATCCACCTGCTCCCCTTCGCCATCGCCAGCTTCCTCGGCCCCATCGTCCTCGGTCGCCTCTTCGACAGATCGGCCGCAAGCCCATGATCACCGCCACCTACGGCATCGCCGGCTGCCCTGCTCGCCGCCATCTATCCCCTTCGCTCACGGCACGCTCGGTCGCCCGAGGCCTCGGCATCTGCTTCAGCGTCATCTTCTTCGTCGCCTCCTCCGCCGCCAGCGCCGCCTACCTCACCGTCAGCGAGATCTTCCCGCTCGAGATCCGCGCCTTCGCCATCGCCATCTTCTACGCCCTCGGCACCCTGCTCGGCGGTGTCGGCGCCCCGCTCCTCTTCGGCCTCCTCATCAACTCCGGCTCCAAGCCCAACGTCGCCATCGGCTACGCCATCGGCGCCGCCCTCATGCTCGCCGCCGCAACCTGCGAATTCTTCATCGGCGTCGAAGCCGCCGGGAAGAGCCTCGAAGCCATCTCCAAACCCCTCCAGAGCCGATAGGCATCCTTACCCATCTCATCTCAGACGTCCATTGATAGAGGCTTCTGGTCAGACGACCTTGGCCTGCCGCCTCTCCCACAGTCTCGCTCGTCCGCAGCAACTCGCGTACCCGTGTCGTGTCGAGCATCGCGCAAATCCGCCCGTTCGCACACGCCAGCGCCACACGCCGTCCGCTCTTCTCCGCAGCGACATAGAAATTCATTAGCACACCGAGGCCCGCGGAATCCATGTAGGCCACCTGCGACATATCCACGATCGTCACCGGGCCCTTAGTCTCCGCCAGTGCCGCCTGGAACTCGAAGATATTGCCAAGCGTCAGCGGTCCGGTCAGCTCCATGACAGAAACGCCATCGCGGCTGCCCGGCCGGGTCGTCCACTGCAAAGGTTCATCACGCATAGGGCCGAGTCTAGGAGCGCCGCTCCCTCCGGGCAAGATGTAAATATCAGCCAATACTCTCACCCCGGTGAGAACTCAAAAAAGAAAGCCCCGGATCTCTCCGGGGCTCTACTGACATCTGTCAACTAAGATCTGACACCTGCCTCTTAGTACATGCCGTCCATGCCGCCGCCGCCTGCCCGTGTCCGCCGCCGCGCCGCTTCCTTCTTCTCCGGGATCTCGGAGATCATGGCCTCGGTCGTCAGCATCAGGCCCGCGATCGAAGCCGCGTTCTGCAGCGCAGTCCGCGTCACCTTGGTCGGATCGATGACACCGGCCGTCACCAGGTCCTCGTAGGCGCCCGTTCCGGCGTTGTAGCCGAAGTTCGACTCCTTGGACTCGTGGATCTTGCCGATCACCACCGCACCCTCTTCGCCGGCGTTCGAGACGATCATGCGGAGCGGCTCTTCGATGGCGCGGCGGATGATGTTGGCGCCGATCTTCTCGTCGCCCTCCAGCGTCTTCACCAGCTCGTCCACCGCGGCAGCGCAGCGAACCAGCGCCACGCCGCCGCCCGGGACGATGCCCTCCTCCACAGCCGCGCGGGTCGCATGCATCGCATCCTCAACGCGGGCCTTCTTCTCCTTCATCTCGGTCTCGGTCGCAGCGCCAACCTTGATGACCGCAACGCCGCCGACCAGCTTGGCCAGCCGCTCCTGCAGCTTCTCGCGGTCGTAGTCCGAGGTGGTCTTCTCGACCTGCGCGCGAATCTCCTTCACGCGGCCCTCGATCTCGCCATCCTTGCCGCCGCCGTCGACGATGGTCGTGTTGTCCTTGTCGATCGTGACGCGCTTCGCGGTGCCGAGATCCTCGATCTTGACGCCCTCGAGCTTGATGCCGAGGTCCTCGGTGATCGCCTTGCCGCCGGTCAGGATCGCGATGTCCTGCAGCATCGCCTTGCGGCGATCGCCAAAGCCAGGAGCCTTCACGGCAGCCACATTCAGCGTGCCACGCAGCTTGTTCACCACCAGAGTCGCCAGCGCCTCGCCGTCCACATCCTCGGCAATGATCACGAGCGGCTTCGCCGTGCGCGCAATCTGCTCCAGCAGCGGCAGCAGGTCCTTCATCGACGAGATCTTCTTCTCGTAGATCAGGATGTAGGGGTTCTCGAGCGCCACTTCCATGCGCTCGGCATCGGTCACGAAGTACGGGCTCAGGTAGCCGCGGTCGAACTGCATGCCCTCGACCACTTCCAGCTGCGTCTCCATCGTGCGCGACTCTTCGACGGTGATCACGCCGTCCTTGCCAACCTTCTTCATCGCCTCGGCGATGATCGTGCCGATCTGCGAGTCCGAGTTGGCCGAGATCGTGCCGACCTGCGCAATCATGTCGCCCGAGACCGGCTTCGACAGCTTGCGAAAGCTCGCCGCCCTGCACCACGCCGTGCTCGTCGCGCTTGCCGATGATCGCCTCAACCGCCTTGTCGATGCCGCGCTTCAGCGCCATCGGGTTCGCGCCGGCGGCAACCGTCTTCACGCCCTCGCGATAGATCGCCTGCGCCAGAACCGTCGCCGTCGTCGTGCCGTCGCCGGCAACGTCCGAGGTCTTCGACGCAACCTCGCGCACCATCTGCGCGCCCATGTTCTCGAGCGCGTCCTTGAGCTCGATCTCCTTGGCCACGGTCACGCCGTCCTTGGTGATCGTCGGCGAACCGAACTTCTTCTCGATGACGACGTTGCGGCCCTTCGGTCCGAGCGTCACCTTGACCGCGTCGGCCAGAATGTTGACTCCGCGCAGAATCGCCTGCCGCGAGTCTTCTCCATGCAAAATCTGTTTTGCCATCGTGTTGCTCCTGTAATTCATCGGCCATGAGCCGATCGAATTTCGTTCGCCGCCACAACGTCGCAGCGGCCTTTCAAGCTCTCTGCGGCGAAGCCGCGTCTGCCGCACGCAGTGCCTACTTCTTGAGGATGCCGAGGACTTCTTCTTCACGCATGATCAGCAGCTCTTCGCCGTCCAGCTTGATCTCCGTGCCGGAGTACTTGCCGAACAGGATGCTGTCGCCGGCCTTCACATCGAGCGGAAACACCTTGCCCTCGTCGTTCGACTTGCCCTTGCCGACCGAGATCACCTCGCCCTGCTGCGGCTTCTCTTTTGCCGAATCCGGAATGATGATGCCGCCGCGAAGCGTCTCGCCCTCTTCCACGCGGCGGACCAGGATGCGGTCGTGCAGCGGTGTAAACGATGTTGTTGCCATGCTTTACATCTCCTTCTTACGAGTTTTGGCGTTGCCGAAGCGCCGCGGTTTCAATCACGCGATCCACTCGTCCGCTGGTGTAATCGCGTAAACGTCCTGGCTGCCGGGTGCAATCCTCCGAGGAGGCCGGAGCCTCACACGCACGCAGTTAGCACTCAGCCGCTCCGATTGCTAACGATAGACCACCGGAAGGCTCGCGTGTCAACCCGGCAACGTGAAATGTGAGTGAAAGTCACGCAGATCCTCTGGCGCCGCACTCCAGCACACACCGACACCTCGCCGCAGTAAAATAGCGCTCCATGGTTCTGCGTCCCGCTCGCCGTCGCTCTCTGCTTGCTCCTGCTCGCCCTCGTTCGCCCCGTCCCGCTCTCCGCCCAGGACGACCAGCCACGTCCGCCGCGGCCGCAAGTACAAGGCTCCCGCCGACACCTCGCACATCGAGGTCATCGTGGTCAAGAAGTCCAACGGCAAGCCCATCGTCAACGCCGCCGTCGTCTTCCACCCCATCGATAAGGACGGCAAGGACCAGGGCAATCTGGAGGTCAAGACCGACCCCGAAGGCAAGGCCGCCATCGACGTCATCCCCACCGGCAGCAACGTCCGCGTCCAGGTCATCGCCAACGGCTTCGCCACCTTTGCTCAGGAGTATCTCGTCAGCGAACCCAGCCGCCAGATCGCCGTCGCCATGCTCCGCCCGCAGGAGCAGATCTCCGCCTACGAGGACAACACCGGCAAGGCCTCCAGCCGCAACCCCGGCGTGCAGGAGCCGGATCAGGCCCGACACCCAGAAGCAGCCCGCAACCCCGCCCAAGCCCACACCGAAGCCGCCCTCGAATACCACCGCGCCGTCGACCGGCAGCCCCGCAGTCGCTAGCCCGATGGACAAGACCGCTCCAGGGCAAGAACCGCGCTCGTCACCGGCGGCGCCAAGCGCATCGGCCGCGCCATCGCGCTCGCTCTCGCCGAGCACGGCGCCAACGTCGCCATCACCTACCTCGGCTCGCAGCCCGAGGCCGAGCAGACCGTCCGCGACCTCGCCGGCCATGACGTCGACGCCTTCGCCGCCCGCTGCGATCTCACCGATCCCCGCAGACATCACCGAGACTGTCGCCGCCGTCGCCGAGGACTTCGGCGGCATCGACATCCTCGTCAACAACGCCGGCTTCTTCGAGTCCGCAGCGCTCGAAGACCATCTCCGTCGAGCAGTGGGATCACATGTTCGCCACCAACACCCGCGCGCCCTTCCTGATCGCCCAGGCCGCCCTCCCGCATCTCCGCGCCGCCCGTGGCCGCATCATCAATATCGGCTCGCTCGGCGGGATGCACCCCTGGGCCACCCACGGCCACTACTGCACCTCCAAAGCCGCGCTGCACATGCTCTCCCAGACCATGGCCAAGGCCTGGGCGCCCGAGATCAGCGTCAACTGCGTCGCCCCCGGCATGATCGTGCAGGGCGAGGTCGGCGCCGCCTACCAGCACTTCGCCGAGAAGACCCCCATGCGCCGCAACGGCACCGCCGCCGACGTCGCCGCGGCCGTCTCTTTCTTCGCCACCGCCCCCACTTCATCACCGGCCAGCTCCTCGCCGTCGACGGCGGCCTCGGCCTCTAACCGCGCGCCACCTCAGCCGACCAAACAGCGCTTCCACCAGCTCTCCGGCTCCATCTCCGCATAGAGCCCAGCGGCTCCGGCTGCCCCAGCAGCGGCTTGCCCTGGAACGCATGCGAGCGGATTCGTCACGCACAGCAGTGCGCGTACTCGGGGCCGTACTTCTCCGCGATCACGTCCAGACGCCTCCCGCATCCGCGGCGGCCGCGACGTCGTGTTGTGCGCATCCGTCGCCAGGAAGTGAACCCAGCGCCTCTCCAGCAGCCGATGCGCCATCTTCTGCGCCGCTTGTCCCATCTGCCCCAGCACCGAGCCCGCCGTCACCTGGATCAGCACCCCGCCGCGCAGCCAGTCCACCATCCGTCGGCTATCGCCCTGCAGTGTCGGGTTGCGCTCCGGATGCGTCAGGATCGGGGTCAGCCCGGCGATCTGCAACTGGTAAAAGGTCTCCGTCAGTCCCTGCGGCAGGCCGTAGTCCGGGATCTCCACCAGCAGGTATCCCAGGCCGTTGACGCTGAAGCGCGCCGGATCCGTCTTCGCCTGCTGGATATTGTCGTAGGTGAGGTGGAAGTCGCAGCCCCGTCCCAGCTTGAGCGCCATACCCTCGCTGTCAAGCCGCCGCCTGTAGCTCCGCAATCTTTGCTCGCGATCACCGCCGGATCGTAACTCGTACCGGTTGTTCGCATGCGGCGTGCAGACGACGTGCGTGATGCCATCCGTCCACCGCAATCCTCGCCATGGCGACCGAGGTCTCGAGATCCTGCAGCCCCGTCGTCCAGGCCCGACAGAAGATGATGATGGATATCGATCATCGCGGCTTCAGGGTAGCACTCCGATCGCCTCGTGAAAATCGCATCCAGCTGGACACGGATCAGGCGGTCGCAGCCAGCGACTGAGCCAGCGATTCAAACAACCGAAAACCGTCGCCCGAGCCCAGCAGCGCCTCGCTCGAGCGGTCCGGGTGCGGCATCATCCCCAGCACGTTGCGCCCTTCGCTCAGCATGCCGGCAATGTTCTCGAGCGATCCATTCGGTTCGCCGCTCGCGTCACCTCACCCGCGGCGCGTCGCGTAACGAAACGCGATCCGGTCCGCTCGCCGTCAGCTCCGCCAGCGTCGCCTCGTCGCAGAAGTAGTTGCCCTCCATGTGACCGACCGGCATCCGCAGCACCTCACCTCGCGCCAGCATATGCGTGAACGGGGAGTCGTTCGTCTCCGTCCGCAGATGGACCTGCTTGCAGATATACCGCTGATCCCGCGATTGCGCATCAGCGCCCCGGGCAGCAGGCCCGCCTCGCACAGGATCTGAAACCCGTTGCAGATCCCCATCACCAGCCCGCCCGCCGCGGCAAACCGCTTCACCGACTGCATCACCGGCGCAAACCGCGCAATCGCCCCGGTGCGCAGGTAGTCGCCATACGCAAAGCCGCCCGGAACCAGGATCGCGTCGCAGCCCTCCAGGTCCTCCGACGCATGCCACAGATAGCGTCACCGGCTGCCGCAGCACACCGTGCCAACCACGTTATAGGTGTCGTGGTCGCAGTTCGATCCCGGAAAGACAAGCACGCCGAACTTCATGCCTTCAGGGTAGCATCGGGAGATTGCGCCCCCCAAAGCTCCGGCTCATGCCTCGTTACGTGTCTCACCTGCATCGTCTGTATCGGTCGCCGCTTTCAAGGTCACTCGCGCAAACTGCGCATTGAACTCCGCTCCGCACAGCACGCTTAGCGAAATGATGTAAAGCCAGAACAGCAGAGCAATTCCCGCACCCAGCGACCCGTATACCCGCGAGTAGTTCGCATATCGCGTGACGTACCAGCCAAACACCAGTGTCGTCGCAAACCACATCGCTGTCGCCAGCACCGCTCCCGGCAGCGTCCTCTTCCACGTCTGCCGCAGCGGTGTTCCCATGTGATACAGCAGCGCAATCAGACCCACGCTTCCTGTCAGCGACACCGTCCACCGGATCACCAGCGCTACGATGTACACCAGCGCTCGAATCTGTGGCAGCGAGTGATTCGCCAGCCAAAGGCTCAGGTAATGGCCGAACACCACCAGGATGCTCGCCACCGCCAGCGGAATCAACGAAAGTGGCACCAGCGCCAGGGCGCGTCCCCGCCGCTGCCAGAAATTCCAGCAGTCCGCGGGTAGCTCGTAAGCCCGCCGTACCCCTTCCATAAACGTCGCAATCACGCTCGAAGCCCCGCTTATCGACACGATTACCGCGGCGGCCAGCGCCCGACCTGAAGCCGTATGCTCCGTCACTGAGAAATAGCCCGCCAGCAGCGGACTCACATCCGAAGGCAGCACCCGGTCGAAAAACACCGCCAGCTCAAACCGTATCGGAGCCGTGTCCGGCAGCAGTCCCACCACCGCCGACGCCACAATCAACGCCGGAAACAGCGCCACCATTCCCGAATACGCCGCGGACTGCGCAATGTTCAACGCGTCATGCGCCAGGGCGCGAGTCAACGCGCGCTGGAAAAGCACCGGAATCCTCAGCGCCCTATGCACATCGCCAGACTACCTTTAGTTGCTCGTTCTCAGTGGCCCGTTCTCAGTTCTTCGCGAAACTGACAACCGAGAACAAACCCCTGAGAAACTGTTTCTAAGCCCGTTCTCAGTTCTCAGCTCTTCGCGAAACTGACAACTGAGAACAAACACCTGAGAACCGTTTCTAAGCTTTCCATTTATTCAAAAACTCCGTCACCGACTGCACGTTCATCCCGCGCATATTCGCGAAATCGCCCAGTCGACTGCGCAAACAGCACCTTGCCCCGGGAATCCAGGACCGACAGCGCCGGCACGCCGCGGTTGATCGGCACCCCATACTTCGCCGCCACATCGATGTTCTTGTCCATGCGCCCGATCCACACATGCACCAGCACAAAATTCTTCTCCAGCAACTCGAGGTTAGGCTGCTCATGGAAATAGATGTCCAGCACCTGGCAGTCCCCACACCAGTCGCCGCCAAAATCCAGGATCACCCGCTTATGCTCCGCCCGTGCCTGCTTCAAAGCCGAAGCAATATCCGCACTGGGAACCGCCGTCTCCGAGTACAGGTGCCTATGCACCGACGGCGGCGCCATCTGGGCCCCCGCAAACGTGGAAACAACCAACATCGCAGCCAGCGCCAGTACCGGCGCCCCCATCCGTTCTATTAAAAACCGTGACTTCATTCGGAAACTCCTTTCGCGCATCATCTCCGGGGCTCCAATTCAGCGCCCAAAACGAAAACCGCACAGTTCCATGATGCACCAGCAAGCGCCGCGGCCCAAAAAAGTCACAACTCATCACTGACATCTAATCCGCGCAATCGGTGCAACTCGGCGTCAGGCATTTCCCCCAGGCGCCTCAAAACCGCGACACCATCCAAACCCCCGCCACCATCAGCGCGCACCCCAGCAGCCGTCCCGGCGAAGCCGTATGCTGCCGGAATCCGATCCAGCCCATCTGGTCCAGCACCACCGAGCTCACCAGCGCCGCCGTCACCGATATCCCCGTAAACGTCCCCGACCCCAACCTCTGCGCCAGCGTCAGTCCCGCCATCGTCGACGCAATGCTGATCAAACCACCCGCCCAGGCCCACCACGGCACCGATCCCGCACGTCCCGCAGCCGGAAGCGCCTCACGGAGAAACACCTGCATCAGCAGCAGCCCCAGCAGCCCCGTCCCATACACCACCACGCCCGCCCAGAATGGTCTCCCCAGCTGCTTGTTCAGCTCCGCATTCGTCCCCGACTGAAATGGATTCGCCAACCCCGCCCCAATCGCCACCAGCCAGATCATCCACGTCATCGCATCCATCTCCTCACCAGAAAAGTCGTAGCAAGCCCCATCCGCCATCATCCGCGAATCCGCGGTCGCCCTTCTCCAGCTAAGATGCCGCCATCGGCCCCGTACAATCAGACTCATGGGCCGCATCCGCATCCTCTCTGACCTGGTGGCCAACCAGATCGCCGCCGGCGAAGTCGTCGAGCGCCCCGCCTCCGTCGTCAAAGAGCTGCTCGAAAACTCCCTCGACGCCGGCGCCACCCGCATCCGCATCGAGGTCGAAGCCGGCGGCCGCAAGCTCATCCGCATCGCCGACAACGGCCACGGCATGGTCCGCGACGACGCCCTGCTCGCCTTCGAGCGCCACGCCACCTCGAAGCTCCGCACCTCCGACGACCTCCTCTCCATCGCCACCCTCGGCTTCCGCGGCGAAGCCCTGCCCTCCATCGCCTCCGTCTCCCGCCTCACCCTCGAAACCCGCGCCGCCCGAAGACGACGCCTCCGGCACCCTCGTCGAGATCGCCGGCGGCAACATCCTCCGCGTCGAAGACGCCGGCCTCCCCGCCGGCACCACCATCACCATCCGCGACCTCTTCTTCAACACCCCCGCCCGCCGCAAATTCCTCAACTCCGAGCAGACCGAGCTCTCCCACATCGCCGCGCTGGTCACCCACTACGCGCTCGCCCACCCCACCACCACTTCGAACTCCACTCCGCCACGCAGGCCCTCCTCATCGCCCCCGCCGTCAGCCAACGCGCCGACCGCCTCTTCCAGATCTTCGGCCGCGACACCTCCGCCCTCATGCTCCCCATCGCCGCCGAGCTCGACTTCGCCCGCGCCGGCCTCCCCGAGCCCCCGCCCTGGAAGCGCGACGCCGACTACACCCCGCCCGACCCCGGCTACCTCCGCATCACCGGCTTCGTCTCCAAGCCCGAGCTGCAGAAGCTCAACCGCAACTCCATCTACGTCTTCGTCAACCACCGCCTCATCCGCGACCAGCTCGTCCTCCACGCGCTCACCGAGGCCTACCGCAACATCATCCCGCCCACCTCCTTCCCCGTCGTCCTCCTCTTCCTCGAGATGCCGCCGCAAGAGGTCGACGTCAACGTCCACCCCGCCAAGACCGAGGTCCGCTTCCGCCAGCCCGGCTTCGTCCACGACTTCATCCGCGACACCGTCCGCACCACGCTCATGCAGGCCCGCCCCGCCGCCAGCTTCGCCGCCGCCCTCACCGGCGGCCCACACGACCAGCGCCTCCTCTCTCTGCATCGACGTCAGCCCCCTGCCCGGCGGCCCTCCAGCAACCCGTCTTCCAACCCAACGCCGATCCCACAATCTGAACCCGATCCCGCAAGCTGCAGACATCGCCAACTACCGACGCCCCGACTCCACCGTCGCTCCGATTCACGCGGCGCCCCTTCACGCAGATCAGATCAACACTCCTGCAATCAAGTCTCCCATCTTCACCCTCGGCCGCCCCGATCGTCCCTCCATCTCCCGGCCGCCTCGCCTTCTCCGGCCACTCCATCCCCATGGCTACGAAGCCGACGAGTCAGCCTACGACGAAGCCGCCACTCCCGCAACAAGCCGACACCCTCAACGCCCTCTCCACGCTCAAGCCCCTCGGCCAGCTCCGCGACTCCTTCATCCTCGCCGTCAACGACGAAGGCCTCTGGATCATCGACCAGCACGTCGCCCACGAGCGCGTCCTCTTCGAAAAGATCCTCCGCGAGCGCGAGACCGAACAGATCCAGCGCCAGCGCCTGCTCATGCCCGTCCTCATCGATCTCCTCCCCGCCCAGATGATCACCTTCGCCGAGCTCGCCGACGAGCTCGACCGCAACGGCTTCGAGGCCGAACCCTTCGGCCCCCGCACCCTCGCCATCAAAGCCGCCCCCGTCGGCCTCGAAGGCCGCGAACTCGAGCGCATGCTCGAAGAGGTCCTCGCCGTCCCCGACCGCGAGCAGCAGACCGAAAACGCCGAAACCCGCCGCCGCCGCATCGCCGCCTCCATCGCCTGCCACGCCGCCATCAAGATCAACATGCCGCTCGACCCCGCGAAGATCGACTGGCTGCTCGCCGACCTCGGCAAAACCGAGCACCCCACCAGCTGCCCCCACGGCCGCCCCATCGCTCTGCGCTACTCCCACAAAGACATCGCCAAAGCCTTCCAGCGCATCTGACCGAAAACGTCCGCCCGCCCTGCCCTCCATATACGACACCTTCTAATCCAGGATGCGAACGGCCCGACAGAATGGAAATCGAAGCGCTAATCGCTGAACATAAGCGCCGCATTACGGCACTAATCCCACGGTGATTTGGACTTCTGAGCGACTGAAGATATCGGCGTTTCTCGTTACTTAGGGCTACGCGATTGGCGAAGGTCACCAGCCACCCGGCTTCCTTGGCTGGCGCGATCGCGGAGTTGTGGGTGGTGCTGCACCTCGATATGCCTGGCACCTTCCCTAGAGCCGAGGCGAAGATTTGCCCTCTGAGACAGTGGTTCGGAGCGCCTAGCGTATGAAGCGGTGAATTGCTTCGTTGGCGTTGTCTTGAAAGGAAGTGTTTTTCAAATCAGTAAAGAAGGTGCTCTGGTCCACCATTTCCCCTGACAACTTACCCTCTTTGCTGGCATAGAAGACGCCGCTCTTGTAGCGGTCCTCCGAGATGGCATCTACGAAGCGTTTTGCACCTACATCCAGCGTATGCACCATCTCGCCCATCAAGGGGAAGACGATAGGCATCATCACGTAGTTCAACATGAACCGCATTGGCGGCGGAAGACTGTCTGCCGCCTGAGTTCCTTTTGTATTTCCTGGGCTCACAACAACAAACTTTGAGCCTGGGATACCTTCTTGCCATGGACAAAGCCCACATGGTCTCTGCGTACTTGACATAGGAGTATGCATTCAGTGCCACGAACGTCTTGCCGAAATATGATCCATCAAGGACAGCAGCAAACTCATCGACAGAAGAAGTGCTCATTGAGACTCGCTTTACTCCGAGCATCTTTACGCCTGGAACAGCTTCGGCACTGACCGCTAGAACCGCCTTCCTCAACTTGTCCCGTTTGATCAATTCATCCACCAGGACCACATTGCCCAAAATGTTCGTAGCAGCTAATTGATTCATCCCGGAAGGTGTAGAGTTCGCAGCCGTTTTCCCGATCACTCCACCTGCATTCAAGACGACCGCATCAACCGGTTCCCTGATGTCTTCCACCGCTCTTCTTACGGAATCTGCATCCGTGACATCCCCGATCACGATCTCAAAGATCCGTTTCCCCGTGTTCTCCTCAAGCTCTTTCCTTGCTGCCGCTGCCCTCGCTTGATTTCTGCAAAACAGGATGACCCTTTTTGTCTCTTGTTTCAATGCGAACTGTCGGGCAGTCTCTTTCCCGAGCCCGGCATTTGCGCCGGTTATCAAGACACTTTCGATCATGTTCTTCTCCTTCTTAGGTACTTGGTTCCTTGCGGAAGTCGAGCAGTCGAGCGCGCGTTCCTTACGCGGAACCCGCCTCGGCAATGGGCAGTAGGCTCGGAGGAGCGAGGCCAAACCCAGTTTGCGAATAACGAACTACTTGGTTGTATATTGCGTGAGAGAGGCGTGTCAAGGAGTTTTGAACTAAATGGTTGCAAATACCGCAAGGCCGCGAGGACGGCCGCGCAGCTTCGACGAGATGGGGGCGATCGAAAAGGCGACCCAGGTTTTCTGGTCGAAGGGCTATGACGGGGTGACCATTGACGATCTCGTCGCCGGGATGGGCGTGGGACGGCCGAGCCTGTATGCCGTCTTTGGGGATAAACGCGCGATATTCTTGCGCGTCCTCAGGGCGTACGCAGAAAGGAAGGGCGCATTAGCCGCGAAGGCACTCCTCTCGCCACAGACTCTTCGCGACTCAATTGCGAGCTTCCTGAGGTACAACGTCGAGAGTGCGACCGAGAAAGGGTCCGCCCGGGGCTGCCTTCTGATTTGCGTCGCGCCGCTTGTGAACGATGCTGAGGTTCAACGATTCTTGCAAAACGCAGCTACGGGAGGCGCGGCGCTGCTGGAGCGCCGTTTTCGGGATGGGATCAGCGCGGGAGAAATCCCATCTGACTTTCCCGTAGCTGCGCGCGCGATCCAAGTCACGGATCTAGCGCGTGGGCTGACCATGCGTGCGCAAATAGGAACGCCACGCAAGACGCTGCTCAAAGATGCTGAGGAAGCGACCGACCTGGTGCTCCTGCCGCAGCGCATCTGACGGGTCATCGGAAACAATCCCCTCATACGGTAGCGGTTGAAGCTCGTCCGGAGCGAAGCGCAGAGACCTGTCCAGTGCGAATGCTACATGTCTCGCGACCTGACCTCCTGCGGCCGTCCCGATACCGGGACACAGGCTGCTCCAGCCTCCCCTAGGAGTGTATCCACTCTCCGTCAGCAGTGGTGAGTTGGTAGTAACGAGTGAAAATCGCTAATGCACTTACCGGCGCCGGGTTAGTAACGATATGTCGCATTTGGTTGAGTAACTGGCAAGCGTCCTGAAAACGGATTCTCATACAGTTGACCGCCGGGGTCCCCAGGTACGCGACAGTCGTCCTGGGCCAAGCCGAAGTACTTCCCATTGCATGTGCCGCATCGCCGACCACCACGCCTACGTCAGACCCATCGTCGGCTCATACCCCAGCGCCGCGCACAGCCGCATCATCTGCTCCCGCGTCACCTTCGGAAACCTCCCTGCGCCTCCTGCACCAGTACCGGGTAGTCGCCGGATTCATCCAGCTCGCCACCACCGAAAACATGTCATGCGCCGCCTCCTTCAGCCGCTTCGGATCCGTCATCTCCCCCAGCGTGTACGTCTTCTCGTACATGTCGTCCCGCAGCAGCTCCACCGCATCGCCCAGCGTCTTCTCCATCAGCCGCCCCTCGCCGAGGTACCGGTAGCAGACCGCGAGCAGGCTCATCGGACAGGTCCCCCCCACACGTCTTAGCCCGAGCCCTCGGGAGCGCACCTGAGAAACACCGGCCCAACTGAAAGCCTCAACGCAAAATGAAATGTTCTGGCACTTTCCGGCAAGCTCTTGCGCATTGAACGAGTAGTAGGTAGTTCCGTAAGGCCTGTCTAGAAGGCCGTCCCTGATCCGTTTCCACACGGCCAGGGATGTGGCTACACGATTGCACTAACAAAAGTACCGCTTAGAAGAACCTTGGGCCCCCTGTCGCCTCCCGCGATGCTTCGCCATTCTGCACAACAAGGCTGCGAACCCATGAAACTTTCTCTGCCATTCGTTCTCGCGCTCCCGCTTGTGTTCTGTTCTGCCCTCCAGGCACAGACCACGCCTTCGCCGAGCCCCGCTGCCACTCTCCCTTGCCCCCGCTTCGCCCCCGGTACCACGCTCGTCCAACCTCAAAATCTCTTCAGCAGTCACGGTCTGCTTCGCGTCAGCTTCAGCTACACCACGCGTGTCGACGCGAGCGGTAACACGCTCTTCTGTTTTATGACCCCCGACGGCACCCAGTCACCCACCCTCCACATCCACCCCGGCGATGAGCTCGTGATCAGCCTCAAAAACGACCTTCCGCCCGCCGATCCCATGTCCGGGATGGCTTCCATGAAGGGCATGGCCATGTCGCATCCGTCACCCCAGCCGCAGATCGACATCTCCGCTGCCGCGCCGCGCACCTGCAACTCAATGGTCATGACCGCGACTTCCGTCAACGTCCACTTCACGGCACCAACGTCCCGCCTGTCTGCCACCAGGACGAGGTCATCAAAACCCTCATCAACGCTGGAGAAACCTTCGATTACGATGTCCACTTCCCCAGCGACGAACCTCCGGGACTCTACTGGTACCATCCCCACATTCACGGCATCTCCGAGGCCGCCGTGCAGGGCGGAGCCTCCGGAGCAATCATCGTCGAGGGAATCCAGAACGTAGTGCCCGAGTTGGCGGGCCTTCCACAGCGTGTTCTTATCGTCCGCGACAACCTCGTACCCGCCAGTTACCGCTGTCCACCAACAACCCGGCGGCGGCGACGACCAACGTCCCCGCCTGGGATCTCTCGTTGAATTACATCCCTGTCGCCTTTCCCGCCTACACACCCTGCCGTCATTCCCATGCGGCCCGCGCAGAAGCAGCTTTGGCGCGTCGTCAACGCGTCCGCGGACACCATCCTCAAGCTGCAGGTTCAGTACGACGGCTCCCGCAACCCCTCCGTATCGCCGCCCTCGACGGCGTTCCTACGGACTCGCAGGACGGGTCCACAGGCGGCCACCCCATCACACCGGATCACATTCTGCTCCCTCCCGCGGGGCGCGCGGAGTTCGTTGTCGTCGGCCCCTCTCCAGCACGTAAAATCCGCCCGGCTCATCACACTCAATGTCGAACACCGGCCCCGATGGCGACAACGATCCCTAGCGGCCCGTCGCTGTCATCACTCCTCGCCGATGCATAACAGCGCAAAATCCCCCCCAGTCTCGCACGCCCGCACGTCGACGGCACCCCTGTCTGCTACCCCCGCTTCATGGCTTTGCAGTCCGAAAGTCCCATCATCCACCGAACCTCTACTTCTCCGAGGTGCGTCTCCGACCCCAACGATCCTGATAGCCCGACTGATTTCTTCATCACAGTCGACGGGCATAAACCCCGTGCTCTTTTCGCCCGATAATCCGCCGGCTATCATCACCACCCAGGGGGCTGCGGAAGACTGGACCATCGAGAATCGCGCCGCGCGAAAACCACGAGTTCCATATCCACCAGATCCACTTTCTCGAGCTCGAAAAAAACCATATTCCCGTCCACGATGGCCAGTACCTCGACACCATCAATGTCCCCTTCTGGTCCGGCAAAGGTCCATATCCCAGCGTCACGCTTCGCATGGATTTCCGGGGAACGTCAGTCGGCGACTTCGTCTACCACTGCCACATCCTCGGACATGAAGACACATGGCATGATGGCCATCATCCGCATCCTGCCGCACCGCTGATCATGGAAAAAGAGCCGTCATCAGCGGCTCCTCTCTACTCCAACATCACCACTGCACTCCCGGATAGAGACTCGCGATGCGGTACGCCCGGTACAGGTCCCCATTTGTCGACTGCAGATGCCACACCGTCTCCGGTGTGCTCGTCTGCGTCACTTCGAAGACATCGGACGTACCTCCAGACCCGTTTAGATTCACGCCGCACAGGTCGTATTCGACGTCGCCATTCGCCAGGACCTCAGCGTTCCCACCAAAAGAGTTGTATAGATCTGCCGTCACGATCTGGTGAAACAGCAGCGTCGCCGTCTTGGCCGTTTCATCGATCTGGAAGATCGGGACAGTCGTATAGAGGCACGGTGGCGCTCCCGCCGTTCCGCACACAACACCGGGCGGAAAGACCCGGTCATCGCCGTTGTCCATCAACACCAACGAAAATAGACCGCTCGTATTCTTGCTCGCAAAGCTTGGCAGATGCTGAGCATATTGCCAGTCCGTCGGGTCCGTTCCCCCCTGCCAGCTTGAAGTCGCCCCCCTCTCCCAGCCGCCACAGCACATCCCCGGTCCCGGTCCCGTCCTTGTAGTCCACCTTGACGACCCAGTTCTGGTGCCGCATGGAGACGAGTAAATTGCCGTCATCCTTGGAGTAAACGACCGCATTGGTGTGCGTCCAGTCTGGAAAATTGAACGGGTGCCGGTTCACATCAAAGTGGTCGAACTCGTTCCACACCCACACCGGCTGTAGGTTGGCGTCCAGGTCCACAATCACATCGCCCAGAACCGTTGTAACTCCCGGATACCCGGGTAAATCGGTGAAATCTCGTGAGGTATTCGCCAGCACGAGCCAGTGGCCGTTCGGCAGCGGTGTCACGTCATGGTGAAAGGTCAACAGCGAAAATCCGTATCCAGCAGTGGCGAGCTCTGCATTCAGATCCAGCAAGGAGATCTCTCGAACGATGTCTCCCGCCAGGGTTACCTCTCGTATTGCCACATTGGTGCCGGCCGCTGGCGGTCCAGTCAGGCCCAGGGAGGAGTTGTTCCCGAAGCTCAGAAGAAAATCACCGTTCGGCAAAAGCTTCGCACCCTGAACGCTTACGGTTGGTGTCTGCGAATGAAGCGCGTAGCTCCACAGCACATTTCCCTGCAGATCCGTGACGCTCAATCCGAGCGCGCTTCCAGTTACTCCCGTTAGCTCCTCGACACCCCGCTGCGGAGTCTTTCCCGGTGTCGTCGTCACACTTAACTGCGGCTGCACCATCGGCGGCCCAGTGTTGAAGACGTGATCCACATCCGTCGACGTCAGGCCGTTGTCATACCGTACGGAGGCCTGCATGTGGTAGGTCGAGTTCCCCAGCATTCCCGCCACAAAGAGACTCACCGCCTGGCCGGTTCTCACTGTCTTCTTCGACCAGGTGCTCACACCATAGCTCGAATCTTGGCCAAAGTTCACCGTCATCGTGCCCGGGAAAGGAAGCGCCATCGTGTACAAGGCCACCTGCGGATTGTTCGTTGCCGTGACGTTTCCTCGGGGCGGTGCAGCCGCAGTTCCCGAGACCGCTACCGTATGGGGCGCTCCCGCAGGTACGTTTCCGAAACCAAGGTCAAGCACTGCGTTCTGCGGTGTTGCGCCTGATGCTGTCGTCGGTGTGTACGCCATTGTCACCACGCACGAAGTTCCGGGCGCAACCCTGGACCCGCAGCCACCCCCCGGCGCAAGGGAAAAACTTCCATCTCCGGTTACCTTGGGACTCATCGTCAACGCAGCGTCACCCGTGTTCTGAATCGTAACCACCGGCTTCGTAAGCGTCGTTCCAAGAAGATCATCGCCAAAGGAAAACGAACTCGTGCTCAATGCCGCTGTCGTCACTGGAGGCGGCGCGGTATTGACGACCACGCCCACCGCCACGGTGCTCGTCACGGCGGATGCACTGCCTTTCACCGTCAGGGTTCCCGGTCCGGCAGCAGCACCGTCGCTCGCGGTAAGGGTAATCTGCGCAAGTTGACCCGGATTCAAAGAGACCGCGCTCGGACTCGCCACAACCCCGGCCGGTAAGCCTGACAAGGACACCTGCACAGGTTCGCTGAATCCGTTCTGTCCAGCGGCCGTCACCGTAAGCTGTTGCCCGGCCCCATCAACCGTAAGCATTAGCGCCTCGGGCGCGGCCGCAAGGGTAAAGGTAGGACTGCCACTCGGGGAGTGACCGCCGCAGCCGGCAATCGTTAGGGCGCACAGCAGTGCAATAGCCGCAGTTCTCTTCATTGGGGGAGGGCTCCTGTAAAGAAAGACCGATCAACAATTAAGGAATCAATTCTTTATCGATTGCTCGCCTTGACCCGGTTTTCAGAAAGATGTCGCGCGGAAATATGCGACATGCGAAAAACAGGAATGGGGCGTTCTTTTTATCATCCCGCGCAAACACACGAACCCTCCCTGGTACCCCTGGGACCGGGTGCCCCACTCCTGCCGCAGCCCTTCTCGCCATGGGTGGGTCCCGCTCCGCCGAAGGCTGACCCACCGTCCGCACAGCCACAACCCCAGATCGCTCCGCGCCCCGATTGGGAACGACAAGTCGAAAGATCAGGCACCCATACACAGCACTCAATAAGAAGAGCCGGGTGCCCCAGGTACGCGACAGTCATCCACGCCAAGCCGAAGGGCTTCCCATTGCATGTGCCGCATCGCCGACCACCACGCCTACGTCAGACCCACCGTCGGCTGATACCCCAGCGCCGCGCACAGCCGCATCATCTGCTCCCGCGTCACCTTCGGAAACCTCCCCTGCGCATCCTGCACCAGCACCGGGTACGTCGCCGGATTCATCCAGCTCGCCACCACCGAAAACATGTCATGCGCCGCCTCCTTCAGCCGCTTCGGATCCGTCATCTCCCCCAGCGTGTACGTCTTCTCGTACATGTCATCGCGCAGCAGCTCCACCGCATCTCCCAGCGTCTTCTCCATCAGCCGCCCCTCGCCGAGGTACCGGTAGCAGACCGCCAGCAGGCTCATCGTAAACAGGTCCTTGTGGACCGCCGCCATGCGCGTCGCCATCCGCGCCATCTCCTTCATCCCTCCGCGACCCTCGTGCAGTCGCGCATACGCCGCATGCGCCGACTGCAGGTGATTCACCGCCTGCCACACCATCTGCTTCCGATTCCGCGCCAGCGCCGCATCCCGCAGCGCATCCGCCGCCGCCTTGTACTCCACCTCGCCGAACGTGCTCAGCATCTCCGCCAGCTCGCCCTCGATAAACGCCTTCAGCCGCTTCACGTTCTCCGCAACGGAGATGATGTCGTCGATTCCCAGCATGGTCGTTCAGACTAACCGCACTCTCCCACCCGCACAACACACTCTTTCCCCAGGCCCCTCACCACCCCCGAAACACCCACACACCAGCCGCGCCGGGTGCCCCAGGTACGCGACAGTCTCACCGTCGCTTACCTGGGCTCCACTCTGCCGAAGGCCGGAGCGCAGGCCCAGCCGAAGCGACCTGTATCGCCTCTCGCCGACCCCATCCGAAAACGTCAAGCCCTCATCCACCCCAAACCCACCCCGAACAGCCACTTACCCCTGGCGCAAACCCTAACCTCACCAGCTATCCTTAAACCAGCGCAAGCCCTTCAAACCGAATCAACCCCACACCCGAGGCCCACGTCACCGCCCAACCGATCACAGCATCGGAATACCGAAGTCCAGACCTAAACCAAACGAATCGAAGACCTTGACCCAAAAAGGAAGGGAAAGGGGGTACCTCTACCACAACCACCCCAACTCCCCATGCGTCCTACCGAAGTGCCCCTAATCGCCCTCACCCTCGTGCCCGACCTCCTCAACTCCCTTTCCGGCGGCACCCGTCACATCCTCCTCTACTCCTTCTTCAAAATCGGCGCGCTTCCCATCACCCCGCTCTTCCTCATCAAAGCCGCCGCCTTTCTCTTCCTCCTCATCACCATCTCGCACCTCATCCAGCGAATTCTCCTCGGCCGTCTCTTCCGCCACCTCCACATCGCCGACGCCCAGAAGTTCGCGCTCGGCCGCTTCGCCACCTACCTCCTCTTCCTCGGCGGCCTCTTCATCGGCCTCCAGTCCCTCGGCGTCAACCTCAACTCCCTAGTCGTCTTCGGCGGAGCCCTCGGCGTCGGCGTCGGTCTCGGCCTCCAGAACGTCGTCTCTAACTTCGTCGCCGGCCTCATCCTCCTGATCGAGCAGCCCATCCGCATGGGCGACCGCATCGAAACCGGCAACACCCTCGGCGACGTCGTCCGCATCGCCGCTCGCTCCACCTGGGTCCGCACCAACGACAACGTCATCAAAATCGTCCCCAACAACGAATTCATCAACAACCCAGTCACCAACTGGACCGCCAACGACCCCAACGTCCGCATCAGCCTGCCCGTCGGCGTCGGCTACAATTCCTCACCTGACCAGGTCCGCGACATCCTCCTCCAGGCCGCCCACGCCAACCCCGACGTCCTCCCCGACCCCAAACCAGACGTCATCTTCACCGACTACGGCGATAACTCCCTCAACTTCTCCCTCCGCGTCTGGACCGCCAACCGCGCCCACGCCCCTGCCATCCTCAAGTCCGACCTCTACTTCGCCCTCTTCCGCCTCTTCACGGAGCACTCGATCGAGCTGCCCTTCCCCCAGCGCGACCTCCACCTCCGCTCCTCCGACATCCCCCTCCCCTTCACCCCACCGCCAACCAACACCTAAACCCGCCCTCTCGAAGCCTGTCATCCCCCAGCCTGTCATCCCGACCGAAGCGAAGCATAGTGGACGGACCTCCATCTAAGCCCCGCCCAAGCCTCCAACCACTCATCTCGCGGCCCTATCGCGAAATGGGTGGGTCCCACCGTGCCGAAGGCTGACCCGCCGCCGCACAGCCACCACCCCAGTTCCCCCCCCGATGTCGAATCGCAAGTCGAATGAGCCACCCGCACACAGCCAACTCCGACAGCGAAGCCGGGCACCCCAGGTACGCGACAGTCTAACCGTGCGCGCTTACCTGGCTCCACTCTGCCAAAGCCGCCGCGCAGGGCGCAGCCGAAGCGACCTATATATCGCCCCTCGCCAGCCTCACCATGACGTCAAGCCCCCATCCACCCCAAACCCAAGCCGAACAGCCACTTACCCCTGGCGCAAACCCCCACCCCGCCAGCTATCCTGAAAGCAGCGCAAACACCCTGCCAACCGGATCATCAACCCCACACCGGAGCTCCACGTCACCACCGAAGCAATCACAGCACCGAAATACGGAAGTCCGGACCTAAACCCAGCGAATCGAAGACTTTGACACACTTCGGTAGGGGAAGGGGAGGGCGCCTCAGAACGCCGGGATCCCCGTAATCGCCTGCCCGACGATCAGCGTATGGATGTCATGCGTCCCCTCATACGTCTTCACCGACTCCAGGTTCATCATGTGCCGCATGATCGGGTAGTCGTCCACAATCCCCGCCGCGCCCATAACATCCCGAGCCATCCGGGCAGTCTCGAGCGCCATCCACACGTTGTTCCGCTTCGCCATCGAAATCTGCTCGGTCGTTACCTTGCCCGCATCCTTCAACCGGCCAACCTGCAGCGACAGCAGCTGCGCCTTGGTAATCTCCGTCACCATCCAAACCAGCTTCTCCTGCACCAGCTGATGGCTCGCAATCGGAGCCTCCCGAAACTGCTTCCGCTCCTTCGCATACCCCAGCGCGGTCTCGTAGCAATCCATCGCCGCCCCGATCGCACCCCACCCGATCCCATACCGCGCCTGGTTCAGACACATCAGCGGCGACCCCAACCCACCCGACCCCGGCAGCAGGTTCTCGACCGGCACCCGCACATCCGACATCGATAAACCGGACGTCACCGAAGCCCGCAACGACCACTTCCCATGCACATCCGTCGCCTTAAACCCCGGCCGGTCCGTTTCCACAAGAAACCCGCGCATCTTGCCCGCGTCGCTCTCATCCCGCGCCCAGATCACCGCGACGTCCGCGATCGATCCCGACGTGATCCACATCTTCTCCCCGTTCAGCACATACTCGCCTCCATCCCGCCGAGCCCGCGATCGCATCCCCCCCGGGTTCGACCCGAAGTCCGGCTCCGTCAACCCGAAGCACCCGATCAGCTCTCCTTTCGCCATCCCCGGCAGCCACCGTTCCTTCTGCGCCTCCGACCCAAATGTGTAGATCGGATACATCACCAGCGCCGACTGCACACTCACAAAGCTCCGCACCCCCGAGTCCCCACGCTCCAGCTCCTGCGTCATCAACCCATACTCAACGTTGTTCATCCCCGCGCAGCCGTAACCCTCGAGGTTGGCCCCAAAGAACCCCATCGCCCCCATAGGCCCCACCAGCTCCCGTGGAAACCGCCCCTCGCGGAAGCACTCCTCGATCGCCGGCTTCAACTCCCGCTCGATAAACTCCCGCGTCGAATCCCGTACCATCCGCTCCTCCGCCGAGAGCAGCGTATCCACCTGCAAGAAATCCGTTCCCACACAACCTCCAGCCCTAACAATGCAGATCGATCCTATGTGCCAAATCCGTCCCCCGCAACTCACCCATGTAGCACCTCGAAGATTGCGAGGCTGGCAGCAACAACAGCCCCGCAATTAGGTCATACCTTCAGCGACTGTAGGAAGGCGCGGCGAGCTGTGCGGAATTCATGCCGCGGATCGAACAGAACGTCAGCACCGGCATCTCGTACTCCATTGCCGAGAACATCACCCCGCCCGCCGGAGGAGCGATGCACACCCGGTCCTTGCCCGACGTCTTCGCCGCATACATCGCCTCATCCGCCGATCGCACCAGCAGCTCCGCGCTGCCGGCCATCTGTGGAAACAGGCTCACACCGATGCTGGTGGAGTAGCTCAGTCGGTGCCCGTCGATGACAACCGGCTGCCGCGCCGCTCCGAGGATGCGGTTCGCCAGACCGATCGCCTCCTTCTCCGACGCGCACTCCGGCAGCAGAATCGTAAACTCATCCCCGCCAATCCGTGCCGCCACATCGCCAGCCCGCAGGCATTCGCTGATGCGCGCGGCCGCTTCGCAGAGAAACAGATCGCCGACTTTGTGCGAGTGCCGGTCGTTGATCTGCTTGAACCCATCCAGGTCGATGTACAGCAGCGCAATCTGACGTCGCTTGTCGCTCGCCTGATCAACGCACGTCTCGAGCATCTGGTTCATGTAGAGCCGGTTCGGCAGACCCGTCAGGCAATCCCGGTAAGCCGCAACCGTCATCTCGTAGTTGTCCGAGATCTGCTGCTCATAAAGCTGGTTCAGCTTCTTGCCTTGCACCAGGCAGTACAGCAGGTAAACCAGGGCCGCACTCAGGTAGTTCAGAAGGTGGGTTCCACCGGAGAACAGATGCCCAACAATCAGCGGTGCAAACAGCAGACCAAGAGCCGCCCAGATTAGCCGTCGATCATGGACGAGCAGGTTCACCGTCGCAAACGACACTGCAGCGTGGTACAGCAACAACATCAGCACGTCTCGATCGTGGCAACCGAACCTATACAGCGCGGCGCCGGCTACCAGCCCCCATATGCCCGCGCACGAGAGCAGCACAGCGACGTGCATGCGTTCCAGCCGGCGCGGTCGCGGGGAGGTCTCCCTTTGGAGATCTCGAACCAGCCTCGTGCGCAGGATAGCCTGCAAACCGGCCAGAGCCATTCCCGCTCCCATCAGCAGCGGCGCCCGATGCAGCAGACCCGTGGTGACAGCCACGAGAACCATACAAATGGGATGAGCCCATACACCCTGTTTCGATCTCTCCGAGAGATCCTGCTGAACTTTGATCGAGAGCTTCGCGCGTTTATCGGATATCCACATACGGCTGTTATCGGCAGCTAGAAAGATTTCTTTAGCCCAAACGGCCAGCAGCCGCTTGCGTGGACCGTTTGGCGTCGCGACGTGCTCCCGCTGTTATCCCGCAGAGGCATCTGCTACGCGCTTCCTGTATCTTTGTCTCTGTAGGCTTGGCGGGCCAGATCCATAACTCGCCTTGCAGGCAGGCCCACTTTCACACGCCGGCCGGCCGATCAACCTCATACTCTTTTCGATCCATCTCGCGTCTTATAGACGCCCCAGTCCTCCAGGCTGTTCTGTAAGGAAAGGCAACACGACATTGAGCGTCCCCCAGCCCCCCTCGGCCGATCAACTCGCCGCAGCCCGCCTCGCCCATTGGCGTCAGAACTCCGCAGAAGGCACAGAAGCCTCCGCCGTCGCCCTCCTGACCGTCGAGTCGGCACGCCGCTTTCTCTCATCCTGCGGCCTCGTTCTGTTTGCGCCGCGACCCCAGCACATCCCTTCACCTGCCCCGTCATTTGTCGAGGCCACGCTCGGCAGCAACAACGGAGCGCCGACCCTCGCCGAATCCGCCGAAGCCCGCACACTCCTCGCACGTCTCATCGCTGAGGGCAGCGCGGTCCCGCTCAACTTGCTCGGAGCACCCTCGACCACACCCGACTCACCGGACTTCATCGCCTCCGCTGCGACGTTCCCATACATCTTCACGCTGCGTGGCGACAAGGCCTGGAAGCAGCCACCCTCGACCAGCGGCGCCTCCAAGGTCAGCCCGCTCGCCCTCAACACTTACACCCTTCTGCTTGAGAATGGGCCCACCACCGCCTACGATCTCGTCACGCAGCTCGGCAAAGAAGTCACCGAGGCCGCCGTCCTCCGCTCCCTGAACGAGCTCTGGCAGCACCTCCGCGTCCTGCCCGTGCCCCAGGCAGACGGTGGCGCAACCCTATGGGAGACGGTCGCTAACCGCTTCACCAAGCAGCTAAAGTCCGGTGCAAACGCCGGCCAGCCCACCGCACTCTCCGCTCTTATCAGCCTTTATCTCTCGCAGGCTCTGCTCGCCACCGAGGCAGACGTCGAGACGTTTCTCTCGCCGCTCGCCCCCCGCTCCCGCGTCCGCGACGTCCTTCACGCGCTCACCGGAGCACGGCAGATCGAGACAGTAGTGGTGGATGGCAAAACTCACCTTCACATACACGGCGAGCTTCCGACCTTCAGCACGTCGAGTGCTGCCCCTGACGCCAACGTTTCTGAGCAGAAGCAACAGGCCGAACAGATAGAACTGACCGACGACGGAAGCCGCATCAAGAAGTTCGTCCCCAAGCCGCGCAAGGTCGGCACCGGCTACATCGAACGTGCCAAGCCCTTCGGTGCCAACGCGCGAGAAGGCCGCCAGTCCGACCGCAAAGGTCCACCTCGCGACCGCGAAAGCCGCCCCTTTACCAGACCAGCTGGCGCCAGACCGGCAGCGAAGTTCGGAGGTCCCGCCGCCCGTTCCGCCCGCCCCGCCTTCAACAAGCCTTGGGACGAAGAGAAGCAGCAACGCATGGAGCGCGAGTCGTCGCAAGCCCCGCCCGCTGCAGAAGACCAGCAGTTCCAGACCATCGACCTCGACGCTGGATCACCTGTCCCGTCGATCCGCGCCAGCTTTCCCAAGCGCCCTTTCGCCTCCAAAGCCCGCTCCGGCGGAGACCGCCCGGCCTTCAGCCGCAGACCCTCAACCGATGGCGGAGACCGCCCCGCGTACACTCGCGATCGCGACGCAAGCGCGCCTGGCCGTCCGTCACGCCGGGACTTTGCGCCTCGTGAGGGCAGCGATCCCCGGCCGCCACGCCGTGAGTTCTCCGGAACGAACAAGCCGCCCTTTGGAGACAGGAAGCCGTTCCCCAGGTCGAAATTCGCAGCAGGCAAACGTGAGGGCTTCGCGCCACGTCCCTCCGGGGACCGCCCAGCCTCGAGCGACAGGGAGCGCCGCCCCTTCCGCCGTGACGAATCAGGCGGTGGAGGCCGCTCGCCCCGTAGTGAGTTTGCTCCCCGTTCCGAAAGCTCACCCCGTCCGCCCCGCCGTGACTTCGCACCGCGCCGAGATACCGAGCGTGCCAGCTACAGCAAGTCCCGGCCCCCTCGCGAGCGTCAGGACAGCGAATCGCAGGGTACTCCGGTCCGTCCTGATCGCCCTGCATTCCGAAAGTTTGACGCGCCGCGTGGCCCGCGCAAGCCGTTTCCGCCAAGGGAAGGCGACTCCCGCCCGCCCCGCCGCGACTTCGCTGGCCCGGGAAAGCCGTCATTCGGCCCACGGAAGCCCTTCGTACGATCCGGTTCCGCCGAAGGCGCAGCGCCCCGTGAGGGTGGCTTCCCAAAACGCGAAGGCGGCTTCCCCGGCAAGCGCGAAGGTGGTGGATACGCTGGCAAGCGCGAAGGTGGTGGATACGCTGGCAAGCGCGAGACCGCCGGATACGCTGGCAAAAAACCGTTCGGTTCTAAACCTGGAGGCTTCGCCGGCAAAAAGCCCTTCGGCGCAAAATCCTCCGCGAAACGCCCCGTCGACGCTCCCGGTGCCAGCACCTTCGACAAGTTCAAGGGCGGCAACAAGCCCTGGGGCAAACGCCCGCCCGGCCGCAAACCCAGGCCCGACCGCGGCGAGGCATAATACCTATCGTGCCCACTCCACCGGAGACCTCCTCAACAGCCAGACCGCAGTCAAACCGACGCGATCACCCCATCATCGCCATCGACGGCCCGGCCGGTGCCGGAAAGTCCACCCTGGCCGCGCATCTGGCTCGTCGCTTCGGCTTCCTCAACCTGGAAACCGGTGCCATGTACCGCGCGCTCGCCCTCAAAGCGATCGAGAGCGACCTCGACTTCGACGAGGAGGCGCCGCTCCTCGCGCTCGCCAACCAGACCACCATCGCTCTCGAGCCCAATCGCGACGGCAACCGCGTCCTTCTCGACAAGATCGACGTCAGTCGCCGTGTGCGCGAGCCTGACGTCACCGCCGCCGCCTCGCGCGTCTCCGTTCATCCCCGTCTGCGGGCCTGGATGGTCGTGCAGCAACGTGCGCTTGGACACGCTGGCGGCGTTGTCATGGAGGGCCGCGACATCGGCACCGAAGTCTTTCCGGACGCCGAAGTCAAAATCTTTCTCGATGCCGCGCCCGAGGTTCGCGGCAGCCGCCGCTTCCAGCAGAACTCCGTCACGCCCATCACCACCGCACCCCCGGACGCGCAGACCGAGGCGGCCATCCTGCGCGATCTCCAGGAACGGGACGCCCGCGACCGCAATCGTGCCGACTCCCCCCTCCGGCCCGCATCCGATGCGACGGTCATCGACTCCACAGCCTTGTCCCTGGAGGACGTTCTTGCCCGCGCCGAAGAGCTCGTACGCGCAAGCCTCTCCGCATGAATGTGTGCAGGCTCATGCACCAGAACCTGTGCAGAATGAATATTTCCTAACTTTTCCACTGCAAAATTTGCCAGCTGTGCTAACCTCTGCACATCGTTAGAAACAGATTGGTTTTCTGCAAGCGAGGCCTGTTGAAACCCCGATTTGAGTCAAGCGGCAAATTCAAAGCAGCACAAGGAATGTATCAACATGGAACAGGGAACAGTGAAGTGGTTTAACGATGCAAAGGGTTTTGGCTTCATCAGTCGTCAGAACGGCGAGGATGTTTTTGTCCATTACTCCGCCATCAACTCGAACGGCTTCAAGAGCCTCCAAGAAGGCCAGGCCGTCCAGTTCAACGTAGTCAAAGGCCCCAAGGGCTGGCAGGCGTCCGACGTTCAGCCCCTCTAGTCTCTATCGGCTGAACCCGGCAATACATCAAAATTCGTGAAGAGGGAGTGGTGCCGGCCGCTCCCTTTTCCATTTCAACTCACGCATGCCCCGCGCTCTCTCCTGGAGTGAGTGATCACCCCGTCTCGTCTTCCCGCCGCCCCTGCGCGTCGGTGCCTTCCTTGAAGGCCCCCTCATCCCACTCCGCGAGCTCCACAGCGGCCACCCCGGCGACTAAATCGTCTGGATGACCGGTCGGCGCCGCCACCTCGGTCTCGCCAGCATGATCTGGTCCGCTAAGCACCCTATAATCCCCCCAGCCCCGAGCATGCGCCAGACTTACCTCCTCGTCATGACCGCGACGGTCATCCCCGCCGCAAACGCCAACATCCAGCGCGCCGACCCCGGGCTCCGCCTCGAAGACTACAAGCAGGCCCTCCGCTTCTGGCTCCTCTACCCCCACCCCTCCATCACCCGCATCCTCCTTCTTGAAAACTCCGGCGCAGACCTCTCTGCCCTCCACAGCATCGCCGCCCACGAAAATCCCCTCGGCAAACAGGTCGAGATCCTCTCCATCCCTGGCAACAGCATCCCCGAAGGCCGCAACTACGGCTACACCGAGATGCATCTCCTCGACCACGGCCTCGCCCAATCCCGTCTTCGCCGCGAAACCACCCACATGATCAAAACCACCGGCCGCCTCACCTTTCCCACCATCGGCCGCGCCCTCGACCTCACTCCCGAGCCCTTTGACGTCCTTATCGACTTCCGCAAACTAGGTTTCCCCCGCCGCGGCTTCGACGCCAATACCCAGGTCTTCGTCGTCTCCCACACCTTCTACGACCGCGTCCTCCGCGATTCCCGCCAGGAGATGAACTCCACCGACATCCGCCTACTCGAACACCTCCTCGCCCACCGCATCGCCCCCTCAAAAGGACAGCCCGGCATCCACCTCCGCTTTCCCACAAACGTCGAGCCCGTCGGCATCTCCGGCTTCTCCTCGAAACCCTACAAAGCCCCAGTTCAGCGACTCATCCGAGCCATCCTCCGCAAACTAGCCCCCAACTTCTGGTTCTAACGCAAGATTCGTCCTGATCGCGAGTCACCCCCACCGTCATCTCGACCGGAGCGCGCAGCCGTAGTGAAGAGACCCCTGTATTGCGCTTGTCACTCTACTCTTCAAAAGGATGGTCACCGATCTTCATCTTCCCCACCCATCGTCACTTCGGCGGCGGCCCATCCTCTACCAAACCAACCCCCGGCAGCATCGTCGCCGACCCCTTGAACTTCCGGAACTCCGAGTCCTCCACCCGCACGTTTCCATCGAAGTTGAAGAACAGCATCGCGCGCGCCGCTCCGTGTCCCTCTACCGTCACCGGCAGCCAAACTTCGCCATTCACCTTCTTCTGCTCCATCGAAAAATTCGTCCCTTTGCGAATGTTCACCAGCAGCCCGCCCCCGATCTTGAACGCATTCAGGAAGTGTCCCTCCAGCTTCACGATCGTCTTATCCCCTTCATCCACCCAGATCGTCCCCGCAAGATCCCGCACCACATCCTCCGTCCGGTTCCGCGTCTTCGCTTTCGGATCGCCCGTGTAGTCCACCGCGATCGTGTCGCGCCCATTCAGGTTCACACGCCGCTCGTTCGTAAACACGCCCAACTCCAGAAAGCGTGACACCGTCACCTCCTCATCCCCTCGCGGACTCGTCTGCTTACCTTTGGCATCGTTCTTTTCGCGCCGCTCCTTCGCCTTCAGCACTTCCTTGTCGATCCGTTCGTCCTCCTTCTTCAGCTCATCGTCACTCAGCGCTTTGCCGTCTTTGCTCACCAGCTTGCGCACCGGAACGCCCTGTAGCCAGAAGACGTTGTACACATGAACTTCCCGCTTCTTCACCCCGCCATGCCCATCGCTCTGCTCCGCCGTCTCGACGGATCGGTAGATGTAATCCTTCAGCGCCGCCTCATCCTGTCTCTGGTGCGCCTCCACATCGTGCATCAGCACCGCCGCATCCGGCAGCGGCCTCTCCGTTCCAGTCGCGGCAGGCGTCTCTTGCGGGGGCATGCCCGGCGCACTCGCACCTGGCATCTGGGCCATGCACATCTGTAAGCCACCTATCACCAGTAACAACCCGATCAGAAAGCCTCGTGATCTGCCTGAAACCATCGCACCCCTGCCTTTGCCCTCGCCCTGCTTTGCTGTCGCCTCTGCTTCTCCGTTGCCGTTGCCGTTGCCGTTGCCCTTGCCCTTGCCTTTCTGTCTGTCATTCCCGAAGGGAATCTGCTGTCGCCCTTGCATTTGCCTGTTCATTTTGCTTGTCATTCAGGAGCGCAGCGGAGGAATCTGCTGTTGCCTTTGCCTTTGCAGTTGCCTTTCTGTCTGTCATTCCCGAAGGGAATCTGCTGTTGCCCTCGCCTTTGCCTGTTCATTTGCTTGTCATTCAGGAGCGCAGCGGAACAATCTGCTGTTGCCCTTGCCCTTGCCGTTGCCTTTCTGTCTGTCATTCCCGAAGGGAATCTGCTGTTGCCCTTGCCTTTGCCTGTTCTTTTGCTTGTCATTCAGGAGCGCAGCGCAGAATCTGCTGTTACCTTCGCCGTTGCAGTTGCCTGTCCGCAGTATCCATTCTCAACGAAGAGCCCCATGAACTATGGAAGCAAACCAAAGCCCCGGTCCCCACCTTGGGTCCGCCCCCAAAACACGCTCCCACTCCAATAGCCGCCCCGCCCCGAAAGGGCTAGCATAGAGAAGGACGCGCCATCCACCGCGCGCAAACCTCTGCGAGGATTCACATGCCCACCAAGGTAGGGAGCAGCTCCCGGCCATCGTCCGCCGCCGCCATCGTCACCTCAAAAACCGCCCAGCCGAACGGCTCTCAGCCCGCCTCCCCCGCCCTCCCCCGCGACCAGGTCTTCGACATCTTTCGCCGCTGGGGCTACCTCCAGACCACCCTCGACCCGCTCGGCCAGTTCCTCGCCCCCGAGCCCTTCCCCACACCCGCCCCCGAAGGCGACGACGCCCGCGACGCCCGTAGCTTCTACTGCGGAACCATCGGCGCCGAATTCATGCACATCTACAACCCCGAGCAGCGCCAGTGGATCGAAGCGCAGCTCGAGCAGCCGGCGCCCGCACCCGACCAGGCCCACGTCCTCACCGGCCTCATCCGCGCCGACCTCTTCGAGCAGGTCATTCAGCAGCGCTACCTCGGCACCAAGCGCTTCTCCCTCGAAGGCCTCACCGCCCTCATCCCCTTCCTCGACCAGCTCTTCACCACGGCAGCCGAGAGCGGTGTCACCACCTGCGTCTTCGGCATGAGCCATCGCGGCCGCCTCAATGTCATGGCCAATATCATCGGCCGCTCAGCCGCCGAGATCTTCACCAAGTTCGAGGACGTCGACCCTCGCTCCACCCTCGGCGGTGGCGACGTCAAGTACCACATCGGCGCAACTGGCACCTACACCTCGCCCGCCGGCAAGCCCGTTGCCCTCCATCTCGCCTCCAACCCCAGCCACCTAGAGGCCGTCAATCCCGTCGTCATGGGTCGAGCCCGCGCCAAGCAGGAGCGCATCGGCACCGGCGGCAAGGACCAGATCCTCCCCATGATCATCCACGGCGACGCAGCCTTCGCCGGGCAGGGAATCGTCGCAGAGTGCCTCAACATGGCGACCCTCCGCGGCTACGACATCGGTGGCACCGTCCACATCATCGTCAACAACCTCCTCGGCTTCACCGCCGTCCCGTCTGAATCCAACTCCTCCCGCTTCTCCACCGACGTCGCCAAGCGCCTGCCTATTCCCATCTTCCACGTCAACGCCGAAGATCCCGCTGCCGTCGTGCGCGTAGCGCGTATCGCCGCCGAGTTCCGCCAGCGCTTCCACTCCGATGTCGTCGTCGACCTCATCGGCTACCGCCGTCACGGCCACAGCGAAGTCGACGACCCCACCGTCACCCAGCCCCGCCGCTACGCCAAAATCAAGGACCACGCTCCGCTCTATCAGATCTACGCAAAGCAGATCGGCGCCGATCCCGCCGCAGAGGTCAGCGCCGTTCAGCAGGAGTTCCTTGAAGCCCAGAAGCAAGCCACCAAGGCCGAGCACATCCCGCACTTCTCCTCACTCCCGGGCTACTGGGGCAAGTACCACGGCGGCGAGCTCAAGCCCTCCGACGAGGTCACGACTGGTCTCCCGCAGGAAAGGGTGCAGGAGCTCGTCCAGTCCCTCATACGTACTCCCGACGGATTCCACATCCATCCCAAAGTCAAGAAGCTCTTCGAACAACGCGCCGAGATGGGCGCAGGGAAGCGCCTCTTCGACTACGGCATGGCCGAGCTCGTCGCCTTCGCCTCCCTCATCGAAGCCGGAACCCCCGTCCGCCTGACCGGTCAGGACTCCGAGCGCGGCACCTTCAACCAGCGCCACTCCGTCCTCACCGACACCGAGACCGAACAGAAATACATCCCCATGCAGCACCTCTCCGGCAGCCAGGCGAAGTTCGAGATCTACAACTCGCTCCTCTCCGAGGCCGCCGTCCTCGGCTTCGAGTACGGCTTCGCCCGAGACTATCCTGAAGCCCTCGTCCTCTGGGAGGCCCAGTTCGGTGATTTCGCCAACGGCGCCCAGATCATCATCGACCAGTTCATCGCCGCCGGTGAGGTCAAATGGGGTTTGCTCTCCGGCGTCACCATGCTCCTCCCTCACGGCTACGAGGGCCAGGGCCCCGAGCACTCCAGCGCCCGCATGGAGCGCTACCTCCAGCTCTGCGCTAACGACAACATGCAGATCACGCAGCCTTCAAACGCCGCGCAATACTTTCACCTGCTCCGTCGTCAGGCTCTCCGCCCCTGGCGCAAGCCGCTCGTCGTCTTTACGCCCAAGAGCATGCTGCGCCACCCCGACGCCTCCTCCACCCTCGCCGACTTCGCTCTGCCGGGCTTCCAGAACGTTCTACCCGACAACGACGTCAAGGCTCCCCGCCGCCTGATCATCACCAGCGGCAAAATCGGCCACAACCTCCGTGTCGAACGCGAAAAACGCAAGGACATGTCCGTCGGTATCGTCTTCCTCGAACAGCTCTACCCCTGGCCCGAAGCCGAACTGCAAGCCGCCATCGATCAGCACCCGGAAGCGCATGAGATCGTCTGGGTCCAGGAAGAACCCGCCAATATGGGCGCCCTGACCTACGTCATGCCCCACCTCCGCCGCATGTTCGGCAACCACGCCGTCACGAGCGTAAAACGCAGCCCTACCGCCAGCCCCGCAACCGGCTCCGGCAAAGCCCACGAACTCGAAGAGAAAGCCCTCATCGACCTCGCGCTCGGAGGATCCCGCTGAGCTTGTCGAGCTTGCCCTTGTTTTTCTGTCTGTCATTCCCGAAGGGAATCTGCTGTTGCCTTTACCGTTGTTTGTTGCACCTCCATCCTGTCATGAACCCTGAAAGGGCCCGAAGACCGATAGATAGAGCAGCGTTCGCTCGGCGTAGAGCTGCCCGCGGCGGCCGTCACCTCGACCGGAGTGCGCAGCTCGTAGTGGAGGGACCCCTGATATTTCGTGTCGCCCTTTACATCTTCAGGGAATCCGCCATAGAGACCTATGACCCGAAATCTTCCCCAACACATGGCGTACATGCACCACTCGCAGACGTACACTATTAAGAGAACAGGAAATGTACCTCCAACTGGAGCCTGCCTGTAACGAGCAAGCGGGATCTGCCCGTGGTCCGGACCTAAGTTTCCTGAATCGAAGACTTTGCGCAATATTCGTGAGGGGGAGGGGGGTACCCCTACACCCGAACCTCTTCCTTAGCTGAGCCCAGCTCCGGCGTAATCTCCCGGACATAGATCTGGTGCGACACCACCGGCGGCTCGGCTCCCTCGTGCAGCGCATGCACCCGGTCACGGATCACCCGGTCCGCCGCGGTCACCCGCTCCCGGGACCGAAGGTAGTCCAGCCAGGACTCCATCAGAAACGTCTCGTTCAGCACCTCCGGATGGAGCGCATCCCGGTAGATGCCCCACCGGATCGCACCATCCCGCATCCGCACGCCGCGAAGCTCGTGAATCACATGGGTGAACTCCGCGTAGCGCTCTAGCGGGACGTGGTACTCGACCGAGATCCGAACCGGACCCTCGGTCAGCTCCGCCTCCGCCCCCGGAACCTGGGCAAGCTCAGGCGCGGGCCGCTGCCACTGATACGGCGTGTGATCCGGCAGCGGTCCTTGCAAAATATGAAAGCGGTAAACCAGCGGCAAAGAGACCAGGAGACCCGCTCCGGAGCACGTCAGCGCAATCGGGGTAGACGTGTGCTCGGCCAGAAACCCCCATAAAACGGACCCGAGCGCCATCCCGCCCTGAAACGTCATCAGGTAACTTCCCAGCGCCCGCGCCTGCACCCATGCCGGCACCGCCAGCTGCACCGAAACGTTCAAAGTCGACATGGCACTCGTCCACGCAAACCCCGAACAGATCAGTACCGGAATGATGAGATAAGGCGACCGCCCAAACGCCAGGAACACGAGCGTAGCGCTTTGCCAGACGGTCGCGAGCGCAATCATCCGGTCCGCATCCAGCCGCCGCCGGATACGCGGCAGCTGCGTCGCCGCGATCACCGCCCCCACCCCGAGCGACCCGTTCAGAATCCCATACCCCAACGCCCCCTGATGCAAATCCCTCTGAGCCACCACCGCTAGCAGAGACCATATCGCGGAAACAAAGAACGTAAAGACAAAGGCCCGCAACAGCGAAGATTTGAGCGTCGGGGAGTAGCGCACATACCGCAAACCCGACCGGATCGACCCAGCGATACGCTCCGCCGGCAAGGCGCTCTTGAACAGCGGCGTCCGTTTCCAGTTGAACAACACCCATATGACCCCGGCAAAGGAGATCGCGTTCAGAAAAAACACCGATCCGGCCCCGGTATCTGTTTGCTTGAACGCCGCCACCATCAACCCACCCAGTGCCGGTCCGACCGCCCTGGCCAGATTATTGCTTGCTGCGTTCAACGAAACTGTATCCGGTATCAGCTCACGCGGAACCAGCTCCGGCACGATCGCCTGCCACGCCGGATTGTTCATCGCTGACCCGATGTTCAACAGAAAGGTGAATGCAAGAAGAGCCCACGGTGAGACGTGACCAAAAAACGTAAGAATCGCCAGGACACCCACGCTCGACAGCATCCACACCTGCCAGAAGATCAGCAGCCGCCTCCGGTCGAAGATGTCCGCAGTCGCTCCGGCCAGCAGCCCAAGCAGCAGCACCGGCAAGCTTGCAGCCGTCTGCATGAGCGCGATCAGGAGGGGTGACCCCGTCAGAGCGGTCATCAGCCACGTCCCGGCCGTGTCTTGCATCCAGGTACCCAGCGAAGAAACCGTAGACGCGATCCAGCGATCCCGGAACAAGGGAACTCTGAGCGGAGCGAATCCGGATGGGGCGGCGCGGGTGGCTGGCAGCTGGGGTCCGGAGACCAGGTCGGGATTGGGCATGATTCCCATGCTACTGCCCTTCCGGAGGTAACTTTTCTTTTGGGTACTACGGAGCTTTTTTCTTGCAAACGTATTAAAGCTACGGCTAAAGTGGTACTGCGATTAGGAAAGTATTTACCACTTTCCAGAAATATGCGTCCTGTTCAAGCCAGATTTTTCTTGCATTCCGCAGATACAGGATTGTTTAAGTCAAAAATGCGGTTATCTCTCGCTAAGTGCGATGTCGCATAAATTTGCAGTCTTTTGGCCCGAAACATGCACATGCTGATCCATAGAAAGCGTCTTCACCCTGGTGACCCCGATGCGTCGCACACTGTTTTTCTTGTTGGCTTTGACCGTCATCGCCTCTGCCTCAACCGGACTTGCTTCGACAGACTGTGAGAAGTGGCTGGCCGAATACAAGAAGGAACTCGTCCATAAGGCCAGTGTTCAGCGCGCCCTAAACGCACGTGAGCGCGCACGGACCTTTGCCAAAAAGAAGGTTGCACACTTGATCGCACCGGAGAACCGGCCCTCACCGCACCCGGTTCGGGCATCGAGCACACGTCCTCACCTGACACCGGCGCAGATGTTGAAGCGCTTTGATCTTCTTTGCGGCGACCTGCCTGTTGAAGCTAACAATCAGGTCCTGGATAGTCGCATGGCACCGGACGAGTTCATCTCCGAAATGGCCATGGGCGGTCCGGTCGACACCGAAATCCTGGGTCCAAATGACACCCTCATCTCCTCTGAGGACGTGCCTCCGTATGTTCCGACGGGCTCGACCTCCGGAGGCTCTTCAACACAGCCGTTCTGGCCTGTCTACGGTCCTGTACCCACGGGCGGGGGATTCGTCGCACCACCGGCCGTGACTCCACCCCCCGTGACCCCACCGGTCGCACCGGTGCCGGAACCGGGCAGTCTGCTCTTTCTGTTGACCGGAACAGCCGGCGCAGCAGGATCGATCTGGAGGCGGGTTCGCGCAGCTTGATCAAACACTTTAGGTCTATGAGGTCCGGAGAGATCCGGACCTCATAGCACTTAAGGACTCCCCCTAGCAGTTGCGAAGCGCTCCAGCGAGTGCAGGGAAGCCCCCGAAAACAGTCTTTAGGCTTAAAGAGGAAACCCACGCAGCGCGGTGGGGGCTGATGCGTGGGTATTCCGGTAAAGCAACGAAGTGGGTGGACTTCGTTATGACCGACTCAACCCGAAGGGAGTCTTGCCACTCCTCGAATTTACTGCGGAGGGGTCGCTATGTCAAGCTGAAATCCTCGTCCACACCTCTCTCAATTTGCCAGCCTTTAGAGCCGGGTAGGGCGGAGTACAAGACTTACAGACGGCAGATGAGGAGCTCGCGCTCATAGACCATCTCGGGCGGAAGATGATCGTGAAGCAGGAGAAACAGCTCTTCGTGACCCATCACCTCACGCTTCCACTGCTCGCGATCAACCGTCTGGAGGATCTCAAAGGTCGAGCGGGGGTACGCCGAGACCGTTCCAGTTAATGTCTTCATAATGTGGCGTCCAGCCGATGGGCGTCTCTTTGGCGCGGACCCGGCCGCGGACTCGGTCGACGATCCACTTCAGGACACGCATGTTTTCGCTGTAGCCGGGCCAGAGGAACTTCCCGTCATCGTCTTTGCGGAACCAGTTGACATGAAAGATCCGCGGAGTCGCCGAGAGAGAGCGCTGCATCCGCAGCCAGTGCCGGAAGTAGTCGCCCATATGGTAGCCGCAGAAGGGAAGCATGGCCATGGGATCGCGTCGGACGTGGCCGATCGCGCCTGCGGATGCCGCTGTGGTCTCCGAGCCCATGGTTGCGCCGATGTAGACGCCGGCCGACCAGTTGAAGGCCTGGTACACGAGCGGCATCGTCGTCGGACGGCGGCCTCCGAAGATGAAAGCCGAGATGGGGACCCCCTCGGGATTCTCCCAGTCAGGGTCGATGGTTGGGCACTGCGACGCAGGTGCCGTAAATCGGCCGTTGGGGTGAGCCGCAGGGCGCCCTGTCTCTTTCCCGATCTCCGGCGTCCACGGCCGCCCCTGCCAATCGATGCACTCGGCTGGGGGTGTGTCGGTCATGCCTTCCCACCAGACCCCACCGTTAGGGGTGAGCGCGACGTTGGTGAAGATGGTGTTGCGGGAGAGGGTGGCCATGGCGTTTGGGTTGGTTCTGGCTGAGGTGCCTGGGGCCACTCCGAAGAAGCCCGCCTCAGGGTTGATGGCGCGAAGCTGTCCGGTCGCGTCCGGCTTGATCCAGGCTATGTCGTCGCCGACCGTGAGGATCTTGTAGCCCTCGAATCCGGCGGGCGGGACCATCATGGCGAAGTTAGTTTTGCCGCAGGCAGAGGGAAAGGCGGCGGCGACGTAGGTTTTCTCGACGTTGCCGTGGGCGTCGGGAGGGGTTTCCAGGCCGAGGATGAGCATGTGCTCGGCCATCCATCCTTCATCGCGGGCGATGTTGGAGGCGATGCGGAGGGCGAAGCATTTTTTACCGAGCAGGGCGTTGCCGCCGTAGCCCGAGCCGTAGCTCCAGATCTCGCGCGTCTCGGGAAAGTGGACGATGTACTTTGTTTCATTGCAGGGCCACGGGACGTCTTGCTCCCCGGGGGCGAGGGGGGCGCCTACGGTGTGCATGCAGGGGACGACGCGCTTCTCGTCCTTGTCGATCTCGGCGAAGACGGGCGCTCCGATGCGGGCCATGATGCGCATGTTGACGACGGCATAGGCGGAATCGGTGAGTTGAACGCCGATCTGCGACATGGGCGATCCGACCGGGCCCATGGAGAAGGGAAGGACGTACATCGTGCGTCCCCTCATAGCTCCGCGGAAGAGCTGCTTGAGCTTGCGGCGCATGGTGAAGGGGTCTTCCCAGTTGTTGGTCGGGCCGGCGGCGTCTTTCGAGAGGGAGCAGATGAAGGTGCGGTTCTCCACCCGGGCTACGTCGTTAGGCGAGGAGCGGGCGTAGAAGCAACCGGGCCAGAGCTCCGGGTTGAGGCGGGTAAAGGTGCCGGCCTCGACGAGACGATCGCAGAGGAAGTTGTACTCGGCCTCAGAGCCGTCGATCCAGTGGACCGAGTCGGGCTGGGTGAGGTCGGCCATCTTTTCGACCCAGCGGATGAGGTGTTTGTTGGTCGTAAGGGGCGTGGAGATTGCGGTGGTTTTCATGTATGCGAGCGATGAATCCTTCGCATGCAAGTCTTCGCTTCTTGGAGAGCGGTGTCAATCGGCCGCTAAGGATCCCGTAGCGAGCGGCTTCCTCGGCCCGCACTCCGTGACTGCAGTTCCATCACATCCGCGAAGACAAATCCGTCCCTTTCCACTGTCGCACCGATCTCGACTGCAATCGGCTGCGAAAACACCGGCGACGCGTAGACAAACGTGTGAAACTCTCCGTTCTCCCCACACGGATCGATCCCGTCCGGCAGCCCTTCTACCATCTCCAGATCAAACTCCCGGCCCGCATAGCTCCGATCCAGGCGCGCCGGATCAACACAGGTAACCCTGGCCCTTACTCCCGCGTGAATGATCGTGCGGGCCAACTCACCGGTCGGCAGGTCCCACACGGGGAAGATCGGCTGGAGCCCCGTCCCTTCCATTTGCCGCTCCCTGTACTCCCGTATGTCGCGGAGAAACAGGTCACCGTACGCAATTGCCTCGACCCCCGCCTCCCGCGCCCGCGCAAACACGCGCCCGAGCACCGCCTCGTACTCCGAGTTCGAACACGGCGACGGGAGGTCGTAGCTCCACAACGGCAGCCCCACCCGCTCCGCCTGAGCCTCTACCAGCGTGCGCCGCACCGCATGCATGGCCACCCGCTCCGCCACTCCATTGAACGTCGTCAGCAGGCCGACGACTTCCACATCTGCCTGTGCCCGCAGCAGGTGGAGAGCCCACGCACTATCCTTGCCACTGCTCCAGGACAACAGCACCCGCATCGGTTCGTCTCCCCCTTCGTTTGCGCCATCGTGATCTCCTCGCAGGTCAGTGCCCACCCGGTCTTCAAGGATGCACGATTCTAGCCCAAGGGCATGGACGGCCTCCCGAGGTGTTGCCCGTCCTGTGCGAGTGCGGATTTCTGTGGCGAGGAGGGTCAACGGCTGCTAGAGTGAACGTCCTTCCCCAGCGAAAGGAAATCCAACATGTGCAAAAAGTGCTGCCTTCTGATGCTTGCCCTGATGCCGATGTTTCTTTGCGGCACGCCACTGACTGCTCAGGCTAACGCCTCAGGGGACGACTTCTCGTATAACGGAGACCTTGGGCCGGGGTTCTGGAACACGTTTGCTCCTGCGTGTGCGACGACGCCGGTGTCGCGGCAGTCTCCGATCGATATTGACAGGACCCTTGAGGATCCTGGGCTGAAGCCCTTGCGCGTGGTGGTTCCGGAGACGTCGTACAAGTTGACCAACAAGGGATACACGGTGGAAGCGGTACCGAAGAACGCGGGGTTCCTCGTTCTCCACGACACGGTGTACAAGCTGCTGCAGTTCCACTTTCACACGTTATCGGAGCATACGGTGGAAGGGCGGCGCGGCGAAATGGAGCTCCATGCGGTTTTTCGGAATGAGCACGACCACTCCGACCTTGCGGTGATCGGGGTGCTGTTCAAGATCGGAACTCCGAATCCGTTTCTCGAGAAGATTATCGCGGCGGGCATTCCGCAGATGACGGAAACGGTTGGCGGGGATGTGAAGCAGCTGCGGCTCCGTGAGGTGTTCACGGACGTTTCGAGTTATTACACGTACTCCGGATCGTTGACGACGCCAAAGTGCAGTGAAGGCGTGACGTGGATTGTGCTGAAGCAGTGGGCGGAGATGTCGCCGGAGGAGTTTGAGGCGTTCCGGCATGTGCTGGGGAATGATTTTCGTCCGTTGCAGAGGCGCAACGGAAGGGAGATTCTGGCGACGGCGAAGTGAGTACCTTTCGACTCTTCCGCTCCGTTGAGTGGAGGGAAGCTGGGCGGCGGCGTCGAGGGACGCGAGGATTTCGGGCGTGGCATCGGTGACGCTGTCGACGTCCGTAGCGGGGCTGTCGGGCGCGGGGCCGGTGTTGTGCTGTTGGGCTTTGCAGCTGGGGCAGACGGCGGCTGCTTCCTCTTCGTCGCGGCCGCGACGGAGCTCGGCGAGTAGCTGTTCGGTGAGGCTTCGGTTGCGGGCTCCGGGGTCGTCGGGGATGAGTTCGTAGCGGGGCGCGAGGGTGCCGAGGTTTTCGTCGACGACGATCTCATCGACGGTCTCGGCGGGCTGTGCGGCGGGGACGGCGACGGTGCGCGCCTGGGGGAGATTGGTGGCGGCGATCTGGAGACCGTAGAGGAGGAGGCCGGCGCGGCGCGGGTCGACCTCGTTGCCGGCGATGCGGCGGAGGACATCGACGATGGCGAGCTGGAGGCCGGTGCGGTCGTTGCCGTCGGGGAGGTGGAGGTCGAAGGTGGACTGGCGGCCGCGGCGGGCGCGGGGATGCGGGGCGGGCTTGCGGGAGGTGTGGTGGTAGTAGCAGAGCTCTTCGTGGCGGAGCGCGGGCGAGCCGCAGCGGCGGCCGTCGGCGTGGATGTGGCGGCACTGAAAGCGTTTTGGTTGGGCGTTGTCGGACATGATGTGTGTGGGGCCCCCACCCCGGTTTGTTGTGCAAAGTCTTCGAAGGAGAAGAGTTAGGTCCGGACTTCGGTTTGGCTTTGGGTCCGGGGTTAAAGCGGAGAGCCCGGCTTTTGGGCCGGGCTCTTTGGGCGTCTAGTTCTATTGTAGTGATTTGGGTGGGTGGTTACGCCACGGATTGGAGAATTTAGGAGAGATCTTACTGCGGGTCTGGAATGATGGTGGGGGCCATCAATGGTCGTCCTGAGTTTTCGAATGAACCCAGGTGTCGGGCTTTCAGCGCGAGAGACGAGAGCTACACCCATGCGAGGAAAGCTCTACCCGGTCCTGAGCGTCCTGCTCGGACCGGATCGGAAGAGCTGCCTTGAGGTTCTGTGGCGCTTCGGACCCCACACTTTCGCGATGAGGACGCGAGAGGGTGGGGCACCCGAGGTGTGGGGCACCCTTCAGCCTCCGGGAGTGAAGAGAAGGACGAAAGCGATATCTGTCGCTTCGCGACTGCCTTCGGCAGAGTGGAGCCCAGGTAAGCCACGGTGAGGCTGTGGCGTACCTGGGGCACCCGGCGGACCTGGGGCACCCGGCGGACCTGGTGTACCCGGCCGTACCTTGGGCACCCGGCGGACCTGGGGCACCCGGCGGACCTGGGGCACCCGGCGGACCTGGTGTACCCGGCGGTACCTTGGGCACCCGGCGGACCTGGGGCACCCGGGCGGACCTGGTGTACCCGGCGGTACCTGGGGCACCCGGCACTTCTCGTTCGAATTAGGACAGTGTCCAACGAGTACACTTTTCGCATCGGTCTTTCGCAGAGAGGAAATCTTGAAGAGAATATCGTCATTCGGCATGTGCGGTTTAGCGGTCATCGTCCTCATCTTGCCTCTTACGGGGTTCGCCGCAGTACTTGAGCCTAATGCCAATGAACAGACCTTTCTGAAGCTTCAGCACGACTGGGCGGAGGCTCGCAAACTTGCAGATATGCGCTTCCTGGAGAATTTCTACGCCAAAGAATTCACCGTTGGAATCATGACCGGGGGCGAATCAACGCGTGCTCAGGATTTGGCTATGTTCTCATCTGGCGATCTGAAGCCCTCCGTCATTGACGACTCAGATATGCACGTCTCCGTTTACGGTGAGGCCGCCATGGTGACCGGTCTGGAGCATCTGGAAGGAACTTACCGAGGGCATTCAGGAGCATTTGATCTGCGGTTTACCAACGTCTTTGTCCACCGAGACGGCCGTTGGCAGATCGTCAGGCACCAGGCTGCCCAGATTCAGAAACGCTAAGTCCCGAGAAACGCCGTTATGTTGAGTTTTGTTGCTGGGTTTGGGGGGAAGTGCGTGTTTTATCCTTTTCGCGAGTTACAGACAGAGGCAAAAGCAGCAGCAGATTGCTTCCCCGTTCAGCTACGCCTGGAGTTCTGAATGACAGCGAAAGAACGGGTAGCGGCAAGGGCCGATGCTGCGATTGTTCCGCGTCGTTCAGAGTGACAAGCGGAAGAGCTCCTGAGATTCGGTGGCGCTTCGTACCCCACCCTTTCGCGATGAGGCTGCGAGAGGGTGGGGCACCCGCCGTGGTATAGGCAACCGTTAGCCCTGTTGAGGGTTGAAGAGAAGGGACGGAAGCAATCTCTGCCGCTTTCGCGACTGCCTTCGGCAGAGTGGAGCCCAAGTAAGCCACGGTGAGGCGGTGGCGCACCTGGGGCATCCCCGGTGGTGGGCTGCCCGAGGGTTTATGGCGCTTCGGGCCTTAGGCTCGCGACGGGCCTGCGAGATGTCAGTTCGTGCTTGGTTCGGCAACACTTCTGTGACATTCTTGGCGGCAAGCTCCCCCTTTCACCATTTCTCTCTGCGCGAGGCGAAGATGCTCCTCAAAGATGTGTCGCGGATTCGGTATTTCGTCCCTGCCTTCCTCTGCCTGCCGGTGCTGGGAGGCCTCCAACCGATGTTGAGGGCGCAACAAGCTTTAGTCAGCTGCAAACCGGTGAGTCAGAAGACAAGTGAGACCGGTTGCTGGATCGTGGCGAGCCAGCCGCTGGGCGTTCTGGCCGACCCTGTTTACTGGACGCTGACTGCGTTCGAAACGAAGGAGCTAGCGGAGCGCCAAAAGGGAGCTGATGGCACAGTTGTCGAGGCTCTCGGGAAGGTCTGGCTTTTGAGCGTGGGACCGAAGGTAAAGAGCGAGTTGGTGGGAACAAAGGTGGCCGAGATCGGACCACTTCCGATCAAAGCCGGCCAGGCGTATACGGCGCAATATATGGAGGCCACGTTGGAACCGGGCATGGTGAGCAAGACACATGTTCATGCCGGGGTTGAAGCGTTCTACACGGAGAGCGGTGAGACCTGTCTGGAGACCCCTGAAGGCAAGCAGGTGGGAAGAAGGGGAGTGGATATCGTGATACCTGAGGGTGTGAGCATGGAGCTCACCGCGACCGGCACGCAGCTGCGACGAGGCATGATGCTGGTTCTGCACGACTCATCCAAGCCCTCAACAATGCTTGTGGATAGCTGGAAGTCGAAGGGTCTGTGCAAAGCCTCGAAGTGACCGGAATGCTGAGCGGGACCTCTATTGCTGCCAGGTCTCGAGCGTGATGTCGTCGTAGTAGACGGAGCCGCGATAGAAGTTGTTGTGCGGGTCGCCGAACATGAAGAAGTCCGGGATGGTGCTGCCGGTTTCCGTTACGGAGCGCACGGGAATGGTGGCGACGTAGGTCTGCTGTCCGCCCCATTTGAAGTTGCCGGAGGTGGTGAGCACGAAGTTGGTTGCGTTGCGCTCAATACAGGCTGAGTACCAGGTGTTGTCGTTGTACGCGTCCGCGGTGCGAATCTCACCGACCGGTTGCAGTGTGCCCTGGGACCAGGAGAGAAAGGGCCTGCCGTTGTAGTCGTCTTCGGTGCCGTTCTTATCTGTGCCGAACATCATGACGGGGTGCCGGCCGTCGGCCGTCCAGGTGTTGTTCTCCCACATGTTGGTCCAGGCTTCGGTGTTGTTGTCGGAGTCGATGGTGACCTTGCGATGGTGGTGGATCCAGATGTTGTTGTGGGGCCTGGGCGTGGAGTCGAGGATGGTGAGCCAGTAGAAGCCGTTCTCGACGGTTGCGTCGCCGGTGAGCCATGGCTCGGGGGTTTCACCGCCGAGATAGCCGTTCAAGCCGCCGGCGATGCCGTCGCCGTAAGAGGCGAAGCCTACTTTGAGACAAACGCGGTATTTCTGGGGGAGGGGAGCGGATGAGCGGATGACGGCTCCGTCGGTGTGCAAAGGCGACGAGAGCTTGAGGACATGGTTTTGCGGGTTCATCGGGTCGGGGACGACCTCAAAGAGATCGTTGAAGTTGGTTGCGTTGGAGCGGCTGTAGGCAGCCACGGTGAGCCAGTTGCCGGTGCCGAAGGGCGCCTCCACACGGTATGCAACCGGCGGCTTGATGCCCTGGTTGCGAAAGAAGGAACCGCCATCGGCCCACTTGTCGGTGTTCTGGTAGGTGTCGTGCGCCCAGGGCGGCGCACCGGTGCTGAAGGGTGGGGTCGTCTCTTCAAAGTTTTCCTGGTACTGGAGCGTCCAGCCGGCCTTTTGCTTCGCCGTGGCAGTGTTTTGCGTGGCGACGGTTTGTGCTTTTGCGCCCGCAAGAGAGAGAAACAGCAACGAGAGACACCAGCGACGGGCGGAAGTGAGCGGCATTTTGCAGCCTCCGAGGGAACATGGGTGCGGGCTGGACGGGATTATACATAGGCATCCCGTCTCTTCTGTGCGTCGTGGAGGCGGAGTGGCTCTGACCTGATGGGAGCGCGTTGGAGTCCACCCTTTTCGCGGTGAGACTGCGAGGGGGTGGGGCACCGGCGGGAGGTGATGTCCGGATGTCATGTACTCCGGTCACAAGTGCGACTGCATGGATGGACACGGCCGATAGTATGGGCTGCGTCCCAAGTGACAGCACAGAGGAGACTCGTGAATTACTTTAGCCGCACTCTTGTTTGCCTTGGCGTCCTCTCGTCGGGCCTGGTTCTGGCTGCACAGCAGAGTTTGCCGGTGGCGGCAACCATCTCGGAAGCCGAACTGGTGCGACGTACGCAGCAGCTGTATGACGCGGTGACACCGGGTGACCAGGGACCCTGGCGCACCTACTATGCCGACGATGCGATGGTGTATGACGAGAAGGGCCGATCCATGGACAAGAAGGCCCTGCTTGCGGATATCGAACCGATGCCGCCAGGGTACGGGGGCAAGATCACGGTCGTCCATCCGCACGCCCTGTTTGCACCGGGCGTAGCGGTGCTGGCTTACGAGTGCGACGAGACGGAGACGATCTTCGGACAGGAGTTGCACGCGCGCTACCACAGTGTCGATACGTGGCTTTACCGGAAGGGTGCATGGCAGATTGCGGCCAGTCAGACGATGCGCTACTACGAGGATCCTGCGCAGGGTACGACCGACGCCAACCATCTGAACGATCTAGCGGGAGATTACGAGCTTTCTCCCGGCAATCGACGTGCGGTTATCCGCGAAGGCGACCAGCTTTTTGTTCAGCGTGGCGCCGGCGCAAAGACGAAGCTAGTTCCGGAGGCCGGCGATCTCTTCTTTCGACCTGGCGTGGAGGGCCGCATCCTGTTTCGCAGGGACGCCTCCGGCAAGGTGGATGCTCTTGTGGACCGGCGCAATAACGAGGATGTGGTGTGGCGTCGGCTGAGATAGAGGCGACCCTGAACGGGGACCCGTAAGGCGTGTACGAGTGGGGGGCGTGGAGACGTTGTCCTGAGGGTCAGGCGATGGCGGCGGTGACGAGGTCTTTGGCTTCGGTCTGGATTTGTTTGAGGTGGTCGGGGCCGCGGAAGGATTCGGCGTAGATTTTGTAGACGTCTTCGGTGCCGGAGGGGCGGGCGGCGAACCAGCCGTCTGCGGTGGTGACTTTCAGGCCGCCGATGGGGGCGTGGTTGCCGGGGGCTTCGGTGAGGATGGCGGTGATGGGTTCGCCGGCGAGGGTTTTGGCGGTGACCTGCGAGGGGGAGAGTTTGGCCAGTTTGGCTTTCTGCTCTTTGGTGGCTGCGGCGTCGATGCGGGCGTAGGTGGGGTTGCCGTAGCGGGCAGTGAGCTCGTTGTAGAGGATGCCGGGATCTTTGCCGGTGCGGGCTGTCATCTCGGCGGAGAGGAGGCCGGGGATGAGGCCGTCTTTGTCGGTGGTCCAGACTTGCCCGTTGCGGCGGAGGAAGGTGGCGCCGGCGGACTCTTCGCCGACGAAGCCCAAGGTGCCGTCGATGAGGCCTCTACAAACCACTTGAAACCGACCGGCACTTCCAACATGGGGCGGCCAAGGCCATGGGCGACGCGGTCGATGATGGAGGAGGAGACGAGGGTTTTGCCGATGCCGACTTTTTCGGACCATTCGGGCCGGTGGGTGAAGAGGTACTGGATGCAGACGGCGAGGTAGTGGTTGGGGTTGAGGAGGCCGGAGGTGCGGGTGACAATGCCGTGGCGGTCGTGGTCGGTGTCGGCGGCGAAGGATACGTCGTAGCGATCCTTGTTGCCGATCATGGAGGCCATGGCGAAGGGGGAGGAGCAGTCCATGCGGATCTTGCCGTCCCAGTCGCAGGTCATGAAGCGGAAGGTGGGATCGACGTTGGGGTTGATGATTTCGAGGGGTAGTTTGTACTTCTCGGCGATGCGGGGCCAGTAGTGGACGCCGGCTCCGCCGAGTGGGTCGACGGCCAGCTTGAGGCCGGAGGCGGCGATGGGGGCGAAGTCGATGACGTTGCTGAGGTCGTCGACGTAGGCGGTGATGTAGTCGTGGCGGTGGGTGGTGGCGGACGATAGGGCCTGGGCGTAGGGTGTGCGCTTGATGCCCGTGTGGTCGCCTTTGCGCATGGCGGCGAGGAGGTCGTTGGCGCGATTCTCGATCCACCTGGTGGCGGAGGTGTCGGCGGGGCCGCCGTTCGGTGGGTTGTACTTGAAGCCGCCGTCCTCGGGTGGGTTGTGAGAGGGGGTGATGACGATGCCGTCTGCTTGCGGCTTGCCTTTGTGCGCGGCGTTGTAGGTAAGGACGGCGTGGGAGAGGGCGGGGGTGGGGGTGTAGGCGAGGTCCTGGTCGAGGAAGGTGTCGATGCCGTTGCCGGCGAGGACTTCGAGGGCGGTCGAGAAGGCGGGCTCGGAGAGGGCGTGGGTGTCCTGGGCGAGGAAGAGGGGGCCGGTGGTGCCTTCGTTGTGGCGGAACTCGACGATGGCCTGCGTGATGGCGGCGATGTGGTCTTCGTTGAACGACGCGTTGAACGACGACCCGCGGTGTCCGGAGGTGCCGAAGGAGACGCGCTGGGCGGGGAGGCTGGGGTCGGGATGGAGCTCGTAGAAGGCGGTGATGAGGCGGGGGATGTTGACGAGGTTGGCGGGGAGGGGGAGCTGGCCGGGGGTGTTGGCGGGCATGCTTAGGGACCTCGTGTGGGCGTTCGCAGGACCACTATAAGTGATTTTGGTTCGGTGGATCTTTGGGGTGGGTTCCTGGGGGTGAGCCGCGGTGGAATACAGGGGTCCTTCGCTTCGCGCAGGATGACGGAGTAGGCAAAGACTTGAAGCAAGTGCAACAGCGAGATTTCCCTCGGGAATGACAACGGCGAATACAGGGGCAAACCGCAAAGGCAAGTGCAACAGCAGATTCCCTTCGGGAATGACAGACAGAAGAGCAACGGCGAGTGCAGGGGCAACAGCGAGGGCAGAACAGCAACGGCGAGTGCGGGGGCAAACAGCGAGGGCAAGTGCAGGTGCAACAGCAGATTCCCTTCGGGAATGACAGACAGAACAGCAACGGCAAGTGCAGGGCAAACAGTGCAAGTGCAAGTGCAGGTGCAACAGCAGATTCCCTTCGGGAATGACAGACAGAACAGCAAGGGCGAGTGCAGGGGCAAGCAGCGAGGCAGAACAGCACGCACGTGCAGGTGCACACAGCAAGGGAAAGTGCAGATTCCTCCGCTTCGCCCGGATACGGGGATGGGTGATGTGACCCTTTTGTCTGATTGGCCTGGGCGGCGTGTGTGCTTATAAGGGTGAGGTCCTGTGTTTTGCGGGACGGATGTAGCTGTGGCCTCGCGCATGGTCCGGGGCGGCGTGCACTGCTGAGTATGGATCGTTGAACGGATGGCGATGTGTAGGAGAGGCTGGAGGCGAGCGCTTGGGCTGGTGCTCGCGGTGTTGTTTGCCGCGGCGGCGACGACCTCGCATGCGACCGAGGCGACCCTGGTGGCGGATGCGCATGTGAGCAGCGCGCGACCGACGGTGAACAGCGGGACGATCTCGAACCTGAATGTGGGGGGCGGGTATACGGCGCTTCTGCAGTTCGACCTTGGAACGTTGCCGGCAGGAACGACGGCGGCGCAGGTGACGAAGGCGGTGCTTCGGCTGTACCCCAACCGTGTGGATACGGCGGGTCTGGTGTCGGTGCAGACGCTGAGCGGGGCGTGGGGCGAGTACAGCGTGACGTATGCGACATTGCCGCCGATGGGCGCGGCGGCGCAGGTGGTGCAGGTGAGCCAGGCGGGCGCTTATGTGACGGTGGATGTTACCTCGGTGGTGCGGGGGTGGGTGGGGACGCCTCTGAGCAATAACGGGCTGGCGCTGACGGCAGGGACGGCGGCGGTGCAGTTCGACAGCAAAGAGAATGATCTGACGGCGCATGGGGCGACGCTGGATGTGACGCTGGCGGTGGCCGGAGCTCAAGGAGTTGCGGGACCGCAGGGAGTGGCGGGTCCGGCCGGGGCTGCGGGCGTCGCGGGTCCGAAGGGCGATACGGGAGCGGCCGGGCCAGCGGGGCTTCCGGGGCTGCCGGGGGCGGCTGGGATGGCGGGTCCGGCGGGGCCGGCCGGGGCTCAAGGACCTGCGGGACCGACGGGTGCGAAGGGGAGTCCGGGGCTGGGGTATGTGGGGGTGTATCAGGCGACGGCGAACTATGGTCTGGCAGATGTGGTGGGGTACCAGGGGTCGAGCTACATATCGCTGGTTGCGGGGAATCATGGGAATACACCGCCGTTGAGTTCTGGACAGTGGGGTGTGCTGGCGCAGGCTCAGGCGGGGCCGGCGGGTGCGGCTGGGGCGGCGGGTCTGGCAGGTGCTCCGGGGGCGACTGGGCCGCAGGGCTTGCCGGGAGCGGCGGGACCTGCCGGGCCGACGGGGGCGGTGGGGCCGCAGGGTTTGCCGGGGCTGACGTACCAGGGGAGCTATGCGCCGGGGGTGAACTACAAAGTTGGGGACGTGGTGCTGTGGCAGGGTACGACGTACGCTTCGCTGACGGGGGCGAATCATGGCAATGTGCCGGATGCAAATCCGCAGCAGTGGGGAGTGCTGTCGGCGCAGGGAGCGGCTGGGGCGATGGGATTGCAGGGGCCGCCGGGGGCTGCGGGGCCGCAGGGTCTGCCGGGGTCGATGGGGCCTCCGGGAGATCGTGGGCCACAGGGTTTGCAGGGGATTGCGGGGCAGGCGGGGGCACAGGGGGTTCCGGGAGCGGCCGGATGCAGGGAGCGCAGGGGCCGATGGGTCCGCAGGGCGTGGCCGGGCCGGTTGGGATGTCGTTTCGAGGGACGTACTCGGCGGTGGCGAGCTATGGGGTGGGGGATGGGGTGATGTTCGGCGGGGCGGGGTATGTGTCGCTGACGGGGGCGAACCGGGGGAACTCGCCGGATGGGAGTCCGCAGCAGTGGACGATGTTTGCGGCGGCGGGGCTGAGTGGGGCGGCTGGGCCTATGGGTGCGCCGGGATTGCAGGGGGCGGCCGGAGCGCAAGGGGTCCAGGGGGCGATGGGGCCGGCGGGACCGACGGGGGCAACCGGGCCGCAGGGACCGGCAGTGGCGAACTATACCGGGAACTACCTGGCGGGAACGAACTATGGATTGAACGATGCGGTGAGCTTTGGCGGTTCGACGTACGTCTCGATGGAAGCAGGGAACCGGGGGAATACGCCGGATGCGAGTCCGGGGCAGTGGGCCGTGCTGGTGGCTCGCGGGGCGGCTGGAGCGACGGGAGCAACCGGGGCGACTGGAGCGACGGGCCCGATGGGGCCTGCGGGAGCAACGGGAGCGACAGGCGCGCAGGGGCCGCCTGTGGGTTTTGCAGGGGGGTGGAGTGTGGGGCGTGGTTATGCGATCGGCGATGCTGTGAGCTATGGCGGATCGAGCTATATCGCGACTGTTGCTAACACCGGACGACAGCCGGACGTGAGTTCGTTGTATTGGGGTCTGCTGGCGCAGGCCGGGGCGGCAGGTCCGACGGGGCCGGTGGGGGCACAGGGCCCGGTGGGCGTTACGGGCACGGGTGTGCAGGGTCCGGCGGGACCGCAGGGGGTGACGGGAGCTGCTGGTCCGAGTGGACCGATCGGAGCCACGGGATTGACGGGTGCAACGGGCGCCACCGGCCCAACCGGCGCGACGGGACCGGCGGGTGCGGTGGGGGCGACGGGGCGGGCGGGTGTGGTGTACCGGGGGGCGTGGAGTTCGAGCGGGAGCTATGCGACTGGAGATGCGGTGTCTTTCGGAGGATCGACGTACCTGGCGCTGATGAGCAGCTCGGCCTCAGAGCCGGATCTGTTTGCGAATGCGTGGGCGGTGCTGGCGACGGCGGGAAGCGCGGGGGCGGCGGGTCCGACCGGTCCGAGCGGAGCGGCTGCGTCTGTGCAGATCGGAGCGGTGACGACGGGCGCGGCGGGAAGTGCGGCGACGGTGACCAATGTTGGGACGGCGACGTCGGCGGTGCTGAACTTCAGTCTCCCGCAGGGCGCTACCGGACCGGCGGGGGCGGATGGGACGGGATCGGGAGGTGGGTCGGGCGGGGGAACGAGCGGGATTCCGTACCAGTCGACGTACCACGCGGTGTCGTTCAACTCGATTTATTACTCGGTGAATAACGCGAATGCGGCGTTTGCGGAGGGCGGGGGGTCGATGTTGACGTGGGTTCCGGGGGGATGCACGGCGACGAAGCTGATGGTGTACTCGCAGCAGGCAGGGACGATTACGGTGACGCTGCGGGCGGGGCTGCCGGGGGCGATGGCGAATACCGCGATTGCTTGTACGGTTGGGGCGAACGCGAGTTGCACGGCTACGGGGAGCGTGGCGGTTGCGAGTGGGAGCTTTGTGGATCTGTCGATTACCGGGGCGAATGGAACTGCTTCTAATGTTTGGACGGCGTTGGCGTGTAACTGACGGAGATGGATGCAGCAGCGGATGCTCAGCTGGGCTCCTGAATGGACAAGCAAAGAACAGACGACGGCTGCGCTCCTTAATGACAAGCAAAAGAACAAGCAACGGCAGAGACAGAAGCAGATTCCTCCGCTACGCTCCTGAATGACAAGCAAAAGAACAAACAACCGCAGGGAACGGAAGAGGGGGCGAATGGTGCTGAAGGTTTGTGCGGCGGTGCTGCTGGTGGCGGGGTGTGGGACGGCGATCGCGGAGGTGGATTCCGGGGGCGCGATGGCGGAGTCGGTGAAGCGGATGTGGCCGGCCGGTGTGATCTCGACAGAGAACAAGCCGGGGGCGTGGAGCTATGAAGAGGGTGTGCTGCTGGACGGGATGACGGCGCAGTGGTGGACGACGGCGAATGGGAGCGACTTCGCGTACGTGCGGGCAGCGGTGGACAAATATGTGGGCGCGGATGGGTCGATCAAGGGGTTCGATGCGCGGGCGCGGAGCTTAGACGAGATTGAGATGGGGCGATCGGTGCTGATGCTGTACCGGGTGACGCGGGCCCCGAAGTACTACAAGGCGGCGAAGCTTCTGCGGGATCGTTTGATGGCGCAGCCACGGACGGAGAGTGGAGGATTCTGGCACAAGGGAATCTATCCGAACCAGATGTGGCTGGATGGGGCGTATATGGCTGAGCCGTTCCTGGCGGAGTACGCGGCGACGTTTCAGGAGCCCGCGGACCTGGATGAGGTGGCGAAGCAGCTTTTGTTGATGGACAGCCATATGCGCGATCTCGAGACGGGTCTGCTGCGGCATGGATGGGATGAGAGCCGGCAGATGGCCTGGGCGGATAAGGGGACGGGGCTTTCGCCCGAGGCGTGGGCGAGGGCCAATGGGTGGTATGCGATGGCGCTGGTGGATGTGCTGGACTGGGTTCCGATCGGATACCCGCGGCGCGGGGAGCTGCTGGAGGCGCTGAATAAGACGGCTGCGTCGGCGCTTGCGTACCAGGACAAGAGCACGGGGCTGTGGTGGCAGGTGATGGACAAGGGCGGGCAGCCGGGAAACTTTCCGGAGGCTTCGGCGAGCTCGATGTTCACGTACGCGCTGGCGAAGGGTGTGCGGATGCGATACCTGGCGCCCAGCTACCAGGACACGGCACAGAAGGGCTGGGACGGGATCGGGAAGACGTTTGTAAAGACGGACGCCAGCGGTGGGGAGCGGCTGACGGGAACGGTGAAGTCGGCGGGGCTGGGTGGGAAGCCGTATCGGGCGGGGACGTACGAGTACTACATCGGGGAGAAGGTAATCGATAACGATGCGAAGGGGGTGGGGGCGTTTCTGATGGCCGGAAGCGAGATGGCGCAGAGCGGAACGGCGCTGCTGGGACATGGCCGGACGGCGGTTGTGGATGCGTGGTTCAACTCGCAGACGCGGGTGAACGCGGCGGGGCAGACGGAGCTGTTTCACTACAAGTGGGATGACGATTCGAACGATGGATTCGCATTTTTCGGACGGGCGTTCCAGAGATACGGCATGGAGCTGGGTGAACTGAAGGGGGCGCCGACGGCGGATGGGTTGAAGGCTGCGGATGTATACCTGATCGTGTCGCCGGACACGCCCGCGAAGAACCCGAAGGCGCACTTCATGGATAAGCCGAGTGGAGACGCGATCCAGGCCTGGGTGGAGGCGGGCGGGGTGCTTGTGTTGATGGCGAATGATGCCGGGAATACGGAGTTTGAGCACTTCAATACGCTGGGGGACCGGTTCGGGATTCACTTCAATCCGGTGGACCGGAACAAGGTGGAAGGGTCGGATTTTGAGCAGGGCGAGGTGATGATTCCGGCGGGGACGAACGTGTTTACGAAGGCGCATACGACGTTTATGAAGGATGTGTGCACGATCGCGGTGAGCAGGGGTGCGACGGCGGTGCTGACGGATAAGGGAGATGTTTTGATGGCCGCGGCTGTGGTGGGGAAGGGGACGGTGTTTGCGGTGGTCGACCCGTGGCTCTACAACGAGTACACGGATGGGCGGAAGCTGCCGGCTAAATTTGACACGTATGCGGCTGGGATTGATCTGGTGGGGTGGCTGTTCAAGCAGATGCACTAGAGTTGTGCCCCGGGTTTGGTGGGTGCCGGTGGTGGGTGGGTAGGTTGAAAAGGAGCGGGTGGTTGGGGCGACCTGGAGCTCTTCGGGATCCTTCGCTGCGCTCAGGATGACGGCGGGAAAAACCAGCAGCAACTGCAGATGCGATTCGCTAACGTTTTGTGCCCCGGGATTGGTGGGTGCCGGGGTTGACGGGGCAGGTTGAAAAGAGGCGGGCAGTTGGGGCGAGTTGGAGCTCTTCGGGGTCCTTCGCTGCGCTCAGGATGACGGCGGGAACAAGCAACAGCAACTGCGATGCGATTCCCTACGTTTGTGCCCCGGGATTGGTGGTTGCCGAGGGTTGGCGGGGAAAAGCAGCAGCAGGTGCAACCCGCAACTCTGGGGATCTTTGGTGGGCTTAGAGGTTGAGGGAGCGGCGGAGGTCGGCGGAGAGGGCGCGGAGGCGGTTGGGGTCGGGGTTCGCGGGTTCGTCGAGGATGAGCTCGAGCTTGCGTGCGAGCTCCGTGCCCTGGGTGTAGCCGAACATGCCGAGGGAGCCGGCGAGTTTGTGGGCGGTCATGGCGGCGTCGCGACGGAGAGGGGCGGTGAGCGAGGCGGACTTTGCAGTCTCGGCGGCGCGGTCGAGCAGATCGAGCCGGTCTTTGAGCATCGGCAGATTTCTCGTCCAGAGGCTGGCGAGGAGCTGTTCGGTTTGAGCAGCGGCGGCGGCGGGTTTCATAGGGGGAGGACCTCCGGATCTAGTCTTTCCAGCCGAGGTGATCAGAGATCTGTTGCGCGAGGGTGAGCGGGTCGAAGGGCTTGAAGAGAACGGCGGCGACGCCCAGGCTGTTGAAGCGGCGCTGATCGACCCCCTGGACCTTTGCGGTAAGAAGCAAGACGGGGATGCCGGCGATGGCCGGGTTATTCTGCATGATTCTGTAAGTGGTGGGGCCGTCCTGGCCGGGCATCATGACGTCCATGAGGATGGCGTCGGGGTGCTGGGCGGCGGCGATGGCGATGCCTTCGGCGCCGGAGGAGGCGGTGAGGATATCCCAGCCGGCGGTCGCTTCGAGGGAGAGCGCGGCCACCTCGCGGATGTCGTCTTCGTCGTCGATGATGAGGATGCGTCGCATGAGCGTGCCTACACTTTCACGCGCTTCAATGGAGAGCGGGTTGATTGGATCAGGCTACGGAGGCGGGTGCGAGGTCGGTGAGACGGCGCAGGCGCTGGACCATGGAGACGACGAGTGCTTCGACCTCCTGGGGCTGGACCTTGGCCTTGGTGAGGAACTCGGTGGGGCCGAGACGGAGGTTGGTTTTTTCGCGGTCGGAGACCTCGCGGCCGGAGTAGACGACGAGAGGGAGGGTGCGGAGGGAGGGCTGTTCGCGGAGCCACTCGACGAAGGAGAAGCCGTCTCCGTCGGGAAGGGTGAGATCGAGGATGAGCAGATCGGGGCGGCGGGTAATGCAGCGACGGATGGCCTGCTGGCGAGTGGAGGCGTGTTCGACGCGGACGTCGGCCTCCTGGAAGCTGGCGACGACGACGCTGGCGAGGTCCTGGTCGTCTTCGACGAGGAGCACCTCCGCCGGGCCTTCGCCGCGATGGAGGACGCGGCCAAGTTCGGCGAAGAGGAGAGCTTCGTTGAAGGGCTTCTGCACCCATCCCTGGGCGGTGCCGGTGAGCTCCCGGCGAAGCGCGGGGGAGAGGACGCTGAGGATGACGACGGGGATGGCGGAGGTGACGGGGGTGTCGCGGAGGCGCTGGAGGGTTTCCCAGCCGCTGAGCCCGGGCATGTAGAGATCGAGGAGGATGGCCTCGACTTGCGCCTGGGAGGCGATGAGGATGGCTTCTTCGCCGGAGGAGGCTTCGAGGACATCGTAGCCCTGGCGGGTGAGGTGTTCGCGGACGACGGTGCGGATGCCGGAGTCGTCGTCGCAGACGATGATGGAGCCTTCTCCGCGGGGCATCGCGAGGGCAGGCGTGACGGCGTCTGAAGCTCGGGGGGTGCGGGGAAACATGACGTAGAGACTGGTTCCGGGGCCGAGGTTGCGCTGTGCCCAGATGGACCCGCTGTGCTGCTGGACGATGCTGCGGCAGATAGCGAGGCCGAGGCCGGTGCCGCCTTTCTGGCGTGCGTCGGAGGGCTCGACCTGATGGAAGCGGTCGAAGATGGAGTCGAGCTTGTCGGCGGGAATACCGCGGCCTTCATCGGCGACTTTCAGCAGGATGGAATCGGGGGTGGCCTCGACGTGAACGCGGATGGTGGAAGCGGAGGGGGAGAACTTGATGGCGTTTGAGAGCAGGTTGGTGAGCACCTGGAGGATGCGGTCGGAGTCGCCGTCGAAGTAGAGGGCTTCCGGACTGGTGCCGGCGGGCGGATTTTCGAGAACGATGCGGACGGTGGCTTCGTGAGCCATGCCGGCCATGGTTTCGGCGGCCTGCTCGATGATGTCGCGGAGGGAGCAACGGCGGATCTGCAGGGGCGCGCGGCCGGACTCCATGCGCTCGAGGTCGAGGATGTCGTTGATGAGGCGAATGAGTCGGTCGGTGTTGGTGACGGCGATGCGAAGGAGGTTCTGGGCTTTGGGATCGAGGTTGCCCATGATGCCGGAGGAGAGGAGACCGAGGGAGCCGCGGATGCTGGTGAGGGGGGTGCGGAGCTCGTGGGAGACGGTGGAGATGAACTCGTCTTTGAGGGTGTCGAGGTGGGAGCGTTGCATCAGCTGCTTTTGGTTTTGTTGTTGACGCTCGTCGGCTTGCGCCAGACGCAGAACGAGATCGCGAGACGATTTTTGCGCCTGTAAGAGCAGGAACAGCAGCGCGAACGAGGCTGCGATGCAGGCGGCGCTGACGAGCAGGAGTGGCAGGAGCATTCAGGTGACCAGAGTGGTAACTAAAAACTAGCGCAATAGTAACTCACGTTTTCCGAAGTGCGACACGTATTTGCATGTTCAACCGGAAAGGCATTCCTGTTTTGGAACGTTTGGGGGATTGACTAGCTCCAGCCTGCTGTCGGGTTTACGTAGGTGTCATCAGGGAATGAGCGCGGTATTGGGGTCCGCCGCAGGCAGCAGGGTTACCTGGTTACCAACGGGTACCAGGGTGTCCGGGTGCGCTTCTTGTGTGGCGGTCTGGGCTGGAGTGGGCGACGTGAGGGCACAAGCAGATCCCTCCCTTCGGGAACGACGGACAGAGAGGAGGAAGGGGCAAGAGCCGAGCAGAGTAAGGTTTGAGGCTCTTTCGCTGTCTCTGCATCGGCTCTGTGAGTGAGCGCGCTCTATATTGATGGTGCTGGATCTTGAAAGAGGACTTTCTCAGGAGCGAGGAAGTTTCCGGCTGGAGGCTCTGGACGGGATGAACGTGAACTTTGCCGAGCGGGCGCACAACCATAACTGGAAGCTGGACCCGATTGTGCGTTCGCTGCTGGATACGGACTTCTACAAGCTGCTGATGCTGCAGTTCATCTGGAAGAACTTTCCGGCGACGCACGTCACGAGCGAGGTGGTGAACCGGACCGTGAAGGTGCGGCTGGCGGATCGGGTGGAGGCGGGGGCGCTGCTGGAGCAGATGGAGCATGTGCGGGGGCTGCGGTTCCAGAAGAGCGAGCTGGTGTGGCTGGCGGGAAACACGTTTTACGGTGTCGCGTAGCATCTTTGAGCCGGGATTTCTGGACTGGCTGGATGGGGAGTTTCGGCTAAGCGACTACGAGGTTTCGGAGCAGGACGGGCAGCTCGTATTGCGGTTCAGCGGGTTGTGGACCGAGGTGACGATGTGGGAGATCTATGCGCTGGCCATCGTGAGCGAGCTGAAGACCCGGGCGGCGCTGGCGGAGCTGAGTGAGCTGGAGCTGGACGTGCTGTATGCGCGGGCGAAGACTCGGCTGTGGGACAAGATCGAAAGGCTGAGGGGCGTAGAGGGCTTGCGGATATCGGACTTCGGGACGCGGCGGAGGCATAGCTTTCTGTGGCAGGAGTATGCGGTCGAGGCGCTGCGGGCGACGCTGGGGGAGGAGTTTACGGGGACGTCGAATACGGCGCTGGCGTACAAGCACGATCTGGAGGCGATCGGGACGAATGCGCATGAGCTGCCGATGGCGTTGGCGGCGATGGCGGATACGATGAGGAGCTGCTCGAGTCGCAGTACCGGGTGCTGGAGCTGTGGCAGAGGAGTTATGGCGGGGCGCTGCTGATTATGCTGCCGGATACGTTTGGGACGACGCAGTTTCTGGAGGGCGCTCCGGATTGGGTGGCGGACTGGACGGGGCAGAGGGTGGACAGCAAGGATCCGGCGGTGGCGGGGGACGAGTATATTGCGTGGCTGCGGTCGCGGGGGCGGGATGCACGGAGGAAGCGGCTGATTGCTTCGGATGCGCTGGATGTGGACGAGATGCTGCGGCTGAATGAGCACTTTCGGGGGCGGATCCGGTTCAGCGCGGGGTGGGGGACGCTGCTGACGAACGATTTTCGAGGATGCCATCCGCGAGGCGAAGACACGCTGGAGCCGCTGAGCCTGGTGTGCAAGCTGACGAGCGTGGATGGGCGGCCGACGGTGAAGCTGAGCGATAACGCGCTGAAGGCGACCGGGCCGAAGGAGCTGGTGGAGCGGTACCGTGCGGTGTTTGGGTCGGCGGCGGTGCGAGGGGCTGAGGTGCTGGTGTGAGGGGTCCAGCGGTGTTGCACCACACTCGATCGAAGCGCCCGGAGTCATCTACCGCGACGGCAATTTCCTGCTCGGATCCGACGTAGCCCCTTGGAAGATGGAGCGCAGGAGGGGCCACCTTGGACCTCACGCCGCAGACCGCCAGGCACCCATGCCAACCTTACGAAATCAGCCACACCTTACAAACCTTGACACCTGCACTCGGTAATTCGTAAACTCCATTCAAATTCGAATGCATCATTCGAATTAGTGAGAGCCGCTGTGCCAATACTGACTGAAAATGCCGCGCATACCACGAAGGGGCCGTATCGCGCGCACCGGGAACGGCAACGAAGCCGCATCATGGCGGCTGCGCAGAAGGTCTTCGACGCCCGTGGAATCGACCGCGTCCTGATGGGCGACATCGTCGAGAAGGCCGGCATCCGGGCATCCACGCTGTATGAGTACTTCGCCAGCAAAGACGAGATCGTGTGGGCCCTTGTTGAGCAGGTGATCGCGCGGTCGCAGGCAGCGATGCAAGAGAAGGTCGAAGCCGTCGCGGGATCCTCTGCGCTGGCCTGCATCGCCGCTCTGCTCGACGCCTTTCGCGAAGAACTGCTGCAGCGGCCGGAGGATGTCCGGTTTATGGCCCAGTTCGACGCTATGTACGCGCGGGACTGGACCGTGGAGCGTCTTCTCGTGCTCGAAGACAAGATCTCTCCGGGCGGATTTCACAGCCTCAGCAGCTTGATCCGGAAGGGCATCGCGGACGGCTCAGTGCGCGTCGACCTCGACCCTGACCTGACCCTGCACGCGATCCTGAATGCCATGATCGGCACGCAGCGGCGTCTCGCTTCGCTCGGCAACCGGCTTGAACAGGAGTACCAAAAGCCGATTCACGCACTGTTCGACGAAACAGTACGCATCGTGCTCCTGGGCCTGCGCGTGCCTGGGTGATGTGCGCGCGATCGCTGCCATGCCTGCATACCCGCCCTGCTAACCCGCACCATATTTTCGATTTCAAGGAGCAATGTCCCATGACTCTTGACCGCCGTTCCTTTCTGTCCCGCACAGGCGCAGCAGTCGGCATGCTGACCCTGCCGCGCTCGCTGAAGGCCTACAGCGTACTGGCTGCGCCTCCGGCCGGCGCGCCGATCCCGGAGCTGCTCTTCGGCGCGGACTATTACCCGGACCAGACACCAGAAGCCCTGTGGGCAGAGGATGCACGGCGGATGGCCGCGATGGGGCTCACGGTGGTTCGAGTGGCCGAGTTCGCGTGGGGCCTCATGGAGCCGACCGAGGGCAGGTTCGACTTTGGGTGGCTGCATCGTTCGGTCGACATCCTGCACAAGGCGGGGATCCGCACGATACTCGGCACGCCGTCTGCAGCGCCTCCACCCTGGTTGACCGCGAAGTACCCAGAGGTACTGGAGGTGAACGCGGCCGGGGTGCTGCTGAGCCCGGGGTCGCGCCGCTTTACCTGCCCGACGAACCAGCGCTACCGGGAGCTCTCACTCGCTATCGCGACGGCCATGGCGAAGAGCTTCGCCGACACACCCGGGATCGTTGGCTGGCAGATCGATAACGAACTGACGTTGGGCGAATCGCAGCGCTGTTATTGCAAGAGCTGCCGGGCCGGCTTTCAGGGATGGCTGAAAACCCGGTACGGGACGCTTGATGCCTTGAACGCGGCGTGGGGCACGGTCTTCTGGAGCCAGACCTACACGGAGTTCTCGCAGATTCCCGTGCCACTGCCGTCGGGCGCCCTGCCAAACCCGGGCCTTGCGCTGGATTACGACCGCTACCAGAGCGCCGCAAACGTCGGCTTTCTCAGGTCGCAGGTGCCCATGCTGCGCAGGGAGTGTCCGAATCACTTTGTGACGACCAACAACGTTACAGCCGTTGACGTCATTGTGCAGAAGGATCTCTATGCCGACCTGGATTTTGTCGCCACGGATAACTACCCGGGGTTTATCGCGATCTATGCTGCGCAGTCGGACAACGGACTGGGGATCTCGAGCGAACAGATTTCGACGGTCGTGTCCTGGTCGCTCGACATGACCAGGGCAGCCCGGCAGGGCCAGCCTTTCTTTGTGATGGAGCAGCAGGCCGGCAAGGCTGGGCAGAACTTCTTCTCTCCCCAGCCGGAGAAGGGCCAGTTGCGACTATGGGCCTACCAGACCGTCGCCCACGGCGCGATGGGCATGAACTTCTTCCGTTGGGACACGGCGAACTTCGGCGCGGAAGAGTACTGGCACGGTCTGTTGAATCATGACCGCTCCGAGAGCACAGGCTTTCGAGAGATTGCGGAGACCGTCCAGGAGTTCAAGTCTCTGGGCGCCGACGCGCTCCATGCCGATTATGCGGCAGAGGCTGCGCTGGTTTACGACTACAGCTCAAATTGGGCGCTGACCCTACAGCCCGGACAACCGAAGCTGAAGTATCAGACCGAGGTACTGACCTGGTACGGCGTAGCAGCTGCCGGTGGAGCGCAGCTCGACATGGTCGACGGGACGCAGGACCTCTCGAAATACAAGGTGGTCTATGCGCCGGCGCTGTATGTGATCTCGGAAGCACAGGCCCGTCGCATCGAAGCGTACGTGCAGGGCGGAGGTTTCTTCGTCGCGGGCTGCCGCTCCGGCGTGAAGGACGAACAAAGCCAGATCGTGAAGACGCCACTGCCGGGTCTACTGCGCAAAGTCATGGGTGCGGTCGTTGCGGAGTACGTGCCGATCTACTCGGGCAAGCTGAATGTCGCATTCAGCGGACCGCTACAGGGTGCCGAGGCGACGTGCGACGTGTGGGCAGACGTGCTGCGCACCGAGGGTGCAGACGTACTGGCAACGTACAGCGGAGGCGCGTATGCCGGGCAGCCGGCCATCACCATGCACGGCACCGGCAAGGGCAAGGCCATCTATGTCGGAGCCCATCTGGATCCGGCAAGCCTTGCGCGGGTGCTGATCACGGTCGAACGCATGGCAGGGATCACACCCAAACTTACCGTGCCGCGGGGAGTCGAAGTGACAACCCGTAGCAAGGGAAAGAAGTCCTGGACATACGTGATGAATCACAGCGCGAAGCCACAATCCATCGCGTTGCCGGGAGAGTACGCGCATGCCCTGACAGGAAGCACGATGCGGGGGACACAAACCCTGGAACCCTACGGCGTGATGGTACTCGTCAAGAGCACTTGAAGGCTTGGGCGAAACACGCGCTCGCACGGCAAGTCGAAGTCGTTGAATGCGATCTGACCGAAGAGTTTCTGCATGTCTCATCGCAGCGAATGGATGGAGTGCTTGACGCCCCGAAGACGTGCAGCTTTTCGCCCTCAGCTACGCGGACGGATTGATACCGCGCGCGGCCGGCTCCAGCCATGCGTCTCGCTCAAAACTGCGTTTGAACGGTAGGGATCAGTAACGAAAAACGCGTTTGTGTTGATTTGGGGTGGGGTTAGCTGCTGACTTTGCTTTCCGGTAGCTCGTGACTTGCTACGGGAAGGCAGAGTCAAGCGAAGGGTGGGTGTGTCCCTGTATCGTGCTTAGGTTGCGAGTTTTTTCGGGGATGGTGTGATGGCAGGCGAGTTGAAGTTGGAGAACGTGCTGGAGATCCAAGGTAGATGCGGGGGCGGTGCGGTTTGGGGCGAACCGGGCAGCGATGTTGGCGCTGCTGGGGGTGGTGCGGGAGGAGGAGGCGGCGATTCGGCTGGGGGGTGGGGCGAAGGCGGCGGAGGCTCAGCGGGCGAAGGGAAGGCTGACGGTTCGGGAGCGGTTGGGGTTGCTGTTGGACTCACCGCAAGAACTCACTCATGGCGGTAAGAATGCCATGAATGGGGCACCCGGGTTGGGTGGTGATCCATCGGCGGACCCCACCCATCGCGGTGGGACTGCGATGAATGGGGCACCCGGATCTGTGGCACAGTCGAACTTTTTGGAGTTGGGGCTTTGGGCGGGGCGGGGGATGTATGAGGAGTGGGGTGGGGCTCCCGGGGCGGGGGTGGTGACGGGGCTGGGGCGGGTGAGCGGGCGGCTTTGCATGGTGATTGCGAATGACGCGACGGTGAAGGCGGGGGCGTTCTTTCCGATGACGGCGAAGAAGGTTCTGCGGGCGCAGCACATCGCGATTGAGAACCGGATCCCGACGCTTTACCTGGTGGATTCTTCGGGGGTATTTCTGCCGCTGCAGGAGGATGTGTTCCCGGACCAGGACGACTTTGGGCGGGTGTTTCGGAACAACGCGGTGATGAGTGCGATGGGGATTCCGCAGATCACGGCGATCATGGGGATGTGCGTGGCGGGCGGGGCGTATCTGCCGGTGATGACGGATACGGTGCTGATGACGGAGGGGTCGGGGCTGTTTCTGGCGGGGCCGTCGCTGGTGCAGGCGGCGATCGGGCAGAAGACCGATGCGGAGACGCTGGGTGGGGCGGCGATGCATGCGGAGATTTCGGGGACAGTGGATTTCAAGGAGGCGAATGATCATTTGTGCCTGGCGCGGCTGCGGTCGCTGGTGGGGAAGATGGGGAAGCGGGGTGGGGAGGGAACGGAACGGGTATTGGGTATCGGGTCTCGGGTATCGGGTGTGAGCGAGTCTGAGGTGTTTTCGCGGGTGGGGTTTGATGCGGGGAAGGATGCTCCGCGGTATGCGGCGGAGGATTTGTATGGGTTGATGGATGTGGATCCGGCGCGGGCGGCGACGAATACCTATGACATGCGCGAGGTGATTGCGCGGGTGGTGGACCGGTCGGAGTTCGATGAGTACAAGGCGGACTTTGGGCGGACGCTGCTGTGCGGGTATGCGCGGATCGGCGGGCGGGCGGTGGGGATTGTGGCCAACCAGAAGGTGCATCAGCAGCAGACGGTGGCGATGGGGCCGCAGGCCGGGTCGAAGCGGACGGAGTTTGGCGGCGTGATCTATACGGAGAGCGCGCAGAAGGCGGCACGGTTCATCATGGACTGCAACCAGCAGCTGGTGCCGCTGATCTTTCTCCATGATGTGAATGGCTTCATGGTGGGCAAGGATGCGGAGTGGTCGGGGATTATCCGCGCGGGGGCGAAGATGGTATCGGCGGTGTCGACGAGTGTGGTGCCGAAGATCACGGTGATTGTGGGCGGGAGCTTTGGGGCGGGGCACTATGCGATGTGCGGGAAGGCGTACGATCCGCGGTTTATCTTTGCGTGGCCGGGGGCGCGGTATTCGGTGATGAGCGGGGCGAGCGCGGCGAATACGCTGGTGGAGGTGCGGGTGAAGCAGATGGAGCGTGGGGGCAAGCACCTGTCGGAAGAGGAGAAGAAGAGCGTGTACGACGAGATCAAGGCGACGTATGACGCGCAGGGGGATATCCGGTATGGGGCGGCTCGTTTGTGGGTGGATGCGGTGATTGATCCGGCAGCGACGCGCGATGTGCTGATGACGGCGCTGGAAGCTTGTGCGCTGAATCCTGAAGTGGCGAAGTTTAACCCGGGGGTGTTGCAGACTTGATCTCGCGGACGACGCTTTGGTCGCTGCTGGTGGCTCTGCTGATTCCGAGCGGAATTGCCGTGTGGAAGAGCGGGCATCGGGACAGCTGCGCGCGGTTTCTGGCGGGGGATCGATCGCTTCCGCCGTCGCAGATGGTGGCGACAGGGACGCAGATGGTGGAGGTGCCGTGTACGGTGTGGCTGCCGCGGCAGGGGATGTGGATTCAGCTGCTTGTGCCTGGTGGAGTTGGTGGTGGTGATGGTGTTTGTGGTGCATTTGGTGGGGGACTGGCGGGATCGGCGGCGGAGGCGGTGAAAAGTCAGGCTTTGCGATGATGACCTGGTCAGGGAGAGAACAGCAGATTCCTCCGCTTCGGCTCCTGAATGACAAGCAAGAGAACAGGCAACGACAACTGCAGGAACAACTGCGCAATACAGGGGTCTCTCCACTGCGCTTCGCTTCGATCGAGACGACGGCGTGATGGGGATAGATGGAGATGACGGCGTGGTGAGTGGGTCGAGATGACGGTTGTGGTGGATGAGTGGATGATGGTGAGTGAGGTCGTGGTATGGGTCAGGTGAAGATTGTGGAGTGTCCGCGGGATGCCTGGCAGGCGTTGCCGGGGGTGATGGCGCCGGAGGTGAAGGCGGATTACCTGCGGGTGCTGGTGGCGGCGGGGTTTCGGCATATCGATGCGGTGAGCTTTGTGTCGAAGGAGGCGGTGCCGCAGATGGCGGACTCGGAGCTGGTGCTGGAGTATCTGGATCCGCCGGACTTCGATGCGGAGGACAACAGCGGTGTGGAGATCATCGGCATCGTTGTGAATGCGAAGGGGGCAGAGCGGGCGGCGGCGACGAGTGCGGTGGAGACGGTGGGGTTCCCGTACTCGGTGTCGGCGGAGTTTTTGAAGAGGAATCAGCGGCAGACGCCGGAGGAGTCGCTGGAGGCGCTTGAGGCGGTGGGGGAGATTGCGTACAAGGCGGGGATGAACGTGGTGGCGTATATCTCGATGGCGTTCGGGAACCCGTATGGTGATGCGTGGGATGTGGACGAGGTGGTGGCGGCGTGCGATCTGCTGGTGGACTCGGGGGTGAAGCAGATCTCGCTGGCAGACACGGTGGGTCTGGCTACGCCGAAGATGATTGCGGATGTGGTCGGGGATGTGATGGCGGTGCACGGCGGTGCGGATGGGGTGGAGATCGGTGTGCATCTCCATGCGCGGCCGGGCGAGGCGGCGGAGAGGATTGCGGCGGCGTACGGGGCGGGGTGCCGGCGATTCGATGCGGCGATCGGCGGGCTGGGCGGATGTCCGTTTGCGCAGGATGCGCTTGTAGGGAATATTGCCACGGAGGAGCTGCTCCTGGAGCTGAAGCGGCTGGGGGCGGAGTTGCCGCGGCTGCAGCCGCTGGATGGATTGATTGCGGCGAGTGCGGAGATTGCGCGGAGGTATGGGGCGAAGGTGCAGTAGGAGTACGAGCTTTTAGCTTCTAGCTTCTAGCTGTTAGCCGGTGAACTTCGTGGCTGATTTCAAGGTGATCTCTGTCGAAGCGAATTGCAAGGGAGATGAGGTTGCGATGAGTTATGAGACGTTGCTGGTTGCGGATGAGGGGGCGGTGCGCACGCTGACGCTGAACCGGCCGGAGCGGCGGAATGCGATGACTTCGGCGATGCAGGAGGAGCTGATCGCGGCGATGGAAGGCGCAGCGGCGGACGGCTGCCGGGTGCTGGTGTTTGCGGGAGCGGGGGAGGCGTTCTGCGCGGGGCTGGATTTGTCGGAGCTGCAGGGCATGGCGGGGAAGTCTCCGGAGGAGCACAGGGCGGATGCGGAGCGGATCGCGCGTCTGTTCCGGACCCTGTATGAGCTGCCGGTGCCGACGATTGCGGCGGTGCAAGGAGCAGCGATTGCCGGCGGGACGGGGCTGGCGACGATCTGCGACTACACGCTGGCGGTTCCGGAAGCGAAGTTCGGGTATACGGAGGTGCGGATCGGGTTTGTGCCGGCGCTGGTGAGCGCGTTTCTGGCGCTGCAGGTGGGGGATAAGCGGGCTCGCGGGCTGCTGCTGAGTGGGCGGCTGTTTGGGGCGGAGGAGGCTCTTGCTTTGGGGCTGGTGAGTGAGATTGTGGAGCGCTCCGCGTTAGCGCTTCGCGTCAGCAAGATAGCGGAGATGCTGACGGCGAATAGTCCGCAGTCGGTGGGGATGACGAAGCGGTTGCTGGCCGATCAGAATCGGGTGTGGTTGGATGCCGCGATTGCGCTGGCGATGGAGGCGAATGCGGTTTCGCGGGGGACGGCGGATTTCCGTGAAGGGGTGGCGGGGTTTCTGGAGAAGCGGCGGCCGGTGTGGGGGAGAGCTTTTAGCTCTTAGCTTCTAGCTTTTAGGTAAGGACCGGAGATTGCATTGACGGGATGGCGGTGATGCGGCACCCAAGCCTGCGGAAGATAAGAAGAAAGACAAAGGGCAGAGATAGAAGCGAAGAGCCAGGAGCTCCTCTGGCCGATAGACTTAGGGCATGAGTGAGAGCAGGGGTTTGTTGGGGGGCACGTGGGGAGAGACGCGGCTGCGGGTGCGGTATGCGGAGACGGATCAGATGGGGGTGGTGTATCACGCGAACTACCTGGTGTGGTTTGAGGTGGGGCGGGTGGAGTTGATCCGGCAGATGGGGCTGGATTACCGGCAGATGGAGGCGGAGGACGGGTGCATGATCGCGGTGGTGGAGGCGACGGCTCGATTCAAAGCTCCGGCGCGGTATGACGAGGAGCTCCTGGTTCGGACGCGGGTGAGCGGATACCGGAGTGCTCTGCTGAAGTTTGGGTATGAGGTGTTGCGGGCTGAGGACGGGGTGCTGCTGTGCACGGGGGAGACGGTGCACGTGGTGGTGGGGCGCGACATGAAGCGGAGGCGGATGCCGGAGAGATATGCGCAACGTTTTCGCGAGCTGGCCATCTTTGGTATGGAGCCTGCGGGCGAGGAGGAGCGACATGGCTGAAACGAAGAAGATAGCTTTGATTACGGGAGCGAACAAGGGGCTGGGGCTGGAGACGGCGAGGCAGCTAGGCGCGAAGGGGTATTTGGTGCTGCTGGGCGCCAGGGACGAGGCGAAGGGCGCCGGCGCGGCGGCGACTCTGAAGGCTGAGGGGATCGATGCTCGTGCGGTGAAGCTGGATGTGGTGGATGCCGGGGATGTCGAGGCCGTGGCGAAGCAGATTGAGCGCGAGTTTGGCGTTCTGGATGTGCTGGTGAACAACGCGGGCGTGATGCTCGACGACATGACCGGCGGGAACCGGACGAGTGTGACGGAGCTGAAGGTCGTGCGGGACACGTTCGAGACGAATTTTTTTGCGGTTGTGGCGCTGACGCAGGCTTTGCTGCCGTTACTGCGGAAGAGCGGCGCCGGTAGGGTGGTGAATTTGTCGAGCATTCTGGGGTCGCTGACATTGCACGCCAAGCCTGACTCCCCGATCTACGACGCAAAGGTGTTTGCGTACGATGCGTCGAAGGCGGCGCTGAACAGCTACACGATCCACCTCGCACACGAGTTGAAGGGCACGAAGATCAAGGTGAACTCGGCGCATCCGGGGTGGGTGAAGACGGATATGGGCGGGGACGGGGCGACGATGGAGCTGGTCGACGGGGCGAAGACGAGTGTGGATTTGGCGACGCTGGGGGAGGATGGGCCGACCGGCGGGTACTTCCATATGGGGAAGGCGCTGCCCTGGTGAGCTGGTGACGCACACGGGCGTTTTGGAGGGGTTGAAGGCTGATCCCTCCACTTCGCTGCGCTTGGGTGGGGATGACAGTGGGGCGGGTGAGTGCGCTTCGGTCGGAATGAAGATCGATTCAAGCGAGGGTGATCGAGGGGTCTTCGAGGTGTTCGCGAAGGAGTCGCTCGGTGAGTGTGCGGAGGTCTTCGCCGGTTTTGGGAAGGACGAAGCTGCGGGAGGCTTCGGCCCAGTCTAGTTTGAAGCTGGTGGACTGGGCGGAGATCCAGATCTGGCGGATGGGGGTGTTGGGGGTGAGGACGAACTTTCCGGGACGGTCCTCGAAGAGGATGTTGAGGACGCCGTTCTGTTCCTCGGCTTCGAAGCCTCCGTCCTCTTCGGCGGCGATGAGGGATTGCTTGAGGGCGGTGAGGGCGCGGTCGGCTTCGCGGCGGAAGGTGGCTTCGTCGATGGGAGGCATTGAGCTGATTTTACGGCAGCCCTGGCGGAAGAGGCTGAGGCGGCAAGGGTGAGGTCGGCAAAACCGGTGGTAACTGCCTACCGGGTACCTTTTGAGCAGGGTTGAGATGCCCATGCATAGACATGCTCAGCATCCAAAGGCTTGACCGGCGCGTTTCGATGTTAGCCTATGCTGCGATCTGTAATACCCGCTGTCGGCTCGCGATCTCAGGAGATAAGAGGAGAAGAAGGATGCGATTGAAAGCGATTGTGTGCACGGTCTCTTTGCTTGCCGGATCGGTCGCGGTATGCGCGGCCCAGACTGCAAGCCAGTTCACGGTATCGGAGCAGACCAAGGTTCCGGGTTTGACGTTGAAGCCGGGCACGTATTCGATCCGTGTGGTCGATCACCTGTCTGATCGTTTGATCGTCCGGGTCGATGGTGCGCAGGGCAATGCCCATTCGACCTTTCTTGGGATTCAGAACGGCAATATCAGCAAGCCCAGTTCGAGCGGTCCTGTGGTCTGGAGCAAGAGCCCGAAGGGTGGAACGATTCTTCGCGGATTCGAATTTCCGGGCGGAGGGTCGGTGGTTGAGTTCGTGTATCCGAAGGCGGAGGCGGTGTCCATCGCGACGGTGAACGATTCCAAGGTTCCGGCGATCGATCCTGCTTCTGAGGGTAAGGTTGCGGACAAGAGTCTTTCGAAGGATGACCTCGAGGTTGTGACGTTGTGGCTGCTGTCGTCGACAACAGTGGGACCGAATGACTCGAAGCCGGGGATTGCAGCGGAGAAGTACGTTGCGCCGCCGAGCAATCAGGTGGCGAGTGCGGGGACGGCTCCGGCCATCGGCAACTCGTCCGAGGCTGCTCCTGCGCCGGTGCGAAAGGCGAAGCCGGTAATTGCCAAGCTGCCGCACACGGCCAGCACCATGCCGCTGATTTGGATGCTGGGCGCATTCTCCTTGCTGGGAGCCGCGCTTTTGCGTACGTTTCGACTCGGTGTGACCGGCGCGAAGTAAGATACAGACGTGTTGGATGGACGACGATCGTCGCGCGTAGCCGCACGCACGGAACTCCTGCTGTGGATTGCGGGAGCGCTGTGCGCTGCGGTTTGTGCGGTGAGCGGTGTGCGAGCGGTAGAAGCGAAGAGGCAGGCCGAGGGGTTCGGGCGGCAGGCGAGCGGCGGCACCGGAGACCGCCCTGTCTCGGGAACGACCGTGCCAGTGGTTGCGAAGGATGCTGGTGGAAAGGCAGGGGCGACCACCGTGATTGCGCGGCTGGAGATTCCGGCGCTTTCGATTTCTGTGCCGGTGATGGCGGACTTCGACCCGAACAGCCTGCTGCGCGGGGTCGGTCATATCCAGGGTACGGCGATGCCGGGTGGTCTGGGAACGATGGGTCTGGCGGGACATCGCGACACGTACTTCCGGCCGCTGCGCCGTATTGAACCCAAGATGGATATCCGCGTGGCGGATGGGTCGGGGACGTACCACTACCAGGTGGATTCGACCGAAGTGGTGATGCCGGAGCAGGTAGAGGTACTGGAGATCCGGTCTAGGCCGGAGCTCACTTTGATTACGTGCTATCCGTTTGATTATGTGGGCGCGGCTCCGAAGCGGTTTATTGTTCATGCTCATCTGTTGTCGGTTTCCCCGGATGCGGAGTAGGTATTTCAGGGGACAGGCTTGTGGCTGTGGGGGGCTTGGGCGTCTGGCGCTATAACAGCAGATTCCCTTCGGGAATGACAGGCAGAGAGGCAGAAGCAACAGCAGATTCCCTTCGGGAATGACAGGCAGAGAGGCAGAAGCAACAGCAGATTCCCTTCGGGAATGACAGGCAGAGAGGCAAAGGCACAGCGGATTCCCCTTGGGAGGGAAAGGCAACAGAAGAGTGGGGGCGAGCGGTCGCTGTTCCCGTCTTGGATGTTGTTTCGGTACTTAGGTCATGGCATGAAGGTGTTATAGCTCTTGGTTAAGGTCGGCCAGATGATGGGTGAGGCAGGGAAGAGGTTGCGCGGGTCTAGCGGCGGACGGGGCCTGACTTCACTGATTCGATCGATGGGGGCATCTCCGATGAGACGAAGGGCATTGGCCGGCGTTCTGGTCCTGGCGGCGATCGCGGCGGTCGCCGTCGAGCGCAAGATGATGGCGCAGAGCAGCCTGAAGGTGAGCTTCGGCAGCCAGGGCGTGCAGCAGCTCTCGTATAACGGGGTGGTGCTCGAGGACCTGGCGGCCAATCCTTCGGACGCATTTCATATCTGGCATATGAAGGTCACGGACCTGCAGGGGAACGTGATTGGCAGCAACGGGTGGGGCGAATCGAACACGGGGAAGGTGTGGGACGCGGGAAGCCAGACGTGGACGTATCGTTTTCCCTGGGGCTCGATCAGCGTTCAGTTTGTGCAGAACGGCAACTCGCTGGATATGAAGGTGACGGAGACGAACGCGGCCAGTTCGGGCGTGGTTCTGGATGGGGCGGTGATTTACCCGCTGGCTCTGCATTTTCCGAAGCTGCCGAACGGATTTTATGACGCGAGCTACCCGCAGCTGGCGTTCAATACGACCGGCCCGAGCGTAACGATGGCGGACTATGGGAGTGGAGAGGTCGCGGCGGTGTTTGCGGATGCGTCCAAGCCGCTGTATAGCGGGTTTCAGCCGACGGGGCAGACGCTGGCGTACACGCCGATCGTGAGCGGAACGCCGCTAGATGGGATGGCGACGTTTCAGCCGCATAACGAACGGCCGGTGGCGCCGGGTCAGACGGACAGTTTTACGGTGTCCCTGCGGTTTGCGCCATCGGGAACACCGGCTGCGAGCCTGGCCGCGGATGCGTATGGAAGCTGGGCGAAGACGTGGCCGGCGCAGTTGAATTGGACGGATCGGCGGGTGATCGGGACGGTGTACCTGGCGAGCTCGCCTACCGGCAATGTGAACCAGCCGGGCGGTTATCCGAATAACCCGCGGCGGTATTTCAACGACAGCAATGCCGGCGATTTCGATGTCCGGAACGCGCAGGGTCTGGCGCAGTTTCAGGCCAAGGTGCTGCAGCAGGCGGTGAACAATGTGCAGAATCTGCAGATGCTGGGAGCGCAGGGCGCGATCACGTGGGATCTGGAGGGGGAGCAGTACCCGCAGGAGACGAGCTATGTGTGCGCGCCGGACCAGATTGCACAGGTTGCGCCGGAGATGGAGAGCGTGATCTCGAACGGCTCGTCGCCGTATGCGGGAATGAAGCTGGACGATGCGTACTTCAAGATCATGCGCGATGCGGGATTTCGGGTGGGTGTGTGCATCCGGCCGCAGCACTTTACGTTGAACGGCGATGGGACGGCGCAGCAGGTGTATCTCGCGGATTCGGATGTGCCGGGGGAGATCGTTCGCAAGATGAAGTATGCGCACGATCGGTGGGGCGCGACGCTGTTCTATATCGATTCGACCGTGGAGACGAATGGAGCGGTGCTGGACGCCGGGATATTCCAGCAGGCGGCGGCGGCTCTGCCGGATTCGCTGCTGATTCCGGAGGAGACGACGCCGAAGGATTATGCTTACACGGCTCCGTTCAAGACGTTTTTGTTTCACGGGGATCTGGGTACGGATGCGTCGGTGTATGGCTACTACCCGCGTGCGTTCAGCGCAAATCTGATTAATGATGTCGACGCTTCGAAGCTGGCCGCGGCTCGGGGTGCTCTGACGAGTGCCGTCACAGCGGGCGACATCCTGATGACGCATGCGGATTATTGGCAGGCGAATAACCCGACGATTGTGCAGATTTACAAGGATGCGGGTGTGAATGCGGGGACCCCAGCGCCCACGCCTACACCGACGCCTGCACCTGCGCCGACGCCGACGCCTGCTCCGGCACCTACGCCTGCTCCGGCGCCTACGCCCTCCCCTGCGCCGAATCCGACCAAGGTGAGCATCAGCTCTCCGGCGTCGAACGACACGGTTGCCGGTTCGATTGTGGTGAAGGCTCAGGTGAATGTGACGCTCGATGCGGCGGGCTCGTACCTGATGGTGGATGGGACGGAGGTTGGGACAAGGCATGTTGCGGACGGGCCGTACCAGTACGCGCTGGACACGAGCGCGCTCGCGGATGGACAGCATGTGTTGCAGGTTTGGGCTCACGATACTGCGAACGAGACGGTGCTGTCGGATGCGGTCGCGGTGACGGTGGCGAATGGGGCGGGATCTCCGCCGCCGATTTCAAGCCCGACACCTGATCCGGCGCCTGCTCCGACGCCATCGCCGAATCCGGCGCCTCCGCCGGTTCAGAGCCTGCCGGTAACGCTGACCTACCCGGTGAGCGGGCAGGGTGTCTCGGGTGTTGTGTCGGTGAGTGCTCTGATCTCGGCGACACTGGACGCGGCGGGGTCGTACTTGATGGTGGATGGGGCCGAGGTTGGGACGAGGCGGGTGAGTTCCGCGCCGTTTCTGTATGACCTGGATACAGCGTTGCTGTCGGCGGGCAGCCATGTGCTGCAGATCTGGGCGCATGACACGGGGAACAATACGCTGCTGTCAAACCTGGCGACGGTTACGGTGTCGCATTAGGAGAGTGCTGAGGGCCACGCGGGCCTTAGACTTGAAGCATTGCCATGGCGGTATTCCTGATGATGTGTGGGAAGCAGAAGGGTTGGGCTTTCAGCCCTCGTCCTTCATTTGACTGCGCACCTGGGGCTTCGCCCCAGGCGGGTATATGGTCGCCCCTATGGCGCTCAGACCTGAGCGGAATGCGTGACGGCGGCAGATGAGTGAGACGGAGTGGGGTGTCTGGCAGGTTCTGGATGTTGGGAGTATCTGGATGCGCGAGTTTGGATCGGCGCTGAGCAGACAGGTGGCGACGGTAGCCTGGGCGCCGGTTATGTCTCGCTTCGGGATGTTTTCGGATTGGGAGCGGGTAGTTGAGATGAACGGGCCGCCCCTGACCGTGCGCCAGTTTCCACTGCAGCGTGGGTATGCGCGGGGTGCTTTGCGGCGGTTGGTGCGGTTTGAGGATCGGATTCTGAAGCGGCTGCAGGACGCCTCGAAAGGCGATGCGGAGCGCTCGCCGCTGATCTGTTCCACGCCGTTTTATGCGCCGGTGGCGGAGCGCTGGCCCGGGCCGGTGGTGTACTACTCCACGGATTTGACCGCGGAGTATGCGGGAGTGGATAGCGAGCAGGTGAGGGACCTGGATCGGCGCATGTGCAGGGTGGCGCGTGCGGTGTGTCCGAATTCGAACCGGATTGCAGAGTATTTTGTGCGAGAGTCGGGGTGCGATGGGGCGAAGATCACCGTGATCCCAAATGCGACCCGGGAGAGCAATGTGGCGGTTGAGCCGCTGCTGCAGCCGGGACCGCTGCCCGACGATGTGCGGGATGTGCCGCGACCGATCGCCGGGGTGATCGGGGACCTGTCGGGGAATATGGATTGGTCAGTGATTGCGGATGCGATGGAACGGACGCCTGAGCTGAACTGGGTGTTTGTGGGGCCGACGACACGGACGATTGCAGACAGGGTGCAGAACTCCGGGCGCGAGCGGGTGATGCGCGGGCGAGCAAGATTTGTGGGAGCGAAGCCCTATGGGGAGTTGCAGAGCTATGCGCGGAGTTTCGACGTAGCGGTGCTGCCGTATCGCAAGAAGGAGCCGACGTATTCGGGGAGCTCGACGCGGTTTTATGAGCACCTGACGGCGTGCCGGCCGATGGTGGCGACGCGCGGGTTCGCGGAGCTGATGGAAAAGGTGCCCCTGCTGACGCTGGTGGATACGGGGGAGGAGATGGCCGAGGCGCTGAGGGATCTCCGAGCGAAGGGGTTTTGTGATGGGCTGGAGACGGCGCGATGGGAGGCGAGCCGGACGGGGACGTGGGAGGAGCGGGCGCGAATGCTGCGGGCTGTGCTGAATTCTGTGGATGCTTAAGGGCGTATTTCGCTTGGGTGCCTATGTCCGAGAGTCCGGACATAGGCACCCAAGTGTTCGCTACGTGTCTGCGGGAACTTCTTGCACGGAGGTGCTTAGGCGGCGCCTGAGATGACGCGAGGTCCGATCCCGGATCTGTGTTTCAGGAGAACCGCCTCTTTCCGCTGGATGGTCTCCTGCAGGAGATCGAGAACGGGCGTCATCAGTTTGGGTGGTTTGCGCTCGGAGACGCGTGTGAGGGCAAGGTAGCCACTGCGTCCAATGACGAGGTTCAGCTTCCAGGTCGGCTCGGAGTCGCGAAGAATGAAGTCTTCGGCGTACGACTCGCCCTGGAGGAACATCTGCACGGAGGCGAAGTGCATGTCGCTGCAGGTGTTGCGGACGATGGCCCAGCACTCTTCGGTGGTGTTGGCGAGTGTGAGGGAGTGTTCCAGCTCCTGGAGGTAGATCTCTTCCTTCACGATGCGGAGGATCATCTTGCGGGAGAGGGTGCGGCGGGCGGCGCTGAGCTCGACGTAGCCGAGATAGTTGACGCCGGCAAAGACGAGGGAGCAAAAGACGAGGATAGTGAGGCCGCGGAGCTGGTAGTTGGCGAAGCTCTGGAGCAGGGAGAGGAAGGCTGCTACGCCGCAGACGGCGTAGAGGATGAGCGCGGTGTCGCGGGGTTTGAAACCGCGGGCGAGGACCATATGGTGGATATGGCCGCGGTCGCCGCTGAAGATGGGAGCGTTGCGGAGGAAGCGGCGGCCGATAGAGAGCGCGACATCGACGAGCGGGAGGGCGAGAGCCATAAGGGGCGCGGCCATGCCGAGGAATGTGCCGCTGTTCTGGCTCCAGATGAGGCCGAAGCAGCCGAGCATGAAGCCCATGGTGAGGCTGCCGCAGTCGCCGAGGAAGATGGAGGCGGGACTGAAGTTATAGCGGAGAAAGGCAAGCAGGCAGCCGCAGAGGGGAACGGTTGCCATGGCAAGGCCCATGTTGCCGTGGAGGATGGCGGCGAGGAGGGTGGTGACCATGGCGAAGAGGCCGACGCCGGAGGCGAGACCGTCGAGGCCGTCGATGAGGTTGAAGGCGTTGCTGCAGCCGATGAGCCAAAGGAGGCTGACGGGGATGCTGACCCAGGGAGATGCGAACAGACCGTGGGCGATGGTGAGGCGCGCGCCCAGACCGACGGCGAGAGCAGCGGCGGCGAACTGCCCGGCGAGCTTCTGCTTCGGCTTGAGACCCCAGATGTCGTCGATGAGGCCGGTGAGAAAGATAATAGCGGCGGCGGGAAGCAGCGACCAGATGAGCCGGCTGTGCTGGACCGAGATCCTGGCGCCGTGCGGGGCGAAGGCAAGCATGAGGCCCAGGGCCCCGGCGTAGGAGAGGACGATGGGAATGCCGCCGATGCGGGGTATGGGTGTGAGGTGGAACCTGCGATCCCCGTCGGGGTGGTCGACGATGTTGAAGCGCAGAAAGAGATCGCGGCACACGGGGGTGGCGATGAGGCAGAGAAGAAATGCGGTGAGGCCCAAACTCAATATGGCGTACATAAGCTTTGTCTCCGAACTCCTATGGCCGGCTTACGGGCGTGCAATTGCGTTTGCGTGCTGGTCTGGGCTGACTGAGGTTTCGGTGAGCCGAAGCGATGCAGCGGGAGCGTGATCTGCGCCGAGGATTTTGACGATGCGAGCCACTCCGATGGGGAGGTCGTAGTGGTCGAGGAGGGCCTGACGTGCGCGGTGACCGGCTTGTGCGATCTCGGCCGGGTTCACGGCGAGATATTTGAGCAGGGCTGTGAGCGCACTGGAGTCGTTGCAATTGACGTGCCAGCCGCAGCTGAAACGCTCGACGATCCGGGCTGGGGTGGCGTCCCGGGGGCCTATGAAGAGGATGGGGCGGCCCGCGGCCATGAGGCCGTAGACCTTACTGGGAACGACGGAGCCGCAGCAGGCCTGGCGCTGCGTGACCAGACCGATATCTCCGGCAGAAAGGCTCTGGCTGAGGCTGTCGCGTTGGACGTAGGGGCGGAGCTCGACGGAGGTGATGGCGTGTGCTTCGCAGAACGTGGCGAGCTCCTCGCGCCGGCCGCCACTGCCTACAAACAGGAACTTGAAGCGGTCGTCATGACGCAGCTGACGCATGGACTGGGTGAGGGTGTCGAGATCGTGCGCGAGGCCGAGGTTGCCCGAGTAGAGAAGGACGAGCTGATCCGGGTCTCCGGGGCGCGGGAGGGGGTGGATCGCATCGCCGTCTGCCCAGTTGTCTGCGACGGCGATGCGGCTGGGGCTGATGCCGCGAGCGACGAGCCGCTGCTTCATGCATTCGCCGAGGGCGATGATGCCATTGGCGTGGCGGCGGGATAAGTCGGCGAGGAAGCCGGTGAGACGGTCGGCGAGACCGCCGGCTTTGAAGTAGTTGAGATCGATGGCGACATCGGGGTAGACGTCCATCTCCCAGATGAAGTGGCGCGACCCGCGCAGGGCGCTGATGAGGGTGCCCAAAACCGAGAGCAGCGGCGGGGTGGTGAGGGTGAGGACGAGGTCGGGCCTGGGAAGGGTGAGACCGCGGACTGCGGCGGCGATGTAGAAGGACAGGTACGAGAGGACGCGGCCGAGCTTGCCGCGGACGAAGGGGAGCGATTTGACGCGATGGATCTCGACGGGCGGAGGGTCGCCGGCGGCGGAGACGGCATAACCGCCATCGGCACAGATGGCGTAGACGGTGTGTCCTTCTTTGGCGAGTCCGCGGGCGAGGTCGGTCAGCAGCTGGCTGGTGGCTGCGGAGTCGGGCCAGAAGAACTGGTTGAGGAGGAGGATCTTCAACGGACCTCCTGGTAATGCGGCTCGGGTGCGGCGGAGCGGAGGACGCGCTTTTTGAGGAAGACGGCGGGGTTGCCGGCGTAGATCTCGAAGTCTGGGATGGCGCCGGAGACGACACTTCCGGCGGCGGCGACGGCTCCGGTGCCGAGTACGACGCCGGGGGTGAGGATGGACATGGCTCCGGCCCAGGCGCCGTCGTTGAGCTGGATAGGGGCGATCATGAGGCCGAAGGCGGGGTCGCTCCAGTTGTGATTGCCGGTGCAGAGGTACGCGCCCTGCGAGATGCAGACGTCCCGGCCGATGCGGATGGTGGTGAGAGAGTCGATCCAGACACGCTCTCCGATCCAGCAGTCGTCGCCGATGACGAGGTGCCAGGGGTACTTGACGGTGACGTGGTGGCGGATGACGACGTGCTGGCCCACGCGAGCGCCGAAGAACCGAAGGAGGGCGACGCGCAGGGCTGAGGACGGAAGCAGGCGAGAGCTAAAGAGCGGAGATCCGAGGAAGAACCAGGCGGCGCGCCAGAGCGAGGATCGGCCTGGGTGGTACCACGAGTTATCGTAGCTTCGGAGATGGACCTGGCTCATGATGATCTCTACGCCGTGACGATCTCGACGCTGTGCGGGTGAGGTCCGCCCTGGACCCAACGGTAGAGTTCGGCCATCCGCTTCCCGACGGTTGACCAGTTGTAACGGGTCAGTACGAGGTTGCGACCGCGGCTTCCGATCTCGGAGTTCGTTTTGGTGGAGTTCGACAGAAGCTCTCTTAATGCAGACGTAAGCTGGCCGACTTCAGATTGGATTTGCCAGCCTGCTCCGAAAGCCTCTACTTCGGGGAGATTGCAATGTTCGGTGACGATGACGGGAAGACCGACTCCCATGGCTTCAAGAACCGAGACGCTGAGACCTTCGGAGTAGGAGGGAAGGACGAAACCTTCGGCTGCGGCGAGAGCGCTCCACTTAAGATCGTGGCGGAGCATGCCGGTGAGATGGATGCTACCGGTAAGTCCTTTTTCCTGTATGAGCTTCTCGACGGTGGCGCGGGTTCCTTCGAAATCTGGACCAGCTAAGACGAGGTGCGCTCCGGGGTAGAGCGGAGATACCTTCGACCAAGCGTCGACGAGCAGGTCGAGGCCTTTCTTGAAGTGGATCCGTCCGAGAAACAGAACGATTCTCTTTCCTTTGAGATCTGGGTATTGGGAGAGAAAAGCAGTTGGATCGACCGTGGCGGGGACTGTCACTCCATTCGGAATAATTGCGATCGGCCCGGTTGCTCCGAAGCGTCGATAGTCGTTTGCTTCGGCGTGGGTTAGCGCATGGAGACAGGCGGCTCCCCGAATATTTGCCCGCTCGAACAGTGCGGAGTAGACCAGCTTTTTCAGGCGTTTGTTTCGCAATGCCCAGGTTTCGAGCATTCCGTGCGCGGAGAGCAAGTACGGCTTGCGAAGAGCTCTGGCTGTGGTCGCCGCGATAGCTGTGCTTTGCTCCCAGATGCCGTGAATGTGCACACCATCGACAGATTTGACCAGACGCTGAAAACGGTCGCGGAGAGAGCGGTCGCGGATCCACTGACTTCGGCTCGTTGACCATTGAGTCGTTTCGAGATTGGGGTAGTTGCCAGGCAAATAGAGTTCACCTTTTGCGCAAAAGGCTGCAAGGTCTACTTCGAATTGATGGTTTGTTGCTAGAAGCGAGCTAAGTTGCGGAACTACAGAGCTAAGACCGCCGTAGCGGGGGTCCAGGTGAGAGACGACGGTGAGCCATCGGCCGTCTGGGCGCTCCGACGACGGAACTGCCTGCACGGAAGGCTGCTGGTATGGATTGGCTGGGGGGGAAAGAATCACGTCGGCGCACTCCAATACAGCATGTGAAGCAAGTAGGGGAAAGGTTGGTTCATTCTTACGGTATCAGTGCATGTTCGGCTAGTGGAAGCTGAAACGGGAGCTAGTTACCTAAGAATTCACGATTTATTACCTGGGATTTTTTGCGGTCGCGATGATTCCTAACCATCTGCCAACCGTGCGATCTCGAGGCCGAAGTTAGCCGGCGAGTAGCGGGCTATGTGTTTCGACGACTGGAGACCCATGGATGCGAGGCGCTCCGGTGAGGAACTGCTGATTGTGTGGAGACAGTCGAGGAGTTGCCCCGGTTGTGCGGGGTCGAAGGTGAGGCCGTTGTGGACGGGCTCGACGAGGTCTTCGGCGCAGCCGCAGCGGCTGGACACAATGACAGGTAGCCCGGCTGCCATGGCTTCGTTGACGACGAGGCCCCAGGGCTCGCGGCTGCTGGGGAGGACGAAACAGCCGGCGAAGGCGTAGAAGGCGGGCAGGTCGCGCGAGCCTTTGTGTCCGGCGAAGTGGATTTCGGAGCCGAAGGGCGAGGTGGCGGCGAGATTGCGCAGTGAGGCAGCTTCAGGGCCGTCGCCGACGAGGACCAGCGGCCATGCGCTTCCGTTGCGCCGATAGGTGAGCCAGGCTTCGATGAGCGCGCGAACGTTCTTCTCCTGGGCAAGCCGACCGACGTAGAGAAAGTAAGTCTCTGGAAGGCTGAAGTCTTGCCGGGACTGGCGACGGAGTGCACGGGTGCGGGCGGCGATGCCGTCGTTGTCGACGACATCGTAAAAGCTGGCGATGCGGTCGGAGGGGAAGCCAAGCTGGAGGAGATAGCGCTGGTGTGCGGCGCCTCCGGTCACGGCTGAATCGAAGAGAGCGCGGATCAGGAGGGACTTCGCGGCTTCCTTCCAGCCGACGCGCGCGTGATCGGCGGCGGTGCTCTCCGTCATGAGAATGCTTTGTCGCCCGTGGGCCCTGGCCCAGAGCGCCGCGGCAATGGCGGGAAGCGTGTAGTAGCCGGGAACGAGAACGGTGTCGGGATCGAGGCGTGAGAGGTGCTGCCAGAGCTTGCGCGCGAGGCGCAGCTGACCAGCTTCGGCCCAGCTGCTCTCCGGCGAGAGTGTCTGGACGGGAAGATCCGCGGGAAGCTCTTCGCGAAATTTGAGGCCGGTGTGGACGCCGACGCCGCCGATAAGCTCGACGCCGCGGACGCGGCCGGCTAGGGTGGGGGCGGACATGAGGCCGCGCAATCGGGCGACGTGGTAGGGATACCAGTCGATCCAGATGACGGCGAGTTTGCAGGGTGGAGGCGTCCTTGCGGTGGCGGAGTCAGGCACGCGTGATCTCCCGGAGCACCATTGGTTGGCGGCGGCGCGCCATCTGCCGGCGCAGGTCTGCGGGTGCGCGGAGAGCCCAGCGCCACGTGATCCAGCACGGGATTGAGAGCAGCAGGGTACGAAAGATGACGGCTTCCATGGTCTGCATGACGAGGTAGATGGAGAGGGCGGAGAGAATGACGTACTGACTGGACCAGGGGCCACCGCGGGTGACGGCCTTCTTCCAGACGGAGCCGTAGAGCCAGCCGAGCAGAGCCATGGCCGGGATGGCGAGCCACCAGAGCTCGACGAAGAGATCGGCGACGATGCCGGGAGCGGAGCCCTGGGCACCGACCCAGCCGAGCGCATCGCCGAAGCCCTCACCGGTGCCTGCGTTGTGGAGGAGCTCGGGAACGCCGAAGTCCTCGTACTTGGTGGGCCAGATGGCGCTGGGGATGGGGCGCACGAGGATCTGTGCGAGATAGCGGCGCATCCAGAAGTAGTGATCGCGCCGCTCGGCGGAGAGGACGGTGCCGGCGCCGTAAATGTACTCGTTGCCGGTGTCGGGCTTTTCAACGATGTTGCCGACGTCGGTGGACACGTCGAAGGAGGAGCCGAGATAGATGCTGCTTCGATTTGTAACCAGAAAGAGCACAAGCCAGCCGAGGCAGAGACCGAGCAGGCCGACGGCGAGGATGGGAGGGCGCTTTCTGCGGTTGATGTACCAGCCCATGAGAACGACCAGCACGAAGGCGAAGGTAGGGCCGCGACGCGCCATGAGCAGAGCCTGCGAGAGCCACGGCAGACCGAAGAGGCCAATCATGAGGAGGCTTGGGGAGCGGGGGCCGCCGGCGGAAAGCGAGGTTACGGCGAGGAGGACGCCCGTGAGCAGAAGTAGGCTGCCGTCGCGGACGTAGCCGCTGTCATCCCAGCCGCCGGAGTAGGAGGCGCTGTAGGCGTTGACGAAGCCTCCGACGTTGATGATGGTGATGCCCCAGCAGAGGAGACCGATGGCGCCGGCGATGGCGGCTCCGAAGAGCAGGCGGCGACAGGCGAGTGGGGAGAGACGAACGACCTCCGCGCGGCGATCCTTTGGGAGACGTGTGCCGGTTGCCAGGCAGGCGAGCACGAAGGCGAGAATGCCGCAGACGTTGAGGACCTGGACATGGGAGAGCTGATCGTTGTCGAGGAACTGGGCGAGGCCCCCGCTGGAGTAGAGCTTCCAGGGCATCCAGCCGTAGAGAAAGGCGAGCATGGGGCCGATGAAGACGATCGGGTGAAAGACGTCGCGGCTGCCGTCGAGCGCGGCGAGGACGCCCAGGAGAGCGATGGCGGCGGCGGCGAATAAGGAGGATCTCAAACATGGGTCTGGCTCGCCTTCCTCGCCGTGATGATCGGAAGCGAGGAAGCTGCTGACGGCGGAGACGATCCCGGAGCGGAAGCGGGCCCAGGTGAACTGCTCGGCGCGGAGTCGGGCTTCGCGGCCCATGTGGGCGAGGTGGTTGCGATGGGTGAGGGCCCAGTCGATGTGGGTGGCGAGGAGATCGGGGCGGCAGGGATCGACGATGAAGCCCTGGGAGCCGTGTTCGATGAGGTCGGGTGCGGCCGTGCGGGTGGTGGAAAGGATAGGAAGGCCGCTGGCGAGCGACTCGAGCAGGACCTGGCCGAACCCTTCGGCGACGGAAGGGAAGACGAAGAGGTCGGCGGCCTGATAGGCGGTGACGAGCTCGGGGGCGCTGACGTCGCGGCGGATGTCGACTTGCGAAGCGAAGGGCTTGAAGAGGTCGAGAGAGTCGACGACTCGACCGCAGACGGTGAGATGGACTTCGCGCGTGTTGAGGAGCCGGAGAGCTTCGAGGAGGTACTTGATGCCTTTGCGCTGGTTGATGCGGCCGACAAAGAGCAGACGGAGGGGGCCGCCGGCGGCGGAACGGCGGCTGAGGTCCGGGATAAAGCGCTGGGCGTCGACGCCGTAGGGGACGACGGTCACGGCGTCCTCAGGGGTTCCGTGTTCAACAAGCGTAGAGCGGGTGAAGGAGGAGGCGGCGAGGAAGTGCGCGGCCATCTTTGTTTCGGCGACCAGATGTTGGAAGTCGTCTTGGGGAAGGGCGAGCTCCCACTCCTGCTGGAGGGAGGGGGCGCAGTCGGGGTGGGCGGCGAGCTCTTCGGTCAGGATGCGACGCATGCTGGCTGGGTGGGGGTGCAGCTGGAAGAGGATGCCGGGGTGCGGGTAGTGGGAGAAAGCGTCGTAGCCGTAGTAGCTGTAGCTGAGGAGGCCGGCTCCGGAGCGCGAGGCAAGCTGTCCGGCGGTGCGGCCGAGCCTGGCGTCCGCAGACCGGGTCACGCGACGGCGAAGAGGGAGTGGAACGTGCGGGAGCTTGTCGAGCAGGAGGGTGGAGAGTCCGGATAGAGCGCAGAGGCGGATGAGGGCGGAGGGGAGGTGGGGCTCGCTGCGTTGGCTGAGCATGGCGCGGAGGGAGGGGGGAAGGCGTTTGGCGGTCGATTGTGCCCAGGAGCGATCGGAGGGCCAGAAGAGGTCGGTGACGAGCGCCTCGAGCATGCCCGCATCGGCGAGGGCACGGCCGACCTGGTAAGCGTCTCGCGCGCCGCTCTGCACTACCACGGCTTTGCGTGCGGCTGCCCGGGGGGCGACGGGAGAGACGGCGGGTTGGGTAAGGGTTGTGCTCATGGGTGAGACGTATCGGGCGCGAGTTTCAGGCTGTGTGCGAGCTTCGGCGGGGAAGGATGCGATGGAGACCGGAGCTTAGGAAGTTGAGGGCGCGGCGGATGGCGGCGGGCGTGGGGAGCCAGCCGTGGCGCTTTCCGAGGAAGAAGAGTGCCGCGAGGCCAATTGCGGCCACGCCCAGCATGACGAGGGTGACGTAGCCGGTGAGCGATGGGTGTGATGCGCGAAAGAAGGCAAGGAACACGAGCGCCATGGTGGTGCAGGCACTGAGAAGGAAGACAGGCACCATGCCCTGCGGGACGGAGTCTTTGCGGGCGAGGACGATGAGGACGAGTGTGGCCGCGAGGATGTGCGCGAAGAAGTAGATGAGCATGCCGGTGGCCGCGGTGCCGCCATGCAGAAGGAAGACGCTGGCCGCAGCAGCGACGACGATGGCCCAGATGGTGTTGAGTATGCCGGTGATGCGGATGGAGACGATCGAGAGCCGGGCGGAAGCGGGTGCGTTGCCCATATGCATGACCGCGATGGCGAGGCCGATGGCAGCAGTGACGGCGGCCGGGGTGTAGGTGTGTCCGTAGAGGAGCGCCAGACCCCAGGGCATGATGATGATGCCGAGCCCGGCAAGCAGAAGGGAGGCGAAGGTGGCGGCGTAGGTGCAGAGCGCCATGACATGGTGTGGCGTTTTGGCGGCTTCGCCTTCTGGGTCGGCCATGATGGCGTAGCTGCTTTCGGTGAGCAGGCTGGGGGCGAGGCCGGCGATGTTGCGTAGCTGGCTGGCGACGGCGAAGAAGCTCATCTGGACGAGAGACGAATCGTCGCGGGCGACGAGCGTGGTGAGCCACCAGCCTGCAAGATTGGCTCCGACGAGGCCGGCGAGCTGCACGAAGCCGAAGCTCCAGACCTCCCGCAGCACGGGGCCGAGTGGGAGGGCAGGCGTGGTGGCGCGCGGGGCGAAGAGGCCGAGAGGACGGGCGAGGAGAAGGCAGGCAACAACGGCAGCGGTGGTGATTGCGCCTTGCGAGACGATCATGCGGATGGGACTGTGCATGGTGGCGGCGAGAGGAAGGAGCGAGATCATACCCACGCCGACGATAAGCGAGAGGAGCACGAGAGCGGCGAGGCGGCGCTGGCCGACGAAGAATCCGCGGGCACACTCGAGAACGATGATGCCGGCGGCGGAGAGCGCGGCCCAGCGGAGCAGGGTAGTAAGGCTGGTTTTGCCGAGCAGATGGGCGATGGGCGCGGCGCCGAACCAGAGGCCGACGGCGCCGATCAGGGCGGAGACCAGCGAAACTATAGCGAGTGCACGGGCGAGTGTGGTGTAACCGGGGGTGCCGTGCTGGTATTTTCCGGAGAATCGCGCGGCCGTGGAGCCGATCTGGCCGGCGGCATAGGTGGAGATGTTGTTGGCGGTGCTGATGGCGAGCGAATAGGCGCCGAAGGTGGCGGCGCCACCGAGCCGGGCGGCGAGGACATTGGCAAAGAAGCCCATGCCGCGCTCGATGACGATGCCAAGGCCGAGGGCGGAGGTACCGCTGATGAGGTGCCTGGTGACTTGTCCCGGAACCGAGGCTGTTTGGGAGCCTGGATCCGCGAGATCGGGCATGGGGAGCTGCGCCTCCGGTACGAGCGAATCGCTGATGACCGGATCCGAGAGGACGGTCGAGTTCATGAGCCGACCATGGCCTTTTCGTTGGCTTCGATCTGCTGCTTATACCGGTAGTAGGAGGAGTAGTAGCCGCTGCGACCTTCCGCGGCGGGATCGAAGCGATTGAGGATGGTGCCGATGAGGCGGACGCGGTCGTGCTCGAACAGGTTGCGGGCGTCTTCGGCCTGCTCCCGGCCGGTGCTTCCGGCGCGGAGGACGAGGATGGCGCCGTCTGCCTGGCGCGCGAAGATGCGGGCGTCGGCCATATGCAGCATGGGTGGGGTGTCGATGAGGATGATATCGAACTCGCGCGACAGACGGGCGAGGAGATCGCCGACATAGGGGGAGTGCAGGAGCTCGACGACCTCTTCGGATCCGCTGCCGGAGGTGAGGAGGGAGAGATTGCGTACGGAGGTCGGTTTGCAGAGTTCGGCGACGGGTACCTTTTCGATGTCGACCTCTCCTCGCAGAACATTGCGGAGGCCGAGGTCATTCGGCACCTGGAGGGCACGATGGAGGCCGGGCTTACGGAGATCTCCGTCTACCAGGAGAACGCGCCGCTTGGACTGGCTTAGCGCGACGCCGAGGTTGGAGGTGACGGTGGTCTTGCCTTCGCCGGCGTTTGGACTGGAGACCACGTACACGCGAGCGCGTCGGCTGGCTGCCTCGGCGAGCAGAAGAGAGAAGGTGGTGTTGCGGTAAGCCTCGGCGACGATGGAGAAGTGATCCTGCCAGCGTGCGATGGCAAGCGCGTTACCCTGCGTGGTGTCGAGATCGTCTTCGCGAACGAGGGAGCGTGCTGCGTTGAGTGAGGCGGCGACGGATTTTCGCTGGCCGGTGTTGGCGGAGGGGATGACGCCGAGCTCCTGGACGTGGAGATAGCGGGGCGCGTCGCCGGGCAGACGGAAGACCTCTGAGCTGCGGTCCTTGAAGAAGGCGAAGCCGATACCGAAGGCCGAGCCGAGAAGCAGGCCCACGCCGGCGGCGGGAACACGCCGAGGCGAGACGGGAATCTTGGGTGTGCGGGCGAGGTCGACGATGCGAATGGTGGTGGCCTGCATGGCGGCAGCGAAACCTGCTTCTTTGGCGCGGCTCAGGAGCGTTTGATAGAGCTGCTGTTCACTGTCTACTTCGCCGCGCAGAAGTTTGACTTTGGAGGCCTGGCCGAGCTCGGACGAGACGCTCTGGAGCTGCGCGTCGTAGGCGGATTTGAGGAGCGCTTCGCGGTGACGAGCGGCGGCGAACTCATTGCCCATGCGCGTGGTGCTGGTGCTGCGTTCTGTGGTCAATTCCGCCTGGACCTGCTTTATCTGCGAGCGGAGATGAATGACCCTGGGATTTTCTTCGGTTAGTGGCGGGACGATCTTCGCGACTTCATTCTGGAGGTCAGTCAGCTGCTGTTGAAGATGGCGATAATTTGGGTCGTCGAGAACACTGGGAAGGGAGGTTGCGGCAGCCGAGCCGGCTACGCCGGACTGCGCTTCTCTTTCCATTCGGTCGGCCTGGGCTTTGACGAGCTCGCCCTGCATCTGGCGAAGGCGGTCCTCGCCGACGCTGTTGCTTTGCTCGCTGAGGATGAGACCGTTTCCCCCGGTCGCAGCTTCGAGTTTTTTCTGCGACTCTTCGGCTTTGAGTTTGACATCCGCGACTTGGCGGGTGAGCCACTCGCTGGTCTTCTGGGCCTCTGTGCTGCGCGCCTCGAGATCTTCGTCTTTGAACTCCTGCGTGAGCGTGTTGCAGAACTTGGCGGAGAAGTTGGCGTTCCAGGAGTCACAGGTGATCTCGACCAGACGAGTGATGCCGAGAGGTTTGACTTTGACCTGCTTGGCTGCGTCGTCGATGAGCGCCTGGTAGGCGAGGGGCTCACTGCGCGAGAGGTGGAGGGTGCGCTTGAGCTGCGAGATGAGGTCATCGCGCTCGATGTATTTGGGATGAGGTTCGGACTCGAGGCGGGTTACGGTGCGATCGAGAAGGGTATCGCTCTGCAGCAGCTTGATCTGAGTCTGAACGTAGGCCTCGGTCGAGGAGCTCTCGGCGCCGCCGGTGGGCGAGAGGGTGTTCATGTTCATGAAGTTGCCGTTGAGATTCTGGATATCAAGCGAAGTTCTGGCGCGGTAGACAGGAAGCGTTGTGAGATTGAAGAGGAGGCTAAGGAGAATGCCTGCGATTGCGCAGAGGGCGATGATCCAGCGGAACCTCGTGAGGGTGCGGAGGTAGTCGAGCACTAGATTGGAGTTGCGATCCGGCCGCTCCGGTTGCGAAGCGGGCATATCGTCCCTGCTGTGATCCAGCGGAGCCAGTGCGGCGTGTCTCGCGGTGGAATCGAACTGTAGTCGGTCATTCATACTTTTACCCTTGGGAAGCGGAATTCGAACTTCTGTGCTTCAGCGGCGATAGATGGCGATGCCTGTCGCGGTCTGGAGAATGGCTTCAGCTGCGCGACGCGAGCCCGACTTGAGAGCGCTGTTGGGAACGAAGAGAACGTCGTTGGCGAAGAGGGGAACGTCGGGGCTCTGGCCCGCAAGAATTTTGGAGATGTCTACCGGGATCTCTTTCGGCTTGCCATCGCCACCGGGTGTCGGACGCAGGATTTTGGCGCGGCTGGGAGAGGCATCGTGATCGATGCCTTCGGCGAGTGCGACTGCCTGGAGGACGGAGACGGATGGGTGCGATGAGAGGGCGAATCCGCCGGCCTTTTTGACGTCGCCGACGACGTAGATGATGTCGGCTTTTGGGACGGAGATGACGTCGCCGGGTCGGATGAAAACGTTGTCCGATGGAGTTGCGGACGTAAGGAGGTCATCGAGAGAGAGGGAGGCGGTGCTGAAGCCTCCGGTTCCGTCGATCTTGGACCCTGTAATCGGGAGGGCACCCCACTTCATCTGTCGCGTAAGAATGACGCGAGATCCGGCATCGGGCTTAACGCCACCGGCGAGCGACAAGACATCGAGGAGACGTCGCGGCCCGGGCAGAGGATGGATGCCTGGACTGTTGACCGAGCCAAGCACCGATACAGTCTGGTTCTGGTTTTCGGCGAGATTGAGTGTGATCTGCGGGGCGTTGATGTAGCGGCTTAGTTTCGTACTCAACGTATCTTTGAACTGATCGATGGTGAGACCACTCGCCTCGATTCTGCCAACCATAGGAAGATCGACGAAGCCGTTTGGGTCAATGCGAACAGACCTGTCGGCAAACTCTTCCATATCAACGACCCTGATTGAGATTTGATCGCCCGGGCCGAGGGTGTACTCCGCGTTCGCGGCGGGCTGCCGTGGGATCAGTTCCTTCTGGGCGCGAGCGCCACCTGTGACCAGTGAAAGCGAGAGAAGCAAGATAACTGATCGGTATCTGTAGAGAACGGACATAATCCCCTCAGGAGAACAACGGCAATTAGGCGTACCTTCCGTCCGAAAGACGGAATTTCAAGACAGCAGGACTTGCAAAACAGGTCGGCACTGTGAACTGCTCCGCATCGCCGGGATGTGCTCGAGTTACGCCGAGCCTGATGAGGAGCTTTGTCGCGAGGGGATCAGACTTATCGCGAGAACTTCCGATTTGTGGGCTCCATAGGCGACTCCGGTAGAAGCGAACGCAAAACGTGTTCAGGGAATGTTCTTCTGTTCTTAGACTATAAAGCAGAGTCCGTCAGCTTTGATGGAATAAGTTCGAGCAACGCGACGCGCCACCCAGGGGCAGCGCGGCCTATTTCTAGTACGTGCAAAGACCGCTGCCGGAACACTTACACATTGCAATCTTTAGTAACCATGGAAGGTTATTGTGCGAACAGTTTCGAGCCTACTTAGTGGCGTCCGGATTCGGGCTGAAGGTAGTCCGATGTGCGCAAGGACGTCAATGCGGCCACACACTAAATCAGTGTTGGCCGCATCGGTCCAGGAGCCTTGTTGGAACAGCTGTTATTGTGGTGAAACGGTGTCGCGGCCGCTTGTGACGAGGCTTTCTACGGACAGGGTCCGAGAGAGTTTAGCTGCCGGTAATGTGAAGGTTGCCGGAGGGCTGACCAGAGTGAGATCTCCCGTGATCTTTCGAGCTGTCGCCAAAGCCTGCGCAACGACCTGGTCCATGTTGTAGTAACGATAGGTTGCGAGTCGTCCGACGAAGTGTACGTTATCGGTGTGCTCGGCGAGGGTCCGGTATTTCGCGTAGATGGCGGCGTTTTCCGGTCGCGGGATGGGATAGTAGGGATCGCCCTCTGCTTTCGGGTACTCGAAGACGACGCTGGTCCTGGAGCTCTTCTGGCCTGTAAGGAACTTGAATTCAGTGACCCTGGTGTATTCATGGTCATTGGGGTAATTGACCACGGGTGCACTTTGGTACTGCTCGCGATCGAAGGTCTGATGGTCGAAGGAGAGTGAGCGATACGGAAGTCGGCCAAAGCGGTAGTTGAAGAACTCGTCCACGGGACCGGTGAAGATCGTCTTGATTCCAGGGTAGATCTTTCGAACTTCGCGGTAGTCGATCCCGAGGGCCTGATCGATGTTGGGGTGGTCGAGCATGCGCTCGAAAAGGCGTGTGTAGCCGTGCTTCGGCATGGCCTGAAAGGTATCGGTGAAGTATCGGTCGTCACGGTTGAAGCGGATCGGAATACGACCGGCAACGCTTGAATCGAGCTGCGACGGATCAAGACCCCACTGCTTGCGGGTGTAGCCCTGAAAGAATTTGGTGTAGAGATCGCGTCCGATGCGGCTGACGACGATATCTTCCGAGGTACGGATCAGCGCAGGTGTTTCTACTTTTGCTGCGAGAAACTCCTGCATACCGTCTGCATCGAGCGAGAGGTTGTAGAGGCGGTTGATGGTGTCGAGATTGATCGGAATGGGAAGGAGTTGCCCGTCCACGCTGGCGAGGACGCGATGCTCGTAATCTCGCCACTCGGTGAACTGCGACAGGTATTCCATCACGTCCGCGCTGTTGGTGTGGAAGATGTGTGGTCCGTAGCGATGGACGAGGATACCCGCCTTGTCGTGATAGTCGAAGGTATTGCCGCCGACGTGATCGCGCTTATCGATCAGGAGGATGCGCTTTCCCATGACGTTGGCGAGACGCTCGGCCAGCACGCTTCCCGCGAACCCTGCTCCGACCACAAGGTAGTCGTAAGAGTTTTGACGGATGGACCTGTGGGGACGGGACGCGCTCTCCGTTGTGGTGAGCGTTACGGTTCGCGTGGAGATCGAGATTGGCTGAGGGATTGGGGCAGCGCCTGCGAGAACGCGCTCGACCTCGGCCCACATGCTGCTCCAAGTCGTATCCCAGGAGGTTGCGGCCAGCTTCGCGCCGACCTTGCAGCGCCAGCTCTCGGAGGAGGGAGAGAGTGCCTGTTCGACGGCGGCAGCGAAGCCCGCGGCGTCATGAGCGATGGCGACGAGACCTTCTTCTCCGTAGCCTCGGACGACGTCGTAGATGGCGGTGGAGACGACCGGCTTGCCGGCTGCGAGGTACTCGGGTGTTTTGGTCGGGCTGATGAAGTAGGTCGAGGCATTGAGCGCGAATGGAATAAGAGCTACGTCCCATCCGGCGAGATATGCAGGAAGTTCATCGTAGGACTTCGCACCGAGATAGTGAATGTTGGGGGCTTTCGGCAGATCCGCAGGATCGATCTTTACCACAGGGCCGATGAAGACGAATTGGATGGCAGGCTTCAGGCGCGCGGCTTCAGCGATCAGTTTAAGATCAAATCGCTCGTCGAGAACACCATAAAATCCTGCTCGAGGATGCGGGATCGATGCCTGATCCAACGGATCCTCAGATGGGGTCTGCGCGAAGTGCGATGCGTCGATCGAACTCGGAAACGCGTAGACGTTGGGATGCAGGTCGCGTTTTGCTTCGTACAAGCGCAGGCCACCGGTAAAGACGACATCAGCTGCCGAAAAGAGCTGCGCTTCACGGTCGAGCAGGTGCGCGGGAGCTCCAAGAAAGCCGCTGAGTTCATCCATGCAGTCGTAGACAGTTGCCGCCGCGAGCAGGTCGCTTGAGAACTCGATCGCCATGGGGGTGTAGTACCAACGGACAGGCCGGTCGATTTTCTGTTGGGCACAGAAGTTCAGAAGCAGCTTGCGCTGTTCGGCATCGGCATCGCTTCCTTGCAGCAGGTGCGGACGAACGACCCAGAGATTCTCTGCCTTTTGCATGACCTCAAGCCGACCGTTTTCTTCCGCATCGAAGAAGGGCTCCTCCCAGAAGAAGACTCGACGCTCCTGAGCGCAACGGCTGAGCAGATGTTGCGGACGTTGGTAGACGAAGTCCCAGCGAAGGTGGCTGAAGCAGAACAGATCGGTCGATCCGGCAGGAGACTTGAATCTGCCAACGGAGGGTTTGGAGCTTGGAATGGAGTCGCGTGTCTGCAAAGGGAGTTCCCTGGCACTGAATTTTGTGTCGATAGAACCATGTCGGTAAAGGTTCTATACGTTGATAGATGTGAAAATGCGCAAACACGTTGGGTGCCCGTAGTCTGAGCGCAAGCTGCTGGATGCGAAACGGCTATAAAGCGTTTGCCTGCATCAAATGTTGAACGCACATCGACTGCCGAGCACATGCGAAGATGCCAGGTATGGAAGACGTCTATTGAAGATCAGCATCATTTGTGCGCACCGTGGTGACGCATGCTTTGCCATGGGGCTGACGCTTGTGCGATGGGCACGCGCCGGGCACAAGATACGTTTAATAAATTGCTTTACGCGAAGCGCATATGCTCCGTACTCCGATGCCGATACGGTTCATCCGAACGACCGGATGTCTTATGTGTCAGCGATGCGAGCGAAAGAAGACGGTGTGTTTCTGCGTAAGATGCCCAGCGCAGAGATATTGGATCTGCGGCTGAAAGACGCGCCGATTCGTCTACGGTGCGCGGAGCAGGATGTATACGGGCGTGCTGTAAGCGATGAGGACCCGGCTATAGCAAAGATTGCTGCCGCGCTCGAAAAGCGCATGGGACCAGATAAGGTGGATGTTCTATTACTGCCGCTTGGTATTGGCTCGCATGTTGATCATAGCACGTCGAGAGCGGCTGCTCTTGGTTTCGCATCCAGGCTGGCGTGCGGCTTTTATGAAGATATGCCCTACGGTTCTCTTGAAGGTGCGGAGAGCGAAGGGGAAAGGTTGCGGCTCGATATTGAGCGAGAGACCGGAGTGTCTCTGACGCCGATGGTCTGCTCTACAGGCGCATCGCCATTTGCATCGAAGCGCAAGCTGGTGGAGATCTACTGCTCGGTGCTGGATGACGCGTCTGTCGAGCGTATAGCGAGTGCCGCGGAGCGAGTGGGCGGAGAGCGTATCTGGGCGAACGAGCGATTGCTTGCGATGGTAGGAGCCGGGGCCCCGGGGTGGTCGGAGGGATCAGCCGATCTCTGAGAAGAGGTGCTGCTGGTTTCGGAGCTCCGCCGTGAGGTCGTCTCGCAGGTGGCGTACATTCCATAGCTCGTCAACCTGGATAAGCCCGCAGGGGCAGTGCCGGTCGTCATCCCAACCGGGGTAGTCCATCACCGGGTAGAAACAGAGGCCGACGATGTCAACGCCGTGCCGTTGCGCCTGACGGACCTCTGCGCAGATGTATCCGAGCCAGCCGGGACCTGCGCCGCTTTCCGCACCGGTCTCGCTGATGAAGATCGGGCGCTTGTAGCGGTTCCAGACTTCGATGAGCATCTGGTGCAATGGGCGATGCTGCAGGTGACCGAGGGACGCTCGCTCCCCCTGGTGTACCCACTGATTGTTCCAGTAGTAGTTGATTCCAAGGATGTCGAGACCGGATTCGCCTGGTGGCCCACTTTCGGAGAGCCAGGTCCAGGCATCGTATTGGGCTGCGGTGTGACGTTCCGCGGCGGCGCACTCCTGCGGCTTCTGCGGATCGGCAACGATGTTGATGATCGGCTCCGGCTGAACGAAACGAGAGCGCGGGTCCACGGTGCGTATGGCTTGAATGGCCGCCAGGGAGGCTCGAACGAGCTGCTGCTTCAGCTCCGTTCCCCGATGTTCGACATGGGGGTAAAAGGCTGCGACATCGCCGCCGACCCAAGACCAAAAAGAGATCTCATTGATGGGACAGTAGAACGGGACAGCATCGCTGTGTTCTTTCACGACCGTCGCCGCGGCATGCGCAAATGCAGCAAAGCGATCGATGAACTGCTGCGAGAAGATATCTATATCCGGTGGAAGTCCCCAATGGCAGAGGTCCCAGATGACCTGGGTGCCCGTATCGATGCTTGCCTGCAACATGGGCAGAAAACTGGACCACTGATAGGTGCCGGGCTTTGCTTCGATCAGGTGCCAGCGAAGGCCGTCGCGCACGGTGAAGATCTTAGCCTGTTGGAGGAGGCGATAGTCTGCGGCGGCGTGGAGGTCGTGGCCCGTGCGATCGATGACATCAATCTGCTGACGGTCGAGACGGCGGTGCGTCGCGCACTCAAAGCCGCCCGCAAAGAAGCTTGCAAAGGGAGATTTCATTCGATGTGGATTGTGTCTCCTGGTGGTTGTTCGGGAGGCAACTCGGCGAGATCGTGGAACTCGCAAACGGGATGTCAACGTGGAGTTGGATGCGTAAAGTGGGGACTGCGACGGGAGAGGATGGCGCAAGGCTGCGGGTGTTGCGGGAGGACGCTACTGCGGTGTCCAGGTGGGATGGGGGGTAAACAGACCGTGAACGAAGCCCATCTGATAGACGATAAACAGTCCGAAGGCCAGACTGATGGCTCCCGCCACGGTGCCCAGATACCGGTTGAGCCACGCGGACCGGGCGCTGGTAAAGTGCAGTGCCGAGGCCAGCGCGAGGGTGATCACCATCATGCCGGCGATGGTACCGACGCCAAACACGAGCAGGTAGGCGACCGCCCAGCGGGTGTTATGCAAGGTGGTGAGAACAAGAAGCGCGACTGCAGCCGAGCCCGCGAGGCCGTGGACCAGACCTACTATGAGTGGTCGACACCATTGATAAACGCTCCATCGACCCCAGGTTCGATCGAGAGCGGAGATGGGACCGTGATTGTGGCTGACTGATTCTCCGTCTGAATGATCGTGGCCGGCGTCATAGGCGTCAGGGTGTTCTCTCGTGGAGGTCAAGCCGGAGACCTGCTTCCGGAAGCCGCGGAGATTAAGAATACCGAGGAGAACCAGCATGACGCCAACGGAGAACTCCATCGTGAGGCCGAGCCGGGTTGGAATCACCAGTGTGAACAGGATGATGCCGGCACCCACGGCGAGGATGGTCAGGGTGTGGCCAGCGCCCCAGAGTGCACCGATGAGCGCTGCGCTTGAGAGGCGGCGTTCGCGCGTGACAATGGTCGAGACCGCGACGACATGATCAGCATCTGTAGCGTGGCGCATGCCGAGGAAGAATCCCAGCGAGAGAATTGCTACGAGGCTCAGAGTGGACTGATGGGGTGAGGAGCTTTCAAGCAGCGTGAGTGGAAGGGAGTGCATAGAGCTCCGAGTTCGGCAGGTGTGCGCGCTGCCAGCTGAAAACAGGGTATCCCCTCCTGTGATGCGCAGGGCTCGCCCGCGAATCGAACCATGCAGGGTGGACTAGACGCCCGATGGATGAATGGAGTAGATGACTCCGTTGAGATCGTCGGTCAGCAGGAGGCTGTCAGGGCCTATGCGTAGCAGACCGCAGGGACGTCCCTTAACGGTTGTGCGGCCGTTCTGCTGGACGAGAAAGCCGAGGATCAGGTTCTGCGGGCGACGATCGGTTGGAGAGAACCGCACAACGCGATATCCGGTTCCGATGCGGGCATGGCTGGGGCCGTGGAGAGCGACCAGGAAGCTATCAGCGAGCAGCTTGTTGTCTCTGCCGAAGTACTCAAGCCCCAGAGGAGAGCTGTGGGCGAGAAAGGTTGTGTATGCGGGAGAGACCTTGCTGCAGTCGAACTGCGGCGGTGGTGGTCCAGGCTGCGCGTTGAGGATGTGTTGTCCGGGCTGCGGATTGGAGACGATGGGGTCGGGGTGGGATGTACCGCCCAGGAAATAGCAGGTTGGCCAGCCATAGTTTGCGGGTTCCGCGGGGTTGTTTGCGGGGCCAGGATGGGCATTCGAGTCGAGTTCAAGGAACGTGTCTTCCGGAGAGTGATCGCCGAGGTGGTCGGCGCCCATGTTGGTCGCGAAGAGAGCGCCACCATCGATCTGCGGGACGTAATGGAGGTCGACGGCGTTACGCAGGCCCTGGGCGACGATGTGTTGATCGCTGCCGTCCGGGTTCATCACAGAGAGCGTGGCGCGGATCGCCTCCTTCTCCCGGCAGGCATTGCAGGACGAACCCACGGTGACATACAGGCGAGTTGCGCCATGAAGCTTCGCGAATGCGACGGTGCGCGTGAGATGCCAGCCGCCGTACTTGTAGCCGAGACCGTAGTCGGGAAAGTGGGCGAGGACCTCGGGGGGCGAACTCGGTTGGGTGTCTCCGGCATGGTAGCGGAACCGAATCAACTTGTCGGTGAGAGCGGTGTAGAGCCAGGTCTGGCCAGCCGGGTCGGTGTAGAAGGCGATGTTGTTCGGGTTGCGGAGGTTCTGGAGGTAGGGGATTACCCGGGCGAAGGTGCGGGTCTGGGAGTTCCAGCCGTCGAGAATGTAAAGCGCGCCCCTGGTGTTATCGCTGCGGTTGTAGAGGTCGGCGACAAAGATGCGGTTGTCGGGAGCTATGGCGAAGAATCGCGGGCAGTGGAGGCCAGAGGCGGCGATGTTGATCGCAAGATCATGGGGGAGGGTGAGTGTGATCTGCCGGGCGGGCTTCGCTGCGAAGGCGGGGAGGTCGAGGGTATGAGATTGCTGTGCTGCGGAGGCTATCGGGATCAGAAGCGATAGGAGAGCGGTGAGGCGCATCGGTGTATTTTGCGTGGGCGACCCTCTCTACGGCAAACCGCCGCTCGAATGAGCTGCTCGAGCGGCGGGTACAAGGAGGAGCAGACGTAGATCTAGAAGGGAATGTCGTCGTCGGTGATGCCGGTGTCCCCGTAGTCGGGAGCGCTTGCAGGCTGACGCTGCTGAGATCCGGGATCGTAGCTGGCGGTGCTGGATCTGGAGTAGCCGCCTGAGCCTCTGGAGGCGCCTTCTTCACCGCCGCTGCCGCGGCCTCCTCCGCCGCCGAGAAGCGAGAGTTCATTGACGAGGATCTCGGTTTTGTAGCGCTTCTGGCCAGACTCTTTGTCGTCCCAGGAGCGGCTTTGAATCTTGCCTTCGACAAAGATCTGCGTACCTTTTTTGACGTAGTCGCGGACGATTTCGGCGGTGCGCTGGAAGGCGACGAGATTGTGCCACTCCGTCCTATCGGTCCACTGGCCGTCCTGGCCTTTCTGACGATCGGCGGTGGCGAGGGTGAAGCTGGCGATGGTCATGCCGCCCTGGGTTGCACGAATTTCGGGGTCTTTGCCGACATTACCGAGGAGGAAGACTTTGTTGACACCCTTTGCCATTTGGTCGCTTTCCGGAGCAGATTTCTAGAGGTTGAGGATACCAGACGAGGACAGGCGCTCGATGCGGACTCGGGTTTGCCGACGGTCAGCGGGCGGACGTCCGTACCCTGTTACGATGTTGCGGCACCTGAAGGCGTTCGGCCGGCAGAGCTGAGCGCGAATTGATTGTACGGGCAGGTATCGCGTGACAAGAATCGAACCATTGCTGGCGCTGGGCGTCGTGGCTTCGACAGCCGCGACTGACGCCGTGTATGTGCTGTTCAGCGCGGCGGTGGCATCGCGGCTGCGTGTTCGTGCAGCGACCTGGAGCAGCCTGTGGTATCTGCTGTCCGCGTTTGCGGTTATCAGCTACACGCGGAACTGGATCTACGTGTGTTTTGCGGCGTTGGGGTCGTGGCTGGGTGCGTTTGCTTCGGTGAGCTGGCTGAATCGGCCGGGCGCTTCCGACGAGAGTGAAAGCGTTCAAGCGAAGAGGTGAGGTCAAGTGCGACGCTTGCGATCGCCGACTAGCTTGAGCAGAGCGAGGGCGAGGGTGAGAGTGCCGGTTGGGAGGCATCCCATGGCAAGCATGAGGGCAAGCCAGCCGGAGTTGGTGTGGGGGCCCTGGTGGCGGGTGATTCCGCCGAAGAAGAGAGTGATCGAGACGGCGGCGAGGACTCCCGTTGAAAAGATGGCGATGCCGGTGCGAAGAAGTTTGCGAGTGTCTGGCTGCATTCTGGGGCGGAGGGTCTTTCTAGCGGAACACCGCAAGCATGGCGTAGACCACCACGCCTGTGACAGAGACGTAGAGCCATATGGGGTAGGTGTACCGGGCGATTCTGCGATGAAGCGGGAAGCGGCCGCTGAGAGAGAGATAGAAGGTGATGAGGATCAGCGGAAGGGCAACGACCGATAAAAGAATATGCGAGATGAGCAGAGCGAAATACACCGGGCGAATGGCTCCCTGGCCGAGGAAGCGCATGTCTCCGTGCATGGCGTGATTGGTGATGTAGGCGACGAGGAACAGGCTGGAGAAGATGAACGCGGTGAACATGCTGTTGCGGTGTGCGGTAATCTGGCGCCGGCGAATGAAATAGAGACCGAAGAGCAGCGCAACGGTGCAGCAGGTGTTGAGAACGGCGTTTAGCGCCGGAAGAAAGGTGAGGTGGGTTCCGGCGACGTCGGTTGGCGCGTGAAAGTAGACGAGCCAGGCAAGGAAGAGTGAGGCAAGAGCGCTGACCGCAACGAGCCCGACCACGATATGTAAAGGGGTGCGGTAAGAGGCTGTGGCAGGTCTGGTCAGGGTAGGCATGGCAGTTTTCTTCATTCTAAAGTGCAGAAAGGACGGGTGACGCAGGGGGACGATTCAATCGAGTGCGTAAGCAAGGGTGCAGAGCGGGGATCCTGGCTGCTCAAGAGAAGCACCCGGCCGCGAGCGTTGACGATCATGGCGGCGAGCAGGAGAGGGAGATAGATGACCGATGCCTTCAGCAGGTTGCGGGCTAATATGCGGGATCCGGCGGATGACGGATCGCGCAGGATGGAGGCGAAGCGAATGGTGTACCAGAGATAGCCAAGGCCGAGAATCGAGGCGACGACTGCGTACGGAAGACCCGTGATGCCGAGAGCCGTGGGCCAGAGGCTGACGGGGATCATGAGGACGGCGTAGAAGAGGGATTGGATGACGGTGGAGCGGGCGGCATCTTCCACGGGGAGCTGGGTGGCAGTGACGCGAATACCGCCGTCGCGGTAGTCGTCGCGGTAGAGCCAGCCGATCGCCATGAAATGGGGGAACTGCCAGACGAAGAGGATGGCGAAGAGTGCGACACCGGGCCACTCGATCAAGCCACGGGCAGCCGTCCAGCCGATCAGGGGTGGTAGGGCTCCGGGGAACGCGCCGATAAAAGTATTGAGCGTGGTGATCCGCTTGAGTGGCGTGTAGATGCCGACGTACCCGGCTGCGGTGAGCAGGGTGAGTGTGCCGGTGAGCAGGTTGGTGACGTGCGCCAGATAGATGGTGCCAAGGAAAGTGGCGGCGAAGCCGACGAGCAGACCGTGAGCGAAGGAGATGCGATGCGCGGCCATGGGCCGGTTTGCGGTGCGGCGCATGTGGGCATCGGAGCGGCGTTCGAGCGCCTGATTGAGAGCAGAGGAGCCGCAGGTGACGGCGGCGATACCCAGAAGAGCTTTGACCAGACCCGCTTGGAAGGGGCTGATGCCGCTGCGCAGTGAACCTAGATAAAATCCGGCTGCTGCCGTGATGATGACCATGATCGAGACGCGCAGCTTGAAGAGGGTGGCGTAGTCCGCGAGCAGGCTGGGGCTTTGAAGCGCCTGGCCGTGTGAATTCGAGGACGAGGTTGCAGTCGAGGCCACAGCTAAGTTTAGCGCGTCATCAGGAGCAGCCCTCGTGACGCGCTTTGTCGTCCGGGGTGCATAGCGGCTTAGCAAGCACTGTGACCGATGCTCAGTGTGGCAGCTCCTGCGTTCCGCTAACGGTAAAACTTGCGGTGTTTGCCGTCGAGGCTTCGCCGGGCTGTGCTCCTCCTACTGCGATGCGGTAGCTTCCTGGCCTGACGGCTCGAACACCCTTTTCGTCCACCTGGGAGAGTGTGCGGGGATCGAGTGTGAAGCTCACATGCTTCGTCTCTCCGGGAGCGAGGCGGATGCGGGTAAAGCCATCGAGTGCGAGCGAGGGAGAGACGGATGTCTGCGGCGGAGTGAGGTACAGCTCTGCAACCTCATCGCCGGCGCGGGTTCCGGTGTTTTTTACGTCGGCCTCAACGGTGAGAGGATTGCCGGCTTGGAGGGTGGATGTGGAGAGCTTCAGGCCGGAGTAGGTGAAGGTGGTATAGCTGAGCCCGAATCCAAACCCGTACAGGGGCTTGCCTTTGAAGTAGCGGTATGTCCGGCCCGCCATGGCGTAGTCCTCGAAGGCCGGGAGTTGATCGAGCGAACTGTAGAAGGTGACGGGTAGCCGGCCAGCGGGGTTGTTCTTTCCGCTGAGGGTCTGCGCGATGGCGGTTCCGCCGGCCTGGCCTGGGTACCACGCTTCGAGGATCGCCTTTGCGTGCTCCTGTGCCCAATTCACGGAAAGAGCACTGCCGTTGAGGAGAACGACGACGAGCGGCTTGCCAGTCGCGGCGACCGCTTCGAGAAGGCTTTGTTGCGCAGCGGGAAGTTTGATATCGGTGCGGTCTCCGCCGGAGAAGCCCTCGACGTGTATTGGCATCTCCTCGCCCTCGAGCTCGGGGGAGAGGCCGACAAAGGCGAGCACCACGTCTGATTTCTGAGCCGCTTCAACGGCCTCCTTCTGCAGGTAGCCGGCCTTGGGGATCCAATCGAGCGAGATGCCCGCGCCAAAGAGCGGGGCCTTGTGCAGATATTCCACCTTGAATTCGTGCGGCTTCGTATCGGTGAAGTTCAGCTTGAAGTGCGGAGTGTTGCTGCTGCGAGAGAAGTGATCGGGAGAGGTTCCAAAATCGGTGACCGGCTTGCCGTCGAAAAAGACCGCGAACTTCTCGTGATCGTTGCAGGGGTAACAGTGCGTGAGGCGAACGGTGAAGTCGTAGTCGCCGGCTTCGGGAGCGTGAATCGTGCCGGTCCAGCGAACGGCGAAGTGGTCCGCGGGCGCTCCGGGCACCGGACTGGCGGCGTCCCAGTCGAAGTCGATCTGCTTATCGATCCGGCTTAGGACGGGTTGCCCGTTAAAGTCGTCGCTGGCGAAGTACTCGGCTTTGAGACCGTCGCCGGTGGCGGTTTCGCCGGGATGAAACATGGTGCGCGGAACGGGTAGAGCCACGCCTTCTGCATAGGGGGATCCCTGCGCATAGAGGATCGTGGCTTTCGGGAACTCGGCCGCGATGCCGTCCACGGGAAAGACCGGGTCCCTTGGGATTGCGTTGTAGTTGCCCTCGATCGCGGAGAGGGCCGCGGCATTAGGACCGATGACAGCAATATTGCGGACGCCGGGTTTCAGAGGGAGAAAGCTGTCATTGTTCTTGAGCAGAACCATGGCCTTGTTCGCTGCTTCGAGAGCGAGCGCCTGGTGCGTGGGCGAGTCGACTTCCGAGAAGGGAATGCTGGCGTACGGCACTTTCGCTGGCGGGATCGAAGAGGCCGAGCCGGAAACGTGCCGTAAACAGCCGCTTGAGCGAAACATCGATCTCCGACTCCTGAATCAGACCCTGTTTCACGGCGCTGGTGAGAGTGCGATAGGTCGTGCCGCAGTTGGTGTCGGTTCCAGCACGGATGGCTGCTGTTGATGCTGTCTCGGCGTCCGGGGAATAGCCATGGCCGTTCTTCTCGAAGAAATCATCGACGGCGCCGCAATCAGAGGTGACATAGCCGTTGAAGCCCCAGTCCCCGCGAAGAATTGTCTGCAGCAATTCTTTGCTGGCGCAGGCGGGAGCTTTGTCGATGGCGTTATAGGCGCACATGATGGAGTCTGCTTTTCCCTCGGTGATGGTGGCGCGGAAGGCGGGGAGGTAGGTATCCCAGAGATCGTGCGGAGAAGGCTGGACGTTGAAGCGGTGGCGCTCGGACTCGGGGCCGCTGTGCACGGCATAGTGCTTGGGCGTGGCGATGACCTTGAAGTAGGTGGGGTCGTCCCCTTGCAGGCCCTTGACGAAGGAAACGCCGAGGCGGCTGGTCAGGTAAGGATCTTCGCCGTAGGTTTCCTGGCCGCGTCCCCAGCGAGGATCGCGAAAGATGTTTATGTTTGGCGACCAGATCGTCAAGCCGAAGTAGATGGAGTGGATGTCGTGCCGAAGAGCGTCGTTGTTCTTGGCGCGCGCCTCTGTAGAGATGGTGGTGGCGATACGCCCGATGAGAGGAGTGTCCCAGGTTGCCGCCATCCCGATGGCTTGCGGAAACATGGTGGCGTAGCCGGAGCGAGCGATGCCGTGCAGCCCCTCGTTCCACCAGTCATAGGCGGGGACACCCAGGCGGGGAATTGCGACCGAGGTGTTGATCATCTGCGAGACCTTCTCTTCGAGTGTCATGCGGGAGACGAGGTCGTCGACACGCTGCTGCACAGGGAGGGAAGGATCCTGGTAGGGCAGAGACTTCGCTGACTGGGCCTGGGCAGGCATCCAGCACGGGAGGCTGGACAAGAGCATTGCAGCGGCAATTCGCTTCAGTGGCATTGGGCTGTCGACACCTCGGGAGAGCGTTTTTGGGCCCGAGCCAGTTTGGGCGGAGGCTTCGCGAGTCGAATCGTATCAGACATGGAGTATGCCACCAAGGTTCAGGCGAGCGTTACCCGATCGGGCACAGGGCGACAGCTTCGTAGCGTCCTTGTCCAACCCGCGAACGAACAGTTCCATCAAACCGGATCTGTGCTCGACTTTGAAAAATTAGTGTCAGCGTGCTCATCGGGTCGGCGCGACCTCATCGCCTGGGAGCTCAGGAGGTGACGTGCATCTTGTCATCTTTGGTCTGAGCATCTCGTCCTCCTGGGGCAATGGGCATGCGACGCTGTGGCGGTCGCTGGTCAATGCCATGTTGCGACGAGGCCACACGGTTAGTTTCTACGAACGGGATGTGCCGTATTACGCCAATACCCGGGATCTGTGGGAGCTTCCCCCAGGCGGTCGGCTTTGCCTTTACGGATCGCTGGACGATGTGCGTGCTGAGGCGGCGCGTGATCTCGATGCGGCGGATGTCGCCTTGTGTACAAGCTATTGCGCGGATGGGCCGAGGGCGTGCGATCTCATTCTGGAATCGAAAGCCGAGGTGAAGGCGTTCTACGATCTGGACACGCCAGTGACGCTGGATGGTCTGCGCACCGGAAAGGTAGTCGATTATCTTCCGTCGTATGGTTTGGGAGCGTTCGACCTGGTGCTGAGCTTCACGGGTGGGCGCGCGCTCGAAGAGTTGAGGAGCCGCCTCGGCGCGCGCGTGGTGGCGCCGCTCTACGGTTCCGTGGACCCCGAGACACACTTTCCGGTGGAGGCGATGGAAGACTTCCGGGCGACGCTCTCTTACCTTGGCACCTACGCAGTCGACAGGCAGGATGGTGTGAACGAACTTTTTCTCGAGCCCGCGCGACAGATGCCGCAGTCGCGCTTTCTGATCGGTGGCGCGCAGTATCCAGCGGAGTTTCCGTGGACCAAAAATATCGGCTTTGTAAGGCATCTTCCACCGCGCTGCACCCGGCGTTCTTCTGTTCGGGCAAGGCAACGCTCAACGTGACGAGACGGGCCATGGCCGCTTACGGATACTGCCCGTCGGGGCGTTTGTTTGAAGCCGCGGCTTGCGGAGTACCTTTGATGACGGATTGGTGGGAAGGATTGGAGACGTTTTTTGAGCCTGGACGTGAGATCCTTCCCGTCAACACGTCGGAAGACGTACTTGAGGGGCTGGCCTTGCCGGATACGGAGTTGCATCAGATGGCGCGTGCTGCGAGGGAGCGAACGTTAGCGGAGCATACCGGCGACCGGCGGATCGTGGAGTTGGAACATTTGTGCGAGTCGGTCCGTCACGCGAGCGGCCAGGAAGCGATGGCTTAGACGTTGAACGAACGACCGGGCATGTGGGGCATCATTCCAGCGGCGGGTGAGGGCAGCCGGATCCAGCCGCTGGCTTTCTCAAAGGAACTGCTGCCGGTAGGCAGCCGCGTGGAGGATGGGAAGGAGCGCCCGCGCGCCATCAGCGAGTACCTTGTCGAGCGCATGATTCGCGGCGGAGCGGACAAACTGTGTTTTGTGATCTCGCCAGGGAAGACCGACATCCTGGAATACTATGGTTCGCGGCTTTGGGGAGCGGACATTGCTTACGTTGTGCAGCCGAAGCCAGGCGGTCTTTGCGACGCTGTCTTTCGTGCGCTTCCGCTGGTACGGCGGGATGAATCGGTGCTGATCGGTCTGCCAGATACGATCTGGTCGCCGGAGAATGGCTTCTGCGATCTGCCTGAAGACGTGCTTTCATTTTTGTTGTTTCCGGTGGATCATCCGGAGCTGTTCGATGCTGTTGTGACAGATGAGGACGGCTCGGTGGCTGAGATTGAGGTCAAGAAGACTGGTGCGCATCGAATTGGATCTGGGGTGCGATCAAGATGCCGGGGGATGTCTTCCATGCTCTGCACACGCTCTGGTGTCGTGCCGGAACGCGGCGACGAGTATCTCGGGACGCTGGTTAATGCCTGGATCGCTCAGGGCGGACGCGCCGTCGGTGTGCGTGCGGGCGAGGCTTATGTCGACGTTGGAACGCTTCATGGATACCGTCGGCGATCCGTCTGCTGGAGGCGAAAGGCGACAGTGGAGCTGGCGGGAAATGCCGCAGAGAGAAAGGAAATCGATGAGCATGCAATCGCTGCACGTGGTGAACGGCAGCAGCGAGGAACCTGGAGCATCGCATCACGGAACTGGGCCCCTGGTTCCACAACCTGAAGTTTGGCGGACGTACAGACGGCTCCGCGACACTTTCTGGGTGACTACCCGCAGGTGAAATTTGAGCGCTTTCACGATGCTTTACCAGCGGATCTGAGCGGATGGAGTGTGCTCGACATCGGCTGCAATGCGGGTTTTTACTCATTTGAGATGAAGCGCCGCGGAGCGGCCCGGGTGCTGGGCATCGATACGGACGAACATTACCTGCGGCAGGCACGGTTCGCTGCGGAGGTGAGCGGATCTTGATGTTGAATTTCGCGCGACTGCGCGGTCTGGGATGTTGCATCGCTCGGGGAAAAGTTCGATCTGGTGATCTTTATGGGTGTGCTTTACCACCTGCGGCATCCACTGCTCGCGCTCGATCTCATTCATGAGCACGTCGCAAAAGACATGATGCTGTTTCAGAGCATGCAGCGCGGAAGCCGGGAGATCGCCGACGTCGCAGAAGATTACGACTTCAATGCGCCCGCGCCTTTCGAGGAAGCCGGATATCCGAAGATGCACTTCATCGAGCACCGTTATGCACACGACGAGACAAACTGGTGGGTGCCGAACCGGGCATGCGTGGAGGCGATGCTCCGGTCGTCGGGCTTCGAGATCGAAGCGCAGCCGGAGGAAGAGGTGTATGTCTGCCGCTGGCGGCAGGTCGAGATCCCACCCGATGGACCCCATTGCGTCTACCCGGCGACCGCGGCTGAAGGGGATCAGGCTTGAATTCGGTCGTGCCCAGCATCACACCCGCTGCGCAGATATGGAAGGCGGAACGTCTGTTGGAGCAGCGGCGGCTCACAGAGGCGTTGGCCGCATTCGACGGAGCGGAGATGCTGGGCGTTGACAAGGATCGGTGTTCCGCCGGCAGGTGGATGGCGGCGATGCTGTCCGGGAGATTTGAAGTCGCATGGCGAGAGAGCGACGCGATACGGGAACGGGGCGGCCCCGATCCCCACCGGTTCTGGATGGGTGAGGATCTAAACGGGGAAGAGCGTCATCGTGCGATGCCTGCATGGGTATGGCGATGCGATTCAATTCCTTCGCTACCTTCCGCAACTGAATACGCTTGCGAATCGACGTCGTGCTGGAGGTGCCCCCGCGGCTGTTGCCCCTGGCTCCGATGCTGGACGGGGTGGGTGACGTGGTGACGTGGGGAGCCGGAGCGCCGGCCAATCCACCTGTGTGGGATGTTCAGGTGGAGGTGACGGAGCTGCCGTATATCTTCCGCAGCACGGAGGCGGACCTCCCTATCCTGACAAGCTATCTTCGTGTGCCGGATGACATTGTGAGGCGTGCAGCGGAGGCGATGGGGTCTTCGGGGAAGCCGAGAGTCGGTCTGGTGTGGGCGGCCGGTGAATGGAATCGCGAGCGATCGATTCCGGCCGTACTCATGGGATCGCTTGTGTTGAACGAATGCGCGGAATTCTGGAGTCTTCAAGGAACCGAGGCGAGTGGAGATGCGGCGGCCTTAATCGAGAGCGGACGGATGCGCGACGCGGCAGTCTGCGGAGACGGTTTACCGGCTCTTGCTGCTGTTATCGCAAATCTCGATCTTGTTATCAGGTGGATACTTTGGCGGTGCACATGGCTGGAGCGCATGGGAAAGCCGGCCTGGGTGCTGCTGCAGGATACGGCGGACTGGCGCTGGATGACGGACCGGGATGACTCGCCCGTGGTACCCGGAGGCCAGATTGTTCCGACAAGCTAGAGCCGGAGATTGGAAGGGCGTGCTGCAGAGGGTGGAAGCGGCCTTGCAAAGCAGGACCAGTAGGGCGGTAGTGCGAGAGGCGGTGCGGTGATGGGAGCCAAAACACCAACGCTCCGCCGGCGATGGGATGAATACGACGCTTACCTCTTCGACATCGACGGAACACTGTTGCACTGCACGGATGCGGTGCACTATTTCGCATTCTGCGAGGCGCTTAAGCTCGCTGGCTGGCCGGCCGGTAAACCTAGATGGCGTGACCGCGCATGGGAACACCGATGTCGGCATTTTGCGGGATGCTCTCGCTCTGGCTGGTGTTGCTGAGGAGTTCTGGCGTCCTCACCTGAGCGCGACGCGTGAGGCGATGTGCCGCTTCGTCGAGGAACGGAGATCGGACCTGTGCGTGACCGTGCTTCCGTCTGTACCTGCTGTGCTCCAACATCTGCGTGAGAAGGGGCGGTGCTTGGCGTGGCTACGGGGAATCTGGAAGGCATTGGCCGGCTGAAATTGACACATTGCGGACTGCTGGAGCGCTTCGATTTCGGCGGGTATAGCGATAAGTATGAATACCGCCGGGACGTGTTTAGCGCAGCGCTGGGGAAGGCACGCGCATTGGCCGGAACGGAAGCTTCGGTCTGCGTCGTCGGGGATACACCGGAGGATGTGAAAGCGGCGCGCGCTAATGGTCTCCATGTGATCGCGGTGGCTACGGGAATCTATAGCTTCGATGAATTGTTCGTGCAGCAGCCGGATTGGTGCTTACGTTCCTTGAGCGAACTAACACCGGCATAGCGCGGTCAGATTGCGCAGGCGGCGACGATCTCTTCGAACTCGATGGCGCGGTGTTCGGCCGTGTGTTGGGAGAGTATGCGGTCGCGAGCGCGCATACCGATGCGCCTGCTTTCTTCGTTGGTCATATCCCGAAGGATGCTCGAGACTTCGACGGAATCGCGGGGAAGGAGAATTTCGCTGCCGGGCTCGAGAAACTGGTCGAGGTCTGGCCATGCATCCGAGAGGATCGCAGCGCCACAGGCCGACGCCTCGAAGAGGCGCACCGAGGGCGAGTACCCGGCCCTGACCATATCGTCCCGAGTGAGATTAAGAGTGAAACGCGACGACGAGTAAAAGGCCGGGTGGTCGGGTGGGGAGACATGGACCAGGCGGCGGACATTGGGCTGCCACGTGAGCTGGGCAGGATATTGCGGGCCTGCGACGAGGAAGCGCATCTGCGGCAATGTAGCCGCGGTATCGTCCAGCAGCGCGGCCAACTTAGGCTGGCGGTCTGCGGCGTAGGTTCCGAGGTAGCTGAGATCGCAGCAGAACTCGGATCGGGACGGGGCTGGATGGTAGAGATCGGGATCGACAGAGCAGAAGAAAGCAACGGCACGCGGGGAGCCGAACCTTTGCTCGAGCTCAAGCAGAGCAGGGCCGCCGGTGAAGCTGAGGTATGCGTCGAACTCAGGGATCAGGCTGGAATCTAGATAGTCCGTGGAGCCTGCGGAGCGGAGCTGCGCGAGGGTGATCGGCGTGTCAATGTCATAGAAGAGTATGGGACAGTGCTTGCGTTCAAGCAGCTCGCGCGTAGCGGAGATTGCGTCCGGAAAATAGGAACCGATGACGATGACGTCAGCGTCCGAGGCGAGACCCAGAAGGAGATGCCGTTCGTCAGACCAGCTTTCGTAAAGATGTACGGTGCAGAAATCTGGGTCAGGAAGATCGCGATTGCTGCGATACCATTCGACGTCCTTTTCCACAAAGTGGATCTGGTGTCCGCGGCGGGCCAGCGCCTTGCACAGCGAACGGTATGTTGTCGCATGGCCGTTTCCCCAGGACGACGTGATCGTAAGGCCGTACAGAACGATCTTCACCGGCGGACTGCTCCTGCAAGCCGGGAAGAGAGGCAGAACGCGAACGCTGCTTCCGCCTGCGCGGCACGTTGCGCGTAGGTATGGTCGCGAAGCGCACGCGTATGGAAGGCGCTGCCAATCTGTCTTCGTTCCGCACTGTCGAATGTATCGAGAGCGTCAACGACATCCTGCGCCGTCCGCACAACGAGGATCTCCTTGCCTGGGATGAAGCAATCGTCTATGCCAGGCCAGTCGTCACAGAGAAGGCACGTGCCGGCGCCTGCAACTTCGAAGACGCGCGTCGGCGGAGAGAAGCCGGACTGAGCCATCGACGCCCTGTTGATATTCATCACCATGCCGGCGGAGCAGTTGACGCGATTGTGCTCCGCCGTCGGGACGTGTCCGATCCAACGGACATTGCTGGGCATCTGCTTGTCGCCCCAACCCTCTCCTCCCAGCAGAAACTGCTTAGCTGGGGCCAATTCGGCGGCGCGAAGAAACAATTGCTTCGACGCGTGCCTCGCGATCGGGAAGGCGATTCCCGAGGAACGCAACGTCGCAGGCGAGCGCGGGATCTGGCGGGCACCGGGTGGTGCGTCTCAGGGTCGAGCCCGTTGTACATGCTGAAGTAAGCGCGGGCGCCGAGCGCCAGGTACTGCTCGCGGCACCACGGGCCGCCGCCATATGTGAGAACGGCGTCGTACTGCGGCATGGAGGTGCGGAAGGCATCGCCCGGGTCGGCATGCATCCGTGCAATCGTGGCGGGCGCATCGACGTCCCAGAAGGTGATGGCGCAGCTGGATTGGAGCTCAAGGATGCGGCGTTCGAGCGCCTTGTCGTCGACGCCAATGCCGCTGTGTTTGACGATGACGTCCGCGGATGCGGCGCGGGCCAGCATCGCATCCATGCCTGTACCGGGCTGGTAGACCAGTGACTCGACGTAGGAGAAATCGTCGGAGTCGCGATGCTGCTGGCGGCCATAAGCGTCCGGCTCAGCGAAGCTGATGGTGTGACCGAGTCGCTCAAGGTATTTGTAACAGCCGCGGTAGTACGTCGCAGCGCCGTTCCAGTAGGACGAGACGATGCTGGAGCCGAAGGCGAAGATCTTCACGAGAGGAGCTCCTCACAAATAGAAGTCAGTTGCTCTGCGCGATGATGGCAGGTATGCCGGCTCAGCACGGTCTCGAGGCCGCGGCTTGCCTGGTCCTGAGCAGCGGCGGGATCACGCAGAAACGTTTGCATGCAGGCTGCCATCTCTGCCCCGTCATTTACGAACCGGAGGTCACCCGCGCGAAAGAGGTTTTCTACATCCTGCCAAGGCGCAGAGATCAGAGGAATACCGCAGGCGAGTGCTTCGAAGACACGAATCGTCGGTATTCCCGCCATCGCGGAGGCATACTGCTGGCGCGGGATGTGCACAGTCAAACGTGCTGAAGCGTAGACCAGAGGTGCGCATAGATTCGGAAGATACCCTCCATACTGAATGCCTGCACCGCTCAAGAGCCTCGAGACCATCGGCCGGATAGCGTACGCCGTAGATCGTCGCGCGTGTTCCGGGCAGCTCCGACAATGGGTCGACGAGGAAGTCGCGGATTTCGGCAGAGCGCTCCCCGTCACCCCAATTGCCTATCCAGACGATGTCAGTCGTTTTTGCAGCAGCTGACGCGAGCGGACGGAAGACGCTTGTGTCCGCTGCTTCATGCAGGGTCCAGACGTGAGTCAATCCGAAACGATCGCGGTAGATATGCTCGAGCGCTTGACCAAAGGCGACAATGCCGTCGAAGCGATCCAGTTGGAAGAGTCGTATCTGTTCCGGTGAAGAGGATGCGCGGTGATGCGTATCGTGGAAGAGCAGCTTGAAACCGAGTTGGTCACGCAGGTCGACGAGCCGGCGTGCAAGCTCCGGAGCGTTCCATTCGTGAAGGACGACCACATCTACATCTCGCAGGCGATCTAGCCACGCGGTGGCGGATTCGTCAGGAGTGTAGGTCTTGAGCCTGAGGTCCGTGTACTCCTTCGAGAATCCTGCGAGGGATTGTTCCCCGAGCGGCTCAGTTCGGAGGTTTTCGATGGACCACTCTGTCTCTGGCTCGATGACTGTCACGTTATGGCCGAGGGAAGCCATGGAACGCAGCAGACCGCGGAGAAAATGCGCGTTGCCGTTGTTCCAGTCGGACCGCAGAGAATGAGCGATGTAGGCGAGGCGCAGCTTACGAGGCATGCGATAGCACCTCGGCGGGTGGGAGCCCTGAAGACAACGGGTCGTTGGGTTCGAGCAGATGGCGATAGAGCTCGACGTAGAGCTCGGTCATGCGCGACCGGCTCAGTTGCCGGGCGCGTTGCAGAGCGCGGTTCTGAAATTCCTGGAGGAGCTCGGTGGAGGACGAGAGCTTCGCGAGGAGAGCCGTGAGTTCGTGCGCGTCCTCGAAGTAAAGAGCTGCGTCCGCCCAGACTTCGCGAAGAGAGGGGATGTTCCGGGCGATAACGGCGCAACCGCACAGCGCCGCCTCCAACGGCGCGAGCCCGAAAGGCTCGTAGATGGATAGCGCAAGATATATAGAGCTTGAGCGGAACAGATCGAGTAAGGAGTCGTCCGACAGCAGCCCCATTACCGTGGCTCCGCCGAGCGACTTTGAGGCGATCTCATTGCCGTGTTGCACCTCTCCAGCTATGAAAAGAGGGAATGGGCTCTGGATCTCCTCAAGCAGAGCGATTCCTTTCGCCTTATCCCATACCCTCCCGACGGTCACCCCCCGCAAGTGCCGCATGGTGTGAGTGGATGTGCTGAAGACGTCGCGACCGTTGGAAATCACATGCGTTTCTGACGGTAAAGCGAAGCCGCCAGCCAGTGCTTGCAGCATCCAGCGAGTGGGAGCGACGACTGCATCGGCTGCCAGCAATCCGGCCTGGACGAGCTGCTTATAGCAATCGAGCCATGGCGATTGCGGGAGACCGGAAGGTTTGCAGGCTGCCGCCCAGCTGAGAACATCGCTATGCGCAACAACCACTCTTGGCATGCTCGCAGGCAGCCGTCCGAAACAGAATTGGTTGCTGTGCAGCAGGTCGGCTTTGAAGTCGCCCGCAATTGTCAGCAGCAGAGCTTCAGCACCGATGTACGAGGATTCGTTGTTCTCCATCCACTCGAGTGGAATCTCCGTTGCCGCGTAGAGAAATCGCTCGTTGTACCGGAAGTACATCTCCCCACACCACGCGCTTTGACTGTCTGATGGGGGGCGGCCGAAGCTCACAAGAGCGACAGCATGACCGCGCTCCAGCAGACCTTCCGTGAGCTCCTTTGTGTAGGTCCAGACACCTCCTATAGTGTCCGTGGTTAGCAGGACACGCATTCGAGCTCCTGGAGAGAGAGCGGGTGCTGCTCCTGAATATCGCTGTAGCCCTTGTCCGCGAAGAGTTGGAGATAGAACGAATGAGCGCGCTCCCAGGCCTGCTCGTCCGGCTGCGCGCCAAAGGTAGTCACGTATTGCGGGCTTCCGGGAAAGGGGAACATGGGGACGGGTTCGCTGACCCAGACGCCTGCAGATTTGAGCCGACTCTGCCAGGCCGCAACCAGTGCTGGATCGTCTTCCGGTGTCCTGATGAGATTTGCCTGAACCCACGGGATATACCGGCGGGCATAGATCAGAAGGTCGCTGATGCGATCGGTCGAAAGGCGGCAGTTCTTGTTCATTGCATCTCTGCCTTCTTCTGTAATCGATTCAACGCCGCACTCGAAGGAGACGCAGTGTGCCCGTCCAAGCAGCTCAAGCAGGTCTTCACTCCAAAGGTCGATGCGCGATTGGAAGCCGATTGAGACGGGCCGCTTGGCAATCTCTTCAAGAAGGGTGCGGACCTGTTTGCCTACGCCGAAGATCTCGTCAATGAAGTAGATGTAATCGACACCGCGGGCGATGAGAGCGTCGATCTCCCTGAGTACCGCCGGAAGGTCGCGTTCGCGGAATTTATTTCGGAAGAGTGTCTTGTTGCAGAAGGTGCAGGAGTACGGGCAGCCTCGAGCGAACTCAACCTCGGCTCCCAGCCTGAGGTGGTCGGCGCCGTTGCCTGGAAAGATGTGGTGTTTATGAGCATGCCGCTCGACCGGATAGTCCGTGTAGTCGAGAGGACCGAGCGCGCGCATGTCGGTGACGCCCAATCCGGGACTCGTTCGTACCGTGCCGTTTTCGTCTCGCCAACAACAACCGGCGATCATCTCCCACGGAAGACTGCTGAGCTGTGGAAGCGTCTGGTCAGGCTCGCCGCGAAGCACGATGTCGGCGCCGGTCTTTTCCAAGGTGGCCAGAGGGGTAACGGAGCCGTGAGGCCCTATCACTACAACCTTTGACGACCGGGCAAGCTCTGTGATCCAGCTCGCAGGGACGCGAAGCTCCGGCTGCGGGCATCGCCAGAAGAGATACGAAGGGGCAGTTGGAATGACGAGGAAATCTTCGCCGAAGCCGGAGAGCCTGTTGCGCGCCTCGTCTGCGGAGAGCCCCTCCATATTGGCATCGATCAGTAAAACATCATGCCCGGCGGCGCGCAGGAACTCGCGCGCGGAGAGTAGTTCCAAGGGAAAATGCGCGTCCGGACAGCCGAAGTACGTGGACCCTTCAAAACTCCATCGTGGGTTGACCAGGGCGTATCTCAAGCCACCTCCTCCGCCATTAGCTCCGAGCTGCCGTGCGGCGTTCTCTGTGCGGAGACGAGTTGGCGATTCGCTTGCCAGAACCTGCGGATCGACTCCAGCGTCTGCCCGAGGGAGTGTCTTGGTTGCCAACCCGTCGTAGTTAGGAGCTTCGTGATATCCGAGATGTACAGCGGCTGGTCTCCAGGGCGCACGTCGCTGTAGTGCAGATCGGGCTGTCTGCCCGTCTCCTGCTCGATGGCCCTGAGCATCTCAAGCACGGAGACCGCCCTTTCCGGCCCCCCACCCACGTTGAAGACCTCGCCCGAGATGCGCGATGCATTTGCGGCCGCTGCCTGCATCGCATCAATCAGATCCGAGACGTGAAGCACGTCGCGCACCTGAAAGCCATCTCCGTACACAGTAATCGGCTTGCCTTCGAGGACGCTGTATAGAAAGTGAGCGACCCAGCCCTGGTCTTCATTTCCAAACTGCCGTGGACCTGCAATACAGGACATCCGAAACACCACAGACGGGAGATCATAGATGCGCGCATAGTCCCGGACATACTGATCGGCGGAACCTTTGGAGCAACCATACGGCGAGTGAAAGTCGAGAAGCTGAGCCTCCGTTACTCCACGGAAGGAGGAATTCTCCGCCCGATAACGGGTGTCCTCGATCATCACCGGCACCGACTCCAAGGACCCATAGACTTTATTGGTTGAGGTGAACAGGAGGAAGGGTTGCCGCCCGGAACGCCGCGCTGCTTCGAGCACGTTCAACGTCCCGAGCGCGTTGACCTCGAAGTCTGTGCGCGGGTCTGAAACCGATGTTGTTACTGCAACCTGCGCAGCAAGATGGTAGATCTCCGAGACATCCCTTGCCGCGTCAATGACTGCGGTCGCGTTGCGGATATCTCCCTTAACAAACTCGAGCTGCCCCTTGCTGGAATGAGAGCGAAGCCAGTCCAGGTTATGCGTTACCCCAGACCGCGACAGGTTGTCGAAGATGCGCACATGCGTTCCAGGTTGCGCGAGCAGACGCTCCGCCAGGTTCGACCCGATGAAACCTGCTCCACCCGTGATGAGAATGTTGCGAGATCGACCGCTCCTCATCGTTTCCGCTCCTCTCTTCCCGCACTGCTGATCTGCGCCATGCATCATGCTGTGAGGCCGTAGGTGTTCAATTCCTTCAGCATTGTCTCAGCTTTGTCTTCGGCTTCCTGCTTGGCAAGCCAGCCGGCCAGTTCGCGGAACCCTTCCTCGTGCGTTATCTGCGGCTCGTAACCGAGAAGGTTGCGCGCTTTCGTAAGATCAGCGTAGCAGTGGCGGATGTCCCCGGCGCGGTATTTCTGGGTGATAACCGGCTCGATCTTCTGGCCTAGCGACGCTGCCAGAATGTCGGCGACGCGTCGAATGGTGATCGGTTTTCCGCAGCCTACATTGATAACCTCGCCATCGGATTCGGGCCGCTCCATGGCGAGAAGATTTGCCCGCACAATGTCGTGAATGCTGACGAAGTCACGCATCTGCTCACCGTCCTCAAAGACCAGGGGGGCTTGTCCGTTGATGAGACGAGCCGCAAAGATTGCCGCCACTCCCGTGTAGGGATTTGAAAGCGCCTGCCGTGTTCCGTAGATGTTGAAGAACCTCAGCGCAGTCACCGGGATGCCATATGTTCTTCCGTAGATGAGGCAGAGCTCTTCCTGGTCGCGCTTGGAGAGAGCATAGACGGAGTTGATCTCTGAAGGCTTATCTTCGCCGGTCGGCGTAGGCTTTAGAACGCCGCCGCACGAGGCGCAGTGCAGCTCCCATTGACCTGCCTTCAGCTGTGACACGGGCCTAACGCGCGGCGACGCATCCCGGCCGCATTTGGAGCAGACGTACCGGCCTTCACCATAGATCGACATCGAAGACGCGACGATCAGCTTGCCGGGCGTGTGTTTTGCATCCAGCATCGCCTGCAGGAGCTCTGCCGTTCCTTGCGTGTTTACGCTCATGTAGCGGCTGATCTCGTACATGGACTGGCCCACACCCACAGTAGCCGCGAAGTGAAAGATTACGTCGACGCCCGCGAGTACATCGCGAAGGCGATTGGGATCACGTACGTCACCCACGACCAGCTCTACCTCAGGCGACAGGTAATCCGGTGGCCCATCGCGATGCACCTGCGGAGTGAGGTCATCAAGCACCCGCACACGATGACCGGCGCGAATTAATCCATCCGCCAGGTGAGAGCCGACGAACCCAGCGCCGCCTGTAATCAGAATCTGCTTCGATCGCTTGCTTGGATCGTTCATCGTCGCGCGCCGCCTCGTTCCTGAAATGACCTTGCTGATGAAGTGGAGACCGATGCCAAAGCGGGCGCATACCGGGAGACTGCCCAGGCAGCGAAATTGGCAAATTCTTGCGGATCTTTGGGAGGGCTGGTGTGGTGCTGCTCAAGTCCCAGGTGTTCCGGCGTAAAGCAGAGGGTCAGTGACGTCCGAAACGGCTCCAAGGCCTCCATCTGCCGGTCGAACCAGCGGTTTGCGTCCGGCCGAAATGAGTCCGCCCAACTGAGTCCCGTTCTGAGATATTGCACCCGGTGCGCCTTCATCCACTCGACAGCCTGGTCGAGCCGGGGGTCTTCGTAGTGAAACCATTGACAGAAGCCCACACTGCCGTCCGTTGGAAAGATCGAGGCTGCCAGCTTTGGCGCCCCGTCGGCCTTGATCAGGCCAAGATAGTAATGACGATAGTACGACGATCCTTCAGCTTCCTTGTGGCGCGTTTCGGCTGGCCACGTTGGCGGAAGGTCGAACAGGCTGTACCAGTGAATTCGCTCGACTCGATTGTGGAGGAGCTCAAGGGTACGCTGAACGCCAAACGCCTGGACCTCTTCCGCCCCGAACGAGGAGACACCGACCTCCGTAACCCATATCGGCCTGTTCGTAATCTCGCGCGCCTCGGCGATGCGATCCGGCCATTCCGACAGCTGCCAGTGGTTCCAGTCAAGAGGAAATCCATGCACTCCAACAGCATCCACGAATTCCATGAGGCCGTAGGAGACCATCAGCCGCAGAAAATCGCAGTCGCACGATGAAACTCCTCCGAGCACGATCGGAATCTCCGGGTTGACCGCCCGGATCGCAGACGACGCGATCCGCACCATCTCTGCAAAACGCTTCCACTCCGGATCGAGATGGAAGTTCCAGTGCGACAAGTTGTTGGGCTCGTTCCAAAGTACGATTGCTTCAACCATGCACTGCATTCCTCGACTGACGCCAAGCTTCAAAAAACAACAACCTTACGCCAGTCTTACCTATGATTCGGGATCGATTTGACTGTGGGCTAAGCAGCTAAGCTCGTTCCACAAGCTTCTTTATACCTTCGACAAGAGGTATGAAGGTATGTTGAAGACCTGAGTTGCCTTTGTCCGGCAAATGAATCGAAGATGTTACGAGCACGACATAGACCGATCCATGCAGGCTGTGTTGCAAACTGAAGGAACTGAGAGGAATACGGATGAGCTCATCCCTGCTAGATTCCTGCTTTCGCGTACCGGTGCAGCGGATGACACTCTCCGCAATCCTGCTGCTCGGGTGGAGCGTCCTCCAGCTTCAGGCGGAGATCCGCCTGCCCCATATGCTGAGCGAGCACGCGGTGCTTCAGCGTGAGAAGCCCATTCATATCTGGGGATGGGCTGATCCGGGTGAAACGGTTGACATCGCCTTTCATGAGCAAAAGCTCACTCTCCTCGCAAACGATCTCGGAAGTTTCTCGGGATGGCTGGCCCCTGAGAGAGCCGGTGGTCCTTATACGTTGTCGCTGACCACTCACGGAAGTGCACCTGTCGCTGTAGGAGATCTCCTGGTCGGTGATGTCTGGTTTGCTTCGGGTCAGTCGAATATGGAGATGCCGCTCAAGGGCTTCCCGGGGCAAGCGGTTGTAAAGGATGCCGAACGGGAGATTTCTACCGCAGCACGCCCCGACATTCGACTGCTTCGCTTCGATCACAAGACGAGCGACGTTCCGATGGCGGATGAGGAGGGCAGCTGGAGTCGATGCGAGCCGCGCACGGCAAGTGACTTCTCAGCCGTAGCGTACCTCTTCGGACGCGAGATCGCGGATCGTGAGCACGTGCCCGTAGGCCTGATCGACGCCACATGGGGAGGAACCCCGATCGACTCCTGGATGAGCCTCGACTCGATCGCCGACAACGCATCTTTCATGCCTGTATTCGCAGCCAGGGCACGGTTTGCGGCTGGTCAGACAGAGCTGAAGAGAACGATGGAACGGGAACGAGCGGAAGACGCCGCGGCTAAGTCCAAAAATCAGCCTCCGCCCGCACACCCCTGGCATCCCGACGAGCGCTCCTGGGATCCGGGCCGCCTCTATAACGGGATGATCGCACCCGCGACGCCGTACACGATACGGGGATTTCTCTGGTACCAGGGCGAGACAGACAGCAGCCCCGAACGTGCTCCGATGTACGCGAAGCTGTTCCCGGCCATGATTGCCGACTGGAGGGAGAAGTGGCAGGAAGGTACTCTGCCGTTTCTGTATGTGCAGATATCGAGCTTCGACTCGCCTGCTGAGATATGGGGTGAGGTGCGTGATGCGCAGCGCCGGACGCTATCGGTGATCGATACGGCGATGGCGGTGAGCCTGGACGTGGGTGACGCCAAGAATGTACATCCGCCTGACAAGCAGACGGTCGCTCATCGGCTGGCTCTGGGAGCAAGAGCCCTGAGCTATGGCGAAAAAGGGGAGTGGAGCGGGCCGATGTACCGGCAGTCCACGACGGAGGGGGCAGCCGTACGTGTGTGGTTCGACCATACGGGTGAGGGTTTGAGGGCTACGGGAGGGCCACTGGGGTTCGAGCTCGCTGGCGAAGACGGACGGTTCGTTCCAGCCACAGCGACGGTCGAGGGCGTCACGGTTCTCCTTCGGGCTGGTGAGGTTCCGAACCCACATCTCGTCCGCTATGGCTGGGCCAATGTGACAGACGCAAACCTCTACAACTCGGAGGGTTTGCCAGCCTCTACCTTCGTCGCGCATATCCCGTGAGAACTCCGAACCGTCTCCATGATTCCGTGGGTGCGGCGATCAGAATGCCCAGCAGTGCATCTCATCAAAGGCTGAACTTACTTCCGTAAGGGGTTATACAGCTATGGGGCCTTTGAAACTGACCAGGGTGACTGTTTGCATCGCGGTTCTAGGGTGGCTGAGCGCTTCTGCCTCCGCGCAGACCGGGGTCTACGCGGAGTTCACGGGCGGCAAAGTCGCAGACACGCCGTGGACGTATGGTCCGACGGTGGGGCTGTACCACGACAACGGCTTCGGCCCGATCGCGCTGGGGCTGGATGTGCGCGGGTCCTTTCTGCGCCGGGGAGATACGAACGGCGCTGGTTCTAGCCAGTCGCTGAACACGATCGAGGGCGGCGTGAGGCTGGCGGTGACGCCGCATGTGCTTCCGATCAAGCCGTATGCGGAGGCGCTGGCGGGGTATGGCGGCCTGACTACAGGACAGGGCACGGCGAGGACGAGCGCGAGCCATTTGACGTATCAGTTTCTTGGTGGCCTGGACTTTACCTTCTTTCCGCGGCTCGACTGGCGGGTGGTGGAGTTCAGCTACGGGCGGCTATCGGGGCTGGGCGACAGCTACGCTCCGAAGACGTTAAGTACGGGACTGGTGCTGCGGCTTCCGTAGCGAGGTGGATGCGATACGCCTTGCATGCTACCGTTTTAAGTACAGCCATGAGTGAAGAGACCCTGATAGAGACGGCACCGCCGACGCAGAGCCATGCGTCGAAGTACACACGCAACAATCCCTTTCTCTCGACCGTGCAGGCGAACTATCTGCTGACTGCGGAAGGCTCCGAGAAGGAGACGCGGCATATCGAGCTGACGCTCGAGGACGGGATGACGTATACGCCGGGGGATGCTGTGGGCATCGTTCCGGAGAACCGGCGCGAGGCGGTGGACGAGGTGCTGGCGGCGCTCAAGTTCACCGGCAATGAGCGAGTGCTGGACCACTACAAGGTTGAGATCTCGCTCGATGAGGCGCTGCGAACGCGGCTGGGCATTGGAAAGCTGGCGCGTGGGAGCGTGAATCAGTTTGCGAAGCTGGTGCCCGGGCATGAGGGGCTGAAGGTGATGGTTGGGCCGGAGAACAAGGCGCGTGGAGAGGAGTACTGCTACGGCCGCGAGTTTGTGGATCTGGCGACGGAGTTTCCTGGTGTGGTTACGGAGCCGCAGCAGCTTTTCAACGTGCTGCAGCGGCTGACGCCGCGGATGTATTCGATCGCGTCGAGCCAGGCCATGCACCCGGACAATGTGCAGACGACGGTGCGCGTGGTGCGATATGAGGCGCATGGACGGGAGCGGCAGGGTTTGGCGAGCGGTCACATGGGCGATCGCGCACCGGTGGGATCGACGTTTCCGATCTTTCTGCATGCGAATGCGAACTTCCGGCTGCCGGAAGATACCTCGTCGCCGGTGATCATGATCGGGCCGGGGACGGGGATTGCGCCGTTCCGGGCGTTTCTTGAGGAGCGGCAGGCGACCGGGCAGACGGGCGACAACTGGCTGTTCTTCGGGGAGCAGCGGCGGGCGCTCGACTACCTGTATCGCGAGCAGTTCGAGGCGATGCACGCGGATGGGTTGCTGACGCGGCTGGACACTGCGTTCTCGCGGGACCAGGCGAAGAAGGTGTATGTGCAGGACCGCATGCAGGAGCACGCGGCGGAGCTATACGAGTGGCTGGAGCGTGGGGCGTACTTCTACGTCTGCGGCGATGCGACGCGGATGGCCAAGGACGTGGAGCTCTCGTTGCTGGATGTCATCGCGCGCGGGTCCAACGGAACGCTGGATCATGCGAATGAGTATTTGCAGGCGATGAAGAAGCAGAAGCGATACCAGAGGGATGTGTACTAGGGCAGGTACCCCCTCCCCCCCAGATCTTGGACGCAAAATCGTCATTCGGAAGGACTTAGGTGAAGGGCGTTCCCGCAAATTCGTCTATCCATTGGGTTTACGGGTAAAATCCTCTTTCTAAAAGGTTTACGGTCGGGGGGAGGATTGCCCCGTTAAATTGCTCATGTCCAGTTTAGGTGAGTGCGGGATCCAGTTACGCCAGCCGGAAGTTGCGGATGGCGCGGGACTTAGCCGCGAACAGGACTTGACGGTGAGTTTAGGCGTCTTTCCTGAAGGTGTATTGCTGCCCGAAAGCGAAATACCGGGGTCCTTCCGCCCTTCCTGCCCAGCCAGCAAGCTGGCCGGGGAACCCGTTCGGCTCAGAATGAAAGATACAGAAGATCGCTGCATAGGAGCAGGCAATCCGCTCTAGTGTGGTGAGTCAGAGGTTCTTGCGATAGATCAAGCACTGAACATCATCGCTAATCTGAATGAAAAGCAGGTCTCTCCACTTCGCTGCGCTCCGGTCGAGATGACAAGTCGTTGAAGTAACTAAAGACTCCCCACACTAGACGCGAGACTCCCCACCTTAGACGCGAGACTCCCCCACACTAGACGCGGAAGTGGTCGGGGCGCCAGGCTGTGATGGCTTGCTTGATCTGTTTTGGTGTGAGGTTTTCGGCGGCGGCGCGGGTGGCGAGCGAGGGGAGCTCGGCGTCGGAGGCGAAGCGAAGGGCAATGAGTTGTGGTTCGGTGAGGGTGTGGGTGCGGGCGAGCTCGGAGGAAGGGAGGAGCGCGGACAGGCGGAGGCGTTCTTCGAGGCGGATAATGCGGTCCTGTGCCCGGAGCGCGGAGGTACGGGCGACGCCAGCGAGAACGAAAAGAGCGAGGGACATAACGATCCACCAGAGGAACAGCGCGCGGTGCTGCGGCCAGTGGTGGATGGTGACATAGATGGAGAAGCCGAGGTTGATGAGGAGGATCGGGATCAGGACGAAGTGGAACGGGGGATCGTAACGGGCGTGGTTTTGGTAGCTCTGGGTTTTGGGCATAGTGCCTTTCAGCGGTGATGAGAGCAGTGTTCGTTGTGTCGTCGTGCGGGGCGAAGCCAGCGGACGGCTTGTGTGCTTGAGTCTAAGGCTCTCAAGATAAGCAGGCGAGTCTAGACGAAGACAAGCGGTCAGGCTGGGTTAGAGCTGGCGAGGGCGGGGGGCCGTGTGTCGCCGAGATCGGCGAGGACGCTTTCGGGCGAAGCGCCGCCGAGGCCGTGGAAGTCCCGGATCATGTGCATCTGGTCATGGTAGCCGAACTCGTGGGCGATGGAGAGCCAGGTGCGACCCGGGGCGGAGAGCTTAGCGTCAAGCGACATCTGGAAGCGGGTGATGCGGGCGAAGAGCTTGGGGGCGATGCCGGTGCTCTCTGCGAAGCGGCGTTCGAATTGCCGGAGACCGAGGCCGGTGTCTGCGGCGAGGTCCTGAATGCGGAGGGTTCCGCGCTGTCGAAAGAGGTGTGCGGCGGCCCTCATGATGGAGGTTCGACCGGAAGACCGGGCGACGCGCAGCGTCAGAAAGGTCTCAACGGTGGCGACCCTTTGCGAGAAGGAGGTGCACTCGCCCAATGCATGCCAGAGGTCGTGGACCTCGATGCCGAGAAGTTCGTGGGCGTCGTAAAAGCTATCAGTCAGCTCAGAGTTGGGGATGCGGAAGAGCTGCCAGATGCCGAAGGGTTCGAAGAAGATGGCAAAGGACTGGACCCTGCCGCAGAGGCGGATGTGGATGCCGGGGCTGGTATGAAGGCCGACGACCGAGGCGCCAAAGGCGGAGATGGTTTTGCCGCCGGGATACTCGATGAGCGGCGGGTCTATGAATTCGAACTCGAGTATGTGTTCGAGTGAGGCGGGGACGGGTTGGAGGAGGCCGATTCCGGCTGACTGAACGTCCCGTTGGGCGTAGGCGCGAACGTATGGGAGCAGATGCGAGCTAGGCGGGGCTGACTGGAGCAGGTGCACAGGAGTTCCTTTTCCGGATCTTTAGGGATGCCGAGGATGCAGTGAAAGGCCCTGTTCTGATAGGGAACGTTACCACAGATGGATTTACATTTTTGCGTGGAGTCAGGGAATGGGATCGTGTCGCAAACGTACTAGGCGGGCGTTTGGTGCGGGGCTAGAACGGTTCACAGCGGGATATGCGTGACACTGCCTGAGATGAGCGCGCCAGCGCAGAGCCTGGCCGTGAATTGGGCGCCTACCTAGAAAGGACGTGCGATATGGGACTGAGCTTAGAGCAGGTACTTAGCGAAATTGGTAATGGGGGCAAGGTGCAGGTGACGATGGCGTCGAACCAGGACAATGGCCTGGTGAGTTATAGCTTTGGAGAGCTTACGTTTCATCCAGCTACGGGGGGCCCGGTGCTTGGCTCGTTTCGGAAGGCACACTTTGATTCGGGTGCGCCATTCAAGATGTTCTTCAGCGACAGGCTGCGCCAGGTGGATTCACTGCCGCCGCAGGGGACTCCCGACAACCCAGTTCTCGGAGGAGTCCCACAACCGAGGCAGCCGTTCGATGTGGACCGGTTCGAGGAGATGGGCGTATCCCTTACGCTCGGAGCGGGGGTGCACCTGATGTCTATCTCGCTATTCAACTCGAGATCGATCGTGACGCTAACGGAAAAGGGAGATCTGCTGGTGGGATTGGGTCCGTCGCTGGGCAACTCCGCAGCGGGTTTCTTTGTGGTGTCGTTCAACGCTATAAGCGTACCGGCCCCACACTAGACTGGGCGTGCGGGAATGACCGCCGTCTGCGGATCTGCCACGTGTGCTGAGCGCCAGCACACGTGGTTCTTGCGTGTTGGCATGCCGGAGTTGGTCAGGGCCGTTGAAGCTGCGAGGGGTGGCATCACCGCCGGCAGAGGGATGGGCGCGGGCAGGGTCTCGAGTTCATGTCGCAAATGTACTAGGCGAGTGGTTGAGGGGGAGCCTAGAACAGCTTACTTAGAGCGATGCTCGACGATTGCCGGAGTTACCCGCGCTGCGGGTGCTTCGACACGGATTGTGCGGCTCAAGAGAGGATGTGCGCTATGGGACAGGGTCTAGATCAGATACTCTCGCAGGTTGGCGACGGAAGCACGGTGAACGTGTCGATGGTTTCGAATCAGGACAACGGCATTGCGGCGTATGCCGTTGGAGGCCTGGTGTTTCACAAGGCAACGGGTGGTGTGATCTTCAACGGTCCGCCATTTCGTCCGGCGCGGCTGGAATCGGTACCCGGGCAGGAGCTGATGATGTACTTCAGCGACCGCCACCTGAATATCGATCCGCCGCCGCCGCCCGGAAGCTTCGGGCCGGGTGCGCGCCAGCCCTTCAACGCGAATGCGACGGAGAAGCTGGGGATGACGATCTCCGTGGGCTCGCCGCATGTGATGCAGCTGGCGGTGTTTGGATCGAAGTCGCTGGTGACGTTGAGCCCAATGGGGGATCTGCTGGTGGGTCTCGGCCCATCGTTGGGGCACTCTGCCGCCGGGGTGTTTGTGGTGGCGTTTCTGGGGATCACGGTTCCGCCGCACTAGAGCGCGGCTGAGCGTTCCGGCAAGAGATCCCGGCCTGGGAAGGCTCGTCTGGTGAGAGCCCGAGGAGCCTTCCTGGGTGAGTAATGAGGGGCGGGCTCCGGCCGATACGAGAGGCTTTGAAAACCTAAGGGCCGTCCCCATCTCGGGTCGAGCTTGCCATCATTTCGCCTCCACGTCATGCTGAGAGGTGATGACACATAACGGGTCTCCTTCGCGCCTTTCCCCTAGGGCTGCTTTTCGATCGAATGAGTTTATCTCCGGTACGGGTCCGATGGTGGAGCTTGTTCGTGCTCGCGACTGGGGCTCGACGCCTTTGGGGCCGGTCGAGAGCTGGTCGGACGTGCTTCTTTCCTCGGTAAACATGATGCTCGGCTGCGCCTTTCCGAGCATTATTTTCTGGGGGCCGGAGATGATCCAGTTTTACAACGATGCTTATCTGCCGCTGATGGCGGAGAAGAGCCCCGGCGCTCTTGGGCAGCGTGGGGAGGAGTGCTGGAGGGAGGCCTGGCACATCATCGGCCCGCAGCTCCAGGCGGTGCTCTCCCGAGGAGAGACGGTATTTCAGGAGAACGTTGTCGTCCCCGTGATGCGGGATGGCCGTCTCCAAGACATTCACTGGATTTACAGCTATAGCCCGATCTCGGAGCGCGGCGGGAATGTGGCCGGCATCCTGGTTGTCTGCCAGGACGTTACGGGCGGGATCCTGGCGAACCAGCAGCTGCACGAGAGCGAGGCGCGGGCTACCCGCATTCTGCAGAGCATTGGGGATGCGGTGATTGTGACGGATGCAGAGACGCAGGTAATGCGCATGAACCCGGTTGCGGAGGCGCTGACGGGATGGAAGGCGGGAGAGGCGGCCGGCCGCCCTCTTTCGGAGATTTTTCACATTGTGAATGAAGAGACCCGGCAGCTGGTTGAGAGCCCTACCGATAAGGTGAAGCGGCTGGGAAGCATTGTGGGGCTGGCGAACCATACGGTGCTGATTGCGAGAGACGGAAGGGAGACCCACATTGATGACAGCGGCGCTCCCATTCGCGATGACGCGGGCGATCTGACGGGGATCGTGCTGGTTTTCCGGGACATTGACGAGAAGCGCGCGGCGGAGCGTGAGCGCGATGCGATTGCGGGCCGTTTGCGGCAGGCGCTGGAGGTGACGACGGACTCGGTTTTGACAATCGACCGGAACTGGCGGATTACGTATCTGAACCCACGCGCGCGAGAGGTTTCGGGGCCGAGCGGAGAGGTTGTGGGAAAGGACTTCTGGGAGAGTTTTCCGGGGACGGTCTATGAGGGTTCGCCGTATGTGGAGCATTACCACCGGGCGATGGATGAGGGGCGCGCGGGAGAGTTTGAGGCGTTTTACCCGAAGCCGCTCGACATCTGGGTGAAGGTACAGGTGCGTCCGACGAGCGATGGCATTGTGCTGTTCTTCCGGGATGTGACGGAGCAGAAGCGCGAAGACGAGATACGGCGAGAGGCTGTGACGAAGCTGCAGCTGGCCACGGAGGCAGCGGAGCTGGGGATTTTTGTGTGGAACATTCCGGAGGACCGGGTGACGTGGGAGAACGAGCGCGTGTACCAGGTGTTTGGGCGAAGCCATGAGGATGGGCCGATTCATGGAGTTGAGTTCGGACGGGAGATCGTTCACCCGGATCATGCGGCGCATTACAAGAGCAGCATCGCCGAGACGGTGCGGACGGGGGCGCGGTTTCATTTTCAAGGAAAGTTTCGCCGGAAGGATGGGTCCCTGGGGTGGGTGGAGCTGACGGGACAGCTGGAGCATGGGGAGGACGGCTCGCCCCGTCGGATGCTGGGAACTGTGCTGGATATTACGACGCGCAAGCAGGCGGAAGAGGCGCTGCGGACGACGGAGAAGCTGGCGGCTGTGGGGCGGCTGGCAGCGTCGATCGCACATGAGATCAACAATCCGCTGGAGTCGGTGACGAACCTTTTATACCTGGCGCGGACGAGCGAAAACTTTGCCGAGGTGCAGGAGTATCTGGAGAGCGCGGAACGCGAGCTGCGGCGCGTATCGGTCATCAGCAATCAGACTTTGCGCTTTCACAAGCAGTCTTCGCGCCCGACGGAGGTGACCTGTGTGGAGCTGATTGAAAACGTGCTTTCGATTTATCACGGAAGGATTCTGAATTCGAGAATTGAGGTATCGCTGCGGAAGCGCGCAATGGCTCCGATTCTGTGCTTTGAGGGTGAGATCCGGCAGGTGTTGAACAATCTGATTGGGAATGCGATCGATGCGATGTCTCCGGTGGGTGGACGTCTGCTGGTACGCAGCCGGCAGGGCAAGAACTGGATGACGGGCGAGACGGGTATGACGATCACGATCGCAGACACGGGCAGCGGGATGAGTGCACAAACGGTAAAGCGTGTGTTTGAGCCGTTTTTCACGACCAAGGGCTTCGGCGGCACGGGGCTGGGACTGTGGATCAGCCAAGAGATTGTTGCGCGGCATGAGGGAGTGCTGCGGGTGCGCAGCAGCCAGAGGGAAGGGCACACGGGGACGGTATTTACGGTGTTTCTGCCGTTCGCGGCGGTGAGCCGGGCGTTTGAGACGGGGGTGGGGGCTTAGCTGCGTGCATGGACTCTCCGGGCCTGCGGTAGCCTAGTTCGATGGTGAGTGCGAAGAAGCGGCTTGGGGTGCCCCGGATCGGCGTACACCTGGGGACGGCGGGTGGGTGCTGGACGGCCGTGGGGCGAGCGGTGGATGCAGGGGCGAATACGTTTCAGATTTTCAGCTCGAGCCCGCGGATGTGGAAGGCGTCGCCGGTAAAGCCGGAGGACGGGATGACGATGCGGCGGCTACGCGCGGAGCATGATGTGTCGCCGCTGGTGATCCATGCGAGCTATCTGATCAACCTTTGCAGCCAGACCGAGACGGTGCGGGCGAACGGGGTGAAGGCGTTTCGGGGAGAGGTGGAGCGCGGCCTGGCATGGGGAGCGGAGTTCCTGGTGCTGCATCCGGGAAGTTGGAACGGGCTGACGCGTGAGGAGGGTCTGCGCCTGGCGGCGCGGGGGATCGAGCAGGCGGTGGATGGGCTGGATCTGGCCGGCGCTGGTTTCCGCGTGCTGATCGAGAATACGGCGGGTGCGGAGTTCTCGCTGGGCGGGAGCTTTGAGCAGGTGGCGGAGCTGGTGGAGCGGCTGCGGGAGTGTGTGCCGGTAGGGGTTTGCCTGGATACCTGCCACTGCCATGTGAAGGGGTACGACCTCGTTTCCGCAGAAGGGTATGAGGAGACGATGGCGCTGGTGGGGGCGACGGTTGGGTTTGAGACGGTGAAGGTGTGGCACTGCAACGATGCAAAGGCGGCCCGGGGATCGAAGCTCGACCGGCACCAGCATATTGGAGATGGAACGATTGGGGCGGAGGCGTTTCGGCGGCTGCTGCGGGATGAGCGGTTTGGGCATGCGGCGTTTATCGCGGAGACGCCGGTGGACCAGGTGGGAGATGAGGCGCGGAACGTGTCCAAGCTGCGGGGGCTGGCGGCGGGCCAGGCCGGACGGTAAAGGTGTGGCGTTCCCCTGTGGGGAGGGCAGGGGAACGCCACCACGCTGATGCGATGGGCTTATTGACCGTCGTGGGTGGCGCGGGTGAGGAGGTCTTTGCCTTTTTCGTAGAGGCCCTTGGCGGTTCCGTTGGATTGCTCCTTCTGGCCGAAGGTGTCGGAGCGGCCGAAGCCGAGATTGGGAACACCGGCACCTTTGATGGGTTCTGCGATGAAGGGCTCGAACTTACCGTGTCCGTCGGGTGCGGTGCCGGAGGTCCAGGCCTGATCGGCCTGATCGCCGACCTTGCCGTCGGTGGTCTGGATGAAGAACTTGTAGCTCCAGTCCTGCGCTTCCTGAGACTGCGGGAAGGAGTTGGGGATGGGGAGGTGTGAGGGGCCGAGCTCTTCGAGAACGGCGAGCCATTGCTGCTGGTGCATGGTGTCGCGGGCGATGTTGAAGGAGAGCATGTCCTTCATGCCGGGATCGTCCGTGGCGTGATAGAGGCGGCAGGCGAGGGTGCGACCGGTGGCCTCAGCTGCGACGTTGCAGTACATGTCCGCGGCGATATTGCCCGAAGCGTAGATGTGGCTCATGTTGAACGGGACGCCGTTGGCGTTGGCGGGGTAGGCGGAGAGGCCGGTGGAGAGAATGTGGCGCATGTCCATGCCGTTCAGGACGGCGCCCGCGATGGGATCGGAGGAGATCTCTTCCTGGAGGGTGACGGGGGCGTTTTCGAGATTGAGAGCGACGGCGGTGGAGAGGAATTCGATGTGCGAGATCTCTTCGGTAGCGGTGTTGAGGAGCATATCGCGGTACTTGGCCGGGCCGCGAGAGCCCCAGGCTTGAAAGAAGTACTGCATGCAGACGCGGATCTCGCCTTCGACGCCGCCGATGGCCTGCTGCAGCATGCGGGCGAAGACGGGGTTCGGCTTTTCGACGCGAACGGGATATTGAAGTTTTTTGTCGGTGTAGTACATAGGTGGGGGTTCCTCGAGGGTTGGGACGTTCGCTTTGGACAGGCCGAAGACGCGGACGTTCGAGGTGGTCGGCAGGATGTTATTCACGTTGAGAGAACGCCGGGACGCGTTGCGTTGCTCTGGCGAAGAGGTGCGTTGCGGTGGGGTGAAATCTGGCGAGTGGTTCTTGCACGTCTGCGGGACGCTGCGCCGGTGTTTGCGGTGAGGGCGCGGAATGCGTCGAGGCTGCGATGGTCGCGGCAGCTTAGGCCGGTGAGTCTTAGCTTGACCCTGCGAGGGCAGCACGCAATACTGGGCACGATTTGGATGGAGTCGAGGATGATGTGTTTTTGGCGCAAAGCTGGAGTGCTTCTGCTTTTGTCCGGTACGGTTGCGGCTCAAGAGAAGCTGCCTCGCTATCGGGCTATTGTGTACGGCGAACCGTATACAGCAAAGACGGTTACGACGACCTATCAGAAGCTGGCGGATGGGACGCAAATTGAACATCGTGAGGTGCGGTTTCAGGCGAGGAGTTCGCAAGGTTGGGAGTGGTACAAGGTGAATGTCGAAAACAAGGACCCGCTTCGCCGAAGTGGGAAAGATTGGTACGCCGTGATTGTGTGGGATCCGGTGCGGCATATGCGAATCGACTGGTGTACCTGCAACCACATGGCATGGGAAAAGCAATATGGCGACCCTCCAAAGGAGACGCCGCAGGGCGAAGTGGGTTCGGAGGGCCGGGATGTGCTGCTCGGACCGTATACGGACCGGCTAAAGTTTCATTTGGAGAAGATCGATCCGCAGGTGATGCATGGATTGGAGACGGAGGGGACGAAGGCGACGCGCGTGGTGAAGGCCGGAATGGACGGCAACGATCGTGATCTCGTAACAACGATTCAGAGCTGGTATTCGTCGAAGCTGCACATTCCGATGTACACCATCACGGACGACTGGAAGACAGGGCTGAGGAAGTTTGAAGTCGTAGACCTGTCGCTTGCAGAGCCCGATCCAGCGATCTTTCATGTGCCGGAGGGATATTCGGTTCGGCCTTCCGAGCCTTCTCCCAGGTAATCTGCGCGGTACTGCCGATCACTTCTTTACAATGAGAGGTGATATGCAAGAGACGCAGATGAGCGAGAGTGAGCGGGCGGCGGAGGAGTCGCCGCAGCCGCAGCGGTACAACCCGGCGGAGATCGAGCCAAAGTGGCAGGCGCGGTGGGACGCGGATCCGGGGCTGTACGCGGCGGAAGGGCACGAGAGCGCGCGGGCCAAGTTCTACTGCCTGGAGATGCTGCCGTATCCGAGCGGCGCACTGCACATGGGGCACGTGCGCAACTATGCGATCGGGGATGCGCTGGCGCGGTACATGTGGATGACAGGGCACAATGTGCTTCATCCGATGGGGTGGGATGCGTTTGGTCTGCCGGCGGAGAACGCGGCGATCAAAAACGATGTGCCTCCGCGGGAGTGGACCCTGCGGAATATAGCGGCGATGCGGCGGCAGATGCGGCGGATGGGGCTGAGCTACGACTGGTCTACGGAGGTGACGACGTGCCTGCCGGACTATTACCGGTGGAACCAGTGGTTCTTCCTGAAGATGTATGAGGCCGGCCTGGCGTACCGGAAGAAGAGCAAGGTGAATTGGTGTCCGAAGTGCTGCACGGTGCTGGCGAATGAGCAGGTGGTGGGCGGCTACTGCTGGCGGCATGAGGATACGTTGGTCGAGCAGCGGGACCTGACTCAGTGGTTTTTGCGGATTACGAAGTATGCGGACGAGCTGCTGGATGGCTTGACGACGATGGAGGGGTGGCCGGAGAAGGTTCGGACAATGCAGGCGAACTGGATCGGGCGGAGCGAGGGTGCTTTTGTTGAGTTTGCGGTGGCGGAGGGAGAAGCGGATCCACCGCCTACTGCCAAGGATGACAAGCGAAGAGATTCAATCACAGTGTTCACGACTCGTGTGGATACGATCTTTGGGGCGACGAGTGTGCAGCTGGCTCCGGAGCACCCGGTCGCGAAGCGGTTTGCGGAGAAGGACGGGCGGCTCGCGGGTGAGATTGACGGGATGATCGCGCAGCAGAAGCTGGCGCGGGAGTCTGGAGATATCGGTGGGATCGAGAAGCATGGAGTGACGACAGGGCGGTTTGCAGTGAACCCGTTCAACGGGGAGCGCGTTCCGATCTGGATTGCGAATTACATTCTGGCGGACTATGGGACGGGCGCGATCATGAGCGTGCCTGCTCATGACGAGCGGGACTTTGAGTTTGCGACGAAGTACGGATTGCCGATCAGGCGCGTGGTCGCGCCGAATGTGGATGAGAGCGCGGAGGGTTTGGCGCTGCCGTACCTGGGCGAGGACGAGGGCGTGCTGATCGACTCGGGTGAGTGGACGGGCGAGAGCTGCCTCGAGGCGCAGGAGAAGATGGCGGCGTTTGCGAAGGCGGGCGAATTTGGAACACCTACGGTTACATATCGCTTGAAGGACTGGGGCGTGAGCCGGCAGAGGTACTGGGGCACGCCGATCCCGATGGTGTATTGCGAGCGTGGGCATGCGGGAACGGAGCCGGGGGGCGTAGTGCCGCTGCCGGAGAGCGCGTTGCCGGTGATTCTGCCGGAGCAGATCGAGATTACGCAAGAGGGCGGGTCTCCGCTGGGGCGGGTGGCGGAGTTTGTGAACACGACGTGTCCGGTGTGCGGCGGACCGGCGCGGCGTGAGACGGACACGATGGACACGTTTGTGGACTCGAGCTGGTATTTTTACCGGTACACGGACGCGAAGAACGACAAGGCGCCGTTCGATTCGGCGAAGGTGAACTACTGGTTTCCGATCGATCAGTACATCGGCGGGGTGGAGCACGCGATTCTGCACCTGATCTATTCGCGTTTCTGGACGAAGGTGATGCGGGATCTGGGTCTGATCAGGAATGACGAACCGGCTCGGCGTTTGTTTACGCAGGGGATGGTGATCAAGGACGGCGCGAAGATGTCGAAGTCGAAGGGCAACGTGGTGTCGCCCGACGAGATGATCGAGCGCTATGGGGCGGATGCGACGCGGATGTACGCGCTGTTTGCGGCGCCGCCGGACCGCGACCTCGAGTGGCAGGAGGACGGGGTTGCGGGTGTAAGCCGGTTTCTGTCGCGGGTGTACCGGCTCGGTACTACGCGTACGCCGAAGAGCGCTTCGCGCGAGATCGGCGGAGAGGCAAAGGTCGGCTGATGAGGCGGCGCTGCTGCGGACGCTGCACCAGACGATCGCGAAGATCACGCAGGATTTCAGTGGACGCTGGCACTTCAACACTTGTATTGCGTCGATCATGATCCTGGTGAACGAGATTGCGGCGAAGGAGGCGGCCATTGTTTCGGGCGAGATCTCAGCCGGCGTCACGGCGGAGGTGTTCCGGACGCTGACGCTGCTGCTGGCGCCATTTGCGCCGTTCCTGGCAGCGGAGTTGTGGGAGCAGGGGGGCGGCGAGGGCGCCGTGTTTCGGCAGACATGGCCGGCGGTGGATGCGGAGCTGGCCAGGGAGAGTGAACTCGAGATTCCAGTGCAGGTGAATGGGAAGCTGGTGACGGTTGTGATGGTGCCTGCGGAGAGCGACGAGGAGGCGATGAAGGCTGCGGCGCTGGCGGACGGAAAGGTGCAGGCACGCATCGCAGGGAAGACACTGGTGAAGACGATTGTGGTGAAGGGTAAGCTCGTGAATCTCGTGGTGAAGTAGTGGAGGCACGGAGCAGAGAACTGCGTGGGCCTGATTGGAGCGATGGCGCCGTGTACGCGCCGGGCGCAGAGCGGGTGCGGGGGACACAGTCCTTTGTGTATACGATGTCGTGGTGCTGGCGGCATCCTTCGCTGGTGGGGCTTGAAGTGCTGTGGCGATGGGTGTTCGGGGTGGGAGCGCTGTGGCTGGTGGGGACGCATGCGTTGCGGATCTTCTCGGCCGCAACGGGTGGAACGAATGATGTGGCTCGGCTGGGGCTGGATCACCTGACGATCACCGATCCGATGGGGTCGGCGACGAAGCTGGCGGGAGCGGCGGTGGTGCTGTTGCCGATGGTGCTCCATGTGGCGCGGTGGATGGCACCGCTGCTCCTGGTGGTCTGGGTGGCGGTTTCGGCGGTGGGGCGGACGATGGTGCTGCGGCGGGCGGACCGGTCTTTGCTGGCGCGGCCGTGGACATTGATGGCGCTGCAGCTGGTGCGGGTGGCGGCGCTGGCGGGCAGTTTTGCGATCTGGTTTGCGTTGATGGTGTGGGCGGGCGAGGTTTCGGTGACGGAACCGCTGGGCCGCGGGCAGGAGCCGGAGCTGGTGAAGTATTTTGCAATCGCGATTGTGGGCACGATCGGGCTGTTTACGCTTGTGGGCGATTGTGAGCTGGGTGCTTTCGATTGCGCCGCTGCTGGCGATGCTGCGCGGGTATGGTGTCGGCGAGAGTCTCGCGGCGGGGTTTCGGCTTGGGCCGCTGAAGATGAAGCTGGTGGAGATCAACCTGGTGATGGGCATCGTGAAGATCGCGCTGATGGTGCTGGCGCTGGTGTTCTCGGCGTGTCCGCTGCCGTTTGAGGGTGTGGCTACGCCTGAGTTTCTGACCTGGTGGTGGGTTGGGGTGGGGGTGTGGTATCTCCTCGCTTCGGACTTCTTTCATGTGACCCGGCTGGTTGCTTATCTGCAGCTGTGGCGGGCGTACGAGCCTGTGTAAGGCAGCGGGGCTAACCTGGACGTGTTTTCTGCATCTGAAGGCACAGCCCTCCCTGCAAACTACAGTACGGAGATCGATCATGTCCTTTGCCATTTATGCCGTTGGATACCTGATTCTTATTGCGGGTGTGGCTTACCTTGCGCACCTGATGCATATTCCGCAGACGTATATCATCGCGGTGGTAGTGATTCTTCTGGGCATTGGCGTGGTGACGGGCGTGACGAACACGCGGCACAAGGACCCCAGCTAGGCCGAGCGGCGCGAGGCGCATTTAGACTGGGCGAGTGGATACCCCGACAACTTCTACGATCGTCATTCTGGATTTCGGGTCGCAATATACCCAGCTGATCGCGCGGCGCATCCGCGAGTTCAACGTGTTCTCGGTTGTGCTGCCGTGCACGGTGGGACGGGCGCAGGTGGAGGCGCTTGCGCCGAAGGGGCTCATCCTCTCGGGCGGACCGAGTTCGGTGTACGACGCGGACGCTCCGGCGGCAGATCCGGCGGTGCTGGAGATGGGCGTGCCCGTGCTTGGCATCTGCTACGGTCTGCAGTTCATCGCGCATCATCTTGGCGGGAAGGTGGAGTCGGCTCCGCGGCGCGAGTATGGGCATGCGGAGGTGGAGATCGTCGCGGAGACGCCGGTTGTTTCAGGGGCTGCCGGGAACGATCGACGTGTGGATGTCGCACGGTGACGAGGCCAAGGAGCTGCCGGAGGGCTTCGTACAAACGGCAAAGACAGACAACGCGCTGGCTGGGATTGCGAACGTCGAGCGCGGGATATGGGCGGTGCAGTTTCATCCGGAGGTGGCGCATACGCGGCAGGGGATGGAGCTGCTGAAGAACTTCGTGATCGACATCTGCGAGGCCGAGGCGAACTGGACGCCGGAGCACTTTATCCAGACGACGGTGGAGCGGGTGCGAGCGCAGGTGGGGGATGGGCATGCCATCTGCGGACTGAGCGGCGGTGTGGACTCAAGCGTGGCGGCGGTGCTGGTGGCGCGGGCGATCGGCGACCGGCTGACGTGCATCTTTGTGAATAACGGCGTGCTGCGCAAGGATGAGTTCGCGAAGGTGCAGCAGACGATGCGGGAGTCAGTTTGGGGTTGAACGTGGTGGCGGTGGATGCTGCGGAGAGGTTCCTGTCGAAGCTCGCAGGTGTGGTTGACCCGGAGCAGAAGCGAAAGGTGATCGGGAACGAGTTTATTGCGGTGTTTGACGATGAGGCGCGGAAGATCTTCGAGAGCGAGAGGCACGAGGGCGAGGAGATTGCGTGGCTGGTGCAGGGGACGCTGTATCCGGATGTGATCGAGTCGTCGAGTGTGCATGGGCCGAGCCATACGATCAAGAGCCATCACAATGTGGGTGGGCTGCCGGAGAATATGAAGCTGAAGCTGATCGAGCCGCTGCGCGATTTGTTCAAGGATGAGGTGCGGCGGATCGGGCGTGATCTGGGTATGCCGGAGGAGATTATCGAGCGGCAGCCGTTTCCCGGGCCGGGGCTGGCGGTGCGCATTCTGGGTGAGGTGACGGCGGAGCGCGTGGCGATTCTGCAGGCAGCGGATGAGATTGTGGTGGACGAGATCAAGCGGGCGGGGCTCTACCGCAAGGTGTGGCAGAGCTTTGCGGTGCTGCTGCCGGTGAAGTCGGTTGGCGTGATGGGGGACCAGCGGACGTATGCGAACACGTGCGCGATACGGGCGGTGGAGAGCGAGGACGGCATGACGGCGGACTGGGCGGCGCTGCCGTACGAGGTGCTGCGGACGATCTCCGAGCAGGATTGTGAGCGAGGTGCGCGGGATCAATCGCGTGGTGTACGACATTACGTCGAAGCCGCCGGGAACGATCGAGTGGGAGTAGGCCGGGTTTCAGTTAGGATTTAGAGGTGTAAGAGGAGGTTGTGCTATGAGTTCGTCGCATGAGTCGGAGTCCTGGCTGGAGACGTGGTGGCCGGTGTTGGTGATGCTTTTTGGAGCTTCGCTTGCCACGATTTTGGCGGCTACTGCCGGAAGAGTGCATCCGTAGAAGCTTTTCTGGAAGGCAGGCAAGGCTCTAACGGTCGGGTGGGGGTTGGTTCTGAGAGCGTGACGGGTCGGCGTGGATGGCAGCCGAGCGACGGGCTACGGTCTGGACGACGATGCGGGTGTCGCGGGGGAATTCGACTTTCTTCCCGCGCGCGATCCAGCGATCGTAGACCGAGAGCGCTGTGCCGTAGTAGCCGATGCCGGCTGCGGCGTTGGGAGAGATGCCGGATAGGCCGATGATGGTTCCGACGAGGCCGAGGCCTGCGGCTCCAGCCCCGGCGCCCTTTGCGGCCTGATGATCGCCGCCGCCGCGTCCGTCGCGGTCGAGCGGGCGGCTGGCGAGGAGGGCGAGGAAGATGGGGACGCTGAGTTTGTCCTGCGGCTTCGACTTGACCTGACCCTCGGAGTTCAAGGCGAGACCTCGAGCGGAGTCCGCGCCGGTGAGGGTGGTCTCGACGTTTTGGGGCTCTCCTCCGGGAAGGGTGAGCTGGCGAAAGTTGAAGCTGAGCGCTCCCGTGCGGCCGAAGAGGCGCGCCGGTTGAGCTTTGGCGACGGTTCCGACGAGGGTGGCTCCCTGAGGGATGGCGACGGTGCCGTCGGGATTGAGGACGGGAGAGGCGACGGTGGCCTGGATGGATTGACCAGCCTTGGAGGTTTCGGAGCTGAGCGGCTGGTCGAGGTATGCCTGGATGGTCCAGCGGCCTGTGTCGACATCAGGCGGGGGTGCGACGGGGGCACGCTCTTCCCAGAAGCGCGGCTTGCGGGTGGGGGTGACAGCGACGGCCGGTGGAGGGGCGGGCTGGGCTGGGAGGGAGATCGGGGTGGCCGCCTCCGTGGTCCAGGCAGTGGCTTTGTCGATGCGTTCGGGGTGGTAGGGAAGCCGGTTGTAGATGAACTGCGTGGCGCGATCCGCTTTGCCGGGAGCGATGAAGATGGCGACGTCGGAGCGGGCGATGGTGAGGCCGCTTTCATACCCCTGCCGGAGCAGGCCACCCTTGACGACCGGAGGTGCGACCGCCCGGTAGATGGGGGCTCCATCGGTAGCGGAGCCGGTGTCGATCGGGATGTGAACGCCATCGGGAAGGACGAGTTCGGTGAAGCGGACGACGGGGATGTGGAAGGGGGTGAAGTCTCCGCTGAGACGCGCACGGTTGCGGCGCTTCTTATCTGCGCGAAGAGAGACCACGGTGCCGTTGAGCTGTGTGTTCTCCGGGAGGACGATCCGGTTGTCGGCGTAGACGGGGTAGATGAGCTTGGCGGCGACGGGGAGGCCGGCGCGCATGGGCAGGTTGTCGAGGGTGCTCATGACAAGGGGCGTCCCGGCGGGGAGGACGACGGGCGGGCTCTGTGCGTCACCAGCGGCGGAGAGCAGAGAGAGGGCGAGAAGCGAGGCGGAGAGGAGACGAGTTTGCCGGGCTGTAGAAGGGGAGGTCGCGAGCGTCATGGATTTCCTGAATTGGTAGTGGTTGGACGTTTCGCAAGCGGCAGGTGAGCCCGTTACAGACAACGACGGCGCAGAGTAGAGCGCTCTGCGCCGTCATTAAGTGTCTCGTTTGCGCCTTAAGCGACTATGAATCGCTGCTAGGCCAGCTCGTCCATGCTGTTGGCGCCGAGTTTAAGGTACCAGGGGCTGGCGGCCTCGAGGGCTTTGTTGACGTTGTTGATGTTGGCGACGCCCTCGGTTTCGAGCCATTGCCGGAAGGCTTCGGGGCCTTGTCTGGCGAAGACGGGGATGCCGTCTTTCCAGGTGGCGCGGCCGCAGAGGACACCGTTGAACTTCGTGCCGGATTCACCGGCGAGCTCGAGGGTTTCGATGAAGACGGGGTTGGAGACGCCGGCAGAGAGGTAGATGAAGGGCTTGTGGGTCATGCCTTCGGCGTCGCGGAAGTGCTGGAGGGCTTCGGCGCGGGTGTATGCCTTTTCGCCCTTGAAGGAGCGGGTGCCCTCGACGTAGCTCATTTCGATGGGGACTTCGACCTTGAGGACGTCGACGTTGTAGCGGGCCTTGCCAAACTCGGCCATAGCGCCGGAGACGATGGAGGGCTTTTTGAGAGCGTAGGCGAGGGACTTTTCATCTCCGCCTTCGGCGTCGTAGCCGACGAACTCGAGGAAGAAGGGGATGTCGTGGGCGAGGCATTCGTCGCCGATGCGCTCGATCCAGGCGTGCTTATGGTCGTTGATGCGGGAGGTTTCGAAGGGGGTGTAGTAGAGGAGGATCTTGATGCAGTCGGCGCCGGCCTCCTTGAGGCGGCGGACGCTCCAGAGGTCGAGGAGATCGGGGAGGCGGCCGGGAGTCTGGGAGTCGTAGCCGGTCTTCTCGTAGGCGAGAAGGAGTCCTTTGCCGTTGCGGTGCTTGGAGGCGGGGAGGCCGTACTCGGGGTCGAGGAGGATGGCGGAGGCGTGGCGGGTGAGGACTTCGGTGACGAGGATCTTGAACTGTTCGAGGTCGTTTGCGTCGGCGGCGGCACCGCGCTCCTTTGCCAGCGACTTCTGGAGGGAGCCGCGTTGATCCATGGCGGCTGCGGCGATAACGCCGCGGGGGTCGGAGACGGCTTTGAGGCCGGCGAGTTTTCCTGGAGTGAGTTTCATGTGTGGCGGCGAGCTCCTGAAGGCGTGAGTTACTGGCACTCAGTTTAGCAGCGGGCAGGTTGGCAGGGCGGGCGTGGTGAGAGGCTGATCGCGAATTTGCGACGAAGGACGCGAGTAGAACAGATGCTTAGCGAGAGGTTGCGTGGGCGCGGGAGGGTGTAGCACGGAGTCTAAGCATCGATGGTGGCTCCGGGCTTGGCGATGTCGAGGCCTTCGGGGGTGGAATCGACGGAGAGAACGACGTTGGACGCTAAGGGGGTGAGACGGACGTGAGCGGAGTTGTTGGAGGCGAGTTGCAGACCGTAGAGAAGGGCGGTGGCGCGGCGGGTGTCCAGCTGGCCGGTGGCAAGGGCATTGATGACGACGGAGAGAGCGACCTGGACGGACTCGCGGTCTTCGAGAGGAGCGAGCTCGATGTGCTGGCCGGGGATGAGAGCTCCGCTGGTTTCGGGCGTATGGCGGAAGGCGGAGTGGCGCTGTCCGAAGCGGGAGTGAAAATAACAGTACGCGGCATTTCGGAGAGCGGGTGACTGGCACTGGACACCGTTGGTCTTGATATGGCGGCAGAGTAGGTAGCGCATGGCTGGATGGATCTCCTTTTAGAGGGGGTACCCCCCCCGGATCGATTTGTAAAATAGCCAGAATCAGCAACTTAGAAAAGCGGGTCGCCGTAAATTCGTCTCTCCATTAGACTTAGAGCTAAATTCTTCATTCCAAAAGAGAAAGCCCCGGCTGACGGCCGGGGCTTTCCTGTGTCTATTTCAAGTATAGCGAGGTGATGAGGAAGTTACGCCACGCAGTCCCGAATTTATACGGGGTGAGCGGTGTAGCGATTCAGGGTTGCGGTGAGAGCCCGATGATTGGAGCACCCGGCGAGACGTTTAGCGCAGCTGATCTTGCTCTGCCTGCTGATGGCTGACCTGATTGCGGCCGCTTTCTTTTGAGCAGTAGAGTGCCTGGTCCGCAGCCTCGAGGAGGGTTTCCCGGGAGAGCCCTGGCCCGGGCACACACGTTGAGACGCCACAGCTCACCGTAGTCCAGTTGACCAGTTCACCCGCCATACGATCACTGACCGGGGTTCCGGCGACTTCGATGAGCGACCTGATTCGTTCTGCAATGATCAGAGCCGTCTCCAGTCCTGTCTCAGGAAGCAGAACTGTGAACTCCTCTCCGCCGTACCGGGCGACCAGATCCTGGTGGCCTCGCAGGGCTTGAGGAAGCAACGAGGCAATCCGCTGCAGGACAAGGTCACCGTGAAGGTGTCCGAAGACATCGTTGAGCACCTTGAAATGATCGACGTCGATGAGAATGGCACTGAGCGGAGTCTGCTTGAGTTCACTGCGCACCCAAAGCTCTTCGAAGCGTTCGTCGAAGGCGCGCCGGTTGGGAAGTCCGGTGAGCTTATCCAGTGTGGACAGGTCGCGCAGCTCCACATTGAGGGCGGCGAGTTCTTCGGTTTGCAAGGTACTCCGAAGAGTGAGGAGATAGGTGAGGCGTTCTTCCCGCTCGAGGCTGTACGTTGCAGTCATGGTGATGACTACGCCGATGATGAGCAGGCTTGCGCCGATAATTTTTTCGGACGATTTGAGACCACTGCCGCTGGCGACCGCGCAGAGTCCGCCAATGCCCATCGCGGCTATGGCAGCGGCCGCGTACGGAAGGCGTATGCGCATGACGACGCCGACGAACAAGACCATGATGAGCACGCACATGAGGGAGTAGGAGACGGCAACGGCAGTTGCATTTCCCTCGACGCGCGTGTTGATAAAGCAGATAGCGGTCGCTCCAAGGGCGACACAGCCTTCCCGCATCCATCGCTTCAGATCGAGGCGCATGAGAGCGTTGACGACCAAGGCCAACGGGGTAATGACCAGAGTGCTCAATACGACAGACTGCCACCGGGCATCTCTGACGAAGATGAGATCCAGGAGAAGGCAAGCATTCAGAGCAACGATGGCGAGCAGACCCTCGAGCCAGAGACGATGCGACCGCCTCTTTGCCGTGTCGAACTCGAACTGGTCTTCAAGCGCATGGGGGAAGTCAAGGCTGCCGAAGTAGATGTTGCGAAGCCGGTCTACTTCGATGTCCAGAGTTTCGTGTTTCCGACCCGAAGTGCTGAGCATAGATATCCATCTCTGAAGGTGTCGCGCCCTGTGCGCCTTTTAAAGAAAAAATTTCAGGGGCGAATCCCAAGAACTGGGGTGATCATAAGCAAATTTCTGCTTGATTGAACCTGTAGGAGAGAAAGTTTCCGAAAGCCCGTTCGGATTTGGGAACGGGTCGACGCACGTATTCCCAAGGTGGGAATCTGAGCCTGATTTCAGCTCGATCCGCTCTGCTGAAAGTCCTGGATTGCTGGGTTTCCGGGCTCCTGGAGCACGGAAACCCGGCGAGGAGGTCGTCAGCGGCCTCGGAGCTTAGAGTGGTCCGTTATGGATGCGCGAACTTACGCCGAAGCACGCCCGCGAACCCGAGTGCTCCCGTCGTGATGAGAGCGATACCCGCGGGTTCTGGAACGGAGGAGGGCTGAGGAGCCGGATTGAGTTGTGCCGTCACGATGGGGAGACTGGAGTTGGCGATCACCAGGCCGGCGGAGCTGTTTGCCGAGAAGCCGTAGGTGGCGTAGCCGGATCCTGAGAAGCCCCCTATTCCGGAGAGGTCGTTGGCGGGACCCCGAAGAGTTGACTGTCCCGTCCGCGAGGGTGGCGCCGTCGTGGAGGTTGGGATCGGTACTCACATCCATCAACGTAAATTGTCCGATATCGGGGTAGTAGATCCGAAGCTCGATCGGGTCGGTGATCGTGGCAAGCGGCGTTTTGCCGGAGCTGTCGTAGAGGATAGCTCCGGTGATCGTGTCGGAGTAGTAGGTGCTATCGCCGTAACGGCTGGTGTAGTGATGCGTGGTGAAGTCAGAGGTATCGGTGTACAGGCCTATGTAGAGGTGGGAGTAGGGTAATCCGGGCAGTGAGGGCTGCTGCACACCATTGATGTTGATGAACGCGTAGCTGCCGCTCAGGGTGAAGAGGATCGGGGTAGCGAAGGCAGTGGACGCCAGTAGAAGAGTGACAACGGCTGAGATCAGCTTGAGCTTCATCTTTGTGGTCTCCGAGGTGGTGAGAGCAGGCCCAAGGACGGTTCCGCCGCGGAGCAAGGGTGCGGGTTCGGCGGATTGCTCTGATTATGCGCTTTGTCCGGGTGCGGCAAGAAGGATCCCCGAGTGTCTCGGAGGAAAGCTAACCGACGTTCTCCAGGGCTGTTTGCTGCAAGGCGAGCAGTTGGCGGATGCCGGCTTCGGCGAGGTCGAGCATGGCGGTGAGTTCGGTGCGGGTGTAGGAGTCTTTTTCGGCGGTGGCCTGGGTTTCGACGAGGCCGCCGGAGGCGAGCATGACGACGTTCATGTCGACGGTGGCGCGGGAGTCTTCTTCGTAGCAGAGGTCGAGCAGGATGTTGCCGTCGACGATGCCGACGGAGGTGGCGGCGATCATCTGGCGCAGGGGCGAGGCCTTGAGGGTGCCGGCGGCGACGAGCTTGTTGAGGGCGAGGGCGAGGGCGACGCAGGCACCGGTGATGGCGGCGGTGCGGGTTCCGCCGTCGGCCTGGAGGACGTCGCAGTCGAGGATGATGGTGCGCTCGCCGAGGGCCTTCATGTCGACGACGGAGCGGAGGGAGCGGCCGATGAGGCGCTGGATCTCGTGGGTGCGGCCGCCGACCTTGCCGCGTTCGGATTCGCGGGCGGTGCGGGTGAGGGTGGCGCGGGGCAGCATGCCGTACTCGGCGGTGACCCAGCCGCGGCCGGAGTTGCGGAGCCAGCCGGGGACGCCCTGCTCGATGGTGGCGTTGCAGAGGACGCGGGTGTTGCCGGCTTCGATGAGGACGGAGCCTTCGGCGCGTGCGGACGAAGTCGGGGGTGAGGCGGACGGGGCGGAGGGCGTCGGCGGCACGGCCGTCGGGGCGGAAGATGGCCGGCGGTGCGGCGGCGAGGGAGGACATTTGTAGATTATAGTGGCGGTGCTGCGGGTAGACAGAGTGGTCCCACGCTGGTGTCCGTAGCGGCTGGACGAAGAACCCTTGTCCGAGAATCCGGACATGGGGACCGAGCAATGGACCAAGGATGGGGAGTCAACCGGCACGGGGGATAGACAAGCGGGTGCGATGGTGCATACAACATAGGTAACCAGGGACCGGAGTTACCAAACGATGTTGGTCAAGGCAGATCGAATTGCTCGTCATTCACGCTGTGGGAGCTCTCTCGTTGAGAGCAGAGGAGCCGCTCTCGCGGGGTGCGTTGACGGGTGCAACAGGAGAGAGGGACGGGCATGAGGGCTCCGGCGCAACTGGTTGGGATGTCGGCGGAGATGGAAAAGCTCCAACGGATGATTGTGAAGGTCGCTCCATCGACGCATGGCGTTCTGATTCTGGGTGAGAGCGGGAGCGGCAAGGAGGTCGTTGCGCGGACGCTGCATCTCCATGGACCGCATGCTGCCAAGCCGTTTCTGCCGATGGACTGCGGAGCGATTCCGCCGGGGTTGATGGAGAGCGAGCTGTTTGGGCATGTGCCGGGGGCATTTACGGATGCGGCTCGGGTTCGTGCGGGCCTGCTGGTGAGCGCGGGCGCGGGGACCGTGTTTCTGGACGAGGTTACGGAGCTGCCGCTGGATGTGCAGGTGAAGCTGCTGCGGGCGCTGCAGGAGCGCGAGGTGCAGCCGGTGGGGTCGACGGAACGCGTTCCGTTTCAGGCGCGGGTGCTGGCGGCGACGAATCGCGACCTGGCGGCGCTGGTGGAGCAGGGGAGCTTTCGACGGGATCTTTATTTTCGATTGAACGTGGTGAGTCTGCGGATTCCGCCGCTGCGCGAGCGGAAGCAGGACATCCCGCTGCTGACGCGGTATTTCGTTCAACGGCTGGAGCGCGAGAGGGGAGAGGAGCTGGTGCTGCCGGAGGAGACGTTGCGGGTCTTCGGCGAGTACGACTGGCCGGGCAATGTGCGGGAGCTAGAGAACGCGGTGGAACGGCTGGCGGCGTTGACGGCAGGGCAGGAGTTCACGGAAGCAAACCTGCCGACGCAGATGCAGAACTTCCGCCGCGGTCGACGTGAGGCGGAGACGGCTGTGCGGAGCGCGCCGGTGCGGCAGAAGGGTTTGCCGGAGGGCGTGAGCAATGTGACGCCGATCGCGGAGCTGGAGAAGCAGGCGATTCTGCGGACGATTCGCAAGCTGAATGGAGATAAACTCCAGGCGGCGAAGCTGCTTGGGATTGGGAAGACGACGCTGTATCGGAAGCTGAAGGAGTATGGGATCGAGTAGCTGGAAGCGGATTGCTGCGGGGATGACGAACAGAGGCAGAAGCAGATTCCCTTCGGGAATGACAGACAAGAAATGCAAAGACAGACAGAAAGGCGAAGACAGGAAAGCAAAGGCACAAGCAGATTCCCTTCGGGAATGACAGACAGAAAGGCAGAGGCAGACAGAAAGGCTAAGGCAGAAAAGCGAAGGCGTTCCAAGGGTTTTGTTTCATGACGCGGTTGATGCTGGGAGGGTGTGATGAAGTGTACGCATTTGGGGGAGATTCGAAAGGTAACGCCGTCGGCGGACGGTTGCGAGGACTGCCTGCGCGAAGGGACACGGTGGGTGCATCTGCGGTTGTGCCTGGAGTGCGGGCATGTGGGCTGCTGCGACTCCTCGCCGCGGAAGCATGCGACGAAGCACTTCCACACGACGACGCATCCGATCATGCGGTCGATTGAGCCGGGCGAGAGCTGGGGCTGGTGCTATGTGGATGAGGTGATGCTGGACAATTTGTGAGGCTCTCGGCTTTGCTATGCTGGCCTCTGGGTTGATCCCTGGAGAGAAGGCACAATGGCAGACGGAGCAGCGGTAGCGGTAGCGGCAGGAGCGGTGAAGATTACGGTTCGTCCGAATGGACCTTTTCGGGTGGAGGGTCCTATTGAGCTGGTGGATGTGAATGGGAAGGCGTGGGACCTGACGGGGAAGCCGGCGATTTCGCTGTGCCGTTGCGGGCTGTCGTCGAATCGGCCGTTCTGCGACGGGACGCATGGGCGTGAGGGGTGGAAGTGCGACGCGACGCCGATTCCGACGGAGCCTGTGGCGCAGGGCTAAGTGTTTTGATTTCGCGGCCGATAGGGAACAGAGACGTGCTGCTGGTATCGGGCGTTAGTTTCTCCGACGGACTTGCTCTATGGAGGGTGTTCGGATGTCGATTTATTCGCGCTGGCGATGCGTCATTGCGTTGGCTGCGGTTCTGGCGGCTGGAGGAGTTTGGAGCGGCGCACAGACCGTTGCCATTGCGGCTCCGGGAGGCCAGACCGCCGCGCCTGAGAAGCTGGATGACTATGTAGGTCGCTATCGGGCCGCCGCTGAGCCGGAGGTGGTGCGGGCTGTTCGGGTGGAGGACGGCAGGCTGGGCATCGAGGAAGAGCGCAGACCGCGGGTGGAACTGACGCAGGAAGGCGGCGACCGGTATGTCTCTCGGAAGGATGACCGGGGCGGCCAGATTGAGCTGACCTTTGTGCGCGATGCGGATGGGCGTGTGACGGGGTTGACGTATGCGAGCCGGGCGTTCGCTGAGCCGTTGAAGCTGACGAGGTTTGATGACAGTGGAGCGCCGCTGAATCATTTCCGCGAGTACACGCGGCAGGAGGTGATGATTCCGATGCGCGACGGGGTGAAGCTGCATGCGGTGATCCTGCGGCCGGCTGGATCGGAGAAGAGTGGGGAGACGCTGCCGTTTCTGATGGAGCGGACGCCGTATGGGGTGGACGGCAATACGTCGGACGAGCGTGAACGGCAGCAAAGCCGGAGCTGGCGCAGAGCGGATACATCTTTGTGTTCGAGGATATTCGCGGGCGGTATGAGTCGGGGGGCAGTTTGTGATGAACCGGCCGATCGTCGACGCACGGGACGCAAGAAGGACGTGGACGAGACGACGGATACGCGGGACACGATCGACTGGCTGCTGAAGAATGTGCCGAACAACAGCGGCAAGGTGGGCGTGTACGGGGTGAGCTACCCGGGGTTTCTGGCGATGATGGCGGGGATCGATGCGCATCCGGCGGTGAAGGCGATCTCGCCGCAGGCTCCGATGACGGATATCTGGATGGGCGATGACTTCTTTCACAACGGGGCGTTTCGAGAGACGTATGGGTTCGATTATGTGCAGCAGCTGGAGGCGCAGAAGACGGATGTGCCGGTGCAGTCGAAGGAGGACACGTACGATTTCTTCCTGAGGAATGTGAACTTCGCGGGGCGGCGAAGCAGGCGGGGATGACGGAGCTGCCGACGGCGAAGGTGTTTCTGACGCAGCCGGCGTACACGAAGTTCTGGCAGGACATGGCGGTGCAGCGGCACCTGACTAAGGTGGAGGTTCCGACGCTGGAGGTGGGCGGGTACTGGGACCAGGAGGACATGTGGGGGACGCAGGCGGAGTATGCCGCGCTGGAGCCGCATGACACGAAGCACGAGGTATTTCTGGTGCTGGGGCCGTGGAACCACGGCGGGTGGGCTCCGACAACGCGGCACCTGGGAGCGCTTGGACTTTGGAGCGGCCACGGGAGAGCAGTACCGGAAGACGATTGAGGCTCCGTTCTTCGAGTTGTACCTGAAGGACAGGCCGGGCTTTGAGCTGAAGGATACGGCGAGCTTCCGGACGGGCGTGAACCAGTGGGAGCGATATGCCGCGTGGCCGCCGAAGGTGGGTGTGACGGCGGAGAAGCTGTATCTGATGCCGGAGAAGGCGGCTGAGTTTGCGGCACCGACGGGAGGGTATGAGACGACGGCGGCGGCGTATGTGGCCGATCCGGCGGACCCGATTCCGTATCGGCAACCGGCCGATCCAGTCGACGTATGGGAACGGATCGAAGTGGCGGACGTGGCTGGTGGAGGATCAGAGGTTTGTGAGTGGGCGCAAGGACCTGGCGAACTTTTCGACACCCGTGCTGGACCACGATGTGACGGTGACGGGCGATGTGGTGGCGGACCTGTTTGCGGCGACGACGGGCACGGATGCGGACTGGGTGGTGAAGCTGATCGATGTGTATCCGGACGATGCGCGCTGGCGCCGATGGCGGGATATCAGCTGATGGTCGCGGAGGAGATCTTGCGCGGGCGGTATCGCAAGAGCTTCGAGCAGCCGGAGCCGGTGAAAGCCGGGCGAGGTGAACGAGTACCGGTGGAGTCTGCATGGGGCGGACCACACGTTTCTGAAGGGGCACAGGATCATGGTGGAGGTGCAGTCGAGCTGGTTTCCGCTGTATGACCGCAATCCGCAGACGTTTGTGCCGAACATCATGACGGCTCCGGCGGAGGCGTACAAGGCGGAGACGGTGTCGATCTATGGATCGCCGAAGTATCCGTCGCATCTGGAGCTGCCGGTGATGGAAGTAGTTCCCAGTTCTCAGGTGTCTGTTGTGCGATGAGCGATTGGAACCGATGGGGAGTGGCTTGAGTATTCGGACGATCAGCAGCCGGAGGTCTACCGGAATCCCTGGACGAGTGTGCGCGAGGATGTGATCGAGCGCTCGAACGGGCAGCGCGGGATCTATGGCGTGATGGACAAGGATCCGGCGTCGATCATTATCCCGCTGGAGCATGACAGCGGAGGGTGAGTTCGTCTACGCTGGTGCGGCAGTTTCGGTACACGGTGCAGGGGACGTATTTCGAGCTTCCGCAGGGTGGATGGGAGACGGCGGACGTGGATATCGAGGAGATGGCGCGGGGAGAGCTGCAGCGAAGAGACGGGACTGACGCGCGAACAGATGACGCAGCTGGGACACGCTGCGGATTGCGTATGGGGCGATGAGCCAGGAGCACCACGTGTTTCTGGCGGAGGGATTGACGATGGGTGAGGTGGAGCGGGATCCGGAGGAGCACGATATGACGGTGCACCGGGTGCGAGTGGAGGAGTTTGAAGAGATGCTGCTGGATGGGCGGGTGATGGATAACTGCTCGGTGGCGGCGTGGGGGCTGTACCTGGTGTGGAAGAATCGGGGTCGTTGATCAACGAACGAGGTTTGTAGGCGTCTGACACTCAGCCGAGGTTGTGAGGATGAGTATGCGTTCTACGTTTTGGGTGAGAGCCGCGACGGTTGGGGCTGTGTTATTTTCGTCTGCGGCTGCCCTGGTGGGGCAGGTGTCTGCGCATCCGGTGCTGGTGGAGCTGTTTACTTCGGAGGGCTGTTCGAGCTGTCCGCCGGCGGATGCTCTGCTTCGGCAGCTTGATGCGAAGGGGACGGAATCGGGGCAGCTGGTGGTGGGGATCAGCGAACATGTGACGTACTGGAACAGGCTTGGATGGGCCGATCCCTTTTCAGCGGAGACGTATACGGCGCGGCAGGAGGCGTACCGGGGCCGATTCGGGATAGACAGCGCGTATACGCCGCAGATGGTGGTGAACGGGTCGCGCGAGGTGCTGGGGAGCGATCGTGCGGCGGTGCTGCGGGCGGTGCGGGAGACGGATCGCCCCCGCAGTGTGCGGGTTCGCATTGACGAGGTAAAGCTGCGAGGGCGACCGTATTTCGGTGAGGTATACGACGACCGGGGATGCGGGGCGAGGCTTCGACGTGTATGCGGTGGTCGCGGAGGACTCCGCGACCTCGCAGGTAGCTCGTGGTGAGAACTCCGGACGGACGCTCTTGCACGTGTCAGTTGCGCGGAGCCTGACGCGTGTCGGTACAGTGCGCGGACCGGCTACGGAGACGATCGATCTGCCGTTGGGCGCCACGACTGGAGCTACGGGCAAGCGGCATCTGGTGCTATTTGCTCAGGCCGCGGGGCTGGGGCCGGTGGTGTGGGCGGATACTGCACCGATTGAGGGGAAGTAGTCTTTTCGCTTCGCTTCGTTCCGAATGACAGGCGTACCGGTGAGGCTGGCAGGCGGGGTGTCAGGCGGCGCCGAGCTGCTGCAGGATGCCGAGCTGGTCGGAGCTGCCCCAGCGTTCGACCATCTTCGCGTCGGAGTTGAAGCGGGAGATCTGGAGGCCGCGGGCGCGGATACGGCGGCCGGTAGCGGGGACGCCGAAGAACTCTCCGCGGTGGGTGCCGGTGATGGTGTACGCGAAGGCGACCTTGTCGTCGTCGGCGACGAGCTGCTCGACATCAACGGCGAAATCCGGGAAGGCGTCGATCATCTGACGAAAGAGAGCGATGTAGCCCTGGGGACCTCGGACCTGTCCGGGTGCGGGATCGTGATCCACGCAATCTGCGGCGACGAGGCTGTTCATCTCTTCGAGAGTGTTGGTATTGACCGCTCTTCCAAAACGCTCTTGGGCGGCGATGTTATCGGCTTTGCTCATCCTGGCTTAGATGCGCGAGCGGGGCTGGTGGTTTGGGCTCGCCGTCGACGGGCAAGAAGATACGGAAGACTGTGCCGCCTTCCTTACCGGGCCAGCCGGCCGGCTTCTTACGCGGAGATTTCCGTTATGACGCTCGATGATCTCCTGCGAGATCCAGAGGCCGAGGCCCGTGCCGGTGATGCCCTTGGTGGAGAAGAAAGGCTCAAAGATTCGTTCGCAGAGTGGAAGCATCCATGCCGGTTCCCGTGTCGGCGACGGTGATGGCGATGCCGCTGCGGGAGGAGTGTGTTGCGGGAGCGGTGCGCAGGTGGAGAGATCCGCCCCTGGGAAGGGCATCCATCGCGTTGCCGACGAGATTTGCGAGGACCTGACGGATCTCGCCGTCGTGGGCAAGGACTGCGGGTATCGGACGCAGTTCGCGGACGACCTCAATCTGGGAGCGGCGGAGCCGCGTGTCGAGGATGGCGAGCACCGTCTCGATGAGGTCGTGGACATCGGAGTGGCGGCGCGTGTGGAGCGACGGTAGAAGCGCAGTGTCTGGATGGTGATCTGCGCGACGCGGTCGAGTTCGTCTCTGGGCCAGGTCGAGATAGTTGCGCGCCGTCTCGGAGAGGGTGGTTTGGCCGAGGAGGTAGAGGCAGTTGGTGATGGCCTCCAGAGGATTGTTGATCTCGTGGGCGATGGAGGCGGCGAACCGGCCGGCCACGGCGAGTTTCTCGGTTCGGCGTAGAACCTCTTCGCTCTTCTTTTGGAGCGTGAGGTCGGCGACGAAGGCGGCGATCTGGCGCTGCTCAGGCCTGCTGCCCCGGGTTGAGGAGGGCAACGCCGACGAGGACATCGACGGTCTGGCCGGAGCTGGTGGTGCAGATTGCTTCGAAGGGCTCGGTGTTGGAGTTCGGCGGCCGGCAAGGTTGGCCGAGGACCGGGACAGATGTCGCCAGGTTGACACGGCCGGAGGCGATCTCGCCGGAGGTGTGTCCAAGGAGCCGCTCGATGGCTGCGTTTGCGTAGGTGATGCGGCCGGAGGCATCGCAGATGAGTGAGGCCGAGCGGCATGGCCTCGACGAGGCGGTGGAAGCGCGCCTCGCTGGCGCGAAGAGCTTGCTCGGCGGCGAGCTTGTTGCGGCGGGCGGAGGCTTCCTTGAGCTCTCGTTCGAGCGCCGGAACCAGCCGCGCGAGGTTCTGCTTGGAGACGTAGTCGTGCGCGCCGGCGCGCATGGATTCGACCGCCGTCTCTTCGGAGACGGCGCCCGACATCATGATGAAGGGAATGTCTGAGGCTAGCTTCGAAGGAGTTGAAGTGCGGCAGGACCGCTGAAGTTGGGCAGGTTGTAGTCGGCCAGAACGATATCCGGGAGGCTGCTGCAGTCGAGCGCGGCCGGCATCTCCGCAGCGGTCTCGACGCGGGTGATGGTGGGAAGCAAAGCCGTTACGGCGCAGATGTCGCTCCAGCAGAAAGGCGTCGTCGGCGATTGTCTTCGACGAGCAGAACCTTGAGCGGTGCGCGGTTCTAGCTGTCGGGCGGGCATTCGTTGAGCACCAGCCAGTACATTCCGAGTTGCCGCGTGGCCTCGGCAAAGTCACTGAAGTTGACTGGCTTGCGGATGTAGCTGTTGACGCCGAGCTGATAGCTGCGGACTACGTCGCGCTCTTCGTCGGAAGAGGTGAGCACGACGACGGGCAGCATGCGGGTGGTGTCGCGTCTCGCGAATGCGGCGAAGGACTTCGAGGCCGTCGATTTTGGGCAGCTTGAGATCGAGCAGGATCACCTGGGGCTGGATCGGCGTTGGGGCCGAAGAGCAGCTCGATCGCCTCTTCGCCGTCTCGAGCAACCCGGACCTCGTTGGCGATGTTCGACTTCTTCAGCGCGCGGATCGTGAGCAGTTCATGGTCGGGATCGTCTTCGACGAGCAGGATCAGTCTTGCAGCGTCGGTCATGCGACTTATCCTAACGTAAACCAAAAGGTCGCGCCATGATCGACGGTACTGTCGGCCCAGATGCGGCCGTGGTGGCGGCGAACGACGCGGGCGACGGTAGCGAGACCGATGCCCGAGCCCTTGAAATCCTTGTCGCCGTGCAGGCGGTTGAAGGCATTGAAGAGCTTGTCGGCGTAGTACATGTCGAAGCCGGCGCCGTTGTCGCGGACGAACCAGGCTTCGGCTGCGGTGTCCCATCCGAACTCGACGACGGAGCTGGGACTTTTCGAGGTGAACTTGACGGCGTTGCCCAGCAGGTTTTCAAGCGCGACGCGGAGAAGGCCTGGGGTCGCCGTTGGCCAGGAGGCCGGGCTCGATGTTGAAGGTGAGGTCGCGTCCGGCGTTTTCATCGCGGAGGTTAGCCGCAACGGACTGGGCGAGCTCGCTGAAATCGATGTCGCTCGCGGGTGATTTCGGCGCGGGTGATGCGGGAGAGCTGAAGAAGCGCGTCGATGAGCCCACCCATACGCTGGACGCCGGCCCGGACGCGCGCGATGTAGTCCCGGCCGATGCCGTCGACGACGGCGGCATAGTCCTCCTCGAGCGCGAGGCAGAAGCCGTCGATGGTGCGGAGAGGCGCGCGCAGATCGTGGGAGACGGAGTAGCTGAACGCTTCGAGCTCGCGGTTGGTGGTTTCGAGCTCGGCGGTGCGCTGGCGAACCTTTTCTTCGAGTGTGGTATTGAGCGCCTGGATTTCGGCGGCGTTGATCTCGATCTGCCTTCGCGAGACGGCGAGGTTCTCGGCGGTGATCTCGAGATCGATGCGCTGCTTTCGCTCCAGGGCGAAGTAGCGGAACATGAGCACGATGAGAACGAGATCGATGGCGCTGGCGAGAGCTACGGCAAAGCGTGCGGTTCGCGCGCTGGACTCGGCACCGGAGGTTCGGACGGCGAGGAGGCGGCGTTCTTCGGCCTCCATACTGTCGGCGATACCGCGAACCGTATCCATGTGCGTCTTTCCAGTGCCGCTGAGCACGAGCGCCTCCGAGCCGGTGTCGCGTGCCCGAACGTCGCAGGGCGATTCCCTGATCGAGCAAGGCAAGGCGCTGCGCGAGACTGGCGCGAAGCCGGGCGATTTGCGCCTGCTGGGCCGGGTTGTCGGAGGTGAGGGAGGCGAATCGTTCTGTTTCAACCGGCAGATCGTGGATCGCGCTGAGGTAGGGCTCGAGATACACGGGATCGCCCGTGAGGAGATAGCCGCGGTTGCCGGTCTCCGCGTCGAGTGAGGAGCTGAGGATGCGCTCTGTCTGGTAGATCACCTGCCAGGTGTGTTCCACCTCGTGCTGGTTGCGGTGCAGTACCTCCACGGAGCGGAAGGCGAACGAGGCATTGAGCAGCACGACAATGATGGCGAGGGAGAGAAGTGCTGGAACGAGGTTGCGGCTGGCCTGGAGCTTCGTAAAGGGCTTCATGAGTATCGCCTCATTCTACGGGGCGATACGAAAGCATCCAGGCCGGCGCATGGCTGCTCAGGAGAAGCTGCTGTCGTCTCCACCGGAGTCGAAGGAGCTGTCGTCTGAGCCGGAGTCGAAGGAACTGCTATCGTCGGAGCCGCCGAGATCCATGGAGCTGTCGTCGTTGCCCGTGTCTCCATCCGTGCCGTAGTCGCTGCCGGTATCGGCGAAGCGATCACCGCCATCGGCGTTGTCGTCGCGGCGGTCTTCGATGTCAGGGGAGAGACCGCCGCTACCGCGGTCGCTATCGCCGTAGTAGTTGTTGACGATCTCTTCGCGGGGTGCGCCGCCGCCGAATCCGCCGAGGCCCTGTCCACCGCCGAATCCACCGCCACCACCGCCGAAGCCGTGCATCAGCGACTCAATGCCCTGGAAGGCGAGTGCGCCGGCGGCGACGCCAGTAGCGGTCTGCATGGCGCTGCGAAGAAAGCCGCCGCCTGCGGGAGCACTTTGGGGTGCACCGTATTGGCCGCCGTAGGGTGGGGCGGGCTGGGCGTAACCGGGTTGCTGCGCATATCCCGGAACCGGCGCGTACTGCGGGGCAGGGGACGGAGGGGGTGGCGGCGGCGCTGGATCATCGCGTCCAAGCAGGCTGCCGAGAAAGCTGGTGGATTTGTGCGGCTGCGCTTGCTGCTGGTGAGCCTGATCGAGCTGCGATTTGAGATCGGAGAGCTGCTTTTGTGCCTGATCGAGGGCGTATTTCTGGACGAGGACGGTCTGCGCGAGGATGTAGAGCGAGTCCGGGTTGCGACCGAGACTGCCCTGGAGGAGCTGCTCGGCGTCCGCGTCTTTTTCGGGAAGCTGGGTCTGTTGGACGCGGTCGATGAGGCCCTGGATCATCTCTTGTTCTTGTGGAGTCATAGCGCTTGGTTTCTCCCTAGGCTGCGGATGGAGTGACGTACGGAATTGCGAAAGGTGTGGTTCCGCCCGGAGCTCAAGTTTCACTTACTACGATGCGGGAACGCCGGAGGAAAGGAGGCCGCCGACGCCCTGTGTTCCGCCCGGGCGATCAGTGAAGGAAAGACAACAGCAGATTCCTCCGCTGCGCTCCTGAAGGACAAGCAAGAGAACAGGCAAAGGCAAGAGCAACTCCAAGCGCTAGTGAACGGTCTTCATGCGGCGGGACATGAAGTCCATGAGGAGGTAGTTGCCGAGGCGTTCGGGGCTGGTGAAGTAGGCTTTGCCGCGGCACATGGCGGAGACCTTCTGGACGAACTGCATGAGGGCGAAGTCCTCGGCGAGCATGAAGGTGTTGATCATGATGTTGGAGCGCTTGCAGCGGGCGACTTCTTCGAGGGTCTCCGAGATGACGAGGGGGTCGAGGCCGAAGGCGTTTTTGTAGATGCGGCCGTCGGGGAGGGTGAGCGCGGAGGGCTTGCCGTCGGTGATCATGACGATCTGCTTCATGTCCTTGGTCTGACGGGCGAGGATGCGCTGGGCGACGCGGAGGCCTTCGCGGGTGTTGGTGTAGTGCGGGCCGACCTTGACGCGGGAGAGCTGGCCGATGGGGATCTCTTCGGCGGTGTCGTGGAAGAGGACGAGGTTGAGTGTGTCGCCGGGGAACTGGGTGCGGATGAGGTGGGCGAGAGCCATGGCGACGCGCTTGGCCGGGGTGAAGCGGTCTTCGCCGTAGAGGATCATCGAGTGCGAGCAGTCGAGCAGAACGACTGTGGCGCAGGAGGTCTGGTAGTCGGCCTGGTGGACGTGGAGGTCGGAGTACTCGATGTTGAGCGGGTGTGCTCTTCGCCTTCGACGGCGGTGGCGAGAGGCCCTCGCGGGCGAAGACGGAGGAGAGGGTGGCGGTGATGTCGAGATTGAGGGTGTCGCCGAACTCGTAGAGCTTGGAGGAGCCGTTGGTCTCGACGCCGGAGGCCTCGTGGCGGGTGTCGTGGCGGCCGAGGTTGGAGCTGCCGAGCGGGCCGAGGAGCTCGCGTAGGGCTTTGTAGCCGAGGAAGTCCATGGCCTTGTCGGTGACCTCGAAGCGGGCCTCGCCGTTGCCGTCGCCCTGTCCCTGGCCTTGCTCCGGGCTTCTTCGGCGTTGATGAAGTTCTGCTCCTGCATCTTCTGGATGATCTGGTCGATGAGCTCTTCGACCTGGTCTTCGGAGAGCGCTTCGATACTTCTCCTGGGCCTCTTCGTCGAAGAGTTCGCCGGACTCGAGTGCCTGGCGGATGGCGTCGCGGAGATTCTCCATGGTCTGCTCGCCGTCGAACTGCTGGAAGCGGGACATGGGGTCCTGGAAGCCGGAGTCGAGCAGGAAGTCGGAGAGGGCCTGCATCAGGTCTTCGAGACCGAAGGAGGAGGAGAGGTCGCCGGTGAACTTGGTGTAGCGGATGCGCTTCATAGTGGGCCCCCGACCTTGAGTTTAGACGCTTGTGAGCGAAAGCCGGCGGGAGTGCAACAGATCACTTTCGCTTGATCGCTTCAAGCTCGTCGAGTGTGCGGGGCCAGTCGGCTCCGAGGAGACGCGAGAGGCTGCGGTCGGCGAGGACTCTGCCGCCGGTCTGGCAGGTGGGGCAGTAGTTGGTCTCGTTGTCGGCGTAGCGGATGCGCTGGACAGGCGCGGCGCAGCGTGGGCATGGGAGATTGAAGCGGCCGTGAACGGCCATATCCGGACGGAAGGCGGTGACCTTCTCGGGGAAACTCTTCTCGGCTTCCTGGTTGAAGCGATCGATCCAGGTCCGGAGCGTGTTTCGCGTGGCTTCGTAGAGCTGCTGCATCTCCGGGTCGGAGAGCTTGCGCGTTTGCGCGAGTGGGGAGAGTTGTGCGGCGTGGAGGATCTCGTCGGAGTAAGCGTTGCCGATTCCGGAGAGGACGCGGGGATCGGTGAGGGCGCGCTTGAGGGTGTGATTTTCTGCGGTGAGAGCCTTGCCGGAAGGCTTCGAAGCTGAGCGGTGAGGACGTCGACGCCGCCGGGATCGAGTTGGGTGAGGGCCGCTTCTCCTTGGACGAGGTGGAGGGAGGCGCGGCGCTTGGCTCCGGCTTCGGTGAGGACGAGGGAGCCGTTGGGGAAGTCGAAGGCGGCAAGGTTGTTGCGACCACCGAGTTTGGCTCCGGTGGCGCGCCAGTGCAGGCGGCCGGCGATCATGAGATGGAGAACTAAGAACAGGTTGTCTGTTGTCAGTTCTTCGTTGCCAGTTGGTTCGAAGACAAAGACGATGCGCTTGCCGATTCTTCTGAGGGAGTGAACGGTGCGGCCTTCGACGGAGGTGATGGGCGGGACGGCGGTGCGGAGGAGTAGGGGGCTGGCGATGCGGATGTGCTCGAGGGTTTGGCCGACGACGCGCGGGTGAAGCGCGGTGATGTAGGCGGTGATGTCTGGAAGCTCGGGCATCGTGTGTGAGCGGAGCGAAGCATTACCGTGGGTTTCGAATGTCGTTCGACACCGTATCTAGTTGAAGCCGCGGCGCGTGCGGCTTTTCGCGGTCATGTCTTCGCGTTCGATCTCGCGTTCGCGCATGCGTTCGGCGTATTGGGCGGCTTGGTCGTTGCGGGATTTCTTTTCGGCGGCGGAGAAGCTGCGCTCTTCGGACGCGGCGAGATGCGCTTGTGAGCGTACATGCCTTCGAGGAGGAACTCGGCGGCGGAGACGGCGACTTCGGGCTGGACTCTTCGCGGTGATTTGTAACGGTGAGAGTTTCTCGAAGAGGCCCTGGATCTGTTTCAGCTCTTCGAGGGACCCGGCGGAGGGCTGCGTGTCGTTGAGCTGGACGGTCCCGCCGAGGTTGAACCACTGCTCGATCTGTTGGGTGTTGGACGCTGGGGAAGTGCTGGTCGAAGATGGTGGCGACGGACTGCCGAATGATCTCGCGGATGACGGTGTCGGCTCCGCGCATCTCGCCCTCGTACTCGAGCTCGATCTTGCCGGTGATGCCGGGGAGCGCGGCGTAGATGTCGCCGACGCGAGGGACGACGGTGGACTCGCCGTGGATGAGGGCGCGGCGTTCGGCGTTCGAGACGACGAGCTCCATGGTGGAGATGGGCAGGCGCTGCGAGACGCCGGAGCGCTTGTCGACCTTTTTTTCTTCGCGCGCGGCGAAGGCGACCTGCTCGACGATCTGGCGGATGTAGTGGGGGATCTCGATGGCCTGGATGGTGTCGTTGTCGGCGGCGTAGGAGCGGGCGGTCCAGGCCTCCTGCTCGGTGATGGCGATGGCTTCGTCGATGGACTTCGGGGTAGTGGGTGCGGATCTCGGAGCCGATGCGGTCTTTGAGCGGGGTGACGATCTTGCCGCGGGCGGTGTAGTCCTCGGGATTGGCGGAGAAGACGATGGCGACGTCGAGCGGCAGGCGGACGGGGTAGCCCTTAATCTGGATGTCGCCCTCCTGCATGATGTTGAAGAGCGCGACCTGGATCTTGCCGGCGAGGTCGGGCAGCTCGTTGATGGCGAAGATGCCGCGGTTGGCGCGGGGCAGGAGGCCGTAGTGCATGGTGAGCTCGGAGCCGAGCTCCTGGTCCGGAGCGCGCGGCCTTGATGGGATCGACGTCGCCGACGAGGTCGGCCACGGTGACGTCGGGGGTGGCGAGCTTTTCGACGTAGCGGTCGTCGGGTGTGAGCCACGCGATGGGGGTGTCGTCGCCCATCTTTGCGATGAGATCGCGGGAGAAGCGGCTGAGAGGGGGCGTAGGGGTTGTCGCGGATCTCGGAGCCGGCGATGTAGGGCGTGTGCGGGTCGAGCAGGGTGGTGAGGGCGCGGAGGATGCGCGACTTGGCCTGGCCGCGGAGGCCGAGCAGGATGAAGTTGTGGCGCGAAAGGACGGCGTTGACGATCTGCGGGATGACGGTGTCGTCGTAGCCGACGATGCCGGGGAAGAGCGGACTCGCCTGTGGCGCCCTTTGCGCGCAGGCGTGGCGATGAGGTTGTCGCGGAGTTCGTCCTTGACGCTGCGGGCGACGCGGGCGGGAGTGTATTCGCTGTTGCGGAGAGCACCGAGAGTTGCGGGGAGGATCGAGGTCGCCATAGGTCAAGTATAGATGTGCGACCGGGGCCAGCGGCTTCAGAGGGAAGGGTGCGTGCGTGATGTCGAAGGGAAGCGCCTGAGTTTTCGTCTGGATCTCAGGCTCGCCAGACGAGGCGGGCGATCCCGGGCGTGGCGGCGAGTTGCTCGATGGCCTCCGGGGTAGAGGGCTGGTGATGTCCTTTGCGGAACCAGCGCAGTCCGCATTCGATGGAGTGCGGATGCGAGGCGGCAAACTGGACCTTCCAGCTCGTGATGCGGAAGCCGGCATCGTGGAGGGTTTGGCGCAGAGATGCCTGGTTGAGCGGGGCGAGGGGGGAGAGTTCTACCGAGCAGCGTTGCGGATCGAACGGAGGGGACGTGCTTCTCGAGGTGCTTGAGCAGCCACAGGATGATCAGTGTCAGCGCGCTGGCGATGGCGCCCAGGCGCAGCAGGCCGGCGCCGAAGAGGAGGCCGAGCACGGTGACGATCCAAAGCGTGGCCGCGGTGGTGAGACCACGGACCAGCTCTCCCTTGCGTAAGATCGCGCCGGCGCCGATGAAGCCGATGCCGGAGAGTATGCCGAGCGGGAGACGCATGACATCGAGCTGGATAAAGGACGTAGGCGTCTTGCCGGCGGTGCCGATAAGGAGGTTCGCCTCGATCATTGTGAGGGTCGCGGCGAGGCAGACGAGCATGGTGGTACGCATGCCGGCAGTCTTGCCGTGCTCGTCCCGGTTGAGGCCGATGAAGAAGCTGGCGATGATGGCGAGGCTGAGTCGAAGGGCGATCTGTTGCCAGGTGAGGGTAAGAAGCATGTCGGTTGGGAGAGATACTACTCGCCGAGGTCGTCGAGCATGGCCTGCAGTTCGGATTCGGCGTGGGCGTTGCCGGTGCGCTTTGCGGCGGCGATGCCGGCTTGGAGGGGGTGCGGGCTTCGTCGGTGCGGCTGAGTTTGAGCAGGATCTGCGCGGACATCTGGTACGCCGGGACGTAGTCGGGGGTGTGCTGGAAGATGGTGGCGTACTCGGTGAGGGCCTGCTCGTTGTTGCCCTTGGCGGCGTGGGCCATGGCGAGACCGTAGCGGGTGAAGGCGTCGGTGGGGTTCTGTTTGAGGATTTCGGTGAGGGCGGCGATCTTGTCCATGAGAGATAGGTTGCGGCGTGGGGAGGGCGCGGTTGCAAGCGCACTGGAGCGATTAGACTGGAGAGTATGAGTGAAGAGTCACTTGACGCGGAGGGTGGTGGAGTCGCAGTCGGAGCGGAGCGAGATTGTGCTGCCGGCGGATACGAATGCGATTGGGAATCTGTTTGGCGGGCGGCTGATGCAGTACATCGACCTGGTGGGGGCGATGGCGGCGAGCCGGCATGCGCGGGCGTTTACGGTGACGGCGAGCATGGATCACCTGGACTTTGTCGCTCCGGTGAAGATGGGAGAGCTGCTGATCCTGAAGGCGAGTGTGAACCGGGCGTTTCGGACTTCGATGGAGGTGGGGGTACGGGTGATGGTGGAGGATATCCGCAACCAGCGCTGGCGGCATGTGTCGACGGCGTACCTGACGTTTGTGGCGGTGGAGCAGGATGGGACGCGGATTGTGGTGCCGCAGGTGGTTCCGGAGACGGAGCATCAAAAGCGGCGGTATGAGGATGCGGGACGGCGACGGGAGATGCGGGCGGGCGAGACGCAGAGGAAGAAGGAGATGCGGGCGCTGCTGGGGAATGAGTGGCACGTTTGAGGGCGCACAGACTTCGACGTAGAGAAGCAGATTCCACCGCTTCGCTCCTGAATGACAAGCAAGTGAACAGACAACAGCAACGGCAACAACGAGGCAGGAGAGCGTGATGGGACATATGGGAGCGGGAGCGCAGGGGCGGGGCCGCAGCCTTTGCCGGGTGTGGACGCATGTGATTGCGGTTGGCAGCGGTAAAGGCGGCGTCGGGAAGACGACGGTTGCGGTGAACCTGGCGGTAGCGCTGGGCAAGCTGGGGTACAAGGTCGGGCTGATCGATGCGGACATCTATGGGCCGAATGTGCCGACGATGCTGGGCGTGAGCCGGCAGCCGAATGTCGTGGGCGAGAACCGGATTGAGCCGATTCTGAGCCACGGGGTGAAGTTCATTTCCGTGGGGCTGATCTCGCCGGGGGACAAGCCGATGGTGATGCGGGGGCCGATGCTGCACCAGATCATCCGGCAGTTTCTGATGCAGGTGGAGTGGGGCGAGCTGGACTTTCTGATCGTGGATCTGCCGCCGGGTACGGGCGATGTGGTGATCTCGCTGGTGCAGACGGTGCCGCTGACTGGTGCGATCGTGGTTTCGACGCCCAGCGACGTCGCGCTGGAGGATGCGCGGAAGGCGCTGGAGATGTTTCACCAGGTGCGGGTGGAGGTGCTGGGCATGGTGGAGAACATGAGCACATTCCACTGCCCGCATTGCGGGGAGGAGATCGACATCTTCTCGAAGGGCGGGGCGGAGCGGACGGCGGCGCAGTTTGGGGTGGAGTTTCTTGGGGTCGCTGGAGCTCGATCCGTCGATTCGCAAAGGCGGCGACCGGGGGATGCCGGTCTCGCTGGCTGGGCCGGAGAGTGATTCGGGGGCGGGCTTCTATGAGGTGGCGAAGAAGGTGGTGCTGGCGGCGGAGCGGGTGGCGGCGCAGGGCGGTGGGGTGCTGGAGATCGAGTAGGGAGTTGACGCGTTCGGTAGAATAGTTGAGTAGGGTTCGCTGAGGTCTGGCGCGTGCGGAGGGATTCGATTATGGCGGATGCGGAGCGGGTTACGGCGCGGCAGCGGGCCATTCTGACGGCCATCATTGAGAGCTATATCGAGACCGGAGAGCCAGTTGGCTCGGGGACGATCGCGCGCATGGGCGGTGACGACGGGTGGGATGAGCCCGGCGACGGTGCGGAATGAGATGGCGGCGCTGGCGGAGGCGGGCTTGCTGGAGCAGCCGCATACTTCGGCGGGGCGGGTGCCGACGGCGCGGGCGTTTCGGATGTATGTGGATGATCTGAGCGGGGGCAAGCTGCTCGGAACGAAAGCGACTTCCCGCGCGGTCCCGGAGCGGAGATCGACCTCCAGGTTTGCGGGGGTTTCGGGGACGCAGGCGGTGCTGGAGCGGACGAGCCATGTGCTGGCCACGCTTTCGAGTGGTGTGGGTGTGGCGATTGCCGCGGTGGCGGATGGTGATTTGCTGGAGCATGTGCATTTTTCGCGGCTGGCTCCGGCGCGGGTGCTGGCTGTGGTGGTGACGCGGAGCGGGATGGTGCGGGACCGGGTGCTGGCGCTGACGCGGGATTTCGAGGTGCGGGAGCTGGAGTCGGCGGCGGCATTTTCTGAATGAGAGCTTTCGCGGATGGAGTGTGGAGCGGGTACGGGCGGAGCTGGCGCGGCGGGTGGAGCAGGAGCGGAGCGAGTACCAGCGGATGCTGACGGCGGTGGAGCAGCTTTGGGCGGGTGCGGTGCCGGATGCGGCGACGCAGACGGTGTATGTGGACGGGGTCGGCAACCTGGTGATGGGGGTGGCGAGCGAGGGCGATCGGGACCGGCTGCGCGAGGTGTTGGCGGCGCTCGAGGCGAAGCAGCGGCTGGTGGAGCTGCTGAATGCGTATATCGATGCGCGGCAGGAGAGTGTGCGGGTGGTGTTTGATCTGGAGGAGCAGGCTCCGGAGATGGCGGGGCTGGTGCTGATTGCGGCTCCGGCTCGGGTGGGCGGGGAGCAGAGGGGAACGGTTGGGGTGATTGGGACGAAGCGGATTGATTACGAGAGGACGATGAATGCGGTGAGCTATATTGCGGGTGGTTTGACCGGATGCTGCAGCCGGGAGGGTGAAGGGGCGGGTTTGCTTTCCGGCAACGGGCAACGAGGTTGAAGATCTGCTGCGCGGCTTTGGTCGGGATACATCTAACGGATCGCAGGAACAGATTGCCGGGGTACTGATGGATACGCAGTGGGACAAGGTCGCGCGATGGGCGCGGATGGGCAACAATAGAAGAGCAAATGAGATGAGGGGTGAGGGATCATGCAGGATGAGATGACGGAGCAGGGTTGGGATGTGAGCGAACCGGAGATGGTGACGGGTTCGCCGGAGATCGGAGCAGTCGAGACGGCCTCCGAACGAGGCTGCGGCATGCTGAGCTGGAGCAGGTGAAGGGCGAGCGGGATCAGCTGCTGGACCGGCTGGCGCGGCTGCAGGCGGAGTTCGATAATGCGCGGAAGCGCGAGGCGAAGGAGCGGCAGGATGCGCGGGACTATGCGATTCAGGGAGCGGTGGAGCCGTTTCTGGGTGTGATGGACAACTTCAACCTGGCGCTGAAGGCGGAGGGAACGGCCGAGCAGCTGAGGTCGGGCGTGGAGCTGATTCTGAAGCAGATGGACGACGCTCTGCGCGGGTTGAACGTGCAGCCGGTGGAGACGGTGGGGGCGCAGTTCGACCCGCGAGTCCATGAGGCGTTGGGGAGCATCGAAACGAAGGAGTTCCCGGACCACCAGGTGATGGAGGAGATTCGGCGGGGATACAAGATGCGCGATAAGCTGCTGCGGCCGGCGCTGGTGAGGATTGCCAGTAATCCGGATCAGGTGAGTGATTAGCGTTGTGCGCCGTCTTTGGCTCGTTGGCTGAAAGGTTTAGGCGGTTGGGGCGGGATGGAGTCTTCGGGATCCTTCGCTACGCTCAGGATGACGAGCAAAGGCGAGTGGCTCAGGGTGACGGCAAAGCGAGAAGCAGATCCGCTACGGGATGACAAGCAAAAGGACAAGCAACAGCAAAGAGCGACGAGGACGAGACTAAGAGATGAGTGCGACGGCAAACGTGACGAAGATTGACTTTTACGAGGTGTTGAGTGTTTCGCGGGATGCGAGCGATGCGGAGCTGAAGACGGCCTACCGCAAGCTGGCGATGCAGTACCACCCGGACCGGAACCCGAACAATCCTGAGGCTGAGGAGAAGTTCAAGGCGTGCAGCGAGGCGTACAGGTGCTGAGCGACCCGGAGAAGCGCGCGGCTTATGACCGGTATGGGCATGCGGCGTTCAACGGCGGCGGGGCAGGTGCGGGCGGGCCGTTTGGCGGCGGGTTCAGCGGCAATGCGCAGGATCTGGGGGATATCTTCGGCGATCTGTTTGGGGAGATGTTTTCACGGGGGCGGTGGCGGACGGAAGGCTTCGCGAGTGCAGCGCGGGCGCGATCTGCGGTATGACCTGACGCTCGAGTTTGAGGAGGCGGTCTTCGGCAAGGAGCAGCGAGATCACGATGCGGCGGCTGGATGTATGCGCGGAGTGCAAGGGTACGGGCGCGGCGAAGGGCAAAGCTCCGGTGACGTGCACGCAGTGCGGCGGGCGCGGGCAGCAGAGATTTCAGCAGGGATTCTTTTCGGTGGCGCGGACGTGCTCCGTCTGCCAGGGGACGGGCACGCTGATCGTCGATCCGTGCAAGGTCTGCCACGGCGAGACGCGGGTGCAGGGCGAGCACACGATCAACGTGAAGGTGCCGGCGGGTGTGGAGCAGGATACGCGGATACGGTATGGCGGCGAGGGCGAGGCCGGGAAGTTTGGCGGACCGGCGGGCGATCTGTATGTGGTGCTGAATGTGAAGGCGCACGAGTTTTTTGAGCGCGATGGCGACGATCTGCATTGCGTGCTGCCGATCAGCTTTCCGCAGGCGGCGCTGGGGACGGAGGTTGAGATCCAGACGCTGGAGGGAGCGGAGACGATCAAGATTCCGGAGGGAACGCAGAGTGGGCGGGAGTTCAAGCTGCGGGGCAAAGGTGTGCCGCATCTGAACGAGCGTGGAAAGGGCGACCTGATCGTGGAGGTTCGCGTGGAGACGCCGAGCAAGATGACCAAGCAGCAGAAGGAGCTGATGCGGCAGCTGGCGGAGACGATGACGGTGGAGAATGCGCCGCACTCGCGTGGGCTGTTCGACAAGGTGAAGGAGATCTTCAGCTAGGGTTGGTTTTTGGTGGGGAGAGCCCGGGCTTCGGTCCGGGCTTTTTCGTTTGTGCGGTTGCGTTTGCTGGGGTGTGGGTTTTGTTGGAAGAAAGGTTCGGGCGGTTGGGGCGGGATGGAGTGTTTCGGGATCCTTCGCTGCGCTCAGGATGACGGCAAAAGCGAAGGGACTACGCAGGGATCCTTGGGGTGTGGGTTTTGTTGGAAGAAAGGTTCCGGCGGTTGGGGCGGGATGGAGTGTTTCGGGATCCTTCGCTGCGCTCAGGATCACAGCAAAAGCGAAGGGACTAGGCAGGGATCCTTGGGGTGTGGGTTTTATTGGCAGAAAGGTTCGGGCGGTTGGGGCGGGATGGAGTGTTTCGGGATCCTTCGCTGCGCTCAGGATGACAGCAAAAGCGAAGGGACTAGGCAGAGTACTTCGCTGCGCTCAGGGATGGCGGGAGGTGCCGACTGTGGCGAGGTCAGGAGAGATGGGCGCTGGCTATGGCGATGGCGGCGATGGCGGCGGTTTCGGCGCGGAGGATGCGGGGCCCGAGGGTGACGGGCTGCCAGGCGTGTTCGGCGAAGATCTGGAGTTCTTCGGGGGTCCAGCCGCCTTCGGGGCCGATGGCGAGGGCGTGGGTAGTTGCCGCTGAAGATGAAGATACAGGGGTCTCTCCACTGCGCTGCGCTCCGGTCGAGACGACGGCAGTTTGGGGATGCGCTTCGGTCGAGATGACGACGGTTTGGGGGGGCAACTCGGTCAAAGCTTGCAGGAGTGGGGTGGCCTGTTCAAGTTCGCTGAGAAGAATGCGCGTCGGGGTATTTGCCTCGGCGGTTAGGGCCTGGTGGAGTGATGTGGGGTCGGCGATTTCGGGGATAGAGGTGCGGCGGGACTGCTTGGAGGCTTCGAGGGCGATACGTCGCCAGCGGGCTACGCGCGTGTGGGAGGCCTGGGCGAGGTGCTTTTCGGTGCGCCGGGCGAGGATGGGGGTGATCTTCGCGACGCCGAGCTCCGTTGCCTTCTCGATGCCCCACTCGAGGTGATCGAACTTGAAGATGGCGATGAGTAGATGGAGGGGGAGGGCGGTGTCGGACTCGAGCTCTTCGTGGAGCAGGAACTGCACGGCTTGGGGACTGACCTCCGTGATCTCGGCGCGATGCAGGAAGCCGTTGGCGACGACGTCGTAGACCTGGCCGGGCTCCGCGCGGAGGACGCGGGCGAGGTGGGCGGCCTGGTCACCGATGAGGGTGGCTGTGGTGTCGGTCCAGGTGTCGGCGATAAAGCGGCGGCGGGTCATTTGAAGGAAGTTGTGAGTTGTCTGTTGTTCGTTGTGTGTTGTGAGCTGTCAAGGCTGGGGGGTGGGAGGCCGGGTTGCGGTGGGAGTTGGTGAGGTGTTGGGGATGTCGGCAGTGAGGGGCGGCTGGTGGTAGAGGTCGATGGAGACGGAGGCGGCCTGGCGATTGTTCCAGAGGGCAGCCGTTCCCGGAAAGTGGAGGACGATGTAGCCTTCGACCGTCTGGCCGGGCTCGATCCTGGTCTCGCGGTAAAGGGGTTGGGAAGTCTGAGCGGCGGCGAATTTGCCGAGAGCGGGGAGGGTGTTGAAGAGGTTGGCGAGGTCCGTCTTTTCGATCGCGCTCGAGGTCAGGGGATCGTTGGCGGTGCCGGGCGCGGGGTGGAGTGAGGCTCGGAAGTCCTTGAGGAAGATGGGCAGGCGGAGGTGGTTGGTGATGCGGAGGGTGGAGAGGATGTAGAGGTCGTCCTGGACCTGATCGCTGTTGAGAACGATGGAGTTGGATTTGAAGACGAGATGCGAGGGGTAGACGGATGTGTGTGTCACTGCTGCATCGGCAGTGCTGTGCGGAGTGAGGTGCAGGACGATGAGAACGGAGGCGACAAGAACCGCGATCGCGAGGACGACGGGGACGACCAGGTTTCGGCGGGCAGGCTGGGAGAAGGTGAGGTCGGCCACGTTTCTGAGGATAGCAGCGGGTTGGTTTACGGACGATTGTGGCGGATCTCACGGGGGCCGGTGAAGCGCATGTCGCCATTACTGCGGCTTCGCCCCCGGCCGGGAACTCAGGGTTCTGGGCAAGGAGAGCGTGGTTACTCGGGGATGTGGGCGTCGGCCTCGATCTCTACTCGCCATTTGGGGTTCAGGAGGCCGGCGACGACAATCATGGTGGCGGCAGGACGGGTGATGGAGAAGAACTTGCCGTGGATGCGTCCGATCTCTTCCCAGTCTTCCACGTGAGTGAGGTAGATGCGGGTGCGAACGACGTGCTCGATGGAGGAGCCGACGTCTTTGAGAGCTGAGGCGATGACCGTGAGGACCTGCTCGGTCTGGGTTGCTGGATCGGCATCGTCAGCGCCGACGGGACCGGTTCCGGAGACATGGACGTGAGGGCCGACGCGGACGGCGCGCGAGAAGCCGATGATCGGCTCGTAGGGTGAGGCTCCGGCGAGGTTCTGGCGAGGGGGCATAGGTGTTCGATGCAGGGTGGACCTCTGAGGAGGTGCTGAGGATTGCTTGTGGGGAACGGGTCTGGACTCTGGAAATCATGGGCGGCTTTTTTGTGGTGAACTACAGGGAGATTTGTGGGCTTGCGGGCCGGCGTGGCCGGGTCGGTGTCAGATGCGGATCGGAGGCACGAAAATCGGCTCCGGAAGCGGCTGAATCTAGTCTTCCACAGGACAAATCGGGGTTTTAGGGCCGAGGAAGCCTGAAAGAGCTGTACTGGCTGGCATCCGCGGCGTGACTACCATATGTAGTGTTTTATACTTGACATACCCCACATGGGGCGGTACTTTCACCACTGCGACGCAACCCTTGAGAGGTTGTACGCATCCTGGATCCACTCGCAGAGCTTACCCGGACCGAACCTCCGGGCTTCTTCCCGCACCAGCCGGACGTCTGCGCAGTAGATCCGCGCCGACCCGCGGCAGCCCAGTTTTTCAGTCATCCCGGCACCGGCAAGATCCGGGCTGGACGCTTTCATCTTCGCAGCACTCTTGAAGGAGTTTCCGATGTCGACCACGCACAATCCTTTCCAGACCGCATCCACGTCGGGCACACCTTCGCAGAACGCCGGGCGCCGCTCGGCCCCGGGTCTTGCCTTCCGCCGTTTGTTTACGAAGCCCGGTGTGAGCCCTTATGACGAGATCGCGTGGGAGCGGCGGGATGCGATCATCCAGGACTTCAAGGGCAGGGTGATCTTCGAGCAGAAGGGCGTTGAGGTGCCGGCGGACTGGTCGATGACGGCGACGAACATTGTCGCGAGCAAGTATCTGCATGGGCTGAACGGGACGGATCAGCGGGAGGATGGAGTGCGGGCGCTGATTTTGCGGGTGGCGGAGTCCATACGGGATTGGGGGATGCGGGACGGCTTCTTCGCGACGCGGGAGGATGCTGAGGTGTTTTATGACGAGTTGTGCCACCTGCTGCTGAACCAGAAGGTGGCGTTCAACTCGCCGGTGTGGTTCAACGTGGGGTGCGACCGGCTGGAGCCGAACTCGGACGCGCAGAACTGGCATTGGAACCAGACGACGGGGCAGGTGGAGTTCTCGGTGACGGGGTACACGAAGCCGCAGTGCTCGGCTTGCTTTATCAACTCGGTGCAGGACTCGCTGGATTCGATTCTGACGCTGGCGAAGACCGAGGGGATGCTGTTCAAGTGGGGTTCGGGCGCGGGGTCGAACCTGTCGGCGATTCGCGGGAGCATGGAGACACTGTCGGGCGGCGGAACGGCGTCGGGGCCGCTGAGCTTTATGCGCGGGTTCGATGCGTTTGCGGGCGTGATCAAGTCGGGTGGAAAGACGCGGCGCGCGGCGAAGATGGTGATCCTGAATGTGGATCATCCGGACATTGAAGACTTTATTCAGTGCAAGGTGGTGGAGGAGAAGAAGGCGTGGACGCTGGTGCAGGCGGGCTATGACGGGTCGGGACCGGACTCTGAGGCGTTTACGAGTATCTTCTTCCAGAACGCGAACAACTCGGTGCGGGTGACGGACGAGTTCATGCATGCAGTAGAGCAGGATCTTTCGTTCCACACGCGTGCGGTGAAGAGCCACACGCCGGTGAAGGAGTACCGTGCGCGTGATCTGATGCACGCAATCGCCGAGGCCACGTGGCAGTGCGGCGATCCGGGGATGCAGTACGACACGACGATCAACCGTTGGCACACGAGCAAGAACACGGCGCGGATCAATGCTTCGAATCCGTGCTCGGAGTACATGTTTCTGGATGACTCGGCTTGCAACCTGGCGAGTTTTAACCTGCTGAAGTTTGTCACTCCGGGAGGTCAGTTTGACATTCCGGCGTACCGGCATGCGATCGGGATTGTGACGACGGCGATGGAGATCATCGTGGACGCGGCGGGGTACCCGACGGAGATGATCGCGAAGAACTCGCACGATTACCGGCCGCTGGGGCTGGGGTATGCGAATCTTGGAGCGCTGCTGATGTCGTTTGGCCTCCCGTATGATTCCGATGCAGGCCGTGATTTTGCGGGCGCTCTGACGGCGATCCTGTGCGGCGATGCGTACTGGCAGAGCTCGCGCATTGCGGAGACCTGCCCGGTGCTGGGTGCGGCGACGCCGCTGACGCAGCAGGCGCAGGCAAGCGGGGGCGCTTGCCCGGGCTTCTATGTCAATCGCGAGCCATTTCTGGATGTGATCCGGATGCACCGTGCGGAGGTGAACAAGATCGGGTCGGCGACGCGGAACTCAGCCGAGCCGTTCACGGTGCCGCAGCTTCCGGAGCTGATTGCTGCGAGTAAGAATGCGTGGGATGGGGCGCTGTCGCATGGCGAGCGTCATGGGTATCGGAACTCACAGGTGACGGTCCTGGCGCCTACGGGAACGATCGGCTTCATGATGGACTGCGATACGACGGGCGTTGAGCCGGATCTGGCTCTGGTGAAGTACAAGAAGCTGGTTGGCGGTGGCATGATCAAGATCGTCAACAACACGGTGCCGTCGGCGCTGATCAAGCTGGGATACACCGATGAGCAGATGAATGCGATTGTGAGCTATATCGACGCGACCGGGACGATCGAAGGCGCGCCGCACATCAAGGCGGAACACCTGCCGGTGTTTGACTGCTCGTTCAAGCCGGCGAAGGGCACGCGTTCGATCCACTACATGGGTCACATCCAGATGATGGCGGCCACGCAGCCGTTTCTTTCGGGGGCGATCTCGAAGACGGTGAACCTGCCGAACGACTGCTCGGTGGACGATATTGCGGAGGCGTATCTGGAAGCGTGGCGGCAGGGAATCAAGGCGGTGGCGATCTACCGCGACGGATCGAAGGGGACGCAGCCGCTGAATGTTTCAGCGCAGACGGAGGAGAAGAAGAAGTCTGCGTCGGGTCTGCCGTCGGAGAAGCAGGCCGATGAGGCGATCGCGAAGACGCCGATTGCGGCGGGGAGTGTGGAGGCGGCTGAGGTGCGGGTCGGCGAGAAGCTGGCGGCGGGTGTTACGCCGAACGATGCGGAGCTGGCGCAGGTGCGGGCGGACCATGCGAGCATCTTTGAGTCACAGACTCACCGGATTTCGGAGCTTGAGACGCAGTTGCTGCGGCTGCAGGCGTCGGCGACGCAAAACTCTGACGCGTTCGATGCGAAGGAGCCGCCAAGGGCGGTGCGGCACCGGTTACCGTCGGAGCGGGCGTCGGTGACGCACAAGTTTTCGATTGCCGGACACGAGGGCTACATCACGGTCGGCCTGTATCCGAACGGCTGCCCGGGCGAGATCTTTATCCGGATGGCGAAGGAGGGATCGACGGTTTCAGGGTTGATGGACTCGTTTGCGACGGCGATCTCGCTGGCGCTGCAGCACGGGGTTCCGCTGCGGGTGCTGGCGGAGAAGTTCGCGCACACGCGGTTTGAGCCCTCGGGATGGACAGGCAACGAGCAGATCGGGTATGCGAAGTCGATTATGGATTACCTGTTCCGGTGGATGCAGATCCGCTTTCTGAGCGGGCACCAGTTGGATCTGTTTGCCAGTATGAACCTTGGTGTGTCGGGACCGTCTGTGCCGGTGACAGGCGCGGTGCTGGCGCCTTCGAATCGTGTGGTGCCGAACGTCCAAGCAGCGCAGGTGTTGCAGAAGGAGGGCGGCGCGGCGATTCCCGAGCCGCCATCCCTGCTCGAGGGCAGCGGCTTCGAGGACCCGTTCGATAATGCGCAGGACCGCTCGGCTCCGCAGGCGGGTATTGCTCCGGATCTCGCGGCTCGGAGCGGGATTGAGGCAGGTGGCTCGCTGACGACAGAGGATCGTGGGATTTATCACGCGTCCGATGCGATGAAGAGCCTGTATGACATGGGAGACGCGCCGTCCTGCGCAACGTGCGGGGCGATTATGACGCGATCGGGCAGCTGCTACCGCTGCATGAGCTGCGGGAATACGAGCGGGTGCAGCTAAGGACCTCTGGTAAATGGCGCGCTGAGCTTGCCTTAGTAGATCAGGCGGCCTCATGTGAATAATCCGGTAAAGCTCAGCGCTTTGAGGAACGCTCCCCCGCGGTTTCATTGCACCAGAATGCCCTCTTAGGATGTTGCCGTTATCCCGGTGAAGGCTTCTGGATAAGTCAGCGGGTGGCCTGTTCGGATGCCTGCGTGGGAGCGGTGCGGCCAAGCGTGTCGTAGAGCGGTTGGGCTGGTGTCAGGGTCGGCTCCTCTTCTGCGGTCGATACGGCAAGGATGCGAATCTTGTCGTTGTTGGGAAGAGTGAGCGTCCGTGACGTTCCGGAGATCTCAATCGGATAAGCGAACAGGTAGGAGTAGGCGTATGGCTGGTTGAGGCCGTCGGCGGTGTGATGGTGGGAGGCGTACCAGGCGAGGCCCGCCCGCTTGATGTAGCCGGGATCGAGGCTAACGTAGTCTTCGGGATAACGCGGTGACGAGTAGCGCTCGCGCTGCTGCTCGTCTGCAGGGGGCCACGCTGCGTGGTTCGCGGAGATGGCCCAATTGCGTTCTGGCTGATTCTTCCACACGCGCGTGTCCCACTGGCCGATGAAGCCGCCCCAATCCTGGATGGTGAGTTCGGCGCGTGTGTTGCCGGCGGTGAAGCTCGCGTTCTGGTCTCCACCCATGGAGGCAGCCAGCACATAGACGCGGTTGTACTTGCCGGGCGGCAGGTTAATCGTCTGGCCGTGAGCCACAAGCGCGTTGGGCGCTCCCGTCTTTGCGGCTGCAAGATCGAAGTGCACGCCGTGATACGTCATCTGTGCCGGAAGCATTTCTGCCGGAAGTGCGTCTCCTTTCCCGTCGAAGCCGCCTCCTTCTGTCCTGGTGTCGTCGTTGCTGGCGGCAGCAAGGTCGTATTTGAGCTGCACTGGTTGCGAATGGAGAGCGGCAAGCTTCGCCGGCGCGCTCCCGAGCCGAAGCGCGAAGGTTCGCGGCTGATACGCGGTAAATGAAGTGGTGAGCGTGCCCCCGTTTACCTTGGCGGCCCCGATGGGCTGCTCCTGTGCGTTGATCTCCCGGGCCGAAGCTACCGGCGCCGCGAACGAGACCTGCACATTCGGTGCCGGACGACCGCTGAGTTCCACCATGCGTAGAACGACCTCATCGCTGTTCTCCGCCTTCTTCAACGCAAGCACGCGCACCCGTGAGTTGTTCAGGTGGAGGAGAGAGAAGCTCTTGCCGAGGCGGCCCGGATGCGCGACCGTTGCAAAGGCTGTCATCGGGTCGTTGAGACGATAGGCCTGCCAGTCCGTTTCTGCTCCTTGCCAGTCCCCCGCGTGACCAGCCAGGCCGAAGACAAACTCGTGGTGTCCCCAGTCCTGGTTGGCCTGATCTGTGTAAGCCGGTTGACGTCCGTTGGTTGCAGGCTGGATGCCGGGCGTGCGGAGCAACGTCAGTCGCAGCGTGTTGTCGTTCGGCTTGTCGGAACCGTTCTTCAGGTCCGTCAGAATTGTGGTCCCGAAGCTGCCGCTCTTGTCGGTGAGATCGATCCAGCGATGAGAGGCCACTTCAAACTGACGCTCCTGCGCATTGGGCCGCTGAATCGTGCCGACCTCCCAGTTATAAGTGGCATTCTCGTTGCTCGCGCTCAGCGGGAAGGTCGCTTTAAGGTTCGCTGCGAGCGCCTTCCAATCGATCGAGTTTGAGAACTCGACGCGGTTGCCGGCATCCCCCGCGGACAGGCTGACCGTCTGAACGAACTTCGAATCTTCGGTCGATCGCGTGACTTCGACTGCAACGCGGACCGGACCCTCTTCCTTAATGCGAATCTGGGCAGCGCCACCGACGTAGGCTCGCGGTGCTGCCTGCTCCTGGTCGAAGTCCATATTCCAGGCCGGCCACTGTTTGGGCCGGTCGGTGGAGATGGCCAGACGGATGGGCGCTGAGAGCAGCTCTTTCGCAACCTTCTTGTCGTAGACGCTGGCCACATCACCGTTCGCATCGAGTTGCACGCGGTAGCGGGCGTTCTCCAGCGACGACTTCGTCACCTTCAGCGTTGACGGCTGAGCGGAGCCTTCGGCGGCAGCCACATCAAAGACGGAGTAGCCGACCGACGGAACTTTCGCAAGGAAGAGGATCTTGCCGTCACTGATCTGCGATAGCACCTCCTTGCCTTCGGGATCTCGGACGCGCACTGCTTGCGGCATTCCATGCGGAAAATCGATCTTGGCCTCGACAACATCCTCCCGTGCAACATTGAGAGGGTTGAAGACAACAAGCGGCGTCCCTTTACCCTCGGTGTTCAGGCCGGAGGCAACGGCCTTGCTGGCATCTTCGAAGACGCCGGCAAACTCGTTCGCGACGATGGTGTCGTCATTCCAGGCGAACTCATACGCACGGGGAGTGGCAGTTCCAGCGCCCGTATCGTGAAAGTGTCCAGCCAGTTCAAGCATCCACGCGTCGTTGATCTGGCGCTGGGGATAGGGCCGTGCTCCCAACCACTCCGCTGCGAGCGAGCTCTTCTCGGCAGCGTCGGCGAGTAGTTCATTCTTGAGAACCCAGCGTTTGTGATAAGCCTGCGATGTCAGCGAACCGGCCGAGTGGTTGATCAGTTCGAGATCCCCGGCGTACCGGGGCATGCGCGATGTCATAGCGGGCGTGATGTCCCGGAACATCTGATCGGCCGTCGCCTCAACGACATGGAGAGGACCCTCACCGACACGTACGGGGGACGCCTTCGCCTGTGCATTTTCTGCGGAGAGAAATCGATACGGGGACGGCAGCACCGTCTCGCTTTTGGTGACGATGGCCTCGAGCAGCTTGACCGTGGACTCCTGCGTCGCACCGCCAATATCACCGGTGCCGACGTAGTGGTAATCAGCAAAGACGCCGGTTGCTGCGCCGTCGATGTCCACCCGCTTCACCCAGTTCTGCTCCGGCTCTCTCGCTCGCTCGACAACACGCAGCTGTTGCGGAGTGAGCCGCGCCTTTTCCTCGTCGGTCAGGTGCGGTGGCGGGATCGGAACTGGTTCCCGGCTCAGATCCGTGTAAACGTTGCTACCGTATCCGCCGGGATTCAAGGCACTCATAACGGTGCTTCCGTCCGGACCAGACCAGATGCCGACATTAAACGGGATGCCTTCCGGTGTCTGCTCCGGCGAACCAGGGCCACCGATCTTTGGTGCGGGCTGCCACGACGCACTGAGCTTTTGCGTCGAAAAGCCCTTCACGCCGGAGTGGGCCAGGATGCTCGGCAGGGAGGCCGGAAACCCGAAGCAGTCAGGCAGCATGTACTCTTCGCTGGCCTTGCCGAAGTCTTTGCGGAAGTAATCGTTGCCGTATAGGATCTGGCGGAAGATGCCCTCCGCGCTAGGGAGATTGACATCCCCTTCTTCGACGGAAGAGCCGGCGGGAAACCAGCGTCCAGCGGCAACGTAGCGGGTCATCCGCGCATAGTCCGTCGGGTAGTACTCCTTCATCAGGCGATAGCGATTGGCTCCGCTCCAGTTGAAGACGTAATGCGGATACTTGTCCATGTAGTCGAAGTTCACGCGCATCGTCTTGAGCAGAAATTCGCTGATGGTCTGCGGAAACTCCCATCGCCATTGCGTATCGAGGTGGGCATACGGAACGACGTACAAGGTGGGGTCCTTGGTGATATCCGGCGCTTTCATCGTCTGACCGTGAAGTTCAGGCGGAAGCGCGAGCAGGACGCACGCAGCAGCCAGCAATCCTAAGCTGGATGGGCGAAGGCTCGCCTTCGCATCGAAGCATTTCGAACGCTTGCTATGCATCATTGGCCGCTCCCGAAACTGAGTTATGACTTGAGAAAACGCGATGGAGGTTCGCCCCGTTGAACCGATGGGGTGAGATCTCAGCAAAGCAAACTCCGCAGCTTTGTGCAGAATGCTTCCTATGATTGCGCTACCACATGCAGAAATTATGTACGCTCCTGCCGCTCCGCTTGTCAAGCGGAGCGGCAGGGGCCGACGTGCAAATGGACGCTCCGGTCTCGCGCGGTGAGAGGATCGGATACCCTGAAGACCAACGGGAAGCAGGGAACAAGGTCCTCATCCATGAAGAATGCGACGCTTGAGGATGTAGCGCGAGCAGCCAAGGTCGGAGCCATGACCGTCTCTCGCGTGATCAACAACCATCCCTACGTCGCAGAGGAGACGGCAAAGAGGGTTCGCGCTGCGATCCGCGAATTAAAGTACCAGCCAAATCATGCTGCCCGGGTCCTCAGTGGTCAGCTCTCCCGATCTATTGGATTGATTGTTCCCGATCTGGCGGATAGATTTTTTTCTGTCGTGAGTCACGCTGTTCAGGAGACCGCGCGTGCGAGCGGGTATCTAGTCTGGCTCGCCGCTTCAAACGACGACCCCTCGATCGAAGCGGCGCAGGTAGAACAGATGACCCATCATCCTGTCGACGGGATCCTTCTTGTGCCGGTCGACAGCAGGCATAGGTACCTGAAAGCGGCGGCTTCCGGACGTGTTCCTCTTGTGACTATCGATCGACCGATCGAGGTGACGAAGACAGATTCGATCGAGGTTGAGAATCGAGCGGGCGCGCGGATGGCCGTCGAACACCTGATCCAGCACGGCTGCAAGAGGATTCTCTGCGTCACAAGAAACTCCCATTTGCGACCTGTGAAAGAGCGGGTCGCAGGATACGAGGAGTCTCTGGAGACCGCTAAGCTGTCCTATGCGAAGACGCTGGATCTTTCGCAGGAGGCAAAAGCAAAGAATACCCTGGCATCGTTGTTTCGATCGCGCAACCGGCCTGACGCGCTCTTCACAACGAACAATGCTTCTACGATCTGGGTCATCGAGACACTTCGCGAGATGGGGGTGGAAACTGGACGGGATGTCGCATTGATTGGTTTTGATGACGTGGACTTCTACACCCTGATCACACCTTCCGTCACCGCGATCCGTCAGCCCGCCGCTGAACTCGGGCGGACCGCGGCTCGCCTGTTGCTGGAGAGAATCAACGGCGGTTCGCTTCCATCTCGTGTTCAGACCGTCCTGCCCGTGTCCCTGGTAATCCGGGAGTCTTGTGGATGTGGGCCAGGAGCTTAGCGACACGCTGGCGGGGAGTGAGACCCAATGTGAACGAGGCGAATAGCTCCAGTGCTGTAATGGCGGGCAGTCGGCCGGGGCGATTCGAGAGGTGAACAAACTGGCAGGCGACGAGGATCCCCTCCGGGCGCGGCTTGCCGTTGACCGTGAGAACCGGACGGAATTGCTATCTCACATAGATCGCGAGATACTTCTTCTGCACGAACTTCCAATGTTACTGCCCCACCTTACCTGCGCTTGCGGATTAAGGGTTGGAGCAGTCCAGAAGGCGAGTCGAAGCCACTTGCTCCGGCCAGGGAGCACCAGGAAGTTGATGATCGCGTCGTAAATAGTTGATTAAATGAGCGGGAGTAGTTCAGTGGCAGAACGTCAGCTTCCCAAGCTGAATGTCGCCGGTTCGATCCCGGTCTCCCGCTCCAATGCCTTTTGCTGCTTGATGATGTGCCGTGATGCGATCTGATCGAAAGGGAGCGGTGGTTGGCGTAGTTACTCTGCGGAACGCGTAGACTAGGTATTAGGTCTGCTTTGGGCGGACTTGTTGTGATTGACGGTGAGGTCTCTGCGATGCGGAGACCTTTTTAGTTTTAGCGAGCGGCTCCCCTGCGAGGGAGCCGCTTTTGTTTGGTGGAGGTTGTATGCAGTTGACAACACGCGAGGGCAGCAGCAGGACGGATTCGATTGCGTTTCTGCTGCTTTTGTTTGCAGTGGGAACGGCGATGGTGGCGTTCGGGCTGGGGCGTAACGACCCGACAGTGAGAACGGCGGTGCTGCTGTGCGTGACCAATCTGGTGACGGCGCTGACGAGCATTGCGGCAACGCTGCTGGTGGGTAAGCCGAGCACGACGCACCAGGTAGAGACAAAGGAGGGGACGCGGCTGACGACTCAGGAGAGCCAGACGACCTCCGTTCAACCGATGGATTGTGACAACGAAAGGGAGAAGACGATATGAGCAGTGCAGCGAATCTTTATCCGGCGCCGGAAGCGGTGCCCAGTGCGGCAGCACCTACGGCACCGACTGCTGTCCAGACTGGCCCGGCGACCGCGGCAGCTTCGAAGCCAGGCAAGCTGGCGGTGTTTGAGGGCTTTCTAAAGAGGGCCGGGCACATTGCCGGTGTCGTGCTGACGGATATCGTGAAGTATGCGATTCCGGTGGCATCGGTGGTGGCGATCGCGGATCCGGCAGCAGCGCCTGCGGTCGAGGCGTTTGCGGCTTCGGTGAAGCTGGTGCAGGCGACGGTGATCAGTGTGCAGCAGAAGTGGTCAGCCGTGGGATCGAGCGGGAATGCTCAGAAGCTAGCGGATGTTCTGGAGATTGTGGAGCAGCCGGTGGTGACCATGTTCGCGCAGGCGGGGGTGCAGGTCGATTCTGCGTACGTGACCAACCTGGTAAATGGGGTGGTGGCGATTCTGAATGCGCAGCCGGGGGTGGTTCTGCCGAAGGCGGCTTAGAGCGATATGGAGCTCGAAAGACAGGCGACTCTTCTCGTTGGTTTCGTTCGATGGTGAGGATGTGGAGAGATGCGAGAGGATTGCCTACTCTGCAAGGAACGAAAAAGCCCGGTGCATTTGGCACCGGGCTTTTACTATCGATACGAGACCCCTTAGCGAGAGGCGACTGTGGTCCGGCCGCCAGCTTTCAAACGGTCTTCAAGCGCCTGTGCCTGGGGCATGTAGGTGAGGGCCTTGGAAATCTGTGGATCCCACTGTGCGCGAACCTTAAGACCCTCGAGCTGACCGAACTGAGAGGTGAAGATCTCGGCCTTGATGCTCGCTTTCACCCAGTCGCTCACGTCCGTGATCTCCTGGTCGGTGTATTCGATCTGGTTGTTCTTGAGGAACTCCTTGAACTGCTGAAGGACGGCATCGTCGACGGTGAAGTCTTTGGTGACGGTGCGGTCGGCGAGGTAGTGCTTGGCGAAGTTGAAAAAGGCGTAGTGATTCAGGAGATTCTGCTGAAAGGGGTTGGCGTTTGGGTTATCGATCTTCTCGTCGGGGGTGATGCCTCCGCCGCCGTAGACGGTGCGACCGGAGTCGGTCAGCTTGACTTCGCGATTGACGTTCTCCTTGGGCGCATTGCCGGGATCGCGAACGTAGTAGTAGTCGTAGAGCGAGACGTGGTCGTAGGGACGCTGGATGAGGCGTCCAGACGGCGTGTAGTAGTGATACGTGGTGAGCGCGAGGCCCGTGTCTTCGGTGATCTGGAAGACGGTCTGGACGAGCCCTTTGCCGAAGGTGGTCTCGCCGACGATGAGCGCGCGGTCGTGATCCTGGAGCGCGCCTGAGACGATCTCGGCGGCGGAGGCGGTGTTGCGGTTGACCAGGACGACGATGGGGAACTTGGGTCCCTGCTCGCCGTGGGCGGCTCGGTAGACCTGGTCGGGGAAGGCGCGGCCGCGCTGCGAGACGACGATCTGTCCCTTGTCGAGGAACTTGTCGCTCATGTTGACGGCTTCGTTGAGGAGGCCACCGGGGTTGCCGCGGAGATCGATAAGGAGGCCGTGGAGGTCACCCTGTTTCTGGAACTTTTCGACGGCGTCTCCGACCTCGCGGCTAGTGGTTTCCATGAACTGGGTGACGTGGATGTAGCCGATGCCAGGGCGAGCCATGTAGGCGAGGTCGACGGAGGGCCGTGGGATCTCATCACGGACAAGATCGAAGCTGAGGGGCTTGGACGCGCCCTCGCGCGACATTGTGACGAGGACGTGGGTTCCGCGTGCCCCTTTGAGGATAGTGGCGACCGCGGCAGAGTCCATGCCATCGGTGGACTTGCCGTCCACGGTGAGGATGACGTCGCCTGGGCGGATGCCGGCCTTGTACGAGGGTGTGCCCTCGAAGGGGTAGAGGACGACGATCTTGGTCTTGCCGTTGGGTGTGGGTTGCGGCTGGATGGTCATGCCGACGCCGTAGTACTTGCCGTGCTGGTCTTCGCGCATCTGCGCGAAGGCCTTTGGATCGTAGAAGTTGGAGTGGGGGTCCAAGACGTGCAGCATGGCGGGAATGGCGCCGTCGTAGATGGCTTTATCGGGCTTGTCGCCGGTGAGTTTCTCAGCGTAGTTCTGCTCGACGATGGAGTAGACATCGGTGAAGCTGTGGAGCGAGTCGCGCAGTGTGGACTCGTCCGTGGCGGACTGGGCCGCGACCCGCTGGCTGATCAGCGAGCCGAGCGTAGCGCAGGTGGCGAGGAAGAGCGTGGCGGAGAAGAGTGCGCGACGGGTGCGGGGAGCCATGTTCGTTAGATGTCCTCTGGATGCGCGTCGGCTCGGAAGGTGGATGGAGCCTCAGTTTGGACGGAGTATAGCACCGGCAGTGAGCCGCGGTTGCGGACAAAGGTGTTATCCAGGTTCACGATGCAAGACGCTGCCGGCGCGTTCGCGTGTCGCGAAACGGACGGGTAGAATGCAGGTACCGGCTATCGACGGAATATTGTTGGGAGTCCAACCGGTGGAGGTGGCGACTTTGCCCTGGCAAAGACCACTGGATGTGAGTGAGACAGCGAACTTGACGACGATTTTCTGGACCTCTGGCAGAATGTGGGCTTCGTTGGTGCGGCGTATCGCACGCGGTGTGGTGGTGGGCGGCATCGGAACGGCCGTGGTGGCAGGCGCGGCGTGGGGTCAGGCGCCGCGATATCAGAGCCCGTTTGGTGCACAGGCTCCGCAGTCCCCGGCGCTGCCTATACCGGCGGCGATTACGCCAAACGGCACCGTGGTGGAAGACGTGGTCGCGCGGGTGAACGACCAGATTATCAACCGCAGCGATGTAGAGCGCAGTGAACAGCAGCTCCAGCAGGAGTTGCAGCAGAGCAGCCTGCCCGCGGCCGAACGGGAGCAGCGCGAGAAGGACATGCTGCGCGACATGATCGATCAGCAGTTGCTGATCTCGAAAGGCAAGGAGCTGGGGCTGAATGCGGATGCCGAGGTGATTCGGAGACTTGACGAGATCCGCAAACAGAACCACCTGGAGTCGATGGAGGATCTGGAGAAAGCGGCGCGGTCGTCAGGGTGTGAACTTCGAGGACTTCAAGGCGAACATCCGCAACAACGTGATCACGCAGCAGGTGGTCCGGGATGAGGTGGGTCGACGGCTGCAGATGACGCAAGGCCAGGAGCAGGCCTATTACGACGCGCACAAGCAGGAGTTTGCGCAGCCGGAGCAGGTGCGTCTGAGTGAGATATTGGTTCCGCTGGCAGCAGATGCCGACGCTGCGGCGGTGGCGCAGGCGCAGAAGAAGGCCGACGATATCGCGGCAAAGGTGAAGGCAGGCGACAAATTCGACGATCTGGCGAAGCAGTTCTCGGGTGGGCCGACCGCGTCTCAGGGTGGTGACCTTGGCGCGTTCAAACGCGGAGCGCTGGCCAAGGTGCTGGAGGACCAGACGTTTGATCTGAAGGCAGGAGAGGCGACCGCGCCGATCCGAACCCGACAGGGCTTTGTAATCCTGAAGGTGACCGAGCACCAGCAGCCGGGTGTACCTCCGTTGAAGGAGGTTGAGCCACAGATCCAGGAAGCGATGTACATGCAGCAGATGCAGCCTGCGCTGCGGGCTTATCTGACGAAGCTACGGGAAGAGGCGTACATCGATATCAAGCCCGGGTTTGTAGACACGGGAGCGAGCTCGAAGCAGACCAAACCGGTGTTCAGTGCGTATGCTGCTCCGACGCCGAAGAAGAAGAGGGTGGTGCAGAAGGCGCGCTTCGACCGAGGTTCGCGCTCTTCAGCTGCACTGAATGGCGGCAACATGGCCGCCGGCGACGAAGACACCCGCGGGAGTGCCCGCACTTCCGGCTGAAGGTGCCGCGGCAACAGAGGGAAGCTCTGCGGTGGCGAGCAGTGCGGGAACGACCGCTGGTGTCACCACGACGGATACCGCAGTGAACGGTAAAGCACCTGCCTGAGCCGCACGACCGGGAAGACGCGGACCAGTGCGCGACCGGTAGCCAGCACGACAAAGCGGAAGAAGATCAAGCGGGAGAAGGTACGGTTTGGGCAGGCGCCGCGAAATTCGCTTGCCGGCGGGAACGCTCGAGACGGCGAGTGGGTCGGATGTCGGCGAGGGAGCGGCGTCGGCGGCTGTGACCCCTGGCGGCGTGATGGCGGAAGGTTCTGCGGCCAACACAGCTCCGGGATCAGCGATTGCGCCGACAGGCAGCGGCACCACGGAGATTTCGGCGACGTCCGATCCGGATCCGCTGGGGCCGAAGACGGTGTCCACGGGCAAGACGCGATTCAGCGCCAAAGATAAGGAGTTCCGGGCGCAGAAGGCAGCGACCAAGCAGGCGAAGGTTCGCGAGAAGATTGCCGCTACGCCAGCGGGACCGGACGTACAGGAGACGGCGACTAGGAAGACGCAGGCGGCTCCGCTGGGTTTGAACGGAGATACGGCGACCAAAAAGAAGCCGGTGAGAGTGAAGGGGGCACCGAAGGAGCGGCTCCAGGACAAGAAGCCGGACACGACAACGGAGACGCCAGTCGCGCCGACGGTCAACCCGGCTGCGCTTGGCGCAAATCCGGGAGCGCCCACGACGACAACGCCAGCCGCAGATAGGACGACGCTTCCGCCGGCAACGGCGCCGGCGCCGGGAGCTCCGCCACAGGGTCAGCCGCTGCCGCCGACGGGCACTCCGCAGGCGACGCCGAATGGAACGCCGGCCCCTCAACCACAGTAAACAGCTTGTGCAATCTCCCAACGCGAGGGCGACCGCTCTCGCGTTTTTCTTTGCACGCGGAAGGTATTCTGATGTCGATGAAAGACTTTTTCATAGTGGATGCGGCGAAGTTTGAGAATGCGACGGTGACCTCCTACTTCGCATTGGCCTCGGTACAGGTGCGCGATCGCAAACAGGGCGGAGGTCAGTATCTTGCGCTGGTGCTGGCCGACAAGACGGGCATGATGGAAGCGCGGATGTGGGAGGAGTTCGCCGATGCGATCACGAATTGTAACGAGGGTTGTTACGTAAAGGCGCAGGGGCAGATCTCGAAGTACAACGGCAAGTTCCAGATCACGCTGCAGAAGATGCGCCATGCGGCGCGAGACGGAGGTGGAAGCGGCGGATTACATGCCGACGACGCAATTCGACGTAGAGGGGATGTGGGCGGAGTTGCGCGGGTATGTGACGGAGTTTGCGAATGAAGATCTGAAGCGGCTGGTGTTCGCGTTTCTCGATGATCCGGAGGTTGGCCCGGCGTTTCGAGATGCGCCAGCGGCGAAGCGGCTGCACCATGCGTGGCTGGGTGGCCTGCTGGAACATGTGCTGACGCTGGTGCGTGTTTGCCGGGGGACGGCGCCGTTTTATCCGGAGGTCGATGCGGAGCTGCTGATCACGGGAGCGATTCTGCACGATATCGGCAAAGTGAAGGAGTTGAGCTGGAAGAGGTCCTTTGGCTACACGCTGGAGGGCCAGCTGATCGGGCACATCTCGATTGCGCAGGGCATGTTGCGGGAGAAGGTGTCGGCTTTGCCGAATTTTCCGGAGCGCCTGCGAGTTTTGGTTGAGCACATGATCCTGAGCCATCATGGGAGGTATGAGTTCGGGTCGCCGAAGCTACCGATGACTCCAGAGGCGGTGCTGCTGAGCGCGCTTGATGATCTCGAGGCGAAGATGCAGGCAATGAGGAACGAGTTTGCGGCTTCGGTGGCAGGCGGAAGACAGGCGGGAGAGATGACGGACTGGGTGCGCGGGATGGAGCGGCCGCTGCTGAACTCGCGGGAATATCTCAAGGGGATAGGTGCGGCGAGATGTTCTTGCGCCGGGTGGGTGATTGTTACAATCACCTTTGCTGCGATGTGCTTGTGTTGGCGCAGATTGAGCGAGGACGATGCTGCGATTTTCGACTGCGGGAGAGAGCCATGGGGAGGCGCTGGTGGCGCTGGTGAGCGGGTTACCGGCGGGCGTGCCGGTGGATCAGGCGTTTCTGGATCGCGAGCTGTGGCGGCGGCAGCAGGGGTATGGACGCGGCGGCCGGATGCGGATCGAGAGGGATACGGCGCATATTCTGAGCGGCGTGCGGCATGGGAAGACGATCGGGTCGCCGGTGGCGATGACGCTTGCGAATAAGGACTGGAAGAACTGGGAGGAGATCCTGCCGGTTGGCAGAAGGGGACGCTGAGAAGCATAAAGCGGTGGCGTCGCCGCGGCCAGGGCATGCGGACCTGGCGGGCTCTCTGAAGTATGACTTCAAAGACGCGCGGTATGTGCTGGAGCGGGCAAGCGCGCGGGAGAGTGCGGCTCGGGTGGCGTGCGGCGCGATGGCGAAGATGCTGCTGCGAGAGTTGGGGGTGGAGGTCGCGAGCCATGTGGTCCGCGTCGGGCAGGCGGAGCTGGGGCGAGAGGCTGCGATTTGAGGAGATCGCGGCTCTGCAGGCGAGGGATGAGGTTTGCCTGAGCTGTGTCGATGCGGAGGCAGAGGCGCGCATGAAGGCTGAGGTGGATACGGCTCTGCGAACTGGTGACACGATCGGCGGGGTGTTCGAGGTGGTGGTCCATGGGCTGCCGCCGGGCGTGGGAACGCATGTGAACTGGGATGAGCGGATGGATGGGCTGCTGGCGCAGGCGGTGATGAGCCTGCAGGCGGTGAAGGCGGTGGAACTGGGGCGCGGCGTGACGGCGGCGGAGTCGCTGGGATCGGCCGTGCATGATGCGATTGGCTACGTCGAGCAGGGCACAGGCGACGGGAAGCAGGGAACAGCGGGTGGAGCGCACGACGAGGGAGGGGCGCGGAGATTTACGCGGTTTTCGCGCGAACGGAACAATGCCGGCGGGATCGAGGGGGGGATTTCGAACGGCGAGGACGTGGTGGTGCGCGGCTATCTGAAGCCGATCTCGACGCTGCGGCGGCCGCTGGCTTCGGTGAACTTTGAGACGCGAGAGCCGGTTAAGGCGGCGTATGAGCGCAGTGATGTGTGCGTGGTTCCGGCGGCAGGTGTCGCGGCGGAAGCGATGGTTGCGCTGACGATTGCTCGCCTGGTGATGGAGAAGTTCGGTGGGGATTCGTTGAAGGAACTGCGGCGAAACTTCGAAGGATACGCGGAGCAGATTCGGGCTTACTAGAATCGGAGCCGTATTGATTGGCAGTAGAGAAGCGAGTCCCTCCACTTCGCTTCGCTTCGGTCGGGATGACAACAATTTGGGGGCAGAGAGCAGACGTGGCGAAGAAGCTGAAGATCCATGAGGTGGTGAAGTACCCGGACCCGGTGCTGGCGAGGCGGGGAGATGCAGTGACTGAGTTCGGTCCGGAGCTGAAGACGCTGGTGGACGAGATGTTTGAAAGCATGTACGAAGCACAGGGGATTGGGCTGGCGGCGCCGCAGATCTCGATTTCGAAGCGAATTACTGTGATCGATGTGAGCTTCAAGAAGAATCCGGCGGACAAGATTGCGCTGATCAATCCGGAGATCGTGGATCGCAAGGGCAAGCAGGTGGAGGAAGAGGGCTGTCTGAGCCTGCCGGAGATCCGCGAAAAGGTGCAGCGTGCGGCGTGGGTAAAGGTGCGGGCGCAGGATCCGACCGGGAAGTGGTTCGAGGTGGAAGGGGAGGAGCTACTGTCGCGGGCGCTGCAACATGAGATCGACCACCTGGATGGCGTGCTGTTTATTGATCGCATCAGCCGGTTGAAGCGGGACCTGGCGCTGCGGAAGATCAAGAAGATGCAGAAGAATGGGGAGTGGTAGGGGCAGAGTTCTCAGTTTGTTTGTTCTCTGTTGTTAGTTGAGGTTGAGGTGATCTTTTGAGGCTGGTGTTTTGCGGGACTCCGGAGTTTGCGGTACCGCGCTGGAGGCGGTGCTGGCGGCGGGGCATGAGGTTGCGCTGGTGGTGACGCAGCCGGACCGCGCGGCAGGACGTGGGTTGGAGGTACAGATGCCTGCGGTGAAGCGGCTTGCGCTGGAGCGTGGGCTGCCGGTGGTGCAGCCGGAGCGGATCAGGAAGAACGACGCGTTTCAGGTGCGGCTGGAGGAGATCCGACCGGATGCGATCGTCGTCGTCGCGTATGGGCGGATCATCCCCGAGTGGATGCTTGCCTTGCCGAGGCTGGGGAACATCAATCTGCATGGATCGCTGCTGCCGAAGTATCGGGGGGCCGCGCCGGTGCAGTGGGCGGTGGCGAATGGCGAGACCGTGACGGGTGTGACGACGATGAAGCTCGACGCGGGGCTCGATACCGGGGAGATGCTGCTGGCGCGTGCGGTTCCGATCGGCGAGGAGATGGGCGCGGCGGAGGTCTTCGATGTGCTCGCGAGCATCGGGGCGGAGTTGATGGTGGAGACACTTGCCGGGTTGGAGCAAGAGACGATCGTCGCGGTGGCGCAGGATCACTCGAAGGCGACGCTCGCACCGATTCTTACGCGGGAGGATGGCCTGGTTGATTTTGCACGTGGTGCGAAGCAGATCCATGACCGATGGCGCGGCTTCTATCCGTGGCCGGGGGCCCATACGGTGTTTCGAGGTAAAAAACTTCTCCTGCACGGGCTTCGGCTGGTGCAGTTTGAAAGTGTTCGTGAGGGTGCGGAATCGACTCGCGAAGGGGAGTTAGTGGTAGAGGGTGAGGTCCTGATGGTTATCTGCGGTGGGCTGACGGTACTGCTGATCGACGAACTGCAGATGGAAGGCAAGCGGCGCATGACAGCTGCGGAGTTTGTGCGCGGGTATCAGGTAAAGACGGGCGAGAGGTTGGGAGTTTGAACGCGCGTGCTGCCGGTCGCGGGGCAGTTGGTACCGGGCCAGGACAGTTGAAGTGGGTTGGGGTGGCGCCGGCTCGGCGAGCGGCGTTTGAGGTTCTGCTGGAGGTAGGCGCTGGCCGGGGACATAGCGATGAGCTGCTGCATTCGCCCGCGGCTGGGTGGATTGAGCGGGCAGGATCGCAACCTGGCGACGGCGCTGGTGATGGGCGTTCTGCGGTGGCAGATCGCCCTTGATTCGCGTCTGCGAGACACTATTCGCCCGGCCGGATCAACGCGTGGCGGACGAGGTCTGGGTGGCGCTGCGCATCGGGGCGTTTCAGCTGCTCCACATGGATCGAATTCCGGCGCATGCGGCCTTGAGCGAGAGTGTGGCGATGTGCCGGGCGGCGGGGCAGGAGCATGCGGCGGGTATGGTGAACGCGGTGCTGCGTCGATTGACGCGTGAGCCTGCACCGGGGGTGAAGCTATTTGAGCCGACCGCTGCGTTTGCGGAACGGCTGGGGCATCCGGCCTGGATGGTGGAGCGCTGGGTCGAGACGTATGGCAGGGCCACAGCGATGAAGATCTGCGAGGCTGACCAGAGGGAGCCGGGGCCTGGAGAGATGTTCGTTGAGAGTCCCGGCTCTCCAGGTGCTGGGGAGAGCGTTGGCGGCGAGGATGCTTCGGATGCGGAGATCGCCCGGTCTACCGCCGCCGCCGGGTGTTTTGCCGATGATGGATGATGGGTCGCGGCTGGTGGCGGAGATAGCAGCCATGGCGGTACCAACGCCGGAGGGCAGAGCGGCCCGCGTGTGGGACTGTTGTGCGGCGCCCGGAGGAAAGACCATGGTGCTGGCGCGGCGTTTGCCGGGTGCGGAGATTGTTGCGACGGACGTGAGCGCGCGACGGCTGAAGGCTATGGAGCAGCGACTGGGCGGGCTGGCGGCATCGGCTGGAGATGGGGGAAGTATTCGCTGTATGGTGGCGGACGCGACGGCTCTGCCGATTGAGGAGGGGCGGTTTGATCTGGTCCTCTGCGATGTGCCATGCAGCGGGACGGGGACGCTGGCGCGCAATCCGGAGATTCGTCATCGGCTTGAGTTTGGGGACCTCGCGCGGCAGGCCGAACGGCAGCGAACGATCCTGAGCGCGGCGCTGGAGCGTGTGGCAGACGGTGGCCGACTGGTGTACTCTACGTGTTCGCTGGAGCCGGAGGAGTGTGAGGCGAGTCACCGCGACGGCTGCGGCAGGATGGCGGCGCGTGATGGTGAGTGGGCTCTTGAAGGAGCTCGAATCCAGGGAAGTTCTGCGGCAGGGATGTGACGTGGAAGTCTATGGTGCGGGAAGGGGCTCTCCGAACGCTGCCGGGGACGCATGGCTGCGATGGGTTCTATGCGGTGGTGCTGGAACGGGAGAGTAGAGCTGTTCTCGACCAGTTCTGAGTTCGAGTCATGGCTTCAGCTAAGCAGGATGTTGCTTTCCGCGTCGGTTAAGGTGCGCGTGTGATCGTGAGGCGGACGGACTCGCCGCGCTGGACGCGATGGCCAGCTGGAGGGGACTGGCCTGTGACGGTCCCGGTCGACGTCACGCTTGTTGCGATGGGGGTTCCGTTTGCCACCGGAAACGAAGCGGTGTAGCTCTTTGTGGGCGCGGGGTTCGGAGGTGGCGGAGGGGCACCGACGAAGAAGGAATCGTGATATCCGGAGGCGCTCTGAGGTGCGGCTGAGGAGTTAGCAGGTACGCCGGAGTTCGTGGCCGGCGTAGCTGGCGCCGGCTCTTCTGCGCTTGCGATGCGCAGGCCGGCGGCGTTGGTGCGCGAGAACGCAGCGGAGAGCGACAGGCCCGTGAGCTGGGGCATGACAAAGGCCTGCGGCGAGGCGGAGGCGGCCTGGCTCAGAAGGAGGCTGACACGTGGGCGGTCCACGCCGGAGGCGTCTGGTGGCGGTGTCTGGGCGAGGACTATCGCCGGGTCGCCGGGCGATGCGATTGAGGCGACAGTGCCCAGTTCGAGGGAGGACCGCCGGAGAGCGAGTGAGGCGGGGCGTTCCGCTTGCCCGGTGACGTCGGGGATCGAGACCTGCTGCGGACCGATGCTTTCGGTGACGCGAATGGCCCATTCGCTGCGGACGGTTGCTCCCGGTGCCGGGAATTGCCCGAGGATGTGTCCGGAGGGAACATCCGCGGAGTAGAACTTGTTTTCGAGTCGGAGGCTGAGGCCCAGGTGTCCGGCTTTCGCGCTGGCTTCCTGCAGTGTGAGACCCGCGAGGTCCGGCACCTCGACCTCACGGCCGTGAATCGCGAGACGCATAGCGATAAATGCGGACAAAAGAAAGATGACCAGCATTGCCATGGCCGTGAGAAGGATATTGAAGAAGCGCTTCATCTCAGATCTGAGAATACAGCGAGGATGGATGCCTTAGCGGCGGTTGTCGGTTGCGGGTTCAGGATGGATGAGCAGACGGACGACCTCGGGTGAGTCCGCTTTGAAGGCAGTCTCGAGAGCGGTGATTGTGGCGTGGACATCAGCCATGGGGAGGTCGTCGGGAAGGGTGCAATGGCAGGCGACCTGGATGCGCTCGACGCTGAGGCAGCTTCTGCACCCGCTTGAGAACCGGCGCGGGTACGAGCTACCAAGGCTTCGAGGTTCTTGCCGGATTCGGAGATGGCCGGTGGGAGACGGGTAACCAGGACATCGTGGATATCGAGAATGCCTGGGATAGTTGCTGCAACTCGACGCAGGCGCCTTTCGATCGCGCGGTCACGGTCGAGAGAGGCGGGCTGCTCTATTGTGGCCGGCTCGCTTTCGATATGGGTGAGGATGGAGGTGACTTCGGGCACATCGCGCCGGATGTCCGACTCCAGCTGCGTCACCAGATCGTGCGCTTTGCGGAGAGGCATGTTCTCGTCGACCTCGAGATGCTGCTCAAGGTGGAGAACGTCGCCGTGCTGCTGCAGGTTGACGTCATGGATAGACAGATTGGAGCGGGCGGCCACGGCGCGGATGCGATCGTGGAGGCTCTCTGCCTTCGAGGCAGTCGGGACGGAGTGAATGACGACGTCGGCCTCGGGCAGGTAGTGCTGTACCGCCCCGGTGGCCGCGGCGGTGACCTGCTCGGTGCGCTGAAAGGTGAGGTTTCGCGGCATGGCAAGGGTGACGTCGGCGAAGAAACGAGCACCGGACTGGCGGATGCGCAGACGGTCGACGGAAAGGACACCATCGATGCCGGCGAGGGCGCGAACGATGTCCCGTCGGGTGTTTGTGGGGCTGCCGTCCGGGTTGTGCGTGGGCGTGGCGTCGAGTAGGTTGTCGATGGTGCGGCGGGCCAGACGGAGCGTTACGCGGAGGATGATGCCGGCGACGAGAAGCGCAGCAATCGGATCTGCGATGGTGAGCGCGACGATGTGAAGGCGCTCGCCGAGATAGGTAGCGGCCAGACCGAGGAGCACGGCGGTGGACGACCAGATGTCTGTCGAGAAGTGGATGGCGTCGGCTTCGAGCGCGAGCGAGCGGAACTCGCGGGCAGTGCGGTGGAGGTTGCGGGCGCGGGTGAAGTCGACCGTGATGGATAGGAGCAGAACGAGGAATGGCCAGATGGAGAAGGCGAGTGCGAGGTGCTCGCGAAAGAACGAGGCGGCGAACGGCTTCGGTCACGATCCATATGCAGGAGGCGAGCATGAGGCCGGTTTCTACAAACGCCGAAAGGCTCTCGACCTTGCCATGGCCGTAGTTGTGCTCCTCATCGGCGGGACGGTCGGCTACCTGGACAGAGAAGAGCGTGATTGCAGCAGCGACGAGGTCTATGGTCGAGTGCGCCGCCTCGGAGAGCATGCCCAGCGATCCGGTGAGGATGCCCGTGACGAGTTTAAGTGTTGTGATGAGAAGCGCCGCGAGCACGGAGAAGAGCGCGGCCGAGCGCTTGGTGGGGCGAGCATACCCATTCGTCCGGCGGGCCGGATCGCGTGTGGCCGTCGTGCTCATGGGAGAGATGGTACAGGTTGGAGGGGAAAGATGCGCTCTGAGAGCCCAAGAACGTTGGTACGTTTCATGGCGCCTCCGAGGCGGCCACCGAGGTAAAGACGACCTGCCATCGGCCGCGGCGACGCGCCCAGGTATCTGCGAATCGCAGCTTCTCCGAAAACGGCTTGCCATGGTCCGTGCCAGACAGTTCTGCCCAGCCGCCCAGGATGGCGGAGTCGGGCGAAAGGATGCGGGTGAATGGCTGCGAAACGCGAAAGGGGTTGTTGTGGACCCCGGGAGCGCAGAAGCTGTCGATCAGCCAAGCCTTGTCGCGTAGCTTGCCTGAGCTGGAAAGGATGAGGTAATCCGGCGCGAGAAGCGTCTCCAGCGCAATTCGGTCGCCCGCGCTTTGGGCATGATCGTAGGCGAGGCGGGCCTGATCGAGCGCCGGCGGGATCACGCTTTGCGGTTGAGCGATGGCGGTTGCGGTGAACAGCAGGATGAGGAAAGCAGCGTCTCTAAGTTTCATGGCGTCGATGGTACAGCGGTCGTGCGGTCAGGGCTTCGTCGCTCGATAGAGTCCGGCGGTGCCAAAGGTGTAGCTGGTCCACGATGCATTTCGGAATCCGGTCTGGCGAATCATCGCGAGCATCTGCGGAGGACGGGGAAAGCGCTCGACCGACGCGGGAAGATAGCGGTACGCTGCGGGTCGACCGGAGATCAGGCCTCCAAGGATAGGGAGGATTCGCTTGAAGTAGAGCGAATAGAGTGTGCCAACGAGACCGCCGGGCTGGTTGCATTCGAGAATGCCGAACTCGCCTCCAGGCCGGATAACACGGTGAATTTCGGCGAGGCCGCCGGCGTAGCTGGAGAGATTGCGGAATCCGAAGGCAGCCGTAACGAGGTCGATGGAGTTGTCAGCGTACGGAAGGTGCATCGCGTCGCCCTCAACGAAGACGGCTTGTAAATGCTGGTGCTTGCGCCGAGCTCGGCTGAGCATCTGGGCAGAGAAGTCGAGACCGATGATCGGCCGCGTTGAGGTGCCCCGGGAACGATAGTTGAGGAGAGCGGCAGTCATATCGCCTGTGCCGCAGCAGAGGTCCAGGATCTCGGCTTCCGGGCGCGCCAGGACGGGCCTGAAGTTCCGCGCGGCCCGACCCCACCATATCCGATCGAGGCCGAGCGAGAGGAGATGATTGGCGCGATCGTAAGTGGGAGCGATCTCGTCGAACATATGCTGCACCGTGAGGGCGGCGTCCTGCTCGGTGCGGGTATTTTCCGGTCGGGCTCCGGGATTAATGGCGGGAGAGGTCACAGCTTGCTTTCGGGCTGCCGGCGCATGATGTTGAGCATGGACTCGGCGGCACGGAGGAGTTCAAGATCGGTGACATCACGCACGATCTCCACCTTTCCGACGGCGGTCGGAAGGATGAAGAAACGTGTGCCGCTGCGTGTCTTCTTGTCCGAGGCGGTGAGCTCTATAAGCTTCTGAGGCTTTGCCGTGAAGCGCGGCAGCGGACCATAACGGAGAATGGTCTGCTCGATCCGTGCAGCGTCTTTTGCAGAGATGGCGCCGCGTGCAAGAGCGAGGTGCGTCGCCGCGATCGATCCCCAGGCGACGGCCTCACCGTGCAGAAGTTGCTTATAGCCGGTGGCGGCCTCTATGGCATGGCCGAGGGTGTGGCCGAAGTTGAGGATCATGCGGAGCCCGGCCTCCCGCTCGTCGGCGGTGACAACTTCAGCTTTGATGCGAATGCTGGCGAGAACCACGCGGAAGAGGACCGAGGTGTGCTGAGGGTGCTCCGGGTTGAGAGCGGCTTCGGCGTTTTGCTCGAGAAGACGGAACAGCTGTGGCGAACGAATAACTCCCGCCTTGATCGACTCTTGTAAACCGGCGCGGAGTTCGCGCGCTGGCAGTGTTGCCAGGATGTCGATGTCGGCGAACACGGCGAGAGGGTGGTGGAAGCTCCCGATCAGATTCTTTGCCGGCGCGGAGATTGACTCCGGTCTTACCGCCGATGGAGGAGTCGACCTGGGCAAGAAGGGTCGTAGGAAGCTGAACGTAATCGATGCCCCGCATGTAGATCGCGGCGAGAAAGCCGGTGATGTCACCGATGATGCCACCGCCGAATGCGAGAAGGAGTGAGTCGCGGTCGGCTCCTGCGGAGGCGAGCTCGTCGGCGAGCCGCTCGACCGAGGAGAGCCGCTTCTGAGCCTCGCCTGGGCGAAGAAACAGGACAGTAGGGGACGGCTTACCGGCAAAAGCGGCGAGAACCGGCGCGGACCAGAAGCGCCAGATCTCGGCCGAAGTGATGATGAAGAGGCGTGGGCTGCGGCCAGGGGTGAGTGCCGCAAGCCGCCGGAGAGAAGAAACGAGGTCTCTGCCGATGTGGACTGTGTATGCCGAGGAGGAGGTCGCCAGTCTGATACGGGCTGTTGGACGGGGCCGTTCTGCTGGAGGCCGACGGATGCCCTGTGGAGGGGCGGTTTTGATGGAACGGCTGCGCACTTGTCCTCATCGTACCGCAACCTATCCGCTGCTCAGAGCCCGGCTGAAGCAAGGGTACAACGGAGTGAAGACGGTACTACCCGGGAGTGTTGCCGGGCCGTACCGTCTTGTGTGTGGCAGAGTTATACGAAGAAGCGACGACGAATGGCACCAGCGGCCCCAAGCAGACCAGTGGCAACCAGACCCACAGTGCCGGGTTCCGGTGTTGGGGCGGTGCTGCCGATCGAGAAGACGGCGGTCGCATTGTTATCCGCGACAAATGCGCCGGGATAGTTGACCGTGAGAACGTCGCCCGCGAAGCTGAATGTGACATTGAGATCGTTGCTGAGAATAGATGCCGAGGTGAAAGCAGTATCGGTGAATGTCATTTTGAAGGGCCCGTTGAAGGTGCAGTTCGCACCGCTAAGGCAGACGTCTCGAACAACGAGCTGCATTGCGCTGAAGTTCGCGACATCGCGGTTCGCGCCGTCGTTGAAGCCGAACTCAACACCTGGTCCGATCACGACATTGTTGGCGCCTGCGGCATTGCCATCACCGGCGGGAACAAATCCGTTTGCAGGATCGAAGTAGTTCACAGTTCCGCCGTTGAAGGTCAGCGTACCGTTAACCTTTGTGCCGAGCAGATCGGCTCGGAGCGATGAGGCAGAGAAGGAGAGAACAGCAACTGCAAAGACAGCAAGAATTTTTTTCATGGGTGGACTCCGCGGATAGTAGAGGCAATCAGGCAGCCATCGGCGGCGGGCCGGAATCTTCCCATTAGTGCTTTGTTTTGTTAGTCCTACTGTCTAGGCTTGTGCTCCGCTGTATCGGCGGGGTCTACCTGCGTGCAAGATCTTGCAACCATGTATGAACCGCTTTACCAATCGGGGCACGCTGCGCGTTAGTCGTGATTTACCAACAAGTTAACGTGCTTGCAGGTGGCGCGATCAATACTTCAAGGCGAGGTGCGTCTGCTGAATTCTCCAATTACGCCGCCGTCGAATCTGCGTGCGTCTCGACTGGCCGACGCAACGAGAGCGTAACCGTGACAGCCAGAACAGCCACAATGACAGCTAATGAGGTGAGAGGACCGATCTCTAACCATGAGGTGGCGAGCATCTTCAAAGCGGCAAAGGCGAGAATTGCTGCCAGGCCGTAGTGAAGAAAGCGAAGGTGGGTCAGCAACCGTGCGAGAAGAAAGAACAGAGACCGAAGCCCCATGACGGCCATGATGTTCGAGGTATACGCCAGAAATGGATGGCGCGTCACCGAAAGCACGGCCGGGATCGAATCAAGGGCGAAGACGATGTCGGTCACTTCGATAGCGATCAACGCCAGCATCAGCATGGTGGCCATGCGCCGGCCATTCTCGTGAACGAAGAAGGCATCCTGACGGAGACTGACCGGGTGAAGGCGAGAGATCCAATGGATCCACCTTGGAGAGTCCTTCTCCTTCTTTTTGTCTTCGGGTTTTAGAAGCCGGATCGCCGCGACTAGAAGAATTACGCCGAAGACATAGCTTACCCAGTGAAAGTGATCGAGCAGGCCGATGCCGGCAGCGATAAATGCTCCGCGCATGACGATAGCCCCAGCGACACCCCAGAAAAGCACGCGCGGCTGGTTCTTGGGCTCAATGCGAAAGAGCTGGAAGAGCAAAAGGAAGAGGAAGAGATTGTCGACTGAAAGAGCTTCCTCGATGGCGTAGCCGGCGAGGTACTCGGTGGTGTATTTGGAGCCGAGCGTGACGAAGATGAACGCCGAGAAGCCGAGGGCAGCCGCGACCCAGAGGATGGTCGAGACCAGTGCCGTACGGTGGGCAGACGCTTCGGTCCGGAGGGGAGGACGATTGCTTCGGCGACGAGCGTAGAGCAACTCCGTCCCTAACAGGATGAGAAGCAGAACATGAAAGCCGATCCAGTGTGAGAGGGGCGTTGTGGATGGCATGGTGTTTCGATGCGCCGCGACACAGGCGGTCACTTCGAATTCGAGAGACTCACACTACGAGGCCGACCGCATGGGTATGAGAGGGGGTTAGCCATGCTGGTTGACGAGCCGGATCATCTCGAGGAACAGGTCCCCGGAGATCTGGAGAGAGCGCGGGCTGACCTTGTCGATCGTGTCCTGGGCGGTGTGATGGAAGCCGTCGGGGAGCTCCCGGGTGTGCGGGCCATAGTCGAGGTCGATGATGTCGAGCACCGGGATGCCACGCTGCTTGAATGGGATGTGGTCGTCCTCGACCTGCGTGTCGTTCTTGAAGATGTAAGCGCCGTGGCCAGTATTCTTCGCGGCAACCTTCAACAGGTCCTGAAGCCAAGGGGTAGAGTTAGCGTCCTTATCGATGTTGAGATCCTTGTCGCCGATCATGTCTGCAAGGAGATAGGCTTTGATCTTTGCGAGAGTTCCGTTGGCGGACCACTTAGCGGCGAGATGCCGGCTGCCGTAAAGCGAGTCGGAGCCGGTCCACTGCGGTCTGATGGACTCTTCGCCGTCAAAGAAGACGAGCCAGACGCTGTAACCCTCGGGTGGATGGGTTCTAAGATAACTGCCGATCTCGATCAGGAGAGCGGTGGTAGCGGCACCGTCGTTGGCGCCGACAAAGCCCGAGTCCTTGAGCCAGTAGTTCGTCTCGTAGTGGCTGGCAAGGACGATAATCCCGTCCTTCTTGCCGGGATAGCGCACGATATAGTTGCGCATGGGAAGCAGGCCGATGGGGGTGCTCGCGGAAAAGCTGTCGGTCTCGAAGTTCCCCTTCGCGGCTTCCTGGGTAAAGTGCTGCTTGATGAACTCTTCGGCCTTGATGTGGCCAGGGGAGCCGATCCAGCGGAAGGGTGCCGCGCTGAGGTACTGCTGGGTGAGGTTGAATGCGGTTTGACCGCTGAAGTGTGCGGTAGTGGAATGTTGGGCCTGGGCGAGTGCGAAAGGCGCCGCGACAGTAAGCGTCAGCAGGACCGAAAGACAGGGGTTCTTCGCTCCGCTCAGCATAACGAGCTTTTTGCAAAAAGTTGTCGTCATGAGGCGGTCTTGCCCGCTTTCGCCTTGCGCCGCGCGGGGTGCACGATGAAGGCGACGCCGACGCCGATCATGTAGAGCGCGAGCATAGGCGTGGCGAAGAGAGTCATGCCGACTGGATCGGGTGTGGGGCAGATGATCGCCGCTATGACGAAGATGATGAGGATGGCATAGCGGATATGTTTGACCAGGAACTTTGCGTCGACGATACCGAAGAGCGCCAAGAAGAAGATGAGGATCGGCAGCTCAAAGGTGATGCCCAGGCCGAGGATGACGGCTAGAAAAAAACCGGTGTAGTCGTCGATGGTGAGAATGGGGTGGAAGCGCTTGCCGAAGTCGAGAACGAGGACCTTAATGGCTCCGGGGAGGACGTAGTGGTAGCCAAACCAGGCACCGGCAAGAAAGAGGCCGATGGTGGCCGACATGAAAGGCCAGACGTACCGCTTCTCGTGGGAGTACATTCCCGGGGAGATGAAAAGCCAGACCTGGTAGAGGATAAAGGGTGAGGCGAGTATGGCACCGCCGACAAGCGAGGTTTTGAGATAGAGGTTTAGGCCGTCGGTGGGGTGGGTGAAGTTGAGCGGGATGTGCAGCTTGTCGAGGGGCGCCTGCACGATGCCGTAGAGGCGTTCGTGAAAGGCATAGGCGACGGCAAAGCCGATCAGGAGGTAGACGACGGAGTGGATGAGCCTTTTGCGTAACTCCGTGAGGTGCTCCATCAGGCTCATGCCCGGGAGTTCGGCGCGGTCGCTCACGGCGGTGCGAACGTTGTCGATAACGTCAGCCATGGGTGACGGCCTCATCGGCGGCGGGAAGGTGACTACCCTGGATGTGATCCGGGGCTTGCGGGATGGAGTCGAAGATGGGCGACAGGGCCGAGCCTTCGGGTGCGGGTGCGGAGCGGGCGATTGGCAGGCCGGTGGCGGGGGGCATCAGGTGGAGGTCGCCGGAGGTGGCGATCGGCACAGGCTCGGGAACCGGAGTCGCATCCTCTGTAATGGTGTGGCGGTCTGGCGGCGGCATGTGCGGGTGGCTGTCCAGCGGGTCCTCGTAGATCTCCGCGGCGGCGGGAATCGCCTCTGCATCGGCTGGAGGAGCGATGGTATTTGACTCGCCGGCGGTGATGACGGGCGGCGCGGGAGCGGCGGCTTCGATGGCGGCAATCTGCTTCTGTTTCTCGGCTTGCTCGCTGGTGCGGAGTTCGTCTTCCATCTGCATGCGGAACTCGTTTGAGGCGCGGCGGAACTCACCCATGAGCTTGCCCAGCTGGCGGGCGAGCTCAGGCAGCTTCTTGGGACCGAAGAGGATCAGTGCGATAAAGAAGATGACTGCGCTGTCCTGAAAGCTCGGCATACGTGCCCCCATGATACGGTGTCGATTGCGCGGGGAACAAATGCCTGTGCTGGTTCACCGGTACTCCCGTGCAACCTCCGGCCCTGATTCCGGCGGCTGGGTGGAGTCATCTAATGCGTCAGGAGCGTTGGCGTGGGCAAGACATTTACATTGAGCGAGGCGCAGACGCTCTTGCCGGTGCTGGAGTCGCTGTTGCGGCGCGCGCAGCGGGCGGCGCTGCGGGGTGCGGAGCTGGAGCTTGCCATGGAGGAGCTGAACCGGAGGATCTTTCTGGCCGGCGGGATGTCGGTCGATATTGTCGCGGCGGCCCGAAGGCGAGCGGAGCGGGACAAGGCCGTTCAGGAGGCGAGTACGACCGTTGCGGAGATCGAGGAGATCGGGGCGAAGGTCCATGATCTGCAGCTGGGGCTGCTGGATATCCCGTGCCAGGTCGAGGAGGGGATTGTGATGTTGTGCTGGCAGCCGGGCGAGGCGACGATCGAGCACTGGCATGAGGAGAGCGAGGAGCCCGGTCCACGGCGTCCCCTCGATTGGCGGTTTGGCCGTGGGGAGCGGGAACGGCTGAACTAGAACTTTGGCTGCCGGCCTATCTTTCGCCCCTTTCTTCGGTATATCTACCCTCCCCTCCTCCTTTCGTGTCAAAGTCTTCAAAGCAGAGACTTTGTCTCTGGACTTGCCTTGGGAGGTCTCGGCAGATTCCTGAGCGAGGTTTGTTGCTGAAAGGTCCTGACAGTTGTGGCAGAACGAGCAGTCTCGGGATTCTTCGCTGCGCTCAGAATGACAGCAAGGGCGGATTCTTCCTGGCTCAGAATGACAGCAAGGGCGGATTCTTCCTGCACCCAGAATGACAGCAGGGGCGGATTGTTGCTGCGCAGAATGACAGCAAGGGCGGATTGTTTCCCCTCTCAGAATGACAGCAGGTCCTGGTGAGATACACCTGAAGCAACTACGTTTGAGGGCCGGACCCGGCAGTGTCTCCATCAGGGCTCTACTTTAAACATAGCTGGTCAGGAGGGGTACCTGCGCCAACTTCTCTGAAGATAGTTTGCGGGACGGGAGTGAAGTGCAGGGGCCTCCCTACGGAGCCCCCGACGGTGAGGCTGTCCGGTGCTTGGTCGATATGACGCTTTGTTTCCACGCAGAGAGTTAGTTCTTTGGGTTCTCGGGTGTGGGATGGGCGGGGGGTTTGGGTGCGCCGCCCGGGGCGGTTCCCGGAGCTTCGGCAGAGGGGCGGCCTCCGGGGTTCCAGGTGGGCTTCCATTTGGTGGAGTCGAGCCAGCGGATGGGTTCCACCATGGAGGCTACGGCATTTGTCATGTGGCTGAAATCGATGGTGGCCAGCTCGTCGGAGGGATGGTGGTAGTCCTTATGAAGGCCGAAGCTGGAGACGGTTTGCGCGATGATGCCCCGGGTGGCAAGGGCGTAGTTGTCGGATCGCCGGAAGAACTGCTCTTTGGGATGGGGGTCGTTGACGAGGTGAGCACCGTGCCTTGCCAGCTCCGGGCCGAGGTCGGATCGATCGAAGCCGGTGAGCCAGAGGGTTCCGGCGGGAACCGCGGGATCGGGGCGACCGATCATCTCGAACTCCAGGTTGGCGACGATCGAGGTCAGCGGCAGGGGCGGGTGGGCGAGAAAGGCGCGGTTGCCGAAGCCGCCGATCTCCTCCGAGCCGAAGAGCGCAAAGATGACCGAGCGCCGAGGGCGTGGTGCGGCTGCCAGGATGTGAGCGAGGGCGAGCACGGCGGCGGTGCCGGAGGCGTCGTCATCGGCTCCGTTGTAGATCAGGTCCGCTCCGGGCTTTGCCGGATCGGCTTTAGCGACGCCGAGATGATCGAGATGCGCGGTCAGGAGGATGGCCTCGTCGGGCGATGTTCCGCGAAGGATGCCCACGGCGTTCCAGGTCTCGGTGCGGGGCGTCTCCTCGAAGTTGGACAGGCGCTGCTGGAGTCGCGCGGGCAGAGGGGAGGGAAGCGCGCTGCGCTGGATGAAGGTGCCGTTGTCGCCGCCGGGCTCGAGACCCAGCGCCTGAAGCTGGGAGGCGGCGAAGAGCGCGGCGATGTGCTCGTCGCGGGTTGCGGAGCCGCGGCCGTGGAGGTCGTCGTCGGCGAGAAAGGCGAGATCGGCGCGAAGCTCATGCTCGATCGAGGCGCGCTCGGGAGCCGAAGCCGGGATGGCACCGTCCAAGGCATAGGTTGGGACAGCGTAGAAGAGCAGCAAGACCAGAGCGGCTGTGAACACAGTGAGACGTACGCGGAGACGAGCTTCCATTTGGCGGATTATAGATGGGCAGGCTTCCGCAAGAACCGGCCTGCTGAGATGATGATGTGGAGGTGAGGGCCGATGTCACGGACGATTGGCGGATGGAAGCTCTGGACGGGAACGCTGGCGGTCGCGTTGATGCCCCTGCTTGTGGGATGCGACAACTTCTTCACCAAGGGGGGTGGCGGTGGGGGCGGGGGTGGCGGCACGGTGATTGGGGGCTCGGGCGCGAACTATACGTATGTGGTGAACAGCACGACCCAGACGGTGAGCGGATTTCTGATCGGAGCGGGAACGCTTACAGCCACGCCGGGCTCGCCATATTCGCTGGGGTTTGCGCCGTTGAGCGCCGTGGTGACGCGAACAAATAATTACCTGTACGTGGCTGGGGTGAGCGCGATCTACGTGTTTCGGATCAACACGGACGGATCCCTAGCCACGCTGTCGGGGGGCTCCAGCGTGGCGATTGCCAGCGAGCTTGTGCTGGCCGTATCGCCGGACGCGCAGTGGCTCTTTGGTCTGAACAGCCAGAGCGCGTCGCTGGACGAATGGAAGATCGACTCGACGAGCGGAGCGTTAACGGCGATGCCGAGCGCGCCCTACACGCTGACGGGAGCGGTTCTTTCGCCGATGATGCTGTCGGTTTCGCCCGCGGCCAATTACATCTTCGCAGCCCTGGGCACGGGTGGAGACCATGTGTTTACGTTGGACACATCCACGGGAGCGATCGCAAGCAGTCAGCAACTGGATACAGGCTCGGTGCAGACGAGCGACAACTCCCTGGTGGCGAATGGAGCCGGAACGATGCTGTTTGTTGCGCGGAGCGGAACAAACGGGGGGGTAGGGGTGTACACGGTCGGAGCTGCCGGAGCTCTAAGCTCCGTTGCGGGATCACCGTTTGCGGCGGGCCAGGGGACGTTTGATGTGACGATCGATACGACGGGCAACTACCTGTATGCGGCAAATCGGACGGACGGGACGATCTCGGGGTATGCGATTGGAGTGGGAGGAACGCTGTCGGCGCTGAACGGATCGCCTTATGCGAGCGGGAAGCTGGTTAGCTCGCTCGTTGCAGAGCGGAGCGGCAAGTATTTAGTCGCGGCTGCGCCGGGCGGATCGCCGGACCTGACGATGTACGGGTTCGATGCGACGACTTTGGGCAAGCTGAACGTTGTGACGACGGCCGCCAGCGGAGCCGCCCCGTCGGGAGCGTCTCTCGTTGCACCCGTTCACTGATGGCCGGCGGTTCCTTGCGAGAGCAGCCGCTATGATGAGTTGTATGTGCCGTGGAGCGGGCTGATCCTTTGACCTGGTTGAGAACGTCTGTTGTGCCCCGATGGCTGTTGCTCTCTTTTCTCTCCTCTTGCTGTTTGTTGGACGGATGCTCGCGATTCAGGCCGAAGCTCGAGAAGCAATATGTGTATGTGACTGCGAAGCAGACATATCTGCGCGACCGTGTGGCTGCCGTTTCGAACCGGACAGGCACGGTCGAGAACGGCGACAAGCTGGAGGTGTTGGAGCATGGACGCCGCTTTCTGCGGGTGCAGACGGCGAAGGGGGAGCTTGGATGGATTGATGAGAAGGTGGTTGCGCCGCAGGAGGTGGCAGAGGGCTTCGACGCGATGAAGGCCGAGCATGCGAAAGATCCGGCGGTTGCCTCCGCGGTGGTGCGCGACGAAGTCTACATGCACCTGAAGCCGGGGCGCGATACCGAGAAGCTTTACCGGCTGACCGAAGGCGAGAAGCTGAAGCTGCTGCGGCGGGCGACGCTGCCCAAGGCGCTGCCGCCGGGACAGAAGGCTCCGTCGGCGGTGGTTGCCCAGCCGAGTGCGGCGGCCGGAAAGACCGCGAGCGGAAAGAAGGCGCTTGCGGTCGAGGCTCCGGCTGGACCGCCGATGGAGGACTGGTGGCTGGTGCGCGATTCGCATGGCCGTACGGGGTGGCTGCTGAGCCGGATGATGGATGTGGACGCGCCAGACTCGCTGACGCGTTACTCGGAGGGGCAGCGGTTCGTCGGGGCGTACATCCTGACGAAGGTGAATGATCCCGAGGCTCCGATGGACGACAAGGACGTTCCGGAGTACCTGACCGTTCTTAGCCCGTATAAGGCGGGGCTGCCTTACGACTTCGACCAGGTGCGCGTGTTTACCTGGAACGTGAAGAAGCACCGGTATGAGACGGGGTTTCGCGAGCGGAACATTGAGGGATACCTGCCGGTTGAGCTGAAGATGGCTCTGGACCCGTATGCGAAGGGACCTGCGGCCGGAGTGGCAGCGCCCACCTTCAGCTACCGGGTGCTGCTTGCGGACGCACCGCCGGTGGTCCCGGACGCGGCGACGGGTGCGGTGGTTCCCTCGAAGACGATGGTGAAGACGTACCGGCTGGAGGGAAACCTGGTGCGGCGGGTGATCGCGCCGGGAACAACTGCGCCTGAGCCGGCGCATCCGCAGCCGGTCGAAGAGAAGAAGAAGCGGCGGCGATGAGGTCGGCTCTAAGAACCTGTTTGTCGCTGCGGAAGCCGATGGGCAGAATAGGCACGAGCGAGATACAGGGATTTCTTCAACTCCGCCGCGCGACAAAACTGCGCGGCTCCGGTCGAAATGACGATGACCGGGTTTAAGCGTAGAACTGGCGGATAGTGTCGACGACTCTCTGCTGCTCGTCGTGGCGAAGCTCCGGGTAGACGGGAAGGGCCAGGACCTCGGCGGCGGCCAGCTCGCTGATGGGGAAGTCTCCTGTGCGGTAACCGAGCTCCCTGAGGGCTGCCTGCTGGTGGAGGGGGAGCGGGTAGTAGATTTCGCTGCCGATGCTGTTGTGGGCCAGGTGCTGCGCGGAGCTGGTCGCGGCGGGGCGCGCGGATGACGTACTGGTGAAAGACGTGGGTGGCGCGCGGGTCTGTTGCGGGAAGAACGAGGCCGTCTGAGGCTGGCGACAGCGGGTCGCGGTCCCGTGGGGCGACGAGATTTGCTTCGTGGAAGAGCCTGTCGTACTCCGCGGCGACCTCGCGCCGGCGTGCGTTCCAGCGGGGGAGGTGCCGGAGCTTCACCTCGAGGATCGGCTGCCTGGAGGCTGTCGAGGCGCGAGTTCCAACCGACCTCGTCGTGGAAGTAGCGGCGCGTCATGCCGTGGGCGCGGAGGGAGCGGCAGTGCTCGTCGATGGCGGGTGACGCGGTGGTGACGAGGCCGGCGTCGCCCATGGCGCTGAGGTTTTTGGTGGGGTAGAAGCTGAAGGCGGCGGCGTCGCCCAGAGCTTCCGGCGGGGCGTTCGCGCCAGGCGGCTCCGAAGGCCTGGGCGGCGTCTTCGAAGAGAAGGAGACCGTGCCGCTGCCGGAGCGTTTCGAAGGCATCCATGTCCGCGCACTGGCCGTAGAGGTGGACGGGCATGACGGCTCGGACTGGAGACGAGGTGCGGGGGTGCTGCTCGATTGCCGTCTGGACGGCTTCTGGCGAGAGGTTGTAGGTGAGGGGGTCGATGTCGGCGAGCAGCGGCTGTGCCCCGCAGCGAAGGATGGAGCTGACGGTGGCGAAGAAGCTGAAGGGCGAGGTGATGACGGCGTGCCCGGGCCCGATTCCGGCGCCGGCCATGGCAAGCCAGAGGGCGTCTGTGCCGCTGGCGCAACCGATCGCGTGGGAGACACCGCAGGCGCGGGCGGCGGCTGCCTCGAAGCTGCCGACCTGGGGACCGAGGATGAACTGCTGCGAGTCGCAGACGGTCTCGATGGCGGCGAGGATCTCGCCGCGAATCTCAGGGAACTGCCGGGACAGATCAAGCATCACAACAGGTTGCCGGGCCTGCTGCGTCATCCTCCTCATGGTAAACGTCTAACACTGAGGCATTGCGGGGAGGGCGGTTGCGAAGATGGGACGGTGTGAAATCTAAGTTTCTGCGTGGGGTTGAAAGTGCGGTCCGATGAACGTATCTTGAAGGACCTTGGTTCCATCGCGAAATACGGCGATCCGATAGCTTGCTGACGATGCGTTGAGGCATGGCAGAGCTTGCGTGCAGAACAAACAGACGAATAAAGGAGATCGGCCCCATGGATTCGAAGCCGGCACAGAACATCCAGGACACATTTCTGAACACCGTCCGCAAGGACAAGAGTCCGATCACGATTTACCTGGTCAGCGGTGTGAAGCTGACCGGAAAGATCCGGTCGTTCGATAAGTATTCGGTGTTGCTGGAGAACAACAGCCAGGAGCAGTTGATCTTCAAGCATGCGATCTCGACCGTGGTAAGCGGACGTGGGGGAGCTCACGGGGAGATGCGCCCGCAGGAGGCTCGAGGAGAGGGCCGAGCCGAGCAGCCGCACCGGCCATTGGCGCGCTGGGGCGCCTGTCGGGCGATGCTCCGCAGGGCGGCCACTAGATCTTGGCAACGCGAAAGAAGCCGGGGCGCGGTCGCTTCCAAGGCAGAGGGCGCTTCCTCCGCACCCGGGGCCGAGGCTTCCGGGGTGCGTGTGCGGTCAGACGCTGAGAACGGCGGTGCTGGTTGCCGTGCAGTTCACAGGCGAGCGTCGCAAGCTGACAACAGCGGCGCATGCAGGCACGGAGCGCTGCGGCTACGTTGCGTCAGAGATGAGGCCGAGTCTACGGAGGACGCGCCCGCCAGCCTGCCGACGCACTCAGCCGATTTCGAGGCGCGCTGTTGCCGAGTTTGAGGAGCTGGCCCGCAGCGCGGGCGCGGAGGTGGCGGCGACGCTTGATGCAGCGGCGGCCCGGCCCGATGCGGCGACTCTGGTGGGTCAAGGCAAGCTGGATGAGATTGAGGGTGTTGTGGCTTCGACCGGGCGCCGGATCTGGTGCTGTTCGATCACGACCTGACGCCGTCGCAGCTGCGGAACCTGGAAGACCGGCTGCCATGCCGGGTGATCGACCGGACGCAGCTGATCCTCGATATCTTTGCCCGGCATGCGCGGACGCGGGAAGGGCAACTTGCAGGTGGAGCTGGCGCAGCTTGAGTATCAGCTGCCGCGGCTTGCAGGCCGAGGGAAGGCGATGAGCCAGCTTGGCGGCGGCATCGGAACGCGCGGTCCGGGAGAGACGCAGCTCGAGACCGACCGCCGCAAGATCAACCTGCGCATCGACCATGTGAAGGAGCAGCTTGAGTCGGTGCGGCGCATTCGCCGGCAGCAGCGGCAGCGCAGAGAGGCCGTTCCGGTACCTGTGGTGGCGCTGGTGGGGTACACCAATGCGGGGAAGAGCACGCTGTTCAACGCGCTGACCGAGGCAGGTGTGCTCGAGTCTTCGCGCATGTTTGCGACGCTCGACCCGAAGCTGCGGCAGTTGCAGCTGCCATCGCGGAGAAAGATCCTGCTCTCGGATACGGTGGGGTTCATTCGCGATCTGCCGCATACGCTGGTGACGAGCTTCCGGGCGACGCTTGAGGAGGTGGAGCGGGCCGAGCTGCTGCTGCATGTGCAGGACGCCTCGAGCCCGATGCGGGATGAGCAGAAGGAGCAGGTGCAGCAGGTTCTCGGCAGAGCTCGATGTCAGTGCGACGCCGGTGATGGAGGTGCTGAACAAGATCGATCTCGTGCCTGTCGAGGAGAGGGAGGCGGATGAGGCGGGCGGGAGCCGTTGCAGTCTCGGGGCTGAACCGGACCGGGCTGGACGACCTGCTGGCCGCGATCGACGCCGCTCTGACAGAAGATCCGCTGCTGGAGGTCCAGTTTCGCGTGCCGCAGTCGGAGGGTCGCGCGATGGCGGCTCTGGAGGCTGGGGCGACGATCGAGGGAAAACGGTTTGAGGGGAATCTGGCCTATCTGACGGCGGTTGGACCGGCCTCGTTGCTGAACCGGTACCGTCGTTTCCAGCTGCGAGAGCAGATCTCAGACACAGCATAGGCCGCCTGACGGGGAGCGGAGGTGGTGTCCCCTGTCACGCGGCCTATGTGACCCAGACATGGGTCGGGGTGGTTCCCTTATTCTAGGCTGAAATCTGCAAATGAAAGGAAAAGAATTGCAGATCCAGCGCATGTGCGTTTTTCGGCGTGTCTGCGCGATTATCGTTTGCGCCCGTTTGACACCCATAAGATCGCTTTGCTAGAAAGAGTGTGTACCTTCTCGCCTGTTTGCGCGTTGCCGGGGTGCTCCTGGCAGAGTCTGTGGTTCTTGGGTAGAGACGGTATCTCCGACGCGGCACCAGCCGCACCCCTTATTTGGAATGGATCTGATACTTCACCAACTCGGCGGACTTGTGCTCGGCTCTGTGCCGACGATGATCCTGTTCGTTCTGCTGATCTTTGCGTACGAGGCGCTTGTCCGGCGGCCTCTCGAAAGGACTCTGGCGGAACGGCGTGCGCGCACGACCGGCGCTGTGGAGCAGGCGCGCGGCGCGATGTCTGCTGCGGAGGCCGAGACCAGTGTCTATGAGGACAAGCTGCGGAGTGCCAAGGCCGAGATGTTTGCCGCTCGAGAACAGCGGTTGAAACGCTGGAGCGAAGAGCGAGAAGCGACCTTGAGTGATGTGCGGAGGTCGACGGAGCAGCGGGTGAAAGCTGCACGACGAGAGATTGAGGATAGTGCTGCAATAGCGCGGACGCAGATCGAGAGCACAAGCGGCGAGTTGAGTTCGAAGATTCTGCGAGCGGTGCTGCCCGCAGGCATCTCTCTCCCGGAGGCGGGCCAGTGACGACATGCTCCAGCCGGACGCGGCGGTTTCAGACGGCAGCCCTGGTATTTCTGACGTTATGTTTCGTCCCGGCTCACCGGACGTTGGCGCAGACGGCGACGACTACATCCGGTGCGGCGCAGGCCGGCCAGAACAGCACACCTGAAGCGCAGTCTCCTGAGAAGAACAAAGAAGAAGCCGACACAAACGAGGAGTACAAGCACTCCGCGATTGTGAAGGCTCTGGGCGCCCGGTTGGGCATGAACACCGAACAGGCCGCGACGGTCTTTGAGGTCACAAACTTCGCCATTCTCGCGGTGCTGATCGGCGTCTTTCTCGCCAAGTCGCTGCCCAAGACCTTTCGCAACCGGACGGGCGCGATTCAGAAGCACCTGGTGGATGCGCGCATGGCGACCGAAGAAGCGACGGCCCGCATGAACAGCGTGGAAGATCGGCTGAGTAAGCTGGACGGGCAGATTGCCGCGATGCGTAGCCAGGCCGAAAAGGACTGGGCTGCGGAAGAGCAGCGCGTCAAGGCATCGGTCGAAGAAGAGAAGGGGAAGATCCTCGTGGCAGCCGAGCAGGAGATTGCGGCAGCGACGGCGCTTGCGCGAAGGCAGATCCAGCAGTTTGCCGCAGACCTCGCGATCGATCAGGCTGCGAAAAAGCTCGTCGTCAGCGCGGAGACAGACCGCCTTCTGGTGCAGAGCTTTGCCCGCCGCCTCACCGGCGATGATGAAAAAGAAGGACAGAACTGATGGCTGCGTTTACGTCACGGTATGCCCGGGCCTTCGGTCAGGTGGTCGCTGCGGCAAAGCTCGACGCAACAGCCGCGCAGCAGCAGCTGGCCGACTTCGCGGCCACACTTGCAGAGAGTCAGCCGTTGCGCGAGGTGCTGATGAACCCATCGATTCCGCAGGATCAGAAGGTGCGGGTTCTTGACGGGATTGCCGGGCGCATCGGCATGTTCCCGCAGGTGCGGAACTTCATCGCTGTGATTACAAGTCATCAGCGGCTCGGGGAGTTGGGCGCGATTCTGGAAGACTACGCGGCCGTGGCGGACGAGCAGACCGGGGTGTTGGAAGCAGAGATCACAAGCGCGCATCCGCTGAATGAGGACGATCGCCGGCAACTTGCGGCGCAGGTGGAAAAGAAAGCCGGAGGCCCCGTGCGCACAACGTACCTCCAGGACGCATCGCTTCTGGGCGGTGTGGTGGTGAAGATCGGATCGACCGTTTACGACGGATCGGTGAAAGCTCAGCTCGTTGATCTGCGGCAAAGATTAGTGGGAGCCCAGCTGGCATAGAGCTGTAGCCGCTCGAAGACGAGTAGAGACACCCGAAGATTTCCGCAGTACCTGATACGAGAACAGGACGAGAGAATATGGCACAGGGCAACGCGATCAAGGCTGATGAGATAACCGAGCTGCTTCGCCAGCAGATTGAGAACTACGAGCAGCGCATCCAGGTGGACGAGGTAGGCACGGTCATCTCGCTCGGCGACGGCATTGCGCGTGTGCACGGTCTCGACAAGGTGATGGCCGGCGAACTGATCGAGTTTCCGCATGGCGTGGCGGGGCTGGCGATGAATCTTGACGAGGACCAGGTCGGCGCCGTGCTGCTTGGCGACTACACGGAGATCAGCGAGGGCGACGAGGTCAAGCGCACGGGCAAGATCATGTCCGTGCCGGTTGGCGACGAGATGATCGGCCGGGTGGTCAACGCGCTGGGTCAGCCGATCGACGACAAGGGACCGATCAATACGGATAAGACGCTGCCGGTAGAGCGTCTTGCGCCGGGTGTGATCGATCGCCAGAGCGTGCGCGAGCCGATGGCGACGGGTATCAAGGCGATCGATACGATGATCCCGATCGGCCGCGGACAACGCGAGCTGATCATCGGCGACCGGCAGACGGGCAAGACGGCGATCCTGCTGGACACGATCATCAACTCCGCGAAGAACAACCTGATCTGCATCTACTGCGCGATCGGGCAGAAGCGCTCTTCGGTTGCACAGGTGGTGCAGACACTGGAGCAGTATGGAGCGATGGCTTATACGGTCGTTGTGGCAGCGACAGCGTCCGAACCGGCTCCAATGCAGTACCTGGCGCCCTTTGCCGCGACCGCGATCGGGGAGTTCTTTCGCGACAGCGGAAGACACGCGCTGGTGATCTACGACGATCTTGTCGAAGCACGCGGCCAGCTACCGCGAGATCTCACTTCTGTTGCGCCGGCCGCCAGGCCGCGAGGCGTACCCGGGCGACGTCTTTTATCTTCACTCGCGCCTGCTGGAGCGCTCGGCGAAGCTCTCGGATAAGCTGGGCGGAGGTTCGCTGACCGCGCTTCCAGTGATCGAGACGCAGGCCGGCGATGTGTCCGCGTACATCCCGACGAACGTGATCTCGATTACCGACGGACAGATCTTCCTTGAGACCGATCTCTTCAACTCGGGTGTTCGTCCCGCGGTTAACGTTGGGCTTTCGGTTTCGCGCGTGGGTTTCGCCGCAGCGACCAAGGCGACCAAGCAGGTCGGCGCGACGCTGAAGCTGGACCTGGCGCAGTATCGTGAGCTCGCTGCGTTTGCGCAGTTCGGTTCGGATCTCGACAAGGTGACGCAGCAGCAGTTGAGCCGCGGCCAGAGGCTCACCGAACTTCTGAAGCAGCCGCAGTTTCAGCCGCTGCCGTTTGAAAAGCAGGTTGCGATCTTGTTCGCGGGAACGAACGGTCTGCTTGATAACGTCGAGGTCTCGGATCTGCGTGCGTTTGAGGATGGCTTCTACAAGTACCTCGAAGGTTCGGCCGGATCGGTGCTGACGGATATCGCCACCAAGAAGGCGCTTGACGACGAGCTTAAAGGCAAGCTGACGGCCGCGATCAACGAATATAAGGCGGGTTTTCTGGCTGACCGCAGAGACAAGAAGAACGCAAATCAGCCGCAGGCCCCCGCGGCCGGCGTGCCCAAGGAAGTCGCGGAAGAGGCGAGTCCGGCGAAGGCTTAGACGATGGCAAACGTACTCGATCTCCGGCGCCGCATCCGCAGTGTGAAGAACACGCGGCAGATCACGAAGGCCATGAAGATGGTCTCGGCGGCGAAGCTGCGCCGAGCGCAGGAGCACGCGATGCAGGCGCGCCCGTACGCGCAGATGCTGACCAATGTGCTTGAGTCGCTGGTGCGACGGACGGATCTGTTCAACGAGATGACCGGCGACATCATGCATCCGCTGCTGGTCGAGCGCGAAGAGAAGAACGTGCTGATCGTGGTGGTCGCGGGAGATAAGGGATTCGCGGGTGCTTTCAACTCCAACATCACGAAGGCCGCGCAGGGCTTTATCGACGATCGCCGCGCGAAGGGCCAGAACGATCGACATCGAGCCGATCGGGCGCAAGGCGCGCGACCTGTTCCGGAAGCGCTACCCGGATGCGAAGTACGAGCGCACCGAAGAGCATTACGACAATGACCTTTCGACGCACTACGAGACGATCCGGCATCGTGGCGCGCCGATCGAGGTGACGGGTGACCACACCGGCCTGTTAGCGAAGCCGGAGTTTGGAGAGGTAACCAAGGTCAGCCAGTCGATCGTGGAGCGGTATGAGCGGGCGGAGATCGATGCGGTCTACCTCGTGTTCAACGAGTTCAAGTCGGTGATTGCGCAGAGAGTTGTGGTCGAAAAGCTGCTGCCGATAAAGAAGCTCGGGGGGCATGATGTCACCACCTCGCACGAGATGACCGATGACGAGCGGGAAGCCGCTGCACGGGCGGCACTCACGTCCGGTATCAGCATCGATCAGGCTGAAGAGAACGAGATGGACGCGGAGGCGAAGAAGTTCGGCACGGCAGAGGTGGACTACATCTTCGACCAGGATCCGGAGAGGCTTTTCCGACACCTGATGCCGCGGTACGTCGCGACGCAGATCTTTCATGCGCTGCTGGAGAGTGTTGCCGCCGAGCATGCGGCGCGCATGACTGCCATGGATGCGGCAACGAACAATGCCGGGGACATGATCGACGCGCTCTCGCTGACGATGAATCGTGTGCGGCAGGCTGCGATTACCAAGGAGATTATCGAGATTGTGAGCGGCGCCGCGGCGCTGTAACGAGAGAGAGCTTATGGCAGAGAATATTGGAAAAGTGATTTCGATCAGCGGGCCGGCCGTTGACGTTCAGTTCGAAGAGAAGCACATGCCGCCGATCTTCCAGGCGCTGAGGATTTCGAGCGAGGGATTCGACATCCCGACACCGCTCGACGTCGTTGTGGAGGTGCAGCAACATCTCGGCGAGGGCCGCGTGCGCTGCATCGCGATGGAAGCGACCGAAGGCATGGTTCGAGGGATGAAGGCAATCGATACGGGCGCCGGCATCACGGTCCCGGTTGGGCGCGAGACGCTGGGGCGCGTGTTGAACGTGCTCGGTCAGCCAGTGGACCAACTCGGCCCGGTGAATGCCAAGGAGCATCTGCCGATTCACCGCCAGGCTCCTGCTTTCGACGAGCAGTCGACCTCGGAAGAGATGTTCGAGACCGGCATAAAGGTCGTGGACCTGATCCTGCCGTTCTTGAAAGGCGGCAAGATTGGTCTGTTCGGCGGCGCCGGGGTCGGCAAGACGGTCGTTATCCAGGAACTGATCAATAACGTCGCCTCCAAGCATGGAGGATTTTCGGTCTTCGCTGGTGTGGGCGAGCGCACGCGCGAGGGAAACGACCTTTGGGTCGAGTTCCAGGAATCCGGCGTTATCGATTTGAAGGATCTGCCGAAGAGCAAGGCTACGCTCATCTATGGGCAGATGACAGAGCCACCGGGGGCGCGTTTGCGAGTGGCGCTGACCGGACTCACGGTCGCCGAGTACTTCCGTGATAGTGAAGGTGCGGACACGCTGCTCTTTATCGACAACATCTTCCGGTTTACGCAGGCCGGTTCCGAGGTATCGACGCTGCTTGGCCGTATGCCTTCTGCCGTGGGCTATCAGCCCAATCTGGCGACGGAGATGGGTGAACTGCAGGAGCGCATCACGTCGACCAAGAAGGGTTCCGTGACTTCGGTGCAGGCGGTTTATGTGCCGGCTGATGACTTCACCGATCCGGCGCCGGCGACCACCTTCGCCCACCTCGATGCAACCATGCTGCTCTCGCGTCCGCTATCGGAGCTGGGTATCTACCCGGCCGTCGATCCGCTGACCTCAACCTCGCGCATTCTCTCGGCGCGCATCGTCGGACAGGAGCACTACGACGTCGCGCAGGGTGTGAAGCGGATCCTGCAGCGGTATAAGGATCTGCAGGACATCATCGCGATTCTCGGCATTGACGAGCTCTCGGAAGAGGACAAGATCACGGTCGCGCGGGCCCGCAAGGTACAGCGATTTCCTCTCGCAGCCGTTCCATGTCGCGGAGATCTTCACCGGCATCCCCGGAGCGTACGTCAAGGTTGAGGATACGGTCAGAAGCTTCAAAGAGATCATCGATGGCAAGCACGACGATATACCGGAGCAGGCCTTCTATCTGAAGGGCGGTATCGAGGACGTTCTCGCCGCGGCCGAGAAGATGAAGCAGACGGCGTAGATCGATGGCAGATACGACAACAATACGGGTGGCGACGGCCGGCTGGCGGTGCGGCTGGTTACGCCGGACCGCGTTCTGCTGGACGCCACTGCCGATGCGGTGGAGCTGCCGAGCTCCTCTGGATACCTTGAGGCGCTCTACGGGCATGCTCCGCTGCTGGCGGAGCTTGGAGCGGGCGAGGTCACGATTGCACGGCGGCACGTCCGGAGACAAGCGCTTCTTTGTGGCCTGGGGCTTTGTCGAGGTGCTTCCGGAGCGGGTGACGATTCTTGCAGAAGAGGCGCTGCGCCCGGAGGAGATCGACCGGTCGGAGGCTGAGCAGGAGCTCCAAGCCGGCGAAAAGCTCTGGCAGGACGCCGGTGACGACGGTCAGAAGTACGACGACGCCAATGCTGTCACGCGCAAGGCTGAGGCGAAGATCGCTTCGGCCGAAGGCAAAGATTTCTAGGCCTGCTGGTCAGGTAGAATGTCGAGCGCAGCCGGAACATCAGGGGTGCTCGTCTCTCGAGCGCCGAAGGCAGCTTCTTCCGAAGTCACTCTTCGCGCAGCAAGAGCCGCTGACATCGCGAAGCAGACCTACGAAGCTTTTTTTCGTTTCGCCGGCGCGCTCGCGCTTTTGGCAGAACGGGCAACCCCCTCATTCTGCTTCCCGGCGTTGGCCTCCGCGTTGCCTTTCTCCGGAGCGGCTGCGGCTTCGGCCTGTTGGCGAAGAGCGTGAATTACAACGCGGAGCATCTCCTCTTCGGGAGCCGGCTTCCCGGTCCAGATCTCAAACTGGCGGGCGCCCTGCTGGACGAACATCTCGACACCCGTGATGATCGGGATGTTCTGCTGGCGAGCAATGCGTAGCAGGGGCGTCTCGAGGGGTTGTAGACCAGATCGAAGACGAGTTTCGCTTTGAGGTCGCCCGGATCAAGCAGTGGCGCAGCTTTGGTCCCTGCCATGCCGACCGGCGTCGCGTTCACAATCACATCGAACTGACTTTTCGCGAGCGCTTCCTTCCTGATCGCCTTTGAATGAGATTGCCGGGCCAGTTTTTGTGCGGTCTCATGGGTGCGGTTCAAGATGAAGACATCTGCACCTTTCTCGCGTAAGCCAAACACAGCCGCGCCGTCCGGCGCCGCCGGCACCGAGTACAAGCACCTTGGCACCGCTAAGGCCCATGCGCTTTTCCAAAGGGGCGATGATCCCGGCGACATCCGTGTTGAATCCATAGAGTTTGCCGTCCGCTGCGCGCAGCAGTGTATTGCATGCGCCGATCTTCGCGGACAGCGGATCGGTTCGCTCGAGATGCGCCATGATCTCCTGTTTGAGAGGCATGGTCACGCTGAGCCCCTGGATGGGTATCTCATTGATAAGGCGCAGCAAATCGCCGATCTTGGACGTCTGCAAGGCCAGGTAGACAGCATTCAGGGTTTCCCGACGGAATGCCGTGTTGAGCATCAGCGGAGAGAGCGAGTGACGCACCGGATTTCCGGCAACCCCGTAGACCTTGGTGGCAGCATCGACCTCGTCGATTCGGTAGGTTTCGTAGAGGGTACGCGCGGCGATCTGACCGGGACGCCGTCTCCTCGCCGGGTGTGGCGGCTGCGAAAGTGAAGACAGAGCCGGCTCGGACGCCCAAGACGCGGGAGATGATTCCGGCCTCTCCCATGCAGATTCCAATGATGTTAGAGGACTCGTTCCTGCGCTCCAGGAAGTCCATTGAAAGTGATGTTGTCAGAGAGAGTCTTGGCTGTGGGAACGATCTTGATGAAGTCGGGTGCGAAGGGATGGATGCGGTTGTAGATGCCGTCCAGATCTTTGGTGGCCGCGAAATCGTGGTGGCTGATGATGATCGAGACACCGGTTTCGCGGAGCTTCTGCAGGCTTGGCTTTTTGAGGGCCTCTGCGGATTCGAGCGATAAGTCTATCAATTGAAAGCCAGATAGCGCGGCTTCGCAAAGGATGTTGAGCTCTTCATTGAGGGAGCCGCGGAAGCGCCCGCCGGTTTCGGTGCGTCGGCAAGTAGCGATGGCGGTGACGTTGGGATTTTCTGCGAGGAGGGTTTTGAGGTCGGGAAGTGCGGCGAGTGGCTTGTCCAAGTAGTCGAGACGGAGCTCGACGAAAGCATTGTCTTTGATGGTAGACGCTGTCTTTTCAATGACTTCGGCGGGCGTGGCGCCGATGATCGCGACGCAGACTTTGCCGAAGCGGGAGCGGAGGAGTTGTGGGCTCAGTGTGGGCACGGATCTCTCAGTGGTACGATGCGCGGTATCTTACCTATGCACCCGACTGGATGCAACCCAGTTGAATACTTTTGACGGAAGGAATGTAAGCAGCCTAGTTTCTGCTAGTTGTGTTGTAGACGCAAGGGCCTTATGGGAGTGAGCGATTGATGCTATGAACATAGATGGAACGATCAGGGTTCCTGGATGGGACAGGTGGGGGTGGATGCGGGCTGGGTTTAGCCGGCGTTGTGGTGGTGTTTCTTCAGCTTATGGCGGTAAGTCATTGAATCTTGGGTGGAAGGCGGAGGATGACGATGCCAATGTGACCGAGAATCGCCGTCGTTTTGTGGATGCAATTTGTGGTCAAGTGTGTGGTGGAGGCGAGGTTCGGCTCCTTACGGTGCGGCAGGTGCATGGGGATACGGTGCAAGTCATCAGGGACGGGAGTGAGCGCATCGCTACCGAGACCGGGAGGGCGGTGCTGGAGGGGGATGGTCTCCTGACCGATGTGCCGGGGGTGTTGCTTGGGATCCAGGTGGCGGATTGTGTGCCGGTGCTTCTGGCGGACGTGAAGCGGAGGGCGGTGGGAGCGTTTCATGCGGGGTGGCGGGGAACGCTGGAGGGGATCGTGGGAGAGGGGGTGGCGCGGATGGGGGAGGAGTTTGGGTCGGAGCCGGGGGATATGGTGGCGGCGGTCGGGCCTTCGATTGGGCCGTGTTGCTACGTGGTGGGAGAGGAGGTTCGGTCGGGATTTGCGGAGCGTTTTGGGTATGGGGCGGAGCTGGTGCGGGAGATGCGGCTGGATCTTTGGGAGGCGAATCGCCGGCAGCTGCTGGATGCGGGGGTTCCGGCTGCGAGTGTGTCAGTGCTCCGGGAGTGTACGGCTTGTGCGCGGGATGCGGATGGGGGGCGGCGGTACTTTTCGCATCGGGCGGAGGGCGGGTTTACGGGGCGGATGATGGGGGTGGTTGGGGTGCGGTCGTTGTGAGTGCCGGTTGTCCGTTGTCCGTTGGGCGGGGAGCGGTCCGGGTTTCGTTTTTTTTCGGCAGAGTGGAATGGCTCACCGTGCGAGGGATCGCGCTGAATGGGTCATCGGGCTGCAGCTTGATGAGAGCGGCGGTGACGGCATTGTTGAGAGCTCTGAGTAAGGGCAGAAGCAGGTTCCTCCGCTTCGCTCCTGAATGACAAGCAAAGGAACAGGCAACGACAACGGCAACCGCAAGGGCAAGGGCAAGGGCAACAGCAGCGGCAACCGCAACGGCAACGGCAACGGCAACGGCAACGGCAACAGCAAGGGCTCCGGCAACGGCAAAGGCAAGGGCAAGGGCAACAGCAACGAGGGCAATAAAGGCATCTGCGATGGCCTAACAGCAGGTCCCTCCGCTGCGCTTCGCTCCGGTCGGGATGACAGGATCTGTGAGTGGGGGGCGGATTTGTGAGTGGGGGGACGGACTTGTGGGTGGGTGGCGCCGTTCTCTGAGGATTGGCATGTGGGAGTGAAGCCCTTTTGGGTTTGGTGCATCCATGTTGCAGGCGTGGGGTTTGCCGCGCGGGGAGGGAGAGCTGATGGAGATTGGGATCGATAGCTTTGCGGCGGTGGTTCCGGACCCGAGGACGGGCGTGAAGGTGACGCCGGCGGAGCGGATGGGGCATCTGCTGGAGGAGATTGTGCTGGCGGATGAGGTGGGATTGGATGCGTTTGGGCTGGGGGAGCATCATCGGGAGGAGTATCTGGATTCGGCTCCGGCGGTGATTCTGGCGGCTGCGGCGTCGCGGACGAAGCGAATTCGGCTGGCAAGCGCGGTGACCGTTTTGAGCGCGGCGGATCCGGTGCGGGTGTTTCAGCAGTTTGCGACGCTGGACCTCCTTTCGGGGGGGCGGGCGGAGATGGTGGTCGGGCGGGGATCGTTCGTGGAGTCGTTTCCGCTGTTTGGTCTGGACCTGCAGGACTACGACGACTTGTTTGCGGAGAAGCTGGAGCTGCTGCTGGAGTTGCGGGAGAACGTGCATGTGCACTGGTCGGGAAAGCACAGGGCGGCGTTGACGGGCCAAGGGGTGTATCCGCGGCCCTTGCAGGAGCGAATCCCGATCTGGCTGGGGGTGGGGGGACGCCACAGTCGTTTGCGCGGGCCGGGGCGCTGGGACTGCCGCTGATGGTGGCGATTATCGGGGGTGAGACGCATCGGTTTCGGCCGCTGGTGGATTTGTATCGCGAGGCGGGGAAGAGGGCGGGCTACAGGCCGGAGGAGCTGAAGGTGGGGCTCCATATGCTGGGGTATGTCGCGGATACGGACAAGGCGGCGGCGGATGAGTTCTTTCCTGGGTATGCGGAGGCGTTTACGAAGATCGGGCGCGAGCGGGGGTGGCCGGCGGTGACGCGGGGGCAGTTTGAGGCCGTCCGGGGGAAGAGGGGGGCGCTGCTGGTGAGCGATCCTGAGGTGGTGGTTGAGAAGGTTCTGAAGGTGAATGAGGATCTTGGCGGGGTTTCGCGGATCGACTTTCAGATGAGTGTGGCGGCGCTGCCGCACCGGGAGCTGATGCATGCGATCGAGCTGCTGGGGTCGAAGGTGGCACCGATGGTGAGGAAGGCTCTGCCGGCGACGGCGGGCTGAGGGGTACCGCGCGCCTGGGCGAAGCGTTACGGCCAAGCAAAGGCGAAATACAGGGGCTCTTCGCTTCGCCCAGAAGGACGGGGAGGAGCTTGCCTGCACGGAGCGTTACGGCGGGGAGCTTGCTTGCGCGAAGCGCCACGGTAAGAAGCGTGCCAGCAGCGGGGTGCCGCGAGGGGAGCGATGCAGATTGGGGATTGACAGGTTTTGTGGGGTTCAGGCGAAGGGGTGTTCGAGTGAGGGGCTCTGGGGGGTGAAGAGCTTGGCGCCGTCTTCGGTGACGTGCCAGTCGTCTTCGAGGCGGATGCCGAACTCCCCGGGGATGTAGATGCCGGGCTCGTCGGAGAAGCACATGCCGGGTTGGAGTGGCTCCGTGTTGCCGCGGACGAGATAGGGCCACTCGTGGCCGTCCATGCCGATGCCGTGGCCGAGGCGGTGAGAGAAGAACTTGTATCCGGGGCCGTAGCCTGCGTCTTCGATGATTTTGCGGGCGGCGAGGTCGATGGCCTGGCACTCGACTCCAGGATGCGCGGCGGCGAGGGCGGCGGCCTGGGCGCGGTGGACGATGTCGAAGACCTCCATCTGCTTGCCGGTGGCTTTGCCGAGGACGAAGGAGCGGGAGATGTCGGACTGGTAGCCCTCGACGGTGCAGCCGTCGTCGAGCAGGATGACTTCGCTGGTGCGGATGGTCTGGGGCTGGAGGCTGCCGTGAGGAAGGGCGGAGTATTTGCCGACCTCGCAGGAGGCGTCTCCGGGGAAGCCGGTGCGGAGGTATGCGGCGGCGATGAGATCGGAGACGTGGCGGTTGGTCATGCCGGGTTGAATCGACTTCCAGGCGGCCTCGTAGACGGAGAGGGTGATGTTGTTGGCGAGCTGCATGAGGGCAAGCTCGGCGGGCGACTTGATGGCGCGGCAGCCTGCGGTGACCGGGATGGCGCTGACAGCAGTGAGGGCTGGTGAGGCGTGAGCGATGCGGTCGGCGAAGGCGAATTGGGTGCGCTCTTCCAGGCCGATCTTTCCGGTGGCGATGCCGGTTTCGCTGAGCGCTTTGGCGAGGAGTGCGTAGGGGTCCTCATCCTCGTTCCAGGTGTAGACGCGGGTGCTGGAGGCGGAGGGAAGGGTGGGTGGATGGGCGGACATCCTTTCGCGGACGCGGGCTTCTTCAAAGGCGGGACAGACGATGAAGGGGCGACCGTGTTGGGGGAGCACCCAGGCGAAGAGGCGCTCGGACTGACCCCAGTGGAGGCCGGTGAAGTAGGTGAGGGAGGTGCCCGGAGCAGATGACGAGAGCGTCGGTGTGGTTTGCGGAGAGGAGTTGCCGGGCGCGGTCGAGGCGGTGCTCGCGCTCTTCGAGGGTGATGGGGACGGCTTCGGAACGGCGGCTGGTGAGGGCAGCTATGGCGGGCGGCAGATCCTTGTTGCCCAGATCCTTGTTGTCGGGATTCTTGCTATCGGGATCCTTGCTCTTGGGGGTGGTGTGCTGTGCTTCGGCGGCGGCAGCGGCGACCGTGGCTGCGGCGGCGGAGAGCAGGAAGCTGCGGCGTGAGGGCATGCGGAGATTGTACGAGGGGGTTCACCACACCAACGGGTGATTTGAGTTCACAGCCGAAGTGTGTTGGACTCACACGAGCGGACGGCGACTGTTTGCGTGATCGGGGTTTGGATGGAAGAGCTATCAGAGATAAGCATGGGTGCGGGGTTTCGCGGGTATCCACGGCCGCAGATGGAACGAGCGGAGTGGATCTCGCTGAATGGGGAGTGGGACTTTTCGATTGACGCAAGGGCGGAGGTGAGTCTTCCGGAGCAGGTGGCGTGGGACGCGAAGATCGAGGTTCCGTTCAGCCCGGAGACGCCGTCGAGCGGCGTGGGGAATACGGGATTCTTCTGTGCCGTCTGGTACCGGCGCAGCTTTGAGCGCGCCCGACGCTCCGCGGAGGGAAGCGGTTGCTGCTGCACTTTGGCGCGGTGGATTACAGCGCGATCGTGTGGGTGAACGGTGTACGCGTGGGCGCGCACGAGGGAGGGTACACGCCATTTTCGGATGGACATCACGGATGCACTGCGGGAGGACGGGCCGCAGGAGGTGATCGTGCGGGCGGAGGATGATCCGGGAGACCTGGCGAAGCCGCAGAGGGAAGCAGGACTGGAAGCTGGAGCCGCACTCGATCTGGTACCCGCGAACGAGGGGATCTGGCAGACGGTGTGGATGGAGGCGGTTCCGGAGACGCATGTGGAGTCGATGCGGTGGACATCGAACCTGGAGCGGTGGGAGATCGGGTTGGAGGCGCATGTGCGCGGAAAGCTGCTGCCAGGGTATCGGCTGGCGGTGCGCATGCGTGCCGGACGGCAGGTGCTGGCGGAGGACACGTATTCCCTGGTGGGCGAAGAGGTACACCGGCGGATTGCGCTGTCGGACCCGGGGATCGACGATTACCGGAACGAGCTGCTCTGGAGTCCGGCGACGCCGACGATCATCGATGTGGAGGTTGAGCTGCGCGATGAGAGGGGCGTTGCGATCGACACGTTGAAGAGTTATACGGCGCTGCGTTCGATTGCGATCCAGGGGGACCGGTTTATTTTGAATGGGCGGCCGCTGACGCTGCGGCTGGTGCTGGACCAAGGGTACTGGCCGGAGACTCGGGGTTGACGGCGCCGGACGACGAGGCGTTGTTCCGGGATGTGCTGCTGGCGAAGAGCATGGGGTTCAACGGGGTGCGGAAGCACCAGAAGATTGAGGACCCGCGATTTCTGTACTGGGCGGACCACCTGGGGCTGCTGGTGTGGGAGGAGATGCCGAGCGCGTACCGGTACACGCAGAAGTCAGTCGAGCGGCTGACGATCGGAGTGGATCGAGGTGCTGAAGCGGGATAGCAGCCATCCGTGCATTGTGGCGTGGGTGCCGTTCAATGAGTCGTGGGGTGTGCCGGACCTGCCGGAGAGCTCGGCGCAGCGGAATTATGTTCAGGCGCTGTATCACCTGACGAAGACGCTGGATCCGACGCGGCCGGTGATTGGAAACGATGGATGGGAGAGTGTGGCGACGGACATTATCGGCATCCACGACTACGACGACAAGCCGGAGCGGATTGCCCGGCGGTATGGGATGGACGATATCGAGGCGCGGCTGCTGAAGTCGGGAGCGGCCCGGGTGGAAGGATGCTGCTGCTTGGTGATGCGACGGGAACACGGCAGCCAATTGTGCTGACGGAGTTCGGCGGGATCGCGCTTGCCAGCAAGAAAGGGGATTGGGGCTACTCGAAGTCGGACACGCCGAAGAATCTGCTGGAATTGTATGACGCACTTCTGGAGACAGTGCGGGCGCTGCCGGCGTTGGCGGGCTTCTGCTATACGCAGTTCACGGATACGTATCAGGAGGCGAATGGGCTGCTGTTCGCGGACCGGACGCCGAAGGCTTCGCTGGATGAGATTGCGCTCGCGACGACGGGATTGCGGCCGGACCAGGATAGCAGGTCGGAGCTGGTGTGGCGGGAGCGTTTGATGGACATGCAGCGGCGCTCGATGGAGATCGGAAAGGTGCATGGGGGTGACTGAAGGCGCGGAGTTTCGGGCGGTGGTGACCGATATACGCGAAGAGGGCAGGGTGGCGGGACGGGTGCGATGGCAGCTGCAGCTGGATCGTACGGAGTTCGCCGGGGGAGATGTGGGGGTGCTGTATGCGGTGTCGCGAAGCGGCGCGAAGATTGCGGTGCCGGTGCTGCAGGTGGTTCTAGAGGATGGGGGAGAGGTGTGGCATGTGGTGGACAAGCCGCTTGCGACGGGAACGGAAGTGACGGGGCGGGTGGGTCGCACGCTGCTTTGAGGGTAGCGGCGGTAGCTGGTACACTCGGGAAGTCATTTCGAGAGTCTTCGGGGCCTGCGGAAGCGGTGCGCTGAGGGCGACGGTAGGGGGCTGTAGCTCAGCTGGGAGAGCGCCTCGTTCGCAACGAGGAGGTCAGCGGTTCGATCCCGCTCAGCTCCACCATACGAAGTGATCTTTTCGGTGGAAACGCGGTTCCAGGCGAGGTGTGTGCGGTGTTATCGGTGGGGAGCTTCAGGCTCTGCGCTGCTGCTGCTCGGGTTGTCCGGCTCTCATGGGCTGGAGCTTCTTGACGGTGTAGTCGAGACCCTGGACCCAGGTGAGCCCCTTGGCTTTTGCTTCCGACATGCAGCGGTTGAATTCGGTGTAGTCACCGCTGGTCTGCCCGGAGGCGTTGAGGGCGTCGAAGAGGAGGTTGTGCTTTCGGGAGGAGAAACGGCCGGAGGAGCTCATGCGGTGACGATAGCCTCGGGCTGAGTACGGGGGAACTCCACAAACGGGTAAGGCGATGACCCAGGCGAATGAGAGGTGCGGCGCCATCGACGTACCTCTGCCGTGGCATCCAGCGATCGTGAAGCGACCCGGCCTGCCGGGGGGCGCCTGTTGCTGAACGGGCCGCAAGTTGTTGTTTTGGTGCCCGGAGGGGGACTTGAACCCCCACGACCGGTTAAGGTCTGCGGATTTTAAGTCCGCTGTGTCTGCCGATTTCACCATCCGGGCGAGGATGTTATTGCTGAGTTTACAGGGACATTGCATCGAGGATGCCGGTCAGGGTTTGGGTTACGAGAGCGACCTGTGCGGGGGTCATCCCGGTGAAGAATGGGAGGGCGATGGTTCGTTCGGATTCGGATTCGGTGACGGATAGTGAGTGACGGATGGGGGTGCCCGCGTAGGCGGGCTGGGAGTGAATGGGCGCGAAGTAACGGCCGCACTGAATGCCTCGCTCGCGCATGCGAACGACGAGCTGATCGCGATGTGCTCGCCGGTACAGAGTGGAGAGGCGAACTACATAGACGAACCAGCTGATGTGGCTGTGGGGCGGCGCTACGGGGGGAAGAATGAGGCGTGAATTGCCGCACAGGGCATCGTTGTAGCTCCGGGCGACGGTATCCCGGCGCCGGAGAATATTGTCGAGCCGGCACATCTGGGCGCAGCCGAGGGCTGAGTTGATTTCTGAGAGACGGTAGTTGTAGCCGAGGATCGAGTGCTGGTGCCAGTCGTCGGAGTCGTAGCGTCCCTGGTTTCGGAGGGCTTTGATCTCGCGGGCGAGAGCCGGGTCGCGGGTAACGACGATGCCGCCTTCGCCGGTGGTGATCTGCTTGTTAGGGTAGAACGCAAAGACGGCGGCATGACCGAAGGAGCCGACGCGCTGGTTTCTGTACTGCCCGCCGATTGCCTCGCAGGCGTCTTCGATCACGAGAAGATTGTGCCGGTGGGCTATAGCGAGAATCGCGTCCATCTCGGCGGGGAGGCCGAAGGTGTGTACGGCCATGATGGCGCGGGTGCGCGGTGTGAGCGCCGGTTCGAGCCGGGCGGGATCGAGGTTGAGGGTGACGGGATCGATGTCGATGAAGATGGGGATCGCGCCTACGTAGCGGATTGCGTTTGCGGCGGCGATAAAGGTGAAGGAGGGGACGATGACCTCGTCTCCATCCCCAATGCCCATGGCGAGAAGACAAAGGTGGAGACCGGCGGTGCCCGAGCTGACGGCGAGCGCGTGCGGCACGCCCGTGTAGGCCGCGACCCGTTGCTCGAACTCTTCCATCTTAGGACCGAGGCTGAGGCGTGAGCTTTTGAGGACAGAGACGACGGCCTCGATCTCAAGATCGGTGATGTCAGGCTGTGAGAGAGGAATCTCGATCACGCCGGAACTCCGGAGCTGCGCTTCATCAAGAGATCGTCGCGCGAGGGGAGGTGGGTGAGGACCTCGACGATGCGCTCGGCTGCGCGGCCGTCCCCGTAAGGGTTGGTCATGCCGGCGATGCTCTGCTGAAATGCGCTGCTTTGGGCTTTGCGGATTGCGTTGAGGATGCGGTCGGATGAGGGCTCGGCATCCACTACATTGCGGGGCCGCTCTCTGCCTTTTTGCCGGAGACCGACATTGACTGTCGGAAGAGCGAAGGACGCTGTTTCCATAATGCCGCTGCTGGAGTTTCCGATCATGAGCTGGACGTGCTTGAGAAGGCTCCAGTACTGCACGGCCGGGAGGTTGACGAAGAGCCGGCCGCTGCCGCGGTGTTGAAGGAACGAGGCTGCGCGATCGATGAGAGAACGGCTGCCGGCGTCGGCGTTGGGGTAGCAGAACAGGAGCTGCTGCGGGAGTTCGGCGAGTGCCTGGAAGAGCGCGTCCGCTTCGGAGACAGTATCGGAGAGGAGGGTGACCGGGTGATAGGCGACCAGTATGGATGGTTGCGCCAGGTCGATGCCGAGCCGGTCTTCGAGCTGCTTGGCTGTCAGGAGCTGGCTTCGGCGCAGGTGGTCGAGCGAGGGTGCTCCTGCGTGGTGTACTCGCCATGGCTCCTCGCCCATGCTGATGACGCGATTGCGTGCGTTTTCGGTCGAGGTGAAGTGGACGTGGCTCATCTTGGTGAGAGCGTTGCGGACGGCGTCATCGATGGCGCCCTCGCTGAACTCACCGCCTTCGATGTGCGCGATGGGAATGCGAAGAGCGAGCGCGACGGCTGCGGGGGCGAGCATCTCGTATCGGTCGGCGATGAGGAGGAGGAGGTCGGGGCGCATGGCGCCGAGGGTGTCGGCGAGCGAAAGGACGCCGAGGCCGATGCTTTTGGCCATACCGACGTCTGTATCCGAGCTGAGGAGGCACTCGATGCGTGCGGCGATCGGAAAGCCGTCGGCTTCGATCTCACGGATGGTGCTGCCGAACTCGGGCGAGAGATGGGAGGCGAGGACGATGAGTCTGAGATCGACCTCGGTGTGGGCCTCGAGCTCGCGCAAAGGCCAAAAGAGGTGGCTGTAGTCTGCGCGCGAGGAGGTGACGACGGCGATGGTGCGTCTCATGCGGGATCTCGGGTGGATGCAAGTTCGCGAAGGATCAGGTCGCCTGGACGGTACTCCGGGACGACAGCCTGGATGGTCTGAAGCAGGAGGTGCAGATCGCGCGTACGTACGGCATGGTGCAGGTCTTCTAAAGAGATGGCGAGGTGGTGGCGCGACAGGTCGTGCGCGTGAACGAGAGAGAGGCCGTTCGGGCCGGGGGTAAGCGTCTCTCGCGACGAGACCATCCGTTCCTCGAGCTTATCTCCGGGCCGGAGACCGATGAAGGTTATATCGATGCCGCGGTTCGAGGGCGGTTGCTGAGCGATCAGGAATTGAGCGAGGTCCTGAATGCGATGGGGCCGCCCCATCTCAGGGACGAGGATGCAGGATGGTGCGTGGGCGATCAAGGCAAAGAGGAGGTACTGGACGGCTTCTTCGATATCCAGGAAGTACCGAGTCGCATCGGGATGAGTGACGGTGACGGGCTCTCCGCGGGCGATCTGGTTGAGGAAGAGCGGAGCGACGCTGCCGGAAGAGCCGAGCACGTTTCCCAGGCGCAGCGCCTTGGCTTGTGGGCTGCCGGTATGGGCTTGAACGATCAGCTCTGCGATGTGTTTGGTCGCGCCCATGATGCTGGCGGGATCGACGGCTTTGTCGGTGGAGAGAACGATGCACTGCTCCGCGTTGTTCGCGACTGCCATCCGAAGGATGCTTTCCGTTCCGAGGGCGTTGGTCGACACAGCTGCGAAGGGGTTCGTTTCCATCAGAGGGACGTGCTTGCACGCGGCCGCATGGAGGATGATGTTGGGGCGATGACGGTCGAAGAGTTCGTGAAGGAGAGCTGTGTCGAGAACGCTGCCGACTACGAGGCTTGTGGGGGGTTGGCTGCTGCCGGAGGGCAGGTCACACTGCAACTGGTGGAGGCCGAGCTCAGCGAGATCGAGAAGGATGAGTTCCGCGGGACCGAGCGGAACGAGAGCTTTTGTGAGAGCGGAGCCGATGTATCCGCCTGCTCCGGTGATCAGAATGCGTTTGCCGGCGACCACGTTTTTAATCTGAGTCGAGATCGATGTGACGCTCGGGGCGACCGGTGAAGATCCGCCAGTTACCCGCAACGTAATCGTGTCGATCAGTCAAAACGTGTTTGCCTATCCTGTCCGGTTTTCGCTGCCGGGATGATCCGGTACTCCGGCTGAGGGAGAAGTCTCGTATCGGTCAACTCTGGATTCATCTTACAAAGCGAGTGCAGTTGAACGGCGCAGTGATGGCGAGAGACTTCGATTCCGTAAACTTCTTTCTCTATACTTGCGGAGATGCCGACCGTTTGGAAGGTCGCGCGAAGAGGGGCCATCTTGAACGTGCGGTACACGGCTGTTTCGGTCTTTCGTGCCGCGGGTGTGAGCGTCCGGTGAGTGTCGCGCTTCAGCCCGCAGTGGAACAGCTTCGTCTGTTACGTGAGGGAAAGATCTCTGCGTTGGAGTTGGCCGAGGAACATATTGCGCGAATCCTGCGGCTGAACCCGGTGCTGAATGCGCTGGTCGATTTTGATGCGGACCGAGTGCGGGAGCAGGCACGCGTCGTTCGCGGTGGAGATCTGGCGGGGCTTCCGATGACGATCAAGTCGTCGATTGCGACGGCGGGGTATCGATGCGAGATTGGAAGTCTGCTGCACAAGGGACAAGTAGCGCAGAGGGATGCGGTTGCCGTGGCGCGATTGCGGGAAGAGGGCGCTGTGCTGCTGGGAACGACGAACTGTCCGGAGTTCCTGATGGCGTATGAGACGGATAACCTGCTGTATGGACGGACGAATAACCCGTGGGCGCTGGAGCGGACGGCTGGGGGCTCGAGCGGCGGGGAGGCTGCGGCGATTGCTGCGGGGCTCTCCGCGGGTGGGCTGGGAAGCGACAGCGGCGGTTCGGTGCGGGAGCCGGCGCATTTTTCGGGGATCTGCGCGTTGAAGCCAACATCGGGCCGGGTTTCGGCAGAGGGGCACATGCCGCCGTGCGTGGGACCGTTTTCCACACTGGGTGCAATCGGGCCGATGGCGCGAACCATCGAGGACGTGGAGTTGATCTTTCGCGTTTTGTTGAGGCCGGCGAGCGCCGGTACTGCGAGCGCGCGGGTACCGTTTCGGGAGGTCTCGCTGGCTGAGGCGAAGCAGGTGAGTATCGGGTGGTTTGAGGATGACGACATTACGCCGGTTACGGCGGAAACCCGGGCCGCAGTTCGGGATGCGGCGGAGGCGCTGGAGAAGAGTGGTTTTCGCGTGCGGCGGTTTCGGCCGGAGTCGCTGGAGGCGGCGAGGCGGCTGTGGCAGGTGTTTTTCGTGCAGTGCGGGGCGATGTTCTATGAGCCTACGATCTCGGGGAGACGGGACCGGCTGAGCCCGACGTTTCGCGATTTCCTAGAGATTGCTGCGGGTGAGCCGCTGCTGACGCCAGAGTCGCTTCTGCAGGCATGGGCTGAATCGGACCTGGTGCGGTCCAGGCTGCTGGCGGAGATGGAGGAGTGCCCGGTGTTGTTGCTGCCGGTTTCGTCAACGCCTGCGTTTCGGCATGGCGAGCGCGAATGGGTGATCGACGGCAAACCTGTGAAGTATCTCGATTCGATGCGGTACACGCAGTGGTTCAATCTGCTGGGGTCGCCTGCGGCTGTGGTTCCGGTGGGGCGGTCCCGTGAGGGTATGCCGATCGGTGTGCAGATTGCGGGCAGACCGTATGAGGATGAGTTGGTGCTCCGTGTGGCGAAGGTCCTCGATGCGGAGTTTGGGTATAGGGTTCCGCCTGTTGACTAGAGCGTGAGGCGCGCGTTTTCTGGATCAGGGTTGATCGTTGATAGGCTCTGATGCGGAAGGACGGTAGCGGAACTGATAGGGCTGTGTGCGGTCTCCGGATTCGAAGCGGTCGTTCCAATCGAGAGTGTAGTTGAGCGTGTCCGTGTTGTCCGGGTAGTGCTCCTTTGAGGAGTAGGGATAGGCGGACATCTCGTGAAAGGGCAGTTGCGCCACGGTGAAGGGGAGCGCCTCGTAGAAGTCCATGTCCTTGACGAAGCCGTCGGCATAGAAGAAGTAGTCGCGCTTCCAGCCAGCGGGCAGAGGTGGCAGAGCAGCATCGCTGAACTCGGCGTCGATCTCCTCGCCGCTGCCGAAGATGACGTACCGGTCTCCCCTGGCCTGAAGCAGTGGCGTGACGTTGCCGTATTTTGTGTAGCTGCCGCGCTGCCACTGGAAGGGACCCGTGGCGCTGATGCTCTGATAGTCGTAGGTGAGGTCGCCTGGGGTTTTGCCGTCGACCTGCTTGGGGTATCCGCGGAAGGCCAGGTGCGCGGAGGCGAGAGGGAGCTCGACCTGACGCGCCTGTCCGGAGGCGTCCGCGCCGTTGTCGACGAGGACCTGATCCCAGTAGATCTGGAGGTTGGTGCGGATGCGAATGCGTCTCGTGCCTTTCGGGAGCTTGCCGGTGAGATCGACGACGATGGTGCGAGGGAGCCCGGCGGGGAAGCCCATATCGTCGATGACGCGTTTCCAGGAGCCGTCCGGCAGTTGAGCTTCGAGGGAAGGAGGTTCGGGCTCCATACCGGCCTGCCAGGCAGCATACATGGAGCTGGCGCTGAAGTACTCGATGAAGCCGTGGAGGAAGAGGCGGAGCGGGTTGTGTTCGGACCATGGGCCGAGGTCGAGAGTGAGGGCGTGGGGCGTTGCGAAACCGGCGTAGCTGAGGTTGGTGAAATCGCGAACGTATTGGTGGTCGCGATGCGCGAGTAGCGGCAGAACATCCCGTCCCTGATCGTCCCAGGCACCATTTAGCGTGCGCGTTGTTGGAGAGGCAACGACGGTGCTGCCGGAGGCGAAGGGAGGCTCCGAGAGGAAGCGCTCGTTGGGGTAGACGTCGGTGTTGGCGGGGTGATCGACCGCGATGAGGCGCAGGCGATCGACGTAGTTGATCTCCTCCATAGGTTCGCCGAAGCGGAGGCTGAGGAGGCCGTTGCGGGCATGGAGGCTGCTGCCGTCCACCTTGATCCACTCGTCGGAGTCGGCTTTGTTGTGGGAGGTGGGCGAGACCCAGTGGCCGACGACGGCAGCGCCGATGACATCGGAGACGAACTCGTACTTTGAGCCGTTCCAGGCGAACAGGACCGGGCAGGAGCTGCCGCGACGGTCGAGTTCTGTGAGCGCGACGGGTTTGTTGGCGGCGACGTCGAGCTCGTCTTGCGGAACACCGGTGGGCCAGAGCATGCGAACGACATCGACGTGTTCTGTCTGGCCGAGACCGGCGAGGATCTCGGTCGATCCCTGGCTTTGGAAGCCGGAGCTTCCGGCGACTTCGAACTTCTGCCACATGCCTTCGGCGAAGACTTCGACCTTGGTGCCCGATGGCGCTCTTGTTATCGGCGAGACCCGTGAGAGCGATTCGGAGCGAGTGGTTCTTGTTTCCGCCGACGTTGCGAAGGACGACGGGTGGCGCGCCTAAGCGGCTGACGATGAGGTCGGGAGCGCCGTCGCCTTCGAGATCGACTGCGATCAAAGAGCGCGCACCGTCGAGCTTTAGTTTATTGAGTCCGAGAGCTTCACTGACATCCTTGAAGCCTTCCGAACCCATGTTGCGCAGCACTCGTAGCTGCGTCCCTTTATCGGTCTCTACGAGCACGGCCAAGTCAATCCAGCCATCGTTGTCGAAGTCTATGGGAGTGAGTCCCCATGCTGCGCGGACGTCGGGCAATGGCAGAGGTACGCGTTCGAAGTTCTTTCCGGCGACATTGCGCCAGAGACTCAGGCCGGGCGCTCCGGCGTGTGTCACTGCAACATCCATCCAACCATCTTTGTTGAAGTCGAGGATGGCAACGCCGCGTGTTTGCGATGCGGCTACGGTGTAGAGCGGGACCTGCTTGAAGGCGCCTTCTCTCTGGTTTTCATACACGACAGGTGTGCTGCCGGAGCCGGTGATGATGAGGTCTACGGCGCGGTCGTTGTTGATGTCCGAGAGCACGGCGGAGACGGTGCTTCCGGTTCCGCCGAGACCGGGAGGCTTGGTCCACTCGGTAAAGGTGGAGTTGCCGTTATTGCGCCAAAGGACGTTTGGCGTGCCGCCTGGAGCGGCCGGGCTTCCGCTGATGAGGAGGTCGAGGTCGCCGTCGTGATCGAAGTCGACGAAGGTGAGTCCGGCGGGATGATTGAGAGGTTTCAGGCCGACGGCCGTAGTCACATCGGCGAACTTTCCGTGGCCGAGATTATGAAAGAGGGCGACGCGATCTGAGAGAGCGACCGCAAGATCGGGAAGGCCGTCGTTGTCGTAGTCGCCGACCGCGCAGGAGATGCCTTTGCCGCTCGCGATCAATCCAGTGGGCTTCAGCGGGAGTTCGGTGAGAGCGCCATTCTCCACATGGTAGGCGCGGAGGGTGCTGTCTCCTTCGCCGAGAACGATGATGTCTTTTTCGCCTTTGCCTTGCACATCGAGGATGCATGCGCCTCCGCCCTCGCCCACGAGAGGGTTGGCGGGAGCAGAGACAGTCGACTGCACCGGAACGAAGCTCACCGGGATCATGGGGCCGACAGCCGGTACCGGCGAGCGCATGTCGACTACCGTTGCATATCGCCCTTGCTCGCCGTAGACGGCGCTGAGGGGCGTTGCGATCTTCGCCTGGGTAATCTCCTGGAAGCGCTTGAGGTGCTCGCGCGATTGGTCTGCCATTCCGGCGCGCTGGAGGGCACGGGCGAGGCCGAACTGCGCGGAGGCATGCAGCGGATTGAGACGCAGGGCGGTCCGGAACTCGGCGATGGCGTTCTCGTAGTCTTTCAGGCCGAGGTCGATGGTTCCGAGAAAGTAGTGACTGTCCGCGTCGTCGGGGTCGATCTGGACGGCATGCTGGAAGTCGCTGAGTGCCGCCTGCTGGCCGCCGCCATCGAAGTGAGCGAGGCCGAGGCTGTACCAGACGCGCGCGTTGTTGGCGTCAACCGCGGAGGCGGCCTTGAGGGCTTCCTCAGCTTCAGGGAGGCGTCGGAGGTAGAGCAGAGCGATGCCTTTATTGAGCAGGGGTACGGGAGCGGACGTATCAGCCTTGTGGGCTTCGTCGAATTTCTGGAGCGCCTTGTCCGTGAACTGCTGGTTCATGAAAGCGACGCCGATGTTGTTGAGGCGTGCGGCTTCTGCAACCGGACTGGCCGGCCTGGCGGCGTGAACAAACGGTGTGCAAAGGAGAGAGATGCCGAGTATGAGGCAGGGCATTGAGGGGAGCGATGACGTGGCTGGACAGCGGAGGCTGGAGCGGGAGAAGGATCGTGTCTGCAGCGCTTCCTGCAGGCGTGCGAATGCAGACATCATCTCGCGATTATAGAAGGCGGCCTGGGGCTTCGAACCGATGCGTACGTGCCGCTCTTTTGCCCTGCAAACGGAAGGCGACACATTGTTCACCGTTTGAGCAGCGTCACTTACGGAGGTGACCCAGAGCGTAAGATGGAAGCTCCAATCGAGCTTGCAGAGGAAAGAATTTGGATCAGTATATTGAGCGTGTTGTCGACCTGACGGAGCCTTCCGCGAATGAGATTTACAACCTTTCCGTGGAGGATGCCCGGGCGTTGCTTCTCCAGCACGGGGGCGAAGCGGCCGCAAAGATCGAAGGCTCGTTTGCGCTGGTGGCGCGAGCCGGCAAGAGCGTACGGATGGCGCGGTCGCTCGATCGTCCGATGCGGTATTTTTTAGCGAAGCGCAAGGAAGGGCCGGTGCTGATTGTCGCGGCACGCATTGATGCTATTTACCAATGGCTCGAGGGGGAGGGTCTGGCCGGGCAGTTTCACCCGAACTACACGCGGATGGTTCCTGCGCACCATGTTGTTGATCTCCAACTGATTGGCTGTCCGGATCCGGATCCGGTCTATACGCGATTTTTCACGCCGGAGATGGCTACGTTGCCGCCGGATACCGGGGAGATCGGCCGGCGATATATTTCTGCGCTCGCTGAAGAGATTTCGCAGTGGCTCGATCGGGTGCCGACGACCGAGCCGATCGGCGTCTGCTTCTCGGGCGGGGTGGACAGCGGCAGCGTGTTTCTGACCACGTACCACATCATGCAGCAGCGGGGCATGAACCTGGGACGGTTGAAAGCCTTCTGCCTGGATCTGGGCGAGGGGCCGGATGTGCAGCAGGCTCGTGAGTTCCTGGATGCTGTGGGGTTGGGCTTGTTTCTTGAGCCCATTGCGGCCGATGCTGCGGAGCTGGATGCACGCGAGACGATCCGGGTGACCGAGGATTACAAGTCACTCGATGTAGAGTCTGCGACGATGGCCCTGGCGCTTTGCCGGGGTATCCGCGCGCGCTACCCGGAGTGGCGATATCTGATTGACGGTGACGGCGGTGACGAGAACTTGAAGGATTATCCGATCGAGGCGAATCCCGAGTTGACGATCCGGAGCGTGATCCACAACCCGATGCTTTACCAGGAGGGCTGGGGTGTGGGAAAGATCAAGCACTCCTTGACCTACAGCGGAGGGCTTAGCCGGTCGTATGCGCGGACGTATGCACCTGCGCGCAGCGCCGGGTTTACCGGGTTCAGTCCGTTCACGCGGCCGAGCGTGGTGGCTGTGGCCGAGGCCATACCGTTTATTGCGCTGACGAACTACAGCGTGGAGCGTCTCTATGAGATCAAGGGCGAGGTCGTGGCGAAAGGAATCGAGGCTCTCACGGGGCTGAAGATGCGGGTGTTTGAAAAACGCCGGTTTCAGCATGGAGCGATTCCGGAGAGTGGGTTGCGCCGGGCGCTTCCATGGAACGAAGCGGCCTATCGCCGGCATTTCCTGTCGCTGTACGAGTAAGCATGGTTCTTCCTCCGTATCCGGCAGAAGGTGTCGAGCGCGATCGTTGGATTGCCGAGCGCCGATCTGCGCGTAATGCTGTTGAGCCGCGAGTTCCGTACGCGTTCCTGGTGGAGGACGAGTGTGCAGCCACTGGGGTGTTGGAACCGACCGCGACGGTGTTTCTCACGAATCGTGAGTGTCCCTGGCGATGCGTGATGTGCGATCTGTGGCAGAACACGCTGACGGAGTCGGTGCCGGCCGGCGCTATTCCGGAGCAGATCCGATATGCTTTGGGGCGACTTCCGCCAGCGAAGCATATCAAGCTCTATAACAGCGGCAGCTTCTTCGACCGGGGAGCGATCCCTGTCGAGGATTACTCTGAGATCGCGTCCGCTGTGGAACCGTTCGAACGAGTGATTGTGGAGAGCCATCCTTCGCTTGTGGGCGACCGGTGCTGGCGCTTTCGAGATCTTGTGAGAGGCGAACTCGAAGTGGCGATGGGTTTGGAGACGGCGCATGCGCAGATTCTGGAGCGCCTCAACAAAAAGCTGACGCTGGCACAGTTTGCGACTGCGGCGGAGCGTCTTCGAGAGGAGCGCGTCGATCTGCGCGTTTTCGTTCTGATTCAACCCCCGTTTATGAAGGCGGATGAAGCGCTCTTTTGGGCGAAGGCGTCGGTGGATTTTGCTTTTGAGTGTGGCGCGACCGCCGTGGCGCTGATCCCTACGCGCGCGGGGAACGGTGCCGTGGATGCGCTAGCTTTGATCGGAGAGTTCCAGGTTCCGGAACTGCACGTCGCTGAGGCGGTTTTTACTTATGGCCTCGGTCTGCGGAGCGGGCGCGTGTTTCTTGACCTGTGGGATATCGAACGGGTGCCGTCCTGTGCGGCGTGCAGGCTGCCACGACTCGATCGGCTGCGTGCGATGAATCTGTCGCAGCAGATCCTGCCTGCCATTTCTTGTGTGCAGTGCGGAGGGTCAGGTGAGTGAGGTATACGACATCGCGGTGGTGGGGTCGGGTTTCGCGGGGTCGATCTTTGCGATGATCGCGCGAAGGCTTGGCCGGTCGGTTGTGATGATCGAGCGCGGGAGGCATCCGCGGGTGGTGATCGGCGAGTCTTCAACGCCGCTGTCGAATCTTCTGCTGGAGGACCTTGCGACTCGGTACGATCTTCCGGCGCTGAAGCCGCTGGCGAAGTGGGGAACCTGGCGGCGCAGATATCCGGAGTTGGCGTGCGGTCTGAAGCGGGGCTTCTCGTTTTTTCACCACGATCTCGAGGAGCCGCGAGCGCGCGATCCGGAATTGGACCAGATGCTGGTCGCGGCGAGTCCGCATGATGAGATCGCCGATACGCACTGGTACCGCTCGGATGTGGATGCGTTTCTCGTTCGAGAAGCGCAGAAGCTCGGGGTCGATTTCGTTGATGAGATGAAGCTGAACGGTTGCGACGAACGCGAAGGCGAGATGCACTTGGCTGGGAGCAAGCATGGTGAGCCAGCAACATTTCGTGCGAGGTTTGTCGTTGATGCGACCGGGCCTCGCGGATTTTTGCATCGGGCACTTGGGTTGAGTGAGGCTGCTCTGCCTGGGTATCCGGGAACTCAGGCGCTGTACAGTCATTTCTCCGGGGTAGGGCGGCTTGATAGTTCGGGCAGGACGGGGTTGCCGTATCCCGTGGACGATGCAGCGGTGCACCATGTCTTCGATGGTGGATGGATCTGGGTGCTGCAGTTCAACAATGGTGTGACCAGCGCTGGTGTGGCGGCGACGGATGAATGCGCGAAGCGGCTGGGTTTGGCAGATGGGGAGGAGGCCTGGGCGCGCTTGCTGCGCAAGATACCGGTGTTGGCAGAGCAGTTTTCCGGTGCGGTGCGGGAGCAGCCCTTTACGTATGTTCCGAAGCTTTCGTTTCGGAGCTCCGCTTTGACGGGGGCGCGATGGGCGATGCTGCCCTCGGCGGCCGGCTTTGTCGACCCTCTGCTTTCAACGGGTTTTCCTCTGACGCTGCTTGGCGTGAGCCGCCTGGCTGAGATTGTTGAGCGCAGCTGGGGTGGTGAGGATTTCGAACGACAGCTTGGTCAGTACGCGGCGGCAACGGACGAGGAGTTGTTAGCGACGAGCCGCCTGATTGCCGCGCTTTACGCGAACATGGCGCAGTTTCCGGTGTTTCGATCGATATCGCTGCTGTACTTCGCAGCGGCCAGCTTTTCCGAGACCGCCCGCAGGCTGGGAAAGCCTGATCTTGGCTCACGTCTTTTCTTCTGCAGGACCGGGCTGGCTTTGGCCGGGAGTGTCGCAGCCTTCTGGAGGGGTTGAGGGAGGGCGTGTCCTCTCGTGAGATGGATACGATCGTCCGCAAGATCGAACAGGTGATTAGACCGATCGATGTAGCCGGTCTTTGCCGCAGGCCGCGTGATGGTTGTTATCCGGTGCTCGCGGAAGACCTTTTCGGTTCTGCGTGGAAGCTGGGGGCGACGAAGGAGGACGTGGAAGCGTTGCTGGAACAAGCCGGCTTTTTTGCGCGTGCCTAGAGGCCCCTCGTGCTTTAGAAGGCTAAGGTTTGGATTTGGCTGGCGACCAGACGATAGGCACCGCTGAGATGATTCCTTTGCCTTCCTGGACGGTAAGGAACTGGTTCGGCTTAATCGCTGTGAGTGACTCTTTGCGGCCGCCGGGCCAGACAATTTCTACGTTTACCAGTTTGCCTTCCTGAGGCTTGCCCAGCCCGAAGGTGAGGGGAAGTTCGCTCTGCGAGAGGTAGCTTGATCCGGACTTCACCATCTGGGTGATGTGTGGGTTGCCCGGTAGCTTGACGGTGAACTTTGCGCCGATCGCATCACGATTGGACCGCGTCCCGACGGCTTTGATGCGAAGCATGTCGTTGCTATTGCCATTGTCGTTGCGGAGCAGCTTTGCGGGTCCGTTCGAAGTTGTGAGGATGAGGTCGAGGTCGCCATCGTTATCGAAGTCGAGATAGGCGGCACCGCGACCGACGATCGGTTGGCGAAGGGCAGCTCCAACCTTTTCCGAGACGTTCTCAAATTTGCCGTTGCCGCGGTTCCGAAAGAGCAGCGGGGGCTCCGCATATTTGACGGTGGGCTGGACGACGCTGACGTCGTCGGCGACGTGTCCGTTGGCGGCGAAGATATCTGGAAGGCCGTCCAGATCGTAATCGAAGAAGAGGGTGCTGAAGGTCAGGGATGTCGCGGAGGCTGCGCCTACGCCGGAGGACATGGCTTTGTCGGTGAAGAGTCCCGATCCGTCGTTGCGATAGAGTGCGATGCTTTCGTTGGTGAAGTTTCCGATCACGAGGCCTGGCCGCCCGGAGCCGTCGAAGTCGATGGCGTCGGCTCCCATGCCGGCACGGGCTTTGCCTGCCTCGCTGAAGGCGACTCCGGCGGCGAAGGCGCTCTCGGTGAAGGTGCCGTCGTGGTTGTTGCGATAGAGCTTGTTGGGTTGTGTGTCGTTGGTGACGAAGAGGTCAAGCCAGCCATCGCCGTCGTAGTCGAGCAGAACGACGCCCAGTGCCTTGCTGGTCGGATCGAAGAGGCCCGCTTTCTTTGTCACATCTTCGAAGCGTCCATTCCCCAGGTTATGAAACAGAGTTCCGCTCTGGCCTTTGTAGGCTTCGGGAGTGCAGTAGGATTTGTTTTTTCCGTCGAGCGAACAGGTCTGGTCCGTGGCGACTGCCCAGTCCACGTAATGTGAGACGAAGAGATCGAGCTTGCCGTCGTTGTCGTAGTCGAACCAGACAGCGCCGGTTGAAAAGCCTGGGTTGCTGACGCCTGCTCGGGCCGTGACGTCCTGAAATTTGCCGTTGCCTAGATTGCGGAAGAGATGGTTTCCATTCAGGGCGGTGATGTAGATGTCGTCGAAGCCATCGTTATCGAAGTCTCCGACGGCACATCCCAGGCCGTACATTTCGACGCCCAGCCCTGACGCGCGGGTGACATCGGTGAAGGTGCCGTCGTGATTGTTGTGGTAGAGCGCGGCTGTGGAGCGCTCGGTTTTGTGTTCGGGCCAGTCCATGGAGTTGACGAAGAGGATGTCCTGCCAGCCGTCGTTGTCGTAGTCGATCACACAGACGCCGCTGCCCATGGTCTCCGGCAGGTACTTCTTGCCGAAGGCTCCGCTGTGATGACGGAAGTGAATTCCGGCGGACTGTGTTGCGTCCGTAAAGCGAACCGGCCCCGAAGGGCGCGTTTGAGCGGCGACGGTTTCGGGTTGGGTCGCAACGGGCGCACTCTTCTCTGCCACAGGGGTTTGCTTCGGGCGTTGCGGAGGTTGGCGGCTCAGTTGTCTTCTGCCTACAGCCGGTAAGCAGGGCGGGAAAGAGCAAAGACACACAAAAAGCTGCAGAGAGGCGGGACGGGATAGACAAGGGGTTCCTTTTAGAGACGCGACGGTCAGGCAGATGCTGTGTTCGCGGCGAGCACTGACGGAGCGTCGTTCGTGAGGGGCGCCGGCCGGCGTGAGTTGAACCATGTCTCAAGGAGCATGGCGATCGGGCCGACGAGGAATAGCGCGTAGAGAGGCGCGTAGATGCTTTGATTGAGCCTGAGCACCATCTCGACCGCGGCGACGATGAAGACAACGACGCCCTGGCCAACCCTGGACCGGACGGTAGTCTTGGGGTCTGTGATCATGAAAAAGATGAAGAGCTGGTACTCGGGTCCGGTGATTGGCGCGATTTCGGACTGCCAGGGATCGCCGGTGATCCACGCGCGAAGGAACGCGAAGGCAAGGAAAGACAAGACGTAAATGGCGCAGATGTGAAACCGGCGCAGGCGCCAGATGATTGCAGAGCCGAGCGACCAGATGACGAGCATGGCCCAAAGGCTGTTTCCCCACTGAATGCTGAGCGTCGTGACCGATTCCGCTGCAAGGAAGAGCATGACGCAGATGCCAAAGTTGGACGGATTCCAGATGTGGCGGTTTTTCACGCGGACGACGTACTTCGACGTGATGGCGATGACGGCGCACAGCGCGTACGGCCAGAAGGCGGGAGACCGGAGAAGGATGCCGACGCTGATGCCGCTGATGTAGGCGCTGGCGAGGTGTGGCCATTTGCGAGTAAAGATGCGGCCGAGGATGAGCTCGGTGAGGATGCTGGCAGCGATGGCGAGCAGCGTTTTTTTGTAGCTCTCAAGAATGCCGAAGGAGAGGTTGCCAATCAGAAGGATGGCGGTGATGAAGAGGGGCGGGACGAAGCGATTTTCGAGGGTGAAGTGACGACGCCAGCCGGTGCCTGCAGGAGCACCAGGCGGTGCGGGGATGCTGACCGTCTGCGTGCTCATGCGGGCTCCTTGATGTGGTACAGCTGTCCGGGAACAAGGCTGTTCAGCGTCTGGATTTTACCAGAGGGCCAGCGGATGGTGGCCTGCTCGATATGGGGTGATCTGCCCAAGCCAAAGTGCAGGCGGCGGTCGTTCTGTGCGGCGAAACCGCTGCCGCCGGAGACCTGCTGGACCTGCTGCTGACCATTCCAGCGCAGCGTAACCTGAGCGCCGATGGCGCTGCGGTTGGATGCCGTGCCTTCGAGGTCAAACTCGATCCACTGATTCCGTGGGTCGACCGTGTTCCTGTAGAGGAGCAGCGGCCCGCGCTGGTTTGCCACGATGACATCCAGTGAACCGTTGTTCCAAAGATCGGCCAGCGCGACGGCGCGGCCGTCGTAGACGTCGGTTACACCAACGGCCTGAGCAACGTCGACGAACTTGCCGGCGCCATCGTTGAGCCATACACGCTTCTGTTGATATCCGGAGAGACTGCGGCCTTCCATTGAGGGCCAGTCCTTGGCGTCTCCGATGATGGCGGAGTTGCCGCCGGCAACCTTGGCGAAGTCGTACCAGTAGCTGCGCCGGCGGTCGAGTGAGACGTATCCGTTGGTGAGATAGAGGTCGAGCGTTCCGTCGTTGTTAAGATCGCCGAACTGCGCCCCGAAGCTCCATCCGCCGAGCTCTACGCCCATGTCACGCGCAAGGTTCTCGTATTTGATCTCTGCGCCGTGCGTCCCTTCTTTCGGGACCCATAGGTTGTTGCCTTGAATGAGGACGCCGTCTTCAGAGATGTTGGAGACGTAGACCGCGTATCTGCCCTGGTTGAAGACGTCTCCCATGGCGACGTTCATGCCGCTTTTGGGGGCGAAGCCCACGCCGGTCTTTTCACCCGCCTCGCGGAAGCGTTTGCCGTCGTTCAGATAGAGCTCAGGAACACCGTAGTCGTTGGCGACGAAGAGGTCAGGGTGACCGGTGCCGCGCAGGTCGGCGGCGGCGGAGGCGAGGGACCAGCGACGACTGTTGATGCCGACCTTTGCGCTGACCTCTTCAAAGCGGCCATTGCCGAGATTGTGGAAGAGGTATTTGCGGCCTCCGTTTTTGGCGTATTCAAAGCTCTCCGGCATGATGCGAGTGGTTTTGAGGTGCCAAAGATCGATGTCCTCGGAGTAGTAGCCGCCGATGAAGAGATCGAGCAGGCCATCACCGTCGTAGTCGAACCAGACGGCGGTATTGGCGTTGATCCAGGGAGGCAGGCCAGCTGCCTCGGTGACGCGAGTGAAGCCGTGGCCATGGTCGTTGTGAAAGAGCTCGGGCCGGCCCCACTTGATGAGCAGCAGATCTTCGTAGCCGTCGTTGTCGTAGTCTCCCCAGACCGCGGCCATGGAGACGCCGGTGCCTGCCTGGTTCACGTCCGCGATGCCCAGGTCGGCGGCGACGTCTTTGAAGGTGCCGTCGTGTTGATTGCGATACAGAGCGTTCCTGCTGCCGATGGCGCTGTTGGTGACGTAGATGTCGGGCCAGCCGTCGCGATCGAAGTCCACAACGGAGACAGAGGCGCCCATTGAAGCTACCTGGGGCATGATGCCAGCAAGCTTGGGGTCGAGATCGGGAGCCTGGTGCGTGAAGTGAATGCCGGAGATCGCCGAGACCTCTTGCAGATGAAAGCCGTGACGAGCGATGGAGGCACTTGCGTCGAGAGTGCTCTTCGCCGCGGCGGTATGCCTCGATGAGACTCTGCGGATGAGGATGGGGGTGAGGAGAAGTCCAACAAAGACGACCCCGAGTATGACGCGTGCTGCGCCTTGGTGCTTGCCTGGGTGCTTCATCGCGCGGCGGTGCTCCTCAAGGCTGTCTCGAAGTGGTTCGGGGAGACATAGCGAGTCTGGTAGGTTTGCCAGTCTTGTTTGTGGTGCTGGTACACCCAGTCGTCTTCTAGTCTGCCTGGAGGCGCGTCGTAGACTTTGCGGGCGTGATAGGGGTACGGCAGGACCGTTTGGGAGTAGCTCGAGTTGTAGTCGCCATCCTTGATCCAGCCGTCCCCTGCGATGACGAAATCGCGAACCCAACCAGAGGGGGGCGGCGGAGGAACAGGGAAGCGCAACGACAGTTCGTCGCCGGCGTTCATGACGACGTAGCGATCGTCTGTCGATTTCAGGAGCTCCCGGACGTCACCGAATCGCGTGTAGTAGCCCTCGAGGTCTCTCCAACGTTGCGCAGTGCCGGAGAGGTGGTTGTAGTCCGGAATCTCTGGTGAGGAGGAGTCTGCCTGATGGATAGTCGAGAAGCCACGGTAGTGAAGGTCGGCTACGGATGGGGCGAGATCTGTGATGCCTAATTTCGTAGAGGGCAGGCCTTGGGCCCACTCGATCGAATCCCAGAAGACCTCGAGATTGGTGCGCAGCCGAAGACGCCGGGGAGTGCCGGGCACGAACACGTTTGCGAGATCGATGAGGCAGATCTTTTTGCGGCCTGCAGGAAAGCCGAGGTTTGGGCGAGCGACCTTCCAACCGCCGCGCCCGTCCGGGACTTCGAGGCTCAGCCATCGAGGTGGGTCGTGATGACCCTGGCTCATCGCGATGTTGATGGATGAGTCGGCGGGATGCAGCCAACCCTTCGCAATCAGCCAGAGAGGGCCAGTTGCGGGCGCCTTGTCTCCGAGATCGATTTCAACGAAGTGATCACGCGTCACTCCCTGGTATTGGCCCCGGCCGAAGGTGTCCAGGTATTTGCCGTCCAGAGAGGCCAGAGTGGCCGTGACGTCCTGGCCGTTGTCGTCGACAGCGCGCGCGATCGGCTGCGGAGGACCGACGGCGGTGATGGCGAGTTTGACCGGAGGGACGTCAAAGCGTTCGTCTGTGAAGACCTCGGTACCCGCGGGGTGGTCAACGGTCATAAGACGGAGGTGATCGTAGTAGTAGGATTCCCAGAGTTCTCCGGTGATACGCAGGTCGTAGAAGCCGTCACGGGGTTTTAGCTCGCCGGCTCCGATCTTGTACCACTCCTCTGTCGCTTCGACGCGCGCTGTTCCGAGTGAGTTGATGCGGAGGCCGATGGCGGAGCCCCAAGGTACGGAATCTTTGACGAACTGCATTTGACTACCGTTCCAGGCGAACAGGAATGGGCAGGAACCTTTGAGGCGCTGCTCGGTGACGATCTGCTGATTGCTTTTGAGGCCGAACTCGGCACGTACAGATCCGTTCGGCCAGACGATGCGCGCGACATCAGCGGAGGTATGCTCGCCGAGGCCGAAGTGGAGCTCCGGACGGGTGATCGGCTGCTTTTGCACCAGAAGACCCGACCGCACCTCAATCTCACCGCCAATGCCGAAGGAGTTGATACGTTGATCGCCGGTCGCCACTCGTGCGCGGGGGCGGATGGTCTGCCAGTGATAGTTGAAGGAGCCGCGGTTGGCAGCGGTGATTGCGTTGCCGTCAGCACTGATGCCGAGGAGATCGACTCTTCCATTTTCTTGAATGTCCGCAAGGTCGAACACGCTCGAAAGCTTAAGTGGCGTTTGAAGCAGACGGAACTGCGCGTGGTCATCCTGAAGCCAGATCAGAGGCGCCGAATGCGAGTTCGAGCCGGCGGCGGTGATCGCCAGAACCAGGTCTACGGCTCCGTTGTTGTCGAGATCGGCAGCGTGAAGGCGGACGTCTTCGGAAAGGAATGCCGGTGCAGTTGGAAGGTGCGCGATCTCCACTGTTTGCCAGGCGCTATCGGCCTGCCCGTAGCTGATCCGGACGACAGAACCATCGGCCCGCACAGCTACGAGGCTTAACGAACTGCCATTCCCAATGTCGGCAGAGGCGATTGCGCGTACATCGCCGAAGGCGCCGGGGAGAGAGGATTCGCGGAAGTTGCCCGAGCGCTGATTGAGGAAGATTCGCAGACGTCCACTTCCGTCGATGATGGCTGCATCCGGATTTCCGTCGCCGTTGAGATCGACCCAGACGAACTGCCGAATGCCGGAGACGCCGGAGAACGGATGCACGACGTCGAAGGTGCCGTCGCCGTTGTTACGAAGTACCTGCGGTATGCCGATCTCGGAACCCAGCACCACGTCGAGATCACCATCGGCCTCGATATCGACGGCCCAGGCGCCTGTGTAGGAAGCATTTGCGACGGCTTTTGGCAGCTTTGTAGAGGACGTGACATCGGTAAAGGTGTTCGGCTTTTCCTGACGGAAGAGGCGCACACCTCCAGCGCCGGCGAGGATGAGGTCGGTCTTGAAGTCGTAGTTGAAGTCGACGGCCAGAACTCCCTCGGGAGACGGCGCGGCCCCGGTCGAGCCACCGGGGAAGGGAAGCGAGGCTCCGGTCGTGAGGCGTACCTCATGGCCATTCGCAACGGCGACTGCGGGTGGCCCAGATCCATCCATTGAGATTGCGCCGATCCACTTCCAACCTGTGCCATCGATCCCGTTGACCGGCTGGTTGTTGAAGCTCATAGCCATGTCCGGGGGGGCGGGCTGAGAAGAGGTGTTCTCAAGACGAAGAAATCGCGAGAGAGGCTCGGCGTCCTCGCCAGGCTGCGCCTTGATGTCTGCGAGATCGGATCGGAACTTGGGTACACGCATCAGCACGTTGCGGAGAAAGGTGGAGCGGGTCGCGGCGGATCGTGGATCACTGGATGCAGCCGCGGACTGCAACTGGCTGAGTTGCTGTGTTGCCTCTGCCGGCCAGTCGTTCGCCAACGTAGCAAGCTTGGCGACGGTGGGCTGCAGCACGCGAGTATCGCCACGCTTTGCGGCGATTCGGCTTAGTTCGACCAGGGCGGCGAGATTGTCGGGTTGAACCGTGAGGATCTGGGAGATGAGTTGCTGGAAGGCCTCTTCGCTGTTCGTATCACCCTGCCGTTCCGTCTCAGAGGCGAGAAGATAGAGAGCCTTAAGATTGCGGGGGTTGAGGCGAGTGGCGTCACGCAGATCAGAGATGGCCGCTGCGGAGTTGCCGCGGTCACTCTCGAGAACGCCCTGAAGATAGTCGATTGCATCGCTCTCCGGCGCCAGTTGCTTTGCCGTTCCCAGCCGCTGGGCGGCGGTGTCGAAGCTGCGCTGACGGAGGGCCAGAACGCCCCAGTTAACCCATCCAGCGGGCTCAGCCGGAACGATTCGCGTGGCATCGGTGAGGCTGCTCTCGGCGCGCACATCATCCCCCACCTGGAGCGCCGCCAGTCCGGTGTAGAACGCCGAGACGTACTGCACATATGTTTTGGAGGAGGCGGGGGGGAGAGAATTCTTTGAATGACAACCGTTAGATAGAAGAAGGAGTGTGCAGGCGAAGGCTGCTAGTGCCGTCCCCTCTTGAGCCAAATGGAAGAGGTGAAACCTTGGCCTGAGGTGTTTGATATTCGAGGTGCTGCTCCCTACGTCGGATCGACTCGGTTTTACCATGAGCTGACTCTGGGCCACTTCCAGTACCGTTTCCTTGCTCTGCGAGTCCTTGCGACAGGCGATGCGTGAGGCTTCACTCTCAAAGAACAGCCGCACTTTGCAGAGCTGTAGAGTGCATCCGGTCTTAGTCCGCCGTAAAGATCCGAGCACTAGGTTTACATCGAGGTGGTGAGGCACTGTGGGGAGTTGTGGCTATCTTTAGGTCTAGAGATCAAAGTAGCTCCAGATGTGCGAACAGTCATCAGCAGCAGGGTGGAAGGAAGCATCCATCTTTCGATGGATGGAAGCTAACTCGGACCGACCTACTCGACGACCACGGCCTTGACCAGATTACGTGGACGATCCACGTCGTTACCGCGCTGCACCGACATGAAGTAGGCAAAGAGTTGGAGGGGAACGATCTCTAGAAATGGCGCGATGAACTCCCTAGCTGCGGGAACGTAGACGCAGCTTTGGCATAGATCCCCGATCACCGTGTCGCCCTCCGTGGCAATCGCGAGTACATGGCTCTGCTGACTTTTGATATCACGGAGTAGTTGGACTGTCTTTTCATAGCGCACCATGGCCATCGGATCCATGTCATCGTGTGTTGCGAGCACAACGAGGGGCGACCCGGGACCGAGCAGAGCGTTCGGTCCATGCTTCAACTCGCCGGAGGGATAGGCTTCGGCATGAAGATAAGACATCTCCTTAAGTTTGAGCGCGGCTTCGCGTGCGATTGGATAGTGGAGACCGCGGCCCACAAAGAGAAAGGCTTCGGCGTCTCGAAAGCTTTCAGCAACGGTCTTCATCTGCGCCTCCCACATGGGGAGAGCGCTCGCAATCAGAGAAGGGAGCTCCATGAGCCAGGAGATGTGTTTTTCGATCTGCTGATCCGACATCTGTCCGCGATCCTGGCCGAGGCGCAATGCCATGAGGTAGAGCAGGCTGAGTTGCGTGACAAAGCTCTTGGTCGCGGCGATGGCGATCTCTTTGCCGGCTTGGGTAAGCAGCGACACGTCCGCTTCACGCGCCATGGAAGATCCCGCGACGTTGGTGATGGATATGGAGGGCTCGCCTCGGAGCTTGGCTTCTCGCATCGCGGCGAGCGTATCGGCCGTTTCTCCGGATTGCGAGATCACCAGAACAGCGGAGCTCAGAAGCGCATCGCGACGACGATAGACGTACTCGCTCGCATACTCGACGTCAACGGCAATTCCTGCGAGCTCTTCGATCATGATTTCGCCCAGCATTCCCGCGTGACGGCTGGATCCGCTTGCCGCGATGATGAGGCGATCTTTGTTGCGTAATGCATCGGAAACAGGTGACCACAGGGCTGATTGCAGTTTGCCTCGGCTGCTGTAGGTGTTGAGTGTCTCTGAGAGCGCATCGGGTTGTTGATAGATTTCCGCAAGTGTTGCATGTGAAAACTCGGTTTTTTGGTCTGCCATGGGACCTCGACGGGTTGAAGTTTGCGCCGCCATCAGAACGCCCGCAAGGAGCGCCGAAAGGAAGATCTGCTGCGAAATTATGGTAGAGCGTCTCGTGCCTTCAGGCGAAAGTCACATCGAAATATGTGGAAGGCATGTGATTCGCGAACCGAAGTAGCTTTAGCCACACAAAGATGGCAGACGCAATACTTCCCTCAGGCTTGCCCACCTCTGCCTCAAACTAGTAACCTGAACAGGTCAGTTTGGAGAAAGGCAGGTCTGTTTGAGTTCAGCTTTCCGAAGAGTTCTGGTTGCTTGTTCGATCATTGGCGGGAGTACCGCTATTTTGACGGTCGCCACGATCCAACCGGTAACCCAGAAAGAGATTCCGCTGCACACGGTTGCTTCAATGCCAGCCAATCCACGGGCAAAGGCGCGGCGCCGGTCGTTCGCCGCAGTTCCTCGCAGCGTTCTGTCCGGGATCGGATCCTGGTATGGCGACCTGTTTGACGGGCACGCTACGGCTAGCGGAGAGATCTTCAATCAGGGCGCGATGACGGCCTGTCATCCCACTCTGCCCTTTGGAACACTGGTGCGCGTGATCAATCTCCGGAACAGGCGATCGGTGGTGGTTCGAATCAACGATCGGGGCATTCGGCCGGACCGCATCATCGACCTCTCTTCGGCGGCTGCCGAGAAGATCGGACTGCTTGAGACGGGAATCGCACCAGTCAAGCTGGAGATAGTGCCAAAGAACGCCAGTTAAGAACTTCTGAAGTTGAACGGGGCGCTTAGGTTGGGGAAGGAGTACCTGCGAGAGCTTGCGGGTGCGATACTTCAGCAACGATTAACGTAGACACGATAAGGTTACGCGAGAATGCCCGTTCACTCGGAAGTTGACCGGCGGGGGAGATGCTCTGCCTGTCGGTTGGGGATCGCGTCCAGCCTGCTCTGGCTGGTAATCTCTGCTCACGCGCAGTCAACCGGCGCGGCAACCTCGTTTCCGTCACAGACCAGTTCGGCTCCAAGCATCAATTTGAGCGAAGCCATCCGACGCGCTCAAGCGAATGAACCCGCGTTTGTCGCAGCGTTGGCTGAGAGGAAAGCGACGGCGCTTGACCGGTCTATCGCACATGCGGCTCTTCTGCCGAGTGCGGTCTATCACAATCAATACCTGTTCACGCAATCGAACGGAGCGAAGAACACAAGCGGGCAAGCGGATTTCCAACCGCTTCCCATCTTTATTGCAAACAACTCGGTACACGAGTATTACAGCCAGGGAACGGTGACCGAGGCTCTTGGCGTGAAGCAGATTGCGGACCTGCAGCTTGCCAGCGCGGGCGCTGCAAGAGCGGCAGCGGAGTTTGAAATTGCGCGCCGCGGACTGGTTTCCGCGGTCGTGGGATTGTTTTACGGGAGATCGGCCACGGACCGAAAGCTGCAGATTGCTCAGCGTGCCGCCGACGAGGCGTCGGGATTCACGAGGCTCACCTTGCAGAGGGAGCAGGCGCGCGAGGGAGCACACGCCGATGTAATCAAGGCACAGTTGCAGGAGCAGCAGCGGCGTCGCGATCTCACCGACGCAAAGCTTGCGGCGGATCGGGCACGGCTGGAGCTTGGGGTACTTTTATTTCCGGATCCGCGCACCGACTACCGACTCGAGCAGGAGCAGAGTCTCCCTGCTCTGCCGTCCCGGGCGGAGGTCGATGCGCGCGCCTCGGCAAACAATGCGGAGCTTCGCAGTGCGATGGCGTCGTTGCGGCTGAGTGACGCGTCCGTTTTGTCGGCGCGTGCCGCCTACCTTCCGGATCTCGCTCTCAATTTCACGTACGGCATCGATGCGCCGCAGTTTGCGCGGTATAGCCCGTTCGGGCTCAAAAATCTTGGCTACTCCGCCAGTGCGACGTTGGATATCCCGCTATGGGACTGGCTTGCCACAGAGCACCGCGTCAAGCAGAGCCAAATACGCCGTGAGGCGGTACGCGTCGCTTTGACGGCGACGCAGAGGCGGCTGATCGTCGCGCTGGATGAGGGATATGCCGAAGCCACGGCGGCACGTGACCAGGCCGCATCGCTCGACGAAAGCGTGCGCACAGCATCTGAGAGCCTTCGATTGACGAAGCTGCGGTATGCGGATGGCGAGGGCACCGTGCTGGAGGTGGTCGATGCGCAGAGCGCTCTGACGGCCGCGGAGAATGCACGTGAAGACGGAGCGGTTCGCTTTCAGGCGGCCCTAGCAAATCTCCAGACTTTGACAGGAACGCTGTGAGCGTAACCGCGAGAGTGGGCACACGAGGGTGAACATACGATCTGAATACTTGGGGCAAGGTGCGATGGTGCGGCGTTCCCGTGGATCTGTCGAGGTCTTTGCGCTGGCAGCACTGCTTCTTCTGAGCGGTTGCAAGGAGAAGGAACCTGCAGCGCCGGAGGCGTTGGTGACCGTACAGGCCGATCATCCCGAACTGGGCCCGATGGCGGAGCACATCCCGGCGGACGCAGTACTGTCGCCTCTTGCGCAGGCCGCGATCTCGCCGAAGATCAGCGCGCCGATCCGTCACTTTTACGTGCAGCGTGGATCCCATGTTAAGGCTGGCCAGTTACTTGCCACCTTGGAAAATCGCGACCTGCAAGCGGCGGCGCTCGACAATAAAGGCACCTACACAGCGGCTCGAGCGAGCTATGCAACCCAGACCCTGGCACAGGTTCCCGAGGACTACCAGAAGGCCCAGCTCGATGTGACCCAGACAAAGGCAAACCTGGACTTGAATCAAAGCATTGTGAACGGGCGGCAGCAGCTATTTACGCAGGGCGCCATACCTGGCCGTGATCTTGATACCGCGAAAGCGGGATTGGTGCAGGCACAGGCGGCGTATGACACGGCCGCCAAACATCTTGAGTCGCTCAAGTCGGTCAGCCGGAAGGCGTCTCTCGAACAGGCTCAGGGGCAGCTCACCTCGGCGGAGGGGAAGTACCTGGGAGCGGAGGCTCAGGTCTCCTACTCGGAGATACGCAGCCCGATCTCTGGAGTGGTGACGGACCGGTCGCTGTTTGCTGGAGAGACAGCCGCGGCGGGAACGGCCCTGATTACGGTAATGGATACAACGGCGGTCCTCGCAAAGCTCCACCTCGCGCAGATGGTCGTGCAGCGGATGAAGCTGGGCGATGATGCGGCAGTTGCAGTTCCCGGGCTGACGGATGCCGTGCCTGCAAAGATATCTCTCATCAGCCCGGCGCTCGATCCCGGAAGCACGACGGTCGAGGTCTGGCTGCGCCTAGAGAACCGCGATGGAAAGCTCAAAGTAGGCACGCCTGTTCGCGCCTCCGTTGTGGGTCGATCCGTCGCGTCCGCCTTGAAGGTACCGTTGGTTGCTGTCCTCACCGCCCAGGACGGCAGTAAATCAGTGATGGTGGTGGGAGCCGATGGCGCGGCGCATCGCAAGGCCGTGACGCTTGGGATTCAGGACGGAGACGATGTCCAGATTACGAGTGGCCTCACGATGAGCGACACGGTTGTGATTGGCGGCGCCTACGGACTTGAGGAAGGGACCAAGGTGAAGGTGGGCGCCGCTCCGGAGGATGAAAAGCCCGGGACGGATCAGGCCGGCGACACCAAGCCGGCTGCGGGCAAGGGCGGAGACGAGAAGTGATGGCGACCGCACCACAACTGAAAGAAGATGCGCCGAAAGATCCCTTCTGGCTGAGCCGCTACCGAAATACCATCTTCTTCTTTTTCATTGTGCTCACGGTTGGAGGTATCTACTTCGCTTTCCAGGTGCCGATCTCCGTGTTTCCGGATACGAATTTTCCTCGCGTCGTTATTGGAGTCGACAACGGGGTCATGCCGGTCGAGCAGATGGAGGTCACGATCACGCGACCCATCGAGGAGGCCGTCAACACAGTTCCCGGCCTGCTTACCGTGCGTTCCACAACGAGCCGCGGCTCGGCCGAGGTAAGCCTCTTCTTCGACTGGAGCCAGGACATGTTCCGTACGCTGCAGCTTGTGGATGCGGCGCTGAGCAAGGTGGAGCAGACGCTGCCATCGACGGCAAAGGTCACCACCAACCGACTCACCTTTGCCACTTTCCCGATCCTTGGATACAGCCTTACCTCAGACAAGCTCTCGCAGACGGAGCTCTGGGAGCTTGCGACATACGATCTGAAGCCGCCACTGAATCGGGTTCCGGGCGTCAGCATGGTGACGGTGCAGGGCGGCAAGATCCCGGAGTTTCACGTGGTGCCGAACCTGGCGAAGCTGCAAACCTCCGGCGTGACCGTGCTTGATCTCGTGAACGCGATCCAAGCGTCAAACATCATCGATTCTCCCGGCCTGTACGAGGCGAATCACCAGCTGATACTTGGGCTTGTGGGAGCGCAGGTCCATGATGCGGCGCACCTTGGGCAGCTGGTCGTCAAGACCACTCCCGGAGGCGCTCCGGTACGTGTGTCGGACGTCGCGGCCATAGAGAACTCGACGATGCCGGTCTACACCGTTGTGACAGCAAACGGCCGTCCCGCGGTCCTGCTCAACATCACTCGGCAGCCGGCAGGGAACACGGTTGCGGTTGCTGATGCGGTTGCGACCGAGATCGCTCAGCTTGGGAAGAAGCTGCCTCCCGGGGTTCGGCTCGAGCCTTTCTATGACCAGTCGGAGCTGGTTCGCGAGAGCATCAAGAGCGTGCGCGATGCCATACTGATCGGGCTCATACTTGCCTGCGTCGTTCTCTTCCTGTTTCTTCGCGATTGGAGTTCATCGCTTGTCGCGGGCCTTGTGATTCCTGTAACGATCGCAGTGACAATCCTGTTTCTCTGGATGATCGGTGAAAGCTTCAACCTGATGACGCTGGGCGGTCTGGCGGCAGCGATTGGTCTCGTGATCGACGACGCCATCGTGGTGGTCGAAAATATTGTGTTGCACCGCGATTCGGGCGAATCGAGGGTGCAGGCCGTCCGCAAGGCACTTGGGGAGATTACGCGCCCGCTGATCTTTTCGACTGTTACACCTGTTGTGGTCTTTCTTCCTCTGATCTCTGTCAACGGTGTCACCGGAAGTTTTTTCCGAGCTCTCGCGGTCACGATGACGGTTTCGCTGCTGACCTCCTTGCTGTTGGCGCTCACGTGGACTCCGGGGCTGAGTCTTGTGCTGCTGCGGTCGAAGCGCCCCGGCGAAACTGAATCGCATGAGGAGCCCGGACGCGTGCTGGGCCGGGTGATGCACTGGCACGAGCGTGTGCTGACGCTTTCTCTCGGGAATCCACTCCTGCTTGCCGGTGCCTGTGTACTGATCGTTGTGGGCGCTTATTTCGCATACGGTCGCCTGGGCTCCGATCTTCTACCGGCGATGGACGAAGGTGGTTTCATTCTCGACTACATCATGCCGGCCGGGAGTTCGCTGACCGAGACGAATCGCGTGCTGCAGCATGTCGAAAGCATCCTGCGCAGCACGCCGGAGGTGGAGAGCACGTCTCGCCGCACGGGCTTGCAGCTAGGTCTCGCGGCAGTCACAGAGGCCAACAGAGGTGACTTCACCGTGCGTCTGAAGAGCAAACGGAGCCGCGGAGTCGATGAGGTGATCGCCGGTATACGCGCCGAGATCAGGAAGACCGAGCCCGAGCTTGATGTCGAGTTCCCCCAGGTGCTGCAGGACATGATTGGGGACCTGTCGAACTCTCCGGAGCCGATTCAGATCAAGCTATTTGTGAACGATCCGGCCTTGCTGCAACAGCTTGGGCCGCGGGTAGCGGACGCTATCGGCAAGATCAATGGTGTTGTCGATGTGCAGAATGGAATCGAGAACACGATCAGCGGTCCAGCGACGAGCTTCCAGGTAGACCCCTATGTGGCCGCTCGACTGGGATTTACCCCGACGGAGGTTGCCGAGGACGCCACGTCCATCCTCGATGGCGTTACCACGAACGACCCCGTAATCGCGAACAATCGGCCGTACACCATCCGGGTGCGGTTGGGAGAGGAGACCCGCACCTCACTCGATGCGATTGAAAATACGGTGTTCAACAGCAGCTCTGGAAAGACGGCCACTCTGGATACGCTTGCGCAAATTCAGCAGCTTCCTCCTCAGAACGAGATCCTCCGCGAAAACCTTCAGCTGCTTGCCACTGTGACGGGACGGCTGGAGGGCTCTGACCTCGGAACTGCGATGGCGCAAGTTCAGAAGACCGTGGAAGGGCTGCACCTACCCTCCTCGGTTCGCGTGGAGTATGGCGGCACATACCAGGAGCAGCAGAAGTCCTTTCAGGACCTCGTGCGTGTTCTCCTGCTTGCTCTCGCGCTTGTGTTCGGCGTGCTGCTGGCTGAGTTCCGAAATTTCTCCGCTCCCGTGGCGATCCTCACGTCGTCTGTCCTCTCGATCGCGGGTGTTGTCTTCGGACTTCTGATCACCGGTATCACCTTCAATGTCGCATCGTTTATGGGCCTGATTATGGTGATTGGGATTGTGGCAAAGAATGGGATTCTTCTTCTCGACGCCGATGAGAAGTTCAGGTCAGAGGGGGTGTCTGCACGCGATGCTATGTTCCATGCTGCACAGCGGCGGCTGCGTCCCATTCTGATGACGGCCGTTGCGGCGATCTGCGGGATGCTTCCTTTGGCATTTGCGCTCGGGGCAGGATCGCAGATGTTGCAGCCGCTGGCAATCTCAGTGATCGGCGGACTCACTCTATCGATGGCGCTGAGCCTGATTGTGACTCCAGCGCTCTACTACTGGATGACGCGCCGCCGTGAACACGCGCCGAGGTAGTTGAAGGAAATCCTCACCATCTCAAGAGGTGGCGGCAATCTGGATGCATACAAAGAAAGAGCCGCGGTGTGAGCCGCGGCTGCACTTCTGTACCGGCTATCGACCGACGACCAATACCGTAAAGCTGCCGGGCAAGATCGCGGGGCGTGGTCTCGGATTCCCCTCCGTTGCTGCTGGGCGCGGGCCGAACTCGGCTGTGACCAGATATATGCGCCCGGTATCCTGATCGAGAGCCATCGTCCTTGCGCCAGGCTTGGTCGGCAGAGTCTGCGCGATGTTGTAGCTGTTGCCGCTGGCGTCCACGACGGTCAACGTGCCGTCGCCGTTGGAAGAGAAGGCCAGTTTATGCTTTGCATCGTAACCGGCAGCATCCGGACCGTCGCCAATGGTTGGCGTTGCGAGCGATTTGCCGGTGTTTGCGTCGGTGATGGCCATCTTCTTTCCATCACACACGGAAAATAACCGCTGCCCCGCTCGATCAAATGCCAGACCAGAGGGAGAGTCACAGCCGGTCAGCGGCCACTCCGCGGTCATCTTTCTCGACGCTACATCGAGCCGCACGATCTCGTTCTTGTCTTCAATGTTGACGAAGATGGTGCCCTTTGAATCCGCAGCAGCGAATTCGGGCTTGCCGGGAAGAGCGATGGTCGCAATCACTTTCCGGTCTGCGGTGGCGATCACGGAGACGTTTTTACTGCGGCCATTGAAGGCCCAGACAGTCTTGGAAACCGGCTCAAAGACGATAGCGTCCGGATTCGTTCCAGCGGGAATGGTCGCCACGGTTTGCAGATTGCTTCTGTCGAAGACCACGACCGCATTGGCAGCACCGTCGCTGATATAGCCGAATTTTCCCGAGTCGTCGAGAGCAACACCGTGTGTGCCCTTGAGCCCGGTAATCGAGCCGATAACTTTGCCATCGGTCACATCAACGACATCGACGCGTGGACCGTGGGTCAGGTAGAGGCGGTGTGCCGCAGAATCGACCGTGAGGTAGTCCCAACCGCCCTCGCCTCCGATCTTCCAGTGATCCAGGACGCGATAGGAGCCTTGCGCGGATGCCCCTACAGCGGCGGAGAGCATTCCGAGAAGAATTGTGGCCGCGACAGCTGGCTTGTGTCCAAGAAGCATTTTGTATCTCCGCAAAAGTTTCAGCGCAGCGAGGGCCGCGCCGGTTGAGCTTAGTGTTCCACCGGTTGATTAACATACGCTGAAGGGGCTGGAGCTGAGACTGGCAGAGCCGTCGCAACGGCTGGCGCAGATTCAGCTCCGGGCAGTTGCACTATTGCCGCTGTTCCAGCTCCGGTCGCCTGTTCCAGATAAATGCTTCCGCCGGCGCTTTGCGCAATCGCTCTGCAGATTGCCAGGCCCAGCCCAGTCCCCCCGCTCTTTCGCGCTCGAGACGGATCTCCGCGATAGAAGCGCTCGAAGACATGCGGCAGCGCCTGCGGATCGATGCCTTCCCCATCGTCTTCGATACGGAGTTCGACGATCTCTGCTCCCCCTTGAACGACTGAGATCCGCACCTCCCCGTCAGCTTTGCTGTGTTGAAGCGCGTTCATCAGAAGGTTGGAACAAAGAAGTGTCGCTTCGTCGTGACTTAGTCGAACGTGAAGCGGCGCCGCACCAGCCTGGATGCTGACCGTGACACGTCTCAGTTCCGCGAATGGGCGAAGCTGGTCGGAGGCGGTGATCGCACAGTTCACGAGATCGGCGAATCCTCCAACCGCGTTCGCATCTTTGGGGTTCTCGAAGCGGGCGAGTGTGAGCATCTTTGCAACAATATCTTCCATGCGTCCACAGTCGACCAGACAACGGTAAAGCCCCGCTTCATACTCCTCTGCGCTGCGCTGGCGCATGTTCAGGAGTTGCAGAGATGATTTGAGTACAGCGACGGAGGTCTTGAGTTCATGTGCCGCGTCGCTGACGAAGTGGCGCTGCTGTTGAAAGGACTGCTCAAGCCGCTTGACCGCCGATGAGAGCGCGGTTGCCAAGGGTGCGAGCTCCCTGGTTGCGCGGGCTGTTTCCGGAGCGTGAAAGGTCCAGCGCTCGGCGGATATGTGTTCCGCTTCGGAGGCAAGCTGGCGTAGAGGGAACAGACCGCGGTGAAGCAGCCATGCGATGAGAGATCCGGTGAGGATGAGCAGGAGGCAACTCGCAGCGGCATAGAAGGCGACAGCTCTGCGAATCTCGGTCCATACACCAGTCGTTCGGGAGCCGTAGATTACTGTGACGGGGTGAGTGACGCCACCACTTGCTCGACCCGGGTCTACGACACGCAATCCCTGCAAGCGGATGATTCGATACGCCACGTGATCGATATTCGCGTGGAAGATCTTGTTGCCCGACCGATTTGACGTGAGGGCGGAGGCTCCGGTCCAGTTGTTCGATCGGCCCAGGATGCGCCCTGAGGCCTCCTGAACTTCATAGATGTCTCCAGCCGGCACCTGGAGGCCGGTCAGATCGAGCATGATGTTATCGGCCTCGTCATCGGCATCCTGCACGGCGCCGAGCAGGGAGTCGGCCCGCCCCCGAAGCATCACGTCAAACGCCTTGAAATGCGTATGCCGCTCATAGACCAACGTGGCCATGACGACGGCCAAGGCAGAGATCAGCTGGATGACCAGGACAGAGGCGATAAGGCGACGTGCGATCGACCGTTGTTTCATTCGATCATCCCGCGTATTCCATGAGGCGATAGCCACGTCCCCGCAATGTTTCAACGACCTGCTGTTGCGAGCCGTCGCTCAACTTTTTTCGCAGATTGGAGATGTGGGCTTCGATGACATTGGAGTGGTGCTCCCAGTTGTAGTCGTACAGATGCTCGAGCAGTTCGCGTTTGGAGACGATAACCCGCGGACGATGAATCATGTACTCCAGTATCCGGTATTCGGTCGGGGACAGGTCGATCAGTCGACCTGCCCTTCGCACGGTCTGCTCCAGGGTGTTGACTTCGAGATCGCCGGTCGTAAGTAGTGGCTGCGCCGCGCCTTTTCCCCTTCGAATCAGAGCTTTGGCACGTGCGATCAGCTCGCCGAGATCGAAAGGCTTGCTGAGGTAATCATCGGCTCCCGCGTTCAGCAGCTCGATGGTGGATGCGGTTCCTTCCTTTGCCGTGAGGATCAGCGCCGGCGTGCGGTCCTGGCGGCCGCGCAACCGCTTCAGAAGCGTCAGGCCATCCATGTGCGGCAGCATGAGATCGAGAATGATGAGGTCATAGCACTGCTGTTGAGAGAGTTGCTCACCGAGCCTTCCGTCTTCCGCGCAGTCGACGGCGAATCCGGGACCCTCGCGCAGAGCTGCGGCTAGGTTCTCAGAGATTCGCGCCTCGTCTTCCACGATCAACACCCGCATGGCGAAACTATCCTCGGTTTCAGCTTAAGTGAGGCTGAAGTGTGCGCACTCTCTCAGCTTGTTCGTTCTGTGACTTGGCTCTCATCGGCAATCAGCGCCAGCTTCGCCATTCCGATAAATAGCCCATGTTCGACCACTCCGACGATGCGCCGCACGTCGGCCGCGAGGCGCTCCGGGTCGTCGATGCGGCCGCAGGCACAATCCAGGATCAAATTACCCTCATCTGTGATGAATGCTGTTCCGTCTGCGAGCCGCCGCACGGTGGGACGTATGCCGAGATGCTCCAGTTGCCGGCTTACGAGCGGCGATGCCATAGCGATGACCTCGATCGGCAGGGGAAAGGCGCCGAGAACAGGAACGACCTTGGATGAGTCCGCGACGATGATGAAGAGGCGGGAGGCGCTGGCGACGATTTTCTCCCGCAGCAAAGCTCCGCCGCCGCCTTTGATGAGCGCGAGACCGGGGCCCACCTCATCGGCTCCGTCGATTGTGACATCGATCTCCGGACACCTCTCGAAGTCGCAGATTGGCATTCCCAGAGATCTGGCCAGGTTCTCGCTGGCGACCGAGGAGGCGATCGCGCGGATCGTCAGACCTGCTCTCACCCGCTCCCCGAGCTGTTCGATGAAGAAGGTCGCCGTGGTGCCCGAGCCCAAGCCGACGATCATGCCGGGTTGAATGAACTCGAGAGCGCGCTGTGCCGCCAACTCTTTTGCCTTGTCTCTTGGCGATTGTTCCGGCTTGATCATGGTTCCCTCAGCGTACGCCAGCCATTCTCTCCATGACTGACTTCGAAGTCTACCGGCGAGCGCTGGATGCCTGGACTTCTTCTCGGCTCGCCGGGCAGCAAGCCGGAGCACACTCTTGTGCGTCTGGCCTCTCGGAAAGCAACAGAACTCATGCAAGCGGATCGAGGGTGGTGGAAAAAGATTGAGATTTGGTCGCGAGTCGATATACTGCTCGAGACGCGGAATGCATCTAGAAAATCGTTTGAGTTGGTGCGAAAGGCACATATGTCACCGAAGATCACCAGAAGAAGCTTAGGCAAGTTGATTGGCGCATCGGCAGCAGCAACGGCCCTCCCCGGCTTGGATGCAGGCGTTCTACATGCCGCTCAGCCGTCAGAGGCAGGCACAGCGCGCCACTTTCCCGAAGGCTTCCTGTGGGGATCGGCCACCGCCTCCTACCAGGTGGAAGGCGCCGCGAAGGAGGACGGTCGAGGAGTCTCTATCTGGGATACCTTCTCGCATACGCCTGGCAAGACCCATAACGGTGACACAGGCGATGTCGCTGACGACGACTTCCACCGTTTCAAGACAGACATCGGTCTGATGAAGGCGCTGGGCGTGAAAGGTTACCGCTTCTCTGTAGCGTGGCCGCGCATCTTTCCCGATGGCACCGGAGCTCCGAATCCTAAGGGCCTCGACTTCTACAACCGCATGCTGGATGAATTACTGGCGAGCGGAATTGAGCCGTTCTGCACGCTGTACCACTGGGATCTTCCGCAGAAGCTGCAGGACAAAGGGGGGTGGCAGAGCCGTGATACTGCCCAGGCCTTCGCCGAGTATGCAGGCTATACGGCGGCGAAGCTCTCAGATCGTGTGCATCACTTTATGACGATGAATGAGTTGCGGACCTTTGTGGAGCTTGGCTACGGTCAGGGAACGCATGCTCCCGGCCTGAAGCTCGATGCGGCAGGGCTGGCGCAGGTAAGCCATTTTGCGGTTCTGGGCCATGGGTTGGCGGTGCAGGCTATTCGCGCAAAGGCGAGAGCCGGCACGAAGGTAGGTCTTGCTGACAATGCCGTAGCTACAACGCCGGTGATAGAGACGGCAGAACACATCGAAGCGGCAACCCGCGCCATGCGGGAAGAGAATGCGATGTTCCTGACAGTCGTTCAGGAGGGCCGCTATACGGATGCTTATCTTGATCGGCTTGGCGGGGCAGCTCCGAAGTTCACGCCGGAGGATCTGAAGGTGATTGGGAGCAAGCTCGATTTTCTGGGGCTGAACGTCTACCAGCCCACGTATGTTCGGGCGGACGGATCAGCCAAGGGTTACACGCTTGTACCGCCTCCTGAATCGTACCCACACATGTTCAGCCCGTGGCTCACGATCGGCCCCGAAGCGCTCTACTGGTCGCCCAAGCTGGCGACCAAGCTGTGGGGCCTGAAGGAGATCTATATTACGGAGAACGGAGCTTCATCCGCCGATGTGCTGACACCTGAAGGCAAAGTCTACGACACCGACCGTGTGATGTACCTCCGCAACTACATCACACAGCTGCAGCGCGGAGTTTCGGACGGAGTTCCGGTGAAGGGATACTTCCTCTGGAGTCTGATCGACAACTACGAGTGGGCGGACGGTTATGACAAGCGCTTCGGCATCCACTATGTGGACTTCGCAACACAGAAGCGCACCCCGAAGCTGAGCGCCGCCTTCTATAAGGAAGTCATCGCTCGGAATGCCCTTGCCTGATGGCCTGGAGAGCTATGGGTGTTCCTGAACGGCAGCAAACAATGCGCTCAGTGAATCGAGCATAGTGAATCGCACGATTCCTCCGGGCTGTCTGGCTGTCTTCAGCAACTCTGTCGTCGAGGATTTCCACCCGGCAGGCGCTTGTGTTCCGGTCGAGAGATAGCCCACCGCTTCGGTACCCGCGCTTGCCAGAGCTGCAAGTTGCTCAGCACGCATTTTGACGTCCCGCAGCCTTGGCGAGCGACTCATCTGCTGCTGAACGCCTGGAAGTGCGGCCGTGATCCTGCCGAAACGTGTAATGAGTTCGCCGCGATCAGCCGTATCGCCACGGGTGTTCTGCAGAAAGGCGCGTGTCAGACTGGCGAACTCGCGCCCGGAGGGAGGATCAGGCCGAACCGCATCCACAAAACGGTCCAGTACCGTCAATTGAGAAGTCTTCTGCTGTTTGTAGCGATCGCTGAAGCTTACCGGTTCGAGTACGGAGGCGAAGACAAGGAGATCGCCGATGTCTTCTGTACCCGCAAGCTGTCGCAACCCCACTCCCTCCTGGGACAGGTGACGCAGTCCAAGAGCCTCCAGGTCGACGGAGACGGAGTCGAGACGACGGTACATATCGTCGACATCCCGCACATCTTCCGGTGACCAGAACCGCTCTGCGATGGCAGCCGTTCGTGGCCAGACGCGGGAGTCTATCGTGTTGTGATTGATCTGTTCTGCCCACATACAGACCTCGCCGCCAAGGATCAGTTTGCGCTGCTCCGGGGTGAGGTCTGCCGTCGAGGGAGAAGGATCAGCCAGGTAGTGCTGCCCGGCTGTTTTCATTGCATCCAGGTAATACGGTGCGGAGAGAACGCCTTGGTACCCCTGCTTCGCTCCGCGAATCAGGGACTCCTCACCTCTCCAGGATTGGATGATGACATCCTTTGGAAGTGCCGGGTTCAGGATCTCGTCCCAACCAAGCATGCGTTTGTGCAGACCGGTGAGAATCTTGAGGATGCGCTGATTGAAATACGCCTGGAGAGCATCGGAGTCTTTGAGGTTGTGCTCGCGCATAAAGCCCTGGATTCGGGCACTTGACTTCCAATCTGGAGCGGGAGTCTCGTCTCCCCCAATGTGAACGTACGGGTCTGGGAAGATCCCGGCCATTTCGGCAAGGAAGCTTGCGATAAAGGTATATGTCTCTTCGCGTGTGGGATCGATCGCATAGTCTGAGATGCCGAACTCCCGACGGATTCCCGAGGGCGGGGTTCCACTGGACATCTCAGGATACGCAACGAGCCATGCCGTGCTGTGTCCCGGCATTTCGAACTCCGGAACCACGCGAATGCCGCGATCACGCGCGTACTGCACGATCTCACGGGCCTGCTCCTGGGTGTAGAAGAGACCGTCTGAACCCTTTCCGGTGAGAGCCGGAAACCGGCGGCTCTGCATGCGAAAGCCCTGGTCCTCGGTCAGGTGCCAATGAAAGACGTTCATTTTCACAGCTGCCATCGCATCGAGCGTTCGCTTGATCACGTCCACCGGTTCGAAGTGCCGTCCGCAGTCGATCATGAGTCCACGCCACCGGAAACGTGGGGCGTCGGTGATCTTGACTGCCGGCAGCACGTAGCCGTCTCCTGCAGGCTGCACGAGCTGCAACATCGTCTGCAACCCGTGCATGGCTCCTGCGACGGTGGGCGCATCGATTCGCACTCCGGATGAGGTCACATCAAGGGAATACGATTCATCCTCGTTGAGGTCCTGGATCGCCTCTCCCTCTCGCTGCACCCTGAGTACGATTTGTTGCGTCCCCGTCACCTCACCTGCTGCGGTAACAAACGCGAGCCCTGTTTTTTGGGAGAGCCCGTCCATTGCGCGGAGGATCGCTCGATCGAGCCTCTCGCTCCTGAATGACTCGACACGTACCGTCAGAGCCGGACTTATCTGGAGATCGCCAGTGCCTCTCACGAGCGAGGCCGGCTGCGGCATGAGAACATTCCGGGATTCAGGACTGCTCAAAGCCTCACCCAACACAGATCGAGCCGCTGTGCCCAGGAGAATTGTTGCGAATACGAGTGTTGCGCATAGGACGTACATCGGCCTGCCAAGGTGTTTTCGAATCATTCTGAGCCCTGGCAAGTATTATGTACCGGAAAGCGCGCAGAAGGACTTCGCCATTCGTACACCCGACCTTGAGAGGGGTGCGTATTCTTAGTACGAGAGCAATCCCCCGGGTTCGAACGATGATGCAGAGGCCGTCTAGAAAAAGCCGCATTCTTTCCTTTCTTTTGCAAGCAGCACTCGCAGGCGATGTGATGGCGCAGGCACATAGCGCTCCTGTGGCTCCGCCGCCCGGAGCTCGCAGCCGCATCTGCAAGAATCGAACGATCCCCCAGTTCACCGATATCACGCAGGCTGCCGGCATCCGTTTCACGCATCTCGCCGCACCTGAAAAGAAGTACATTGTTGAGTCGATGAGCGGAGGCGTCCTGATCGTGGATTACGATCGGGATGGCTGGCCGGACATTTACTTCACCAATGCGCCCACTGTCGATATGGCTTTAAAGGGGCAGAAGGCAAAGGGCGCGCTCTACCACAACAATCACAACGGAACCTTTACCGATGTGACCGACAAGGCAGGCATCGGAACTCCTTGTTTTGCGATGGGTGGCGCCGTTGGTGACTACAACAACGACGGGTGGCCGGATCTTTACATCACTTGCCTAGGCGGGAACGTGCTCTACCGCAACAACGGAGACGGCACGTTCACCGATGTCACAAAGCAGGCGGGGGTCGCAGACGGACGATGGTCGACAGGCGCGGCGTTCGCGGATTTCGACGGCGACGGGTACGTGGATCTGATGGTGACGAATTATGTTGACTTCAAGTTGAATGACCTTCCGGGCTTCGGCAAGAGTCCGACGTGCAAGTATCGCGGCATCGATGTGCAATGCGGACCGCGCGGCTTGAAAGGGGGCGGGGACTCGCTCTTCCACAACAATGGAGATGGAACCTTTACCGAGATATCGAAGAGCGCAGGTGTTGACGACGCGCCGGGCTATTACGGTCTCGGTGTCGTCTGGTCAGACTTTGGCAATACCGGGCGTCCAGACATCTACGTGGCCAACGACTCCACGCCTAACTACCTGTATCGGAACGCCGGGCATGGCAAGTTCAGTGAGATCGGCCTCGAATCCGGAACAGCGGTGAGCGGTGACGGCTCCGAACAAGGCTCGATGGGGATCGCCGTGGCCGATTACAACCACACCGGCCGATTCTCGATCTATGTCACCAACTTCGCCGATGAGTTCAACACGCTCTACCGGAACGACGGCTCCTGGAGTTTCACGGATGTCTCCTACGACTCCGGTGTGGCCCTTGCTTCGTTGCCGTATGTGAAATGGGGCACTGTTTTCGCGGACCTGGACAATGACGGCTGGCCAGACCTTTTCTCAGTGAATGGCCATGTCTATCCCCAGGTGGATACTACCCCGTCCGGTGCGCGATATCGGGAGGTCGAGAACCTTCTGATGAATGAGAGGGACGGAACCTTCTGCGATGCGGGAAACCTCGCTGGCTCCACGCTGAAGGAGCCACGCGTCAGCCGCGGTCTGGCCGTGGCCGATCTGAATAACAATGGCAATCTCGACCTAGTGATTGAAAATCTGGATGGATCGCCGACGGTGCTGCAGAACAACGGCATTCCGGGCGCGCATTGGGTGAGCTTTGAACTGGCCGGAACCAAGAGCAACCGGCTTGCTCTCGGTGCGCGCGTGATTGTGAAGGCAGGTGGTGTGACGCAGATGGACGAGGTCAGGAGCGGCGGGAGCTACCTGTCTCAGAATGATCTCCGGGTCCACTTCGGTTTGGGCAGTGCGGAGAAGATCGATTCGATCGAGGTTCGTTGGCCGTCGGGGCAGGTGGACACAGTTCGCGATCTTAGGTCTGACCACTTCTATGCTGTTCTGGAAGGCACGGGTGTGGTGGAACCAGCGAAGATAACACCTGTTCGCAAGCCATGAAAACGGTACCATGCCCCAAACTGCACAAAACGATTTACCGAGCCTGTTTTAGTTTGTCGGCACCTAAAAAAACGATTGACAAAAGATGCGTGCAGACCGCCTACTAAAGCCGCAGAAAAAACAGAGATTTTACGTTTTGAGCAGAGATGCGCAATCGTAGGCGAGGATTCGCTCAGTCGGAAACGACGGGGCGTAGAAGCGCGAGCATAGCGCTACTTTCCACCTTTCGATTGAGTTCGTCGCTTCACTTTTGGAGGAGTATGAAAAGACTACGTTCTTGGCTGGCCCTTATCGTTTTCGCAAGTGGGATGCTCGGTCTCCCCCTCTTTGCACAACAGACATCAGGTTCTATCGTCGGTCAGGTCACGGACAGTTCCGGCGCTGCGGTCGGCAACGCCAACGTCACCCTGACGAGCACATCCACTGGCACGGTACGCACATCTACATCGAGTGACTCTGGCGAATACCGATTTGAGGATGTCGCCATCGGTAATTACAAGATCGAAGTCAACACGCCCAACTTCCGCCGTTTCGTCGCGCAGGACGTCGTTGTCAACGTGGCGACGAACACCCGGGTTGACGCTCACCTTAGCGTGGGCAGCGTCACCGAGAGTGTCACGGTATCCGCCGACGCCCTCCAGGTGCAGACCGACAGCGCCGCCCTGGGACAGGTCGTCGATGGCAATCAAGTCAAAGAGCTTCCGCTTAATGGGCGCAGCTTCGTGGAACTCACCCAGCTCCAGCCAGGAGTTTCGGCTGCGAACAACTTCGACACCAAGAACAAAGGCCTTCAGGGTGGTGTCGACATGTCGGTCAACGGCAATCCGACCACGAACAACCTGTTCCTGATCGATGGTGTCAATAACAATGACACTGGCTCAAACCGTACCATTCTCATCTATCCGTCGAACGAAGCCATCGCTGAGTTCAAAATGCTAACGAACAGCTATGGCGCGGAGTACGGCCAGGCTTCAGGCGCTGTGATCAGCATCGTCACTCGCAACGGCACCAACCGCTTTCACGGCAGCGCCTTCTACGACGGCCGCAACGACGTGCTCAACGCGTTCACGTACTTCGCTCGCCAGAATGCCAACCCGGCGCTTCCCCGGAGCGGCAAGGACAAGCTTCGCCGCAATGACTTCGGCTACTCGATCGGCGGCCCGATCAAGCGTGACAAGCTCTTCTTTTTCTTCAGTGAGGAATGGAACCGGGAGATTCGCGGACGGACGGTCAGTGCCTGCGTCCCTACCGCTGCAGAACTGACCGGCGACTTCTCCGCCGATGGTCCGGGCGTCTCGTGCAGTCCGAACAAGCCTAACTTCAACGGTACCCCCACCGTCGCTGGCAATCCCTACAAGCTGGCCTCCATTGATCCTTCTGCGGCAACCATCCTGAAGGTCTATCCCGCGCCTACCCGGTCCTCACTCGTCGGTGGCAACAACTGGTCGCAATCTCTCCCTACCGCCCTTTACTGGCGTGAGGAGAATGTCCGTGTCGACTATCACCTCACCCCGCGCAACGTCATCGTCGGACGCTATACCCAGGACAGCTGGACCAATCCAGCCTACAACGCCGGATACTGGGGTGACGATCCGTTTCCCGCGCTGAACAGCAGCTGGGCGCAGCCTTCCAAATCCATCATGGGTCGCTGGACCTCCACAATCAGCAACACGCTTGTCAACGACGCTGCCTTTCAGTACTCGAACAATCGCATCATCATCACCCCCGGCGGCACCAACCCTGGTCTGCTTCCGCAGGTCAGCGCAGCTATCCCGACGCTTTTCCCCAATGGGCAGAAACGCTCCTCAGTCGGTGTCCCGCAGGTAAATCTCGGCAACTACAACAGCACCTCTAACATCGCTCCCTGGCAGAATCAGCTCAACTTGTACAGCTTCCAGGACAATGTTTCCAAGGTCTTCGGTCGAAATATCCTAAAGTTCGGCGTCAACCTTGATTGGGACGGCAAGGACGAAGATACAGGTCCGGCTAGCTCGGAGCGGCCAAGCCTCGGCGGCGATGGTGTTGCCACCCAGTCAGGTGGTATTGCCACCGGCAACACGCTGGCCAACTTCCTGATACCCGGCAATAAGTTCCTGATCGGCGAAACATCGACCAACGTCCGGGCGCAACTTCGCTGGCGCGATTATGAGCTCTACGTCACCGATAATTTCAAAGTCACGCCGCGGGTCACCGTCGACGCTGGGGTGCGTTACTCCATAATGCCTCCCACGTATCAGCCGAACGGCGTGGAAACGAACTTCCAACCAAACCTCTACAGCAGTACCAAGCCTGCATCGGATGCTTGCAATGGCCTCCTCACTGTTCCCGGAAAGGATCCCTGCGGCGACGCAAACAAGCAGTTCGGCACCAACTTCTCGTCTGGCACGCCTGGTTCGAATAAGTACCTGCAAAACGTCAATCACCATCTCTTTGCTCCGCGCGTGGGTGTCACATACGACCCACTCGGAAGCGGAAAGACGGTCATCAGCGCAGGCGGCGGTCAGTTCTTCCAGCGTGAGCGCGTCTCGCGTTACACCCTCGTCTCAAACGCTCCGTTCGCCATCAACGCAGGGGGCTTCGTCCGTACTCTCGGTGGTGCCACTCCAGGTTCCCTCACCGGCGCCACATCGCAGCCTCAAGGAGGCTACGACAGCAGGGCACTTCTCCCGAATTCCTGGCAATGGAACCTCACTGCCCAGCAGGCACTCGGTTCGAACGCGCTCTTCTCAGTCAGCTATGTAGGCAACAAGGGAACACACCTCACCTCCAGCTACGACATTAACCAGGTTCCTCAGGCAAACTGGCTGAACGCTTCATTCGCACAAGGAAACGCTGTCAACGCGTATCGCCCTTACTCGAACTACGGCACGCTCGCCTGGTGGACACATGACGGCAACTCGAACTTCAACGGTCTCGAGACCCTCATCAAAACTCGCTTTAGGAACCTGCAATTTCTCGCGGCATACACCTGGTCGCACTCCATCGCTGATATCATCGTCGATGATTCCAGCGGCGGTCTTGGCGCTCAGACACGTACCTACTACCCTAACCCGCGGCTTGATCGTGGAAATGGGGATGTAAATCGCCCTAACAACTTTGTCGCTAATGCCATCTACAACCTGCCCTCTCTTTCCGGTCACAATCACCTGATGCAGAGCACCCTCGGTGGCTGGGAGTTGAGCGGCATTACCACTGCTGCTAACGGCAACAGCTTCTCGATCTACCAGGGCGCAAGTGAAAATACGGCTTCGGTTGCATCCGCAGCCGGAGGCACCGGTGCAAATCCCAGTGCCGGTCTTCTCAACGGCCTCGTCCAGACCGGTTACACCGCTCCCCTCCGTCCCCTGAAGGTTGCGGGCCAGAGCCCTACCGCTGGCCGCAAAGGTCAACAGATCGTCAACCCAAATGCTTTCACCCTCATCGGCTACCAGATCGGAACCATCCCGTCCAACATGGCTCCTCGTGGCTACGTCGGTGGACCTAACTTCGTGAACACTGATTTTTCGGTCGATAAGAACTGGAAGGTCCGCGAGATGGCAACGGTGCAGTTCCGTCTCGACTTCTTCGACCTCTTCAATCATGCAAACTTCAACCCAGGCTCAGGCACCTTCTCGCCCTTCCAGTCCGTCAACTGCGGTCCAGTCGGTACGGGAGGTCTCTACCAGCCCTGCAGCGCTACCAACAACACCATCACTGCGCAAAGTGCGACCTCTGGCTTCGGCGCATCGAGCGCAACTATTGGAAACGCCTCGCGGCAGATCCAATACACCCTCCACATCAACTTCTAACCCGCACTGAAACTCACAGAACGGCAGGGCCACCCGGTCCTGCCGTTCTGATTGCATGCACCCTCGTACCGCTATTGTGGCACCATGAATCTGTGACTCGGTTCCGACCTCTTCTTTGCGCCTGCACAGCTCTCGTGCTGCTCATCTCCATCCGCTCGACGGCTCAATCGCATCGATCGACTCAAGCAACGAAGCCCCCGGTGAGCGCCGACCCCGAACTAATCCGGCTCCAGAACGCACAACAGCAGACGCTCACCTCCGGCGACCCTGGCGCCATAGCTCAAACTACGGCCACGCTGGTCGAGCACCTCCAGCAACGAGCCACCGCCCGCAAAGTCACGCCAGTCTCCTGCGCCCGATCATCCGGTGCAAAGGCCACCCGTGACCAATTATGCGATCTCCTCGCCACCTACAACAATGACCTTGGCGCGGCCGAAGCGCGTCTCGGCCGTTACGAACCCGCCCTAGCGCACTTTCAGGAGGCCGAACGCTGGCTTCCCCCATCGCCGACGCTCCTTCTCAATTTGGGTACCGCTGCCTTCCGTCTCGGTGACTTCAAGGAGAGCGCCCGCGCGCTGACCATTTATCTTCAGTCACAGCAGGTCGGCGGCGCGCCCCTGCCCCCGCAATTTAACCGGGCACTCCTGATGCTCGCCATGTCCCTCTTCTCCAACGGTCAGTTCGCAGAGGCGGATAAAGTCTTCGCCTCGATTCCGGAGCTTACGTTGCGGGATCCTCGAACCGCGTATTCATGGGCCTTTTCTCTTGCGCACTCAGGACAGCAGCAGCACGCGAATCAGATAGTCAGCGAACTTGCGAAGCAGGCGCTGCCCTCGGACGCCATGAGTCTTGTCTGCCATATCTACATGGATACCGAGAACTACGAGCAAAGCGCCGGGTGCTTCCGGAAGCTCTATGAGACGGACCCAACTGTGAAGCTTGCACACTACCAAGTGGCTGAGTCGCTCATCCGTCTTGATCGGCCCGCAGAGGCGGTTCCTGAGCTGAGGCAGGAGCTGGCGCTCAATCCCGATAATCCCGATGTCCAGTACTCGTTGGCTTTCGCTCTCCTGCAGAGCTCTCACAAGGAAGAGGCTTTAGGCATTCTTCAGACGCTTACGGCATCGCATCCGAGTCACGCTCAGGCCCAGTACCAGTTGGGCAAGGCGCTCCTCGAGCAAGGGGATGCGAAATCGGCTGTCACCCATCTCGAGCTAGCAGAGCAGAACGACCCCGCGCCCGATTACATTCATTACCAGCTGCAGGCGGCATATCGGAAAGCTGGACGTATCGAGGACGCGGATCGAGAGTTACGGGTGTATCGCGAGATCAAGGCGCGCAACAGAGAGATTACAGCGCCGCATGCACAGTCGGATCACCCGTGAGCGACCCGACGGTGACCTAGAGAGCTTGTGCGTTTTCGAGCGCCTGCTTCATGCCGGCCCAACTGGTGCGAGTGGACTGTTCGGGTGTTCCGCCGCCGTGCCAGTGGGTTTCGAGGCTGACCGCGTCGTGAAAGCCGGATTGCTTCAGGGCGCGGAACTGCGCGGCCCAGTCGATGTAGCCCTTGCCCACGGGAGACCACACCACTTTGCCGGATTCATCTTTGACCGCATTTTTGCAGTGGCAGTGGTGGATGCGGTTCTTCGGCAGTGCGTCCCAGCCGCCCGGGAAGGCGTCGAACTCGCCGCGCATCACTGCATTCCCTGGATCCCAGTTGAGAGCCAGGTGAGGTGATTGGATTCCGGCGAGGGTGGCGGCGGCTTCGCGGCCGGTCGCGGTGTTGCAGGCGAACTCGTTTTCGAGAACGAGAAGGAGACCTTGCTTGCCGGTGGTCTCGGCGGCGGAGCGGAGCTTTTCGTTGATGGCGGGGCGGTAGGGGGCGACGTCGTCGAGACGCCAGAAGTCGAAGCAGCGAATCTTATCCGTGTTGAACTGCTTTGCCAGTGAGATGGAGCGCTCCAGGACCTCGTCCTGATGGCTGAGGGCCGACTCTGCGGCGCCGTGGAGGTCAGCTTTGGAGCTGTACTTGGATTTGGGGGCGCCGGGCCAGTCGACCTTAAAGAGGGGGCTGGCGATGTCGGTGACCTGGAGGTTGTATTTGGTGAGGATCTTGCGGGCCTCGGCGATCTCGGCGTCGGAGCTGACCTGGAGGTTCTTGCCCCAGAGCTCGCGAAGCTCGACCCACTGCAGGCCGAAGTCCTTCGCGATAACGGAGCAGGCGTGGTCGAAGTCCTGCGAAATCTCGTCGGAGATGACGGCGACCTTGAACGGGGAGGTCATGCTGGCGGCGAGGAGCCGAGGGGAGGCCACGGTGGCTGCAATCGCCGCGGCGGACGTTAGAAAATCTCTTCTGGTGACGCCGTTCATGGAATGAATTCCTTTCCGACTGCCGATGCTTACTGCTCGTGAGACCGTGATCTCACCCGAACTGACCTACCCCCGGCTGAAAATACACAAACTTCTCAAAACATTGAGCTCACGTCGGGACCGAAGATCCTTAGAAGGATCCCAAAGTACACAAGGGAAGAGGCTTGCGTTCCCGGTTGTAGGTAACGTCTTCAAGTGAAGGAACTTGGGTCATTTTGCGTGAAACAAGAAGGGACCCGGAGGTTTCCGGATCCCCTCGGTCTGTCTATCGTGATTAAAATCCGTCGTGTCAAGGGTTAGAAGGTGATCTTCGCGGAAGCCTGCAGTGAGCGTCCACCGCCGATACCGTTTACGCTGCCTTGACCGCTTCCGAGAGTGCTTGTCACCTGGCCAAAGTTGGACGCGCTGATGATGTTGCCGCTACCGGTGTTGGGGTTGTTGAACTGAGGCGTATTGCTCAGTTGAAAGACATCGAGACGGGCTTCGAGAGCAGCCTCGCGGAAGAGTGGGAAGCTCTTGAAGAGGGAGACGTTGTCTTGAACGTAGCCAGGGCCACGGAACTGATTCCTACCGGTGTTGCCGAGTACTACATTAGCCGCGGTGCAGGGTGGCGCGACGGTTGCCGGGGGAACCGCCACGGGACAACCGGAAGGCTGTGTGAAAGCAGTGGTATCGAACCAGTGAGCGTTGGACCCGATGCCGTGGGTTACATGATAGGAACCCGTGAGATTGGCCAAGAGGGCTGTCCCGGGAGTGTTCAACTGGCCCTGATTGGCGTAGACGCTGAAGGGAGTACCGGAGACGACGGAGATGATGCCGGACATCCTCCAACCACCGAGCGCGTAGCTTAGGGGCCCAGAGCTCAACATCTTGTGACCACGCCCAAAGGGGAGCTCGTAGGTGAAGCTTTGCTCGTAGTTCAGAGTGCGGTCGAAGTCGAGCGGAGCATAGTTCCTGCGTTGATTGATAAAGAAGATGAGACCACCGTCGTCGGGGCTGCCTGCCGGACCATTGTTCCCGATATAGCCCAAGGCCTTCCCCCAGGTGAATGCGGTGGTGAAGCCAAGGCCATTGGAGAACCGCTTGTTGAGTTGCGCCTGCAGTGACTGGTAGTTGGAGGAGTAGCCCAAAAAGTATTGATTGGTAGCTGCTGTGCGGCCGAATGCGATGAACTCCGGCTCAGAGGTAGGGCCACCTCCGTAGGTACTCGGCAGATTGATGTTCTGGGCTGCTGAGATATCAACGCCGTGATTGGCCACATAGGCCAGTTGCATGGAAAGGTTGCCGGGAAGAGCCTGCTGAATGGCGACGTTCCAAGATTCGGCGTATGCATTCTTGTACGTTGATGGAATGTAGGTAAAGACCTGGCTGTTAAGAGCGGGGGTTATCGAAATGATTCCATTGGACGGGATGACCACGGGAACCGGTGCAGGGAAACCGGCCCCGAAGGTGGCTGGGGTTACGCCATCTGCGAGCACGGCGGGTGTGTAGGTGCCGAGGGGCTGGTAGCTATTGTTGGCTCGTATAGGGAAGTTGTAGGCGTAGACATTGTCGGGGAAGGGCATGTAGCTGATGCCGAAGCCTCCGCGAATGACGGTCTGGTCGGTGGCACGATAGGAGAAGCCGGTGCGGGGGGCGAAGTAACGATACCGAGTCTGAATGCCGAGATTCGAGGGGTTCCCCGCCAGCCCCGCGAGGACGAGCTGATTTTTCGAGGGATCGTAGTTGGAAAAACCTCCCGAACTCTTCGGTGTGGCCGGTGGGTAGAACTCCCAGCGGACCCCGAGGTCGACGGTGAGCTTCGGCGTGACCTGCCATTTATCGCTGGCAAACGCGAACAACCACCACTGCCGGTAGGCGGGGAAGAAGGTATTAAGGTCGCGGCCGGTCTGGCTGGGTAAATCCAGAAGAAAGCTGGCGACGTTATTGGCTGCGTTCGTTTTGGCACCTGTTTGTGAAGTCTGCGTGTCCGAGAAGGTGAAGGCACCACGAGGGCTGAAGGTCTGATCCTGAAGAAGATCGTCACGGACGCGGCGGAGGTCACCGCCAAACTTAATCGTGTGATTGCGAATGACCTTGGTCCAGTTATTGACCAAATCGATATTGGATTCGCCACGGATCCAGGGCACCGATGCGGAGTAACCGATGATGGGCCCGGAGAATCCGCCGTTCAGGGTTACGCCAACCTGTCCGGAGGTAAAGGGCTGTCCCGCGATATTGACCCCGGGGATACCCAGGGTGGTGGCATCGTTGGTGCCGTAGTCGCTGGGTTGCGCATTGTTGCGAAGGTGAGCGACGCCAAAACGCACTTCGGTGAAGAGGGTGGGTGAGAAGACGTGATCATAGTTCCCACCGGTGCTATACGACTTCTGGTCGCCTGTGCCTTGAAAACCTCCGCCAGCGGGTCCGCCAAAGAAGGAGCCAAAGGCTGGCGCCTGGAAGGTCACAGCGCGTTGCCAGCTGAAGCGTCCGCTGAGGTGGTTTCTCTCATTGATTGTGTAGTCGATCTTGATGTCGTAGCTGTCCGTGGTTTTAGTGAAGGGCAGGTTGGTGGTGTAGTTATTCGTTGGGCCAGAGAGAGGAGCATTGGGATTGAGGATGCCGTTCGTCTTGGCGGCGGCATTGACGCCCTTAAGAATGGCGAGCGACACCGGGTTCACATAGCGGAGCGGGATGTGATTGTTCGGGAAAGGTGTGCGTGGGTGGGCGGAAGTGCCGTCGCCGGTAGTGGGATCGTAGATCTGGCCGGTTCCATTGGCGAGCAGCGCCCCGCTCAGGTCGATAAAGCTATTGGTTGGATCGGGCGTGTAGTATCGCGCGTCGGGAATGGTGAGTGTGCTCGAGACCTTTTCGTGGTCAGAGGTGCGTAGATAGTCACCGAAGAAGAAGAGCCTGTCTTTGAGGATGGGGCCGCCGATACTGCCGCCGAAGTAGTTGTACGCGAGGTGGCCGAGCGGACCGGTGGAGAAATAGGAGCGGGCATTGACTGCGTTGTTCTGAATGAATTCGAAAGCCGATCCGTGGAAGGCGTTGGTGCCCGATTTGAGCGTGACGTTGACGACCGCACCGGTCGCGCGGCCAAGCTCCGCCTCAAAGTTGTTGGTCGAGATATCGACGGTCTGAATGGCTTCGGCCGGAGGGATGATGATCTGGAGCAAGCCGGTGCGTTCGTCGTCGTCGATGCCCTCGATCTGGTAGAGATTGCCCATACGGGGGAGGCCATTTGCCTCTGTTTGCAACGAGCTTGATGCGTTGAAGAACTGGGAGTGCTGGAAGGTCGCGGGTGAGGTTCCGGGAACGAGGTTCAGGAGGGATTGGAAGTTGCGGTTGGTTCCGAGAGGAAGGTCAGCGACCTGACGGGCTTCAATCTTGGTGCTGATGTCGGCTCGATCGGTCTGGAGCAGTGGAGGAGCGGTGGTGACGAGAACGGTTTCGGTCACGCTGCCGGTCTCGAGGCCAACATCAACGCGGGTGGAGGTGTTGTTGAGGAGGACGATGTTCTCGCGCGTCTCCTTTTTGAAGCCCGTAGCGACGATCGAGACGCTGTAGGTGCCGGGCGGGAGGTCGGGCATGGTGTAGTTGCCGGTGGCGTTGGTGACGGTGTCACGGGCTGCGCCCGTCTCGGCCTGTGTAGCGGTGACCTTCGCGTTGGCGACGCTGGCACCGGTGGAATCCTGGACCGTGCCGAGGATGGTGCCGTTAACGGCCTGAGCGAGGAGCCGGCTGTTGTGGGACAGGAGAGCCACACATAGACCTGCGGCAAGGATCAGCTTGCGAGAGAACATCGTCAACCTCCGAAAAGGTAAAGCAGGGCACCAGAAAACATAATGTTTGGAGAGCGAACAAACGTTACAGGCCGCATACGTAAGAGTCAACAAAAAGTTTCAAGTGAACTTGCGGGTGGGAGCTACGGTTCCATCGACTCGAACCGGTATGAACCGCTGCCGACCTGAACGCGATGGGCTTCGGCTTTCCCGGAACCGGTAATCGGCAAGCCGTCCTGATACAGATGGGAAGCCGCGCTTCCGGGAAGAGTTACGGTAGCGGTGCTGTTGGGCGGAATGGTGACATTGAGGGTAAAGACTTTACCGTCGTCCTTCCAGCTTGTCGCGACTCGCCCATAGACCGAGTCGTACTCGGCGGAGGCGCTGTTCATGAGCGCGCTGCGTTGGGGGGCGAGGACGATGTGCTGGAAGCCGGGACCGTCTGCGGAGGTGTCGATTCCGGCGACTCGCCGGTACACCCACGCCATCACCGATCCGAAGGCGTAGTGATTGTAGGAGTTCATGGATGGGTCGCCGGTATCTCCGTTCCATCGCTCCCACCAGGTAGTAGCGCCTTTGGCGATCATGTATCCCCAGGAGGGATAGGTGTCGTTGAGGAGGAGTTTGTAGGCGGTCTCGAGCCGGCCCTGTTCGTCGAGGGCGGAGAGAAGAAAGGGCGTTCCGAGGAAGCCGGTCGTGAGGTGCACACCGTGCGCGTCGATGTCGGCGACGAGGCGGTCGGCGATCTCCTTTTCCCGATCATGAGGAGCGAGGTGCATGTAGAGGGTGAGCAGATAGGCCGTCTGAGTTTTGCCCTGGACGTCTCCGTCCGCGGTGAGGTACGCCGTCTGGTAGGCGTCGCGGATCGCGGCATGCAGAGCTTCGTACCTGGCTTCGGCTTCGGAACGGCCGGTGGCATGCGCCATCTTCTGCATCATGCTGGCCAGCATGGCCCAATAGGCGGTGGCGATGAGGTCTTTGGGTGTCTTTTCGTCTGGGGCGAGCCAGTCGCCGTAGTTGGGGCCGAGCTCCTTGCGGCGAAGATGATCGGGATTTGCGCGTTCGATGAAGGCCATCCAGCGCTCCATGGCGGACCAGTTCGCGTCGATGGCGCCGCGGTCGGCGTACTGCAGCCATGCAGTGTAGGGCAGGATGACACCGGCGTCTCCCCAGCCCGGGGCTCCGATGGCCTCAGTGCCTGAAAGCACGTTAGGTGAGACGTCGGTGAACGCGCCGTCGCTGGCCTGGGCGTCGTCGACATCGTGGAGGAACTTGTGCGTGAACGAGGCGATGTCGAAGTTGTAGGTGCCCGTTCGCCAGAAGACGCCGGCGTCGCCCATCCAGCCGAGGCGCTCGTCGCGCTGCGGGCAGTCGGTTGGGATGCTGACGAAGTTGCCGCGCTGGCCCCAGAGACCTGCGGTCCACATCTTGTTGACGAGGTCGCTCGAGGTTTGGAGCTTTGCGGAGGGTTGCAGTGGAAGGCTGTTTACGACGATGCCTTCGAGGGCGGCGAGATCTGCCTTGCCGGGAAAGCCGCTCACCTCGACGTAGCGGAAGCCGTGGAAGGTGAAGGCCGGCTCGAAGGACTCCGGTCCTCCACCGCCGTGCAGAATCCAGGTGTCGTTGGCTTCGGCGCTGCGCAGGTTTTCGGTGTAGACGCTGCCGTCCGGGTTGAGGCGTTCGGCGAACTGCATGTGTATGGTGTGGCCGCGTTCGCCTTGCGCTTTGAGGCGTGCCCAGCCGACGATGTTCTGGCCCATGTCGAAGACGGTGTTGCCATCGGCGAGCAGGGTTGCTTTGACCGGAGCGATGTGGTCGGTTCGGCGGACCGGCAGATCGTCCTGCGCGGTGATCAGCGCCGAGGGTGTCGGGCGGACGACGGTGGGGAGCCATTTGTGATCAGCTGCGGCCAGGCGAGCATCGTAGGTCTCGCCGGCGTAGATCTCGGAGTTCAGGATGGGGGACTCGGCGGAGCGCCAGGTTGGATCTGTGACGATGGTTGTGCGGTGTCCGTCTTCCGTTTCGACGACTAGCTGCGCGAGCAGACTCGGCGGTGCGGTGCCGAAGGCGTAGTAGCCTGCCCAGGTCATTCCGCTGCCGTACCAGCCTGATCCGAGAAGCACGTCCATCGCGTTTGCGCCGTTGCGGACAAGAGAGGAGACGTCGTACGTCTGGTAGGTGACGCGTTTGCGGTAGTCGGTGAAGTCGGGTGTGAGCACAGCGTCGCCTACCGTTTGCCCGTTTAGCGAAGCGCGGTAGCTGCCCAGGGCTGTGATGTAAAGGCGAGCGGACTTGATCCGGTGGGGCAGCGTAAAGGTCTTTTGCAGTACGGCGCCAACGTGGGCCGTGGGACCTGAGTCGGCAAGGTAGCTTCCGGCTGGCGCGAGCTGGACTGCCTGGTGCACGTCGCCGGGAAAGACCGCCGACCAGCTCCCATCGGTGCCGAAGCGATGGATGGATCCACTTTCGTCCGTGATCTTCAAGAGCGCTGCGACCGCACGGGCGCTCTTCATCTGCGTCCGGTTGTCGACCTTCGGCTGGCTCGCCCGTATTTCGACGACGTTCTCACCAGCATGGAGGTCGGCGTGAATCTCGTGGAACTCGAAAGACTGCCAGCCGTCCTTGTGAGAGATGGGGTGGCCATTGACGATCGTTTGGAAGGCGCCGTTGGCGATGACGCTCAGAGAGGCGCGCCAGGCGGGCTGCGTTAGTGTGATGGTCTTCCGGAAGACGATGATCTTCTGATCCGCTGCGTCCTGAGTGGGAACGATCCATTTGGCGGAGGCGTGGTCCGCATCCTGTTCGGTCTGGTCGGAGCTGATCCACTTTGCGGTCCAGTCTTCGGGACGCAGAAGACCTGTCTCGAACCAGGCGGGAGCGGACTGTTCCATGTGACCGCGCTTGTCCCAGACCTGTACGGCCCAGAAGCATCGGTGCGCGGAGGGCAAAGGCTTGCCTCCGTAACGGAGGTCGACCGACTGATCCGCCGCGCGTTTGCCGCTGTCCCACAGGTCCGGTTTGCTGTGGGCCAGCAGCGCCGGATCACTGGCCACCATGATGCGATACGCAGTCTGTTTCCAGTTGCGTTCGGTGCTGTCGCTCTGCCAGAGAAAGCTGGGCTGCTCGGAGTCGATGCCGAGCGGGTTCTCGCGATAGTCGGTCCGGAGGTGCACTGGAGCGGCAGAGAGCGAGGCTGCGGCGCAGGTGAGCGCCAGGGCAGAGGACGACAGACGAACGCTTCTTTTCATCCTCGGATACTTTCACCGGCGGGCGGTCTTTGCAACAAGCAACGGCAACAGCAGATTCCTCCGCTTCGCTCCTGAATGACAATAAAAAAAACAAGCACGGCAAAGGCAGATTCTTTTCCCAATTCGACTCCGCTCAAGGTTCTGAAAAAGCAAGGGAACAGAGCAACGGCAAGGGCTGAAGCAGGCAATTCGCGGGCAGACTTGATTATTGCCGTGTGATGTCGATCATGTTGTCGTCCGCGATGCGATCGATCAGCTTGTTGTACGGGTCGATGCCGGCGCGTGTGGGCTGCTGGTCGACGATGATGGTGAAGGTCTGGTGCTCGGCGGTGAGCTTCTCCTTTTTGAGGTAGAGCGGCTTTTCTTCGTCTTTCTTTCCGGTGAAGACGCCGATGTCGATGTAGTCGGCGAGGGGCATGGCGGATTCGACCCCGTTGCCGTCGGACTGGACCTTGCGCGCCTGGACGTTGAGGGTGACCTTGTACTTGCCGTCGGCGGTCTTCTGCGAGGTGGCGGAGAGAGCCTTGTTGTCGTAGAGAACGATGCGATTGAAGCCGTCATCGATAAAGTACTGGAGCTCGGGAGGCGTCTGCTCGCGGAGCGCGGCGACGAACTCGCGGGTGTCGGGATAGGGCTGGTTCAGGGCGGCGGCACCGCGGGTGTTGTCGGCGGCGTCCACCTGATTATTGGCATTGGCGTAGCGGTACTGACATGAGGAAGTTGCCGAGCGCGAGGTTGAGCTTGTCTTCGCCGATATAGTCGGCGAGCGCGTAGAGGATGATGGCCGCCCTTCTGATACCAGACGTAGGGCTCGCGCTGGACCAGGGCGAGCGGCGGTTCGTGGCGGATCTCACCGGAGCGGCCGCGGAGATAGCCGTCGAGCTCGTGCTTGAGAAAGAGGCGCATGTTGTCGTCGCCGTACTTGTGCTCCATGATGCGAAGAGCGGAGTATTCGGCGAGCGCCTCGGACATCATGTTGGAGCCCTGGACGTCACCGCCGATAAGCTGGTGACCCCACCACTGGTGGCCGAGCTCATGCGCGGTGACGAAGTAGGCGAAATCGATATCCTTCTTCGGATTGACGAGACGATCGATGAAGCCGATGCCTTCGGAGAAGGGAATGGTGTTGGGAAAGGATTGCGCGAAGTTGCGATAGCGCGGGTACTCGAGGATGCGGTACTGCGCGAACTGGTACGGACTGTAGTTCGCGCCGATCGTAATCAAGGCCGGCTTTGGAGGCGTCGATCATCTTCTCGATGTCGAATTCGTGCGCGGGGTCGTGGTAGACCTCGACGTTGACGCCGTTGTGCTGTCTCGCGCGTGACCTTGTAGCGCCCGGAGATCCAGGAGAAGAAGTCGAGGATGTGGGTGGAGCCCATGCTGTATTCGAAGAAGTTGCGGCCATTCGCGTGCCACTGACGTACGGGATAGCCCGGGCTGACGGCGATCTGGTCGGCGGAGGTGCTGACGACGGTGTGATAAGTGATCCAGTCGGACTTGCGGCCCGGTGAACAGGTTGAGGCGGGAGTGACGGGGATCCCCGCGTGGAGCCATCTCGTCGAGAGCCGGAAGTTTCTCTTCCCGGCGCCGGCGGGGATCGCTGATCTCGGTACCGCTGGAGTAGCCGATGGTGGGGAGATAGCTGGAGTCGAAGAAGGTGCCGTTGTAGGCGAACTCGGCGAGCTCGTTGCCGTCACGGAAGCCGCGGGTCTGGTGACCGACGTTGCAGGTGAGGGTCAAGGTCTCGCCGGGCTGCGAGCGGCTGGTCAAAGGCGTAGATGCGGTAGATGCCGCGGGGACCACTGCTGACGAGGTGAACGGGACGGTCGAACTGGATGTTGGAGACGGACTGCGTTGGTATCGGTGATGTGGAGCTGTGCGAGCGGCGCGGCGGTCTTGTTCTGCAGCGTCATGCGGGCGGTGCCGTCGAAGGAGCGCCGCTCGGGATAGATGTTGATGTCGGTGTCGACGCGCGGTGACCTTGGGCTGGTCGAGGGTCTCGTATTTTTTGTAATCGCGCTCGTAGCGTGCCTGGATGTCGCGACGGTCTTTGGCGGTGAGGTACTCGTTGAGGACGTGCGCGTTGTAGAAGTACCAGGCGCCGGCACCCGATGGCGAGAAGGAGGAAGAAGGCTCCGGCGGGGATCAGGCGGGGCGCGCGCCGGAGGGCGAGGCGTGTGCGTGAGACGAGGGAGTCGTCCGCGCCGCGGCGGCAGTAGGCGATGGAGATGACGGCGAGTACGGCGAAGATGCCGAACCAGTAGGTGATGGACCAGAAGAGCGCGGGCACGAAATGCCCGTAGCCGTTCATGTCCGAGTAGGTGTACGGGGGCGTAGTGCCTGGGAGATAAAGCGTGTTTTCCCAGCCGAAATTGTAGAGGATCGGTTGCGAGGACGAAGACGCCGATGACGATGCCATGGCCGATGAACTTGTTCGAGACCATCGTCTGAACGAACATGGCGAAGCAGAGCGAAGATCATGACCTGCGGGAAGGTGATGACGTAGAGCTCCTTGAAGTACTGGAGGAGCTCGTAATGGTAGTAGCCGGCGATCGTCTGCATTATGATGCCGACAGAGCATGGTGATGGTGAGCAGGACGAGCTCGACGAAGGCGATGGCGGTGAGCTTGGAGAGCCAGTCGGTGGTTTCGCGCATGGGAAGCGCGTCGTGAATGCCGTCGAAGTGGTTGTCGCGTTCGCGCCAGATGAGCTCGGCGGCGTAGAGGGTGGCGACGATGTAGAAGAAGAGGGTAGCGCCGCCTTCGACGGCCTGGAGCATGAGGTAAGTGACGGGCCAGACGTTTTCGTCGCCGCGGCGTCCCGCGAAGTGGCCGTTGTTGATGGCGAAGACGATCAGCAGGCCGACGATAGCCCAGAAGGGGATCTCGCGGATGATGTGCGGATGCGGAGACGGGTGAGCGAAAGGTATTGCGCCCAGCTGGTGCGCGGAGCCGAAGACCTGACGGACGCGAGGAAGGCGGGCGGCGACGAGGGAGCGAACCGGGCGGAGCTCCTCTTCTTCGGCGATGCGGGCCCTGGCGGCGCGGCGGCCCTGCGAACGCGCGGTGAGCGCTTCGACGGACATCGGGAAGAGCGCCCACATGACGCCGAGCGAAATGCAGCCTACGGCGAGCCAGAGCAGGCGATTGTAGAGGAAGACGCCTGGGGAGTAGCCGGAGAAGTTCCACGGAAGCAGCAGGGTGTTTTTTTCGACCACGCGTCCAGTAGCGGGTGATGTCGTCTGATGAGTATGAAGCCGACGGGATCGAGGATGCCGGACCAGAAGTGCTCGAGCGAACGGGTAGCCGAAAATACGGTGAGCCCGATGATGTAGAGCATGAAGATCGCGACGCCTTGCAGGTAGACGACGAAGATCTTGCGGGTGAGCGCGGCGACGGCGAAGAAGAGGGAGCCCATGAAGAAGATCTGGACGACGATGATCGACAGGAAGGGCTGGAGGTACCACCAGAGGTGGTTGGGGCCGATGCGGGTGTGATCGGCCCAGGGCGCGAAGGTTCCGGCGAAGGTGCCGAACATCATGCCGGAGAAGGCGAAGACGGTGGTGAGGAAGGATCCGGTCCAGCGGCCGCCGAGGTAGGCGAACTTGGAGATGGGCTTGGTGAAGAGGATCTGGTACGTGTCGCGCTGGAAATCGCGCAGGATGGAGGTGCCGAAGATGGCGGCGATGACGATGACGCCGAAGAGCGAGGCGCCGAAGTCATTGGTGGAGTTGGCGAAGGGCCCGTTCAGGAGGACCTTGCCGTTGGCGTTGCCGACCGGACCGAAGCTCTCGGAGGCGACGCAGAAGAAGGAGAAGGTGAACCAGAGCAGGAAGTAAATGTAGGTCGAGAGGCTCTTGAGGCGGAAGCGGAGCTCGAAGGAGAAGAAACTCCCAGAACATGGCCATGGCGTTATCCTTCGGGGCGATGCGCTAGTTCTGTGCGTGACGGGAGAGATTGAGGAAGTAAACGTCCTCGAGACCGGAGGGGACCGGGTGAAATCCGGCGCCGGGTGAGGAGGGAGCGAAGACGCGAATCTCGTGCTGGCCTCCGATCAGGTGCGTGCTGACGATGTGGAGCTCGGATTCGAGGCCGCGGAGCTCATCGTCGGTGCCGACGACGCGCGACCAGATCTGTCCGTCAAGCGCGCCCAGCGCTTCATTGGGCGCGCCTTCAAGCAGCACCTCTCCCGCGGCGATGATGGCCATGCGCGGGCAGAGCTCGCGGACGTCATCGACGATGTGCGTGGAGAGGATGACGGTGACGTCGCGGCCGATCGAGGAGAGGAGGTTGAGGAAGCGGTTGCGCTCGGCTGGGTCGAGGCCTGCGGTGGGCTCGTCGACGATGATCAGGCGCGGGTTGGCCGAGCAGCGCCTGCGCGATGCCGAAGCGCTGCTTCATGCCGCCGGAGTAGGTGCGAAAGGGACTTTCTTGCGGACGTCCCAGAGATTGGTCTGGTGCAGCAGGGCGTCGACCATCTCCTTGCGCTCGCCGCTGGCGGTGACGCCTTTGAGGATGGCGAGGTGATGGAGCATGTCGATGGCCGACATCTTCGGGTAGACGCCGAACTCCTGCGGGAGATACCCGAGGATTCTGCGAACCTGGTCCTTCTGCGTCAGAACGTTGACACCGTCGAGGTCGATGGCGCCGGAGTCCGGGTCCTGGAGTGTGGCGACCGTGCGCATCAGCGAGCTCTTGCCGGCGCCGTTCGGGCCGAGCAGGCCGAACATGTTGTTGCCGATGGTGAGGGAGAGGTTCTTGAGGGCGCGAACGCCGTTGGGGTAGGTCTTGGACAGACCCGTGATGGTGAGTGCCATGGAATAGCGTCTCCGGAGGCTAAATCGCCCTGATGGTTCGGTAGGCGAAATCTATCACGCGGTGAGACCATCTCTCGATCTATCTTTTGTGGCTGGTCCGAACGGCTTGCACCACGAGATCGAGCGCCTCTGCGATCTACTTCACAACCGCGGTGCCGGGCTGGTACTTCCAGGCTGTTTGGGAGGTCGCGCCATCCGAGAAACGCGTGTCGGCGTAGTCAGAGAATTCAATCTTCTTCTTGAGCACGCCGGTCTCGATCATGAGGTCGCGGACAAGGTCGAAGTCCGGCCTGCGCGGAGCGAGCGGGCTGTAGGTGACGCGGTCCATGGGTCTCGTGAGAGCCCAGCGAAGCAGTGCGGGCTTCTGGTTGTAATAAAAGCGGCCCACGAAGTCTGCGGCATCGTCACGCTGCGGCTTGCCCTGATCGAGCCACAGACCGGATCGAGCGATACCGTCTACGAGACCCTGGACGACATCGGGGCGTTGATCGATCAGATCCTGTCGGACGACAAGAATGCAGGACATGTAGTCGGGCCAGTAGTCGCGGGCCTGGAAGAGAACGCGGCCGAATCCGCCCATCTCGGCTTGGGAAGGGAAGGGCTCACCCATGGAAAAGGCGTCGATCGCCCCAGCGGCAAGCGCTCCAGAGACATCCGGTGGGGCCATCTCGACCATCTTCACGTCACCTGGCTTCAGTCCGGCGACCTTCATGGCTCGAAACAGGATAAGACGCTCGTCCGAAAAGCGGCTGGGGATCGCGACGGTGCGGCCCTTGAGGTCCGCCACGCTGTGGACAGGGCCGTTCTTGCGAACGACTACGGCGCTGCCGTAGCGATGGCCGAGATAGACGACTTTGATCGGCACGCCCTGCGATGCAAGTGCGATGGCAAGGGGAGCCACGATAAACGCCGCTTGAACTTTATTCGCGATCAAAGCTTCCTTGATCTCGGGAAATCCCTGGAAAAGACGCGGGAGAAAGATCTCGCCGTGATCGGAGTAGCGCGAGATGTAATCCGTGACCGGGCAGGTGAGCTGGCAAGTCACCGGGATGTAGGCGACTGTAACTTTGCGCTGGTTGGGCGGCCTGTAGTCGTTGAAAATGGCGGCCCAGTTCACGTTCAGGCAGGCGTGCAGCGTCGAGATGACGACGAGCCACGCCCCGCCGAAGAGCAGAATCTTCGAGTTAAGGCGCATTGCGGAACCCCCAGCGGACGGATTTGATCTTCTCGATGCGCCGGAAGCCCAGGTCAAGAATGAAGCCGACCATCCCAATCAATAGCATTGCACCCACGACGAGGTCATAGCGTTTTCCGGAGTTGCGGGAGTCGATCACGAGATAGCCGAGCCCCGAATCGACGGCGATCATCTCTGCCGCGACGACGACCAGCCAGGCGATACCGAATGCAAGTCGAAGCCCGACGATGATATTAGGAAGAGCAGCAGGAAACACGACCGAGGTGAGGAGCCGAGCCGGAGAGAGGCCAAAGTTTCGACCGGCGCGACGGTACACCAGCGGAACATTTGCAACGCCGTCTATACAGGCGACGAGGATGGGAAAGAGCGCGCCAAGAAAGATGAGGAAGATGGCGGCGCCGTCGCCGATGCCGAAAAAGATAATGGCAACTGGGATCCAGGCTATGGGACTGATCGGCCGAAGGATCTGCATGACGGGATTAACGACTTGATTCGCAGCGGGGTACCAGCCGAGAGCAAGGCCCAGGGGGACTCCGATGACGGTCGCGCTGCAGAAGCCGATCGCGACACGTTCGAGAGAGCTGAGGATGTCGTCCCAGAGCACATGCTTGCGAAGCAGCTCCGCGAGGCCAGCAGCGACGTCCCTTGGCGAGGGAATCACTTTCGTGTGGCTGAGCACGACCGAATAGCGCCAGAGCAGAAGACAAAGCACGGTGGCGAAGATCGGCCAGAAGACATGCTCCCATCGGCGAACTTCGGAGGGAGTTCTCATACTTTATGAGCCAGGCCGATCTGCTCGAAGATACCGTCGCGAAGCTCAAGGTATCGCGGCGAGCTCAGGTCGCGTGGGTGAGGGATATCGATCTGTACGATCTGTTGCACGCGCGCGGGCCGGGCGCTCATCACCACAACGCGGTCGGCGAGCTGGACGGCCTCGTCGATGTCATGGGTCACGAAGACGATGGTCTTGCGTTCGGCCTCCCATATACGGAGCAGTTCGCGCCGCATCGTCAGACGTGTGATCGAGTCAAGTGCGCCGAAGGGTTCGTCCAGGAAGAGCATGTCGGGATTGACGGCGAGCGCGCGTGCGACTTCCAAACGCTGCTTCATGCCGCCCGATAGCTGGGCGGGGTAGGAGCGCTCGAAGCCTTCGAGCCCGACCGTCTTAATGTAGTGTGCAATGCGCTGCTCGCGTTCCTGCCGCGAGGCCCTGAAGAGACCAAAGCCGATATTGCCTTCCACGGTGAGCCACGGAAAGACTCCTCGCTCCTGGAATACGAAGATGCGGCGCGGGTCAGGACCCGTCACGTCCTCGCCATCGATGGTGACGGCTCCTGAAGTGGGGCGCAGAAAACCGGCAATGGTGCTGAGCAGCGTCGACTTGCCGCAGCCCGAGGGGCCAAGGATGCAGAGGAACTCGCCTGTCGCGACGTCGAGAGAGATATCGTCGAGAACACGGGTGGGAACACCATCGCCAGGGAACGCGACTGTTAGATGTTCGACCCGAAGGTGTGTCGCTATCGCAGCGGAGCTCATGGTGGTGGCAGACATGTTGGGTTTCAGATCTCCTCGTAGCTCCATCGAATGGAAGGTATCTTTTCTAACTGGCGCATCCCCAGATCGAGGCAGAGGCCGATGACGCCGATCAGGATCATGCCCGCAACCACCAGGTCGTATCGGTTGCCGGCGTTGCGTGCGTCGACGATCAGGAAACCCAGACCGGAGTTGACGGCGATCATCTCTGCAGCCACAACAACCAGCCACGCAATGCCGAGTGTGATGCGCAGCCCAACGATCAGTTGTGGAACAACAGCTGGGTAGAGGACTCGTGTGATGATTTGCACGGGCCGAAGACCGAAGTTGCGACCGGCATCCAGGTACATCGACGGAATGCTGCGAACCGCATTGATCGAGGTAAGGAGCAGAGGAAAGAAACAGCCGAAAAAAATGAGAAAGATCGCGGAGCTGTCGCCGACGCCGAACCAGAGGATTGCCAGAGGAATCCATGCGAGCGGAGAGATGGGCCGGAGTATCTGAAGGATGGGGTTGACCGCAAGCTCTGCACGACGCCGATAACCGACAAGCAGCCCCAGCGGAATCGCGAGGATCGCAGCCAGCACAAATCCCCACGTGACGCGGAACAGCGACGCGACGACATACTTCACGAGCAGACCATGATGAAGCAGGTCGAAAATGCCTAGCATGGCTGCCCACGGTCCCGGAAGCAGCGTGTTCGGATGCCGAACAATGGCCCATTGCCACAGCAGCAGAAGCGCGGCGATAAAGAGGATAGGACGCAGGCGCACCGACGTTTTCACGAGCTTCTCCTCTCTGTTCTACTAGGGCTGTTCTGCATAGTAGATAGGAATCGGTACGGTCCGCCTCCACCGATCGATGGAGGTGACCAGAAATTTACTCCTGTGCCCTGCCAGCCTTTCACGTCCCAACCGGTTCTCAAACGCGGAAGAGCGCCGTCCGCCTTAAATCCGACGATGACTATGAACGTGTCGGCGGCGACAGCAACGACTGTGCCTTGAATGGGCCGATCTCCCATTCGCGCACCTCCTGCCTCTGCTAGCATCGTCCTCACAGAGCGGCACCGCTGTCGCCCATCCATGAACACAATGCTCTCCATCTCATACACATCCGCAGACCGCCGTACACTGCGCCCGGCGTGCGAAATCGGCGTGGAGATCTGACCCGGTGGCTCTCTCCCAACACTTCGAGCGGCTTCGTCACGGCCTCCCCCGCGGTCTATCTGGCGTCGTCTTCTGGACCGCAATCTGGTTCTGCATCTTCTGGCTGCTGCGCCTCGTCCCAGGAACCGTCGGCACTCTCTCCGGCGTCCTCCAGATCCTCTGCGGCATCGCTCTCGCGGTTCTTGCCATCCCCGTTCTCTGGCGGCAGGTGCGCCGCAGAATGCTGTGGAGCCTGCGCAACAAGCTCGTTCTCACCTATCTGCTGATCGGAGTCGCGCCCATCGTGCTGGTCGGCACCCTCGTGCTCATCTCGGCCTATATCGCCGCCGGCCAGTTCGCCATCCACCTCGCCGACTCGCGTGTGCAGAGCCAACTCGATTGGCTCAGCTCCGAGAATGCAAACCTCGAAGACCGCATGCTCGCTCCTGCTGCCGACCAGAAATCCGTCATAGGCCATTCTCCGGGGGACGACTCGGCGTACCGGCAGGATACTCGCGGCGCCCGCCTCAAGCCTGAGTTCAGCGCCTTTGTCGATGGCGTGTCGCTGGCTGCAAGCCCCGCGTCCACGCACGAGCGAACGCCTCTCGGCCTGCCGCCATGGGCTACCCGGCTTCCGGCCGGAGGCTTTCGCGGCATGATCCTCGACGGCAGCGATCTCTACCTCGTCGCCATCCACCAGCACCCGCTCGCCGACGGCCGGCATCTCAGTCTCGTCAGCAGCCTTCCTGTCGACGAGCGCCTGATGTCGAGCATCGCCGAAGGTCTTGGCAGGGCGGGGATGAGTGACGAGCTCATCGGCAGCGGATCTCAAAACCGAAGTGCCTCCTCTGGTTCAACCAGAGCCGGCACGAATGTTCCTGCGAAAGGTACTACCCGACGCAGCGGTTCCTCTGGGGAAGCGATCCGTTCGACCAGAGTCGTCGGTGGTGTGGATCCTCCGCCGGTCAACGTTGCCGACCTCAGGGTTCGATTTCTCTCAACCTTCCCGGTTCGCGACTGGGATTCCGGAGAGCCGGCTGACGCTCCCATCGAAGTCACCTCGCGGCCCTCACTGCTCTACCGCCAACTCTTTGGCAGCTCTCTCAGCGGGACGGTTACCAGTGTCATCCGGATCAGCCTCCTCGTGCTATGCCTCGTCTTCGCCCTCATCGAGGCGCTGGCGCTGGCCATGGCCGCGCGCCTCAGTAAAACTGTAACCGCTTCTGTTACAGACTTGTATGAGGCCACCCGGCGCATCGATCGTGGCGACTTCGACCACCGCATCCGCGTGGAAAGGAACGATCAGCTCGCCGAGCTCGGCCGGTCCTTCAACAACATGACAGGATCGCTGCAGCGTCTGCTCAAGGAGCAGAAAGAAAAGGAGCGTCTCCAGAACGAGATCTCCATCGCGCAGGAGGTGCAGGCTAACCTGTTCCCGCAAACGGCAACCGACCTCCCCATGCTGGAGCTGCATGGCGTCTGCCGTCCCGCGCGCGCGGTCAGCGGCGACTATTATGACTTTCTCGTCTTCCACGAAGAAGCCCACGACGGTGAGCCCAGCGGCGCTCTCACCGGCGTCGGAATCGCCATCGGCGATATCAGCGGCAAAGGCATCTCCGCCGCTCTGCTGATGGCGACCTTGCATTCCGCCGTTCGCGCCTATCGCTTCGCCAGCGAAGAGCTCGTCTACGCAGAATCGAGTGTCGCCGGCCTTCTGGCCAGCCGCGAAGATCGCGCCGGCAACTGCGACGAACTCTTCGAGTCGCCCGGTAAAATTCTCGCTTTACTGAATCGCCATCTCTACCGCAGCACCCAGCCCGAGAAATACGCCACCCTCTTTCTGGCCCACTACGACGCCAGATCGGCGCGCCTGACCTACTCCAATGCGGGACAGCTTCCACCGCTGGTCCTCGGTCACGACGGCAGTGTCCGCCGACTGGATTGCGGCGGCACCGTGGTCGGTCTTATGGATGGCATGCGCTACGAAGAAGACGCCTTCACCATGCGATCCGGCGACATCCTCGTCGCCTACTCCGACGGCGTCACCGAGCCCGAGAACGACTTCGGAGACTTCGGCGAAGAACGCCTAGTCGAGGTCGTCCAGCGGAATCGTCATCAGCCGCTGCACGTCATCTCCGAGCAGGTCATGCAGGCGCTTGACGCCTGGATCGGAGCCGAAGAGCAGCCCGACGACATCACCCTCGTGCTCGCACGGCAGATGTAGCTGCCCTACTTCGCGGAAGTCAGCGCCTTCACCACGATGTCGTTCGGTTGGCTCCCTGCCGGCAGCATCGTGAACAGCGCCGGCCCCTGCCTGCCCTGCGTCCGGATCACGGCCACATCGCCCGATCGCGCATCTGCCGCCAGCAGCAGGTGCTCGTCCGCCGAAAACGCCAGCGCATCGGGTGCCGAACCCGTCCGCACATTGCCGACCAGTTTGCCGTCGTCGATGCTGTAAAGGCTTATCGAGTCCGAACCGAAGTTCGAGATCCACAGCGTGCTGTTATCGTCGCTCACTACAGCGTGCGCCGGCTTGTTCGCGACCGTGTAGGTCCCGCCCACTTCGTTCGTCTGCGTCGCGATCTCCGAGATGCTGTCGGAGTTGAAGTTCGACACGAAGATCTCGCCGCCGTCCGGCTTCAATGCGAGGTGCACCGGCGCCGCGCCCACCTCCAGCATCGACAGCAGGCGGTCCGCCAGCAACGAAGGGTTCTGCTTTCCAGCCCAGGAGTTCGGCGCAGCTGCCAGGTTCACCGCCATGACCTGATGACCGGCGGAGCAGGCGATAAAAGCCTTCGAAGAATCGGGCAGAATCACGGCGTCGGTCGCGCCGGCGCACCCGGAGATCGTCGCCCGCAGCTTCAGGGCAGGAGCCTTCGCGTCGCTCGTAGCCGCCACCGCGAAGATGGAGACGCTTCCACTCCCGCGATTTGTAACCACGAGCGATCGCATATCCGGCGAGATTCGCGCCAGCCCCGGCTGCTCGCCCGTCTGTGCCGTCATCAACTCGCGCCGCCGGTCAAGATCGATCACACTCACGTTGTTTGAACCGGAGTTTGCCACGTAGGCGCGCCGGCCGTCTTCGCCGACAGCGACACCATAGGGCTGCCTTCTCACCGCAATCGTGGCCACCACGCGGTTCTGCGCCGCGTCGATGACGGAGATTGTCCCAGATTTGGTGTTGGCGACGTACACCTCATCGCGTTTCGGGTTTACGGCCATCCCGGTGGGGTTCTGGCCCACCTGCAACGTGCGGTCCGCGCGCACAAACACCAGGTCCAGCACGGTCACGGTATTCGCTCCGCCGTTGCTGATGTAGGCAAACTCCCGGTAGCCGGCAGGCACGTCCGGGAAGGCGCCCGAACGGCATGCCACCATGCCTCCGCTCAGGAGCACCGCGCAGACGGATCCCGCAAGCGAGTATCGGAAGAAATTGATCAACGTCCGTCGCTGCGGCGGGCCCAGCCCCGCACAATCCAAAGCAGGTATCCGCCCTGCGCCAGGATCACGGCAGCGTAGGCGATAGGCAGATCCCGCAACGCGGGCAGGTGAAGAGCGCCAAAGAAGCTCTGCCACGTCATCGCGAGACCTCCATCGATGTCTCGAGGCCGCTCAACGCAGCCTCCTGCTCCTCGACCTGCCGCCTGCGTTCCAGCATGAACCGGAATACATCACAAAGATCCCCCACATCGTCCATCCGGCGAGGCTCCAGAACACCGCAGGGTAAAAGCTTTTGTCCAGGTGTCCCTCGCCCCCAAAGACCGGCGCGGGATGCTGCGTTCTCCACCACCGGATCGACATAAACGTGATCGGCACATCGATCGCCGCAAAGATCGAAAGCACCGCGGCCAGCGTGCTCGTCTGCCCCGCAGGCGTAAAGCGCCGCACCATCAGATAACTCACATACAGCAGCCACAGCAGGAAGTACGTCGTCAGCCGCGCATCCCACGTCCACCAGATACCCCACACCGGCTTGGCCCAGAGCATCCCCGTAACCAACCCGATCGAAACGAACAGGACGGTAACCTCGGCCGACGCAACTGCAAGCGCGTCCGCTGCCAGCGCCTTTAGCGGGTCTCTCTGCCGCAGAAACAGAAACGCCAGCGACGCCACGAGATTCACATACGGAAACACGCACCCCAGCGAAGCCTCCGTCACATGCCAGTAGAAGATCCTCTGGATGTTTCCCATCGACGCCTCGGTCGGCACCAGAAAGATCGCCTGCCGAAAGCTCTCTGCGAGAACCAGCAGTGTCGCGGCGAGCCACAGGAAGCCGATCGTGCGCGCAGTTTTGGAGTTATCCACACCTTTATCTTACTGCTGATCGAGCCTCCGAACCGTGCGGGGGCTTGCGCCTCACTCCGCATGAAGCACGGTTTCAAACAGCAGGATGCAAACCGTCGTAAATATCACGTCATACCCGGCCAGCAGCCGGATCCAGGTCGCAATCTGCAGCGCATCAAGATCGCCCGTCATAACCCCGCCCGTGGCCTGTACCATCGCGAGCAGCGCCGGTAGAGAGATCGGGAGCAGAAGCAGCGGCAGCAACAACTCACGGCTGCGCGCCCGCAGGCCAAGGGCCGCGAAAAACGTTCCGTTCACCACCAGCGCCCACGTCCCCAGCGGCAAAATCAGCAGCAGCAACCACACGTTCCCCAGCGGATGGAGGTTGTAGAACACGATAAACACCGGCGCCAGCACCAGCTCCACCGCGCCCACAAAGACCAGATTCGCCAGGGCCTTCCCCAGAAAAAGTGCCGAAGCTGCCGCCGGGAGCAGCCGCTGCGCATCCAGAACATGGTTCCGCTGCTCACGCACCCAGCTCCCGTTCAGTGCCGTCACCGAGGCGAACAGCAGCGCGACCCACAGGATGCCGCCCGAGATCTGTCGCGCCATCGTCGGGTTTGCCGTGGGGTCGAACGCCAGCGAGAAGACCACCACGACCAGGAGCGAAAAAAAGATCGTCCCGTTGATCGCCTCGCGCGACCTCCACTCCAGCCGAAGGTCCTTCCGCAGGTGCACCAGGACGCTGCGCAGGTAACTCATGCGCCCGGCGCCGCTTTCGTCCCGGGGTCCTTCGTTAGATCGGCCAGCGTCCCCTCCGCAGCACGAACGTAATCGGCCGGAGACAGAACCAGCTGCAATCCACGCTGTCCGGCCGATACCGAGATCAGCTCAAACAGCTCGATCGTCTCGTCGATGAAAGCAGGGAAGTGGCGCTTCGCTCCCATCACGGTCACGCCTCCGCGCACGTACCCCGTCAGTGGCTCAACGTCCTTCAGGCTCGCAAGCTCCACCTTCTTCGCCCCGCACGCCTGCGCCAGCTTCTTCAGGTCGAGCTCCGCGTCCCCCGGAACCACGCCGAATACATGCTCGCCCGCATTGGTCCGCGTCACCAGCGTCTTGAACACCTGCTCGGGCGGCAGCCCGATCTTGCGCGCCACCGAGATCGCCGTCAGGTCGTTCTCATCCACCGCATACGCGCGCAGCTCATACCCAATCCCTAGCCGGTCCAGCAGCCGAGCCGCATTGGTCTTCTCCGCATGTGCATGCTTCATAGGGCGGCTCCGGCCAGCTCCGTGGGAGCGACCTCGCCGTTCTTCAGCGTCACCACCTGATCGGCCAGCGGCATCGCCAACTGCGCCTGGTGCGTCGTCAAAACAATTGTGCGGCTTCCGCCCCCCGCAACCGGCCACGTCCGGAAGTCCGCCAGCAGCTCCACCATCTGCTGCACCGACGCCGTATCCATGTTGGAAAACGGCTCGTCCAGCAGCAGCAACTCCGGGTCCGATTGCAGCACCCGCGCAAACGACGTCCGCTGCCGCATCCCCTGCGAGTACTCGCCCACCGGCCGCTTCAGCGCCGGATCCAGCCCCACCGCACGCAGCGCCATCTCCGGCGAGCCCGCGCAGTCGCACCCCCGGTCCGTCGCCAGCGCCGCGAAGTACCGCAGGTTCTCCATCCCCGAGAGCTCGTCGTAGAGCATCGGCGCATGGCTCATATATGCCACGCGTCCGCGCTGCTGCTGCGGCGCTGTCTCAAACACCCTCACCTCACCGCGCGTCGGCGCAGTCAGCCCAGCCGCCAGCCGCAGCAGCGTCGACTTCCCAGCCCCGTTCGGCCCCAGGATCACCGTGCAGCTTCCGCCGGAAAGCGTGACCGACACGTTCCGCAGGGCCGCAAACCGGCCATAAACCTTGGAAACAGCCCGGAACTCTGCAGCGGGTTGAGTCATCGTTTCTCTTTCAAACGCTTGTCACTCGGAGCGAAGCGAAAATCCCGAAACCTTCCACACAGCCCAAACCGCTCGCACCTCTCCGCCGCAAACATCGAAACGCTAGCGAGCCACGGAAGTCGCAATCGTAGCGCCTGCCTTCTTCACATCGGCCGGAGCATACTTCGACGCGCACTTCGCTTGCAATTGCGTGGCATGGAACACACCATCGCGCCCAAAGGTCCCAACAGCCAGCGCCTGGCGCATCGTCTTTGAACGTATCCGGCGGAGGCTCCGCCCCCTTGTAGTCCACGCGCAGCGTCCGCCCCTGCTCCAACAAGGTAAAGTCCGCATTCGTCCCCACCCGCCGAATGCTCCCCGGCGCCACATTCCCTGCCACCCGCAGGTGCCGCGTGTACGCCTTGTTGCCCATCCCCTGCAGCTCGGTGATGGTGACGTAGTAGCTCTTGTTGTCACGCACTCCCGTAAAGGCAAGCCACGCAACCGTACCCAGGATCACCACTGCTGCAAGAACAATCTTCAACGAACTCTTTGGAGGCGCTTGGTTGCTCATAGACACTTCCAGTCTAAACGCTAGTTCTCCGAAGGCCGCTCGACGTGGTCGATGACAAGGATATCGATAGGAGCGTGGGTGGACTTGAGCTCTAGGCCGAGCTGGCTCTTGAGCGCTTCGTGGAAATATGCGGCCGTATCGCCGCTCTCGGGATCGGGAGACACAATCCAGTGAAGGGTGAAATCGTACAGACCTGCAAGCCCAGTCTGATCGACCACGGGTCGAGAGACGTTCGCCATTCCGGTCATGGTAGGCAGCGAGGTGGCAAGCAGGCTCAGTGGAATGCCGCGGCCGCCAAAGCTGCTGCGCGGATTATTCAAGGACAGGACATGCGCGATAACGCCGCACACCGGAGGCAGGTCTCCGGCTGTGGATGCAACGCGCGGTGAAGCAGTCACGTCAGGCTTTCCATTCACACCGGGACAGGCGTCCGTTGCCGGGTGGAGCCGAAGATCGGGGCCGGTTGCGCCCGCGCGGACAAGAACCAGGCCAAAGGCGGGAACGTCGCGCGTCTCGTGCCGGACAACCAGCTGAAACCGGTCGGCGAGCAGCCCCTGCATCATCAAGCGCATCTCGTCGATCGTGGTGTTCTCAGCGGCGCGGGCTTCAATACTGAATCGATCCGCTGATGTCTCGAAGCCACCCGTCACCCAGGCAGGCGCCTTTGACTTGAGCCCGCTGAAATAGCTGAAGCGGAGCGCCAGCTCCTGCGTGCCGGAGAGCTTGTAGGCGAAGACAATGTATTGCCACAGCGGCTGGTTGGTCGCCACGAAGTAGCCGCCGGCAGCGGTACGCGAGTCGCTTGGATCGATCGCGTCGTAGACGTTTCCCGTATCCAGGGGAACGTTGCTGTGTCGCGGGCCGTCGGTCTTATTCTGCTTGACTGAGGCCACCTCGAATGTAGGCGTGGCCTTGGAATTCGGCGTTTGGGCCGATGCGCCGAGGGCTAGGGACGCAAAGGCAGCGAGGAAGAGCGGGCGGAAGATCGGCATCAGTCGAGACTCCCGGTGAGTGTACAACCGCTAGAATCGCTCCAACATGACCACCAACGCCGACACCAACTCCGACCTCCGCCAGGCCCTCCTCCGACATCCTCGCCACCCACTCCTTCCGCCTCGGCGACTTCACCCTCGCCTCCGGCCAGAAGTCCGACTACTACATCGACTGCCGCACCACCACACTCCACGCCGAAGGCGGCCGCCTTTCCGGCCTCATCTTCTACGACCTCATCCGCGAGCACATCCCCAAAGCCGTCGCCATCGGCGGCCTCACCATGGGAGCCGACCCCCTCGTCTCCAACACCGCCAGCGCCAGCGCCTGGGCCGTCGCCGACCACGCCGAAATCCTCGCCCTCTCCTCCGAGCTCGACCTCCCCGCCAACACCGACCCCGCCGAGGCCCCGCCCCTCCTCCAGGGCTTCCTCGTCCGCAAAGCCGAAAAGACCCACGGCACCGGCCGCCGCATCGAGGGCTTCCTCCAGCCCGGCGCCCACGTCGTCATCGTCGACGACGTCTGCACCACCGGCGGCTCCACCATCACCGCCATCGAGGCCGCCCGCGAGGCCGGCATGATCGTCGCCGGCGTCCTCTGCCTCGTAGACCGTGAACAGGGCGGCCGCGCCAACATCGAAGCCGCCGCCGCCGGTGCGCCCTTCCTCCCCGTCTTCACCGCGGAAGATATCCGCGCCTCCCACAAGGATCTCCACAGAAACCGCCAGAACACCTAGATAAACGCTAATCTTCTCTCCCACGTCAAAAGGGTATGGTCGCTACCCCATCCCATCGCAATAGTTTGCAAGGTGAAGCCCCGAACTAGAGGCTGCTGCAACACTGCATCGCTGCTGTCCCTGCTGTCCTGCTTCACGAAATATGCTATCTACCTTCGCGCAGGAGTCTATGCCTGCGATTTCCCTTGCGGTTCTCTCACAGCGCGCGACGGTCCAACCCACGGTTCCCGTCGCCGCTTCTCTTTCTCAGTCGCCGTCGCCGTCGTAAACTGAAGGGGACATGATCCCTACCCTCGAATGGCTTCCTGAAGGCGTCAACTTCCTCGACCAGACCAAGCTTCCCCTCGAAGAGACCTACGTCCTCGCGACCGACTACAAGCAGGTCGCCACTGTCATTCGCGACATGATCGTCCGCGGAGCCATGGCCATCGGCGTCTCCGGAGCCATGGGCGTCGCGCTCGGCATCGACCGCTCCGAAGCCACCACCATCCCCGACCTCAACGCCGAAGTCGCCGTCATCTGCGATCACCTCGCCGCCACCCGCCCCACCGCCGTCAATCTCTTCTGGGGCATCGGCAAGGTCCGCGATCTCTACAACGCCCTCGCCGCGAAGAACACGCCATCCCCGAGATCAAGTCCGCCGTCGTCGCCCTCGCTCGCCAGATGTACGACGAGGACATCGCCGCCTGCCGCCAGCTCGGCGCCATCGGCGCAGAGCTCCTCCCCGCAAAAGGCACCGTCCTCACCCACTGCAACGCCGGCGCCCTCGCCGCCTGCGGCTACGGGTCCGCCCTCGGAGTCATCCGCGCCGCCGTCGAGCGCGGCCACGAGATCGACGTCCTCGCCGACGAGACCCGGCCCTACCTCCAGGGCGCCCGCCTCACCGCCTGGGAGCTCATGAAGGACTCCATCCCCACCACCGTCCTCTGCGACAACATGTCCGCCTCACCTCATGAAGCAGGGCCGCATCCAGGCCGTCATCGTCGGCGCAGACCGCATCGCCGCCAACGGCGACACCGCCAACAAGATCGGCACCTACGGCGTCTCCATCCTCGCCCGCGAGCACGGCATCCCGTTCTACGTCGCCGCCCCTTGGGCCACCTCGACCTCGCCACCGCCGAACGGCGACGCGCATCCCGATCGAACAGCGCGACCCCCGCGAAGTCACCCACTCAAACGGCAAGCAGATGACCCCCAACGGCGTCGGCATCGAAAACCCCGCCTTCGACGTCACCCCCGCGAAATACATCACCGCCATCATCACCGAGCGCGGCGTCCTCCGCGCCCCCTTCACCGAATCCATTGCCGCCACAGCCCAAAAAACCCCCACGGGTGAACTCACGGACGCTTAGGCACCACCAGCCCGGATCGTCATCCTGAGCTCATCACGCTGTCACCCCGAGCTCATCACGCTGTCGTCCTGAGCGAAGGAGATTGCCTCGCAATCTCCGCAGTCGAAGGATCTCGAAATCTCCAGATATCACCCGGACGGCTCACACCTTTCCGCCACAACAACGCCCACCAGCCCAATCTTCCCGAGCAACTTTCCCCGCGACAAGCCTCCACCCCCCGTGTTCGAATAGCCCAGCCGCACACGGGAGTCCCATGCCGCGCACGTCTCTGTCCCTCTTTGCTCTCTTTCTAACTGCCTCAGCTCTCGCACAGACCCCAGCACCGCAACCCGGGCCCGCAGCACCGAAACCCGCCCAACCCACAATTCAGACCCGCACCAACCTCGTCATCGAGGATGTCGTCGTCACCGATCGCGCCGGAAACCCCGTTCACGGTCTTCAGCCATCGGATTTCACGGTCATCGAGAAGGGCAAATCGCAGCAGATCCGCACCTTCGACGAGCATGCCGCGCGGCCGCCAGCGTCCGTATCCGCCACTCGATCTGCCGCCCGGCGTCTTCACCAACTTCGCCGCCGCACCAAACTCCTCCGCGCTCAACGTGCTCCTCCTCGATACCCTCAACACCCGCTCCAGGATCAGGCCTATGCCCGGCAGCAGCTGCTCAAGTACATCCGGTCCGCTCCGGCTGGTCAGCGCCTCGCCATCTTTGGTCTCACCACGCACCTCATCCTCCTTCAGGGCTTCACCTCCGACCCGGAGATCCTGCGCGCCGCCATCGACCGCAAGAGCCTTCGTGCTTCGCAGCTCCTGGACAACTCCGGTCAGCGGTGCTCCCGCCACTCAAGAGATGTCCGATACCCTCAGCGACCTCTCCTCCGTCGCGGGCGCGCAAGGCGCTGCCATCGCCCAGGCCGCCGCCAATATGCGCCAGTTCGAAGCCGACAACGCCGCTTTCCGGCTCCAGGTTCGCGCCGGCTACACGCTGGAGGCTCTTGGAGTCTTGGCTCGCTACCTCTCCGTCCTCCCCGGACGCAAAAACATCCTCTGGTTCTCCGGCTCCTTTCCCCTCAATATCTTCCCCGACACCACGCTCGCCGATCCCTTCCGCGCCGCGGCCGACCTCTCCGGAGATCTCCGGGACACCGCCAACCTCCTCACGCGCGCGCAGGTCGCCGTCTATCCCATCGACGCCCGCGGCCTGTTCACAGACCCCACCTTCGACGCCTCCAACGATGGCCGGCACTCTTCCGCCCCGGCGGCGCGGCCCTGGCCATCCAGAGATTCAGCCAGCAGACCGCCGCCGAACACGCCACCATGCGAGCCATGGCGGAGCAGACCGGCGGCCGCGCCTTTCTCAACACCAACGGCCTCGCCCAGGCAGTTGCAAGCGCAATCAACGATGGCTCCAACTTCTACACCATCACCTACAGCCCGGCAGATACCCGGTTCGACGGCGCCTTCCGCAAGGTCGATCTCAAGCTCCAGGGACCTCGCGCCGGGCAGGGTCTCACGCTGGCCTATCGCCATGGTTACTTCGCCATCGATCCCGCGGCTCCGCACCCGCCGCCGGCTGCCTACACCCTCCGGCGCTCCGGCCGAGGCATCCCCGCAACTATCGTCGGGGCTTCGCACGGCTATGTTCGCGGGGAGCTCCCCCGGCCACCGATCTGATCTTCAAAGCCTCTATCCTTCCCACGAACTCCGCTGGCCGCCGCCCGAACCCATTGTCGCTCCCGGAAATCAGCCGATCCCAAACTCGCCACGGCGCCCTTTCGCACCTATGCCGTCGATTTCGCAGCCTTTCCCTCACAGATCCTCACCCGGAACTCGACCGGGAACTACACCGGCTCCGTCCGCTTCATCACCATCGCCTATGATGTCGAGGGTGCGGCCGTGAACCTGATCGACCAGACCACGCCCTCAACATCGCGCCCGAGGTCTATCAGCGCTCACGCATGGCGGAATCCTCTTTCGGCAACTGATCAGCGTGCCCGCAAAGGGCGAGTTCTTCCTCCGAATGGGCATCGAGGACCCAATCAACGATCACGCCGGTTCCCTCGAAGTACCAGTCTCCGCCATCAAAAATCTTCCGCCCATCCCTTCACCCGCCCCACCCCAGCCCCCGTCGGCTCCGGCGAAGCCCTGATCGCGGGTCTATCCTGTCAACAGGTGAAGCCGGCTTTTCTCAACCCGCGCTCGCGCTCCCTTCTGCGAGGCAGTCTGCTCGTCGTCCTCAGCCTCCCGGCAGCCCTTCTGCTCGCGCATTTCCCCGACAACCACCGGACGCCGCTGCTCATCCTCCCAGCCCTCGCGGCGATGGCGGGTACCGTCGACCACATCCGCTGCATGCGTCCCAACTGGAGCTGGTACCACGGCGGCATCCTCCTCTGCATCTACGCCGACCTCATGGTCATCAGCATGATCCTGTTCTTCCTGATCTACCCCTACGCCTCCATCCTCTCCGGAACCCACTAACCACCGCGTCTCCTGATAATCTCCTTCAGCGATCCTGAGGAAGCACGGGCCTTCATGCCCGTGAAATGAAGCAGGAAATCGAGGGGCTTCAGCCCAGGCCTCCTGTCCGGGAAACCGCAGAGGCAGTCAACCCCCTCCAGCCCCCATCCCAAGTTCCTCCAGCTACTTACCCGTGGCGCAACACCCCGTCCCCGATCTCTACACTAATGACAGGGGACGATATCGACAGAAACCAACCCACGAAGACGAAGGATTCAAGGTAAGTCCAGACCTAACCCGCATGGATCGAAGACTTTGCACAAAATGCGGAGGGGAGGGAGGGTACCTCCCGGCGAGACCTTACAATCGCCTCAACGCCGGAGACATCGATGCACGCACCGACCCTCTGCACCCTCATCCTGATCGGCCTAGCCGCGAGCGCCGTCGCCCAGCAGACTCCCACCCCGGCAGCCGCCGCATGGTGGCAGGAGACAACCGCGCTGGCGAACGACAGCATGGAAGGCCGCGACACCGGCACCGAAGCCTACGGGCGCGCCGCAAAGTACGTGGCCGCGAAGTTCGCCAAGGCCGGCCTCAAAACCGCCGGGGACAACGGCACCTTCCTCCAGCGCGTCCCTATGCACCAGGTCGACTTGGATACCGCTCACTCTTCCGTCGCGGTCGAGATTGCATCCGGCGACTCCGCCGTTGACGTCATAGTCAAGCTCCTGCAGGAGGCCACGCTTCAACCCAACGAGCGCCTCCCCCTGAATGTCCGCGCCGCGATGAAGTTCATCGGATACGGCCTGGACACCAGCACCGACGCCCCAAAGGACGACAACAAGGGGATGGTCCTGGTCTACTTCGCAGGCATCCCGTCCAATCTCCCGGCCGCCGACCGCCAGAGCTTCGCGTCCCACCGGGCGCAGCAGCTCTCAACCTCAGGAGCGGTCGCGACCGTCGCCATCCTCAACCCGAACGACATCGAGCCCTTCCACTGGCCTGCCGCCTACGCCCGCTCCGTAACCCTCGCCGGAACTCCGTTCTCCGCCAACCCGTCCCCTCGCTGCGCATCAGCACCACCGCCGCTGCAACGCTGTTCAGCAACTCCGGCGCCGACCTCGCCGCAATCCTGCGCGACGGCGAACGCGGCGCCCCGCTACCCACCCTGGACCTCCACGCCATCCTCCGCCTCCACCTCGAAACCACCACAAAAGACATCTCCTCCCCCAACATCCTCGCCATACTCCCCGGTTCAGACCCCACTCTCGCAACCGAGTACGTCGCCCTCTCCGCCCACCTCGACGGCTACGGCTACGGCACCCCCGTCAACGGAGACAATCTCTACAACGGCGCACTCGACGACGCCGCGTACGTCGCCACCCTGCTCGAGCTCGCCCGCACACAAGCAGCGCTCCCGCCCGGGCAACGCCCCAGGCGCTCGCTGCTCTTCTGCATCTTCACCGGTGAGGAGAAAGGCCTGCTCGGCTCGGCCTGGTTCACCCAGCACCCAACCGTCCCCATCCCGCAGATCGTCGCGGACCTCAACCTCGACCAGCTCCGTCCCATCTTCCCCCTCAAAATACTCACTATGGAGGGCATCGCGGACTCCACGCTCGGCGACACGGCGCGCACCGTCGCCCTGAAATACTCGATCGAGCTCCGTCCCGATCTCGAACCCGAACGCAACCTCTTCCGTCGCGCCGATAACTACAACTTCGTCCGGGTCGGCGTGCCGGTCGCCAGCTTCATCTTCGGCTACAACCGCGGCACCCCTGAAGAAGCCATCTACCGCGACTGGTATGCGCGCCGCTACCACAAACCGCAGGACGACCTCTCCACGCCCATCGACTGGCAGGCAACCGTTACGTTCAACGACTTTTATCGCGACCTCGCCCGCGCTGTGGCCGACAGCACCGGCACACCACAGTGGCTGCCCTCAAGCCCCAACCGCCCGAACCCCGGTATCAGGTAACGACCGGCATAAAATCTCCCGATAAACCGCAGCCCATCAAAAGGCCTGACGTATACTCCCCGTGATCCCAATTCAAGCCACACGCACGGAGTTCCTCCAATGCTCAAAGGTTTTCGCGACTTCATCCTCCGCGGTAACGTCATCGATCTCGCCGTCGCTGTCATCATCGGCGCAGCCTTCACTAGCATCGTCAACTCCCTGGTCGGCGACATCATCAATCCGCTCATCGCGGCCATCGTCGGAAAGCCGGACTTCTCAGCTCTGACCTTGAGCGTTCATGGCGGCGTCATTAAATACGGCGACTTCCTGAATGCCGTGATCTCCTTCGCCCTCATCGCCTTTGTCGTCTACTTCTTCATCGTGTTGCCGGTCAACACGCTTCTGCTCCGCCTCCGCGGCCCCGCGCCAAGCTCCACCAAGCCCTGCCCCCAATGCCTCGGCGACATCCCGCTTGCCGCGACGCGCTGCAAGTTCTGCGCCCAACCCATCGAGGCACTCCCCAGCGGCAGAGTTTGATCCAATCGGAACGGGCGCTCTCTTGAAACAAGGAACGGCCGTATTCTCGCCGTTCCGCGCTTTCCGCATCGTTTCGCGTATCCTGAGTCTCCATCACTCAGGAGCCCGCCCTTGACCTCGTCCCGCCTTACTGCCGTCGCCTGCCTGCTCTCGTTCGCAATCTCCTCGACCGCCCAGACCGCCCCGCAAACGCAGGTCTTCGGCTTCCTCGATTTCACCCAGCAAGCCAAATGGGACGCTGCCTTTCTGGCCGTCCCCGACGCCGCTCTCGCGGGCCAGCACCTGAAGATCCTCACGGCCGCGCCCCACTGGGCCAGTTCGCCCGAGGATTACAAGACCGCACAGTACGTCGCGGAAAAGTTCAAAGCAGCAGGTCTCGAAACGCAGATCGTGCCATACAAAGTCCTTCTGAACAAACCCGTCAAGATCAGCGTGGAAGCCTTTGACGCGCAACACAACAACTGATGTCCGGCCCCACGCCGGAGCACGTCGATCCCTCGCGATCACGGCGGCGACCCGTTCCAGGACGACCCCCGCATCCTCCCGGCCTTCAACGGCTCCAGCCCATCCGGAGACGTCACCGGCGAAGTCGTCTACGCCAACTACGGCACCCTTGCCGACTTCAAGTACCTTGCCGACCACGGCGTCTCCGTCAAGGACAAGATTGTCCTCGTCCGCTATGGCGGCAACTTCCGTGGCGTCAAGGTCTACATCGCGCAGAAGTTCGGGGCCAAAGGCGTCCTCATCTACTCCGATCCAGCCGACGACGGCTACACCAAGGGAGACATGTATCCCGCCGGTCCCATGCGGCCGGAGTCCGCCGTACAGCGTGGCTCCGTCCAGTTCCTTCCCATCAACCCCGGCGATCCCGACACCCCGGGCATAGCCTCAACGCCCGATCTACCCGATTCGAAACGCATGACGGAGGCGCAGACAAAGCAGCTTCCCGGCGGAGACCAGCCCTCGATTCCCGCCAACCCGCTCTCCTACAAAGATGCCGCGCCCATCCTGCGCGCACTCGCGGGCCCAGCCATCTCGCATGACTGGCAGGGCGGCCTGCCCTTTACCTACCATCTCGGTGGTACAGCAGCGGTAACGGTGCACATGGATCTTCAACAGGACACTCGGCTGCGCACCATCTGGGATGTAATCGGGACGATCCCCGGAGCCGATCCTGCCCAGAAGGACGACTGGGTCGTCGCCGGAAATCACCGTGACGCCTGGGTCTACGGAGCCGTGGACCCGAACTCAGGGACCGCCGCCATGCTGGAAACGGTGCACGGCCTGGGTGAACTCCTGAAGCAGGGCTGGAAACCCAAGCGCCGTATCATGATCGCGTCGTGGGACGCTGAGGAAGAGGGCCTCATCGGATCAACGGAATGGGCCGAGCAGCACGCCAGCCGATCTCGCCAATGCTGTCGCCTACCTCAACACCGACGTCGGCGTCTCGGGTCCGAACTTCAACGCCGCCGCAGTCCCATCGTTGAAGCAGTTTGTCCGCGAGGTTACCAAGGCTGTCCCGAGCCCAAAAGGTGGCACGGTCTATGATCAATGGCTCAAGGATCAGGCGGAAGGTCACGGCCGAAGGAACGCTGCGCCATTTACCGCCGGCCGAGGCGAGCGCGCCGAAAAGGATAACGAAGTTCACGTCGGCGATCTAGGCTCAGGCTCCGACTACACGCCCTTTATCCAGCATCTCGGCGTTCCCTCGACCGATATCGGCTCCGACGGACCCTACGGCGTCTACCACTCTGTCTTCGACAACTACAACTGGTTCATCAAGAATGCCGACCCGACCTTTGTCTATGAGCAGCAGCAGGCGCGCGTCTTCGGCCTCGAAATTCTTCACATGGCCGACGCCGACGTTCTTCCGCTCGACTACCACGTCTACGGGGAGGACGATCGTCCGTCATATCGAGACAGCGAAGCAGGCGGCAAAGACGGCCAAGCTGAATTTGGATTTCTCGCCCGCGGAGACGGCTGCCAAGCGCTTCGAAGCAGCCGGTGCGGCCATCCACACGGTACAGAGCGGCGCGAACCGGAGATCTTGCCAGGCTAACCAGGCACTCCGGAACGCCGAGTCTGCCTTTCTGGAGCCAAAAGGTCTGCCGCAACGTCCCTGGTTCAAGCACACCATCTATGCTCCGGGTGAATTCACCGGATATGCCGCCGTTGTGATTCCCGGCGTCAACGAGGCCATCGACGCTCCTGACGCGGCCCGCGCAGAGGCCCAACTCGCCGTCTTGACCGATGCCCTCAATCGCGCGTCCGCAACCCTGGAGGATGCCGCGAAGTAAAACTGTCAAGGGGCAGAACCTTCCGGGCGTCCGTATCTGCTGTACACCTGCGGACTTACGCCCCCGGGCTGTCTGGCGCAATGACCTGACCGGTCCGGCTACACTATTTGAGGGTGTTCTGCGCAACCGAACATCAATCGTTGGGAATGGGAGCTCGGCACGTCTAACCCTAGAGGAGACAGGACTTTAGCTGTAAGCCCCTTGGGTTCAGGACTTTGCGAAAGCTAGCGCACCTTGAGCTGATAAGCAGAGACTTATGCAGGGGTACCCGGGGGGGTGTACCCCTATTTATTTCCGTGATTAGAGGCCCTGACCGGACGGCACAGCAGGCCAGCCTCCGTTTCCACCGCTGACGGCCTGCAACTTCCGTGTCAGAAGGCGAACCACCAAGTGCTATACCCCACTCCGAAGGCCCGGCGGAATATTGCAGGAGAGATGACCCCTAAGAGTCGTCCCCTTCAGGAGCCCCCTACATGCTGCATGACCTTGTTCTCGCTCTGGTTTTCCTCGCTATGATCATCACCCCCGCCCTCCTCGCCATGCGCTCGGATCGTGAGGAAAAAGACGTCCTGTGATTCAACCCCGTCCCCTGGTTCCGGCCAGGGACACCTGCAGCCGGGCCACCCCCTCTCGCATCCTCCATCGCGTCGCCGGTATGGCCTTCAACTTCAGCACATCCGCTGCCTGGACCGACCACAGAACTGACCGGGATTGCACCAACACGAACTTTGACGAACGCAGCAAAGAGGCCGCAGCCCAAACCAGGGTGCGGCCTTCGTTTGGCGATTTCACCAATGAATTAGTTACGAAGCGCCATCTGTTCGGTGACGATCTGCGTAAAGTCCGGCTTCTTCAAGCCATGCTCCCGCTCGTTGAACTCGTCCACCTTGCTCGACCAGTTCATCGAGCAGAACTTCGGTCCGCACATGGAACAGAATGCCGCCTCCTTGTAGTAGTCGTCCGGCAGCGTCTCATCATGCATCCCACGCGCGGTCTCAGGGTCCAGCGAGAGAGCGAACTGCTTATCCCAGTCGAACGTGTACCGCGCGTGCGAGATCGCGTCGTCCCGATCGCGCGCTCCAGGACGGTGCCGGGCGATATCCGCCGCGTGCGCGGCGATCTTGTAGGCGATGATGCCGTCCTTCACGTCTTTCTCGTTCGGAAGACCGAGGTGCTCCTTGGGAGTGACATAGCAGAGCATCGCGGCACCATGCCAGCCGATCATCGCCGCGCCGATGGCGGAGGTGATGTGGTCATATCCGGGAGCGATGTCCGTGACGAGCGGGCCGAGCACGTAGAAGGGTGCGCCATCGCAAAGTTCGACCTCTTTGTCGACCTGCTCCTTGATCTTGTCCATGGGAACGTGGCCCGGACCCTCGATCATGACCTGCACGTCTGACTTCCACGCCTCACGGGTGAGCTCGCCCAAGGTCTTCAACTCGGCGAACTGCGCCTCGTCGCTGGCATCGGCCACGCAGCCGGGACGAAGCCCGTCCCCAAGCGAGTAGCTGACATCGTACTTCGCCATCACCTTCGTGATCCGATCGAAGTGCTCATAGAGAAAGTTCTGCTTGTGATGCGCGGTCATCCACTGCGCCATAATGGCTCCGCCCCGGCTGACGATCCCAGTGATTCGCTTCGCCACCATGGGCACATACTGCACGAGGACGCCGGCGTGAATGGTGAAGTAGTCCACACCTTGCTGCGCCTGCTCTTCGATCACTTCAAGATAAAGATCAATGTTGAGGTCTTCCACCCGCTTCACCCGGGAGAGCGCCTCGTACAGAGGGACAGTCCCGATCGGCACCGGCGAATGCCTCAGGATCTCCTCGCGAATCATCGGGATGTCGCCGCCGGTAGAGAGGTCCATCACGGTGTCGGCGCCGTAGTGGACCGCCGTGTGCAGCTTTCGGAGCTCCTCATCAACGTTTGACACAAGGGCTGAGTTACCGATGTTGGCGTTGATCTTGCAAAGCGACTCGACACCAATCGCCATCGGCTCCAGCTCCGGATGGTTGATGTTGGCCGGGATAATCATCGTACCCTTCGCAATTTCGGAGCGAATGAACTCGGGTGAGAGCTTCTCCTTCTGTGCGACGAAGGCCATCTCTTCGGTGACCTTTCCGAGCCGGGCGAAGTGCATCTGGCTCATATTCCTGTCAGCGGTGCGTTCTGCCTCCGCCTTGCGCTTTACGATCCAGTCCGCGCGGCCTGTAGGTACGGTGTAGCTGTTTCCATTCGCATGTTGGCCGTTCCCATGTCCGTTTGCGCTTCCACTCCCACCGTGGCCATTGTTGCTGCTCATGCCTATTCCCCCCTGCGAATCATGCGTATGGAACGATGCTTCTAAAGCCCGAGTATACGCCGCATGGCAGGGTGGTGATTGCGGGTGAGCGAGCTGTCCCTTGCCTCCAGCGGCCAGCTCCCAGCGCTTCGGGCAGCATATTGACAGGGTGTTCGCATCTTATGAGTCAGGGCGCACGCAGACCCTGGATGCGCAGGCCAAATGATTGCCCGCGCAGCAGTCAACCCAACATCTCGCAACACGCAGATGACGCGCCGCGACATCCCGCGCGTTTACCGAAAGGATCTCTCCATGAAGCTACTCTCCGCGCACATCGAAGATTTACGCGCCCTTTACATCTCCAACCTCAAAAAGGCTTTGGATATGGAACAGAAGATTACCAAGGCACTCCCCGATCTGATCGACAACTCTTCCGATCCGGACCTTGCGGCTGCGTTCCGCACTCACCTGGAGGAGACCAAGGGTCACGCGCGGCAGGTCGAGTCACTCGTGAAGACACATACCGGCGGGACTTCCACAGAGACTTGCAAGGTCATCGACGGCCTCACGACCGAAGCTGCGGACACGATCAAGGATGTGACCAATCGCGAGATCCGCGACATCGCTCTGATCGGTGCGGGTCAACAGGTGGAACATCATGAGATCGCCGTCTACGGCACGTTGCGCCGCTGGGCGGAGATTCTCAACCTCAACTCGGATGCGACGACACTCAAGGCAATCGAGCGTGAGGAAGGAACTGCCGACCAGAAGCTCACACAGTTGTCTCAGCGTATCAATGTGGAAGCAGCGCAGGCGGTCTAGTGTTGTGCGGCAGATTAGGCTGACTGATCTGCCGCATGCTTTTTCAATGGGGAAGTCGATCGAGATGGCGATAGCCGCCAGTAGCTACAAATGCTGCAAAGAAGACCGTTAAATTGTAGCTGGCATGCACCAGAGTGGATGCCGCCACAGAGCGAAGCCGCAACCGGACAGTCGTGAGGATCAGTGAGACTCCAAAGAGTAGAGCCAGCACTGGCCAGGTGAAAGCGGTCTGCTCACCGTGTAGGAGGGCAAAGAGAATGCTCGAAAATACAGCCGAGAAGACCAGGCCCGGCAGGGTGAGCGCGTTGGACGATTGCCAGGTACTGCGTGCCGCTTCAGTACGCGGCAGGCACAGCCAGTCATACGCGATCGCGATTGCGGGAAGCAGGAAACCGCGGAAGAGGATCTCCTCAAACAGCGGTGCCAGCAGAACTCCGAACGCCGTAATGATCCACACATCTGAAGGCGTTCGGAAGAAGTCGTCCATGGGCATGGTCTTAGGTGTAGGCAGTAGCGAAGAAGCGGCCTGAACCGTGAAGGATAGGGCGATGCCGAGCGGGACCAGCTTGAAGACGTTGCGCGTGGCGGCAGGCAGGTTCCACTGGATTCCCATCGAGAAGGACCGCTGCCATAGCAGCGGAAATATGAACCAGGAGACCGCGAGCGACGCGATATAGGTGAAAGCTTCGGCGGCGAGCAGAAGCTTGGGAGGCACGGTTGCGTTGGCAAGATGTATGGGATGGACTACTCCCAGCAGCGTTGCCTGCGCTAGCAGCAGAGTGATGCCGGTGATCGCCAGAAAGAGCAGGGCGTGCCCAAGATGGGGTATGCGAGTGGCAGGCTCTTCCGGGGAGTCGTTCGGGGTGTTGTCCAGCGGAGGCTGAACGATAGCCTCTCCTTCAGGCAGCAGTGGAGGAACCGGGGTAAGCGGAGGGTCGTTGGCAGTACGAAGAGTTGTCGAGTGTCCCTGTGTGCTTGGCTGGCTGATTTGACTCCCCGCGCTCATTGAACCACCTTTTTTGCTGGCCTGGTCGCGGGTTTCGGCTTGCGAGCTCTTTCGATCGGCTTTTCCGTGCTGGCCTTGGGTACGCCCGTCTTCTTTTCGGGAGCGACGAATTTGGCACGCGCCTGTCTGGCAGCATCGACGGCCGCCAGAATCGAAGCAGACTGCGGACCCGCGTAGCTGGTTGTAGGGTCGACGCCGGTGGTCGGCGGGGTCTTATAGTGCTGAGACAGGAACGCCGCTGTGTGAGACCCAGCAACGGTAGATACCTGCTCGGGTGTGCCGTGGGCGACCACGCGGCCGCCGCCCTCGCCACCTTCAGGACCGAGGTCCAGCAAGTAATCTGCATTCCGGATGATGTCGAGGTTGTGCTCGATGATGATGACGGTGTTTCCGAGATCCGTCAGCCGATGAAGCACTTCGAGCAACTTGCGAACGTCGTCGAAGTGAAGACCCGTTGTGGGTTCGTCGAGAAGGTACATCGTCCTTCCGGTCTGCCGTTTCGAGAGTTCGCGTGCCAGTTTCATGCGTTGTGCTTCGCCGCCGGAAAGTGTAGTGGCAGACTGGCCGAGATGAATATACCCTAGCCCGACGTCTACCAGCGTCTGCAGGCGCACGTGAACATTGGGTATATCCTTGAGGATCGGGACCGCGTCGGCGATTGGCAGATCGAGCAGATCGGCGATGGAGTATCCGTTGAATTTGACCGCGAGAGTTTCCTTATTGTAACGAAGACCGTCACATACTTCGCAGAGCACGTACACGTCCGGAAGAAAATTCATCTCGATTCGGCGCTGACCCTCACCCTGACAGGCTTCGCACCGCCCGCCCTGCACATTGAAAGAGAAACGGCCAGGCTTATAGCCGCGCTCGCGTGATTCCGGGAGCATGGCAAAGAGATCCCGAATCGCTGTAAAGACGCCGGTGTAGGTCGCGGGATTGCTACGCGGCGTGCGACCGATGGGGGACTGATCGATCTGAATGACTTTGTCGATCTGGTCGATGCCGATGACATTTCCGTGTTTGCCGGGCTCCTCACGTGAGCCGTACAGCTCCTTTGCAAGGGACCGATAGAGGATGTCGTTCACCAGCGTGGATTTGCCGCTGCCGCTGACGCCTGTGATAACTGTCATAACGCCAAGCGGAAAATGGGCCGTGACATTCTGGAGATTGTGCGAGTGCGCGTCTTCTACCGTGATCCATTTGCCGCTGAGCGCGCGCGGCTGCTCGCGGGCGACGATCTCGATCTTTCCGGCGAGATACTGCCCGGTGAGGGAGGCAGGGTTGTCCATGACTTGCTGTGGCGTGCCGTCGGCGATCAGGTAGCCGCCGTTTTTCCCCGCGCCGGGGCCCAGATCGAGAACATAGTCCGCTTTGCGGATGGTGTCTTCATCATGCTCGACGACCAGCACGGTGTTTCCCAGATCGCGGAGCCGTTCCAGAGCCGAGATCAGCCGCTGATTGTCGCGCTGGTGCAGACCGATCGATGGTTCGTCTAGCACGTAGAGAACGCCGCGAAGCCGGGAACCGATCTGCGTGGCGAGACGAATGCGCTGGCCTTCGCCGCCGGAGAGCGTAGCAGCCGAGCGGTCAAGCGCCAGGTAATTGAGCCCGACAGCATTGAGGAACTCAAGTCGCTCTATGACCTCGCGTTGGAGCCGGTCGGCGATGAGACGTTCGCGTCCGGTGAACTGCATGGAACGCGCACCGGCGAGGGCACGGTCGAGCGGCAGAGCGGTAAAGTCGGCGATGCTCTGATCGCGCGGTGGCCGTTCTGGTCCTTGATCCCGCCGATCGGGATGGTGACGGCCAGAGACTCGGGACGGAGGCGTCGTCCATGGCAGCGCGGGCAAGTGGTCGCGGACATGTACTGCATCATGTACTCGCGATAGCCCTCGGATTTCGTCTCCTCGAGATTGGACCGGAGGTAGGCGAAGATGCCGTGGAAGCCGGTTCGCGCTGCGTCGGACCTTGCGCGGTCCATGCAGAAACAGGTCCTGCTCTGCTTTGGATAGCTCAGAGAACGGGCCGCTTGATATTGATCTTGTACTTGTCTGCCGCGAGCTTGATGAGGCGGAGAAGGTACGTGGAGGCGGAGCCGGGGCCCATGGCCCCGTCGAGCAGAGGCTTGGACCAGTCGGTGATCGTCTTGGCGGGATCGAAGTCGTAGATCGAGCCCAGGCCGTGGCACTCGGGGCAGGCGCCGTAAGTTAGAGTTGAAGGAAAAGCTTCGCGGCTCCAGCTTGGGGCACGTTGATGCCGCAATCCGGGCAGGCCATCGAGGAGGAGTAGAGTGTCTCGATCTGCTGCCGTGTCTCGGGTCCTGAATGCCGATCAGGACCAGGCCGGACGCCATCTGCAAAGCTTTGGTGATCGAAGTTTCGAGCCGGCGCGTGTCGTACCGCGGGGACGTGGGCCCGTTTCCTGGTGTTATGAGCGCCGGGTTCGCGTTCGGGGGCGTCTGGTCCGCGAAGGGCTTCAGGATGATGCGATCGACTACGGCTTCGATGGTGTGGTTCTTGCGCTTTTCGAGGCGCATGCCCTCTGTGATCTCGGCCATCTTCGCCGTCGATGCGGACACGGAAGCCCTGCTGATCGAGCGCTTCCAAGCTCTTCGCGGAACTCGCCCTTGCGGCCGCGGACGATGGGCGCCATCACGGTGATGCGTTCGCCGGGAGAGAGGGCAGCTACGCGGTCGACGATCTGCTCCGCTGATTGCCGGGTGATCGGGCGGTGGCAGTTCGGGCAGTGCGGCTGGCCGACGCGAGGCCCAAAGCAGGCGGAGGTAATCGTAGATCTCAGTAATCGTGCCTACCGTGGAGCGAGGGCGAGCGCGACGTGGTCTTCTGCTCGATGGAAATTGCCGGCGAGAGGCCGTCGATGGCGTCCACGTCCGGGCCGCTCCATCTGGTCGAGGAACTGCCGGGCGTAAGCCGATAGAGTCTCGACATAGCGGCGCTGCCCTTCGGCGTAGATGGTGTCGAAGGCGAGGGAGGACTTGCCGGAGCCGGAGAGGCCGGTGACGACGGTCAGGGTGTTGCGCGGGATGGAGACGTTGACGTTGCGAAGGTTATGCTGACGCGCTCCACGAACGGTGATGTGCGTGATGCCCTTGGACGTGATTGGGGTGACGTGGCCAAGTCTCTAGGATAAGGCATCCAGGTGCCTGCATGGTTAAGGGGGAGCGTGAGAGCAGGGCAACTGCGGCAAGTCAGCAGGTATCCGATGGGATAACAGCAGACGGCCTGTGAGCGTAGTAAAACTCGTACCGCTTTGCGAGAATGACCGTGGCGCGGGAGACGGCAGAAACGGTCTCCAGTGCTTGAGGTCTGTGGAGTGACTGTGAGCTCGTCGATCGTTCTGGTATGTGCGGTACTGGCTTCACTGGCCGTGGGCGTGGTGATTGCCTATGGGGTGTGCCTGACGATGTTCAGCATGTTCCGCGCTCATGCCCGGCAAGTACGGGCGGAGCAGCAGGTTGTGCGGCCGGTCTCGGTGACGAACAGCTAGCAGCCTCTGCACACTGGCCGTCGGTCGAGCTCGGAGCCGAGGCATGGATTGGCGGCACTCGAAGCGCTTGGGTGTTCCGGTCTGGTTGGTGTCCGTTCCTGTGTGCGGGGGCCCACCCCCCGTTCGTGTGCAAAATATTCAAAATAAAGGACCTGAGCTCGTACCGAGGCTCAGCTCGGTTGGCGTGAGAGAGCCCGACGCAGGCAGGGGATCTCTTGTGTCTGTTTCCAGTTTAGCTGGTTGAAGGGGGGGACTACGCCATAGTGCAACGGTCAAGAACAAGGCCGAGAAGCAGGTTCTCGGATCCGCTCCTTCGGGAACGACAACAAAAGGACAGAGAACGGCAACGGCACCAGCAGATTCCCTTCGGGAATGACAACAAAGGATAGGCAACGGCAACAGCAGCGGCACCAGCAGATTCCCTTCGGGAATGACAACAAGAGGGCAAGCGACGGCAAGGACAACGGCATAGGAACGCCAAGCACAGCAAGACAAACCACTAGAGCAAGGGCAATAGAAGATCCCGTATCTCTATTGTGGTTTGGTGGGCTGCGTTTGCTGCTGCCGCAATCTTTGGAGCTGCTCAAAGATCTGCTGTGGCGTCCTGACGGCGTCGGGCGTGGGATCCGCGCTGTTGGGTGTGGTGGTTGCTGTGGACGGCGGGTGCGTTGCGTCGACCGGGGGGAAGGCAAGCTGCTGCGATGTTGAGGATGGCGCCGTTGCCGCAGGGTTGGTGTCGATGCCACCGGTCCCTGCGCGGTACGGCGCTCGCGAGTTTGGGGATGACGGGACCGGCGACGGAAGCACAGAACGAACTGGCTGCGGTGGTGCTTCGGATGCGTTATCACTGTCTTCGAAGCCGGCAGCATTTGGGTTTGGCGGAGTGATCCGACCGACGCGAGGGCTGAGAACCAGCTCCGTAGGTTTGTGCGAGGCATCCTGAACGATAAGCATGTTGCTGCTCGTGCCCTCGAGAAGGCTGGCTAGCACAGCGGATGGAGACGCCGGTCCGTAGGTTCCAAAGACACGATCATCGGTGACTCCGCCAGTGACCTTCATGCCGGTCTGCCGCGCGATCTCGCGCAGGATCTGGTTCAGACTGGAGTCGCTGGCGGCTACGGTCAGCATGGCGCCGTCGTACTTTATTTCCGCCCGTTTAGGGGTGGGCGTACCTGAGGTCGACGAGCCGTAAGCCCCTGCGGAGGAGGGAGGGTTGACCGGCAGTTGCGAGGCCGCGGGCTGCTGGGCGGCGCGAGCATCACAGAATGCGTAGAGCGAAACCAGCAGCAAGGGAAGTGCTCGCTGCACTCTGAAGCGGTCGATGAATCTTGCGCCCTGTGAATGTGACATCGGCATAGCCCCTGCTGCTAAGACGCCCGGCTCGGGAAGAAGGTAGTTCGGTCCGGCTCGCCACGTCCTACGTCGTTGGGAGTAGTCTACCGCTGAGAGGTGAGTTGAATGGGCCTGCGGGCTGTGGTTTTGGGGCTGGTCGTCTTTTCGGCAGCCATGCCGGGGGTTTCACTTTTTGCTGAGAGTTGTACGACGCAATCGCAGATGAAGGACGCAGAACGCGACCAGCTGGCAGCCAGCGCCCGTGACATCGCGGCAAAGGTGCAGGCAAATGATGCAGCCGGGCTGAGGTCCGAGACGGTGGCGGAGCTTGCGGGCAACTTCGGCGCGATGCAGGGACTGTTGGCGGATACGGCTCCCCGGCTAAAGGGGGGAGCGCTCACAGTCGAAGAGGTGTATCTGCTGGACGCATCGCAGATGAAGGCGGGGTCCGATGCGCAGTTCTTCTGCACGTTGAACAAGTCCGCGAACAATGCGGAGTTTCTTATACCCGGATTGACTGCGGGAGTGTACGGCTTCGCAGTTGTTAACGTAGCGGCGACGCCGACACCCTGGGTCGTTCCTATGCTGCTGCGCCGGGAGCAAGGGAAATGGTTGCTGGCGGGCATCTACCCACGAGCGACGGAGGCCGCAGGGCATGATGGACTTTGGTACTGGCGAGAGGCCCGGCGTCTGGCCGCGGCGAAGCAGCCATGGACTGCGTGGGTGTACTACGGCGAGGCGGAGGGACTGTTGCAGCCGGCAGGATTTGTCAGTTCGACCCACCTCGAAAAGTTGCGCGATGAGCAGCGCGCGGCAGCTCCCGCGGCTCTTTCCGGGGGCATCAGCAACGATGTGCCTCTGGTGGTGAAGGGAGCGGACGGTAAGGAGTACCAGTTCACCGCGCTGGGAACCGACGATACGCTGGGGAAGGACAAACTCGATCTCTCCGCACATCTGCGTGTCGATCAGATTGGCGATGCTGCCGGAGCGCGCAAGCGAAACGAGGACGCGATGCGTGCGCTCCTGAATGCGTATCCGGAGCTTCGGAGCAGCTTTCACGGCATATGGATTGTTGCCGAGCCGGCGGGAGCATCCGGACAGATTCCGTTCGCGACGGAGCAGCCGATGGCGGATCTGCACTAAGGACGTGAAGATTCCCATGACATCACAACGGCTTGCGATGCGGTAGTATCGTCAAGGAAATCGCACGCGCGGCAAGGCGTTTCGCTATTTGCGATGACGACTCGGCAGAGCTGTGAACAGAAGAGGAACTCGAGAATGGTGAAGAGTCTGGAGCAGGCAATCAAAGAACGGCGTTCGACGCCGAGCTTTGACGGTTCGCCGCTTCCACAAGAGGATCTGAAGAAGATCCTGGAGGCTGGGCTGAGCGCGCCCAGCGGATACAACATGCAGCCATGGCGGTTCGTTGTGGTGCAGTCGCCGGAACAGCGGCGGCGACTGCGTGCGGCGAGCTACAACCAGGCCAAGGTGGAGGAGGCGTCTGCGGTGATCGTCGCCTGTGGGGATGCCGATGGCTGGAGAAAGGACCTCGACCTGATGCTGCAGCAGGGTATCGAGGGCGGCATGCCCGAGAGCTACGCTGCGCAAGCCAAGAGCAGTGTGCCGAAGTACATGTCCAGCTTCTCAAGCGATCAGATGAAGGGCTGGCTCAACAAGCAGGTGATGCTTGCTTTCACCCACATGATGCTGATGGCGGAGGTGCTGGGTTACGACACCGCTCCCATGGAAGGCTTCGAACAAGAAAAGGTCCATGAAGTTCTGCGGCTGCCGATGAGTTTCTGGGCGGTTGCGCTTCTGGCTGTCGGACATGGCAAGGGCGTGGATAAGTTCGACGGCGGCCGCTTCGATATGAATCACACCGTGTTCAGTGAAGAGTTCGGCAAACCTCTGAAGTGAGTGCTGTAGACGTGATCGAGGGGGATCGCCGCGAATATCCGGATCGTCCTATCGTAGGGGTTGCCGGCGTTGTGATTCGCGACGGCACGGTTCTTTTGATTCGGCGGGGCAAGGAGCCGAGACGAGGTTCGTGGAGCTTGCCGGGAGGCGCCCTGAAGATCTCGGAGCGAATTGAGGAAGGCGTCAGGCGCGAGGTCCGCGAAGAGACTGGTATGGCCGTGCGGCCAGTGGAGCTGGTCGAGGTGTTGGATCGGATTTCGCGAGACCCATCGGGCCGGGTTCAGTATCACTACATTTTGCTGGACTGGATGTGCGTTCCGGAGGCGGCGGGCGGCGGGTTGCTTCAGGAGCCCGTTGCTGGAAGCGACGCACAGGCTGCGATCTGGGCTGATCTGAATGCGCTCGCGCCGTTTGAGCTCGATTCGGCTACGCTGCGGGTGATTGAACGCGCTGCGATTCGCGCGAAGGAGCTTGATCTTTGATGACGGCCCGGAGACGTGTCCTCAGCGTTGCGTTGATCGTGATCCTGTTGTTCGCAGCAGGTGCGAGCGTGTTGTATCTGCATCCCATGTGGGTTGCGGACCAGCAGACACGCTTGCATCTTTGGCGGTCAGGAGTTCGAAGCGGGTACGTGCTGATCGAGGGTCAGAGGATCCACTACTTCGAGGCTTCGCCGCCGAACGGCAGCGCGGGAACGCCGCTGGTGCTGATCCATGGTCTGGGGGCTCGCGGGGAGGACTGGTCGCCGATGATTCCAGGGCTGGCGGCTGCAGGATTTCACGTGTATGTGCCGGATCTGCTCGGCTACGGGCGATCCTCCCGGCCGCCGGATGCGAGCTATTCCATCAGCTCACAGGAGAAGCTGGTTGCAGACTTCATGCGAAGGGTGCATGTAGACCGCGCGGATGTGGCGGGATGGTCGATGGGAGGTTGGATCGCCATGAAGCTGGCGCTCGATGACGCTCCCATGGTGGACCGGCTCGTCCTGTTCGATGCCGCTGGTATTTACTTTCCGGGTTATGCCAGTCTTGACACGGTTTTCGACGTTCGAGATCGTGCCGGAATCGATCGGTTGCTCTCCCTGCTGAGCCCGAACCCAAGGCCAATTCCGGCTTTTGTGGCGAAGGATCTTGCGCGGCGGATCCATAACGATGTGTGGGTGGTCAAGAAAAGTATGGCGGCGATGACGAGCGGTCGCGACCTGATGGACTTTCGCCTCTATGCGATCAAGCAGCCGACATTGGTGATCTGGGGTAAGCAGGATGCGCTGATACCGTTGAGCTCCGGGGAGACGATTCACCGCGGGATATCCGGTTCGACGATGTTGATTGTTGACGGGTGTGGACACCTGACCCCGGCGGAGTGCTCTGAAGCATCGGTCCGGGCGACTGTCACATTTTTGCGGGCGCAACCTCCGGTCATGGGTGGCGAGAGCGTGGTCCCGGGCAAACAATAGGAGCGATTGCCGGGACAGGGAACTAATGGGGTGCGGGCTGTGGCTGGGGCGCATTTTTGTCGTTCCCACCGAAGAGCTTGCGGAAGAAGCCCTTCTTTTTGGGCTGGGTGGGGTCGGCGGGAACGGGGGCGGGATTTTCATCGGCGTTGGGGAGGTCGGGGGCGGATTGCTGCGTGGTGCTGTTCCCGCCCAGGCCGAAGATCTTCTGGATGACAGATTGGGGGCTCTCGTTCATCTGGGAGCAGGTGTTCTGGGGCTGGGTGCCGTCGAGGAAGGCGACGTTGTAGTCGTTGGGGCAGGAGGCGTCGGCGAGGAGGTTGGTCTCTTTATCGAGGCGTATGGTGGTGACGCCCTCGGGGGCGGAGAAGCCTTTCATGTCGGAGTATTGCGGCAGCTTGATGGCTCGGTTCATGAACTCGGCCCAGATGGGCGCGGCGGCGGTGGCGCCCTGGATCCTGCCCATGTCGGAGTAGTCGTCGTTGCCGATCCAGACGACGCAGAGGAGGTTGGAGCTGTAGGCGGCGAACCAGACATCGTGGGAGGTGCCGGTCTTTCCGGCGGCGGGGGCGGTGAAGCCACGGGAGCGGACGCCGGCGCCGGTGCCGTAGCTCATGACGCCCTCGAGGAGTGACTGGGTGAGATAGGCGGCGCGGGGGTCCATGACCTGCTTGGCTTCTGGGGAGAAGTCGGAGACGATGTCGCCGTTGGCGTTGCGAACGCTGGCGAGCAGCCAAGGGGTGAGGTGGACGCCGCCATTGGCGAAGACGGTGTAGGCACCCGCCATGTCGAGGGGGGTGGCGTCGTACGCGCCGAGCGCGACCGAGGGGGTGCCCCGGGCGCCGGTGACGCCGGAGGCGCGGGCGAGAGCGGCGACGTTCTCAAAGCCGACCTGCTGGCCGAGGGAGACGGTCGCGCTGTTGAGCGAGTGGGCGAGGGCGTAAGCGGCAGTGACGTCGCCGCGATAGCCGCTCAGCTTATTGCGGGGGTTGTAGCTCTGGCGGCCGTTATCGAAGCTGAAGGTGGTGGCTTCGTCATGAAGGATGGTGACGGCGGTGAAGACCCCGCCGTCCCCGAGGGAGAGGCCGTTGAGCGAGGAGTTGTATGCGGCGGCGTAGACGAAGGGCTTGAAGATGGAGCCGGTGGGGCGTTTGGCGACGGCGTGGTTGAGCTGGGAGGTGCCGTAGTTGCGGCCGCCGACGACGGCGAGTACCTGCCCGGTGTGGGGGTTGAGGGCGACGAGCGCGACCTGCGGGTAGGTGATGGGCCCGGGAGCTTTGCCGTGCTGCTTGCGGACGAGCTCGTCGACGTTGCGCATGCCGACCTCGACGGCGGCGGAGGCGGCGCGCTGGAGATCGGGGTCGAGCGAGGTGTAGATGCGGAGGCTATCGTGGCTGAGTTCCTGGTCGCCGACGCGCTGGGAGAGCTGCTCATGGACGAGATCGATGAAGTACGGGGCCTCGCTGGCATCGACGTTGACGGGGGCGAGGCGGAGCGGCTCGGCTTTGGCGCGATCTGCTTCGGAAGGGGTGATGGCGTTGGTCTCGGCCATTGCGTCGAGGACGAGGTTGCGACGGGTGGTGGCGCGCTCGGGGTGGCGGTAGGGATTGAGCTTGCTGGGGCTCTGGATCATGCCGGCGAGAAGGGCGCACTGGGAGGTGTCGAGCTGCTTGAGGTCTTTGCCGAAGTAGGCCTGTGCGGCCTCGCCGAAGCCGTTGATCGCGAAGCTGCCGCGCTGCCCGAGCGGAACCTGGTTGGCGTACATCTCGAAGATCTGCTGCTTGGTGAAGCGCGATTCGAGCTGAAAGGTGATGAGGATCTCTTTGAGCTTGCGGGTGTAGCGGCGCTCCGGGCGTAAGGAAGAAGCCGCGGGCAAGCTGCATGGTGAGGGTGGAGCCGCCCTCGACGTAGCGATGATTGCCCTCGAGATCGTGGACGATGGCTCCGGCCATGCGGTGGTAGTCGACGCCGCCGTGCTCAAAGAAGCGGCGATCTTCGATGGAGGTGACGGCCTCCACCATGCGCGGAGGGATGTCGGAGTAGGTGACGAGGCGGCGCTTGGTGCGGTTCTTGTCTTCGGAGAGAGCGGTGATGAGCTGGGGCTCAAGCTGGTAGGCACGCAGGGCGGCACCGTTGTCCGCGGTGATGCTCTGGACTTCGCCGCCGGAGGTGTCGATGGTGGCGCCGTCGGTGGAGTGGTAGGACTGCGGGCCGGGCTTGATGGTAATGCTGGAGCCGTTGAGCTCAAAGGTGCCTAGCTGACGGTTGCCGTTGTAGCCGGCCTGGGTGAGATCGCGAGCGATCTCACCAGCGGTAAGGTGCTGGCCATTGCGGACCTCGCGCGGGGCGGCGTAGATCTGGGCGACGGGGGCGAAGAGCGGGCCGGAGGCGAGGCGCTCGTCCACAATGCCCTTGTACTTGTGGTAGTAGAAGACGAAGATGGCGGCGAAGAGGAGAAAGCCGGCGAGGACGAGGATGGAGACGGCGCGGAAGACAGGATTGCCGAGCAGGTTGTGACCCTGCGTTGCGGCGCCCGTACGGTATTTGACTTTGACGGCCAAGGTGTCTTTCGGTTGGACGCTTAAGCGACCGGTGCGGGGATGTTTTTTGACTGGGCGATCCGGGCAGTTAACGCGGCGGGTACCTCGTCGAGGGTGAGGTCGAGGGTCTCGTTGCGGAGGCGGTCGACAAGCTCGACCTTACCTTCGGCCAGCTTTTTGCCGACGTTGACGCGAAAGGGGATGCCGGTGAGGTCGGCATCTTTGAATTTGACACCGGCACGCTCGTCGCGGTCGTCGAGGAGGGTGTCGATACCGGCTTCGCTGAGCTTTGCGGCGATCTGTTCGCCGGCGGCGAGCAGCGGGGCTTCGGCGACGTTGGTTATGGTGACGACGACCTCGAAGGGGGCGATGGAGGGGGGCAGCGCGTAGGAGGTCTGATCGCCCTTTCCGCCGCCGGGGGTCATGGGCGGCGCGCTGGGCGGCGCTCGATTCGATGGCTGCGGTAAGGATGCGCTCGATGCCGATGCCGTACGAGCCCATGATGGGCATGGTCTCTTTGCCTTCCTTGTTGAGGACAGAGGCGCCTAGAGATTCCGAGTAGCGGTAACCGAGCTTGAAGATGTGTCCGATCTCTACCGCCTTGCCGATGCGGAGAGGTTTACCGCAGCTCGCGCAGAGGTCGCCCTCGTTGACGTTGCGAATGTCGGCGGCATGGGTCCAGGAGAAGTCGCGGCCGGGGTTGATGTTGCGGAAGTGATAGTCGAGCTGGTTGGCTCCGCCGACCATGTTGCGCCGGTCTTCGAGGCCGCGATCGATGATCACGGTTGCGGCGCGCGGGTCGCCTTTGGCGACGGGAAGGACTTTAAGCCCGATGGGGCCGAGGTACCCGGCGGGGCCTTCGAAATAGAGGGCGAGCTCTTCAGGACCCATGGGGCGGAGGTCGGTGACAGCGGCGATGGCGGAGAGCTTGGTCTCATTGACGAAGTGATCGCCGCGGAGAAACGCAATGACTGGCTGCTCCGTTCGCTTGCCGTCCGAGTTCAGGATCTGGCCCATATAGGCGACGGTTTTGATGTCGGAAGAGGGGTGGATCTGGAAGAACTCGGCGACGTCGGCGATTGCGCCCTTGCCGGGGGTGTAAACGAGCTCGGGCAGGCCGTCGCCGGTGGGTGTCATCTCGGAGACGGGACTGAGCTGCGAAGTGGCCTTCTCCATGTTGGCGGCGTACCCGCACTCGCAGGAGACGATGAGGTCTTCGCCGGCGTCGGTGTAGACCATGAACTCCTGTGACTGCGATCCGCCCATAGCTCCGGAGTCGGCTTCGACGGCAACGTAACGGAGGCCGCAGCGATCGAAGATCCGGCGGTAGACGCGGTCGTGCTTGTTGTAGCTTTCGTCGAGGCCGGCTTCGTCGATGTCGAAGGAGTAACTGTCCTTCATGAGGAACTGGCGGACGCGGAGGAGGCCGGCCTTGGGGCGGGGTTCGTCGCGGAACTTGGTCTGGATCTGGTACCAGATCTGGGGGAGTTGTTTGTAGGAGCGGAGCTCGTTGCGGGCGATGGAGGTCATGACCTCTTCGTGGGTCATGCCGAGGCAGAGGTCCGCGCCCTTGCGGTCCTGAAGCCGGAACATGTTCTGGCCCATTCCAACCCAGCGGCCGGACTCTATCCATAGATCCGCGGGGAGGATGGCGGGGAGGAGGAACTCCTGGCCGATGGTGTCCATCTCTTCGCGGATGATGGTGCTGATCTTGTGGAGGGATCGCGTGGCGAGGAAAAGGTAACTGTAGATGCCGGCGCCAAGCTGGCGGATGTAGCCGGCGCGGAGGAGGAGCTTGTGGCTGGCGACTTCCGCGTCGGTGGGGGCTTCGCGAAGGGTGGGGATGAAGAGCTGGGACCAGCGGTGCATGTGGTTTCGAGAGGCTTTCCCGCCCATGTGTGTGAGGGCGCTTGATTGTCCGGTGCTGTGGACATTCTATCGTCGGAAGCGAGCGAGTATACGTCTGCGGCAGAAAGGTGTGGGCTGCTGTGGTGGTGCGGAGCGTCTCGGGATTCTTTGTTGCGCTCAGAATGACCGCAAAGGCAAGGCGATATGGAGGGGTTCTTGGCTGCGCTCAGAATGCCGGCAAAGGCAAAGGCGATATAGAGGGGCTCTTGGCTGCGCTCAGAATGACGGCAAAGGCAAAGCCGATATGGAGGGGCTATTCGCTGCGCTCAGAGTGACGGCAAAGGCAAGGCTGATATGGAGGGGCTCTTGGCTGCGCTCAGAGTGACGGCAAAGGCAAGGCTGATATGGAGGGGCTCTTGGCTGCGCTCAGAGTGACGGCAAAGGCAAGGCTGATATGGAGGGGCTCTTGGCTGCGCTCAGAATGACGGCAAAGCAAAGGCGATATAGAGGGGCTCTTGGCTGCGCTCAGAATGACGGCAAAGGCAAAGGCGATATAGATGGGCTCTTGGCTGCGCTCAGAAGGAGGGCGGGCGTGGCCGACTCGGGTAAGGGGTCGCTCTCGAGGCTTTCCAGCAGACGCTCTGGTTGGGATCACCAGCTTGTAGCGGTTCGGTTAGGGCAGTTGGAGAGCCCAGAGGTCGTGGAGGTGGACGATGCCTTGAATGCCTGGGTCGGTTTCGTGTTCGGGCTCGAGAACGATGAGGGTGGTGATCTTGCGTTCTTCCATGAGGGCGAGGGCGGCGGAGGCGTAGGTGCCGGGTGGGATGGTGATGGGGTGCGGATTCATGATCTCGGCGGCGGTGCGGGTGAGGGCTTGTGCGCCGTCGCGGCCGAAGAGGCGGCGGAGGTCGCCGTCGGAGATGAGGCCGAGGAGCTGGCCGGTTTCGGAATCGAGGACGGTGGTGATGCCGAGCTTTTTACGAGACATCTCGTAGATGATGTCGGGGAGGAGGGTGCCCGGAGAGACGGTTGGGAGATTGTCGCCGGTGTGCATGAGGTCGCGGACGCGGGTGAGGCGCTTGCCGAGGCGGCCGCCGGGGTGGAGGTCGGCGAAGTTGTGGGGTTCGAAGCCGAGGCGCCGGCTGACGGAGAGAGCGAGGGCGTCTCCGAGGGCGAGCATGACGGTGGTGGATGCGGTGGGGGCGAGGTTGTGGGGACAGGCCTCGCCGGAGATCGAGACGTCGAGCATGAGGGCGGCGCCGGCGGCTAGGGTGGAGGTGGGGCAGCCGCAGAGGGCAATGAGGGGAGCCTCCATGCGCTGAAGAAGGGGGAGGAGGGCCAGGAGCTCGTCCGTCTCGCCGGAGGAGGAGAGGGCGACCACGGTGTCGCCGGGGGTGAGCATGCCGAGGTCGCCGTGGAGGGCTTCGGAGGGGTGGAGGAAGTGGGCGGGGGTGCCGGTGGAGCGGAGGGTGGCGGCGAACTTGCGGGCGATAATGCCGCTCTTACCGATGCCGGTGAGGAGGACGCGGTGGTTGGACTTGACGGTCCGCACGAGGAGGTCGACAGCCTTGGAGAAGGGCTCGGCGGCGCTGGTGTCGAGACGCTGGGCGAGATCGAGGAGGGCAGCGGCTTCGATGCGGACGATCTCGGACGGGCGCTGAGGGCGGTGGACTTCGGGGGCCATCGCTGGTGATGCTAGCAGACGGGCGCGGTGGCGCAGTTGCGGGGTTGGCTCACGTAAAGTAGAAGGTGGGTTGGAGCGTGCTGCGGTGCGTCTCGGAAGGACGGCTTTGTGAAACGCTTTGCGTTGGTCATTGGAGTGATGATTGTCGGCATCTCGATCATGCTGTGGGCGGGGTGGCACAACCTGCGGGAGCGGCGACTGGCGATGCAGCGGGCGCAGGCGAACCATGTGACGCTGACGCCCGCACCGGGCGGTGCGGCTTCAGCGGAGTCGCAGGGACCGGAGCTGAATCTGCGGGGAAAGGCGGCGCCGGGGTTTGCGCTGACGACGCTGGAGGGCAAGAAGGTGTCGCTGGCGGACTACAAGGGGCGGCCGGTGCTGGTGAATTTTTGGGCGACCTGGTGCGCGCCGTGCAAGCTGGAGATGCCGTGGTTTGAGCAGTTCCACGCCCAGTATGCCTCGCAGGGTTTTGAGATCCTGGGGATTGCGGAGGATGACGCCGGCAAGGATGAGATTGCGAAGGCGGCGAAGAAGCTGGGAGTGACGTATCCGATTCTGCTGACGGACGGGAAGGTGGCGCCGAAGTACGGTGGGATCGATTACCTGCCGATGTCGTTTTACGTGGGGCGCGATGGTGTGGTGGTGGAGGAGACGGCGGGGCTGGGGTCGAAGGATCAGATTGAGGCGAATATCCGGAAGATTGTGGCGGGGGCTCCGGCGCGGGGAGTGGCGGCTGGGCTGTGAGGCTGCTGGGAGCTCTGGGTTGCGCAGCCTTGAGTGCGGGTTTGGTCGCGCAGCAGATCGGTGGGTTTGGGAGTTCAGCGAAGCCTAAAGGCTATGTGAGCTATGTGGCCGAGCCGCAGACCGTGCCGGCAGGGAAGCGTGCGGTGCTGGAGCTGCATTTCCGGGTAGCGGAGGGGTTTCACGTCAACTCGCATATGCCGAAGTCGGAGCTGCTGATTCCGACGGAGCTGACGCTGACGCCGGACGCCGGAATGGAAGATGTGGGCAAGCTCGAGTACCCGGCTGGGACGGAGTACAGCTTTCCGACTTCTCCCGGGGAGAAGCTGGATGTGTATTCGGGCGGGTTTCTTTTGAAGCTGCCCGTGCTGGCGAAGGCGGGGGAGCATACGCTGACGGGGGCTCTGCGGTACCAGGCTTGCGATCGGGCGGCTTGTTATCCGCCGAAGTCGCTGCCGGTCGAGGTGCTGTTTACGGCGAAGTAGGTAGTGTCTTGAGATAAGCGGTAGAGAAGCAGATTCCTCCGCTTCGCTCCTGAATGACAAGCAAGAGAACAGGCAACAGCAACGACGAATACAGGGGTCTCTCCACTGCGTCTTCGCTCCGCTGCGCCTTCGGTCGAGATGACGGTTGTGGAGTGGCGATCGGTCTTTGCCTTAGCTTATCGTTTTGTAGAAGCCACCTTCTTCTGGTGGTCTAGAAAGCGGCGGACGCGATCGATGCTTCTTGCTTTACCGAAGATGAGGAGCGATTCGAGGAGCGGGGGTGAGGTGGTGGACCCGGTGAGGATGGCTCGGAGGAGCATGAAGGTTTCTTTGACGGACCAGGTGTGGGTCTCGCCTAGGGCTCGGAGTGCAGCGTCGAGGGAATCGTGGCTCCAGTTTGTGGCTTCGAGAGCGGTAAGGATCTCCGCGGAAAACGCGAGGGTTTCGTCGAGGCTGCGCTTTTTGGGAAGGAAGACCTCGGGGGTGGGGAGGACGTTGTCGCTGAAGAAGAAGCCGGTGATGTCGCCGATCTGGCCGAGGGTCTCGATGCGGGTTTGCATGAGGGCGGCGATCTGCTGGAGGTAGCCGTCGGAGAAGACGGTGGAGCGGAGCGCGGTGAAGAAGGCTTCGGGTGAGAGGGCGCGGAGATACTCGCCGTTGAGCCACTTGAGCTTGGTGAGGTCGAAGACGGGGCCGCCGAGGGAGATCTTCGCGAAGGAGAAGTTTTCGACCATGGCGGCGAGGTTGAAGATATCGGTGCCTTTGCCGTCGGAGGAAGGCATGCCGCCGCCCATGAGGCCGAGGAAGTTGATGATGGCCTCGGGGAGGAAGCCGGCTTCGCGGTAGTAGACGAGGGAGACGGGATTTTTGCGCTTGGAGATCTTGCTCTTATCGATGTTGCGGAGGAGCGGCATGTGCCAGAAGCGGGGCAGCTCCCAGCCGAAGGCTTTGTAGAGCAGGACGTGCTTGGGGGTGGAAGAGATCCACTCCTCGGCGCGGATGACGTCGGTGATGCGCATGAGGTGGTCGTCGACGACGTTGGCGAGGTGGTAGGTGGGGAAGCCGTCGGACTTGAGCAGGACCTGGTCGTCGACGTTGGTGTGATCGAAGCGAATGTCACCGCGGAGCTCGTCGCGAAAGGTGGTGGAGCCTTCGGCGGGGACGCGGAGCCGGATGGTGAAGGGCTTGCCGGTCGCGAGTTCGGCGTCGACTTCTGAGGGGTTGAGGTCGCGGGAGCGGCCGTTGTAGCGGGGTGGCTGCTTGGCGGCCATCTGGGATTTGCGCTCGGCTTCGAGCTCTTCGGGGGTCTCGAAGGCGCGGTAGGCGGAGCCGTTCGCAAGCAGGATCTCGGCGTGCTTGCGGTAGATTTCCGTGCGTTCGGACTGGCGGTAGGGTCCGTAGGGGCCGCCGCAATCGGGGCCCTCGTCCCAGTTGAGGCCGAGCCAGTGGAGGGCGTCGAAGATCATGCCCTCGGAGGTGGCGACGAAGCGGGCGCGGTCGGTGTCCTCGATGCGGAGGACGAATTTGCCGCCGCGCTGGCGGGCGAAGATGTAATTGAGGAGGCCGATATAGGCGGTGCCGACGTGGGGGTCGCCCGTGGGAGAGGGGGCGACGCGGACGCGGGTCTCGGGGGTACTTGTGGCGGGCGTGTCTGGGGTCATGGGTCAGGGTTTAGGGTAGCAGGGCGGCGTGGGATTGCGGTGAGAGGTGGGCGTTGCGGGCAAGATACAGGGGTCCTTCGCTGCGCTCAGGATGACGGCGTAAGACAAACAGCGGCAAGAACCAATTACGAGATGAAATGCCACAGTGTTTTTATGCGCGGATCAAGGGTTCGGCTCAGTGGCGGCGACGCCCACGGCGGAGTCGGCGCAGCCGTAATAGAGGAACCAGCGGTTGCGGAAGTGGACGAGGCCCTCGGCAAAGGTGGTGCCGGCGGCGTACTGGCCGGTCTTTTCGAAGGGCTGCTCGGGCTTGAGGATGGGGTCTTCGGTGCGGGTGAGGAGGTGGGCGGGGTTGTTGGGGTCGAAGGTGGCCAGGCCGGCGGCGTAGGCGTTGGGGCCTAATTTGGCGTCGCCGTGGGTGGGGTCGTTCTTGCCGTTGTAGAGCACGAGGATGCCGGTGGCGGTGAGGAGCGGTGGAGGGCCGACTTCGGGGAAGCCGGAGTCGAAGTGGCCGGGGCGCTTGGTGAGGACTTCGACGGGCTGATGGGTGACGGGGTCTTCGACGGGTGTCCAGTGGATGAGGTCGGGGAGGTGGCGAGGTGGATGGCGCCCTCTCCCCAGTACATCCAGTAGGTGCCGTTGATCCTGGCGGCTGTGATGCGGTCGGGATTGGCTGGGGTGGGGGCGAGGCGGGTGACGATGCCCCCGGACTTGTACTGGAGGTGGTCGTACCTGCCTCCGGCGGCACCGAGGAAGGCAGGGCCGTGCTTGGTCCAGTGGTGGAGGTCGGGCGAGCTGGCGATGCCGATGTCGTAGGTTTGGTGGTTGTACTGGGTGTAGGTGAGGACGTAGGTGCCGTCTTCTGACTGGACGAGGCGTGGGTCTTCGACGCCGCCGGGCCACTCGCGGGACTTCTGGGCGTCTTCGGCGGGATAGAAGACGGGCTCGGGCTCCCGGATGAAGGTGAGGCCGTCGGTGCTGGTGGCGAGACCGAGGCGGGAGGTGTGTCCGCCAATCTTCATCTCACCGGAGTTATCTTCGGCGCGGTAGAGGACGACGATTTTGCCGTCGCGGACGATGGCGGCGGGGTTGAAGGTGTGAAGGGCCTCCCAGGCTACCGGGGCGTGGCTGATGGGGTCGGTGAAGGTGGAAAGCTTGTTCGGGGTGATGACGGGGGCGTCGGTGGGGCGGGTAAGCGGGGTGAGGATTTGGGCGTCCATGGCGCCGGAGAAGATGGCGGCGACGAGGCCCAGGGCGGCGGCGTGAACCAAGCTGCGGTGATGCATGTGGTGTACCCTTCCCCTCCCGGTCAAAACTGCGCAAACATTCGAAATACGTCAGTTAGGTCCGTACCTCGGCATCTTATACCGATCAAAGCGAAGAGCCCGGCAATTCGCCGGGCTCCTGTCGTGCTGAGTACAAGGATCGCTGCCTGAGACGTGTGGCCTTATGGGTTGGCGATGCCGACGGCCTGGTGGAGGTACTGCGTGCTGGTGAGTTGCTGCAGCATAAACGCAGCGACGTCGGCACGGGTAATGAAGCTGACCTTCTCGGCAGATTCGGGGTCTACGATGCGGATATCTCCTTTCGCCTCGCCGTTGGTCAGACCGGCGGGGCGAACGATGATCCAGTCAAGGTCGCTCTCTTCTACTACCGCTTCCATGCCCGCCTTATCCTTCATGGCACCACGAAGGAATGTGGGCATGATGAGGTGCTTGTAAAAGGAGTGCACGTTGGCGATGCTGTGGCCCTCGCCGATGGTGGAGACGATGATCAGGCGGCGGACGCCGGTTGCGCGCATGCAATCGAGGACGATGCGGGCGGAGTCGGTTTCGAGGGTGGTGTTAAGAAAAGGGAGATGGCCGCCCAGGGCGTCGAGTACGGCTTCCTGCCCCTCCATAGCCTTGGCGACCATGGTGGGGTTCTGGATGTCGCCGGCGACGACGCGTTCCAGGCCTGCGGGCTCCTTGTAGTGCTCGCGGTCGTGGACAAAGGCGGTGACCTGGTGGCCCAGCGCAAGGGCCTGCTCAACGATGGCCTGGCCGGTCCTTCCTGCGGCTCCGATGACAAGAAGTTTCAAGGATGGACTCCTTTCGACGCTCTCTCCCGGTGAGATGCATGAGGGGCTTCTCTGAGAAGAGACGGCCAGCCTGGGCGGCTGGCCGTCGGTGTGCTGCCGGGGAGGGCTGGTGATTACGCGTTGACTGTTTGCCCCTGAGCGGCCTGCTGGTTGACCTGGGTTTCCGCGATGCGGGTGAGCTTCTCGTCGCCGCCTTTGCTGTCTTCGAGGTTCTTCTGGAGCTCGCTGACGGCGTCGGACTTGCCAAGGATCTCGGCATAGGTGCGGAGGGAGCCATAAGCGGCCACGCGATAAAGCTGCTGCTGGTTGGCAGCGACGATTAAGGCAGCGTCGCGGACGGGCGAAGGATCGGTGTTGGAGATCATGTTTTCGACCTCCTCGATCATGGCCTTGGCGATGCCGTTGTTGTTGGTCTTCGGCTCCTTTCCGAGGGCCCGGAAGGTCCCCTGGATGCGTTGAGCGTACTCGTCGCTCTTGCTTACGGTCTTCTCGAAAGCCTGCTTGAGGTCGGGGTTCGAGGAGGCTTTGGCCATCCTGGAGGCTTGCTGAGCGATCTGCTTTTCGAAATCCTGAACGTAGGTCAGACCGGTGTAGAGAAGGTCGTCGATGCTTTGCATTTTCATGGGATAGATCTCCTGAGGTGCGTGCCCATCGCCGCGGTAGATCAGCGGTTGCGCATGCGTCTAGAGAGTTAGTTGTGAGCGGCGCGGGCGGCGTTGCGCAGCGGGCAACGGAGATGGGGAGATGGGCTTTGATGAGCGCGAAAAGGCTGCGGAGTTGTTGGACAGGCGCGGCCAATTTTGAAAAAAGCGAGGCAGCCTTTAGAGCTCCATGGCGAACTGGTGGGAGGGTTCGTAGGCGGAGAGCTTGGGTTCGGTGGCGAGGGCGAGGACGAGGCGCTCGAGGACGAGGCGCTTGTCGGGCGGGGAGGAGCGGAGTTCGAGGTCGGCGCGGGCGATGAGGCGGAGGGCGCGGGTGAGGTCGCGGCGGGATTTGTAGCGGCGGGCCTGGCGGATGAGGTCGTCGGCGGCGAAGGGCGGCATGCGGAAGCCCTGCCAGAGCGCCTGCCAGATGGCGCGGGAGTCGCGCACGTTTTTCTCGAGGATGATGAGCATCTGGCGGAAGGTGCGGGCGAGCATGTAGAGGTGGCCGATGGCGGCGTCTTCGCCGCCGTCGGAGGCGTTGAGCAGGCCGTGGAGGAGGAGCGACGGCGCGGGGGCGGTCGCGTGGCGGAGATGGCGTCGGTGAGCTCGTAGAGGGAGCGCTGCTTGGCGGCGAGGACCATGGTTTCGACGTCGCCGAGGGTGATGCGGCTTCGTTGCTGGCCGGTCGACGTAGAGGAGGAGCTTTTCGAGCTCGCTGGCGATGAGCATCATGTCGGCGCCGAGGGCGTCGACGAGTTCGCGGGCGGCGTCGGGGTCGAAGCTGGACGCTGCGGGCTTCGGCGGTGGTCGATGACCCATTTGACGGCGTCGGCCTCGTCGACGCGGGCGAGCTCGACGATGCCGCACCAGTCGCCGAGGGTCTCGCGGATGCGGTCGTAGCGCTCCTTGTCCTGATAGTCCATGCGGCGGAGGTCGGTGGGGATGCGGAGGTGGTCGGCGACGAAGAGGAGGAGCGCCTGCGGGTTGGGCGAGCGGAAGTAGGCGTCGATGGCGGCGAACTCTTCTTTTTTGGCGCCGCGGGTGTAGAGGCTCTTGAGGTTGCGGACGAAGAAGACCTGGAAGGGCGCCATGAGGGAGGGGGTCTGGGCGCGGTCGAGGATTTCGAAGATGGTGGTTTCGGCGAGGTCGAGGTCGTGGAGGCAGAAGTCGCGGGTCTCGGGCGGGGCGAGGGTGGCGAGGACGGCTTTGCGGCAGCGGTCGTAGAGGAAGGTCTCGTCGCCGAGGAGGACGTAGCCGGGGCGGAGCTGGAGGGGAGGCGATCTCGGCGATGAAGCGGTCGGTGGAGGCGAAGCTGCGGAGGGACGTGGGCATCTAGCGGAGACCGGCCGCGGAGTGAGCAGTTGCAACAGCGTTACGGGCACAGCCTATCGGGATGCACCGACTTGCGCAGGCGATAGAGTGGGGCACCCGGATCTGTGGTGGGATCGGAGCTGTGGGACTTGACGCATTAGAAGGACTCCAGCATATCGCTGACGACGGCCTGGGCGAAGTCGCGGGAGACGCGGCTGGACGGCGGCGTGTCCTCCTGGATGAAGCCGGAGAGGTCCTGGGTGGACTGGTACTGCTCGCGGAAGACGAGGGCGTCGTTCTGGTAGAGGACGCGGCCGTCGTGGGCGGTGAGGAGGACCTTGGCGGTGATGGTGAGGAGATAGCTGGAGGTCTCGCCGCTGGTGGAGTCGTAGGTGAGGGGGGCGGCGGTCTGGGAGAGGATGGTGCCGGTGAGGGTGGCGTCGGCGTCGGCGGAGGCGGAGTTGAGGACGCGGTAGCGGGTGCGGGTGTTGAGCTCGCGGATGACGGCCTGGGTGAAGGCCATCTCGGTGTGGTAGGCCTGGGCGTGGGTGGTGAAGATGGGCACGGCGAGGGTGCGGACGTCGGCGGGGATGTGGGTGGCGGAGCCGGCGGTGTGGTAGCCGCAGCCGGTGAGGACGAAGAGAAGGAGTGGAGCGAGGTGAAGGAGGCGCATGCGGGCCAGGTTCGATGGTATTAGACGCGCTGGAGGTGGGTGTCTTTGAACGCGCTGGGGTATTTGAGCCCGTAACCCAGCATTCGATCGAAGCCGATGTGGGCTGCGAGAAGGCAGAGCCACGGCAGCCAGGATGATCTTGTGATCACAGCGGCGAGCAGAGCCAGAAGCAGAACTGTGGAGTAGCTGTGGACGAGGTTGTAAAGGATCGAGCCGAGACGCGGGTTAGCGAGATAGCCGAGCATGGAGAGGTCCGGCGCGAGGAAGAGCAGGGCGAACAAAGCCCAGCGGCCATCGAGATGCCGGAATAGAACGAGACTAGCGATGAGGATGAAGAGGTCTTCCAGGCGGAGCAGGAGATTGGGCATGGACATGGAGGCAGTGTGCCAGAGAAGGCGTGGGACGAGGCGCGGAAAAGGGCAGCCCGGAGGCTGCCCTTTCAAGTGGTTGAAACGCTTGCCGATGTTATGCGGGGGAGGTGCTGGCCTTCGCCGAAGCCGGGCTTGCGGCCGGCTTCGGGCTTGAGGACCTTCTGGGTGTCGCCGCCGGTGCCGGTGTCGGCGCCGGCGAGCGGCGGAGCGTGACGGCGGGCAGTTCCTTGCCTTCGATGATCAGCTTGATCTCGGCGGCGTCCAGGGTCTCGCGCTCGAGCAGGGCGGCGGCCATGCGGTGCATGATGTCCTGGTTGGCCTCGAGGATGGTGTAGGCCGACTTGTAGCCGGCGTCGACGAAGCTGCGGACTTCGGCGTCGATCTGCTTGGCGGTGTCGTCGGAGTAGTCGCGGGCCTGGCCGATCTCGCGGCCGAGGAAGATCTGCTCTTCCTTCTTGCCGTAGGTCAGCGGGCCGAGGTCGCTCATGCCGTACTCGCAGACCATCTTGCGGGCGAGTTCGGTGGCGCGCTCGATGTCGTTGCCGGCGCCGGTGGTCTGGCGGTTCATGAAGATCTCTTCGGCGCAGCGGCCGCCCATGAGGATGGCGAGCTGGGTTTCGAGATAGTCCTTGGTGACGGTGTGCTTGTCCTCTTCGGGCAGGTGCATCGGTGACGCCGAGGGCCATGCCGCGCGGGATGATGGTGACCTTGTGGAGCGGGTCGGAGTGCTCGCGCAGCGCGGCGACGAGGACGTGGCCGGCCTCGTGGTAGGCGGTGTCGCGCTTCTCGTCGTCGGTGAGCAGCATGGACTTGCGCTCGGCGCCCATCAGGACCTTGTCCTTGGCGACTTCGAAGTCGTACATGTGGACCGACTTGCGGTTGAAGCGGGCGGCGGTGAGGGCGGCCTCGTTGACCATGTTGGCGAGGTCGGCGCCGGAGAAGCCCGGTGTGCCGCGAGCGAGGACGTTGAGGTTGACGTCCTCGGCCATGGGGACCTTCTTGGAGTGGACGCGGAGGACCTCTTCGCGGCCGCGGATGTCCGGGACGATCGACGATGACGCGGCGGTCGAAGCGGCCGGGGCGGAGCAGCGCGGGATCGAGCACGTCGGGGCGGTTGGTGGCGGCGATGAGGATGACGCCGTCGTTGGACTTCGAAGCCGTCCATCTCGACGAGAAGCTGGTTGAGGGTCTGCTCGCGCTCGTCGTGTCCGCCGCCGAGGCCTGCGCCGCGGTGACGGCCGACGGCGTCGATCTCGTCGATGAAGATGATGCAGGGGGCGTTCTTCTTGCCCTGCTCGAAGAGGTCGCGGACGCGGCTGGCGCCGACGCCGACGAACATCTCGACGAAGTCCGAGCCGGAGATGGAGAAGAAGGGAACGTTGGCTTCGCCGGCGACGGCGCGGGCGAGCAGGGTCTTGCCGGTGCCCGGAGGTCCGACGAGCAGGACGCCCTTGGGGATGCGGCCGCCGAGGCGCTGGAACTTCTGCGCCTCGCGGAGGAACTCGATGATCTCCTTGAGCTCTTCCTTGGCCTCATCGACGCCGGCGACGTCCTTGAAGGTGATCTTCTTCTGCTGCATGGAGAGCAGGCGGGCGCGGATCTTGCCGAAGCTCATGGCCTTGTTGCCGCCGGACTGCATCTGGCGCAGGAGGAAGAACCAGAGGCCGAGGAGGAGGGCGAACGGGGCGAGCTGGATGAGCAGGCGTCGAGCCAGACGTTGGAGTTCTGGTCCTTGATGGTGATGTTGACGCCGTGATCGCGCAGCGTCTTGTACATGTCCGGGTAGTTGGCCGGGATGGTGGTGTGGAACTGGGTCTTGCTCGTCGCGGTAGTGACCGGTGACCTCGGCGCCGTTGACGATGACGTCGCCGATCTTGCCCTCTCGGCGTCGTTGAGCAGCTCGGTGAGGCTGATGCTCTTGTCCTGCCCGGCGCCTGTGCTCTTGACGACGAACTGCCAGAGGAAGACGAGGCAGGTGATCATGAAGACCCAGATCAGAATCTGTTTGACGGTCGAGTTCAAGCGAATTTCCTCATTTCCAGCCTGCAACGACCCTTGAGTCGTGATCGGCGATGTCAGGCTCCGGCTGCGGACTGCAAGGCAGGCCGTGCTTACTTCTGTTAGACGATGGTTGCGAAGAGAAGGTGCCGGAGGTCCTGGTACGAGTCCCGGGTGGCCGCAACCGCCCTTACCGTCAGGTGATTGAGATTCTACTCCCTGACTGACGCGATTCGGTGAGAGTGAGCTCGTGAATGTTGATGCAACTAAAGGGCCATGGTTGCAGATTCGGTGATGGGCCTGGGCTGCGAGCGTAAGGCGGAGCTCGCGGGGGGAGCGCTCGGCGCGGAGGTCGCCGGAGAGGCGGAGCGACGCTGCCGGGTTCGGGCGGCGACGGTGGGGATGGTCGAGAAAGCCGCAGAGGGCGAGCAGGCGGGAGGTCTCGTCGAAGCTGAGGCGGGCTCCGAGCTGGCGGGCGGCGGCGCGGAGGACGCGGCGGCGAAGGGCTGGGTCGAGCGGTGCGGAGGCGTTCGATCTCGATGGCGACGGAGGCCTCGCCAGGGCGTGTGCTGACGGAGCGGCCGCCGCCGCGGACGGGTTTGCCGGGAAGGAGGAGCTGGGGAGGATGCGGGCGAGCTCGGCCTGCCAGCGGGCCTCGTCTTCGCGGGCGAGCTCGGCGAGGTTGGCGAGGGTCTGGTCGAGGTTGGGGTTGAAGCTCGCGGAGCTGCGGGAGGAGCTCGTGGCGGAGGCGGTTGCGGGTGAAGGCTGGGTCGGCGTTGGAGGAGTCTTCGCGCCAGGGCTGGTTGAGGGAGTGGAGGTAAGCCTTCGATCTCGGCGCGGCGGGTGCTGAGGAGAGGGCGGAGGATGCGTGCCGGCGGGGTTGGCGGGAACGGGTACGATGACGAGGGGGTGGATGCCGCCGAGGCCTTCGGTCCAGGCGCCGCGAAGGAGCTTCATGAGGACGGTCTCGGCCTGGTCGTCCAGGGTGTGGGCGGTGAGGATGGCGTCGGCTTCGCCGGAGTGGAGGAGGGTGCGGAAGATCTCGTAGCGGAGCGTTGCGGGCGGCCTCTTCGAGGGTTTCGCCGGAGCGGGCTGCGGCGCGGGCGGGCACGTCGGCGCTGGTGGAGGTGGAGGGGGATGTCGAGGCGGCGCAGAGCTCTTGGACGAATCGCTGGTCGGCGTCGGCTTCTTCGCCGCGGATGCCGTGGTGGATGTGGACGGCGGAGAGGCCGATGCCGAGGGCTCGCGTGGACTCGAGTTGGCGGCGTGGAGGGCGAGGAGGAGGGCGACGGAGTCGGCTCCGCCGGAGACGGCGACGCAGATGCGGTCGCCGGGGTGGATGTGGGTTCGGTCAAAGGCGAGCTGGGGAGGTGCGGGCATGCTGGTAGCAGTGTAGGTCTCGCTCGTATGGTGTACGAGTTTGTGTGATCTACCGCCTCCGTGCACCGTATGCTTCTGCGAGGAGGAGCGGATCCATGCGCAAGGCAGTGGTGAGGAGGCTTCGGCATTGGATTGTAAATCGCGGTTGGTTGGGATTTTTTGCCGAGGTGTTGCGGCAGGTCAGAACAAGGTTGGCGCGCCGGGCCCAAAACACGGCGGCTGAATCACCTGGTCGCGATAACGCATAGAGAGGTTCATCCGTTCGATGAGCAGTACGGGGTTGAGACAGGCGGACTGGTCTGGGGTGAGGAACTGGGCTCGGGAGATTCGGCACATTACTGGTCGACCGGATACTACGGGATAGCTCCTTCGACGTTTTGGCAGGCTTTGGACCGGCTCGATCTCAAGTGGCCCGACTACACGTTTGTGGATGTGGGCTGCGGAAAGGGAAGGGCGCTGATGCTGGCGCTGCAGTACCCGTTCGCCCGGATCGTCGGCTGGGAGCTGTCACCGGAGTTGACGCGGGTGGCTTCGGAAAACCTCCAGCGGTTTCGGGCGGAGTGGCGGCTGGATGTCCCGGTGGAGGCCCTGGCGGGGGATGCGACACGCTTTGCGCTGCCGGATGGGCCGCTGGTTATCTATCATGTATCATCCGTTCGCGAAGCCCGTGATGGATGCGGTTTCTGGCTGGACTGCGGGAGTCGCTGAAGCGCGAGCCGCGCGAGGTATACCTGCTCTATGTGAATCCTGAGCTCGATCGATTCCTGGTCGAGTATGCCTTTCTCGACAGGCTTTGGCGCGAGTGCTTTTTTATGATTGAGGAAGACGCGCAGGGAGATCGGTTCGGGTCGCGCCAGGAGTATATCAACGCCTACCGGGCGCGTTAGACGCCAGCGCCGAGCGTCGAGCTTGCTATACTTCGTGGGCTATGCGAGTTTTTGTGATTCTTCCGGCAGCGGGAATTGGAACGCGGATGGCCGCGGGTTTGCCCGGCGGCGTTGCGCCGAAGCAGTTTATGGAGATCGGCGGGGTACCGGTGCTGGTGCACCCGGTCCGGGCGTTTCTGGCGGTGCCGCAGGTGGATGCGGTGTGTGTCGCGGTGCGGGCGCACGGAGCGGGAGCGGGTGGAGGCGCAGATTGCGGAGTACAAGCTGGGGCCGCGGGTGCATATGGTGGAGGGCGGGGACAACCGGCAGGAGTCGGTGAGCAATGCGCTGGCGGCGCTGGAGTGTGAAGAGGACGATGTGGTGCTGGTGCATGATGCGGTGCGGCCGCTGATCGATCCGGCGACGATTGAACGGACGATCGATGCGATCGCGCGGCATGGGGCGGCGATTGTGGGGATGCCGGCGGTGGATACGATCAAGCAGGTGGAGCGGACGGCGGATGGGGCGATCGTGACGGCGACGATTCCGACGGGAGCGGGTGGTGCATGCGCAGACTCCGCAGGGTGCGCTGTCGGGGCTGCTGCGGCGCGCGTTTCGTGAGGCGGAGGCGGACGAGTTTGCGGGGACGGATGAGGCGAGTCTGCTGGAGCGGGCGGGGATTGAGGTGGCGGTGGTGCCGGGGTCGGCGCGGAACTTCAAGGTGACGCAGCCGGGGGATCTGGACCTGGCGGAGTTTTATCTGCAAGCGATCGCGGATGGACGCGGATGAGCGCGGATCAGATGCAGGGGAAGGGTGATTTTCGGGAACTTCATGCGGATGTGACTGATGTTGTGCTCAGCGTGTTTGGCCCGCGACCGCAGTTCAAGCGCCTCGTGCTCGAGAACCAGGCTAAAAGTATCCGCGTTGATCCGCGTCTATCCGCGGTCGACTCATTGGAGGCGATGCGATGAGTTTGAGGATTGGGTATGGGTTTGATTCGCATGCGTTCAAGGCGGGTGTGCCGCTGGTGATTGGCGGGCATGGCGATTGAGCATACGGAGGGGCTGGCCGGGCACTCGGATGGCGATGTGCTGCTGCATGCGATTACGGATGCGCTGCTGGGCGCGGTGTCGGCCGGGGATATCGGCACGTTCTTTCCGCCGAGCGATCCGCGGTGGAAGGGTGCGGCTTCGAGCCTGTTTCTGCGGACGGCGCTTGAAGAGATTCCGACGGCGGGGTACAAGATCGTGAATGTCGATACGGTGCTGGTGATGGCGCAGCCGAAGATTGTGCCGATTGCGGGGGAGCTGCGGGAATCGGTGGCGGAGCTGCTGGGGGTGAAGCCGGGGGATGTGGGCATCAAGGCGAAGACGCCCGAGGGATTGAACCAGGACCATGTGGCTGTGGCGCATGCGACGGTGCTGCTGGAGAGCCTCGAAGCGGATCGCGGCGATAAGGTGATGTCGGCGACGGCGGATGTGGACGAGGTGAACGAGGTGGTCGAGAGCCTGGTGACGGATGTCCGGGATGTCTCGGCGCTGGGGCGCAAGGTGCCGGTGTTTGATACGGACGATCTGACTTGATCTCTGGGGTGGCCGGTAGGGTAAAAGAGGACCGCGGATCTCGCGGATGAGCGCGGGTACGACGTCCTGGTCTCGGGATCCGAAACCGAAGAGCGTAGACTTTGATCGCTTGAGTGTGGGTCACTTCGAGGTTTCGGAGTTTTCTTTGGCGAGAGTGATCGGCGCCAACGGGTTATCTATGGAACACCCTGGACGCGGGCGCAGGGCGTGGACCTGGGTCGTGTGGTCTGCTTTGCTCGCCATGGGTGTGCTGGTGGTGGTGGGCGAGGTAGTGGTGCGGCAGGCGGGACCGATCCTGAAGGGCCGCGTGGTCGAGACGCTGAGCGCGAGGTTCGACGGCCGGGTTGAGCTGGACAGGGTTGACGTCTCGGTGCTGCATGGCCTGCAGGTATCGGGGGAGGGGTTGCGTATTTTCGCGCCGGACGATGCCGTGGCGGCCGGTGCGACGACCCCGCTGATAGCGATCCGGCAGTTTGGTTTCCATGCGGGGCTCCTGGGGTTGTTTTTCAAGCCGATGCATGTGGACCGTGTGCACGTCGCGGGCATGGCAATCAGCGTTCCGCCGCGGGAGATACGGTCGCGAGATCATGGGGAGCGGCACCGGGGAAAGATGAAGATTGTGGTGGGCGAGATTGTGTGTGACGACTCGCGCCTGGTGATCGGGACGTTGAGGCCGGGCAAAGAGCCGAAGAGCTTTGCGCTGCAGCACATCGAGATGCGTGATGTGGGGCCGAACTCTCCGTGGCAGTATGACGCGAGGATTGAGAATGCGATTCCGAGAGGGGAGATCCATGCGAGCGGGGCTTTTGGGCCCTGGGAGACGGATAGTCCGGGCGACTCAGCGGTTACGGGCCGGTACACGTTCGACCATGCGGACCTGAATCCGATCAAGGGTGTTGGGGGAATGCTGGGGTCAGAGGGGACGTTCCGGGGACAGCTGGACAGGATGGATGTGGACGGGACTGCGGATGTTCCGAATTTCTCGCTGGACACGGCGAACCGCCCGATGCCGCTGCACACGCGGTTTCACGCGATCGTGGATGGGACGAGCGGGGATACGTATCTCCAACCGGTGCAAGCTCGCCTGGGGCGGACAGATTTTACGTGCTCTGGCGCGGTGACGAACGAGCGCGGCGTGGGCCACACGATCGATCTCGATGTCCGTGTGCCGAACGGGCACCTGGAGGATTTCCTGCTGCTGGCGATAAGGACTAACCCGGTGGTGATGACGGCGCGGATCGGGATGAAGACAAAGCTGCATATTCCTCCCGGGAAAGAGAGCGTAACGCGAAAGCTGAGGCTTCGTGGGGAGTTCACCCTGCGGACAATTCACTTTTCGAATCCGGGTGTGCAGGACAAAGTCGATATGCTGAGCCTGCGAGCACAAGGAAAGCCGAATGAGGCGAAGCCGGGAGCGGAGGATGTGCGTTCGCGTATGGAGGGAGCTTACGATCTGAGTGCCGGGCGACTGCGGTTCCGTGACCTTGACTATGCGATGCCAGGGGCGAGGGTGGCCTTGACCGGGGTGTATACGCTGGACGGGAGCCAATTCGATTTCGAAGGCAAGGTGAGGACGGAGGCGAAGCTATCGCAGATGGTGGGTTCGTGGTGGAAGAGCCTGCTGCTGAAGCCGGTGGACCCTTTCTTCCACAAGCATGGTGCGGGGGCGGAGATCCCGATCAAGATCAGCGGGACGAAGGGGTCGCCGAAGTTCGGTCTGGACCTGTTTCGGAAGGAGAAGAAGCAGGGCGCTGAGTAAACGTCCGGCGCCGTGTGGTCAATCTTTCGGCGGATCGATTGCGCTCTTCTCTCTTGGCTTGATGGTTCCGCGCACGATCATGAAGCGATTGAGCGTGTCGAACCAGAAAGGGGCTCCGAAGGAGAGGGCGGCAGCGGTGATGATCCAGCCGACGAGTGCCTGGAGCACGGATCTCAGCAGGTCCCAGGTGGGATGGGTTACGGTGTTCCAGTACTGCGGCAGGGTGCGGTGCCAGCCAACCGGGAGGTTGAGGTTCCCGCTGACCTGGTTAAAGGCGTCGACGGTGGCGTTGAGATCCTTTCCAGGATCACCGGTGGGTACGGCCGAGGCGGGTGGGTGCTGGACGTAGACGTTGGCTGTGGTGGCGAGCGTCTGGCGAAGTGTGGGTTCGATCCAGAGGGTGCGACCGAGGCGGATGGAATCGACGTTGAAGGTGACCGAGAGGAGGACGGCGACGACGAGCAGGATGTTCTGGACGTGCTTTTTATACCAACCGGAGACACGGTCCATGGCGTCGTTGTACCAGTCTTCAAGATAGGTCTGGAAGACTTCGGGGTCATCGCCTGCACGGAGAGCGAGGGCCTGGATGGCGACGTGAACCTTGCCGTCCTCCGTGCCGGAGCGGAGGGTTTCGTCGATGCTGCGCATGATGCCGTTGCCGCTGGACCTGAGCCGGTTGAGGAGGTCCATGAGAGCGAGGGCGAAGGTGCGAGCGGGAATGTAGGCGGGGAGCAGGAGCGGGTCCGAAGTGGGCTCGTCGGCAGCGGGTGGGGCGATGCGGCGGATCCCGATGATGGGTTGAAGTGCGGTTCGGATGTGGCTGCACCAGCTTCGTCCAAGGCCCGCGAAGTCCTGGTTGGGGTTCTTATACAGGCCGGCGATGAGACCGTGGCTGTAGAGGAGCTTGACGAGCCTGGTGTCTCCGGAGAGGAGGCTGCGAATGCCGTTATAGAGATTGGCGGAGCGGGTCTCGACGAGCGAGGAGAGCAGCTCCTGGACCGCGGAGGCGATCAAGCTGAGGAGCAGATAGATGAACGCCATGCCGATGGCTACGTCGAGGATGGGGGAGCCTAGCATCTGCCTGCTTAGGGGAAGGTGTATTGTGTGGATAGCTTATCAAGTGTTTTGGGTTGAGGGGTGGAGAGCGAAATACAGGGGCTCTCCACTACGGCACGGTGTAGAGCGAAGGCAAAGAGGCCGCCTCCGGTCGAGATGACGGCGCGACTGTGGCCTTTACTTACCAGATGCGGACGCGGTCTTTGGGTGCCAGGTAGAGTTTGTCGGTGGGTTGGATGGGGAAGGTCTTGTACCAGTCGTCGAGGTTGCGGACGGTGTCGGCGCGGTACTGACCGGGGGCGTGGGGGTCGGTGAGGATCTGCTGGCGGAGGGCGGCGTCGCGGGTGACCGAGGCCCAGTTCTGGGCGAAGGCGATGAAGAACTGCTGGTCTGGACCCAGGTTGCCGGCGCCTGCCGGGCCGGGAATGCCGGCGCCGTTGTGCCTTTCAGCGAGGCGTGGAAGGCGTCGAGCGCGGTGGTGAGGCCGGCGACGTCGGCGATGTTTTCGCCGAGGGTCTGGCGGCCGTTGACGTGGAGGTCGGGGAAGGGAGCATAGGTGTCGTACTGCGCGGCGAGGGCGGCGGTGACGGCGTTGAAATGGGCGAGGTCTTCGGGAGTCCACCAGTTGCGGACGCGGCCTTTAGAGTCGAAGGCCGCGCCCTCGGAGTCGAAGGTGTGGGAGATCTCGTGGCCGATGATCGGAGCCGATGGCGCCGTAGTTGGCGGCGGCGGGGGCCTTGGGATCAAAGAACGGCGGCTGGAGGATGGCGGCGGGAAAGTTGAGGCCGTTGTCGAGCGGGAGGTTGACGGCGTTGACGGTCTGCGGTGTCATGCACCACTCCTTGCGGTCGACGGGCTTGCCGATGCGGCCGAGGCTGTAGCCGTACTCGAAGAGGCTGGCGCGATAGAGATTGCCGAAGAGGTCGTCGGGCTTGATCTCGAGCGCGGCGTAGGAGCGCCAGTGATTGGGGTAGCCGACGCGAGACCTCGAGGGTGCCGAGCTTCGCGAGCGCTTCTTTCTTGGTGGCGGGCGCCATCCAGGTCAGGTCTTCGAGGCGCTGGCGGAAGGCGGCGAGGAGATTGGCGACGAGGGCCTCGGCCTGCGCTTTGGCTTCGGGCGAGAAGTAGCGCTGCGCGTAGATCTGGCCGACGGCGTCGCCGAGAAGGGTTGAGACGAGGACGTCGCCGCGGAAGTCGCGCGGACGCTGAGCCGGCGTGCCGGATAGGGTGTGGCCGAAGAAGTTGAAACGCTCGTCGGCAAGTGCTTTCGAGGAGCCGGTGGCGTTCGCTTCGATGAGGTGATAGGCGAGGAGGTCCTTCCAGGCGTCGAGGGGCTGAGAGGTGACCAGGGCGGACTCGCCGGTGAAGGCAGTGGGCTGCCAGACGATGAAGGACGTCTGCTGATCGAGCTTGGCTGCCGCGAAGAACGTGGGCCAGTCGAGGCCGGGGGCCTTCGTTGTGAAATCCGCGGTGGACCACGGGTTATTGGCGTGCTCGATGTTTTCGCTGTCGGCGAGCGAGATTTGCACTTTCGCGATCGCGGTTTCGAGGGCGAGAATGCGTGTGGCGCGGGCATCTGCATCCGGGAGGCCAGCGAGCGAGAGCATGGTGGCAATGTGGGTCTTGTAGGCGGTGCGGATCTCCTGCATATGTGGCGAGCCGGTGAGATAGTAGTCGCGGTTGGGGAGCGCAAGACCACCCTGGAGGAGATAGGGCGCGTAGTGGTCGGGGTCGTTGAAGCCGGGTGCGACCCATAGGCCGAAGATGTTCGGAGTGTGGAAGTTGGTGTTGTTGAGGGCGTCGACGTCGGCACGAATGGAGGCGCCGAGAGCTGCGGCGAGGTCGTGCGGAGTTTTGATCGCTTCGATCTCGGCGAGCCTGGGCTTGAGGGCGGCGAGGCCCTGCGCTTCGATCGCGGGCTCGTTCATGTAGGAGCGATAAAGGTCGGCGATCTTCTTCTGATCGGGATTGGCGGCGGCGTTGTTGGCGGGAGGCGTCGAGGCCGCAGCTGACTTGGCGGCATCTTCGATGATGGAGGCGACCTGCTTGAAAGACTGGTCGGCCAGCGTATTGAAGACGCCGAGCGAGGCGCGGTCGGGAGGAAGGGTGGTCCGCTTGATGTAGGCCCCATTTGCGTAATGGTAGAAGTCGTCGCCGGGTTTGACGGAGGTGTCGATGTTGGCAGTCGCGATGCCGTGGGCGGAGGCGCCTGCGGAGGTCTGCGCGTGCGCGATTGGAAAGGCGAGGAACAGCGATGCTGCGGCTAGTGTCAGGCGAGTGTTGCGTGTCATGCGGGTGATCTCCGGCGGATGGGAACGGAATCAAGGGTAGTGCGTGTTGACATCAATGTCGAACCAGATAGGAGTCGAGCGGGCTAGGGCATCTCTTGACAATCGATGCTGGCGGGGAATAGAAAATGGCGCGAGGTTTAGAAGGAGGCTGCGCTATGCGTCTTCTTTTCCGTTGGTGCATGTACCTGGTAACGGCGATGGGAGTCTGTTGCTCGCATGGAGTGCAGGGGCTTCCGCGGCTGTTCTAGGAGGAGTTCCCGAACATCGCTTTCGAGAATCGACTCACGGTGCGAGTGCTCGTGACTCGGCAAGCCTGGGGCGAAGCTCGCCACGAGAACCAGCTATGTCGTCCAGGACGTGCCGGGTGCGGCGCGTGGGCGATCCCTCAGGAGCTACCAGATACCCTTGTCACTGCCGGTAACCTTGTGACCGACAGCGGCAGCGGTTGCGAGCCATGGCAGCAACCCAAGTCTTGCGCTGTTGTGCAGTTCCCGCTTCCGCAGCAATCCCAGTAATTGCGAGCGATACAGCCCGGCCGACTGCGGCAGAATCGGAACCCGGAGAAATCCTCGGCTGAAGTACACCACATCTCCGGTGAAACGCGCGGTATCGGTGACGGACCCGGGTAACGCGAGACCCGCGTTCCCGTAGCGCCGGACGTAGTCCGAGACGATGACAAGGTACGTCGCGACGCCTTCCCAGATTCCGGCCGCCTGAGCCGAGGTCCGCAGATCGTCGAAATCGATCTCCCCGGCAGATACCAGTGCAGCCGAATCGACGACATCGCACAAACGGAAATAGAAGTGGCGATACATGCGTTGCAACGTCGAGATCATCAGGCGATCCGACGCCGAGGGGACACGAAACGTGTGGGCTTCAATCTCGACAGAACGAGCGCGCGCCGGCAGACGCGAGGCGAGGACGAGCTGCTCTCCAGTCTGGCCCAGCCGCTGCATGTGAACCTCGACGGGTTCCGGCAATCCGGGGATATTGAAGTTCCACTTGCCTGCGAGCCTGTCTCCCCAGCTTCGCGCCGCGATCTGCGCTCCGAACCTCTTCTGCATCAGGGCGCAGATTGCCTGCGGCGGAGCATTACTGTACAGATCGAGATCGCTGCCGAGGTCGGGCCAGTGATCGAGCGACTTCATCACCGTGACATCGAGACCCTCGTCATCGAATGCAGCGCAGATCACGCTCAAAAATCCGATCGCCTTCACGATACGGGCGCGCTCGGCTGCGACAGCAGTCGCCGCCCATCCGGCACGAACGTAGTCGCCTGAACCCACCATGATCTGGCGGAAGACCTCCAGAGCACGCACGATCACATGGTTGGAATGGGCCAGTGCGACCATGCCGTCGAAGCTCTTCTGATCAATGTTCCGAAGTTCTGCGGCCACAGAAGTAAGCGAGCCGTCGGCATCGGGCGATGACAGCAGCAGACAGGAGAGTATCTCCATGGGCCCTGCCGGGAGACGAGAAGCGGCTGACTGCGACATGTTCGAGACCATACCTTGGGGACTATTGCGGAGGTTGTTGGGGCGGAGAGGTGGGGGACGGCTCTTCCGACGTTGGCTTCGCGGGAGCCTTCTCCGGCTCTTTCGAGGTGGTATCTCTGCGTCTCAGCTCGAGCGGAACATTTTGCCGTCGCCGTTCCCGGACGTACGCATCGATCTCGTCGCCCACCTTTTGCGAACTCTCGTCTGCCACCGTGTCCAGGTGTTGACCTTGCGCGGAGGCCTGAGTCGCTGAGCCAACACGTGCGTCGGCATCGGCGGCTTGCTGAGCTGCGGTATAAAAGAATTTCGCTGTCTCTGGGTCGCCGTCGTGTTCCGCCACATAGCCGCGATTGTTCAGAGAAAAGGCGCTCTGTGGGTCGAGCGGATAAGCCTCGAGAAAGTCTTTTTTGGCCTCGGTCCAGTCGTTTCGGTTGACCGCAGATACGCCGCGGATCGCCAGCATGGTCGAACGCACATGGGTGAGATCCATCTTCTCCATGCGCTTGCGCAGATTGTTCGCACTCTCGGCTGCCAGATCGCTGACAGGCTTTCCTCTCCACGAACGCTGCGGCGTGATCACGACCTGATCCGAAGCTCTCAAGAGCGATGCCGAATCGTAATACTTCAATGCACTCTCGAGATCCCCGGTGGCTTCCGCGGCCACGCCGAGATTGTTCAAGGTGAAGGGATTCTGCGGGCTTAAGACGAGCGCCTCTTTCAGGAGCGACTCGGCCTCGAAGCCCCTGTCCTGGGAGAGCAGCTCGATGCTCAGGACGTTGAGGCGATTCACGCGCATCGGCGTGTCCTTTGAGGTGCCGAGCGCGTACATCATCGGCTTTCCCTTCAACTGCTTTGCATCGCTTCGATCGATGATGGCCTCACAACCCTGCTCCGTTGCGAGCTTGTAAAACTTCTCTGCGCGATCCAGCTGTCCGTGCAGTTCGGAAACATACCCCAGGTTCGTAAGTGTGAATGGATCGACAGGATCGTAGAGGTAGGCCTTATAGAAGAGACCTTCCGCCTTTTCATACTGATGCTTCAGAACAGCGTCGACACCGTCGCGATTGAGGCGCTGCACCGGCGTCAACTGGCTGTGCCTTGGAATTGTGATCTTGAGATCCTTCGCAAGAACTGCCGAGGGAACTGCGCAAAAGACAAGCCCGATCCCGGCAACAAATGCGTGGTGTGCAACGGGCGTGCGGGTTCGGCTCACCTTTCAACTATAACGACCGAAAGGCATGCATGTCGTGTGTCTTTGCGCCACAGAAGTTGCATGGCGCTGAACTTGTTTTGCCGGGAAGAATGGAAGTGACGCGATCCTTTGCCGCGTCGTTGTTCCCGTAAGCGATGGTAAGCTCGTCCTCAGGTCTGCCCATGGTTTGTTTTCTCGCTGCCGTCACGCTCAGCATCCTGGGCACGGCTCAGTCCTCCTCAACGGATGAAAAGCTTGCGCAAGCAACGCCTCCTTCGGCGAGTGCGCCTGGTCACTCGGCTCTTCCGCCGATCCCTCGAGGCAAGAGTACGGTGATCGGCGGAGAGATTCGCGAAGTCGATCCGGTACGTGATGAATTCATGCTCAAGGTCTTTGGCGGCCGCTCGATGAGGATTCTCTTCGATGAACGAACCCAGGTCTTCCGCGACGGGCTGAGGATTCCAGTGCTCAAGCTGCACCCGGAAGATCACGCCTCGATCGAGACCACGCTGGACGGTACCAACATTTTCGCGATCCGAATCCACATGTTGTCGCAACTGCCGGAGGGCCAGTACCAGGGGCAGGTAGTCAGCTACGACCGTCAGACCGGAGAGATCACCCTCAGAGCAGCCGGATCGAAGACGCCGATTACGCTACGCGTACCCACCGGTACACCGGTGATGCGCCTGGACGAGGATCCACTCGCGGCACAGCAACATGACCCGTCCAACTTTGCCCCCGGATCTCTGGTCGAGGTGACCTTCAATGGTGGTCACGGTGGACACGGTGTAGCCACGGAGGTCGATGTGCTGGCGAGCCCGGGGCTCTGTCGTTACCTTTCGCGGGAGACTGTCGTTTCTCGATCTGCAATCCGGGCGCCTGGTCATCGTCGACCCGAAGAGTAATGAGAGCCACGAGATCGTCTACGATGCGTCGCGCTTTCCTGTGAGCCGCGATCTGCACGACGGATCCGACGTTAAGGTCACCGCCAGCTTCGACGGATCGCGATACCTGGCCATGGCCATCACGGTCGAGTGATAGCTCGGCGGCTGTCCCCCGCGACCCGTTACGGGTGAGGGCTCGCGGCGGGGGCGAAGCTCTTGGGAGTGCACGGGTCGTAGCCCAGCGACGTGGCCGAGACAGGCTGCGGCGGCGTGGGCGGAGTTGCCCAGGGAGTTCCCGCAAAGTCGAAGAAGTCTAGGAGGTTCGGCTGCGCGCCGGCGTGGGGTGTCAGATGTACGGAGCCTCCGATGAACCGGGTTTCCACAAACCTGAGGATGGCCGTGTGATCCATCGGAGCGTGAGAGACGTAATGCTGCCGGGTGAATGGAGAGATGATCAGGTTCGGAACCCGAAAGCCGAGCTGGGAGGCGAAACCATTCATCGAAGCGAGATCACCAGGGTGAGCTCCAGGATCGTCGGAGTTCAGATCGCAATGCAGCGTTGGCGAACCTCCGGTCGGCACGCACGGATAGTACCCGTCCGCATTGACGGAGATGGTCGAAATGTCCGGGATGCTGCCAACCGGTGCGTCGCCGACCATCGGATCGGTTAGATCATTGGAGTGGCCGGCAGTTGGTGGCACGTGGTCGTATGGTCCGCCGCCTTCGTCGTAGGCGAGGAAGAAGACCGAGTCTTTCCAGGACGGACTGACCATCAGCGAGTTCACCATTTTCGCGACCTGCTGCTGCCCGAGCAGGATCGACTGTCCTGAGCCTGGGTGCTCATCGTTGTTGACCATAGCCTGCCTCGATAAAGGCGAAGCTGGGCAGCGTACCATTCGCCACATCGGTGTAGTACGTCGACAGAGGCGCGATGTGGTTCGGATCAACGCAGAAAGAGTTCGAGGCATCGCCAACGACGCTCGAAGGCTGTGTTGGTGCCGTGCATGGATCGCCGGCCGGGTTCTCATAGAGGTACTGATAGGAGTAGGTGAGATATCCGAAATCGGTCGCTGGATATTGCGCAGAGGCACCGCCGGTGCAGTCATCGGCGTCCAGGCAGGCCCCCTGTGTCACGGTGTAGTAGATCTTCCAGGAGACCTTTGCCTGATCGAGCTCCCCGAAGATGGTTGGGATGTTGAGCTGCGGGAGGTGATCGTCGTTTCCGGGATCGAAGACCAGGCCCTGCGTCGGTGCCGCCCGTAAACGTCGCAATACGGTTGGGAACACTCTTGCTCGACACCGGTGAGAACCAGCGGTCGGAGACCGCAAACTGCGAGGCCATGTAGTAGTAGTAGTTCAGGAAATCCTGATCGTAGTAGCCCATGGCCCGCTGGCCCGTCCGGTCGCCATCAAACGTACCGGAACACGTTCTAACTCCGTTTGCACAGTTCTTCGCGAAGTTCTCAGCGGTGTGGACGAAGCCGTCCATCACAATCGAACGCTGGGGAGTGAAATCGTAGCGGCTGACATCCCCATAACTCTCCAGCCACGACGAAGTCAGGTCGTCGATGCAGCTGCTGGTGAACTTGAACAGGGGGAACGTCGTGCCTTCATCGTTCTGATTGCTGATCTTTGTCAGCTTATCGTCGATTCCATCCACCTTGTACTTGCTCCGTCGTCGCCGATGTTCCAGCCGTTCGTTTGCCGCGGTACGGGTTCAACATGCCGAAGTAAGTTGTCGAAGCGTGTGGTTTTCCTGCAGCATAAAATCACGTGGTCTGACCGACTGCAAACTGCCCGGCGGGATCACGGTCACGGTGGCCGTCGCCACTACCTTGCCACCCGCTCCTGTGCCGTCGCGGTGTACGTTGTGCTCGCGGCCGGGCTGACCGTCTGGGTTCCGCCGGTTGCTGCGAGCGTGTAGCTGGTGCCGTCACTCCCAGCCAGCGTTACCTGGGTGGCATTTGTCGCCGTGACACTGAGAACTGAGGAGCCGCCGGATGAGACCGAGGTCGGGTTGGCGCTGAGTGTGACCGTGGGTGCAGCTGCCGCTGTGACCGTCACCGTAGCCGTCGCCGTCACCTTTCCGCCAGCTCCGGTCGCGGTGGCCGTGTAGGTCGTCGTCGAAGTCGGACTGACGGTCTGGTTTCCGCCGGTCGCCGGAAGGGTGTAGCTGCTGCCGTCACTTCCGGCAAGCGTTACCTGTGTGGCGTTTGTCGCCGTGACGCTGAGGATGGACGATGCGCCAGACGCGATCGAGGTCGGACTTGCGCTGAGGGTCACGGTAGGCGCTGCTGCCACCGTCACCGTAGCCGTCCTCACCTTTCCGCCAGCTCCGGTTGCGGTGGCGGTGTAGGTCGTCGTCGAAGTCGGACTGACGGTCTGGTTTCCGCCGGTCGCCGGAAGCGTGTAGCTGCTGCCATCACTTCCGGCAAGTGTTACCTGGGTGGCGTTTGTCGCCGTGACGCTGAGGATGGACGATGCGCCAGACGCGATCGAGGTCGGACTTGCGCTGAGGGTCACGGTAGGCGCTGCTGCCACGGTCACCGTGGCCGTCGCCGTCACCTTTCCGCCAGCTCCGGTCGCGGTGGCCGTGTAGGTCGTCGTCGAAGTCGGACTGACGGTCTGGTTTCCGCCGGTCGCCGGAAGGGTGTAGCTGCTGCCGTCACTTCCGGCAAGTGTTACCTGGGTAGCATTTGTTGCCGTGACACTGAGAACTGAGGAGCTGCCGGATGAGATCGAGGTCGGGTTGGCGCTGAGTGTGACCGTGGGTGCAGCTGCCGCTGTGACCGTCACCGTAGCCGTCGCCGTCACCTTTCCGCCAGCTCCGGTCGCGGTGGCCGTGTAGGTCGTCGTCGAAGTCGGACTGACGGTCTGGTTTCCGCCGGTCGCCGGAAGGGTGTAGCTGCTGCCATCACTTCCGGCAAGCGTTACCTGTGTGGCGTTTGTCGCCGTGACGCTGAGGATGGACGATGCGCCAGGCGAGATCGATGTCGGGCTCGCGGTGAGTGTCACCGTAGGTGCTGCTGTTGCCGCGACCGTCACCGTAGCTGTTGCTGTTACCTTGCCTCCGGCGCCTGTCGCCGTAGCGGTGTACGTCGTAGTGGCCGCGGGGCTTACGGTTTGCGTCCCACCGTTTACGGGCACGGTGTAACTTGTGCCGTCCGTTCCGGTCAGCGCTACCTGGGTGGCGTTCGATGCTGTGACGCTGAGAACAGACGATGCGCCCGACGAGATCGATGTTGGGCTGGCGCTGAGTGTAACCGTGGGTGCTGCCGTTGCCGCGACCGTCACCGTAGCTGTTGCTGTTACCTTGCCTCCGGCGCCCGTTGCCGTAGCAGTGTAGGTCGTGGTAGTCGCAGGGCTTACGGTCTGCGTCCCACCGTTCGCGGGAAGCGTGTAGTTGCTGCCATCGCTTCCGGTCAGCGTCACCTGAGTGGCATTAGCGGCGGCCACACTGAGCTTCGAAGAGCCGCCTGTTGAGATGGATAGCGGGCTGGCATTTAGGGTCACGGTCGGTGCTGCTGCGCCTGCTGTTACCGTAACCGTGGCCGTCGCCGAGACTTTTCCGCCAGCTCCGGTCGCCGTCACGCTGTACGTTGTCGTCGTGGCCGGCGTCACCGGCTGCGTTCCGCCGGTTGCGGGCAGCGTGTAGCTGCTGCCATCGGTTCCGGTCAGCGCCACCTGCATGGCGTTGGTCGCTGTGACGCTGAGGACAGACGATGCGCCGATCACGATCGAGGTAGGACTGGCGCTGAGCGTGACCGTAGGCGCAGATGCTGTGGCTACCGTCACCGTAGTAGTCGATGACGCCTTGCCGCCTGTTCCAGTCGCGGTCGCTGTATAGGTCGTGGTTGCGGCCGGGGTGACGGTCTGTGTGCCACCGGTCAGGGGCAGGGAATAGTTGCTGCCGTCGGTTCCGGCCAGCACCACCTGTGTCGCGTTCGTCGTTGTAATAGTTAGGACCGACGAGCCGCCCGGCGATATCGAAGTGGGACTGGCGCTCAGGATAACCGTCGGCGCCTGGCTCATCTCCGTCTTTACGTCCCCACCGCACCCGGTGAGCAGTAGAAGCCAGGGCAGGCAGGAGAAAAGCACCGCGGCGGGCACGATCCGTGACATCAACCGGGTAATACGCAGCGATGACACAGTATTCTCCTCGCGAACATCATCATAGGGCATGGTTCTGGAACGATTGATAGATATCGACGCTCAGTCATGCCCCGGTGAAGTCCTGGCAACAACATCCGAGGCATTGTTCCGCAGCACGATCATCCGGCTTTCTCGAGGTCCGGATTGGAGTCGTACCAGTCACCCTGCGCCTCCTCGGCGCCTGCACGAAGTTGGCGAAGAGACGCCGACTTCGGCAAACCCGAAGAAGCTGCGCCAACTCTGACGCCATCGAGCGTCGGCCGATCGGCACTCTGTTGCAGGAAATCCGGGTTACGCTTCCAGTCGTGGAAAAACGAGCTGAGTCGCGGAGACCACGAGGGCAGGCGGTGGCGAAGACGAGCCAGTACTGTCTTCTGAGCGATCCGCCGCTTGGACCGATGGAGCTCGAACCAGCGCAGATACGTGCGCGCAACCGCAGCCATCGTCATCTGAACTCCCGCCTCGTAGTTATGGAAGGACATCTGGCGCTGGAGTTCCGGCGATTGCAGGACGGAGATGAGCTTATCGGCGAGATCGGGGGCATCACCCAGCTTGTAAAAGCTGATCATCATGTCGTCGTCAGCAGCCATACAGTGAAAGTCCGGAATGTCAGCGCATACGATTGGCAGACCGTACTCACATGCCTGGTGGGCTGGACCGCTCGAACCGGTCGACGAGTCGTAGGGCATCACCAGAAGAGAACTCGTGCGAAAGAGCTCCGGAACATCCTTTTGGGGGATGTACCCGAGGAAATCGATGGGCAGGTCTCCGGATTGCGCGTCCCGGATCGACTCCCAGTAGCCCGCTGCCGCCGGATGGTTGCCGCCGGCAACGATCAGGCGAGCGTTCGGGATCTGTTCCAAGACAGATGGAAAGGCTTCCATCAGCTTTTCGAGCCGCTTATAAGTTCCCCAATGTCCAAACGCCAGGATGCGAACCTCGGGATTGCCACGCTTCGTAAAGTCCGGAGGCCGCGGAATGGCAGTGAATGTTCCATGCGTCCCGACCAGGACATTCTTTGCGGCGTACTTCGTCACCAGCGTGCGCCGATACGCGGACAGGAGAACGGATACCGTATCTGCTTTGAGCAGCGCCCGCGTCGCCATCTCCGCGCCCATGCGGTGAATCTTCTCGCGCCGAAGTCCAGCACTGGCGAAGTCGACGTGCTCGATAATCTGGTGGAGGGTGATGTGGGTATAGAAACCCGCCGCCCGGGTGAGCGCAGGCACAGAGAGCCCGGCGAAGGCAGCGAACGGAGTGCTATGCGCGCCGAAGCTCGAAAAGACGAGGTTGAACCACACAACATCAGGGTTCAACTCGCGGATCTTGCTCAGCAGACGCATGGGCGTGCTGAGGCTGCCGAACTTCCAGCAGCGGATCACTTTTACCCCCGGAAGCTCCGGAAAATGCTGCGCCGTCGGTGAGTTGCCGCGAACGTCTGTGGCGAAGTGGTAGTCCTCGAGTTCATCGGCCAGGATGGTGAGCTCAATATCCTTATGCTGCTGAAGTTCGCGCGCAATGTGGAATGAGTACTCATTCAAGGGCCGTACGCTAGGCGGAAATGAGGCAACTAAGCAGATCTTCATCATGTTATGTGAGACGACTTCTAGGTGTCTTGCAAGCTATATAAGCAGGTTAAGTACCAAAAGTTACTCTTGATCCGGTACCCGTAACCAGCAACGTATATAGGACGCGCGGGATGATGCGTGCGGATGTACGCTTCCCAGGAAGGGTCTGTGGTATTACGGTGATGCAGGCACAGGAGAGGCAACGGCTCGCGTCCTCCTTGGCACAAATCCGGGTTAAAACAGCGTCACGCTCACATATGGGCGGAACTGATTCTGGCCCCCGGTGAAGTTGAGAAATGTCTCCTGCCGCATGCCCGCCGAGACCCGAATCGGATATTTCAGCCGAATTTCGCCGGTTTCCTCGTTGAAAGTGCGCCCCAGGGGGCGGCTGTAGGACACGGAAATTCCGTTCTGAGTGACATCGTACACATGGAAACCGCGTGTGTTCTCGTACGAACTCGATGCCTCGATGTTCCATCGCGGCGTTGGGGAAAAGTCGACGGTTGCGGCCGGGCGAAGCGCCTGAGAGATAGCCGAGTGAAGCGGGGAGAACGGAACCACCCGCCAGGCGCGCAGATCTTCCACAATCGCCTCGACCCCGAGCCGCGTTCCGAACCTGCGCGTGAGCCCAATATAGGAAGATGTGAAAAAGTTTTCACTATTTCCTAGCTGAGGGGAAGGGAATCTCTGATGATTTAGACCCCAGCCCGTCACCAGAGCCGTCCTGGACCACGGCGCGCCCACGCGAAAGTTGACAGCCGCCGCAAGAGATCGCTCCGAGACCGGAGTTTCGGTGAATGGGCCGAACTCTCCACTGACAAACCCGTTCGTGGAGACGGCGTTGAAGAACGAATTGGTAGAGAAATAGGTGAACGCTCGAAACAGGTTCTGATTCAGCTGCACCGGCGACAGTGAGTCACGGCGAAGAGTCCCCTGGATGCCGCTGTTGAGGGTCACGACGTTGGTGCCGAGGCGAATAGTTGGATCCAAACCGAAGTTCAGCGTGTAGTCGGTCGTGCTGCGGTGCACGATCGAGTTCGTTGCCGGTACGGAGATGTCGCCGCGGGCGTTTCGTATCTGGAAGAAGCCGCCGGCAGTGGGCAGGTTGCCGAGATGGAGATGGTAGGCGTTGATCCAGCTCGTCTCAAGCGAGGACCGCGGAGGCGGAAGCTGAGCGACATTTGTAGGCGGCACCGGTCCGTTCGGGCTGTTCAGCTTGGAGTCCAGAACATAGACCGTGCTGTCTTCAAAGATCGGCTGCACGATGAGATTGGAGAGAAAGCTTACCTGCGGATTGAGCCGGAAGCCCTCATTAGCTCCCGCCTGCAGCAGGTCCTGCTCCGCGGTCTGATCTTCGCCCGCCACACTGGCCGCCGACGCAAACGCGGAGAGCGCCTGCGTCTCCCGATGCTCCTGCTGGTACACGGCGGCTTGCGCAAGCAGGTACTGATAACTCGATTCAGCGTCGTCCGTCTTCTTCACGGCGGCCAGTTCCGCGGCGGCGCGCCTCGTCTCTCCGAGGCCTAGGTAAGTATTTGCCAATGCGACGCGGACCGTTCCATCCGAGGCGCCTGCCGACCGGGCCCGGCCGAGATATGTCTGCGACAGCTCGTACTCATGCAGCTTCTCGAAAATGTCCGCGGCTTCGACGTACTGGTCGCCCGTCGGCTCGAGCGTGTCACCCGCGTCCGCTTCCATCTGCGCCAGGGCGATCTGCCGCTCCGCACCTTCCGTGTGCTCCCCCTGCGCCATCAGCCGCGCGATGGCGAGCCGCACACTGACCCGGTTGCTGTCCGGCGCCAGCAGTGCCTTGTTGAATCGCTCCATGGCAGCTTTGTCGTCGCCCAGCGTGCTCAGCACCTCGCCCGTCGAAATATAAATGTCGCTGACAACACTCGGTTGCGACACGCCGTTGCGGCTTGACACCGGATTCCGCTCCGCATACTGTTCCGCAAGCTGAACATAGTGCAGCGTTTGCTCACGATCCCCCAGGTTCGCCGAGGCACGAGCCAGCAGCGCATAGACCGAAGGATCTTCTGGCAGGAGCTTTTGCGCAATCTGCAACTGCACGATCGCATCTTTGTAGTGGCGTTGCGCAAAAAAGACGTTCGCCAGCCCCAGGTAGAGCGAACCGTCGTCAGGGTCGAACCTTAACGCCGCGCGATACTCCGCAGCCGACTTCGTCAGCAGACCCTCGCGGCCGTAGGCCGTGGCACGAATGACGTGGATCAACTCCGAATCACCGAGGACCTCTTCAGCCAGTTGCGTCTGCCGCACTGCAGCCTGAGGATGACGCAGATTGAGCTCGGCAAACGCGAGGCCCATGTGGGCTTCGCCGTTTTTGGGCTCGCGGCTTGAGGGCTTGCTCGAAATCCGCCGCTGCCCGCGCGGGCTGACGAAGGTCGTTGAGCACGAATCCGCGATTGGTATAGGCGGTGACGACGTTTGGATCGCGCTTGAGCGCCTCGGTAAAATCCTGCGACGGCCAACTCGCAGGTTCCTGTCGTGCTTGTACACATACCCGGCCAGCAGCGGAATATCAGGTTCCTTCGGAAACACGTCCCAATACTTCGTGGCCAGCGCAAGCAGCTCGCCGTACTGCTCCAGGTGAAGCAAGTCGTACCCGAGATAGACGACCACATCGCGATCCCGGGGCAGGACCTTGATCGCCTCGCGGCCGATCGCGGCCGATTGCCGGCTATCTCCCATGAAGCTGAAGTATCTTTCCTTCTCGCGCAGCACCTGCGGCAGCATCGCCATCTTCTCCGTTACGCGACGCAGCCATTCGCCCGCCAGCGGGAGGTCATGCGCCTCAATGGCTGCGTTCATCCCACCGGAGACGATCAGAGAGATTTGTGGCGCCACGGCATAGCCCTTGGCATAAGCGGCCTGCGCCTTCTTGTACTCGCGGCGTGCCGTGTACATATCTCCGAGGGCGAGGTACGGCACGTAGGAGGTCGGGTACTCATGCGCCAGTTGAGTGAAGTACTTCTCCGCATCGCGATCTCTGCCGGCTGCGCGTGACGCGTAACCCAGCGAGGTCAGGGCGAACCGGCTGTGCGGATCGATCGCGAGAACCTTCTTATAGACAGCGATCGCGTCCTCCGTACGCCCTAGCTTCATCAGCAGATCGCCATCGAGCTGCAGGCTGTTAGGGTCGCGCGGACTGAGCGCCAGAGACTCCTTCATGTCGTTCAGTGCGCTCTCGACCTGGCCGGCATTCAGCTTGATAAGAGCCCTCAGCCGCAGAAATGCCGGACGATCGGCGCCTTGTTCGTCCAGCGCGGCGATCTGGGTCTGCGCGATCTCAAGCTGCTTTTGCGACAGATCAGCTTCATCCAGGTTGCGGTAGAGCGCCTGCAGATTCATATGCAACTGAATGCCATACAGCGGCCCCTCCGCGGGAGCGGCGGGCAGGTGCGCCACCGCGCCGATGTACTCGCGGACCGCGTCTGCGTCACGATCCTGCATCGACGCGATCTCTCCGCGAATCGCATGGAGCCGGTAGTAATCGGGATCGAGCTTCGACGCGCGGTCGAGGAACGGCGTCGCATGCTCGATCGATCCGATAGCGATCTGCGCCTGCGCCGCGGAGAGCTGGAGACCGAGGTCGCGCGGAAGTGCATTAGCGGCCTGGGCATACAGGCGGCTCGCGTCCTCCAGCTTGCCATCCAGACCGTAGGTATAGGCCAGCTCGGCGACGACATCAGGCTTCGGATTGCGAATTGATTTCAGCTCATCGATCGCCTTCCCGTAGTTGCCGGCTTTGCGGTAGAAATCGGCGAGCGAGCGCTCCACGTCAGGATTGTTCGGAGCGCGGCTCTTCGCGAGTTCCAGATAGTGGCTTGCCAGGGAGGTTTGGTTGAGGTGCTCGTACGCCACGGCCAGCAGAAGCTCGGACTGTGCTGCCGGCTCGATCCGCTCCGCTCGACCCAGCCAATCCACCGCGGCGGAGTAGTCCCCCGACCGCAGATAGAGCTCCCCGAGACCAGCCAGATCGTTTCTGCGTCTGGGATCGGATGCGAGCACCTGTTTCAGCAGGCGTTCGGCTTCACCGGTCCGTCCCATCAAGCTGTAGGTCTGTCCAAGGCCGGAGAGCCCATCGAGCGAGGTCGGGCTCAGTCGAAGGCCACGCTGATACGCGTCCACGGACTGTCCGTATCGACCACCGAGTCGCGCCGCGTACCCGAGCAGAAACCATAGCTGCGGATCGTTCGGCGCCGATTGCGCGGCGCGCTGCGCGTAGTCGAGCGCCATTGCGTGATCGCCACGCTGGAGGGCGAGCTGTGCGGCTCGGGCGAGGCGAGCATTTTGAATGTTGGATCCCCACCCAAGCTGTTGCTCGGGCTGGTCGACCGGAGCAGACTTGGCGGCCGGCTTTGCAGAAGTCTCGGGCTTGGCCGGGGGTTCAGGATTCACTTGATAGGTCTGCGAGAATCCGGAGCCAGCAAGCACGGAGAGCAGAGTCGCAACCGAAATCTTGAGGCAGGCAAATCGGACAGTCAAGGGTCACCGGGGTTCTAGTTAGACATCCTCATTTTATGCAAAGTACGCCGGCAGCGCTTGCGAAAAAGGGGTCGCTCCCTACAACGAAGGAGTAGGTAGAGGGAACACCTTTGTTCGTAGACCTTCCATTGCGCCGTGCTGCGGGATCGTTGATACTCAGCGCAGGTATCCGCCGTCGCGACCTTCGCGTCCCTGGGTTCCATCACGAGGACGATTTGCAAAAAGCTGAGCCCGTTGGAATATCTGCACGACCCGTGCCTATGAGCTTCATCCTCATGCTGGCAGTCGCGGTCCATCTGCCGTTGCTCTTGATGCAGCTGCCGTTGCGATCCTACGACACGAACTTCCACATCTTCTTTGCATCGCACTACGTCCACCACTGGTTCAATCCGTGGAACCCGAAGTGGTTCGCGGGCTTTTCGCAGACCACGTATCCGCCTATGCCGCAGCAGTGGGTGGCGGTCCTCTCCTGGATTTTGGGTCTGAACATGGCCTACATGGCCGTGCAGTTCGCCGCCATCCTGCTCCTCGCGGTGGGTGTGTACCGCTTCTCGCTGCTTTGGGTCAGCCCGCGCGCCGCCTCGTACGCCGCTCTCGCAAGCGTTCTGCTCGGCTCGGAGAGCTTTCTGGTCTACTCCGCCGGACAGTTGAGCACAACCGCGGCTGCGCCGATCTATCTGAATGCGCTTCCTTATCTGTTCGACTGGCTTCGCCACGGCAGAGGCCGTTCGTTTCTGAAGGCGAGTGTGCTCTTCGTCGCCGCAGCCGCCGCGCATCATGCGACCTTGATCTTTGGATCGGCCTTCTTCGTTCTTCCCATCATCGCTCTGGTACTGCTGGACCGAGAGGACGGCCCGAAGACCTCCTTGCAGCAACTGGTGCTTCGTACCGTCACCATCTCGGTCATCGTCGGCGCCGCCATCGCGCTTGTACTGTTGCCGTACTGGATCGGCTTGATCCAGTATCCAGTCACGCAGACTCCCATTCCGCATCCCAGCCGCGCCAACTATATCCTCAGCCCGCAGTGGGGAATCAACTACTTCGTCGTCCCCTACGGTGCTCTGATTCTGGCGCTGCCCTGGATCATCCTCCGCGGCTCTTCCGTTGCCCGGCTTCGTCCACTGATGATCGGGTTCTGGGTTGCATTTCTGGTTGGGCTCGGCGGAACCACGCCAGTGGGCCGCGTGCTCCTTGGCCGAGCCTTCGAGGTGCTGACCTTCGAGCGCTTCAGTTACTGGGCGACGCTTCTGTGCCTGCCGATCCTTGGACTCATCATCATGCAGCTCATCGACCGGTTCCGGTTGCGAGCACTGATTCCCCTGACGGTCTTGGCCGCTTCCAGCTGCGCGCTGGCGGTCGCGTGGTCCACCTTCCGCCCCGCGGATGCTGCTAACTTCAACGTCGACTCAGTGGCCCAGTGGCTGAATCGCGACGGTCACGATAACTACCGGTACATCACGCTTGGCTTCGGCAACAAGCTTTCCCGGCTGGCAGTCGCGACCGATGCAAACAGCGTGGACGGTGAATCGAACTCCGTCGCGCATGCTTCCGGAGCTGACCAAATACGGAGGGGCCGCGCTTACCAGCGCGAAATACTTTGCCAAGCCCGGCCTCGACTCGCTGCGCGCGGTGCTCGATCACGCAGATCGCTACGGTCTGAAGTGGGTCATCGTCCGCGACCCGCAATACAATCCGCTGCTCTATTTCGCCGGTTGGCGCCAGGTGGACCAGCTCGACGATAAGACCATCACTATTTGGAGCAAAGACGGTGTGCCGCCGGCCACGCCCATGAATGCGGCGCAGATTCCGCCACACTGGCAAGGGATCCTGTGGGGAACGCTGCCGCTCGGCTCCAGCATTCTCGCGATCCTCGTGGTACTCCTGCCGGAGGGGCGTAGACGCAGCCTTCACGAGGAGCAGGAGTCCGTCGCCCACGAAGACCTGGTGCCGGGGAGGTTGATCTCGTGAACAAGGGTCCCTTGCTCGCCGGTTCCATCCTCCTGGCAACCTTGGCGCTGGTTACTATCGGTACGCTCTACCCCGTCTCCTCCGCGGCCGCTTATGCCGGCGGGGGCACGGAAACTGTCCTTCGTCCGACCTCGACGCCGCAGGCCGCTGTCGAAGATCTGGGAACCCAGATACGCCTGATGGCGTGGAAAAAAGCCTACGACAGCCTGGCGAATAAGGCGGAGTTTTCGCAGGATGAGTTCTACCACGACCTGACCGGACGCGCCCTCAGCCTCCGCACCTATGCTACCCTCGACAGTTTCGAAGCCAGACCGCTCCATCAGTCCGCGAATGACGCGGAGTTTGCCTTGAATTCGCACTGGTCGTCCGTCGTCGGAACCTTCAACGACACGCGCAATCTCCACGTGGTCCGCAATGGCGATCGGTGGGCTGTCGTCTGGCCAATCGTTAAGGAGGCGAACGTGCCGCCGCAGGTAATTCCTGTCAATTACCTGCGCTGGGATGTCATCTATCGCGGTTCGGGAGACGACTGGGGAGCGCAGGACGTCGAAGCTCCGCACGTTCGTATCGTCGACATGCGCCCAGTCAACCGTGCTGATGGTGTCGTCGTCATGGGTGAGCTTCTGAACGAGGACGTTGTTCCTGCCTTTGTCTCGGTTCGAGCGACGCTGCTGGCAAAGAACGGTTCGGTGATCGACAGCGAGGGCAGCTTCGACATGATCCTGCACACGCTTCTGCCCAAACAGGTCACGCCCTTCATCATTCACTTTCCTGACCTCACCCTCGCTCAGGTCGGCAGCATCCGCATGGAGCCGCTATCGGTTCTGGTCTCCGCCTCCGCAGATCCGGTGGTCGAAGTGCAGAACGGGAAGTTCAATCCTCCGCCCGGAGCATCGCTCACCGGACAGCTTTCCAACCAAAGCGGACAGGTCGTCAACGTCGCGCATGTTCTCTCCACGTTCTACGACAAGAACGGCCAGGTGGTCTGGGTTGCCGGTCAATATATAGACCGCGCTCTCCAGCCCCAGACGCCGGTCGATTTCCGTATTCCGGTTCCCCAGGATCTTGCCGGCACGATCAGCAGCCAGCGTACCGTCGTATCCACCTACAGCGCCGGGAGTCTCCTCTGATGTCCAAAGCCCCAGCTCTGTTCGTCGCGCTATCGCTCGCCGCACCGCTCGTAGCGAACGCCCAAAGCGAACCTCTAAGCGTGCCCCGGAGCGTTACCGCAGGCTCCGCCTTCTCGATCCCAACCACCGGCACCGGAAAAGGCCTCCTCTACATTGTCGGCCCTGGACAGGCGCTCAAGCGTGATGTCCAGATGGGGGAATCGGTCGCGTTCGGTGCAGGAGATCTCTACAGCGCCGGCCATTACCTGGTCCTTCTCGTCGGAGCCTCTTCAACCGGGACCGGCGAGTTCGACGTCGTACCCGCAGCGCAACCCGCGACCCTGAGCTTTCTGGCCAAGCCATCGCGTCTTCCAGTTGGCCAGCACAACGGAATCAGTGGCGCGGTCTATGTCTTCGACGCGTACCGCAATCTGATCACCACGCCTCTGCCGACCACACTTGAGCTGTCGAACACCTCGGGTATCTTGCGCTCCGTCAACGTAACCACTCGGAACGGTATGGCATGGACCGAGATGGATTCAGCGGCAAAGCAAGGGGCGGCCAGGTTTGTCGCCCGGGTCAGCGGCATCTCGAGCACACGTGTCATCGTCCAGGTACCCGGTGATCCATGCGGGCTGACGATCAGCGCCCGGCCGGAGGGCGGACGAGTCGAGGTGCAGACCGCTCCGGTGCGCGATTGCAGCGGCAATCCGGTTCCGGACGGAACCATCGTCACGTTCAGCGAAACCTACAACAACACCCAATCCACCGTCGACGTTCCTATCAAGCAGGGCATCGCCAGCGTTCACATGCCGGCCCACCCTGGAGCGAAGATCTCCGTCGCCAGCGGAGTTGTAGCCGGCAACGAGATCCGCCTGGGAGGTGGACAGTGATCCGAAGCGTAATTCTGATGAGCTGCGCGCTTTCCATCACAGGCTGGGCGCAGGAGCCGTCCGTGCGAGTCGAGCCTCCGCAGCTCGGAGGTTCCCGACCCGTCGAGAAGCAGACGCAAGCCGCAGTGGTTCGCGACTACCTGCAGTCCTGGAAAAGTCTGCAAGGCGCGCTCGACGGGAACCAGGCCGATCTCCTGGATGCGTACTTCGTCGGCATCGCCCGCGACAAGCTGGCCAGCACCATCGACGATCAGGCGAAGATCGGAATCCATACGCGCTACCAGGACCGCACGCACGACCTGCAGATCGTCTTCTACTCTCCCGAAGGCCTGTCCATCCAGATGACCGACATCGTCGAATACGAGCAGCAGGTGCTCGACCACGACAAGGTTCTGGGTACGAAGCATGTGCGCACACGCTACCTCGTCGTCCTCACACCGTCTGAAGTACGCTGGAAAGTTCGGATCTTCCAGGCAGATCCCAAACCTTCGTAGCCGCCTCAATCTTAACGAGGCACAGAAGGCGCAGGTAGCTCCTTGTCTTTGTTCTTCCCGTACTTCGGCGGCGGTAGATCCTCGCACGTCGGGAATCCGGGCTCGATGGCCGACCCCTCTTCATAGTCGTTCCACGTCTGAATCAGCACAAACGGGATCGTCTGGTCCGCAGGCAAAAACTTCCGCCAAAGGTCGACCGTATCCCGATACGTTTGCCCGCAACGCGCCGAGATGTGACGATTCAGGCCCCACGATGCCTTGGAATCGTCGAGCTTCGGCCAGGCCCCGCCGACGATCATGCTGTCGGGATATTTCGCAGCCATCGTCTTGTAGAAGTCGTTCAGGTACGACTCCCCCCAGTTCGCTCCGTCAGCCGACCATCCCTGCGGACCGGGATTGATCCACGGATAGAAACCGTCAAACGCCTCCGGATGCGGTCCCGGCAGATTCTCCTGCAGCAGTAGCGGAGCAGGACTCCATGTGTTCACCAGTTTCCGCACCCTGGCCCAATCAGTGTGATTGCCGTTCGGGAAGACAAAGATCATCGGTCGGCCGCCGTACGTCAGATACGCCTGGTGTCCGGGTGCGTTTGGGGTTAGATACGTGTCGTGGAACTTCGTGAAGTCTGAGATCACCGTGTCAGTCGCGCTGTCGGTCTGGTCGTTGTCCTCGTACATCATCGCCACTTTGAACTGCTCTTTTGCGGCGAGGCTCTGGACCACCCCATAGCTCTGATCGATAAACGGCTCACGATCTCCATACCAGTCCACCACGAAACCGGAGATGCCCATCTCCTTCGCTCGATGAATCTGCTGGCGAACGACTTGAGGATCAATCGAGGAGTAGCCGATCGAAATGTGCTTAGGTAGACCGAACCAGGCTTCATACACGGCGAGCAACTCAGGCGACTTGCCCGTCGCTTTGTATTTCAGCTGAACCGGCTGCAAACCAGAGCATCCGTGGACCAGCAGGAGGAGGAAAGAGATGCAATGCTTACACCAGCCAACATAGAAAAAGAATACCTATCAGAAAGCTTAGATCAGTATCGCGATTGTCTCAAAGCCCACCTGATTAAGCGGATGCACCAACCGCCCACCGCCTACATCGAAAGTGTGCTTGGCAAGGCGAAAGGAACTGCGATCCTGACCTGGGAGACCATAGACTCTAAGACAGAGTGAACCGTCCGTTGCACAAACCGAAATCGCTGCAAGCCCGCATCTTGAGCGGCAGCATTGTGCTGCTCTCCGGCTCCAGCCTGGCAAACGGGATCAACTTCGCTTACAACGTAGCCGTTGCCCGCTTCCTTGGACCGAGAGGCTACGGACACGCGACCGCCGTTTACACCCTGCTCACCTTGATTTCGGCAGTCACGCTCTCTTTTCAGTTCATCTCGGCAAAAGCCGTCGCGCAACAAAACTCTGCGCAAGAGAAGGACGCAGTCTATCGAGCGTTCCACCGCGGAGCGTGGGCGTGCGGCGTACTTGTCGCACTCTTCCTAATCCTGTTTCAAGGGATCATAACGGACTACCTTAAGCTGCCTGGCCCCGTTCTGGTTGTCCTCCTCGCCATCGGTGCTGCATTTTATGTTCCGCTCGGAAGCCGGCGCGGGTACATTCAGGGCGCATTTGGATTCGGCGGCCTTGCAAAGAATCTTGTGCTCGAGGCAGCGGTGCGATTTGGGGGATCGCTCCTCATGGTCACGCTCGGCTTCGGCGTCACGGGTGTGATCGCCGCTAATGCTGCCGCCATCGCGGTGGCTTATCTTTCTCTCGCCCCTAAGCTCACGGTCCGGGGTCTCAACCCTCCTCTCTTTCGGTACGCGGTTCGAGAGATCTCACAGGCAATCGTCTTCTTCTCCGGACAGGTGCTGATCAACAACTGCGACATCGTTCTGGTCACGCATTTCTTCGAGCCAAAAGCCGCGGGGCTCTACGCCGCCGTTGCTATGGTCGGCCGGGTGATCTTCGCATTCTCCTCTGCAGTCGTGAACAGCATGTCTCCCGTGGTCGCGGGGACGCATCACGAGGAAAGAAGAAATCTCTCGCTCATCCGAACGTCCCTGCTGTTGGTTCTCGGCATCGGTTTCGTCCTGGCGCTCGGCCTGCGCCTTACACCCGCCTGGCTCTGGGCACGGTTCTTCGGAGCAGGCTTTGAGCTGTCCGGACCTCACGGTCTTCCTTACCTGCTGACCTTGTACGCCATCACCACAATCCTCTACTGCCTATGTGTGGTCATCATTACCTATGAAATGTCATACAAAATTGCCAATACTAGCTGGCTGCAACTCGCATTCAGCGTTGTTCTCATTGCCAGTATCTGCCGGTTTCACGCCTCTCTACAGCAGGTCATCATGGTCCAGCTGATTCTCATGATCGCCTTGCTGCTTCTGGTTGGAGTGCCCTTTCTCAGGGCCGCTCTGCGCAACGCGGATTCGGCTGCCGGCGCGGGATCCATCCGGCTCCTTCGCAGCATCTCTGAAGATGAAGTCGTCGCGGAGTTTCTCAAGAGCGACTTCGAAGATGCGGCGTATCGCAGATACCGAGAGCCATTACGCGACATCGTGCAGGCGCCGGATCTGGACGACCCGGCACAGAGCGCGCAGCGACGCGCCCTGCTCTTTTTGCGCCACCGGTCTCTCTGGAAGGAGCTTCCCCTCGGCACCACATGGTATGAGGCGGAGTTGACCGACGCCGACCTTCCTCAGATACGAGTCTTTCCCAGGGCACAGTGGCGAAAGATTGCACGCGGAAACTTCGCTCTCACCAAAGTCGTGGAGAGCATGCGGCGGCGACAGGGAGAAAACGGGGATGCTCTTGTGGGAAAAATTGCCACCCTCCGCGAGCAGCTTTCCCAAAAGGACACTGTGCCGGGCTCGGTCGTGCTAATTGGATTGAGCGAAACCCAGCCAATGACGATCCTGGACGGAAATCATCGATTCGTGGCTGCCGTATTGGAAGGCCGCCTCGATCGGCTCCGCTTTTTCTGCGGTCTGTCGCCCAAAATGACGCGATGCTGCTGGTACCGCACCAATCTGATCACCCTCACGCGATATTGCGGAAACCTGGTGAGGCATCAGATGCGCCGTCCGGAGATCGACCTCGAAAGCCTCTTCGAACCCTCCGACAAGGTCCCCCGCGCATCATAAATGCAGATACAGCGGCATTTGGAATCCCGATTGCACCATAGAAACGTGTCTCGGGAAGGGGAGGAATCTTCAATGTCAATCAGGACGCGTTCGGTTAGGGTGCATCAGATCCCTGAAATATTTTCGACGGGCAGCAAACAGAACTTTCTGCGCAATGTGCACAAGTACGCACAAGGCCAGCGCCCTCGGCTCGTGCTCGACTGCTCCAATGTGAAAAACTTCGAGAACGCTACCCTCTCGGTGTTGCTGTCCTGCCTCGAAGAGGTCATGCGGAGCAATGGAGACGTAAGGCTTGCTTCCCTCTGTTCCGAAGGAGAAGCAGCGCTCCGGGCTGCGGGAGTCAATCGGCTCTTTGAGCTGTACCCAACCTCGGAAGCTGCCGTCGACAGCTTTCGTTACCGGCCAACCAGCGCTACTCTGCAACTACCTAACGATGAGACCGTAAGGCGCGACTCTGAACATGCTGCGTAACCGTACCACCGCAATTGGAATCGAAGGCCATGGCCCAAGGCAGAGCCGGGACCGAGCAATGAAACGCCCGGTCTTCCGGCTGTACCAACCGACTGCTCTTTGCCTTGCGCTCTTGCTCGTGTTTCCCCCCGGCGCGGCGGCATCGATGCAATCTCCGGCCACTTCCCAGCCGCCCGAAACTCCTTCTGCGAAGCAAACCTCTGACAAAAGCCAGCAGCAAACCCCACCTCAGCCTCCCGGTACCGATCAGAACAACCCCGCTCCGCCGGTCGGCACGGCAGTAGCTCCTGTCGCAAAGCCGGAAGGAGCCCCGGCATCCAGACCTGCCGGAGCCGCGATCGCCCCCGCAAAACAGAGGCGCATCCGCTCCTATTCAATCAGAGTCGCCCTCCTGGTTGGCGCTGCGATCGCAGTCGGAACCGTTGTGGCCCTCTCCGCCGGCAGCTCCAGCCGGCCAAACTAATAAACGGCTCCACCCTCTGAGACAGAATCATGTGTGCCTTCTCGAACCGCCGGCAAACCATGCTCATCAGCTTCTCCGGCATCGATGGTGCGGGGAAAAGTACTCAGATCGAAAATCTTCGCGCCCACCTTCACTCGGCCGGTCTGCGGGTCCACCTGATCACTTTCTGGGACGATGTCGCGACCCTGAAGCGCATGCGCGAAGACGTCGGACACAAGGTGTTCAAGGGGGACAAAGGCGTCGGAACACCGGAGGCGCCGATCCAGCGCCGGGACAAAAATGTGCGCTCCCCGCTGATGACCCTCGTCCGTCTTGCGATTTATCTACTTGACGCAGTTTCGCTCCGCAGCAACGTCACAAACGCGCTCCGGTCTGGCGTAGATATCGTGATCTATGATCGCTACATCTACGACGAGCTCGCAAATCTGAATCTCCGAAACATCTTCGCCCGGCTCTACGTGCAGGCAATCATGAAACTGGTGCGTCGGCCGGACATCAGCTTCTTCCTCGATGCCGATCCTGTCGAAGCACACGCTCGCAAACCGGAGTACCCGCTCGACTTCCTGCACTCCAACCGGGACGCCTATCTTAGGTTGAGCCGCATTCTGAAAGGCATTACCGTCATAGCGCCCGCGTCAATCGAGCAGGCAAAGACGCAAGTCGTACGATCCGTCTTGGGTGAGCTCGGTCCGCGGGCTGGTCTTGCGGGTCATTCGCTGTGAGAGAAGTCTCCGGCCCAAAAAGCAATCGGACAGGCATGACGCCCATCCGATTGCCTTTTTAGTCTGCTTCGCATTGTCCAGTTCGAGGCGGCCCTGTCTACCAGTAAGTAACATTCAACTTGTCCAGATAGGTCGTGTTGGATGCCTGCCTGTAGTTCCCGTCCATCTGGTAATTCACCGTCATGCCATACCACCCGGAAGGAACCTGGAAGGGAGCGACAGTCTGGTTGATGGTGGAGGTCACGCCGTTGACGGTGATCGTTTGGTAAAGAAGATCGTTGTTGGGCTCCCGCTCAACCTGGAGGACGACATGGTTCCAGGCATTGTCATTCAGTGAGCATGGGATGTTCGTCGGCACCCACTTCGCTTCCACATTGTTCCAGATGTCCCACGCCCCGCTGGCCAGGTGATTGCACTCCGTCCCCCATTCCATGCCGACGCCATTCATAAACATATTGATGTCGAACTCCAGGTCCTGGGTAATCGAGAAATTCGTCACATAGACATAGGTGTCATAGGTCAGGTGGTGCACCGTAGGAAGCAGCGTATGGTTGTTGTCCGGCATATTCTGCGTAGATCCCTGGCCGATGACCGGATTGGACCAAAGCACGTCCGAGTATGGAGTCGTTCCACCGATATTGAACTGCGTGGCATTCCCGCTGAGGGAATTGGAACTGATGTGCTGGTTCATGGACCAGTTCACTCCCGGACACGATCCGCTGCAGATGTCGTACACCGGGGCCAGTTCGCCCCACTGATTCCAACCGCCCGCGGATTGCAGATTGGAAAGCGTCGTTCCGGTCACCGTGACGTTGACCGGTGTCGAGGTCGATCCTCCGCAGAGATCCCACTCCTGCACGACGGTCTTCTGGTTACCGGCGCCCATCGAGATCAGCGTATTCAGATTCGCCCCTTGTGTGGCGTAAACCAGCTGATCGTTCACATAAATACCCATCCCGGCAACACCCCTGGAGCAGCCACTGGTCGCGGAAGCGACATACGCCGCCGGCGAGCCTACCGTACTGTTGTTTGCCGGCGATGTTACGGAGACACCCGTTTGAGTGTTGTTCACAGTCAGACCCATCACTGCCGAGGTCGCGCCACCACAGAAGTCCCACGCCTGTACGACGGATTTATGGGTCCCGGGACTAACTTGCAAGTTGGTATTCAGGCTACTTCCCAGTGCCACATACTTCAGGCTGTCGTCGATGTAGATGCCCATGGAAGCTACGCCCAGACTACAGGTCGTCGTATTCGCACTAGCGGCGTACTGGACACTGGAGCCGGTCGTCGCACCATTCGCAGGGCTGGTGACAAGAACACTTGCCGATAGCGGTGCCGCAGAGATTGCGGCAAGGACCATAAGGGAGCGGAAATATACTTTCATGATCTGCCTTGAAAAAAGATTTAGCCTGCATTCGGGATCATGAGGGTTCCAATAGCTCTGCCGCAGCCCGTAAGAGGGTGCAGTCCGGCGCATCCGCTCATGTCACTGGATCCTCTGAGCGCTCGGCAGAAATCCGCCTGACAAACTCGACGACCTCGTTTTTCACATACTTAGGCTTCAGCAGAGGTAAGCACCTTTGCTGGGTCCGATCCGAAACGCGTGCGGGGAAGCGGTCGCTAGTACACTTGTGCCGCTGATTCACAGCACTGCGATCCGGGCTCCACCCAACTCCGGGAGTTCAGGGCCGGGGTACAAGGCAGAATTGCATTTATTTCTAGAGGATCATTACACAGAAAAGTCCTCGGACAAGCGCATTTCCGGGAATTTAAAAAGAAATATGGAAACTCAGGCATCCCTTTTCGGAAGTGTGTAAAACTTTCCTACCGTTCTGTCCGAATGGGCGCTAATGCAGACATATTTACCCACTCCGGATGCTCGGCTCCGCGCTTCAATCGTGCTGCGTTTGATTACCCGCAAACATTACCTGCGTAACGAAGCACCCAGGCCGAAGCCTGGGTGCCGGTCAAACCTGCGACGTGTTTGGGCCTACCAGTACATGAAGCTGAATTTATCCAGGTAGCTCGTGACGGGCGCCTGCTTCTCATCTCCATCCATCTGATAGTTCACCGTCACGCCGTACCAGTCCGAGGGAACCGTGAATGGGGTGAAGGTGCGATTGATATTGTTCGTGACTCCGTTCAACGTGATCGATTGGTACAGAAGCGTATTGTTCGGGCCGCGCTGTGCGTTGATCGTGACGTGGTTCCAGCCATTTTCGATGACATTGCACGCGAATCCGGTAGGCAGCCACTTGGCGTTCGCATTGTCCCATATGTCCCATTCGTTTCCGCCCCGGATATGGCACTCCGTTCCCCACGTCATACCCACGGAGTTAGCAAACCAATTTATGTCGAACTCCATGGCCTGGGTATCGGCAGCGTTTGCTACATAGAAGTAGGCGTCATAAGTGAAGTTATGCAGGGTAGGGAGGATCGCATGTGGGCGGTCGAGCAGACCCTGCGATGAGAACTCCCCGATCAGATGATTCGCAAACAGGACGTCCGAATAAGGCGTAGTTCCGCTCAGGTCGAACCGAGTGGCATTGCCGCTCAGAGAAGGCGACTGGTTACCCTGTGTCATCGACCAGTTGACGCCGGAACATGGAAAGTCGCAATCCGAGTATTCCGGAGCTTTCTGTCCCCAGCTATACCATCCGCTGCTCGCCTGAAGATTCGTGAAGGTGTTGCCTGCGCCTTTCACAGTAACGTCCACAGGGGTGGAGCTGGACCCTCCGCAGTTATCCCACTCCTGTACCACCGTTCGCTGCGTCCCCTGCGGTAAGTTCATCTGCGTATCGAGTTTAGGTCCATTCGTCACAAACGTGAGCTGGTCGTTGACATAGATGCCCATGGCAGCGACGCCGCTTGCGCAGCTCGTTGTCGCTGTCGCTGAATAATTGGTAAGCCATCCCACGGAGCTATGGTTTACAGGCGTGGCCACCCATACGCCGGCCTGAGCGGACACCGTAACCGATACAGGAGTAAGGGTTGCGCCGCCGCAGTAATCCCACTCCTGAATCGCCGCATTGTGTTTGCCGGGAGTGAGGTTAAGCGAGGTATTCACGCTGGTCCCGCTCACGACATAGACCAGCCGGTCGTCGACATAAATGCCCATCGAAGCCACGCCCCTTGAACAGGTGCTTGTAGTTGCGGTCGCCACAAACTTCGCGGTCGACGTAATCGTGTCTCCGCGCTGTGGGCTGCTAACAAGAACATTCGCGAATGCCGGAGCGGTAAGTAACACAGTAAACAGGAGGGGGGAGGAGAATCGTTTCATGTCTTCGCCTTTCAGGCACTTGTTCCAAAACGGAACAAAATCTAACTTCGTAAGGAATAGCCGAAGCAGAAAGGCATATCTATCCGACTTAAGTGTTAATGAATCCCCAACGGAGTGACGCTCTTATAAACGCACTCTAGGCAGTAGTTATGGCCGATAGTGGGGCGCCATCCTATACGTTCACCGTTCGCAGGCGAACGCTTCGTAGCCGCAGTGATCCACACATTCTTGTGCGTGTGCTCTCGCGAGCCGAGCGAAACTCTTGTTAGTCTGGTTTCTCGTGGAGAGCGCCCACCCGGGCAACCACGAAGACCCTCGAGGACGATCTCCATGGTTAAAGAGCGTCTGGCAAAGCGGTCCGCAAGCTTCAACCGCCGCTGCGTGGCTTTGGTGCTGTGCGTCGGCAGCGTCTATGGCGCAGGTGCCGTGCAAACCCCTGGCGCTTCCTTCCAAACCTCGCCGGCCGCGGAAGAGACCTACGTCTCACAGCGTTCCGCACCTGCTGGGAATCCGGATGCAGACACTCGGCAAACCAACTCACGTGCCGGGGCGAAGCGGAGCCATCCTTCCAATCAGGATCCGGCGCCGGCCACAGTGGTCCTCGAGAACGGAAAACTCACGGTCGAGGCAAACAACTCCGACCTGGCCGAAATTCTAAGGACCGTTGCGGCGGTCACCGGCATGACCATCGACGGAAGCATTCGGAGCTCTCGGGTCTTCGGTGTCTACGGACCACGCAATCCGCGTGACGTTCTCACGGATCTTCTGGAAGGCACAGGCTACAACTTCATGATGGTAGGGGGCACTCGCGACGGGGCCCCACGGCAACTTCTGCTCTCCGCCGAGAAGTCGAAATCCGCTCCGGGGCCAGCCGCCGTCGCAACCAGAAACCCCGAGACACCGGACGTCAAGGCAGAGGAGCCACTCGGCCCCGGTGCCATCGCGCACGTTCCGCCGCCACCACCCGAAGATACCCAGGAGAGGGTGCGGCAAAATCTACAGCGCCTGAGGCAAATGCAAGAGAAGCTGAAACAGCAGAACGCGCCGCAGTAGCGCAGCCATACTTACCACAACACAATCTGGTCTCAGGCTGAAGTTCGTCTTGCTCCCGCACACAGAGATGTCATAGCGCACGGCGGATGCTACTCTTTCACCCGAACAAGCGGGCAAGAAAACGGAAGCTCCTAAGTCCCGCACAAAGTGAGGATCATCGAAGATGCCCGATCGCAGAGCGTTTCTCCAGGCCGCAACCAAAACGGCAGCTTTTGCCGCCGCAGCCACTCGGCTCCACCCGCTCCTCGCCCAAACAGCATCGTCTGCGCCGCGATCTCCGAACGACAACATCCAGCTTGCCCTGATCGGCGCCGGCATCCAGGGCCAGAGCGACACGCGCTTCGCCCTGCAGGTTCCCGGCGTCAAGCTCGTCGCCGTCGCCGATTGCTACGACGGCCGCCTCACCCACGCGAAGGAGCTGTGGGGCGCGGACCTCTTCACCACCCGCGACTACCGCGAGATCCTCGCCCGCAAGGACGTCGACGCCGTCCTCATCGCCACGCCCGATCACTGGCACAAGCAGGCTGCCGTCGACGCCATGCACGCGGGCAAGGACGTCTACCTCGAAAAGCCGATGATCCACCTCTACTCCGATGGGCCGGAGATCATCGACGCCGCGCGCTCCACCAATCGCATCCTCCAGGTCGGCAGCCAGCGCGTCAGCTCCATCCTCTACGCCAAGGCCAAGGAGCTGCTCGCCGTCCGGCGCCATCGGCAAGCTCAACATGGTCACCGCGCGCTGGGATCGCAACTCGTCCATCGGCGCCTGGAACTACTCCGTCCCGCTCGACGCCTCCACCGAGACCTGCGACTGGCCGCGCTTCCTCGGCTCCGCGCCGAAGATCCCCTTCTCCGCCGAGCGCTTCTTCCAGTGGCGCAAGTGGAAGGACTACGGCTCCGGCGTCGCCGGCGATCTGTTCGTGCATCTCTTCAGCGGCACTCACTTCATCACCGGCTCGCACGGCCCCACCCGCGCCATGGCCACCGGCGGCCTGCGCTTCTGGAAAGATGGCCGCGACGCCGACGATGTCCTGCTCGCGCTCTTCGACTATCCCGGAGGGCTTCAACCTCAGCCTGCACGTCAACTTCGTCGACGGCGGCGAAGAGAGCGAAGGCTTCCTCTTCACCGGCTCCGAAGGCCTCATGGAGATCGACGGCAGGACCAACAGCGTCACCGTCACCCGCACCCCGCTCGCAACCGAACCCGGCTACACCGTCTCCACCTTCGCCAATGCCATGCAGAAGCAGTACATCGAGCAGTACCGCAAGAAGTACCCGGTCCAGCATCCCAGCGGCCCACCGCCCGCAGGACGTCGAGCGCTTCGTCGCTCCCCCCGGCTACTCCGACAGCTACGACCACTTCCACAACTTCTTCAACTCCGTCCGCAGCCGCCAGCCCGTCGTCGAAGACGCGACCTTCGGCTTCCGCGCCGCCGGCGCCGCCCTGCTCAGCAATCTCAGCGTCGAAAAGGGCAGCAGTCGTCCACTGGAACCCCGAAACCATGAAGCTCGGCTAGACCATCAACTCACGGAGACACGAAACACGATGCAAAGCAAACATATCGCGCATCGCTGCTTCTTCTGCTTCTCCGCTTGCCGCCGCGACCCGTCCACGCCCAGGACCCCGCGCACGCGACGGAGTTCCGCATGCAGCATCCCGGCAACGGCCCGGACGGCGAGCCGCGCATCGCCTTTCTCGCCCATCGTCTCGGCACCGACCACGCCGAAGGCATCTCTCTGCTCGACATGAACGGCGACGGCTTCGCGACCTGCTCAGCGGTGCCTACTGGTACGAAAATCCCGGCGCCGACGGCGGCCATGGAAGCAGCACCAGTTCCGCACAGTCGGCATCCACAACGAGTTCGTCTCCGACTGCGGCGAGTGGATCGTCGATGTCGACCACGACGGCCTGCCCGATCTCGTCACCACCGGCTGGATCGCAAACGGTCTCTGGTGGTACAAGAATCCCGGACCGAAGGCTACCGCCGCCGGCGCGCATGTGGAAGGCGGAAAAGATCACCGACAGCTTCGACACCGAGGGCGGCGCGTTCGGCGACATCAACGGCGACGGCAAGCCCGACGTCGCTCTCGCCCACTACAACCGCTCCGGCATCCTCTGGGTCGACTTCAGCAAAGACAAGCCGCGCGTCCATCACCTCGGCGGCCGCGAGCAGGACGGCCACGGCATCGGCATCGCCGACATCGACGGCGACGGCAAAGCCGACGTGCTCACCACCCACGGCTGGTTCGAGCAGATCGACGCCGACAACGACAAGTGGCAGTGGCACGGGGACTGGGAGCTCGGCGACACCGGCTTTCCCATCCTCGGCTACGACGTCAACCACGACGGCAAGCTCGACCTGATCTACGGCCAGGGCCACGGCTACGGCCTCTACTGGCTCGAACAGGCCGGCACGCCCGCGCACCGCACTGGATCCGCCACACCATCGACGAATCCTTCTCGCAATCGCACGCCCTCGCACTCGTCGATCTCGACGGCGACGGCACACCCGAGCTCGTCACCGGCAAGCGCTACCGCGGCCACTCCGGCGGCGACCCCGGCTCCTACGATCCCGTCGTCGTCTACGCCTATCAGCCTGCCCACCGCGGCGCAGTTCGCCACCGCCAAGGCCCACACCGGCAGCCCGCACGCCGCCTCTGGCGCAAGCATGGCAATCGCTGATCCGCGCCGCCGACCCCGCTCTTCACCCGCATCGCGCTCTCCGTCAACGGCACCGCCAGCATCGGCACGCAGTTCATCGCCGCCGACCTCGATCACGACGGCGACATGGACCTCGCCACCGCCGGCAAACTCGGCGTTCACGTGCTCGAAAATCTCAAGATCAACAAGTCGCCCAAGCCCGTCCGCGAAGCAGACCCAGCCGCTCAACCGCGAGTGGCCTTTCCCCGGCGAAGGCAAAGAGGTCGAGCAGGAGGATGGCCCACCTGTCCCCAAATAGGCTCATCCCTCTCAATCCAATCTCCCGCTCCACCGCCCTGTACAATCTCTGTTCATGGACGACTGGCAAAGCGGCGCGCGAGATCTGCCAGGTTCCGTCGATTGGCCCAAGCCTGGGCAAACCTCACGTCGAATCCTTTTCCTGATCCTTTTCGTCATCGCCGCCCTCTTCTTCGGTGGCCGCGCGGCGCTATCGTACTGGGTCGATCTGCTCTGGTTCCGATCCCTCGGCTACGGCGACGTCTTCTGGAAGACCTGGGAACTCGAGTGGGGAGTCTTCGCGATCTTTGCCGCCGCGACATTTCTCATCCTGTACGGCGCATTCGCTCGCCCTCAGGCAAGCTCACCGAGCCGACCTGCCCAGCGACCACGCCATCGTCATCGCAGGACAGCCCGTCATTCTCTCGGTCGCGCCCGCCCTACGCATGATCGCCTTCTTCGTCTCGCTCGCTCATCGCGGTCATTACCGGCGCCACGATGACGGCGGAGTGGCCCACGCTCGCGCTCTTCTGGTACGCTCCGCACGGCGCTAGCAGCGCTCGCGATCCGATCTTCGCACGCCGCTCAGCTTCTTCCTGTTCACCCTCCCCGCGTGGCACCTCATCCTTGGCTGGCTGCTTACGCTGGCCTATCATCGTCTGCATCCTTGCCGCTCTCTTCCTCCTGATCACCAGCGGCTCCCGTGCGCTCGATAAACGCCGCGGCGTCTACGGCTCCTCACCCTGGCGCGGCTCTGTCCGCCGCTCTCGCATTCCTTCTGCTTATCCTCGCGATCGATCGTCTATATCGACCGCTTCGACAGACTGCTCGACCGCCACACCATCTTCGAAGGAGTCACCTACACCGACGCGCATATCACGCTCGGTGGCCTGCTGTTCGTCTGTGCAGCCGCTCATCCTGGGTGCGGTCCTCGCAGCGCGTCAATGCCGTCACGCGGTCCGCGCAGCCGATGGCTCGTCGCGGCAATTCTTCCCGCCGCGCTCTGCTATCGTCGCTCCTCGGCGTCGTCGCCTGGTACGTCGGCAGCTTCATCGTCAAGCCCAACGAACTCGTTCGCGAAGCAGCCCTACATCGCCCACAACATCGAGATGACCCGGCAGGCTTACGGTCTCGACCGCTTCCTCCAGCGCGAATTTCCTGCCGAAACCTCCGTCGAAGCCACCGAGCCCGCGAACAATCAAGCCACGCTCCAGAACATTCGCCTCTGGGACTGGCACGCGCTCCAGGACACCCTGCGTCAGGTCCAGGAGATCCGCACCTACTACGACTTTCCCGACATCGACATCGACCGCTATGAGATCAACGGCACGCTGCGCCAGGTCATGCTCGCCGCGCGCGAACTGAACGTCGAAAAGCTCCCCGAGAGCAGCCGCAACTGGATCAACGAGAAGCTCATCTACACCCACGGCTACGGAATCACCATGAACCCCGTCAACGGGTTCACCCCCGAAGGTCTGCCCACCCTTCTGCTCAGCAACATGCCCGTCCAGAGCACCGTGCCCGGCCTCAGCGTCACCCGGCCACAGATCTACTTCGGCGAACTGACCGACACCGACGTCTACGTCAAAACCAGGCAGCAGGAGTTCGACTACCCGCAGGGCCAGACCAACAGCCTCACCTCCTATCAGGGCACCGGCGGCATCGCCCTCGGCGGCTTTCTGCGCTCGCCTCCTCATCGCCTTCGACCGCGGCGATCTCGGCAAACTTCCGTTCAGCGATGACATCAACGCACAGAGCCGCCTCCTGATGCGGCGCAACGTCCGCGACCGCGTAGCGACGCTCGCGCCGTTCCTCACCTTCGATCAGGATCCCTACATCGTGGTCGGCGACGATGGCCGCCTCTCCTGGATCATGGACGCGTTCACAACCTCCGACACCTATCCCTATTCGAGCCACTACAGCCTCGACAACCGCTCCGTCAACTACATGCGCAACAGCGTCAAGGCAGTCATCGACGCCTATGACGGAACCACGACCTTCTACGTCTTCGATACCGAAGACCCGATCCTCGCCGCCTATCGCCGCATCTTTCCCAGCCTCTTCAAAGACGCTTCCGCCATGCCCGCCGGCCTGCGGAAGCACGTGCGCTATCCCGAGCTGCTCTTCAAGCTGCAATCCGACGTCTATGGCCTCTATCACATGACCAATCCCGGAGGTCTTCTTCAACCGCGAAGATCTGTGGACGGTCGCCACCGAGACCGGACTCGGCGACAACGGCGAGCAGACCAAACAACGCGATGCAGCCGAACTTCGTCCTGATGAAGCTGCCCGGCGAGACCAACGCCGAGTTCGTCGAGATTCTGCCCTTCACGCCAGCCAACCGCAACAATCTCATCGGCTGGATCGCCGGTCGCTGCGACGGCGCGACACTACGGCACGTCGGTCGTCTACGACTTCCCCAAGACGAGGCTGGTCGACGGCCCCCAGCAGATCGAGGCGCGCATCGATCAGAACGCACAGCTCTCCGGGCAACTCACTCTCTGGAATCAGCAAGGCTCGCACGTTCGCCGCGGAAGCCTGCTGGTCATCCCGTCCGGCCGCGCCCTCCTCTACGCCGAACCCATCTACCTCCAGGCCCAGCAGAGCCCCATGCCGGAGCTGCGCCTCGTCGTTCTCGCGCTGCAGGACCGGCTCGCCTACGGCCCAACCTTCGAGGCTGCGCTCACCTCCCTCTACGGCGGAAACGTCTCGTCCCTAAGCGTCCACGGAGGCACCGCAAACGGCACCCGCGCCGACAGGAGCGCCGCAATCGAAGGACACGCACGCGCTCATCGGCGAAGCCGCCAAAGACCTTCGCCGACTACCAGCGCCTGACCTCCGAAGGCAAACTCGGCGAAGCCGGCCAAAAGCTGGGAGAGTTGAAGCGCGTCCTCGACCAACTAAACACCCCATAAATGCTCGCTCGATTGCCCGCCGCCTCACGACACTAGAAACTTCTCACAGGATTAGCTCCCGGTCCCTGTGACTGAGGCTGACCAATAACAAACCTGAGATGTTCTTACAGAGACTGCAGCTCCCGGATCTCGGGCTGAAAGCCCGGCCCACAATAGCCTGGGGCGAAGCCCCAGGTGCAGGGCGACAAATTCGACACAAAATTGGCTATACCACTAGGGAAACCGCTCGAACCCGTTCAAAAAGCCTTACCGAACGGCAGAAACCCCGCATCTTCCTTTACTGCTTTTCGTTCATCTCGGCCGTGCGGTACATTCGAAGACCTCGATCCTGAAGGGGACAGACATTGGCAACGAAGCAAAGACTCTCCGCAGTGATTTCACTGGCATTCACATTATTCGCTGCCACCGTCTCTGCTCAGAAACAAATCCCGCAAACGCGCGACTTCACTCAAGAGGTAGACCCATTCATCGGCGTCGACTGGGGCGGAAACACCTTTGTCGGCTCCGCCATCCCGTTCGGCATGGTCAAACTCGGTCCCGACATGGAGACCTTCGACGGTCGCCGCTCCGGCTTCGGCTATTCAAGCCACGGCGTCATCCTGGGCTTTTCGCACCTCCATCTCAGCGGCGCGCAGGGCAAGTACGGCAACATCCTCGTTGCGCCCGTAACCGGCCCGCTCGACATCAACGACATCAAATCCCCTCGAACCGAAGAGCGCAACCAAGTCGGCTATTACGCAGCAAAGCTGACACGCTACAGCGTCAAAGCCGAGCTCACCAGCAGCCGCCGCGTCGGCTTCCATCGCTACACCTTTCCGGCATCACAAGCGGCGCACCTCACCATCAACGTCGCGTCCGCGCTCGACCTCGGCCCCGGCTCCGAGTCGCAGCGCTTCCTGGGCGCCGAGATCCACGTCACCTCCAACCGCGAAGCTCAGGGCGTCGCGCGCTTCGCCGGAGGCTGGAACAAAGGTGGCGAGTACCGAGTCTTCTTCTACGCCATCCTCGACACACCAGCCGCAACAACCGAGACCTGGACCGGCGCAGGCCTCAACTCCAGCACCGACGCCACCGTAGAGGCTGGCTCACCCATTGGCGCATCGTTCAACTTCACCACACACGCCAATCAGGTCATCCAGCTGAAGGTCGGCATCTCCTTCATCAGCGCCGAGCAGGCAAAGCAAAACGTCGCCCAGGAGATCCCGCACTGGAACTTCGACGGCACCCACGCGGCCACCGAGTCCCTCTGGAACACGGAGCTCGCAAAGCTGAGCCTCACCGGAGCCACCGCAGCTCAGCGCCACATGCTCTATACCGCCATGTACCACGTCATGCTGATGCCGACCGACCGCACCGGCGAGAACCCCGGCTGGAGCTCAACCGAGCCCTACTACGACGACTACTACGCCACCTGGGACACATACCGGAGCTCCAGCCCTCTGCTCACGCTCATCTCCCCGGACCGCCAGCGCGACCTGATCCGCTCGCTCATCGACATCTACCGCCACACCGGCTACATGCCCGACGCGCGCAGCGGCAACGACAACGGACGAACCCAGGGCGGCTCCAATGCAAACGTCGTCATCGCCGACGCCTTCGTCAAGGGCCTCACCGGCATCGACTACGAGACCGCCTTCCAGGCCATGCTGCACGACGCCGAGGTACCACCCGCCAACGCACAGAAAGAAGGTCGAGGCGGGCTCAAGGACTACAACAGCAAGGGCTACATCACGCTCGCCGATGAGCGATCCGGATCCCGCACCGTCGAGTACAGCTACGACGACTTCGCCATCTCCGAGGTAGCCTGCGGCCTCGGCAAGAGCAGGGAAGCGGCTCTCTACGCCGCGCGCTCCCACAACTGGGAGAACCTCTGGGACAAGAGTATGACCGCCGAAGGCTTCCGAGGCTTCCTGCGCCCGCGCAACCCCGACGGCAGCTGGGCCGCTCCCTACCTTGTCGTCCGCGGCACCTGGCCCGACTTCTTCTACGAAGGCGACATCTGGACCTACTCGCTCTACGCCCCGCACGACATGCGCCGCCTGATCTCCTTCGCCGGTGGAGACGATCTGTTCAACCATCGCCTCGACTACATCTTCTCGCGCGGACACTTCGACGTCACCAACGAGCCCGGCTTCCTCATGCCGGTGCTCTACAACTACGCCGGCCGCCCTGACAAGAGCGCCGACATCGTCCACCTGCTGCTCGAAAAAGCGTTTACCGACAGCCGCGCCGGCATCCCCGGCAATGACGATTCAGGAGCCATGTCCAGCTGGCTCATCTTTCAGACACTCGGCTTTTACCCCAACGCCGGTCAGGATATCTACCTCATCAGTACGCCCAGCATCCCCGACGCGTCCCTCTCCCTCGGCAACGGCAAACGCTTCCGCATCGTCGCGAAAGACCTGGACCCCAACGGACTCAATCGTTATATCCAGTCCGCCACCCTCAACGGCGCAGACCTTCCCAACTCCTGGTTTCGCCACGCCCAGATCAAAGACGGTGGCACGCTTGTCCTCACCATGGGCTCCGCTCCCACCAGCTGGGGCAGAGCCACACCGCCTCCGTCCATGATCGACACGCCGAGCGAACCCTCATCACACGTCTGCCCTCCACATGAAGTCTCGGTACTCCGCGCAAAGTAACGCCTGGTAAGACTCTCGCTTGTCTCCAGGGTTAACGCTGTCGTTACTCGATCCTAAGGTCGAGGCGTGATTGACGTCACAGGCTTGCGTCCAGCGCACCTCCTGAAGCTGTTGCCGATCAGGATCAACTTTGTAAATTCTCCGTAAAAGGATTGACACGCCCGCTCCTTCTCCACTACAAGTGGATGCCAAAGCAATCTCACGAAAGCGGTAACTAAACAGCGAAACCGCTAAAACAGCGCGCTTCACCTGGAGGCACCGTGCGTAAAAATCTACTAGCCGCAATCTTCCCTCTACTTCTTCTACTTCTTACCTTCACACCCAACCTCTCCGCGCAATCCGACAATGCCTCTCTCTCCGGAGCCGTGACCGACGCCTCAGGCGCCCTGCTCACCAACGCGAAAGTCACCGTCCACAACAACGCCACCGGTGCTGAACGGGTCGTCACCACCAACGAGAGCGGCAACTTTACAATGCCCAACGTACAGTCGGGCAACTACACGGTCCGCGTCGAATCCACCGGATTTCAAACCGTCACTCTCAATGACGTACACGTCGATCCCAGCATCGGGCGCCGCGTCGACGTCACCCTCAAGGTCGGCGAATCCGCTACAAATGTCACCGTCGAGGCAAACGCCAACGCCGTCCAGACCGAAAGCGCCGCCGTCGGCCAGCTCGTCACGCAGGAGCAGGTCAAGAGCATTCAGCTGAACGGTCGCAACCCCCTCTACCTCTCCCAGATGGAACCAGGTGTCGTCCGCAACGCCTCCATGGCCGCCTTCTCCTTCGGTCTGGATAACGGCATCAACGTCAGCGGCGCGCGATCGCAGGAGAGCGTCATCACCCTCGACGGCGCCCCCATGGTCCGCACCCGGTCCAACGGTACCAGCATCGGCGTCGCCGACGTCGACTCCACCTCCCAGGTCCAGATCCTCACTGCAAACTACCCCGCCGAGTATGGCCGCGCCGCCGGCGGCCAGATCCGCCTCATCCCCAAAAGCGGCACCAGTGACTTCCACGGCTCGGCCTACGAGTACTTCCGCAACACCGCCCTCAACGCCAACACCTGGGTCCGCAACTCCTCTACCAATCCCGCCCTGCGCAACAAACCGCCAGGATTCCGCTACAACCAGTTCGGCTGGAACCTCAGCGGCCCCGTCTTCTTTCCCGGCTTCAACACCGATAAGCAGAAGCTCTTCTTCCTCGCCGGCCAGGAGTGGGTCAAGTACAACCACGACGAGACCGTCACCCAGACTGTGCCCACAGCCCTAATGCGGAACGGCAACTTCAGCGAGCTCCTGGCGCCCAACATCTTCTACAGCGGCGTCAACAATCAGCTTCTCGATCCCAACACCCACGTTCCAGTCCCCGGAAACATCATCACGGGAACCGGCGCCGCGCCCACCCCTGTCAGCGCCAATGGTCTGGCTCTCCTGCGCGCCTACCCGCTCCCAAACGCCGTCGCGCCCAGCTACAACTGGATTGACTCGGCTCTCTACTCCGAGCGCCAGCGCAAAGACACCATCGTCATCGACTACATTCCCGCCGATGCTCACCACTTCCGCTTCAGCCTGCTCAACTACAACTACGACGATCTCGAGCCGCACTACGGCAACCTAAACCTGAATCCGCGAATCTTCCACCGCCCCAACCAGGTCGCCGTCTTCCACTACGCCTGGACCATAAACCCCAGGACCGTCAACGAGTTCGTCGCCTCCGCCGCGGCCGATCACGTCAGGATCAACATCGACGAATCGTCCGGGCGATACGACCGCACCAAGTACGGAATCAACTACCCCTATCTCTACTCGGCGGATACCAAGACCATTCCCAACAAGGTCCCCACCATCAACATGTCGAACTTCGTCATTCTCGACGGCGGACCGTACCCGTCCAACTCGGGCGGAGTGATCTGGGGTTTCAGCGACAACCTCACCCGCGTCGTCGGAAACCATACCCTCAAATTCGGCTTCAACTTCGAGCAGTCCGGCGAAAATAACTTCGACCAGATCGGCGTCTCCAACACCGTTCCCGGTGCGACCAACAACCAGAACGGCCTCTTCCGCTTCACAGACACACGCACCGGAAGCTCCCAAACCTCCGGCAAGGCCGTCGCCAACGCCGCCTACGGTCTCTTCGACACCTATGGCGAGATCGGTCAGCGCTCGTACACTCTCTTCCGCGGCAACATGTACGAAGGCTTCGCCCAGGACCAGTGGCGCGCCCGGTCCAACCTCGTCCTCGAGATGGGCGTTCGCTACAGCATCATGCAACCCTACTCCGCCATATGGCGCAACCAGGCAGTCTTCAGTCCCAAGGACTACAACCCGGCACTTGCAGTCACCGTTGATCCAGTCACTGACGCGGTCACCGGCGGAGATCCTCTAAACGGCATTGTCATTCCCGGCAGTGGCTTCCCGGCATCCGCAAAGGGCCACGTCTCGGACGCCATCCTGTCCAACGGATACGCTCGCCTCTTCCGCGGGTACAGCCCCACCTACTCCGCCACCGTCTACTCCAACGTCCAGCCGCGCATAGGGTTCGCCTGGCAGGTGCTTCCGGATACCGTCATTCGCGGCGGCGCGGGCCGTTACTTCCAGCGGCTCGGAATCAGCGATCAGGTCTTCCTCGGCGGCAACACGCCCTTCCAGCCGTCGTCAACCGTCACCAAAGGTTCGGCCGACAACCCCGGCGGTGTAGGTCTCAACTCCTTCCCCACCAACTTCTCGTCGCAGCCCTACACCTATCCCAGCCCGGAGGCCTACAGCTGGAACCTCACCATGGAACACGAGTTCGCCAAGGTCGGCACCTTCAACATGGCTTACGTCGGTCGCCGCGGCATCCATGACGAACTCCTTGCCAACATCAACCAGCTCCAACCCGGAACGGTCCAGGCGAACCCCAATGTGCAACAGGACGCCCTCCGCCCATTCAAAGGCTTTTCCAACATCACGCAGCAGCAGGACACCGGGTCTTCCATTTACCACTCCCTGCAACTCAACCTTCGGCGCCGCATGATGAACAACTTCCTCTTTGGAGTGGCCTACACCTGGTCCAAGAGCATGGACTTCGGCTCCGGTAATGGAAGCACCCTTCCCAACGCCTACGACCGGTTCAGCAACTACGGTCCCAGTGATTTCGACACCCGCCACGTCCTCGTCACCAACTACGTCTGGAACCTGGTCTATCTCGACCACGCGTCGAACTTCGCCGAACGGGCGCTTCTCGGAAACTGGCAGTTCTCCGGAACCATCCAGGGCCAGACGGGCCGCCCCTTCAGCGTCTCCCAGAGCAACGACTACGCCGGCGTCGGGCCCGGGTCAGGTGCGCAGTACTGGCGACTGGTCCGGCAACCGCAGACCTACAAGGGCTTCGCCGGTGTAACCGGAACGGGACCGCAGTGGTTCGATCCCACCGCCTTCGCACCCCCGATCGCCGGCACCTTCGCGCCGCGCAGCACTCGCAACCAGATCTACGGCCCAGGCTTCCAGAGCTTCAGTGCCGCTCTGCAGAAGACCATGCACGTTATCCCCGGGCACGAAAACCACAGCCTCGTCTTCAGGGGCGAAGCCTTCAACTATCTCAATCACCCCAACATCGACACCCCCAACACCAACCCCACCAGCGCAACCTTCGGTCGCAGCACCACCAAAGGCGGCACCTACGGCTCCGAGCGCCAGCTGCAGTTCAGCCTGCGCTACGCCTTCTAGCACCACCTCAACCCGGATACGTTGGCGTACCTACTCGGTAACTCAGCTAAACTGGATCTAGAGACCGAAAGAGCCCGGCACCCGCCGGGCTCTTTCACCATTAACCGGCCTGAACCTCGTGGTACGAGCTCAAGTCTTCTCTTTTGAATATTTTGCACACAAACAGGGGGAGGGGAACTCATCGCATCCTCTGTCTGTCATTCCCGAAGGGAACCTGCTTCTGCCCCCACCCGGAGAAAGACTTCGCATCAGCCCCCTGCCGCAGACCCCGCCGCCAGCAGCGACCACGTCTGCGGCCCCACCACCGCGTCCGCCTTCAAACCCTTGCCCTGCTGGAACTGCTTCACCAGCGCCTGCGTAAACGGTCCGTAAACCTGATCCTGCGAGTTCGTCAGCCCACTCGCATTCAGCAGCTTCTGCAACTGCAGCACCTCCGGACCCTTCGGGTACGGAATCGTCGGCGTTAGCACCGGGTGGCTGTCCACCTCCGGCTCCGCCACCGCCACCCGCACCACCGGCATCGCTGGCACGGATGAGAAGCTCGCCGCCGTAATGCTCACGCCATGCACCGTGACCGGTAGGGCCAGCGCCCAGTTCTCCGCCTGCATCAGGCTGCGGAACGCCTGCATGCGGTAGGTCGTCGACGGCAGCGGCGGCTTGCCCGACGACAAAAACGCGTTGCGCGTCTCCACAAACTTCGCGACCCACTGCTGCTCGGTCACACGTTCGCTCACCGGGCCAATCGCGCCCGTCACACGCTTCGAAAGAACACCCCACCCGCCCTGGATATGGCTGTCGTACACCACCGCCTGCGAGAGAGGCTGCATCAGCTTGTTTGCCTCCGCCGATGCAATCGAAGGTTTGTAAAACGCGCGCTCAAAGAAGTCGTCCTGCTCGCGCTGCATCGCCGGATCATGTCCCGCGTCTCGCAGCATCGACTTGAACACCGCGTCCGAGTCCAGCGTAAAGTCCTTTGCGGCGACCCGGTCGAGATAAGCTCTCATCTCGGTCGCATGCATCGCATCCGGTGCGTCGCAGTAGGCCTTCAACAACGGATACAGGTTCCCGCTCCCCAGCGTTGTCTGGCTTCGCCCGTAGGTGAGGTGACCGGTGTCGCCCTTCAGCACCGTCACCGCACCATAATTTCCATTCACAGAGCCGCTCTCAAACACATTCACAATCGCCATGCAGGTCTTCTTCTGTAAGTCGTCCATAGCTCTCTCCCAGGTTGGCGTCAGCCATTTGCCTGACCGGCGCCCGGCGGCACGGAGAAGCTGATCTCCGACCTCTGTCCATCAGGATTGGTAATGCTGAAGCGCAGCGTCGTCACCGACTTCGAGAACCACGCATCGTAACTCGCCCGGTCCGCCGCCCCAAGCGTCTCCGGAGCGATCGTCAATCGAAGCTCGCGTGCCATGTTGGCCAGACTCGAATCGTCCTCCGGTGCCACCATCCGCGGACCTCGCACACCGTCTACCGGCACCAGCATTCGGAACGGAAGCTCCATATCATTGATCTCAAACGTGGCATCCCGCGACAGATTTCTTCCGCGAACACTGATCGTCCTCAGCCCGGGGCCCGCCGCAACAACGTTCGCCACCGCCGCCTGTGCCACTCCGGCCGCCTGCGCCGATCCGCTCGCAAGCTCTTGCGCCGCCGCCGCGCACTCCTGCGCAACCTCCGCCAGCCGACCGCCCTCTGAGTCGTCCCCCATGGCACCCGCTGCGCGACTGAACTCATCAGCCGCCGCACGCGCCGCGGCATCCGCCGTGACAGCACTCTGCGCCATCACATCCAAAGCGCTTTTGTCGGCGGATGCTGCTGCCGCAATCGAACCGCGAAGCGCTGAGATAGCCTGCTGTGCCGCGCTGAACGCAACAGACGAGCTCGTGGTCCCCATGCCGCTGACCGTCGCCTGCGCCTGCCGCAGCACCGCCTCTGCCGCCGCTGTCGGTTGCGACAGGTCTGGCGTCGCAACCCCGGTCGCGAAACCACTCCTCACGCCGTCGTCAGCACGCGTCGTGTTGACCGAAATTTCGCTCAACACCGGGCCCGGCTTCCGCGCCAGCTTGCCCCCGAGATACCCCAACGAACTCAGGCCCATCAGATACATCAGCCCCGTCCCGACTTGTGGGAGACTCGTAATCTCCCACGGGGCCGCACGCAGCGTGGCGAGGCAGAACCCCACCACCCCCAGCGTCGTCCACACGAACATCTGTACCCGGTCCGCCGCCGCCACACCCCCGCTCGTCACAAAATCCCCGAGGCTCGGCTTCTCCTGACCGCCGCCCTTCGGTCCACGGATGCCGGTCACGATCTGAGATCCGATCGCCGTACCCGCTCCAATCCCGATAATCCCGGGCAGCGTCGAAGGGATGTCCGGAAGCGACAGCTCCTGCACAAAAATGCGGCTGATCGCCAGGTACGCATACGTAAAAACCGCCGCCCCGGTCCACATATAAAACTGGTATTTCGACAAGCTGTAGGTATTGGTCTCCGGATCGAGAAACAGGATGCGAAACATCCCATAATGCGAGTTGCCGATACGGTATCTCCGCACAAACGAAGCCAGTAGGATCACCAGCGCCGCCGAAATGAGATTGACACACACGCTTGCAATCACGATCGCTGCCTTCGACCACGGCGGCACATGCACAGTCAACAAGGCTGACTCGGCGTTCCCCTGTCGCACGCCAATCTCCGGAGCTACACCCTGCACGACCGGAAAGTTACACAGCGTGATCGAACTCCCGGAAGGATCGACCCTGCCGTGAGTCATACTCCCCTTGTCCTTCGCCCAGTTCTCCGGGTGATCACATCCATCCCAAACCACCGCGAGCGGCAGTCCGCCCAGCACAATCTGGTTGTCGTTCGGCGGAGTAGTCAGAAATCCGCTACCTGTAAGAACGATTCGCCGTTTTGCCTGACGCGCACCTATCTCCAGTGGCATCACGTCCCGCAGCACCGGCGACGTCTGTTCCGGCCGCACCACCGTCAGGGTCGTCCCCCCGGTAAACCATCGGCCGTCGAACATTACGCTCACGTGGTGCGAACCCAGGGGCACAAAGTCGGGCGAGCCCGGATCGACGCTGTCCGGAACCGACGCCCGCACGATTCCCGGAAACTTCGCATCGGGAACCTGCGACGGAACAGGCCGTCCGTCCAGTTCCACGATCACCTTCGAAGCTCCCGGCGGTGCATTCTGCACGTTCACCTCGAAGCTAGACCCTCGCACCGTGGTTGGCGGGTTCACCGTAATCACATTCGAGAGTGCGGCCGGCAAATCTTTTGCGGCTGCCTGCGCTCGCATCCAGCAGCCACTAAGCACAAAAACAGTGACAATTCCGAGCCTGACCACGCTCCGCCATCCACGCCCATGGGACATAGCAAACCTTCCGTTCGAGCGGCCTGCTCTGACCGGGGTCAGGCGACGCTCGTTACCTGAATAGCACGTAGGAGATACGGCAAACAGAGACTGCCTGACAATGCGGGGCCGAATGGACAGCGATCTTTGAGTTGACTCGTCCGGTTGGAAACAAACGCCTGGTTGCGGCGGTTCTCCCAATGCGAAGCGCAGCTCAACACCGAAGTTCGATGAGTCTCCATCAGCAATGGAGCCGAGTCAAGGTTAAAAGAATTTGCCAGCTCTTCTGAGCGCGCAAGTCATAGACACTTGGGGAAACAGCCCTCCTTTCAACTGCTGCAGGAAATCCTGTTACGTGTCGGTGCTCTATGCTATAGTTCACCGCCTGCATTCTGTTTTTCTGTTGCCGCTGTTCCAGTCTGTATTGAAACCGGGCCACGGAATTCGACCGGCCACAATCTTCTGCGCACCCTCCTTTCTTCAAGGGGACGCGACACGCGAGTTGGAACTCCTCCACGCGGTCGCGTTAGCAGGCTCACCCGGTCGGCAAAGTCACTCGCAGTACGCGTCGTCCCGTGTGAACGGCCCCGGACCTCTTTGCCTGATCCGGCTTGTACGTCTCTGACATTGATCTGCCTGCTCCGGTGTCGTATGACGTAAGGCTGCTCGTTTGTGGACGTCTCGTCGAAGGGCCCGGCCCTTCAAGGAGGATCGCCATGAACAAGACCCAGGGTGCCACCACCGGCGCAGCCATGGTCCTCGCCGCCGGAGCTTTCCTTCGGCCGGCTCCGCAAAGCAATGTCTCGCTCCCATCAAATACGCGGTCCGCAACTCAGACCGCAAGTGCCGGCATTAACCTCACCGGAGCGCAGGGCGAGGGCCCATGGAAGGCCTCATGCCAATACTGGGCGCCCGTTCGGCCGGCAGAAGGGAAAACCGATCCAGTACCCTCAAAGATCCTGCTCACCGTAACGGGAACCGAGCAGAGACTCGATTCCCATCTCCAGGTCTCCGCCGCGCCCGAAGGCTCTACTTGCGAAGGCAGTTCCGATCCGTGGGGAATTCCCGAAAAGCTGCCCGACGGAAGCCAACCGGAGATCACCGCTATCGTCGCCACCGTCCCTGACCCGGAGCGCGGGCACCTGGAACTCGACTTCGACCGAACTATCGATGCACTCATGCAAGCCGCCTCGGACAACGGTTACGTCGGAAGCTACTTCTGGCTGCCGTGGAAGGCCTCCAATGAGCGCGGATCGAAGACTTTATCTGCGAATGCAAGTGGCTCGGAAGAGAACAAAGAAAGGAAAAGAGAGCCAGGCCTCATCATCCTCAAGTACGGTTCAGCAACCCAGGAGGACCTCGGTCGAAGCTATCGGCGCGTCATCTACATCTTCCTCGTGACCTCCACTCCCACCCAGGGAGTCAACGGATCCGAGCTGCAGAAGGCGTTCAAATACGAAGCCTACCTATTCACGAAGCCCCACACGAGTCTCTCCCTGCGCACCCGCTCCGGGCAAACTCAGCATGTCGATCCATCAGAGCTGAACAACGCAGAGCAGTCGAGAGCCCAGCTACTCTCCAAGGGACATCCGCGCGCGACGGCCGGCGAGCCCCGTACAGCAGCCGGGAAGTCCGGAAGAGAAGCCCGCCGGTGAGATGGACCTCCTCCTCTTCAACTACTCAGGCTCCGCCGCTTCGCTGCGCGAAGGAATCGAAGCGGCCTTGAACAGCGCACCAGGCAAGCCTCCGGTGCTTCCGTCCGAAAAGATCAATACGATTTCCATCGCGGGCGGCACCTCCACCGAAGTCGTCGCAATGTTGCTCAAGGGAAAACTACGCAACACTGAACTTCGTTACCACTCGTTCACCGAGAATACGAGCGTCGAGCAGGCCAAAGTCACCGAGCTCTTTCAGGACGAATGGGGCAGCTGCGACAGAATCGCCTTTCTCTCAGAAGATGGAACTGTCTTCGGCAACGCCGCTTCGAACGCATATACGGATGCCAAGTACCCGTCGCTCGCACAGGCAGCGGAGAGCGGTAGCGGGGCAAAGCGCAAGATCCTGGCGTACTGCCGGAAAGACAATCCTCTCGTTCTGAACTTCCCCCGCGACATCTCCTTGCTCCGAAATGCCACCGCGCACGAAGGGGAGAAGAGCAAAGATCAATCAGATGGCGCCGTCGCTCCGTACCTTCCGTTCTCTCTGGGCGACTCAAGTGCCGGAGACTCCATTCCGCATTTCTCGGTGGACGATACCCCCCTCTCCCAGGAAGCCCAGCTCATGGCAATCGGGCGCAGGCTCGTACGTTCGCGAATTCGCACCATTGCCATCAGTGCTTCCAATATCCTGGATGAGCTCTTCCTGGCCCAGTTTCTCCATCGTGCCTGCCCCGATGCAAGGCTCGTCTTCCTTGACGGAGGCGACCTTCTGGTGGAGCGCGAGATTGATAACCTCCAGTACACCGGAGCCCTTACCCTTTCGCCTTATAGCCTTATCAATCTCGATCACGACTTCTTCAAGCCGCGACACGTGCGCGCCTTTGCTGACTCTCAAAGCGAGGCTTTCTACAACGCGGCCAGCTTCACCCTTTGGGATCACGATAATCCCGTGCCCTGGCTCGCCGGATATCCGCTCTACCCTCCTTCCAATGTTCTGCGGCCCATATTCTGGGCCACCGCCGTTGGACGCGACGGATATTACCCGCTCGGCATTCTCGACCAGTGCGTGAGCTATGCGGAACCTACTCTGCCGGACATCGCTGTTTCGCCCGACGGCACATCCGCGCACCCGGCATCCTGTACCAGTTCCGCAAACGCCGACCCGCCCCGCGTCTTCGAGTCAGGCGTGCGCGTCTATCCCTCTCTCTTCTGGTTTGCCCTTTGCATCCTCGTCATCCTGCTATGCGTCGGCCATAGTGCTGTCCTGTTCACGGCTAACTTCTGGTCGCCGCTCACGCGCGATCTCGCCATCGAAAGCAGTGACATGCCGCTTCGTCGCGCCGTGTACGTCAACATCGCCACCGCGATGCTCTTCTGCCTCGGCTTCGTTGTGGCATATCCGCTCTTTCCTGTCTTCCGCGCCAGCATGTGGAGTTTCAACGCGGTCGTCTGGGCCGTGCTTACGTTACTCGCCGCAACCCTCAGTCTTATCGCTACGGCTACTCGGACCTTCCCGCACATCTGGGCTGCCGTCTACCCCAACACCAAGCCTCAAGAGCAGGACCGCTGCAACACCGCTGCCGTCCCGAACCCGCCGCGGCGCAAAAACCTCTATCCGCTCCTGCACGCCATCGCTCTGCTGACCCTGATCGCTATTCCCGTTCTCTGGGTCATCACCTGCGAAACCGACACCACCATCGGCACCCACACCTTCGCGGGACTCTTCTTCAGCTACCGTTGCCTTCATCCCGAGAGCGGCGTCTCCCCCATCCTTCCCGTCGTTCTTCTGCTCTTCGCCTGGTATCTGTGGGGTCTCTGCCACACCCTTCGCATGCGCTTCTCGGTCAACGGCAGGCCCCAGCTGCCCTGCAAGGTAGACCCACCCACGCCCTACCCGCTCTACGTGCCCGATGAAGCTCTCAGTCGCTGCGAGTCCTCTCAGGACTCATGCCTCTACCGCAACATCACCTGCCTCCTCATAACCAGGGAGATCATCCGCCGCTTCCTTCGCCCGGCCAGGGCGACCTTGGATATCGTCCTGGTCGCCGTCTACTTCGCACTCTTTGTCATCGTCGTCGTCTTCGTTCATGTGCAGAGTCTCGATCACTTCCTCTGGAAGATGGGCATATGGCCCACGCTCTATGAATTCCTCATCCGCGCCATGTTCTTCCCGCTCATGGTGGTAGCTGTCACCGGTTGGGTGCGCGTCATCTTCATCTGGAACTCCCTCCGCACCGGCCTGCTCGAACCGCTCGAGCGCCTGCCGATCCGCTTTGCGTTTACCCGCCTACACGGAGTGGCCTGGATGACCATGCTCCGGCAGGGTGGACTCCAGGAGTACTGGCGCGACATGGCGCGGTCGACCGAGGCCATGCGGCAGATGATCCACACCAAAAGCCTCAAAGACGTCATGCTCGCAAAACATCCAGCGGAGTGGGCCGGCATGGAAGCGACCTACGGCGCGCTCAAGAGCCACATCGCCTCCCTGGTCGCCCTTAGCCAGGACAAAACTCCGCGTCGCCGCAAAGAGGACAGCACATCCCGCCCGGAATCGCGCGAGTTCCTCGTCGGCGACGACATCCCCTCGCCCGCATATCGCGGCGAGCTCAACCTGATGGGCGCAATCGAGCGCGACTACGCCCGCTTCTGCGAGCTCCTTCTCCAGGGCCTCCTGGTCCCCTATTGGGAGCACGAGCGCACCGGCTTCGTCGAAGGCGAACCCATGGAGATGATGCCCATCAAAGCCAAACGTGCCGGCGAGGCCGCCCCCGACGCTCTCGAACTTCACGCCGACCCGCACAGCCGTGAGGATGAGCCGATCCGGTACGCCGAGGAGTTCCTCGCCATCCGCTACGTCTCCGTCATCCGCGCCGTTCTGGTCAACCTCCGCTACCTCATGATCTTTGTCTCCATGGCATTCGTCCTCGCAACCCTCGCCTGGAACTCCTACCCCTTCCGGCCGCGCCAGTGGGTCGACTGGATGTTCACCACCGTCCTCATCGTCCTCGGCGCGGGCATCGTCTGGGTCTTCGCGCAGATGTACCGTAACCCCATCCTCAGTCGCATCACAGACACTTCCGCCAACGAGCTCGGCGTCGAGTTCTACCTCCGTCTCGCCACCTTCGGAGCCGTCCCGCTCCTCACATGGCTCGCCTCACAATTCCCCGTCATCGGCAGCAGCCTCTTCCACCTCCTCAAACCCGGTCTCGAAGTCGTGAAGTGAGCGCCGGGTACGCGACAAACGCTCGTGCAAATCAGGGAGTTACCTATGCCGCCGTCATCTCGACCTCAGGCGAGCGCAGCGCAGACGGAGTGGAGAGACCTCTGTATCTCACAACGCCGGGTGCCCCATTCATGACAGTCTCAAAAAGGGGGGTATCGTCCTGGGGAAGCGCACGAACTCTACGAGACCCCGAAACATCGCACTCGTGAATACTCCCTCACCAGCACTCGAGCCATCTCGCCTACACATTCCCTCACCGCTGCAAGTCCAATTCGTACGTCGCCTAAAGATCACTCACGGTAGGCCGATATATCGGTACTGATCCGGTCGGTGAGCGCATCGGCGATTTGTCATTCTTTCCACTCTTCGGCCAGTCGATGTCGTTCCACAGCACCGAGGGCTTGTACCGCGCGATCAGCTCTTGCGCCTGCGCATCCGCATACCTCCCGTACGCCGCAGACTCCGGCTTCACCGCCTGGTAGTCCAGATTCTTCTCGATCGAATCGAGGTCACAACTGACGACAACGGCGTTTATAGGGACTTACCGGTGCCATCGAAGTACGCTAAAGCCATTCGAGAAGTTGGACGAATACCCCGTCCGGATCAGTGGTCACGATGGTTCGAATAGGACCGAAAGACTGAGCTGTTTGTGTCAGGAACGACACCCCGCGCTCCTGCAACGCCTCCACGGTTGCATCGATCTCCGAAACACGAAAGGCTATGCGATTGATTCCCACGTGGTTCAATGCCGCGTAAGCGTCACCAGTAGATGCTGGATCCAACCACTGCACCAAGTCGATAAACATACTGCCGCTTGCCTTAGGCGGGGCTAGGTGCAACACCTTGATGTGGCCCTTAGGCAGCTGCATTGCTTGAGCAAGCGCATCAGAATCGAGTTCACGGACCGGCTCGATGACTTTGAGACCGAGTGTTTCGTAAAACCGGCTGCTTTTATCAATATCGCGGCATGTTAGGCACACGTGTTGGAAATCTTGAATCATGCCTCACTCCTGGCGCTATTGCCTTTCGGTTGTGCTTTACGTTCCCGATGTTCAAGCGGAAGTCACGATCAACATACGGCAGTGATCCGTCACGGCGTTAGTTACACGCTAGTCCACGGTCATCCCGCCGTCCACCGTGATGGCCTGCCCTACGATGTAGCTTGCTCCCGGACTCGACAGCCATAGAACGACCGCGGCAATCTCATCGGGGCGTCCCGCCCGACCGATTGGCACATTCTTGGCGATGTCGCTATAGGCTTCCTCGCTTCCACTCACGACATCCCTGGCGATCTGGGTGTCGATCAATCCAGGGTTGACGGCGTTCACGTAGATGCCCTTCTTGATGTATTCCAGCGCGGCCGTTCGGGTGAGGCCGACAACACCATGCTTTGACGCGATGTAGGCCCCTATGCCTGGATTCCCAGTAAGCGCACCAACGGAGGCGTTGTTGACTATGGTGCCGCTACCCTGCTTCTGCATCTGGAGCAGCTCGTACTTCATACAACTCCACACGCCCCGGAGGTTTACGCCTATGACCCGGTCCCATTCCTCGCGTGAGCTCTCTGCAGTTGGTGCGATGTGTGCCATCACGCCCGCGTTGTTGAAGACAGCGTCCAAGCGACCGTACGCAGCGACTGTGCGCGCGACCATCGCTTCGACTTGCAGGTCGTCACTCACGTCACAGTGCATCGGGAGGATCGTGTGACCCGCCGCCTCAAGTTTTCCTGCTTCAGCCTGGATTAGGTCCTCTCGGAAGTCAGCCATGGCCACCGCTGCGCCTGCCTCCGCGAACGCCTTTGCTGTAGCCAAGCCCATACCGGCCGCCGCCCCGGTCACGAGCGCGATCTTTCCCCGAAAATTATATACGTTGTTCATCACCGATCTCCTTTGACTCTGCTACCGCGCCGCTACCGGCTGTACTGTTGATTGCTCACGTGCTCCATCCACTCGACGACCTTCCCGTCCTTCTTTTCCTGAACGGCGATGTGCGTCAGGGCGGTCGTCGGGGTCGCTCCGTGCCAATGCTTCTCTTCGGGCGCAAACAGCACAACGTCCCCCGGGAAGATCGGCTCCACGGGTCCGCCTTCCCGCTGCGCCCATCCTGCTCCGGCCGTAACGATCAACGTTTGGCCGAGCGGGTGGGTATGCCAGGCGGTGCGTGCTCCCGGCTCAAACGTCACGCTTGCCCCGGCAACAAACGCGGGGTCGGGTGCGGTGAACAGCGGGTCGATGCGTACTGTTCCGGTGAACCAGTCTGCTGGTCCCTTGCCGGAAGGTTGCGAACCTGCTTTTTTGATCTCCATGTCGTCTCCTGTCTCTTTTGTCCCAGTCGGCAAGCCGATGAAGTGCTGCCTGACTCTCACCTCTATTCGAGTCCGGATTCACCTCCTTGGAGGCTCCTGAAATGAGCATGAGGTAGTGAATACAATTCACAAATGCTTCCAAATGACCTGAGCGCCCTCACAACCTTCCTGGCGGTCGCGGAAGAACGCAGTTTTACGCGGGCCGCAAAGCGCCAAGGGGTCTCGCCTTCAGCAGTAAGCCACGCGATGCGGGCGCTGGAAGAGGAGTTGGGTGTCCGTCTGCTTGCGCGAACGACCAGAAGCGTAGCACTCACGGAGGCCGGGACGGAGCTCGTTGGACGATTGAAGCCCGCCCTGATCGAGGTAGCGGAGGCCCTGGACGACATCGCAGGGCAGCGCACACGGCCTGGTGGCCGGGTACGCCTTCTTGTTCCGCGCCTTGCCGTACGGATCCTCGCGCCTAAGCTGAGCGTGCTCCACAGCAAGTACCCGGATGTAGTGCTCGACGTGACCACGGATGACAGTCAGCGAGACATCGTTGCTGACGGCTTCGACGCTGGTATCCACTTCGGGGAGTACATAGACAAAGACATGATTGCTGTTCGCGTCTCGCCCGACCAGCGCCCCGCAATCATAGGTTCGCCCAAATACTTCCAGTCACATTCCAAGCCGAAAGAACCACGCGAGCTGCTGCAGCATGTTTGCATCAACTTCCGGCACGGTACCGGTCTCTACCGCTGGGAGTTTGAGAAGGGCAAAAAGGAGCTTTCCGTCGGAGTCCATGGCCCCTTGATCGTCGATGATCTCGGGCTGGTTTTGAGAGCGGCTCTCGATGGGATCGGGCTTGCCTTCGTGGCTGAGTCAGATGTGCCGGAGCACTTGGCTGAAGGAAGGCTTCTCCGCGTGCTTCAGGACTGGTGTCAGCCATACCCCGGCTTCTTCCTCTACTATCCAAGCCGTCGTCAGCAAACGCCCGCTTTGGCGGCGTTGGTCAGCACCCTGCGCATCTGACACGAAAAACTTAGGTTGGTCCCGATATGTCGTCTTGTGTTTACCAAAGGAATCTCAACTGGCGAGAACAGGCCAATGCACTCATCGATCAAGAGTTTAAGCTGACCTCGGACTCTAGTCCTGCTAAACGCTGTTGCGATCAGCAATCCGCATCAGTCTTATGAGGCTATTCACTCCACCAGCCAGATGCCTTTTAGGAAACGGAACAGCCTATCCGCAGACCAAAACCTCTAAACGAAGGTCCGTCGCCGTTCGGGTCTGGGAGTGCGCTAGCGATCGATCAGCTTTGCGTGTGTCGCGGGGTAACGCTCGCCTTCGACACGGATCGCCGAGGAGGCTTGTTCGAGCGCGCGCACATCTTCCGCCGTAAGCTCGATGGCTGCGGCACCAAGATTCTCTTCAAGTCGCGAGAGTTTTGTGGTGCCTGGGATAGGAACGATCCACGACCCCTTGGCCAGCAGCCACGCGAGAGCAACCTGCGCTGCGGTAGCTTTCTCTCCGCCGCAAACCGGGTGACGACCTCGACCAGCTTCTGATTCGCTCTTCGGTTTTCTTCGCTGAACCGCGGCACGATCGCCCGGAAGTCGGTGCTGTCGAACTTGGTCGTGGCGTCAATCTTGCCGGTGAGGAAGCCTTTGCCGAGCGGACTGAAAGGCACGAAGCCGATGCCGAGCTCCTCAAGTGTGGGCATCACAGATTGTTCCGGCTCCCGCCAGAACAGGGAGTACTCGCTCTGCAGTGCCGTTACAGGCTGCACCGCGTGTGCTCGGCGAATCGTATCTGCGCCCGCCTCAGAAAGACCGAAGTGCTTTACTTTGCCTGCCTGGATGAGATCCTTAACTGCACCTGCGGTGTCCTCGATTGGGGTCTTTCGATCGACGCGATGCTGGTAAAGCAGGTCGATGGCCTCCGTTCGCAGCCGCTTCAGCGAGCCTTCAACAACGTCCCGGATGTGGTCGGGACGGCTGTTGGTTGCCGTCCACTTGCCGTCATTGCCCGCGTCCGGCTCAAAGCCGAATTTAGTGGCGATCACCACGTCCTTGCGGAAGGGCTCCAGGGCCTCTCCCACAAGTTCTTCGTTGATGTAGGGCCCATACACTTCGGCGGTGTCGAAAAAGGTGACGCCGCGCTCAACAGCAGCCCGGATCAGCTTAAGCGCCTCTGACTTCTCTGTCGCTGGGCCAAGGCCGAAGCTCAAGCCCATGCACCCAAGACCAAGCGCTGAAACTTCGAGACCGCTACTTCCTAATGTGCGCTTTTGCATCGTTCCTCCCTGTGTCTATCGTGGGATGTTCGTCGTGTATGTGTCCAGGCAAAGATCGTCCGCGAGTCTGGAGGCGCTCCCTTCGTCTAAGGAGTTACGAGTAGGATGCATGAGAATAACCTCGGAAAGCCTCAGTGTTCACGGTAGCGGGAAGGGCGTACCCGCCGGCATCTCGCCTTTGCCGCCTCCCATTACCATTCCGAGCGAAGCCGAGGACCTGTCTCTCTCAACTGGTTTGCCGTTGTCCTTTGGCGTAGTTACCAGACGGAACAGCTAAACTAGAGATAGACGTCAAAGAGCCCCGCACCCGCCGGAGCGTTCGCACCGCAACCGGTCTGAGCCCCATGGTACGAGCTCAAACCCTTTCCTTCGAATACTTTGCACACAAACGGGGGGGGCACCCCAGGTCTCAACAGATCAAGCGTGTGATCGAGATGTCGGCCAGGCCACAGCGGCCGACAGGGACACCAGACTCACCCAGTAAAGATCAGCTCCCAGCAGGTGCAGCAACTGGAGCCATACCGGAGCCAGCAAAAGCACATCCGCCATCCCCAGCAAAAACTGCATCCCCAACAGAAGCCCCACCAGCTTCGCGGCCCTCTCACTCTCCACCCCACGGGCCCGAACCAGCAGAGACACCACAAACAACCCGGCTACTACGGCGCTCGCGGGGTGCACCCATCGCAGCCGCAGCAACCAGGGGGACCCCGCAGCAAAGTCCTGCGCCACCGCCGACCTCAGCGACACCGAAGGGAACAAGGTATCGCCCAGCGCCGCCAGGCTCCCGCTCACGCCAACCAGCAGCGTCGCCGCCAGCCCCACCGCCGCCCAAACCCGTACACCGCGTCCCGCCCGCACCGGAAGCCGGATCTCCGCCCACCTCTGCCCGGTGCCCAGAAGGCGAGCCGTCATGGTCAGCGCCGCCAGCAGCAGCAGCGTATTGCTCAGGTGGATCGCCAGCACCACCACCCGCCCCACACTCCGGTTGTCGGTGACGTATCCCAGCTTCACCAGCAGCGCCCCCAGCAGCGCTTCATTCAGCAGCAGCACACCCGAAAGCACCGCCGCCCCCCGTGCCGCCTGCCCCTTCCCCGTCGACCGAAACGCAAGCAGGAGCAGCCCCGCCACGGCTAGCGTCGCCCCTCCCGTCATCGAACGGTGCGTAAACTCAATCATCGTATGCAGCGTCGGCGCCAAGGGAATCACCTGCCCATTGCACAGCGGCCAGTGGTTCCCGCATCCCGCACCGGACCCCGTCGCCCGCACCATCGCCCCCCAGACGATCACGAGCACGTTGTACCCCACCACCCCCCACGCATACCGCTCCGCCACCCACCGCGACCGCAGCCACCCGATTCGCTCCGCTGCCGCCACCTCTGTAGCCATAGTTCTATTCTAACGAGCCCCACCCACAAGTTTCGCGAGCGGTATGTCGGCCTCACCCCCGCATCAACTGCCAAACTCGCTCAGCGCCCAGAACACCGCCGCAGTTTGACCACGCACATCGCACCCATTACACTCACAAAGGCGGCGGCATCCAGTACGCGGCCCCAACCTGTTGCCCCCTCGTTCAATGGTAGGACTGACGACTCTGACTCGTCCAATCGGGGTTCGAATCCCTGGGGGGCAACCACTCGTACCGGTTACACTTCCTCGCACTTCCCAAACCCGCGAAGTTTTCTCTTCGATGAGTTGCCCTGTAGTAGCGTGCGAAAACGTCCGACGGCGTACGACAACAGTCATTCCATTCTTGGACCACTTTGACGTCTCATCGACTCTGAGGCCGCTGTTTGGAGTCGCCTCGCGATAAACCAGCTCTCCGAGTCGCATTGTCCGTCACTCCAGACTTGCCGCGGAAGAACGCCGGGCCTGACTGGGTGCGACTGATTTCTTTAGCTTCATCGAATGAAAACTTCGCCATTCTTGGCAACCCAAATGAAACACGTGACGTCGATCTACCTACTCTGCCCGTACGGCACTGGGGTGGACATTCAGCCGGACTCGATGTGAGTTTGGCATCCCAGCGGGTAGCGCTCCGCCTTGGGATGGCGTACCTGGCGTCAGCACGATCACGGAAATCCAGGGCCACCACCTTCATCGCAGGCGCTACCTGAACCTCCCTTGCAAGCCCTCGGCTCGCGGCCGAGGCGGCCCGTGCACCCGCGCCGCACGGAAGGAGTCTTTCATGCAGCAGTCTTCCGCCTCTTCCAACAACTCTTCCCGCCAGCTTCCATTCGGTCCCAAAACCCTCGTGTTTGGCGCGACGGCGCTGGTCGCGTATGGCCTGACGCGCCGCTCCAAAGCCGGAACCGCCCTCGCCGCAGCGGGTGGCCTGCTCGCGTACAAAGCCGCGCAGGCACCCTCTTCAACCAAAGCCGATACGCACGCAGTCTTTCTCGTAAATGCCTCCCCGGAGCAGGCTTACAGCTTGTGGCGAAACTTCGCGGGGCTGCCACGTTTCATGGTTCACCTCAAATCCGTCCGCGAACTCGACGACCGGCGTTCCGAGTGGGTCGCCATCGGTCCCGGTGCAACGCGAGATCCGTTGGAACGCGGAGATCACCGAGGACACCCCGAACCAACGCATCGCCTGGCGCTCGCTTCCCAACTCCGACGTCCAGACAAGCGGCTCAGTCGACTTCCGCCCTGACCCGCAGGGACGCGGCACGTTCGTCAGCGCCAACGTGCAGTACGGTTTGCCGGGCGGTCCGCTTACGAGCGGTCTCGCTGCGCTCTTCGGCAAGAACCCGGAGTTCGTTGTGCGCGAGGACGTTCGCCGCTTCAAGCAGCTGCTCGAAACCGGCGAGGTGCCCACAACGCGTGGCCAGACACACGGCCCGCGCGGTATTCACGGCCACACCGAGCAGGTTCTCTTCCGCGAAAAGACCAACCTGCCTGACCCGCAAGTCGCGCCGGCTTACAGCCGATCCGCGTAGAGCCGACTACACGCAGAGCCGCTTCGCCGTGCATGGGTTCGCTCATGGCGCGCGTCCGCTCGATCATCTCTCAACCCGCAAAGGAGCTTGCGATGAAAGCCGTCTGCTGGATGGGCAAAGAAAAGATGCAGGTACACGATGTGCCTGACCCCAAGATCCTCAACCCGCGTGATGCCATCGTCCGCATCACCAGCACCTGTATCTGCGGTTCCGACCTTCACCTCTACGACGGCTTTATCCCCACGATGGAACAGGGCGACATCATGGGCCATGAGTTCATGGGCGAGGTCGTTGAGGTAGGACCTGGCATCAGCAAGGAGAAACTCAAGGTGGGCGACCGCGTCGTCGTTCCGTTCACCATCGCCTGCGGCAACTGCCAGTTCTGCAAAGACCAGCTCTGGTCCTGCTGCGACAACTCCAATCCAAACGCCTGGATCGCCGAGAAGATGATGGGCTACAGTCCGTCCGGCCTGTTCGGCTACACGCATATGCTGGGCGGCTACAGCGGCGGACAGGCACAGTACGCGCGCGTGCCGTACGCCGACGTGGGTCCCATCAAGATCCCCGACGGCATCCCTGACGAGAAGGTGGTTTTCCTGTCAGACATCTTCCCGACGGGCTACATGGGCGCGGAGAACTGCAACATCCGCCAGGGCGACACCGTTGCTGTCTGGGGCTGCGGCCCGGTCGCGCAGTTCGCCATCCGCAGCTGCTTCATGCTCGGCGCGGGGCGGGTCATCGCGATCGACCGTGTGCCGGAGCGGCTGGAGATGGCACGTGCAGCCGGCGCGGAGACCCTGAACTTCGATGAGGTGGACGTCCTTGACGCCCTGCACGAGATGACCGGCAATCGCGGTCCCGATGCCTGCATGGATGTCGTCGGCCTGGAAGCTTCAGGTCACGGCGCCATGTATGCCTATGACCGCGCCAAACAGATGGCCCGCATCGAAACCGATCGTCCCATCGTTCTGCGCCAGGTGATCATGGCCTGCAAGAAGGGCGGAACCGTTTCCATCCCCGGCGTTTACGGCGGCTTCGTGGACAAGATCCCGATGGGCGCCTATATGAACAAGGCGCTCACGATGAAAACCGGCCAGACCCACATGATGCGCTACATGGGGCCGCTGCTGGAGCGTATCCAACGAGGCGAGATCGATCCGTCCTTCGTGATCAGCCACACACTGCCGCTCGACAGCGCGCCGGAAGGCTATCGCATGTTCCGCGACAAGCAGGACCGCTGCATCAAAATCGTCCTGAAACCCTGGGAACAGCCGATGGCCGCCTGATCGTGGCTGCCTGAAAGGAGACGTATGCTTCTGTCGAAATCCGGAAATAGCTCCGATGCCGTCCTTCCGAAGGTCATCAGTCCGACCGTGCACGGCATCATCGACTACTGTCACGCCGCATTCTTCTTCACCGTAGGCGTGGTTTGCGCTCGATCCCACAACAAGGCTGCCGCACGGGCAGCCTTCGCAACCAGCGGCTTCATCCTCGTGCAGTCGCTGTTAACCGACTACCGCTTCGGCGCCAAACCGGTCTTCTCGTTTGAGACCCACGGCAAGATGGACGCCGTGTTTGCCTCAAGCTCGTGGATGTTACCGCTGCTCTTCGGCTTCAAAGATACGGCGGCAGGAAAGATCTTCGAGGGCAACTCGCTCGCGGAGGCCTCGGTAGTCGCGACCACCGACTGGAACAGCCAACGCGCCCACGAGGAACGCCAGGCAGCCTGAGACGCGTCGCTGTGGGGACGACCATGTTGATCGTCCGGCTCCAGCAGATCAGCGGGATCCTGATTGTCCTGCTGATTCTGCTGGACGTGTTCCTTACCGTGCTCTATGCCAGGATGGGAAGCGGGCTGGTAAGCCCGCGCCTTGCGCGGATGGTGTGGCGTGCGTTTCGTGTGGTGGCCCGGAGCTTTCCGCGTTATTGCGATCGCATTGCATCCTTCTGCGGTCCCGTCGATCCTTGTATCGCTGGTTTTCATGTGGATCGCAGGGCTCACACTGGGCAATGCGCTTCTATTCCATCCGGTGCTGGGAAGCGCCATTCGTTCAAGCAGCGGGAAGACGCCGACAGATTTCGTGAGCGCGCTCTATGCGGGTGGAAGCAGCATCTCGATTGTGGGCTCGGCTGATTTCTCTCCTTCTGTTTCGCGCTACCGACTGGTTTACCTGTTCAACTCCATCGTTGGACTTTCTGTGACGTCGCTGACCCTGACTTACCTGATGCAGATCTACAGTCAGTTGCAACAGAGGAACACGTTTGCCCTCAAGGTCTACCTGGCCACATGCGAAACGGGAGATGCGGCGGTGTTGGTCGCCGGTCTGGCGCCAGGCGGCGAATGGAGCCACGGCACGTCTGTGCTCTGGGAACTCGCGGCTGAAATCGCGGCCACGAAGGAAGCCCACCATTTCTACCCGGTGCTGTTCTACATGCGCTTTGCGGAACCCTACTATTCGCTGTCGTTCGCCACTCTGGTGCTGCTTGATGCGGTCACGATTATGCGTTCGACACTGGGAGATCAGTACAGCGCAGTCAAGGAATTACGCGCACTCGACCAGATCTGGCACGGATCGCTGCTGTTGCTTACTTCGCTTGAGAAGACTTTTCTGTCCGAGAGGTCACTGAGCCCACAAGAGCCTGACTTGCCCGAAGTAGCGCTCTGGGAGCAGAGGCTCGACCATGCGACAGCCCTGCTTGAGGCCGCGGGTCTATGCACAATGGAGCGTTCCGATGCCCGGGCCAAGTACGTGGAACTGCGCACTCAATGGAACGGTCACATTCAGAGGCTTGCGCCTTCGATGCTGTATTCCATGCAGGAAATCGATACGGCAACGTATCGTCCAGCACGATGAAACCGCGTTATCCGAGAACGCGCCGGACCTAAACAGCCGTAACGCGACACAACAGGGAGGAAATATGGGACTCTTCGGATTCAGCACAAAACGACAACTCAACGGGAGACGTATCGCCATTCTGGCCACACAAGGGGTCGAGCAGGTAGAGCTTACAAGCCCCAGAAAAGCCTTGGAGAAAGCTGGCGCGATCGTCGAGCTGGTGTCTCCGCACAAACTTATGAAAGGAGGGAAGATCAAGGCCTGGAATCTGGTGAAATGGGGCGACTCATTCAGAATTGATGTGAGCCTCTCTCAAGCAAAGGTCTCTTCCTATGATGGATTGCATGTGCCTGGTGGCGTGATCAATCCTGACATCCTGCGAATGAACAACGATGCGGTAGATTTCGTTCGCAGCTTCTTCGAAGCAGGCAAACCGGTGTCTTCGATCTGTCATGGGCCCTGGATGCTCATCGAAGCCGACGTAGTTCGCGGAAGAACCTTGACTTCGTGGCCATCATTAAAGACGGACCTTCGAAATGCGGGCGCGAACTGGGTTAATGAAGAAGTTGTGGAAGACCGAAGGTTGGTTACGAGCCGTGGTCCACAGGATCTCCGCGCGTTCAACAAGAAGATCGTAAAGCTCTTTTCAGATGCGGTAGCTTCAGCCGAAGGCCGACAAAGAAAGGCATGAATCAGGTGAAGTGACCCGAAGCGGCCCGAGTGCAAACACAGACGCGTCCGTAGACGTTAGGATCACCAGTGATGCACGAGCCCGTAGTAGCTTACCGGTGCCGTTCGTCATCTTCACCCAACTAACTCCGCCATCAGAACGGAAACAATCCAGAAACGAAGTCCACAAGACCACCAAAGAACACAGAAGGGCGATTCGCCCCGATTGGGGCTTCGCCGAGCACGACGCTTGTGGCGGATTCGATGTCCGGCAGGCGTATTCAGAATGAGGAAGAAGCTTAATTGAGAAAGCGGGAAAGATCGCGAAAAAGCGTACCCTGAACGCTCCTTGCAACGAGTATGTTGCGGCGCCGGACGTAAGCTACGGAGTACTAGCCCTACAAACGGGTATTGTGAAAGGTGGTATGAAGCCCAGAAGGGATTAAATGTCCTGATTGCTTCTGATGAGTGGGAAAATGGCGTGGGGGATAGTATGGACAAGCTCCAGACCTCATTTACTTTCACTAGCCGCGCATTGCTGGGGGCAACCAACGCACCACACATCCTTTCAAACTGATAGGATCCCTGTGCTCACTCGCAAGCGGAGTTCTCCATGGCATTAGCTGTCTCACTGCCACTTTGCGCTCTCCTCGCGCTTGGTTCCATCCACGGATGCACCCGAGGTGCGGTCATGATCGAACGCGATGAGTCCTCCGCCGGCCGGTCTGTCGCTATTCAGGTAGGCCAGCAGCTTCGGGTGAGCCTCTCCGAGAATGTAACAACCGGCTATAGCTGGCGACTTGGCTCCGGGTGCACCCCATTCCTGAGTCTCGATCGCGACGAAACTGCGCCACCATCCTCAGCAGCTCTAGGAGCACCCCACTCACGCACATGGCTCTTCACCGCCACGTCACCTGGCCATTGTGATCTCCGCTTTGAATCCGTCCGCCCTTGGGAGAAGAATGCGACCGGAAAGGTCTTTACCTTCCCGGTCTCCGTCCATTGACACTCCGACGCTATTGCACGCTCCGGATCGTCCACAGGTCCGATGCCAGCCGCGCATTCGTCAGGTAGGCATACGGCATCTTGAAGTAGCCATTCTGCCCCCATTGCGTGCCCCACGAGTTTCGTATCGTGAACTGCTGGGCCTGGTCGTCGTAGCCGACGCACATGACGGCATGGCCTCCGACCACCTTTTCGCCCGATCCCGGCATACCTAGCACTCCCGTTTTGGCAATCGCCTCACCTTCAAACGACTCATAACACGTAAACCCGAATACAAACGGGAATCCCGATGCCAGACAGCCCTTCAGCGTGCCCAGCTCTTGAATCAGTCTTTGGTACAGCACCACTAAATGTTGCTTCGCATCGGTAAATGCCTTATCCGGAGGCTTCTGCGAGAACGCCGCAATGTTGTACGGCCAATCTGTCTCCGGAGGAGCCCCTAGCGTCGCCACGCTCTTGATCGCCATCGCGAATCTGCGCACCCGAGTCGGAGTTGACCGTGTTCTCCATCGTGCGCTCGTTGAAATAGATAAACATTCGTGACGGCGTAAACTCCGTCAGGTTCGCCTTCTTCTGATCGAATTCGATCGCGGCTGCAATGGCATTTGCTGTACAGCTTCCCAGCTGCCCCTGATCGTACGGTGGAGGGCATTGCGACGTTAGGTCGACGCTGGGCGGTGTATTGCTCTGAAATGGTGCCGGAGCGGCGTACAGGAAATCCCGCTGATCAGGAAGATCCGGAACCCATCCGAACTTCTGAACTTTGCGAGTAGAAAGGTTTGCAGCCTTTGTAGGCATAGCGAGGCTCCTTCTCGATCGAGGTTGCCATTGGCCCGTTGGCAGGGAGCGACAGTTATACCGCGTCCCCGCACACTTCGCAATACCGACAGTCTAGAGCCCGGGCCCGCTCAGTCAATCGGCCACCGACTCTTCCGGAGAACTCTGGTACAGCCCGAGAACATTGCCCGCCGGATCGCGAAACCTCGCCGTGATTTCGGGCGCATCTGCACCGATCGGCTGCACCACCTCGCCACCATTCGCGACTACAGCTTCGAGCGATGCTGGAACGCTGTCGCACCAGATGTAGATCAGCAGCCCAGGTTGCGGAGATGGCGGACGCCCCGTTATCCACGCGCCACTTACCCCACCCACAGTATCGTCAAACGCCGTTGCTCCATCTCCTCGGGTTCGGATCTTCCATCCGAACGAACGCCGGTAGAACTCAGCCGATCGCTCCACATCTACAGCCGGCATCTCGACGTAGCAGATCTTTCCGTCTCTGATCTCAGACATAACGGCAAACCTCCCGAAGTGCAGATCAATCTAGCATCCGTCCTGTTTACGCACAATCTCTCGCGTCATCGCACCACCGCACTCCGCAGCCAGTCGAAGTTCCCGCTTTCTCCTACCTCCACCTTCTCCATCCGGCGCGAGTGCACAACCTCGTTGTTCGGATACCACAGCGGGATTCCCGGCAGATCCTCGGACAAAATCTGCTGCACCTCCACATACTCCGCCCGCCGCTTCTCCTGATCCGTCTCCGCCGCCGCCCTCGCCAACAGCGCATCCACGCGCCCATTTGAGTAGCGGCCACGGTTGCCACCCTTCGGTGGCATCGAATCTGATCCATACGCGTAACGGAAAATATCCGGGTCCTCATTGGAACCGATCCATCGCAGTGCATACATCTGGAATGCGCCTTTCGTCACGTCCGCGTAGAACGTCCCGAACTCCGCCGACCGTATCTGCAGGTCGATTCCCGCCGCCCGCATCTGCTGCTGCAGCACCGCCGCCATTAGCCGCGTGGTCTCATCGGTCGAAGTCTTTAACGTAATCCGCAGTCGCGTGCCGTCCTTGCCCGGCCTGAAGCCCGCTGCATCCAGCAGCCGCTTTGCCCGCCCCACATCGTGTGGATACCGCGCCATCTCCGCGTCGCTCGCTCGGGCCCAGTGTCCCAGCGGCAGCAGGGAATCGGCCTCCACCGCCTGCCCTCGCCACAGCGCCCCGATGATCGCCTCCCGATCCATCGCACATGCCACCGCCTGCCGCACGCGTTTATCTCGCAGCACGGGGTCCGTCACGTTGAAATTCGCATAGATCACCACCGAACTCGGTCCGCTCTCCGTACGCAGATTCGCCTCGTTCCGCAGCGCATGCACCATGTCCAGCGTGATCACGTTGCTCTCCGCATCCGCCGAACCCTTCTTCAACTCCAGTGCCGTCGTAATCGCATCCGGCACCACCGCAAACCGCACCTGCTCCACCCTCCGCGCCACATTTAGTGGCGCCCCCAAGGCGGGTGCCCCACCTTCTCGCGTCTTTTGCGAAAGCGTGGAGTCCTGTGGACTATTCTCCAGACGGCTCAATCGGGATGCTCCATTCACCGCAACCTCATCGCGGTGGGTGGGGTTCCCCGACCCATCCTTGAGATCACCGGAAACCCTATCCGCCCAATAATCGGGATCGCGCTCCACCACCACCTCCTTATCCTGAACCGCACTCACAAACCGGAACGGCCCGGACCCGACCGGATGCAGCCCAAAATCCTTTCCCGACCCACGCGGCACCACCCCAAACAAGCCATCGCTCATGTTGAACAGCAAACCCGCATCCGGCCGTTTCAATCGCACAGCAACCGTCAGCCGGTCCGGCGTCTCCACCCGATCCACCGAAGCAAACGCCCCGCCCTTCGCCGTCACCAACGTCCCGTCCACCATCGATCGGATCGTGAACGCCACATCCTCGGCCTCGAGCGGCCGCCCATCCTGAAAACGTACCCCATCGCGCAGATGAAACACCCACGTCAGCGCATCCGGCTGCTCCCAAGCGGTGGCCAGCCACGGCCGCAGTTCAAAGTGCTCATCCTTCCGCACCAACCCATCAAAGATCAGCCCACCCACCCGCTCCGACTGTGCATCCGTCCCCACCCGCAGATCCAGGTTGTTCGGGCTCGATTCGATAGCCATCACCACCGTCCGCGAGTCTTCCACCCGTCCCCGGCAACCCCACATTCCAATTGTGCAGAGGAACAACACGATGGAAGTCCTCGCCGCGTTCGCCGCGCCCTCGTTGCGATCGCTGCGTTCGTCGCTGCTTGAGCTTTTACTCGATCTGCCGTAATTCCCGCCCAAACTTTACCCAAAGCAAACCTTCCCCAGCACCACACCCCGCGAAGCCCCTGTAGCCGCCGGAACATTACCCACACGCCCCTGCCAGGTCAGCCACGCCAACAAAGCAAACGCCACCGCCTCCTTCGCCCCCGCCTCCACTCCCAGCTCCTCCATCGGCCGAAGCCGCACGCCAATCGCCTTCAATCCCTCCCGCAACATACCCATCAACGCTGCGTTCCTCGCCCCACCGCCCGCCACGGCATACTCTACCGGCCCCGCACCCATTCGCGGCCGCACGAACCGCGCATACGCTTCCAAAACCGATCGCGCCGTCAACGCCGTCGCAGTCGCCACAACATCCGCGTCCCCCGCGTCCGGCCGCCTTGCACCTCTGCACAAACCCATCCGCAAAGGCAGACCCCAAACTCCTCCCGCCCACAGCTCTTCGGCGGCAGGGCAGAGAAGTACCCCCCCCGCATCACGGCATCGACCACGCCCGCAAGCACCCGCCCCCGCAGCGCTACCGCTCCGCCCCGGTCATACTCTCTCCCAAACAAACTCCGCATGCAGTGATCGATCACCATGTTCCCCGGTCCCGTATCGAACGCAAGTCACCTTATCGGCAGAAGCCGCCGCCGGAATAGCCGTCAGATTCCCAATTCCACCCAGATTCTGCAATACCCGTCCCACCTTCGCCGACCGGAACATCACCCAGTCCAGCATCGGCACCAGCGGAGCCCCCTGGCCGCCCGACGCCAAGTCCGCCGGCCGAAAATCGCTCACAACGGGACACCTCAGCCGTGCCGCCACCACTGCCGCCTCCCCGATCTGCCACGTACACCGCACCGGAGCTCCCAGGTACCGCGCCGCCGCCGCTCTGGTGATACACCGTCTGCCCATGAACCCCCACCAACCCCAAAGCCGGGCTCCCCACTCTCTCGCGCCTTTCGCGAAAGGGTGGGGTATCGCGCGACGGCGCGATCGCTTCCACCAAACTCTCGCGCAGCCCAATCCTCAACTCCGTACAAGTCTCGCGACAGAATCCGCATACACCATTCCCAGCCGCCAGCTCAACCGGCTCATCTCCGCCACACTCATCGTCTTGGCATCCATCGCCGCCAGCACCGCCTCCCGCACCGCCCTCGTGTACGGAAACGACGATGCCCCAGCACCTTCACCCGAGGCTCTCCATCTCCTCCGGCCGAGATCCGGCACACAGCCACATCCACTCCGTCCGCCGAAGTCCCACTCATCACCCCAGCCACGATGAGACCGCTTCGCGGCTACCGCGACCGCTTGCTCTCGGAGCTCTCATCCTTTCAGCTCCCGCTGAAGCTCCGCCAGCAGGTTCAACGATTCCCGCGGTGTCATCTCGTCCACATCCACCTCGCTTAACCGGTCGACGATGCGCTGCGACAACGGCGTAAACATCGTCATCTGCATCGCCGCCTCACCCGCGGGAGCAACCTTACCCGCCGCCGCCTCGCGCATCTGCTGCGTCTCCGCTCGTTCATGCACGCTTCAGCACCTCACGCGCCCGCGCAATCACGCCCGCAGGTATGCCCGCCAGTCGCGCCACCTCGATCCCATAGCTCTTGTTCGCCGCACCGGCTTCCACCGTGTGCAGAAACACGATGCCGCCACCGCTTTCCTTCACCGTCACTCGCAGATTCTTCAGCTGCCGCAGTCGCTCTTCCAGCATCGTCAGCTCATGGTAATGCGTCGCAAACAGCGTCCGCGCACCAACCGCATCGTGGAGGTGCTCCACTGTGGCCCACGCCAGCGACAAGCCGTCATATGTCGCGGTCCCACGCCCCATCTCATCCAGCAGCACCAGGCTCCGCGCAGTGGCGGTATTCAATATCGCGGCCGTCTCTGTCATCTCGACCATAAAGGTCGACCTACCCCGCGCCACATTGTCGCTCGCCCCAATCCGGGTAAAGATCCGGTCCACCAGCCCCAGCCGCATCCGCTCCGCCGGCACGAAACAGCCGCACTGCGCCATCACCGTCAGCAGAGCCGCCATGCGCAGGTACGTGCTCTTGCCACCCATATTTGGCCCGGTAATCAGCAGCATGGATGGCCCGCCGGCCCCAACCTCTCCGATCTCATCGGCAACAGCGGAGGCCGCCTCCACGTACAGCGAGTTGGGCACAAACCGCCCCACACCCATCTCTTCCATTCGCCGCTCTACAACCGGATGTCGCCCACCCACCACCTCCAGCACACCCGACTCCTCCACCACCGGCCGCACCCATCCCCGCAGCGCCGACAAATGTGCAAAGCATGCCAGCAGATCGATCTCCGCCACTCGCCGCGCCGCCGTCACGCATTCGCGCCGCGCCGGCCAGCACCGCCGTCCGCAGCTCGGCAAAGATTCGCCGTTCGATCTCTCCCGAACGCTCGTCCGCCGTAAGGATCTTGCGTCTCCAGCTCCTTCAGCTCCGGTGTCGTAAACCGCTCCGCATTGACGAGCGTCTGCTTTCGCTCATAGTCCGCCGGAACCGCCTTCGCATTCGCCCTCGTCACCTCGATGTAGTACCCGAACACCTGGTTGAAGCGCACCTTTAGGCTGCCAATCCCCGTCCGCTTGCGCTCCCGCTCCTCGATTGCCGCAACCGCTGCCTCGCCCCGACCGTCCCAGCTCCCGCAGCTCATCGAGTTCCGCCGATAACTCCGGCCCGAATCGCCCCGCCATCCCCCACAGACACGGGAGGCTCCTCCGCCAGCGTTTGCACCACCAGATCGTGCAGATCGGCCAGCACATCCATGCCGCTGCCCAGCTCCCGCCATCTCTCTGCCTGGAGTACACCCGCCGCTTCAGCAATACCCGGCAGCCGCCCCAGCGTCACCGCCAGCGCCGTCACCTCCCGCGGACCTGCCGAATCGAGCGCCACGCGCCCCAGCAGACGTTCTAGATCCAGCACGCCGTCGAGCGCTCGCCGCAGCTCCTCCCGCAACCGCAGATTTCCCGCAATCTCGCCCACTGCATGAAGACGCGCATCGATCTCTGCGACCCCATTCGCCGGCCGAACCAGCGTAGCCCGCAGCCGCCGCCGTCCCATGGGTGTCAGGCACCCGTCCAGCACGGAAAACAGGGTCGTCTGCGCCGTCTCACCGGCAAACAGGGGCTCGATCAGCTCGAGGTTTCGAACACTTACCGCATCCAACTCCAGGCAGGTCGACCGTTCATAGAATCGCAGTCCATCGACATGCTCCAGCGCCCCCTGCTTGGTGCGGCGCATGTACTCCAGGAGCACGCCCGCCGCCACCGCCGCGGCCTCGTGTCCGGCCAGACCCAGTCCGTCCAATGAGTGCACCTGAAAGTGCTGCTTCAGCAGAGGAACGGCATACTCCGCGGTGAACACCCAATCCTCGAGTGGCGTCTTCGTCCGGATCGCCGCCATCCAGGAGCTGTCTTCAGATTCGGAGCTCTCACCGAGCAGGTTCGCCCCGGCGCTCAGCGAACCTCCGAACAGCAGCTCTGCCGGGTGTAACCGGCCGATCTCGTCAAGCGCCTGGGCCCACCCACCGGCTCCGCTGAATTCGGTGGCTCGAAACTCGCCCGTCGAAAGATCAAGCATCGCCAGCCCGATGCAGTCCCCGCATCGCCGCCTGCAGGCGAAGAGCCGCGAGTCGCACCCGTTCGCGCGATGCTTACCAGCCAGTTACTCTGCTCGGCGCCAAGCGACGGATCGACGGCCGTGCCCGGCGTCATCACCCTCGTCACCTCGCGCCGGACGACTCCCTTGGCGAGCTTCGGGTCCTCCATCTGCTCGCAGATGGCAACGCGAAATCCGCGTCTCAGCAGCCTCTGCAGATACCCTTCGGCGGCATGGTACGGAACTCCGCACATCGGAACGGCGCGGAGCTTGTCTCGCGCGGTCAGCGTCAGTTGCAGCTCTTTGGAGGCGACGACGGCGTCTTCGAAGAAGAGCTCGTAAAAGTCGCCCATCCGGAAGAACAGAAGCGCGTCGGGATATGCCTCCTTCGCCGCACCGGTACTGCCGCATCGCAGGCGAAAGAACGGCTTCGAGATCCCCCTTTGACGCTGTCTGCTCTGCCGTTTCTTTTGCCATGCGCGAACCGCCAGAATACCCAGCTCCCCTCCGTTCTGCCGGAACATGCATCCAACCTGGAGGAAGACTGATCCACTATTTCGCTCCATGCAGGGCTTCCCAGGAGAGCGGTCCATGATTCAGATTCCGATGACAGAGGCGCAGTTCAGCGCCAGAGCACGTGAGCTCAAACAGAAGTTTGACCTCGACCTCACGGAACCCGCCGGCAGGATCACCAAAGATGGCGTGACCGCAGGGTACACCCACTACAACGGCACCTTGACGGTGCACATCCTTGATAAGCCATTCTTCATCAGCACCGAATACTGCGAGCAGAAGCTGCAGGAGTGGCTCGCCAGAAGCGGCTCACAAGCGTGAACCCCATCGCCGGGGGCCCGTTATACTGAGTACTAGCGCGAAAGCTCTGCTCTGCGCGTCCTGTCCCCTCATGTCTCTCCTCTGGCTCAGAGTCGCCGTAACCCTCTACAGCATCGCCGCGCTCGCCGTCCTTCCGGCGGCCCTGTACGACCGCCCCCGCTGGCGTCACGTAGCTGTTCCGGCCGCGCTCGCCGGCCTCCTGTTTCACTTCGTCTCACTCGCAGAGACCCTGAACACCGCGCACCACACCCTGCCTGTCGATCGGCACGAGAGCCAATCCTTGCTGGCGCTCCTGCTCGCTGCCGCCTTCCTTGCCGTCAATCTGAGGTATAAGACGGTGACGTTGGGTGTTTTTCTGCTTCCGATCGCCGTCCTCCTGACCCTCGAACCAGCCTTCCGGCCCGGTCCGGAGCTTCTACCGCTAGCGCACTCGGGGTGGATCTTCCTTCACATCGGGCTGCTCCTCGCAGCTTATGCCGCGCTTGTGCTGTCACTGCTCACCAGCGTTCTCTACCTCTACCAGGAGCGCCGGCTTAAGTCGAAACAGCCCGCGCTGCGCTCTCTCCCACCCCTCGAGACCACCGACCAGATCGCGCTCAAGGCTCTCCTGTTCGGTCTCCCCTGCATGACGGCAGGCCTCCTCATCGGCTCCGCCCTGGCGGAGCAGACGGTGGGTCCCAGCTTCTTTCTCGACCCCAAGGTGCTGCTCTCGTTCGCCATGTGGATCGCTTACATCGGCATGATCTACATCCGGCGGCACTCCGGCTTGCGCGGCCGCCGGGCGGTCTACCTCTCCGGCTTCGTCTTCCTGGTCGTGCTCGCCGTCTGGTCGGCCAACCAGCTCTCCGCCGTCCACAGGTTTACGGCTCCGTGACCGCCCGCAACGGACAGCCGGCCCTGGTTCTGCTCGGCATCAACCACAACACCGCTCCGCTCGATGTGCGGGAGCGTCTCGCCATACCCTCCTCGCGGCTGGCGGACGCCACCCGCGCTCTGGCCCATCAGCCGGGTATCCGCGAAGCCCTCATCCTCTCCACCTGCAACCGGGTTGAGCTCCTCACCGTCCAGGAGGAGTTGGAAGACGCGAATGCCCGCGATCCGGGCATGCTGACCTTTCTTCACGACTACCTGAACCTGCCTCCCACCACCATCCGGCCGCACGTCTACGAGTATCGCGAGCGCGAAGCGGTGCGACACCTCTTCCGTGTCGCCAGCTCGCTCGATTCGCTTGTCGTCGGCGAGGCGCAGATACTCGGTCAGGTGAAAGAGTCCTGGACGGTGGCACGCGAGGTCGGAGCCGTCTCCTCGACCCTCGATCCCCTGTTGCAGAGCGCCTTTCGCGTCGCCAAGAAGGTACGCACCGAGACGCAGATCGGCTCGTCCAGCGTCTCCATCGCCTCCGTAGCCGTCGACCTCGCGCGCAAGATCTTCGGCGGCCTCAAGGGCAAGCACGTCCTGATCGTCGGAGCGGGCAAGATGTCGGAGCTCGCCGCACGCCACCTGATCCAGCATGGAGCCTCATCGCTCCTGATCGCGAACCGGACCGAGTCGCGCGCCAGGGATATCGCCACCCGCATCGCAGAACAGTTCTCCGCAACCCCGATCGCGACAACGATCCTCTCGTTCGACCAGGTCTATGAGTACGCGCATCGTGCCGATATTGTGATTACCTCGACAGGCGCAGGCGCGGGCTCAAGCGAGTCGAACCGGATCTTCACGCCGGCTCACGGGCGGCTCTTTCTCGAGCGCCGCCGCAATCGTCCCATGTTCTTCATCGATATCGCGGTCCCACGCGACATAGACCCTGCACTCAATGAGGTGGAGGGCTGCTTCGTCTACGACATCGACGACCTTCAGCAAGTCGCCTCCGCAAATCTGGCCATTCGCTCCCGTGAGGCCGCTGCTGCCGAGACCATCGTCACGCACGAGGTGGAACAGTATCAGCAGCGGCTGAACGCCCATCCGGCAGTCGAGGCCATCAAGGCCCTGCAGCAGAGCGCGGAGGTGATCCGCCAGGCCGAACTCGCGCGATCCGCCCAGAGGCTCTCCGGCCTGACCCCAGACCAGAGGGCTGCCGTCGAGATGCTGACCCGCTCTCTGACCGGCAAGCTCCTCCATCCGCAGATCGCCGGCCTCCGGAGCAGCCACGGTCTCGGCGAGGACAAAGGTTCGTAGCCGACGCAGCGATATTTAGCGCTCCAGCAAGGAATCGGCGCAAACCGCAAGCTCGCAAACAGCGCTTAGCCGTCTATCGTCATCGAAGAAACAGCGGTTCACATCTATGAACGCAAAGGTGAAGACGATGGCGATATCGAAAACAACACAGGATCATGACGAGATTCAGCAGTGGGCGGAGTCGCGCGGAGCAAAGCCCGCGGAGGTCGCAAGCACCGAGCGCGGTGGCCAGACCGGCATTCTTCGGTTGGAGTTCCCCAACGCAACCAACGCGAATGATAGTGCGCTCAAGGAGATCTCCTGGGATGAATTCTTCGAGAAGTTCGACGCGAGCGGCCTCGCTCTTGTCTACCAGGAAGAGACCGCCGACGGAGAAAAGAGCAACTTCAACAAGCTGATCTATCCCGAGGACGCAAAGAGCCAATCTGGGAAGAAGAGCCCGGCAAAGAAGAGTTCCGCAAAGTCTACGGGAGCGAAATCAGCAGGGAGCCGAAGCTCCGGCGCGAGCTCGAACCGCGCAAAGACGCCGGGGAAATCGGCGTCGGCCAAAGCCGTGAAGAAGGCTCCGGCGAAGAAGGCAGCTGCGAAGGGGACTCCTGCAAAGAAAGCACCGGCAAAGACCTCCGCAAAGAAGGCGCCAGCGAAGAAAGCTCCCGCGAGAAAGTCTTCCGCGAAGAAGTCCTCCGGCAGCAAATCCGCCGGCTCGCGATCGCGCCGCTAGATTCGTGCCATGACGAGTCGTTAGCAGACATCCTTCCCAGGGCGCGCAACGTGCCGGACGAAAGCCGTTGCGCCCCAATCTCTGCCAATCCCGTATCCTGATCGAGCCATGACTATTCGTATCGGCTCCCGCGGCTCTCAGCTTGCTCTTTGGCAAGCCAATCACATCGCAGACCAGCTTCGTGCAAACGGCAACACGGTCGAGATTCAGGTGATCCGCACCACCGGTGATCGCATGCAGCAGCCGGGTTTTACACCTCCAGCGAATTTCAACGGGCAGTCCCTTGATAGCAAGGGCATCTTCATCAAAGAAATAGAGGACGCGCTCGCCGAGGGACAGATCGACCTCGCCGTGCATTCCCTCAAAGACCTGCCCACCGCGCTCGATCCGCGCTTCACTCTGGCCGCCATTCCCGGGCGCGCCGATGCTCGGGACGTATGGGTCTGCGAGACCGTACTGGGGACTGCACACCCTGCCGATGAACGGACGCGTAGGAACCACCAGCCCCCGCCGCCAGGCGCAGCTGCTCGCCCTTCGCCCTGATGTCCAGTTCGTAGACATTCGCGGCAATATCGATACCCGTCTGCGCAAGCTCGAGGAAGGGAAGTGCGACGCCCTCGTCCTCGCCGCCGCGGGCCTCGACCGCCTCGGCCGCACCGAACACGTCCACTACCGCTTCGAGCCGGAAGAGCTCTGCCCCGCCCCGGGCCAGGGAGCGCTTGCGCTTGAAACGCGTTCGCCCGTGCATCCGCTCGACACAGAAGACCCGACCCGCGACCCGGCAATCTACGAGGCGATCTCCGCTTTAAACGACCCGCTCGCGGAGTACGCCGTCACCGCCGAACGCTCCACACTGGACGCGCTCGGCGGCGGCTGCATGTTACCCATCGGAGTCTTTTGCGAGATCCGCGGTGACCGCGCAGCTATCCTTGGGCAAGTTCTCTCCCCCGATGGAGAAACCATGATTGTCGGCGAGATGGAGACGAGCCTTTCCGTCCCAGCCGACGTTCTCGGCCAGCGTCTCGCCACCACACTCGTTCAACGCGGTGCCCTGGAGCTGCTGCCGGATTTCACGCTATAAGGGATCGCGTGGACACCTGCATTGCATCTGCTCTGCTCCCAGGAAACCAGGCCTCACCCCGCAAACATCTACGCGAGCTGAACGACTAGCCTCGCCCTGCCTGCGTTCGCGCCCGCCAAAGAGCCCCAAGCAGCGGGTCCACCACGCCGTCACGTGCCTCAAGTGTGGGCAGCTCTCGCCGGAGTGCCGCAATCACATCCTCCCGCAGCATCGGCACATGTTCCAGCATGCTTCCGGCAAAGGCCACCTCCGGAATCCAGTCGCGCTCCTCGCTCGAACGCCGCAGCCGCGCAACCATCAGTCGCATAAGATGTGCCATCTCCTCCGCCTCCTGCTGAATCACGGAGATTGCAACAGCATCGCCCACCTTCGCACAGGCCACAACCACCGGCGCGAGCTCCGAAAAGTCCGGTGCCGGAACCCGGTTCGCAAACCCCACCAGCTGCTGCACGCCTGGAAGTTCCCAACGCTGTAGCACCGCACCGAGCAGGCTGGTGGGTCTCTCCTCATCAAGCGCCAGGAACAACGCCCGCAGTGCCTGCAGTCCGACCCGGTGTCCCGAAGCCTGATCCGAAAGTGCCGGACCCCAGCCGCCCACGGTACTGACTCGACCCTGCCGGTCCCGCCCCGCTACATTCGATCCTGTGCCCGCGATCGCGACCACGCCCGGCGCACCCGCGAACGCCGCATCAAGCGCAATCTCCACATCGCCCACCAGGCACAGCGACCCGCCCACGCGCTCGGTAAAAGCTGTCGTCAACCAGCCGGACACCAGCGGCACTGTCGATCCCGCCGCTCCAATGCAGGTCGCTCGCACTTCCCGCATCGAGATGCCCGCCAGCGAACTCAAATTCGACAGCCCCGCTTCGAGATTGCGCGCTGCCGTCGCCTCATCCGTCCGCATCCGCTTGATGGTCCCGGTGCGTACTCGCGCGAGTTCGACATGCTCATCTCCGAGCAGGTACTCGGTCTTCGTGCCGCCGGCGTCTACTGCCAGATAGAAAGCCACCATACCTCCACTGTTTGTGCCAAAGCACTCCGTCAGTGTGGCACGATCGAGCCGTTCACGGCATCGTCTAAGTCGATAGCGTTATGCTCCAGCAGATCGCCGGTTGCGCGATCGAGTTCGATGCGGGCCTTCATCCAATTGCTCCGAGCCGCAATCTCGGTCGAACGCGCCTGGGCGAGGTAGGTTTGATTCTGTACCACCAGCAGATTGGTCGATTGCCCGGCCTGTAACTTGTCCCGTTCGGCATCCAGAAGCTGCTCCTGGTACGCGCGGCTGTTCGTCGCAGCTTTGTACCCCGCGTACGCCGTCTGGAGCGCAATCAGCGCTGTCTCAATCTCCTCCCGCGCCTGGTTGTCCAGCTTCTCCGAGCGTGCTTGGGACTGACGCAGCTGAATCGTATCCCGTGCCGCATCGGAAGCAGCAATGCGATTCCGAACCGGCAGCGTGAGCTGGACACCCCCCTGGTAAATCGTTGACGTCCGCAAACCGCCCAAAGCTAGGTTCTGGGGAATTGTCGGAGCTCCGGTTCCAGGGGATCCGAGCGGCTCGTATGACGCCTCAGAGCTCCCCCGCGTCTCCACGTTTCCGTAGACGTTCAACTGTGGCAACACCTGATTCCGCGATGCGTGCACGTTAAGCTGATTGGCTTGCACCTGCAATCGTGCCTGCGCCAGATCGGGCCGGCGTGCGAGTCCTTGCTGCACCAGCGCCTCAGGATTCACCGGCTCTGGCGGGTCCGGAACCATGATCCGATCCGTCGGCACGATCTTGCTGAAAGAGGCGGAGAACACGGGCGAACTGGTTCGAATCAGCAGGTTGCGCAGGATCACCTCCTCCTGCCTGTACAGGCCCTGCGCCTGCACCAGATCGAACTCGCTGCTGGCGACCAGAGCCGACGCGCGCGTCAACTCGATTGGCGCGAGAGTACCCTGGATCACCTGGTCCGCGTCATCCTGCCGAAGCTTCTGGGCTGCCTTCAGCGCCTCCTGCTTCACCACAATGTTTTCCCCGAGGCTGACCAGATCGAAGTAGATTCGCGAGCTTCCGTAGATGGTATCGAGAACCTGTTGCTCAAACAGCAATCGGGACACACCTCGGTTGATGGTCGCGATCCGGATAAAGCGCAGGTTGACCGCTCGCCCTCTCCCGCGCAAGAGCGGTTGCGTCAGCGTGACCGAGGTGCTCGGCGAGTGAAAGGGATTGAATCCGGACGCCGTCGAGTAGATAACCTGTGAGTCGTTGTTGACCGTGGCTTCCAGTTGCGCCCCCGTACTGAAGCCCTGCAGGTAAGCGATATTCGCGGAGATAAAGGTGAGTGGCTCGGGCTGGGTCGAGACTCCCAGTTCCGCCCGACGCCGATCCTGTATCTCCAGTGCCGGTGCCCCCCGTGGCCACCAGAGTGACCGTGTTGGACCGGCGAAAGTATCCGGCAGTGGCAATAAGGCTCGGATCGAAGAGAGGTATGCTCGGGCCGGGAGCATAGGTCAGGCCCGGACCATTCATCGAAAGATTGGTCTGGACCTGCGTCGTCGAGTTTAGCGACGTAAGATCGGTGACCGCAGGCGTAGTGGGATTCACGTTGCTCGCCGTCGAGTTCAATAGCGGGCTGCCCGGACCGCCCACTCCATTCGGCGGCTCTTGCACCGTGTAGTCGATGCCTCGGAGTGATCCGCCTCCTTTCGCCCGCAGAAGATCCGTTTCGGACAGCAGTAGGTTATAGCGCTCCACCTCAACATCTAGGTTGTTCTCAAGTGCCAGCGCGAGGGCGTCGCGCAATGTCAGGTAAAGGGTGTCATCGTGAATAAGCCCGTTGAGCCGGACTCCGGTTCCGGGAAACAGCGGACGAACTTCCGGTGCATGGAAGGGTCCGATAAGCCCAAAGAAGCGGGAGTTCAATCCAGCAGGGCGAAGCCGCTGGGTCGTCTTCGGCTCGCCCCTGTCTGGGCCGCCAACAGCTATGGAGGGCTCCGGGATGAAGTGAGAGATGGTCGGCGCTTCCGGCATGGGTGCAGGAGCAGCTTGCCCCGCCGCGGGGACCGGTGTGATCTCCTGCGCCGGAGCAACGCGAAGTGTCAGAAGAATGAGAAGGGCATTGCGGAGCTGCCGCCTGCATAACCTCATGGCTTAGACCCGCGCGATGATTTCTGCTGATTCGCTCCGCCCTTGCCCTCTCCACCGCCGCCGTTCTGCTTGCCCGCCTGTCCCTGCATATTCTGGTCCGTGATGGATTCGTTGCCGTACTGCGTTGACCCGCCGGGCGGCGCGCTCTGATTGGGCCGGCTGCTGCTTGCGGAAGCCTCACCGGGCACCGGCGTCTCCTTCGCCTGAGCCCGGGCGCCATCTTTCACATCGTCTGTAAAGGTGGCCGCCACGAGATCTCCCTCACGCACACCGCTCAGGATCTCCACTGAGGGACCATAGTCTCTGCCGACCTCCACCGGTTGCAAATGCACGGTGCCGTCACGCAGGATCGCGACAACATTCCTGTCCTGCCGCACGGCAATCGCATCTCCCGGAACGGTGATTGATCCCGCTGCCTCAAGGGAATGAAACGTCACCACGGCATACATGCCCGTAAGCAGCCGGCGATCCCGATTAGCAACCTGGACCTCGGTCAAAAGCGTGCGCGTATTCTGATCGATAGACGCTGCCGTTCGCGTCACCTCTCCCTGGAACTCGGATTGGGGAAACTCCTGAAAGTGCAGCGTTGCGGCCTGGCCGGTGCGAACCGAACTCGCGTAGCCCTCGGGTAACGAGACCAGGATGCGAAGCCGATCGACCTGCGCGATGCTGAAAAGCGCGCCGCCATTGCCGCCGTTGGAGCTCGTCGGCGTGGCCGCCGTCGGAGCCGCTCCGCTCGAGCCGGAGGTGTTGGCCGAGGCTTGCGATGAGGTGCCTCCCGTTTGCGCAGATGGCGCGGAAGACCCTACTCCCCCCGCCGAACCCTGCGCTGAGATAAGCGCACCCACATCCACGTTACGCGACGTAATCACGCCGTCAAAAGGAGCAGTCACGCGCTCGTAAGATTGCAGAGAAATGACGCGATTGAGATTGGCGCGAAACGCTTCCACATTTCGTTCGGCGGCCGCAACGTTGGCGATCTGAGCCTGATAGTCCGCCTCGCGCTGATCGCCTTCCTGGCGCGAGAACACACCTTTCGCCACCAGCACCCGCCACCGCTCCACCGTGATCCTCGTCAGTGCCAGTTGGGTATCCTGTTGCCGCTTCTGGGCCTCCGCCTGCCGCAGCTGCTCGCGCGCCTGATCCACCTGCTGGTCGAGATCGGGCGAATCGATCAGAGCCAGCAGCTGCCCCTTCCTTACTCGATCCCCGATATCGACATAGCGCTTGCGCAGGTACCCATTTGCGCGTGCGTAGACGAACGCCTCGGTCAGGGGAGTCGTCGTGCCGGGCACTACCAGGCCTGAGGCCGGCTTCGCACGCTGCACCTTGAACACCTCAATCACGGGCACCTGATTGCGTTGTTGCTCAGCCTGCTTGGCGTTGTTCTTATTGCGGCTGTGCCTCGGCAGAAAACCGATCAGGAAGACCAGCAGAAACAGAATAGCGACACCCGCAAGAATCCAGTAGAGAACGCGCCGGCTTCCATGCGGCTTCTTGGGCTTGTCCCTCTCATTCTTCTTCTTGCCGCGCGAGTTCGTCTCCTCAAACGACCGCCCCAGCTTCTGATCGTCCATCGAGTTTGGATCTGCGAAGCTCTCTCCCAGGCGGTGCCGCTCCACCCGCTGCGGATCACCGAACTGATCTCCGATCGTCTCCACCTCGCCGCTCTCGTGCTCAACGAAAGACTGGCCCAGGCCATGGTCTTCCGGTGTCTGCGCCCGCTCAAACTCCTGCCCGATCTCCCACCGATCGTCCCCGAGTCTCTTCTGTTCCTCTCGCATCAGGCGTGTTGCTCCTTTGGCGAATCGGTTCCTTCGGCGTACTCTTCCTCGATCTCACGGTCCAAGTTCGCAGGTGGCTGTTTCTTTAGCAGTGAATAGATCACGGGCACGATGAACAGGGTTCCCACAGTTGCCAGCAAAAGTCCGCCAATGACTGCGCGGCCGAGCGGCGCATTCTGCTCTCCACCCTCGCCAAATGCCAGTGCCATCGGAAGCATGCCGATGATCATCGCGAGCGCGGTCATAATCACCGGTCGCAACCGCGTGAAGCCCGCATTCAGTGCCGCGTCAAGCCGGTCCTTGCCCGCCATGCGCTCATCGTTTGCGAATACCACCATAAGAATGCTGTTCGCGGTAGCGACGCCGATCGTCATGATCGCCCCCATAAGCGACGGCACATTGAAGGTCGTCTGCGTTGCGAACAGCATCCACAAAATCCCGCAGAACGCCCCGGGAATCGCCATCAGAATGATCAGCGGATCCAGCCAGCTCTGAAAGTTAACAGCCATAAGGAAGTACACCAGCAGCAGCGCGAAGACGACTCCAATACCCAGACGCACAAACGAATCGCGCATCGTCTTCACTTCGCCGCGAAGCTCCAGCGTGGTCCCCACCGGCAGGTTGCGTTCGGTGTTGCTCATGATCTTCCGTATCTCCGAAGCGACACCGCCTAGATCGCGCTGATCGACGTCGGCATAGATATCGAAGACCGGCTGAATGTTGTAATGATCGACGATGATGGGCGATGCATCGCGCCGGAACGTCGCCAGATTGCCGAGCAGTTGGCTCGTGTTTCCCGCCGGCGACGTTATCGGTGTCCGCGCCAGATCCTGGAGCGTATTCACCCGGTACTGCGGAGTTTGCACGACGATCTGGTAGTTCACTCCATTCGCAGGGTTGAGCCATTCATTCGGTGCCGTCTGGCCAGTGCCCGTCAGCGAGATCAGCATGCTCTGTGCTACATCCTGCTGCGTCAGCCCGACCTGCCGCGCCTTGCTGCGATCCACATTCACCTGCATCGCCGGGTAGGTCACCTGCTGATGCACATGGACGTCGACAGCCCCAGGAATTGCCGCAACCTTCCTCATCAGCTCCTGTGCGATCGCATAGTTGTTCTTGCCTCGCCCAACGACCTGCAGATCGATAGGCGCCGGTAGACCAAAGTCCAGAATCTGATTCGTGATATTCGCCGGTGTGAAAAAGAAGGTTCCGTCAGGAAACTTCTCCCTCAGATCAGATCGCAGCAGTCGCATGTACTTCTCGGTATCGCGCTTCCCGGGCTTGAGAGCGATTAGAACCTCCCCGTCGCTGTTCGAGATAGTAGAGCTGTTCGAAAACGCCAGATTGATGCCGCCGTTCGGAAGACCGATGTTGTCCAGAATCAGCTGCGTCTCCTCCGCCGGAATCACTCGCCGAATCTCTTTCTCGACCGCAGCGAAGTACTGCTCGGAATCCTCAAGCCGCAGTCCCTCCGGCGGATTCACATGAAGTCGCATCTGCCCCGAATCCACATACGGAAAGAAATCCTGGCCGATCAGGAACACGAGAGGAATCGACAGGCCGACAAAGATCGCGAAGATCGTCAGAGTCAGCGCAGCATTGCCCAGGCACCACCCCAGCGCCCGCTTGTACTGATGGCGGAAGCGCTCGAACTGACGATCGAACCGCTGATGCCATCGCCACACCCAGTTCGTCTCCTCCTCCTTCTTTGCAGCGGACTCATCCTGATAAAGATGAAGCTCAGCCGGAAGCAGAAAATGCATCATCGTTGGAACAAGCGTGCGAGAAAGGAAGTAGGACGCCATCATCGCAAACGCAACTGCCATCGCCAGCGGAGTAAACAGGTACTTGGCCGCGCCCGTCAGAAGCACTACCGGAATGAACACGATGCAGATTGACAGCGTGGAAACGAACGCCGGAGCCGCCACCTGCTGAGCACTGTCGAGGATCGCTCGAACCAGTGATTTGCGCCCCGCCATATTCCGATGCGTGTTCTCAATCTCTACCGTAGCGTCGTCCACCAGAATGCCGACCGCCAGCGCCAGGCCGCCAAGCGTCATGACGTTAATCGTCTCTCCCAGTGCAGTCAGAATCACCAGGGACGTCGCAATGGAGAGCGGAATCGAGGTGCAGACGATCAGCGTGCTGCGCCAGCTGCCCAGAAACAGAAGAATCATCAGCCCGGTCAAAAGCGCAGCAATCGAAGCCTCGCGAACTACTTCAAAAATCGAGTCACGCACAAAGATCGATTGGTCGAACAGCGGTGTGATGCTCAGGTTCTGCGGAAGCCCCGCCTTCACCCGAGGCAGCGCCGCCTTCACCCCCGATACGATGTCGAGCGTGGACGTCTTGCCGTTCTTCAACACAGTCAGCAGCGCAGACCGTCTCCCATCCTGCCGAACGATATTCGTCTGCACGGCATAGCCTTCGCGGACCTGCGCCACATCCTTGATGAAGACAATCGCTCCATTGGAAGCGCGGATCGGCAAATCGTTTAACGCCGAAATCTCCGTGGGGCTGCTGTTCAGCTTCACCACGAACTCGCGGTCGCCCAGCCGCGCGGTGCCGGCCGGAAGAATCAGGTTTTGCTGGTTGATCGCCGTCGAAACGTCCGTCGCCGAGAGGTGCTTGGCATACAGCAGATTCGGGTCGGTATCGACCATGATCTGCCGGACCTTGCCGCCATACGGAAGCGGGATCGAGGCGCCCTTCACTGTCGCGAGGCGAGGCCGAATGAAACTGAGACCCAGATCGTACAGGTCCTCTTCACTCATGCCCTGGCCGCCCAGGGCGAGCTGCACAATCGGAACACTGGATGCGTCGTACTTCAGAATGTTCGGTGCGAATGTTCCGGGCGGAAGCACGCGCAGAATCGTCTGCACGATCGCCGTAATCTGCGACACGGCCAGCTCGACCTTCACCGTTGGCTGAAAGTAGACCCGAATGACAGAGACGCCCTGGTACGACTCCGACTCGCTGTGCTCGATGTCGTTGACCGTTGTGGTGAGGGCGCGCTCGCAAATCGTAACGATCCGTCCCTCCATCTCATTCGGGGGCAGACCGTTATACGTCCACACAATCGTGACAACGGGAATATCGATATACGGAAAAATATCCTTCGGCGCTACAACGGCCGACCCTATCCCCAGAAGAAAGAGAAGGATCGACAGCACAACAAAGGTATAAGGACGCCGGAGCGCCAGTCTGACAATCCACATACGTCCTCAGCCCGGAAGCGGTCGCGCTTGCTATTAGCCATCAGACGGTAAAGAAGCAGGGAAAGCCGCACACCCAGCGGAAAAAGTGGGTGCACGTTCAGCAAATCAAAATCGATGCTCGGGGTTCGTTGCGTGAATTGGCGAACGGAGTTTGGTCAAGCCTTCGATCGCGATGTGCACTTGGACATGATCGCCGTGTGCAGACGCTCCTGGAACTCGACTGACAGCTCGTACAGTTCGTTATCGCGATAAACCTCGATCGTCTGCCGCGTCGTATCCAGCACGACCTCGCAGTGGCTGCAGGAGGCAGAGTGGGCACGAACCTCGTCCAGTAGCTCCGGGCTGATCTGGCCGTCAAAGTAGTCGGTCAGCTTGCTGAGGAAATCGGTGCAGGTCATGCTGTCTGACCCTCCTCTTTATGTTGCCGGAAGTACCGGCTCAGCCGCTCTCGAAGTTGGAGACGAGCCCGCAGAAGGCGTGACTTCACCGCCGGCACGCTCAAACCGAGAGCCTCGGCGGTCTCCTCGGTCGAGAGGTTCTCGATGTCGCGCAAGGTGAACACGGAACGGAAGCCCGGTGGCAGCCCCTGAATTGTCTTCCGCAGGATCTCTCCCAACTCCGACTGACCGAAAATCTGCTCGGGGTTCGGTCGCCACTCGGCGAAATCGCGCGGTATCGATCCTTCTTCAGTTTGCACGTCTTGATCCATCGAAACTGTTTTGCTCGTCTTCCGTTTCCGCAGACGCATCAGGCTCTCATTCACCGCTATTCGTATGAGCCACGTCGAAAATTTCGAGTTGCCCTGGAACTGCTCGAGCTTCTCGTACGCCTTCAGAAACGCATCTTGGGTGATGTCTTCCGCATCTTCACGATTCTGCGTAATGTGCTGAGCCACCCGAAACACCTGCCGCTCATACTGCCGGACCAGCTGCTCAAAAGCTGCACTATCTCCGTCCTTAGCCCGCGCAACCAGCGCTACGTCGGGGTGGATCTCTTCCGTTACTGGAGATTGGATGGTGGGCATGGGCAAAAAGGTGCGGCAACAATGGGGCTCGAAGTAGCGGCCGCTTGGGTCGGATTTACTGATTCAACCCTGCTTCATACTAACCCGTCAACAGCTTCCGGCAAAGATGCACGAGCCTTCAGACCGCACTGGCAATCGGCGCATAGGAAGAAAATAAGTCGAGGGCGTACACGGAGAGGTTCGAAAGTTGCAGGCGAATCTTTTCATGATGCGGTCCAGCTTATTCTTAAGACATATGCACGCGAGCACGTCCACGAGCTTTTGGAGCAACCGGAGATGGCTGGGCTGGGTAGCGCTCATGAGCTGCTGCACCTCTCCCGCAAGGGCTACGCAATCGGCAACCGGTAACGAACATAGGAACGCGGCTCATCACGTCGCGCATCCTGGTAAGAAGATCTCGAGCTCCGGGGCCGGTGCAAAATCAACGAAGAAAGGCTCCAAGGCAGCAGCGATCTCAGGTAGCAGGAAGACATCCGCTGGAAAGCAGGTGCACACGCGAGCCGCCGAAGCGAAGCAGACCCGCAGCAAAAAGGCCGCCATCTCCAAACTCGCTGCTCAGAAAAATCTCAAGCTCAGAAGCGCCTTTGTCGCTTCCTCCCAACTCAGGCCCATGGCGCAGCAGCTCGCCTCCACCCGTTCGCTGCAGGCCTACCAGGGTGTGGAGGTCTACGCTCGCGATCACAAGGGGGAGGCCGCCTCCGCAGCCTACCTTGCGCTTGGTCACGCTTACTCGCTAGATCGCCGCTACGGTGACGCCATCACCGCATTTCATCTCGCCAACACCAGCGGAGAGGTTCTCGACGACTATGCCGACTTCCTCGCCGCCCAGGCGGCTTATCGCGCTAATCGCGGCGCCGAAGCTTACTCCTTGCTCGAACACTTCCCGGAGAGATATCCAGACAGCATCTTTGTCGGAAACGCTCCAATGCTTCTCGCCAATCTTCACATCCAGGGGAACGACCCCCAGGGAGCGATCCAGGTGCTCGACCCCCTGCAGGGGACGCCGATCGCTGCACATGCCGACTTCCTCCTCGTCCTGGCCAGGGCTTACCAGGGCACCGGAAACAGCGCGCGCGCCAGCGCCCTTTATCGCGAGATCTACCTTAAGCATCCGCTCAGCAATGAGGCTATCCAAGCCCGCCAGCAGCTGCAGGCCATGGCAATGGATCTCTCTCCGTCCGAGCTCAAAGTACATGCCGACCAGCTCTACAACGCAAAGCGCTATGCCGATGCCAGCGAGCAGTATCACGCCATAGCTCGCAACGCCGCGAGTCTCACCTCCGCCGACCGCGATGCGCTCGCGATCTATGCCGCGGTCTGTGACCTGAAGCTCAAGCATCTCAGCCGCGGCGAAGTAGAGAAGCTGCCTGATACCGGAGACGACAGTGCGGCGTTGAAGCAGTATCTCCTCTCAGAGCTCGCCCGGAATGACGGCGACACCTCTGCTCACGACAGGATCGTTACCGACATGGTGACCCGCTTCCCGGCGAGCCGCTGGCTCGAAGAGGCGCTCTACTCCGGCGGAAACATGTATCTGCTTCGACATGACTCCAGCCGCGCCGCTGAGCGCTATTCGCAACTCAGCAGGATGTTCCCGACCAGCACCTACGCTCCCTCCGCGCACTGGAGATGGGCCTGGATGACCTACCGGATGCGGCGCCCTGCCGAGGCCGCCCACCTCATGGAAGAGCAGATCCAGAAGTACCCGGCAGGCATTGAGGTTCCTGCCGCTCTCTACTGGCGCGCTCGCATCTTCGAGACCGTGGAATCCAACCCCTCCGACGCCTACGCCTATTACCGCGTGCTCTCGGAGTCGTACTGCAACTTCTACTACGCCGACCTCGCCCGCAAGCGAATGCACGTCCTCGGGCAGCAGCCCCCACCCGGATCATTGCCCGTTCTCGACGCTGTCCGTAAGCCCACTACGCCGGCTCTCGAGGACGTGGTTCCGGACGACGATCCCCACTTCACCAAAGCCAGGCTCCTCGCCAACGCTGCCCTCAACGAGTACATCGGCCCCGAAATCGCCGCCAGCCCCGACGCCTCATCCTGGGGAGATCTCGGTCAGGCGGAGATCTACGCCTCCTTCGGCGAACACACGCGCGCCCTGCAGTCCATGAAGCACAGCGGCATCTCCTTCTTCACACAGCCCGTCCCGCGCATCCCCGTCGCCTATTGGCATCTCCTCTTTCCCCAGCCGTACTGGTCCGATCTCGTCCAGCAGTCGCAGCGCAACGGTCTCGATCCCTTCCTCGTCGCCTCTCTCATACGCCAGGAGTCCGAGTTCAACCCCAACGCCGTCAGCCACGCAAACGCCTACGGCCTCATGCAGCTCCTGCCCTCCGTCGGAAAGTCGCTCGCAAAAAAGCAGGGCATCAAGCCCTTTGACGCGGGCCGCCTCCTCGATCCGCGCATCAACCTCCAGCTCGGTACCATCAACCTCAAGCAGGTCCTCAACCGCTACGGTGGCCAGGTCGAGTACGCGCTCGCCGCCTACAACGCTGGCGACACTCCCGTCCGCCAATGGATGAGCGCCGGCGAATACAAAGATGTCCCGGAATTCGTCGAGTCGATCCCCTACACGGAAACCCGCGAATACGTCCAGGCCATCCTCAGGAATCGCGAGCTCTATCAGATCCTCTACTCAACCACCATCGCCTCGACGCAATAACGCCACTCACATGCGGATCGCAATCTTCGGATTCAGCTCCCGCGCATTCTCGATATACCGTGTCTTCGCCTCCAGAAGCTGGCTAACCGCCTGCTCCTTCAGCGGTCGCGCCGAACCCAGCTGGTGCGCCACAAGGCACACATTCGCGAAGTGTTCCAGCGTCTCCATCTTCAAAAACGCGTCGAGCAGGCTTTCGCTGTAAGTCACCGCTCCATGGTTCGCCATCAGGATCGCCGAATGCCCCGGGATCAAGGACGACAGGCTCGACGCCAGCTCATGGCTGCCGGTCGTCGCATACGCCGCCAGGGGAACCGACCCCAACGTCATAATCGCCTCTTCGCACAGCGGCTCGTCAAGCGCCCTTCCCGCACACGCAAACCCCGTAGCAATCGGCGGATGCGCGTGAATCACTGCGTTCACGTCCGGTCTCCGCTGGTACACCGCGAGATGCATCCCGATCTCGCTCGTGACTCTCCTGGAATTACCGGCACCCACCGGCTCCCGCCCCTCCAGATCCACCACAACCATATCTGCCGACCGCAGCAGAGACTTGCTGCACCCCGTAGGAGTCGCCAGCACATGATCGGCATTCAGCCTCACCGACAGATTACCCGACGTGCCCGGCGTAAATCCAAGACGGTACAGCCACCTCCCGAACGTAACAAGACTGCGCCGGAGCTCCTCTTCCGCCAAGCATGCGTTTTTCACCAAACCCTCGTTCTAGTCCGGAGTTCCCATCGAAAGGCCCACTGTACCACCTGAACGATTCCCTTCGAATCCCCTATTCGCTACTTATCGTGAAGAATGTTCTGCGTCACCTTATAGGCTCCCGGCGATCCCGTGATCGCGATCGGCACCACCGCGGCAGATCCGCCCTTTCTGAACAGGGGTGCCAGCGGCTTCAGCAGGAGTGACTTCCACCCGGTCGTCACATGAGAAGCGTCCGATTCCATATGCAGATTGCCCAGCAGGTGAGCCTTCTGACTCCTGAAATCGTAGCTTCCATGAAGATTCACCCTGGCTCCAGGCACCAGAAACGTAAGGCGGTCGGTAAAGGCGATCCCATTGCGGATTGCCACCGCTCCACCCAGTCCGGAGAGGACGTCCGAACTCAGGGCCGAATCCTTCCCGACGGAAGCGCCCTTCTCAGCCCTCATGCTGAACGCGGTCAGAGCACGCTCTGTCGATCGGTGCGTAAGCATCTCGGCAGGTATGTCGAACCCGCCGTCCATCCGAAGCCGCTCCAAGAACGTACGTCCCTGCGATGCCGCCGCAATCACGGCATGGCTGTGCAGCCGGACCGCCCCGAGAACGGGCACCTTCCCATGCACGAAAGGACGCAGAATATCCTCTGCCCGGCCGTCCGCAACGGATACTTGCAGCTGAGTGACCTTAGGCGTACCCGAAATATCCCCATGAGCGTGAATGGTCGTATGGCCCGTCTGGACATCCACCGCGCGGAGAAGAACATCTCCGTTCAAACCATTCACCGCGCCTTTTACCTTCGTTGAGACAGCCGTCTGGCGTCCCTTGCCGACCGCAAAGTCAGGCGTCGTCGACTCCGCACTCGCCTCGATGTCCGCCAGCGTACCCCGGAAGCTCCCGTTAGCTGAGAGCGTGCCACTGATCCCGTGCACATCCCCTAGGTTCACCGGCGCAAACGCAAACTCACCAGACACCGGAGTAGACCCGAGCTCTTTTGGAGCCAATGGACCGAAACTGCCGTGCGCACGGATATGCCCGGTAGGCTGCGCATTCTGCATGTCGAGATCGTACGAGATCGCCTGTCCTCTCCGTAGGTTATCGATCACCAGGCGAGTGATTGGGAACGCATATCGTCCGCCGCCGGAGCGCAACAAATCAAGCTCCGCATTGTGAATTGCCAGCTCTTGGACGATCATGGTCGGTCCGGCAAAGTCGCTGCTGCTGCCCGGCGCAAAATCCTCCTTGTTGGCGCGACTGCCCACTGGTGGTATCTCCACGTGGAGGCCTTCCACGTACACCAGCTTTACCCGCTTGCGCAACAGGATCAGGTCTGTCCATTCACCCTCCACTCGCAGGTGCTCTGCAGACCCAACCGGCGGAAGGTCCGGCGCCGAATTGCGGCGAAGTGTCAGACCATCGGCCACAAACCCAGGATGAGGAAGATAAATCCGGTGGTATTGCTCCATCTTGATCTGGCTTGCAAACACGTTCTCCAGCAAGGGCTCCACATTGCGGTACCGGTATGGCCAGTAGTGATTCAGAACCGGTAAACCCACTGCAGCGGCAATCAGCACAACCAGGGCTATGACCGACACAGCCCGGCGGGATGGCGTACGCATGGTACGGAGAAACGCGAGGAGGTTGGACATCATGGGGTATGGTCTTATGGATTCGGAAGTCTTTGAAAGCTAAGGTGTGGAGCACCGGCAAGAGTTAGAGGCGGCCCTATAGCACTGCAAGCCGTCGGCCCGCCACCGAACCGCGCCGTCCAGGAAGACGCGGTTCCTCGACTCTTCGCCGGGATCTCCTCGTTCCCTAGGAAGATCCCATGCTCGAATCTTGCACGCTGAGCTGGGTCAGGCTGGACCGCCCTTTCGGACGCGGCTCCCACACCGGATAGTTCAGCTCCGGCATCGGCTTCGCCTGAAACACCTTCCTGGTCTGCGCCGCGATAAATCGAGCCGTCGTCTTCGCCTTCTTGCGCCGTGCACTGTCAGTCGAGATCCCCGTGCCCGCATACATCTGCCGGTAGAGCTTCGATAGCAGCACAAACGCCACCCGCGCCCGCAGCGTAGGCGTGCAGGCCGATCTCTTCCAGATATCCCGAATATCGTAAAACCGGTCCCAGACCTTCTGCGTCCGCTCCTTGATCTCGTCCGAGCTCATCGACGGATGCGGCGTAAACATCTTCGGTCGGATCGCCGTCGGGATCAGCCAGTACCGCGTTATCGGCGTCCCATCCACCATCTCCGGATTCACCGCCTGCTCCTTCTCCCAGCGGCCAAAGTCCACCGTGCCCGGAAATGGCGTCATCATCACAAACTGTGCAAACGTCACGTCCGCCTTCAACGCCAGCTCCACCGTCGCGTCGAACGTGCTCGGCTTATCCGTTGGCAGACCGAAGATGAACGATCCCAGCACATGGAGCCCGTGCTCCCGGAACTTCTTCAGCTGCTCAATTAGCCGATCGCCCGAGTAGTTGAAGTCCTTGTATACCGCCTTTAGACCCTCCGGCGTCACCGCTTCCACACCCACCAGCGCGCCCTTGATATTCGCTCGCCGCATCGCATCCAGGTACTCACCGTCTTCAGCAGACTCCATCGTGATCTGCGTAAAGAACACCATATCTTTCGGCAGCTTCGCCAGCTCCTCCATCAGCGAGAACCGCTCCGCCCGCGTCGCCAGCAGCGAGTTCACCCGCTCCTGGTTACCCTGCTCGCGTGCCAGTCGTAGATCCGTCAGCGTCACCGGGTAGAAGTTATCGTCTGCCAGCGCGATAAACCGAAATCCCCTCCGCCGCAGATCGATAATCTCGTTGATCACCGATTCGAAGTTCCTCTGCCGGGGCTTCTGACCATCTGTCCGCCACACCGAGCAGAACGAACAGTGCTTCGGGCATCCGCGAATCGTCTGCACCGACGCCCACATGTACTTATCCGTCTGCATCAGATCCCAGCGCGCCGGTAGGAACTCATCGCCCTCGATCTTTCCACCCTCATAGATCCGCTTCGCGCACCCGGTCTCGAGATCCCGCAGCACGTTTCCCCAGGCGACGTCGCCGTCGCCCTTCACCACCGCGTCCGCGTGGCCGCGCTCAAACGGCTCCTCAGGAAACAGAGTCGCGTGGATACCCCCATACACAACCGTCGCGCCGCGCTCCCGCGCAATCTTTCCCACCTCGTACCCACGCAGGGCATTGCCCGTATGGACACTGATCCCGACCACATCACCAGCTTTGATCGTCTCCGGATCCAACTGCTCCAGCGACTCATCCACCAGAATCGGATCGCCCATCGAACGCGGCGTCGCCGCCGCCAGAACAAACAACCATCGCGGCGTGATCACCGCAGTACCAAAAGAATTGTCGCTGGGATTAACCAGGTGCACAGCCATACGATCGGACTCCCCACTTCGTTCTCTTCGGGCCCGATTAGGTCGGACGATCTCCCGAAAAAGGGAAGTCCACTCTCGCGTTTGCCCGGATGCAGATCGACTCTACACAAATCCAAACCCGATCTTACAGGGTTGCGGCAGTCGTGTGCGTCAGCTCGGGCAAATTGCACGGCGCTCTTCAAACTATCAGCGAACTTTGCCGAGATCTCAAAGTCAGCATTTCGAGGGAGTGCAGCACCGCGGCGTGCTGTAAGTGTTCCAACCATTGGACTTCCTGGCGCGAGCTCTGGCGCGCGCCGCTCGCACCTCTCGATCCACTTGCAGTTCAGCCTCTACTCCTTGACTCGCCTTCTATGGAGGCGCAGCATGGCACCATTGAAACACTCAGCACGTATGCGAAAGGAATCACTTCTTATGCGTCAACTTCTGCCCGCCCTCCTCCTGTTCGCCGCCTCCACCGCCCTCACCCCGCTCGCCCACGCCGATGCTATCGATGATTTCGTCCTCACTGGCGACGGCCACACCTTCCGCTTTTCCCTTCCCGCAAACGGCACTGCAGGCGCCCAAAATGGTCAAGTACGTGGTTTTTACTTCTCGGGAAACACTGACGCGACAGTAGACGGGGTGGGAGGGTACACGGCCAACGGCCTCTTCAGATTCGACTCCTTTTCTTATCCCCGTGCTGAGTTCAATTTCAGTAACCCCAATTTGGGTAGCAGCTTCGCTTACGCTCTCTATGGCCCTCAGCTTGTCTTGTATACGCTTCCGCCCGACGGGTACGGTTTAGCCAACGTGTTCTACAACATAGGTTCCTTCGACTATGCCACCTCGCCCTATACCCCTCCATATCAGCAACTCTCCTTTACCCTCACCGTCACTCCCGAAGCCTCACCAACCGTCACACCCGAACCCGCCACGCTAGCCCTCCTTGCCACAGGCGCCCTCGGCCTCTTCACCCGCATTCGTAGTCGCGGGACATCCGCATAAAACTTTGGCGCAATCACCCCACCAGCTCACGTAAACTGGAGATAGCACGTCAAGAGCACGTCTACAAGTACCGCGCCATCAGCTCGACGAGAGCAATTTCCCAGTCACTGTATCTCCCTGTCGCTGTATAGGTGACGTACTAGTGCCGTCATTCTGAGCGCAGCGAAGAATCCCGAGAATGTTCGCCCTACAACTGCTCCCGGCACCTTTCAGCCGAAGACGTTCTCTCTACACCAGGAGGAACGATTACAACGGCCACAAGGGAGGAATGGTTACTGGGCTGAAGGCCGTTCTATAACAGCCCGGGGCACCGCTCCAGGTTTTCTGCGAAGAGACCCAGGGCTGAAAGCCCGATGAATACAAAAGTGGAACAGAGGTCCAGACTTAAGTAACGTCGATTGAGTATTTTGCATCAGAATGACTGAGGGAGGGGGAGAGGTCGCCACCGCCTTGCACGCAAAACAGCAAACACGACTTTCCCAACCCTGTTACCATAGGAATTCAACGCGACACATCATCGCGTGAAAGCGAGCATCATGCCAAACGGAACAGTTAAGTGGTTCAACGACTCAAAAGGCTTCGGCTTTATCACCCCTGAGGACGGCAGTGAAGACCTCTTCGCCCACTACTCAGCTATCAACTCCTCGGGATTCAAGTCCCTCCAGGAAGGGCAGCGCGTCTCGTTCGACGTCACCAAGGGACCCAAGGGCAAGCAGGCCGCCAACATCCAGCCCGTCTAAACTTTCACAAGCTTAGAAACAACAAGGGCCGCGACCATCGTCGCGGCCCTCTTCTTGCTAGCGCTGCTACTTCTTTTGGCTGGACGACTTCGCATGCGCCTCAGTCGACTTCCCATGCGCCTTGGTCGAATGCTCGTGCGCAGCTGTCGACGCGCTGTGCGCCTCGGTGTGATCGCCCTTGCCGTGTTTCTCGGCCGCCTTCGTGTGGTGGGCCGCCGCTTCCGTATGGTGCTTCGCTGCTTCCTCGTGCGCTTGCTTTGCCATGGGTTCAGTCCTTGTGGAGACCAGCTCCACTAGCTCTGACTCCGGAACACACGCACGCGTTTCCTGTCTCCCAAACTCTTGCCGCTATGTCACAAAAAGAAACATGCGCTTCCTGAACTTACAACACCGGCCCGGTACAGATCGCCGTCCATCCGGACTAAGTATCATCGCTTCATGCCTCTCTCCGCCGAAGCCCGCGCCCGCAACATTAAAGTCCTCATCTTCGACGTCGACGGCGTCCTCACCGACGGCCAGATCATCGTCGCCCCCATCCCCTCTACACGCACCACCGAAGATCCCACGGGCAGCGGCATCGAAATTAAAGGCTTCTCCGCCCACGACGGGCTCGGTATCACCCTCGCCCGCCTCGGCGGCCTCCGCGTCGGGATCATCACCAAGCGCCAGTCACAGACCGTCGCCATCCGCGCCCGCGACCTCCACCTCGAATTCGTCTACCAGGGCCAGTCCCACAAACTCCACGCCGCGGAGGAGATCGCCACCAAAGCGGGCATCACCCTCGACGAGATGGCTTACGTCGGAGACGACATCGTCGACCTCCCCGTCATGCGTGTCTGCGGCCTCGCCATCGCTACCGCCAACGCCCGCCCGCAGGTCAAGTCCATGGCCCACCACATCACCGAGCACCCCGGCGGCCAGGGCGCTGGCCGCGATGCCATCGACTTCATCCTTACCGCCCAGGGTACCCTCGACAAAGTCATCGAGCAATACCTCGACACCGAAAACCCAGCCGCCGCCACGGCGGACGTGGGCTCCGGCAATATGTAGCTACCTCGTGTAGCTATTCTCTTTCAAGGAGCCGCAACCCATGCCTGACATGCCGGCATGCAGATGGGACGAGGGCCGCCCTTTCGGCAGAACTACACGCTGATGGACTGACGAACCGATGAGCATCGGACAGGATTCGACAGCTATGAATCTTCCGACAGCTCCAGGGGGAATAAATGATGGCGACACAAATGCTTACGAAAGATCCCGTCTGCGGGATGCGAGTAGACCCCGCCAAGGCAGCGGGCAGCGTAGAGCATGGCGGCGCAACCTTCTATTTCTGTGGTTCAGGATGTGCGGCGAAGTTCCGTGCTGACCCGGAGGCGTATCTCGGCCTCAGCCGTACAGCGGTCGCAATCAGTGCGGAGTATGTCTGTCCGATGCACCCGGAGGTTCATAAAAACGGTCCAGGCGACTGCCCGAAGTGTGGCATGGCGCTTGAACCGGCAACCGTCACCGCGCCTTTGACTAACACGCAGTACACCTGTCCCATGCATCCGCAGATCGTGCGGGATGAACCAGGCGACTGCCCCATCTGTGGCATGGCGCTCGAACCGATGACGGTCATGGTGAATGAGGCGAATCCTGAACTGGACAGCATGACTCGCCGGCTCTGGATCGGGGCAGTCTTGACTCTGCCATTGCTCGTCATCATGGTTTCAGACTTGCTGCCAGATCATCCTTTGCAGCACCTCTTAGAAGGCCGATTGCTTGGGTGGTTTGAGTTCGCCGTTGCGACTCCGGTTGTTCTGTGGGGCGGCTGGCCTTTCTTTCAGCGTGGCTGGGCATCCATCGTCAGCCGCAACCTGAATATGTTCACCCTGATCTCTATAGGCGCCGGGTCTGCTTATCTCTACAGCGTGGCTGCCGTGTTTCTGCCGCAACTCTTTCCGGCTTCGTTCCGAGACAGGTCCGGTCAGCTTGGCCTCTACTTCGAGACGGCTGCGGTTATTACGGTTCTCGTGCTGCTCGGTCAGGTGCTGGAGTTGAATGCTCGCAGCCGGACCAGCAGCGCGATCAAGGCGTTGCTTGGACTCGCACCTAAGACGGCCCGTCGTATCGCCGCGGACGGCCAGGAGCAGGATGTGGACTTGAAGGATATTCAAGTCGGTGATTCCCTCCGAGTGCGTCCAGGCGAGAAGGTCCCGATAGACGGGGTCTTAATTGAGGGCGCCAGCTCCGTTGACGAGTCTATGGTCAGCGGCGAACCAATTCCTGTCGAAAAGACCAGGTATGCGAAGCTCATCGGCGGAACGATGAATGGAACCGGCAGCTTTGTCATGAAGACGGAGCGTATCGGCGCCGACACATTGCTGGCGCAGATCGTCAAGATGGTAAGCGAAGCACAGCGTACGCGCGCTCCCATCCAGCGACTGGCGGATGTTGTTGCCACCTACTTCGTCCCGGCAGTCCTTGCGTCGGCGGCTATCACATTCCTGGTGTGGGCGATCTATGGACCTCAACCGCACTACGCTCATGCGCTCGTTAATGCGGTCGCGGTGCTGATCATTGCGTGTCCGTGCGCCCTTGGTCTGGCCACGCCAATGGCAGTGATGGTGGGGACGGGGCGCGGGGCTGGGGAGGGCATCCTTATCCGAAACGCTGAGGCGCTTGAGATGCTGGAGAAGGTTAACACCGTGATCGTGGATAAGACAGGGACACTCACGATCGGCAAGCCTCAACTCACGGCGCTTATACCTGCCCAAGGCTTTAGCGAAGCCACTCTGCTGCAAGCGGTAGCGAGTCTCGAGAAAGGCAGCGAACATCCGTTGGCTGCTGCCATCCTTCGCGCAGCCCAGGAGAGGAGGGTTGAGCTGGTCCCGGTAGACGGATTCCAGTCCGTCACCGGCAAGGGAGTTACGGGGACTGTACTGGGTAGGACCGTTGCCATCGGAAACGATGCGCTGATGATCGATTTGGGCGCGTCACCCGAAGCCTTGTGTGAGAAAGCTGAAGCCTTGCAGGGCGAAGGACAGACTGTAATGTATGTAGCTTTAGACGGCCACTTTGCCGGCTTCATCGCGGTCTCCGATCCGATCAAGTATTCGGCTGCTGAAGCGATTGAGCAGTTGAAGAAAGATGGCATCGAGGTTGTCATGCTTACCGGCGATAACCACATCACTGCTGCCGCCGTTGCCAGGAAGCTCAATATCGATTTCGAAGCCGATGTTCTGCCGGGGCAAAAAGCTGAGGTGGTGAAGAGGTTTCAGGCCGCGGGCGCGATCGTGGCCATGGCGGGAGACGGAGTAAACGACGCTCCGGCGTTGGCGCAGGCTCAGGTTGGCATCGCGATGGGAACTGGAACGGATGTGGCGATCGAAGCGGGTGGCATAACCCTCATCCGAGGCGACCTCAGAGGGATCGTTAGAGCGAGAAGACTGAGCCAACTCACAATGAGAAATATCCGGCAGAATCTCTTCTTTGCCTTTTTCTACAATGCACTGGGTGTGCCTTTGGCAGCGGGCGTACTGTATCCGGTATTCGGACTCCTGCTGAGTCCGATGATTGCTGCCGCGGCGATGAGCTTTAGCTCGGTCTCAGTCATCGGGAATTCCCTCAGGCTCAGGACTGCGAAGCTTTAGCGCTTCGGCTCCGTAGCTAGGCGACCGTTACTTCATCTTCGAAGCGGTCCACAGCCAAAGAAGAGCTCCAGTCAGCGAGTTGGCGGTACCCGCTTTGAATGAAGCGTGAGGGACAGGGCTCCGGTGAGATGGCGGATTGGTTGTGCCGGCGCTTCGGTCTGGTAGCCTTACCTTGCGCTGTTAGGAGCGAAGGGCCTGAGATGCGACCGTTGATCCTGTGTTTGTTGAGTGTTATGTCTGCGATAAGTGGTTTCGCGCAGAGCCCAGCTGATTCGAGTCCCTCTGTTCCAGCCGCGCCGGCAACGTCTTCTGTTCCTCTGCTGCACTCCACATCCCGGAACGTCATTCTCGACATCGTCGTAACCGATGCGAGTGGCCGACCGGTTCGCGACCTGAAAGAGAGCGACTTCGTCCTTAAGGAGGACAAGCAGCTGCAGGCCATTCACCTGACGAGCAGCCCATCAAGTGGTGTGCCTGATCGCAGTAACATTCAGCTGGATCGGGATGCGGCGATCGCGAGTGAAGCTGGTGAAACTCTCACGGGCGCTTCGGGTGCGGAGCATGCACGAATACGCAACGTGATTCTGCTGGATGAGATGAACGTCCGCTTTCTGGATCTGGCGTTTGCCCGCCAGCGGCTCGCAGCCTTCTTCGAGAGCGCGGCGGCGCGTGACCAGGAGTTTGCGCTTATGGCGATGACCACGACGCAGGTGATTCTGGTTCACGATTTCACGACGGACAAGAGTGCGCTGGTCGACTCGGTAAGAAGGCTGCCGGCAGTGCTGCCCGCATCAGCCGCAGACAACTATGTGGATCAGGAGAAGGCGCTTGAGGATCTAAGACGTAGCGTTGGCGTCCTTGAGACGATTGCGCATGCGCTTTCCGGATCTTCGGGGCACGTCAATCTGTTTTGGATTACGAGCGGATTCCCGACGCTGTCACTGATTGGATCGAGCGGTGAGATCCAGTTTACGTTTGACGAACTGATGCGTCACGCCTCCAATCTGTATCTGAACGCCCGGATGACGGTATATACGATCGACTCGCATGGTGTGGAGTGGATTGATTCGCTACCGGATCACACGCAGCCGGGCTCCGCATCGCGGCCCGGAGGGAATGGTTTTCTCCGCGGCGGTGGGGGTGGCGTCAGCGATGGAGATCAGTTTGCGGCACAGATGGACCACATGACCAGCATGCAGGCGGTAGCGAACGATCTGCTGGGAAACATGGATGCACGCACTGGAGGTCGAGCGTTCAGTAATCAGAACAACATCGATGCACAGTTGACAGAGGCGCTCCACGACGGCGACAGCGTGTATACGGTCGCGTATTCGCCGACGGACAAGAACTTCGATGGAGCTTTCCGCAGAATCTCGGTAAGGGTGAACCGGCCTGGACTCTATGCACGGACGCGCGAGGGGTACTACGCGCTAGCGAGCGGGGTCGACGCAAGTCCTGCTTTACGCAGAGCGCAACTGGCCTCAGCGCTGGACAGCCCCCTGCCGTACCGTGGCCTGCGGGTGAGCGGCCAGCTTTCGACGGAGAACAAGCGACTGATGCTGCGGGTGCATGTCAGTGCTCCAGATGTGGAGTGGAGCAACGATCCGGCAGGCGTACACGTTGCGCAGACAATCGCGGTCGCCACGTATTCGAAGTCGAATCACCCTATCGGATCGCGGCAGTGGCAGGTTACGGTGAGCCGCCCCGGTCGCGATGACGCTCGCGACCTCGTGTACGCGCTTCCGTTCGACGTTGCAGCGGGAACGGCGCGACTGCGCCTGGTGGTTGCGGACAATGGGGGAATTCGCATGGGTACGACTGATGTTCCTCTGACTTCAGAGAACAGCACGGGTGATCGAGCGACGAGATGATGACGGCCTGAGAAGCGGCTTATACTTGGGCTGTGACGAAGACTTTTTATATCGAGACGTTTGGCTGTCAGATGAATGCGCATGACTCCGAGAAGGTGGTGGGTACGCTGGAGCGGGAGGGGTATGCGCGGGTGGAGGATGAGGCGGAGGCGGGGCTGATTCTGTACAACACGTGCTCAATCCGGGACAAGGCGGAGCAGAAGGTGTTTCACCGGCTGAACGAGTACAAGCGGCTGCAGGGTGAGGGCAAGAAGTTCGCGGTGCTGGGGTGCGTGGCGCAGCAGGAGGGCGAGAAGATCTTCGACAAGGCGCCGTATGTGTCGATGGTGTCGGGATCGGCGTCGTACAGAAATCTTCCGGAGATGCTCCTTCGGCTGGAGCGCGGGGAGCAGCGGATTACGGGGCTCGACGACCGGCAGACAGATGAGACGTTTGAGACGGAGTTTGTGGCGCGGACGAATCCGCATCGCGGGTATATCACGATCATTGAAGGCTGCGACAAGTTCTGCGCGTACTGCGTGGTGCCGTATACGCGGGGCAAGGAGCGGAGCCGGACGGCGAAGAGCGTGATGGAAGAGGCGCGGCGGATGGCGGATGCGGGGTTCACGGAGATCCAGCTGCTGGGGCAGAATGTGAACTCGTACGACGACCCGAGTGGAGCGATGACGTTTGCCGAGCTGCTGGCGGCGGTGGGGCAGATTGCCGGGGATTCGGCGGGTGCGGTTTACGACGAGCCATCCGAGGGATTTTACGAAGGATATTGTCGATGCGATCGATGCGGTTCCGACGCTTTGCGACCATGTGCACCTGCCGGTGCAGTCGGGTTCGACAGCGGTGCTGAAGGCGATGGCGCGGGAGTATACGCGCGACTGGTATCTCGAACGGATCTCCTGGATCAAGGCGGCGAAGCGGGATATCAGCATGACGTCGGACATCATTGTGGGATTTCCGGGAGAGACGGACGAGGATCTGGAGGAGACGGCGACGCTGCTTGAAGAGGTGGGGTATGACGCGATCTTTGCGTTCAAGTATTCTCCGCGGCCGAATACGCCGGCGCTGGTGATGATCGACTCGATCTCTGAAGATGAGAAGGCGAGACGGCTGCAGGTGCTGCTGGACCGGCAGCGGGAGATCCAGCGCGTGAACTACGAGCGGCATGTGGGCGAGGTGATGGAGCTGATGGTGGAGGGGCACAACCGTCAGCGCGGGCAGGTGGTGGGGCGGAGCTCGCAGAATAAGACGGTGAACTTTACGACAGCGTCACCGATTCTGCCGGCGACGGGAAGTTATGTGCAGGTGCGGGTGACGCAGAGCTTTCCGAACAGTCTCTTGGGGGAGGCGGTGTGATGAAGACGAGTGAGCCGGCGGCGGTGGTGGTGGAGAGCACGGAGGTGGAGGTGCAGATTCGCGGGTTGATGATGGACCCGGTGACGAATATGCCGATCATCGTGCTGAAGGATGTGGCGAGCGACCTGGTGCTGCCGATCTGGGTGGGGATGTTTGAGGCGAATGCGATTGCGCTGGAGCTGGAGAAGACGGCGACGCCGCGGCCGATGACGCATGACCTGCTGCAGAATGTGACGCGGGGCCTGGATGCGGAGGTGACGCGCGGTGGTGGTGAGCGAGCTGCGCGACGACACGTTCTATGCGCTGGTCTGGATGATGCAGGCGGGCGAGACCGTGGCGATGGATGCACGGCCGTCGGATGCGATTGCGATGGCGCTGCGGTGGGACTGCCCGATCTATGTGAGCAGGGAAGTGATGGAGAAGTCGAAGCAGCAGTATGGCGGGGCGCAGTCGACCAATGCGGAGGATGTGCGGCGGTGGCTGGAGGGGCTGAACGATGATGAGATGGGGCGATACAAGATGTAAGAAGTGCAGTTCCCGGTTGGCAGTTCTCAGTTGTTAGGTGTCGACTAGAGCCAGTGGCAGAGGGTGGCGACCTGCTCGGCCCAGGTGTCTTCGGTGGGAATGGTGGGGAGTGGGGCGTTGAGGTGGAGGCCTTGGCGGGTGGACTCGATGGCGTGAGTTAGAGCGGGGAGCATGGCGGGTTCGCCGCCTTCGAAGACGGTTGCCCAGGGCGTGTCGAGCAGGATGTCCGAGACGCCGGAGTCGCGATGGAGGAGGACGGGGATGCCGCGGGTGAGGCTTTCGATGGCGGGGATGCCGTAGCCCTGGACGGCGGGCATGAGGAAGAGGTTGGCGCGATCGTAGAACTGCTGGAGCTGGTCGTCGGACACGAAGCCGTGGAAGGTGACGCGGTTGCCCAGACCGAGTGAGGCTGCCAGGGCGCGGGCGTCCGAGAGATAGGAGCCTTTGCCGGCGATGTCGAGGGTCCAGTCGACGACGGCGGAGAGGGGTGGGGCGGCTTGCTCGAGTGAGGCGAGTGCGCGGAGGATCCAGTCGATGCGTTTGTTGGATTCGATGCGCGAGACGGAGAGCATGCGGAGCCTGTTGCCGGCGAGGGTGCGTGGCCGGAAGGTCTGGGTAGTGGTGAGGCCGCCCATGCGGGCGATGGCGGCATCGACCGAGAAGGCGCGGCGGCACTCGTCGCGGAGGTACTGGCTGGTGACGATGGTGGCGCCGCCGGAGCGGAGGCCGTGGGCGGTGATGCGATTGGAGAGGCGCACGCGGAGCGAGGCCGGGTTGATGGCGCCGGAGAAGAGGCTGGGGGTGTCGTGCATGAGGGTGTGAAAGCCGCGTGATGCCGGCGGTGGCAGCGTGCAGGGCGGTCTGGTAGCCGGAGAGCAGGGGCGCGGGTGCACCTGTGCGGGAGCGGAGATACCGCCGCAGGGAGAGGATCTTGTGGAGGCCGTCCATCTTTGGCCGGAGCTGGATGACGGTGAGGGGATGGGTGGCGAAGCGCTCAAGGCCGACTTTGTCGGAATAGCAGACGAGGTGAACCGGGATGCCGTGGTCGTAGAGCCAGCGGGCGAGGGCGAGGGTGCTGCGTTCCGCGCCGCCCATATCGACGATCTCGGTGGTGACGATGGCTCGGGAGTTGGCGGCGGGTTCGGGCACGATGAGTCGACTCAGGGGCAGGTTGTATGGCGCGGGTGAGCGCGGAGTGCGGCAGGGGCAAACAGCAGACTCCCTGCGGGAATGACAAACAGAAAAGCCAGTGCGCTTAGCGGACGGCGAGGCGATTGAGGTGAGTGAAGAACTCGGGGAAGGAGATGGCTGGCGGCTTCGGCGCCGTGGATCTCGGTGTCTCCGGTGGCGCGGAGGGCGGCGATGGAGAAGGCCATGGCGATGCGGTGGTCGTGGCCGGAGTCGATCTGTGCGCCGTGGAGTTGCTGGTTGCCGGGGATGTCGAGGCCGTCTTCGTGCTCGGTGAGTTCGGCGCCCATGGCGCGGAGGTTGCGGGCGACGAGGGCGATGCGGTCGGACTCCTTGACGCGGAGTTCCTTGGCGTCGCGGATGCGCATGCCGGAGCGGGTGTAGGGGGCGATGGCGGCGAGGACGGGGATCTCGTCGATGAGCTGGGCGGTGAGGGCGCCGGAGATCTCGAAGGGCTGGGTGGGCTTGCGGCTGTTCGGGTCGGCGTTGACCTGGAGGTGCCGATGAGCTCGCCGTGGGTCTCTTCGACGTTGAGGACGCGAATCTTGGCGCCGAGGGCGGAGATGACGTCGAGCAGGGCGGCGCGGGTGGGGTTCATGCCGACGGCATCGAGGACGAGGTGGCTTTCGGGGAAGAGGAGTGCGGCGGCGAGGAAGAAGGCGGCGGAGGAGAGGTCACCGGGGACGGTGGCGTCGATGGCGTGAAGCTGCTGGCCGCCCGTGATGCTGAGGCGTTTCGACCGCGATGCGGGTGAGGCTTGCGCCGAAGGCTTTGAGGGCGTGCTCGGAGTGGTCGCGGGTGCGGATGGCTTCGGAGAGGGAGGTGGTGCCCTGGGCCTGGAGGCCGGCGAAGAGGACGGCCGTCTTGACCTGGGCGGAGGGAATGGGCGTGGTGAAGTCGATGGCGGTGAGCGGCTGGCCGACGACGGTCATGGGGGCGTGGCCGCCGATGAGCGCCGTCGCCGCCGGTGAGGTGGATCTCGGCGCCCATCTGCGCGAGCGGTTTGCGGATGCGCTCCATGGGGCGAGCAGAGAGGGAGGCGTCGCCGGTGAGGACGAAGGTGTGCGGATGCGGGGCGATGAGGCCGGCGAGCATGCGCATGGTGGAGCCGGAGTTGCCGCAGTCGAGGTTGTGCTCGGGCTGTTGGAAGTGTCCGGCGGTGCCGGTGATGCTCGATGGTGCCGTCTGGCTGTGATATCGACCGTGGCGCCGAGCTGGGCCATGCAGGCGAGAGTGGAGTGGGGGTCGGCGCCGGTGGAGAAGTTGGTGAGGCGGGTGGTGCCTTCGGCGAGGCCGGCGAGCATGGCATAGCGATGGGAGATGGACTTGTCGCCGGGGAGGGTGAGGGAGCCGTTGCAGGTTGCGGGCGGGACGGATGAGTTCAGTGGACATCGGTGGCTCTATCGTAAATGGTTCAGGTTGCGTCAACTGCGGGGAACTGGTGCGGCGAGGTGGTGACCGGCGACAGGAGAAGGGTGCACCGTCGTTTTGCCTGTATCGACTCATGGCGTGACAGGGAGCAAGGACGGGTCTAGACTCCAGGCGCGGTATACGAATCGTGTGCCGATGCACGGCTTCCAAAAACATCAACACGGGGCCCCGAAGCCGAACTCTGGTGGACCGAGGAGATGTTGCGATGGATACAGACGGTGTGTTGTTCTGGGGCTGATTTTTTCGACTCCGATGATATTGCGGGCAGACTTCACATACCAGGAGACGACCCAGATCACGGGCGGCTCGATGGTTGGGATGATGAAGATGGCAGGGACGTTCAGCCGGCAGGCTCGCCAAGCGACCGAGCCGATCGTCGCGACGGTGTACCTGAAGGGCAACCGGATGACGCGCGTGACACCGGAGAGGACGGAGATCATCGATCTCGATCAGGAGACGATCACGATGATCGACACCGCCAAGCGTCAATACACCACGATGACCTTTGAGCAGATGAAGCAGCAGATCGACGCGGCGGTGACGAAGGCGAAGCAGCAGGAGGCAAAGAGCCCTGAGGCGCCTCACACGGATCAGGCGACGACGGACGTTAAGTTTCGCGTCAATGTAAGACAGACGGGCACAGGCAAGGAAGTAGATGGGATTCAGACAAACGAGTCGATCTTAGCGATGACGGTGGATGCAACGGATACGAGGTCCGGACAGACCGGGTCGCTGGCGATTACGAACGATATGTGGCTTGCGCCGGAGATCCCGGGATATGGCGAGGTGCGCGAGTTCTACAAGCGGTATGCGGTGAAGATGGGCCGCGTCATGAGCGGGGTGATGAGCCCGCAATTGCTGGCGATGCATGCCGGCGCGGGACAGGGTATGACGGATATGGCGAAAGAGATGTCGAAGCTGCAGGGAATTCCTGTGCTGCAGGTTATGCGGATGGGGACGACGATGAACGGACAACCCCTGCCCGCTGCTTCCGAGGCTCCTTTGCCGCCACAGACGAATGGACCTGCAATGCCGACGGTTGGAGACGTGGCACAGCAGACAGCGGCTTCGGCTATTTCGAGCAAGCTGGGTGGTTTGGGAAGTCTGGGCGGGATCGGGTCAGGGCTGGGCGGTTTCGGGCGCAAGAAGAAAGCGGATGCTGCCGCCGCGGCGAACTCGACTGGGGATACGAAGGCAGATGCAGCGTCGGATGCGGCAGCTGGGAAAACGGCAGGAGGCGGAAGCGCAGGTGCAAACGCGCAGGTAACGTCCGTGGTTTTGATGGAGTCAAAGACGGAGATGACGAGCTTCTCGCAGTCGCCGGTCGATGTGGCCCGGTTTTCTGTTCCCCCCGGATATGCAAAGGTAGAGGCGACTGCGTTGGAGTAGATCAACCTAGAAGAAGAACTGCCAGCTTCCGAGTAGTTTGGAGCGCTACGTGGTGATGCGTAGAACGTAGGCGTAGTCGTTTGGCTTCTGTGCGGGGAGTGTGACGGTGAGGGCTCCGGTGGTCTGGTCGAAGCGGAGCGGGGCCGACGCGCCGAGGAGGTCGATGCGCTGAATGGGTTTGGGCATGTGTGGTGAGTTGCGAGCGAGGGTGCGGATAGCGAGGGTGCCGGGCTTGCCTTCGTCCTGGGGCCAGCCGAGAGCGAAGGCGTAGAGGGTTGCGCCCTTGGTGGTGAAGCGGATGTCCGAGGAGTTGTAAGGGCGTTGCTTGTCTTCGCTGAAGCCTTTGTTGTCGGTCAGGTCCTGGGCGCCTTCGCCGAAGACGGTGAAGGGGCGGCTGCCGTAGATGGCTTCGCCGTGGGCGGGAAGCCAGGTGGCGAGGGCTTTGAGGAAGGCGTGCTCGTCCTCGTCGATCGTGCCGTTGCCGCGGACGGGGATGGAGAGCAGTAGATTGCCGTTTTTGCTGACGACGTCGATGAGCGTGTGGATGACGGTGCGCGGCGTCTTGTAGGTGTGGTTCTCGAAGATGGAGCGTTTGTAGTGCCAGTCGCCGATGCAGGTGTCGGTCTGCCAGGGGATGTCGAGGATCTCCTTGGCGCGGCCGCGTTCGATGTCGAGGGTGACGGCCCCGGTGTGGTCGGGCTGGAGGTTTTTGCCGTTGACGACGCATTGGAGCGAGCCGTTGCGGGCGATGGAGGAGTTGTAGAAGTGCGCGGTGACGTCGAGGCCGGCCTGGCCGAGCGGGAGGTCGTCGTTGTCGAAGTAGACGAGGTCGGGCTGGTACTTGTCCATCAGCTCCTGGCAGCGGAGAAACCAGGTGTTTGTGAACTCCGGGTTGTCGGGTGGCGGGTTTTCGTTCCAGACGCGGTCGTGGTGCTCGTGCCAGTCGTTGGCGGCGGCGATGGTGGTGATGCCGTCGGGCATGACGATGTTGCGTCCGGTGTAGAGCTCCTGCGGGTCGAGGCCGTCCCACCATTTGCCTTTGCCGTCGGCTTTGGTGAGGGTATAGGCGTCGTAGCGGATGCCTTGCTCTGGGCCGGTGGGGTCGTAATCGTAGGCGGTCTGGAACCAGTGCCAGGCGTGCGCGGAGTGGTTGGAGACGCCGAAGCGCAGGCCGTGGGCGCGGGCGATCTTGGCCCAGGTGCCGACGATGTCGCGTTTGGGGCCGACGCGGGTGGAGTTCCAGGCGTGATGGGTGGAGGCGAAGTTATCGAAGTTGTCGTGGTGATTGGCGAGCGAGACGAAGTACTTTGCGCCGGCGTTCTTGTAGAGACCCATCAGCTCTTCGGGGTCCCACTGTTCGGCTTTCCAGAGATTGTCGATCTCCATGAAGCCGCTCTTTGGAGGGGTGGCCGAAGGTCTTGAGGTGGTGGTTGTAGCAGGCGTCTCCCTGGAGGTACATGCGGCGGGCGTACCAGTCGCCCTGCTCGGGGACGCACTGCGCGGACCAGTGGGCCCAGATGCCGAACTTGGCGTCGCGAAACCAGTCCGGAGCCTTATAGGCGCGGAGCGAGGGCCATGTGGGCTGGAAGGGGCCGGGGGCGATGTGGCGGGTTTGTGGCTCTGGCGCGGTCTGGGCGAGCAGATGGGGAGCCAGGGAGGCCGCAGCAGAGGTGGCGAGGGCGTTACGCAGGAGCCGGCGGCGCGTGAGGCGTTTGCTCATAACGGAACGATACTACCGCTTTGGCCGGGTGCGGGAAGCTGACTGCGTCGATCGCGCCGGGGTGTAGTCTGGCTGCCTAGAACAGATCGACAGCCCGAGCGCGGGCCGTGCGCAAGGTGCATGCTGAGGTGAGCCGTGCGTGCCGACAAGCGAGTAAGTGCGTGGGTGGTGGTGGCTATGCTGGCGATGCTGGCGCTTCCTGCCACACTGACGCTGCATACGGTGCGGCTGTCGTCTGTGGTGGATGTGCGGGTGCCCGATTCGTCGCCGCACGGGTACACCGTGTCTCTGTTGCTGTTTGCCGTGCCGATACTGGTGATTGGCCTGTGGTTTCTTCCGCGGGAGGGGGTGCATGTTTCCAAAGCAGCGTTTGGGTGGACGATCGGGATTCTGTTTCCGGTGGGAGCGTTGCTGGACTTCTGCTTCGCGCACCTGTTCTTCCGGTTTCCTAATGCTGGGGCGACATCAGGGATCCGGGCTCCGGCAATAGGAGGCGGGGTTCCGATTGAGGAGTACCTGTTTTACCTGCTCGGGTTTATCTCGGTCCTGCTGATGTATGTGTGGATGGACGAGTACTGGGTTCATGCGTATACGGTCCCGGCGGAGGCGGAGGAGCGGTATGACTTCGCGCGATTGCTGCAGTTTCATCCGGCGTCGGTGGTGCTGGCGATAGTTCTGTTGGCGGCAGGGGTGCTTGGCAAGCGATACATCACGGGGGCGACGCCTGGGTTTCCGGGGTATTTTGTGTTTCTGGTGATGGGTGCGCTGGGGCCTTCGGCGGTGTTGTTTCCCGCGGTGCGACCAGTTGTGAACTGGAGGGCGTTCAGCCTGACGTTTTTCTTCCTTCTGCTGACGAGCCTGCTGTGGGAGGCGACGCTGGGTGTGCCGTACGGATGGTGGGTCTACCAGAAGGAGCACATGCTGGGTGTGGAGATACGGGCCTGGGCGGGGCTGCCGGTGGAGGCGGTGCTGGTGTGGATCGTGGTGTCGTACATGACGGTGATGGTGTACGAGGTGGTGAAGCGCTGGAAATCTTCGGGACGTACGGCGCGATCAGCGTTTCTTGGGATCGGGCCGAGGCCGATGGCGTGAGGGCCGGATGCGGAGAGCGGAGCGGGTGGACCGGGTGCTGCGCGATCTGAGGCCATTATGGAGAGAGAAGAGCGGCGGAAGTGGTTGCTCCCGCCGCACCGGATTGCCGCGTTGAGGTTAGCGATCGCTGTTGGAGAGCTCCGTGCCGGGGGTGAAGGAGACGCCGCGGAGGACTTCGGCGAAACGTGCCTGGCGCAGGGTGGTGAAGGTGGGAGGCGCGGAGGGAGGCATGGTCGTGTTTCTGACGGTGTCCTCGACGACGACGAGGCGATCAGGATCGGCTCCGGTGTCTCCGTTGCCGCTGACGGTGGAGGTAACGCCCCAGATGAAGACCTGACCGTCAAGAACGTAACCGGTGATGTTGCGTAATCCGTCGGTGGCAGGCGCCCACGGCAAACCGGTGGCTGAGTTGTTGCCGGTGGGATAGTTCACGACGGTGTAGGGCGTGCCGAGATCGAGGCCAGCCTTGATGACGTAGGCGAGCTTCCAGGTTGAGCTCCCTTCGTCGAAGATCCACTTCTGGAGGCCGGCGTTGGTTTGAGCGGCGGCGTGGGTGTAGAGGTCAGTTCCGCCGGTGTAGCCGTCACCCTCATCGGCGACGTAGAGGGTGTTCTTGTTGGCGAAGAAGAGGCCGAAGGGGTAGCTGAGGGGGTTGGCCGACTTCGCAAGAGCGGTGGGGAAGCCGGCGAGGATGCACATGTTTGACGGCAGCCCGGAGGTCTGGAGCTTGGCGGGGTCGTAGGCTAGCGGCGCGGTGGGAAGGGCTGCGCCCTCGACAGGGAGACCAACGCCGTTGGGGCAGGCTTTGCCGGTGGTGTCGACGAAGTAGACGGTGTTGACGCCGTTGGAGCCGCTGCCCTTGGTGTAGTAAAGGACGTCGCGGAAGATGGCGATGCCGCGGAAGTTGTCGTCCTTGCCGACCTTGTCGGCTTTCTGCCCGAGCTCGGTGATGTTGAAGCTGGCGAGGGGTGTGGGCGTGCCAGGTGTCTGGGAGGCTTCGGGCTGGTCGAGCTCAGGGATGATCTGCGCGCCGGCTCCGAGGATGATTCCGTTGGGCTGCGGGTTGGCACCGTTTCCGGCGTTTCCGGAAGTGTAGAAGACCTCTGCGCCGTTCTTCTCGTTGAGGATGGCGGAGCGTCCGTTATTGCCGCTGTAGGCGCTGGTCTCGGTAAAGGCGAAGGTGCCGTCGGCTCCGAGGCGAGCTACGGCGCGGGGATAGGTGAGGCCGACGGGGTTGGTGGGATCGTTGGCGGCGGGCGTGTTGGAGTTGGAGACGTCGAGGGCGTTGACGGGTGCGACGTAGCCCATGAAGGTGATGTAGCGGCGATCGGTCGAGAGATGGAGGCCGAGCTCGGATTTGGAAGGGAAGCTGGTGACGAGCTGGTCGGTGTCGCTCCCGACGCCGCGCTGGAGGCTGTTGGGGACCTGAATGGTGTTGATGGGGAAGCCGAAGGGGGTGATCTGGTCGAGGAAGATCCGGGAGGTGATCCCGAAGCTGCCGTCGTATCTGTCATTGTTGAAGACGTACGGGTAGGTGCCGTCGTTGGGAGCACCGGTACCACCAGCGCAGCCGCCGGTGGTCATGGTGCAGTTGGGCGGGAGGATGGTGCCGACAGCGATGTTGGCGGGATTGTTGTCATAGACGCTTCGGCTGATGACGAGATTGCCGGGATAGAGGCGGGTGACTTTGTCGTCGCGATCCTGCGCGGAGGCGATGGCGGTGAGAGCAAGGATTGCTGCCGGAGCGAGGGCGAACGATCGGGCGGGAATTTTGAGCATGAGGTCTCCTGATGAGTACAAGCGGGAGAGTATGCCCGGTGTATTACCAAGCGGTGAATGGGCCGGTCGAGAAGCGGGTCCATTTCGCTTCGCTCAGGATGACAAATTCGTTGAGCTCTTCGGTGAGAGGAAAATCTTGATGTCACAAGACGCGGAGGGCGACGACGGTTTCGTCGTCGAAGTGCTCGGCTCCGGCCTGAAAGGTGCTGACCGCTTCGAGGATGGCTGCGAGTGTGCCATCGACGGTCTGAGCGGCCGTGGGGTGCCGCTGGAGAAGGGTGCAGAGTCGGTCGGTGCCGTACATCTCGCCGTGTATATTTTCCGCGTCGACGATGCCATCGGAGAAGAAGACGATGAGGTCTCCGGGGCTGGTGTCGATGATCAGTTCGTCGTAGGTCACGCCGGGGAAGAGGCCGAGGGGGAAGCCTTCGACGGCGATGGTGCGAACGTCGATGGCGTGGGTGAGATCGGCCTTGTCGGTGGAGACGAAGAGGGCTGGACGGATCCGGCGTTGGCGATGCTGCAGGGTGCGGGTCGGTGTCGTCCCAGAGGGCCATGAGCATGGTGACGTACTGGGCGTGCGAGCTTGCGCTCCTGCAGCTGCTCGTTGAGGGCGGCGAGGAGCTCGGCGGGGGGAAGGTGCTGCGGAGCGCCAGGGAGCGGAGGATGCCGCTGACGAGCGCGGCGTAGAGCGCGGCGGGAGCGGCCTTTGCCGCTGACGTCGCCGACGGCGATGGCGATGCGGCCGGGGTGCTCGGGCGAGCTGTAGTCGAGGAAGTCGTAGATGTCTCCACCGATGGAGCGGGCGGGGAGGAACCGGGCGGCGATCTCGGCATGCGCGGGCTGCGGGGGTGCGGGGGAAGGAGGCGCAGCTGGACCTCGCGGGCCATGTCGAGGTCGCGCTCCATGCGCTGCTCTTCTTCGTGGATGCGCTGGTAGAGACGGGCGTTGGCGATGGAGATGGCGACCTGCGCGGCGAGGGTGGTGAGGGTGCGCTGGTGGTCTTCGTTGTAGTAGTTGACGCGGGTGTGTTCGAGGTCGATGACGCCGATGACGTTGCCCTTGTAGATGAGGGGAACGGCGAGCTCGGAGCGGGTCTCGGGGTTTTCGGCGACGTAGCGCGGGATCTTTGCGGACGTCGGGGGCGAGGATGGGTGTGCGCTGGGCGGCGGCGGTGCCGATGAGGCCTTGGCCGAGCGCGACGTTGCGCTCGCGGGTGACGCGTTCGCCGTAGCGGGTGCTGAAGCGGTGCTCGAACTGCTCGGTGCGCTCGTTCCAGAGCAGGATGGTGAACATCTGGAAGTCGATGACTCTCTTGAGTAGTTGGCCGATGCGCTCGAGCAGGTCGTCGAGATCGAGGATGCTGGTGATCTCGCGCGAGATGTCGTTGAGGACGGTGAGGGTCTGGGCCTGGCGGGAGACGCGGGTGTAGAGGCGCGCGTTCTCGACGGCGACGGCCATGCGGGAGGCGACGAGCTCGAGCAGGCGCTGGTGCTCGTGGGTGAAGAAGGCGGGCGACTCGGACTGGATGTCGATGACGCCGATGACCTTGTTCTTGATGATGAGCGGGACGGCGAGCTCGGAGCGGACGCCGGGGTTGGCGTTGATGTAGTGCTCGATACGGAGTGGACGTCTTCGATGAGGATGGAGCGGCGCTGGAGCGCGGCCTGACCGACGACGCCGCGGCCGATCTTGATGCGCATGCGTTCGATCTCGGGGGTGTGGCCGGTCTGGAAGCGCATCCAGAGCTCGTTGGTGCGGTCGTTGATGAGGAGGATGGCGAAGATGCGATAGTCGATGACGGCGCGGACGAGGTCGGCGACGCGGTGCATCAGGGTGTTGAGGTCGAGGGTGGTGTTGAGGGCGTCGGCGAGGCGGTGGAGGAAGTCGACCTGGAGGGGTTCGACGCGTGGGACGGGATGGCGGCAGGATGTGCCGGGGTTGGTGGGCGGATAGTCGCCTTCGAAGGTGTGCTCTGCCTGCTCGCCTAGCGAGAGCTTTCGGGTCGGGGGTGGCTGGTCCGGAGGAGGCATGGGAGAGCCGATGATACTACCGGGCGATGCGTCGGGGGACTGGTCGGGAGTGCATGCGAGAGCCTGAGTGCGCAACAGCCGATATGCGATGCTGGACTTCGTCGACGCTAGCGGTGCAGGCTGAGTCAGTAGGCCTGAGTGCAGCGGGAGCGACGCGAGCTTGCGCCGGCCAGTTCGGCTACGATTTTGACGCTGGCGCTGGCACCGATGCGGGAAGCTCCTGCATTGAGCATGGCGGTGGCGTCGGCGAGCGAGCGGATGCCGCCGGAGGCCTTGACGCCGGCGCGGCTGCCGGCCTTCTCGCGAAGCAGGGCGATGTCGTCAGCGGTGGCTCCGCCGGTGGAGAAGCCGGTGGAGGTCTTGAGGAAGTCGGCTCCCGCGGAGAGGGCGAGGTCGGCGGCGCGGAGCTTTTCTTCAAAGGAGAGCAGGCAGGTTTCGAGGATGACTTTGACGATGGCGCCGGCGCCGTGGGCAAGCTCGACGACGCCGCGGATGTCCTGGCCGACGGCGTGAGGTCGGCGGCGGTCCCGGACTTGAGCAGACCGACGTTGAGGACCATGTCGACGTCGTGCGCGCCGAGCTTGAGGACGCGGACGGTCTCGTCGCGCTTGGAGGCGGCCAGCGTGGCACCGAGGGGGAAGCCGATGACGACGCCGACCGGGATGCCGGTGCCGGCGAGGGTGTCGGCGGCGGTGGCGACCCAGGTGGGGTTGACCATGGCGCAGGCGAAGCGGTGTTCGGCGGCCTCGTGGCAGAGCTGGAGGACCTGGGCGCGGGTGGCGTCGGGCTTGAGCAGCGTGTGATCGAGGACGGCGGCGAGGTTTCGGGAGAGGAGAGGGTGTGGGCGGCGAAGGCGGCGCTGTCCCATTCGGGAGAGAGGTTGGCCTTGAGGAATGCAATCCGTGAAGGGAGGACGTGGGACGCGGAAGGTTCGACGGGAGGAAGTTGGATCTCACTGCAATGACTCCTTTTGGCGCTTAGGTTGGTGTCCTTGGGGAGGGGCACGCGCCGGGTGCTGTTCTATCACACCGAGGTGACGGCTGGCTGAACGGCGGTTCCGTGAATGGCGGCGTGGTAGGCCAAGGCAAGGTCGTCGCGGAGGAAGCTGTAGAGTTGCTCGCCGGACTGCTGATCGCGGGCGCGGAGGACGGCAGAGGGATGAATGGTGGCGACGACCTGGTCGGCGTAGGGAGTCGAGAGGATCTTGCCGTGGTCGCGCATAAGGGCGAAGGTGCCCCCGAGGAGAGATTTCGATGCGGAGGCTCCCAGGCAGAGGACGACCCTGGGGCGAACGGCGTCGATCTCCGCGAGCAGCCAGGGGCGGCAGGCGGTGATCTCGGACATGCGCGGGTTCTGATGGAGCCGGAGCTTGCCGCGCTGGATGAATTTGAAGTGCTTGACGGCGTTGGTGACGTAGACGGAGGATCGCTCGATTTGTAACTCTGCGAGGACCTTATCGAGGATGCGTCCGGCGGGGCCGACGAAGGGCAGGCCCTGGAGATCTTCCTGGTCGCCGGGCTGCTCGCCGACGAGCATGAGGGTTGCGGCCTTGTGGCGGGTCCCGGGGGATGGGCCGACGCCCGGGACGGCCTGGGTGGCGTGGAGATAGAGATCACAGCCTTTGCAGGTGGGAAGAGCGGCGTCGATGAGGGGAAGCTCGTGCTTTGCGGGGACGAAAGGGGCGGCGGAGGGCTTGGCGGCTTGTGTGGTGACCATGGTGCCTACTCTGGAAGCGGACTGCGTGATGAGGGTTGGGAGAAGAGAGACCTCGGGGAGGTCTTTCCAGTAGCGGACGGGCATCTCGGAGCGCATAGCGGAGGTGTTGAGGCGCGCTGGATTGTAGATGGAAGCGTAGTAGGAGCGCCAAAGGGTTTCGAGTTCGTCGCCCTGTGGAGCGGACTCGCGCGGCAGGCCCTCGAACCAGTGGAGCTGGCGGGTAGCGGGGTCCCAGGAGACGCTGGCATCCGGGGTGAGGATGGTCCACTGCATGGGGGCGAAGCGCTCGGCGAAGAAGGGAGCGGCGAGGGGGAGGATGCGGTGGTCGGGCTGGTACCAGGCGACGAAGTGTTCCTGGTTATGACTTGCTTCGCCGGCGGCTTCGCTCGCGATGGGGTGCGGGGTAAAAGGGTTGGCCTCGTCCATGGCATCTGGTTCGACTTTGCGGAAGCGGACAAAGGCGTGCATCTTGTGGAGGTCGCGGCGGACCTGGTGCTCGAGCTGGTGGAGATGGGCAATGTCGGTGTCGATCTCGATTTTGAGCAGGTCGCGATTTGCCTGCAGGCGATAGAGGATGCGGTAGAGGAGGTTCCAGCGGTCGGGCGAGCGGTGGACGGCGGCAATCTCGGCGAGATCAAGGAAGGCTTTGGAGGTGTGTGGGGCGGAGATGGGTGGTCCGGATGGCTGCTCGTCAGAGTCGCTAGACAGTTTGAGAGTCAGGGGGGCGGGGACGGTGGCGTCCTGGAGGTCGAGGTCTTCGGGAGTGTAGCCCTGCTGAAGGAAGGAGCGGGCGTGGGTGCGCCAGTCGTTGAAGTCGGGTTGGATGGGGACGTACTTCATCTCTGCCGATGAGATGCGTCCCCGTACGAAGCGATTGCAAACGAGCCTGCGGCAAAGATGAGGGCTACCGTAGCACTCACCCATTCGTCGTTGTTGTGTGGCTGGTTGAAAACTCGAGGTAGATGGAGCAGGAGATACCAGGAGAGAAACATAGCCCCCAGCATGCCGGCGGCGAGAGGACGGAGGATGTTGATGCCGATCGCCAGCCCGGCAGCAACGAAGCATGCGCCTGTGAAGTAGGTAAGAAAGATGTGCAGGGGCAACCACCGCGGAATGAGTGTAGCGACGAAGGCGACGTACTGGAAGTGCTGCTCGCCGAAGACCAACATGGAGACGGCAAAGAGAATTCGACCGACGAGGTCTGTGTTCCGGACGAGGTCTGTTCCGGGCGACGTGCGAGCGGGGAGGGGAAAGAGGCGCGACGCCAGCACAAAGGCGGCGCCGGAGATGCCAAGGGCTTCAAAGGCTCCGGTGCGTACGTTGCCGTCCTGCAGAATGGCATGGAGGTGAAGACCGTAGACGAAGGCGCAGAGCAGGAAGAGGATGGCAACGGAGATGGCTCCCCAGGCGGCGCGTATGCCGACGGCGATACTGGCCGCTGCAACGAGCAGAACGATGCCGACGATGGAGGCCAGCGCCGGGCCACCGGGTGTCCAGGGCGGAGCTGGAGGAAGACCGGGAAGGAAGCGGCCGTGTACCAGGTATTCGATCCCGAAGAAAAGGAGGCAGATGCCGAAGACGATGCGGGCGGGGTGCAGGATGCGCGTCATAGGAATCTATGGAACACCGGGGAAAATGCCGGCGCAATCGCCAAATGCCTCAACCGGAGATCTAAGTGGGACGAACCGCGGAGGAAGCGTTGCTCTATGCGGCTAGAGAGATCCTGAGAGGGCGCTGGCACCGGCGAACAGATCGAGCTGCGCGGGAAGCGCCAGGATCTCCGCACGAGACGGAAGGATGGGCGTTGTGGGAAGGTGGTCGTCCGCGATGAGATAGGGTGTGGCGTTGTTTACGCGCACATGCAGCTTGCGGAGGTCGTCCACCGAGAGCCGGTGGTACTTGCGGATGCGGAGGATGCGGTCGACGTTTTTGTAGCCAATGCCGGGGATGCGGAGGAGAGACTCTCGGGGAGCGGCGTTGATGTCGACGGGGAAGAACTCGGGGTGGGCTTTGGCCCAGGTGGTCTTGGGGTCTTCGCTGAGGGAAAGGTCGGGGTTTTCGTCCGAGGTGAGCTCGGAAGCGTGGAAGCCGTAGAACCGAACGAGCCAGTCGGACTGGTAGAGCCGGTGCTCGCGGATGAGCGGGGCGGGCTTGAGCGGGAGGCGCGTGTCGGCTTCGGGATAGGGACTGAAGCCGGTGTAGTAGACCCGGCGAAGCTTGTAGGCGTCGTAGAGGTGGGTGGCGGTGGAAAGGATCTGCCGATCGGTGGCGGGTGTGGCGCCGATGACCATCTGGGTGGACTGCCCGGCTGCGGCGAAGCGTGGTGCGAGGTGTGACTTCCTGCGGTCTTCGTCGGCCTCGTCCTTTTGAGTTGCGATCTCCTCCATGGTGGACTCGATGACAGCGGACTTCTTTTCGGGGGCGAGTTGGACGAGGTCGTTCTGGGTGGGGAGCTCGATGTTGGCGGAGAGGCGGTCGGCGAAGAGGCCGGCCTCGGCGATAAGTTTGGGATCGCAGCCGGGGATGGTCTTGAGGTGGATATAGCCGCCGAACTTGTGGACCTGGCGCAGGGTCTTGGCTACGGCAACGAGCTGCTCCATGGTGTAGTCGGGCGACTGGATGATGCCGGAGGAGAGGAAGAGGCCTTCGATGTAGTTGCGCTTGTAGAAGTCGAGAGTGAGGTTGACGACCTCTTCCGGGGTGAAGCGAGCGCGTTGGATGTCGGACGAGACGCGATTGACGCAGAAGACGCAGTCGTAGGTGCAGAAGTTGGTGAGAAGGATCTTGAGCAGGGAGACGCAGCGGCCGTCGGGGGTGTAGGAGTGGCAGATGCCCTCGCCATCGGAGCTGCCGATTCCACCGGGCGTGGCGGAGCGTTTGGCGCCAGAGGAGGCGCATGAGGCGTCGTACTTGGCGGCGTCGGCGAGGATTTCGAGCTTCTGCTGGACGTTCATCGCCATGTTGATGATTTGATGCTACAGGGTGCGTTTTCGAGTGAAGAAAAAGGGAAGGTTGGAAGGTGCTTTGGTTCGGATGTTTCCTCCGCAACATCTAAGGCTTATGGCTGAAGTGGGATCGAAGATCGGGCTGCGTCTGTCGGTGCTGGACCAGTCGCCGGTGTCTTCTGGAAGCACGGCGGGGGAGGCGCTGCAACGGTCGATCGCACTGGCGCGGCAGGTGGATGCGCTTGGGTACACGCGGTTCTGGATGAGTGAGCACCATGCCATGGAGACGCTGGCATGCACGGCACCGGAGGTCGTGCTGGCGCGGATCGGCGCGGAGACGAGCCGGATACGGATCGGGTCTGGCGGCATCATGCTGCCGCACTATGCGGCGTTGAAGGTGGCGGAGCAGTTTCGGACGCTGCACGCGCTCTACCCGGGGCGGGTGGATCTGGGGATCGGGCGGGCACCGGGTGGCGGGCCAGTTGAGTCACTGGCGCTGCGGCGGGAGCGGCGGGTGCAGATGCAGGACGACTTTATGGATCAGACGGCGGAGCTGCTGGCGTTTCTGAACGATGGGTTTCCGGCGCAGCACCCGTTTGCGAAGATTCGTGTGTCGCCGGAAACGCCGGGTGGGCCGGATGTGTGGATGCTGGGGTCGAGCCTGTGGAGCTCGTCTGCGGCGGCGGAGTTTGGTTTGCCGTATGCGTTTGCGCACTTCTTTTCTCCGGTGCATACGCGTGCGGCGATTGCGGGGTATCAGCAGCAGTTTGTGGAGAGCCGGTATCGGCCGAGACCGGAGGCTATGGTGGCGGTGGGGGTGATCTGCGCGGACACGGAGGAGGAGGCGGAGTATCTGGCGGCGAGTGTGCGGCTGCTGCAGCGGCGGATTCGGTTGGGGGACCGGAGCCCGGTGGCTTCGCCTGAGGATGCGTTGCGGGAGCTGCGGGCGTTTGGGGCTCCGGCGGTGGAGGAGGGCGAGTTCCCGCGGTACTTTGTGGGGACTCCGGCTAAGGTGAAGCGGGGGCTGGAGGCGATGGCTGGGGAGTTGGGGATTGGGGAGCTGGTGGTGAATACGATTGTTTGGGACCACGCGGCCCGGCTGCGGAGCTACGGGTTGCTGGCGGAGGCATTTGGGTTGGCGGGTGCCTCGGAGGGGACGCGGGCAGCGGTGTCAGCAGCGTAGCGGCCCGGCTTTCAGGGCAGGTAGTAGAAGGGGTTTGGGAGCTTGACGCTGCTCTCGGCTTTGGGGGTGCCGAGGAGATCGCTCCACTGGTCGCCTACGCTGAGGAGAAGCGTATAGCCGTTGGCAACGATCTTGGCGCGTTCGGTGGACTTGTACTGGATGGTGGGCATGTTGCGCTCGTCTTCACTGCGGAGGATGAGGCCCTGCCAGTCTTTGAAGCCGGCGAGGCGGAGATTGCGGGCGGTGGCGTCGGTGAGCTCGTGGGAGCGGCCGGTGAGAAAGAAGACGGCGACTCCGGCGGCGCGGGCGTGGTTGGAGAGGCGGACGGTGCCGGGGATGGCGACGGCAGCCTCGGGCGTCAGGGCCCACTCGGTCCACATGGTCTGGATGAAGCCGAAGTCTTCGCGCTTCTGCTCGCAGTAGCTGGAGAGCGAGGTCTCGTCGATGTCGAGAACGATGGCGAGCTTCGCGGCTTCGGCCTGTCTTGCTGTGGTGGCCTTGTGCTCGGTAAGCAGGCGGTCGAGCTCGGCTTCGGCGCGGCGGGCCTGGGCGTCGAGGTCTGCCCAGTAGCAGCCCGAGTCTCCGGTGCAGTCGGCGTAGTTCTGGATACGGTAACGGGCGAGGCCGAAGTTTGTGGGCTCGGCGACGGTGAGGAAGGTCGGGTCGGTGGTCGCAGTGGAGAGAGCGGCTTGAGCTGGTGGGTGTGGGTGTGGGGGCGACGGTGTGGTGGACGCCCCGGGACGGCGTGCCCGTGGGTGAGGGGCAGGTGGGTGGGGCGGTCTGGGCGCGGAGAGAGAGCGTGATCAGAAGGATGCAGAGGGCGAGGGCGGGGCAGGAGGCGGCTATTCCCCGAAGGCACGGACAGTTGCTTCCGGGCGAATGATGCTGTGGAAGGCTCGGGTGCGTGTTGAGAATTTCATTTGGGTAGTCCCCCCCCTGTATCTCGGTCGCAAAGTATTCAAAAGTTGACGGTTAGGTCTGGACCTCGCGGATGTATGCCGGCGATGTCCGCGTAGAGGTGACCTCAGGATCGGTTGCAGGCTGAAGTTTGCTGCCGGGTGCGTCGCTTCCTTAATTATAAGGATGCCGTGGGTCAATACGCCATCGAACGATCTGCTTCTGCAAATTTCTCTGCAGGTGTGAGGGCTACTGGATGGTGAGGATGAAGGTTCCCGACGAGGAGATGTTTCCGTTGACGGAGTCGTGTGCGGTAAGCGTTGCGGTGTAGGAGCCCCCCTGCGGGGGCGGTGTGGGGGGACCGCCGGTGCCGCCGGTGGAATTATTCTTGGCGCCCCCGCAGCCGGTCAGAGCCGCGCTCCCTGCGATGAGCAATGTAGAAAGCAGCGGAAGCGGGCGGCGACGTGCGGCTGGGAGGAGGCAGCAGAGAAGGACGGCTGCCGTGATGGGAACGGATCTCCAGGAGCTTGGGTTGGGAAGGGTGGAATGTGCGGCTGGGAGAGTGGAGGAGCAGGCGGTTCCGGTGCCGAGTGAGAGCGTGGTGGAGGAGATACCCTGCACCGGCAGCGACGGGATGGAGTAACAGCCGCCTGGGCCGCTGCCCGTGAGTGCGGAGAGCGAGAGCGACCAGAAGAGGCGGCCGCTGTATCCGCCAGAGGGGGTCACGGTGACGGTTGTGGATCCGAAGCCGTTGGCGGGAAGAGTTACGTTTCCCGTGGACAGTGTGACCCCGCCCGACGCAAGGACGTTGCCGACGAGGATGGAGGTGGTGGCGGTGGACGGGCCATGCGTGCTGTCCCCTGGGTAGGTGACGACGACTAGGTGGGAACCGGGGGTAGCTGGAGCGACAAGGCTGTAGCTTGTCTGCCCGTTCAAGGCGATGGGGTCGGTTCGATCGAAGGAAAGGGCAGGGTTGACGACTGCGCCGTCGACGGAGACCAAGACGGTCCCGGTGGGCGGTGTATCGCCCGGTACGTGAGTGTCGGCACGGACGTAGATGGTTATGGGTATCAAGAGTGCCGGACGAGGTAGAGGAGTAGAAGGGGTAGAGAACCGTGGTGGTGGCATTGTGCGAGGCGAAGGCGGTCGCAGGCCACGCGGCGAGGAGATGGGCGTAATCGACGCTGCCTAGACCGGTGGCCTGGTCGTAGCCGGGGGCTGCGGCGAAGCCGGATTGACCAGCAGCGGAGCAGCGGGGGTTGCCGGAGACGCAGGCGATGGAGCCGGAGGTGACGTCATGGAAGACGGAGCTGCCGATGGCGGAACTCGAAGCGAGGCGGTAGAGAGTGGGATTGACATTGCCTTGGCCGACCGAGTGTTGACTCTGATTGATGAGCGCGGTCATGGCGGCGAAGACTGGAGCGGCAAAGCTGGTGCCGCCGCCGACCGTGTACTGCTTGTTGTCGGCGAGGAGGCCGCCTTGGCAACCATAGAGTTGACCTTCGCCTGCAAGGAAGTAGACGTCGTCTGTGCAGAGGAGGAAGCCAGGGTTCTGTCTTGAGGCTTGAAGGGCGATGTCAGGGAGGAGACGTGTGGCGCCCTGGGGGATGCCGGGAAAGCCGCTCTGCCACGACGGCCTTGCGTAGGCTGTGCTGGCTCCGCCACCCCCGGCGAAGATGCTCGAGACGGAGTCCTCGTTCCAAGCGACCTCAGGAACATACGAGAGCAGGGAGTGTATGAGGTCGAATCCAACGATGGGGGCGGGGCTCCAGTAGGTGGTGTTGTTCGAGTCAAAGGTTCCGGCGGCCATCTGTGTACCGCCGACGGCGGTGACATAGGGGCTGTCCGCGGGGTAGTCCACAGCCAGTGCCTGTTGCTGGGTCGCAGAGAGAAAACTGGAGACAGAGTTGGGCGCGCAGGCTGTGGATCCCGAGTCCCCGGAGGCGGCGATGAGGGTCTGACCCTGCGCGGCCGCCTGTTGGAAGAGCGCGTTGCCCTGCTGGACTTCCGTTGTGCTGAGAAAGGTTTCGCATTCGCTGTAGCTGATGCTGACGACGGGGGCGAGGTTCTGGTCGATGGAGAAGGCGAGAGCGTCGAAGGCGCCGTAGTTGGGATCGCTGCCTACGTGGACGAGGAAGATGTTTGCCTCGGGAGCGATGCCGCCAGCGTACTCAAGGTCGATCTCGGTTTCCGCGGCATCTCCAGGGGAGATGGCCTCAACCCCTGTGTTTGGGACGAGCACGCCGGAGAGAGAAAGAGTGGTCGTGTTGGTTCCGAAGCTTCGAAAACGAGCGGAGCCGGAGGTGTCCACGTAAGACTGGCCGATTATGGCAATGGCCTGTCCGGAGCCGGAGGTGTGGTCTGCGTCATTGCCATAGGGGAGGTCGTACATCACTTCGAGGTCGGTGGGGGTGAGATAGTGCTTCCCATTGGAGGCGGCGGTAAAGACGGGATGGGCCATCGGGCGGGGGCGGAAGTCGGAGAGGTGGAGGACGGCGGTGGTGATGGCGGCGAGGTCGGCGGGCAGGGTGAGATTGGAGTTGGGGGCGAGGTGGACTTCGCCGTCGATCTGGTAGTGGTGGGGCGTGGTTCCGAATGCTGCCTGGACCTGTGCGGCGTTTCCGGAGAAGGTGATGCGATCACGCGCGTGGGAGACGGCGGTGACCTGGAAGCCGTGGGCGCTGAGCCAGGCGGAGGTCGTGGCGAGGTCGGACTCGGCCATGCCGAAACGAGCGCCGAAGGCTTCCGGAGTGAGCCAGTGGTGGAACTCGGGTGAGGCGGGATTGGTCTGCGCGGCGAGCAGCTGCTGAAGATCGGCCTCCTGCGTATCGGAGCGGCGGAAGACGAGGGTGATTCCCTGGACTGGATGGTCCGGGGCGACAGGGCCGAGATCCTGCGCTCCGATGAGGCGAGGGGGCATAGAGCCGGGGAGGAGAGCACGTGTATCTTCGCGGATGGAGCTTCGGAGACGCGGCTCGGGAGCTTGCGGCGAGGCGGTTACGGGGGTGAGGGCGAAGAGGGCAGATAGTAGAGGCAAAAAGATACGGCAGAACTTCATTGGAGGCGTGCATCCTTGGTCCGGGCCGAGACAGGTAATACCGGAGCCGACCATAACAGAGGGTTTGTGGAGATGGCCAGAGGAATATGAGGTTTCGCCTGCCAACCCGTTGTGATGGCGATCCACTTCGGGAATCGGCGCAGGGCAAGTGACTAATCTGTTCGCACGGCAGTCTCACCATGGATGCAGACGTTACCGCAGCGCACACGGATTTTTTTGCGATGTCGAGTTATGCGGCCTTTGCTGCGCCTGCTGAAGGGTGGGATCAGCCCGAAGCGCCTGGCGTGGAGCCTGGCGGTGGCTCTGCTGGTGGGGGTGAATCCGTTTCTGGGGATGACGACGGTTTCCATGCTGCTGCTGGCGTGGCTGTTTCGGCTGAACCACATTGCGACGCAGATCGGAATTCACGTGGTTGCACCGGTGCAGTGGCTTCTGTTTCTGCCGTTTGTTCATGCTGGGGTTCTGCTCTTCAGAACGCACCGGCTGCCGATGACAAAGTCGGAGATTCTTCACCTGAGCCACCGGCATCCGCTGCAGCTGGTGCACCTCCTGTGGGAATGGGAGTGGCATGCGCTGGTGATCTGGGCGTTGTGCGCGGTGGTTCTGGCGCCGGTGATGGCTCTGCAGATTCGGAGGATGCTGGTGGTTTCCATGCGGAGGCATCGGGATCTGCTGGTTTGAGGTGGTATGGGGCGGGCCTCTGGCCCTTGCTGACGTTGGTGGTCACCAGTGTAGGAGTGGCAGGGTAGAGCGGTCGCGCTGGGAGCGCGATACCCCACCCTTTCGCGATGAGACTGCGAGAGGGTGGGGCACCCGGTTCGATGATCCCACCCGTGGCGGTGGGGCTCTCCTGAATGGGGCGCCCGGTGGCTAGTGGCCGGCGGCTTCTTCAGGAAAGAGGCGGATGTCTTCTATGTTGCGGTAGTTTTCGGCGAAGTCCATGCCGTAGCCGATGACGAAATGGTTGGGGATTTTGAAGGCGACGTAGTCGGCCTCGATGGGGACGAGGCGGCGCTCGGGTTTGTCGAGGCAGGTGGCGATTTTGAGGGAGGCGGGCTTGTGCTGGAGCATGAGGCCGCGCAGATAGGAGAGGGTAAGGCCGGTGTCGAGGATGTCTTCGACGAGGATGACGTGCTTGCCCTCGATGGGGTTGTCGATGTCCTTGATGAGCTTGACGGCGCCGGAGGAGACGCGGGCGCGGCCATAGGAGGAGACGGCGACGAAGTCGAAGGTGGCGTCGATCTTGATGGATCGGGCGAGATCGGAGAGGAAGATGGCGGCGCCTTTGAGGACGCCGATGAGGACGACGGACTGGCCGGTGTAGTCGCGGGTGATCTCTGCGCCTATATCGGCGACGCGCTCGGCGATCTGCTGCTTGGAGAGGAGGACGGGCATGCCGGCGGCGGAGGGAAGAGCGGGCGTACTGGTGGGCATAAAGATGAGCGTATCGCGGATGGGAGCGCGGGGCAAAGCCGGCGCGGTAATGGGGGACCGGTCGCTATACTTCGAGAGGAAGCGAGGTTTATGTATCCGTATATCCATCTTGGTTCGATCAGCCTGGGAACGTTTGGGTTGATGCTGTGGTTTGCTGCTGTGGTGGCGACGGCCGTGTTGCACCGAAACTTTGTGCGAAAGGGTGTGGTTGCGGATGCGCTGAGTGTGGTGGCGGCTGTGTTGATCGCCGGTGTGCTGGGCGCGAAGGTGTGGCATGAGCTGCAGGATGTGCACGGGCTCCTGGCGGATATGCGGCAGATTGCGATGCCTGGGTGGGCGCATGCGGGCGAGGTGGTGATGGGGTTCCTGACGTGGATGCGGGCTGGGTATGCGTGGTTTGGCGGCCTGTTGGCCGGGATTGCGATGTTGCTTTGGCAGGGGAAGGAAGCGAGGTTCAAGGGGGCGCTTGAGGGAACGCAGGGGGAGCGCGTGGGTGGGCTGCGGATGTTGGATCTGGCGGCTCCGGCGGCGGCGATCGGGTATGGGGTGGGTCGGATCGGGTGCCTGACGAGCGGGGATGGCGACTACGGGAAGATTACGACGCTGCCGTGGGGTGTGCATATGCGGCCGGATGCGCTGGTGCCGGTGTATCCGGCGGCTGCGATGGTGCAGCCGACGCCAGTGTATGAGCTGCTGTTTGCGCTCCTGGTGTTCTGGGTGTTGTGGAAGCTGGGGGAGCGGGCGCGACCGGTGGGATGGCTGACGGGGGTATACCTGGTGTTGAGTGGGGTGGGGAGGTTTCTGGTGGAGTTTGTGCGGATCAATCCGAAGCTGTACCTGGGGATGAGCAATGCGCAGGTGGCGGCTCTGGGGAGTGTGTTGGTGGGGTTAGGGCTGGTGGTCTGGGCGCGTCGACGAGTGCCAGTTGAATTGGAAGTGCCCGACCCATTGAGGGCTGTGTAGGAAGAGATGTCGACTGACGGCCGCTCGGTAGAGGTGCAAGGACGACCTGGCAGGAGAGTATCGCTGCGATGGCCGGTGAGATGGAGTGAGAATGAAGGTCGCGGTTGTGGGTGCCGGAATCGCGGGGGCCTCAAGTGCTTTTTACCTGGCTCAGCGGGGTGTTGAGGTTCAGTATTTCGTGGTGCCGAACGACTTCGCGTTTACCGACGGAGCGGTAGGGTGCAGGCCTACGTTCTCAGACGGACTACCCCGGAGAGGCTTCGCGGAGAATGTTGAGGGACTTTACTTTGTGGTTGCGCATCCTGGGGTGATTCTCGGTCCGCTGGTCAGCCGGCTCGCGGCGGAGGAGATTGTTTCCTGCTGTGGATGAGGCGGTCGGCGCCCTTAGGAAACGACGGATAGGGAGTGAAAGGCAGCAAGCAAAAGCATAAGCAAAGGCAACAGCGGATTCCCTTCGGGAATGACAGCCAGAGGGCAAAGACGAAAACAACAGCAGATTCCCTTCGGGAACGACAGCTAGAAGGGCAATGGCGAAAGCAACAGCGGATTTCCTTGGGCAACGCCAGCCAATAGGCGAATGGGAATGGAGGTGGGTGTGGCTTAGAGGCGTTTGAGGTAGGCCTTGGCTTGTTCGAGCTCGGGGAAGAGGCGTTCTTCGGCCTGGAACTCGCGGGAGTGGACGCAGCGGCGGCCGGCTTTGACGCGGACGGGATGCTTGAGGTGGAGCATCTCGTGGTAGAGCAGGTACTCGATGGCGCAGCGGGGGGTGTCGGGGCGGTCGAAGACGCGGCTGACGACGATGGTGTTGTGGGCGGCGTCGTAGTGGCCGAGCATGCGGCGGGCGTGGTGGGCGGACCAGGTGAGGGTGGGGCGGCCGAGGAGGCCGTGGAAGAAGCGGGTGTTGAGGCTCTCGAAGACCTCGTCGAGATCGTAGTGGTGGCCGAGCGGGGTGAGAATGCGCTTGCGGCCGCGGGTCTGGCGGATGTGCTCGGCCTGCTTGGAGACGGCTTCCGAGGAGACGTGGCGGCGGTAGCGGTCGGCGTGGGTGGGCGCGATCGGCTTCTTGTAGAGCTTGGCGAGCAGGATGTGGGCGATGGCGCGGTGGACGCTGTCGGGCGCGTGCTCGAGCAGGTCGGAGAGGCGGACGTGGAGGCGGCCTTCGCGCAGGCGGATGGTGGTGTTGAGGGAGGTGAAGCGGCGGAAGCGGATGTCGAGCGGAGGGATGGGCGCGCGGGGGCGGAGCTCGCGGTACTGCTCTTCAAAGATGGGTGTGAGTGGGGAGAGCACTTCCCCGTCAGCTTAACATTGCGGCTCTGAGCGGTGGAGGGATCCCTCTGCTTTCGGCGAAGGATGGCAACTAGGGCTAGCGGGCCGCGGGGGCTAGTGGGCCGTAGAGCAGCGGGCCTGGGTTAGCGGGGGATGTCGATTGGTCGGTTCTGGCTGCCGGGGTTCTCGCGTTCCTTTTCGGCTTTGACGGCTTCGGGGTGGGCGGCGAAGTAGGTTTTCTGTTCCTCGATGAGGCGGGTGGCCTCCTCGCGGATGTCACGGACCGATTCGAGGGCGAGCTTGCGGGCGAGGTTGTAGGTTTCGCTGTCGGGAGCGGTGCGGAGGGCGGTGGACCAGCGGTCGGTGGCTTCGACGAGTTTGGGGAGCTGTTTGCGGATGTCGCGGTGGCGTGGGCCGTAGTCGTCGAGGTTGTCGTTGAGCTCGTCGGCGATGGAGTTGAACTGCTCGAAGAGGTCGTGGAGATCGTCTTCACGGCCGGGGCGGCGCGGCTTTGCGACGAGGTCCTGGATGGTTTTGGAGCGGGTGTCGAGGAACTTGATGAAGACGGCGAGGCGATCGTTGGGGGTGTAGGCGGCCTCGCGGAGCTGCTCGACCTCGCCGTCGGAGAGGGCGGAGTCCTTTTGCTGCGCGTGCGCGAGCAGGGGTGCGAAGAGCAGAGCAGCAAGGCAGAGCAGGATGACGAGGCGGCGGATCTTATCGGTCATGGATCAGTGTTTGAAGACCTGGGTGAGGAGCTCGTCCTGGACCTGGTTGAGCTGCTTGAGGGTGGCCTGGAGGGTTTCGCGATCGTCGCTGGAGGCGGCATGCGCATGTAGTCGCCGAGGCGGTGGGTGGTGTGGTGCATGAGCATTTCGGCGTTTTTGAGGCGCTTGGTGTCGTTGGCCAGGCCCATGTGGATGAGCTGGGCGTAGTGCTCGACCCGCTTGAGGGTGGCGCTGGCGTGATCGATGTCCCCGTCGAGCATCTGCTTGCCGGCGATCTCGGTCATGGTGTGGACGAGCTCGGTGTAGAGGAAGCACTGTTCGCGCGGGCTTGGCCTGCTGGGCGCGGAGCTTCGAGCTGGGAGAGGGCCTGCTCGTCGGGCAGGATCTCGTTGATCGCGGCGGCGTGCGCGGTGAGGATGGAGAGGAGGCAGGGGAAGAGCGAGGAGAGGAGGCGATGCGAAACGGGGCCGATGGGCGAAGCTGCTCATGACGCACCTCCTGCGGTGCGCAATCTACTTCATGTGTTCGAGGGCGATGAGGCGGTGGCGCGCCTCCCATTCCTCGTCGGGAAACTTGCCGTTCGCCACGGAGAGAAACTGCTTGTACAGGTCTGATGCCTGTTTGTACGCTGGTGAAGCTTGTCGTGTGCGGTCGCCGCCAGGAACAGGGACGACGGTGACTGTGGCAGGACTGTACGCACGAAGATCGAGCGCGCGCAAGATGGTCTCTGGGTCATTGTTTTGGGTGGCTGCAAAGGCGAGGTGGCTGGCGGCAGCGGCGAGGTCGTCGGGGGTGGGAAAGGCGTCTGGCTGGGCGACGGCGCGCTCGAGGAGCTGCTGGGCTTCGGCGTAGCGCTTGAGGTGGATGAGGGCGTCGGCGTGGTCGTCGAGGAGGGTGGGGTCGGCGGGGGTCTGGGCGGAGAGGCTGGCGAAGAGCGGCTCGGACTGGTCGTACTGGCCGGCCTGGCTGAGGAGGCGGGCATAGAGGCGGGTGATGGCGGGGTCTGACGGGTTGCGCGGCTGTGGAGCTTTTCGACGAGGGCCATGGCCTCTTCGGGTTTGTTGCCGTGGAGATAGAGGGAGGCGAGTTGGGCGGTGAGGGCGGGGTCGCCGGGGTGGGCGGCGAGGGCGGCGGTGAGGAGAGGCTCGGCTTCGGCGGACTTGTTTTCGGCGACGAGGAGGTGGGCGAGGGCGGCGGTGGCGGCGGGGTCGTCCGGGAGCGCTGGCGAGCAGGCGGCGGTAGGCGGCCTCGGCGGCGTCGTGGTCCTGTGCCTGCTCGGCGAGTTCGGCGGAGAGGAGGGTGTCATCGGGGGTTTCGGGGGAGAGCTTGAGGGCGGCGAGGAGGGCGTCGCGGGCGGCGGCGGGGTCGGAGGTTCGGTCGATCTGGGCGAGGGCGCGGTAGGCGCGGGCTTTGAGGGCGGGGTCGGAGGGTGAGGCTGGTGGCGGTCGTGGAGCTCGGTGCGGGCTTCGGCGGTGCGGTTGTTGCGGGCGAGGAGGAGGCCGAGGGCGAGGTGGGGGTCGAGGTAGGTGGGGTCGGCGGCGATGGCGCGGCGGTAGGTCTGCTCGGCGGGGGTGGTCTGGTCGAGTGCGTCCTGGGTCGAGGCTGAGGTCGAAGAGGATGTGGGCGTCGGTGGGGTACTTCTGGGCGAGGGTGGTGAGGAGTTTGAGGGCGGTGGGGAAGTCCTGTCGTGAGAGGGCTTCGGCGGCTTGGGTGCGGAGGGGATCTGTCTGCTGCGTCTGGGGTTTGGGAGCTGGAACTGCTGGCATCGGATGTGCCGGGAGGAAGCTGGGCTTGGAGGGTGCTTCCCGTAAGCGAGAGCAGGAGGGCCAAACCGAGGCGGACGAGGTGAAGCCGCTCGGTGGTGAGGGCGGTTCTGCGTCGTGTTGTCCCAGGCATCGCTTCCCCCCGTGTTCTTTAGAGTATCGAAGATCGTAGACAAGCTGGACAGGTCCGGATTGCCTAGCGGATGGGAGTGTTAGGCTGGCGGTATTTCATGAATCCATGGAGAGCCGGGGCCTTTCTCGATGCCACCGGCGTGAAAGAGGCTATGGGCAGATCTCGAAAAATTATCCAAGGCGTGGCGTTTGCGATGTCGGTAGCAGGCCTGACTGGATTCGCGCAGCAAAGCAAATTGCCTGCCGACGACCTGACGCCGGGCTTCAAGGCGCCGGTGAAGCAGAGCGATTTCGAAAAGCGGGTCGTGATGGTGCCGATGCGTGATGGCACGAAGCTTTACACGGTGATTGTGGTTCCCAACGAAGCGAAGGGCGCGCCGATCCTGCTCACGCGTACGCCATACAACGCCGCTTCGCGGGCCGCGCGCTCAAAGAGCGGCCGCATGATCGAGGCTCTCCCGCTCAGTGATGAGAATTTCGTCGAAGCGGGTTACATCCGGGTCTACCAGGATGTGCGGGGCAAGTATGGATCGGAAGGCGTCTACCTGATGACGCCGCCGCCGGTGAACTCGGGTTACAACCCCAGCGGCGCGGACGACACGACCGACGCATACGACACGATCGACTGGCTGGTGAAAAACGTGCCTGAATCGAACGGCCGTGTAGGCATGATTGGATCGAGCTACGAGGGTTTCACGGTGGTGATGGCCCTGCTGAACCCGCATCCCGCGCTCAAGGTTGCAGCGCCCGAGAGTCCCATGATCGACGGCTGGATGGGGGATGACTGGTTTCATTACGGCGCGTTCCGTCAGCCCACGATCAGCTACGTGCTAGGCCAGACCACGAATCGCGGCGAAGGCGTGAGCGTGCTCCACAAGGCCGGGACGACTACACGAACTATCTGCGCGCCGGCTCCGCCGACGCATACGCCAGGGCCGAGGGCATGGAGCAGCTGCCGTACTGGCGTGTTCTTGTCGAACACCCCGCCTACGACGGCTTCTGGCAAAGCCAGGCGCTCGATAAGTTGATCTCGCAAGAGCCGGTCACTGTACCCACGATGTGGGAGCAGGGTCTTGTGGGACCAGGAAGATATGTGGGGCGCCATCCATAGCTACAGGGCGCTCAAAGCGAAGGGCGCTCCAGACAAGATGAACATGCTGGTGATGGGGCCGTGGTTCCACTCCAGGTCAACCGTGAGGGCCGTGCTCTGGGAACGCTTACCTGGGCCACCGATACTACCGGTCAATGGCGGCGTGACGTGCTGCTGCCATTTTTCAATCAGTATCTGAAACCGGGCTCTCCGCAGGCCGAAACGCCTGCCGCGTTTATCTATGACACGGGTGCGGACCGCTGGGACAGACCCGAACTTTACCCGGCCAGTTGTGAGCAGGGGTGTCCCACGCCTTCGCGGCCGATTTATCTCACGGCGGGCGGTGGCCTGTCGTTTGACGCACCGGCAAAAGGCAAAGGAGCCGAGACGGAGAGATTCGATGAGTACGTCTCCGACCCGGCGAAGCCTGTGCCCTACCGTCCCCGGCCCGTCGACGCCTCGGACACGACGGGCTGGCGCACGTGGCTCGTGACCGACCAGCGCTTTGTGGATGGCCGGCCTGACGTGCTCACCTATGAGACCGAGCCCTTGAAAGAGGCGATGAAGCTCTCCGGCGAGCCGGTGGTGCACCTGGTCGCCTCCACGAGCGGTACGGATTCCGATTGGGTGGTTAAGCTGATCGACGTGGAACCGGATCGCGTCGCTCCGCCGACCGACTTCAGTGGCTACCAACTACCCATCGCGACGGACATCTTCCGTGGCCGGTATCGCACCAGCTTTGAGCATCCCGAGGCTATCAAATCCAACACACCTTTGCCGTATGTCTTCGGCCTGCCGATGGTGAACCATACCTTTAAGCCCGGCCACCGCATCATGGTGCAGATCCAGTCCACACTGTTTCCGCTTTACGATCGCAACCCGCAGCGGTTTGTGCCCAATATCTTCGAAGCCAAACCGGCTGACTACGAAAAGGCCACACAGCGTATCTGGCATTCCGCGGGGGACGCGAGCTTTATCAGCCTGCCCGTCGTTCCCGTGGAGAAGCCCTGAGCGGATCTTGCGCCTTACGCGGTGACGGGTAGCTCGAGTTCTGCTTTCGGGCCGGTCGGCAGGTGGAGGACCGGAGCGAGCCAGTGGCCGGTGTGGCGAGGCGGGGTTGGCGGCGATCTCTTCGGGGGTGCCGGTGGCGACGATCTGGCCGCCGCCGGAGCCGCCTTCGGGGCCCATGTCGATGACCCAGTCGGCGGATTTGATGACGTCGAGATTGTGCTCGATGACGAGCAGGGAGCCGCCGCCTTCGATGAGTTTGCGGAAGGCGGCGAGGAGCTTGGCGACGTCGTCGAAGTGGAGGCCGGTGGTGGGCTCGTCGAGGATGTAGAGGGTGCGGCGTGCGGGCCTTGGCGGCGGCTTCGTTGCTGCTGCGCGGCCGGTGATGGCTGCGGGCGGTGGCGAGGTGCGAGGCGAGCTTGACGCGCTGGGCTTCGCCGCCGGAGAGCGTGGTGGCGGACTGGCCGAGACGGACGTAGCCGAGGCCGACCTCGTCGAGGACGTAGAGCTTGTCGACGATCTTGGGATGGCCGGCGAAGTAGACGAGGGCTTCCTTGACGGTCATGTTGAGGACGTCGTGGATGTTTTTGTCTTTGTACTTGATGTCGAGGATGGCGGATTTGTAACGGGTTCCGTTGCATTCTTCGCAGGGAAGCTCGATGTCGGCGAGGAACTGCATCTCGACGGTGACGGTGCCGTCGCCTTCGCAGACGTCGCAGCGGCCGCCGGGGACGTTGAAGGAGAAGTTGCCGGCGGTGAAGCCGCGGCGCTTGGCGTCGGGCTGCGCGGCGAAGAGCGCGCGGATGTCGTCGAAGGCCTTGATGTAGGTGACGGGGTTGGAGCGCGGGGTGCGGCCGATGGGCGACTGGTCGACGAGGATGACGTCGTTGAGGTGCTGCGTGCCGGAGAGCTCGCGGTAGAGGTGCGTCGGCTCGGGCTCGCGCGCCTTCGGTCTGGCCGAGCGCCTGCATGAGGGCGCGGTAGAGGACCTGATGGACGAGGGTGGATTTGCCGGAGCCGGAGACGCCGGTGACGCAGCAGAGCAGGCTGAGCGGGATGTCGAGATCGACGCCGCGCAGGTTGTGGATGCGCGCGCCGGTGAGGTTGAGGTGCTCGCGGCCGGGCTCGCGGCGGTGTTTGGGGACGGGGATGGTGGCGCGGCCGGAGAGATATTTGCCGGTGATGGAGTTGGGGTTGGCGGTGACTTCGGCGACGGTGCCGGCGGCGAGCAGCTGGCCGCCGAGCTCGCCGGCGCCGGGGCCGAGGTCGAGCAGGTAGTCGGCGGCGCGGATGACGTCGGGGTCGTGCTCGACGACGAGGATGGTGTTGCCGAGGTCGCGCAGGTCGTGCATGATGCGGATGAGCTTGGCGGTGTCGCGGGTGTGCAGGCCGATGGATGGGCTCGTCGAGGACGTAGAGCGCGCCGACGAGGCGCGAGCCGAGCGAGGTGGCGAGCTGGATGCGCTGCGATTCGCCGCCGGAGAGCGTGGAGGTGAGGCGGTCGAGCGTGAGGTAGTCGAGGCCGACCTGGTGGAGGAAGTGGATGCGCTGGCGGACCTCTTCGAGGATCTTGCCGGCGATTTCGGTTTGTGCCGGTGAGAGTTGCAGATTGTCGAAGAACTCTGCGGCGGCGGTGATGGTGAGGGCGGAGGCCTCGCAGATGTTTGCTGGTCGTTGATGAAGCACGGCGCGGGCTTCGGCGCGGAGGCGCTGGCCGCGGCAGTCGGGGCAGAGCGGCGTAGCCGCGGTATTTGGAGAGGAAGACGCGGACGTGCAGCTTGTATTTTTTGCGGTCGAGCGCGGCGAAGAAGCCGCGGATGCCGGGGAAGCTGCCGCTGCCGTCCTCGATGAAGCGCTGCTGCTCGGGCGTCGAGGTCGTACCAGGGGACGTCGGTGGGGATGCCGGCGGCTTTGGCGACGCGGATCATCTCGCCGTGGTGCGGGCGGTACTTGGTGGTGGTCCAGGGGGCGATGGCGCCTTGCGTCGAGGGTCTTGGACTTGTCGGGGATGATGAGGTTGGGGTCGAAGTCGATGGTGTTGCCGAAGCCCTGGCAGCGGGGGCAGGCGCCGTAGGGGTTGTTGAAGGAGAAGAGGCGCGGCTCGGGCTCGCGGTAGGCGCGGTGGCAGGTGGTGCACTCGAAGGCGGCGGAGAAGCGGACGGTTCGTGCGACTGCTTCTCGTCTTCGCGCGGGACGGTGTGGAACTGGACTTCGCCGGACTCGCGGTAGCCGGTTTCGATGGCGTCGACGATGCGGGCGCGGATGTCGGGGGAGAGGGCGAGGCGGTCGATGAGGACGAAGATGGGCTGGGTGAAGTCGAGTTCGAGCAGGGATTCGGGGGTGGAGAACTCGACGATCTTGCCGATTGCGCCGTCGGTGTGGGCTGGTAGAGGCGGTTGTAGCCGCGGCGGCGGAGTTCGGTGAGGCGGTCTTTGAGGGCGTCGGTGATGGTCGAAGCGACCGGGTGCGGACGACGGACTTTGCGGATTTTTTTGAGGCGGATTTCTTGCGGCTTGGGGGCGTTGGCTGACCTCGTTGACCTCGGTGGTGGCAGGCTGCTGCAGCGGCTCGAGCTTGATCTCGGCGCGGACGATGGGGAAGAGGGCGTAGGCGCGGGTGCCTTCGGGGAGGGCGAGGAGCGCGGCGACGATCTCGTCGACGGTGTCGTGTCTGACGATGCCGCCGCAGTGCAGGCAGGTGACGGTGCCGCAGCGGGCGTAGAGCAGGCGGAGGTAGTCGTAGATCTCGGTGGCGGTGGCGACGGTGGAGCGGGGATTGCGGGTCTGGTTCTTCTGCTTGATGGCGATGGCGGGGGCGAGGCCGTCCATGTGGTCGACGTCGGGCTTTTCGATGCGCTCGAGAAACTGGCGGGCGTAGGCGGAGAGCGATTCGACGTAGCGGCGCTGGCCCTCGGCGTAGACGGTGTCGAAGGCGAGCGAGGATTTGCCGGAGCCGGAGACGCCGGAGACGACGGTGAGGGCGTTGTGCGGGATGTCGACGTCGATGCCCTTGAGGTTGTGGGTGCGGGCGCCGCGGATGGTGATCTGGTCGTTCATAGAGGCAGATGTCAGTTGTGAGTTCTCAGTTCTCAGTGTGTTGGGGGCGGAAGATTTCGAGGAGCAGGAGGCAGGCGCCGATGAGATGGCGCAGTCGGCGACGTTGAAGTCGGGCCAGTGGTAGTGGACGATGTGGACTTCGAGGAAGTCGATGACGAAGTGGTAGGCGAGGCGGTCGTAGAGATTGCCGATGGCTCCGCCGAGGATGAGGGCGAGGGCGACGCCGGTGAGGGAGAGAGCGCGGCCGCGCGCCAGAGCATGGTGCCGACGATGACGGCGGCGATGACGGAGAAGGCGATGAGGATGTAGCGGACGGTGTCGGGGTTGGTGTTGTCGGCGAACAGCGAGAAGGCGGCGCCGGTGTTGAGGACGTGGGTGATCCAGAAGACGCGGGGGATGACGGGGATGTGGGCGCCGGAGCGGATGTTGCTGGATGATGAGGAGTTTTGTGAACTGGTCGAGGACGACGATGAGGGCGGCGAGGAGGAAGAGGAGGGGGCGGCGGTCTCTTGTCTTTGCAATGAGGACCTCGCTGCTATGTTGGTGTTTTAGGTTTTCGGGGGAGATCATCTTCGAGCGGTTTTCTTGAAGGTGTATAGCGCGGGCCTTCAGCCTTTGGTTCCGGTTGGGCGATACCTAGGGCTTCGCCCTAGGCTAGTATAGAGCGCGCCTTTGGCGCTCGAATCGCAAGCTATACAGCTATAAGAGAGTCCCTTATGCAGCGTTCTCATTGCCTGTTGCGGTGTAGGGCGGGTAGTGGATGGCTGCTAAGCGCGTCGGCGCAGCGGAGGCAGACGGTGGGGTACTTTGCTTCGTTGCCTATGTCGGAGACGTAGCGCCAGCAGCGCTCGCACTTGAGGATTGGACGAACGGAACACTTCGTACTCTGTGAGCTGCTGCTGGCTATCCGGCGTAGGCGTATACGCGGCGAAATGCACGGCCGAGACGTTGAACAACTCCGGCAGAGAAGCTTGGTATCGGCGAAGTAGAGAAACGGTTGGATCACGATCATCCCCGAGCGAAGTAATCGCCACTTCGGCTTCCAGAGCTTTTCCTATCCCCTTTCTTGCTCGGCTCACCTCAAGACAGCCATTTACGCTCTCTCTCATTGTGAGTAGTAGGGCCCACTCGTTCTCCATCGTCCGGACACTGCCGGGAATGATCTCGAGCATGTCGGGGAAGAGGGCGAGGTGGACGCTTGGTTCGCGGCCTTCCACTTTGGGGAGCTGTTGCCAGACCTCGTCGGCGGTGAAGGACAGGATGGGGGCGATGAGGCGGGTGAGGGCTTCGGCGATGCGCCAGAGGGCGGTTTGCGCGCTGCGACGGGCGGGCGCGTTAGGGGCGAAGGTGTAGAGGCGGTCTTTTATTACATCCAGATATAGGGCGGATAAGTCGGTGTTCACGAACTCGTTGAGGGCGTGGTAGGCGCGGTGGAACTCGAAGGTGTCGTAGGCCTTGCGGATTTTGGCGTCGAGCTCGGCGGTGCGGGCGAGGATGTACTGGTCTAAGGGCTCCAGCTTCGCGAAGTCGAGCACGGCGTCGGTGGCAGGGGTGAAGTCGTGGAGGTTGCCGAGGAGGAAGCGGAGGGTGTTGCGGAGTTTTCTGTAGTTGTCGCTAGACGCGCTGCATGAGGTTTTCGCTGGCGGCGACGTCTTCGCGGAAGTCGACGGAGGCGACCCAGAGGCGGATGACCTCGGCGCCGAGACGGTTGGCGACGTCGACGGGATCGACGCCGTTGCCGAGGGATTTCGAGAAGGCGCGGCCCTGCTCGTCGAGGGTCCAGCCGGAGGTGGCGACCATCTTGTACGGTGCATGTCCGCGCACCGCGACGGACGTGAGCAGGGAAGAGTGGAACCAGCCGCGGTGCTGGTCGCCGCCCTCGGTGTAGAGATCGGCGGGGATCTCGTCTTCGGGGCGGCGGAGCTCGGGGTCGGCGTCGAGGACGGCGTGCCAGGAGGAGCCCGACTCGAACCAGACGTCGAGGATGTCCATCTCCTTGCGGAAGTCGTCTTTGACGCCGCAGTTTGCGCAGGTGGTGCCCGCGGGGAGGAGGTCGGCGGCGGGGTGGGTGTACCAGGCGTCGGCGCCTTCTTTGCGGAAGAGCTCGACGATGCTACGGTTGACGGCGCGGTCGTTGAGCGGGGTGTGGCACTTTTCGCAGAGGAAGACGGCGATGGGGACGCCCCAGATGCGCTGGCGGGAGATGCACCAGTCGGGGCGGGTCGCGATCATGTTGGAGATGCGTTCTTCGCCCCAGGCGGGGTCCCAGGTGACGTTGCTGATCTCTTCGAGGGCGCGCTGGCGGAAGGTGGTCGGTTCCGAAGAGCCCCAGGTCTCAGGGTCGAGACCTGGGGCACCCTGGCTCCGGTCGAGATGACGCTCCCTGGGTAGGGAACTCGGGCATGGGGGTTTCCATGCGGATGAACCACTGCTCGGTGGCGCGGAAGATGACGGGGTTGTGGCAGCGCCAGCAGTGAGGGTAGGAGTGGTCGAGGTCCTGGCGGCCCATGAGGGCTCCGCGGGATTGGACGAGGGCGATTATGGGCGCGTTGGCTTCAGTGATGGTGAGGCCTTCGTACTCGGGGAGCCCATTGCGGAGGCGGCCTGCGGCGTCGACGTCGCAGAGTTGGGAGAGACCGTAGCTTTGCGCCGGTGTAGAAGTCGTCGGCGCCGTGGGAGGGCGCGGTGTGGACGGCTCCGGTGCCTTGCTCGGTGGTGACGTAGTCGGCGTTGACGCCGAGGATGGAGCGGTCGAGGAAGGGATGCTGGAAGGTGGCGCGGTCGAGCGCGGAGCCTTTGAAGGTGGCGAGGACTGTGGCGTCGGGGAGATTGCAGGCTTCGCGGGTGTGCTGCGCGAGGGCCTCGGCGACGATGTAGATGTTGCCGTCGGTGTTTCCGAGGGCGACGTAGTCGAGATCGGGGTTGAAGGCGACGGCTAGAGAGGCGGGGAGGGTCCAGGGAGTGGTGGTCCAGATGATGGTGTAAACGTTTTGGCTGTCGGTGGGCGGTTGTGGCGCTTCACCCACCTTAGCGCCCAAAGTCGGGCGCGAAGATGGGGCACCCGGTGTATCAGCTGGTAAAGATGTTATGCCCAGTTCGGGGGCGATGCTGGCGGGGTTCGAGGTGAGCTTGTAGCGGACGTAGATGGAAGGCGAGGTGTGCATCTCGTACTCGACCTCGGCCTCGGCGAGGGCGGTTTTGTCGTGGATGCACCAGTAGACGGGGCGAAGGCCCTTGTAGACGAAGCCGTTCTGAAGAAGTCGAAGAAGGTCTCGGCGACGGAGGCCTCGTAGCTGTTGGACATGGTGAGGTAGGGGTCGTTCCACTGGCCGAAGACGCCGATGCGCTCGAACTGGGAGCGCTGGAGGTCGACGTATTTCTGGGCGTACTCGCGGCAGGCGCGGCGGACGGCGAGGGGGGGCATCTCGAGCTTTTTGCGGCCGAGCTTTTCGTCGACCTTGATCTCGATGGGAAGGCCGTGGCAGTCCCAGCCGGGGACGTAGGGCGCGTCAAAGCCGGCCATGGTCTTGGTTTTGACGACGAAGTCCTTGATGCATTTGTTGAGGGCGTGGCCGAGGTGGATGGCTCCGTTGGCGTAGGGGGGGCCGTCGTGGAGGATGTACCTGGCTTCGCCGGCGCGGGCTCGGCGGATCTGCCCGTAGAGGTCGTCCTTTTGCCACTGCGCGAGGCGTGCGGGCTCGTTTTGGGGCAGATTGGCCTTCATGGGGAAGGTGGTCTCGGGCAGGTTGAGGGTTGCTTTGAGCGGCTTGGGCTGCGCCGCTGGCGGCTGCGGCTTCTGGTCTGAGGCTTCCGACATTCCATCCCCTGTGTGTGTGATAGCGGGCGCTTGGCCCAAACGTCTATTGTATCGGGGATAGGCGTGATGGATGGCTGGGGCGGAAGAGACTATCGGTGGGGGTGCTGCGTCAAAGTCCTTAAGGTAACTTTGCGGGCACACGCGGGCGTACGCGGGCGAATCTTTGTAGAATATGAACGAGGACCAGTGGCGTTGCGCGTCAGCAGGAAACCGGCGAGAGACCGGGGACGTAGATAGAGCAGGACGCGCAAGAGAGATGAGGTTGGGCAAGGGAGCAGTCAGGTCCTCAATGCCGCCGGGGCAAAGCAGCTTATGTCGATGACACTTTTGACACCACCACCGGAGACGGAATACGAGCACGAGGCTCCGCGCCTGCAGGCAGGTGTGGCTCCGCAGTGGAGCGAGATTAAGAAGAGGGCGTGTTTGCGTCGCTGGTCTCGAGCGTCCGGGACACGTTTTTCCCGGAGAAGCTGCCGCCGCTGGAGTTGCAGTCGAAACCGATTCCGGTGGTGGACCGGATGGTGTTCAAGCGCAGCCCGACGTCGACGGCCATCGCGGTGGTGATCCATGCGGTGGCGATCGGTTTGATTGCGTGGCTGCTGTACAAGGGCGTAAAGATGGCAGCGCCGCAGGTGGCGCACGTGGTGGTGCCGATCGATGTGCCGCTGACGCCGCCGAAGGCTCCGCCGAAGCCGCAGGTTATGGGTGGAGGCGGAGGATCGCAGGGACCGACGCCAGTTGTGAAAGGTCATCTTCCGAAGTTTGAAGAGCATCCGATTGTTCCGCCGACGCCCCCTCCACCGCAACAGCCGAAGATCGCGATTGAGCCTTCGATTAACGTGCAGAAGGATCTGAAGATGGCTGACAACAACATGCCGAATATCGGTGTGCCGAACGCGCCTGTGGTTGGAGCCTTCTCGGGTGGCGGCGGACGGGGTGGCGGACTTGGGCCCGGGAATGGGAATGGGCTTGGGCCGGGTTCGGGCGGCAATACGGGCGGCGGTCTGTACAAGGTCGGCGGCGGCGTTTCAGCGCCTGTTGTGATCTATTCTGTCGAGCCGGAGTTCAGCGAAGAGGCGCGTAAGGCGAAGGTTGCCGGGAATGTGCTTGTGGCTATCATCGTCGACGCGAATGGACATCCGCAGAACGTACGGGTGATCCGCGGGATCGGCATGGGTCTGGACGAGAAGGCGGTGGAGGCGGTGCGGCAGTATCGCTTCAAGCCGGCGATGATGAATGGAAGACCGGTGCCGGTCGAGGTGAACTTCGACGTGAACTTCCAGATCTTTTAGAGCAGCGAGTCAGCGAAGGACTTAGCGGAAAAGCAGCAAGTGAGGTCCTAACTTGCTGCTTTTCCGGTTAACTCAGTGCTTTGGCTGATCTCTTCGAAGGTCAGGTTTTTGACGCTGCTTCCGGAGCTCTGCTTCCACTTTGTGAACAGGGTGCCGTAGCTGTCGGTGGTGCAGGTGGATCTCGGTATGTGGAGGTCTTGAAGGGTGCGCTCGATCCAGTCGGGTGGGCCTTCGAGTTCGGCCCAGGTGCCGATCGGCGTTTCGTCGATTACGAGATGGCCGCCTTCCTTTGAGCCGGAGGGCAGGTACGCCCACTCGGTGCGGAACTTCTCGTAGAGGAAGGCGGAGGTGTAGCCGAGCTGAGCGAAGACCTCCGCCATGGCATCGCAGTCGCCGATAAGAGTTTCGGTTTCGATGCGTGTCTTGTAGAGGGAGTCGTCGGCGTTCTCGGGTGTGCGCTTGTGGGTGAGAACGCAGAGATCGCCGTATTTGCGAAGGCGGAGGATCTGCCGGCGTTCGCGGAGACTGCGCTCGGATGTGTCGTAAAGGGTGTTGTGCTCGAAGGTGCGCGGCGTTTCGAGCTGAAAGCCGAGGGCGGGAAGAAGTGCTTCGAGATCTGCGGAGCTTTGGACGAGGAACTTAACTTCAATCTCGGCAGCCTGCATGGCGAGAAGTATATGCGCGCGCGACTTAGGATGTTGGGAGGGGATTTGCACAGATGCGAGAGACGCTGCGGTTACGTGCGGAGCTGGACGAGGACATTGCGCGGGCGGCGGAGATTTTGCGCGGGGGCGGGACGGTCGCGTTTCCGACGGAGACGGTCTATGGACTGGGGGCAAATGCGTTGGATGCCACGGCCGTGGAGCGCATCTTTGCGGCAAAGCAGAGGCCGAGCTGGGATCCGCTGATTGTGCATGTGAGCGATGAGGCGATGCTGCTGCGGGCCGCGGAGATGACGGGTGAGGTGGGCGAGCGGGCGAGGCGTTTGGGGGAGGCGTTCTGGCCGGGGCCGCTGACGATGTTGCTGCCGCGAACGGCGGCGGTGCCGGATGCGGTGACGGCGGGGCGGCAACGCGTAGGTGTGCGCATGCCGCGGCATGAGACGGCGAAGGCGCTGATACGCGTGGCGGGAGTGCCAGTGGCGGCGCCGAGCGCGAACCGGTTTGGGCGGACGAGTCCGACGACGGCGGCGCATGTGCTCGAGGATCTGGATGGGCGAATCGACGCCGTCATCGATGGTGGGCCGACGGTGGTGGGGGTGGAGTCGACGGTGGTGGATGTGTGCGAGTGGCCGATGGTGATCTACCGGCCAGGTGCGGTGACGGCGGAGATGATTGCGGCGGTTGCGGGTGAGGTGCGGGTGTTTGCTGCAGGGGCTCGGGGCGGTGGCGAGTCTCCGGCGAGCCTGCCGTCGCCGGGAGTGGGGCTGCGGCACTATGCTCCGCGGGCGCGGCTGGTGCTGGTGAAAGGCGAAGCGGAGCTTTGTGCGGAGCTGGATGAATTGCAAGAGATGGAGAGCGTGGGTGTCATGCTGCCGGACGGGTGGTCTGCGGGGACTGCGAAGGTTGTGTATCGCTGGGGAGCGTGGGGTGATGCGGAGGAGCTGGCACGACGGGTGTTCGCGGGTTTGCGCGAGCTCGATGGAGCGGGGGTGGATGTGATTGTCTGTCCGGTGCCAGGGCGGGGTGGTGTGGGGGATGCGCTGCGGGATCGCCTGGAGAAGGCGGCGCAATTGAAGTAGAAGAACCGTTCGAAGCGCTGGCCTGAGTTGAGAAGCAGGGCCCTCCTCTGTGCTTCGCTCCGGTCGGGATGACAGGGTTGTAGGTCAGCGAGGGTTTGTGGAGAGCTGAGTGGCGAAGGCGTCGAGGGAGATGGAGCGAAGGAGGTTGCGGCGCATGCCGGAGTAGACCTGGTCGAGGCCATGGACGGCCTGCTCGATCCATGGGAAGGTGAGGGTTTGGGAGAGGCGTTCGAGCTCGGGGCGGAGGTCGATGTTGCGGACGAGCTCGGGGGTGCCGGCGGTGAGGAGGAGGAGATCCTCGAGGAGGAGGGCGAGGGAGCGGAGGAGGGCGGTGGTCTTTTGCTGGCCCTCTGCACCGGCGCGGTAGGTTTCGGTCATTTTGAAGAGCGTTGTGTGATCGGCCTCAGCCGCGGCGTTGCGTAGAAGAAGGAGGGCGTCGGCTCTGGCTGCGGTGTAGGCGGCGAGATCGAAGGACAGGGCGCGACCTGCGGCTCCCTCCGAGAGACGGGCGATGAGGGAGCGTTGCTGCGGAGGCAGGTCGGCGCGGCGGTCGTTGAGGAGCATCTCGATCTCTTCCGGAGGAAGGGCTCCGAGACGGAAGCTGGCGCAGCGGGAGCGGATGGTGGGGAGGAGTTCGCTCGGGTTCTCGGAGAGAAGGATGATGTGTACGGAGGGTGGGGGTTCTTCGAGCATTTTGAGTAGCGAGTTTGCGGCTTCTTTCATGAAGCTGGAGGCGGTGAGGATGAAGATGCGTCGCGGAGCTTCGGAGGGCAGGTAGTTGGCGCGCTGGATGAGGGTGCGGACCTGGCCGAGCTTGATGAGGAGCTGCGGCGGGTCGGGAGGGATGATGACGACGTCCGGGTGGGGTTGGATGAGGACGCGTGTGTCCTTTTTATCGGCTTCGCGGAGGTCTTCGCGTGCGGCGACGGCGAGCTCGACCTGTTGGGCGAGGTCGGCTGCGGATGCGATGCGGGTGCAGTTGCGGCAGACGCCGCAGAAGCTGGCGAGAGACTGGCCGTTGGACCAGAGATCGCGCGGCTGGCGTTGGCACTCGACGGACATGGCGACGAGCAGGGCGAGGGTGTATTTGCCGGCGCCCGTGGGGCCGGAGAGGATGAGCGAGCTGGGAAGGCGGCCGGCGGCGATGGCGCTGCGGAGATGCTCGACGGTAGCCGAGTTCCCGATGAAATCGTTGAAGGTCTGCGGAAGGGTGGTGGGGGGCGTCATGCTTGTCCGGTCAGGCGAGGTAGTCCTTGATCCAGGGGTCCTCGGTAGTGGACGAGCTCTTCGGTGGTGCCGTGGAAGACGACCTTGCCCTCGTTGAGGATGAGGAACTTGGTGCCGGGGTCGATGCCGCTGTTCGGCGGACTTCGGAATCGGTTTCATCCGGTTCGTCTGCGGGTTGAAGCGGTTCGTGGCGAGAACGAAGGCGTCCTGCAGGCGGTGGGTGATGACCAGCGAGGTGGTGTGGGAGACGTCGCGCTGCTTCATGACGAGCTCGATGATGGTGGTTGAGGTGATGGGGTCGAGGCCGCCGGTGGGGGAGTCGTAGAGGATGAGGTCGGGGCCGGTGATGATGGCGCGGGCGATGGAGACGCGGCGGCGCATGCCTCCGGAGAGTTCGGAGGGAAACTTGGCGATGGCTTGCTCGAGCTCGACGAACTTGAGCGCCTCTTCGACGCGCTTGTGGGACTCGTCGTGGGGGACGCCCTCTTCGTTGAGGCGATAGGCGACGTTGTCTTCGACGTTGAGGGAGTCGAAGAGGGCGGACTCCTGGAAGACCATGCCGATGTGGGCGCGGAGCTTGTAGAGATCGTTCTCGCGCATGGTGGTGATCTCCTGGCCGAAGACGCGGATGGAGCCGGAGTCGGGGCAGATGAGGCCGTCGGCGAGCTTCAGCAGGACGGATTTGCCGCAGCCGGCGGGGCCGAGGATGATGAGGGTCTCGCCGCGCTGGACGGCGAAGGAGATGTTCTTGAGAACGGGCTTGACGTCGAAGGCGAGGGAGACGTCTTCGAAGACGACGACGGGGCCGGATGATTTCCGGCGGTGCGGCGGGCTCGGTGATGGTCGGGTTCGCGATGGCTGCGGGCATGGGGCGCGTTAGCTGCCGAAGATGCCGATCATGGCGCGGGTGACGAGGAAATCGACGACGATGATGAAGACGGAGGAGACGACGACGGCCTGGGTGGTGGCCTTGCCGACGCCCTGGGTTCCGCCCGTGGTCTTCATGCCGAAGTAGCAGCCGACGGTGGCGATGATGAAGCCGGAGAAGAGCGGCTTGGTGAGGCCCTGGACGACGTCGCCGTAGACGAGAGCGCGGTAGGAGTTGTGGAAGTAGGCGCTGGCGTTGAGGCCGAGCAGGTGACGGAGACGATCGCGCCGCCGGCGATGCCGACGGCGTCCGAGATGATGGTGAGGAAGAAGAGCATGAAGACGGTGGCGACGAGGCGCGGGGTGACCAGCTTGCGGACGGGATCGGTGCCGAGCGCGCGCATGGCGTCGAGCTGCTCGGTGACCTTCATGGAGCCGAGTTCGGAGGCCATGCCGGAGGCGTTGCGGCCGGAGACCATGAGGCCGGTGAGGACGGGGCCGAGCTCCTTGACCATCGAGAGGGCGACGAGGGAGCCGGTCATGATGACGGCGCCGAACTGCTGCAGCGAGGTGGCGGACTGCAGGGCGAGCACGCAGCCGGTGAAGAAGCCGGTGAGGATGACGATGGGCAGGGAACCGACGCCGATCGAGTCCATCTGGGTGAAGATGTCGGCCCAGTAGCGCGGGCGGGTGAAGAGGTTGGCGACGGCGCGCGCCGCACAGGACGGAGTAGTCCTGGACGGAGGCGATCGTTGTCTTGGCGAAGACCTCTGGCGAGACAAAGGGCATGGGTTCTGTGGCTCAGGGTATCAGATGCAGGGTACGCGGAATGGACTGGGAAGAACTTGGCAGGATCGATTGCTGGAGGCTTGCGCGTTGATGAGATGGAGCTGAGTGCTGGGCAGCGCGGAGATGAGAAGATAGAAGAGATGACAGGAGCCGAGATGACAGCGGCGCGTGCTGTACGGCAAAGAAGACCTGCGGCTGGAGCAGATGCCGGTGCCGCAGGCCGGAGACGGCGAGATCGTGCGTGCGGGTGGGCGCGGCGCTGACCTGCGGCACCGACCTGAAGGTCTACCGGCGCGGATACCACGCGATGATGGCTGACGCCGCCGATTCCGTTTGGGCATGAGCTGGCGGGAGTGGTGGTGGAGGTGGGGCGCGGGGTGACGAAGTTCGCGGTGGGGACCGGGTTGTGCCCATGAACTCGGCGCCGTGCGACGCGTGCTTCTGGTGCCTGCAGGGGCAGCAGAATCTGTGCGAGGACCTGCTGTTCAACAACGGCGCGTATGCGGAGTACATCCGGATTCCGGCGCGGATTGTCGAGAAGAATACGCTTGCTGGTGCCGGATGAGATGCCGTTCGAGTATGCCGCGCTGACGGAGCCGCTGGCGTGCGTGGTGCGGGGCTGGAGGAGAGCGGGCGCGAAGGCCGGGCGACACGATGGTGGTGATCGGCGCGGGGCCGATCGGGCTGATGTTTATGCATGCGGCGGAGCTGTGCGGGCGTGCGATGTGATCGCGGTGGTGAAGCGCGAGGACCAGGTGGCGTCGGCGAAGTTGTTTGGGGCGCGGCAGGTGGTGCGGATCGACGAAGTGGAGGATGTAGTTGCGGCGGTCCGCGCGCTGACGCCGGAGGGCCGCGGCGCGGATGTGGCGATCGAGGCTGTGGCCACGCCGAAGACGTGGGAGTGGGCGGTGGGGATGGTGCGCAAGGGCGGCGTGGTGAACTTCTTTGGCGGGCCGCCGAGCGGGACGGTGGTGGCGCTGGATACGAATCGGCTGCACTATGGCGACATCACGCTGAAGGCGAGCTTTCACCACACGCCGGCGACCTGCCGGACAGCGTTTGAGCTGCTTTCGCAGCGGCCGGTTCAAGTGCGCGGAGTACATTACGGGGCGCGGCGGGCTGGACGATGTGCCGGAGGTCTTTGCAGCGGATGATGACGCGCGACGCGCGGATCGCGTGTGCTGGACATCAAGACGGCGGTCTTTCCGGCGGGAGTGACCGCGAGTGAGCGTGACAGGCCGAGCGTAAGGACGCTGGGATGCGCTGCTGGGCGCTCCGCCGGAGTATCTGACGCCGGAGGAGCGGCCGACGCTCGACGAGGCGAAGGCGTGGTGCCACCAGCTGGCGACGACGCACTACGAGAACTTCCATGTGGCGACGTTCTTCCTGCCGCGCAGCGTGTGCGGCCGCACTTCGAGAGCGTGTATGCGTTCTGCCGGGTGTCGGACGATCTGGGCGACGAGGTGGCGACACGCGGACGGCGCTGCGTCTGCTGGAGACGTGGGGCGCAGATGCTGGACGAGTGCTATGACGCGCCGGAGCAGTCGCGGCATCCGGTGTTTGTGGCGCTGCGGGAGACGATCGTCGCGTGCGATCTGCCGCGCGAGCTTGTTTCACGATCTGCTGCGGGCGTTTCGGCAGGACCAGATCAAGACGCAGTACGCGACGTGGGAGGAGGCGGTGGAGTACTCGCGCTACTCGGCGAACCCGGTGGGCCGGCTGGTGCTGATGGTGTGCGGGTATCGGGATGAGGAGCGTGCGCTGCTGTCGGACAAGATCTGCACGGCGCTGCAGCTGGCGAACTTCTGGCAGGATGTGGTGCGAGGATGCGGAGATTCGCGCGGCGATATCTTCCGGCGGAGTACATGGAGCGGTTCGGCGTGGACGAGGGGCAGATCGCAGGGCCGGGTGTTTACGCCGGAGTTCGGCGCGATGATGCAGTGCGCTGGTGGACCGCACGCGGGCGATGCTGCGCGAGGGCGGGGCGATCGCGGGATGGTGGACCCGGAGCTGCGCGGTGACGCTGGATCTGTTTCGCAAGGGCGGCGAGGCGATCCTGGACGGCATTGCGGCGCAGGACTACGACGTGCTGCGCGGACGGCCGGTGGTGACCGAAGCGGAAGAAGCTGATGCTGCTGGCGGGCGCGCTGGTGGGCAAGCTGCGTGCGGGGCGCGCGCGGTGCGCGGAGCGGAGTGAAGCACGATTGACGACGGCTGAGGCGTATGCGATTCTGCCGCGAGGTGGCGCGGCGCGAGGCGAAGAACTTCTACTGGGCGTTTCGCGTGCTGCCGCGAGCATAAGAGCGATGCGATGTGCGCGGTGTATGCCTTTATGCGGCGCGCGGACGATATCTCGGACGATGAGATCGAAGCCGATCGACAGAGGCGCGCGCAGATGAGATGGCGCGTGGCTGGCTGCGTGGCGTGCGTCACGCGTGCGGGGCGTGGGCGACGCGACGATCCGGTATTTGTCGCGCTCGGCGATACGCAGCGGCGGTTCGGGATTCCGGATGAGTTGCTGGAGGAGCTGGTCCGGGGAACGACGATGGACCTGGCAGCCGACAGGCAGCTGGACCGCGAGCGGGATCCAGACGTATGCCACGTTTGAGGACCTTTATCGCTACTGCTATCTGGTGGCGTCGGTGGTGGGGCTGGTCTGCATCCGGATCTTCGGGTACAGCGATCCGCGCGCGGAGGAGCTGGCCGAAGAGACGGGCGTCGCGTTTCAGCTCACCAATATCCTGCGCGATGTGAAGGAAGATGTGGAGCGCGGGCGCGTCTATCTTCCGATGGACCTGATGGACGAGTTCGGCGAGACCACGGAGCGTGCTGCGCGAGCTGGCGGCGGGCGCGCCGATGACGGAGCGCGAGCGCGGCATGCTGGCGACGCTGGCGATCCGCGGCGGAGAAGTACTACGTCTGCCGCGGGCAGCTGATTCCGCTGCTCGATCGCGACAGCCGCGCGGCGATGTGGGTGCTGGTGAAGATCTACCATCGGCTGCTGGGGCGCATCGCGGCGCGGGAGGATGGATGTGTTTCACGAGCGCGTGCGTGTGGCCGACGGCGGAGAAGGTCTGCATCCTGGCGCGGGGTGCCGCGATGGCGGTGTGGTACAGGGTGGCGGCGTGAGCGTCGGCGCAGGATGTCGTTGTGGTCGGCGGCGGGCGTTGCGGGGCTTGCGGCGGCGGCGGCGCTGGCGGGGGACGGCGCAGACAGGTGACTCTGCTGGAGCGGCGGCCGTTATGTGGGCGGGCGGCTTACTCGTATCAACATCCGGCGCTGGGCGAGGTGGTCGACTCGCAGCACGTGGTGCTGGGCTGCTGCACGAATATCGTGGATCTGCTGGGGCAGGCAGGGGCGTGCGGAGACGATCCGCTGGTACGACGAGCTGTGTTCCTGGAGCCGAACGGGACCGGCGGCGAAGCTGGATGCGGCCGGGAGCGCTGCCGGCGCCGATGCACCAGACGCTGAGCTTTCTCGCAGGCGCCGATGCTGTCGCTGCGCGACAAGGCGGGGATCGCGTCGGGACTGATGCGGTTTCTGCGCGGCTACCCTGCGGACGACAGCGAGAGCTTTGCGAATTGGCTACGACGGACAGGGCAGACGGAGCGCGCGATCCGGCACTTCTGGGAGCCGGTGGTGGTGGGCGCTCTGAACGACTCGTTCGAGCGATGCTCGGTGAAGTATGCGGGCAAGGTCTTCCATGAGAGCTTTCTGCGGTCGCTCGGAGGCTGGGCGGCTGGGGATTCCGGCGCGTCCGCTGAGCGAGTTCTTCGAGCCAGTGGCGAAGTTTGCTCAGGGCGCCGGCGCGGAGGTGCGGATGCGCTGCGGCGTTTCGGCCTTGCGGCAGGAAGACGAGGGATGGGTGCTGACACTTAACAGCGGAGCGGAGATGCGGACAAGTTCTGTGGTGCTGGCGACGGACTTCCGCCGCACTCTGCAACTGATGTCGGCGCTGCCGGAGAGCGGGGATGTTGAAGCAGACGGGAAGCAGTTTGTGTCTGCGCCGATCACGACGGTGCATCTCTGGTACGACCGCGAGGTGACGGATCTTGATCATGCGGTGCTGCTGGATACGCGGATTCAGTGGATGTTCGCGAAGTCGAGGATTCGCGGATGGGAGCCGGAGCGGGGGAGCTACCTGGAACTGGTGATCAGTGCTTCGTTGGCGGAACTGGCGCGGTCGCGCGAGGAGATCCTGAGTGCGGCGATTGCGGAAGCCGAAGAGTTCTTTCCTGCGATGCGTGAGGCCCGGCTGGTGAAGAGCGGTGTCTTGAAGGAGGCGCGAGCAACGTTCTCGGTTGTGCCCGGGCTGGACCGCTTTCGGCCAGAGCAGGCGACGCGTTGGCCGGGACTGTTTCTGGCGGGAGACTGGACGCGGACGGAGTGGCCTTCGACGATGGAAGGAGCGGTGCGGAGCGGGAGACTGGCGGCGGGGGAAGTGGTGGGGGAGCGCATGAGGTTTATGGCTCCGGAGCTTCCGGCGGCCGGGCTGATGCGCTGGATCGCATGAAGAGTTAAGAGCATTCTCCGCTCGCATCTAACCGGCGAAGCGGGGAGTTCTGGTGCGGGAGGAAAGACACGCGATGCCGATGCACTGTGTGCGGATGGGAACGGGGCAGCCGCTTTTGATGTTGCATGGCTTAGGTGGGAGCTGGCGGTCATGGTCTACCATCATCGGGCCGCTGCGGGAGCAGAGGGATCTGGTGCTGGTTGATCTTCCGGGATTCGGCGAGACGCCGCCGCTCTCACGGGAGACATCGATCCTCTCCCTGGCTGACGCGGTGACGACGTTTGTGGGCGAGCACGGGCTCTACGGTGTCGATGTGGTGGGCAGCTCGATGGGTGCCCGGCTGGCAATGGAGTTGGCGCGGCGGGGTGTGGTCGGAGCGACGGTGGCGCTCGATCCGGGCGGGTTTTGGCGCGGGTGGCAGAGGCGGTTCTTTTATGGCTCGATCTGGGCGTCGATACGGCTGGTGCGCGCGTTGCAGCCGGTGATGCCGGCGATCTGCCGCAGCACGATCGGGCGAACGTTCTTGTTTCCGCAGTTCTCGCCGAAGCCGTGGGCGCTGCCTGCCGAAGCGGTGCTCGAAGAGATGCGGAGCTATGCCAGTGCGCGGCGTTTCGATCAGTTGCTGTGTTCGCTTGCCTATGGACCCGAGCAGGAGGGTGCGCCGGCGGGATCGTTGAAGAAGCCGATGGTGATCGGGTGGGGAAGACAGGATCGGGTTTGCTTTCCAAGCCAGGCGAAGGTGGCGCAGGCGCTATTTCCGGATGCGCGGCTGCACTGGTTCAGCCACAGCGGTCACTTTCCGCATTGGGATCAGCCGGAGGATACCGTACGACTGATTGTGGCGAGTACCGGGACGGGCTTGTTGTGACCTTCACTCGTGCACTTGTTTAGCTGGGCGGAATGTCGTCCTGAATGCGCTTGGCCAGACTATCGACAGAGGTGTTGCCGGCCATTTCCTGAAGCTCCTCATCCTGCTCGAGCTCGGGGATGTCGAGCTTTTGAGAGATGGCACGAAGTAGCTGGAGAGCCTTGGTGACCTCCTTTTCGGCGAGCAGATCGATCTGCAGATTGAGGTTGTCGCGCGCATCGCTGCGCTGCTGCATGCGGTTCTGCTTCATCAGGACAAAGGTGCTGAGGAGGACGCCTTCGACGGAGACGATCATCGCGAGCAGGATGAATGGGTATGGATCGAACTTTGGCAGGAAGGGGAGCACGCCTGTGTTCACGAGGAACCAGAAGCTAAAGATGATGACGTGGATGACAACAAACCAGATGCTTCCGCTGAAACCGCCGATGACGTCGGCGATGAGGTCCTTGGGGGAGCGGTGATCCTCAAAACGACGCTCGAGGTCGGCGACGCAGCGGATGTTGGACTCGACGGCGGAGGGTGCTGAGGGGGATCGGCGTGGCATGCGTTTTGGATGCTTGAAACGCGAACGGGCGCGAAATCCGGACAGGTGATGCTTAGCGCCGGGTTTAGCTCAGCTGAATAGGAACTCCTTGGTACGGAGTTCTTTAACCGTGTCGCGGAGCTTCGCGGCTTTTTCGAACTCGAACTTTTTCGCGGCTTCGCGCATGTCGGATTCGAGTTTGCCGATGTAGGTGTCGAGTTCGGCCTGGGTGGAGAAGTCAGGGATGCCGTCGGTCTCTTCGGTGAGGTCCGCGTAGTCGGCGCGGAGGATGCCGGCGAGGCCCATCTCGAGTGGACGGTTGATGGCTTCGGGGTGATGCCATGCTCCTCGTTGTAGGCGACCTGGACCTCGCGGCGGCGGTCGGTCTCGTTGATGGCGCGCTGCATGGAGTCGGTCATGTTGTCGGCGTAGAGGATCGCACGGCCTTCGAGGTGGCGGGCGGCGCGGCCGATGGTCTGGATGAGCGAACCCTGGGAACGGAGGAAGCCTTCTTTATCGGCGTCGAGGATGGCGACGAGCGAGACCTCTGGGAGATCGAGGCCTTCGCGGAGGAGATTGATGCCGATGAGCACGTCGTACTCGCCTTTACGGAGGTCGCGGAGGAGCTTGATGCGTTCCAGGGTCTCGATCTCGGAGTGCATGTAGCGGCAGCGGACGCCGACCTCGGTGTAGTAGTTGGCGAGGTCCTCGGCCATGCGCTTGGTGAGCGTGGTGACCAGTACGCGCTGATCCTTTTCGGTGCGGTCGCGGATCTCGGCGAGGAGGTCGTCGATCTGGCCCTTGATCGGCCGGATTTCGACCTGAGGGTCGGTGAGGCCGGTGGGGCGGATGATCTGTTCTACGACCACCCCAGCCGCTTTTGTCAGTTCGTAGGGGCCGGGGGTGGCGGAGACGTAGATGATCTGGCCGGTGCGGCCCTCGAACTCTTCGAACTTGAGTGGGCGGTTGTCCATTGCAGACGGGAGGCGGAAGCCGTAATCGACGAGATTCTGCTTACGCGAGCGATCGCCGTGCCACATGCCGTGAAGCTGCGGGACGGTGACGTGGGACTCGTCGATGAAGAGGAGGTAGTCGCGGGGGAAGTAGTCGAGGAGCGTGGGTGGTGGCTCGCCGGGGAGACGGCCGGAGAAGTGGCGCGAGTAGTTCTCGATGCCGTGGCAGTAGCCGACGGATTTGATCATCTCGAGATCGAAGCGGGTGCGCTGGTGGATGCGCTGTGACTCGACGAGGCGGCCTTCTTTTTCGAGCTGGGCCTCCCACTCGAAGAGCTCGTTGAGGATCGATTCGGTTGCGGTCTTCTTCCTTTCGGGCTGCACGACGTAATGGGACTTGGGGTAGATGGGCAGCCGCGAGTACTTCTGCTTGACGGTGCCGAAGAGTGGATCGATTTGCGAAAGGCTGTCGATCTCGTCACCGAAGAGCTCAATGCGATAGGCGTTCTCGTCGTAGGTGGGGTAGACCTCGATGATGTCGCCGCGGACGCGAAACGTACCGCGACGAAAGTCGACGTCGTTGCGTTCGTAGAGGATCTCGACGAGGCGCTTGGTGATGTCTTCGCGGCGGAGCTTCTGGCCGCGCTCAAGCAGGAGAAGCATGCCGTAGTAGGCCTCCGGGCTGCCGAGGCCGTAGATGCAGGAGACCGAGGAGACGATGATGGCGTCGCGACGCTCGAAGAGGGAGCGGGTGGCGGAGAGGCGGAGCTTGTCGAGCTCCTCGTTGATGGTGGCTTCCTTCTCAATGAAGAGATCGCCGGCGGGGATGTATGCCTCGGGCTGGTAGTAGTCGTAGTAGGAGACGAAGTATTCGACGGCGTTCGATGGGAAGAACTGCTTGAACTCGTGGTAGAGCTGGGCGGCGAGGGTCTTGTTATGCGCGAGGATGAGCGCCGGCCGGTTGGATTCGGCGATGATGGAGGCCATGGTGAAGGTTTTGCCGGAGCCGGTGACGCCGAGGAGCACCTGGTCTTTTTCGCCGGCGCCCAGGCCGGAGACAAGCTCTGAGATGGCGCGGGGTTGATCGCCCTGAGGCTTGTAGGTGGTCGTGAGCTGAAAGTCCATCTCTGTAGGATAAAGGGTGTTGCAGGTGAGGAGCGGATGCATGAGTGCAGGGCGTAGAGCTATGGCTGGTGCGGCATGGAGAGACGGAGTGGAGCCTGAGCGGGAAACATACGAGCCGCACGGACGTTCCGCTGACCGAGAAGGGAAGGGAGCGCGCGGAGGAGTTGGGGCTTACCTGGCTGGGCGAAGCTTCGACGCGGTGTTGACGAGCCCGATGCAGCGGGCGCGAGAGACTTGTGCGATTGCGGGCTACGGCGGTCAGGCGCAGATGGAGGAGGGGCTGCGCGAGTGGGACTATGGCGTGTATGAGGGCCGAACGACCAAGGAGATTCGGGACGAGCACCCCGGATGGAGTGTCTGGGACGATCCGATCACCGGCGGCGAGACGGTGGAGCATGTCGGCGAACGCGCCGATGGCGTGATCGCGCGTGCTCTGGAGGCTGCGAAGGGGGAAGAGCATGGGCGGGTTGCGCTATTCGCGCATGCGCATATCCTCCGCATCCTGGCGGCGCGGTGGATCGGGCTTCCGGCGCGTGACGGCCGCCTGTTTGCTCTGGGAACGGGCAGCCTGAGCGTGCTGGGGTGGGAGCGGGAGACGCGGGTGATCGAAAACTGGAACCGGGGCTTTGAGGAGAAGAGTTGACCTTGCGAGGGGCTGAGGGGCTAGGGTGTGTCTGAGAAGCTGCCGAGTCTGCGCTGGTGGATAAAGTGGCTGGTACTGCTGGCGCTTTGTGGTGCGGCTGTGCACCTTTGGCTGACGCAGAGTGCGCCGCAGCTTTGATGGATTTCAAAGACGGCCGATGATCCCGGGCCAATCGGCGGGACTGTTGGCGCTGTGATCCGGCGGAACGGTGACAAGGCTTTGAGGCGCCAGGCCAAAGGCGCAGCCGATATTCTGTGCACCGCAATTGCGGGCTGTGAGGACGTCGACTGCGGAGTCGCCGATCATGACGGTTTGTGCGGGTGTGATCGGGGGAGCGCCTCTGCGGTCGGAAGCGGCGAGGGCTGAGGCTTCCGCAATCAGCGTGAGCAGGCCGTGCGGGTCAGGTTTTTTGGTGTGGAAGCTGTTGCCGCCGTAGATGCGAAAGAAGAACGGCGCCAGGCCGAGTTGAGCGCAGATCTCTTCGGAGGGACGGACGGGCTTGTTCGTCAGACACGCCATCAGAGCCGCGGGATGATCTTTGCGAAGAGACTCCAGTGCTCCCACCACGCCGGGGTACACGCGCGTGTAGTCGAGCTTGTGCACGCGGTAGTAATCGAGGAAATAGGTAAGTGCGGCGGTGACATATTCATCATCGTGCACGTCGCCCTCGGGGTCTCCAAAGGCGCGGCGCACCAGCATGGAAGCGCCGTCGCCGATATAGGTGGCGATGAGAGCGTCGGGGAGCTCGGGCTTGCCGAAGTGCGCGAGGGTGGCGTTGATGGAGTTGCAGAGATCGCGGCTGGAATCGATGAGGGTGCCGTCGAGATCGAAGACGAGGAGGCGGGGGGAGTTGGGGCGAAGGTCGTTGGAATCCGCCGGAGAGGTCATTGCGACAGGATACCGGGAGCGAGCTTTGGGGAGAGCTCGCTCCTACTTGATCTCGACGTCTCCTGAGCCCGTGCTGATGCGCAGCAAGGGACCGCCTCCGTTCACCGCGCCGGTCACCTGGTGGTGGTTGAGCTCTCCCTGCATGGCGATCGGCTGCTGCGTACGGATACTTCCGGAGCCAGTGCTGGCGCTCAGATTGAAGTGCGCCTGCGAGTCCGAGCGTGAGCCGTACGGAGCCGGAGCCGGTGTCGATCTTCCAGTCCGAAGTGAGATTCCCGTTGACCTCGATGTCGCCGGAGCCGGTCCCGGCCTTGAGGCCGCCGGAGACGCCGTTCAGCCGGATGTTGCCGGAGCCGGTCTGTGCGCGCACATCGCCGGGAGCGCTCTGGTTGAGCTCGATATCCCCGGAGCCGGACTCGAGATTGGCTGGACCGTGCACGTTTCTGGCGCGCACGGAGCCTGATCCGCTGACGCCTTTGAAGCGCGTGCCGACATCCTGGAGCTCGACATCGCCCGATCCTGTTGCGGCCTCGATGGAAGCTCCGCGCGGCAGCGTGACCTCATAGTCAATGGTGATGTTGCGGTAGCGGTCGCCGGAATGGCGCTCCCCAATCGTGATGTCGTTGCCGTTCTGCACGATGGGCGGGTCGCTGACGATCTGATTGATGCGCGACTCCGCATCGTTGTTGCCGAACCAGCCGTTGCCCGCGCGTAGGTGAGCCGCAACATGGACCTGATTGTCCGAGCCGGGCCGAAGGTGAATGTAGCCTGAGCCGGTGGAGACGGTCACGTTCGGGCTGCCGCTGGTGGAAAGCGTTCGCTCGAAGTTGTGGTCCGCGGCGAAGAGCTGAAGCGGAGCCGAGCGCGAGCGATGCCGAGGTAAGCAGGATAGTGAGTTTCATGTTTCTCCTTGCGATGGTTGGCGGAATCAGGAACCCGCCCGTCGGCTGCGATTATTGCTGCAGAATGACAGCCTGGCCGTTGTTGAGACCAGAGAGGACCTCGGTGCGCGTGCCATTAGAGATGCCGGCCACGATCGAGACCGCGCGGCGCCCCTTCTTCTGGCTGGGATCTGGAACTTCCACCGAAGCCTTGCGGTCCTTGTCGTAGATCACGGCCTGCTCCGGCACGGTCAGGACATTCTTGTGCTCTTCGAGAAGGATTTCCGCGTTGGCAGTCATGTTGGCCTTTAGTTCGCCACCGGGGTTGTCGATCGAGACGCGGACTTCAAAGGTGGTGACGTTGTCCTTTTCGACGCCGAGCGGCGCAATCTTGGTGACCTTGCCGAGGAAGGTCTTGTCCTTGAAGGACTCGACCTTGATGCGCGCGGGCTGGCCGAGGTATACCTTGCCGATGTCGGCCTCGTCGACCTTGCCCTGGACGTAAACCTGCCTGGTGTCGCCGATCGTCATGACGAGCGTGGCGGTGCTGCCGAGGACGAGGATCGAGCTGACGGCGTCGCCCACCTCGACGTCGCGCGAGAGGACGACGCCGTCCATGGGACTGGTGATGATGGTGTAGGAGAGCTGATCCTGCAGCTGCTTGAGCGATGCCTGCGCCTGCGCCACCTGCGCCTGCGCCTGCCGCATCTTCGCGCTATCGACGGTGATCTGCGAGACGGCCTTGTCGCGCGTGTTTGCAGCGGCGAGATATTTCTGCTGCGCATCGTCGAGCGCCTGCTGACTGACGACACCGGCGGAAGACATCTGCTGCGCACGGTCGAAGGTGTGCTTGTACATCGGCAGGTCCGGCGCCTCGGCGTTCACCTTGTCGTATTCGATCGCAGCGGTTGCGGCGCGGGCGTTTGATTCCGCGGCGGCAAGCAGCGCCTTTTGCGCGGCCACCTGATCGAGGATCTCCTCCTGATCGAGCTGCGCCAGCAGTTGGCCTTGGTGCACGTGCGCATTGATGTCGGTGCTGAGGCGGGTCACGATGCCCGAGGCCTTCGACTTCACCTCGACCTTGGTGATCGGCTGCACTTTGCCGGTAGCGACGACAGAGCGTGCAATGTCACCGCGTTCGGTTTTGGCAAGCTGCGAGGGCTCGATTTTGGCGCCGTTTCCCTTGGCGACGACCGTGACCCCAAAGAGCACCGCGGCGATCACGACAAGAATGCCGCCCCAGAGCCACAGTCTGCGTTTCCTTTTGCCGTTTGCCACATCTCACTCCGAGGGCGCCCTGCTGAGGTGAGGCACGTCCTGAGGTGAGCTTACGCAGGTCAGATAGAAGTAGTTCCATCACCTCTGAGGAATCTGCAGCGAAGGAACCAGGGCTGTCAGGCGTACTTGCGTAGGACACCGAGTACCTTGCCCTGGATGGCGACGCTTGCCGCAGGGGCATAGATGGGAGCCATCTCGTTATTCGAGGGCTGGAGACGGATCATGCTGCCCTCGCGGTAGAAGCGCTTCAATGTTGCGTCGGTGCCGTCGACCAGAGCCACGACAATCTCGCCCTCGCGGGCGCTGCGTGTGCGTTCGACCAGAACGTAGTCGCCACTGACGATGTGTTCGTCGCGCATGGAGTCGCCTCGTACCTCCAGAGCGAAGACCTCCCGATTGCCGATGATGTCGCTGAGCGAGATGCTCTCAGCGCTCTCGATGGCTTCAACGGGCTGCCCGGCGGCGATACGCCCGAGCAACGGCATGCGGTCTGAAGGTCGCTTAACGCTGCGCGCGGGCAGGACGTCGATCGAACGGCTGCGATTGTGCGCCCGCTGCAGCATGCCCTTGGTCTGGAGGTTCGTGACATGTTTGTGGACTGTGGCGAGGGAGTTCAGTCCTAACCCGCTGGCAATCTCTTCATAGGAAGGGGAATATCCGTTCTTCTGCGTGAAGTGGGAAAGAAAGTCCAGAACCTCTTTTTGTCGCCGCGTGATTGCCATGCGGACATTCTAGCGAATAAAAGGCGAACTGCAATAACCAATTTGGTGCACGTCTAAATGGTGCGAAAGTCCTGTCTTTGGAAGGATCTCTGGGGTGCTTCCTTATTCGGGAATGGTGCTGCATGTTTTTGCACAATCTTGTTGCGATGCGAGAGGCCAGTGGGGGAAGGTACATAGGCGCACGGAAATATCCGGCGCTGAGGAATTGATTCAAATGCGAATCGTCATTGTTGAACTGGACGCTGCCCTGGGAATGTTTTTGAAAAAAGGACTCACGACAGAGGGTCACTATGTGAGTTGGACCGATCACTATGGTGAGGGCTGGAGTCTGGCTGAGAGTGGGGCTCCCGATCTGATGATGATCGATGTCTCGACGCCGGGAGGGGTCGATCTGCTGGCAACCATGCATAAGGCGCACCGGCGCGTGGCCTTGTTTGCGCTGCTTCGGTCAAATGCGGTGGAAGATCGTGTCCGCTGCCTGGACGCGGGAGCGGACGACTGCATCACGAAACCGTTCAGCTTCCAGGAGCTTACGGCTCGTTGCCGAGCGCTGCTGCGGCGCCAGGAGCGCTCGGAGGATGTGGTCCTGACGCATGGGGATCTCACCCTGAATCGTATCTGCAGGTCGGTTTCGATGGACGGCCAGGCGGTCAATATGACGGTGAAGGAGTTTCGGCTGCTGGAATACCTGCTCCAGAACGCCGGGCGATGCTGCAGCCGCGGCGAACTGCTGACAGAGGTGTTTCAACTCGCGCCGAACAACGCGACCAATGTTGTCGATGTGTACATCAACTATCTCCGCAAGAAGTTGTCGAACGGAGAAAGCTCTCCCCAGATCATGACGGTCCGTGGCGCTGGGTACCGTCTAGCACGCTCGGAAAGCCCGGCAATGGCGCCGTTTGTGGTGGAGCGGAGCAGCCTTCGTGCGAGTGCATGAAACGGCAGGCTGACAACGTGCAAGTCGCGTCATTGAAGCGGCAAAGGAGATTGACGTGAGTCTTTCCTGCTGGAGTCCTGAGACGTCCATCGGTTCTGGAGCGGTCGCGATCCTGCCGGCATTTCGAACTGCAGTCATTGCAAGCGCGGATGAAGGTATGCGCGTCAGGCTGGGAAAGGCGCTGACCAGCCTGCGTTGGCAGGTGCACGAAGCTGGAGGCGGAGCGGCCGCGCTGGCCTGTCTCGACAACCTGCGGCCAGAGGCTTTGCTGATCGACGATTGGCTGCCGGATCTCGAAGCCGGAGAGTTCGCCGGGTGCGTGCGGGCGCTGTACCCCGAGACCGATCTGCTGCGCCTGGACGGGTCCGTCCTGAACGGTGAGGTTCGCAGTCCACGCAGACATGAGTTGCTCCAAGCGTTGCGCGAAGTTGCGGAGGAAACGGGGCCGGATGAGATGCGCCTCCCCCAGGGAGGCACGGAACCGAAGGCCGGAGCTTCCTTGAGCACGCCTGTTGGATCTGCCGCCGGATCTTCCCTCAGAGCGGCGCCGCGGCCTGTCCCGACCAACCTGCCGGAAGGATCCTCCGTCGGTTTTCTGCCGGAGATGGTCGGCACGAGTGCCGGAATGGCGGAACTGGGTACGCTGGTAAGGCTTGTTGCTCCGCGATCGACCACCGTGCTGATCGAAGGAGAGACGGGGACGGGTAAGGAACTTGTCGCCAAAGCGTTGCATCGCCTCAGTTCGCGTGCGAACAAACCCTTTCTGGTATTGAATTGCGCAGCAATTCCAGAGGCTTTACTTGAAGCGGAGCTGTTTGGTCACACCCGCGGAGCCTTCACCGGCGCAGTGCGTTCGAGGACCGGACGCATTGAGGCGGCTGATGGGGGGACACTGTTTCTGGACGAGATCGGCGAGATGCCTCTGGCCTTGCAGGCGAAGATGCTGCGGTTCCTTGAATGCGGAGAGTTGCAGCGGGTGGGCGACAACGAGCCTACCTACGTGGACGTGCGGGTGATTGCCGCGACGCACCAGCCTCTGGAACAACGGGCAGAGGAGCAAGCTTTTCGCCTGGATCTTTACCATCGGCTTGCGGTCTTTCCGATCGAAGTTCCGGCGCTTCGATCGAGAATGGAGGACCTTCCGCTATTGGCAGAGCATTTTCTCGGGCTGCTGGGCCGAGAGTCGATCACCAAACGGCTGTCGGATGCAGCCCTAAGCCGGCTGAGGGAACATCCCTGGCCTGGGAACGTGCGCGAGTTGATGCATGTGCTGGAGCGGGCGATGATCCTTTCCGGCTCCGGCCATGAGATTGGAGCGGAAGAGATCCGGGTGCGCCGCCGGGATCGCTCGCTTTAGAGATCGGTTTCTGGAGATAAAGAAGGAGCGGAGGCTTCCCGACCTTTCACCCAAGCCACAGTCCGGCGCATCCCTTCCTCAAACCCCACTCCCGGAGCGTAGCCAAAGTCCCGCGCCGCCTTGGCCGCCGAAAACTCCTGATCGCGCCCCAACAGATACACGGCATGCCGCGTCAGCAACGGACGCCCCGGCAGCGCCAATGCCGCATGCGCTACCTCCGACGCTGCACCCACACCCAGCGCCACCTCGAACGGCACACTCAGCCATGGCTCCCGCAGCCCCAAGCCCGTTGCCAGCGCCACGCAATAGTCTCTCCAGCTGACATCCGTACCGTCCGAGATGTTGTACGCCTCCCCGAGCGTCTCCTCCCGCTCTGACGCCGTCATCATCGCGCAGGCGACGTTGTCCACGTAGCAGAATCCGCCTCGTGCCCGGCCCCCATTCACCAGCAGCATCATGCGCTGCCGGAGCATCTTCGCGATCTCCACTACGAAATCTTTCCCGCGCGGTCCATAGATGGTCGCGGGCCGGACGACCGTCACGGGCACACCGTCTTCCGCATAACCCCAGACCGCCGTTTCGCCCTGGATCTTTGTGCGGTTGTACGGCAGTCCCACATCCACAATCGCCCCGCGCTCGTCGCCGGGCCGCTCCGGATACCCATACACATCCGTCGTGCTTACATGCACGAAGCGCTGCAACCCGCGCTCCCGGCTCGCCGCTTCCAGGAGCATGCCAGTCCCCAGCACATTCGCGTCGAAGTACATCCGCTCCGAGGCCCAGTCGGTCGAGCATGCCGCACAGTGAAACACATGCGTCACGCCGCGCATGGCGTCCTGGATCGCGGCAAACTCTGTCAGCGATCCGCGCACCACGCGCAGGCGCAGCGGATCAAGATGCCGCACGTCCGCTCCACCGCGCGCCAGAACCGTCACGTCAATTCCGCGCGCCGCGAGCATCTCGACCAGCCGCCCACCTAGAAAGCCACTAGCCCCAGTGACCAGAGCCCGCATGGTCTGCCTAGCTCTCCTCGCGCAGCCGTCGAAAGACATCGAGCGCCTGCTGGAGGTGCTCCCGCGTGTGCGCCGCCGTAACGCACAGCCGCAGCCGCGACTCACCCTGCGCCACGGCCGGAAACATCACCGGCGCCGCCAGCACACCGTAGTCCCGGAGCCTTCGCGCAAACAGCGCGGTGCGCGCATCGTCGTGCAGAATCACCGGGATCACCGCCGTCTCCGACAGCCCGATGTCGTACCCCAGCGACTGCAGCCCCTGCCGCATGAAGATCGCATTTTCGCGCAGCCGTCCGACCAGCCCCGGCTCATCCTTCAGAATGTTCAGACCCGCCAGCACCGTCGCCGCTGCGGGAGCGGTCAGAGCCGCCGAGAAGATAAACGGCGACGCCGCATGCTGCAGAAAGATCGACAGCTTCTGCGACACCGCAACAAACCCGCCGTTCGCCGGAATCGACTTCGCCAGCGACCCCGTCCATATATCCACCTCGTCCGTCGCCACCCCGAAGTGCTCGTCCGTTCCGCGGCCCCTCGCCCCCAGCATCCCGCTTGCATGCGACTCGTCCATCAGCAGAAAGCAGCCGAACTCCTTCTTTACCGCAATCAGCTCCGGCAGCTTGGCGATATCCCCGTCCATCGAAAAAACGCCGTCCGAGACGATCAGCGTCCGGTTCGCATCCGGCCCGGTCTTCAGCTCGTGCCGCAGCGAATCCATGTCGTTATGCGCGAATCGCTGCACCTGCACGCCCGCCAGGCGGCACGCGTCGATCAGGCTCCGGTGCGAGTACACATCCGCGATCACGCGGTCCGCCGGCCCAAACAGAGCGCTGATCACCGCCAGGTTCGCCGCATACCCCGACGAAAACGTGATCGCCGTCTCCGTACCCTTGTACTCCGCGAGCGCACGTTCGACCTCGCCATGGAGATCCAGCGTTCCCGCCAGCAGCCGCGCCCCGCCGGTCCCGGTCCCGTACCGCCGGATCGCCGCGATTGCTGCCTCGTCCACCCGTGGGTCGCCGATCAGGCCCAGGTAGTCGTACGACGACATCGACAGCATCCGGTGGCCGTCCACTTCCACCACCGGCCCCGGCCGGCCGCTCAGCGGAGCCTGAAACGGATAAGCGTCCATCGAGCAAGCCAGCTCTGTCGTCTCGAAGATCCGGCGCGCCCGCGCATCCATCAGATCGTTCTTCTTATAGCTGTCCTTAAGACCCCTGGAAAAGTAGCCCTCAAACATTCCACCCGAGGAAGACTGAAACTCCCGCGTCTCTAATACTGGCCTGTCAAGCAAACGTGCCGAATCATTCATAACTTGTCATACTAACGCGGCTCTTGCCTTTGCTGTTGCCCGTTCCTTTGCGGTCCCCTCGTAGGGATCTGCTTCTGTCTTTCGGTTGCGTCTCGCCAACCGCGCGATCGACTACACCACAAATCCCGTGTCGAACTCCGCCAGGTCGTCCAGATGCCGCTTCACCACCAGGTAGCACTCGCACGAGCGCGCCTCCAGCCTCTTCACATCCATGATCTTGATAGCGCCTCGCCGGTAGTCGATCAGCCCCTGTTGCTTCAGGTGTCCAGCGGCGACCGAGACGCTCGGCCGGCTGATCCCCAGCATATCCGCCATAAACTCCTGCGATATCTCGAAATCGTCCTTGTTCGCCCGGTCCGCGCAGATCAGCAGCCAGCGCGCCAGCCGCTGCTCCACGTCATGCTTCGCGTTGCAGGCAGCCGTCTGGGCGCTCTGCGTCAGCTGCGCCTGCACATACCGCAGTGCCAGGGTTTGAAACTCCCCGCCACGCCGAAACTCCTCGCGCGCATTCTCTACCGGGCTCGCATAGCCCTTTCCCGCTACCTGCATATACACCCGGTTCAGGCTCCGCCGCACTCCCATCAGCGCAGACACCCCCACCACCGACTCGTAACCGAACATCCCCGCTTCCACCTGGGATCCATCCTGCAGCGTCACCGTCATCGATCCCACCCCCTCCTCGATAAAGAAAAGGTGTTCTACCGTGCTTCCTGGATACTCCATCTCATGCATCACTTCCATCTGCACCGGGTGGAGCTTCAAACGTCGGATCGTCTCTGGATCAAGGTGGTTCAGTACTGTGTTCTTATACAAACTTCCGCGGCATGGAACCTTCGTTCTCGAATCGGCTGGTCTTAACTTATTTCGAGCTTCTTTCTTAGCACCTTGTGAAAGGAAAGTCATCCATCCTGTCGAAAACTGTAAGCGTTGTACTGAAAAATGAGCCCACCGGTCGTGCGCTTCGCTTCTTGCGGGGGGGGGGGTAACCTGAGAAAAGAATGATGTTATGTCAGGCGAAAGGCCTTCGCCGATCACGGGACATAATCTCATACACACTGTTAGCCAAAGTACAGACCGATCTCTGCATGCGGGCTAACTTCAGTAATGCAAGGAGGCAAGACATGGCACAGTACGCTGGAACAGTGAAGTGGTTCAACAACGCCAAAGGGTACGGCTTTCTCGGACGTGACGGGGGCCCGGATGTGTTCGTGCATTTCAGCTCGATTCAATCGGAAGGATACAAGTCTTTGAAAGAGGGCGATCCGGTCGAGTTCGACGTCATTCAGGGTGATAAGGGTCCGCAGGCCGATCAGGTCATACGCCCGAACGCCAAGTAAGCAAGCCCTCTTCTCGATCTTACCTCCGGATCAAAGAGCTCCAAGGCCGCCTGCATCAGGTACGAGATCGAAAACAAAAATAAACCTTTACTGGGTGTTCGCCACCCGACATTCAATTAGCTCAACCGGGCCTATGCTTCCGGTATGGGGCAGGGGGGTCTCCTCTCTGCCCCATCGCAATTCTCCTCGCTGCAAGTTAGCGGCCGTTCCTTGCGAACTCGTTCGCAAGGCAGTGCGCTCCAATGGCTCTACCGCTTTCAAATTCGCTCATTGATAAGCTTCCCTCGGCACTTCGTGCCAGGTTTCTCGCTGCCGCCGAACCGGTCGCCCTCCCGCTCAGAACCAGCATCTTCTCCCCGGACAAGCCGCCCAAGTTTGTTCATTTCATCACCTCCGGGGCCGCCTCTATCGTCGCTACCATGGAATCCGGCGACGGTATAGAGATCGGTCTGGTCGGCCGCGAAGGTGCTCCCGAGTCCCTATTCCTGCTCGGTCCCGCACGTGCTTCGAATGACTGCTTCATCCAGATCGCGGGCACTGCCCTGCGAATCGACTTCAAGCGATTCCAGGAGGAGTTCTTTCTCGAGGAGCCGATGCTCCGGGCCATCCTCCAGCACGTCCAGTACACCAGCCTGATGATGGGACAGATCGCCGCCTGCAACCGGCTCCATGACGTCGAAGAGCGTACCGCGCGCTGGCTCCTCATGGTCGCGGACCGCCTCGGCGCGCTCCAATTTCAACTCACCCAGGAGTTCCTCGCCGAGATGATCGGCTCCCGCCGCTCCACCGTCACCCTGACGGCCGGCGCCCTCAAACGCAGCGGCCTGATCGACTATCGCCGCGGAGAGCTGAGCATCCTGGACCGCGCAGCCCTTGAAGAGGTCGCCTGCGAGTGCTATCCCGTCACCCGCAAGCTCCTCCAAAGCCTTGAGAAGCCCTTCCATTCGGACGGCAAGGACCCCAACGCCAGGCCCACCCCCGCGCCGAACCATCCCCGCCCCTGACCCGCCTTGTCATCCCGGGCAAATCGCGCCGGGACAATCGCGGCGTCCGATCACCGCCTCAGTGCACATTTCGCTCCGGCAGATGCTTGATCGTCAGCACCACCGTGATGGCGCCATTTACATCCTCGCCATTGCTCAGGCTGTAATCGAAGTGCCGCCCCAGCACCTGCGCTCGGAATCGCCTGCCCTGGAAGTCGGTGTGGGTGATCGTATCGCCCACGGTGGGTAGAACGATATCCGTTACCGGACCCTCGATCTCCGTTACAGCCGATGGAGATCCCTGATCATGAAAATTGAAAAGAACGGCAATACGCATCCCGTCACCCTGCTATGTTAGGAGGCTAACATTCGCGTAACGTTCGTGCCCTGACCCCTCACGAGCCACGGCACTCCGCAGTAGGTTCTAAGCCGTTCCGGCACTCTCGTCCGAGACCGCCGGCAAACCGTTCTCGTTCGCCGTGCAGCCGGCGCCCTCTTGCATCTCCATCGCAACGCGCGATAGACGCGCATCGCGCCTCAGGGGGCCCGTTCGGCCATTCTACGCCTGAGAACCCACTGACATGCGCATACTTTGCCCTTGCCGGCCCTGGTCTATCCTGTCAATACCGCATGTTTCAACCCATCGTCTCCCTCCAGCACGTCTATGTCTCGCGAGGCGCAGCACCGGTCCTCCACAACATCGATCTGACCGTCTCCCCCGGCGAGCACCTCGCCATCCTCGGTCCCAACGGCTGCGGTAAGTCCACCCTGCTAAAAACCCTCACCTGCGAGCTGTACCCCCTCGCCACCGGTCCGGACGGCACCCATCCAAGGGTCAGTATCTTCGGCCGCGAGCGCTGGGATCTGACCGAGCTCCGCAAACGCCTCGGCGTCGTCTCGCCCGATCTCCCCGGCAAGCCCACCCTGCACACCTCGGGCTTCGACGCCATCCTGACCGGCTTCTTCTCCGCCTCGACTCTTTGGCCCAATCTCACCGTCACCGGCTCCATGTGCAGCCGTGCCGAAGACCTCCTTCGGGAGGTCGACGCGGTGGGCCTACGTCACAAGCCGGTCGGCGAGATGTCCGCCGGCGAGCAGCGCCGCATCATGATCGCGCGCGCCCTCGCCGGCTCGCGCGACATCCTTCTCCTCGACGAGCCATCAAACGCCCTCGACCTCGCCGCCCAGCGGAGCCTACGAGACCTCCTCCGCCGCCTCGCCCAGGCGGGAACCGCAATACTCCTCATCACCCACCACATCGCCGACATCATCCCCGAGATCGACCGCGTCCTCCTCATGCGCGACGGACGCATCGCCGCCGACGGTCCCAAACAAAAGCTCCTCACCGCCAGGGCTCTCTCCAGCCTCTTCGCTACCTCTGTTGAATGACCGAGCGCGATGGCTTCTTCAACGCCTGGTGAGAGTGGTTTCGCCGACCTTCGCGATGGCCGGTCAGATATAGATTTCGGGTTTAGGCCTGCCGCATTTGATCCTGAATCTCTGCCCGGTTCTGCGCACTATGCGCACCACAGGATTCACGGACGATCAGATCGAAGTGCACAAGGATGTCGCGCGCAGGGCGGGTCGGTCGCTGAAGCCTGTCGAGCATCGTCGACATGGCAACAGCGCCAATCTCGTCGCAATCCTGTCGGATTGTTGTGAGCGGAACCGAGAGAAACTTGGCATAGTTGACGTCGTCCATCCCGACCATGCGGATCTGCTCCGGAATCGCGACATTCAGTCTTTCGAGAGTTTTCATGAGACGTGCGGCGGTCAGGTCGTTGGCGCAGACTATCGCATCGGGCTTTTCGGTATCGAGCATGGAACGAACAAGAGATACGTCACTGACGTCGATGCGGCCGACCCCTCCCGGGTACTCAGCAGGATGGTGTGACCGAGAGCCGTGCTCGGGCGTGTCTCTGAGCGCATCATAGTAGCCGGCGATACGCTCGTCGACGGTTGCGGCGGAGTTGGGACGGGCGACGAAGAGGATACGGCGCGCGCCGTGCTGCTGGAGGTGTCGCGTGAGGACATATCCGGCGCGGTGATTGTCAATGCCGACGAGGTCGAAGGGAGATCTACCGGGATAACTTTCGAAGCAGCGGTCGAGCAGGACGACGGGAATCTTGGCCTGGGCTAGAGCAACGATGATACGGCGGTTGGTGCAATCCCTGGTTGCCGTGAACTCGAGGGGCGCGAAGAACACGCCAGAGACCTTTTGCGCGATGTACTGTTGGCAGAGCTGCTCGGTAGCGTCTTCGAGGTCTTCATCGTTTGCGGCGGAGCGACCCCAGATAAGTGAGTTCGATTTGCCGAGTGGGGAACGCATCATCCCCTGGCAGATCGGTTCGAAGATCTCGGTACGCCCCAACTCAGGGATGAGCAAGCCGAACTGAAGAGAGCTGGTCTCAGCGGGGAACTCGACATAGGTACCGGAGCCCGGACGGCGGTTGACGAGATCCTGCCGCTGGAGGGTCTGGATGGCCTTGGCAACGGTGATGCGAGAAGCGTCGAAGCGCTCGCAGAGAACAGCCTCACTGGGCAGGCGATCGCCCGGCTTGTAGATGCCGGTTTGGATCTCCTTGAGTAGTTCTTCATAGATGACGCGATGACGCGGCAGCTCGACCGGGTTGGATGTGGGACTCCGTTCTGCCGGTGGAGCTTTCATTCCAGCTGACCTTTCTCTGCGCATGATGGGAGCTTGACCGTAATGGTGTCGCTTAGGGCAAGCGATTACATCGTATGTGGATCAGGACTGAGTTACTTCCTTTCCGAACCGGACGCGCGGAGCGATGCAAACGGACTATGGAACGGAAGCAATCCAGGAGGCGAATGGGGGCAGAGTGATCGTTTTCGTCGAGGTGACCGCAGCCATGGCGGGATCGCTGGCGAGCAGGGTCTTGACCTCCTGGCCTTGAACCCCAGCCTGCGTTAAATCGAGCGAGACGGTCTGCGGCTCGGCGGTCATATTGAGCGAGACAACGACCGAGGGTTTGCCCGGAGGGGCGGTTCGTACGTAGGAGAGGACGCTCGGGTTCGAGGTGTCGATCATCACGATGCCGCCGTCGTGGAGAGCGGGGTTGGTCCGGCGCATGGCGATGAGCTGCTTGTGCCAGTTGAGCAGCGAGTTGGGATCGGCGAGTTCGGTTTTGACGTTGATGGTGGTGTAGTTCGCGGGAACGGGCAGCCAGGTCTTGGAGTTGGTGCTGAAGCCGGCCTGCGGGTCGGAGGCGTCCCACTGCATGGGTGTGCGTTCGCCGTCGCGGCCCTTTTCTTTCGGCCAGCCGGTGATGCCGATGGGATCCTTCACGTCCTCGTTGCGGGTGGGGTGGTGGTGGGCATGCCGATCTCTTCGCCGTAGTACATCAGCGCGGTGGCGCGGCTGGTGAAGCAGCAGGGCGGCGAGGAGCTTGGCGATCTCCTCGTTGTGCTGCGCCGTCGCCGAAGCGGTCGATGCTGCGGACATTGTCGTGGTTGTCGAAGACCAGCAGCGGCTGCGAGCCGTGCACCTGCGTCTCGACCTCCTGGAGCGTGTTGACGGAACGTGTCGGCGTCGAGTTTGTCGTGGTCGCCGTGAAAGCCGACCAGCATGTCCATCGGCAGCTGCAGCTCGTTGTGCGGCGGCGCCGCCGTACCACTTGTCGAGCTCGGCGGTGTTGGGCAGGTAGGTTTCGCCGATCAGCACGCGGTCGCCGGGATACCTGTCGACCATGGCGCGCATGCGGCGCATGACGTCGTGCACTTCGGGCAGGTTGTCGGTGTAGATGTCGTTCAGGTTCGGATCGCCCTGGGCGTTGATGCCGCCGGTTTCGGGTTCATCGCGCAGCTGTGGATCTTCGAACAGTGTGGGGATCGCATCCAGGCGGAAACCGGCGACGCCGCGGTCCAGCCAGAAGCGCATGGCGTCGAACATCGCTTTCTCGACGGCGGGGTTGCGCCAGTTGAGGTCGGGCTGCTGCTTGTAGAACTTGTGGTAGTAGAACTGGTTGCACTGCCGGCACCCACTCCCATGCGGAGCCGCCGAAGACGGACACCCAGTTGTTGGGCGGCACGCTTGCCGTCGTGCTCGAAGCGTTTCTGGTAGGCGGTCACGCTGGGCGGTCGGCTGCGGGATTGCCGTCGTTCCACACGTACCAGTCGTGCTTGGGGTTGGTGCGCGAGCTGGCGGACTCGATGAACCAGTGGTGCTTGTCCGAGGTGTGGTTGAGCACCATGTCGAGGATGACGCGGATGTGGTGCTGCGTGCGCTTCGGCCATGCAGGCGGTCGAAGTCGGCCAGGGTGCCGTACTGCGGGTCGACGGCCTCGTAGTCGGAGATGTCGTAGCCGAAGTCCACCTGCGGCGAGGGATACATGGGGCGATCCAGATGGCGTCGACGCCGAGCTCCTGCAGATAGTCGAGGCGCTGCGTGATGCCGTTCAGGTCGCCGATGCCGTCGCCGTTGGAGTCCTGGAAGCTGCGCGGGTAGATCTCGTAGACGACGGCGTGCTTCCACCAGGTTTCGTCGTGGGAGGGTTTGGCGGCGTCCTGCGCCGCTGCGCCTGGGCTCTGCGCGAGGGTCAGGGCTGTCGAGAGCAGGAGGCACGCGGAGAAGGTGAAGCGGCAGAGCTTCGGCAAGGTTGTCGGCGAAGTGATCATCGGCGCGACTATACCATTCTTTTGTGTCTACGGGGAACGCTGAGCTGTCATGACGGCCCGCTGTGTGCTCTGGCTGCGGCTTTATGCGGATGTTCTCGCAGGCGGTATGCCCTCTCCCCCTTAAGAGGTCCTAAAGTATTCGAAATAAGATGCTTAGGTCTGGACCTCAGTGCAAACCCAAGCAAACAAATAAAAGCCCGGCGGGTGCCAGGCTTTTCCTACTGCTGTAATGAGTTTATCAGCGGTGTCAAGGAGTGCTGCCGGGAGAAAGGTTCCTACGGCGTTTCAGGGGTGGCATTTTCGGGGTTCTTCGCTTTGCTCAGAATGACAGCAAAGGGAGATGCTCGGCGCTTCCGGTGCGGTGGCCACGCCGGCCAGATCTGGGGGGGGCACTACGCTCAGAACAGGCAGCATTCAGGGGTGCTCGGATTTTGCTGCGGGAGCGGAGCCAGCGCCTTCGGTGATGTCGGTGATGCGGTCGACGGGTGGTGGGCGGAATACCG
>CAVZUG010000002.1:0-469445 GCA_963778445.1 uncultured Acidobacteriaceae bacterium | reverse complement strand
GACCGTTGAGGCGGCGAGCGTGATCATTCCTCCGAACTCTTTTGCGCTGGCGCGCTCAGTCGAGTACTTCAGGATCCCGCGGGATGTACTGACGATCTGCGTGGGTAAATCGACCTACGCGCGTTGCGGGATCATCGTGAACGTAACGCCTTTCGAGCCGGAGTGGGAGGGTTTTGTGACGCTTGAGATTTCAAATACGACGCCGTTGCCGGCGCGCGTTTACGCCAACGAAGGCCTGTGTCAGATACTGTTCTTTCAGTCGGACGAGGTATGCGAGACGAGCTACGCCGATCGCAAAGGAAAGTATCAGAATCAACAGGGGATCGTTCTTCCAAAGTTGTGAGCGCGCCAGATGGAGCGCGGGTTGAGGCTTCGTACGCTGAGCAGTACTGCCGAGGAGGACGCGCCGTGAGTCCCGAAGAGAGCAAGGCGAAGAGACGTTTCGGAGTGATCGCTGCCGACCCTCTGCGTCTGCTTGGGCTGCGAACGATCTTCGAAGAGGGCGACGGGGTAGAGCTCGTACCTTTGACGGGGCAGGGGGCGTTGAACTCCTCGCAGCTGGACCTGATCTTCGTGGATGCCTCGTGCACGGACCATCTGCTGGAGCTGCTGGCGTCATTTCAGCGATCGCGCCCGCGAGTGAAAGTGATCGTGATTGGCCTTGAGGGCGAGTTCGACTATGTGCAGCAGGTGATCGGCGCGGGAGCGAAGGGCTACCTGACACATGGGTCTACGCCAAGCGAGATTAGGATGGCGGTGGAAATCGTTATGGACGGCTCCGTGTGGGCTCCGCGAAAGGTGATGGCGCGTCTGCTGGAGGCAAGCCGGCGGGCAGAGGCGGAGGCGGCCACGGCGCCACCCCGGTTTACGCCGCGCGAGGAAGACGTGCTGCGCCTGCTGGTCTCGGGTCGCTCTAACCGAGAGATTGGGAGCGCCCTGGCGGTGGATGAGGCGACCGTAAAGGCTCACGTGGGCCGGCTTCTGCGCAAGGTAGGGGTTGAAAACCGGACGGCTCTGACGATGGCGACCATGCAACGCGGTCTGCTGAAGAAGGATGGTTGATTGTTAACTGCTTGGTAAACCTCCCGTCGCGCAAAGGTATACATCCCTCCGTACCGTTGTGAGGTTTGAAGTGAGGGTGCAATCTCGGATTAAGCAACACAGACCTGGGAGAGGGGTCGTGGAGTTGGCATCCCAAGCGGATACGCCTCCACGGCCCCTATTTTTTTGGAAGGTGAAGCGCGGGGCCCGGGGGCAACTCGGTGTAGGATAAGTCCATCAGAATGATTGATGCGTGGGAAATTCTTTCCTACCCTTCCGTGGTGAAATTCAAGTTTTGAGAGGCACGAAATGAATCGTATGAAGTCTGTAGTCTGCGGGCTGACTTTGGCTGCCCTGTCGCTCCCAGTGTTTGCTGCGACCGATAAGGAGAAGCTGGATGGGCGTCTCACCGACGCGTCCGCCGTGTTGAATGAGATCATGGCGACACCGGACAAGGGCATTCCGCAGAGCATTCTTGCGGGTGCTTCGTGCGTCGTTGTCATTCCAAGCTACAAAAAGGGCGCATTCATCGTCGGCGGACAGTATGGACAGGGCGTTGCGACGTGCCGGACACCGAAGGGATGGAGTTCCCCCGTGTTCGTGCAGTTGGCGGGTGGAAGCTTCGGTTTCCAGATCGGCGGGCAGTCTACCGACCTCGTTCTGGTGGCGATGAATCAGAACGGTTTGCAGGACATGCTGAAGAACAAATTCAAGATCGGCGCCGACGCAGCTGCCGCGGCAGGTCCGGTCGGGCGAAATGCTCAAGCTGGGACTGACTGGAAGCTGAATGCCGAGTTCCTGAGCTACTCCCGCGCGAAGGGTCTGTTTGCGGGGATCAATCTTGACGGCACTGTGCTGTCTCAGAACCAGGAAGATACCCGCACCTTCTACGGATCGGATCTTCCGTTTGAGCAGGTTCTGAAGGGCAATCAGCCCACGCCGGCGGATGCACGTCCTTTCGTTCGCACTGTGGCCAAGTACTTCGTGATCTCGAAGAATCAGTAAGCGGTAGATGGTTACTGCCACGAGGGCGGCCTAACGGTCGCCCTCAGTGTTTTGAAGGGTGGAAGTGCGCGGTTAGACTAGAGGCTTGAACGACGGGAAGAGTGCGACGCAGGACCGCAGCAGGATTACAGTTCGCATTCGCCTCGAGTTTGTGGTTGTGTGGCTGATCGTAAGGTTGCTCGGTGCTTTGCCGAGGAGCGTTTCGCGGACAGTGGGAGCGGCGATCGGGGCAGCTGCCTTCCTTCTTTTTAGAAGGCTGAGGGATGTCGGCCGTTTGAACCTGACGAGATCTTTTCCGGAGCTACGTGCGGCGGATCGGAACCTGATCCTGCGCGGGGTCTATCGGAATCTCGGCCTGCAACTGGCGGAGTTCTGCCAGATGCCGACCTACTCCGCCGAGGAGGCGAGCCGGTTTATCCGCTATGAGGGTCTAGATAACTACTTGCGTGCCAAAGAACGCGGCCAAGGGGTACTCGTGCTGACTGGCCACCTCGGCGCCTGGGAGTTGTCGAGCTTCTACCATTCCCTCATGGGGTTTCCGATGGGGATGGTTATTCGCCGGCTGGATAATCCGCTTGTCGATGCGATGGTGAACCGGATTCGTTGTCTGCATGGGAACAAGGTTTTGCACAAGGATGACTTTGCGAGAGGTCTACTTTCCGAGATGCGCGCGGGCGGAACTGTCGGGATTTTGATGGACACGAACATGACCCCGCCGCAGGGGGTTTTTGTTCCATTCTTCGGTACCGAAGCATGCACGGCGTCCGGTTTGGCCCGGGTCGCGCGGAAGACCGGGGCAGCGGTTCTGCCCGGGTTTCTGCTGTGGGAGCCTGATGAGCAGAAGTACGTGCTGCACTTCGGAGAGATGCTGGAGCTTGCAGCGACGGAAGATCATGAGGACGATGCACGAGTGAATACGGCGCGTTACACCGCGGTCATTGAAAGCTATGTGCGGCAGTATCCTGATCAATGGTTGTGGATGCATCGGCGATGGAAGACGAGACCGCCGGGAGAGAGTGGATTTTACTGATGGCGAAGCTCTCGGAGATAGCCGGCTGGCTCGGCGTGCAGGGGCCCGGTCTGGATGCGACGATCGAGCGGGTATCCGGAGTGGAGGGTGCCAGCGGCGATGCGCTGGTGTTTGCGACGGACGCGACTACGCTGAAGCAGGCCTGTCAGTCCGGGGCGGGTGGGATTCTGGCAGACGCAAGATTCAGAGACAAGGCCGATATCGATTCGCGTGTGATTTGGGTGAGGAACGCGAAGCTAGCCTTTGCGGTTGTGGCGGGACGGCTGGGGAGAAGGGAAGGACCTGGCGAGATCGATGCGAGGGCGGTGATTGGAGAGCATGTTGTTATTGGTCACGGAACACGAGTTGGGCCGTGCAGCCGTGATTGCAGCGGGCGTGACGATCGGCCGCGACTGCGAGATCCTGGCGAACGCCACGATCTATGCGGGAACGTCGGTGGGAGATCGAGTGATCGTTCAGTCCGGAGCTGTGCTGGGCTCCACGGGCTTTGGGTATGTGCGAGACCGGGGACCGGCGAGTACGTTGCTTTTCCGCAGCAGGGTACGCTGCGGATCGAGGATGACGTGGAGATCGGCGCGAACACCACGATCGATCGAGGCGCCTTGGGCGAGACACGCATCGGACGAGGAACAAAGATCGATAATCTCGTTCACATCGCGCACAACTGTGTGATCGGCAAGAACGTTGTGATCGCGGCTCAGACGGGGATCTCGGGCTCCACCAACATCTGCGACGGCGCGGTGATTGGGGGGCAGGTGGGGATTGGCGACCATGCGACCATAGGTGAGGGAGTGATTCTCGGAGTCGGGCAGTGGTGTGCTGAGCGGCAAGAAGCTGCGCGGTGCGGGACAGGTATTCTGGGGAATTCCGGCGCAGCCGCTGAAGGAGTATCTTCGGAGCCTTGCCCGGATGCGGCGAGGTTGAGCATGCGGCAGATCTGGCCTGCGGAGTGATGTAGAGGGCGGGTATTTTGGCGATTGTCGTTGTGGGCGGACACTCGAGAAACATCGGGAAGACGAGCGTGGTGGCTGGCCTGATCGCCGGTTTACGCCCTATGCGGTGGACTGCGATGAAGATCACGCAGTTTGGCCACGGAATGTGCTCAGCCGATGGGGAGCCGTGCGACTGCGAGACGGCAGACCACACGATCGCGATCAGCGAAGAAAGAGCGGAGAGCGGGACGGACTCGGGCCGGTTTCTCGCTGCCGGCGCTGAGCGCTCACTGTGGGTGAGGACGCGCCAGGGCCAGCTGGTGGAAGCGATGCCTCGGATTCGAAAAGAACTGCAGCGGGCGAAGAACACGGTGATCGAGTCGAACAGCATCTTACGGTTCATGAGCCCCGACCTGTTTCTGAGTGTTCTGGATCCATCTGTGCAGGACTTCAAGGAGTCTGCGCGACGATACCTTGATCGTGCGGATGCTGTTCTGGTGCCGGAGGGAGAGGCGCTGCAAACAGCGTTCTGGGAGAGTGTGTCCGCTACACTGTATCGAAACGTTCCCGTGCTGGAGATGCGACGTCCGGCATACATCACGCCGGAGATCCTTGGCTTCGTTCGCGACCGGCTGGATGGCAGCCCCGAGTGCGTGGGCAAGGCGACATCCGACTTGAGCGGGAGAGCGTTTCTTTAGCGTTGCCCTGCGCGTCTGCACGATTGTCGAGCTCCAATCCCGGGAGGAAGTTTTGCCGTTGAAGTTCCGTTGCCCATCAGGTACCTGGTCGAGCTGCTGCAAACGCCATACGCGGCGCTCGCCGAGAGAGCGGGCCTGATGCAAATTTCCACACTGGTCACAGTCAACCTGATGCTGTTTGTGTTGTATGCGGGAGCGGTCTTTGTCAGCGCGAGAATCTTCGGCGGGTCCAAGGCTGCGGTGTGGTTCGCATTTGCGAATCTGACCTGGGCAGCGGCGTTGCTTTTGCGGATTGGTGAGGCGCGTCTGCCTGCCGGGGTCGCAGGCGCCGGAAGTTCCGCGCTGATGATTGCCGGTCTGGTGATGCTCCATCGCAGCTTTACCGAGTTGCTGGATCGCGGCAAGCTGCTGTGGCGGTTGCAGTGGGTGCTGTTTGTTGTGGGGGCGAGCGGCGCGTTCTACCTGATGTCTATGCGCATCGAGTACCCCGCTGCCTTGCTGCTGGTGGGCGCCGTGCTCGGCGTGCAGACGGCGCTGATCGCCTCTGCGGTCTTCAGCTTCTCGGGCGAAGGAGTGGAGCCGGCCGGCTGGTTTACCGGGGTCGCGCTCTCGATGTACGCGGTCGTTCACCTGATGGGCGTCGCCGTGACGCTCCGATACGGGTCGCCCGGATATGCGGCAGCAGCCCGGGAGATGGCGGTCGTCTGGTTCTGCGGCATGCTGCTGGCGAGCAGCGCTACGACATTTGGGTTCTTTTTTATCGCCACAGGCAAGCTGCGGCTGGAGCTGCTGTGGCGGGCGCAGATCGATGAACTAACCGGGCTGCTGAACCGGTGGGCTTTCAAACGCATTGCGGTGAAGGAGACCTTTCGCTCGATGCGTATGCGTGGGCGTCTGGCGACGATCTCGATGGACCTGGATGGAATGAAGCGGGTCAACGATCAGCTCGGACACGGGGGAGGCGATGCCGTGCTGCAGGCCGTCTCAGCGAGCCTTCAGGAGGCGCTGCGCGACCGGGATTCTATCGCCAGGATGGGTGGAGATGAGTTCTGCATACTTCTGCCGGATACGGAGATGCAAGAGGCACTGGTCGTCGCAGAGCGACTGCGCTCGCAGGTGGAAGCACTTGATATCCAGTATCGGGGTGAGGCGATCCAGGTGCGGGCGAGCTTCGGCGTCAGCTCCTCGGTAGAGTGTGGTTGGAACTGGCAGAGCCTGCTCGATGCGAGCGATGCGGCGCTTTACGAGGCGAAGAGGGGCGGCCACAACAAGGTGGTTGCGGCGAACCTGGCTGAGCCGGCGATGGTGCCGATCCCGGACGTCCCGATGCAGGCTATTGTTAGCGAGCGGAGGAAGCGGTAGCTCTACCGGATGACCGGTGAGCCTCCCCGAAGGCGATTGGTCACGATCGTCAACGTTATGGTCAGCCCCGATACGCTCATTGCAAAGAGATCGGGCGCGACTTGAACTCAAGTAACTGAGTTCGAATCGCGCCCGGGTTTGACTGGAGTGTTCGGAAGACGTCCTGGGTTATTTGATGGTTCCGTTGAGTCCACTGGGGAAGAAGACTCCCTTGGCTGGGGATACCGTTGTGGTGCCGTTGATCGCGCCGCCGCCGGTAACGATATTGAGGACCTGCGTTGTGTTACGGCTGAAGGCGACCACGTTTGCGTCCGCATCGACAAGGGTGCTGGCGCTCGCGGCGGCGGCGCCGGCGAGAACGACCTGCTGGCTGCCGACGCCGATGTCATCTGGCTTGGGGGCAGTGGAGAGTGCTGCCAATGAGAGTGCTGCACGCAGGGTTGAGATCTTCTGAGTCAACCCTTGGAGGCCCTTGGAGCCGTCGGGGTCCATGGCGTAGATTGCAGTGCGAATGAGGCCTGCATGGTACGCTTCGACCGCGAGAATCCCTGCGGCAGCGCTCAGGTAGGCCTTTCCTGTCGTTGATGTTGTGAACAGCGGAGCAGCACCGTGATAGGCGGTGACGCCGACGTCCTCGAAGACATACGCGCCAATGAGGAAGTTCGCATCACTGGCAAACGGATCGAACGATGCTCCGATCGTGGCAGCGCCAGCGAGAGTATTGAAGGCAGCATTGAGATCGATAGCGGGTTGAGCGACGGCAGCGGAGCCGAGCGTGGTACGCAGGAAGCTGACGTGCTTGCCCTCCTCGATGGCGGTCTCGACCGCATACGAGCCTACCTGGATGGTGGAAAAGGGGACCTGTGCGTTCGCTTTGACGGAGACCGTCCCCTGTGTGCCGGTTCCGGTAATGCCCAGGACGGCAGCACCAGCGGCTTTGGAGGCTGCGTTCTGGACGTCGATGGTTGTGCCAAACGCAGCGAGGTAGTAGAAGTTGGCCTCGAGGTACTCGAGGTTGAGGGCGAAGTTGAGGATGTCGTTATCGGTGACGGTAGCGGTCTGCGCGCGGGCGGTTCCGGCGAGAGCCAGAGCGGCGAGCGCCGTTCCACCCAGCATCATCGACCGGCGGCTGGCGAGGATTTCATCTACTTTTTGCGTTTCAAGATTTGCCATTGTCGTTTGTCCTTATGCCGAGGTTACGGTGATGGTGCCGTTCAAGCCGTTGGGGAAGAAGCCGCCACTCTTGACGTTCGGAGCAGAGGGCGCACCGTAGACGATGTGAAGGACCTGATCGGTGGTGCGGTTGAAGGCAATTGCATTTGTGCTATCCGCCGCGACGATCGCGCTGGGCGTGGAGGTTGAGGTTGGGAGCACAAGGGGAGTTTCGTTGCCGCCGCCCAGGGTTCCTCGAAGTGCGGAGACCAGGTTTGCGTCGTCGAAGTAGGGGAAGGGTGTCTTGGTGGCCGCCATACTGATGGCAAGGCCAGTGAGCGCGGTACGGACGTATGCCGCGTGGTACGCCTCGACGGCAAGGATGCCGGCCGCTGCCGAGAGGTGTCCGGAATCGGTGAGGGCAGGTGCAGCACCGTGGTAGGCGGTCACGCCAACGTCCTCAAAGACAAATGCACCGACGAGGAAGCTGTAGAAGTCACCAAAGGGATTGAACGTGCCTGTAATCTTCGCGGCAGTGGCGAGGGGGCCGAAGAAGGTCAGATCAATGGCCGGACGGTCCACCGCTGCGGAACCGAGAGCCTTGCGCAGAAACTGCACATGCGACTGCTCGTCGTAGGCGATCTCGTTGAGGATGTTCTGCTGGGCCGAGGTGACGTTTGGAACCTGGGTTCCGCCGGTGACTGCGCCGGGTTTTGCGCCGATGTCCGCGGTGGCCAGGCCCTTGCCCGTCGCGGCGCGCAGGTAGAACTCAGCCTCGAGGTACTCGAGATTCAGAGCGAAGTTCAGGATGTCCACGTCGGTGGGGGCAGTGGGGGTAGGGGTAGGGGAGGGCGAGGGCGACGCATTGTTTCCACTGTCATTGCAGCCCGCGATGACTACGGCTGCTCCGAGGGCGCCGGCCCCGGCCAGGAAGCTGCGCCTGGAGCGTCCGAAATTAGGAAGATCGATCTTCGTTTCCACGATGAAGCACCTCTTCTGTTGCGTTAGTGGTACGGGATGTTGGAGTTGCGAGAACATACCGTGTACGCACGCAGGTCGCAGTTGGTTTGCCCCAACCTCCACGGAGATCCCTTTTTTAAGCGATAGACGACGATTTCACGAATGGCACGGTACTTAAGTCGCAGTACCTCTGCTCTCCATCGAGAGAGCGTGAGTGCGAGTGGGATGAATCGAACGTGGACAGCGTGAGACCGTCACAAGGTGCGAACAATCGCACACGCTCAAGATTCACAGACTGCTTTGGTGCGTAACACAACATGGCTCGCAAGGCGAAGTGATTCCGCCCTGCGAGCTCCACTAGGACGGAGCGGCCCGTGAACTAATCGGCAGCGTTGGTGAGCGCGTCCATGTAGGCCACATCGAGCGCCGTACCCTGCACCGTGATGTTGTAGTTGTTGATCTCGGAGCCGTCAGCGGTATTGAAGGCGTGCACCTGGCCGCCGTACGCGGTATAGACCTTATGGAGGTTCTGTACCCAGCACAGGCCGGTGAGATCGCCGTAGTAGTACAGGTTACCGTTCTCGTTGGTGTACGGAACCTGTTTGCTCGTATCGGTGGACCCGGGCACCACATTGGCCGGAATCACCTGCGCCGTCTTCGCACCGAGGTCAAAGCGAGTGAGGCAGTTGTAGTTCTGCCCGAGCTTCGCGCGCTCGCCGGTGGCGCAGAACTGCGAACCCGACCCACAGGGTGTTGTCGTCGGCGAAGAGCAGCTTGGTGTGATTGCCGTCTGAGATCGAGTACTGACCCGTGATGGTGTTGGTGGCCAGGCTCATCGTCGACAGGAAGCCGGCGAAGAGGCCGTCCGGTTGAAGCTGCTGACCGGCCATATAGAGCGTGTTGCCGTCGGAGACGGAGGTCGTCACACCGCCGGGTACCGGGACGACGCTGATGACCGGTGAAGGGTACGGCGTTGATGTGGGGATGACATTGATGTTCAGTGGGGCTTGCTGAATCAGTGTGACGCTGGAGGTAGCGCCGCCACATTCGCGGCCGCAGTTGAGGACGTAGGCCGTCGTTCCGTCGAGAGAGAAGTAGGCACCGATGGGCCGGTCGTAAGCGCCAGGCACCGGCACGACGCAGTAGACGGGGAGGTTGTAGGGCTGGCAGTCGACGGCCCCCGGAGGAGAAGGCTGGTTCGCATTGAGCTTGAGCACACGGTAGAGGGAGTTCGAGTTTCGGACCATCGCCAGAACGACGCTGTTGCCCTGATTGACCGCGACGCGGTAGACATTCGGGAGATTGAGCACGTATGTGCGGGAGGTGGTGCTGTCGAGGAGGGCAAGCTGGCCCGAGGACTCCTGCGCAGAGTAGATATTGGCAAAGCTGGCGGGGACGGCGACCGAGGCGGAACCGGGGAAGGTGCCGGCGGAGCTACCAACGGCCTCTGTGCCGTAGTTGACCAGGGTAAGGCTGCCGTCGGAGGCTGAGTAGACGTATCCGCGAACCTGCTCCGGGAAGTTGAGGATGAGGTTCGGAAAGCCGCGAGGCGTAGCCGCTGATGGCAAACTGACGGATCGTATCCTGGACGTTGTTCCGGATGTCGCGCAGAGCATCCAGGATCTGAAGACTTCCGCCCGACGAGCCGTTCGCCGTCACAGAGACCATGACACGATTTGCAAGCTGACTGGGCGGAATGGGACGCCCGGCGAAGGTGTATTGCGGGAAGCGATAAAACTGCTGTCCGCACGAGCTGAGGCCGAGGGTTGCGAGAGCGATCAGGATGCCGGAGAAGCACTGCGCGCGGAAGGACTTGGTAAACGGACGACGAATCTTCAACGTGAACAGCTCCAACCTGCGCTCTTGCCGAGGTGATCTCACGGTAGGTGAGTCGAGCCTAAGTATACCAAAGCAGAGAGGACGGATACGCCGGCTCCTGAGCTTCCGCGCCTTCGTTTGGACTGTCGCGAGAGGTGCCCTAAGATGGAGAGACAGGCGACAGCATAAGGGAAGTCAATGAGGTATGGGTACGATGGCCGTTGATGTCGAGAGCTCGGTTGTAGGCGCCGCTTCTGCGAAGGATCTCTTTGCAGCGCGAACGGTTCTGTGCGACGGCGCCATGGGGACGATGCTGTACTCGCGTGGGATCTTCATCAATCGCTGCTTCGACGAACTGAACCTGTCGCAACCGGAGATGGTTCGTGTCATTCACGAGGAGTACCTGCATGCCGGCGCGCAGATCATCGAGACGAATACGTTCGGCGCGAATGCGTTCCGACTCGGCGCTTCGGCCTGGAAGAGAAGCTGCGCGAGATCAATGCCGCCGGGCGTCCGAATCGCGCGGGAGTGTGTGACCGAGATTCGCAGCAAGCAGTCGATGGAGGCCTTTGTGGGCGGGGCTCTCGGACCGCTCGGCGTGCGTGTGGAACCGGGTGAGAGCGCAAGTGCCGATGAGGCACAGGCCGCGTTTGCCGCGCAGATCCGGGCGCTCGCGGAGGGGGGACCGGGTGTGGGAGCCGACCTGCTGATTGCGGAGACGTTGCCGTCTCTCCAACGAAGCCGAGGCCGTCGTCCGAGCGGCGAGAGAGGTTGCGCCGGGCCTCCCGCTGATCGTGATGGTTACGGTGGATGCAGGACGGGAACTGTCCGGATGGTTCGTCGCCTGAGCAGATTGCCACGACGACTTGACAGAGCTGGGGGTCGACGCGACTGGGTTGCAACTGCAGCGACGGCCCGCAGACGGTGCTGCGCGTGATCGAGCGCATGCGCGCCGTGACGACCTTGCCCTTGGCTGCGATGCCGAATGCGGGTGTTCCGAAGTCGGTCGATGGACGCTCGATCTATATGACATCGCCGGAGTACATGGGCAGCTTCGCGCGCAAAGCAGTACGGGCCGGGGCGAACTTCGTCGGCGGATGCTGCGGAACAACGCCGGCCCATATTCGTGCCATTCGCGGTGCACTGCGGGCGATGGAGGCACAGGCGACAGGCGCCAGAGACTATCGAGACAGCAGACGACGGCGCCGAAGCGGTAAGCGCTGTGCAGCCGCCGGCGCTGGGGGAGCGCTCGACGGATCGGATCGATGATCGCTGTCAGGTCGATTCTGCACATTGGTGGAGATTGTGCCGCCGCGGGGGATTGATTGCAGCAAGGAGCTGGAAGGCGCGGCGATCTGTATAGCCTCGGCGTGCATGCGATCAATGTGCCGGACAGCCCCAGGGCCAGCGCACGTATGAGCGCGCAGAGCCTGTGCGTGCAGATCCAGCAGCATGTCGGGATCGAGACGGTGCTCCACTACACCTGCCGCGACCGCAATATGCTGAGTATTCAGAGCGATCTGTTGGGCGCGTCGTCGATCGGCCTGAAGAACATTCTCTGCCTGACGGGCGATCCCCCGAAGATGGGCAACTATCCGCATGCGACGGCGGTGTTCGATGTGGATGCGATCGGCCTGGTTCGGGTGGTGCAGGGTCTGAATCACGGGTTGGACATTGGAAACAGTTCGATCGGCGGATCGACGGGTTTTACGGTGTCAGTGGCAGCGAATCCTGGCGTGCCGGATATTGAGCAGGAGATTCGGCAGATTTGAGCTCAAGGTCGAGGCCGGCGCGGAGTTCTGCATCACGCAGCCCGTCTTCGATCTGCGCCTGCTGGAGACGTTTCTGCGCCGGATTGAGCAGTTCCGGATTCCGGTGATTGCGGGCATCTGGCCGCTGACGAGCTTGAAAAATGCGCAGTTCATGAAGAACGACCTGGGCGTCAGCATGCCGGAGGAGATCATGGCAGCGGATGTCTGCGGCCGGGAGTCCGGAGGCGTCACGGGCCGAGGGGGTCGCGATCGCGCAGGAGATGCTGACGCAAGCGAGAGCGCACGTCCAGGGGGCGCAGGTAAGCGCGCCGTTCGGAAAGTACAGCAGCCGCGGTACAGGTGCTCGAGTCGCTGCTGCTCAAAGAGCCGGAGGGGAGATAACCGACCATGGCGACCTTTGAGGAGCAGTTGACGGCGCTGGAGGCTGTGGTGGAGCAGCTGGAACGGGGAGAACTGACGCTCGAGGATTCGGTGCGGCTGTTTGAGGAGGGGGTGCGGCTCTCGGCAGCGTGCAAGCAGCGAGCTGGATGCGGCGGAGGGAAGGATCGAGATGCTGGTGGAGCAGGGCAACGGCAAGATGAGGCGTGGCGCAACTCGAAGTGGCGCGGCGGATCGGAGACCGACGAAGACTGAGAGTTAGCGGTCGCGGGTGGTGACGAAGCCGGGCACCCAGAGCAGCGCGCGTTTGGCCTCGGAGTCGGGCAGGTCGGCGATGGAGAGGCGGGCGGCCTCGGCGTAGGCGCAGGCGGTGTCCATGGCGTACTCGATCGAGCCGTGGCGGTGGAGGATCTCGAGAATCTGCGGGTGCGAGACGCGTCTGAAGCTGCGGTCGGCGAGGACGGTGCGGATGGCTTCGCGGTCGGCGCCGGTGCCGCGCTCGAGAGCGTGGATGACGGCCAGGGTGGCCTTGCCTTCGCGCAGGTCACTGGCGACGGGCTTGCCCAGAACATCTTCGGCGGCGGTCAGGTCGAGGACGTCGTCGACGATCTGGAAGGCGAGGCCGAGATTGCGGCCGTACTCGCCCATGCTGGGATTCGATCTCGTCCGAGCGTCGCATGGTGCGTCGCGCGATGGCGGCGCCGAGCTGCATGGAGACCTTGAAGAGGCAGGCGGTCTTGCGGAAGATGAGGTCGAAGTACTCTTCTTCGTTGATCAGGTGGCCGAGCTTCTCGATCTGCAGCAGCTCGCCCTCGACCATCTGCTGGGTGAGCGAGATGAGCAGGTCGAGCACGCGGAAGTTGCGCTCCTCGAGCGCGGTGGAGAAGGCCTGCATGTAGAGCCAGTCGCCGGCGAGCACGCATTTGGAGTTGCCCCAGGTGGTGTTGGAGGAGGGGCGGCCGCGGCGGGTGTCGGCCTCGTCGATGATGTCGTCGTGGACGAGGGTGGCGGTGTGCAGCATCTCGACCACGGCGCCGAGCCGGATGCGGCTGCGAGTGGTGCAGCCGAGCGCCTTGGCCGAGAGCAGCAGCAGCAGGGGACGGATGCGCTTGCCGCCGCCGGCGATCAGGTACTGTGGCGATGTCGGTGATGACTGCGACGTCGGAGGCGGACTGTGCGGCGAACTCCTGCTCGATCGCGGCGAGATCGTCGCGGAGCAGGTCGAAGACCTCCTTGGCGGTCGCGATGGAGAGGGTGCTCACGCTTGTAGATGAGAGTATCAGGAGGTGCAATGGCGGCGTCGGGCATCTGATCCGCATGCGCGTGAAGCACGCTACCAAGCTGAAGTTTGTGGCGCAATGTTGAATAGGACGGAAAACAGCGACCCGGAGCAGCGCCGCGTTAGTTCGAGCGGAAGTTGGTGAACTGCAGGTCGACGCCGAAGTCTTTGCCGCGCAGCAGCGCCATGATCTCCTGCAGGACGTCGCGGTCCTTGCTGACGACGCGCACGGTGTCGCCCTGGATGGAGGCCTGCGCCTTCTTCTTCGAGTCCTTGATGGCGGCGACGATCTTCTTGGCGTTGTCGGAGGGGATGCCCTGCTTCGAGCTTGATCTTCTGGCGGACGGAGGAGTTGGAGGCGGGCTCGATCTTCTCGTACTCGAGGTTCTTGAGCGAGACGCCGCGCTTGACCAGCTTCTGCGACGAGGATCTCGATGACGGCCTTGAGCGTGTAGTCGTCCTGGCTGGCGAGCTGGATGGTCTCGGTGCCTTCGAGCTCGATCTTGGACTTCGAGTCCTTGAGGTCGAAGCGGGCGTGGACCTCTTTGGAGGCCTGGTCGATTGCGTTCTTGACTTCCTGAAGTTCCACTTTGCTGACGACGTCGAAGCTGTTATCGGATGCCATGGATGTTTGATCCTCTCTCGTTCGGTGCGGTGTCCATTATGTCAGGAGCGTGTGGTGTGGGAACAGGCGTGTGGAAGTTGGCGGTGGTGATGGCGGCGAGCTCTTCGGGTGAGATGCCGCGGAGCTCGGCGAGGGCTGCGGCGGTGTGGGTGACGAGGGCGGGCTCGTTGCGCTCGCCGCGGTGGGGGATGGGCGCGAGGAAGGGGGCGTCGGTCTCGACGAGGATGCGGTCGGCGGGGACGGCTGCGGCGGCTTCGCGGATCGGGCTGGCGGCCGGGTAGGTGAGGTTGCCGGCGAAGGAGATGATAGAAGCCGAGGTGCGAGCGAGCGGCGGGCCTGTCGACGGTGCCGGAGAAGCAGTGCATGATGCCGGGGAGGCCGGTGGGCTGCCAGTGTTCGGCGAGCAGGGCGAGGAGATCTTCCCAGGCGTCGGCGGGGCCGAATCGGGCTTTGGCGGCGGGGGTGGCGAGCTCGGAGGTGCGGCAGTGGATGATGATGGGCTTGCGGGCGGCGGCGGCGATGCTGCATCTGGGCGATGAAGGCGGCTTCTGGATGGCGGTCTCGGGGTTTTCGACGTGGTAGTAGTCGAGGCCGATCTCGCCGACGGCGATGCATGAGCGGGTCGGCGAGGAGGCGCGAGAGCTTTTCGAGGGCGTCGGGGGTGGCGTTGGCGGCCTCCTGCGGGTGGATGCCGGCGGTGGCGAAGATGCGGGGGAGGCCGGGTTCGGTCGAGAGGTTGCGCCCGTTGGCAAGTTCGAGCGCGCGGTGCATCGTGTCGGGGCCGTCGCCGATGCCGATGGCGAGGATGGTTTCCACGCCGGCGGCGTGGGCGCGACGGAGGACGTCGTCACGTTCGGCGTCGTCATAGAAGTCTAGGTGAGCATGGGAGTCGATCAGCATAAGATGTGACCACCCCACCCCGGCGCATTTCGCGCAAAATATTCAAACAAGGCAAGTTAGGTCCGGACCAAGATAGTGCTGGTTCCGTAGAACTCCATTGCAGACCGTCCGGTTTTCAGCTGGTCGAACCCGCTCCGGTCTCGGTGATCTCTTGCCCTACATCCATTGTAGCGATCCCGCAGCGGACATGCGCCAACCTGGAAGCGGATTGGTGTTCGGCAACCATAGGGAGATGTTGGGTGAGCTTCGGCCTTCCATGTAGGGGAAGCCGATGTGTCGGCCTCCCCGGCACTCCATGGGAGTCAGGCGATGATGCGTCTGCGCAACGTCCCGGCGACGCCGAGTACGCCCGTACCGAGCAGGAGCAGAGAGCCCGGCTCGGGTGTCGAAGTGGCGATTGGATCTGCCTGGAGCACGTTGCTGATGAGGAAGTTGTCGTCGTTATAGGAGGCTCCGGAAAACGAGAAGCCCTGAGGGATATCCTCAAAGCCGGCGTAGATCAGGCCATTTCCGAGCGAGTAGGAGTACAAGTGGGTGAACCCATCGGTACTGATGTTGGGATCGGAGGCAAAGACCTGATTCGCATCGACAGGGTTGTTGTTTTCGATTTCAAAGACGAGATTGTCTCCGGAAAAGACGTTGCCAAGGCTGAATGTGGTTCCAGCAGCGGTCTCGTGAGAGGGAGCGAGCCATGCCGAGACGTAACCGGAGCTGGTGTCGTAGAGGCGGATGCGGTCGTTATCCTGACCGGGGCCGTCGATGAAGGAGGCGATGATGGCACCATCACCCGCTGCGGTGTAGGTGTGGGCCGGGGGAACGGTTCCCGGATTCGGATAGGGCGCCTGGCCAAAGGCTGCTGCAGTGAGAGCGAGGCACACCAAGACGGGCGTCGCAGATTGGAGCTTCATATGGGCCGATCTCCTTTTATGCAAGGTGAGATGTAAAGGAGTCGGCGGGGGATCGCTGCGAAGGGGATCTATTCTCTTTGTTGAAGCTCCATGCGTAACCGGGCTGCGTTACTTCAGGCGTGCCCCCACTTCGATATGGTCAGAATCGGCGAAGGTGGCGAGGACGGGCTTGCCGTCTTCGCCCGCGGAGGCGGCGAGCAGCATGCCGTGGGACTCGAGGCCGCGCATCTTGCGGGGGGCGAGGTTGGTGATGACGACGATGTTGCGGCCGATGAGGTCCTCGGGGGTGTACCACTCGGCGATGCCGGAGAGGATCTGGCGCTTTTCGTAGCCGAGGTCGACTTCGAGGCGGAGAAGCTTGTCGGCCTTGGGGATGCGCTCGGCGACGAGGATCTTTGGCGACGCGGAGCTCGACTTTGGCGAAGTCGTCGATGGTGATCTGGTTGGTGGCTGTCGGGAGATGGCTGGTTGCTGCTGAGCTATGAGCTATGGGCTGTGAGCTTTGAGCGGAGGCGAAGAGGCCGGAGGCGTAGGCTTCGGTGTGGGTCGGTGGCTTGTGGAGTTGAGCGGTAGGCGAGGCGGAGCCGCCGACCTGGGTGCTGGGGTTGCGCTCGGCGATGGAGCCGCTGCGGGGCGGGGCGGCGGGGTGGGTGGGGTCGAGCGAGGTTTGCCGGGGTTGCGGTGGTGGAGATCGGTGACTCGCGGAGCTCGGTGCGAGCGTGGGCCGGGCTTCGCCGGGAGTTGACTGTGCGGGGGCCGTGGGTCTCCTGGTTGGGAGCTGGCGGTGTTCTGTTCCATGTCGGTCATGATCTGGGCGAGTCCTTTGTCGGCGCGGGGGAAGATGGGGGAGAGGGGGCCGAGTTTGGTGCCGGGTTTGAGGCCGCCCCATTGTGAGATTTTTCAGTTCGCCGTTGCGGCGGCTTGTTCGATGTCGCCGAGGCCTAGCTGGGCCCAGACTTTGGCGGTGGCGTAGGGGAGGATGGGGTAGAGGAGGGCGGTGATGATGCGGATGGATTCGGCGGCGATGTAGAGGACCTCAGCATCGATGTGCTTTGCTGTCTCGACTGGCCAATTTGGCGATGCTTCCACGGGCTGTACCGAGAGTAACGTATCCGTCTGATCGACAGCGAGTACTCGTGAGTGCGATCAGCGCGCATGCTGAAAGTGCATGATCTTCAAGATCTGCATGTGTCGACGACAGTAGCGATCCGAGCATCAAGTGCTGTGGCAATGCGCTTCGGTAGAGTTCGCGAAATGCCTCAGGCGACCTGCCAAGTTCCGCAAACTACGAGCGATGGAGCTCGCTCGTGATGCATGCTCGAGCGCTTCCGTCCGGACATGATCGCCTCGAAGTACTTTGCGATCATCGACTAGCGTGCGGCTGACGAGGTTGCCGTAGCCGTTGGCGAGGTCGGCGTTGTAGCGGGTGATGAGGGCGTCGAAGGAGAAGCTGCCGTCCTGGCCGAAGGGGATTTCGCGGAGGAGGAAGTAGCGGAGGACGTCGGAGGCGAAGAGGTCCTGCTCGTGCTTTGGTGGAGTCGGGGAACTGCTTTTTGTAGACGTGCTCGCCGAAGGCGTCGAGGATGGTTTCGGTGCGGACGATGTTGCCGCTGGACTTCGACATCTTGGAGTCTTCGAAGAGGAGCCAGCCGTGGGCGGTGATGGCCTTGGGGAGCATCTTCTCGGCCCAGGCTTTGTGTTGCTCCAGGGAGAGCTGCGACACCTCGGCGGAAGGCGGTCGGACTTCGTCCGATACTCCACCCTTTGCGCGGTAAGACTGCGCAGAGGGTGGGGCACCCGGTTCTGTGGCGGAAAGGGGTTTGGCTGTCTCGGTGAGTCCGGCGCTTTCGGGATTCTTCGCTTCGCTCAGAATGACAGCAGAAGGGACTGCTGCCGGAGGTGGGGTGTCTCTGTCGGTCGTGGAACTGACGGCAGTGGCGGGATTGAGGGCGAGCAGGAAGGCGGGCCAGTAGACGCAGTGGAAGCGGATGATCTCCTTGCCGACGAGGTGGAGGTCGGCGGGCCAGTATCTTTTCGAACTTGGCGATGTCTTCCGGGGCTGTCGCTGCCGTAGCCGATGGCGGTCATGTAGTTGGCGAGGGCGTCGAGCCAGACGTAGATGACGTGCTTGGCGTTGCCGGGGACGGGGATGCCCCACTTGAAGCTGGTGCGGGAGATGGAGAGGTCGTGGAGGGAGCCGGGGACGTAGGGGGTTCCGGCGGCGGTCGGGGGAGGGGGGTTGCGGGTAAGGTTGGTGGCTCGTCCGAAGTCGGATCTATGGTTGAAAGGGGCTTGGCGTCCGTGGGGGAGTTGGCGGCTTCGGGATCCTTCGCTTCGCTCAGGATGACGGCAGAGACGGGTGCGGGGTTGGGGGTTGGGGTGTTTGGGACGGAGGTGTTTGGGATTGAGGTATTTGGGACTGAGGTGTTGAAGCTGGTGTTGCCGCGGAGGAAGCTGAGGACTTCGTTGCGGCGGGCTTCGGGCTGGATGCGGAGCTGCGCCGGATTCGATGAGGTCGATGAGGGGGAGCTGGTAGGCGGAGAGGCGGAAGAAGTAGTTCTCTTCGGTGACGGTTTCGGTGGGCGGCCGCATCGGGGCAGCGTGGTGCCGGGGGGGCCGTCGACGAAAGCCTTCGTCCGAGACGCAGTACTGGCCGGTGTAGGTGCTGAGATAGATGTGGCCGCGGTCTTTGAGGATCTGGAAGAGCTTCTGGACGCCGCGCTTGTGGCGCGGGTTCGGTGGTGCGGATGAAGTCGTCGTAGGTGATGCCCATGCGCTCCCAGAGCGTCGCGAAGCTGGCCGGAGACCTGGTCGGCGAACTGCTGCGGCGGGATGCCGGCGGCGGCGGCGGAGCGCTCGATCTTCTGGCCGTGCTCGTCGGTGCCGGTGAGGAAGAAGGTATCGTCGCCGAGCAGGCGGTGGCGGCGGGCGATGACGTCGGCGGCGATGGTGGTGTAGGCGTGGCCGATGTGCGGGCGCGCGTTGACGTAGTAGATCGGCGTGGTGAGGTAGAACTTTTTCTGGGGCGTCAGGCATGGGATGGGTGCAGGCTTCAGTTTAGCAGGGGAGGGGCGAGTTTAGCAGGCGGGTCTGGCGAGCTGAAGCCACTCCCGGTCTGGATTCCGGCGGTGCAGGCGGCTGTTCCTGAGTCAGTTTGCGAGGTGAGTTTGAGCTAGGGCTTCGCTCAGGATCGATTGATGCTGCGGGCGAGATCGGTCGTCGGCTGACGGGTGGCGGGGATCGGATTCGGCGGCCTGCGCCATGCGGGCGAGGTTGAGGTGCTGCTCCATGGTCGAGCCTGGCCTGGGGCGGGTTGTGGGAGCGGATGGCGCGGTAGATCTCGCGGTGCATCTCGGCGGACTCCTTCAGGTCCTGCGAGTTGTCGACGGTGATGCTGGCGGCCGTCGTAGAGATTGGCGGTGATGGTCTCCATGAGCGCGGCGAGGATGGGATTGCCGGCGGCGCGGGCGATGGTGCGGTGGAAGCGGACGTCGTGGATGAGGTACTCCTGCGGATCGCCGAGCGAGGCGTACATCTCGGCGACCTCTTCGGCGAGCTCGGCGATGTGCTCGTCGGTGGCGCGTTCGGCGGCCAGGGAGGCGACGTTGGACTCGATGACGAGGCGCGCCTCGAACATCTGCCAGGGCAGGAAGCCGTGCAGCGCGCCGAGGACGGAGAGCGAGCTGGAGTCGAGCGCGGGCGGGCCGGAGGAGACGAAGGTTCCGGCGCCGTGGCGGCTCTTGAGCACGCCCATGGCGGAGAGGAAGCCGATGCCGGCGCGGAGGGAGGAGCGGCTGATCTTCAGCTCGCGGGCGAGTTCGCGTTCGGGCGGAAGCCGGTCGCCGGGGTGCACCTCGCCGGTGGAGATCAGGCCGCGGACGTGCTCGACGACCTGCAGGGTGAGCTGGCTGTGGCCGTCGCGCTCGTTCGCCTTGCGCCTCTCGCTTCGAAGCCGCGACCTCTTTCCGTGTGTGGGCTCAGCGTAACACGGCTTGCAGGCCGGGTTGCGATGGTGATCTGCTGGTCCATGCGCTGGTCGACGTGGTTGTTATGCAGCGTGGCTTCGCGCGGCACGCCGAGCTGCGGCACGAGCAGCTGGAAGATGGCGAGCGCCGATGAGGTAAGCGCAGGCGGCCAGGGCGAAGACGAGCAGCGGGTGGAGCGAGAGGTTGTGCTTGACGACCCAGGTGAAGACGGCGCCGCCGACCGCTCCGGCGGCGCCGCCGATGCCGACGACGGTGGAGACGGCGGTCGAGGGGAACATGTCGGTGGGGGTGGAGAAGAGGTTGGCGGACCAGCCCTGGTGCGCGGCGGCGGCCAGCGCGATGAGCAGCGATGGCGGGCCAGGCGTTGTGCGGGGAAGAGCTGTCGCCCATATGCGGCACGAGCATGATGGGCAGGACGCAGACGGCGCAGACCAGCATGGCGAACTTGCGGCCGTAGTTGACGGAGTGGCCGCGGTTCATGCGCAAGCCGGAGAGCGCAGCCGCCGGAGATGGAGCCGACGGTCGAGACGACGTAGACGCTGACGATGTACCAGTAGGCGTGGTTGAGGTCGAGGCCGTAGTTGCGGTTGAGGAACTTGGGGAGATAGAAGAGATAGAACCACCAGACGGGGTCGGTGAGGCCCTTGGCGATGGAGAAGGCCCAGATGCCGCGGTGACGAGAGATGGGCGAAGAGTGGGACGAGCCGGCTTGCTGTCGGCCGGGATGCGTGGCAGAGGTCGGCCTGGGTCTGGGTGGAGCCGCGGCGCAGGCGGTTGTAGGGGAAGAGCAGCCAGACGACGAGCCAGATGAGGCCCATGGAGCCGGTGGAGATGAAGGCGGCGCGCCAGCCGCAGCGCGACGGTGACAGCGGCGACGAGCAGCGGGAGCGATGAAGAGCGGAGGCGTTGGAGCCGGAGTTGAAGAGGCCGATGGCGAGGGCGCGCTCTTCGGTGGGAAACCACTCGGTGGTGGCCTTGATGGCGGCGGGGAAGTTGCCGGATTCGCCGAGGCCGAGGAAGATGCGGGCGATGCAGAAGCCGACGACCGAGGTGACGAGCGAGTGGCTCATGGAGGCGAGCGCCCAGATGCCGATGGCGAGGGCATAGCCGATCTTGGTGCCGAGCTTGTCGATGATGCGGCCGGCGAAGAGGAAGCCGACGCCGTAGGCGATCTGGAAGCAGATGACGATGTTGCCGTAGTTGTTGTCGAAGACGGCCTGGTGGTAGTGGTCGGCGGCGAAGTTCCAGCCCATGAAGGGGAGGTTGTGGAGCAGCGGCTCGATGAGGGAGAAGACCGAGCGGTCCATGTAGTTGATGGTGGTGGCGAGAAAGAGGAGGAAGCAGACGAACCAGCGCACGTTGGGGCTTTCCGGGGCGCTGACGATGTGGGCTGGAGATGACGCGCGAACGACCCTGGTGGGCATATCTGGAGACTCCCGCGGAATGCGCATGCGCGCGACAAAGGTACGCCGTTTAGAGGCAGGCCGCTGGGTTTGCGCCCGGTGGTCTTGAAGGATGAGAATAGCGGTTTTTGGCGTAGATGTGTCAAGGAAACCTCCCCGAAGGATTGTTGACCTGCAGGAAGTGATGTGACCAATCGGGCCCGTGCGAACCGGGCTCGGACGGTGGAGAGACACGCAAGTGGAGATATCCATTGACTTCAACGTGGGGAGTGAAGGAAGGGTGAGGTAAGGCAACCACATGCGCGGTATGTGGTCTGGCCACTTGTGCGAGGCGGTGTGCCTCTTCGAGTGGCGGTCCGAGGTGGATGTAGCCAGGGAAGGACACGCATGGGGGCAGCTATGATCGGCTTGGGGAGGGAACGGAGTTGAAGCTGCTTCTGGTGGATACGTGTGGACAGGACGGATCGGTTGCACTCGCCGATACCGGGATGCCGGAGCCCATTGTGGAGATGGTCAGGCTTCCGGGGAGAACTGCGTCGGAGCGGCTGATCGCGGAGCTTCGGCGGATGATGGGGCGTCAGGGTTGGGCGCCACGTGATCTCGGAGGGGTGGGCGTGGTTGCAGGGCCGGGTTCGTTTACCGGGGTTCGGGTGGGTATGGCAGCCGCGAAGGGTTTGTGCGAAGCGGCGGCTCTGCCGCTGGTGGCGGTCTCGCGGCTCTTTGTTCTGGCGCAGAAGGGCGACGGGTCGCAGGGCAGGACGCACGCGCTGCTGGACGCCGGGCGAGGCGAGTTCTTTTATGGGCGGTACGAGGCTGGGGAGCCGCCGATGGAGGCGCTGCTCACGCGCGACGCAGTGGTGGATGCGGCTGGTGACGGGAGCGTGGTGGTGTGCGAGGAGAGCGTCTGTGCAGCCCTGACCGAACTCGATCCGGTGATGGTGTCCGCGCTCGAGGCTTCTGATGCGCTGGCGCTGGTGGTGGCGCGGGTCGAGCGTGGGGAGTTCAGCGATGTGGGGAGCAGCGACGCGAACTATCTGCGGCGGACGGAGATGGAGATGCTGGCGCGGCTGGCCGAGCGGGCTGCGGGGCGTTAATGGCTGGTTGGGTGCCACGACCGGGGCGGCTGGGGGATGTCGCCGCGGTGCTCGCGTTGGAGCGTGAGACTTCGGAAGCTCCGCACTGGAGCGAGAAGGAGTACCTTGCGATCGTGTCGGGTGGATCGCCGGTTCGGCGTTGCTTGATCGTGAGTGAGGCCGAGAGCGGCCTGCTGGGTTTCGCGGTGGGAAGTGTGCTTGCCGCCCAGCGTCGGGGCGAGCTCGAAAGTGTTGTGGTGGCGGTTTCAGCTCGACGCCTTGGTGTCGGCCGGGCGCTCTGCGCGGCGGTGATGGCGTGGTGCAGGAAGGAGGGCGCTTCGCACGTTGAGCTGGAGGTGCGCGCGGGAAGTGCGGGCGCAATTGCGCTCTACCAGGAGTTGGGGTTTGTGACTTCGGGACGGCGGCCCGGGTACTATGCGCAGCCGGTGGAGGATGCCATGCTGATGAGTTCATCGGTTGAGCCGGTTGATGGCGGGAAGTAAATGCGGTCGCGTGGGGACGGGCACCGGCGTAGCGAAATGTTTCAGTTTTGAATTTTCCCGGCCTGAGACACACGATCGAGCGCGGAGGTGAGCTGCGACCTAGCAGACCTCTATAATGAACGGACTTATGGTTCGTGACGGAATTTTGTATGCGTTGGCGCTGGGGGTCGTGGCCGCGCTCATTTTTGTACTGACGCATATGCTCGGTCTGGCTGTGCTGCCGTTGTTTTTGGCGGCGTTTTTCCTGTGGTTTTTCCGTGATCCGAACCGGGTGATTCCGCGTGAGCCGGGCCAGATAGTGTCGCCCGCCGATGGGATTGTGACGGCGGCGGAGTGGATGGAGATGCCGAACGGCAGCAGGCTGCGGCTGAGCATCTTTCTGAATGTGTTTGACGTGCATGTGAACCGGTCGCCGGTCGCCGGCGTGGTGAAGCTGTACGAGTTCCGCAAAGGTCTGTTCATGAATGCGATGAACGCGGAGTCTGTGCTGCACAACGAGCAGACGCTGGTGGTGATCGACGCGGGCGGGTACGAGGTCGGGTTCAAGCAGATTGCGGGCCTGCTGGCGCGGCGTATTGTCTGCAACGTCAAGGTCGGCGACCGTGTGGAGCGTGGACAGCGGATCGGGCTGATCAAGTTCGGATCGCGGGTTGACGTTCTCATGCCGGCGGAGGCGGACCTCCTGGTCAAGACGGGGATGCGTGTTCGGGGGGGATCGACGGTGCTGGCTGCGATTCCGAAGAACAAGCTGCCGAAGGCCGCACCTGCGTCACGCGCGGAGGTTTGATGGACGAACAAGGAGTGTCTCGGGCGGAGGACGGGCGGCCGCGACGTCGGCCAAGCCGCGGGATGTATGTTTTACCGTCGCTCTTTACGGCGCTGAATATCGGGGCTGGGTACTACGCGATTACGCAGAGTATTCAAGGTTCTGCTGCGGAGCCGGGGTACTTCGACCGGGCGGCGCTTGCGATCGGGTTTGCGATTCTGTTCGATGGTGTAGATGGACGGATTGCGCGGATGACGCGGACGACGAGCGACTTCGGCAAAGAGCTGGATTCGTTGGCCGACGTGGTGACGTTTGGCGTGGCGCCGAGCATTCTGGCCTATATCTGGGGATTCCGGCGGCTGCCGATCTGGACGCATCCGGTGCTGCGCGACCAGATCATTCACTTTGGCGTGTTTGCGTGTTTCGTGTTTCTGATCTGCGGCGCGAGCAGGCTGGCGCGCTTCAACATCAGTGTCAACCCGCAGCCGCGCAACCCGGGACGAGCGGACCGGAAGTATTTCGTTGGGATGCCGATTCCTGCGGGCGCCGGTGTGCTGGCATCGGTGTCCACTGCTTTAACGGAGCACCGATCAACAATCTCATGGATCGCCCTGGTCTGGTTGCTCCTGGTGCTGTTTACGGGATTTTTGATGGTGAGCACGTGGCGGTTCTGGAGCGGAAAGGAGCTGAACCTCGGGTCGCGGCATCCGTTCCAGCTGGTGGCTTTCCTGGCTTTCCTGGGGGCGGTTGTGGTTCGGTTTTCGGAGTATGCCCTGATCATTGTCGCGCTCGGGCTATCTTGTTTCGGGTGTGCTGGCGAGGCTGGCGTATTCGTGGGAACGATCGAGGCGACTGCCTGCTGCGAGGGTTGAGTAGATCGAGGGAGATGCTTTTTGACGAGTTCAGAACATTGTGGGGATACGTAGATGGCAGCCAAGACGCAGCGTGTTGGAGTGATCGGAGCTTCCTCTCTTCTGGGAAGAGAGCTGAGCGAAGAGATTGGGGAGTCGGCGCTGGCGGCGGCGGAGCTGGTGCTGCTGGACGACGAGGAGGCGGCCGGGCAGCTGGCTGCGGCTGGAGATGAGGCGGCCTTTATCCAGCGACTCTCCCCCGCTTCGTTTGAAGGTCTGGATTTTGCTTTTTTCGCCGGCAGTCCGGATGTGACAAAGAAGCATTGGCAGAGTGCGCGGCGGGCAGGGGCGACGATCGTCGATCTTTCGGGCGCGCTCGAGGGTGAGCCGAGTGTCCTGGTTCGAGCACCGTGGATGCGAACACCTGGGGTTGAGATCGCGAAGGGCTCCGCGCAGCCGGACCTGAACACGGCCGCGGTAGTGGCGGCTGATCCTGCGGCGCTGATGCTGGCGCTGGTGGCGGGCCGGATCGCGGCGAAGCTTCCGGTGAGCGAGGTTGTAGCCACCGTGATGGAGCCGGCATCGGAATATGGCAAACAGGCCATGGATGAGTTGCACCAGCAGACGGTGAGCCTGCTCTCGTTTCACGAGCTTCCACGAGAGCAGTACGACGCGCAGGTCGCGTTCAACCTGCTGCCGGAGCTGGGACAGGAGGCGAAGGTCGCGTTTGGGGAGGTGCAGGGGCGCATTGAGAGGCATTACGAGCTGCTGTCGGAGGCAGGCTGCCGGCGCTCGAAGTACAGGTGATTCACGCGCCCGTGTTCCATGGGCACACGGCTTCGGTGCTGGTGGAACTCGAGCGCGCGGCGTCGGTTGCGCAGGTGGAGGAGGCGCTTGCGGGAGAGCACATCGAGGTGGTGACGGCGGAGTCCGATCCGCCGAGCAATCTGAGCGCATCGGGACAGAGGAATGTGCTGGCGCGGGTGCGGGCGGCGTCTGGAGCAAGCGCGGGACGACGCTTCTGGTTGTGGCTGGCGACGGATAATCTGAAGCTGGCAGCGGCGAATGCGATTGCGTGTGCGGTGGAGTTGCGGCGGCTGCGGCCGCAGGGCAAGGTGCAGTAGGCCAACTTCCTTGTTCCCATTAGCGTCCGACTGTTGAGATACGTCACATGGATTGAGGTGGAATGACCGAGCAAGCCCCTAGCGGTGGCCAGAGCCCGTGGCGCGAACGTCTGCACGCCCTGCGGAATATGCCACCTGTGCTCGGGATTCTGTGGAAGTCAGGGCGAGCGACGGTAACGTGGGGCATTGGGCTGCGGCTGATCGTGGCGACGCTTCCGTTTGCCGTGGCGAAGGTGGCGCAGTACATCATCAACGGGATCGCGGATGTGCTGCGGGGGCGGCCGCTGTCGCCGATGTTCTGGAAGCTGGTGGCGGCTGAGGTTGTTCTGAATGTGTTTCTGGGCCTGGTGACGCGGGCGATCGACTACTCCGACTCGCTGCTGGCAAACCGCTACACGCAGTATGTGAGCGTGAAGGTGATGGAGCAGGCGGCGCGTCTGGACCTGACGACCTACGAAAATCCCGTCTTCTACGACCGGCTGGAGCGGGCGCGGGTGCAGGCGACGGACCGGCTGGCGATGATCCAGCAGATGGGCCGGCTGCTGCAGCAGGTGATCACGACGATGACCTTTTCGGTCGCGCTGGCGTGGGCGTCGCCGTGGCTGGTTCTGCTGCTGGCGCTGGGCGTGCTGCCGTCGTTCCTGGGCGAGACCCATTATGCGTTTCTGGGGTATGCGAAGAACTTCCGGCAGACGCCGGCGAAGCGGCAGATGGATTATCTGCGGCAGGTAGCCGGCAGCCGCGAGGGCGCGAAGGAGGTAAAGCTCTTCGGGCTGAGCAGCTTCTTCACCGACCGGTTCAAGACGCTGGCCGACCAGATCTACCGCGAGGACGTTGACGCTTGTCGCGGTCGAAGCTGATTGTGGGCGGTCTGCTGGGCGTTATCGGGACGCTTGGGTTATTACGGGGCGTATGTCTACGTGATCTGGCGGACGATTCGCGGCGGATATGACATCGGGCAGTTCACGTTCCTGACGACGGCGATTCAGCAGGCGAGCTCGAACCTGCAGCAGGTGTTTTCGACGGCGTCGGGCATCGCGGATCAGGCGCTGTTTCTGACTGACCTGATCGCGTTCTTCGAGATGAAGCCGACGGTGAGTCGAAGCCGAATGGGCTGCCTGCGCCGCGGCCGATCACCGGCGGGTTTGAGTTTCGCAATGTGTCGTTCACGTATCCGGGAACGAACCGGACGGTGCTGCAGGAACTTCAACTTTCACGCTCTCGCCGGGGGAGCGGATGGCGCTGATCGGCGAGAACGGCCAGGGGAAGACGACGGTCGTGAAGCTGATTACGCGTCTGTACGATCCGACCGAAGGACAGATTCTGCTGGATGGTGTGGACCTGCGTGAGTACTCGCTCGAAGATCTGCACCGCGAGATCGGCGTCATCTTTCAGGACTTCATGCGCTACGAGATGACGGCGCGGGAGAACATCGCCGTCGGCCGCGTGGATCAGCCGCATCAGCAGACCGAGATCGAATTTGCCGCTCACAAGAGCCTGGCGGATGCCGTCGTGACAGAAGCTTGAGCAGGCTACGACCAGATGCTGGGCCGGCGCTTCGAAGGCGGCGTGGAGCTGTCGGGCGGCGAGTGGCAGAAGATGGCGCTGGCCCGCGCATATCTTGCGGGATGCGCAGCTGCTGATTCTGGACGAGCCGACGGCGGCGCTCGATGCGAGGAGCGAGCTGGAGGTGTTTGAGCGATTTGCCGAACTGACGCTGGGAAAGATGGCGCTGCTGATCTCGCACCGCTTCTCTACGGTGCGCATGGCGGACCGGATTGTGGTTCTCTCGGGCGGCCGACTGATCGAGGAAGGCAATCACCAGCAGCTGATGAGCGCCGGCGGTCTGTACGCGGAGATGTTTGAGATGCAGGCGGCGAGCTATCGCTAGCGCACTGGATGCCGGAGTGGAAGTTGACACTTGCAGTGCTTGCAGGACCAGCCTTGCGAAAGCCAGAAGACACAGGGAAGGATAGATTGGCAGAGATGAATGAGCGTCTGGACACAAGTGGAATACAGGAACCAGTCGTTCCGCTGACCGCCCCAGTCGACGAGACGCGATCTGCTGGTCTGCCGGAGGAGCCGCCGGTGAGCGAGGAGGTGCTGCGCGCCAATGCTGCCGCGCTGGCCCTGGAGTGGCAGGTCGTTGTTCCCGGAAAGAGCAAGGATCGGGGGGAAGGGAAGTCAGAGCTGACGAGCCGGCTCGCTGAACTGGGCGTGCGCCTGAAGGAGCGCCTGCGCGCCTGCCGTGCGATTGCTTCCACTGATGAGCTGACTCCGCAGCTGGAGCTGCTGGAGAGCACGCGCGCGCTTGAAGGCGTGCTGACCGGGGTGAAGGCTTCTGTTCCGAACTTCACGACTCTGCCGCATGTGCGCGTGGCGGACGGCCGGATGATTCCGCGGGTGATGAATCTTGCGGAGGGATACCTGGCCGCGCGAAGGGCATCTGGTCGCCCGAATCACTTATCGACATACGTGCAACGCGGCGCAGAGGCACGACACGCTGCTGCTGGCGGAGATCCTTCTGTTGCCAGCGGCGCTGAAGCTGGCGCAGCTGGAGTTCGTTCTGGATCGGGCAGACGAGGCTTTCGCTGCGGGTCCGATGCCGCCGATCGAACACTCTCCGTTTTCCGCGCCGCTGCACAGCCTGCGGCGCTTGAACCAGTTCGAGTGGCAGACGGTGCTGGAACCGCTGGTGCCGTTTCAATCGATTCTGCGCAGCGATCCCGGCGGCGTGTTCGCGAAGATGGAGGAGGAGAACCGCGACGCGTATCGGCTGCGCGTTGCCGAGCTTGCGAGCCATGCAGATGCGTCCGAGATGGAGACGGCGCAGGCTGCGCTGGATCTGGCGCGAGAGGCTGCGGCGGCAACGCACACAGATCCTCGGGTTGCGCGCCGCGTGTCGCACATTGGGCTACTACTTGTTCGAAGAGGGATTCACCGAACTTGCCCGGCTGCATCGGCTACCATCCGCCGTTGATGGCGCGGCTGCGGGCGGCGATCTTTGCCCACAACGAAGATTTCTACATCCTCGGCATCTTTCTTGTCTCTGTTCTTCTGATTGTTGCGCTCATCGCCCCGCTGGTCCCGCACAACACGTTTTTCTGGGTGAGTGGTCGCGCTGTTTCTGGCTCTGCTGCCGGCGACGCAGGGTGCGGCGGATCTGGTGAATAACGCCGTGACGGCGCTGCTGCACGCGACGTCGCTGCCGAAGCTCGATTTTTCCAAGGGGATCCCGCCGGACGCTGATCGACGCTGGTGGTGATTCCGACGCTGCTGCTCAGCGAGGCACAGGTACGCGAGACGTTCGACGATCTGGAGGCGCGATATCTTTCGAACCAGGACCCAAATCTTCACTTCGGCGTGCTGACCGATCTGCCGGATACGGAGTCGCGTCCCATGCCTGGTGACCGGGATCCGCTGGTTGAGCTGGCGATACGCATCACGGATGAGCTGAATGCGAAGTATGCGGGCGAGAAGGGCGGCTCCTTTGTGCTGCTGCACCGGCATCGCGTCTTCAACGCGCGGCAGGGCGTGTGGATGGGATGGGAGCGCAAGCGCGGAAAGCTGCTCGATCTGAACAAGCTTCTTATCGGTCGACTTCGACAGCTTTCCGGTGAAGGCGGGGCCGATGCACGCTGCTGAACGGTGTGCGCTACGTGATCACGCTGGACTCGGACACGCAGCTGCCTCGCGGAACGGCGGCGCGGATGATCGGAACGATGGCGCATCCGCTGAACCAGGCGATCGTCGATCCACGGTCGCGGATCGTGACTGCTGGGTACGGAATCCTGCAGCCGCGTGTGGGGGTCAGCGTGGCTTCGGCGTCGCGCTCGCGGCTGGCGGCGCTCTACTCGGGGGAGACAGGCTTCGACATCTACACGCGCGCGGTCTCGGACGTGTACCAGGATCTTTTTGGCGAAGGCATCTTCACGGGCAAGGGAATCTACGAGGTCTGCGTCCTGCATGAGGTGCTCGATCGTCGCTTTCCGCGCAACTGCTCTGCTCTCGCACGATCTGATCGAAGGAGCCTATGCGCGCGCCGGTCTGGTCACGGATATCGAGGTGATCGACGATTATCCATCGCACCACTCGGCGCATACGCGACGCAAGCATCGCTGGGTGCGCGGCGACTGGCAGATCACGCAGTGGCTGTCCAGCCAGGTGCCCGATGAGTCGGGCCGTATGGTCGACGAACCCGATCAGCACCATCTCGCGATGGAAGATCTTCGACAATCTACGCCGCAGCCTGGTCGAGCCGGTAACTTTCCTGCTGCTGGTGTGCGGGTGGTTCTTTCTGCCCGGCGGAGCCCTTTACTGGACCATTGGTAACGCTGACTGCTGCTGCTGCTTCCGGTGCTTGTGCAACTTGGCTTCAACCTGGGCCGCGCACTCCTGAAACTGAGCCCGACGGCGGCTACGGAAGGCTTTGGCACCTTTCTCTCCGGGTTGGGTTTCACGTCTGCTGAACTTTGCTTTTCTACCCCATCAGATGCTGCTGGCTGTGGATGCAATTCGTCCGATCTCTGATTCGTCGGTTTGTCACAGGCAAGCGTCTTCTGGAGTGGGAGACGGCGGCGCAGTCCGAGGCAGGCAGAAAGAAGACTTCGCTCGACCGCTATCTGCAGCTCTCGCCGCTGGTCTCAGTCGCCGTGGCATTGTTGCTGTTGGTCTGCGACACCGCCGGGGTTCTGATCGTAGCCGCGCCGATTCTTGTGCTGTGGGCGCTGGCGCCTGCGATCGCTACGTGGCTCAACTCGCCTCCGCGCCGCGAGGCCGGTCCCCTCGTTCGCGTCAGACCGCGTCTTTCTGGAAGATCAGGCGCTGCCGATCTGGCGCTATTTTTCGGAGTTTGGGGGCGAGGAGAACCACTGGCTGATTCCCGACAATGTGGAGGAGAAGAATCTACATCAGGTTCGAAAGCTCTCGCCCACCAATCTCGGAATGCTGTTCAACACGCGGCAAGCGGCACTGGAGCTCGGATTTCCTCACGCTCCGGAGTTCACGCAGCGCTACGCTCGCCACGCTTGGCAACGTACGACCGCCTGGAGAAGAACGTGGGCATATCTACAACTGGTACGACATCGAGACTCTGCAGGCTATTCCTCCGCTGACTGTGTCTGCCGTCGACAGCGGGAACCTGCTGGCATCGCTGTATACGGTGCATGGCGGTGCGCTCGATCTGCTGAACCGTCCGCTGCTTGAGGTGCAGCCGTTTACCGTTTTGCGCCAGCTTTGGAAAGCTGGTTCGTCACCGGACCCTGTTTCCACGGGCGGTGCTGTTCCCCTGCGCCGTGAGGTGAACTGGCTCGCGGAGTTGCATGACAAGTTGGCTTCTGTCGCGGATGCGAAGGAGCGTGACTGGCCAGAGCAGGAGGCCTCGCGCAGACGGCAAGTCGACCTTCGCATTTGTAACCGACTATGTTCCGTGGCTGCTTCCCGAGTTCCGACGTCATCTTCGCCCATGAAAATTTCGTCATCCTGCCGATGCGGAGATCCCAATGCCTGAAGGACGCCTCGGAGTATGTCAACGATCTTTCCGGCGGTCTTGACGGCTTTCTTCAAGCGCTCTGCCGGAGAGGCCGACGGAGTATCGAGCCGGCGTCGCAGCTTCGTGCCCTGCCGCTGAGCGCAGAGAACGCATTGTCGCATCTCGATCGCTGAGATCGCCGACATTGGCAGCTGCGGCGGAGCGACCACGCGAACGCGATGGAGTTTGGCTTCCTGCTGGTGAAGTCTCGGCAGCTGCTCTCGATCGGATACGACGGGCCGACAGGCGAGCTGCACTCGGCCTGCTACGATCTGCTTGCGTCCGAGGCGCGCATCGCGTCGTTCCTCGCCGTGGCTAAAGGCGATATCCCGCAGCAGTCATGGTTCCGCCTCGATCGCTCGCATGTGCTTGTGCAGCGGGCGGGCCGCGCTGCTCTCGTGGACGGGCACGATGTTTGAATACCTGATGCCGGCGCTCTGGATGCGCAATTATCCGGACACCCTTATCGCTCGGACAATCGAGTCCGTCGTTCGCCACCCAGCGAGAGCACGTGCGCGGCATCCCTGGGGCATCTCCGAGTCAGGCTTCGCGAAGATGGATCCGCAGGGCCGCTATGGCTATCAGGCGTGGGGCATTCCCCGCTGGCTTTGAAGTACGGCGCCGAAGACGGCCCGGTCATCTCGCCCTACTCCACCTTTCTGACACTCCGTTGCGCGCGGGAGGCGCTTGCGAATCTGCGTCGCATGGCGTCGATGGGCTGGATCGGCGCCTACGGCTTCTACGAGGCTGCCGATTACAGCGAAGGCGGGGACGCAAGGATGGTTCGCTCCTGGATGGCCCATCATCAGGGTATGTCGCTTGCTGGCGCTCACCAATCTTCTGCAGTGGACAACGTCTTTCAACGCTGGTTCCATGCCAACCCGCGCGTGCGTGCGGCAGAACTGCTCCTGCACGAGCGTCCGCTGGCGAAAGAGACGCTGAAAGCGCTGGCGCAGCAGCCTGCACCGGTTACCTCACCGGCAGGATGAAGCGCCTGTTCCATTGAGATGTGTTGCTGTGACATACTGAGTGACTCAGGTGTTTGCGCGACGACAGCAGATGTTTGCCCGTAGCGGAAGCCGCAGAGACAAGAGCCGGGATGGCGGAACTGGCAGACGCAGCGGACTCAAAATCCGCCGACCGCAAGGTCGTGGGGGTTCGACCCCCCCTCCCGGCACCAAGGTGTGCCTCTCATAAGACCAGACTCCACGGTTGAGGCCCGCGAAACCCACCCTCTACAATCGGATTTATGGGCCACTCGAAAGATAGAATCGACCCTGATCTTTCTGCGAAAGGAACAAGCGCGTCTCCCGACATGCGCGTCACCGTCGCCGGCGTGCCGCTTGCCAATCCCGTCATAGCCGCCAGCGGGACCTTCGGCTACGGCGTTGAATTCGAGGACATTCTCTCGCTCGACCGCATCGGCGCCTTCGTTACCAAGGGCCTCTCCCGCGAGCCCATGGCCGGCAACCCCGCTCCGCGCATTATCGAGACCGCTGCTGGCATGATCAACGCCATCGGCCTCCAGAACATGGGCGTGCGCGCCTTTATCGCCGAGAAGCTCCCTCGCCTTCGCGAGATCAAGGGCCTCGTCACCATCGCCAACGTCTTCGGCTTCACCATCGAGGACTCCGTCGAGGTCATCCACGCGCTCAACGACGCCGAAGGCGTCAGCATGCTCGAGCTCAACGCCTCCTGCCCCAACACCAGTCACGGCGGCATGGTCTTCGGCACTAACCACGAACTGCTCTACGAGCTCGTCCGTCGCTGCAAGGCCGTCTCCCGCCTGCCGCTCATCGTCAAGCTCTCGCCCAACGTCACCAGCATCGGCCTGATGGCACGCGTAGCCGCCGACGCCGGAGCGGACGCCCTCTCGCTCGTCAACACCTTCCTTGCCCTCGCCATTGACGTCGAGACCCGCCGCCCGCGCATCGCCAACATCACCGGCGGCCTCTCCGGCCCGGCCATCAAGCCCATCGCCGTCCGCATGGTGCACGAGGTCCATCAGGCCGTCTCGCTGCCCATTCTCGGCATGGGCGGCATCCTCACCGAGCGCGACGCTGTCGAGTTCATGCTCGCCGGAGCCACCGCAGTCCAGGTCGGCACCGCCAGCTACGCCGACCCGCGCGCCGTCGAAAACATCGCGAAGAATTTACGCCGGTGGTGCGTCTCCCATGAAGTCAGACGCGTGGCCGAACTCACCGGGGCGGTGATTGTCTGAATCGGCAGAGATTCCTAGTGCTTCCCAAAGAGTCCGCCCAGGGCATTTTTCAGAGGATCACCCACCACCTTGCCCGCCGGGTTCCCGTTCGTCTTCTTCTGCCCCTGGCCTTGGAGCAGGCCTTCCGCGGCAGACGCGCCGATGCCCGTTGCAAGGTGGCTCAGATTCGGCGCAAACGTAGGATTGCTCGTCGTTCCGCCGATCGCCACCGGTATCCCCGCCTTCAGCACGCCGCCAGCCAGCCCGCCGATTGCGCCCAAGCCTCCCGCGCCGCCGCCCCCTCCCGGAATCAGCCCCGCAAGGCCGCCCGCGATTCCCGCCAGTCCGCCTCCACCGCTCGGTGCCGCAGCCGAGGACCCGCCGCCCGGGAGTCCCCGTCAGCTCTGTCAATTTCAGCAACACGTTGTAATCCAGCGCTCCACCCTCACTCACGCTCCCCGCGCCTGTCGCCGTGCCCACACCCGCGACAGCAAGCGCGATGTTATCCGTTCGGATCGCGCCTCCGGCCTCGCGCACATTCATGCTCAGCGAACGGATGTGCGTGCCCGAGCCGGTCGCCGTTCCAATCCGGCCGCCGGTAAACTTCGACAGCATCGATAGCTTCGCTCCCAGGTCAAAGCCCGCCAGCTGCGTGTTTTCGAGCCGCACCGGGCCGCTGATCACCGGGTTTGCCGTTGATCCCGAGACCGTAAGCGCGGTCGTGAACGTTCCACCCTGCAACCGGGACCCCTGCGGAAGATGCACTCCAACCGCCGGCAGAAACGCCTCGATCTCGTCGATCGGCACTGCCTGTCCGTTCACCTTCAGGTTGATCGCCGTCGTCGGCCCGCTTGTCTGGTACGTGCCTGCCAGGTTGAAGGTCGCGCGCCCTACTGAGATCGTCGCGTGCTGAAGATCGCCCGTCATGGCCTGCTCGTTCTGCGCCAGCGCAAACTGCAGATCCACCGGCTTCGCGGAAGGCTGCCCATTCTTCGCCAGCTTGATGCCGTCTACGTGGGCTGTGCCCGTGGCGTTCAGGGTCTGCCCATTCGATTGCACCTGCGCGTCCAGGTTCATCATGCCGGCGATCCCCGCGTCCGGCGGCAGAACTCCCGCTGTTCCCAGCTCCACATGTTTCAGCGAGATCTTTGCATCCACCGGCGTAGCCGCGTTATTGACCTGGTTGAACGGCCCCGCCTTTCCGTTCGCATTCAGCGTTCCACCGCCGGGCAGCTGCGCGCTTACCGTAAATGGCGACCAGCTCTTCGGCGTCAGGTTGGTGATTGTCGCATTCAGCTGCTGGTACACGGCCGGCGCTCCACCCTGTCCCGCGGTCGTCAACGTGATTGTCCCGTTCTTCACCTCCGCCGAATCGACCGAAAGATTCTCAAGCATGGACGCTCCTTCCGGATTGGTTCCCGCGGGTTTCGGCTGCTTCGGCGCGTTGTTCCGCACGACTGTCAGGTGCGGGCTGTCCACCACCAGCTTCGTCACATGCATCTGTTGGCCGCTCCACGCGGCATCCAGCACCAGGCTATCCACCAGTCCGGAGATCCCTGCCGATGCATCCACGAATCCTGCCGTCAGCGGATCCACATGCTTCAGCTCCAGGTGCCCGGAGAACGGCGTCGCCGATGCATCCTGCTGGTTCACCGGACCCGCCGTCCCGCTCACATTCACTGTCCCGTCGCCCGGCAGATGCGCTGACGCCGTAAACGGAAACGAGTTCGCAAAGCCGAAGTTCTTTACGTCCAGGCTCACCTGCTCATACACACGGTTCGGCGTGCTCAAAGCTCCTGCCGCAGGCTGCATGCCCACCGTAATGCGGCCGTTTTCCACCTGCACATGCCCCACCGTCAGGTCCGGAAAGGTCTTCTTTGTCTCCTCATCCTGCGTCCTCGCCGCGCCGCCAATCGTCGAGTAGTTCCACGTACCGTTCGCCGCCCGCAGCAGCTGGATCTTCGGCGATTGCAGTAGAAACCCCTGAATGTGGACCTCGCGATGCAGCACGAGCGGAAGCACCTCTACGCCGATCTTCACGCTGTCTGCCTGGATAAACGGCTGCTGGCTGAACTGCGGGTCGTCGGCCACCGTGACGTTCTCTGCCAGCAGGCTGCCCGACCAGATCGACAGGCTCACCTTGCCGATCGTTACTTTCCGCCCCAGCGACTTCGACATGGTGGATTCAATGCGCGTCCGAAAGCTGTCCGCGTTCAGAAACATCGGCAACGCCACCGCCGCGATCACTACCAGCACGGCAACGGCGCCCACTGCGAAGAGCACAAAGCGCGTAAGTCTTCCCATGGCAATGACCTCGTCGGATACACAAGTGTGATGCAGGCCCCATTCAGGCTGTTGCTACTCAAGCCGGCGCGCCCGGGCCCGTTCACGCCTGCAAACAAAAGTCGGTCGGGTTTATACGTCGTCCAGCGCCGCGACCACCCTGTCCCGCCCCAGGCCCTTCGCGCAATAGAGCGCCCGGTCCGCAATCTTCACGAGGTCTGTCACCTTGCCGCCGCGCTCGGGCACCACCGCCGCCACGCCCAGGCTCACCGTTTGCACGCCGCTTGGGCTTCCCGTGTGCGGCAGAGCCCTATCAAACACTGCGCGTCGTATCCGCTCCGCTGCCGCTTCCGCCTCGTCCAGTCCCTCACCCGGCAGAATCACCGCGAACTCCTCGCCTCCATACCGCGCGGCCACACCGCCCCCGCCCGCAATGGTCCGGTCGATGATCTTTGCCAGGCATCGCAAGCACTCGTCCCCACCCAGATGCCCGTATAGATCGTTGTAGCTCTTAAACAGGTCCACATCCAGCAGCAGCAGCGCCAAGGACGTGCGGCTTTCGAGCGCGCGACTCCACTCCTCTTCCAGCCGCAGGTTGAAGGCCCGCCGATTGCATAGGCCGGTGAGATCGTCCGCATTCGCCATCTGCCGGTGGCGCGCCTCGCTCTCCGCCAGCGAGACCTGCAGCACCTCCCGCTCTTCCAGCAGTGCCGCCACGGGAAACGTCGTGAAGATCGCCACCGCCAGGAAGATCTGCGCAACCACAATCCGGTGCAGCATCATGTGCTCGCCGGGAATCAGCATCAGCGGCCCATGACCCTTCACCGTCAGGCCGATCGACAGCGCCGCCACCAGGAAGATGGTCAGCACCGTTCCCGGAAACCCGAGCCGGAAGACGACCAACAGCAACGCCGGGAAAAGAAAGAAAATCACCGGATCGCCCTCATGCGTGAACACGAGGACCGTACACACAGCAGGTACCAGCAGCGTCGCCAATGTCCGCGGCAGCCGCGAACTGTGGAGCGCGTACAAGAAGCCCGGCCGCTGCAGCATAAAGACCAGGGGAGCCAGCAGCGCCAGCCCCAGCATGTCGCCCAGATACCACGTCCGCCACATTTGCAGCCACGGTGTTCCCGGATAGCAGTGCACGGTCCAGCCGGCGCCCAGCGCACTTGTCAGCGCAGCCACACCCACAACCGAGACGAGAAAGAATCCGATCAGCGGCCGGCGCCTCGAGAGATTCAGCGGAACCCCGAACCAGCGCGTCAGAATGAGACTCGACAGCACCACCTCAACCGAATTCGCCAACGACACGCCGAACGCCACCCGGAACGGATCGCCATAGACCACGTCGGCCAGCGTATCCGCCGTCAGACCCGCCAGGAAGTAGCCGATCCACTGCTTCCGAGGCCGAGTGATCACCAGGCCGAAGAGGATGCCGTTCGACAGCCAGATCGTTGCCACGCCTTCGGACTGCCGCGACAGCATAATTCCCAGCCAGGAACAGACGGCCAGCACCGCGAACGAAGTCAGGAGGCGACATGACGGCAGCTCCCGTCCACGGCTCCCGGGACCAGGAATTTTTCCACCAGCCGGACCCGGGATCGGGGTCCCCGGCCGCCTCCCCCGCAGGCGCATCGCGCTTACCGGTAAGGCGCGCCCTTTCAGCATCCAGAGGACGTTGGATGTCGGCGCGAACCGACGGCTCGATCAGGCGTTGCGGCACAGACGCTTTCTCTCAGCTCAGGTGTCTCGTCAGTCTAGCCCCGATCTCTTGGCTTGGCACCCGTCAACTCATCCGGCGCGTGGCTCTACTAGACTGAAAGTGTGATTGCCTCTCCGACCGACCTCAAGCCCATCCGCCGAGCCCTCCTCTCCGTCACCGATAAATCCGGCCTCATCGACTTCGCCCGCACCCTCGCCGGGCACGGCGTCGAGCTCGTCTCGACCGGCGGCACCGCACGCGCGCTCCGCGAGGCCGGCCTCGACGTCCGCGACATCTCCGACCTCACCGGCTTTCCCGAGATGCTCGACGGCCGCGTCAAGACACTCCATCCCCGCGTCCACGGCGGCCTCCTCCACATACGCTCCAACCCCGAACCACGTCGCCGCCGTCCACGAGCACGAGATCCAGCCTATCGACATGGTCGTGGTCAACCTCTACGCCTTCGAAGCCACCGCGTCGAAACCCGGCGTTCCGTTTCACGAGATCATCGAAAACATCGACATCGGCGGCCCGTCCATGGTCCGCTCCGCAGCCAAGAACTTCGAGGACGTCGCCGTCGTCACCAGCGCCTCCGACTACGCCGCCCTCGCCGAGGAGCTCGACCGCAAACGCGCGGCGCCCTCTCCCGCGAGACCCGCTGGCGTCTGGCCAAGGCCGCCTTCGCCACCACCGCCGCCTACGACTCTGCCATCGCCCCGACCCTGCCCAACCTGAGCCTTGAACGCAGCAGACTGGAGCCGAGTCCGCACCAGCCCCGTCGTCAAACTTCCCGCGAGATCTCCACCTCGACTACACGCTCTCCGCCCCGCTCCGCTATGGCGAAAATCCGCACCAGCAGGCCGCGCTCTACACCGACGGATCGGCGACCGGCATCGCCTCCGCCCGCCAGCTTCAGGGCAAGGAGCTCAGCTACAACAACCTCGTCGACCTCGACGCCTGCTGGGAGCTCGTCCAGGAGTTCGCGCATCAGGGTCTGATCACCCTGCCGTCGCCATCATCAAGCACACCAACCCCTGCGGCGCCGCCACTCGGCAACTCGGTTCGCGAGGCCTACGAGCGCGCCCTGGCCGCCGATCCCGTCTCCGCCTTTGGAGGCGTCATCGGCATCAACCGCGAGGTCGACGCCGACGCCGCCGAAGAGATCGCCAAGCTCTTCGTCGAAGCCATCGTCGCCCCGGCCTTTACCCCTGAGGCCTCGCCCGCTTCGCCGCGAAGAAGAACCTGCGCCTGGTCCAGATCATTCCCGGCAAGCAGGGCACAGCCGCTCAAGCAGGTCTCCGGCGGCATCCTCCTGCAGGACGCCGACGCGGCGCGCGCCACCGCGGCCGATCTCCAAGTTGTCACCGAACGCCAGCCCACCGCCGACGAACTCGACGCGCTGCTCTTCGCCTGGCGCGTCTGCAAGCACGTCAAATCGAACGCCATCGTCTACGCCCGCACCGACTCCGGCTTTCGCCAGACCGTCGGCATCGGCGCCGGCCAGATGAGCCGCGTCGACGCCGCGCGGTTCGGCGCGATGAAAGCCGCGCTCCCGCTCGCCGGCTCCGTCGCCGCCTCCGACGCTTTCTTCCCCTTCCCCGACGGTCTCGAGGCCGTCGCCGACGCCGGCGCCACCGCCGTCATCCAGCCCGGCGGCTCCGTCCGCGACGCCGAGGTGATCGACGCCGCCAACCGCCTCGGCATCGCCATGGCCTTCACGGGATTCGCCACTTCCGCCACGGCTGACACCGTTCCGAAACTGGACCTGACCCGAATGGGGCAGCCTGTTCTACGTGCGCCGCACGATATAATCTCGGCCAAGCCGTCCCTCGGGGTCGGCTACCGCTGCATCCAAGCAGCAGGCGTCTCCGTCTAAACGGTAGGCTCTGCCGTACTGCCTCTTTCATTAGGAAATACATGACCCTGTTATCGCGCGCTTCGCATCGTCCGCCTGCCTCGCCTGCTCACGGCGGCGGCCCTTCTCCTCAGCGTCTCTGCGGTTCTTGCGCAAACTGGCTCACCCCAGACCAGTAGCCAGACCAGCGGCCAGAGTGTCGCGAAGAATACCGCCGCGGCGACCAGCACCGAGCCCGATCGGGCAGCCTCCTACTACCACTACGGCCTCGCCCACCTGTATGAGGACATGGCGACCAGCGCCGGCCGCTCGGACTATGCCACCCAGGCCATCGAGCAATACAAGCTCGCGCTCAACGCCGATCCAAACTCACGCTGCTGCAGAACGGCCTGGCCGACCTCTACTTCAAGCTCGGCCGCATCCGCGAGGCCGTCACCGCCGCCCAGGACCAGGTCAGCCAAGAACCCGTACGATGTCGAGGCGCACACGCTGCTCGGCAAGGTCTATCTCCGCTCCCTCGGCGACATGCAGACCCAGCAGTCCGGCGAGATGCTCCAGCTCGCGATCGCAGAATACGAGAAGCTCGCGCAGCTTAAGCCGAACGATGTCGAGACGCATCTCCTGCTTGGCCAGCTCTACGGCCTGAACCACGATTCCGCCAAGGCCGAGGCCGAGTTCAAAGCCGCGCAGAAGATCGACGGCGGCTCGGAAGAGGTCGTCCTTAACATGGCGCGGCTCTACAGCGAGCAGGGCGACTTCAAGCGTGCCGCCGAGACGCTCGCCGCAGTTCCCGAAGACGACCGCACCGCTCGCATGGAGTTCGCGCTGGCGGCCAGCTACGACCAGCTGAAGCGCCCCAAGGATGCCGTGGCCGCCTACCGCGCGACGCTCGACCTGGAGCCCGAGAACACGGTCGATACCCAGCGCGGTCTGGCCAACGCTCTCCTGCACGGATGGGCAGATCGACGAAGCTCTCAAGGTCTTCCAGCAGATCGTCGCCGCCGAGCCGCAGGACGCGCAGTCGCAGATCCGCATCTCCGAGATCGAGCGCCGCCAGGGCCACTACGAGCAGGCGCTCGAGACCCTCAATAAGGCCAAGGCGCTCGTGCAGGACTCCACCGAGCTGAGCTACAACGAGGCGCTGATCTACGACTCGCTGGGCCGCTACGACGACGCGCTTGGCGTTCTGAAGCAGCTGCTCGCCTCCTCGAACCACCCAGACGGCAAGTACACCGACCCCGAAAAGTCGAACCGCTACCTTTTTCTCGATCGCCTCGGAGCGATCAACCGCGAGCAGAACAAGACCTCCGAAGCCGTCGGCTACTACAAGCAGATGACGGAGCTCGGCGGCGAGTTCGCCCTCCGCGGCTACCAGGGCGAGATCGACGCCTACGCGAGGCGCACCAGCAGAAGGAAGCCACCGCTGTCGCCGCCGATGCTGCCAAGGCGCTGCCCAAGGATCGCGGCGTCCAGCTGATGTACGCCGGCCAGCTCGCCGATACGGGCAAGGTCGACGAGGGCATCGCTCTCGCGAACGCGCAGCTCAACAAGACGCCGGAAGACCGCGACACCTATCTCGCGCTGGCGCAGATCGACATCCGCCTGAAGCGCTTCACCGACGCGGCCGGCAAGCTCGACAAGGCCGAAGCCCTCACCACCAAGCCTGACGAGCGGCTCAACATCGACTTCGTCCGCGGCACCATGTACGACCGCCAGAAGATGTACGACCAGGCCGAAGCCAGCTTCCGCAAGGCGCTCGCGACCGATCCGCAGAACCCGACCGTGCTGAACTACCTCGGCTACATGCTTGCCGACCGCGGCGTGCGCCTGCCGGAGGCGACCGCGATGATCCGCAAGGCCGTCGACCTCGACCCGCAGAACTACGCCTTTCTCGATTCGCTCGGCTGGGTCTACTACAAGTCCGGCCAGTACGCCCTGGCCGAGCAGTTCCTCCGCCAGGCGATCGAGCGCTCCAGCTCCGATCCCACCGTGCACGACCATCTCGGGCGAGGTCTACGAAAAAACCGGCAAGCTCAAGCTCGCGGTCGAACAGTGGGAGCGCTCCATGACCGAGTACGCGCACTCGCTGCCGGCCGATGCCGACCCCGAAGACGTGGCCAAGGTGCAGCACAAGCTGCAGAACGCCCGCGTCAAGCTCGCCAAGGCAGCTCCGGCAGCTGACAAAGAAGCCCAAGTAGGCAGTGCGCTTCCGATTGCGGTAAGCACGTCTAGAACGCGGCGACTGCGCGCTTGCCAACTCTCGTCCGGCAGCTCCGCACTTGGAGCTCGAACCTCTGACTCGCCTGGCCGTCATCGGCGACGCGGATGATCGCTTCTGGCGCGCGTCTACCCCGCGCCGCCACGGCCGGCGCGCACCGCCTTCCAGCGCGACCGCGAGCGCATCGTGCAGGTCGCGCGCCTTCCGCCGCCTGGCCGGCAAGACCCAGGTCTTCACCAGCCGCGCCTCCGACCACTTCCGCTCGCGCCTGACCCACACCATGGAGGTCGCGCAGATCGCCCGCGACGTCGCCGGCCGCTCGGGCTCAACGAAGACCTCGCCGAAGACGCTCGCCCTGGTCCACGACATCGGCCATCCGCCCTTCGGCCACGCCGGCGAGCGCGCTCTCGACGACTGCCTGCAGCGGCACGGCCTGCGCTTCGACCACAACCTCCATGCGCTCCGCATCTGCGAGCACTTCGAGCAGCGCTACGCCGCCCATCGCGGCCTCAATCTCACCCTCGGCGTCCGCGAAGGCATCATCAAGCACTCCCGCGACTACACCGTCCGACGAACACCCGGAGCTAGCGCCATACTTCCTCGATCGCGGCCGCCGCTCGAAGCCCAGATCATCGACCTCGCCGACGAGATCGCCTACCTCACCGCCGATCTTGACGATGGCGTCGAGTCCGGCCTGCTCGAGATCGGCCACATCCGCGAGCACGTCAGCATCCTCGCGCGACTGCTACACCGCCGTTGAGCGGCAGCACCCCGGCATCGAAGAGAAGTACCTCTTCAACGAAGCGCTGCAGCTGATGCAGAACACCCTGACCGACGACCTGATCGCCACCACACTCGGCAACGCCGCGCGCCATCGGCGCGACGACGCTCGACGACGTCCGCCGCCACCCTGCGCGGCTCGCCGTCTTCTCTGCCGCGAGGTCGAAGCGCAGCGGCTCGAAGAGAAGCGCTACCTCTACGACACGCTCTACAGCTGCCCCGCGCTGACCATCGAGCACGACAAGGCCGAAGAGGTCGTGAAGGCGCTCTTCGACTTCTGGATCGACGCTCCCGAAGAGCTCCCGCAGGGCTACGTCGACGAGATCCCCACCGAAGGGCCTGGCCCGCGTCGTCGCCGACTACATCGCCGGCATGACCGACGCCTTCATCCTGCAGCAGTACGCCGTTATCAAGCGCGCCGTTCGCCGCTGAGTTCGCACTATCGCACAGCTATCCCATCATCCCTGTACAGGAGATCGAATGCCTCATCAGAAACGCGCCCTGGTCACCGGAGGCGCCGGCCTCATCGGCTCGCACATCGTCGACCTCCTCCTTCGCGAGGGCTGGACCGTCCGCATCCTCGATAACCTCGAGCCGCAGACGCACAAAAACGGCAAGCCCGAGTGGGTCAACCCCAAGGCCGAGTTCCGCCAGGGCTTCGTCCAGGACTACGACACGATGCACTCGGCGCTCGAAGACATCGACGTTGTCTTCCACGAGGCAGCCTATGGCGGCTACATGCCCGAGATGGCGAAGTACGTCCTTGTCAACAGCTTCGGCACCGCGCAGATGCTTGAGATCATCCGCGACCAGCAGCTCCCCATCAAGAAGGTCGTCGTGGCCAGCTCGCAGGCCGTCTACAGTGAAGGCGCCGCCCACTGCCCCGAGCACGGGGACGTCGTCCCGCTCCTTCGCCCCGCCGAGCAGCTCCGCTCCGGCGACTTCGCCGTCCACTGCCCAATCTGCGGCAAGCCGACCACCTCGATCCCTACGCCCGAGTCCACCCCCGGCGGCGGCGAGACCGTCTACGCCCTCACCAAGGTCGATCAGGAGCGCCTCGTTCTCCTCTGGGGCAAGCAGACCGGCATCCCCACCGTCGCTCTCCGCTATTCCTGCACCTACGGCCCGCGGCAGTCGCTCTTCAACCCTTACACCGGCGTCATCGCCATCTTCTGCACGCGCCTGCTCAACCGCCAGCAGCCCATCATGTACGAGGACGGCGGCCAGACCCGCGACCTCTGCTTCGTCGAAGACATCGCGCGAGCAAACCTCCTCGTAGCAACAACAGACAAGCTCGACGGCTTGCCCGTCAACGTCGGCAGCGGCCGTGCCACGAGCGTCCGCGATCTCGCCAGGATCATCGCCGACAAACTCGGCATCGACATCGCACCTCTGGCCCGCGGGGAGTTCCGCCCCGGCGAGATCCGCTCCCTCATCTCCGATATCAGCCGCATTCGCACCATCGGCTACGAGCCATCAGTCACCATTGAGCAGGGAATCGGACGCTACATCGACTGGATCAGGACCCAGGGGCCCGTGGACGACTACTTCGCGAAGGCCGAAGCCGGTCTCCGTGCCAAGGGCATCGTCCAGAGCATCAGCTCTTAGCGCAATCCTTCATGTACTGTCATTTCGACGAGAGCGGAGTCGAGAACCTGCTTCTTCGCGCCAATCTCACCGTTTCGGATCCCATCCATCCCCGCCCGCCAGAAGCTTGGCGGGCGTCAACGCCTTCGCCTCCGCATCGGTCAGCATCTTCCGCTCCGGCCCGGCCTCCTTCAGATTCGCCCCCGGTCCATGCGACCTCCACTCCCTGTAGGTGCTCGTCTTCAGACGGCCCGCCCACTCCCGCCAACCTGCCGGATCGATGGCCACCTCGAAGTCAGTATCCAGAAAGTACACCGTCGAGTAGTCCCGCCACGGCCTCCCCAGCCAGATATCCTTCTTCTCTCCGCTTCCCGTCACCCTCGTGTGAAAGAAGTAGTATCCGGAATCCTCCTCGGCCGTCAGCCGGCTCTGCGCCGTCAGCATCACCTCCGGATGCTCCATCGCATGGATCTCGCAGTTCTCGAAGACCGCCTTCGCGTCGCCGAAGATGAAGTCCACATGCCCTTCGATGTAGCAGTCCTTGTAGAGCTGCCGTGAAGCCTGGCACGGCACCGTCGCCGCATCCCCCTTGCACCGGCTGCTGCTCGCATACAGCGTGTCCTGGTAGCCCAGGAAGCGGTCCCGGCGAAATAAGCCGCGGTCGCCTGTCATAATCAGCGCCACCGCCTGCGCCCCCTCCTCCGTTCGAACATTCTCCTTCTCCCACGTGTTCTCGAATGTCAGGTTGTCCGCCTCGAAATCGTCCCCACTCACTGTCACACTGCCCGACTTGCCCGTCCCACCCGCGCTCTTCGCCGAGTCGTTAAAGGTCAGCACCGTCTCCTCCGGCGTCTTTCCCATCCCAATGAGGTGCACATGCGGCTGCCTAATGTGGATCTTCTCTTTGTAAATTCCCGGCCGGATCCTGATCGTGATCCCACCCTCAGGAGCCGAATCGACCGCCGCCTGCACCGTTGCGAAGTCCCCGCCTGTCTTCGCCACTGTCACCTCTGTCGCACCCGCTGTGCCGCAAAGCAAACCCGCTATCAAAACACCGGCTAACCGCATCAACAACCCTCCGACCCAACAAAACCGATCAGACCAATCCAGCCGCAGGCTGGCATAACCCACATCGACGTGCTGAGAATACTATGAACCGATGAGCTTTTGGACGGACCACTTCATCGCGCCCTCCCGAACCATCCTCTTCGCCGCTAGCCTCCTCGCCTCCCCCATCCTCCTCGCCCAGGACACGCGCCACGTCGTCGAGCCAGCGCTTCCGCGCCGCTTGCACCACCCTCTCCGCCCAACTCACACCCGGCACATCCGGTCTGGCTGACACCGACGAGAGCAAGCTCGACACTGCCCGCATCCAGCACGCGCTCGACACATGCCCCAAAGCCCGCGCCGTCGTCCTCGCTCCCTCAGGCCCGGCGAACGCCTTCCTGAGCGGCCCGCTCCACCTGCGCGAAGGTGTCACTCTCGTGATCCGGAAAGGCGTCACTCTCTTCGGATCGCGCGACCCGGCCGTTTATGAGACAGCGCCCGGCAGCTGCGGTATCGTCAACGACTCGCCCGAACACGGCTGCCGCCCGCTGATCGCCGCGGACGACATCCGCGGCGCCGGCGTCATGGGCGACGGCACCATCGACGGTCGCGGCGGTGCAACGCTCCTCGGCAAGAACGTCACCTGGTGGCAGCTCGCCGAGCAGGCTCGGCCCAATCACCGCCAGCAGGTCCCGCGCATTCTCATCGCCGACCACGCCGACGACTTCACGCTCTACCGCATCACGTTCCGCAACTCCGCTAATTTCCACGTCGTCTACAACCACGGAGATGGTTTCACCGTCTGGGGCGTACGCATTGACACCCCAAAGCGCCTCGCCCGCAACACCGACGGCATCGACCCGGGCGGCTCGAAGAACATCACCATCACCCACAGCTTCATTCGCACCGGAGACGACAACGTGGCCATCAAAGGCGGCGACCCGGTCTCGGACGTGACCATCGCTCACAATCATTTCTACTGGGGACATGGCATGTCCATCGGCTCCGAGACCAACGGCGGCGTCAACCGCATCCGGGTCACCGATCTCTCGCTCGATGGCCCTGACAGCGGCATCCGTATCAAGTCGAACGCCTCCCGGGGAGGTCTCGTCAGCGACGTCGTCTATGACAACGTCTGCGTCCGCAACTCGCCTAATCCCGTCTTCCTCGATACCAGTTACACAGCGGCCGGCACACTGGGGGGCAACAAGCTTCCCGTCTATCGCGACATCACGCTCCGCAACGTCCGCATCTCCGGCGGCGGCAAGATCACCTTCAACGGCTATGACCACGATCACCGGATCACAGCACGTCTGGACGGAGTGGAGACCACCGACGCCATGCCCTACACCAGCTCCGTCCAGCACGCCGACATCACCTATGGTCCCGGGCCGGTAAATCTCAAACTTTCCGGCTCCGATTCCACCATCAAGGGCTCTCCCAGCAGCATGCAGCCGGACTCTTGCTCCGGCAAATTCGTTTCGTTCCCATCAGAGTGACCTGGCTGCAGCGGGGCCGAATCGTATACTGGAGAACCAGAACCGCACGACTACCTCGCCGTCGCTGGCGAACGGAGAGTGCTCGTTGACCAGAGCTTCAAAGCACATCGCCCATCCGCAGCCCGTTCGCAGAATTCAGTTTTCCGCAACCCGCCTCGCGGGATGCTACGTCGTGCAATTCCCGGCGTTTCACGACGACCGCGGCTTCTTTGTCAAAGCGATTCAGAAGTCCGCCTTCGAGGCTCGGGGGCTTGAGGCCGACTTCGCCGAGGTCTTTTACACGACCTCCTACAAAGACGTGCTTCGTGGCATGCACTTCCAGGTTCCGCCCAGTGATCACGCCAAGCTTCTGTATTGCACCTCCGGCTCCATCTGCGATGTCGCTCTGGACCTGCGCGTCGGCTCCCCCACCTACGGCCAGCATGAGATCTGTGAGCTTTCCGAGCGCTTCAACAACGCGGTGTATCTCCCTCGCGGCATCGCCCACGGTTTCTACGTCCGCGAGGCACCGTCCGTTGTCGTGTACCACGTCACGACCGAGCACAATCCGGCGCACGACGAGGGCATTCTCTGGAGCTCCTTCGGCGCGCCCTGGCCGATCACCGACCCCATCCTCTCCGACCGCGACGCCGCCTTTCCATCCTTTGCCGAGTACAGGAGCCCGTTCGTCTATGAGCCCGTGCCCGCACTGAAACGTGAGGGAGATCAGCGTCATTGAGCGCGTCACGCTCACTTGTGGTCGGGGCCGCAGGCCAGGTCGGCGCGCAGATGCTGCGTCACCTCGGCCCAGACGTCGCGCTTCCCACCTCGCGAACCCCAAGGGACGCGAGCTGGTTGCGACTTGACCTGGCATCGCTGTCAGCCCTGCCGGAGGCCGCGGCCCTGCTCGATCCCCATTCGCTGGACACCATCTACTGCATTGCCGGCATGACTGACGTGGAAGCCTGCGAAGGCCAGCGCGACCTCGCTCATCTGACGAACGCCCGCGGTCCCGCAGTCCTCGCCGCCTACGCCCGCACCCTCGGCCTACCCTTCGTCTATTTCTCGACGGAGTACATCTTCGACGGCCGCTCAGGGCCGTATCGCGAAGAGGACCAGCCAAACCCGATCAACGTATACGGACGTTCGAAACTCGCCGGTGAGCGCTCCGTACTCGAAGCTCACCCGCAAGCGCTCATCCTCCGCACGACCGTCGTCTACGGCCCGGATGACCAGCACAAAAACTACCTCTACAGCCTGATGTCCGCATTTGCCGCCGGTCGCGCGATGCGGGTCCCCGAAGATCAGGTCTCCACCCCCACCTACAATCGCGACCTCGTTCGCGCCGCCGTTCAGCTCGTCTCGCAAAGCGCTCACGGCGTCTTCCACGTCTGTGGTCCCGAGCTGCTGACGCGCATCGCATTCGCCAGCCGGGCCGCACAGATTCTAGGGCTCGATGCGATCCGGCTGGAGAGCGTCGCCACGTCGCAGCTCGGTCAACGTGCCGCACGCCCTCTTGCCGCGGGTCTCTCCATTGCAAAACTGAACCGCCTCCACCCCGGGATATCCATGCACGGTCTTGAAGAGAGCCTCACAGGCTGCCGCACGGAGCTGCGGTCGTTCCTCGAGTAAAACGACGCCGCGATATACTAGATGGGGAGCCGCGCAAGGCAGCAACTCCCCATCTCCACTGGGCAGGCGATCACTCATAATGCTTAGCGCCAGCGATTCGGCTCCACCACACATTACCGAGAGAGTGGAGACCGGCAAGCCGCTTATATCCCTTGTTGTTCCCGTCTTCAACGAAGAACAGAGTATTCCCCTGTTCTACCCGGCTGTACGTCGAGTGATCGATCCACTTCAAGACCGATATGACTTCGAGATCGTCTTCACGGACAACCACAGCACCGATCGCACGCCGGAGTTGCTCGCTGATCTCGCACGTCAGGATGGTCGGGTACGCGCCTTTCACCTTTCGCGCAACTTTGGCTACCAGCGGTCCATTCTCTCCGCCTATCTCAAAAGCGCGGGTGCGGCAGCAATCCAGCTGGACTGCGACCTCCAGGACCCGCCCGAACTGATCCCGATCTTTCTGGAGAAGTGGCGCGAGGGCTCCGACGTCGTCTACGGTATCCGCAGGTCGCGGCAGGAGTCACGCCGTTGGAGCTATGCCCGCGGATTCTTCTACTGGCTGGTCGACTTCCTCTCGGACGATCCGATACCGCGCGACGCTGGCGACTTTCGTCTGATCAGCCGGCGCGTTATCGAAGAGCTGCGCCGGACAGCCGACACGGCGCCCTACCTGCGAGGCACCATCGCTACCTTCGGCTTCCAGCAGACAGGCGTTCCCTACGACCGGCTGGCGCGCGTCGCTGGACAGACCAAGTTCCGTTTTATCGAGGTCTTTCGCCTGGCGCTCGACGGTATCGTCAATCAATCGATCGTGCCGTTGCGCATGGCAACCTACGTGGGTCTGTCGGTGGCGCTGCTCACGGTCGTTGCGAGTCTCGGCTACATCATCGCGTACTACACCGTCGGCTTTCGGGCTCCTGCCGGATTCACCACAACCACCGTCCTCATTCTCGGATCGCTCGGCATCAACGCGCTTCTGCTTGGCATCATCGGCGAATACCTCGGGCGCATGTATCTGCAGATGAAGAATAGGTCGCTCACCATTGTCGAACGGGAGCTTCACGTCCCTTCCGCTGATTCGCGGACGTCGACGCAACGGAAAGACTTGGAAGATTCCTGAAGGAATCGATACGTCATTCACCGCAAACTTGCCGTGACCAGTAGAAAAGCTTAGAACTCCCTTTCAAAAGGACACGCGCGTGGCCGATAGAACAATTCTGCGCAGTCGTCCCCACACACCACTGGCGGCCTCTGTCGTCCAGTTCAGCGTTCCCATCTGCGCGCGGTCGGTCTTTCGCCGTTGATACACCGTGGACGCGCTCCGCGGATCTGCCGAAGTCGATCGGGCACGGCCCGAAGCACATTTGGCGTACTCCACACGATCGCTCGCTGAAGCCGCATGAGCCCATCTCGAGGGAGACCTGGGACGATCCCCCGTGTCCAAAGTTTCGCCCCATTCGCTTCTTCGCTTCAGCAACGCGGAAAGGCGTGTGGGGTCGCATTGGAACTCTTGATATTCGGCGTTCATCGCTCACCTCGCAGAGATCGTGTCAACCAATACGGCAGACAGCCGGCCGAGACTTCGGCCGGCTGCTTCAGTTACCGGGGCTCCTGGTTCAGAGCGAGCTCTGTCGTCGAATGTACCGGCTCCGCTTTGGCCCGGAGCATCTCCTTCTCGGCATGGCCCTTGGGCAGCTGGAAGCCATCACTGTGGCCCTCTGACCAGACCTGGTACAGGAAGTACTGGTTGCCATAACGATGAAAGACGAGCTTGCCGTGGTTCTGCGGCTTCATGGAAATGGTGTCGAAAGCCGGAATGATCTGGGAGCGGGCCTGGTCGGTTCCGCGCAGAAGCAGGATGTGATCCGAGAGTTTGGTGATCTCGTACTTGCCGGCGGGCATCAGGTTCGATCCGCTTCGAAAATCGAACGGAACATTGGCAACCTCACGAACGGGTGAGCTCTGCGCGATGGCGCTGTACCCCGGCGCAACAACAGCGGCGGCAACGATGCATGCGAGAACCGAGGAGTGAAAGCGGGACGACAACGTTGAGAGTTTCATTTCATTTCTCCTAGTTGGCAGCTGATTTGTTTTGTCTGCTTACTTCTTAAAGCGAAGTCCGCCGCAAAATCGTGCCACGCTGCGCCGACTCTTCAGGCAAGCCGAAGGAGTACACTTCAGCCATCCCAAATTCAGCGGCCGAAAGGTCCCGATGCAACCAGACGGAGACGTTCCCGAACACGATGTGTCGTTGCTCCTGCAGCGGGTGCGCGTTGGCGATGAGCACGCCGCATCCGATCTCATGCCGCTTATCTATGGTGAGCTCCACGCCATCGCCGAGCGGCACATGCGCGGCGAGCGGCGCGACCACAGCCTTCAGGCCACCGTGCTTGTGCATGAGGCTTTTCTTCAGCTCGCAGGAACCGATCGCATCGACTGGCAGAATCGCGCCCACTTCTTCGCTCTCGCCTCACGCGCCATGCGCCGCATCCTGATCGACCACGCTCGAGCAGTCAACGCGGCTAAGCGTCCCGGCGCCTACAACCAGGTATCGCTCGACCCCGCTCTCCCCATGGCCGAGAGTCCCGTTGATCTGATCGCTCTGAACGAGGCCCTGGAGCGGCTCGAAGGTTGGGATCAGCGCCAGAGCCAGATCGTCGAGATGCGCTTCTTCGGAGGCCTCAGCTTTGAAGAGATCGCCGAGGTTCTCGGCATCTCCGAGCGCACCGCCAAGCGCGACTGGACCATGGCCCGCGCATGGCTGCACGCAGAGCTCACAGGTGAGGCTCACGGCGCCCCATGAACCCGGAGCGGTGGGCAACCATCAAGAAGATCTTCGACGAAGCCATCGAACTGCCTGCGCCCGAGCAGCTCGCCTTCCTCCGCACCTCCGCCGGCAATGATCTCGCTCTTGAAGCGGAAGTTCTGCGTCTCCTCCGCGCCCACGACAGCACCGCCGACTTCCTCGAGAGTCCTGCCGCCGACCTTCATCTTTATCTGGACGCGCAGATCGACGAGCCATTTCTCGAAGCGGGCACAATCATCGCGAACCGCTTCGAGATTATCCGCTTTCTCAATCGGGGCGGCATGGGCGAGGTCTATGAGGCGTGGGATGCGGAGCTCAAAGAACCTGTCGCCCTCAAGACGGTCCGTCGCTCGATCGCATCCAGCCAGGAAGCGATCGAACGCTTCAAGATCGAAGTCAAGCAGGCTCGCGAGGTCTCGCACCTCAACATCTGCCGTGTGCACGAGCTGTTCAGCCACGACGCCGGTCCCCGCGGACGCATGTGGTTCCTCAGCATGGAGCTGCTTCGCGGAAAGACGCTGCTTGAACGCATACGAAGCGACGGCCCGCTTGACGCGGCCACTGCTCTCGTCGTCGCCAATCAGATGGTCAGCGGCCTCGAGGCGGCCCATGGTCGCGGCCTGGTCCATCGCGACTTCAAGAGCAGCAACATCATCCTCATCCACGGAGCCGGCGGACACCTGCGCGCTGTCATCACCGACTTCGGCCTGTCGCTCCGCACGCTCCGTCCCGAGGGCGCGCTCTCCGAACCCGGCGGCATGGGCACGCCGGGCTACCGCGCTCCTGAGCAGGAAAAAGATGGCGAAGTAGGTCCGCTTGCCGATCAGTACTCTCTCGGCGTCGTCCTCTGCGAGATGCTCACGGGCACCATTCCGCGCTGGTCGCGCCAGGTCGGCGGCTCGGGAGAAAGGCCCACCCTAGTTCTTCCAGGGCACCGCTTCGAACCCCGCTGGGAACCCGTCATCCGCCGGTGCCTGCAACGCGAGCCGGCGAAGCGATTCCCAAACATCGCCGACGTTTGCGCCGCGCTCAAGCCCCCCGGAATCCTCGGGACGCCTGCGCGCATAGCTGCAGCCATCGCCCTTCTGCTCGTGCTCGCGGGCGCCGGCCTCCTCTGGCGCAAAGCCAGAAATCATTGCCATATCTGTGACGTCGTCCAACTAACCCCAGATACCGACGAGTCCGATGATCCCAGTCTCTCCCGCGATGGACACGTTATTGTTTACTCGTCCGATCGCGCCGACACCGGCAATCTCGACATCTTTCTTCAGCGGCTTCCAAACGGCCGTCCGCAGCGGCTGACCCGCAACCCGGCACGGGATGGCGACCCGGATATCTCTCCAGACGGCAATACAGTCGTTTTCGCTCGGAGCGGGATAACGGGGGTATTTACGTGGTTGGTATCGATGGTCAACCCGAACGGCTCATTGTGCCGCGTGGAAGAAATCCGAAGTTCTCGCCCGACGGAAAGAATCTTCTGTACTGGACCGGGGATTCTGACACGGGTCTCGCCTCCGGCAGGCTCTTCATCAAGCCACTGACGGGCGGAGATACAGTACAGCTTGCAGAGAACTTTCAGGACGCCCGTCTTCCTATCTGGAGTCCGGACGGTCAGGCCATCGCTTTTTCGGGTTGCGACACGGCGGCGAAAACCTTGCCAGGGTGCGCCGAGTGGTGGGTTACCAGTGTTGACGGTAAAAAGATCGTAGCCACTGGCGCCTTGAGCCACCTGCGCAGCGATGACATCGTGCTTTCACGACCCGGTCCCGCATTCTGGTATGCCGGCGGCCTCCTTTTTAGCGGCGGTGCGCACGGATTGCACATCAATCTTTGGACCTTGAAGCTTGATTCCAAAATGTGGAAAGCAGTGGGCGTACCCAGACAACTCCTCAATGAAACAGCCAGGGATCTCAGTCCTTCTCTTGCGCAGGATGGCGCGATTGCATACACGCGTCTGACAGGTGCGCTCCACATTTGGCGCATTGACCACGCCGCTCGTCCCGGCTCTCCCATTCTCTCTAAAGTCACCGAAGACGCCGAGATTGATGACTCTCCCTTTATCTCTGAAGGCGGAAGGTACCTCGTCTTTGAGCGCGGACGCGGCACGAAGCGGGGCATCTGGATCAGGGACAATCTCGTGCCGTCGGAAACACTCCTGTACAGCTCGGGGCTGATGTCTCACTTCCCAATCATCGACAGCACTGGAAACCTGCTGGTCTACGAGCAGATGGAAGAGGGTGGTTCGACAATCTATGCGAAGACCCGTGACGCCGCTGCAAAGCAACTGTGCCGCGGGTGCAGTCAGCCTAGCGGCTGGTTTGATTCCACCAGGGCATTCTTTTACCGCGATGGGACACCATCCGTAATCAGAATGGCTGATCCGCGAACCGGCAAATCGCAAGTGGTTTTGCAGGTGCCGGGTGCCGCACTGGGCGGTGCGAGTTGGTCACCCGTAAATCAATTCCTGCTCTTTACCGAGACGAGGGGCGATCGAAAACACATCTTCGCGGTTCGGTTGCCTCGCTCCTCCGCAATTCCGGAAGGAAAACGGATCGCCATCCCCGATCCGGGTCTCGCACAGGATCATCCGCAATGGTCCGGCGATGGACGAACGATCTTCTACATCTCCAACTCGGACGGCTTTCCCTGCATCTATGGGCAGGCTTTCTCTCCCGAAACCAGTGAGGTTGTGGGCGCTCCATTCGCTGTAGAACATTTCCATGTCCAGCGAGCCAATATCGGGAACGTCTTCGCCGAAGCTCTCAATCTCTCCGTCGATGGAGACTCGATGTACTTCAACCTGGGGGAGCAGAGTTCAACGATCTGGACGGGGTCACTCGTCAGACCGTAAAAATTGACGAAACTTCTTTGCCGTATCGCCTTCGCCTGCTCTAAAATCCTCCGCATACCCTGGCCCCCCAAATCTCTGCTTTGGAGCACATTATGCCCAGTAATGAGGAAGAAACGTCGGAACAGCTTGCCGCGCCACCAAGAGCCTTCGATAAACAACGGCTCGGGAGTCAAGAACAGAAATTCCTATCTGTTCATGTGAGTAAGGGCTCGTCCAATGCCGAGATCGTCGCTGCCATCAAAGATGCGCTCGATAGCACGGAAGTCCCGTACTTCGAAGATAAAGATTACGCTTTTCCCCCGATCCCGCCCTCAATGTCCTCTGGACAGAATCCGCCATCTGGCCAGGATGAAGCGAGCGAAGGCGGAGCGGCAGGCCAGGATGCGGCAAGCGAAGACGCCACATGCAAACATAAGGGGAAAGAGCCGCCTACTCGGAATCATGGGATCATCATTTTGCTCCAACAAGAGGGACGCCCGTAAGGCTTCGGCCTCCCACCTCTGCCGAAATCTGGGAGCGAGATGCACAGCTGTCTCATCACTGCCCCAACCATCACCGAGTTCCACAGCCACGCGGAGCTCAGCAGCAGATCCGTGCGGGCAGCCGCGCTCGAGCCACAGCTCGGCATCCTGAGCGTCGCCGCCACACTCGAACGCCTCGACGACATCCCTCACATCATCGACGCCAACAGCGCCTACGTGGACTATGCACGCTCGCTTGACGGCCTGCACCTCGACGATTTCGCCGAGCACCTCGCTGACCGCGCGATCCGCTCCAACGCCGATCTCTACGGCTTCAGTTCCATCTGCAGCACCTATCCGCTCAGCATCCGGGTCGCCCGCGCCATCAAGCGCAGCCGCCCCTACGCCACGGTCCTCTTCGGCGGCCCGCAGGCATCCGTCGTCGATGTCGCCACCCTCGCCGCGTTTCCCTTCATCGATTACGTCCTTCGCGGCGAGGTCGAGCAGACCCTCCCGCATCTGCTCAACGCCCTCAACACAAGCTGCGACACCTCGCAGGTAGGCGGTCTCACCTGGCGCGACGCGGGCACAGTCAAACGCAACCCAAACGCGCCCGTCATCGAAGACCTCGACGACCTCCCGCCCCCCGCCTACCACCTATCCAACTATCTCCACCAGGCAAAGCACGCCTCCATCGAACTCGGTCGCGGCTGCCCGTTCTCCTGCACCTTCTGCTCCACCAACGACTTCTTCCGCCGAAAGTTCCGCCTCCGCTCCCCCGCAAAGGTCCTCGCCGACATGCGGCATATCGCAAACACCTACGGCATCCATCATTTCGAACTCGTCCACGACATGTTCACTGTCGACCGCAAGCGCGTTGCCGCCTTCTGCGACGAGATGCTGGTTTCCGGCGACGGCTTTACCTGGGACTGCAGCGCCCGCACCGACTGCGTCGACGAAGAGCTCCTCGACCTCATGGCCCGCAGCGGCTGTCGCGGCGTCTTCTTCGGCATCGAGACTGGCTCCCAACGCATGCAGCGCATCATCGACAAGGACCTCGACATCCCCCGCGCCGGAGAGATGCTCGACATCGCCGAGCGTCTCGGCATGAAGACAACCGCGTCTCTCATCACCGGCTTCCCGGAAGAGAACTGGAACGACCTCCGCGACACCCTCCGCGTCTTCACCCACTCTGCCCGCTGCTCGCTCTCCCATCCGCAGCTCAACATACTCGCCCCGCTCGCCGGCACCCCCATCCACGCCGACCACAGGCATGAGATGATCCTCGACGAGCTCTGTTCCGACATGTCGCACCAGGGGCTCAGCCAGCATCGCGACGACCTCGACCTCATCCGCCAGCACCCCGACATATTCCCCAACTTCTACCTGATTCCCATCGAAGATCTCGACCGGGATATCCTCTTCGAGCTCCGCGAGTTTCTCGGCATGTCCGTAGAGTGCTTTCGGTGGCTCCTCGGCGCGATCGATCAGGCCACCGACCTGCTCCGCTTTCACGGCGAGTGGCGCGCCTGGCGCACGTCTCATACGGGCAGTCTCACCGGCTCCGATCTCCGCCGCTACTACGCCGGCCGACAGTTTCGCGAAGATTTTCTCAGCTTCGTCCTGAGCCATCCCATCGGGCAGCACAGGAGCATCGCTGCCCTCGCCCAGGCAGAGCACCTGCTGAACGGCTCAGAGCGCGCCAACCAGATCCCGGCAGGGGACCCCATCCGTCCCGGCGAGCCGTTACCACTCACTGCCATCCCGCACGGCGGAGGGGAAGCGCAGATCCTCGCGATCGAGCACTCTTTCGAAGAGATCGTCCGCTCCGTCGCCTCCCGCACCGAGCTCACGCAACCCGGCCTCTTCTTCTACACAATCCGCAGCCACGCAAACGGAGTCCGCAAGCTGGTCGAAATCTCCGCTTGGCTCGCCGCTGTCCTGCGTGCGTCCGACGGAACCCGCACCGTTCAAGAGGTCCTCGAATACGTGGCCATCAGTCTGGACACGGTCGCAAACGACCTCCGCCACAAAGCCGCAGTAAGGCTGCTCGAAGGCGCACACGAGGCGAACTTCGTTACGATTCGCCGCGTCTCTCCACCACTCTCGCAACACCGCCCCGCTTCAAACCGAAGCAGGCAATCCACACTCATACCAACACCGCCGTGATACCTCCTTGGCGCACCGCTTCGTCGTGCTGTAACGTCGATCTGCGGTCAACGGAGGATCACCCATGGCACAGGATCAAGAGCACGACTGGCCGGAACTCGACTGGCCAACCTGGCAGGGAACTGCCGACACCCTCCACATGTGGACGCAGATCGTCGGCAAGACCCGCCTCGCGCTCGCCCCCATGCAGGCCCACTGGTGGAACATTCCGCTCTACGTCAGCGCGCGTGGTCTCAGCACCTCCGCCATGCCGTACGGCTCCGAGTTCCTCGAAATCGAGTTCGACTTCGTCAGTCACGAGCTCCGCTTCCGCCTCAGCACCGGCGCCACTCTCTCCACGCCGCTGCGCCCCCAATCTGTCCAGGACTTCTACGCTGAGTACCTCCGCAGCCTCTTAGCCCTCGGCGTATCCGTCCACATCCACCCCGTTCCCGTCGAACTCAAAGCCCCCATCCCCTTCACCGAAGACACCGAACACGCCACTTACGATCCCGATGCCGCGCATCGCTTCTGGCGTGTGCTCATGCGCACCGACCAGGTCTTTCAACGCTTCTCCTCGAAGTTCATCGGCAAGATCAGCCCGGTGCACTTCTTCTGGGGCAGCTTCGATCTCGCCGTCACGCGCTTCTCCGGTAAACGCGCTCCAGCGCGCGATGGCGCCGATCCCGTCACCCGCGAGGCCTACTCGCACGAGGTCATCAGCGCCGGCTTCTGGCCCGGCAACGGCGGCTTCGGCAAGGCAGCCTTCTACTGCTATGCCGCACCCTCACCAAACGGCCTCGACCAGGCAAAACTCACACCACCCGAGGCCGCCTTCAACACCACCCTCGGCGAGTTCCTCTTTCTCTACGAAGACCTCCGCCGCGCGGCCAGTCCCGACCAGGCCCTGATGAGCTTCCTCGAAAGCTCCTACGCTGCCGCCGCCGAGCTCGCGCACTGGGACCGCGCCAACCTCGAACGAACCACATAGGAAGGCGCTCTCTTCAAGCCTGCTCCAGCGAATGCCACTCCCGCCCCGTCGTCGCCAGCAGCTCATCCGCAACCTTCGGCCCCGTCGATCCCGCATCGTAGTTCGGAAAAGCTTCTGCCGGTGGCTCGCTCCATGCATCTAGCAGCGGCTGCACCATGCGCCAGCCCTCTTCCACAAACTCCGCCCGCTGAAACAGCGTCGCATCGCCCACCATCACATCGTGCAGCAGCCGCTCATAGCCTTTTCCATGGTCGCCAAATGGTCCGGCAGGGAAGCGGAAGTCCAGCGCTCCTTGCTCCACCACCGTCTTCAGGCCGGGCGCCTTCGACCCGAACTGCAAACGAATCCCCTGCTCCGGCTGCAGCTCAAACAAAAGCTGATTCGGCGGCTGAGGATTCTGCCCGTCATCCGGAAACAAACGCGCAGGCGGCTGCTTAAACGTCACCACAATCTCCGTCAGAGCATGCGAGAGACGCTTTCCGGTCCGCAGATAAAAGGGAACTCCCGACCATCGCCAGTTCTCCACCTGCACCTGCATCGCAACATACGTCTCCGTGTTCGACTTCGGATCGACGCCCGGCTCCGCCCGGTACGCCGGAACCGCGGCTCCGTTCTCGGTACCCGCGCCATACTGCCCGCGCACGGCGTACTTCGCCACGTCCCCCGGCCCGATCCGCTGGATGGACTGCAATAGATCCACCTGCTTGTCCCGCATCGCCTCCGCGCAGAACGATACCGGCGGCTCCATCGCTACCAGCGACAGCATCTCCGCCATATGGTTCGGCACCATATCGCGCAGCGCTCCCGACTTCTCGTAGTAACCAGCCCGGCCCTCGACCCCCACCGTCTCGGCCGCCGTGATCTGGATGTTGTCAATCGCCGACCGATTCCACAGCGGCTCAAATATTGCGTTCGAAAACCGGAACACTGCCAAATCCTGCACCGTGTCCTTGCCCGCGAAGTGATCGATCCGGTAAATCTGATCCTCACGCAGGCTCTTCTGCAGCTCCGCATTCAGAGTGATGGCTGATGCCAGATCATGCCCAAACGGCTTCTCGATCACCAACCGCCGCCAGCACGCACCCTCTTCCGTCAGCAGCCCCGTGCGCGACAACTGCGCTGCAACGGTCGAGATAAAACTCGGCGCGATCGCCAGATAAAACATCCGGTTGCCGCCCGTGCCGCCATCGGCCTCTATCGCCCCGATCGCGCTTTTCACGCCGTTGAACGAAGCCGGGTCGTCGAAGTTACCGGCCTTGTAACTGGCCCGCGATGTCAACCACTGGATCGTCGATGCATCCGCACCTGGCCCCCAAAACTGCTTCAAGGAAGCAGAGATGTGATCGCGAAATTTGGCGTCATCCCACGCATCCATCGCTACTCCGAGCAGTCTGAATCCATCGGGGAGTACCTTCGCCAAAGCCAGGTTATACATCGATGGCAACAGCAGCCGTTTCGTCAGATCGCCGCTCGCCCCGAAGATCGTCATCAGACAGGCTGGCACAGCATCTGCCTTTGCGTTCAGTGTCTCGTCCATGCGTACTCTAGCTTTCTTTCTTTTCTTTGTGTCCGCCAAATTGGTAGCGCATCGCCGACAACAGCTTGTCCGCAAACAGCGCATTCGACTGTGACGTAAACCGTGAGAAGAGCGCCGCGCTCAGCACATCCGCCGGCACACCCTCGTCGATCGCCGCAATCGTGGTCCATCGGCCCTCGCCCGAGTCAGACACCCGTCCAGTAAACTCCTCAAGGTTCGGCGACTCTACCAGCGCAGCCGCCGTAAGGTCCAGCAGCCACGACGACACCACGCTTCCGCGCCGCCAGACCTCCGCGATGTCTGCGATCGGCAGGTCATACTTGTAGTGGTCCGGCTCCCGCAATGGCGCCGTCTCCGCGTCGAAGTTCTCCTTCGTATTCCCGATATTCGCGTGCTTCAGAATATTCAGGCCCTCGGCATAGGCACCCATCATCCCGTACTCGATGCCGTTGTGAACCATCTTCACGAAATGCCCCGCGCCCGGAGGTCCGCAGTGCAGATAGCCCTCCTCTGCCGTGGTCGCAGGCGCCTTATCCCGCCCCGGCGTCCGGTCGATCGTGCCGCGCCCTGGCGCGAGCGTCTTGAAGATCGGATTCAGATAGTTCACCGCTTCATCTTCCCCGCCGATCATCAGGCAGTACCCGCGATCCAGGCCGAACACGCCCCCGCTTGTCCCCGCATCTACCCACTTGATGCCGGACTGCGCCACGCTCTTCGACCGCCGCAGGTCGTCGACGTAATAGGAATTCCCGCCGTCGATAATGATGTCGTGCGCCTCCAGCAGAGGCTGCAACTCTGCAACCGTCCCGTCCACCACGCCCGCTGGGACCATCAGCCACACCGCCCGAGGCTTCTGTAGCTTGCCCACCAGATCCTTCAGTGAGGTCGCTCCTTTCGCCCCTTCTTTCTCCAACGCCTGAACGGCATCCGCACTGCGGTCATACACCAGGCACTCGTGTCCGCCCTTCATCAGGCGCCGCACCATATTCGCGCCCATACGCCCCAGACCTACCATCGCAATCTGCACGTCGCAATCTCCTCTTCTACAGCTACACCTTGGATGCGTTCTGGACCCATTCTTATACGAAGCTTCGCAGCATAGATCTCCTACGCTCGCAGAAGAGCATAGGTTGCGCCTACTGCGCTCTTCCGATCATCAGGATAGTGAATGAGCCCGGTACAGGCGCGCCCTGCGGAGGACGCCCGCCCAGGGATGGTGCGGCAGCCGTCGCAGGTGCAGGTCCACGCTCCTGCGACATCGTGAACAGGTGGCCTGTTTTGCTGTCCAACGAGAGGGTGCGCGCGCCGTTCATCGTCTGCAGGTTCTGCTCGACCTTGAAATCGATGGGACTGTTCTCTTTCACGATGGTCATGGTGCCGTTGCCTTGCGTGCTGAATGCTTCCATCGTAGTGGGGTTGAAGGCGGCTCCGTCTGACCCTCCGGCCAGCGGAAGGTTGGCGAGGATCTTACCATCCTTCGCACTGAGGATTACCATCGACGGCTGTTGGGCCGGCGGGCTGCCTGATCGGCTGCATGCCGCAAACAGGATCTGATTTTTACTATCGAGCGCCAGGCCGTTGCACCCGCCTTTGTCTCCAAACGAGTAGTGCGCAACCGCCTTCATCGTCTTCACGTCGACTGCGGTTACACCTCCTACTGTGTCCTGCATGACGACGTACAGCATGCCGCGACCATCGCCGACGCCCTGTTCCGGCGTGCCGCCCAGGTCGATGGTGCCGAGTACGGTGCCATCCTTGCTGTCGATCACGGTCGCGTCCTTCGTCGGATGGCTGAAGACATACACACGCTCGTTGAACGGGTCGAAGTAGATGCCGTCTGGCCGTGCGGAGCCGACATCGATGCTTTTGATCAACGTCATCGTCTTGGTATCGAACATCGAAACCTTGGGATGGTCGCTGGTGAAGCCATGATCCGTCTTTGGATCGACAGCAGTGCCGTTGCCGCCCACACCGGAGATTTCGCCGACCGGCTTCAGCGTGTCGATGTCGAAGATGGTAAGGCGTGGGGGAACAGCCGGGAGGTCGGGACTCGTTCCGGTGGCTGGCACCGCGCGCGTGGCGCCGCGAGGAATGTAGATCCTGCGGCCATCCGCGTCGGCGTAGATGTAATCCCAGCCACCCTCTCCACCCACACGTGCGGTACTCAGCACTTTGTACGGACCATCCTGCTGAGCTACAAGCAGCGGTACGCACAGCGTTACAGCCAAAGCCGCGGCGATAGGAACGAGAACAGGGCGCATGGGACGGATCTCCACGAAGCAGTATAGTTCGCGGCAAGAGCAAGGACGGCGCAGACCGCGCATATAGCCCCGGGCAAGGCGTCCTACCGATGCGAGCCGGAGAAGCTACTCAATTTACTTTGGCGTCCCCGACGGGATTCGAACCCGTGTTACCGCCGTGAAAGGGCGGTGTCCTGGGCCACTGGACGACGGGGACGCACTTCGGGGCCGCGATCCACCCTCGCCGCCCACCAATCCAAAGACTACCAGACCCGCAAGTCATGTCAAAATCAGGACCATGCCGCAAGCCGGAAAGGAAACTGCACGCGACCAGCACCAATCCCCACCACCCCGCTTCCGCTACCTCGACGCCCTCACCACTGCTTTCGTCGTCATCCTGCTCGTCTCCAATCTCTTGGCCCAGAAGATCTGTCCCATCGGCCCCTTCGCCGTCTCCGGCGCCGTCATCCTCTTCCCCATCACTTACATCTTCGGAGACATCTTCACCGAGGTCTACGGCTTCGCGGCCTCTCGCCGCGCCATCTGGCTCGGCTTCTTCGGTACCGCCCTCCTCTACTTGGTCGGAGCAGCCACCATCGCGCTCCCACCCGCCCCCGGCTGGCACAACCAGCAGGCCTTCTCCACCGTCTTCGGCATCATCCCGCGCATCCTCGCCGCCTCGCTCATCGCCTTCTGGGCCGGCGAGTTCGCCAACTCCTACACCATGGCCCGCCTCAAACTCCTCACCCGCGGCCGCGCCCTCTGGACCCGAACCATCGGCTCCACCGTCGTCGGACAGGCCGTCGACACCGTTCTCGTCATCACCCTCACCTTCGCCGGCACAACCAGTCACACACACTCCTCAACATGATCCTCACCGGTTACCTGCTCAAGGTCGCCTACGAGACCCTCGCCACCCCGCTCACCTACCTCGTCATCAACGCTCTCAAACGCGCCGAGCACTCCGACGCCTTCGATTTCGCGCACGACTTCAACCCATTTCGCTTCAGCGGAAAGTGAGCACGCACAACTGACAACTCACCACTAAGAACTGAGAACTGACAAACCTACTCCACAATGCTCCCACCCGCATTCGCCAGCGGCACCCGGTTCGTCGCACCCATCGGCTCAACCCGGCTCATTCCATTGCTGCCCACCGGCATCACTGGCATCGGCGCCGTCAGGCTGAATACCAGCAGCGTATCCTGCGGCAGCACCGCCTGACGATCCTGCTTCAACCACAGAATCGTCCCGGCACCCGCTCCAATCCCTGCCCCCACGGCCGCGCCCACGCCACCGCCGACTATCGCTCCTGCCGCTGCCGCGCTGCCCGTTGCCAGGCCCAACACCGCCAGCGTCTCCCGCGGATGATCCTTTCGGATCAGCGTCCCTTCGCGATCCACCTTTGTCCGCGACATCTGGTCCGTATCGATCAGCTGTGCATGGATCACGTAATGTGTCCCATCCGGCAGCGTCACACTCTTCGGCTCCAGGTGCATCATTGCCGCGCCCGAGATCCGGCGGCCGCCGTGCACCTCCGTCACTCGACCTTCGATCACCGCCCCAACCGGCAGCACCACGCGCCCATCCTTTTCCACCGCGTCCGTCAACTCCGCCGCAAACCGGTCCCCCGGCTGCGTTGTCACGGTCGACAAGCTCTGCTTGCTCCGCGCACGCAGCACCGTCCCTTCGCGCACCTCGCCCGGCCGATCCTCCACACTGGTCACAATCGCCGCATCTGGATCGACGATCTCGCTCGCCGTAACCGTAGCCGCGGCCCCACCGCGATACGGCACATAAGGCCCATACTCATCCGCCGTCACACCCGGGCCATCATGGCTCACCATCGGTCGAGGGGTCATCGGAACCGCGGCGGATGGCTTCGCCACCTTCACCGTCTCATCCGGCTGAGCCGTAATGACCACCGGCTCCGGATTTGAAACTCCCGTGCTCTGCGACAGAGCCGGCACAGAAACAAGCGCAAGGCCAACAGCGGTCAGACGAACATTCATGGCAACAATCCTCCAGGCGCGCGCCACACACCGGCACGCAGCCTCCTCTCCAGAGCCTAAGCTTCACCAAACCTCCACATCGTGATTTCGCAGCCGGGGAATCCGGCCCGACACTACGCAAGGGGCGCATGTCGCTACAAAGGACAGAAGGCAAAGGGGCAAGCGGCGGGTTCTGAAGTCCTCTAGTCCAGGGCGTAGATGGCCAGGCCGCTGAGCAGTTTGGGGTAGAAGTCGGTGGACTTCTGGGGCATGACTTCGCCGGAGAAGGAGACTTCTTTGAGCTGGTCGAGGGTGATCGGGCTTGATGAGGAAGGCGATGTTGGCGTCGCCGGTTTCTGACCTGTTGAATGGCTTCGGCGGCGTCGCGGAGATAGCGGAGATTTCTGAGGTCGCGGATGGACTCGGGGTCCAGGCCCAGGAGCTTGCCGAGCAGGATGGTGTGGAGCTGGACGACGTCGAGCTGGCGCTGGCGGGGGGAAAGGTCGGCGAGCTCTTTGGCGATGGCGTCGGGCTTGGGGGCGAGGAGGTAGTTGCCGTCTCCGGTGACGGCGAGGAAGGCGGAGCCGGAGGTCTCCGTTCGAGGGCAGACTGCGCCGCGTTAGCGGTAAGCGTGTCGTCGGGGAGCTCGGTGACGTTGTAGAAGGCGCTGGCCCGGGTGATGAAGTCGGGCGAGGAGAAGTCCTCGAGGCCGAAGACAACGCGGTGGGTGGGTAGGATGGTGATGCCGGGGGCATCCATGTTCACGAAGGTCATCATCATGGCGGCTTCGGGGTAGGCGGGCGTGGGGAGCTGCGGATGGCCATTCTCGTCGGCAAGCTCGGACGGCGACTCGTCGTGGCTGTCGCGCTGGTTGAAGGGCAAGCGGAGTTGCGAGGAGCGGAGCTTCGCGTACTCGACCGAGGTCTCGTAGCGGTGATGGCCGTCGGCGATGATGAGCTTCTTGTCGCGCATGGCGGTGACGATGAGGTTGATGAGCGTCGGGTCGGTGAGCTTCCAGACGCGGTGGACGACGTTGTACTCGTCGGTAATAGTGAGGTCGGCGGGGTTGTCGTCGAAGCCGTTGGGGCTGGATCCGAAGATCAGTTTTTCGGCGGTGAAGGCGGGGTCGGAGTAGAGCATGTAGATCTGCTCGCAGTAGGCGCGGGTGGCTTTGAAGAGGGCGAGGCGGTCGGACTTGTGCTTGGGAAAGGTCTGCTCGTGGCGGTAGACGACCTTGTCGGCGTAGTCGTAGAGGTGGCCGAGGGCGATAAAGCCGCGGCGCTCGCGGGTCTCTGTTTTGCAGACGCGTCACTGCTACCGGGAACGGTATACGTCTGGGAGTAGCCGTAGAGGGCGGGCTCGGCTTCTTCGGCCAGGATGTGTTCGTCGCGCCAGTCGTTCAGATAGGCGGCGGCGCGGGTGTAGACGTTGCTCCTGATCGGTGTCGCCGGGCTCATGCTTGCCGAGGATGATACGGATGAGGTTGTAGGGACTGGCCTCGTAGTAGCGCTGCTGCATCTCCGGGGTGATCTTGTCGTAGGGCTGGGTGACGACGTCTTCCATGCGGACGCGGTTGGTGTCGTAGCGAAGGGCGCGGAAGGGTAGATGCGGGCCATGCAGAGATTGTGAGTTGTTTGTTGTCAGTCAGCTCGGATGTAGGCGTCGTATGCGCCGGAGGTGCGGAGGTAGCGGTAGTGTTGCCAGAGCTCGCGGAAGGCGGGATCGCGTTCAAACCAGGCGAGTAGGTCGTCGTGACGGTCTTCGAGCTCCTGGCAATGGACCTCCGGGGACTGGCAGCGGGCGACAAGGATGAGCTGCGGGCTGCCAGCGGTTGAGGTCTTCGACCATCCAGGCGTGCTGCTGGCGGTCGAGTTCGGCGAGGCGCTGCGGAGGGATGATGTGTTGTGCGGGGGCCGGTGGGGATCTTCGATGCGCAGGATGGCGGGCAGGGTCCAGACGTTGTTGGTGCGCTGCGACCAGAGCAGATGGTAGCGGGCGACGGGCATCATGGCGTCGTCGACCGAGGTGGTGATGATGGCGACGGGCGTGCCGGGCGGCAGGTCGCGGAAGAAGGTCGGGTCGGGCGAGGTGATGGCGAAGGCGCGGTCGGCGGTAAAGGGGTAGCCGGTGAAGTGAGTGGTAAGAGCCAGGGCGAGGAGTGGCGAGCGCCATGGTGGCGCGGGGCAGCCAGCGGGAGTCGGGAAGGCGAAGATAGGCGGGAGGGTGCAGGAACTCGAGCGCAAGGGCGCAGCCGAAGAAGCTGATGGCGGGGAGCTGCTGGTAGTACCAGCCGGTTCCCTGGAGGTAGTAGGCAGCGGTGGCTGCGAGCCCGGCGGCGAGCAGAAGGGCGATGGTGGGGCGGAACGGCTGCGTCCGGCGGCTCCTTGCGAAGAAGAAGAGAACGCGACGAGCGCCGAGGAGGTGAAGCTGCGGTGGATTCGGCGAGGAGTTCGAGCGGGGTAAGGTGCCCGATGGCCCAGTAGGTCTCGCGCAGGGTGGGCAGGGCGAGGGTGAAGTAGAGCGGCGCGAGGTGGCGGATGGCGGCCAGGAAGGCGACGCCGGAGGCGATCAGGACGAGTGGCTCCGGACGAAGCAGAGAGCGAAAGATCCCCGTCAGGCGGTGGCTGCGGCGAACTGACAGGGTCTGCGTCACCCCGCTTCGCTCCGGTCGAGAGGACGCACAGGCGGGTGAGTTCCACGGAGATCGGGATGAGCGCCTGGTGCGGCTTGAGACAGATGCCGATGCCGGCCAGGACGCCGGCCGCGGATCGCAGGAGCAAGTGCCTCGGCGCCCCATAGCGGTCATCCAAAGCGGCTGCGAGCACGTATGGGAGGCAGAGGATGGCGGTGAAGTGGTCGCGCTGACCGAAGTCGCGGGCGGGGGTGACCGCGAAGATAGAGACGAAGGCAAAGGCGAGCCACGTGAGCTGGACGCGCGAGAGCGGGGCTATGCGGCGCAGAAAGTTGAGGGACATGGAGGCGCTTACCGCTTCGGCGACGACGACGAGCAGCTTGCCGATCGCTGGCGCCGGAAGGTGAAGATGTTCGCCAACAAAGACAGGGATGGCGGAGAGCCAAACGATCAGGGGCGGATTGGAGTCAAAGAGCGTAGGACCGTAGAGCACCGCCCCGCCGAGCCAGCGCTGGCCCATGAGCAGAAACCAGAGCTGGTCGTGACCGGCGGCCGGGAAGAAGTGAGAGCAGGACGGCCATGCCGGCGGCCGCAGCCGTGAGGATCTGAAGAGTTTTGAGGAGGTTTGTGCCCGGAGCAAGGACTGGCACGAAACCGTGGACAGATTTGAGGTTGGAGGGTGTAGTCTGCGGGCGAGGGCTGGTATTCATGCGGGTCCGTCCGGCGGTCTCGCGGCAGGCTGAAAGCCGGTTCGGAGAAGGGACGCAGTTCGCAGATCGGGCACAGGGTCATTATGCGATACAGATACGATCGAAGAGAACGGGACGCTGAAAGCCTGGTGTTTCGGGTTTGTGATGCTGCTGGGTGTCTTTGGGGTTTGCGGTAGCCGGGGCGCCTCGGCGCAGGAGAATCCCCTGGAGCAACGTCCATACGCCGGACGGCGCCACCACCGCCAAAGACGCCGGAAGAGAAGAAGCCCCTGATCGAGGGTGCGGCCAATGCCGCGGCCAGCGCGACCTCGCGGAGAGATGCGCGCATACGGGTGGACGTGAACCTGGTGCTGGTTCCGATGACGGTGACCGATCCGATGAACCGGCTGGTGACGGGGCTGGACAAGGAGAACTTCCAGATCTTCGAGAACAACCAGGGTCAGACGATCAAGAGCTTCTCGACGCAGGACGCGCCGGTGACGATCGGTATCGTCTTCGACCTGAGCGGGAGCATGTCGTCAAAGTTTCTGCGGGCGCGAAAGGCGCTGAGCGAGTTTCTGCGCACCTCGAATCCGCAGGACGAGTTCTTCGTGGTGGGCTTCAACGACCGGCCGGCGGTGATCGTGGACTTCACCAGCGAGGTGGACGACGTGGAAGCGCGGATGGTGATGCTGAAGCCGCAGAACCGCACGGCGCTGATCGACGCCATCTATCTGGGCGTGGACAAGCTGAAGCAGGCGAAGTACGAGCGCAAGGCGCTGCTGATCATCTCCGATGGAGGCGATAATCGCAGCCGGTATACGGAGGGCGAGCTGCGGCGCGCGGTGCGGGAGAGCGACGTGCAGATCTACTCGATCGGCATCTTCGACCAGTATGCGCCGACCACCGAGGAGCAGCTCGGGCCGCTGCTGCTGACCGACATCTGCGAGATGACCGGCGGGCGGCTGTTTCGCGTGAACGACGTCTCCGAGCTGGGCGACATCGCGTCGCGGATCAGCGCGGAGCTGCGCAACGAATACGTGGTGGGCTACACGCCGGACAACATGAAGCACGACGGGAACTGGCGTAAATTGAAGGTGCGACTGGTGCCGCCGCCGGGGCTTCCGCCGCTGACGGTACACAATCGCCAGGGGTACTATGCACCTTCGGAGTAGGTCCTTTGGGACCGACATTGCTTCTTGTTTGATTCTGCTGGTCGCGTTCGCGGGGCGGAGTCTGTGCACAACAGCCGGCGGCTCCGCAGGCGGGAACGCCGCCGCGTCCGCTCACGGTCGACCAGGACCCGATTGCCTCCCCTGATCCCGACCCGGTGATTCCTGCAGCAGGAACGCCTCAGGCGAACAGGTGCGGTGGGCACCATCGAACGCGAAAACGGGCGCTACACCCTGCAGGCAGGATGCCTACGAGGTGCGGCTGAATGCGACGGTCATCGACGCCGGCGGCCGGTCGATCCAGACGCTCGATAAGGACGCGTTCCATGTCTATGAGGACGGCGTGCCGCAGACGATCTCGTCCTTCCGGCATGAGGATCTGCCGGTCTCGCTGGGAATCCTGATCGACAGCTCGGGCTCCATGTACGACAAGCGTGCGGCGGTGGAGCAGGCGTCGCTGGATCTGGTGAAGCTGTCGAACCAGGAAGACGAGGCGTTTGTGGTGGACTTCTCCTGGGAGGCGTTTATCGACCAGGACTTCACCAGCGACATCAACAAGCTGCAGCAGGGGCTGGGGTACATCAAGTCCAGCGGCGGAACGGCGATGTATGACGCGCTGGTGGCCAGCGCGGACTATCTCTCGAAGAATGCGAAGCGGCCGAAGCAGGTGCTGCTGATCATCACCGACGGCGAGGACAATGCGTCGAGTGCGACGCTGGAGCAGGCGATCCGGCGCATCCAGGATCTTGACGGGCCGATGATCTACTGTGTCGGGCTGCTGTTTGGCGACGACACGGACAAGCGCGAGGCGCGGCATGCGCGGCGGGTGCTCGAGACGCTGAGCGAGCAGACGGGCGGCGTGGCCTACTTCCCCAAGTCGCTCAAAGAGGTGGACGCGATTGCGGCGGAGGTAGCGCAGGATATCCGGACGCAGTACACGATCGCGTACCACTCGACCAAGGACCCGAAGCTGGGCGGCTACCGGCAGATCCACGTGGACGCCAGGGAGAAGGGCTACGGACGCCTGCAGGTGAGAACGCGAACGGGCTACTACCCCAAGGTCAGTACGGCGCCAAAGCCGGGGAGACCCCGGTATGGGTAACGGGAGCGCGCGGCCCTAACGGCTTGGCGCGGATAACACGGACTCACGCTCTCACGTGGCTCGCGCGGTGCTCAGAGCTTCTCTTCGATGCTGAGCGATTCGATCTTGCTGGTGAGGTCCTGCTGGGCTGCTTCGCGCTGCTGCTGCAGACTCCCGAGGTCGTGACGCAGGGTGGCCAGGGTGTCTTCCTGCTGGTTCAATTCGCCGGTGTAGCGTTTGGCCAGCGTGCGCTCGTCGTTGCCGCCTTTGAGCGCAGCGAGATTGTCGCGAAGGCGTTTCTGGTCCTCGACGATCTGGGCGATCTGCGCCCCTTTGGCGCTGATCTGGGTGTCGAGCGAGGCGACAGCGCGTTTCGCGGCGAAGACAGGCTCTATCTGCTGTAGCAGGGCGGGGCTGGCGTTTGCGTTGCGCAGCAGAAGTGTGAGCTGGGCTTCGCTCGAGTCGGTCAGACGGTAGAACTGGTGGATCACATGGCGCTCGCCGATGTGGAGGCGAACGGTTTCCCCCGATGGCGTTGCGACACGGAAGCGGTAGGCGGCGGGCGTGGTCTCATCCGGCTTAGGGTCGGAGTCGAGCGTCCAGCCCTGGCGCTTCGGCTGTTCGACGATAACGGTGCGGGGCTCCGGGGCGGCATTGCGGACGTTGTACTCGACCTCGGCGATCTCGGCGGTCTCCTCCTTGAGCACGCCGCGGCTGACGCGTGATGCTTTGCACCCTGCGCGTGTCGTGGCTGTAGTCGGTCGAGACGCGGACGGCCTGGTCGGCGGCGTAGGAGAGCAGGCGGCGCTCTTTGGGGTGGATGGGATCGAGCAGACCTTCACCGCCGAAGTTGCCGTTCTCGACGATGGTAAAGGAGCCGCGATCGAGCGTCAGGTCGGAGGTGTTGGTGATCCAGAGAGCACGGAGGGGCTGGGGCTGCTGCGGATTCCAGAGGGTGACGCGCTCGGACTGGATCTTGGTCTGGAGGATGGGGACGAGGGCGGACTCGTTCTTGCGGATGGTGACCGGGTCGGTGAGGTTGTAAGCGAAGTAGTCGTCGAAGGCTGCGGTGGTGGTGTTGGGTGTGACGGAGTCGGCGGCGGATGTCTCGTAGGGCACGGGAAGCGAGGCAGCAGAGCGTCCGCCTCCGACACGATACGAGCCTCCGCCGGTATTGCTGCCGGTGCCGGATCCCATGCCCATGCTTTGCCCTTTAGCCAACCCGCCGGCGACACCACTCGCGCTGCCCCCGGACATGCCCGACATGCCGGCCACGCCCCCAACCTGCCGTGCCGCAGCGGCATCTGCCCGATTCGTGGGTCTGCGGCGTCAGCTGCGCATCCTGAGCGATAGGGATCTCGGGGCGACGCGTGTAGATCGGTTGCGAGAGCGGCTGGATGAAGCTCTGCGGGGAGCCGGCGATCAACGAAAGCTGGACGTTGTTCCAGTCGGCCCCGGTGGTGTTGTCGATCGACGGACCAGCCCTGGAGCGTTGCCGTCTGCGTAGTTGTCGAGGCGGTTGGAGCGTCGGTGAAGAGGATCCGGTAGGTGGACTTCCAGATGGGGACCTCGGAGAGATAGGAGACGCGGAGGTCGCGCGTGCCGGTGACCGCGATCGAACAGCGTGAGGTGGCGGAGGCCTTGGCTGCGGTTTGCGTCGAGAAGCTGGAGATAGCGGCTGAGATCGGTGCGGAGAGGCGCTGTCGAGGAGGCGAACGGTCGGTGGCGGGCGTGAGTTCAAAGGTGCGGATGTCGCCGGAGTCCGACGCTATGGTGATGAAGTGCTTCTCGGTCGGGGGCATGGCGTCTTTCGGCGCTTCGGTCGTGCGAACTTCGAAAGACAGGAGACGGCCGGCGAGTATGCCGGCTGGCGAATGGACTTCGACCCGGGCACCGCGGACGGCGTTATAGAAGTCGATCGAGGTGGGTGTTTCGCCGAGGGCAAGGGGAAGGAGCTTGAGCTGCTGGTCTAGGGGTGTGGTGGAGTTGTAGCCCGCGCCGGAGATCCGGCCGCCGCCGAGGTCGATAGCGGTGAGCGACTGGAGGACGTCGTTGAGCTGGGCGCTGGTGAAGTCGATGATGACAGTCTGGTCCCCGGTGACGCGACCTGAGTGCTCGAAGAAACCCACGCCGTTCTTGTAGAAGGCGACGCGGGTGACGGGCAGCTGCGCGCTTTCGCGAGGGGCGCGATCCGGACGACCGCTTGCGGCCAAACGTCGCGACGAAGCGGATTGCGCATGAGCGGGGACGCACAGGAGTGCGGCAGACAAGACAAACAAAGGCTTTCGCAAAAGAGCTCCAGGGGTGCTGCATCTATAGACCGTCGATGACGTCGAAATGTTCCCGGGAATCCTGCAGTAGGGGCACTTGCGGTTAAAGCGCAAAATGCCGGGGTATTCGGGTCTCTGATACATGATATTAGTCTTATCGATGAGAGGAAACGGGTACGATGCCAATGTTTGGTTTGACGGAAGAGCAGGAGCAGCTGCGGAGCGAGGTGCGGTCGTTTGCCGAGCGGGAGGTCGCCCCCCATGTGAGCGAGTGGGATGAAAAGAGCGAGTTTCCGCACGAGACGGTAAAGAAGCTGGGCGAGATGGGCCTGATGGGCGTCATCTTTCCGGAGGAACTGGGCGGCTCCGGCATGGGCTACGTGGAGTATGTGCTCGCCATCGAAGAGCTCTCGCGCGTGGACGGAAGCGTCGGCATTATCGTGGCCTCGCACAATTCGCTGTGCACCAACCACATCATGCTGGCGGGAAACGATGAGCAGCGGAAGCGCTGGGTTATCGAAGCTCGCAAGCGGCCAATGGCTGGGAGCGTGGGGGCTGACCGAGCCGGGCAGCGGAAGCGATGCGGGCGACATGCGTACGACCGCAGTGCGCCAGGGCGACAAGCTGGGTGCTCAACGGCTCGAAGACCTTTATCACCAACGGGACCTATGCCGACTGCGCCCTGGTGCTGGCCGTCACGGATCGCGAGAAGGGCACGCGCGGCGGCATCTCCGGCTTCCTGATCGAGAAGGGAACCAAGGGATTTCGCGCAGGGAAGAAGGAGAACAAGCTCGGCCTGCGCGCGAGCGATACGGCGGAGCTGATCTTCGAGAACTGTCGAGCTGCCGGCCGAGAATCTCGTCGGCAAAGAGGGCGACGGCTTCAAGGATGCCATGCGCGTGCTGGATGGCGGACGTATCTCGATCGCGGCGCTGAGCTCGGGATGGCGCGTGGCGCGCTCGACGCGGCGATGAAGTATGCGCAGCAGAGGCGGCAGTTCGGAAAGGCGATCAGCGAGTTCCAGGCGATCCAGTTCAAGCTCGCCGACATGGCGACGCAGCTCGACGCCGCATGGCTGCTGACGATGCGCGCCGCACAGATGAAGGACGCGGGAAAGAAAGTCACGCTCGAGAGCTCGATGGCAAAGCTTTACGCCAGCGAGGCGGCGTGCCGGATCTGCGATGAGGGCGTCCAGATCCATGGCGGCTACGGCTTCATCAAGGATTATCCGGCGGAGAAGTTCTATCGCGATGTGAAGCTGTGCACGATCGGCGAGGGAACAAGCGAGATCCAGCGCATGGTGATCGCGCGGGAGCTTCTGGGTAAGGCGCCGTCACGCGGGTAGCAGAGGCAGAACGGCGCCCTGGGTCTCAGAATCGAGACCTGGGGCACCCTACACTACTTGTCATTCGGCGTGGGTGAGGGCTTCTTTGGGTTGAACTGTTCGCCGAGCCCCGGGGTGGAGCGGATGTCGCCCGCGGCTGGATTTGTAGCTTTCTCCACCTCGACTCCGAATACGTAACTCGGACCGAACATATTGCTGGTGAAGATCACCATCTTCTTGTCCGGAGAGAATCGTACATTCGGCTCCAGGCGGTAGTTGTGGTGCGCCATGTTGACAAGATGCTCGGCCTGGAAAACGCCGGGCTGCCAGAAGGTGGGCTCGTTGATGGCGCCGGGCCCGGGCAGCATGCGCGGATGGAAGAGCTCGATCCACTCGCCGTCGGGTGCCTTGGCGACCTGGCCGGGATCGCCACCGTCTCCGGTGAAGAGGTCCAGGTCCTGGGTGAGGTTGAAGTGAATCGACCACTCGTTGCGCTGCATGTGGTACGCCGTGCGCTTGTGTGTCTGGAGGTTGTAGCCCGCCAGAAAGAAGTCTTCGCCCTTCGGATACTGCCAGTCGTACCAGATCGTCTCGCCGTCGAGACCCCAGAACTCGTGCCCGGCGATCTCCATAAACATCGTTCGCTTGTGGATCAGTTCGTTGTGCGTACCGTCGGTGTGAATCATCCAGATCCGATCGACCTTCTGCCACGGGCCCTCGTGGCAGTACATCAGCAGCTCCGGATCGGATGGAGAGAAGAGTAGGTGGTTCACCCAGTCGGTGGAATGGAGCAGGGGAGTGATCTTGCTGTTGCCAGGACCCTCGCGGAGATTGATCGTGAACAGAATCAGCGGCTGCCGCGAGGCCAGGCGACGCTCCATCATCTGGCCCTTGTTCTCGGGCTGAACCAGATTGCCGGATTGTGCCCCATGCGGCTGCTGCGTGCGCGGCGTGCCGGTCGGGGAGACGGCGTTGGCGCCGTACTCGGGCGCGACCGGTGGACCGTCGTTCATGGTGCCGGCAGCCAGCGTCTCATCGGCGTTTACCGTTGCGACACCTGGAACTCCCTCCGGCAGGGTGGCGAGTTTTGTGGTCGCGCCGGTATACACATCGGCCTTGTAGATGGAATTGCGGTGCGTCTCAGGGTCCGTCTGCGAGAAGAAGACACTGTTGGTTTTATGGCCGACAACGATCGTATGGACGCCGTAGCGGAAGCGTGTCGAAGGATCCTCGGAAGAGTTGGCCGGCCTCGATGGATTGGGAACAAGGAGACGTGTCTTGCGCGTGGCGAGCTCGAGGACGTGAATGCCGTCGGGCGCGGTATAGACCATCAGCTTGCGGTCAGGCGTATACGCGTTGACATTGAAGTAAAAACCGGAAGAGCCGGGCTCCGCGCTGAGGCGATAGACGCGATGGCCGGTGTCTTGGTCGACCCACGAGACCGGGGGGGCCGGAGTCGCACTCTGCGCAACGAGAGATGCCCCGTATCCAACGGCAGCGGCAAGAAGGAGTATGGATCGGAAACGGGCCATGTAAGTTCGATCTCCTGTGAGGCGTGTCAGGAACGCCCGTATGCGCCGAAGTGCTCAACTGCGCCGCGAAGACTTTATACACCGTTTTGGAGTCATGTGGAAACAGTTTCACATATGGAATCAGCTTGGATCACCAATACGACCGCGAGCGCATGCGGCCGCTTTGTGCGACACAAACAAAACTCCGTCAAAGCAGAGCGGTCAAACGCCCTCCGGGTGTGCGTGGGGGCGCGTCGCTCCTATAATTGATCCTGACAGGAGCCCTCCATGGCAGAAAACAACGGCAGCAAAGGCGCAAACGGAAACCAGCTCAACACCGCGAACGGTCCCCGGATCGGCAGCGAATCTCCTCTTGGCGAGGGCAGCAAGGGTCCGAAGGAGAAAGATACCGGGTCCACGCACATCAACCCGCAGCTCACGACCAACCAGGGCCGTCCCGTCGGGGACAATCAGAACTCCGTCACTGCCGGCCGCCGTGGTCCCATCACGCTCGACGACTTCTTGCATTTCGAGAAGATGGCCCAGTTCAACCGTGAGCGCATTCCCGAGCGCGTCGTCCACGCCAAGGGCTCCGGCGCCCACGGACACTTCCTCGTCACGCACGATATCTCGAAGTACACAAAGGCGAAGCTCTTCTCAAAGATCGGCAACACCTGCGAGATGTTTGCCCGCTTCTCGACAGTTGGCGGCGAGAAGGGGTCCGCGGATACCGCGCGCGACCCGCGTGGCTTTGCGTTGAAGTTCTATACCGAAGAAGGCAACTGGGACATGGTAGGCAACAACACGCCGGTCTTTTTCGTGCGCGACGCCATCAAATTCTCCGACTTCATCCACACTCAGAAACGCGAGCCCGGCTCGAATCTCAAGTCCGCGACGATGATGTGGGACTTCTGGTCGCTCTCACCGGAGTCGCTCCACCAGGTCACCATCCTGATGTCCGACCGCGGCATCCCGGACGGTTACCGCCACATGCACGGCTACAGCTCGCATACTTTTTCGCTGATCAATGCGCAGGACGAGCTGCACTATGTGAAGTGGCACTTCATCACGAACCAGGGCATCAAAAATCTGCCGGCCGAAGAGGCTGAGGTACTGGCCGGCGCAGATCCTGACTATTCGCAGCGTGATCTTCTCCACGCCATCGACCAGCACAATTTCCCGTCGTGGACGTGCAAGATCCAGGTCATGCGCGAGGACGAAGTCGACAACTTCAAGTACGATCCCTTCGACCTGACCAAGATCTGGCCACATGGGGAGTTCCCGCTGATCGACGTCGGCGTCTTCACCCTGGACCGCAAGCCCTCGAACTACCACGCCGAGGTCGAGCAGTCCGCCTTCAATCCATCCAACATTCTTCCCGGCATGGGCTACTCGCCGGACAAGATGCTGCAGGGTCGGCTGCTCTCCTACCCGGACGCCCACCGCTATCGCATCGGCACGAACTACGATCTGCTGCCGATCAACGCCGCGAAGAACAACGTCGCAAACTACAACCGCGACGGCTCTATGCGCTTTGACGGGAACTTTGGGGATCTGCCGAACTACGAGCCCAACAGTTTCGGCGGGCCAAAGGAGAACCCCCAGTTTCGGGAGCGCCCTTATAAGGTGCCATCTCAGAACGGCGAAACCATCATCGCGCGTTACGACCACCGCGAGAATAACGACGACTACACACAGGCCGGCGATCTTTGGCGGCTTTTTTCCGAAGGGGAGAAGGATCGCACAGCCAAGGCGATCGCGCAGTCTCTTGGTCAGACGCCGCTTCGCATTCAGAAGCTGCAGCTGAGCCACTTCAAAAAGGCGGATCCGGACTATGCTGCGCGCATTGCAAAGCTGCTGCCCGGCAACGAGCATCCCGAGTATCTCCACGGACCCGATGCCGCGGAACTCGTCGCCTCCAGTCGCCTTCCCGAAAAGTAGATCGCTTTGCACCAACTGAAGAGGCTGCCCTGAGTCACATCGGGCAGCCTTTTTGCTGATTACATCTCTGCTCCGCCTCGCGCCCGCGGATCCAGCTGGTCGCGCAACGCATCGCCGATAAAGTTGAACGCGAGCACCAGCAGCATGACCGCGACCGCCGGAAAGAAGACAAGATGCGGCGAGTCGAACAGGTGCGATCGGGCATCGTTCAGCATCGCTCCCCAACTGGCCGCGGGCGCCGGCACACCCAGGCCGAGAAAGCTCAACGTCGCCTCCGCGAGCACCGCCCCTGCCATGCCGATCGCAGCCTGCACGATCAGCGGCTGCACGATATTCGGCAGGATGTGACGTACCATCACGCGCAGGTCCGAGGCTCCCAACGCCCGTGCCGCCTCCACAAACTCCCGTTCCTTGACGGCCATCACCTGCGCACGCACCAGCCGCGCATACGCCACCCAGCCCGAGATCGCGAGCGCCAGGATCACGTTGCCGAGCCCCGGTCCCATGAAAGCAACAAACGCAATCGCCAGCAGAATCCCCGGCAGCGCCAGAAACGCATTCGTCACATAGACATTCAGCACAACGTCCGCTGCCCCCCCATAAAACCCGGAGATATACCCGGCCACCAACCCCAGCAGCAGCGACAGACCCACCACGCTCGTCGACACCACCAGCGAGATGCGCGCTCCGTACAGCACCCGCGAAAGGATATCGCGCCCAAGCTCGTCCGTGCCGAACCAGTGCTGCGCCGTAGGAGCCAGCAATCGCCCTTCGAGATCAAGCTGCGCCGGATCCCGCGGAGCCAGCCACGGCGCAAACACTGCGCAAAAGACGAACAGCACAAGCAAACTGACTCCGGCAGCAGCCAGCGGCTGCTCCTTCACCCACCGAACCGTTGTTTGCCATCTCTCCACCATCTCGCCTCCCATCATGGCACGCGCCGCCGCCTCGCATACCATCGACGAAGGCCTCTTTACGGGGCCCGGCAAAGGAAACTGCGTGCGCATACTGATCTACGGTCTCAATTCGGCTCCGGAGCTCACCGGAATCGGCAAGTACACCGGAGAGATGGCCTCCTGGCTCGCTGCTCGCGGACACGATGTTCACGTCGTCACCGCTCCGCCGTACTATCCGGCATGGAGCGTGAGCCCGGGCCACGCCAACGCGTACCGCACCGAACACCCGCAGCCGAACCTCACCGTCCATCGCTGCCCTCTCTACGTTCCCGCGCAGCCGACCGGTCTGCGCCGCATGCGCCACCTCATCTCCTTCGCTCTGTCCAGCCTTCCAGTCGTCCTCCGCGAAGCCGCCCTGCTGCCGGACGTGGTGCTCACAGTCGAGCCAACCTTTTTCGGCGCGCCGACCGCTCTGCTCGCCGCATACGTCGCTCATGCGCCGGCGTGGCTGCACGTCCAGGACTTCGAGATCGATGCGGCGTTCGATCTTGGCCTGTTGCCGGCGAAGGGACCCGTCCACACCTTTGCCCTTGCTCTCGAGTCGATCTTCACACGCGCGTTCGATCGCGTCTCCAGCATCTCGGAAAACATGGTGCGTCGCGCGGTCAGCAAAGGTGTCCCTCCATCGCGCACCGTCTTCTTTCCAAACTGGGTCGACACCGACGCGGTCCATCCCTTGCCTCCCGAATCCAGCAACGTCTTTCGTAAGCAGCTTGCGCTCGAGGGAAAGATCGTCGTCCTCTACTCCGGCAACATGGGCAACAAGCAGGGTCTTGAGGTGCTCGCCCCTTTGGCTGCCTCCTTCGCGGAGGCGCAACAGAACATACACTTCCTCTTCTGCGGCGACGGTGCGTTTCGGCCTCAGCTCGAGGAGCTCGTGCGCCATCTGCCGAATGTCACATTGCTTCCGCTGCAGCCTCTCGAACTCCTGAATCAGCTGCTCAACACTTCCGACATCCACCTGCTGCCGCAGCGCGCCGATGCCGCCGATCTCGTCATGCCGTCGAAGCTCACGGGCATGCTCTCGAGCGGGCGGCCCGTCCTGGCTACAGCGAGCGCCGGCACGCATCTCGCCGACGTGATCGCCCGCCACGAATTGGGCATCGTCGTTCCCCCGGAGGATTCCGCCGCATTGCATGCTGCCGTGTCGGTGCTCGCCTCGTCCGCAACATCGCGGGACAGTCTAGGAGCCAACGCGCGCAACTATGCCGTTCAACACCTCGGTCGCGAGCAGGTTCTGCTCGGGTTCGAACGCGACCTGATGCGGGCAGCTGAGCGTGCACCCCGCTAAATATGTGAGGCGCAACATCGTTGCAGTAAAATCGCGGGGACACATCCTTGGAGATCTCCTGCTTTGAAGAAGGCACTCATCACCGGTGTTACCGGCCAGGACGGCGCATATCTCGCCGAGTTCCTGCTTGCAAAGGGCTATGAGGTCCACGGCATCAAGCGCCGCACCTCGCTCTTCAACACCGCGCGCATCGACAATATCTACGAGGATCCGCACATCCCGCATCGCCACTTCATCCTCCACTACGGCGACATGACGGACTCTTCCTCGCTCATCCACATCATGCAAAAGGTGCAGCCCGACGAGGTCTACAACCTGGCCGCGCAGTCGCACGTAGCCGTCTCCTTCGAAGAACCCGAGTACACCGCCAACTCCGACGCGCTCGGCGTTCTGCGCCTGCTCGAAGCCATCCGCATCCTCGGCCTCGAGAAGAAGACGAAGTTCTACCAGGCCTCCACCTCCGAGCTCTACGGCCTCGTCCAGGAGACGCCGCAAAAGGAGACCACGCCCTTTTATCCGCGCTCGCCCTACGCTGTCGCCAAAATGTACGGCTACTGGATCGTCGTCAACTATCGCGAGGCCTACGGCATCTACGCCTGCAACGGCATCCTCTTCAATCACGAGTCGCCCATGCGCGGCGAGACCTTTGTCACGCGCAAGATCACCCGCGGCCTCGCCCGCATCAAAGTCGGTCTGCAGCAGGAACTCTTCCTCGGCAATCTAGACGCCAAGCGAGATTGGGGACACGCGCGCGACTACATCGAAATGCAATGGCTCATGCTCCAGCAGGACAAGCCGCAGGACTTCGTCATCGCCACCGGACGACAGTACAGCGTGCGCGACTTCGTCCGGCGCTGCGCGGAGCTCCTGCAGATGGATCTCACCTGGCAGGGAAGCGGCGTCGACGAGAAGGCCACCGACAAGCAGGGCAACATCATCGTCGCCGTCGACCCCCGCTACTTCCGCCCCACCGAAGTCGAAACCCTCCTCGGAGACGCTTCCAAAGCCCAGCGCGAACTAGGCTGGACGCCCCGCACCAGCTTCGACGAACTCGTCCGCGAGATGGTCGAATCCGACCTCAAGTCCGCGCAACGCGACGCCCTCGCCATCCAGCACGGCTTCGATGCGTACAACGTTCGCGAAACCTAGAACTTGTACCCGCGGAGGTTTTTGCTTGCTCGGTAAACAGCGTATCTCTTCATCTCTGATCGGATTTCTTCTCGCTGCCTGTTCCCCGCTGCTATGTGCGCAGGCCACCTCACACGGTCTCGGTCAGTTCACCGCGCAAGGTGACATCGGTGAAGTCCTGCATCCTGGGAGCGCCTCCTACGAAGCGACCCAGGGCATCTACAGCATCACCGGCAGTGGAGAAAATACCTGGTTTCGTTCCGATCAGCTCCACCTTGTGTGGCAGCAGATGACCGGTGATGCCGATCTGAGCGCGGAAATCGAGTTCCCGGTAAAGGGCGGCAATGCCCACCGCAAGGCAATGCTCATGTTTCGACAGAGCCTCGCGCCAGACTCGGCTTATATCGACATCGCCCGTCATGGCGATGGTCTCACCTCCCTTCAATACAGAGGCGCCACGGGCGAGATCACCCGTGAGATCCAGACACGGCAGAGCGGGCCTCGGCGCGTCCGTCTGGTCAAACGCGGCGACTTCTTCTACGTCTTCTACGCCGGTGAGGTCGGAGACTGGAAGTACTCGGGTGCCGCGATGAAACTTCCCTTGCATGGCGCCTTTTATGTCGGCATCGGCGTCTGCTCTCACGATAACCAGGTGCTCGAAAAAGTAATCTTCTCGCATGTCAAGCTCTCCAACGCCGCTCGGCCAGAGGGGTCCAGCACGCTCTACAGCACGTTGGAGACGGTGCCCATCGCATCTGGGGATCGCCGCGTTGCTACGGTAACGGCCACCCATTTCGAAGCGCCCAACTGGCTCGGCGACAACTCCGGGTTCCTCGTCAACGAAGGGGGCTCGCTCAGGATCTTCAGGACAGGCAGCGACGCCTTTGAACAGGTCTCTATTGCCGGGGAATCTCTCAGTTGCAACAACGATCACGCCCCCTCACCCGACGGGCGACACATTGCCTTCTCCGCGTCGGCAACGGGAAGCGGATCGCGGGTCTACACCGTGCCGGTCACAGGTGGAAAGCCTGCAAGGATCACTGATAACGAGCCCTCCTACTTCCATGGCTGGTCGCCGGATGGCAGGACGCTCGCCTTTACCGGACAGCGCAAGGGCGAGTTCGATATCTACACAATACCGGCCGCAGGAGGCCCGGAGACCCGCCTCACCTCCGCAGCGGGGCTCGATGACGGCCCCGAGTATTCGCCCGACGGGGAGCACATCTACTTCAACTCCGAGCGTTCCGGCCACATGCAGATCTGGCGTATGCACCCGGACGGAACCGGCCAGGAACAGGTCTCCCATACATCGACAAATGACTGGTTCCCGCATATCTCCCCCGACGGCCGGTGGATGGTGTACATGGCCTACGCTCCGGGCGTTATCGGCCACCCGCCAAACAAGGATGTGACACTGCAGCTCATGTCACTCGAAACGCAAAAGGTCACGTTGCTCGCGGAGCTCTTTGGAGGACAGGGAACCATCAACGTACCTTCGTGGTCTCCCGACAGCACGCACATTGCGTTTGTCAGCTACGCTCTGGTGCCGGAGCTTGGCGGAGAGCAGTAGATGCTGTCCGGGTCGCCTCCCGTGAGGCGGCAGCAATAGCCTGCAAACTCGCGCCCTGGGGATCGAGATCCACCACTTGGCGCCGTCAAAGGCAGTCGGAGGAGATGATCGAGTCTGACCTTAGATCCTCCCATGGCCACGCCCTCGCGATCCAGCACGCCTTACGCTTACAACGTGCGCGAGACTGAAATCGGCACGAGCGAGGTGCCGCCCGGAAGGTCCTGCACCTCCCTCGCTGATGAGAGAAACCGACGCTTCAACGGATCGACGGAACTCCCCGGAAGTTGCGCACAACACCGTGGATCGCCTGGGTGCCGAAGTGTGTCGTCGCCGGCCCGCCGAAGACCAGGGAAATATTCGAGAACGGCACCTCGTTCCTCCGGTAATGCAGACTTGCAGCGTCGAAGAAGGCGGAGTCGCTCTCGAAGGGCGCATTGCTTCCGTTCCCGGTCATCAGGCTGACCGTACCGTTGAACTGAAAACCCGTCAGTGTGGCAGGACTGAATGTCGGGGCAGCCGGTCATATTCCAGGTGACCCTTCGTTCGTCAGCTTGATGTGGTGGGTGTGGGCGCTCTGGCCACCCTTTGTCGCGTCGGGGACGCCGCAGTAGTTCCCGTAGCCGGACATCGTCATGTCCGCTGAAAAGTCGGCGACGTGACCCATTCACCATCCCATTCCGGCCGCAGTCCAATGTCCATTGACCGTGCATCTCCCATGGTCCGCCTTTGACCGTGGAGGGGGAATAGTCGTTGATGAGGCCGCTGAAGTGCGTTGGTCTGCGCTCCTGGGCCAGCGCGCAGGTGCCTGAAACCAATAAGAAAAGTGAAAGCATGCGTACGGCCGAAGTCAGGGTTTTGCTTTTCATGATGAGTCTCCAGTTTTGGGATTGGCGCCTGAGTCACCGAAGATTCAAGGACTGACCGATGGCAGGCTTTCCTGGAAATCGATGGAATCGAGCCAAGCGCAGCGACTTCACGCCTGAACTGGAGCCACATCCTCGCCTACCGGGAACAGTCTGTTCAAGCGGCAACTCGCGGAAACGGCCATATACCGTCAAATACCGTCTATTGCAGTGTTGATCGAGGCGGTAAACTTGACCAGTCTCACTGCGTAGTCTGGTCTCGCGGAGGTCGCTATGGCTGAGCCGTCGCTACGAAATCCCGCCCACAGAGAAGCCTTCCGGGAAGCGGCTCGATTCGTGGAAAGAAATCGCGGCCCATCTAAACCGCGATGTCACGACGGTGCAGCGCTGGGAGAAGCGCGAACGGATGCCCGTCCATCGGCATCTGCACGACAAACGCGGCTCTGTCTATGCTCTGACCCAAGAGCTCGACGAATGGATTCAAAGCCGACGTCACGCCGCTGGACGAGCCCGAGCTAGAGCCTGAGGCGGAAATACTCCAGCCTCTCCCCGTCATCCGTGATGCAGTCCCGCACGGCGGGTAAGCTCTGGCTCGCTCTGGCCGCCGCTGTCTTTGCCATCTGCCTGGCGGTTGCTGCGTGGGCTCGTCCTTCCGCCATCGCGCAACTGTCCCAGCCGAGACCAGCGATCCATTCTCTGGCGGTGCTGCCCCTGCGGAACCTGTCGGGTGATCCCGCCCAGGAGTACCTGGCCGACGGCATCACGGAGGCCATCATCGGGCGGCTCGCAACATCTCCATGATCTGCATGTGGTCTCTCACACGTCCGTGTTGCGCTTCAAGAATCCGCAGCTCTCCATACCGGAGATCGCCAGAGAGACTGGGCGCGGATGCCATCGTTGAGGGCTCCGTCATGAAAGAAGGCGATCGCATCCGCGTGACGGTCCAACTGATTCGTGGAGCGACCGACACGCACTTCTGGTCCGAAACATATGACCGCGAAATGCGGGACGCGCTCGCCCTGGAAAGCGAATTGGCGCAATCCATCGCCGACAAGGTGGAAGTCACGGTCACCGGAGAGGAACAGCAGCGGCTCAGCTCCGCACGTCCGGTCGCACCGGAAGTCTATGAGAGCTATCTGAAAGGCAGGTTTGTCTTACGACAGGGGAGACAGGGTCAGCGTTGAGCAAAGCATCCTGATTTCGAGGACGCGATGAACAGGGACGCGCATTTGCACCAGCTTACCTGGGCCTGGCGGAAGCCTATACGCGCCTGGGACGGTTTCGCGGGAGGTCCTCCGGCAGAACACGCGACCAAGGTCATCGAGCTTTGCCCGAAAAGCACTGGCGCTCGACCCCGGTCTGGTGGAAGCCCACGTCGTGCTGGCAAATGTTCTGCAGGAGGAATGGCACTGGGCCGAAGCAGAAGCGGAATACAGACGCGCGCTTGAATTAAACCCGAACAGCGCTGACGCCCACGCGGTGGTTGGCTCTATGGCTGGTATGCCAGGGACGCACGGACGAAGCTGTCGCCTCAATCCAACTCGCTCGAGCGCTGGACCCGTTCGGGTCTCAGGCGGCAGCGTAGCGTGGATTCTGTTTCAGGCACATCATTATGATGACGCGATCCGCGAATCACGCAGCGCTTTGGCTCTACAACCGGACAATGCGGGGACCCTCACGGGCCTGGGATTTGCGCTGATTGCCGACAACAGACCGGCCGATGCTATCCCATTCCTGGAAAAGGTCAGTTACTCTTTCCCAGGGAGTCCGGCGGCAACCGGCGTGCTGATCCGGGCGTATGCCCACGCCGGGCGGCGCAGCGATGCGCGTGCGGCTTCTCGCGGAACTGAAACAACGGAAGACAGCAGGCTACATTCCCGCAGGTGCGTTTGTGAACGCTTACCTGGGTCTGGGTGACAACGAACAGGTCTTTTACTGGCTCGAGCAGGCCTACAAGGAGCAATCGAATATCCTGCAGTTCCTCAGGACCCATCCCTATTTCGACCCGATCCGCGCCGATCCACGATTTGCAGATCTGGTGCGCCGGGTCGAGTTCGGCTGATCGCACCGCTTCTCCGACGTGTAGCGTCTCCCGCAACGGGTGTCAAGAACCCCCAAGCCTCAACCCTCGTTATCTCCAACACTTGCGCCTGGCGCACACAGACCGTCCCATCGGCGATACTGGAAGGGGAAAGTCCAAGCGCCCGGTGCGGAGGCTTTTCAAGACGGCTCTATCTTCAACATTCTTTGGACTTTATGGCTAAAGTATCTGAATGCAATACTTTACCATTGACTCGTGCCGCAAGCCATTCGTTTTGAAGACTTTGCGAGAAGTACGGGGGAGGGGTACTGCCAGCTCCCGCACCCATCGCATGGGTCCAAGCAGGAGAAAGGCACACACAAATGTCCGCCGCCGATTTCACACCACAATATATCTCCAGGGATGCCCGTATCTACATCGCCGGACACCGCGGGCTGGTCGGCTCCGCCATTCACCGTGAGCTCGCCCGCGTCGGCTACACCAACATCCTCACCCGCACCCGTGCTGAGCTCGACCTCCTCGACGCCACAGCCGTCGCCCGCGTTCTTCGAGCAGGAAACACCGCAGCATGTGATCCTCGCGGCTGCCAAGGTCGGCGGCATCCTCGCCAACAACACCTACCCCGCCGACTTCATCCGCGACAATCTCATCATCCAGACCAACGTCATTGAGTCCTCGCGGCAGGCCGGCGCCGACCGCCTCCTCTTCCTCGGCTCCTCCTGCATCTATCCCAAGCTCGCTCCGCAGCCGATGCCGGAGAGTTGTCTGTTGACCGGCCCACTCGAGCCCACTAACCGCCCCTACGCTCTCGCGAAAATCGCCGGTATCGAGATGTGCTGGAGCTACAACCGGCAGTACGGCACACGCTATCTGGCCGCCATGCCCACCAATCTCTACGGTCCGGGCGACAACTTCGACCTCAATACGTCGCACGTCCTTCCGGCGCTGATCCGCAAGACCGCCGAAGCCATCCGCACCGGCGCCGGCGAGATCACGGTCTGGGGCACCGGCACACCGCGCCGGGAGCTGCTCTACTCCGACGATCTCGCGCAGGCGTGCGTCCACCTGCTCAATCTCGACGAACCACGTACAACTCGCTCCTGGTCGAGGATGCGCCACCGCTCATCAACATCGGTACCGGCGAGGACGTCACCATCCGCGAGCTGGCTGAGACCGTCGCGCGCGTGCTCGGTTTCCGCGGCACGCTGGCCTTCGACACGAGCAAGCCCGACGGCACACCGCGCAAGCTGATGGACGTCACGCGCCTCCACTCGCTCGGCTGGCGCCACGTTACCACCTTGGAACAGGGCATCGCGAAGACGTGGGCCGCCGTGCAATCTCAGCTATCCTGATGCTCCGCAACCTGCTTCGCCTGTTCGACTTCGCTCCCTTCACTCTTGTGCTTTCCTGATCGCCCCGCCTTGGTATCGTCTGCCCGTCCCGGCGCGCAGACCGGTCACTCACCCGGCGAGGACGGATCCCGTGTTGCACTTTCATCACCATCCCCATCCCAGATTAGCCCCCAGGCCGCCACTCGAAAGTGGGATTAACCCACACCATACCGTCTCCATAGACTCGGCCCATATCGCAGCTCTCCCTGACCTCCCCAGGAGCCGCAGCGAACTGTCAGTCTCGGGGTGTACGCCCATGTTGCACTTGCTTCCATCGCATCGCAGAATCTCTCTTTTCGCCGTTCTGCTGGTCTTATCCGCAGCCGCGCACGCCGTCACACGCGGAGCAGTGAACAGCCCCAACGTGGCGGAGCAGCTGTTGCTGACACAGGCGAACCAGGACCGGTCCCAGCACAATCTGTCGCAGCTCAAGCGCGACCCGATGCTGGCGCAGGCGGCTTTGTATCACGCCTACCAGATGGCCGACCATGCCGATATCTCCCACGGCTTCCCCGGGGAGCCGGACCTCTCCGAGCGCGGCGCCAGCGCTGGTGTCCGCTTCTCGCTGATCACGGAGAACGTTGCCGAAGCGGGCGAGCCGACCATCATTCACGATATGTGGATGCACTCTGAAGGACACCGTGCGAACCTGCTCGATCCGGAGGTCAACGTGGTCGGTATCGCTGTTGTCACTCGCGAGCACGAGGTCTACGCCGTCGAAGACTTCGCCTCGACCGTCGATTCGCTCTCGATCGATCAGCAGGAGTCCGCAGTCGCAACGCTGCTCTCGACGACGGGCCTGAGCATCGCCAACTCCAGTGCGGAAGTGATTGCCAACGCCCGCCAGACCTGCGGTATGTCGGCCGGATACGCCGGTGTTCGCCAGCCCTGGTTCATCATGCGCTATACCGCATCCCGCCTAGATCAACTGCCGCAGCAGATCAAAAGCCGGCTGACCTCGGGCAAGTACCATCAGGCCGTCGTCGGCGCATGCTCTTCCACTGAGCCCAGCGCCTTCAGCTCGTACAACATCGCCATCCTGCTCTATCCCTAGAATTCGTTCTCAAGGAGCATGGGACACCTAGCCGGTCAGACGCCCGCGAGCGCCAACTCCTCCGTTGTCGCCGGTTTCGTCGGCTCCATCTCGAGCAGATCGTTGAAGCGGTTGAAGTAGTTGAAGAGCCCGATAGCCGCCATCAGCTCCACCACCTCACCTTCGGTGTAGAAGCTTCGAAGCCGAACGAAATCTTCCGCCGTGTATCCATGCGCATTCAGCGTCATCACCTCCGCAAGACGGATGGCGACCTGCTCGCGTTCAGAAAATCCGCCGACTTCAAGGCTGCTCTCCATTGCTTCAAGCTGCTCGTCCGTCCACCCCAGCTTTCTGCAGATCGCGCTGTGGGAGGCAAGGCAATAAGGCGTGCGGTTCAACTGTGAAGTTCGGACAATGACCAGCTCCTTCAAAGCCTTCGGAAGAGTCCCGGTATTCAACACGGCTTCCATGTGGGCGATGATCGTCTGGAAGATCTCAGGTCGATGTGCCATGGTGCGGAACATATTCGGCACATTGCCGCGGTCGCGGAGATACCGATCGTAGATAGCAATCGCCGCCTCGGAAACCTCATGCCGCTCGAGCCGCGAGATCCGCGGCAAATCCTGCTTCTCACCCATTTCGTCACCTCCGGCGCACCCTCGCCATCATACCGCCGCGCTTGAAAGATCTTTGGCCGGCGTGTCGACTTTGCTTTGATTCTTGCCGGGTCATTTGCTATAACTACAGCAGCGCAGCGCGTCGTCCGGCGGGCTCGTCATCTGTTCCTGAGTAGCTCAATGGCAGAGCATTCGGCTGTTAACCGAAGGGTTGTAGGTTCGAGTCCTACCTCAGGAGCCACCTTGCTGTAACGCATGGATGCTGCAATGGTGCGGTCCGCCTAGCTCAATTACTCCCCATCTGTGATGAACCTCGATGAGGTTCTCCGGTTCTTATCGCCTCGGCGGGGGTATCGGTCGTGCACGCCGCGTGGACGGCCACGTTGCAGGTCTGGCCCGCGAGGCTCGTCTCAACTCTTCGGAATTAAGGCGCCTTCACTCCAACTTGTAATGCGTTGCGAGGTTTATTCGTTTGATACGGCTTACTGCGCGGCCCTCAGTCTCGAGCTCTCCCGAATTTATGGAATGTTCTCTCCGCAAAAATGTGCTCGGGTGCAGAATGCAGCGGGAGCGTTGTCGAATCCGACGTGGTGCACGTCTAAAGTGGTGCATTCTAAATAAGAAATGACAGTCAGTCCGGATTCAGTGAATGCAGCAGCGCGGGTGCACCGGATGCCCTTTGGTGCAGAGGTGCTGACTGACGGCCGCGTGAGGTTCCGCATCTTCGCTCCCGCCGCCAGCTCCATGCGGCTGCAGATCGAGGGGGTGGACGAGCTTCTGGCGCTCGTCTCTGAAGGCAACGGATGGTACTGCCTGACGACGGACCGCGCTTCGGCTGGAACGCGCTATACCTTCCGCCTTCCGGATGGGATCGCCATACCCGATCCGGCATCACGCTTTCAGCCGGAGGACCTGGGCGGATCCAGCGAAGTGATCGATCCCGAGGCGTTTCCCTGGAGTTGTCCCGATTGGAAAGGTCGTCCGTGGGAAGAGGCAGTTCTGTACGAATTGCACCTGGGCACGTTCACCAGGGAAGGTACCTTCCAGAGCGCTATAGAGAAGCTCGACCACCTTGCCGCGCTTGGCATCACCGCTATCGAGCTGATGTGTCTGGCTGATTTCGCGGGCAACCGCAACTGGGGCTATGACCCAGTTCTCCTCTATGCTCCTGACTCCGCCTATGGTCGTCCGGAGCACATGAAAGCATTCATTGATGCTGCACATGCGCGTGGCATCATGGTGATCCTCGATGTGGTATACAGCCACTTCGGTCCGGAGGGGAACTACCTCTCTCGTTATTTCCCGCAGATACTCAGCCCGCGTCACACAACGCCGTGGGGCAGCGCGTTGAACTTCGATGGACTCGGCAGCGGCGAAGTGCGGGAATTGGTTATGCAGAACGCCCTCTATTGGATTGAGGAGTTTCAGGTTGACGGGCTTCGGCTGGATGCGTCGCACGCAATCATCGACGACGGTCCGAGACATGTTCTGGATGATCTGCGGGATCGGGTGAAGCTTGGACGGCGGCAGGCAGGTGCACCTGATCCTCGAACATGAGCAAAACATCTCCGAGCGGCTGGCGCGGAATGCAAACGGCCATCCAACCAGCTACACGGCTCAATGGAACCACGACATCACGCACCTGCTTGCCGCGGTGCTCGGAAAGAGCTGCGAAGATCGGCGGGACGAGGATGGCGGCGAAACGGAAAAGCTCGGCAAGGCTCTGGCGAGGGGCTTCGTCATCGCAGCCGAGGAGAGTGGGCACAATCCAGTCAACCAGAACGTACCGCCGAGCGGCTTTGTGGCTTTTATCCAAACGCACGATCTTGTCGGGAACAGAGTCTTCGGAGACCGGCTTCACGAGATTACTTCCACTGAAGCCGTTCGGGCGATCGCCGCAATCCTGCTTTTTCTGCCGCAAATTCCGCTTCTCTTTATGGGCGAGGAGTGGGCGGCTTCGACGCCGTTTCCATACTTCTGCGACTACCACGGAGATCTGGCCGAAGCAGTTAGGAAAGGGCGTTGCGAACAGCTCGCCAACCAGGATCCTGCGCCTTCAGCCGACGAGTTGGCGCGCGCACCGGACCCGCAGGCCGACGCGACATTACGCTGCGCCCAGCTTCTCTGGGAAGAGTCTGAGAACGGAGTCCATGCCGAATGGCTCGCTTGGTACAAGCGCATCCTGCAGGTACGGCGGGAAGAGATTGTTCCATTGCTGCGGGATCAATCAAAGACCATCAGCGAATACCGCGTGTTCGGACCCGGTGTTCTCAAGGTGAGCTGGACGCTACACAGCGAGACTCGGCTTCATCTCATCGCGAATCTTTGCGCTATAGAGAGTAAGGCGTTCGAAGCGAACGACGGGAGGCTCATCTGGAACGAGGGATGGCAGAACGGCCCAAACATGGGACCGTGGAGCGTTCGCTGGTTCTTGGAGGATGCACACTGCCAGCGAGGTTAACTTTCCAATCATGCGCCGCTGTGAGTGGGTCTATGTAGCCCAGCTTCTTCAGAACGTGCGTATAAAGGACTGACCACACAGTGTTGTATGTAAAACAGCTTCTCATCCGAGGTGATTTCACAATGCGCTCTAAAGCCCCTTTCTTTGTTCGGTTCTTGTTGGGCTTTATAGCAGCAGGCTCCACGGCCATGGCTCTTGCCATCATCCCTCCCTCACCAGAGACCAAGAGGCTCCCGAAAGAACCGCCACCTCTGCTGTTAGGTGCGGCATGGTATCCGGAGCAATGGCCCGAGTCTCGCTGGCCAATTCTGACATTGAGCTGATGCAGAAAGCACACCTGCATATGGTGCGTGTGGGCGAGTTTGCCTGGACCGCACTCGAGCCGGCAGAAGGCAACTACGATCTCGACTGGCTGGAGCGCGCAATCAATCTTGCGGGCCAGCATGGCATCTACATCGTTGCTCGGTACGCCTTGCTGCGCGCCGCCGGTGTGGATGGAGAAGAAATATCCCGACATCATGGTCACCGACGAAAACGGCAAACTATACACCGGCTCCACGCGCAATCATGGCAACTGGAACAGTGAACGATACCGGCGCTTTGTCCGTCGAGATCGACGAACGGCTGGCTGAGCGCTTCGGCCACAATCCTTACGTCATCGGGTGGCAGATTGATAACGAGTTTTCAAAGCAGTCGTTCGATGCCGATACCCAGGCGCAGTTTCATCGCTGGCTGGAGCACCGCTACGGCACCATCGAGAAGCTGAATCACAGCCTGGACAACTGCCTACAACAATCAGACCTACTCGAGCTTCGATCGAGATTCCCCTGGTCAACGGAACCGGCGACAACAACCCCGGGCTCTGGCTCGACTCCAAGCGCTTTATCACGGCTCCCTGCGTGATTTTCAACGGTGCAGATCGATGCGATCCGGAATATGCCGATCCGCAGCAGAAGATCACGACGAATATGATGGGCTGGTATGACCTGTTGATCATTACAGATTGCGCACGATCTCGACATCGTTGCCTGGGATAATCCCCAGGTGCAGGGAGCTTATTTCCCGTCAAGAACGGCGCCCCGCATGATCTGATGCGGGGCCTGAAAGGTGCAAAACTACTGGGTGATGGAAACCACGGCCGGCCCACGCGGAGGCGGCAACGCCAGTGTCCATCTCGCAAAGGCGCCATGCGCGCGGCGATATGGGCCTACATCGGCCATGGCGCCGACCTTATCAGTTACTGGCAGTGGCGAGACGCCCTGAACGGCGGCGAAGCCAATCACGGAGCCCTCGTGGATGTCGACGGCGAACCCGACCCGATCTACGAGGAGTACTCCCAGATAGGCAGCGAGTTCGAGAAAGCCGGCCCGGCGATCCAGGGAACCTCTCCCAATGCCAGCGTCGCCATCCTGCACTCGTATCCCAGCCGCTGGGATATCAACTGGCAGAAGATGAATCCCGCCTACGATGCCATTGACGGCCTGATGAGCTACTACACGCCGCTCCACGAACTCGGCTACAGCGATCGACATAGTCCCACCCGACCGCGATCTCTCGCCAATACAAGCTCGTCATTGCACCGGGCCTGGAACTTCTCACTCGCGCTGAAGCAGATAACCTCACGCACTACGTCAAGGGAGGTGGGCACCTTGTTCTCGGACAGCGTTCCGCGATGAAAGACGAGAACAACTCTCGCTGGCCCGAGCGCCAGCCCGGCCCGCTCACTTCGCTCCTCGGCGCTCGCGTCGAGCAGTTCACCGCCCTCGACAAGCCCGTCGGCGTGTCAGGCACTTGGGGTGATGCAAAGGGCGAGCTCTTTGCCGAGCAACTCACACCGCAGGCCGCCGATGTCAAAGTGCTGATGCGCTACCACGCGCCCTTCTCCTGGCTTGATGGCCAGCCCGCAGCCGTCACCCGCAAAGTTGGCAGTGGCTCATTCACATACGTTGGCGCTTGGCTCGATGAGGCCGGCATGAAACGCGCCACACAGTGGATGCTCACCGAAAGCAGCCTCGAACCTGACGTCTTCGCCGTTCCCGACGGTGTGGAAGTCTACCGCCGCGTAGCTGCCGAGAGAAACATCTTCATAGTCGAGAATCTCTCGCATGCTGCGCAGACTATTACTCTGCCCGGCATTATGAAAGATGCGTTCACCGACCAAACTGTGCATTCCGTAGAGCTGCCAGTCTACGGGGTAGCAGTGCTGGTCCAAGCGAAGCTCGTGATGTGAGCGAAGCCACCCCGTACTAGGAGTAGGTAGACGCTTACCGAGTGGGATTACTGCTGCGCTCCAACCACCGGCTTCACCCCATGTTCCACCTGTGGCGTTATCATCGTGCTGGTGTCCTTGATTGCCGCAATCGCCTCGTCATATCGGCCGGCGACTGAGTTTGCGCGAATCATGGCCATCTCCTCCAGCATCTTCATGCCGTCTTTGAGGTAGCTCATGCGGCTGCGTTCGTCGTGTCCCCAGGTAACCGGCACCTCGCGAATCACGTACTTCAGCTTGCGGGCGATGAAAAGAATCTCGGGGTCGAACCCCCAGCGCTCGATCGTCTGTAGACGGAAGATCACCTGAGCGGCCTCGCGCCGGAAAGCTTTGAAGCCGCACTGCGTGTCTTTGAAAGGAAGCCCCATCACCATCCGGGTGACCCAGTTGAAACACCGACCGAAGAATCGGCGGTAGAGCGGCTGATGGATGGTCTGCCGGGTCCGGTCTAGCCAGCGCGAACCGATCGCCACATCCGCGCCCCCCTGGATGGCCGCGATCAGCCGCTCAGCCTCTTCCATTGGCGCGGAAAGGTCCGCATCGGTGAACATGACGATTTCGCCGGCCGACTGTAGCGACCCATTCCGCACCGAGTAGCCCTTACCGCGATTGCCGGGGTTCTGCACCAGGTGCAGCCTCGGATGCGTGGTCATCCACCGCTCCACGATCGCCGCGGTCGAGTCTGTCGATCCGTCATCGACTACCAGCACCTCGGCATCCCAGCCGCGCTCCGAAACACAGCTCATCACGCGGCGGAGCGTCGCCTCTATACGCGCGCTCTCGTTGAAGGCCGGTATTACTATGCTGAGCTGCGGGTGTGCCATCTCTTTCGTCACGCCTCAGACCGTCTCACTCTATTCAGATGTGGGGAGGCGCTCGCGCACCGCCGTTCATCATACTGTAACGGTTGGACGTTCGGATAGAGTGTTTCGACGCATCGGCGCATCGCCCGGGAAATGGGCTGCTGCTACACTCCCACCATGCCGGAAGAGTCCGCACCAACACCTCCACCGCCCGCTCCGCAACCGCAACCTCCGGCCCAGTACGCCCAGTACTCTGCGCAGCCGCGATTCGGTTACTCCTATGCCGCTGTGCAGCCGCCGAAGCCCCGAGCCCCATGGTTTTATCCGGCCATCATCGTGGGAATCGTCGCCGGTGTCGGCATCATGTTCGCGCTGTTCTTCTGGGCCGCAACCCGCGGAGCCGACGGGGACGGCAGCGCCTTTTCCAACAGCCGCATCGCGGTGATCGACGTGGACGGCGTAATCCTCGACGCGGATAAGACGGACACACAGTTGCGCAAGTTCGGCGACGACTCCTCGGTGAAGGCGATCATTCTCCATATCAACTCGCCCGGCGGGGGCGCGGCTGCGTCGCAGGAGATCTACCACGAGGTGCTGCGCGTCCGGCAGGAGAAGCACAAGAAGATCATCGCCTCCGTCGAGAGCGTCGGCGCCTCCGGCGCCTACTACATCGCCAGCGCGTGCGATCAGATCTACGCCAACGATGCCTCCGTCGTGGGCTCGATCGGCGTCATCATGGAGTGGACCAACTACGGCGATCTGCTTCGCTGGGCGAAGCTGAAGAATGTCGTGATCCATGCCGGTGAGTTGAAGGATGCGGGCGATCCGAGCCGCGACATCACGCCCAAAGAGCAAGCATACTTTCAGTCGCTGGTCGACAACATGTACGGCCAGTTTGTCCACGACGTCGCAACCGGACGCCATACTTCCGACGACAGGATCCGGCCCCTGGCCACCGGGCAGGTCTGGACCGGCCAGCAGTCGCTCCCGCTCGGGCTTATCGATAAGGTTGGCGGCTTCCGCAGCGCGCTCATGGACACAGCCAAATCCGTCGGTATCTCCGGCGAGCCCACGGTAGTGCGCCCCGCTAACCAGAAGAAAGGCCTGTTGGCGCTTCTCACCTCGAACGGCGAAGACCTCTTTCCCGATCCCAGCCAGCTGCTCAACCGCGCTCCCGGATTTTATTTCATGTGGAAGTAGCCGGGGCGGTCCCTCGGCTGAACTTCCCCTGTTGTCACGCCCAACTCTGAGCGTTCAGCGTGACTTAGGTAACAGGTCGTGAGATTGCCTTCACTTGGCACACCTGCCCGCATCTCACACATCGGAAAAGACTTTTTCTTTCAAGCAGCCGTTCCGACCCTCCCGGACATCTGACTTCAAAGCCGTTCATATCCACCGAGGAACTTCCATGCCCACGCCAACCTCTTCACGCGAAAGGAATCCAACGATGACCAAAGCCGATCTTGTCGACAAAGTCACCGGTCTTGGCGACCTCACGCGGCGCGATGGCGAGATCATCGTGGATACCCTCTTTGAGGCCGTTATTGGAGCGCTTAGATCGGGCGATAAAATCGAGATCCGCGGCTTCGGGAGCTTTCGCACACGCCAGCGCAACGCCCGTATCGGCCGCAACCCCAAGACCGGCACCAAGGTAGAAGTTCCAGCCAAGCGCGTTCCTTTCTTCAAGCCTTCCAAGGAGCTCCGCGACTCCGTCAATAAACATACCCATGGCGGCGAGATCGAAGTCCACCTGGCCTCCAAGGTCGAGAAGGAGATCGAAGAAGCCATCGACCCGCACCACCCACCGGCCATGTAGACAGCACCCTACAGAAGGTCTCCATCGTCAAGTACATTCAGATCTTGATGTACCATCCCGCTCTGTCTACTCGCGCGTGGCTACGCCTGATTTCAGCTCTGCTTTTACTGGTCTCTCAGGGGTATGCGCAGACGGCGCCCTCGACCAGTCCGCAGCCGACCGCGGTCTCCAATCTCCCGCCGGTGGTTCCGCCTTCCCCCGCTGAAGCTGCCATACCTGTCGCGAATCCCGGCCGTCCGACGGTCAGCAACCCGGCCACGCTTCCTCCCGTCGGGTATCTGCAGTTCGAGCAGGGTTTTGTGCAGGCCGACACCTCTCCGGGCGATCTCGCGCAACAATTCAGCGTCAACCAGACCGTCAAGCTGGCCGTTCTTCCTCGTCTCATGTTTGCCTTCTCTTGGCAACCTGTCGCTGTCACCCGGCTCATGTCGGCCCATACCGAACCCGTCTCCTCAAGCGATCTGGGCGACCTTCAGTCGAGCATCCAGGCCGTCGTGCTCAACGGATCCGATCGCTCTCCGACGCTGTCTATCAGCTACGCCCGACGGCTGCGGACAGGCACCGCTCCCGACCTGGACATCGGCGGCTTTTCCCAGTCCGCAATCCTCTACTTGAGCGGCAACACCCATCGTTTTCACTACGACAGCAACTTCGTCCTGGCCGAGCAGACTCAGGCGCGGCAGGCTCCACCGGCCCCGACCCTGCGCCGCGCACAATTCGGCCAGACCCTCTCGGTGGCACACGAACTCTTTGCCCACCCGCTGCATGACGACCTCACACTGAGTGTCGAACTCTGGCACTTCTCCCAACCTCTCGTCACCTCTACCCGCTCCGGCCTCGCCTCTCCTCGGAGCAACGCGGTCGGAGCACTTGCTGCCTTCGGCTACACCCTGCGTCCGAATCTGGTGTTCGACGGCGGCCTGGACCACGGCCTTACCTCGACCTCGTCCGACTGGCAGGGTTTTGCCGGCTTCACCTATCTTCTGCCGCATCGCCTCTGGCCGCGCACCAGCCACCGTTGATCCGACTTGCACAGCAGGTCCGCCACGATGAACCGCTGCTGACAGCAGGCCGTGAAACAATGTGATGTCGGGGCTTCCCTGCCTTAGGGCAGAGGCCGATGTGAGGTGCGTTTCGTGTTGCGTTCGGTGTTTATTGGGCTCTCTCAAAACAGGCAGATGCGGGCGTTTTCAGAGCGCTCGTCCGTGGGAAAGAAGCTTTCGGGGCGGTTTGTCGCGGGGATGTCGGTGGCCGAGGCGCTCCGGGCATGCGAACAGCTGAACCGGGAGGGTATCTCGGTGACGCTGGATTCGCTCGGCGAGAGCGTGACCGATGAAGCGCAGGCGAGGGTGAGCGCGGGAATCTATCACGAACTGCTCGATGCGATTAGGACGCGAGGGTTGAACGCAAACGTCAGCGTAAAGCTGACGCAGGTGGGGATGGATATCGCACCGGAACTCGCCGAGACGATTGTGGGCGAGATGGTGGCGCATGCGGCGGAGGTGGGCTCGTTTGTGCGCATCGATATGGAAGGGTCGCCGTATACGGAGGCGACGATTGCGATGACGGAGCATCTCCATACACGGTGGCCGGGGCGGGTAGGGACGGTGCTGCAGGCGTACCTGTACCGGACGGCAGACGATGCGAAGCGGCTGGTCGAGCAGGGGATTCGAATAAGGCTGTGCAAGGGCGCGTATAAGGAGCCGGCGTCGATTGCCTTTGCGCGCAAGGCGGATGTGGATGCAAACTACGTGGCTCTGATGATGTACCTGGCTTCGAGCGGCGTGTTCTGCGGGATAGCGACGCACGATGGGGCGATCGTGAACCAGATGCGGGCGTTTGTGCGGGAAACGCGGCTGCCGAAGAGCATGTTCGAGTTTCAGATGCTGTACGGCATACGGCGGGACCTGCAGCGGGAGCTCGTGCGCGAGGGCTTTGGGGTGCGGGTGTACCTCCCGTTTGGGGCGGAGTGGTATCCCTACTTCATGCGCAGGCTGGCGGAGCGGCCGGCCAATGTATTGTTTCTGGCGAAGAACTTCTTCAAGAGCTGACGGACGGATGTGGATCGAGGAATGGCGCAGGCAACAGCACCTTCCTCCCCTGCGCTCCTGAACGGCAGTGTGCCGGGAGCACGCCGAGTGCCCGATGGATCCTACCGGGGAGCCGGGTTGGTGGGCGTTGGGCTGTTGGGAGGCGGAAGGTAGGGCTCTATGGTGACCAGGTTGGAAAGCGTGGAGCGCTCTCCCTGAGAGAAGTTGTTGCGAATCTGGTCGGAGTTGAGAGCGGCCTGACGCTGGCCTGGGGGAAGGTTGCGGAGATCGTGAAACGTGTGAATAACGGCGCGGCGGCGGTCCGGGGGCAGGCTGGAAAGCTGGCTCATGGCTCCGCGGACCTGCTGGCGCTGATCCGGGGCGAGGTGCTCCATGGCTTCGGTGCGGGCGATAATGCGCTCACGTTTGGCAGGGGGCATGTTGTTGAGTTGGGTAAGGCGGTCATGCATGCGCTGCTGCACCTGCGGCGAGAGGTCATGGAAACCCGGTTCACGCTCAAGGGCACGCTGCTGCTCAGGTACGGGAAGGTTGCTGTGCCGGCTCATCCATTGGGCGAGATGCTCCTGATGCGGGCCGACGGTCGCGTGGGTGGGCGCGGTAGGGCCACGCCGCGGGCCGAGTTGCGCGGCAGCGGTGCCGATAGCGGCAAGCGCGATCAGGGCGCTTGTGAGCGCGTGACGCAGACGCCGGGATGTGGGGTGGGGCGGCATGACAGATCCTTTGGAGCTTTATGACATAAGGCGTGTTGCGCGTTCCTGATGAGAGTACCGGGTTCCTCCTGCTCCGGGTTGATCTTTTGCATGCGCGATCGGGCAGGGAACCCGATCGCGAGAGAGTGCAAGCGCCTAGCTGGTGGGTCCATCCGGAATTCCGTCGTCGGCGGGACCGTCGTCCTGGAGTTCATCCATTGCCTGAAAGGTCTGGTCGTTACGGTCGAGAATCTGGAGGTCTTGAACGGTCGCGGAGACGGTGGTTGAACGGGCGTGCAGCCCGCCCGAGACGCTGGCGACGGTCCCACCGCCGATGAGCAGGGCAAGGGCGAGGGCGCCGGCGAGCGCGGGCCGAAGCTGGCGGCCGGTGTTGAACAGGAGACGTGACTTCATACGCTCCAACCAGCCGGCGGGAGCGGCGGCCTCCGCTTCACGCACTTTGATCTCGAGGCGGCGGTCGAACCAGGGCGAGGGCTCGGGGGCCTCCCAGGCGTCGAGGAGGTTGAAAGTAGCCTGGAGCGAGTTCAACTCTTCCTGGCACTCCGGGCAGCCGTCGAGATGGTTTCTGGCGCGAGTCGCGGCGACCGATGCGGGGTCGAGCAGGAGATCCGGCAGGGCAGTCTGGCAATCTTTGCAGTTCATGGTCACCCTTTCTTCAGTGTGTCCGATAAATCTCTTCTCTCCTTGCAATCCGTGGGAGAGATCTCCGCCACGGTGCAGAAGGCTAAACGAAGTCTTTCAGCTTCTCGCGCAGGGTCTGGTAAGCGCGGAACAGCAGCGATTTGGTGGCAGATTCGGAGAGCTTGAGCACATCACCAATCTGCTTGTAGTCCATCTCCTCGTATTTGTGCATGAGAACGGCCATTCTCTGCCGCTCCGGGAGTTCGAGGACGACTTCACGGATGGCGTTCATGCGCTCGCGCCGGAGCATGGCAGATTCGGCTCCGGGGGTGGCGTCGGCGAGGTCGGGGGTGGTGCCGGTCTCGGAGTCGGTCTCGTCGAGGTAGATGGTGGAGGCGGAACGCTCCTGCTTCGTGTCGCGGGCCTGGTTGACGCCCAGGTTTGTGGCGATACGGTAAAGCCAGGTGCTGAAGCGGGCCTCGGCGCGATAGGTCTCGCGCGAACGGTAAACCCGGAGGAAGACCTCCTGGGCAAGCTCTTCGGCGACGGCCTGGTTGTGCACCATGCGGAACATGAAATGGATGATGGGCTTGCGGTACTTCTGGATGAGGAAGTCAAAGGCAGCCATGTTGCCGGCGCGAAGCTCGAGCATGATCGTGGCATCGTCGATGTCGGCAAAGTTGCCGTCCGCGTGCAGGAACTCGGGCATAGGCGGAGCGGGATGCTGACCGTGCGCAGCTTGATTCCCCGCGAACATCCTCGGATTCGGGTTCATCGCCAGGGTTGCCATATCTTCCGTAACCCCATCTTTTGCGTCAGGTTGCGGTACGGAGACAGTTTCCCCATCGAAATCCGGGCGGTCGGAATGGCGTGGAACAGGTGGCGTACCGGGAGTGGGCGGAAGCGGCGGCATCGGGCTTGGATATTCTACCGTTTCGGATGCTAACCGAGGCTGGTTAGGGGTTGGTAAGAGGGGAACGGATGGTATGCTGGAAAGCAGGTTGCGGGTGAGCCTTTGCGGCACCGGCAGCTGCCTTCGAGGGCGCATAACTCAGCGGTAGAGTGCCACCTTCACACGGTGGAAGTCGTAGGTTCGAATCCTGCTGTGCCCACCATCAGATCAACAACTTAGCGACATTGCCGATCGACGCCTTCTAGCCTTCGATCGGACCCGGTCATGCAGGATTGGTCCCCTGATCGATCCACCAAAATCATCCCAGGTCTTGTTGCCCTTCGTTGCAGCGAAGTAGTTCTTGGCGGTAAGAGCTTCTACGCTCGCCTGTACTCCCCACTTTTCCCACCGCTCTTCCGCAGCAGCACCACCTCACGTATGCGAATGCCTTTGTCCAGGGCCTTCGTCATGTCATACACGGTCAGCGCGGCGACCGATGCCGCCACCATCGCCTCCATCTCCACCCCGGTGCCCGCCATCGTGGCAGCCGTAGCCTCAATACGCACCCCGCCCTCCACCACCGTCGCCGACACATCCACGAAACTCAGCATCAGCGGATGACACATCGGGATCAGCTCCGACGTCCGCTTCGCCGCCTGAATCCCCGCAAACCGCGCCACCTCTAGCGGATCTCCTTTCGGATTCTGCGGCAAAGCCCGCAGCACCTCCTCCGACAACTCCACGAACGCGCCCGCAACTGCCTCCCGTCGCGTCTCCGCTTTGGCGCCGACATCCACCATGTGAGCCCGTCCGGATTCGTCGTAATGCGACAGTCTCTCGCTCATCGCCCCCTCACCGTCTGCAGCAGATACACCCCGCTCCCGGCGAGCGCCAGAAAGATCAGCACAAACGCCGTCACCAGAGCATACGAGTTGCTCATCGTTCCAAGCATGATCTGCTCCATCAACACCCGCCCAAACAGCACAACCACCAACAACAACAGCAACGCCAGCGTGATCAGCGCCCAACCCAGCACCTTGCGCCTGTGTCTCTGTCCCTCGTCGATCATTCCCTCAGCCTACCGCAGCAGCACCGAAATCACGTCGCCTGCGCGAAAGCCGGTCACCTCGCCCGGCAGCACCGCATAGCAGTTCGCCCGCGCATTCGCCGCCAGATCACCGGAACCCTGCCACCCCACCAGCCGCACCTCCGGCGTCACCCGCCGGGAGTTCAGGCGCGCCGGCAGCATTCGCATCAGGCCCATCTTGCCCGCAACGTCCTCGGAGAGCGTCGCCTGCACAAATCGCGGTCCCTCCACCTCCGCTCCGCAGAGCCTACGCAGCAGTGGCTCCACGAAGCAGTGAAACGTCACCTGGGTCGACACGGGATTTCCAGGCAGCCCAAAGAAGTATGTCTCTCGTCGATCCGGGGTCGCCGGCAGCCGCCCAAACACTACCGGCTTGCCTGGCTGCATCCTCACGCCGGTAAAGAAAAACTCCGCACCCGCGTGTGCAAGCACCTCCTCGACCAGGTCATACTTACCCATCGAAACGCCACCCGAAAGCAGCAGGAGATCACACCGTCGCGCCTCCCTCAACCTCACCCGCAGGTCCTCGCCCGTATCCCGCGCGATCGACAGCCGCACCGCCTCGCCTCCCGCCGCTTCCACCATCGCCGCAATTCCGTAACTGTTCGAGTTACGTATTTGGCCGTCTCCGGGAGTCTCACGCAGCTCCACCAGTTCGTCCCCGGTTGCGACAATCGCCACCGTCGGCCGTCGGTACACCTCCAGATCTGCGGCTCCCGCAACCGCTGCCAGCGCGATCTCCGCCGCTCCCAAAGATGTTCGCTCCGCCACGACGACATCTCCCCTCCGCGCCTCCGCCCCCCGCTTGACCACGTTCTCTCCGAAGATCAGACGTCGTCCGTCAGTAACCCGCATCCGTCCGTCGTTGGCAGTCACATGCTCCACCATCACCACCGCATCGGCTCCATCCGGCATGGGCGCCCCCGTCATAATCTCGATCGCCTGACCCGCCGCCATCGCCTTGCCCGTCCATCCGCTCCCCAGCCCGAATCTGCCCCACAATCTCCATCTCGACGCCGGCATCTGCCGCCCTCACCGCGAATCCGTCCCGTGTCGACCGGTCGAACGGAGGCTGATCCCGGTCCGCCCGTATCGCCTTCGCCAGCACACGCGACCGCGCATCGAGCAGTCCTATGCCTTCGGTCTCCGGAACCGGCAGTCCCGCAGCCTCTTGCAGCACCACCTCCAACGCCGCATCGAACTCCAACACTCCACCGGCAACCATCATGCACGCCTCCAGCAAACAGAAAGCCCCAGGCATCGCGCCCGGGGCCATTCCTTCAAAGATATCTCTCTACGACTTGCGTCCAGCCTTGTATGTGCTCTTCACCTGCACGCCAATACCCGTCAGAATCTGCTGAACCTCTTCCGACCGCGGTCCCGGAGGCGCAAGCTCCAGATACTTCTGATACGCATCGACGCATCCCGGCGGCGCCGTGATCTTCTGTGTCTTCGGGTCCACCGAAGCCTTCGAAATCAGCGACTGACCTTTGATGTAGTAAGCGTCCGCACGCTTCGGATCGGCCGCAATCGCCTTGTCCGCCGCCACCGCCGCGTCCTCCGTCTTTCCTGCGTTATAGAGCGTCGCCGCCTCGTTGAACAGGTACATCCCCGCCTTCGTCGGATCGGTCTTCGCCGCGGCGTCGTAGGCATCGGAGGCGGCCTTCGCATCGCCGCTCTTCGCCAGCGCCTGGCCCATCTGGTTCTGCGCTGCCGCTGCCGTCTCTACACTTGGCTTCTTCGAAGCCGCATTCGCGTCGATCGCCTTCTTGTAAGAATCGGTCGCGTCCTTGTAGCCCTGCTCAGCAGCCGTCGGCTTGCCCGCAAGCCTTCGCCGTCGCGTCCGCCTTGCCCAGCTGCGCATCACCCAGCGCAACCCACAGAATCGCCTCATCCGGCTTCTGCTGCGTTGCACTCTGCATCGACGTGATCGCCGGGTCGAAGTTGCCCGCCTTGGTATCCGCCCGCGCCTGCTGCAGCGTCGCGTTCAGGTTTGCGATCTTCGCGTTCGCCGAAGTCGCCTCGGCGTTCTTCTTCTTGAACTCCTCAAGCGCCTTCTTCTCTTCCGGCGTCATCTTGGCGATGTACTCCGGCCGCGTCATGTCGAAGTTCACGACCTTATCGTCACTCGCCTTCAGCTCCAGCGGGTCGATAAAGTCCAGGCTCTTATCGTCCTGAAAGATGATCGCAACATAGTTTCCGGGCGCAATCCCCGATCCCTTGTAGTCGCCGTTCGCATCCACCGGAAAGTCATACTGGTACTTCCGATTCTTTGGCTCCGAAGTCCTGTCCGTTGTGAGCTTGACTTCGCCCTTCGTCACCGGCTGGCCGGCCGCGTTCTGCACATGTCCATGGATCGCTGCCGGAGCCGCCTGCGCCAGTACATAACCCGGGCTCAACATCGTTGCTGCAAACACTCCGGCCGCAAGGCCGCTGCTGATCTTCCATCCAGAACGTCGCATGTCCATCCCTCTTCCCGGCGACCCTCGCCGCCTTCCATAATCTGCTTCGATGCCGCTCCGGCACACGTTGTAGTCTACCCCGCTGCGGAACTCCGCATACGGCACGGGATCGGTGAACCCAGCTTCGCGAAACGCCCGCAGCCGAAGAACACAGCTCTCGCACACGCCGCAGGCCTCTGTCTCACCCGAATAGCATGACCAACTTACATGGAACGGAGCGCCCAGTTCAACTCCCAGCCGCACGATCTCGCTCTTGCGCAGCGCAATCAAAGGCGTCTCCACCCGGATCTCGCCATCCTTTGTTCCCTCTGCAATCAGCCGGTTGAAAGCCTCGTAGTACGCCGGCCGGCAGTCCGGATACCCCGAACTGTCCTGCTCTACCGCGCCGATCACCACCCGCTTCGCTCCCAGCACCTCCGCCCAGCTCACCGCCGCCGAAAGAAAATGCGCGTTGCGAAACGGCACATACGTCACCGGCACCTCGCCCGAACCGATCGCACTCTCCTCAGCCGGTGCATCGGGCACCGCGATCGTCGCATCTGTCAACGCCGATCCGCCAATCCGCCGGAACAGATCCATCTTCAGCGGCAGAAACTCCTTCGCGCCCGTCAGCCGGGCCACCGCCTCCGCCGACCGCAGCTCACGCGCCTCCGTCCGCTGCCCATAGCTGAAGTGCAACGCATATACGTCATAGTCGCGCGCCGCCAAGGCCGCGCAGACGCAGCGATCCATCCCTCCGGAAAGGCACAGCACCGCCTTTTGCCGACTACTCAGCGTCGCTACCCCCTTCAATCCTCCAGTCCTCCGGCATCAGCTCTGTCTCCATCTCTCCATCCACCCCACCCAGCACCTCTCGCGCCGCCGCCTCATCCTCCGCCCGCACCATCAGCCGCGCCCGAAACGCAAACGCTAGCATCGCATTCGCATTCTCCCCCTGCACAAAGCATTCGATTCCCGCCGACTCCAGTGCACCCTTCGCCATCTGCACCCGAACCGGCTGCAAGATACCGCGCCACCATCACCAGCCGATCGTCTCCCATCTGACTCACTCATCTACTTCGCCTCATAACTCTGCAGGTGAAACGTGATCGTTCCCCAGAACAGCCGGGCCTGGATCTGCACCGGCATATGCCGAGAATCGTCCGTGTACCAGATCCGGATCGTCCCGCGGTTCCGCACCACACCCTCCTCCGCCGTCGGCTGCACCCGGATCGTCTGAAACGTCCCCGCCGGTGTCTTGATCTCTTCTTTGCCCTCCACCTTCATCACCACCGTGACCGTCCGCATCGCGTCCGCCAGCGGAAACCCGAAGCTCTGCCCCACCACCATCGGCTGCGTCGCCGCATAAAAGATCCCCGACAGCGAGTCCGTCACACACGCCGGGATCGATGCCGTCTGCTCCTTCTGCGTCCCTTTCACCAGGTTCTTCTCCACCTGGTGCTGCTTGCCCTGCCCATAGTCGAAGCTCAGGTCGCTCGAGACCTTCCGTCGCCCCTCCTGCAACTGCTTTGAAAACCCGGTCGAGCAGCCCGTCTTCGTATCAAACCCCGACTGAAACCGGTCCACCACCGGAAACAGCATCGTCACGCCGCCCACCGTGTCCGCGGTAGCCGTGATCTTCTGGACCGTCCCCGCCTGCTCCAGGTGAAACACCGCCGTTCCCGCCGTAAACACCCTCCAGTCCACCGTAAACGTCAGCGTCTGCTTTGCAGGGAAGGGAAACCCCGCTGTAGGCGGATTTCAGTGTCGGGATCACCACCGGCTGCTTGGCCGCACGCGAACTCAGCAACTGAGCCTCACAAGCAGGAACCCACACAGAAACTGCCAGAGCAAGAAACCAGGCAAAGGAGCGAGAGAGCGATAGGTCCTTCAGCAGGGAGACACCTTTACATCCAGAATTATGGATATTCATCCGTGGTGCCCCAGCATCACCAGCCGCGTCACCAGCGCGGCATAGATCGCCACGGCACCCATAGCAGCATTGTACTCACGGTGATGGCAGATACTGCTGGATGTGGAACGCCGCCGCACCCCCGCCGCCCGGAGCCCGCGTCAGCCTTGGCAACAGCCGCGGCACGGACCGTGCATAGTCGTCGAAATCCACGAACTCACTCCGCAGAAACGCCTCCTCCGACCGTATCGTCGGCCAGTAAATCACCGCAAAAAGCAGCGCAAGCACCACGAAAATCACCACACTTCGCGCCGCTCCCGCAAACCCAAACGCAATCAGCATCGACCCCAGATACAGCGGATTGCGCGTATACCCATACGGCCCCGTCCGCGTAAGCTCCTGATTCTTCTTCACATATCCCGCCGCATACCCTCGCAGCCAAACTCCCGGCACAACCAGGGCCACGCTCAATCCCATACTCATCCACGTCGGCCGCGCCAGCCACAGAAACACCGCCGCAAAACAAAACCCCAGCGGCACCCGTATCCGCCGCGCAATCCGCTGCCATGTCGTTCGCTCGCTCAAACCCCACCCCCTACCGTCTCTTCTGCCCGCAGCAGATCCATCGCCGCCCGCATCACCTCCGGGACTCCAATGCGCATTAGCCCCGCTTCTGTAGACGCGTGTCGCCTGTGGTCCGTCACGCTGCCCGCGTCGCGCAGCACCCGCGACCTCGTCTCGTACGGTCCATTCCGCGCCGGATCGGTCGGTCCATACAATCCCACCACGGGCCGCCGCAACGCCGCCGCCAGGTGCAGCGGTCCCGTATCCCCCGCGATCACCAGCGAAACCCTCCGCAGCAGCGCGATCATCTGCCCCAAACCAGACGCCAGCGTCCGCGCGCTGCCGCCGCTCGCCTCCACTACCCTTCGCGCCACGGGGTCGCGGTCCCCGGCCGCATTTACGATTACCCGGTATCCCGCCGCCGCCATCTGCCGCGCCACCTCGCCGTATCGCTCCGCTGGCCATTGCTTCGCGCCCCAGCCCGCGGTAGGCGCCAGAAACACCAAGCCGGCGCCATCCCCCACCACCTCGTCGCACCACATCTCCGCGTTTCCGTCCACGGGCAGTTCAGCCCCGCGGAACCAAAGGCCCTCTCCCAGGGCCGCCTCCATCAACTCAAATCCCTGCTCAATCACATGCGTTCCGCGCACCTCCAAACGCCGCGTATACAGCATCCGGGCCATACGCTCCGGTGGGTCGTCTGCTCCGATCAGCCGCCCCGTTCCCACCATCCATCCGATCACTGCCGACCGTATCGAGCCCTGGAGGTCGACGCACATCTCGTAGCCGCGGCCGCGCAGCTCGCGCCGAAGCTCCAGAACCGACTCAAGTGTCTCTGTTGAAAGTGGATGCCGCTTCCACTCTCGGGTCCGCGCCACGTGCACCCGGTCCACCACCGGGCGGTTCCCGTCGTCGCTCTCCAGCAGCGGTCGCCATCTCGGATCGATGACCCATCCGATCTGCCAGTGCGGCCTCGCGCGCTTCAGCGCCGCCACCGCCGGCAAGGCATGCAGCACGTCCCCCATCGCGCCCACCCGAACCACCAGAACCTGCATCGTCGTCACCGGTTCTTCCGCCGGTTCATTCGGCTGACCATCGAGATCATCTGTTCAAGCGCTGCCTTTTCATCGACCAGCCGTACATCGAGCTCCGGAACGATCAGCGGGCCCGTCCGTTCGAGCCGGCCACGCATCTCCGCCGTCAGCTTCACCGCGTCCTTCTCCGTCGTGATAAAACCGTCCGCCCCCGTCTCTTTCGCCCGCTCGAGCAGCTTTGCAATGTCGCGTTCCTCATACCGATGGTGATCTTTAAAGGTCATGGTCACCGCCGGTCTCCAACCCTCCGCCTCCAACATAGCCACAAAGCTCTCCGGCCTCGCAATCCCGCAGAAGACCAACGGCCGCCTGGTCAGAGTCGCCCCACCGCGTGACGCAAAGTGCAGCCGCCGCCGAATCAGCCATATCGGCGGCGGTCCCTTGTCTCGTGTCATCGCAGAAAGAAAGTCGTGCAGTGACTCCGCTTCATCTTCCCGAATCACGATCACATCCGCGTCCCGCGTCCTCGACAGCGGCTCGCGCAGATCGCCTGCCGGCAGCAGCACGTCATCCACATCCTTGCGCGTCAGCAGAACAACATCCAGATCGCGCTGGAGCTGCCGGTGCTGAAATCCGTCATCCAGCAGATACACCACCGTCTTACCCTCCGGGTTCCCGCGCGCCATCAGCCCCGCCTGGTAACGGTCCGCTCCGACATACACCGGGGCGCCCGACCTCTGCGCCAGCAGCATCGGCTCATCCCCATACAGCCGCGCGTCACCGGCGGGGTCTACCCGCTCCACCCGCTTCGACTCCCGCCCGTACCCTCGAGTCAGAATCCGGACGGCATACCCGCGCCGCTGCAACACCTCTGCAAGCAGCAGAACGACCGGCGTCTTCCCCGCGCCGCCCGAGGACACGCTGCCGACGCTGATCACCGCATCGTCGAGCCTGCGCGTTCGCGGTCCGCCCTTCTCGAAGCGCCCCCTCTTCCATTGCAACACCGCCGCATAGATCGGAACCAGGGGAAGCAGCAGTGTGCGGCGCGTCATCGTTCTCGTCCCCTGCTTTCCGCTCCTGCGCTCCGAAGCATGCTCACCATCTCCTCCACCGTGCGTGCCGTCGCTCCCGCCTGCTCTGCAAAGACCGTCTGTCCACGCTCTCCCAGGGCCCGAGCTTCCGTAACATCGTGCAGCAAATCCCGCAGCGTCTCCGGCATCTGCACCGGAGTCACAACGCGGATCCCGTCCATCGCCTGCATCCTTTCCACAACTTCACGGAAATTATTGAAATTCGACCCTATCACCACAGGTACACCGAACCGCGCAGGCTCCAGCGGATTGTGTCCTCCTGCGGTAACCAGGCCCCCGCCCACAAACGCCACTGCACCCAGCGAGTACACCGCCGCCAGATCCCCGATCGTATCCAGCACCACAACATCACCGCCGCCGAAATTCGGGTGCCCCAAATCTCGTCTCTGAGATGTGGGTTCTCGTTCACCACCGAAGCCTCCCAAACTCCCCAGTTCACTCGCTTGCCATACCCCGAATCCGGCCTCCCGCACCATCTCCACCACACGCCCAAACCGCTCCGGATGCCGCGGCGCCAGCACCATCACGGCGAGCGGCTCCGCGGCAACGATCCCCGGCCACGCCGAAAGCAGCATCGCCTCCTCGCCTTCCAGCGTGCTCCCGCAAACCAACAGCTTTGCCCCGACCGGCATCCGCGACCGCAATCGCTCCACCATCGCGCTCTCGGTCACAGCCCTCACGTCGTACTTCAAATTGCCCACCACCCGAACCCGCTCCGAATCCACGCCGATCGCCAGCAGCCGCTCCGCCGTCTCCTCCCCCTGTGCCAGAAACACTGCGACCCGTTTCAGTAGCGGCTGCCACAGCCTCCGCAAACGCATATACCGCGGGAAGGACCGGTCCGAGACCCGTGCGTTCACCACAACCACCGGCACCCCCGCGCGACCGCACTCCCGCAGCAGATTCGGCCACAGCTCGCTCTCCATCAACACCAGCATCCGCGGCTGCAGCGTCCGGAGATACCGCCGCACGGAATACCCGAAGTCCAGCGGCAGATAAAAGACCGGCATCCCTTCCATGCGCCGCTTCGCCAGCTCCTGGCCCGTCTTCGTCGTGGTGGAAACTGCCACCACAAGCCGCGGCCGCGCAGCCGCCAAACCCCGCACCACCTCCACCGCCGCCATCACCTCGCCCACGCTTACCGCATGGAGCCAGACCACCTCGCGACCGCGCACCGCCTCCCGCAACTCCGCCGGAACCACCCCCAAACGTCCACTCAGCCCCGCGCGGTACCGCCCGCTCACCGCCATCCGCAGCAGCCAGTATGGTGAGCCCACAACGAGCACCAACACCAGAAGCGCGCTGTACAGCAGCATCAGACCGATCTCCAACGCGCTCTCCTTTACCCCCGCCAACCTCGACGATCATAATCAAAGCCGCAGCTGTTCCTTCCATTCCCGCGCCAGGGACGTCTCTCCATCAGCATGTCTTCTCCATCCCGGTCCCACGTTCACGTCCTCGCGCTCACCTCGTTCGTGCTCTGCTCCCTCGCCGCGCATGCCTCCGACAAGAAAAAGCCGGCCCCACCCGCGCAACCCGCCACGCAGTACATCGCCTTCGACACCCACGCCAACGAGCATGTCACGATCGCCGCCGACCCCTGCCTCGATCCAAAAGCCTGCGACTTCTTCCGCCTCCCCTACATCCAACACGGCTTCGTCCCCGTCCGCGTCATCATCTCCAACGACTCCGACCACGCGCTCACCCTCGACGACGTCCGCATCCAGTTCATCTCCGCCAACAACGACGTCATCCCCGCGGCTAACCTCGAGGACATCAACCGCCGCCTCTTCACCACCCGCTCCGCAATGGGCACCAAAATCCCCATCATCCCCATCACCATCCACCACGCTCCCGTCGACAAGAAGGTCACCGACGACGACACCGACTTCGGCTTCCAGTCCACCACCGTCAACCCTCACGCCACCCTCGCCGGATACCTCTTCTACGACATCCGCCAGCTCGACGACCCCGCCCTCAAACACGCAGAGCTCTACGTCAAGATGATCCACACCCTCGACGGCAAACAGCAGCTCTTTGCCTTCACCATCCCCTTCGACAAATGGCTCGACGCCCAACCCAAGGACGCCCCCAAAGTCCCGCAAAAGTCCACCACCTCCGCCACCGCACCCGACACCCTCCCCTCACCGCGCTGATCGCGTCGGCGCCCATCTTCTCCTCCAAACCGCCGCCATCTCGACCGAAGCACCCTGGTCCTAACCCAACCGCCTCGACCGAAGCCGGCCCTGGTCGTCAATAAAACCGCCGCCATCTCGACCGAAGCAACAGACAGTTTTACGTCCGTTGCGCAGTGGAGAGACCGCTGTAGCTCGCCCTCCCAACTGCTCGCTCTTTCCGCTGCCTGGTCTTACTCAGGACCCTGAACAGGGAAGCAATCTGCGGTTTGTTCCGGCCCGCTGCCTCCACCGCTCGCCGCACCCGCTACACTAGGCGCACATGGAAATGCCACCCCTCCAGATTCGCCTCGCCACCGCCAAGGACGTCCCCACCATCCTCGGCTTTATTCGTCAGCTCGCCGTATACGAGCGTGAACCCGAGTCCGTCCTCGCAACGGCCACGGATCTCCACCGCGACGGCTTCGGCCCCGTCCCGCGCTTCCACGTCTTCATCGCCGACTGGGAAGCGCAGCCCGCCGGCTTCGCCCTCTATTTCCATAACTACTCCACCTGGCAGGGACACCACGGCATCCACCTCGAAGACCTCTTCGTCGACCCCGCACACCGCGGCAAAGGCATCGGCAAAGCCCTGCTCGCCAAGGTCGCCGGGGTCGCCGTCGTCGAAGGCTGCCCCCGCCTCGAGTGGAACGTCCTCGATTGGAACACCGACGCGATCGACTTCTACCACGAGATGGGCGCCCAGATGTCCACCGACTGGCGCATCATGCGCGTCACCGGCGAACAACTCTGCGCCCTCTCCGAACGCTGCCCGTAGTCCCATGTCCTTCTCGCTGCAGTTCGTGGCGCATCCCGCCGCCTCGCCACGTTCGCCTTCTCTCCGGCCAGCCCCTATTCTTAGCAGCATGAAAAAAATCAAAGTCATTGGCGGAGGCCTCGCCGGCCCCGAAGCCGCCCTCCAAGCCGCTTCGTTCGGCTGCGAAGTCGACCTCTACGAGATGCGCCCCACGCGCTCCACCGAAGCCCACCAGACCAGCAACTTCGCCGAGCTCGTCTGCTCCAACTCCCTCAAATCCGAGTCCGAAAACTCCGCCCCGTGGCTCCTGAAGCAGGAGATGCGCCGAGCCAACTCCTTCCTCCTCCAGGACGCCGACGCAACCGCCGTTCCCGCCGGCCACGCCCTCGCCGTCGACCGCGAACTCTTCTCCCAACGTGTCGCGCGAACGCATTGCCGCAACCCCCAACATCACCGTCCACCGCGAAGAGGTCCTCACCCTCGACGAGCACTCTCGAGACACAGTCACCATCCTCGCCACCGGCCCCCTCACCAGCCCCACGCTCGCCGCTGAGCTCGAGCGCCTCACCGGCTCCGGCCACCTCGCCTTCTACGACTCCATCTCGCCCATCGTCGACGCCTCCACCATCGACATGAACAAGGTCTACTTCGCCGCACGCTGGGACAAGGGCACCGCCGACTACATCAACTGTCCCTTCACCCGCGAAGAGTACGACACCTTTCTCGACGCCCTCGCCACCGCCGAAAAGATCGAACAAAAACCCTGGGAACAACTCCCCAGCTCCGGAGATGCCACAGACCCGGGTCCCCCATCCTCTCTGCCGCCTGCAACATCGGAGAGTGCCGGGTCCCCCAGCAACGCCTCCGGACAACCACGCGAAGCCCCCACCAGTGCGGCGAGCACCCAATACTTCGAAGGCTGCCTGCCCATCGAAGAGACCGCCCGCCGCGGCCGCGACACCCTCCGCTTCGGCCCCATGAAGCCCGCCGGCCTCACCAACCCCAAAACCGGTCGCTGGCCCTACGCCGTCGTCCAGCTCCGCCAGGAGAACCTCCGCGCCGACTCCTACAATCTCGTCGGCTTCCAGAACCACCTCAAGTTCGGCGAGCAGGCCCGCGTCCTCCGCCTCATCCCCGGCCTCGAGCACGCCACCTTCCTCCGCTACGGCCAGATCCACCGCAACACCTACATCCACGCCCCCTCGCTCCTCACCGAAACGCTGCAGCTCAAACAACACCCCAACATCCTCATCGCCGGCCAGCTCTCTGGCGTCGAGGGCTACACCGAGTCCATCGCCTCCGGCCTCCTCGCCGGACGCTACGCCGCCTGGCTCGCCAACGGCCGCACTCCGGAGCCCGCCCCCCGCCTCTCCGCCAATGGGTCGCTCACCCACTACATCACCCACGCCGACCACAAAAAATTCCAACCCGCCAACATCACCTTCGACCTCCTCCCACCCCTCGAAGAAGATCTCCGCCGCAAGATCCGAGACAAAAAAGAACGCCATCGCCTCCAGTGCGATCGAGCCCTCGAAGCCTGGAGCTTATGGCTGAAACAGATCTAGAACTCCAGGTCCACCCGGACTATCATTCACCCATGGCCGTCATCCACATCTCCGAAGCCGAAGCCGCCCGCGATCTCCCCGGCCTCTTGGCCAAAGTACGGGCCGGCGAAGAGATCCGCATCGATAGCGGCTCTGAGTCTTTCGACCTTATTCGCACCCCTGCACGCGAAAAGTCCGGCAAGATATTGGACCTCATCGCAGCACTTGAAAAGCAGGGCGCCATGGCAACTCTCGATCCGGGTTTCGCCGATGACGTAGAGGACGGCATGCGACGTCATCGTGAGGAAAAGCGCTACGATCCATGGGCCTGATTCTCGACTCCAGCGTCATCATCGTCGCCGAGCGTAGACGCGAGAGTCCGCCAGACCTCATGAGGCGAATCTATAAGGTCGCCGGCGATCAGGAGCTCGCGCTCTCCGCGATTGGCTACACAGAATTGGTGCACGGCATCTATAGAGCGGATTCCTCTGCCCGTGCTTCCTTACGTGAATCCTTTCTAGCCGATCTATCCGCCATGATGAATATCTACGCGTTCACCGACGCAGTAGCCGAGATTGCGGGCAGAATCGACGGCGAGCAGACCGCGAAAGGTAATTCCATACCTTTCGCCGATCTCCTGATCGGAGCCACCGCCCTCTCCCTCGGCTTCTCCGTTCTCACCACGAACGAGCGACACTTCCGCCTGATACCCGGTCTGGACGTCATCGCTTTCTGACCGCAAGCGCAATAGGATCGGGAGTCAAGTAGCAAAAATTGCTACATCTTCCGTCTCCACTCAATTACCCTCGGTCCCACACCTGCATGCGACCGCTCAGTTCGATCGAAGCCATTAGCCCCGCCGTCACCCGCACTCGCACCGTCCTCTTTCAACCCTTCCGCCTCGGCCGTTCTTGGAAACTGGCTTTCTGCGCCTACATCGCGCTGTGCGGCAGCCTCTTTATCCCTTTTCCCGCATTTCCTCTCCTCCTTCCGAGGCATCCGAGCGTTGGCCTCCCCTTCACGCTGCTGCTATGGATAGGAAGCATCTTGTTTTGCGCTGTCATGTTCGCCTTCTACTATCTCGGCTCTCGCATGCAGTTCGTTCTCTTCGATTTCGTTATCTCGCCAAGCCCTCGCATTGCACCGCTTTGGCGCCGCCACGGTGCTCGAACGTGGCGCTGGATCGGCCTCAAACTTGCCATCACTCTCCCGATCAGCATGGCTGTGCTGGTCCCGCTCTATCCAATCATCAAGCGTCTCATCACGCTCTTTCCCACACCGCAAACCCCGCCCCAATCACCCGATCCGCGCCTTATCGTTACCTTCTTTTCGTTCTATGCCGTCCTGCTCGTCGCAATGTGCCTGCTCTTCCTCATTGCTTCTATCCTGTCGGATTTCATCCTCCCCTCTTTAGCGCTCGAAGAAAACACCTCCGCAACCGAAGCCCTGCGCCGTCTCGGGGCCCTCTGCCGACACGAGCCGCTCACCTGCATCGGATACGTCGCAATGCGAGTTCTCCTGGCTATAGTCGGCTTCATGTTGCAATACGCCGCCACCCTCATCGCAATGCTGTTCATTGGATTGATTCTTGGAGCTGTTGCGGTCGCAGGCTGGTTTGCCTTGCACACCTTCGCTCCGCACCTCCTGCTCGTCATCGGCGGTGTCGCGCTCTACATCGTCTTCGTCATCTGCCTGTTCTATGTCCAACTCGGGACCTTTGGCGTCCTCATCATCTTCTTCCGCGCCTACTCGCTATACTTCCTCGGCGGCCGTTACCCTCTCCTCGGTGATCTTCTCGATCCTCAGCTTCCACCCTCCATCGCACCTCCGCCACTGCTAAGCGCGCTACCTTGATGCAACATCCCCCGCAACACTTAAAAGCGCAAAACCGGTCCCACCCGCAAACCCCAGTTCGTCTGGTTGATGTAATTGTCGTGCGAAAGGAAGCTGAGCCGTGGCGGTGTGCCGATGCCCGGCGGGTCCCGCTCATCGCTCTTATAGCGGATCACGATCTGCTCCGCAGTGGCGCGCAGCCCAACCCCTCGCGTCAGGCGCACCTCGCCCGAGACGCCCGCCTCCGCAGAGAATAGAAAGCTTCTTCGCGCCTCGCTCCTACCTGTCGGCGCCACGGTCTGCGCATAGCTTGCGAAACCCGGCATCAGCGAAACACCCACGGAATACCGCGGGCTCGCAAACCCTGTCCTCAGCCCGAAGTGCGCCAGCAGGAGCGATCCTCCATATCTCAGGGGATAAAGCGCGCCGGCCTCACTCAGGGAGCGGATGACGGAAACCGCCTCGACATGCCGCCCAACTCTCACGCCGATCTCACCTCCAGGTCCCCTAGCGGCTCTCCGGCAGCCTCGGCACGACGTCTGGGTATCCGGCAGAGAAACCGAGGAGACGAACGGGTGCAGCTCGACCGTCGCTCCCCCTCGCTCTCCCGGGTGCGAGCGCCTGACCCGGCCAGCGACGCCCTCCGGCTCGCACCGTCGTCGTAGTCGCGATACCACGGCAATCTCCCGCGCAGCATATTTGCCATCGAGCGTGGCGGGTTCAGCGATCCTCGCAGGATGCGGTAGCGAAAGCGTTCCGGATGTCTTGCGATCAGACGATCGGAGACGTAGCGATCCACCATGTCGCCTGCCACCAGCATTAGCGTTCCACCGATCGGTGTCACCACAAAGTCCACCCACCCCGTGTTGTTCGTGTACTTCGCCGTCTTCTCGCACTGGAGGTCGTGCTCCTTGCAGTTCAGCGGATACGTGTACCCGCCCTGGCTGAAAATGGACGTCTCGCTGATCGGTCCGATCTCAAACTCGGTCGAGTATGCCGTCTGCCACAGAAAGGAACGAAGGCGGCTCTTCCAGTAGCGGCTGGTGTTCGCAAACTCGAGGTCCCTCCCTCGCGGATCGTTCTGCACCTCGATATACCCGGAGATGGCGCCCTGCGCCGGATGGCCGATGTAATTCACCAGGAAAGTGTCTCCGTCGTTCCAGCGATGCATATTGAACTGGCCGAGAGAGGCCCGGTAGTCAAACCAGAATGGCTTATTCAGCAGCAGGTGCCGGTCCTCCGGGTCCGCCGCAGCTATGCGCGGTCCATGCTCCAGCGCTTGGAATGCGAGCGACTGCAGAAGCAATCCCTTCCAGTGGTAAGGCTCTGGCGGCGACGCGAGCGGCAAGATAGCTCCTCCGGCGGCCGAGCTCTCCATCGAGGTCCTCGGCGTCATTCGAAAGGCATCGTCACCGTTCTTATCTGCGGCGTGAGCCCGGAGATCGAGGCCTGGACCTGCTCCGGAAGCTGTCGCTGAAGGCGCAGGCGGAAGCTCCTGAGCCCGAAGAGCATGGAGCAGAAGCAGCGGCCACAAACAGAGAGAAAGAAATAAGGTGCGAGTCATCGTATTCGGTGGGGCCGGGTCTCGATGCCGGGCCGTCTATCAGTTACAAATTGTTGGAACTTCTGCGGCTGCCTGAGTCTGACCTTCTGATCACAACGCTGCTTCCACGTTCTGATGCATCTGTGCCGCCCCGCATCGGAGGGAGATGGCGCAACTACTGTCTCCGTTCCGCTAAACTGGATGGAGTCGCTGGTATATGCGCCGGGCCGCCTTTCCGCCGGGGCGCCTTCAGACGAACGCCCAGGGCCATCGAGCAACCAGCGAGCAATTCCAGGTACGGACCTATCTACCGTATTGTGAATAGCTTGCGCATTATCAGGGGGAGGGGGCTCACCCGCCCTTCTTGTTCCGCGCCTTCACTTTGAACCAGATCGGAGACCCAATAAACCCGAACGCCTCCCGAATCTGATTTCCGAGAAACCGCTCAAACGAGAAATGGAGTTTCACATCCTTATCCGTAAACAGCACAAAGGTCGGCGGAGCCACCGCCGCCTGCGTCATGTAATAGATCCGCACCCGCTTTGACATCGGAACCGAGGCCTTTTGAAAGTCCACCCGGTCCAGAAACCGGTTCATCTGCCCCGTCGAAACCCGCTTCCGCCGCTCCCGCGCCACCAGCTCCACCTTCTTGAACACCTGGTTCACGTTGATCCCCTCCGATGCCGAGATAAACAGCAGCGGCGCATAGTCCAGATACTTCAACGCATGCCGCACCTGCTCCTCGTATACCTTCGGATCGACCACCGGCTTGCCGTCAAACAAACGCATCCCATCCGGTCCCGCCGTCGTCATCAGATCCCACTTATTCACAACGATGATCACCGACCGCCCGCTCTCATGCGCGTAGCCGCCGATATTGGCGTCGTTCGCCGTCACCCCCTCGGTCGCGTCGATCACCAGCAACGAAACATCAGCCGCCTCCAGGTGCTTCCGCGCCATGATCACCGATAGCTTCTCCGCCATCAGCTTCGTCTTGCCCTTGCGCCGGATCCCGGCCGTATCCACGAATCGGAAGCTGTGCCCATCGCGCTCCACCACCTCATCCACAGCGTCGCGCGTGGTGCCGGCAATCGGCGAGACGATGGCCCGGTCCGTCCCCGTCAGCGCATTCAGCAACGTCGACTTGCCTACATTGGGCCGCCCGATGATCGCTATCTTCGTCTCCTTCTGGTCGAACTCTCCATGGGTCCGCAGCTTCCTCGGCTGCACACGGAGCATCGACCGGCCCGTCCATATCCTCCTCAACCTCCTCCTCGATCCCCTCCATCCTCTCCGGCTCCACCTCCGGAGCGGCCGGGAGCACCGCAAACACCTCATCCAGTAAATCCCCTATCCCCGACCCATGCTCCGCCGAGATCGCCATCACGTTCCGAAAACCCAGCCGCCGGAAGTTCTCTGCCTGCACCCCCATCTCCGGCGTATCCATCTTGTTCACCGCCAGAAAGCATGGCTTTCCCCCGCGCAGAAGCAACCGCGCCAACTCCAGATCCGGCGATGCCAGCTCCGTCCGCCCATCGACCACCATGACAATCGCATCCGCCTCCTCAAGCGCCACCTGCGCCTGCCGGAAGATCTCACTGGGAATCAGCGCCTCATCATCCGGCACCACGCCGCCCGTATCCACAATCCGCACATCCCGCCCGCTCCACTCCACCTCCCCGTAGATCCGGTCCCGCGTAATTCCAGGTTCATCGCCCACAATCGAACGCCGCGACCCCGTCAGCCGGTTGAACAATGTCGACTTCCCAACGTTCGGTCGTCCGCATATCGCCACCAGCGGCAGTGTCGTATCCTCCTCCAGCTCCGGATCAACGCCCAGCGCTCCACCTTCCCGCCGCAGCCCCGGCCCGCCCGGCCCACGAGCCAGCTGGACCGACAACTCCTCCCCGATTCGCTCCGCCTCCCTCCACTGCTGCTCATCCATATCGACAGGCTTCTGAGGACCCTTCGAGATCCGCCCGCCAGCCCGCCCGACGCCCTTCCGCTCTCCAGCCGCCCCAGTCCCGTCCGCAATGGTCCGTTTGCCTTCAAACTCCGGAGACCGTCGCGGCGTCTTCGCCTTCCGCTCGGCCTCCGCCTTCTTCGTCGCGATCTTCTTCCGAGCCTTTGGAGCCACCGCCCCCGTCACCGCCTGCGCCCGGGGAGCCTTGCCCTTCTTCGGCCGCGTACTCGCCTGCCGGTGCTTCTTTCCTAACCGCTTCTTTTCTTCGCGCTTTGCCATCACCGTACCCAACTCTCTCCCGCTCAACAAACGCCCACGGAAAGGCTCATCCGTAAGAGTATCTCCACTGCGCCTGCAAGCAGGTAAATGATGCAACGGAACGATTCATGCGTGGCAAAGATGGCCACCGTACTGCTGGTTCTTATGCGGCCTATTGATTCATCGGTGCGCGCGTCAAACAGAGATCTCGCGATCCAGAGGGCGCCGGAAGGGTTTGAAGAGGCTGATTGCCTTTCCGCCCCTCTATCATGGACACAGCCAAGTGTCCTCCCCCATCCAAATCACGCCCGCACCCCCCAACGAGGACGGCACCCAGGCCGCCCCGCGCAAGCTCCCCACACTCCACGCCTTCTTTTCCCCCGGAGGCCTCCTCTCCCAATCCTCTCTGGCTTTCGAGCATCGCCCCGGCCAGTACGAGATGGCCAAGGCCGTCGAGTCCGCGCTCCACGACAACCGGCACCTCATCGTCGAAGCCGGCACGGGCACCGGCAAAACGCTCGCCTATCTCCTGCCCGCCCTACGTCTCGCCCGCGAGCGGGGCCAGCGCGTCATCATTTCCACCGGCACCAAGAATCTGCAGGAACAGCTTTACTTCAAGGACATTCCTTTTCTCGAGACGGTCCTGCACTCCTCCGGCCCGCTGAAGGTCTGCTACATGAAGGGCCGCGCCAACTATCTCTGCCGCCACAAGCTCTACGCCCTCCGCGACTCGCCACTGCTGAACGGCCTCGACGAGATCAGCCAGTTTGCTCATATCAGCAACTGGGAGCGCACCACCGAGACCGGAGACCGCGCGGAGATCGATCAACTTCCGGAGCACTCGCCGCTCTGGCACAAGCTCGATGCGCGCACCGAAGCCTGCCTCGGCCAGACCTGCCCGGACTGGGAGCGCTGCTTCATCACCAACATGCGGCGGGAAGCGCTCGAGTCCGACCTCATTATCGTCAACCACCACCTCTTCTTCGCCGACCTTTCCATCAAGCAACAGGCTGGCGGAGCTCCCGACGCGGGTATCCTGCCAGAAGCCTGCGCCGTCATCTTCGACGAGGCCCACGAGCTTGAGGACATTGCGTCCAACTACTTCGGCATAGGTCTTTCAAACGCCCGTTTCGACGAGCTCGCCCGCGACATCGGAGATTCTTCTCCGCTCCAAGCAAGCCACCTCGTCTGCCATCGAGTCCGCACTCGCCACCCTCCGCGAACGTGGCAAGCTTTTCTTCGCTGCCCTTCCGGGTGACAACCCGAACTCTGCCCCCACTGTTGGCCGTATGCCGTTCCTCTCCCGCGGAGACTTTCTAGAAGAGGCAGGTGACCTGTATCTCTCGGTCCTCAATGCCCTCGCCCGCCTCGAAGGCGAGCTCGATCGCATCAAGAACGTCGAAGAAACCCCCGGCCTGCGCAAACGGGCCACCGATATCCGAAACCACCTCAAGTTCCTCCTCGAATCCGAGGACGCCAATACCGTCTTCTGGATCGACCGCCGCCCCGCCGCCGGCGTCCGCAATCTCGCCCGCAGTTCCGTCGGGTTCCATACGCACCTCCAAGCCACACCCATAGACGTTTCCGAGTTGCTGTCGCAGACACTTTTTGAGAGCTATCCCTCCGTCGTCCTCACCTCCGCTACCCTCACCGTCGCTGGTTCCGATGGAACTCCCGGTTTCAAGCACATCTCAAAACGTCTGGGTCTCAATTTCGCCCGTGAGCTTGTCGTACCGTCGCATTTCAACTACTCAAACCAAGCTCTCCTCTACCTTCCGCAAGGCATGCCTGACCCACGCGACAGCGCCTTCACGGAACGAAGCATCGAACGTATCCGCAGAGTGTTGGAGATCACGGAGGGCCGTGCATTTTGTCTCTTTACCAGTTACAAATCCATGCGCGAAGCTCACGATCGTCTCTTCGCCGAGCTCCCCTACCCGCTCCTCCTTCACGGCACCGCTCCGCGCCACGTGCTCCTGCAGCAGTTCCGGGAGACGCCCAACGCTGTCCTCTTCGGCACCTCCTCCTTTTGGCAGGGCGTTGACGTCCAGGGCGATCAACTCTCCGCGGTCATCATCGATCGTCTCCCTTTTGCTGTTCCTTCGGATCCCGTCGTCGAAGCCCGCATGCGCGCGATCGAAGCCGCCGGCGGAAAACCCTTCTTCGACCTTCAGGTTCCCCAGGCCGTCATCACCCTGAAGCAGGGATTTGGGCGCCTCATTCGTTCGCTCAGCGACCGCGGCGTCCTCGTGCTTCTCGACCCGCGCGTTCAACGATCAAGGTATGGCCGCATCTTTCTCGATTCGCTTCCGCCATACCGCTGCACCGAAGACATCATCGAAGTGGAGCGTTTCTTCGCGACGAAATCGCCTGGGATGGCGAAGTCTGACTGAATGTCACGGCGCCTTTTGGGGCACAATGTTAAGCAAGGTGCCGCTGCCGGAGAGTAAACCGGAACGGCTGGAGAACAGAATGCCCGAAACTGCAGAACCAGAGATCACGCGTGAGAAGTTGATCGATGCGCTCAACGAAGATCTGTCACGCGAGTATCAGGCCATTATTGCCTACGTGAACTATTCTCAGGTACTCAAAGGTGCCGCGTACATGAACATCGCGGACGAGCTTGCCGTCCATGCAAAGGAAGAGCTGGATCATGCGCTGAAGGTTGCCAATCACATCGACTATCTCGGAGGTATGCCTTCTGTGATACCCAAGCAGGTCAAGACTTCGGAGAAGGCGGAGGATATGCTTCGGTTCGATCTGGACAACGAGAAAGAGACGATCCGCAACTACCGTCGCCGCGTCAAGCAGGCGGACGCTCTGAACGAGTTTGCCATCGCGGAGAGCCTGCGCGGCATCCTCCTCGATGAGCAGGATCACTTGATTGCACTGGCGACAGCGCTTGGCATCGATCCTCCAAACCCAGGCATCGCCGATTAGGTTCGACCTCTCGGAACTAGGCACCCCATGGGCCGCAATCTTCACATTCTTGCCGGCACGCTAGCGCTACTCGCGGCTGTGTCGGTGATCGTGTCTTATACCAACATTGCGCAGCAGCCCGGGTCTCCCGGAGATGTGGCCCTCTGGCGCACAACCGGGCTCGCTCTCTTTGTTCTGGCCTTGGTCGTTGCTCTTGCCGGAATACTCTCCTCGCTGTTCGAACAGGCGGAACGTCGCTCCGAGGAGACCCGCCGCGCTCAGCGCAGGCAGAGAAACCGATAAAATAAAAGCTCACCCTGGGATCGGTTGAGATCGGATCCCAATTGGTCCGAGGCATGGAAGGGAAGTACCAGCACATGTTTGAAGTCACCGTAGAAGCCGGTTTCTCCTCCGGCCACTACCTGCGCAACTATCGTGGGAAGTGCGAGAACCCGCACGGTCACAATTACAAGGTTTTTGTCACGCTGATCGGTGCAGAACTCGATGAGGCCGGTCTCTTGCTCGATTTCAAGCTGCTTAAACAGGTAATGCGCCCCGTGGTCGACCGCCTCGATCACCAGATGATCAATGATCTCGAGCCCTTCATCAAGGAACTCAATCCGTCTGCGGAGAATCTCGCCAGGTACTTCTACCAGGAGACCGCCAGACAACTGCACGACATGACTGCCGGCCGCGTCCGAGTAAAAGACTGCACCCTCTACGAGACCGATACCAGCTTTGCCCGATATTACGAATAAAGGTTCCTTTTCCGTTGTCTCGCTAGATTCGCCCACAACCGGGAACCGAAGCCGCCCAATGCACCTCATCGAACTCTATAAGTCCGTTCAAGGCGAATCATCCTTCGCCGGTCTGCCCTGCATCTTCGTTCGGCTCGCCGGATGCAATCTCCGCTGCGCGTGGTGCGATTCCGAGTACACCTTCAGCGGCGGCAAGCCTTTCACCAACCAGCAGATCACTTCAGAGATTGAAGCGCTTGCGCCCTGCACTCTGATCGAGTTCACTGGCGGTGAGCCGATGCTGCAGGCTCGGGATCTCCTGCCATTGATGGAGCAGTTGCTCGCTCGCAACTACACACTGATGATCGAAACTTCGGGGGAGCGGCCGCTTGCGGAGGTTCCGAAAGCAGTTCACAAGATTGTGGACGTGAAATGCCCCGGTTCCGGCGCAGCCTTCGGCAGCTTCCGCATGGAGAATCTAAGCGCTCTCACCAAAGAGGACGAGATGAAATTCGTGCTTAGCGACCGCCAAGACTACGAGTTCGCTCGCGACTTCATTCGCGCACACGCGCTCGACGAGAAAGTCGGCAGCATTCTCCTTAGCCCGGCGTTCACCAAGACCCCGAGCCCGCTTCGGACGGCCGAAAACATGGCGCTCGATCCCCGTAACATCGTTCACTGGATGTTGGCCGATGGTCTTCCTGCGCGACTGTCGCTCCAGATTCACAAGTTCATCTGGGAGCCCATGAAGAAGGGCGTCTAGACTGACTTCTATGTTCCTCCCCGGCCACTTCCTGTTCGCTCCAACGCAGCGCATCCATTTCATCGGCATTGGTGGTATCGGCATGAGCGGCATCGCGGAGATCCTGCTCACCATGGGGTACACCGTCTCCGGCTCGGATCTTCGAAAGAGCTTCACTACAGATCGTCTAGTCAGTCTGGGCGCGCGGGTCTTCGAAGGGCATGCCGCCGCAAATGCTGCCGCTTGTGACGTTGTGGTCACCAGTTCCGCAGTCAGCCGGGATAACCCCGAGGTGATGGAGGCGCGGCACCGCAAGGTTCCCGTTATCCAGCGGGCGGAGATGCTGGCCGAGCTCATGCGCCTGAAGTATGGTATCGCTGTCGCCGGCATGCATGGGAAGACCACGACCACCAGCATGATCGCGGCGGTGCTTGCAGGCGGCGGCCTCGATCCCACAGTGGTCGTCGGGGGCCGGGTGGACGCTCTGGGTTCCAATGCGCGTCTTGGCAACTCGCAATACCTTGTGGTCGAAGCCGACGAGAGCGATCGATCTTTTCTGAAGTTGGCTCCGGTGCTCGGGGTAGTCACCAATCTCGATCGCGAGCACATGGACTGCTATCGCGACATGGCGGATATCGAATCGGCGTTCCTGGAATTTATGGATCGCATGCCATTTTACGGGGCGACGACGGCATGCCTGGACAATAAACTGCTGCGTTCGATCCTGTCGCGCGTGAAGCGAAAGGTCTACACCTATGGAGAGCACGAAGAGGCAGACTTCCGCATGCGTCTGCTACCGGCGACAGCCACTGGACGTTCCAGCTTCGCGGTTACGTTCCTGGGGTCGGATCTTGGCGAGTTCCACCTACATGTCCCGGGGCGCCACAATGCCCTGAATGCTACCGCTGCCGTCAGCATAGGGATACAACTCGGCATTGCACCGGAACAGATCGCCCTTGGGCTTGATTCCTTTCGTGGCGTTGACCGCCGCTTCCAGGTCAAAGGCGTTGCGCGCGGCGTTACCGTGATCGACGACTATGGGCACCACCCTACCGAGATTTTGGCAACGCTGCACGCGGCTCGCGACTGCGGATACAACCGGATACACGTGCTCTTCCAGCCGCACCGTTACACGCGCACCCGCGATTTGATGGACGAGTTCTCGCACGCATTCACCGATGCCGATTCGGTGCAGGTCCTCGACATCTACGCCGCAAGTGAGGAGCCAATCGAGGGAATCACTGGCGCGGCACTCGCTGCGGCGATCCGGGGCAATGGCGGGACAGAAGTGGAACACGCGCCTTCCGGGGAGGAGGCTGTCACGAGGCTCGTCTCGGCGGCCCGCGACGGCGATGCCATCGTTACTCTGGGCGCAGGGAGTGTATCCCAGCTTGGGCGGGATCTCCTTGAAGACCTCGCACACAAACGTGTGAGTTCCTGAAAGGGTACATTCCGCTCATGAACAGTGTGGACGCGGCGATGAGCGCGTTATAGTCAGGAACGGCGATTCTCGTGCGGCCTTGCTCGGGCTCGGGATTCCGTAACGGAGTGGATGACGTGAGGCTGCGGTGCTGACAGCGCCTGATGAGACGTACGCGCGGGAGCGCACAACGAGACGGCGGCCGGCGCAGCAGGTCGCGCGCCGTGAACTCGTCGAAGACTACGCCGGCGGGGAGGATGATGGCGGATATAACCGTGGCCGCCGTCGCACCGGACTTCGGCTCACGTTCCGCGGTGGTATGCCCCGGAGCATGTGGGGAAGAGCCGCGATCTGCGGGGCGCTTTTGGCTATTCTCGGCCTAAGCTGGGTTGCTGCCGAGGTCGCGCGACGCATGGTGCTCCGAGATGAGAGATTCGTCCTCGCGAGCAGCTCGTCGGTGATGATTGAGGGCAACCGCCATCTCTCACGCGCGGACTTACTCGAGGTATTCGGTGGAGACATCGAGCGCAATATTCTCCGCGTCTCTCTCGAGGACCGCAAAACCGAACTAGAGCAGATCCCCTGGGTGAAGCATGCTGTCGTCATGCGTCTGCTTCCGGATCGCATACGGATCATGATCGAAGAGCGCACCCCCGTCGCCTTCGTCCGTCAGGCCGGACACATCGGCCTTGTGGACTCGAGTGGTGTCTTGCTCGACATGGGCGCCGATCAGAGTGCGGATGCTGGTTACTCGTTTCCAGTGGTGACGGGTATCGCACCGCAGGATGCCTTATCCGTGCGAACGGCGCGGATGAAGATCTTCCTTGAATTCACCAGGGATCTCGACGCGACAGGCGAGAAGATCTCCGCCAAATTGAGTGAGATCGACTTGTCGAACCCCGAAGATGTAAAAGCTTTGATCCCCAGCCAGGGTACAGATGTACTGGTGCACTTCGGCGACAGCGACTATCTCGACCGGTATAAGAAGTATGAGGCGCACCTGCCGGAGTGGCGAGCTCAGTATCCAAAGCTCTCCTCGGTCGATATGCGGTATGAGCGTCAGGTGGTGTTAGAGATGCAGCCCGGTACGGCGGTTCCGCTGGCCGGTGTGGCCCCAGAAGTATCGGTGCAGGCTCCCGGGTCGGGTTTCTCGGCGAAACAAACCGCTCTGCCCCATCCTTCCGCCAGGTCTCTCGCGAGTGCTCACGTCGGCCATGGGGTGGCAGTGAAGGCGTCCGTCCATGGTGCTCGGAAAGGTGGGGCACCCATGAATCAGAAGCCAGACAATCTGATCACCGTGGTCGATGCCGGCAGTCAGAAGAGCTGCGTGCTGGTGGCGGAGTTGCATGATGGGGTGTTGCGGTACCGGGGGCATGGGGTTGAGCCGTCGAAGGGGATGCGGAAGGGGCTGATAGCGGAGCTGGGGCCGGCGGCGGAGGCGATCAACCGCGCGGCGCTGACCGCGGAGCGGGCGGCGCGGGCGGCGATTGAGACGGCGGTGGTGGGGATCGGTGGGACGCATGTGCGTGGGGTGAACTCGCGGGGCGGCATCAGCATGGGGAGCCGGATGCGTGAGATTACGCGGGAGGAGGTTAAGGCGACGGTCGACCGGGCGCGGTCGGTGGCGCTGCCTCCGGATCGCGAGGTGCTCCACCTGCTGCCTCAGGAGTTCATCCTGGATGATCAGGCGGGGATTCACGACCCGATCGGGATGGTGGGGAACAAGCTGGAGGTGAACCTCCACATCTCTACCTGCTCGGGCGGCGTGGCGCAGAGCGTGATCACGTGTGCGAACCGGGCGGGGCTGGAAGTGCAGGACACGGTTTATGAGGGCATCGCGTCGGCGGAGGCGGTGTTGAGCGCGGATGAGCGCGAGCTGGGTGTGTGCCTGGCGGATATCGGCGCGAGCACGACGGAGCTGGCGGTGTTCTTTGAAGGATCGGTGGCGCACACGGCTGTGCTGCCGATTGGCGGCGATCATTTTACGAATGACTTGGCCGTTGGGCTCCATGTGACGGTCGAGGAGGCGGAGTACCTGAAGAAGCAGTATGGGCACTGCGTTGTTACTGCCATTCCGCAGATGAATGAGATTGAGATCGGCGGTGACCTGCTGATCTCGGGTGGGCAGCCGGCGCGGATGGTACGGCAGCGGTTTCTGGCCGAGATTCTGGAGCCGCGGGCGCGGGAGCTGTTTACGATGCTGCGGGACAACCTCCGGCACGGAGGGGTGCTGGAGGCGCTGGGCGCGGGGTGCGTGCTGACCGGCGGGGGCGCATTGATGTCGGGGCTGCTCGATAATGCCGAGAGCCTGCTGCGGGTGCCGGCCCGGGTGGGGCATCCGGTGCCGCTGAGCAGGATGCCGGCGGAGCTGGCCGGGCCGGAGTTCTCGGCGGCGATCGGGATGCTGCTCTACACCCACCGGACGCAGGTGCGGAAGGCGAGCGAGGAGCAGGGACTGCGGGCGAAGCTTAAGGCGATCTTTGCCGGGAGCTTCTAGGCAGGGGTACACTACCTCCCCCGGGTACTTTCTGTAAAGTCTTCTGGCAACCTGGAACAACAACACGACGGGTCCACTTCAGCTGAGCGAAGGAGATCCCATTCTGTGGGCTATAGTCGTCCGTCGGGGATTAGATTCCGAGACGCGTCAACGAAGTCCGTTGACAACCCTCAATCGCTCGGAGCAGTCCCGGAGCTGCTTTGGGTCGACCCGTGCATATTCACCTTCGCACGGCTCTGTCAGGGTTTTGTGGATATTGTCGAACGGTGCTGGATGAGTAGATGGCGGAGAGTGAGGGATTCGAACCCCCGATAGCCTTGCGACTATGTCTGATTTCGAGTCAGGTGCATTCAACCGGGCTCTGCCAACTCTCCGTCTCGACAGTCTATCCTGAATGCCTCCGACCGCGAAAGCTTCGCGTGCACGAGCTATGGCTACTGACATCTGGACATCCGAACTGAAAGCATGGCTGAAGGAGAGATCCGTCGCTCTCGGCTTCGAACTCGCCGGTGTGGCTCCGGCCGAAGGCCTGGACGACCCGGCAGAGGCGCTGGACGCGGCCCGATTCGAATCCTGGATCGACGCCGGACGAGCTGGAGAGATGGACTACCTCAAGCGTCGTGACGCCGACGGCCGCCTGCTTCGGGCCTCTGTCAAAGGCACCTACCCCTGGGCCAACTCCGTCGTCGTCTGCGCCATCAACTATCGCTCAGCGGGCCCTCTCTCTATCTCGAAGTCGCCCCCCACCTCCGGATGGATCGCCCGCTACGCTTGGACCGGCCAGAGCGCCGCACCCTCAGTGCCCGGGCAGCCTGAGCCGGCACTTCGCCCCGACGATTACCACGACTTTTTGCTGGCTCGCCTCCAGCAGCTAGCGGACGAACTCGGTGCACGGACGGCTGCCGCCTCAAAGTGTTACGTCGACACCGGACCTCTGGTCGAGCGCAGCGCCGCTGCACGCGCGGGCATCGGGTGGATCGGCAAGAACACCTGCCTCTTGAATCAGGAGCAGGGCTCCTGGCTGTTGCTCGGCGTCATCCTCACCTCTTTGCGTTTGCCGCCGGAAATGGCCAGCTTGCCCTCACCCGATCGCTGCGGCTCCTGCACCCGCTGCATCGACGCGTGCCCCACCGAGGCCCTCGTCGCACCGCACCACATGGACGCTTCGCGCTGCATCGCCTACCTTACGATCGAGAAGAAGGGCTCCATCGCCCCGGAGCTTCGTCCCCTCGTGGGGCGGCAGGTCTTCGGCTGCGATATCTGCCAGGATGTCTGTCCCTGGAACAACCGCACCGCCATGCAACCCATGCCCAACGCGATTCCGGCGCGGCAGGAGCTCATCAATCCGGATCTTGGGTGGTTGGCCGAGATGGACGCTGCCACATTCAAGCAGTGGTTCAAGGGTTCGCCGCTCGAACGCACGCGCCGCTCCCGCCTGCACCGCAACGTGGCGATCGCTATGGGAAACAGTGGTGAAGTACGATTCCTTCCCAGGCTCAGAGCCTGGTCCAGCGGCGAAGATCAGGTGCTGGCCGATGCCGCCGCCTGGGCCTTGGAGAGAATACGGATGCTCAACGGCAGCGTAACCCAATGTGAGCCGCAAACCGACGCCGTTGTGGCGGGGTAGAAGATCCATCGCGCCGGCCGCATGGCCGATCCCGGCGCGATCTTCTGGTCTTTGGTGCTTGTTGTATAAGGAGGCGTGCACAAACGCACGACCTGAGCGCCACCTATGATTGCAAGCACGTTGAGCCCTGCTCGTTACGGAAAGTTTCTGATTCTGATCGCCGGCTTCGGTGGTCTGCTCTACGGAATCGACGTTGGCATCATCGCCGCCGCGCTTCTTTACCTCAGCAAGACCGTCAGCCTCACCGTCGCGCAAACATCGATCATTGTTGCGGCTGTACTGGGCGGCAGCATGGTGTCCTCGCTGGTAGCAGGCGTTCTCGCAGACTGGTTCGGTCGCAAGAAGATGATGATCGTCAGCGGCTTCCTGTTCGTCGCGAGTGTCGGGCTCATCGTGCTTTCGCAGGGATTCACGACGCTGTTCCTGGGACGGCTGTTACAGGGCATCAGCGGCGGCGTGATTGCAGTCGTGATTCCGCTCTACCTCGCAGAGTGCCTAAGCGCAAATAGCCGGGGCAAAGGTACGGCGATCTTTCAACTCATGCTGACTGTGGGAATCGTTGTGGCAGCAATGGCAGGGTGGTTCTACACGCAGCAGGCTGAGCGTGCGATCGCTGCGGCGGCCGGGAATGCTGCGGTGATCCGGGCCGCGCAGGATCACGCTTGGCGCGGCATGTTTCTGTCCGTCATCTACCCCGGCATCTTCTTTTTTCTCGGAACGTTTCTGCTGACCGAGACTCCGCGTTGGCTGTTCCGGAAGGGAAGAGCCGCTGATGCAAAAGCTGCGCTTCTGCGGCTGCTGCCCGCGCAGGAAGCTGATCTGCAGATGCGTGAGATGGAGGCACTGGCGCTTGAGAACCGCGGCAAGGCGGAGCAGGCGAGCGGAGGAGGTTCGCTGTTACGCCGAAAATATGTGATCCCGTTTGTCCTGGCATGCGTGATTCTCGCCTGCAACCAGGCCACGGGCATCAACTCCATCCTTGGCTTCCTCGTAATTATTTTGAGGCAGGCCGGCATGAGCGCCAGCCATGCGACCCAGGGCGATGTCGTCGTCAAGCTGCTGAACTGCGTGATGACCCTGGTGGCCGTGGCATTGGTGGATAAAAAGGGCCGACGCTTTCTGCTGCGAATCGGCACCGGCGGCATCATCCTCTCTCTGCTTACGGGGGCACTCCTGTTTCACGCGTTCGAGTCAAGGCGCGCCGATCTCAAGGACAAGGTTCAGGCGGCCGTCCACGGAGATGCGCTCACACTGCCGCTCAGCGAGATCGGCGAGAATGCCTCCGTCCGGCCGATGTCACTGACGGTGCTCTACTCCTATGGCGGCGGCGATCACGTAAGCACCGTCCTCAGCTCGGACAAGGATGCCGTGCTCAAGATTCTGCCAGACGCCAAGGAAGCCGGTTCGACGATCAGGATCAAGCACGCGTTCTACGGTCCGGTGCCGACGGAGAAGACCGGCTGGCTGATCACAATCTGCCTCGGCCTGTTTATCTCATTCTTTGCCATCGGTCCGGGTGTCGTCGTCTGGCTCACGCTGTCGGAGCTGATGCCCACCCGCATCCGTTCCACAGGCATGGGCATTGCGCTTCTTCTCAACCAGGGCGTCTCGACCCTCATCGCTGCGACCTTCCTGCCTATCGTCGGCAACTACGGCTACTACGCCATGTTCAGCTTCTGGGCCGCATGTACGGTCATCTACTTTGTGACCGCAACCTTTTTCCTTCCGGAGACGAAGGGCAAAACGCTCGAAGAGATCGAGGAACACTTCGAGCGTGGAGACCCGCCGGTGCTGGCGGAAGGAACCTAAGCGCCAGGTTTCGGGCGCAGACTGCGAAGCAGCGCATCTCGATCCGGCAGCGTGTTGATCAGGTCGCCAGCTGTCAGCCAGGCGCGCCGTAGTTGCGTGATGCCGAACCGCATCTGGTCGAGCTCATCGGTCGAGTGGGCGTCGGTGTTCACCGTTATCTTGCAGCCATGCTGTTTTGCGAGGCGAAGGTGTAAGTCGTTCAGGTCGGCGCGGGCGGGACTGGCGTTGTGCTCGACCGCGACTCCGAGCTCGGCGGCTCGCTTCAGCACCGATTCGATATCGAGCGCGTACGGGTCGCGTCGCAGGACCTTGCGGCCGGTCGGGTGCCCGAGGATACGCACGTGGGGGTTCTCGATCGCACGAAGCACTCGTTCCGTCATCTGCTCGGCCGGCTGATCGAAGCGGGAGTGAACGCTGGCGACCACGATATCCATCTGCGCGAGGGTGCTATCGTCGAGGTCGATTTGACCCTCGGCGAGAATATCGACCTCGATGCCCGGCAGCACGCGGATGCGGCCGTCGTACTGCTGTTGCAGCTCCGCATCGACCTCGCGGATACGCTGTATGTGAGCCAGGGCGCGCTTATCGTCCATGCCGTTGGTCATCGCCAGGTTCTTCGAGTGGTCGGTAATGGCGATATACCGCAGACCACGGGCCAGAGCAGCCTCCGCCATCTCGCGGATAGAGTTGGCTCCATCTGTTTCATGTGTGTGCATGTGGAGGTCGCCACGGATGTCGGCGATGGTGATGAGTTGGGGCAGCGTGTGGGCCGCGGCAGCCTCTAACTCGCCGCAGTTCTCGCGCAGCTCCGGCGGAATGTAGTCAAGATCGAGCGCGTTGTAAATTGCTTCCTCGCTCTCGGAAGCGACGATCGTATTGTCCTCGAGCCGCAGCAGCGCGTACTCGGACAAGGTCAGCCCGCGTTTGATGGCACGCTGGCGCAACGCGACATTGTGCATCTTGGAGCCGGTGAAGTATTGGAGGGCAGCGCCGTAGCTTGCTCGCGGCAGCAGGCGGACATCGACCTGCAGATTGTTGCGAAGCGTGAACGAGACTTTGTTCGCGCCCTTCGCCAGAAGCTTGTCGATCAGGGGAAGTTGCGCGACGTGTTCGACCGCAGCCGAAACGACGTCCGGCTCGCAGGCCGGTCCGGTAACGAGGAAGTCGAGGTCCCCAACGGTCTCCCGGCCACGGCGGAGCGACCCTGCCGGCGTGATGGTATCGATCCCCGGAAACACGCGGATCAGATCCGCGATGCGCTCGGCCTGCGCCTGAGCCTGGTCGATGCGGAACCGGCTCGAATTTTTACGATGATCCTCGATGCCTTTGAGCAGCTTGTCGGTGAACTTCTGGCCCATGCGGGGCAGCTTCAGCAGGTGGCCGGCTTTGGCGGCTTCTTCCAGCTTGTCAATGTCGGCGATCTCAAGCACGGACCAGAGCATCGCCACCGTCTTCGGTCCCATCCCCGGAAGCCGGAGAAGCTCCAGCATCGTCGGACGGTAGCGTTGCAGGAGCTCGGTCCGAAGCGGCATCGTTCCCGTAGCAACGAGGTCACGGATGTTTGCAGCCATCCCCTTACCTATGCCTGGAATCGCCAGCAGTGTTTTGGGGTCGGCCTCCGGCGTCGCCAGGGTGGCAAGTTGCGTCGTCTGCTGCTCGACTGCTTCGGCGGCACGCCGGTACGAGCGAACACGAAATGGATCCTGCCCATCGATCTCGAGCAGGGCAGCAGTCTCGTCGAGCAGGCGCGCAATGGTGATGTTGTCCATGGAACGAGGCTATTCCGTCTCTGCGGCGCGGTGCAAAGCGGCGCTGTAAAGGGACAGGCCGATCAGAGTCTTGCCATCGTGAATCTTGTTCGCTGCGACCAGCCCCATCGCCTGCGAAAGCGGCATCCTGACGATCTCAATGTGCTCATCGTCTTCCGGCGCAGCCTGCCCCTCGCGGATGTCCCGGGCAAGATAGATCTGCATCCACTCGCCAAGAAAGCCGGGGCTCGCAAAGTACTTCGTCAAAAGCTTCCAACGGCGGGCACGGAATCCGGTCTCCTCGATCATCTCGCGCTTGGCTGCCGCAAGCGGCGCCTCTCCGGGTTCAATACGTCCAGCCGGCAGCTCGAGCAGGAACTGTCCGGCCGCGTGGCGGTACTGCCGGATCAGGACAATCTCCGGATCGCGAGGATCTTTGGACTCGTCGGAGGCCAGGATCACGATTGACCCGCTGTGCCGTATGACATCCCGGGTGTTGGGATGGTCGTAGCCCGGCTCAACCACGGTGTCTGTATAGACGGAGAAGACCTTGCCCTTGTAGGCGAGCCTGGAGGAGACGACCTTCGCCTTCTCCTGGAGCTTGCCTGACTGTGGCTTTTCGGCGTCGGAGGACTTCGGCGGTTCCGCCTTTTGATCGGCTGAAGCATTTCGCGAGCCGTTAGCGGCGGAGGCGGGTCGTTTCGGGGCAGCCATACGGCTACGGTATCATCCTGCATCGGCCTCGATGTTGTGGGCATCCAACGGGATGCACGCAAGAGCTACAGATCTGGAAACGGGTGTTGCAATGCGGGCACCTTGGAGAATCAAAGACTGCCATGAGCGCTGAGTGCTACCCGATCACGATCCTGCCGCACGTTTCAGCTCTGTACCGCGACTACCTGGCCATGGCCGAAAGCGCAGCGGAATCGCCGGTGCGCAGATGGTTCGGCGCCGAGCCCTTCGGACGGTCCTGGATGTCTCCCCCCGTGCGAGGTGGTGCCGATCCCGACGCTCTGGGGGTAGCGCTTGACCGGCAGAACCGGGACTTTGGAGCCGGGGCCGCCGCGCTGGCCAACATCGAAAAGCTCCGGCATGGTGCGCGAGCGGTCGTAACCGGGCAGCAGGTTGGGCTCCTGGGAGGCCCGCTGCTCACACTTCTAAAGGCCGCAACCGCCGTCGCACGCGCGCGAGAGGCGACCCGCGCCACCGGCGTCGAGCACGTTCCGATCTTCTGGCTGGCAACCGAGGATCACGATCTGCCGGAGGTCGATCAGGTTTCGCTCTTGACCAAGACATCTGTCGAAACCCTGCGAGCGGGACTCAAGACCACCGCTGCCGTTCCAGTCGGAGAGGTTCCCCTCGGCACGGAGATGGAACCGTTGCTGGACCATACGACCGACCTTCTGGGCTGGGCTCCCATCTGCGAGCTGCTGCGGCAGTGTTACGTCCCTCGAAGTGGATACGCTCCGACGCTGGGTGGAGCTTTCGCCCGCCTGATGGCAAAGGTCTTTGCAGACCAGGGCCTGATCATCATCGACGCTGCGGGCCGTGACTTCCACCGCCTGGGAGCCTCCACGCTTCGCGGCGCGATCGAACGAGCCGACGAGCTCGAACAGGCGCTGCTCCAGCGCAGCGGCGAACTTGAGGCTGCGGGCTATCACGCGCAGGTCAAGGTCGCCATGGACATGAGCCTCCTGTTCCTGATCTCCAGCGCCGGCGGTGTCAACGATCGTCAGGCACTGCGGAGGTCTGGGGATGGAAGCTGGAAGGCAGGACGGCAGACCTACACCACGTCAGAGCTGCTCACAATTCTGGACGAAAGCCCGGAGCGGATAAGCCCGAACGCGCTGCTCCGGCCGATCTTTCAGGACACCATCCTTCCAACCGTAGCGTACGTCGGCGGACCGTCGGAGGTCGCTTATTTCGCGCAGAGTGCCGTGCTCTACGAGAGGCTTCTGGGGCGAGTTACGCCCGTTCTGCCCCGGCTGACGGCGACTCTGCTGGAGCCTGCGATTGCTGCGGTAATGGATGCAGACGAGGTGCAGCTTCCCGAGGCGATGACCTCGGCCGAGCTGCTGGGGCAAAGGCTCGGCGCGCGCTCGATGCCGATGGAACTGAAGCGCCGTCTCGCCGCGGTAGGCAGCGCGATGGACACGGAGCTCAACGCGCTGACCGAATATCTGAGCGGGATGGACGCTTCTCTGGGCAGGTCTGCCGAGGTCTCGGGATCGAAGATGCGTTACCAGATGAATCGGCTGAGACGGATGTCCGCCACCCACGAGCTGGAAAAGGACGCGAGTCTGCGCAAGCATGCGGCCGCGATCACGTTAAACGTCTTCCCCAACGGACACCCGCAGGAGCGAGTCGTGGCGGGGGTGTGGTTTCTGGCCCGGTACGAGGGGTTGATTTCGCGCTTTGTGGAAGAGGCAGCCGGTATGTGTGGTGGGCACGCGGTTGTGCGGCTCTAGCGTCTACGTCCTCGTCTACTGACGCTCCTTCGAACTCAGCTTCACTCCACTGGCTGCCGTTAGGTACTGCTCCCAGTTTGTAGCGATGCCATGCTGTGCCTCGACCACGGGAATAGCTCCGGAACAGATCTGCTTATGAAGCCAGTTTTCGACCTGGTCTTTCTGGAACGAGTTGAAGGCGCCTAGGTGGGGTTCGGGCCAGAGATTCTTTGGGTCGAAGCCGTCGCCGCCAAGTTCGAGAGAGATCAGGTGGTCTTCCTCGTAGTCGGCCAGGTTCGTGTCCGTGTAGCCGTACTCGACGATCCCTTGTTTCTTGAGCGGCTCGGTATACGACACCGGCGGCCGGAACTGCTTTGTGGACCCGCCGTGACAGATGCTGTTCAGATCCGTCGTCCGCACCGCTCCGGGGGTACAGACGGGATCAGGAAGTCCGTTCGTCGTTGTGCAATGCGCGACGGGATTTGGATTGATCGGGGGCGCGATCTGTCGAGCAACGGTCACTGGCGCACGGTGAGCACAACCGGCAATCGGCAGAAGAGCGGCGAACACAGTCCAGAGGAGCTTCTTCATGGGAGGAAGTTTCGCACGGTTCCAGCAATATGCAACAGCCAAAAGCACCGGGGCCCCGTCCGTATGCCAAAGTCGTGATCATCTTAGAATGGGTCTGAGGTGATGGGTTATGGGGATCAGCGACGAAGCTTTCGAGGTCATGTGTCCGGACTGTGGGGGGATGCTGAAGGTCGATCCGGTCACTCGGAGCGTCATTGCGCACACGCCGGCTCCGCGCAAAAAGACGTTCGAGGACTTCGGTGAGGCGGCAAAGGCTCTGCGCGAGCAGGACGCTCGTCGCGACTCGATCTTTGCGCAAAGTATCGAGGCGCAGAAGAACAAGGATGATGTGCTGGCGAAAAAGTTCGCCGAGGCCGTAAAGAAGGCAAAAGAAAGTCCGCTGGGGGAACGGCCTCTACGCGAATTCGATCTGGACTAGAGCTTTCGGTCTGTCCAAGCATGCGGCTCGATCAGGGATGTTGCGGAAACGGAATCAGCTTGCTTGTATCGAACCCCTCTGCGGCAGCTTTCGCTTCGATCTCCGCAAGCACCTCCGGCTTCATCACAGCCGTTCTCGAAAGTATCCAAAGCGACTTGTGGTTTGGGCTGCCGACCAGCGCCCACTCGTAGTTCGGTTCGAGCGCCAGCACCCAGAGCTTTCTGGAAAATGGCCAGATGGTCGTCACCTTCAACATTCCGTTCCCGGATTTATCCGCCTTCCCGTTGTGGTTGCTCGCGTCCGAAGGACCGGTTGTCGTCTGGCAGTTGCTGACTATCGTGAATTGATTCGCCTTGTACCGCTCCGCGAACAGTTGAACGGCATCGCTGACACATTGCTTCTCCGCCTTGTTCGGATACCTTGCCACCTCGTGCCATGTGCCCATGAACTGCTTCAGATCAAGCTTAGGCACTGCGGTGACCGTCTGTCCCAGGGCTGGTTGGAAGAGTAATCCTAAGGACATGAACCCACCCGCAGCTATCTTCTGCACCAACGTCACTCGTCTCTCCTCCTTAGCGCTGCTCTCTTCGATGCTGGTTGCGAGCTCCCGCGAGTCGCGGACTCACTTCAGTTCAGAACCAGGGCGACATGGCGGCTACGCCCTCACCCGATTAGACTTGAGGGATGCCACCTATTTTGAATGCACAGGGCGTCTCAAAGCGTTTTGGCGCTGTGCCATTGTTTCAGGAGATCTCGTTTACGGTTTCGGATGGAGACCGGGTTGGGCTGATCGGGCCAAACGGAGCAGGGAAGTCGACCCTTCTGGCTGTGCTCGCCGGAGAGCAGGATGCCGATGCGGGTGAGGTGGCCATCCGCAGGCGGGCGCGGATCGGCTATGTAAAGCAGGAGTCGAACTTCGCCGACGGTCTGACCGTACGTGAGGTGCTCGTCGGTGCGCTCGAGCGGGCCGGTGTACCGGAAGCAGAGCGCGAGGGCAGGTTGCGCGAGACCGGTGGACGCATAGGATTTCCACGGCTGGAGGATGAGGCATCGACCCTGAGCGGCGGCTGGCGCAAGCGGCTGGCCATCGCAGAGGCGGTCGTCAGCGGGTCCGGATGTGCTGCTGCTCGACGAGCCCACGAATCACCTGGATCTCGCGGGAATCGTGTGGCTCGAAGCCCTGCTTAACGAGGCGCGATTCGCGTGCGTCGTGGTCAGCCATGACCGCTACTTCCTCGAGAACGTGGCGACCGAGATGGTCGAGCTCAGCCGTGTCTATGCGGACGGGCTGCTGCGCGTGAAGGGAAGCTACTCGAAGTTTCTGGAGGGCAGGGAAGCGTACCTGGAGGCGCAGACAAAGCAGCAGGATGCTCTGAAGAACCGCGTGAAAACGGAGATCGAGTGGCTGCGACGCGGTCCCAAGGCGCGGGCGACCAAGGCTAAGGCACGGATCGATAACGCCCATCAGCTGATCGGTCAGCTCAAAGAGGTAAATGCGCGTCAGCAGACCTCGACTCGGCCGGCATAGAGTTCTCCGGCACCGAGCGGCAGACAAAGCGCCTCGTTGAGCTGGAAGACGTCTCGGTGGAGCTGGGCGGTCGGAAGATTCTCGAGAGCCTGTCCTTTCTCGTCACAAATGGCGTGCGTGTGGGGCTGGTGGGTCCGAACGGCAGCGGAAAGACGACCCTGCTCCGGCTGCTGACAGGCGAACTCCTTCCCACGGAGGGTGTCGTAAAAAAAGCGCCGTCGCTGCGAATGGTGTACTTCAGCCAGATGCGCGAGATGGACGAGGGCGTCACGCTTGCGGAGAGCGCTCGCTCCGGACTCCGATTCGGTGGTCTACCAGGGTCGCGTGGTGCACGTCGCAAGCTATGCGACCAAGTTTCTCTTCACCAGCGAACAACTCAATCAGCCCGTTGAACGGCTCAGCGGTGGCGAACGCGCGCGGGTGCTGATCGCGAAGCTGATGCTGGAGGCAGCCGATGTCCTTCTGCTGGATGAGCCCACCAACGATCTCGACATTCAGACGCTCGAGATCCTGGAGGAGAGTCTGCTCGAGTTCACGGGCGCGCTCGTGCTGGTGACCCACGATCGTTACATGCTGGATCGGGTCTCGACCGTCGTCCTCGGCCTCGATGGGCGCGGTGGCGCCGAGACCTTCGCGGACTACTCGCAGTGGGAGCAGTGGCGCGGCGTCAAGGTTGAGGAGGCGGTTGCCCCGGGAGCGGCGGGAAAAGCTGTGGCTTCGGCGGGCCGGGCTGACGCCTCCGGAAAGAAAAAGCTGTCCTATCTGGAAGCCCGCGAGTACTCGGGGATCGAAGCGGCCGTCGACGCAGCGGAGGAGCGCCTGCAGGCCGCCAGGGACATTCTCGACGACCCCGATGTCGCCACCAATGCCGAGGCCCTCACGCAGGCGCTCCAGGAGATGGAAGCGGCACAGGAGCTCGCAGACGGGCTCTACCAGAGGTGGGCCGAGCTGACGGAGAAGGCAGGCTGAACCGGCTCAAGCCCTACTTCTTGTGTGCCGGGTTTGGGGTATGCGGCTTCTTGCCGAGATCCTGCCAGTGCGTCTCGGTCATCTCCACACCGTAGTGCTTCGCGGCGGCCTTGATGTTCGCAAAAGCCTGATCGCGTTCGCTGTCGGAGACGCCTTTCGTCTGGTCGAAGCGGGCAATCGCGTTGCGGACGTGGGAGGCATCGGTCAGCGGCTCCTTGCGCTCGTTCGGGAACGCGTACGCGGAGTCGGGCAGGCCGTTGCGGTCCTTGGCGTCAAGCTCTCCGCTCTTCTCGTGGTGCTTCCAGGTAGCTTTCATTCGATGTGTCCTTTCGCGCCTCTTGCCGCTCATTGGGTTCGATGTCCCGGTGTCCCTCGCGGTATGCTGCTGAAACGATGAAAACTTACAGATTGGGTTTCACGGCGTGTCTGCTGGCGTCTTCCGTCACGATGCTGGCGCAGCTTGCGGAGCCGAAGCAGGTTGTCGTAGTACGGGCGGCGCACATGCTGGATGTGGCGGGGGGGCGCGTGGTGTCTCCGGCCGAGGTGCTGGTCGTTGGGGACAGGATCACCGAGGTGGGGCAGCACGTGAGCCGGCCGGCCGGCGCGCAGGTGATCGATGTCGGTGACCGAACGCTGATGCCCGGGTTGATCGATGCGCATGTTCACCTGTTCCTCCACCCTGGCGCCGAGGACCTGCAAACCGTCGAGGAGAGTGTTCCGGAGCGGACGCTGATTGCGGCGAGCGCAGCCCGCGCGGATCTCGAGGCGGGGTTCACGGCGGAGCGCGACATGGGGACCGAAGGCGCCGGCTCCGCCGATTCGGCGGTCCGGAACGCGATCGACTCCGGGATGATTCCGGGGCCGAGAATGCGGATGAGCGGAATGGCCATCGACATCATGGGCGGACACGAGGATGCGAACCGGTTCAACCCCGCGCAGGCGGTCCTGTCGAACGCGGATCGGGCGAACTCAGCCGAAGAGATCGTCGCGGTCATGCGGGTGCAGCGGAAGCAAGGCGCCGATTTCACCAAGATCTATGAGACCGGTCGGGACGAGCTGGTAGATGGAAAACTCCAAACTCCTTACCAGTACACGGCCGAGCAGTTGAAAGCGGCGGTAACGGAGGCGCAGCGGTTTGGCGGAGGTTCAGGGCACGGCGTCGCGGTGCATGCCACAGGCGAGCCGGGGACCGGGTACGCGGTCGAAGCTGGCGTCATGTCGGTCGACCACGCCTACTTCCTGAGCGACGCCACCATGGCCGCGATGAAGGCCAAGGGCATCCCGGCGGTGCCGACGTTTGCGATCTCCGAATACTTCGCGGATCACGCCGCAAACAAGGCCCGGGAGGCCGCCGAGCGCGAGTTGATCGCCTTTCATCTGGCGCAGTTCAAGCGCCAGATGGCGGCCGGGGTGCCGTTCGCCGTGGGCAGCGATGTGGGTCCATTTCCGCATGGCACGCAGGCCCGGGAGCTGGTGCTCATGGCCGAAAACGGCATGCCCGTCGCCGAGGTGCTGCGCGCAGATCTGATCAACGGCGCGAAGCTGCTGGGTTGGGACGGGCAGATCGGCGAGTTGAAGGCCGGCTACTTTGCGGATGTGATCGCCGTCGATGGAGATCCGCTGGCCGATATCGCTGCGACCACGCGGGTGCGGTTTGTCATGAAGGGCGGCGTAGTGTTTCGCCGGCCCTGAGCTCTCGGTTCACGTCCGGAGAACTCCGGTTTGGCGGAAGGCTGCACTCGACTGGGGCGCCGCTACTTCGCCGGCGACCACTGCTCGTCGGCTGATGGGCCGTACAAGGCCGGGACGGGGATGTCGTTGAGGCGGAGATAGACGCCGAGCTGGGCGGTGTGGTGGATGAGGTGGTTGAAGCACATCTGCCGGAAGGCCAGCGAGCGCGGGTTGTGGGAGATGAGGTGGTCGCCGAAGGAGAAGCGCCAGGGCTGGGCGAGGTGCTCGTCAGAGGCGGCGGCGATGGCGGCGCGGCATTTGGCGGCGGCATCGTCGAGCTGCTGAAGGCAGGCCTCGCGGGATTCAAAGACGAGCGGGATGTGCTGGCGTTTGGAGTTCGCCAAGTCCATGCCGTCGTCCTCGATGATGTAGTAGCCGAAGAGGGGCAGGGTGGCGCAGTGCATTGCGAGCTTGCCGAGCGGCATCGACTTGGGATGCGGAACCCAGTCGTTCTTGCCTTCAGGAACGCGCTCGAGAGTGCGGCGGGTATTGGAGATCTCGGTGTCGAAGTCCTGGAGGAGAACTTGGGAGACGGTCATGCGGCAGCTCCTGGTGCGATGTGTTGCAGCCGACCAAGAATATAGGAACGGCATGCGGAAAAGATCTGAACTCGTTCAAATTCTGTTGCCAATGTGCTTTAGGTGTTCTATCTTAGCGGTTGAACATGTTCAAAAAAATAGAGGTAAGGAGTTCACGATGAATGTCGCAGCCTGTTATTTCAGTTATCTCGCGATCAGTATTGGCCTGACGGTGTGGGTAGCACGGACGCTTCGCCGGAGCGGAAGGGTCTTTCTGGTGGACGCATTTCGCGGCAACCAGGAGTTGGCCGACAGTGTGAACCATCTGCTGGTGGTGGGTTTCTACCTGATCAACGTCGGGTATATCGCGCTGGCGCTGACGACGCGAAGCCCAATGGTGACGTTGAGGCAGATCATCGAACTGGAGAGCGTGAAGATTGGTGTGGTGCTGCTGATTCTGGGCGGGATGCATTTCTTCAATATTCTGGTGTTTGCGAGAATGCGGAACCGGGTGACGAGCGGGATCGGTGTGCCTCCGATGTCTGCCGGTTCCCTGATCGGACATTGAGGTGATTTTGAAAGAAATCGTGGTGAAGGGAAGGAAGTCGGAGGAGACGCGCAGCCGGATTCTGGAGGCTGCGCTTTCCGTCTTCCGCAAGCGCGGCTTTGAAAAGGCATCGATGCGAGAGATTGCGACCGAGGCTGAGGTTGCGGTCGGCGCGGCGTACTACTACTTCGACTCAAAGGATGCGCTGGTGCTGGCTTTTTACGAGCGATCGCAGGGCGAGATGCATATTGAGATCGAAGCGGCTTTAGACGCGGCGAAGACGCTGGAGGAGCGGCTGCGTTCTGTCATCGAGGCGAAGTTCCGCTACTTCCTGCCGAACCGGAAGCTGCTGGGCGCTTTAAGCGCGCACACAGATCCGGAGCATCCGCTGTCCCCTTTTTCCGTGGAGACGGCACCTATCCGCGAACAGGATGTTTGTTCGTTCGAACGGGCGGTGCGGGAGAGCGGCGTTAAGCTACCGCCGAGTGTGGCGCCCTACCTGGGGAGATTGCTTTGGATGTATCAAATGGGGCTGATCCTGTTCTGGGTGTACGACAGGAGCGAGAGCCAGGAGCGAACAAAGACGTTATACGAGAAGACGCTGAAGATGCTTTTGCTGACACTACGGATTGCGGGGCTTCCGGTGATGCGGCCTTTGCACCGCATTGCTGGGGAGCTATTGGCAGTGGTCTATGGCGAGTAGGCCGCTGGCGGAGAGGTCAAGACACGGCCATCCTTCCTCTCCGGCAAGCTCGGGAACATCTGACAAGCAGATTTCCTTACAGTCCGGTGATGTTGTATCCGCAGTCCACAAACGTGATCTCGCCGGTGATGCCGCTGGCGAGTGGGCTGGCGAGGAAGAGGGCGGTGTTGCCGACTTCGTTCTGCTCGACGTTGCGGTGGAGCGGGCGCGCGTTCCTCGACGGCGTAAGGATCTTGGAGAAGTCCCCGATGCCGCGGGCGGCGAGGGTTTTGATCGGGCCGGCGGAGATGGCGTTCACGCGGATACCCCTGGTACCCAGGGAGACGGCGAGGTAGCGGACGGTCGCCTCGAGCGCGGCCTTGGCGACGCCCATCACGTTGTAGTTGGGAAAGGTTTTGGTGGAGCCGTAGTAGGTGAGGGTGAGGATGGAGCTGCCTTCGGACATAAGAGGCGCGGCGCCGCGCGCGACCGCGATAAGCGAGTAGACGCTGACGTCGTGGGCGATGCGGAAGTCCTCGCGCGCGGTAAGGAGAAAGTCATTCTTGATGGCGTCGGCCGGAGCGAACGCGACGGAGTGGACGAGGGTGTCGATCTTGCCGAACGCGTCCTTGATCTCGGCGAAGAGTGCGTCGATCTCCTCGTCCTTGGAGACGTCGCATTGGAAGGCGCGGCCGGTCTCTTTCTGGCCGAGATCTTCGAGCAGCTGTTCAGCCTCCCGCTGGAGCCTCTCGGACTGGTAGCTGAGAACCAGGGTGGCCCCGGCCTCGGCGAGCTTTTGTGCGATGGCGTAGGCGATGCTGCGCTTGTTGGCGAGGCCGAAGACGACGGCGACTTTGCCCTTCATGTCGATCATGCGTTGCGTGTGCTCCCTCGGGTGAACGTCGTGGGTAAGCATAGCAGTTGGTGTGTGGCCACCACCCACCATCCCTACATGGCCTGTGTGTCGAGGATGAGGTCGAAGGTCTCCCACAGCTCCTCGGGCAGGGAGATGCTCGCGGCCCGGGTGTTCTCTTCGAGGTGCCGTATGGACGAGGTGCCGGGGATAGGGAGGATGACCGGTGAGCGGTGGAGCAGCCACGCGAGCGAGAGCTGGTTCAGCGTCAGGAGGTGGTCGCGCGCGAAGTCGCCGATGGCGTTGCCGGGGGCGTCCAGCCGGTCCGCATCCTTTCCGGCGTTCAGCGGGTACCAGGGGATGAACGCGATGTTGTGGGCGGCGCAGTACTCCAGTGTGGGCTCGCTCTTGCGTTCGGTGAGGTTGAATTTGTTTTGCACGCTCACGATCGGGACGATCTTCGAGGCGCGCTCGATCTCCGCTGGCGTGACCTCGGACAGACCGATGTGGCGAATCTTGCCCTGCCCCTGGAGCTCTTTGAGCGCGCCGAGGGTCTCTTCGACCGGCACGGTGGGGTCGATGCGGTGGAGCTGGTAGAGGTCGATGCGGTCGAGCTTCAGTCGGCGAAGCGAGAGCTCGACGGACTGGATGAGGTAGTCGGGACGGCCGAGCGGTTTGGACTTCGCCGGGCCGGTGCGGGTAAGACCGCCCTTGGTGGCGATCACGAGGCCGGCGGGGTAGGGGTGGAGAGCCTCCGCGATGAGCTCTTCAGCGATGTGCGGGCCGTAGGCGTCGGCGGTGTCGAGCAGGTTGATGCCCAGCTCGACGGCTCTGCGGAGCAGCTTGACAGCCGCCTCGGGCCGTCCTGGGGCGGCTCGCCCCAGGCGCCTTCGCCGTGAGCCGCATGGTGCCGAAGCCGAGGCGGCGGACGGGGAGATCGTTGCCGAGGAGAAAGGTTTCGGTGGGAGGGGGAACGGAAGGGAAGCCCATGACAATGAGATTCGGGAGCGCAGCCGGACGTTGGCGGCTTAGTTGCTCGGGCAGCTATGGCTCGAGCAGCCAGTCGTACTGCTCGTCCGTCAGCGGGACGACGGAGAGGCGGAACTGGCGGAACAGCAGGGAGTTCTCGAAGACCGGAGCTTCGCGCATCTCGGCGAGTGTTTTCTCGCGCTTCAGACGCTTGCCTGCCTTGATGCGGACCTTGGGGTCTTTGGGGTCGGCCGCGTCGACGGAGACGACAGCCGCCGTTCCGACCGCGGCTTTGCCGGTATTCGAGTGGTAGATGACGAGCTTCTCGCCCTTGTGCATCTCGCGGAGGCTCTTCAGCGCCTGTGGGTTCGAGATGCCGTCCCAGGTGGTCTCGCCGTCGCGGACGAGGTCGTCAAAGGAGTATTTCTCGGGTTCGGATTTCAGGAGGAAGGGCATGAGGAGTTCTCGGGTGAAGTTGTCCGTTCTCGGTTTGAGGTTAGTTTAGCCGCCCAGGTCGATCAGGTGGACTTCCGGAAGAGGCTGGCCGAGGAAATTGGAGCCGAGTCGGCCGAACTTCTCGACCGAGTCGGTAGCGTAGAAGGTGCAGGCTGCGGCGGTCTCCGTGGCGCGGCTTTCGAGAGGGTGAGGCTCGCCGCGACGGCGTGCGCGGTGGCCTCGGCGGAGTCGATGATGGTCAGCGGTCGGCCGATCTCGGCCAGGGTCTGCTCGAAGACGGGGCGGAGGAGAGGGTAGTGGGTGCAGCCGAGCAGGAGGGTGGAGAGGGAGGGGTGGTCCGCGAGCGCTTCGGAGAGGTAGATGCGAACGACCTCGCGGGTGACGGGGTGATCGATCCAGCCCTCTTCGACCAGGGGGACCAGAAGCGGGCAGGCCTTCTCGATGGCGACGAGGCCGAGCTGCGTAGAGCGCCTGGGTGTAGGCGTGCGACTGGACGGTGGCTGTGGTGGCGAGCACGAGAACTTCGGCCTCCGGGTTCTGCGCTCCGTTCGGGACGGCCCGTTGTGGCGATCGGCCGATACAGCGGCCGCCTGGCGCCGGGTCGATGACGCCGATGACGGGGATGGGGGCGACGGCGGCGCGGATATCCTCGAGCGCAAGAGCGGTGGCGGTGTTGCAGGCGATCACGAGGATGTCGGCGCCCTGCTCGAGCAGGAAGCGGGCGCTGGAGACGGCGTAGCGGGCGATGGTCTCGCGGGACTTCGAGCCGTAGGGGAGGCGGGCGGTGTCGCCGAGGTAGAGGTAGCGGGCGTCCGGGATGAGGGCAAGGAGGGCGCGCAGGACGGTCAGGCCGCCGAAGCCGGAGTCGAAGACGCCGATGGTGGTCAGGGGCTGGCCGGTCCGGTTGGGAGGACGGCGGCGGTGGCGGTGTCGATCTGCCGGGTAGGAGCGGAGGAGGTCGGCGTGGCCGGCGAGGGTCTCGCGGGGCTGGCCGTCGACCAGGAAGCGGACCTCGGTGAGGCCGGGGAGTGCGGCGTGGAGGGTGCCGATGATCGACATCAGCGGTGAGGTTTTCGACTTCGATGCCGGAGGGGTGGGTGTCGGCGAAGGAGCCGTGGAGATTGACGATGGCGAGCTGGCCGGTAGTGGAGCGTAGGCGGGAGCGCGTCGCGGGTGGGTGCCGTCGGAGTTGTGCCCGGTGATCGGAAGCTTGCAGCAGGAAGACGTCGTCGACGGACGGCCCGGAAGGGAGCGGATGGAGCGGAGCCGGGAAGGGCGTACTCGGCGAGCAGGCGGGTCAGCAGGACGCGGGCGCGGGTGGTGGGCTCCTCGGGCAGGGCGATGCTGCGGGTCTGCACGGTGATCGAGGCGTCGGAGTCGCTGGCGAGATAGAGCGATGCGGGGACGTCGGTGGCGGAGGTGGGGCGGCGATGGGGGTCTCGTCCGTCGGTGCGGCGAGGCGGTCGTGCGCCTGCTTGCAGCCGCGGATGAGAAAGAGCGACGACCAGGACGATGCCGACGTTGAGAGACCAGAAGAGGACGCGCTGGTGGCGGCGGATCATGGCTGGGCTCCGGGGTGCGCTCGGTGGGGCGGGCGGGTCGGCGTGGCCGCGCCAGAAGAGCAGCGCCGTGCGATCGGCCTGGGCGACGCGCTGCTGGTAGGCGGGGTCGGAGACGAGGGTGGGGCCGGAGAGGAGTGGCGCGATCTCGATCGCGACCGCCGGGCAGGTGAGCGAGTCGATCGGCTTGACCGAGGCGTGGGAAAGGTGGACCGGCAGGTTGGCGCGACCAATAGCAATCGCGATCTCGTTTGCGAGGCGAAGGCTCTGGGCGACGCTGTCCGTCTGGGCGGAGTCCCACGGGCGTCGCGCGGGCTGGCGGCGCGAGGGGGTCGGCCTCTACAGGGGTGAGCGCGGAGGTAACGATGTGGACCCCGTTGCCGGAGGAGGTGGCGTGGAGGAGGATGCAGGCGACCGGGTGGACGTGGTTGGCGGCGCCTGCGCGTTGGTCTGGGGTGGGGGTCTGCGGTTGCGTCGGCGTGCTGCCAGGATCTGCATCCGCGTCCGGCGCCGGGGCATCGGCTTCGCGGGCAAGCAGAACGGAGAGCCCGTTGCCGGTGAGGAGCGTGCGGATGCGGCCAGCCAGGGCGAGTGTGACGTCCTTCTCGAGAACTTGGTTGGCAAGGTGCGCGCCGGGGTCGGATCCGCCGTGAGCCGGGTCGAGAAAGACGAGATTGTGGTTGATGTACGGTGTGGCGGGTTTTGCGGGGGTCTTCGCCTGGGGTGCTTGTGCTTTGGCTGCGGTTGCCGTCGGGGTCTGCGAAAAGCCCACGTTTGCAGCGGCGGCGAGCAGGAGCGAGAGGACGGCTTGGCGGGCGGGGAGAGTCACTGCGGATAAGGTTGCTGGTCGATTCTATCCGGCGTCCGCAGTTTCGCTAGAGTCTGTGGTTGCTTTCGCAGCCCGCCCGGCGCGGGGACACGTCAGGGTTGCACTCGCGAGTTGGCGTTCTCGCGAACGACGGCGATGCCGCGGAGGCTGAAGCTCGCGATGGCGGTGGGACCGGCACCAGGGCGCATCTGCAGTGTGCCCAGGGCCTCGGCCTGAGTCGTCTGGTCGCGGAGGCGAAACACGAGGACGCCGGGCTCGACCTCTTTAGCGGAAAGCAGCGCGAAGCCGCCGGTCTGCTCGCGAAGCTCGATCTGCGCGGCCGTTGTCGGGGCGAGCGCGACGGAGGGCAGCGCGCTTCCGAGTGCCGGGTAGCTCGCCTGGTTAAAGGCCGCAAGCCAGCCATACAGGAGGCGGCCGGCTGCGGTGTTCGGGATCAGCCCGGTCTCCTCGCCCCAGCGCGGCAGGTGAACAATGGCAAAAGGATGGACGTCGCTGACGTGGTCGCCATGGCGGGCAGGCGAGGGTGCGTCGGCAGGGTCGCCGAGAACGATGGTGTCGAACTCGGACTTGTCGTCTTTCGCGTCGGCTGCCGGTGCGGCAGCGGAGCGTGCCGCGCCGGGGCTGCCGGTTGCAGCGTGAACATGACCGGCGTGGCCAAGCGCGTAGACCACAGACGAGAGAGCAAAGACCGCCGCCACGGTCGCGAGCACGATAGCTCCGGGACGGATGGGCTGCGAGCGGGTGAGATAAAAAGTGGGCGCGTTGGGCATGGGGGCGGCACCGGCGGGGAGTGGCTGCTGCATGGCTGGGTGTTCCTTCGGGCGGCCGGGCGGGGAGGACTCCCGCTAGCTTCGACGCCATCATTAGTTTAGAACTTCCTAACAAAGAGTGGACAGCTCGGCGTCACCCGATAGTGGGATTGGCGAATGGACGCTAATCTCTGAGCTCTTAGCAGCCTCGTGATCGTCTCGTCGCCCCGGCGTTGTCGATCCCCTGTAGCCGCCCACCTCCCCACCCCCTGCTAAAATCCCAAAAGTGACCCGCCCTCCCGCCGAGCTCATCCACACCATCACCGACACCGCAGGCACCCCCGTCCCCATCGACCGCCGCCCCAAACTCCACGACCGCCTCCACCACCGCATCGCCCTCGCTCCAACACCAGAACAACAGGAGCAACATGACCGAGATCGTCTCTATCCACGCACGCGAAATCCTCGACTCCCGCGGCAACCCCACCGTCGAAGCCGACGTCATCCTCGACGGCGGAGCCATCGGCCGCGCCGCCGTCCCCTCCGGCGCCTCCACCGGCGAGCACGAGGCCGTCGAGCTGCGCGACGGCGACAAGTCCATCTACCTCGGCAAAGGCGTCCTCAAGGCCGTCGAAAACGTCGAGACCATCCTCGCCCCCGAGCTCGCCGGCATGGACGCCTCCAACCAGCGCCTCATCGACGCCACCATGATCGCCATCGACGGCACCGACAACAAGGCCAAGCTCGGCGCCAACGCCATCCTCGCCGTCTCCATGGCCGCCGCCCGCGCCGCCGCCGAACGCCCTCAAGCTCCCGCTCTACCGCTACCTCGGCGGCGTCAACGCCTGCATCCTGCCCACGCCCATGATGAACATCCTCAACGGCGGCGCCCACGCCGACACCAACGTCGACTTCCAGGAGTTCATGGTCATGCCCGTCGGCGCCGAAACCTTCTCCGACGCCCTCCGCTGGGGCGCCGAGGTCTTCCACACCCTCAAAGGCGTGCTCAAGAAGAAGGGCTACAACACCGCCGTCGGCGACGAAGGCGGCTTCGCGCCCTCCTCAAATCCAACGAAGAAGCCCTCGAGCTCATCCTCGAAGCCATCGAGCAGGCCGGCTACACCCCCGGCGAGCAGATCGCCATCGCCCTCGACCCCGCCTCCAGCGAGTTCTACGACAAGGAGACCGGCAAGTACGTCTTCAAGAAGTCCGACAAGCGCGAGCTCTCCTCCGACGCAGATGGTCGACTTCTGGGCAGACTGGGCCCGCCAGTACCCCATCGTCTCCATCGAAGACGGCCTCGCCGAAGACGACTGGGACGGCTGGAAGCTCCTCACCGACAGCATCGGCGACCAGATCCAGCTCGTCGGCGACGACCTCTTCGTCACCAACACCGAGCGCCTGCAGCAGGGCATCGAGCAAAAGGTCGCCAACTCCATCCTCATCAAGGTCAACCAGATCGGCACCGTCTCCGAAACCCTCGAAGCCATCGAACTCGGCCGCCGCTACGGCTACACCTCGCATCATCTCGCCACCGCTCCGGCGAAACCGAAGACACCTTCATCGCCGACCTCGCCGTCGCCACCGGCGCCGGCCAGATCAAAACCGGCTCCGCCTCCCGCACCGACCGCATCGCCAAATACAACCAGCTCCTCCGCATCGAAGAAGAGCTCGGCCAGTCCGCCGAATTCCTCGGCATCGAAAGCGTCAACTTCGGCGTGTAATCTCCAAGGGTTGGGCGTCTACCTATCGGAGCTGCTTTCCTAAAAGATGGAACTTTTGGAGCTCCTGCAAGTAGATGAGGGCAACGGACGACCTAGGAACAAATGTTGCGTGTTTGTCTCCAGTGCCAACAAAATAGAAGCCAGAATCGATTTCATCGACGAGCAGCAAACAGCCCACCTCACGGTTTGCAGTGAATGCAGCATCTTTCTGAAAGTGTAGGAGTTAACCGGTATAGGAGATCCTCCGCCCCAAGATGACTTGATGTGTGGGTAGTAAAATCTTGCGAAAGCTGCGAGCATTGTGAGTAGAAGCACAAGACTTTGTGCCCAATCACCTAACTTTGGCTCCCACGATCTGTCTCGCATCTCAAAAAAGAAAGATTGCCCCTACCGCAAACAACCAAAGGTAGACAGAGCTCTTGAAAGCTACCGCGCGCTAAGCCTATATAGCCCTGATAGAGCAGAGCAAGAGTCAAAACAACGACGAATGTAGCCTTCAGGGAGCTGAAACGTAAATATATAACCAAAGCCACGATGAAGAGGATCGTCGCATAAACACCTGATGATTCGTTGCCAAAAAGCCTGAGATGCGGCATTGCTTCAAGAAGCGTCAGCAAAGTCGAAAACATAGCTCACAGCAAAGTAATCAAATTGCAATAGATTAGATAAGTCACCAAGGAAGCAGTTGCAACTTCGCTGACAGATCTCTACTTTTTATCCCAGATTGAGAGTCTCAGTAGCTCGTTTATCGGAGCAACAGGCAAGATCACAAACAAAGAAAACCATATACTCAGCAATTAATATTCTGGGCCGAAGGGGATTCACCTCCGCAAATCCCCAGCGAAAGTTATGAGGGACGTGATCACAAAGCCGCAGACGTATAAGAGAGCAATAAACACAACTGCGACAGCTTTAGAAGCTGTGTCTATAGAAGATCCAATACCGTTTGGCAGAATCTGCTTCTGAGGGTCTGACGCTATGTTCTCTGCCATTTAGCCTCTTTGTCCTATCCTTTCTGAAACGCCGCCACATAGGTGTACAGCAAAGACATTTCACGCTGCGCGCCGGTTCTGTTCTGCCGAATACCAACCGTACCACGCCATCCAAACTGTTTTCGGCACGGCTGACGCGTTGAGAACGTAAGCCATCGCCACGTAACTGCGACCGCGTGTTTTCCCTCTTCCGCTTCTCACCCGCCGCAGTTTAAGTAGTGCTATGAAGCCAGAGCTTGCGGGAAAATTGGCTCCTACGTTCCACCCGGGTATCGCGACCAAAAAGGGACGCCGCATTCTTACATCGGTAAAGCCACTGCACGTGCCTTCGACTAACGAGAAACGCAGCCGAAAACGCTTTCGACGGGCACGGTCCATTCTGGGACTTCGCAAGAAGGATCAGTAAAGCTGCCGCCCCTGACTGTGGGAGATGATCGAACCTTGCTTGGTCGAATCTCTTCAAGCAGGGTGTCGTCGTCGGCAATCCTACTGGCACCATAGCCGAAGAACAAGGTGCACTCGCCGTTGCTGAACTCCGTCGGGATATTGGCGCGGGAACTTCAACCACTTGCGCTCGCCAACGCGGGTTATTACGAGGAGATCACCAAGAAGCTCTTCCAACTGAAGATGGGCAAGGGACCCGCCGAAATTGATTCGCACCACAGTTCTTAGGGAAGAAAAGAATGATCTCTGGTCACGCGCCGCATACCGCTGATCCCACCACTCGTCTGGATGTACCACCCCCAAATCAAACTGAAGAGTACCTCGACGCAGCACTTGTAATCATTCGGGAGACGGCCCGCTGGTAGCCGGGTGCCCCATTCATCACTGTCGTATCGTGATCAGTGGGCTTTCGAACAGGCACTGCATCTAAGAAGAAGGCGTGGCCCAAGTCTCAGATAGAGCCACAACCCCGGGTGGCGGGCGGCCCAGGTTCAAATCGAGCCACAACCCCGGGTGCCCCATCTTCGCGACAGTCTCACCGTCGCTAAGGTGGGCCTTCGCGCGGATACGCGCGAACCAACCCACTCCCACCCTTACCGCCCCGCCCCCACCAGCTCCCCGCGCTTCGCCAGTCCCAGCAGCTCCTCCACCAGCGCAGTCAGACGCCCGAAGTCCCCACTCATCTTCAACGCCAGCGACCGCTCATCCCCGCCGCCGTTCTGCTCCGCCAGGTACAGCTGGTTCGTCAGGCTCTGCAGCGGATTGTTGATCTGGTGCGCCAGCGCATGCGCCGTCGCGGCCGCCGACGCCACCCGCGCCTGCTCCAATAACCTCCCCTGCTGCCGCTGCTGCCGGATCCCCATCGCCGCAAACTTCGCCAGCACCTGCATCAGCCGCAGGTCCTCTCCGTCGAACGCCTCCGTCCGCCCATGCGCGATGATAAAGATCGTCCCGCGCATCTCCTCCACCTCCCACGGCAGCAGAATGCCGTCCGTCACCTCCGCCGCCTCCACCCCCAGCAGATCGAAAAAACGCTTGCCCACCCGGAACTGCTGCGGCTCCCCACGGTGCAGGCACACCGTGCACGCGCTCGGATACTGCGGCAGTGACGCATCCAGAAACGACGTATACACCCCCGCCGTCGCAACCCACCGGTAGTACAGCTCCTCCGTCTTGTCCTCGCGCTCTACGCTGATGCCCGCGCTGTCCGCCCCGCACAACCGCACCGCCGCGTTCACCAGCTCCTGCAGAATCGTCTCCGGCCGCTCCACAAACGTTGCCGCCAGCGTGTGCATCCCCTCCATCTGCATCGCTCCGTTGCGGGAATGGAGACGCCTGCTCAGAAACGGCGACCCTTCGGCCACCGCCACGACCTCTAACCCGACCTCATTCAGCTCCGCCGCTGTCCTGTCCACGGTGTCGCCTCCTCTCCGCAACGCACGTTCCCAACCCCTCATTCCGAGTCCCATCCTACAAGCCGGGTGCCCCATTCATGCCGCAGCCTCATCGCGGCATGGGTGGGTTCCGCTCTGCCGAAGGCGATCCGTACCACCGGAAACCTCGATCGCTCCGCGCCCCCGCAGCCCGACCACACTAGACGAGATCGACGCAGGGTCACCCCATCGCCCTTCGGGGATAACGCCATGCGAACTCCGCACCAATAGATTTTCATAAAAACACCGCCCCCAAACTCCCCAGGGGTATGCAACACTTCTCAGCACCCCAACTCCCAGGAGCAAACACGTGCGCCAAACCCTCTTCGCTGCCATCGCCACCCTGGCTCTCACCCTCGCCGCCCACGCCGACACCTTCTCTACCTTCAACGTCAACGGTGCCTTCACCACCGGCAACACCCTCGCCGGAACCCTCACCCTGGACACCACCACCCACCTCTTCAGCGCTGCCAATCTCACCGCCGCCGGCGCGAGCTACAACGCCACCTTCAGCAACGCTCCCACCTCCCAGGGTCCAGGCGCCGGCGACTTCTCCATCGTCCTCACCAGCCAGACCTCTACCCAGACCGCAACCTTCGACCTCTTTCTCCCCGTCACCAACCTCAACGGATACACCGGCTCCGCCCTCTGCTCCACCACCCTCCCCTGCGGCACCGCGCAGGACGCCTCCACCATCACCATCAACTTCGGCCTGTTCTCCATCGGCGACACCCTCGCCTCCGGCAGCATCACCCCCACCGCCGCCACGCCCGAGCCCTCCACCCTCGCCCTCCTCGGCACCGGCCTCCTCGGAGCCGTCGGCACCCTCCGCCGTCGCATCCTCCCCGCATAGCCCAAACCAGCCACGACCCCGGGTGCCCCATCTTCGCGACAGCTTCACCGTCGCTAAGGTGGGCTCCGCTCTGCCGAAGGCAAACCGTACCTCCGGAAATCCCGGATCGCTCCGCGCCCCCGCAGCCCGCATCGACTCCGAAGAAATCTCACCCGGAAGTGGCGTAGTCACCCCACCCAATCCTGTACTCTTGGAATAGACACAAAACCACCCGAAAGCCCGGCCCCCACGGCCGGGCTTTCGCACGTCTGGACGAAAAACAAAAGGGAGCCTCCAGCATGAAACCCACCATCCACCACCCCCGTACAGCCACCCATCTCCCCGCCCACGAACACGCCGCCCGACGCCAGCGCGAGAGTCACCCACCCCCGCGTCCCGAAACCCGCGCGCCCCACCCACCACACACCCACCGGCCGCAAAACCGTCGACACGCGCTTCCACGCTCACTAGGTACTTCCACACATAACCCGAATCAATCGAAGACTTTACAAAAAGTACCCGGGGGAGGGGTACCGCCATGCCGCAGACCGCCATCACCACCACCAAACCACGTCGCTTCCAGTGCCGCCACATCTTCACCGGCGGCCACCGCTGCGGCAGCCCCTGCCTCCGCCACGAAGACTTCTGCTTCTACCACCATCGCGCCCACGCCCGCCTCGCCGTCCCCACCGTCGACCTCTCCCAGGGCGAGCACCAGGCCGATCCCTTCACCCTGCCCATCCCCGAGGACCGGTCCGCCATCCAGCACGCCATCGGCGAGATCCTCAACCGCCTCGCCTCCAACGCCCTCGATCCCCGCCGCGCCGGTCTCCTCCTCTACGGCCTCCAGATCGCCTCGGTCAACCTCCCCAAATCCGTCCCCGCCCCCGCACGGCCCCCGAAGAGGTCATCGAGGAGGTCGTCACCGACCCCACCCACGGCACCGTAGCCCCGCTCTTCGAACTGCCCGACCCCGACGCACCCCACGAAGACTCCCTCACTGGCCGCCTCCTCGAAGCCCTCCGCAAAGGCCACGAAGAGATCGAAGCCGAAGTCCGAGCCAAAATCGAAGCCGAACGCCAGCCGGCAGCCGAGACGGAACCCGAATCCACGAACCTCCCCAGCCTCAGCGCCGCCGCGGAGGAACCCAGACACCCCGAGTCGCCCACAGCAGCGACCCAACTCCAAACGCTCCACCCGCTGCCATCACCCGCCTCACAAAACTCTCGCAAACTCACACATACCCATGCCGAAGGGAATCTGCTGTTCGCCCTTGACGCTTGCCCCTACAGCCCCATCCGATTCTCCTGCTCCTCCGCCGCCGCACCCGCATACCCGACCTTCTCCGCAATGCTCTTTGCCTGCGTAAACAGCAGCAGGTAATCCGGCCCGCCCGCCTTCGAGTCCGTCCCGCTCATATTGAACCCGCCAAACGGATGCGCCCCCACCATCGCGCCGGTGCACTTGCGGTTGAAGTACAGATTGCCGACGTGGAACTCCTCGCGCGCCCGCTCCAGCTTCTCGCGCGAGTCCGAGTAGACCGCGCCCGTCAGCCCGTACTCCGTGTTGTTCGCAATCGCCAGCGCGTCGTCGAAACTCTTCGACTTGATCACCGCCAGCACCGGCCCAAAGATCTCCTCCTGCGCGATCCGCGCCGTCGGCGCAACATCCGCAAACACCGTCGGCTGCAATGTAGTACCCGCCCTCCGAGCCTCTCGACCGCATGCCCCGCCGGTCAGCAGCCTGCCCTTCGCCCTTGCCGATCTCGATGTAGTCCAGCACCTTGCGGTAAGCCTTCTCGCTGATCACCGGCCCGGCGCAGAAGTTCTCCGCCGGATCGCCCACCTTGATCTTCTCCACCCGCTCCTGCAGCCGGTCGCAGAACACGTCATAGATCCCGCTCATCAACAATCGCCCGCGAACACGCCGAGCACTTCTGCCCATTGAATCCGAACGCGCTCGCCACCACGCCTTCGACCGCCGCATCCAGATCGCAGTCCGCATCGACGATGATCGAATCCTTGCCGCCCATCTCCAGAATCGTCCGCTTGATGAAAATCTGCCCCGGCTGCGTCTTCGCCGCACGCTCGTGGATCTCCAGCCCCACCGCCTTCGATCCCGTAAACGCGATAAACCGCGTCTTCGGATGCTCCACCACCGCGCTGCCGAACTCCGGCCCCTCGCCCGGGCAAAAGTTCACCACGCCATCCGGCAGCCCGACCTCCTCCAGCAGCTCAAGAAACGTCGCCGCGATCGTCGGCGCATCCACCGAAGGCTTCAGGATCACCGTATTCCCGCACACGATCGCCGCCGCCGTCATCCCGGCCATGATCGCAAACGGAAAGTTCCACGGCGGAATCACCGCGCCGACGCCCAAGCGGAATGTAGCGCAGCTGGTTCGTCTCGCCGGGAAACTGGATCGGCGTCGTCGCCCCGTCCAGTCGCAGCGCCTCGCGCGCATAGAACTCCAGGAAGTCGATGGTCTCGCCCACATCCGCATCCGCCTCGGCCCAGTTCTTGCCCACCTCGTAGCGTCAGCCACGCGCAGAACTCGAACTTCCGCTCGCGGATCAGCGTCCGCCGCGCGCAGCAGGTACGCGACGCGCTCGTCGACCGGCCGTCCGGCTCCAGTCCGGAAACGCGTCTGCGCCGCCTGCATCGCCACTTCAACATGCTCCGCGTCCCGCCGCGCTGGTGCACCCCGATCACCTGCGCCGGACGCGCCGGATTGTTCGAGACGATCTTCCCTGCGGTCTGCAGCCTGCTGCCGCCGATGACCATGTCGTACTCGCGGCCCAGCTCGCTCGCCACCTGAGCCAGCGCCTCCTGCATGCGCCGCTTGTTCTCGCCGTTCGTGAAGTCGATAAACGGCTCGTTGACAAAGGGCTTCAGCGCAGAGTCGCTGTGCTGACCGGAGCAGTGGGAGAGTGTAGTAGCCATAATCGTTCAATTCTAGTCGCCGCATCCGCTATCGGTCATGCGATAAGCAGGCCGCGAATACGCCTCTGGTAGATGCAGGATCAAATCAGGCGCCATTCTGTCTGGCCAGGCTCTGCGTCATCTTCTCCGTCGCCTTCGACATCTGTCGCCGTCCGGTCCAGCTTGTCCCAGTTGAACGGCTTGCCGTCGATCGCCCGCTTCAGCGTCTTGAACAGCACCACCGAAAACACCTGCCGGTAGGTGAACCGCTGAATCCAGATATGGAACAGCAGCCACGCATCGCCCTTGCTCGCCGGATGCTTGCGTTCCAGCGCAAACGCCAGCGCCGACGCAATGAAATCGATCACCAGGAACGCCAGGAAAGAACGTCAGCAGCTTGTCAAAGCTCGCCGCCGAAGCCGCCTCCGGATGGAAGTGCCGGTCGATGAAGTAGTGGAACACCCCGGCGACAAACATCAGGTCGATCAGCGGCGAGACCAGCGGCAGCAGGATCTGGAAGATCAGAATATTCGGCAGCGCGAACAGTCCCATCGCCCGATGCTTGCGTGATCGCGCCCTTGTGCTTGAACACCGCCTGCAGAATCCCGAACGACCAGCGGAACCGCTGCCGCATCAGCCCGTCCATGTTCACCGGAGCCTCGGTAAACGCCAGCGCCCGGTCCTCATAGATCACCTAGTAGCCCTGCTCCAGCAGGTTCATCGTCAGGTCGGCATCTTCGGCCACGGTGTTCGGAGTGGTATCCGCCGCCCGCCTTCACCGGCGCGGTCCGCCACGCGCCGATCGCGCCCGGAACCACCATCACCACGTCGAACAGATCCAGCGCGCGCCGCTCGAAGTTCTGGCTGGTGATGTACTCGAGCGCCTGCCAGCGCGTCCACAGGTTCACGCGGTTGCCCACCTTCGCATTGCCCGCCACCGCGCCGATCTTCGGGTTCGCAAAGTGGCAGCACCAGGCTGCGCGATCGCATCGTGCGCGATCACGCCATCCGCATCGATGCCGACGTAGATCTCTTCGTCCATCTCGCTCCAGCGCATAGTTCAGCGCGTCCGCCTTGCCCCCGTTCGGCTTGGTCAGCACCGTCAGCCGCCCGGACTGCGATGTCCTTCGGATACGCTTCCCTCGCCACCTCGTACGTCCTGTCCTTCGAGCCGTCGTCGATCACGATGATGCGGATGTTCTTGTAGTTCGACATCATCACCGAGCGGATCGTCCGCACGATCACCTTCTCTTCGTTGTACGCCGGGATCAGCACCGCCACCCGCGGCGCATAATCCGGGGTCGCGAAGTTCTTGCGCTTGCGGAAGCGGTCGATGATCGCGAACAGCCCGATAATGATCAGCCGCGCCGCTCATCAGGATGTCGCCGACAAAGAACACGCCGATCACAAAGTGGTTGAAGAACGCCGAGACAGAAGAACGCCACCGAATCCACCCGGCCTGCCAGCGCTGCTTGCGGCGTCAGCGCCGGCATCACCTCGGCGCGCGTCTTGCCCATCAGCTCGCGACACCGGCACAATCTGGTATCCGCGCGCGCGCAACGCCTCGATCAGCACCGGCAGCGCGCCACCGTGGCCGAGCGGTCGCCGCCGCCATCGTGCAGCAGAATGATCGAGCCGCGCATCCACGGGCTGCGTCTTCATATCGTCAATCTGCTGAAAGACGCTGTCGGTGATCTCCTGCGGCGTCTTGCGCGGATGCTCGTCCCAGTCGTTCGTGTCGATCTTGTCGCCGACGATGATATACCCGAGGCCCTGAATCCGGTCCACCGGCGCGGCCTGGTCGTTCGTATCCGGCTCCTGGTCGATCGAGTACGGCGGCCGGAAGTAGAGCGGCTGCACGCCCAGCTTCGCCGCAAACAGCCGCTCCGTCAGGTTCAGCTCCAGATCCACGCTGCCCGTTCGAGATTTCGCTGATGTCCGGATGCGTACACGTGTGGTTGCCGATCTCGTGGCCTTCGCGATACACCCGCTGCATCAGGCCGACGTTGTTCTCGGCCTCCTCGCCGATCATGAAAAACGTGCCCGCGCACGTTGTACTGCTTCAGGATGTCCAGGATCTTCGGCGTCCACGTCGGATCCGGCCCGTCGTCGAAGCTGAGCGCCACCTGCTTCGGGTGGTAGCCGTACTGCTCCACCGTGTACGACAGCGGATAGGAGTCCATCGACTCGGCCGTGACCGATGCGGTACTGCAGCCGGACCGATCGTCGTCATCGTCCATCGTCACCGTGCGATGCCCGTTCTGCGGCTTGCGCGTGACCCGCAGGATGTCGCCCTCGCCCTCCGTATCCACGTCGTAGCCCGGCTCCACATCGGCCAGCGTCCTTCACCGGGTCGCGCTGCAGTCGGCGTGTCCCAGATCTTCCACAGCGAGTTGTCTTCCTGACCCCAGCCGCCACAGCGCATACGTCTGGATGCCCAGCGCCCGCGCCGCCCGCATCTCGTTCAGCACCGTCACCGCGTCCAGAAACCAGACCTGGTGCCGCACATGCGCGTCCTCATCGTCGTACGCAAATGCGCATTCAGCGAGTCGGGATCCAGCTCGATCTGCGCCTCCGCGTCGGACGCCGCCTGCCACGCCTCCTGCGTCGACAGATTCTGCGACCGCAGCACCTTCGGCGGCGGCGGCTTCTTCGCGCCTTTGCGCCTTCTTGTCGGTCGCGGCGGCAGCGGCATCGTCCAGTCGTAGCCGTAGCTGCCCAGCGCGCAGATCACCTTTTCCTTCGGCACCATCTTCAGCACGTTCTTCAGGTTGTCGACAAACCAGTCCTGCGCCGCGATCGGCCCCGGCCCGCTTCCCGTCTGGTGCTGGTCGTAGTTCATCAGCAGCAGGCCGTCGGAGTGCTCGGCGAGAAACTTCAGGTCCCAAGTCGTCATCGCCCACCGGCGCGTTCACGTAAAGCCGCAGATTGCGCGGATGGAAGTCCGTGTACAGCGCCGCGATCAGCGCCATGTAACCCCGGCTGCGCATCGTCCGGGATCTCTTCGAAGTCCAGCGAGAGCCCGCGATAGTCGGGGTTCGCCGCCAGAAAGCGGTCCACCTGCCGCACGAAGTTCGCGCGCGCCGCATCGTTGCGCAGGAAGTCTCCGATCGACGGCAGAAACATGCCCTTCGTCGGGTCGTAGTTGTTCACCAGCGGAAAGATCTCCGGTGTCCACGTGCGTGCTCCGCGATGACGCGTGCGCACCTTGTGCTCGTGGTCCACCTCGTGCACGCCCGCCTCGTCCACCACCGGATACGGACGGTTGTCGATCGTGTACGAGGTCAGACCCCCGTCCGGCGTGACCACGTGCAGCCACTCCGGAAACAGCATGTCGATCTGGTGGATGTGCTGCCTCAGCGACGAGTAGCTCGCCGGATCGTCTTCCACGTAGTACGCCGCGCGCAGGCCTTCGCCCGAGTTCAGCGGAATATCCGACGGCTTGCAGATCCGTCCTGCCGATGCGCCGACGCTGCAGCTTCTGCCCCGCCTTCGTCACCGCAGGCGCGGTTCGGAAGCGCACTGTAGTTCCGCTTCGGCGTCTCCAGCAGCAGCTCCGGCAGCGGCTTGATCCGCAGCAGCCCGATCACAAAGATCGTGCCCAGCACCAGCCCGAGCAGCGCCAGCACGTCGAAGATTCGCCGCAGCCGCTTCCAGCGCTTGCGTTGTGGATCGTAGAAGACCTGTTTATTCATGGAGGAGAAAACAGAAACTGCACGCAGACTCTTTCAGTGCAATCGTATGCACCCACAGAAGTCCAGTCAATCACGCCGCTGGTGACGCCGTTGATAAGAAGCGAACTTCAGCTGCCACGCTTGGCGTTTCACTCAATCAGCCGCCGTTGCTTACTTCGCGTCCTTCTGATACGCCGCACTCAACGTGCCCTTCTGCCTCGCCAACGGCATCAGAGTCGGATAGAACTGCACGAAGGTGGTGTCGACCGCGGCATGGTCGCGATGGCAGGAGTAACAGTCCGCCGTCTTCGGCACCATCGCCGCCGGTACCGGACCGCGAAACGCGTAGAACGCCCATCCACCTCGCGCCGCATCTTTCACATGTACCTCCACTCCCATCAACTCACCCTGAAAGTGGCCTGCCTGGTTGATCGAGCCCTTACTCTCAGCTCCCCTCTGCTCCACCACCAGCATCGTCTTATCGGGCCATGTCCCTGTCTGCTGAAAGGAGCGGTACGCCTCCGGATTTGCAAACACGTTATCAAACACCGAGTGCCCACTCATCGCCGATGCGCCCGGCGTATAGCTCATATCCAAACCGCTGCTCAGGTAAACCCACTCCCGATAATCGAGCTGCGGCATCAGCTCTCCGTTCGCCGTATAGGTTGGCGTATGAGCCGGGGCCGCCGCGACGTCATGCGGCCGTGTCTGTCCGAACAACACGACGAAGAATAGAGCCATTCCCGACAAGAAGCCGACGCGCATAGGGTGATCATCGCAGCTAATCGAAGAGAGGCGCAATTTTAGTTCTAATAAGGGAAGCCCCTCTCCGAAGTATCATGCACCTGACATGACTCAGCCCCAGGCCAGGAAACTGACGCTCGTCCTCCTGGCCTTCGCCCTTGGCGGCGCACTTCGCCTCTGGTTCATCCATCATGCCGCCGTCCTCACGGGCGACACCCTTCTCTACGGCGACATCGCCCTGAGCTGGATGCAGCATGGCATCTACGGCTTCTCGCAGCCGCCGCTCGCGCCGGTCCCCACCCTCATCCGTCTCCCCGGATATCCGCTCTTTCTCATGCTCTGCTTCCGCCTCTTCGGCCCGGAGCACTACACCGCCGTCCTCAACCTGCAGTGCGTCCTCGATCTGCTCGCATGCCTGTCTGCTGAGCGCGCTCGCCCGCCGCCTCTTTGGCACTCGCGCCGCCCTCATCGCACTCTTTCTCAGCGCTCTCTGCCCCTTCACGGCCAGCTACGCCGCCGCCGGTCTTACCGAGATGCTCACGTGCGCGATGATCGTCGCCGCCTTCTACGCCCTCAATCGCTGGCGTTCTGAAGCAGCGCCCTCGAGCGGTAGCGGCAGTCCGTGGAATCTCTGGCTCTGGGTACTCTCCGCCGCCCTTGCCTACTCCATTCTTCTCCGCCCGGATCAGGGGCTGCTCGCGGTCGCGATTCTTCCCGCGCGTCTTCGATCTTTCCAGTCCGCGGTCCACCGACGTTTGCTGCCAATGCTCGCAGCCGCTCTCTGCACCCTGCTTCCCCTCGTTCCCTGGACCATCCGCAACGCGCGCACCTTCCACGTCTTCCAGCCGCTCGCTCCACGCTCCGCCGTCGATCCTGGCGAGCCCGTTCCCGCCGGCTTCGATCGCTGGTATCGCACCTGGGGCGTCGACTACAGCTCCACCGAAGACGTCTACTGGAACTACGACGGCGCACCCATTCAACTCGCCGACCTACCCAGCCGAGCGCCTTCGACTCACTCGGCGCAGTTCAACGAAACAGCCGCCGTTCTCCACGACTACAACCTGACCGCAAAGCCCTCACCTGCACTCGAAGCCCGCTTCAACGCTCATCGCCGACGAACGCATCCACGCACATCCATTCCGCTACTGATCGCCTTGCCCGTCGCCCGCGCTCGCGAACATGCTGTTCCGCCCCCGCATCGAGATGCTCCCCATCCCGCTCAGCTGGTGGCGCTGGCACGAGCACCGCGCCCAGACCGTCTTCGCGCTCGCCTACGGAGCCCTCAATCTCGCCTACTTCGCCCTTGGAGCGCTCGGCCTCTACCGTTGGTCCCGCCGCCTGGACGACCCCACGGCACCAATCGCCTGGGCCATGACCGCCTACATCATCCTTCGCTGCGCACTCCTGCTCACCCTCGACAACTCCGAGCCGCGCTATACCCTCGAGTTCTTCCCCATCCTGATCATCGGCATTGCCGCCCTCTCGTCACGGAGCGAGCTAACAACGACCAACTCACCGACGGTCGTAAGTCGTCTTCTTATCCGTCTTGATGGCGAACTTCGCCATATCCACCTTCTCGTTGTACCGAACATGCGTATACACCGCAGTCCGCACGTCCTCGCTCGGCGTAAAGAACATCTGCTTCAGCGAGATCCCACGCACCGGGTCCACCCAGATCGTCACATGCGTAAACGTGTTCCGCGCATTCGGATCTTTCGACACCAGGTCCAGCTTCTCGACCTTTACGTTACCGGACCCATCACTCATCTGTTCCGAGCCCTGGTCCGTGATGTTCCAGACCTTCTCGAGATCCTTTCCACTTCCACCGAACCCAAGCGTCAGAAAGCTCTCGTACGTCGCCTGGTTCGCGCCCGCGTTCATCTCCGTCACATGGTCCTGCGCCGGATCGAACAACGTCAATTTGCCGCCCCTATACTCTAGCGTCTTCGCCTCCGGAGGATTGACCTTCGCACCCATCTGCAGCGTCGTTCCATTCTTTGTGAAGTAGATCGTTCCCGTCTGCGTGGTCGTCTCCCGCACCACCCGCTGGTAGAGATCCCACTTGAAGTCCGCCTCTGCCGACCGGAACTTCGCACTCGCCGCATCCATCTGTCGCAGCACCGCATCCAGATTCCCTTGCGCCTGCGCACCCGTTGCGCCTAAGATCAGGCCCGCAAAGACCAGCCCCCAACCCGAAACTCTCATCCTGCTCATGATCTTCATGGACACTCCCAGCACTTAGATGTTGCTCAGGCGGCTTTGGCTACCGACTACCGAGCTACCGGACTACCCAGGCGTTGTAAGCGATCACCTTGCCACTCGCGTCTTTCACCTCGTCATACCGCTCCAGCGTCACCTCGCCCGAGATCGGCTCGATCACCCGCAGCATGGCCGCTCGCTTCTCGTCATCCGTCTTCGCCTTACCCATATCGTCCGCCCGCACCTGGTACATGAACCGGCTGCTCCCCGTCCGCGTCGCCCGCCTCCTTCACCAGCACCTCGCTTGCATGGAGAGCCACCGTCTCCACCGGCCGATCTTTGAAATCGATGAAGCGCGGCGCCACAAACAGGAACAGCAGGATCAGCGTCACCATCACGTCATAGTGAAAGCTTCCGCGCTCATAGTCCAGAACAGATAACTCCGCAGCACCTTCAACATGCCTGGCTCCTCTCCAGGATGGCCCTTCGCCCGACGTGCTTTCCAATCACCGTCTCGCCATTCATGTACGGCACCAGCACCTCCGGCACCCGCACCGTCCCGTCCGCCTGCTGATAGTTCTCGAGCACCGCCAGATACGTCCGCCCCACCGCCAGCCCGCTCCCATTCAGCGTGTGCAGAAACTCCGTCTTCTTCGCCCCCGCCGGCTTGTACCGGATATTCGCCCGCCGCGCCTGGAACGCCTCAAAATTCGAGCAGCTGGAGATCTCGCGATACAGCCCCTGCCCCGGCAGCCAAACCTCAAGGTCATACGTCTTCGCCGCGCAAATCCCATATCGCCCGTGCACAGCAGCATCCGCCGGTAAGGCAGCCCCAGCTTCTCCAGCACCGTCTCCGCATCCCGCGTCAGCCGCTCATGCTCGCGCGCCAGAGTCCTCCGGCCGCGCGAACTTCACCAGCTCCACCTTCTGAAACTGGTGCTGCCGAATCATCCCGCGCACATCCTTCCCATAGCTCCCCGCCTCGCTACCGAAAACACGGCGTATACGCGCAGAAGCTGACACCGTCAGCTGCGACTCCTCCAGCATCTCGTCGCGAAACAGGTTCGTCACCGGAACCTCCGCCGTCGGAATCATCCAGTGATCGCTGTCCTGGTACTCGCCCGCGACATACGGCCCCTTGTCGTCGCAGTGAAACAGGTCCTCGGCAAACTTCGGCAGCTGCCCCGTCCCGAACAGCGATCTTCGAGTTCACCATGTACGGCGGCAGCACCTCCGTATACCCATGCTCCCTCGTATGGAGGTCCAGCATGAAGTTCGCCAGCGCCCGCTCCAGCCGCGCCCCCTGCCCGAACTGCACCACAAACCGCGACCCCGAGATCTTGGCCGCGCGCTCGAAATCCAGAATCCCCAGCCGCTCGCCAATCTCCCAGTGAGGCAGGGCAGGGAAGTCGAAACTGCGGCTTGTCCCCCCAGACCTTCTCCTCCACGATTGTCGTGCTCGCTCTTGCCCGACCGGCACCGGATCCTGCCGGCAGATTCGGGAACGCTCTGCATCAGCTCGCGCAGCCGGACATCCGCCGCCGCAGCCTGCTCCTCGAGCGCCTCGCCCTCCGCCTTCAGCGCCTTCGTCCTGCTCCGTCGGCCCACTCGCATCCTCGCCCGGCCTTCCGCAGCTTCGCAATCTCTGCCGTCAAGCTCGTTACGCTGCGCCTTCAGCGTCTCGGCCTGCGTAATCGCCTCGCGCCGCTCGCGATCCACCCGTTCGAAATCTCCCAGCACCGCCGCCGGTCCATCCCCCGCGCACGCAGCCCTCCTCCACAAGGGCAGATTCGCCCGCACAAACCCAAGATCAAGCATGCGGACCATTCTAACGTCCGCCCCTCTCCGGACCCGGGTGCCACATGTACCCTGTCACCATGCGCAAGCTGGCCGCCACCCTCCTCCTTACCCTCGCTCCCTCCCTCCTCGCCCAGACCGCTCCCACCTCCGCCATTCCACCGCACCAGCCGGCAATCGTCCTGTTCAACGGCTCCGACCTGTCGCAGTTCGACACGTTTATCCGCGGCCGCGGTCTCAACGCCGACCCGGAGCACGTCTTTCAAGTCGAGAACGGCCTCATTCACGTCTCCGGTCACGAGATGGGCTACATCCTCACCAAACAGGCCTTTCACCGTTTCTATCTCCGCGCCGATTTCGAATGGGGCGAAGGCACCTTTGGCGAGCGCGCCGGGCAGGCCCGCGACAGCGGCATCCTCTACAACATTCAGGGCGAGCAAAAGGTCTGGCCGCGCTCCATCGAGTTCCAGATCAAGGAAGGCGAGACCGGCGACTTCTGGATGACCGACGGCGCTGCCCTCACCGGCGCGGATGGCAAGCGCGTCACCGGCCCTCCCGGCGGCGCTCGCAACATCGGCCACATCGGCAAAGGACCCACCGAGAACACCGTCGGCTTCCGCAACTCTTCAGGCGAACTCGAGAAACCGCACGGCCAGTGGAACACTCTCGAGGTCGTCGTCGACGACAAGATCATTCACCAGTACGTCAACGGCAAGCTGGCCAACATCGGCACCGACCCCTTCCCCACGGAAGGCAAGATCCTCTTCCAGTCCGAGGGCGCTGAAGTCTTCTTTCGCAACATGGAGATCGCCCCGCTCAAATAGCGTCTGTAATACACCCGATATACCCTGTCACCATGCGCAAGCAGGCCGTCGCCGCTCTCCTCCTAGCCTTCCTCGCCCCCCTCGCCCACACCCAGGTCTACACCGCCCACCCCAAGCTGGTTATCGAGCTCGTCATCGACCAGTTCCGCGGAGACTTCCTCGAGCGCTATCGCACAGACTTCACGAAGCCCAACGGCTTCAATCTCTTCCTCAACCGCGGCGCGTACTTCACCGACTGCTACTACGACTACGCCAACACGATGACCGCGCCCGGCCACTCCACCATCGGCACCGGCGCTTACACTGACGGCCACGGCATCGCCCTCAACCAGTGGTGGGATCTTGATCGCTCCACCACGCATCCCGTCTCCTCGGTTGAAGACGAGCGCTATCAGATCACCGGCGACCACACCGCCGAGGACATCGGCACCTCACCCCGCAACGAGCTCGCCAGCACCCTGGGCGACGAAGTCGTTCTCGCCACGCGCGGCCAATCGAAGCTCTTCGGCATCTCGCTCAAAGACCGTGCCGCGATCCTCACCAGCGGCCATGCCTCCAACGGAGCCTTCTGGCTCGACCATGCCTCCGGCCACTTCGTCTCCTCCACCTACTGGGGCCCGCAACTTCCCGCCTGGGTTCAGACCTTCAACAACTCCGGACGCACCGAGCAGGCCGTCAAAGAAGCCAACGCCCGGCCCGGGCGCTTCTACGACGACGTCGGCGCCTCGCCCGCCAGCGTCTCCTACTCTGCTCGACTTCGCCAGAAGCCTCATCGCGGCCGAGCAGCTCGGCCGCCACCCCACCACCGACGTCCTCACCATCAGCATCTCCTCGACCGACATCCTCGGCCACAAGGTCGGCCCCGACGCCCCCGAACAGCGCGCCATGATCGACGCCATCGACACCGATCTCGACGGCTTCTTCACCTGGCTCGACAAGCACGTCGACGGCGGTATGCCGCAGGTCTGGGTCTCGCTCACCGGCGATCACGGCATCGGCCCCACCATTCCCGCCGCTGCGGCTGCCCGCATGCCCGCTGCTACGTTCTCGCTCAAGCGGGTGATCGCTGAGCTCGAAGCCGCCCTCAACAATCGCTTCTCCCCCGGCCAGCACGTCACGTACCTTCTCGACAGCGAGCTGCCCTACATCACCCTTGACCCGCGCTCCTTCATCGCAGGAAAGATCGACGAAGCCACCGCCGAGAATGCTGTCGCCGAGCTTCTCCCAGCCGCCTTCCACGTCACCCGCCCTCCGGAGTCCGCCGGCGACGTTCGCTTGCCCACCCGCGCCAACCTCCGGCACGCCTACACCCGGCTCCAGATGGCGGCAGGCGACCTTCCCGCCACCGACTATGGCCGCATCATCCTCCACAGCTACTCGCCCAACGGCGGCTGGTATGTCCTTATCACCCCCGGCATGTATGAGCAGACCTCACTCACGGGTACCAACCACTACACGCCCTACAGTTATGACCGCCACGTCCCGTTGGCCTTCTTCGGCTCGCCTTTCAAGCCCGGCACCTACCACGATCGTGTCGCCCCCGTGGATATTGCCGCCACTTTCGCCTCGCTGCTCCGCATTAATCAGCCATCTGCCGCTGTCGGCCACGTCCTCACGCAAGCGCTCCAGCCGGAAGGCAGAACTATCCCGCAGCGGCCTACACCCCGATGAACCCTTCACGCATCGCCATTCCCTCAAGAGTGGAAGCGCTATAACTTGATCGTGACCGCTTTGACCTCGGTGTAGTTGTTGAGAACTTCGGCACCCATCTCGCGGCCCCAGCCGGACTGCTTGTAGCCGCCAAAGGGGAGCGCGGCGTCGAAGACGTTGTGGCAGTTCACCCACACCGTTCCGGCCTTGATGCGGCGAGCCATCTTGTGCGCGGCGGAGAGGTCGCGGGTCCAGACGCTGGCGGCGAGGCCGTACACGGTGTCGTTGGCCTGGGCGGCGAGCCGGTCGAGGTCGGCGTCTGTGGAGAACTTCTGCGCGACGACAACGGGTCCGAAGATCTCTTCATCGACAACCTTCATGCCGGGCTTGACGTCGTGCAGGACGGTAGGCTGGACGAAGTAGCCCCGGTCGGAGTGACGCTTCCCGCCGGCTCCGATCTTGGCGCCCTGCTCGTGGCCTGACTTGATGTAGCCGGTGACGCGGTCGAACTGCTCCTCAGAGACGAGCGGCCCGAGTTCGGTGGCAGGATCGAGGCCGTGGCCGATCTTGATCTTGCCGGCGATGTCGCTCATTCCGGAGACGACCTGGTCGAAGACACTCTCATGCGCGAACAGGCGCGAGCCGGCGCAGCAGCACTGGCCCTGGTTGAAGAAGATGGCGGAGGCGGCGCCAGCGATGGCGGCATCCATATCGGCGTCGGGAAAGATGATGGCCGGGGACTTGCCACCCAGCTCGAGTGTGACTTTTTTCAGGTTTCCCGTGGCGGACTTGGCGATGAGCTTGCCGACCTCGGTCGAGCCGGTGAAGGCGACCTTGTCGACGAGATCGTGTGCGGCCAAGGGGGCGCCGCAGGGCTCACCGAAGCCGGTCAGGACGTTGACGACCCCAGCGGGGAAGCCCGCCTCCTGAATGAGCTGGGCGAGGCGGAGCCCGCTCAGAGGAGTCTGCTCTGCGAGTTTAAGCACCACGGTGCAGCCGGTAGCGAGGGCGGGGCCGAGCTTCCAGGCCGCCATAAGCAGGGGGAAATTCCAAGGGATGATCTGGGCGACGACGCCGATCGGTTCGCGGACGGTGTAGGAGAGAAAGTCGCCGGGAAACGAGATGGGAATCGTGGAGCCAAGGGTCTTGGTAGCCCATCCGCCCATGTAGCGAAAGAGGTCGGCGGCGAGGGGAACGTCGGCGACGCGGGCTACAGAGACGGGCTTGCCGTTGTCGAGAGACTCGAGCTCGGCGAGTTCGTCGGTGTTTCGTTCGATCAGCTCGGCGAGCTTCCAGAGCAGCTGTCCGCGTGCGGACGGGCTCATAGCTGGCCAGGGGCCGGAATCGAAAGCGCGGCGTGCAGCGCGGACGGCTTTATCGACGTCCACGTGATCGGCCTCGGGGACCTGGCAGATCTCGTCGCCGGTGGCGGGGTTGACGACCGCGAAGGTCTTGCCGCTTGAAGCCGGAACAAAAGCACCGTCGATCAGGAGCTGATGTTTGCTGGATACAAAGGACGCAGCGTGCGTGCCGAGGCGGGGATCGAGTGCGAGCGTTGCCATGTGGGGAACTTCCTTCCGGGCACCGGCTGAGATCAGACGCGCGTAGGCGAGGCCAACGGCGCCACAACCCGTGCCGGAGGAAAGATACCACCGCCGCTCAGGGTCTGTCGCCCACGTGTACGGCCTGTGGGATCTTGCAGTCGTCCTGGGTCGCGTACTCGTCAAGCAGAACGGATATCAGGGCGGCGGTGGGTACCGCGACGAGAGCGCCGACGATGCCCCCAAGGGCGGTGCCGATCAGGAGCGCGACCAGCACAGTCAGCCCCATCAGGTCGACGCTCGATTTCATGATGCGAGGCGTAAGCACGGCGTTTTCGAGGTTGATGTAGACGATGTAGAAGATGAGCACGCCGAGCATCTTGGTCCAGGAGTCGAGAGCGGCGACCGCTGCAGCGGCGACGATCGTGACGAGCCCCCCGGCGATGGGAATGATATTGAGCAGACCCATCAGTACGCCGAGCAGGATGCCATAACGCACGTGCAGCACTTCAAAGACCACCGTGCTGCAGACGCCGAGGATGAGCATGAGCAGACCCTGTCCGACGAGCCATTTGCTCATCTTGTGTTCGGCGGTCTTCAGCGTGCGATCGAGGCGTGTGCGGGAATCGGCGGGGAAGAGGCAGAGAAAGAACTGGTAGGCGTGCTCGCCTTCAAGCATGAAGTAGATGCAGAGAAAGGCGGCGGTGAGGATGTCGAAGACATGTCCCAGCCAGTTTGGGAGCGAGGTGAAGAGGTATCCGGCGGTGGTTGAGATGGCTCCCTGGGTGCGCTTGGCGAGGTCGTCGACACCGACCTTGTTGGCTAGGGGAAAGCGCTTCAGCTTAGCGACCTCCATGGGAATTCGGGCGGGGATCTCGACGATGAACTGGCGCAGATCGCGGACAACCGGAGGAAAGGCGATGGAAAAGAAGAGCACAAGCGCGAGGATGCCGGCGGCGAGAAGAATGATGATGGCGACCGCGCGCGAGGGGCTCCACTGACGTATCCGGAGCTTCATGATCCAGGTGACGATAGGAAAGAGGACCACAGCGAAGAGGGCGCTGACGTAGAGGATCTCGATCTCTTTGAGGAGATGCCAGGCAATGTAGAGAACGAGAATGATGCCGAAGAAGAAAACGATGTGGCCACGGGTTACGTTGCGGCTTCGTTTGGTGTCTTCGACGAGAACTGGGTCACCGGTTGGCAGGGCGTGCTCCTTCTTGGGTCGGCGTGTATGCCCGTATGATGCCGGTGAAACTGGGAGGTCAGCTTACTTTGTGGTTTCGAGGGAGATTTTCTCGGCATTGCGGAGAAGGTCCGGTACCACCTGCTCCGGCGACATGCTGGCGGTGTCGATCGTAAGGCGGGCGAGCCGGCGGTACAGCGGGTGACGGGCATTGAAGCGGGATTGTGCGGCTGTGACGTCGCGGAGGTTAGGACGATCGGCATCTCGGACCGAGGCTCCGACACCGGGATGGAGCGCCTGGAGCATGCAGCGATCGAGAAGAGCAGCAAACGGCGCCTCGAGGAAAACGGTCAGGGTGCCGGGTGTCTGCTCAAGCAGGAGGCGATTGGTGAGGGTCTCAGGGGCGCCGCCACCAAGCGCGAGAACCACGTAAGGCTGCCGCAGGACACTGGCCAGTGCGGAGGACTCAAGACGGCGGAAGTGCGGTTCGCCATGGCGCTCAAAGAGCTCGGGGATCGAAGCGCCGGCGCGAGCTTCAAGGTGAGCATCGAGGTCGATAAAGGTCCACTCAAGCTGAGCGGCAAGAAGGCGGCCAACAGTAGATTTTCCAGCGCCCATGAAGCCGGTGAGGACGATACGTCGAAGACTCGGGTGAAGCGTTGCTGCGGTCGGCGGGGTGGTTTCGGCGATGGCTTCTAGCGAGAGGCTGTTCATCCTGTCTCCGGGGTCTAGAGTTACAAAACGAAACCGCGACCTTTACAGGTCGCGGCTGAGGAGGTTTGGATTCTCTGATGTATCAAACAGAGATGCGCAGACCCGCCTGAGCCGCTGGTTGCCACCAGTAGCAATACGTAAATGGCACGGTCTGGAAGTGCGTGTTCATCCTGTGGATGAGAGTACACGGGAGGCAGAGGGGTTGCAAGGGTTAGCTTCATCCCATGCGCATCCGGGGATCCGCATCGCTCCAACGCGCATGTGTGCCCCATAGAATGGGGGCATGCTTCTCGATGGTCTGCATATTCCCGTCACGACACCCTTCTATCCCGACGGCCGTCTCTACCTCCGTAAGCTCGAACACAACGTCGAGCGCTACTCCCGCACCCCCGCGACGTCTCTTACTCTGCTCAGCGATAGCGGTGAAAGGACATTGCTCTCCGATGCCGAAACGCAAGAGGTCCTGCAGACTGCCGCCAGTGCGAGCGCTCCGGAGAAAGTGCTGATCGCCAATATCTCGCGCGACAGCGTCGTTGGCACGCTTGAACTCGCCGATGCCGCTGGAAAGTTGGGCTATGACGCAATCGCGTTGCAGGCGCCACAAATACTCGGAGGCGACAAGGAAGGGAGGTCGCTCCTGACCTACTTCGGAGCCGTCTTGGACCGCTCCCCGCTCCCCACGCTGATTCTGGATCCGGACGACACGCTCCCGCTCGATTGCATCGCGGAGCTTGCCGCAAATCCCGCGTGCCTTGGCCTGCTGACAAACGGCAGCAGTCGCCTGCATCTCCGCAGGGTGCAGTCTGCTACGGCACAGATCTCGCGCGAGGTGATCGTCACAAACATCTTTGCCGCCGTGACCGGCCGCATGAACGTACCGCAGAAGTCCGCCGAGAAAGGCAGCTACATCTCAGCCGACTCGCTCGGTGGAGCGGGGACCGCCCTTGCCACCGCACCCCCCAGGTCGGCGCTCAAGACGCGCACCAAGAAGGTCGGCTTTCAGATCCTCGCGGGCCGCACAGCATCACTGCTCGACGCTCTTGAAGCAGGCGCGGCAGGCGCCGTTCTTCCCTTAGCAGCGTGTGCGCCGCAGGCCGTCTACGAGGTCTTCGCCGCATGGAAGGATGGCGACCCGAAGCTCGCGGCCGAAAAGCAAGCCCGCCTGCTTGCCGCCGCAGCCGATATCGAGGAGCGTCTCGGAGTCGCGGCGCTAAAAGCAGCCTGTGATCTCAACGGCTACTACGGCGGAAAACCGAGGCTGCCGCACCTGCCGCTCACCGGCGAGATGCGAACCCTCGTGGAGACGCTGATGGCAGGAATGCGGAACTGATCGGAGCAGGAGCTACGCCTTCGGACGAACCGCAACACCCATGCCGTTCAGCCGGCTCCGTGCCTGCATCGCCTCGGGCGAGTTCGGGAAGCGCTGGATCAAGGCGCGCAACTCACGTATGCCGGCTTCGTTCTGTTTGAGTTGAATCAACGACTGCGCCTTATGGAGGTGCGCCGCGGGAATTTTGTTGTTATCCGGGAACTGCTCGATCACCCGATCGTAATTCTTGATCGCTGCCGCATAATGTGCGCCGCGATAGTCGATCTCGCCCTGGTAGTAGAGTGAGTTGCCGGCGAGCGGATGGTCCGGGTAGTTCTTCGCTACGTCCGCAAACTCGGACGCCGCGAGACCATACTTTGCCGCCATGTAGTCGCCCAGCGCAGTCTTGTACAGGTCGTCTGCCGCCGGTCCGGCCGCCGCCAGCGGGGGCCACGGACGCCGCACCCGGTGCATCCAGAGGTATTCCCGCCGAAGGCTTGCCGCGTCGTCCCGGAGCTGCCGCTATGGGAGCCGGGGCGCCATCCAGTCCAGATCCAGTCGGGGCCGCCGAGGGCAAGCTGCTCGCCGGCACATTGCTCGGCACAGATGCCCCCGCGCCGCTGCCCGCAGGCTGGCCCTGCATATTCGCGCTCATCGACTGCTGCTGCCCCTGCACATCCTGCATCAGCTTCTCGAGACGCCCGATCCGGGCCTTGATCTCGTCAAGCGAGTCGTTCAGCGCCTGCACCTGTCCGGAGACCTGATCGACCTTGGCTCCCTGTGCGTCGCTCTGCGTCTGGATCCCACGCTGCAGCGTCTCCACCGTCGCCGACATCTTGTTGATCGAGTCCGCGCTCTGCTGGACAAGATCCTTCATCACGCCCATGCGCTCGTCGTTCGACTGTTGCAGCCGCGCCACCGCATCCTGCAGCTGCTGGATCTGGATCTGGATCCTGTCGGTGTCCTTGCTGAATGCGGACGCAGGCGCGGCGGAGAATGCGCAGCACGCAACGAGGACGGAGGCGACGCGAGTCACCCTGCGAACAAGCAACGGATTCGAATTCATTGACGACATGGAAGACTCTCTATCTGCCCTTCAGGCTCTAAAACCAGCATCGCCCGCACGGATGCGAGCGATGCCGATCGATCGTGACGCCGCTACCGATCCAGCGAGAACTGTGCCCGGCGGTTCTGCTGCCAGCAGCTCTCAGTCGATTCGGTGCAGAACTGCTTTTCTTTGCCATAGCTGATCACACGCAGCCGCGACCCCGACACTCCCGCTGAAACCAGAGCTGTCTTCGCGGCATTCGCACGACTCTCCCCCAGCGCCAGGTTGAACTCCGCCGATCCCCGCTCGTCGCAGTATCCGCCGATCACCACGCGAATCGCCGGATGCGCCGCGAGGTAGCTTGCCGCCTGCGCCACCGCCGCCTGTGCGTCCGGTCGAAGCTCATAGCTGTCGTAGTCGAAGAAAGCGTCCTGCACATTCTGGTGGAACGCAGCATCCGAGCCCATGTCTCCATTGGCATCGGCAACCGGAGCCGTCGGCGTGACCGGAACTCGAACGGTGACACGGACATTCGCGTCCGCGGTTCCGCCATCGCCCTTCGCCACCAGGTGAAAGTTCGTCGAGTTCGAAGGCGAAACCGTCTGTGTACCGTTGTTGTTCACCGGGCCGATTCCGTCGATCGTGACCGTCGTCGCGTTCTGTGTGCGCCAGTTCAGCACCACAGACTGGCCCAGATCGATCGCAAGCGGATCGGCAGTCAGCGTCGCTGTGGGCGCGGCCGTAGTGGTCGTGTCGGTCGCCGGCCCGAGGCTGTTCGGGTTGATACCGCTGCTCTTCTTATGGCAGCCGGAGAGCACGGTCAGCGCTATCGCTGCCGCAGTCATGATGGTTGCGCTCCGTACTCTTGTCTTCGTCAAACTCATTGCTTCTCTCCCGCTCGTTGTCGAGCAACTTTGAAACGTGTCGTGTCGTCTACCAGCTTACTTCCAACTCCAGTTGGGCATGTCGCCCGTGGTCAACGTGCGCCGCTGGGTCCCATCCGCCAGCATCTCTTCGATCTTCGAGTCGGTCGCACGTCCGCTCGACGAGTTCGCGAACACAATGTGCCGCCCGTCCGGAGACCACGACGGGAAGTCGCATCGTCCGATCTCGTGCGTCAACTGGATCCACTTCTTCGTCGCGATCTCCATCACGTAGATGTCCTGGCCACCGGGAGCCCCAGGCCCATACTTGCGGTTCCATGCAAATGCCAGAAACTGTCCATTCGGCGACCACGAAGGAGACGTGGCATATCCGCCATCCGTCATGCGCTGCACGCCGGAGCCATCGGTCTCCATGATGTAGAGCTGCGGCAGCCCCGTGCGCCCGCTGATCCAGGCGATCTGCGCGCCTGTCTTCGGGTTGAACACCGGCGAAACGTCCGGCCCGTGAAAGCTGGTCACGCGCCGCGACGATCCACCATTTGAGTCCGCAATCCAGATCTCCGGATCGCCCGTGCGCGAAGACGAGTACGCCAGCTCGCGCCCGTTCGGAGACCATGCGGGCGACAGGTTCGTTCCACCCGCGACCGGCAGGTTCACCATGCGGCCCAGCAACAGCGAGTACATCTTGATCTGAAATCCATCGCGGCCAAGCGAAGAAAATGCGAGGCGGGTGTTGTCAGGCGAGACCCGCGGTGACAGCGAGACCGTTCCCAGATGCGTGATCGCATGCGGGTTCGCCCCGTCGTAGTCCATCTCCCAGATCTCTTTCGTGCCGCCACCAACCTTTACGAAATACAGCTTAGTCTCTGCGATTCCGGGTATACCGCCGCCGAGTCTGAAGATGATCTCGTCCGCAAACCGGTGCGCAATCTGCCGGGCCGAGTCCTCGCTGGCCTGCTCGCTGTATTGCTTGGCCAGCACCTGCGGATATTGCGCGTTCTTCGCGTCAAACAGAAACCCGTTGACCACCACGCGGCCGCTCTGCACACCGAGGTTGCCGAACGCCACCATCGCTGCTGAAGCAGGCGCGGCCGCCCATTGCGGAAGATTGATCTCACCCGGTGCGCCCGGCGTGGCCTGGGGCTGAAGGCTCTTCGAGACCAGGTCAAAGATGCCCGCATTCGCCAGGTCGGAGTAGAGCGTCGTGTCGAAGGTCGTCTTGAGCGGCGCTGCATCTGCCGAACCCGGCTTGAAATCAGCGACGGCGATCCGTATCCGGTCTGCCCCGCTCGACGTCTCCGTCTTGAACCAGTCCTGCGCCTGCGCCGGGAAACCGGCCATCAGGGACACCACCGAAAGCAGAGCCGCGCGAACAGCGAAGGACCGTAAAAACCAGTGTCTGATCATGCTCCTCTTATCGTAGACGGAATCCACGCGGGCCGGGGCACGCGCGCAACCTTACTGCTGGCGGTAATCAAAGGAATACTCGACCGTGATGTGATCGGCGCCGCCGGGCAGAGGACCGAACCCCTCCACACGCTGCAGCGCCCGCAGCGCGGACGTGTCCAGCGACGGCGACCCGCTCCGCGCTTCAATTCGCGCGTTCGACGGCAGCCCGTCGCGATCAATGTCGAAGACAATCGTCACCCGCCTGCCCTCTGAGGCCCTCGGGTCGGCCTCCTGCGTATACCAGTTCTGCGCCACCGTGCGGTTCACGATGTTGACGTAATAGGCGAACCGCGCTCCAAATGTCCTGTCCGCCACCGAGACCGAAGCAGTCCCATTCTTCAGCTGCATCGTCGACTGCGCGATGCGTATGCCCGCAGTCTCACCCGTTGTCGCCTTTGTAGGCTGCGGTGGTGTGGGCTGCGGATGCCTCACCGGCTCCGGCGTAGGCCTCTCGGCTACCTTCGGCGGCTTCGGCTGCGCCTTGGTCGGGATCAGGACTTCCTTGGGGGTCGGCGGCGGCTCGGTCCGCTCCTTTGCGGGCGTCGGCGCAGGGCTCGGCCTCTCTGACGTCAGCACGCCCGTGTCGAGCGTCTTCTGCCGCGGCGGCAGCGGCAGCGACGAGACCATCGTCGCCTGGATCGCGCCGGCTGCCATGTCATGTTCGCCCCAGCTTCTCTCCGTGGTGACGCAGCACCAGCGCCGAAGCCACGATCGCCACAAACACCAGCCCATGCAGCACCAGCGATCCGGCCAGGCTCGTCCGCAAAGCCTCTGCGCCTGCCTCCGGATCTCGGGTCGCCCATGCGGTCTGTGTCGCCATCTGCGGTCTTCGCCCTATCGCTCGATCGGCCGCGTCACGATGCTTATATTCGTGATGCCCGCCTGCTTCACCGCGTCCATCACCGAAGCGAACGCGCCAAACGGCACCTGCTCATCTGCACGCACATAGATCAACGCGCTTCGCCGGATCATTCTTCGGATTGTTTGCGGTTACCTTCAGCCGCGCCGGCAGCTCATTCACGTTCACCGGCTTGTCCTGCAGAAAAACGTTCTGGTTCTTATCGATCGTCACGACCATCCGCTCTTCGGTCAGCTGGTTCACCGTGCGCGTCTTCGGGATCGCCACCTCCACGCCCGACTGCAGCACCGGCGCCGTCAGCATAAAGATCAGCAGCAGCACCAGCACCACATCCACCAGCGGCGTAATGTTGATCTCCGCCAGCGCCGTCTGCGTCCGTCCTCTGCTTGAAAACGCCATCGCCTAGAACGCTCCTCCGCCGCGGCTCTTCCGGAACCTGCTGCGGCGGCGGCGCCAGCATCGCGGCATTCTCGATCGCATTCAGCAGCTCGCGGCCGAAGTCATCCATCCGCGCGCCAAACTCCCGCAGCCGCGCCGTCAGCTGGTTGTAGCCGACTACCGCCGGGATCGCCACCACCAGCCCCGCCGCCGTCGTAATCAGCGCCTCGGAGATGCCCGGCGCCACCGCCCGCAGCGTCGCCGCGCCTGCCGTGCCCAGACCATGAAACGCGTCGATGATGCCCATCACCGTCCCGAACAGACCGATAAACGGAGCGATCGCCGCAATCGTCGCCAGCCACGTCATACGCTGCTCCATCACGGTCAACGCCTCGCTCGAGGCCGTCTGCGCCGCCCGCTCGAGCGCCTGCGGATTGCGCGGCAGGCCCCGCCCGGCCGGTCTGCCGGTGATACTCGTCATGGATCTCCGTAAACACGTCCACCAGCGGGCTGGGCTTGAACTGCGACGCCACCGCCGCAATCTCGCTCAGCCGCCCCGACTTCCGGAAAGCCCGGACGAAACCTCGTCCCCTGCAGCTGCGCGCGGCGGAAGTAGGTCCACTTCGAGATCATGATCGTCCACGAAAAGATGCTCGCGATCAGCAGGATCACCAGCACCGTAAACGCAACCGGTCCGCTGTTGTGAATCATCTCGGCAAGCGCGCTGGAGTTGGACGCAACCGGTGGCGCCGCCGCGGCGTCATCCTGGAACAGCAGAAGGGCAAGAGCAAAGGGCAGAGGCATAGGTGTCTGGCTCCAGTGTACTTGCTGCACCGCCGCGCCAGCGTCGGCCGCGTACCCGCCTGGATGCCCGGGCCGGGCGACTCCGGCCTTTGTTATTCTCGCCTTGTCGCACCGTCCGCGCACCGGTTCGGGCCGACGCCATCGAGGGCTCGAATGCTGCTGGAGCTGCGCGCAGAAAACTATGCTGTGATCGATCGCGCCGCCATCGAGCTCGGTCCCGGCCTCAACCTGCTCACCGGAGAGACCGGCGCAGGCAAGTCGATCCTTATCGACGCGCTCGCCTTGCTGCTCGGAGGAAAAGCCTCCGGCAGACATCATCCGTCACGGCTCGGAAAAAGCCGTCATCGGCATGCACCTTCGACACCACTCCCGGTGCTCGAGCCCTCCTCAAAGACAACGGCATCGACTCCGAAGATGACGAAGACACAATCCTGCTTCGTCGCGAGATCACAACCGCCGGCAAAGGCCGCGTCTTCATCAACAACCAGCCCGCCACCGTCGCCGTGCTCCGCCAGCTCGCACCCGAACTCGCCCTCGTCCACGCCCAGGGCGAGACCATGGGCGCCTTCGACCAGGCTCAGGGTCGTCAGCTTCTCGACCGCTTCGGCCAGCTCTCGACCGAACCCGTGGCCGCCGCATTTGCGCAATGGCACACCACGGTGCGGCGTCTCCGCGAACTCGAATCCTCTGAGCAGGACCGCCTCCGAATGGCCGACCTGTGGCGTTTTCAGAGCTCCGAAATCTCCGGTGCAGCGCTCTCCGCCGAAGACGAAGACGCCCGGCTTGAGGCCGAAAAGCGCGTCCTGGCCAACGCCGAAAAGCTCTTCACCGCCGCCAGCACCGCCCACGATCTCCTCTACGAATCAGAAAGTGCCGCCGAGTCCACCCTCGGCGCGGCCCTTCGTCATCTCGAAGAGCTCGCCCGCTACGACCCCCGTTTCACCGAGCCCGCACAGCAGCTCGCCAGCGCAAAGGCGATAGTCGAGGACGTGGACGCCGAGGTCCGCGACTTCGCCGAGACCATCCAGTCCTCGCCCACGCGCCTCGCCGCGATTGAAGACCGCCTCGCCGCGCTCGAGCGCCTCAAACGCAAGTACGGCCCCACCCTCGCCGACGTCATCGCCTTCGGTGCCGATGCAGACCGCAAGCTCGCCGAAATCGACAATCGGGACGCTCTGCTCGGGCAGCTGCGCACAGAGCAGCAGGCCCACGCGAACGCCTACAAGGAAGCCGCCTCCACTCTCAGCGGGAGCCGGAAAGCGGCAGCCGCCCTCCTCGAGAAACAGGCCGAGGCCCAGATCAACGATCTCGCCATGCGTGCGCGCTTCAGCATTCGCGTCACGGCAGAGGACGACCCCGGCCGCTGGTCGCCCCACGGCTCCGACGAGATCGGCTTCCTCATCGCCACCAATCCCGGTGAGCCCCTCAAGCCACTCAACGAGATCGCCTCCGGAGGCGAGATGTCGCGCGTCCTGCTCGCTCTCAAGGTCACGGTAGAAGAGGGCATCCGCGGCTCCGGCAAATCCGCCAAAGCGAAGCGCGCACCTGTAGCAACGCCCCGCACCCTGATCTTCGACGAGATTGACATCGGCATCGGAGGCCGCGCCGCCGAGGCCGTTGGCCGCAAACTCAAGACCCTCTCCGCCACCCAGCAGGTCATTTGCATCACGCACCTCCCGCAAATCGCGGCTTTCGCCGATCAACACTTCCTGATCGCCAAGTCCGAAAAGGGAGGCCGCACCGAAACCTCCGTCTCCCGCCTCACCCCGAAGCAGCGCGTCGAGGAGATCGCCCGCATGCTCTCCGGCGCCACCCTGACCGGCACCAGCCTCAAACACGCCGAACATCTGCTTGAGACCAGCCTGTAGACGCATCCTCAACCCCCTCGATGCGCATCCTTTGTTTAGCACTAAAAGGAGCTAACACATGGCGAACGAACGAAAGAAGTGTGCCCACGAAACCTGCCGCTGCATGGCGCCCGAGGGAGAAAAGTACTGCTCGGCCTTTTGCCGGGATGCGGAGGGCACCACAACCCTTCAGTGCGACTGCGGCCACCCCGGATGCGAATCGCAAGGCCTGTAACGACACACCGCATCGTTTGCGGTGCACATTTCGATAGCCGGCGGAAGCACCTGCATGCACCCCAGGGGGTTCCGCCTCGCTACCGTTTCCCCTCTTCAGCCTGTATACTTTACGTTGTGACGACTTCGATACTTGATCCGGAAGTAACCGGGCCGGAACACCCCGTGACCATCCACACAAAGCGCGTTATGCTGCTGAAGCCCCGAGGCTTCTGCGCAGGAGTCGTCCGCGCCATCGACATCGTGCAGATCGCGCTGGACGCTTTCGGCGCGCCCATCTACGTCCGCAAAGAGATCGTCCACAACAGCTACGTCGTGAACGATCTCGCAAAGAAAGGCGCGATCTTCGTCAACGAGCTGGACGAGGTGCCCGAAGGCGCGCGCGTCATCTATTCCGCCCACGGTGTCTCGCCCGCGGTCCGCGAGCGCGCAAAGCAGCGCGGCCTCAAGGTCATCGACGCCACCTGCCCCCTGGTCACCAAGGTTCACGTCGAAGCCATCAAGTTCGCCAAGCAAGGCTACTCGCTCGTCCTCGTCGGCCACCGCGACCACGAAGAGGTCGAAGGAACGCAGGGCGAAGCTCCCGATGTCACTCAGGTCGTCTCCACGGTCGAAGAGGTCGAAGCGCTCGTCGTCCCCGATCCTGATAAAGTCGCCTACCTCACCCAGACCACGCTCTCGCTCGACGAAGCCCGCTACATGATCGAGGCGCTCAAAAAGAAGTTCCCCAACATCGTCGGCCCGCACGCGCAGGACATCTGCTACGCCACCGAGAACCGCCAGACCGCCGTCAAAAATGTCGCGCACGGAGCCGACCTGGTGCTCGTCGTCGGCTCCAGCAACAGCTCCAACTCCAACCGTCTCGTCGAAGTCTCGGAAAATCTCGGCACCCGCAGCTATCTCATTGATAAAGCTGAAGACGTCAAGCCGGAGTGGCTCGAGGGCATCGACAAGGTTGCCGTCACCGCAGGCGCATCCGCCCCCGAAGTTCTCGTCCAGGAAGTTGTCGCCTTTCTCAGCGCGCGCGGATACGGCGACGCCGAAGAGGTCGAGGTCATGCCGGAAAATGTACGCTTCGGCCTTCCCCCAGAGATCGTCCGGGCCATCTCGTCCGCTCCCCCGGTTGCACGATAACGTCGGCTGCCGAGGCAGCGTTTTCTCTATGGAGAATCCCCAAAAAAACGGGTATGGATCGGCGCGGGCAGTGCAACCCCGCTTCGGTCGTCTTGATCTCGGTCTGGACCGCGTCGCCGACGGCCTCGAGCGCGCCAAAGACTGGCTGCTCGGCCAGCAGGATGACGAAGGCTTCTGGTGCGGCGAACTCGAGGCCGACGTCATGCTCGAGGCCGACTACATCTTCCTTCACACGCTCCTCGGCACCGGCGACCCCGGAAAGATGCAGCGCGCCATCAACGAGATCCTCCGGCACCAGAACGAAGACGGCGGGTGGAGCCTCTACCCAGGCGGTCCCTCCAACATCAGCTACGGCGTCAAGGCCTATCTCGCCCTCAAGCTCATGGGCTGGTCGCAGGACCATCCGGTTCTGGTCAAGGCGCGCGAGTGGGTCCTCGCGCACGGCGGTGTCGTCGAGACCAACACCTTCACCAAGATCTATCTCTGCGCTCTCGGCCAGTACGACTACGACGCCGTTCCAGCAATTCCGCCCGAGATCGTACTCTTTCCCAACTGGTTCTACTTCAACATCTACGAGATCAGCTCGTGGTCGCGCGGCATTCTCGTCCCGCTCTCGATCATCTACGCCAAAAAGCCGTTCAAAAAGCTAACCCCCGAGCAGGGCATCGACGAACTCTTCGTCGGCGGTCGCGCCAACGCCGACCTGCACCTTCGTCGGACCGTAAGAAGCTCGTCAGCTGGCGCAACTTCTTCCTTTTCTGCGACCGCGTCGCGCACTGGTCCGAGCGCGTCCACATCCGCCCGCTGCGCAAGCTTGCTCTGCGCCGCGCCGAAGCCTGGATGCTCGAGCGCTTCGAGAAGTCCGACGGCCTCGGCGCCATCTATCCCGCCATGCTCAACTCCATCGTCGCCCTCCGCGTGCTCGGTCGATCTGTCGACGACCCGCAGATGATCCGCGCGATGGACGAGTTCGAAAAGCTCGGTATCGACTGCCCGGAGGGCACACCCGACTACCCGACCCCCACCTTCCGGATGCAGCCATGCTTCCCGCCCGTATGGGATACCGCCCAGGCGGTCTACGCCCTGGGCGAAGCCGGCGTGTCGCGCGATGATCCGCGCATGCTCAAAGCTGCAGACTGGCTTCTCGCCAAGGAAGTCCGCCACAAGGGCGACTGGGCCGAAAAAGTCAAAAACGTCGAACCGGGCGGCTGGTACTTCGAGTTCAACAATGAGTTCTACCCGGATATCGATGATACCGGACAGGTTCTGCTTGCCCTTAACTGCGTCTCCAACCCCCGGGAACGCTACCAGCACGAGGTCGCGCAGAGCGCCCTCAACTGGATCTGGGCCATGCAGTGCAAGAACGGCGGATGGGCAGCCTTCGACAAGGACAACACCAAGTCGATCTTCCAGTACATCCCCTTTGCCGATCACAACGCCATGCTAGATCCCGCCAACGGTCGACATCACTGGCCGCATGCTGGAGATGCTGGCGCTTTACGGCTTCACCCGGCAGGACCCGCGCGTAGAAAAGGCCGTCCAGTTTATCCTCAAGGAGCAGGAGCCGGACGGCAGCTGGTTCGGTCGCTGGGGCGTCAATTATCTCTACGGCACCTTCCTCGTCCTCCGCGGCCTTGAAGCGATGGGCTTCTCCAACCTCGAGCCCTCCATCCAGCAGGCCGCCGAGTGGATCCGCATGGTCCAGAATCCTGACGGCGGCTGGGGTGAGACCGCCGGCACCTACGACGATCCGGACCAGCGCGGTGTCGGCCCCAGCACCCCGTCACAGACCGCCTGGGCGCTCCTCGGCCTCCTTGCCGCTGGCGACACCCGCTCCGACTCCGTCGCCAAAGGCATCCGCTGGCTGATCGATCGCCAGCACGAGGATGGCAGCTGGGACGAGCTTATGCCCGGCCGCAACGGCGAAAGTTACTACACCGGCACGGGCTTCCCGCGCGTCTTCTATCTTGGCTATCATCTCTACAAGCAGTACTTTCCCCTGCTTGCCCTCACCACTTACAAGCGCGCCATGGAGCGCGAAGAAGCCGAAGCAGCCTGAATCAAGTCCTCGCTGCAGTCATCAGATTCTCCGGAGGCAACACCCGATGGCAGTACCCGTATCGCAGGCCTGGACAGTAGCCACCTACGTCCTCAAGCAGAAGCTCAGCGGACGCAAGCGCTATCCCCTCGTGCTCATGCTGGAGCCGCTCTTCCGCTGCAATCTCGCCTGCGCCGGCTGCGGGAAGATCCAGTACCCTGCGCACATCCTCAAGGCCGAGCTCTCCCCCGAGGAATGCTTTAAAGCCGTCGACGAGTGCGGCACCCCCATGGTCGCCATCCCCGGCGGTGAACCGCTCCTCCACCCCCGCATGCCCGAGATCGTCGCCGGCCTGGTCGCGCGCAAGAAGTACGTCTATATGTGCACCAACGCGCTGCTTCTTAAAGAGAAGCTTCACCTCTTCAAGCCCGTCGAAGTACCTCTCCTTCTCGCGTCCACGTCGACGGCGAGAACGGAGCACCACGACTTCGGCGTCTGCCGCGAAGGCGGCTACGACATCGCCATGGAAGGCGTCCGCGCCGCCGTCGCCGCAGGCTTCCGCGTCACCACCAACACCACGCTCTTCGACGGCGCCGATCCCAACTCCGTCCGCCGCCACTTCGACCAGCTCATGAACGCCGGCGTCGAGAGCATGATGGTCTCCCCCGGCTACACCTACGACAAGGCGCCCGACCAGAAGCACTTCCTCGGCAAGCGCCAAGTCCAGCACCTCTTCCGCTCCATCCTGTCAAACCGCAAGACGTCCTGGGCCTTCAACGCCTCGCCCATCTACATGGAATTCCTCATGGGCAAACGCGAGCTCACCTGCACTCCCTGGGGCATGCCCACCTTCTCCATCTTCGGCTGGCAGAAGCCCTGCTACCTCCTCCAGGACGGCTACGCCGACACCTTCAAGGAACTCATGGACGCGACCGAGTGGTCCAACTACGGCACCGAGAGCGGCAATCCCCGCTGCGCCAACTGCATGGTCCACTCCGGCTACGAAGCCTCGGGCGTCAACTACACCTTCGGCTCGCTCAAGGGTCTCCTCTCGACCGCCAGCGCGATGTTCAAGCGCTACGACGATCCCGGCGCCCAGACCCTCCTGAACGAGTGGAAGCCCGCTCCGCACGCCCCTCTTGTCCAGATCGGCACGCCCGTGATCTCAAACGCCTCCGCCGCCGCCAACCACGAGTCCAGCCTCGTCTCCGGAGATTAAGGCAGCATGGCCACTGAACAGCAGGAACACCTGAAGCTCGAGCAGCTCCACGACCACAACCCCAACGACCTCGAGGTCGCAGCCGGCCGCGAACGCGAAAACCTCGAAGGCTGGATCCCTTCGCTCGCCACCCCCGCCGAGATCAACGAAGCTCTCGAAAAGGCCTTCGATTACCGCGGAGACGTTACCCTCACCCTCAAGGACAACGCACAGGTCCAGGGCTATATCTTCGACCGCCGCACCGGCGCCAACCTGGCTGACTCCGTCGTCCGCATCGTCCCCTCCACCAGCCGCGAAAGGCTGTCCATCCCCTACTCGGACATCGCCGCCATCGCCTTCACCGGCCGCGACACCGCCGCCGGCAAAACCTTCGAAGCCTGGGTCAAGAAATACTGGGAGAAGAAGGCCGCCGGCGAAAAGAACATCCAGATCGAGCCCGAAAAGCTAGACTAGATCGCAGAAGGTCGGTGTCGGGCACGAAACGTGCCTCACGACGATGCTATTCTCGACTCGCGCCGGAATGGTCGTCTTGAATGGGAGATGCTTCAAAAGTGCTGCGTGCGGTTGGCCGATCGTTCCGAGATCTGGCGATGTATGCAGGGATGAGCGCGGTGATCATCGCAGCCATCTTCGGTCTCTTCGCTGCCGGCATGTCTTGGCAGACCTTCGTGAGATCGATCGGTTTGGCTATAGTAACTTCTATCCTGTTCGGCTACTACTTGCTTGAGTACCGAACCTTATCGCGAACTGCCCGCTTTCGGAAGGTGACGCTGGTTCTGCTGACGTCGCATCTTGGACTCTGGATTATTCTCATTAGGCGGAGCCCTGAGTGGAAGTTCATCTGGTTCGCTCCTGGGGTTTTTGAGGCGTTAGCTTTCGAATACTTCGTCAATCGTTTCGTGCTCAAAGCAGGGAATGAGTAGTGCTTTAAGATGAACATCTTTCTCACCGGAGCCACCGGCTTTGTCGGCTCCCACGTCGCGCACGCCTACGCCGCCCACGGCGCAAAGCTCCGCCTCCTCTCCCGCAGCACCTCCAACCCGGCCATCTTCTCCGAGCTCCCACCCGATGCCGAGCAGGTAATCGGCGACCTCCGCAACCCGCAGACCTTCGCCTCCGCACTCGAGGGCTGCGACGCCCTGGTCCACGTCGCCGCCGACTACCGCCTCTGGGTTCCCGACCCGTCCGCCATGTACAAGAGCAACGTCGACGGCACACGCGACCTCCTCCGCCTGGCGCGCGAAGTCGGCATCCCGAAAGTCGTTTACACCTCCTCCGTCGCGACCATGGGGTTTCAACACGACGCCACCATCGTCGACGAGGACTCACCCGTCTCCCTCCGCGACATGATCGGCCACTACAAGCGCTCCAAGTTTCTCGCCGAGCAGGAGGCCATCATGGCCGCTCAAAACGGCCAGCACGTCATGATCCTCAACCCCACCACTCCCATCGGCTCCGAAGACCGCAAGCCCACACCTACGGGCCGGATCATCGTCGACTTCCTCAACCGCAACTTTCCCGCTTACGTCGACACCGGCCTCAATCTTGTAGACGTAGATGAGGTCGCCCGCATGCACCTTGTCGCGCTCGACCGCGGCCGTCCCGGCGAGCGCTACATCCTCGGCGGCGAAAACCTCACCCTCAAGCAGATCCTCGACAGCATGTCCGCCATCACCGGCCTCCCCTCCCCAAACACAAGGTGCCGCACGCGGTCGCCATGGCCTTCGCCTTCTTCGACGAGACCCTCACCGGCAAGCTCCGCGGCAAGGAGCCCCGCGCCACCGTCGAGGCCGTCCGCATGGGCAGGAAGATGATGTTCGCCAGCTCCGCCAGGGCCGAGCGCGATCTCGGCTTCGAGATCCGCCCCGTCTACCAGGCCCTGCGCACCGCTATCGACTGGTTTGTCGCCAACGGCTACGCGCCAACGCCGCCAGCAATCTCACCGCTACAGAAAAATTCTCCACAGCAGTTCAAGTAGTTTGCTCTGCCGTTCTGCACGTTCTCCCGAAGCGAATCCCTCCCGGAGCAAAGCCGCTGCCTAAGCTCGCAATCCTCGCCGCCCTCCCCCGCGAACTCACGATTCTCGCGCGCGATCTTGCAGCCATCCGCGTCAGCAACGAAAACGGCATCGTCCTCCAGACCGCATCTCTCCCCGGCAGCCGCGACCCATCCTTCTCGTCACCGCGGGCATGGGCCCTGGACGCGCCGCCCTCGCCGTGGCCGCTGCCCTGGCCCACGGACCCATTGACACCCTGCTCAGCGTCGGCCTCGCCGGAGCCTGCTCGCCCGCCTTCACGCCCGGCACCGTCCTCCAGGCCTCGCTCGTCATCGACAGCCGATCCGGCGAACGATTCACTCCCGAGACGGATCTCAGCATCGCCATCCCAGCCATCCTCGTCACCACCCCGCAGATCGCCAGCCCCGCCGAAAAGCAGCGTCTCCACGCCACCTACAACGCCGCTGCCGTCGACATGGAAGCCGCCACCGTCGCTCGCCTCGCACGCGCCCACAACATTCCGTTCGCCGCCCTCAAGGCCATCTCCGACGACCACGCCGCCGACCTCACCCATCTCTCCCGCTTTGCGCATCCCCGCGGCCACTTCCGCACCGGAGCCTTCGCCCTCCACACCGCCCTTCGCCCCCGCCAATGGAGCCCCACCGCAACCCTCGGACGCAACACCAGGCTGGCTCTGGACGCGCTCACCAGCGCCGTCCACCAGTTCCTTGAGCGAGAGACACCCGCAACTTACCAGAGCCCGTCCGAGGTGTAGGGTCGCGTCCAAAGCACGACATGCAGGTGCACCGCCTTTGACCACGCAAGCTCCAGGCGGCTGAGCTCCGCCGGGTCAGAGATCGCGCTGTCGAAAACGCCGCGCACCTCTGTCACCACAGGCACAAAGGCCAGCAGATACCGCAGAGGCACAAGCGCCGGAGTCTCCCGCCCGTCCGTCTTGTTCTTCTTCGCCGGAACGTGCCGCAGCCCGATCTCCTCCTGGTAGTTGAGCCACGCACGATCGTGCGGCCGCGTCGCCACATCGACCACCCATTGAGCGAACCTGCGCTTCACCCGCGCCTTATACACCTCATCCGGCTTGCCATCTGGCGCAAAAAACCATCGCGCGAGATGCGGCTGTGCCCCAATCACGTCGCGCCAGGAGTCCACCATCTGCTCGGCCCGCGCCTCAAACAGGCCCGCATGTTCTCGCAGCAAGCGCTCGTCTTCAGCTGTCCAGCCAAGCGTCTGCTCCAGACGCTCCAGGTCTTCGACGGAAACCGGCGACTGCGCACTCTCGGGGCAACCGAAGCCGTAGCCCGGGATCGCACGGCTCTCAGCTGTTGTGGACGCACTCATCGTCCCGACTCCTTTGCTGCTTCAGCCCTCTGCATCAGCGAGCGTTGTGTCGAGAGCACCACGCCTGTGCTCTCAAGCTCCGCGACGTTCTGCTTATGCACTGGATGCGCTGCCAGGCGGCCCCGGTAGACCTCATATTCCGCAAGCGACGGGAAGTCGATAAGACCAATCGCTTCGCTCGTCGATCCGGCAAAGTCAGTCGGCAGAAAATACCCGAGAACATCGCCGCCGCACTCACGGATGGGTGCCGCCTCAGCCGCGGCATAGGCTGCGAAATCGGATAGCTTGTTGGGGTTGATTGTGTAACGAAGATAGAGCGTAATCATCGGTCGCCTCCAGACGCATCCTAGGGTCCAAAGACCCCGATATACTTCGCTGGCAGCCGAAGTATCTCGTTTCATTCAGCGCAACAATCCCTTTGTATGAATCATGACCTCTCACATACCGCCAACCTCCTCGGCGACCCCGGGCGCTCCGCTATTCTGCTCAGTCTCATGGGTGGCATTGCCCTGCCTGCCGGAGAGCTCGCCGCAATCGCCAACGTCGCTCCGCAGACAGCGAGTGGCCATCTTGCCAAGCTGGTGGACGGCCGCCTGCTGAGTGTCGAGCGCCAGGGGCGCCACCGCTACTACCGGCTTTCGAGTGCTGAGGTCGCCGATGCGATCGAAGCGCTGCTCGTCCTGACCGCGCGGCCTCACTCTCGAGACCGAACCGCAGATACATGCAAGGCAAGCGCCGGTACCCTGGGCCACGCCCGCACCTGTTACGCCCATCTCGCGGGCTGGCTCGGCGTTCGGATCACCGATGCCTTGCTGGAGCGTGCGCTGCTTCGACCGGCTACCGCAAAAACCTACACGGTGACGCAGTCCGGCCGAGCCTGGTTCGAAACGTTGGGCGTCGAGCTCGCGTCCTCCGACATGGCGCAGAAAAAACTCGCGCGACGCTGTCTCGATTGGACCGAACGCAGGCACCACCTGGCCGGCACTCTCGGTTGCGCAATGTACAAACATCTCCTGGAACTCGAATGGATGGCTCCAGTGCAGGGGACGCGAGCGGTCCGGGTAACCTTGCACGGCAAAGCCAGACTTTGGGATCTGCTGCGGATTCCTGTCGAATGACGGTCGGCGGCAGCTGCCCGCGGAGATCTGATCCGAGTCCGCGCTTGCCGAGGCGAGGCTGGGAGTGTTCCACTCAAATTCAAGTGCGGAAAATCCTCTCCATTCTGCTGCTGGCGATCTTTGGCCTGCCTCTCGTCTCCCCGCTCCTGGCGTTTGGAGCGGATGCGGACGCCAGCCTGCCGATCTGCTGCCGCAAAGATGGAAAGCACCACTGCATGAGGAGCATGGGCGAATCCGGTCGACTCGCGGAGCAAGACCCCGCCTTCCGCTCGCTGCCAGGCAAGTGCCCGTACTGCCCGGCAACCGTCGTCTCGGCGCACGCCGATGTCTTGTCTGCCCCTCCCATGGCGGCTGTCTTCGCGCTTTCGGCAAGTCATCCCGCCGGTGTCGCCCAGGCCGAATCGAAGCGGCGCATCTCCCGAGATCGCTCCCGGCAAAAGCGTGGGCCGCCCCTGCAGCTCCTCTCCTAGATGAGATCGGCTGCGCATCGTCTTCGCTTCTGAGCGAAAAATTCTTCGTTGCGCTGCCGTCTGTTCTCTCCTGAAAGCCCTTAGGTTTCGTCGGCTTTTGTGACGAAGGAGCTCCCATGCGAAAGTTTGTCTTCTGCTTTGTCTTCTCTCTCTTTCTGTGTGCGTCCGCAGCACATGCCGGCATCTTTGGTCAGGTCCACGGCGTCGTGCATGACCCTCAACATCGCCCCCTTGCCGGCGCACGCGTGGATATCCGCGCCGTCAACTCTGATCTCATCAGGACCGCAATCACTGGCCAGGATGGCTCCTTTGCGCTCTCCTCCATCGCCCTTGGCGACTACACCGTAACCGTCTCGGCGTCCGGCTTCGAATCTGTCCAACAGGGACTCACGCTCATGTCGGAAACGTCGCCAACCCTTCACTTCGAGCTGCAGCTCGGCACCGTCATGCAGAGCGTCACGGTCGAGAACTCGGCGCAAACGGCTAATGTCAACACGGTCACCCCAACCACACTCATCAGCAGGCAGGTCATCGCCCAGACTCCCGGAGCGGACCGCACCAACAGCATCGCCATGATCACCGACTACGTGCCCGGCGCCTACATGAGCCACGACATGCTGCACATGCGCGGCGGCCACCAGGTAAGCTGGCTGATCGACGGCAGTGCAAGATTCCGAACACAAACATCGCCAGCAACCTCGGCGCGCAGATCGACCCGAAAGATATCGACTATATCGAGGTGCAGCGCGGCAGCTACACCTCCGACGTCGGCGATCGCACCTACGGCGTCTTCAACGTAGTTCCGCAGCACCGGATTCGAGCGCAACCGCGAGGCTGAACTCGTCCTCAGCGCAGGCAGCTTTCTCCAGACGAACGACCAGATCAACTTCGGCGACCATTCGGAGAAGTTTGCCTCCTACGCCAGCTTGAATGGCAATCGCAGCGACTACGGCCTGTCGCCGCCGATCGGTCAGATCTTTCATGACGCCGGCAACGGCTACGGTGGGTTTGCTTCATTCATCTACAACCGAACGCCGAAAGACCAACTTCGTCTTGTCACGCAGCTTCGCAACGACTACTTCCAGATCCCCTACGACCCCGATCCCGACAGCCCCGAAAATCAGCAGTTCGATTCCAGCGGCCTCCGGGACACGCAGCAGGAGACAGATGGCCTCGCCGCTTTCTCTTGGCTCCACACCTTCAGTGCCTCTACCGTGCTGCAGACTTTCGCCCTTCTACCACTCACAACCGCGCCGATTATCACGCGGACCCGAACGACACTCCGGTCGCAACCACGGCAGATCGCACCTCCCGCTACGGCGGGGCGCAGGCCTCCATCACATGCGGAGATCGCCCGCAACACCCTGCAGGCCGGTCTCTACTCCTTCGGCCAGCACGACCAATACGTCTTCGGCGCGACCTTCAACGACGGTCAGGGCACTGCGCCCTTCTCCATCCCCGATTCGGCTTCCGGCGGAGTGGTCGAGGCGTATGTCTCCGACAACTACAAAGCCACCTCCTGGCTCACGCTGATCGCCGGGCTCCGCGAGACGCACTTCCAGGGGCAGTTCACCGAGAACGAGACCGATCCCCGTGTCGGCATTGCCGTGCGCGTCCCGAAGCTCAACTGGGTCTTTCGCGGCTTCTACGGCCGCTTCTATCAGCCGCCGCCTCTGCTCACCGCAAAGGGCCCTGTCGTGCAGTTCGCCCAGGCCAACAACACCGACTTCCAGCCGCTCCACGGAGAGCGCGACGAAGAGCATCAGTTTGGCGTGCAGATCCCGGTTCGCGGTTGGCTCCTCGATGCCGACACGTTCAAAACCCGCATCAACAACTTCCTCGATCACTCCAACGTTGGCAACTCCAGCATCTACTACCCCGTTACCGTGGATGGCGCGCTCGTTCGCGCATGGGAACTCACCCTCCGCTCTCCCCGGCTCTGGCGCTTGGGGCAGGCTCACCTCGCCTACTCCAACCAGATCGCGGAACAGCGGGGAAACATCACCGGTGGCCTCATTTGCACGCCGGTCGGCGATCCGGCATGCGACCAGGGCTTCGCGTACACCCCAGTCGATCACGATCAGCGGAACACGCTCAATGTGGGCTTCAATGCCACTCTCCCGTTCCGCATCACTGCCTCCACCAACGTCTACTACGGCTCCGGCCTGCATAACGGCAACCCCGACCCGGCGTCCCTTTATCCAAACAACTACCTGCCTCACAACTCCGGAGTCGATCTCTCACTCGGCAAAGGCTTCGGTCAATCCATGAGACTGTCCGTTACCGCCACAAACGTCGCCAATCGCCGCGTCCTGCTCGACAACAGCCTGACCTTTGGAGGTTTCCACTACAACGATCCGCGTGAGATCTACGCCGAACTGCGCTACCGCTTTAAGCTCTGACCTCAGCAATTGCCGAGCGCTGCCTCACAACCTGAGTCCGGACACGGGTAGCCCTGCCGACGGTCTGGCGTACTTGCTGTGTGCACCTCGTAGAATAGATACAGAGCAGGAGTAGAACTGAACTTGCTCCCTGAACCTAAACTGCTTGAAATGTATACTTTAGCCATAAGTCCATTTTTATGAATAGTTTGCGCCGCATCGAAGCTGCATCTCCTGCAATCAAAGACCTTAGCGCAAGTCGCCCCGGGGGGGAGGGTACCTCCGTCCCGCCAAGGATGCGCGCCGCCGTCTACCGCGGCATCAACGACGTCCGCGTCGAAACCGTGCCCGTCCCCGAGATCGGCCCCGGCGAACTCCTCATCCGCATCGATACCTGCGGCATCTGCGGTACAGACCTCAAGAAGATCCACACCGGCTCTCACTCCGCCCCGCGCGTCTTCGGACACGAGATGGCCGGCACCGTGGCCCGGGTCGGCGAAGCCGTCACGAATTTCAGCGTCGGCGACCGTGTCATGGCCTACCACCACATCCCCTGCGGCCGACTGCTACTTCTGCCGCAAACAGACCTTCGCCCAGTGCGAGACCTACAAGAAAGTTGGCTGCACCGCCGGCTTCGCGAGCCCTCCGGCGGAGGCTTCGCCGAGTACATCCGCGTCATGGATTGGATCGTCGAGCGCGGCGTCATTCGCATCCCTGACGACATCCCATTCGAGCAGGCCGCCTTCCTCGAGCCCGTCAACACCTGCTACAAGGCCGTGAAGCTGCTCAACCTCCAGCCCGACGAGACCGTCCTCGTCATCGGCCAGGGACCCATCGGCATCCTGCTCGCTGCCCTTGCCCAGCGTACCGGTGCCACCGTCCTCACCAGCGACCTCTACCCCGAGCGCCACGCCATCGCCGCGCAGTTCGGCCTCAACCACCCACTCGACGCCCGGCAGCGACGTCGTCGCCGCCCTGAAAGCCGCCACCGAAGGCCGCGGAGCCGACGTCGCCCTCGTCGCCGTCGGTGGCAACGCCCTCATCCAGACCGCGATGGACGCCATCCGCCCCGGCGGCCGCGTCATGCTCTTCGCCTCCACCCAGCACGGCGAGGCGCCCTTCGACCCCGCCGCCGTCTGCATGGACGAAAAAACCCTCATGGGCTCCTACAGCGCCTCCGTCGCCCTCCAGGACGAGGTCGCGGATCTGGTCTTCGAAGGCTACCGCGACGGCACTTCGACCTCACCCGCCTCATCTCCCACCGCTTCCCGATCGATGACGCCGTAACGGGAATCAACCTCGCCTCAACCCCTCAGCCCGGCTCCATGAAGATCGTCATCCAACCGGGAACGAGCACAGATGCCGCATGAGGCATGGGTTTCCAAATCCAGTCATCCCGACCGGAGGGAGCGCAGTGGAGGGGACCTGCTTTTCTCTTTTGGCCCTCCGAAAACGTGCTCCAGTTTCTAGGTCGGTGTCGTCCGTGCAAATCCGCGCTAAGCCTCTCGTGGACGCTCCCGCTTAGATCGGTCTCAGTCCCGCGTTCCGCTTCTTCACCTCGACATTCAACCGCTTGATCTTCTGGTTTAGCGTCGACAAGCGGAATCTTGAAGTACTCTGCCGCCTCCGTCTGGTTCCAGTGGCAGCGCTCCAGCCGGTCCGCGATGATGCGCCGCTCAATCTCTTCCATCAAGTCGAACAGGGAAGCGTCCGGCTGATGCTCAAGCGCCGCCGATGTGTACGTGCTGCCCTTCAAGCTGCGGCGGCAGCAGGTCGGGCGGGATCACCCGCGAGGTCGACAGCACCACCCCACGCTCCATCGCATTCTCAAGCTCCCGCACATTGCCCGGCCACTCATACTCCAGCATCACCCGCAGCGCCTCCGGCGAGAGCACGCGCTCTCCGGTCCCGTTCTCCTCCGCATACAAATTCAGAAAATGCGTCGCGAGCAGAGGAATATCGCCGCGCCGCGCGCGCAGCGGCGGCAGCTCCAGCGAGATCACGTTGAGGCGGTAGAAAAGGTCCTCGCGAAAGCGCCCCTCCCGCACCGCATTCTGCAGATTCACGTTCGTCGCCGCGATGATGCGCACATCGACCTGCATCTCCGTGCACGCCGCCAAGTTGCATGAAGCGCCGGTCCTGCAGAACGCGCAGGATCTTCGCCTGCATGTCCATGCCCATGGTGCCGATCTCATCGAGAAACAGCGTTCCGCCGTTCGCAATCTCGAACAGGCCCTTCTTCGCAGCTCACCGCGGATGTGAACGCTCCCTTGACATGGCCGAACAGCGTCGACTCCAGCAGGTCCGATGGCACCGCGCCCGTATTGACCGGCACAAACGGCTTGTCGCGGCGCGGCGAGTTCGCATGGAGCGCCTTGGCGATCAGCTCCTTGCCGGTGCCGCTCTCGCCTTGCAGCAGAACGGTCGAGCGGCTCGGCGCAACCTGCGCCACCAGGTCAAACAGCCGCAGCATGGGCTCGCTCTTGCCAACGATGTTCTCGAAGTTGTACCGCTGCTTCAGCACCCGCTTGAGCTGAACGACCTCTTCTTCGGCCCGGTGACGAGCGATCGCGGTGCGAATATCCGCCAGCAGCTTCTCGTTGTCCCAGGGCTTCTGGATGAAGTTCTTCGCCCCCGCGCGGATCGCGTCGACGACATTGCCGACCGTCCCGAACGCGGTGATCATGATGACCGGCAGAGCTCGGCTGCATCTCGACGATTCGCGGCAGCAGATCGATGCCGCTCTCACCCGGCAGTGCGAGATCGAGCAGCAGCAGATCGTACTCGTTGCGCGACAGCAGATCGAGACCGGTGTTGCCGTCGGGTGCCATCACGACGCTGAAGCCTTCAAGCGTCAACAGCGTCTCGAGCGACTCTCGGATAGCAGCCTCGTCGTCGATGATCAGTATGCTGGGCCCGGTGTGTGATGCGTCGTTTGGAGCAGCCACCGCGGCCACATCGACCAGCTCTGTTGCTTCATGCATGGATCTCTTCCCTCTCGCCGTGCCGGGTGCTGTCGGACCGTGTGCCCGGGTAAAGGCCGGGCCTTCCATTCATTGCAGGGAAGTCGAGCAGAAACGTCGTCCCGATCCCCATCTCGCTCTCCACGTGAATCTTGCCGCCATGCTCCTGCATGATGCCGTAGCTCACCGCCAAGCCCAAGTCCCGTTCCTTTGTGCTCGCCCTCCTGCGGCTTCGTCTTGGTCGTGAAAAACGGATCATAGATGCGATGGAGATGCTCCTGCTTGATTCCGCTGCCCGGAGTCCTGAATCCGCACCACCACGCGGCCGCCCACGTTCTCCGTCGCAATCCGCATATTGGCATCCAGCGTGCTGAAACATCGCATCCTTGGCGTTCAGCAGTAAGATTCAACATCACCTGCTGGAGCTTGCCCTGGTTGCCGTGGACCTGGGCAAGCGTGCGGCTCGAGTTCGAGGTTCACATGAATCCCCGCAGTCTTCAGTTGGTGATCGATCAGAGTGACCGTGTCGCGGATCAGCGCGTTCAGGTCCGTGCCCGCGAAGTCCGTGCTGCCGGTTCGCGAGAAGTTCAGCAGCCCGTTCACGATCTCCGAAGCGCGAAAGCTCTGCTGCGTGATCTTCTCGAGCATTGGCGCCAGCCGCTTATCGGCGCTCATCTGCTTGGTCAGCATCTGCGTATAGCTCGAGATGACTGCAAGCGGCGTATTCACCTCGTGCGCCACACCCGCGGCCAGCAGGCCGATCGAGGAAAGCTTCTCCGCCTGCGTTAGCTGTTCTTCGAGCTGGGTACGATCGGTGATGTCGTCCACCAGAAGAATGCGACCGACGACCTTCAGGTCGCGCGTGAGCAACGGCGCGATCGCGATATTGGCCGTGCGCTGTTCTCCGCTGGGCAGGCTCAGCCGGAACTTGTAGAGCGTGTGCGTTCCATACTCGCCTCGTACGCTGTCGAACTTCTCGACGAAATCGGGGGGGAAGAGCGCGCTCAAGGGCTGGCGCACGGCCTCGCCCCGGCGAAGACCGAACATCGCCTCCATCTGCTGGTTCCAGCTCTCGACGTGGTCGTCCAGATCGACCGCGAACACACCCACATTGATCGACTCAAGGATGTTCTCGTGGAAGTCCTTCAGCCGCTCGAACTCCGATATCTTCTGCTCGAGTCGCTGGTAAAGCTGCGCGTTCTGAATGGCGATGCCGATGTAGCTCGCGAGCGACTCCAGTAGCTCTACATCTTCGCTCGATAAAAAGTCGCCGTGCTCCGTTCTCCCGAAGCCGAGCACCGCGACTGTTCTCGTTCCCGCGCCCTCGCGATTCGCCGCCCGGCATGGGAGGTAATAGTTCAGGTCCAGCCTGGCCGCACTCTGGCGCTGCAGCTCCGGCAGCCGCAGCACCTGCTGCGGATTCTCCAGAAAAATATGATTGTTCGAGCCCGCATGGTCGAAGTCCAGGAAGCGCAGGTCCAGCGTCTGAAGATCGCCCGATTCCAGGTTGGTCAGTCCATGCGACGCCGCTAACTGAAACTGCTGGAACTGCTGCTTCGGTCCCGACTCCGGATCGTCAGCGAGAAACACAGCCACCCGGGTGATCAACAGAGTCTGTGGCAGACGCTTCAACGATCGAGTCCACCAGCGTGCGCAGATCGGTCTGCGCATTCAGCCCGCGTCCGAACTCCACCAGCGTCTCGCGGTAGTCAAAACGCTTCTGGTCGAACACGCGATCGACCCGGCCCTGGATCGCCCGCTTCAACGGATCAAAGACCAGGCCGGTGATTGTGATTGCCGCGACCAGCCCCCACCATTTCAGGTTTGGGAGACGTGTATGCACCATCTCTGCTGTAACAGCGACGATCAGAAAGTACGTCCCGACCAGCGCCGCGGTCGCAAGAGTATAGGTCACGCCACGCTTGAAGATCAGATCGACGTCCATCAGCCGGTAACGCACGATCGCCCAGCTGAACGTCAACGGCACAAACACCAGCGATAGCCCGGCGATCTTGGTCAGCAGGCCTGGTACCGACCAGTCCGCCATGTAGGGAATCGCATATACCAGCGTGAATGGCGTCACCGCCAGCAGCGTGCCGCGCGAGAGCCACTTCAGCTGTTGCCGCTCCAGCGCCGAAGTCGTCGTCCGGGTGTAACGCGACCAGAAGACCACCGCCGCGATCACGTAATACATCGCCAGGTACCCGACGGCAATCTGATCCAGCCGGTGATTCAGCAGCTCCGTCGCAGACCAGAAGCGGATCGCCCAGATTTGTAGCCCCACCAGGAAGGCGCCAGGCAGGTAGATCGCCAGAATTGCGATCGCGCGCCCAATGCGCCGCCGCCGAGCGGCATCCGGGGTGTTAGAAAAGCTCACCGCGAAATGGAGAAACAGCGCAGGCTGCAGAGCGGCAGCGGCGAGGTTGCCCCAGTAGATGATCCAGTCCAGCAGATCCAGCTCGCTCGTGTACTTGAAGGCGTATAAGACAAACGAGGCCAGGCAGAAGACGTAAAAATGGGTCGCTTTCGGAGCCGTCCACCGCCGAAACAGGACGTAAATCCCGATGGAGAGATACACCAGAGCGATAAACCGCAAGCCCTGGTTGATGGACCGGTCGGCCGGCTCCAGGATCACCGGAATGTCCAGCTTCGCCACCGGACGGGATGCCGATCCGGCAGGCACCGGCCGCAAAATCGTGTAGGTCGCGTGAGACCAGATGCCGCTGCGGAACTGCTCTCGCACAAACGGCGCCAACCTCTGCACGGGCCGGTCGTCGATCGCGATCACCGTATCCCCGGTTCGGATTCCCGCACGGTCCGCCGGAGAGCCCGCCGGGACACGTTCGGCCCGAAGACCTCCACCCGTCGACTCCAGCCACCACGCGCCATCGGTGGGAACGTCGAAGCGTCGCTCATTCCTGAGATTGAAACCCGCGAGGACGCAGGCAGCCAGCGTCAGCAGCGCCAGCGTGACGGCGATCACCCGGTTTTGGAACGCGTTGGTCATTCCCGTCACTGATTAAGCAGATTTGGGGCCAAAGAGAAATGCTTTGCAAAGTGCCCAGCCGGTGCATGGACGCATGTTTACCGCAATGATTCCTGAGACACGTTGCTACAGAAAATCATAGATCATCCGCAATTCTCATGCCGTGTGTGTGTTCCATACGCCGAATCATCCACGTTGGTTCCTCTGGGGGTTTCCCTTGACCTTCACCCCTCCATACTGTGAACTGAAGGGTATGGACCCGTTTCACCCCAGCTCAACCGCCGGCGCCATCCTGAAGCGCGACAACGACCGCATGCTCCCCGTCTACGCCCGGTATCCCGTAGTCATGGAGCGCGGAGACGGCGTGCACCTCTACGACCTCGACGGAAAGCGCTACCTCGATATGATGGCCGGCCTCGGCGTCAACGCGCTCGGCCACGCTCACCCGCGGATGCTTGCCGTGATGGCCGATCAGGCCGCCCGCCTCATCCATCTCTCGCCACACTATAGCAACCCTCACCCGAGCCACCTCGCCGAACGTCTCTGCGATCTCGCCGGCATGACCGGCGCCTTCTTTTCGACCGGCGGCTCCGAGGCCGTAGAGGGCGCACTCAAACTCGCCCGCAGCTTCGGAACCCGCAACTTCTCCCCCCGGAAGCACGGCATCGTTGCGCTGCGCTCCTCCTACCACGGACGCACCTTCGGCTCGCTCTCCGTCACCGGCCAGCAGAAATATCAGGAGGACTTCGGTCCCGGTCTGCCTGCCGTAACCTTTATCGACCGGAACGATTCCCGCCAGTTCGAGGCCGCCGTGAACGAGGACACCTGCGCCATTCTCCTCGAACCGCTGCTCGGCGAGGGTGGTGTTTACGGGTGCACCCCGGAGTTCCTGCAGCAGGCTCGGCGCCTGGCCACCCGGCACGGTGCGGTTCTTATCTTCGACGAGATCCAGAGCGGTCTCGGCCGTACGGGCCGTTGGTTTGCCTACGAGCCAAGCGGCGTGCAGCCAGATATTCTGATCTTGGGAAAGCCCCTCGGCGGCGGCCTTCCGCTCAGCGCCATCCTCGTCACGGAAAATCTCTTCCATACCTTCGGCATGGCGAAGCACGGCAGCACCCTGGGCGGCAGCCCGCTAGCCTGTCGGCTTGGCCTCGAGTTCCTCTCCATAATGGAAGACGAGGCGATTTTGTCGCGCGTCGACGAGACCGGCGCTTACCTTAAGCAGCGGCTGCAGGGCATCGTGGATGAACTCGATGCAGCTGTCGAGAGCCGCGGCGCTGGCCTCATGCAGGCGATTGAACTCAATGTCCCTGCTCGCCCGATCGTCGAGGCGGCTCTCGCTCAGGGAATCATGTTGAACTGTGTCCAGGGCAACGTGATCCGCTTTCTTCCGCCACTGATCATCGACCGCACGCACGTTGACCAGGCGGTCAATCTGTTGCGTGACCTCCTGACCTCTCCTCACCAGCATCATCCCGAAACGATGCTCGCGGCGTCCGCAACGTGAATCGTCACTCCTGGCGTCACCGCCATGCTGTTATCCCGACCGAAGCGCGGCCGTAGCGGTCGGTCCTGAATTCTAGGTCCTTATTGAAGTCCGAAGCTGTCCCGAAGCCAGCTCCGAATCGCCTCCTGCATCACCGCCAGCTTCGGCTCAGGCGACCCCGGCACACTTTGAAAGAAGTGGTCCGCACCCGCCACCCACACCAGCCGCTTCGGCTCTGGCAGGCTCGCGAACACCGGCTCCAGCACCTCCTTTGGGCTGAACTGATCGTGGTCCCCGCTGATAAAGAGCCGCGGTCCCTCACACTCCCGCAGAAACGCATACGTGTAGTCCCGTCCCGCGGCGCGTACCGGCAGACCCAGGCCCACGCGTCCCTTCACACGATCGTCGCCACAACACGCCCGCAGCCCCACATACGATCCAAAAGAAAACCCCGCGAACAGGATCGGCAACCCCAGCTTCTCGTCCATCCAGTCCAGAGCAGCCGTTACATCGCCTTGCTCTCCCCGGCCATCGTCAAAGCGGCCCTCGCTCAGCCCCGTCCCGCGAAAGTTGAAACGCACCACCGGCAGCCCCATTCCGCTGAACGCCTTCATCGCGTGATACACCACCTTGTTGTGCATGGTGCCTCCGGTTGGCGGATGCGGATGACACACCAGCGCCGCGTACGGTGCGTCGTCAACGCCCGTATTCAGCAGCGCTTCGAGCCGCCCTTCCGGGCCCCGCAGATCTTCGATCGTCCGCACCTGTGACCGCACACCCGAACCTCGTCCTGCTTCCAAGCTCATGCAGCCAGTCTATCGAGAGCCACCGCTCCTCGGTTGGTCGCCCGCAATCGTCACGTATCCTGTCCCCATGGCCGTCGACCCGATCGACCTCACCCGCCGCCTCGTCAATATCGAGTCCACGACCTTCCACGAGGGCCACGCCGGCGCATTCCTTCACGAGTACCTCGAAGCACAGCACTACGCCGTGGAACGCACTCCCGTCGCACAGCCGGACCAGCCTGACCACGCCGCCGCCATTGCCTCCTCCGACGAACGTTTCAACGTCTACGCCGCCCTCCCTGGCGTCACCCCCGACGTCGTCCTCTCTACCCATATGGACACCGTCCCGCCCTTCTTCGGCCTCCGTGAAGACGACGAATTCCTCTACGGCCGCGGCAGCTGCGACGCCAAGGGCATCATCGCCGCGCAGATCGCCGCCGCCGACCGCCTCCGCGATGCAGGAATCAAGGTCGGCCTCCTCTTCGTCGTCGGCGAAGAGCGTGACTCCGCCGGAGCGGCCGCCGCCAATCTCCACCCCAAGGGCTCCCGCTTTCTCATCAACGGCGAACCCACCGACAATCGCCTCGCCGTTGCCAGCAAAGGCGCCCTCCGCGTCGAGCTTTACGCACATGGCACAATGGCACACTCCGCTTACCCCGAGCTCGGCGATTCCGCCATTAACAAGCTGGTCGAAGCTCTCCACGACCTCCGCGCCATGCCGCTCCCCTTTGAGCCCTCCCTGGGCGAGGACGGCCAATCCACCCTCAACATCGGCATCCTCCATGGCGGCCGCGCCCCCAACGTCATCGCCGACAAAGCCGAGGCCCATCTCCTCGTCCGCCTGGTCGGCCCCTCCGAACCCACCCGCGAGCAGATACTCGCGACCGTCGGCAACCGCGCCGAAGTCCGCTTCTCGCTCGACCTGCCCTTCGTCCGTATGCGGCAGGTTGACAACCTTCCCACCATGATCGCCAAGTTCACCACCGACATCCCTTCGCTCACCGCCTGGGGCGAACCCTTTCTCCTCGGCCCCGGCTCCATCCACGTCGCCCACACCCCCGACGAAAAGATCGCCAAAAAGGAGCTGCTCGACGCCGTCGATCTCTACGTCGACCTCGCGGAGCACTTGGTTCGCCTCCCGTGAGCCCAGGGCTTTCACCCAGTCGTGGAGTAGACTCATCGCATGGCAAGCGCACCAAAATCGGGCCTTGAGCAGGACGCGCCCGGGCAGGAGCTCGACATGACAAAAGTCGGCACTCCGGAGTTCGAAGCGGAGTACCGCCGCCAGATGCTCGCAATTGCCGCGCACGACCGCCGAACAAGAAACGCTGACCGCACAGAAGTGCACTGGGACGCTCTGGATAGCTGGCAGTGAAACGCGGCGACACTGTAATCATTGCGCCTCCGTCACCATTCAACAAGCCGAGACCGGCACTTGTGATCCAGGCACGCGTGTTCGAAGAATCTGAAAACGTCACGGTAGCGCTTCTAACGAGCGATCTCACGCGTATGCCGTCGGTACGTGTGCCTATCCACCCGAGCGCTGCAAACGGTCTGCGCAAAGTGTCCGAGATTATGGTAGACAACTTGCAAACGATCCCGATAGATCGCATCGGCGGCCATATAGGCTCCGCAGAAAGGGCAATCGTCGACAAAGTCGATCAGGCGCTACGGGTCTTTCTGGGGTTGACCTGAGTAGGTACAGAACCACGCACCCGTCCCGTCCTTATTTGGTTATTCACTTCTCTACGGAACGAAGGCTCCTCAAAGCCGTCGGCATCCTCCCGCTCGATAACGGCAACGCACCTGCAGGAGCGCAACTCCGCTGACTTCCTCCAACCAGACACCCGCTCAGCGCCTACATCCCTGGCTCATTCCGCTCGCCATTCTCGGCCTGCTTCTGCTTGCCGTCGTCGCCGTCGCGGTCCGTTTCCGCACTATTCCAAGGCACAACACGCAGCAGGCCCACTTCGACACGCTCATCGTGCTCGGCACGCCGTCCCTCCCCGATGGCTCGCCCTCGCCCGAGCAGCGCGAGCGCGTCCTCGAAGGGGTCCGCGAGTACCGCGCCGGCGTCGCCCCCCATCTCATCATGACCGGCGGAGCCGCTCACAACGGAGTCGTCGAAGCCCACACCATGGCGGTTCTGGCGCTCAACCAGGGCGTCCGGCCGGCTGACGTCGTCGAGGAGCGCTTCGCCAGCAACACGGTCCAGAACATCTACTTCAGCCAGCGCATCATGCGCGCCTTTGGCTGGAGCAGCGCCGAGGTCGTCAGCTCTCCCAGTCACCTGCCCCGAGCCAGCCTCATCCTCGCCCACTACCACTTCCCGTGGAGCACCCACGCCGCGCACTGGCCACCCGAATACACCACCGAGAAAATCCTCGTGCTCGAAGCCGCCGAAGCCGCCTACTGCACTCGTCTTAGCCTCCTCGGCTTCCCCGCAACTCCGTTTTTGCCGCCAGCCACGGCACACTAGTCGAGACGTCTACCCTCGTCAGAGTTCTGTCCCAGTCGCATCAGGTCCACCACGCCTCACGCTCGATTCGGTCCCGCCTTTTCCTCAACTGCATTGTCCGAGCGAGCGCACTAAACTAGAGGCAATGGCAGCCGAGTTTACGCACCTCCATCTCCACACCGATTACTCCCTCCTCGATGGCGCCTGCGACGTAGACAAGCTCGCCGCCCACCTATCCAAAATCGGCCAGACCGCCGCCGCCATGACCGACCACGGCAACATCTACGGCGCCGTCCACTTCTTCGACGCCATGGGCAAGAAGGGCATCAAGCCCATCCTCGGCTGCGAGCTCTACCTCTCCAAGACTGACGACCACCGCACACTTGCCGACAGGCTACAACCACTTCCTCGTCCTCGCCGAAAACGAGGCTGGCTACCGCAATCTCGTCCGCCTCACCTCCGAGGCCGCCCTCCACGGCTTCTACCGCAAGCCCCGCGTCTCGAAGGACTTCCTCGCCAGCCACACCGAGGGCCTCATCGGCTTCTCCGGCTGCCTCGCCGGCGAGCTCAACCAGCACCTCATGGCAGGCAAGTACGACGAAGCAAAGCGCACCGCCGGCCAGTTCTCCGAGATGTTCGGCAAGAACAGCTTCTTCCTTGAAATCCAGGACCACGGCCTCGAACCCGACAAGCAACGTCTGCGACCAGCTCTTCAAGCTCGAGCGCGAGCTCGGACATCCCGCTCATCGCCACCAACGACTCCCACTACGTCGCCGGCGACGACAGCCGCGCCCACGAGATCCTGCTCTGCGTCCAGACCGCCGGCATCCATGAACGATCCCAAGCGCTTCAAGTTCGACACGCAGGAGTTCTACATCAAGTCCGCCGACGAGATGCACCGGACTTTTGCAGGACACGAGGAGGTCTGTACGCGAACCATGCAGTTCGTGGACCGCTGCAATCTCAAGATGTCCAAGGTTAGCGATCCCTTCCCCGACTTCCCCGTCCCCGCCAGGTGAGACTCTCGAGACCTACTTCGAGAAGGTCTGCCGCGAAGGGCTGCAGAAGCGCCTCGAAACCGCCGTCGCCCACCTCCGCGACCGCGGCCTGCTCAAGAAGACCATCCCCGACTACCACGCCCGCCTCGACCGCGAGCTCGACTGCATCAAGGCCATGAAGTTTCCCGGCTATTTCATGATCGTCTGGGACTTTATCCGCTACGCCCGCGAGCAGTCGATCCCCGTCGGTCCAGGCCGCGGATCAGCCGCCGGCTCGCTCGTCGCCTACGTCATGGAGATCACCGACATCGATCCGCTCCAGAACGAGCTGCTCTTCGAGCGCTTCCTCAACCCCGAACGCGTCTCCATGCCCGATATCGACATCGATTTCTGCATGAACCGCCGCGGCGAGGTGATCGAGTACGTCCGCGCCAAATACGGCTCCGACCAGGTCGCCCAGATCATCACCTTCAACACCATGGCCGCCAAAGCCGCCATCAAGGATGTAGGCCGTGCCCTCGACATGCCCTACGGCGAAGTCGACCGCATCGCCAAGCTCATCCCGCCCACCATCGGCATCACCATCGAGCAGGCCCTCAAGGAGTCAACTCCCCTCGCCGCCGCCTATGACTCCGACCCGCGTATCAAGGAGCTCATCGACGCGGCCCTTCGCCTCGAAGGCCTCGTCCGCGGAGCCGGCGTCCACGCCGCCGGCGTCGTCATCGCCCCCCAGCCCCTTACCGAGCTCGTCCCCGTCACCCGCACCAAGGACGAGGCCATCGTCACCGCCTACGACATGAAGGCCGTCGAAAAGATGGGCCTGCTCAAGATGGACTTCCTCGGCCTGACCACCCTCACCGTCATCGACGACTGCCTCAAGCTCATCAAGCAGAACCGCAACGAGACCGTCGACATGAGCCTCGTCCCGCTCGACGACGCCGAGACCTACGAGAAGGTCTTCCACCGCGCCCTCACCTCAGGCATCTTCCAGTTCGAGTCCGGCGGCATGCGCGATGTCCTCCGCCGCTACAAGCCCAACCGCGTCGAAGACCTCACCGCCCTCAACGCCCTCTACCGGCCCGGCCCCATGTCGATGATCGACGACTTCATCGAGCGCAAGTGGGGACGCCGCGCGGTCGAATACGACCTGCCAGAAATGGAAGCCATCCTCCAGGAGACCCTCGGCGTCATGGTCTACCAGGAGCAGGTCATGCAGATCGCCGCCTCCGTCGCCGGATACGCGCTCGGTGAGGCCGACCTCCTCCGCCGCGCCATGGGCAAAAAAGACCCCGCCGAGATGGAAAAGCAGCGCGACCGCTTCATGTCCGGAGCCGCCGCCAACAAGCACCCCAAAGACATCGCCGGTAAGATCTTCGATCTCATGGCCCAGTTCGCCGGCTACGGCTTCAACAAGTCGCACTCCGCCGCCTACGCCCTGCTCGCCTACCACACCGCCTGGCTCAAGACCCACTACCCGGTCGAGTTCATGGCCGCGCTCCTCACCTCCGAAACCTCCAAGCCCGAGAACGTCGTCAAGTACATCTCCGAGTGCCGTGAGATCGACATCACCGTCCTCCCGCCCAACGTCCAGATCTCCGCCGCCAACTTCACCCCCAACGCGGCAACGCCATCGGGTTCGGCCTCGCTGCCATCAAGAACGTCGGCCACAACGCCATCGAATCCATCCTCAGCGCCCGCGAAGCACTGCAGAAAGGAAGGCAAGCAGGGCTTCGCCTCCCTCTGGGAGTTCTGCGAAAAAGTCGACCTCCGCCTCCTCAACAAGCGCGTCCTCGAGTCCCTCATCAAGGCCGGCGCCATGGACACCTTCGGCCACCGCGCCCAGCTCTCCGCCGCCCTCGACAAAGCCATGGAGCGCGCCCAGAAGTCGCAGCGCGACGCAGCCGCCGGCCAGCACGGACTTTTCGGCATCTTCGACGACGGCCCGACTCAGATCCAGGCCGAAGAAGCCCTCCCAAACGCTCCCGAGTGGGACGAGCACACCCGCCTCGGAAACGAGAAGGACGTCCTCGGCTTCTTCGTCTCCGGCCACCCCCTCGACAAGTACCGCGAGAAGCTCCGCAATCTCAAGGTCGTCGACACCGCCACCGCCTGCGAGATGAAGCCCGAGCCCCAGGTCTTCCGCCGCGGTCAGCGCCGAGCCGCAGAAACGAGATCACCATCGCCGGCGTCATCACCGGTCTCAAAGTCGCCAAATCCAAGCGCTCCGGCGAGATGTACGCCCAGGCCACCCTCGAAGACACCGTCGGCAAGATCGAACTGATCGCCTTCTCCGCAGTCCTACGAAAAGCTCGCCGAATAGCTAAAAATCGACGTCCCCGTCCTCGTTCGTGGCGTCCTCCGCGGCGAAGAAGACTGCAGCCCCCAAGCTCGCCGTCTCCCATATCCAGGCGCTCGAAGACGTCAAGCTCAAGCTGCCCGAGAGCCTCCGCATCAAGGTCCCGCTCCACAACCCTGACGTCGCCCTGCTCGAAAAACTCCACGCCATCTTCGTCGCCGCTCCGGGCAAAGGCAAGCTCCTGCTCGATCTCGAAGAGCCCGGCGAGTTCTGCGCGGTCCTCGAACCCCACGACGTCCTCGTCGCCGCCGACCGCCTCTTCATCGACCGCATCGAAGAGCTCGTCGGCCGCGGCGGCGTACGCGTCATCGACTAAAGAGTCTCGAGCAACGAGGAGCACCTCCGAATGGAGCTACGCCTTTGCTTTTCTGTCTGTCCTTCCCGAAGGGAATCCGCTGTTTCGCTTGGGTCCCTGCTAATCTCTCGCAAAGCACCCGCTCCGGCCCGTCCCAGAACGGGACCCTGTAATCGCTTCCTCGCGCCACTCTCCCTCCCTTTCGGAAGCATCCAATACACCCATGACCGTTCGCCTCATGCCTGAGCGTGAAATCGCAATCTCCACCGACGTGCGCGTCGCCGAACAATTGGCTGCCCTCCGGGACACCGAGCGCCGCTGGGCCTACGCCCTCCTCCGCCTCATCCTTGGCGTCAACCTGCTCGGCCACGGCGTCACCCGCATCTACCATGGCGTCCCTGCCTTCGCCGCGGCCATGACCGCCCAGATGTCGTCCCCGCTTCTGCCCGCCCCCATGGTCCATGCCTTCGCGTTGGCCATCCCCTGGATCGAGCTCACCCTCGGCATCCTGCTCACGCTCGCGCTCTTCACCCGGGCCACCCTCACCGTAGCCATGCTCTTTATGACCGTTCTGATGATCGGCGTCACAATCCGGCAGGACTGGCCGACCGCAGGGTTCCAGCTCGTCTACGGCTTCGTCATCTTCGCTCTGCTCTTTCTTCGCGATCCGTATAGCACCGCGTGGAGCGATCTCCTCGACCTCGGCCCCCATCCCTCCCATCGCCCCTGATGCTCTACAATCAAAAGGGATAACCGACCCAGAATGGCAGACCAAGATCCCATCAGGAACATCGCGCTCCAGGCCGCGGCTGCTCCCCCGGTACCCGAAGCGTGGATCAGAACCGAAACCGCCCGCAACCCCCAGCGGCCCTACCCCATGGACTTCATCGAAGCCCTGTTCACCGACTTCAGCGAGATTCACGGCGACCGTGCCTTCGCCGATGACGCCGCGATGAGCTGCGGAATGGCCCGGCTCGACGGTGTACCCGTCCTCGTTATCGGCAATCTCAAGGGCCGCACCCTCAAGGAGCGTGTCGCCCGGAAGTTCGGCTCGCCCGATCCCGAGGGCTATCGCAAAGCCCTCCGCGCCATGAAAATCGCCGAAAAGTTCGGCCGGCCCATCTTCACCTTCATCGATCTCGCCGGCGCCAATCCCGGGCTCGGTGCCGAAGAGCGCGGGCAGGGTGAGGCCATCGCCCGCAACCTCCGCGAAATGTCTCGGCTCCGCGTCCCCACCATCGCCACCATCACCGGTGAGGGCGGCTCGGGCGGAGCGCTTGCACTCGCAGTCGCAGACCGCGTCCTCATGCTCGAGAACGCCATCTACTCCGTCATCTCGCCCGAGGGCTGCGCCTCCATCATGTGGAAGGACGCCAGCAAAAAGCAGCAGGCCGCCGCCGCTCTCAAATACACGGCCGTCGACGTCAAACGCCTGGGCTGTGTGGACGAAATCATCGCCGAGCCCCCCGGAGGCACGCAGGCCGACCCTGCCGAGGGCTTCGCTCTGGTCGGACACCGCCTCCGGCAGATCCTTCGCACTCTCGAGCAGATGCCGGTCGAAGACCTGCTGGAGCAGCGTTACACCAAATTCCGCAACATCGCCCAGTTCTATACCACCGCGTAAAAACTACGCCATCGCTGTGGCTGTTGCTTTTTTGTCTGTCCTTGCTCTTCTGTCTGTACCTGTTTTTCTGTCTGTCATTCCCGCAGGGAATCTGCTTTTGCCGTTTGCCTGTTCTTTTGCTTGTTCTTCAGGAGCGAAGCGAAGGATCCTGCTTCATCTTGTCAGCCCAACCAGCCCCACGGAGCCCTTCACCCTTGCCGGCGTTCGCACCCACTCCACCCCCGCCCCGCCCCAGCAAGACTCTTGATCTCGCCATCTCCATCGCCGCGATCACCTGGTTCCTGGCCGCACGCGAGCTCGCCTCCCGCTCCGCCTCCGGCATCTCCCAGCGCCTCGATCTCCTCGCGCTCGGCACCGTCCTCAAACCGCTCTTTCTTCTCTTTCTCCTCCTCGTCGGCTTCTACGCCCTCGACCTCATCTCCCACCGCCGGTCTTCCACCCGCGACCTCCTCGGCCTCCCGGCCCGCCCCACCGCCCGTCAGGAGTGGGGAATCGGTGCCGCCGTCGGCTGGTCCGCACTTCTCCTCTCGATCCTCCCCATCCTCCTCTTCGGCACTCTCCACATCCAGCTCTGGACCGAGCCCCGCGCCTTCCTTTACCTCGCCGCGTCTCTGATCGGAGCCGCTCTCGGCACACTCGCGCTCGAAGTCGCTTTCCGCGGGTACGCATTCCGCCGCCTCATGGAAGCCACCGGTCCGGTCGGCGCAACTCTCACCCTCTCCCTGCTCTACGGTCTGCTCTTCGCCTTTAGCCCCGGTTCCACCGCTCTCGGAGTCCTCGTCATGGCGCTGTTCGGCGTCCTACTCTCCGTCTGCTGGCTCCGCACCCACGGCCTCTGGCTCGGCTGGGGACTTAACTTCGCCTTCACCGCCAGCCTCGGCATCCTGTTCGGCCTTCCCGTCGCCGGCTCGACCGATCTTGCCTCTGTCTTTCAAAGCTTCGCCGCCGGTCGCCACACCGTTACCGGCGCCGACTTCGGCCCCGAAGCCGCCCTCTTCACCGCCTTCGCTCTTCTCCTCGCCATAGCCGCCGTAACTCGGCTCACCCGCGAGTTCGCTTGGAACTACACCCACAAACCCATCATCCCCGGCGGCTACCCCATGGACGTCCCTCCACCACCCGCCCACACCGCCATGGAATCGAACATCCCCGCTCCCCCACCCCCGCTGGTTCAGATCCTTTCCTCCACCCCCCAGCAACGCTCCGTCAACGACCCACCTCGATAAGCTGTCACTCGCCGCATCTCAGCGGCTGTTGCTTGTTCCTTTGCTTGTCATTCAGGAGCGGAGCGTAGGAATCCGCTTAGCTTTTGCCCCTGCCAATTTCTTATCCCCCATCTGCCAAGGTCACTTCACGCCACGCAAACAGCCCCTTGTCAAAGCTGCCCTCGTGAGCGCACTCTATCTCTTACAACGAGGTGCCATCATGGCATTGCGCACGCACAGAGGGGCTCTCCTTGCGGCCGTCCTCTCGACTCTCACACCTCTCGCCGTCTCGCAGGTCTTCGTCGTAGGCGAAAAGACCGCCACGGCCGATCTCGACACCAGCTTCAAACCCACCGCTGTCGATCTCCCAAGCCAGCCTCTCTCGGAACGTGGCCGCCGCGAGCTCGTTCGCAACCTCGAAGCCGAGCAGGGCTTCGCCCATCGCGCCCTGCCCATGGGCTCCGGCCTGACCCTGCGCGCCAACGGCCCGCTCGACCCCGGCCCCGACAAGTACAAGGAGATGATCTTCAAGAAAGGTCAGGCTGCCGGGCCCGGAGATCGCGTCGCCATCACCGCCATGGTCATCAAATCCGACCGCATCATCCTCGATCTGAACGGCGGCCCCTACGCCAAGCACCGTTTCCTTTCGCACGTCTCCTTCAACGACAACCCCGTCGTTCAGCAGCCCGCCGACCAGCCGACCGGCGCTCGGGTCACGCTCCTCTTTGAAGGTCACGTCCCCGAGATCTCCGCGCCCGAGGTCAAGGCCCTGCTTGATCCCGTCATCGACTTCGGCGTCAAATCCTCCGAGCAGGCCTACGCCGACACCCTTCCGCCGCTGCTCAAGGACGCCATCGCCTCACACGAGGTCCTCGTCGGCATGAATCACCGCATGGTCCTCGCCGCCCTCGGAGCCCCGGACAGCAAGATCCGCGAGCACGAAAGCGGCGACACCAACGGCGCTCGCTATGAAGAGTGGATCTACGGCCACGTCCCCCAGACCGTCCGGTTCGTCCGATTCCAGGGTGACCGCGTCTCGGTGCTCGAGATCGCCGAACTCGGCAAGCCCATGCAGATCCATCAGACCGACGAGACCGGCGGCTACAACTCGCCCGTGCCCACCCGCGAGATCGCCATGGGCGACGCCGTACACAAGGAAGGCGCTGAGGGCGAAAAGCCCGCCTCCGCCCCCACCCTGCGTCAGCCCGGCGAGCCGGTCACCGAAGATTCACACGGCAACAACCGCGTCCAGTTCCCAACCACCTCCGGGACTGACAAGTCGAAGTCTGCGCCGTCCGCCACGCCCAACGCCCCCTCCAACCTTCGCGCCAGCAACGTCATGTAAACTTGAGCGAGCGGGTTCAGAAGCGCTCTGCCGTCCCTCCCACCTCGGAGTGCCGTCGGCAGGCTGCCCACGCACTCGGTAGACTCGACCGTTCCCTCGCAATGCGGCGGGCAGTCTCGTCCCGGGCAGACCCAGTTACATCCAGGAGATCAAAGCATCATGGCAAAGATTGCCAAGACCGGCGACCGTAAAAAGGTCATGGACACCAACAAGAGCACCGACTGCCCCAAATGCTCCAAACCCACCCGCATCGTCAAGCGCGTCAAGGATCGTGAGCGCAACATCCCGGGCGGCGTCTACATCTCCTGCTCCGCCTGCGACTTCTTCGAGAAGCTCTAAGCGATTCCCATATCAGCTAGCAAAAAGAAAGGCAGGACCGGCCGCAAGCCCGTCCTGCCTTTCTTTCGCTCGCCGTCAGAACGCCGGCGGTCCGCCTGTCACCGGCTCTGAAACCGATCCCTGGTTCGCCAGAGCATACGCGAACGAGAACGGTGAGCCCGTGCTCGGCGTCAAAAACGGCGTCAGCGCCGCCACCGCGGAGTTCGGTCCGTTGTAGACCGCGTTCAGCCCATCCGTCTGCTCATACGCCAGGTTGTTTGCCGGATTCGTATTGCTGATAACGCGCCCCAGAACCCGGTGCTCCGCCTCGATGCCCATAATCGAAGCCGCCACTTTCGCAAAGTACTCCAACTGCTCCGCCGTGTACTTGCCCTTGTCATCACGATCGAATGCGGCATTCAGCCGCGCCTTCGCCGCCATCGTCGCGAACTCCTGGATCGCATTCAGGTACGCTCCGATAAACGCGTTCTCGAGAGCATCCAAAATGCTTGTGAAAGCTCCCAGGGTGTCGAAGGTCCCTGCCGGAAAGAAGAACGTCTTCACCGGATCCTTCGAGGAGTCCGACAGGCCAAGCAGGCTCCGAAACAGATTCGCATGCGCGATCTCCTCCGTCAGCGCCGCCCGAACGTAGGCCACGTTGCCGAAGTTCCCTGCGGCAGTCACATTCGTCGCTGATCCGCCCGGCCCTGCAAGGTTCGGGTCCTGAATCACCTGTCCGACCAGTGCGTTGTAATAGAACGTCGTCGCCAGATCCTCAGCAATCAACGCCGCCGTAAAGATCTCGGCAACGGTGTCCTTGCTTTGCTCAAGCTCCTGCCGCCGCTCGGCTGCCGTCTCGCGCTCGTCTGCACGTGCCGTGCTCGCGCCCACCACGGTGAGGGTTGCAGCGGCTGCTCCCAGGCCCAGCATGCCTGCTTTGCGCACAAAGCTTCGCCGTCCAAGCCTTGCCTGTGCGATGGACGCTATATCTTGATCAAAATCGGATGTGTTCACGTTCTTCCCCTCTACCTTCGTTATGCCGAGTTGTTAGGTACAACTCGCCGAGGGGAGGGTGCCGGCGGGTCAGCGGATCGGGCCCAGTAACCCATGTACGTCCCCATCCAGCCGCCGGATGTGCCAGGGCCCAAATCAGCCCGGAAAACCAGGTCCCATGCGCTCTCTCCGGATGATTCGGCCACCTGATGCGCCCACCCGCTTAGTACCGTCGCTGATCCACCCACACTAAAGTTGTACAGCTCTTCACCGCCGGCCCCTTGACAGTCGTACCTCGCGCTGGGCACCCTCTTTCAAGGAAAGCAGGATCCCGCATCATGACTCTCGCTGCCACTGGCCTTCAGGTTGTCTCCGGTCTCACCCCACCACCGCACTTCGATCGACCCACCTACCTGATGTGCCCGCCACAGTGGTATGACGTCGACTACGTCATCAACCCGTGGATGGCCGGCAACCTCCATCGCCCGCAGCGCGACCGCGCCTTCTCCCAGTGGCGCAACCTTTACGACGCGCTCCATCGCATCGCCGACGTCCGCGTTCTTCATCCGCGCGAGGGCTCACCCGACATGACCTTCGTCGGACACACCGCCGTCGTCCAGCACGGCGTCGCCGCCATCTCCAACTTCGCCCATCCCGAGCGCGAGGCCGAAGCCCACCACCTCCGGCGCTGGATGGCCGACGCCGGCTTCCTGCTCTGGGAGACTCCGCGCGAGTCCGCCTTCGAAGGCGAAGGCGACGTCCTCTTCGATCCCTCCGGCCGCCACGTCTGGGCCGCACACGGCTCTCGCACCTGCGAACACTGCCATCGCCACCTCGCCAGCGCCTGGCACGCCTCCTTCACCTCGCTCCACCTCGTCGACCCCCGCTTCTATCACCTCGACACCTGCTTCGCCCCGCTCGCCGGCGGCTTCGTCCTCTACTTCCCGGACGCCTTCGACGGCCCCTCCCTCGACCGGATCCACGCCGCCTACGCCCCCGCGCGTCGCGTCGCCGTCACCGAGGCCGAAGCCACCCAGTTCGCCTGCAACGTCATCAACATCGGCACGCCGCATCCTCATGGGCTCGGTCGGCACCAGCGTCGCCGCGCGTCTTACCACCGTCGGCTTCGACGTCCAGCAGATCGATCTCAGCGAGTTCCTCCGCGGAGGCGGCTCCGCCAAGTCCCTCGCCCTGCGCCTAAGCGACATGGGAGCCACCGAGTCCGCCTGACCCTGTCCTGCCGTTGCTGTTGCCTGTTCTTGCTGTTGTCTGTTCTTGCTGTTGTCTGTCCTTGCTGTTGTCTGTCCTTGTTGTTGCCTGTCCTTGCTATTGCTGTTGCCTGTCCTTTTGTTGTCATCCCGTAGGGATCTGCTGTTGTCCTTATCCGTGCCGTCCCATCCGCCGTCATCTCGACCGGAGGCGCAGCCGAAGTGGAGAGACCGCTGTATTGTCTTGCCCCCCCTGTCCTGATCCGCGATGCGGTCATCGCCTTCCGTTCTGATCCGTACAATCCCCTGTGCATGCGCGTTAAGCCTCCCCGAAGCAGGCGATAAAATAACCTCATGGCCACCCAGAACACCGGCTACACCGACGACCACGCAGCCGCCGGCCTCGACGCCGCCTTTCCCTCCATCGACACCTGGCAGAACCAGTTCGCCGCCTACGAAATCGTCATCGACGACCCCGAGTTCACCTCAGTCTGCCCCAAGACCGGCCTCCCCGACTTCGGCGTCATCACCATCCGCTACATGCCCCGCAACCTCTGCCTCGAGCTCAAATCCCTCAAGGAATACCTCTTCACCTACCGCAATCTCGGCATCTTCCAGGAAAACATCGCCAACCAGATCCTCAACGACATCGTTAAAGCCACGGACCCCATCTGGGCCCTCGTCAAAGGCGACTTCCGCCCCCGCGGCGGCATCTCCACCGTCGTCGAAGCCTTTTATCCGCGACCAGAGAATTCGACGGGACCGCGTGGGTAATTAAGCTGTAGCGCGCAAACGCCTGCTCGTATCCAGCCGCACAGCCAATGCCGTCATCTCGACCGGAGTGCAGCGAAGTGGAGAGACCTCTGTATTCGCCTCAGGCCATTGCACCTGCCTGAACAGACCGCCCCTGGACTAAGCGTTAGGAAACGCGCAACGGAAACTCTGGAAGTTCGATACAGGCGCAAACATCCGTCTTCCAATCTGGAACTGTCGCCCGGTGTGCCTCTGAACGGGCAGGCTCCATTGATTGAAGATGCGGGCTTGACAACAGGCAGTAATCCACTACTATACGGTTGTGGAAACTTTGAATACAACATTCACGGCTCTCTCTGATCCAACTCGTCGGGCGATGATCGAGCGACTCTCCCACGGGCCTGCCTCTGTGCACGGATTGACGGAGCCGTTTGCACTGTCGCAGCAGATGATTTCAAAACATATTGCCTATCTGGTGCGGGCGCGGATCGTGATCAAGACGAAGCGTGGGCGCGAAAGTATGTGCTCACTCAGGCCAGAGGCGATCAAGACAGTCAGCGAATGGGCGATGCGCTATCGCCGATTCTGGGAAGAGAGTTTCGACAAGCTGGATGTGGTTGTGAATGAAATGAAGAAAGCGGAGGCCATACATGACAAAAAGCACGGGCAGTGAAACAGAGCGGATGGTAGTTACGAAGATTTTCGATGCCCCACGCGAACTGGTTTGGAAGGCGTGGACAGACCCGAAATACGTGATGCAGTGGTGGGGGCCGAAGGGTTTTACCGCGCCTGTCTGCAGGATTGACTTTCGCGTCGGAGGAAAATTCCTCTGCTGCATGAGATCGCCGGATGGACAGGAGTTCTGGAATGCTGGTGAATACCACGAGATTGTTCTGCACGAGAAGATCGTCTCTTCCATGTACTTCTCCGACTCGAACGGAAACAAGGTTCAGCCGGAGCACTATGGACTCGAACACGAGGCCATCGAGGGTGCGCACGACGTGACTCTTTTCGAAGATATTGGAAAAGGCCAGACGAAACTGACCTTTATTGGTAATGAAACTATGGCAGAGGCGACGAAGAGCGGTCAGGTCGAGGGCTGGAATCAGATTCTCGTCAAGGTTGCTACAGTTGTCGCGGAGTTAGCGCAGGCGAAATAACAAGCTGAAATTGTGATAAATCGCCACGCGGGCCGAAGTGCAAGCGCCTCACCTGGCTTGAGCCAAGGGTCGCCGATCTGGATAGATGACCCTTGGCTCAAATCTCCCGTGCAGGCCGATGCACTCCTTGACAGGCTCGGAGCACTCTTCGCGAAGCTCTTTGGAATTGAGTCCTTCCATGTAGGGGAAAGGTGCATCGTCCTGAGCGTACTTAACACTTCCGTACAAAACAGACCGGAGACATGGTTCAGCGGAGCACGACGAAACGCCCTCACCCACCACCCACCGAAAACTCCGCCATCAGCGGCAGATGATCACTCGCCACCAGCGTAGCCCGGTTCCGAACCAGCTCCATCCGCTCCAGCCGCAGCGCAGGATCGTAATAAAAGTGATCCAGGTGTAACAGCGGCACTAATCCTGGAAACGTCCGTCTGTTGTTCAGCATGGCAGCCGGCTCAAACGTATCGAAGACGCCCGCCATGTGGCGCGACGTGAGACCGCGAGTCCACTCATTGAAGTCCCCAAAGATAATCCGCGGCGGCGTTGCAGCCTCAGTCGCAAACAGCTCCAGCAGATACCGCGCCTGCGCGCGCCGCTCCATAAAACCGGTCCCCAGGTGCAGGTTGAACGCGTGTAGCGTTGGAACCGAGCCAAGCTCGAGATCCGTCCGCAGACACCCGCGCGCCTCCCTCCGCGTCTGCGGCAGCGCGTAGTTGTGCCACGTGCGAATCGGAAACCGGCTCAACGTCAGATTCCCATACTCGCCCCCGTGCAGCGCCCGATTCGCCCCGAAGCTCCAGGCGTAATCGGGAAGGGAATCGGCAAGCCGCCGCACCTGGTCCAGCTTGGCCGATCCCGTGCGGACATCCACCACCTCCTGCAGCCCGATCACATCTGCATCCAGCGTCTTCAGAATCCGCGCGATTCGTTCCGGGCTTGTCATACGGTCAAGCCCACGGCACTTGTGCACGTTGTAAGTCGCGATCCGAAGTTTTGTGCCGTCCATCGTCATTGCTGTTGCTGAAGAAACCAGCCGAAGAACTCAACAATCCGTTCCGGGAACGGTCGCCGCCGCCAATCCCGGTAAGAGAGCTCCCGGCTCTCACTCACGTCGCGATCGAAGTCCTGCTGCAGCCGTTCGTATAGTGCGGCTCCGCGCACCGCCATGTTCACCTCATCGTTGATCCCAAACGACCGGTGATCCAGGTTGGTCGAGCCCACAATGCTCCACAAGCCGTCGATCAGCATCACCTTCGCGTGAATCATTGACGGCTGATACTCATAAATGCGCGCGCCGGCCTTCAGGATCGGCCCGTACAGACGCCGGCTGGCGCTCCGTGTCAGAACATGATCGCTCTTCTTGCTCGGTACAACAATCCTCACCTCGATCCCGCGATCCTTCACCGCCCGCGCGATCGCATCGCTGATGTGCTTGTCCGGCAGAAAGTACGGCGTAGTGATGTGAATGCTCTTCGCAGCCGAGGCCAGAAGCGTCAGATACAGCATTCGGATGCGGATGCATCCGCCATCCGACGGCGTGCTGCAAACCACCAGCGCAGCCGTGTCGTTCTCCGGCAGCCCGCTCTTCGGAAAATACGACGGGGACACCATGATCTCTCCGTACGTCTCCAGCCACGTCGCGGCAAACGTCGATTGCAGATGATTCACCGCGCCGCCTTCCACCTTCACCACCGTATCTCTCCAGCGAGCTTCGCTACCCCGCGTCTTGTACCACCAGTCCGCTACCCCCGCGCCGCCGATAAACCCCACGCGCCCGTCCACCACCAGCAGCTCGCGATGGTTGCGATTGTCGATCTGCGCAATCCGGTACCACCGCGGCCGGTTGTACCAGGCCACCTTTCCCCCGGCCCGGATCACCTCCTCGAAGACCCTTCCGCTCGCGCCGCGGCTGCCGATCGCGTCGCACACAATATGCACCTCGACACCGGCCCGCGCGCGCTCCGCAAACGCCTCCACAAACCTTTGTCCGATCTCGCCGCGATCAAAGATGTAAGCCTGAAAGCTGACACTCTTCTCGGCGGCGCGAATCGCCTCGAGTTCAGCCGCGTAGAACTCATCGCCGTTCGTAAGTACCTCGAACTCTGAGTTGCTGGTCGATTTGGCGTCCGTCAGGGCCTCCAGCATGACGAGAAACTCCGGGGAATCGTTCCGGAGCACCTCCGACCCACCAACCCTGTACTTCGGGCTCGGTGCAAACAGGCCGCCCAGAATAAGCAGGGCGACCGTCAGAACACAGAAGGCGGAAACCACGACCAGGGCCGTGTGTCCCATCACCAGAAAAAGAGCGCCCAGGTACACCGCCACCTCGCAAGCAACAAATCTATAGGACGCAAAAACGCTTAGCGCAAGATCAAAGCTCTGTGGCGTACTCACCGACTGAGATCGCTAGAATGGAAGTATGCCTATAAACCTGAGCTCTTCAGCCTAGCCATTGCCAGGCGAATCTGCTGTTGCCCTTGCCGTTGCCTGTTCTTTTGCTTGTCATTCAGGAGCGCAGCGGAGGAATCTGCTGTTGCCTTTCGAAACAGACCGCAAGCACCCGAAGTCCGGACCTAGGTCCTTACATTCGAAGACTTTGCACACTTTTGTAGGGGGAGGGGTAGCCCAGCTCATCGACCAATCACGCCCCACTGCTATCCTTCCGGAGAATGCCCTCCACCACCAAACCCACTCCCAGTAAAGCCTCCATAGCCGGAGCCACCACCGCCCTCGTCCTCCTCACCGCCCTCAACTTCGTCAACTACATCGACCGCTACATCCTCCCCGGCGTCCAGGAGCAGGTCAAGCACGAGTTCCACATCACCGACGCCCAGATCGGCTCGCTCACCCTCTGGTTCATGCTCGCCTACATGGCTCACCTCGCCGATCACCGGCTGGCTCGGCGACCGCTTCCCCCGCAAGCCCATGATCGTCATCGCCGCTCTCTTCTGGGGCGCGCATCAACTTCCTTACCGCCTCTGTCCACTCCTACGACTCGCTCAACCTCCGCCACGCCGCGCTCGGCATCGGCGAAGCCAGCTTCGGCATCTTCGCCCCCGCCCTCCTCGCCGACTTCTACCCCGAAGACCAGCGCAACCGCGTCCTCACCATCTTCAACATAGCCATCCCCGTCGGCGCCGCACTCGGCTACCTCATCGGCGGCACCGTCGGAGAACATTACGGCTGGCGCATGCCCTTCATCGTCTCCGCCGTCCCCGGCATCATCATCGCCATCCTCATCGCCCTCTTCATGAAGGAGCCCGCTCGAGGCGGCTCAGCCAGGACGACAAGGCGAAGCTCGGAGAAGGGAACCGTCCTCTCCCTCCTCAAGAACCCCGCGTACCTCTGCTCGATCCTCGGCTACGCCGCTGTCACCTTCTCGCTCGGCGGCATCTCCTGGTGGATGCCCTCCTTCCTCCAGCGCATCGACGGCCGCACGCAAATCCTCCGCCGCCTTCCTCATGGGAGCCATCACCGTCGTCAGCCGGCCTCGGCGGCACCATCACCGGCGGCATCGTCGCCCAGAAGTGGTCCGAAGCGCACTCCAAAGGCGCTCTACCTCGTCCCTGCCCTCTCCGCCCTCCTCGCCGTCCCACCCGCCCTCGTCTGCTTCTTCGGCCCGCAGGTCTTCGGAACCAAGGCCCTCACCCTCCCGGCCTCGCCCTCGCCATCTTCCTCATCTTCCTCGGAACCGGTCCCGTCAACGCCGCCACCGTCAACGCCGTCCGTCCAGAGATCCGCGCCACCGCCCTCGCCGGGCCAGCTCTTCCTCATCCACGCCCTCGGCGACGCCATCTCCCCCCGCATCATCGGCACCGTCTGCGACCACTCCAACCTCGCCGTCGGCCTCGGCTCCACCCTCATCACCCTGGTCATCGCCTCCGGAATCTTCTTTCTCGGAGCCCGCTACGCCCCGCCCCTCCAGCCCTCCACCCAACCGCGCTAGCCTGACCTGACGGGTTCCGTATCTGCGGGCAGAGCCTGCTCACCTCAATGATTGTCATCCTTCGCGCAGCGGAGGATCTGCTTTTGCTTTTGCCTGTTCCTTTGCTTGTCATCCCGTAGGGATCTGCTTCTGTCGTTGCCTGTACTCTTGAAGCACAGCAAAGTCGGCAGGAGCGCATTGCACCACCTCCCCCATCTCCAACTCGCCCTCCAACTCCTCGCCTGGCTCATCGCCGCTGCCTGGCTCTGGAAAGCCATCACCTCCGCCGTCGGCTTCCGAAGCATCTCCAACCTCACCTCCCCCGCCTTCGACCTGAACCCCACAGGCGAAGCCATCACCGTCATCGTCCCCGCGCGCAACGAGCAGGCCGCCATCCGCGCCTGCCTCGAATCCCTCCTCGCCCAGGACTACCCCAACCTCCACATCCTCGCCGTCGACGACCGCTCCACCGACGCCACGCCGCGCATCATGGACGAGCTCGCCGCGCATCACCCCCATCGCCTCACCGCTCTCCACATCTCCGACCTGCCGCCCGGCTGGCTCGGCAAGACCCACGCCATGGCTCTCGCCGCCCGTCACGCCATCGCTGTGCACGAACCCCACTGGCTCCTCTTCACCGACGGCGACATCCTCTTCCATCCGCAAGCGCTCCGCCGCTCACTCATCGCCGCCGAGCGCGACGGCGCCGACCACTTCGTCACCCTCCCGACCGCCATCATCCGGACCCCGAACGAAGGCGCAGTGATGGGCTTCCTCCAGGTCCTCGGCCTCTGGGCCACCCGCCTCTGGCGCGTCGCCGATCCCAGCACCCGCGACGCCGTCGGCATCGGAGCCTTCAACCTCATCCGCACCTCCGCATATCAGCAGCTAGGCGGCTTCGAGAGCCTCCGCATGGAGATCCTCGACGATCTCACCCTCGCCCGCCGCGTCAAGCAGGCCCGCCTCCGCCAACGCTGCGCCTTCGCCCCGGCCTATGTCAGCATCCACTGGGCCAGCGGAGCCCTCGGCATCGTCCGCGGCATGACCAAAAACCTCTTCGCCATCTTCGGCTTTCACGCCTCGCTCCTCCTTCTCGCCTGCGCCTGGCTCGCCCTCTTCTGCATCGGCCCATTCGCCGCCGCCCTCTGGACGCCTACCCGCATCCCCGCGCTTCTTACCCTCGTCGCGATCGCCTCCATGTACCGCACCACCGGCCGCTTCAGCGGCATCTCCACCTGGAACTTTTTCGCCTTCCCGTTCGCCGCGGCGCTCTTTCTCTACTCCATGCTCCGCTCCACCGCCGTCACCCTCAAAAACGGTGGCGTCGAGTGGCGCGGCACCTTCTACTCCCTCGCCGATCTCCGCCGAAAGTCCGTCCAACCCTAGAACCTCCCGCCCTCGATACAATGGCCAGCATGTTCTGGCACAGGCTTCTCCGCACCTCCATCTCCGCCGCCCTGCTGTCGCTTGCCGCTGCCCTTCCCGCGCAGCAGCTCATCAACGGGTACGAACCCAAATGGTGGAAGGAAGCCGTCGTCTACCAGATCTACCCGCGCTCCTTCAAAGACTCCAATGGCGACGGCATCGGCGACCTGCCCGGCATCACCTCCAAGCTCGACTACCTCCAGAAGCTCGGCGTCAACGTCATCTGGCTCAGCCCCCACTTCGACTCGCCCAACGCCGACAACGGCTATGACATCCGCGACTACCGCAAGGTCATGACCGAGTTCGGCACCATGTCCGACTTCGACACGCTGCTCGCCGGCATCAAGCAGCGCCACATGCGCCTCATCATCGACCTCGTCGTCAACCACACCTCCGACGAGCACAAGTGGTTCGTCGAATCGCGCAGCAGCAAGACCAACCCGTACCGCGACTTCTACATCTGGCGCCCCGGCCACACCGCGCCCGACGGCACCCGCACCCCGCCCAACAACTACCCGTCCTACTTCTCCGGCTCCGCCTGGACCCTCGACCCCAAAACTAACGAGTACTACCTCCACTACTTCGCCGCCAAGCAGCCCGATCTCAACTGGGCCAACCCCAAGGTCCGCGAAGAGGTCTACTCGCTCATGCGCTTCTGGCTGGACAAGGGCGTCTCCGGCTTCCGCATGGACGTCATCCCGCTCATCTCAAAGCCGACCGGCATGCCCGACCTCACCGCCCGAGCAGCTCAAAGCGCCGCCCAACGCCTACGCCAACGGCCCCCACCTCGCCGAATACCTCCACGAGATGAATCGCGAAGTCCTCTCGAAGTACGACGACATGTCCGTCGGCGAAGCCACCGGCACCACCCTCGCGCAGACCAACGCCCTCGTCGACGACCGCCGCCACGAGCTCAACATGATCTTCAACTTCGACGCCATCAAGCTCGGCCGCTCCGACTTCGGCCCCAGCCAACTCGGCGCCTGGTCCCTGCCCGAACTCAAAGCCATCTACGACGCACCACGCCACGCGTGCTCACCAAGCACGACTGGGACACCGTCTTCCTCTCCAACCACGACAATCCGCGCATCGTCTCCACCTTCGGCGACGACTCGCCCGCCATGCGCGCCTCCTCAGCCAAGCTCTTCGAGACCATGATCCTCACCCTTCGCGGCACGCCCTTCCTATTCGAGGGCGACGAGCTCGGCATGACCAACTACCCCTTCAAGAAGCTCGTCGGACTACGACGACATCGCCGTCAAGAACGCCTACAAGGCCGAGGTCGAGACCGGCAAGATCTCCGCCGAAGCCTTCCTCGCATCGCAGGCAAAGGTCAGCCGCGACAACGCCCGCACCCCCATGCAGTGGGATAGCTCCCCCGAGGCCGGCTTCACCACCGGCACCCACCCCTGGCTCGCCGTCAATCCCAACTACAAGCAGATCAACGCCGCCCGCGAAGAGTCGGACCCCGCCTCCGTGCTCAACTACATGCGCACGCTCATCAAGCTGCGCGCCCGCAACCTCGCGTTCGTCTACGGCGACTTCCAGGATCTCGACCCACACGACGCCCACGTCTTCGCCTACACCCGCACCCTCGGCAACGACAAATATCTCGTCGTCGAAAACTTCAGCTCCGCTCCCGTCCACTACACCCTGCCCGGAGGCCTCAAGGCCGCGACGCTCCTCCTCTCCGACATCCCCGCATCCCACGAGGCCAACGCCTCCACCCTCAATCTGGCTCCATGGGAGTCCCGCATCTACAAGCAGTAACCGCCTCCCCCCTTCCCGAGTGCGCCGGCCCGTAGCTCATGGCCTTCGCGGATTTCCTAATGGGCAAGCACTACACGCCGCGTTACTTCCGATAAGACGACTTACGGGGCTCAATCAACCGAACGTCGATCTTAGGGCTGTCAATCTCGCCCACGCATCACGAAGCGTGGAAAGCGACGGGTACCTTTGGAAGCTTACGGAGCTGCCGCGTTTCTACTATGCGCTCAGTGATGACCTGCTCAAAGCGATCTCGATCGCGAACTATCGATGCCAAAGAGCATGAATCGTGCTTGGCTAGATGCTGCCATTCAATGGAGTCATCCAAGTCGCTTGAAAACCGCTCCAGCAGATCAAGGGCGGGATCACTTCTACCGCAGACTCCGTGTGCGACCGCCGCATTGAACTCCTGCCAGCCCCTGACCGGATCGTGCTGGACATAATGATCAGATACAGCCCGTATGGAAGAGAAAGCAGTTCTCTGTTGCAGAACATAGTGTTTTGCTTCAAGGGCAAGACTCTCTGCGATTCGGGAGAATTGCGCTTCGTCCTCGAACGATTCAAAGTCGTGGACTCGATGCTGTCCTTCGTCAAAAGAAGTCCATGACTTAACATTCCAGAGCCACATGCAACCAACATTCAGATACGACCCTTTCTCCCACCGGCCAGGCTGAAACTCAACGACATCCAGCCACCACCCATGGTCCCCCATCCAAAGGCGAGAACGGCCGATCTGGAACATTCCGACCGGGACGAGATTCTTTCGGGCAGCTGCAGTAATAAGTCTTGAGTGAACTGCAGTTTCTTTCGCCATACCCTGAGCTTAAATCGATCTCGGACACAACCGGAAGCCGCATCGATTGGTAACCGCAAACGCCGCTTCCGGAAGTGATTTTGCCAGCCGCTCGCCCCCGCCCCCCTTCCGAGTCATCGGCGAGACGGCCATTTCAAATCCCGCGCGAAGCTCCTACCGCAGTTCCACCACAATGGGCGTATGGTCCGAAGGCTTCTCCTGCCCCCGCGGTCCCTTATCGATCGCACACTCAACCAGCCGTTCCGCTAGCCCCGGCGACAGCAGAAAATGGTCGATCCGGAGCCCGCGATTCCGCTCAAACGCCATCCGGAAGTAGTCCCGGTGCGTAAACTGACCACCCTTGGCCGGATAAAGTGACCGCAACGCATCCGCATACCTCATCGCCAGCATCGCCCGGTGGCGCTCCCGCGCGGCTCCGGCTGAAACAGAGCATCACGCACCCGTTCGCGGCTAGCGTTCGCCCCAGTGTTCGGACCGCAGCGGAGCAGCCTGAGACCAGTCGAGCCGGGTGCCGGGGCCGGTGTGCGGTCGAGGCCGCGCAATCGCGCTTCCGATCTGCGTCTGGGTCTGCAGGAGACAGAAGACGCCCCAGAACCACGTGCGATTGTGCCGGGTCACGACGAGCGCAGCTATCATTGCAATGAAGAGCAAAGCCATGGCGCCTCTCCAGATCGGGTGATCGACGAGTCGGCGAAGGGGAGCCAGAGTCTCGGCGGACCAGCGTTCGTTCGCAACGTCCTCGCGAAGCATGTAGGCAGCCCAGTACATGCCGGATAGGCTGACGACCACCAAGAGCAGAAAGGCGATCGGCAGAGACGTGCCCCTGTGGAGCGGATAGACGTTCTGTCCCAGCAACCCTGCGGACGCGACAAAACCGCCCGCGATGGCTAGAGCCGTGAGTCGATACGGGGAGTCAGGCACCAGTCCACCTCAGCAGCATTCTAGAGGACGGACCGGCGTCAGGGACCGCAAAACCTCTGAGGTGAAGCGGCGAAAGTTAGGCAACTTCGCAGCTTCAGCCAGTCCAGCATCCGCCCATCTCGCTCCTGCATCAGGCCAGACCTGTGTTCACCGGCCATACTGCACGCGATCCCGTAGGCGCCCTTACCGCAACTCCACCACGATTGGCGTATGGTCCGAAGGCTTCTCGTGCCCGCGCGGCCCCTTGTCCATCGCAACTCCACCAGCCGCTCCGCCACCCCCGGCGAAAGCAGAAAGTGATCGATACGCAGCCCGCGGTTCCGCTCAAACGCCTCCGGAAATAGTCCCAGTACGTAAACTGCCCGCCTCATGCCGGATGAAGCGACCGGAACGCATCCATGTACCCCATCGCCAGCATCGCCCGGTAGCGCGCTCGCGGCTCCGGCTGAAACAGCGCATCACGCACCCAGTTCGCCGGCTTGTCACAGTCGATATCCTCCGGAATCACATTCCAGTCCCCGCCGATCACCGTCGGAACGCCTCCTCCAGCCACACCTTCATCTGCGCCGCCAACCGGTCCATCCACGCCAGCTTGTAATCGAATTTCTCTGTTCCCATCGGATTCCCGTTCGGCAGGTAAATGTTCACCACCCGCATGCCGCCGATCATCGTCTCCAGAAACGCGCATGGCTGTCCTCCTCGTCGCCCGCCAGCGTCGTCTCACCGTCTCATCCCGTGCCGCGACAGAATCGCCACCCCGTTATAAGTCTTCTGCGTAACTGCCGCGCTTCCGTACCCAAGTTCGTCAAACGCCAGCGCCGGAAACTCCGCCCCTTCAACTCCTGCAGCAGCAGGACATCCGGCTCGCTCCGTTTCAGCCACGCGGTCACATGCTCCAGCCGCGCCCGTATCGAGTTCACATTCCAACTAGCAATTCGAATGGCCGCCTCCTGCTCGAATCGACTGCACAGATATACGTGTCAAGAAGCAACAGACGCAGCATACAAGGCAAGTGCATTGGATGCGCTACTTGCCGTGAGATCTCCACTGGCGCAATGACCCCCGCTACCGACATAAACTTGATATACGCATGGTTCACGGCAATCAGCCGAAGCACCGCTCAGCTTACTAGTAAGGAAATGCCGGTCAGATAGAAGAACGCTGTCATTCCGAGCGCAGCGAAGAACCTCTGTATTGGCCGTTGCAGTTGCCGTTCTTCTCTTGCTGTCATTCCCGCAGGGAATCTGCTGTTGCCGTTTGTAGTTGCCGTTGTTCTCTTGCTGTCATTCCCGAAAGGAATCTGCTGTTGCCGTTTGTCGTTGCCGTTGTTCTCTTGCTGTCATTCCCGAAGGGAATCTGCTTTGCCGCTTGTCGTTGCCGTTGTTCTCTTGCTGTCATTCCCGAAGGGAATCTGCTGTTGCCGTTTGTCGTTGCCCTTAGCCGCTGCGTTGTTTTTCTTGCTGTCATTCCCGCAGGGAATCTGCTGTTGCCCTTGCACTTCTGTCAGGCAGCAACCATAAGCAATGTAAAATGAAGAGCTTACAGCTAAGCCACACAGATAGAATACTTTACGGTGTACCTTGGACCTAAACGAAGCAGATGCAATACTTTACAAAAAGTAGGGGGAGGGGGAGGGTACCTACACCTTTACCAGCACTCGCCACTGCGCAACAGCCAACCGTTTAGAGAGCGTCGTGTACGGATCTAGACCTCCACCAGCACTCGCCCATACCGCTTCTCCACATACTCATCCAGAATCACCTGGAACTCCTCGACGATCCGGTCGCCCTTCAGCGTGGTGAACAGCTTCCCATCCACATACACCGGAGCCTTCGGCTCCTCAAACGTTCCCGGCAGTGAGATCCCGATGTTGGCATGCTTCGACTCGCCCGGCCCGTTCACGATGCAGCCCATCACCGCCAGCTTCAGCTCCTCGACGCCCGGATACTGCTTCTTCCACTCCGGCATCGAGGCTCCACCAGGTAGCTCTGAATCCGCTCCGCCAGCTCCTGAAAGTAGGTCGATGTCGTCCGCCCGCAGCCGGGGCAGCTCGTCACCTGCGGCATAAAGCTGCGAATCCCGAGCGACTGCAGAATCTGCTGCCCGCATCGAACCTCCTCGCTCCGATCCCCACCCGGAGTAGGCGTCAGGCTCACCCGAATCGTATCCCCGATTCCAGCCAGCAGCAGAGGGGCCGAGACCAGCGGTCGAGGCCACCACCCCCTTCATCCCCATGCCGGCCTCGGTCAGCCCAAGGTGCAGCGCATAGTCGCACCGCCGCGCCAGCTCGGTATAGACGTCGATCAGATCGCGCACGCCCGAGACCTTCGCACTCAGAATGATCTGGTCGCGCCGCAGACCATACCGCTCCGCCGCCGCCGCATTATCCAGAGCCGACACCACCATCGCCTCCATCATCACGTCGCGAGCGGGCAGGGGATCGGCGCACTTCGAGTTCTCGTCCATCATCTTCGTCAGCAGCGCCTGGTCGAGCGAACCCCAGTTCACCCCGATCCGCACCGGCTTCTGGTGCTCGACCGCACACCTCCACCATGGTGCGGAAGTTGTCGTCATCCTTGCGCCCGATCGAGCACATTGCCCGGATTGATGCGGTACTTCGCCAGCGCCTGGGCGCATCTCAGGATACTTCCGTCAGCAACAGGTGGCCGTTGTAGTGGAAGTCCCCGATGATCGGCGTCGTCCAGCCCTTCGCCGCAATCCCTCAACGATGTATGGCACGGCCTTCGCCGCCTCATCGTTGTTGACCGTGATCCGCACCATCTCGGAGCCGGCCCGCGCCAGCGCCGCGACCTGCTGCACCGTCGATTCGACATCCGCCGTATCCGTGTTGGTCATCGACTGCACCACAACCGGTGCATCCGACCCCACCCGAACCCCACCAATATTCACTGTTACCGCACGTCGACGCTGGATCTCGTGGCATAAATTCCTCAAGTTTACCAGTTACACTACGTAAGAAACTGGCCCGGTAGCTCAGTTGCATAGAGCAGCGCACTCCTAACGCGAAGGTCGCAGGTTGGACTCCTGCCCGGGCCACCACAACAACGACTCCCCCCTGTACACCTCAGTGTTGCCGTATCATCGGCACATGCAGCTTCGAGCGACCTTCGCGAGCGTGTTGGCAGTTACTCTGCTCTCGCTCTCATGCATGGTCTCTGCATGCGAGGTAAGCTGCGATATTGGATCTCTAGGACATGGTTGTCACAACGCCACCCGCGTAGGAACGCATTACGACACCGCCGCTAACAGGGCGATGACCGGCATGCGGCACATTGCAATGTCCGGACCACAACAGCCCATGCGATCGACTCGAGTCCTCTTTCAGACGGTCTGCTCGTGCCTCCACCCTGCTTTTGAAGAGCAGTCTCTCCTGGCGAGCGATGAGCTTGGATCAGCTACGCACTTAGCGTCCCGACAGTTCAGCGCAGCAGCGACGGTGTCAATCACTTCACCATCGGCTGCCCTGCGGTTCGGCGCTTCTGAAACACCGCCGCTTGTAACGACATCCCCTGTCACCCTCCATACAACTCTGCGCGTATAGCTGCGGAAACTTTCTTCCCAACTCTCTGATGTTGGCTGGAGTGTGTCTGCTTGCTTCGCATCCAGATACGACCTCAGCAGCACTCGTAAAGATGACGCACTACCACGCCTCTACTGCATTCGCGGAGTTGTTTCCATAATGGCGAATTTCCTTTCTTTATTTCACAGCGCATCCCTGATGCTCGCGCTTCCACATCTCTTCTTGGTTGCACAGCAGCCGCAGAGCAAACAAGGTATGCCCGATATGCCTATGGATGCTATCTTCCTGCAGCAGAATCCCGGTAGCGCGATGCCTGGCATGAACCACGGCCAGATTAAAAACACGTCAGGGATGCAGGAGCTGATGCAGCAGATGCGTCCCCAGAGTTTCATTCAGCAGATTCAACATCACGCCACCTCGGGAACGAGCGCTGAACCGAATTCAACGCCGACACCGGTGCTTATGACGATGAAAGGTCCCTGGATGTTGATGTTTCATGCGAACGTCTTCGTCAGCGACGCGCAGCAAACGAGTGCCCGGGGCGATGACAAGTTCTTTTCAACCAATTGGTTCATGCCGATGGCACAACGCAAGCTGGGGAGTGGTCAGCTCACTCTGCGCGCCATGCTGAGTCTCGAGCCGGCGACCATCACGGGCGAGCGTTATCCGCTCCTCTTTCAGCAGGGCGAGACCGCATACGGCAGGCCCATCGCGGACGCCCAGCATCCCCATGACTTCTTTATGGAGTTAGCCGCTCTGTATGACTTGCCGCTTGGCGAGAAGAGTCTGCTCACCTTCTACCTTGCCCCGCAAGGTGACCCGGCGATAGGCCCCACCGCATACCCGCATCGCGCCTCCGCCTCTGAGAACCCGGTCGGCACGCTTGGCCACCATCAGCAAGATTCAACGCACATCGCAAACGATGTGATCACGGTTGGCTTCGCTTTCGGTACAGCCCGCGTGGAGGCGAGCGGATTCCACGGCAGGGAGCCGGATGAGCATCGTTGGAATATTGATCAGGGTAAGCTTGACTCCTGGTCCACTCGCCTGACAGCGCAACCTGGACAAAACTGGAGCAGCCAATACTCTTATGCACGCATCGTCAGCCCTGAAGCTCTATTTCCAGATGAGAGTCAGGAACGCATGACAGCCTCTTTGATGTACAACAAGCCGCTAGACCGAGGCAATTGGGCCAGCACCGTCTTATGGGGCAGAACGCGCGCGCTCGGCGATTCCGCAAAAGAGAATAGCTACCTTCTCGAATCGACGCTTCGCTTCAGAAGAAGAAACTACGTCTGGACACGCATCGAGAACGCCGGCCGATCCAACGAGCTTGTAAACGGTGAGCAGCCCTTACCGTCCGGCTTCCAAGAGGCGCCTCTGACGCATGTTCAGGCTTACACCGTCGGTTACGACCGGGACGTGGAGGTAATTCCTCATCTCGCCGCGGCGATTGGGGGGCAGGTCACGGCCTATGGCGTCGGCCAGCCATTACAGCCGGTCTATGGTTCCCGCCCGGTCGGCTTGAACGTGTTCCTTCGATTACGGCCGTTTAGCAATGACCAACGATAGTCTCAGCAGCGACACTGCACCGCGTTGCCGTTGACGCGACCCTAACCTACTGACCTGTTTGATAGCGCAATGCGGCCAGAGATCCCTGATAGGAGTAGCGTGCGGAAGCATAATCGATCTGTGCTTCCGTCTGGGCAAGTTGCGCCTGGCTAAGTTCAACTATCGAAGACAGCCCGAATTTATATCGCGTCTGTGCAAGATCGAAAGCGGCGTTCGCCTGATCCAGCAGCTGTTGCGTGACAGCGATACGCTGGAAGTTGGATTGCGCTTGCAGAACAGTCTTTCTGACATCGCGGGCGATAGTCTGTCGCAAATCCTGAACCTGTTGGTTCGCAGCACCCGCTCGATAATCCGCCTCCTTGGCCCGTGCCGAGTAAAGGAATCCATTGAACAGGGGGATACTGACGTTTGCACCAACGGCTCCAAACCACGAGGACGTGATCTGATCGGCCCGAATTGGCGTGCCTCCGGCGGTACCAAGAGCCTCCACCGTCGGCTTCCAGAGGTCATGTTCCGCTGAGCTGAACTTCTTTGCGGCTGCCAGGTTTTGATTGAGAGAGAGAAGGTCCGGTCGCATCTGGAGAGCCTGATCGACCAACGGCTCCGCATCGTCAGGCGGCGGGGCAGGAGCACTCGGTGTCTCGTCCACAAGCGTGTAGGCGACGGCCCGCTCTTGGCCCAGTAGAGCATTGAGAGTGGTCAGAGCGTCTTGATCGGCGTTCTGTGCGTCAAGAAGGAGCAGCTTTGCCTGTGCTAGATTGACATTCGCGAAGCTGAGGTCGAGCGTCGATTTCAGCTTTGCCCCTGTCAGCGCGTTCACCTGGTCGCTCGTGGTCTGACGCGTGCTAACTGTGTCGCTCGCGACCTTGAGCACGGCCCGACTCGCCAACACGCGATAGAACGCTTCGTCCACTGCGACGATCACATCAGCCGTAGTAGCCGCCTGCGTGCTCAATTCGGCCTTTGCTCGCAGATCGGCGCTGCCGACCAGATTGCGGGTGCGACCGAAATCTGTAATCAGCTGACTCACTGTGACGCCCCCGGCTGCTCGCTGGTAGACGATCGGATTGTTGAGAGCACCAGCTGTGATGCGGCTGCCTTCGTGCGGCTCAACAGCCGTCAGGTTGCCGGTCATGGCCGGCAGTTCCCCAGATCTAACCTCCCGGGTAACCTGCCCTTGTGCAAGCGCGAGTAATCTGCCGATTGCAATTCTCGGATTGTTTCTGAGCGCGAGTTGCTCCGCCTGCGACAGGGTGAGCGGCTGCGTTGGAGGCACAGTCTGAGCAACAACCAGGGCAGCAAGAGATAGCTGCAATCCTAAGCATACGGAAGGTGTGAATCTCACAGAGACACCTCTTCCGCTACGGCCACGCGAGCGTCCACTTTGCGATGAACCCAAAGGTAGGCCGCCGGAACCACATACACCGTGACAATGACTGATACGGTCAGGCCGCCGATGATGGCGCGAGCCAGCGGTGCGTACTGCTCGCTTCCCGCCTCCAGGGCGAGCGCCATCGGGATCATGCCGAGGATCGTTGCCAGGGAAGTCATGAGGACAGGACGTAATCGTACCCGGCAAGCCATTCGCGACAGCTTCCTCGATAGGCATGCCTTCCTTTCGGAGGCTCCTGGTGAACTCCACGATCAGGATGGAATTCGACACGACAATTCCGGTCATCATGACGACGCCCATCAAGGACATTACGTTCAAGGTTGTGTTTGTAAGCAGCAGGAATATTATGACGCCGGTGATCCCCGGAGGGATCGCGAGAAGGATGATCAACGGATCGACAAACGAGGCGAACTGCGCCATCAAAATCAGGTAAACGAGAATGACCGAAAGCAGAAGCCCGATGCTGAAACTGGTGAACGACTTCCTCATCCCTTCCACCGATCCACGCATCGTCACTCTCAGGTCTTCTGGGACATTTGCCTCTTTAATTACCTTGTCCACGCGATTTGCGAGTCCGCCAAGGTCCTGCCCTGAAGGCGAAACGTACACATCGATGACTCGGCGCAGTTGGTAGTGATCCACCTCCGTCGGGGTATTAATCGGCTTGATTGTGGTGACAGCGCCGAGGTTTGCGCGTCTGCGTTACCATCGCGGGATCGGACCGGAATCTGCTCGAAATCCGTTCGAGACTTCACCTGCGACTCCGGAAATTGAACCGTGAGCAGGTAATTGTTGCCTGTTCTTGGATCGACATAATAGCTCGGAGCGATCATGCCGTTCGAAGTGAGTGCCGTGATGACGTTGTCAACAATTTCGCTGGAACTCAAACCGAGCCGGCCCGCCATCTCTCGATTGACATTGAGCTGTAGCCCGGGATAGTCGAGGTCCTGAGGAATCAGGACGTCGCTCACCCCATCAAGCTTTTTTATACTGTTCGCGAGCTTTGTTGCGGTCGCGTAGGCCTCTTCCATGTTGTTTCCTCCAACCTGAATATCGATCGGCGCCGGAAGGCCCAGATTGACAACAGCATCGACGAGGCCGCCGGTCTGGAAATAGGTGGATAAGCTCCGGAAGATCGTTCCTGCAGTTTGCTGCGAACCAGATTCATGTAGGCGAAGCTGCTTCGCTTATGACCCTCTTTGAGGCTGACCTGCACGAAAGCCGTGTGCTGACCAGAGTTGCTCGTATAGATAGCGGAAAAATCCGGTGTGATGCCGATGTTGGAGACAATCATCCCAAGATCGCTCGCTGGAACGGTCGCGCGGATATCCTCTTCAACCCGCGCAATGTACTTGTCGGTAAGCTCTATGCGCGTTCCGCTCGGCGCCTTCACATTGATGACAAACTGACCGGGATCGGTGCGAGGAAAGAAGGACAGACCCATGAACGGAAAAAGCCCGAGGCTGAGCAGAAAGATTCCGAGTACGCCCAGAACAGTTGCGGCAGGCCGCAGCAAGCTCTTTCGGACCGTAATGTCATACCGCATGCAGCATCCGATCGTAACGCCGGTTGAACCAGCGTACGAATCGCTGAAACAGATTGCCGCCCTGATGATGCGCCGCCTCATTGTGGGCGTTTTTTATGAAGCGTCGCGCAGAATAACGGCACCACCGTCAGCGCGACAACGTAGGAGGCAAAGAGCGACAGCACTACGGACAAGCGCGAGCGCCGTAAACAGAAACCGGCTTACGCCGTAGAGGAAGACAACGGGAAAGAACACGATCGCCGTGGTAAAGGTTGCGGCAAGCACAGGCAGGGCAACCTCCCGGCCACCTTTTTCCGCCGCCACCTCCGGCGATTCACCCATCTCCAGATGCCGGAAGATGTTCTCGAGCACCACGACCGAGTTATCGATCAATCGGGAGAAGGCAAGCGCCAGACCTCCGAGCACCATGGAATTGATCGTTCCCCCATCAGGTTCAGAGCTAGAAACGCAGCCAGTGCAGACAGCGGAATGGACAACATAACTGCCACCGTCGCCCGTCATGTTTCCGAGAAAGATCAGGATCATAACGGCTGTCAGCACGAGACCGATACCGCCCTCGCTGCCCAGATTCGAAATCGCAGTCTTCACGAACACCGACTGGTCGAAGACCACCTTTGTCACGAGGGACTTGGGAATGTCCAGGAGGTGTTTGATCCCGTTGCGAATGCCGTTGACAACTGCGATCGTATTGCTCCCGCCGCCCTGCTTCAGGATCGGAAGGTACACGGAGTGCTGCCCGTCGACCCGAACGATGTTCGTCTGGATCGCTGCCGCATCTCGTGCCTGTCCGACATCGGAGACAAGCAACTGCCCATTTCCCACCGTCTTGAGCGGCAGTCGGTCGATCTCCTCCATAGTTGGAAACTGTGAGTTGGTGTAGATGTTGAAATCTTTCGGTCCGATCCTCACGTCGCCAGCTGGCAGAATTGCGTTCGCCTGGTTCACGGAACGCACAACGTCCATAGGGCTAAACTGGTGAGCCTCCAGCTTCACCGGGTCCACGTAGATCTGAATCTGCCGATACTTGCCGCCAAACGGCTGCGGGACAGAGGCGCCCGGAACGTTGGCAAGCTGGTTGCGAACATTGAATTGTGCAAGGTCGTGTAGTTGTGTCTCATTGAGCCCTTCGCCCTTCAACGTAATCAGGCAGACCGGCAGACTCGAAGCGTCGAATTTCAAAACGACGGGAGGAAGTGTGCCAGGCGGCAAGTCGTCGCAACTGCGCAAGGGCAAGGTTTGAGATGGTCGTCACCGCTGCATCCGCATTGGTTCCCGGCTGAAAGTACACCCTGATCAGACTGACTCCTGTGAGCGAGCGGGACTCAATGTGATCGATTCCGCTGCCCAGGGTGAAGAACCTCTCGAAGGGATTGGTGATGTTGGATTCAATCTGCTCCGGTGGCATGCCGTTGTAAAACGTGGCGACGACAACCACGGGAATATTGATATCCGGGAACAGATCCACCGGCATGCGTGCCACGGTAGTTGCACCGACCACGGCGACCACCATGCACAGCATGATGATGAAAAAGGGATAGCGAATCGCGAATCCTGACATCACTGATCCTCCCCTGTGGAGGTGCTGGCGTCAGTCATCACCGAGCGCTTGGGGGTCACAATCTCCCCTGGCTGAAACGTCGCCAGGTTTGCGACGATCACCTTGTCGCCCTGATTCAACCCACTGGAGAATCTCCACCCGATTTGCGGTAGCGATCCCAACCTGCACGATACGCTTCTCGGCTTTATTCCCGTGCGTCCACCATCATCACAAACGGTTGTGCGCCGGTGCGATCAACTGCCTGAATCGGAACAACTAGCGCGTCCCCTGTTCGTCGGATGTTCAGAGTTACATCTCCGTACATGCCAGGCGTAAGCTCGCCCTTCGCATTCGGCACATCGATCTCAACCTGCATGGTTCGTGTCGAAGGGTCCAGCGATCCCGTGTTCCGCGTTATCGTGCCTGTAATCGTCTTTCCGATCGCCTGCACCCGGATGCTCGCCGGGTCTCCCACCCGAACAAAAGCGGCAAGAGATTCAGGCACGGGCAGGCGAAGCCTCAGCACGTTCACCTGCGCAACTTTCACCACCGGCATCGAACCGGCATTAGATGTGCCGGCTTGAATCAGTGAACCGGTGTCGGCATAACGCCATGTGACGATTCCATTGAACGGAGCGGTGATGCGCGAGTAATCCGCGAGCGAAGAGTAGTGCTGTTGGTCTGCCCGCGATACCCCGAGTTGCTCCTGTGTTGCGGAGAGAGCCGACTTCGCCGCTTCGACCTGAGCGACTCCAGCCCGGTCCTTCGCCAGCGCGTCGTCGAGTTCCTGCTGCGCAATCAGACCCGGTCTGGCATCAGAAGCCTGCTGAAGCCGCTGGGCTGCGGAATGAACAGCGTCATAGTTTGCCTGGGCGCGCAGCACCTCACTCTTAGCGCGCGTGATCTGCTCCTGAGTCTGCCGAACTCCAGCATCTGCTCCCTGCACCTGTGCCGTGAGTTCCGGTATATCCAGCGTGGCAAGTACCTGCCCGGTCCGAACCTTGTCACCGATATCGACACCAATGTGTCGTATATACCCCGGAACCTTCGCGTGCAGCTCGACTTCTTGAAATGGTAGAAACTCGCCCGCAACACTCAACGTATTCGTGAGCGGAGCGCGCGTCACGATCGCTACAGGAGCAATGGGTGAGGTTGGGGTTTGACTCTTCTGGATATCGTCGCTATTGCGGCAGCCAACGACCACGAGCAGACAAGCAGACGCGGGCAGAAGGCCTCGCCAGATCTTCATCTGCGGAGCAGAAGTAATACTCATGAGGCACACTCACTGAATCAGAGACAGCTTCGTTCAAGAAAGGGATAGCACCATGCCCGAGACTGGCTTGGATAGAACGCAGCGGGATGTTAAAGCGAGGGAGGCGGTCTTACACATACGCCTGGTGAAGACCAGTACCGGAGAGGTTCTGGAGCTTGCTCAACCGTAGTAACACGAAGGATGAAGACGGGAGCAAAGCTTATCGCGGCGAGAGCGAGCAAGGTGAATGATGGGGCGCTCGCAAGCTGCGCAGTTACTTCAACAGTCGGTTCTTGACTGACCTGCCATATCTTGGTCGCTGAAAGTGGCCCCTTCGCCTGCTCCAGGTGATACAAGGAGAGTTTGGCTGCGACCGCAAAGAAGAACAGCAGAGAGCACAATATGACGCCGAACAGAGTACGCAGACTCCGCCGGTTATCAGTGCTCTGCAGCCTGTTCATGAAGAAAGTATACCGTAAGCTGCCATTTCCCCGTTTTTCTTGCGGCCAGAGAGTCAGGACGCTGTAGGTTGGAGCTTCAGAACTTCGCAATCAGGTTCCCCCCCAATCAGCAGCACGCCTCCCGGAGCTCTCCAAGATATTCAGTGGATGATGATCCATCCTGAAGAATCCGAAGTTATCGATTATGAGGGACATAGTGGAAAGCCGCAGTTACCGTGAACCCCACGAAAGGTCCAGCTCCTACCTTATTGACGAATCTCAGGCCGGCATAGACCTGTACTGCGCCAACGAGGTCACCGATCACCGGCCGCCAAGGCGTGGAAGCGATGTCGCGGGTCGTTGGTAGTGGATGGGGCATGATGAGGAAGGCACCGGGAAAGAGAATGTGATCAGCGCAAAAGAACGGCGGAAGCGAGCCACGGATTTACGAGCGACTTGTTGAGCTGCCCATTCATGGCCGCTCCGCAGGCTTGCAGAGCACCGCCGAGCATGATGAAGGGAATCTTCCAGCCTGCATTCATAGTGTTCTCCTTCACGAGGTCCGAAACAGCATCTGCATCAAGATTGCGCCGCCGAGTGAAAGGAGCAGCGCCACTGGCATCGCAATCGCCCCTACCTTCAGAAAATCCCAGAAACTCACATCCAGCTTCTCTTTGCGCAACGCCAGCAGCCATAAGATCGTCGCCAACGATCCAGTGATCGAGAGATTCGGTCCCAGGTCCACGCCAATCAAAACAGCGTGAGCCAAAAGGCCTTTCACATCAGCAGCCTGGAGCGTACCCCCGGCGATCAGGCCCAACGGAAGATTGTTCACCAGATTGTTTCCGACGCCCACGACAAACCCGGTCGCCAGAGCTCCCACCGCCGGAGCAAGCCCTTGAGCCCAAGCCAGCCATCTCTGCGTTAGCTTCAGTGCTCCGACACTCTCGACCGCATCCACCATCACGAACAGCCCCGCGACCAGCACCAGCGTTCCCCAACTGATCTCGCGAATCAGCTTGATCGGGTTACTGCGGCACTTGATCGAAACGGCCGCCGTAATGGCCAACGCCGCCAGGCATGTCGGCAGGCCGAGATCCTTGTCCAGCGACGACGCTGTCAGCAGTACGGCAGTCATCACAACCAACCCGGCAAGCACCAGTTTGCCTTCGCTCTTCAGCGGCTCCGCATGCACGTTCGTATCGATTCGATCGCGGAGATCCTCACGAAAGGCGAATCGCATCACCACGTAGGTCGAACAGATCGACAGCACCGACGGCACACCGAACGACAACAGCCACTCACCCAACGGGGGCATCCCGCCGTGGAAGACGACGAGGTTGGCCGGGTTCGAGATGGGCAGCACGAATGAGGCTGCGTTCGCGATCAGCGCGCAGATAAAGAGGTAGGGAAGTGGCTCCACCTTCGACTTGCGAACCGCCGTCAGGATCGCCGGTGTCAGCACTACCGCGGTCGCGTCGTTCGACATAAAAATTGTCACCAGCGTTCCCGCGCCAAAGATCAACGTGAACAGCCGCGAGCAGGATCCATGCGAACCCCGCACGGCAACGGAAGAGAGCCAGTCGAATACGCCATGCTCACGCGCCAACTCCGATAGCAGCATCATGCCGATCAGGAAGAGGTAAACATCCGTGCCCTCAGCCGCTGCCCGCCCTGCCATCCTGAGCGACACCACGCGCAGTGCAATCAGCAGCAGCGCACCTCCACCGATCCAATACACCTCCGCAATGCCACGCGGGCGCACCAGCATCAGAACGATGCTCACCCCAACAATAAGCAGGAGGGTTATATGGCCGGCAGCAGGAGAGAGCATCTACCACTTTCTCCCATTCTTGTTTGGTCGAAGCTGCGTCCCTAACAAACCACGCTCCGGGCACGCGCCAAACTCATGATCTTGATCTCATACCTATCTCTCGCATCGTCAACAAACTCACCCAGACCGCCTCGCACTGTTGACTGATTGCGCCGTCTATCTCTCACACTCAGTTCGCCGATCTACTTGCCTCGGCACCCTGCGCCATACACCTTGGGCTTTCGCCACTCCTCGTCGGTCGCGAAGATCACGCACGTCTGTCCGGTATCCGTGTTGAGCCGCCAGGTCAGATCGCCCTGCCGATACAGCTGGAAGTGTCCCGATCCGCCGAAGGTCATTCCATTTGGCGGATCCGGTGCAATCGAATCAGTCGCCGGAGCGGACATCCCGTTCGCAGATGTCGAGGCGCCTCCCTGTGCCACCAGACCGTTTCCGCTGCCGTTCGCATCCCCGGTCGTGGGCATCGATGGTAAAGCCGATGCGCTGCTCGACCCCGTCCGCTCCGTCTTCACATCGGTCTTGGCCCGTCCACCAGCCACGCCATCCGTGTAGCTCTCTCCGTTGGCAGCCGATCGTCCTGTCGCATAGCTGCTGTAGCCGACATAGGCAAACACCACCACAACCAGGATCAATAGACCGATCAGCACACCCTTCAGCATGCCGTCCTCCACCGAAGCGCTTGTGCCGCGGCTGACCGCAGCGAGATCGGCAGCTTCTCAAAGCCAGATCCTCCGTCAGCGTTCGCCGATATCTTCTGCTTAGCTTTCACGGCCGCTCCCGCTTCACACATTTTGATGCACTTATCATCGCTCGGAAGCCCTCGTAAAGCCAACGAAAACTAGCGTGTAAGGCACAAAACCCGGTTCTGACGAACTTCCAGTCTCAAAATTTAGCGCCTCAAACTCGGTGCAACTCATCTGAAACACCACACCGCCCTCGGCGCAGGCCAGAAATTACAAAGGAGTATCATCACAACCGTGCCGAAATACTCTGTCGTCGTTCCATTCCATAACGAAGAAGAGAACGTCACCACGCTCTACGACCGCCTCAAGGCCGTCATGGAGCAGGTCAACGACACGTTCGAGCTCGTCTTTGTGGACGACGGCTCCCGCGACCGCACCTACCGCCTGCTGGAAGAGATCGCCGCCGTCGACTCCCGGGTCCTCGTCGTAAAGCTTCGCCGCAACTTCGGCCAGACCTCTGCTCTCGCTGCCGGCTTCGACCACGCGCAGGGCGAGTTCATCCTCGCGATGGACGGCGATCTCCAGCACGATCCCGATGAGATCCCCAGCTTTCTCGCCAAACTTGAAGAGGGTTACGACGTCGTCAGCGGCTGGCGTTCTCAGCGCGGCGACAACTTTCTCCTTCGCCGCATCCCTTCACGCGCCGCCAACAAGCTCATGGCCGTGCTGTCCGGCGTCAACATTCATGACTTCGGCACCACCTTCAAAGCCTATCGTCGCGAAGTCATTCAGAACATCCCGCTTTATGGTGAAATGCACCGCTTCATCCCCGCGCTGGCAAGCTGGTACGGAGCCAGCATCTGCGAGATCCCCATCTCCAACCCCGCACGCTCCGCAGGCAAGAGCCATTACGGCATCTCCCGCACCTTCCGCGTCTTCTTTGACCTCCTCACCATCCGCTTCCTGCTGAAATACATGACGCGCCCCCTGCACTTCTTCGGAACCATCGGCGCCAGCGGCATGCTCGCCGGCAGCGGAATCGCCGCATGGCTCCTCGTTCACAAGCTCCTCACCCATCACGACGTTGCAGGCGAGCACGGCCCTATCTTCATGATCGCCGCCGTCCTCATCCTCGCCGGCATCCAGATGCTCGGCATCGGCCTCCTTGGCGAGCTCCAGGTCCGCCACTTCCACACCGCCTCGCACCGCGCCCCGTACGCAGTCGACCGCGTCCTCCGTCTCCGCTCGAGCGAAGAGAGCCTCCTCCAGTAGCCTTCAGGATGCTGTCATTCTGAGCCACCGTACTCCGTTACGATCTGCACAGAACTTCCGGTGGGGGGGGCGCTTGTGCCACGTGCGAGAGTTGCACTTTGAGCGCATCGAAATACGCCCCGGTCACCTTCCTGTTGTCATCCTGAGCGCAATGAGGATCCGCTTCTCCAGCCCATACCGTTCGCCCTCCCTAGCATCCGCTAATCTAATAATGATGTCTTATAAGCTCCTCTCCCCCGGTACGCCCGACCCCCTATACGCCGGCAGGCACGCTCTCGCCGTCATGGCTAAAGCCCCACGCGCCGGCAAGGTGAAAACCCGCCTCTCGCCCCCGCTCACCCTCGCGCAAACCGCCGCCCTTAACGTCTGCTTCCTCAAGGACACGATCGAAAACATCGCCGCCGTCCGGCACGGAGCCACCGGCCTCATCTGCTACACCCCCGTCGGCGAGGAAGCCGCTTTTAACGACATCCTCCCCGATGGCTATATCCTCATCCCTCAACGGGGGGACGCCTTCGGCGAGCGCCTCCTCGCGGCCGCACAGGACATCCTCGCCTGCGGCTTTACCAGCGTCTGCTTAATCGACTCCGACTCCCCCACCGTCCCGTACGCCGCTTTCGAGCAGGCAGTCCTCGAGCTGAGCAAACCAGGCGACCGCGTCGTTCTCGGCCCTTCGCACGACGGCGGCTACTACCTCATCGGCCTCAAACAGCCGCACCCCGAGCCGTTCGACCGCATCAACTGGTCCACCGGCTCGGTGGCCGCAGAGACCCGGGAGCGCTGCCGCGAAGCCTCCCTCGAAGTCATCGAGCTTCCCCTCTGGTACGACGTCGACGACGCCGAAACCCTGGCCATCCTCAACGCCGAGCTGCTCCAATCCACCCCACCCCCTTTCGCAGCCATGCAAGGCTTTCACGCCCCCCACACCCGCGAGTTCCTCCTGGAGCTCGACAGCCCCGGCGACCTCGTCGCGCAGCCGTCCGAAGAGCAGGGAAGCAGCGCAACCGCAAAAGGATTGGCATTCTGAGCGCAGGGAACATCACCCATATCCCGCCTGAAGCGGCCCTGGGGCAAACCGTGGGCGCCCCTCGCATCCCCGCACCATCGGGCCTTCACTGGTCGCGCGCACGCCCATGGCAAACCAACGCTGCCCTCCTCTTCCTTGGCCTCGGTCTCTTTCTCCTCTCCCGCCATCTCACCTTCGAGTACGACGACTACACCATCGGTTTTTCCGGCACCTCCGGCTGGTCCGCCTGGTGTTATCTCTTCGCCTGCGCCATCGCGCTCTGGGCCCCTAAGAACCGTCTCACGTTCCCGGTCATCCTTGGCGTGGCCGTCGCCTGTCGCCTCGCTACCCTCTTCAGCGATCCCTTTCTCTCCTCCGACATCTACCGCTACGTCTGGGATGGCATCGTCCAGCACGCCGGCATCAACCCCTACCGCTACGTTCCCGCCGACGCCCATCTCGCATGGCTCCGCGGAGCCTCGGACGGCAACATCTACCCTGTCATCAATCGCAAAGAATACGCCCACACCATCTACCCACCGGTCGCCCAGACCATCTTCTGGATCACCACCTTCATCTCCCCTACGGTCACCTGCATGAAGGCCGTGATGGTCCTCTTCGAGGGCCTTACCCTCTGGACCATCGTCAAACTTCTTCATTACAGCGGTCGTCCCCGCGAACAGGCCATCCTCTACGCTTGGTGCCCCCTGCTCATCTGGGAGATCGCCGGCTCCGGACACCTCGATGCCGCCGTTATGGCGTTTATCGGCCTCGCCCTCCTCTTCCGCTTCCGCCGGCACCGCGTCCTCACCGGCTTCTTCCTCGCCCTGGCCGTCCTCACCAAGTTCTACCCCCTCGTCCTCTTTCCGGCGCTCTACCTGCGCAAACCCGCTATCGATGAAGCAGGGAATCGCCGCACCTTTCTCCAGACACTCGACTGGACAATGCCTGCCACCATGCTCGCCGTCGCCATTCCGGCCTACGCGCTCTACAGCTCCGTCGGCTGGCGCGTCTTCGGCTTCCTGGGCGGTTACGTCCAGGAGGAAGGCATGGCCACCGGGGCACGCTACTTCCTCCTGGAACAGGCCCAGCACCTCCCCGGTCTCTCCAGCCTCTCTCCAAACACCTACATAGCCTTCGGCGCCCTGATCCTCGCCGCTCTCACCCTCTGGGCTCTCAGAGCCGCCATCCCGCCGGGTGCCCCATCCTCTCCGGCAGCTTTTTCGCCGGAAAGGGTGGGGTGGTCTTCCGGTCTGCTCGAGGAACAACCTCGAGACCAGCCCTTCGCTTTTCTAAGACCAGCCTTCGCTCTCGCCGCCGCCCTCATGCTCCTCTTCAGCCCGCACTACCCCTGGTATATCGCGTGGCTCATCCCCTTTCTCGCGCTCCTTCCCAATCTGCCGATGCTCACCTACATCCTCGGCCTCTTCTATCTCTGCACCACCGCCCTGGCCGTCGGCTCCGGCCCCAAACAGTTCCTCCTCAACCAGATCCTCTACGGCGCCGTCCTCATCGCCACACTCCTCCAACTCGCCATCCGCCGCTTGCCTCTCACTCAACTAAGAACGGAGATCTGAAAACTGAGAAACGACCAGATCTCCGTCATAATCCCCGCCCTCAACGAGGCTGATTCGATCGGTTCAGTCGTGACATCCATGCCTTGGCACCTCATCGCCGAGTGCATCGTCGTCGACAACGGCTCCACCGATGCCACCGCCGCCAACGCTACAGCCGCCGGTGCACGCGTCATCACCGCCCCCCGGGGATACGGCTCCGCCTGCCTCGCTGGTTCAGACGCCGCCCTCCAGACCTCCACCATCCTTGTCTACCTAGACGGCGACGGCGCTGACATCATCGACGACCTTCCCCGCCTCACCGCTCCTATCCTCGCTGACCAGGCCGACTTCACCATCGGCTCGCGTATCCGCGGCCGTCGCGAACCCGGCTCCATGCTGGCCTCGCAGATCTTCGCCGCCCACCTCGTCGGCACCCTCCTCCGCCTCGTACCCTCTGTCCGCCGCAGCGCCCGCTACACCGACATGGGCGCCTTCCGTGCCATTCGCAGATCGTGCCTCAACCAGTTACACATGTCCGAGCTCACCTATGGCTGGAACCTCGAGATGCAGATCAAGGCCGCCCAGCACAAGCTGCGCATCCTCGAGCTCCCGGTCGATTATCGCAACCGCATCGGCGGGGAATCTAAAGTCGCCGGCAACCTCCACGCCTCCTTCAAAGCCGCAACCCGCATCCTTGAAGTTCTCTTCCGTGTCGGCCTCTCTCGTAATCGCCATCCGTAGCCCGGCAGGTCCGTGCGCAAATCCTTGGTCGAACCTTCCTCCACCTCGATCGCTCAAGTAAACTAATAATCTACCGAGCGCACCACCAGGTCGGGTATCCTGCAAGCCGAATTGATTGACCGAAGACCCTAATGCCCGACACAATCCAAGATCGAGTTCTCAAAGTCATCGCCACCACCAAGCGCATCCCACTCGAGAGCGTCCAGCCCGACAGCACCTTCGAGGCCCTTGGTATCGACTCCCTCGACCGTCTCAACATCCTGTTTGATCTCGAGAGCGAGTTCGATATCGAGATCAACGACGAAGACGCTAAAAAAGTCCAGAACATCCACGAGATGGTTCTAGGCATCCAGCAGCTTTTGGATGCGAAGGGAAACGCAGCAACGGATACGACCCCAGGCCCAGAAATCGCGAAGCCCACCACTTCGCCCACCGACTAGCCATGCACCGCGTCGTCATCACCGGTGTCGGAGTGATCAGCCCCCTCGGACACAACACCGAAGCCTTCTGGCAGGCGCTTACCGCGGGTGAGTCCGCCATTCGCGAGATCAAGGCCGTCGACGTCTCGCAGATTCGCTTCAAAAACGCAGCCGAAGTACGCAACTACGTCCCCGAAGACCACTTCACCTCCAAAGATATCGGATTCATGGACCGCTTCGCCCAGTTTGCGGTGATCGCCGCTCGCGAAGCTGTCACCCAATCCGGCATCGAATTCACCCCCGAGCTACAGGAGTCCTCCGCCGTGGTCACGGGCTCCTGCCTGGGTGGCCGTGGCACCGAAGAGACCGGCTACTGGGAGCTCTTCCACAACAACCGCAATCGCGTCCATCCCCTCACCATCCCGCTCTCCATGTCGAACGCCGGCGCCAGCCACATCTGCATGCAGTACGGCATCCAGGGTCCGGCCTACACCGTCTCTACCGCCTGCTCCTCGTCAGCGCACGCCATCGGCCAGGCCTTTTGGATGGTGCGCTCCGGCCAGGCCCCCGTCGCCATCGCCGGCGGCAGCGAAGCTCCCTTCTTCCTCGGCGGTCTCAAAGCGTGGGAGGCCATGCGCGTCATCTCAAAAGACACCTGCAGGCCGTTCTCGCTCGAGCGCTCCGGCATGGTTCTCGGCGAAGGCGCAGCCATGCTCGTCCTCGAAACCCTGGACGCCGCCCGCGCTCGCGGCGCTAGGCCCCTTGCCGAGATCGTCGGCTTCGGCATGACCGCAGACGCTGCACACATTACCCAGCCCGTCACCAGCGGTCCGGCGCGCGCCATGGCGAAAGCGCTATCGGACGCCGGCCTCCAACCCGAGCAGGTCGGCTACATCAACGCCCACGGCACCGCCACCGACGCCAACGACCGCACGGAGACCGCCGCCATCCGCTCCGTCTTCGGCGCCCATGCCGATTCGCTCGCCGCCAGCTCCACGAAATCCATGCACGGCCACGCGCTCGGAGCCGCCGGTGCTCTCGAAGCCGCCGCCAGCGTCATGACTCTCCGGCACGGCATCCTTCCCCCCACCGCGAACTTCCTTACCCCCGACCCGGCCTGCGATCTCGACGTCATCCCCAACACCGCTCGCACCCAGCAGGTCGAAGCCGTTCTCTCCAACTCCTTCGCGTTCGGCGGCCTCAACGCCGTCCTCGCCTTCAAAGCCCTGCCCTGAACGCAAGTCAGCTGTAATCCCTGGTTTGTTTCCTGCCGTTGCCTGTTCTTTTGGCTTGTCATTCAGGAGCGAAGCGGAGGGATCTGCTTTTCTTGCAGTCGCTTTCCGCCTCGCCCCTGGACACCCCAGCCACAGCCGCTACGGAACCATAGAGCAGCTCGCGCTATCATCCACATGCGTCAGGATAAGCGCGTCCGCTACCAGACTCCGGTAGTAGCAGCTATGCATCTGATCTTTCCCCGCATAGCTCGAAGTCGCATGGTTGTTGTCGTGATACTGAAGCGCGCCGGCAGCACTGTAGTGCAGCGTATCGCTCGTCTCCACCCTCTCGTCGGTCACAATCGGGTTCGGGCTGTTTGCTCCCAACGGTGTGCGAATCTGCTCGTTCTTGCCCTGCTTCACATAGCTCGCAACGAAGAAGTTGCCGCTGTTGTCGTCATTGTTCGCCTGGCGGTAGTCGACCGTCAGCGGGTAGCTGATGTCATGCTGCGTCTGCACCGTCCCCGTGCTCGAGACTGTCGTCGTCAACTCGTGCTGGTCCGTCTCCTGCGTGATGTTCTGTTTGTACTCCGTGTTCGACACCTTCTCATCCTGCATGTTGCCAAACGTGTTGGACGCCTGGAGCGTCGTATCCACACGCCCGTGCGAGGTCACCACATATCCCGAGATCGTCCACGCCCGTGATGAAGACACATTTACCGGTCCGGACACCGTCCCGTCCGCCGCAATGTTCAGGGACTCCTCGATCTTCGGCATCGGCGCCGCCGTCAGCGTATTGGTAGTGATCCCGCCGCTCACCACCGCCGCATTCGGGTCCGTGTAAAGAAGAAGGTTCGAGGCCACGTCGAAGCCACTGGCCGCGTTATAAACCGACACCGCAACCGTATGCTGGTTTCCATCCGACAGCACCCCCGCGAACGGCGTCAGATCGACCCGGTAGGGCTTGAAGTTGAGCGTCTCGATTCCGGTGATCGGCTCCCACAGGTAAGGGTCGAGACCGCCCGTGTAGATCCACGGATAGATCGGCGCGACACCAGCAGGTACGCCATCAATCGAGACCTCCGTCTCCCGAAACCCGGTGTTGCCGCAATTCTGCAGTTCGCCCGCAACATCCGACGGAACGCAGGTATACCAGAACTCGTCGCTCGCTTGGGACTGCGCAATCACATCCAGGTATGCCCGTTCAATATTTCGCGGCAGCGTAAAGGTCGCGCTCTGCTTATCTGTGGTGGAGTTCAGCCGTGTCGTGGTGTTATCAGACAAGGAAAGAACGACCGAAGGCGCCGTCGCCGCGGCATAGGTGCCGTTCGCCGGATAAAACAGCAGGGAAGCGCTCGCGTAGATGATTCCCGTATACGTCGAGTCGACAATGTTCTGGATGCTGGCAATGCCAGTCTGCGGTGTCTTTAACAGAGCGCTCAAATCCGTAACATCACGCTCAATGTGCCATGACGGCGAAAGAATCGCCCGCGGCTCGGCCGTAGTTCCGAAGTAGATATTCGCGCCGCCCAGAAAGAACTTCGCCGTGCGATCAAACTGTCGGCCGGCGGTGACCGTAAAATCCGCCGTCAGCACCACCTTCGACCAGGGACCGGCGCAAGCCGAGCCGGTCGGCGGCGTGTAGGTGATGGGCTTGGTGCCGTAGTCGGCGAACTGGAGATTGGTAAACAACGGCACGCTGCACGGCGTCGTTCCCGGTCGCGACACCAGAGGCTCCGGGGAGACCGGATTCGAAGAACCCACTTGCGGTGTGGGCGGCACCGGAACGACCTGGGCCAGGCCGGCAATGGACGCGAACGCGAAAACGCAGACTGCGCGCAGGGAGAAGCCGAGCGAACGATTCATGGGGGAGTGCCTCCGGGTGATGCAGGGGAGAATAGCACGGCCAGAAGGATTTGGGCCCAGGTGTGATTTCTGAAACCAACCACCAACGCAGCTCTGTCGGCCAACCCTTCAGAGTTCACCGTTCAGCGCACCGGTAAGTGTGCGCTCAGATTTTATGCACACGCCAGGAGCTAGCAGGGCCGGAGATTAGCGGGCTCACATGCGAAACGTTAGCTCCCGCTCATAAGACAAGCGCCCAATGTTCCTTCTGTAGAGTTCCCGTCTTAATCAGCTTCGCTTTTTGCGACAACCGTGTGTCGCTCGAACCGAACAACTGCCAAAAGATTCAACTACATAGCAACATGAAAGGCGAAGAATGGGAGAACTCTAATAGAAAGTGGAGCGAAATAGGTCACTAGCTTGCATTACTCCAGATCGTTAGGAACGCGCTGCGAGAGCAGAGGGATTCAGGAGAGAGTGATGAGCGCAGCAAGCATGGGATCGATCTACGGGCAGCAGATTTCACCGGCAGCTATGTTTTTCAACATGCCTTTCGGCACGGGTATGCAAAGTCCAGAGCGGCACTTTGCTGGAGAACAAGTGGAGGCGGAGACAGCTTCCCAATCCAGCTGCGGCGACGCTCGCTCGGCATCGGATGCGCTGCTGCTCGAGCACCTGTCCACAGTTCGATATGTTGCGCGGCGCATTCACGAGCGGCTTCCGCAGCACGTCGATTTCGAGGAACTCGTCTCAGCCGGGATCGTTGGTCTGATCGATGCTGTTGCCAAGTTCAAGGATGACAAGAATACCCAGTTCAAGACGTATGCGCAGTTCCGCATTCGGGGCGCGATTCTAGACTCGCTTCGCAGCCTGGATTGGAGCCCTCGCGAGCTCCGGCGCCGGGGCCGCTCGGTCGAAGAGGCGCTTCGGTCTTCAACGCAGCGGCTCGGACGCACGCCATCGGATGTGGAGGTCGCTGCCGAGATGGGAGTGTCGCTGCAGGAGTACCAGAAGCTGCTCTCGGATCTGAAGGCGCTTGAGATTGGCAGCCTGAATGCGGAGCACAGCGAGGAGTCCGGCGAGGAGGAGCTTGCGTATGTTGCCGCGCCCGCGGAGGAGGATCCGTTGTTTCGTTGTCTCAAGGCCGAGATGAAACAACATCTGATCGACGCGATCGACGCCCTGCCGGAACGCGAGCGAATGGTACTGACCCTCTACTACTACGAAGAACTGTCAATGAAGGAGATCGCGCAGCTGCTCGGAGTTGTGGAGTCGAGGGTATCGCAGATCAGGAGTTCCGCCGTCGTGCGGGTGCGTTCTGCCCTGGCGGCCGTCGCGCAGCCTGCGGTTAAAAGCAAGAAGGCCACTCAGTGGTGCTGAGCGGCCTGCGGTGGCTAAGAGCCAAGTCATTGAGGGGGTGAATTCAGCGCAGAAACCCTGAATTCGAAGCTGACACAGAGCTCTTCGACAGGGGCGAGTCCCCGGTTGCCTCAGCTTCAGTGCCGCCGTTTGGTCCAAGGCCCAGTTTGATGATCGCGCGTGAGTCTGGAACGAGCTTGGTCTGCCAGCCGTTATCAGCCTGGAACTTCTGCATGGCGGCTTCGGTGCTGCCATCCCAGTGACCGGTGGCATCGCCTGAAAGGTATCCCGCATGGATCAGTGCTGTCTGTATCTCCGTCGCGCGGTCATCGTCGATCGCTCTTTGTGAGACGGGCTTGGCGGAGGCTTTGGAATGCCTATTGAAGAGATGCTGCGATGTGGGGCCACGTCGGGAGTGCGTCGAAGTCAGACCTGGGATGGTAAGAAGGAGGATCGCCGAGCCTTGAAGAAGTCGACCAATACGCATGGAGCAATCACCTCAGATATCTAGTGTCGAACAGGACTCTGCGAATTGGTCCGGTCACAGAGGAAGGGTAACTCGATGGTTACTCATAAGGCAAATCTAACGTGAACGCATCCAATGACACTTCTGTTGCAGGGATGCGCTACGGGGCACAACCGGGCCGAGTGCACAAAGGCGTATGAGGATACCCCATACGCCCTTGCCGTCCTGGATTGCGTCTCGTTTACTGGAGCGTTCCACCCACGTAGGTGGGCGTTGAGCTGCGGCCTTGAGGGTAGCGGACCACGAAGACGACATCGTCCTTCGACTTTAGGCCGGAGACGATCGCCTTGTAGCTCGCTTCATCGGTGACCGGCTTGCGGTTGATCTCCGTGATCACCGCTCCTTTTCCGAGGCCAATCTCATCGGCGAACGATCCAGGTGTCGCATTGGTGACGAGTACCCCGCCTTTTAGCCCCAGCTTGCTGGCCATCTGCGCGGGTATCGCCGATACGGTGATGCCGAGCTTGGTCTGGCCCGCGTCAGCTTCCTGGGGTCCGGAGTTGTCGTCCGATTCGCCACCCGCGACTTCGTCGTAGGTCTTGGTGCGGTCGCCTATCGCGATCGTCGCGGAGCTCTGCTTCCCGTCGCGCAGATATCCGAGCTTCACGCTGCTGCCAACGTGACGCGCCGAGATGTCCGCGATGAGATCATCGCCATCCTTGATGTTGCGACCGTCGATCGAGAGGATCACGTCGCCCGGCTTGATGCCCGCCTTGGCCGCACCGCCGTTCGGAGTCACGGAGCTGACAATCACGCCGCCGTTCGCGAAGCCATACATCCGGCTTACTGCGGAGGACTGTGCCGCCTGGAAGGTGATGCCGATCGATCCGCGCGTCACCTTGTGCTCCGGTCCGATGAGCATGTTGTAGACGCTGGCGATGGTATTTGCGGGCATAGCGAACCCGACGCCCTGCGATCCCATCGATTGGGTATAGATTGCGGTGTTCATGCCGACAACCTGCCCGGACATATCGACGAGCGGGCCGCCGGAGTTGCCGGGGTTAATCGCGGCATCGGTCTGAATGAACTTCTGGAAGGAATTGGCGATTCCGTTGGCGCTGGCGCCCTCATCGATAGAACGATTCTTCGCGGAGATGATGCCGGCGGTTACGGTCTTCGAGAGCGCGAAGGGGCTGCCCACCGCCAAAACCCAGTCACCGACCTGCGCACCATCCGAGTTGCCGAGTTTGATCGTCGGAAGCGGGTTTGGGGCATCGATCTTGATCACGGCGATATCGGTGTCCTTATCGACGCCGACGACCTTTGCTGGACGGCCGTTGTCGCCGGGACCGCCGTCGGGATCGGTCGAGAGCTTGACGTAGATCTTGTCCGCTTTGTCCACGACGTGATTGTTGGTGATGATGTAGCCGCGCGAATCAACGATAAAGCCGGAGCCAAGAGCGCGTCGTTCGCCGCCCGCTCCGTCGTCGTCTCCGTCTCCACCCTGGCCGCCCTGCCCGCCGAAGAAGCGGTTGAAGAAGTCCTGCATATCCCCTTGCTGCCCTTGATCTTCATCGCCGTTTGGACTGTTCTGTAGCGGTCCTCGCTGTGCGCCGCGGCGTCCACGACGATTGGCCGACTGCTTGGGCAGCGATTCGGTGTTGATATTCACGACGGCGGGCCCGACCTGCTTGGCGATCTGGGAAAAGCCATTCGAAAGCGTTGTGGGATTCGGGATGACGATGGGGCGCGCATCGCTCGAATTCACGCTCTGCTGCTCCTTGCCGCTTACGCCATGCGTCAGAACTGACCCGGCGAGGATGCCTGCGGAGAGCGTCGCGAGGAGGGCAAAGGTGGTGGTCAGACGATTCGTTCGGATGCGATCCATAAAGGTCTTCTGCTCAGTGTGTGGCGATTCCATTGACGGTGTGTCCTCTTTCAATACGATGCCGGTTTAATCAGAGTACAGCGCGCGCAAGTTTGATGAAGCTTCAACAAGTCCGGAGGCGCACGCCGGCTTTCGGCTTACGAGGATTTAGACGCTCAACAGGGCTGAAAAGTATGAGGGTTATCCCATCCTCGCGAAGGCAAGCTAGGTGGACGTTTCGGGTCAGCCCGGTTCAATCGGCAGCGGCGTAGGCAACGCGAGCAACTCGATCACCGCAATCCCGCCCAGAATCAGAGCGGCACCCGAAACAGAACGGAAGTTCATCTTGTCGCCGAGGAATATCAAAGAGATGGCGACGGCGAAGACCGGCTCAAGCGTGAGGAGGACAGCGGTATTCGCAGGCGGAATATGCTTCTGAGCCCAGCTTTGGATCGTGAAAGCAGCTGCCGTCGCAAATAACCCGGTCACCGCAAGCGCAATACCCAAACGGAGCGAAGGATGAATGCGAAGATCTCCTCCAAGCGGTAAGGTCAACAACATAAACAGGGCAGCGAAGCTGATCTGTAGTGTGGCGAGTTGCCCCGCCGGCATTGCGGGAGCAAGGTGTGCCAGCGCCAGAAGGTGACCCGCGAATGCCACGGCGCAGATCAGGGTTAACCAGTCGCCGACTCCCACACCACTACCGAGCGCCGCGCGAGTCGCTCCAGGTGGTGTCGTGAGCAGGAGGAGGCCCGTGAAGGCAAGAACGGCTCCCAGGCCGGTCGTCCAACGCGGGCGGGGAGTGCTCTTCGGACGGAGCGCCGGAAACGACGTGAGGATGGGGACGAGGACCACAACCAGGCCGGTGATCAAAGCGGACTTTGCTGGGGTTGTTCGCGAGAGGCCGACGGTCTGGAACTGGTAGCCTGTCGCCAAAAAAGCGCCAGCGATCATTCCGGCGAGCACCGTGCCTCGTGACACCGCTCTCACATGACGGTAGTTGATGATCCATAAAGATGCTGCGGCTATCGTCATTCGCAGCAGGTTAAAGAGCAGGGGAGAGGCATCAGCTAGAGCGCTCTTCACCAGAGCGAAGGTCGATCCCCAGACCGCTACGACGGCGAGCAGAAGGATTTGCGCGAGGGCCTTTTTGCTCATCTGCGATCACGAAGCGATGCAGTTGCCCTCAATGGCTCGTCTCCGTTCCAGCGTCTTCAGGATGGGGTTCTGGCGCGAGGTATACGGTCTCGCCGTTGACAATCGTGCGAAGAACCCGTGTGTGCAGCAGGTCTCCTGGAGTTGCGGTGAGGGGATCTCGATCGAGGACGACGATGTCAGCGAAGAAGCCGGGCTCCAAGCGCCCAACCGTCTTCTCGCGAAACTCGGCGAACGCCGGTGCCTGTGTGTAGGCGTACAGGGCTTCCTTGATGCTGATCTTCTCCTGGGGCTCAAACGTCTGGGTTCCGGCCTCGTTCTGCCGGGTGACAGCGGAGTACAGGCCACGAAAGGGATTGATGGACTCGACCGGATAATCCGTGCCGAAGGCAAGCGTGACGCCATGGTTGAGAAACGTTCGCCAAGCGTAGGCGTACCTGATGCGCTCGGGGCCAAGCCGCTGCTCTGCCCAGGCCATGTCCGTAACCAGGTGCGAGGGCTGCATTGAGGCGATGACTCCCAGCTTGGCAAAGCGATCGAAATCCCCTGGAAGCAGAATCTGAGCGTGCTCTATGCGTAGCCGCAGGCTCGAGGGGGCGATCTCGGCGGAGCTGTGGGTCACGATGGTGGCATCAGGGTTCCGGGGAGCGGCCGGGCCGCCGGCGGGGACGGCGGTCTGCTCGGCGGCGGCAAAAGCATTCAGAGCCATGTCATTCGCCCGGTCACCGATAGCATGGAAGCCGAGTTGAAAGCCTGCGGCGGTGCGTTCTGCCGACATATGGTTGAGTCTGTCCTGGTCGTACCGGGGCAGACCGGAGTTGCCGGGATCGTCCGAGTACGGCTCTTCGAGCGCCGCCGTGCGCGAACCCAAAGAGCCGTCCATAAAGCCTTTGAGCATGGTGAGGTGCAGGAGAGGATCGTCCGTGGCATGACTCGCTCGCCTCTGTTGAAGAACGGCGAGCGGCTGATTGAACTCGAGCCACTCGGCCACGCGAAGATGTAGCTGGTGAGCGTGCTCCATCTCTTCGAGCGCAAGAAAGTCTTCCCAATCGGAATTGTCCTGAACGCTCGTGACCCCGTGCGAGAGCGCGTCCGCGATGGCAACCGCGTAGGCGCCGCGGCGCTCTTCGAGTGTTGGCGGAGGCACCTTGGCGTAGACGATTGCGCTCGCAGCGGCTTCCCGGAGAATGCCGGTCGGATTGCCCGAGGGGTCGCGGTCGATCTTCGCTCCAGCAGGATCAGGCGTGGATGCGTTGATTCCGGCGGCGGCCAGCGCGGCCGAATTCGCGACCGCCATATGCTCGTCTACGCGCCGAAAGATGGCGGGGTGACCCGTGGTGACCTGGTCGAGATCCGTTCGCGAGGGAAGCTGCTTTGATTGCCACAACGTGTGATCCCATCCGCCGCCCAGCAACCACGCCCCCGGCTTGGCCTTCGCGGCGTAATCGTGGATGCGCGCCTGCATCTCAGCCAGCGATCGCGACCCGGTCAGATCTGCGGAGAGCTTCTGCCTTCCGGCGTTGCCCATGTGAGTATGCGCGTCGTTAAAGCCGGGCATGGCGAACGCGCCCTTCAGATCGATGACGCGTGTCTTCGATGATTGAAGTTTCGAGATCTCTGCGTCCGTTCCGACCGCAGTGATGGTGCCGTTTGAGATCGCGATCGCCGAAACTGAATCAGGGGCGCGGCTGGCATCGTCGGGGCGCAGGCGAACTCCGGTCAAAATCCTGCCATGAAGGACGATCGTGTCGGGAGCCGGAGCAGAGTTTCTTTCGGGGCGACCGTGGGCGGCAGCGGCCACTGCCGCCGCGGAGACAAGAAATGTGAGGATGGCAGTCGAACGGAAGAGAGGATACACGGAACGAAGTCTATCAAGCTGGTGTCCCCGTTAGCGGGCAAGACCAGGCCGCTAGAGCGTGTGATCGATCTCGGCAACTGCTTGAAAGGCCGATTCGGCAATCAGCTGTGAGGTGCCCAGTACCGTGAGCAGGATGCGACGGAGCGCGGCCTCTCTGCCGGCCGGATCGTACCACTCCCCCAGCGTGTGGATGCCGCCGCCCTTTCCGCCACAGCCAAGGGCAACCGCCGGTACGTCGAGCGACAGTGGCAGGTTTGCGTCGGTAGAGCCGATCCGGGTCTCCGTGCGCAGGCCAAGATGACGATCGACCGCGCGAACCGTCTCGATCAGCGGAGAGTCGTCGGGCAGAGCGGCTGCGGGACGTTCCCCGATCGTCTCGATCGTAAGCTGAGCTGGGTCGTGCCCGGTGTTCTCTGCATTCGCAGCCTCGACACTCTCTCGCAAGGAGGCGCATAGCTCAGCGGCTGAGGCTCGCATCTGTGCCGGATGAGTCGAGCGCAGATCCAGCAATGCGGTTGCCGACTCTGGAATGGAGTTGATCGAGGTGCCGCCCGCGATCTGTCCCACATTGAACGTGGTGCGGGGGTGAGAGGGAAAGGGCAGGGAAGCCGCGTCGGATAACGCACGCCCAAGCAGCAGGATCGGATTGGGGGCCCCGGCATCTGTCCAGGAGTGGCCACCCGGGCCCGCAATCGTCACCCGAAGGCGAACGCTGCCGAGCGCTCGCGTGACGACGGTGGCTGATCCTGCTCCTTCGAGAGCGATAGCAGCAGCGATGCGATCGCGATACCGACCCTTGGTAAAGATGTGCCGCATCCCGCGCAGGTCGCCCTCCCCCTCTTCGCCCACATTCGCCGCAAAGAGGATAGGGACTGGCGGGGTGATACCAGCAAACTCCAACGCTGCGGCCATCGCGAGAAGAGCGGTCAGGCCAGCCGCATTGTCACAGGCACCGGGCGCAAGGATGCGCGAGCCATCCTCTTTCGGTTCGCAATCGGTCCCGGCGGCGAAGACGGTATCGAGGTGTGCGGACAGGAGCAGCATGCCGGGTCTTTCACCACCCCCGGCCCCGGGCCGCACAGCAAGTACGTTACCCTCCTCGTCCATGCGCACCTCCGAAAGCCCAAGCGCGCGAAAGCGCTCTACGAACCAGGCGGCGCGGGCCCCTTCGCCAAACGGCGGCGCCGGGATGCGAACAATCTCGAGCAGCCATTGCCGAAGCTGCGGCTGGTGCAGATGCAACCAGTAGAATGCGCGATGAACCGGCGTGAGCGAGGCCAACGAAAGGATGCGGCGATGTGCCGTCGCGGTCGCAAAGGCGTTCACGCGTACTCCACGGAGACGAGGAATAGGCCTTGCGCTGGAGCGGTTGGGCCTGCAGCCGACCGAGCGCGCGCGTCAAGGATAGCTGGCATCGCATCGGCGGAGAGGCGGCCAGCCCCGGCTTGGACAAAGGTACCCACCAGGTTTCGAACCATGTGATGCAAAAATCCGGAGCCCGTGACCCGATAAATGAGGAGGTCCTGCTCGCAGGTCCAGAGAGAGCCGTGGATGAAACGATAGGGTGTGGGCGGCGTGGAGGGATACCCCGGCGAAGGCTCTGCGGCAGTTTTCTCCATGACCTCTTGCCCTGTGGCGGCAAAAGAGGTGAAGTCGTGCCGGCCGAGGATGTACGACGCTGCGCGGTTCAGGGCGGAAAGATCGAGCGGCAGCTGGCAATCCCAAACGTACGGCGCGGAGCGTCGGCGGACAGATGCGGATCGCATCGGGGCTAATCCGGGGGTAAAAAATTCGGTACTCGTACGTTTTACGAAGGGCGCTATGGCGAGCGTGGAAAGGGGGTTCCGCGATCTCAGCAGCGAGCACCCGAATACTGCCCGGCAGCAGCCGATTGAGCGCACGTTGGAGATTAGCGGAGGGGATCGGGCATTCAAGCGTGACGCTGGCAACCTGTCCCAGAGCATGGACACCCGCGTCGGTTCGCCCCGAGCCCTGCGGAAGAACGATCTCTCCAGTGATGTGACGGATCGCCGCCGCAAGCGTGCCTTGCACGGTGGGCAGGTTCGGCTGGACCTGCCAGCCATGGAAGGAGGTTCCGTCGTAGCTGAGGGTCAACTTCCAGAGGGGCATATTGTTCGATTGCACGGTACCATGAACAATTTCGGAATCGACCTTCGGTATACTTTGTCCAATCCTAAGAACGCGCACACGCGGCTTACCCGGAGCGACTGGAATTGTTGATCGCCAAATTCAGCTTTGTGCGGAACGAAGCTGCCGGTCAATGCGTATGTCTGCCTGTGCCGCTTCGGTTCCCAAGGATCGCGTTTTGAAAACAGTTCGAATCTTTGGGGGTCGCGGGCGCGTCAACAAGAGATCAATTCAACGGGCAACTGATGGCGATTTCACCGGCGGATAGCAGTGTGCCGGGTCTGTGCTGGAGTGGGTGAAGAGTGCCTCCACGGGAGGAGCCTTCCCCAGGAACGATTTGAGGAGCTGGAGAGCATCGTGAGATCAAGAGATTTGCAGGCCGCGGCATGTGTGGCACTGATGTTGTTGAGCATGAACACGCAGACGGGTTTCGCGCAGCAGCCGGCGCCCGCACAGCAGCCGGCTCCGGTTAGCCCCACCCAACAGGCACCGCCGACGGGCGCCACGGGCAGCGGCAACGACACGACCGGCCAGCCCGGTCTGCCGCAGGCTCCGGAACCAAAGCTTACCGAGCCCTTGTATCTGCGGGATACGCTCAAGGATTACACCATTCCCAAGAAGCACTTTCAGTTCTCCAACCCGCTCGCGCCTTACACCGCCACCAATGTCCCGCTGCCGCGGCTGACGAATACACAGCGTCTGGACGGCCTGCTGCGCGACGGCAAGCTCTACCTGAGCCTGGCGGATGCGGTTACGCTGGCTTTGGAAAACAACTTCGATATCGCCATTGCGCGCATCAATCTGGACATCGCGGATACGGATATCCTGCGGACGAAGTCGGGACAGATCTTTCGCGGTGTCTCGACAGGTCTCGTAACCGGTACGCTCGGTGGAACGACGCAGACGATTATCGGGGGCGGCGGCCCGGGAGGAACCACGACCGGCAGTGGCGGCGGCGGAACGGGCGTGAACGGCATCGTCTCCACCACCAATGGTGGCGGACCTCTGCCCTATAACTTCGACCCGGTGCTGACCGGCAACCTGCAATATGAGGCGGCGCAGACGCAGCAGACGACCACCTTTATTACCGGAACCAATGCTCTGAATAACAACACCAGCCTGTACAACTTCGGGTATCAGCAGGGCTTCGTCACGGGTTCTCTACTTAGCGTGACATTCGACAACACGCGGCAGACGACAAACAGCGTCCGCACGAACTACAGTCCGCTGCTGAGCTCCAATTTCCGTGCGCAGGCTACGCAGCACCTGCTCCAGGGCTTTGGGCCCAGCATCAACGGTCGCTTCATTCTTGAAGCGAAGAACACACGCCGCATCACCGATTCCGCCTTCCGGCAGCAGATTATCTACACTGTCAGCCAGGTGGAGAGCATCTACTGGGCGCTCGTGAGCGCCTATGAAGACGAGCAGGCGAAAGAGCGTGCGCTGGCGCAGTCGACGCAGCTTACGGCCGATAACAGGAAGCAGCTTGAGATCGGCACCCTGGCTCCGCTCGATGTGGTGAACTCCGATGCGTCCGTCGCGAGCGACAAGCAGGCGCTGATCTCATCGCAGTCCAATCTTGAGTACCAGCAGCTCATCATGAAGCAGGCCATTGCCCGGAATCTGAACGATCCCGCGCTTGCGAATGCACCCGTCATTCCTACCGACCGGGTTGGCCTGGACCGCCTCCCCGAAGAGGACATGTCCGTCGAGGACCTGGTTCGGCAGGCCTACACCAACAACCCGCAGATTGAGCAGGCGGTGCTGAACATCAAGAACAACGAGATTACGATCCGGGGTGAGAAGAACGGCCTGCTGCCGATCATCGATGCGTACGCTTTTTACGGAGCAAGCGCAATCGGAGGTTCACAGAACCCCAGCCTGAAATGCACTGACGCAAACTTCAACCCGGTCCCTTGTACGCCGGCAACTGGCGGCGTCAGTCCGGTGAGTTACGGCAGCACCTTCGGAAACCTGTTCAACAACTCCTCGCCGGATAAAGGCGTGGGCGTGAACATCAACATACCGTTGCGGAACCGCGCGGCCCAGGCCGATCAGGCTCGATCGCAGATGGAATACCGGCAGAACCAGATGCGGCTGCAGCAGCTCTACACGCAGATACGTATCCAGGTCATCAACTCCCAGTACGCCCTCACGAACGATCGTGCGCAGGTGCAGTCCGCGAATGCAGCCCGCGATTTTGCTGCGCAAAGTCTGGATGCCGAGCAGAAGAAGTACCGGCTTGGCGCTTCGACCACGGCAAATGTTCTGCAGCAGGAACGAAACCTGGCGACGGCGGAGAACAACCTGATTACCGCCACGGCGACCTACGCGCGCGATCGCGTTGGACTGCAGGAAATTCTGTCGGACACGCTGGATCGCTACGGAATCAGTCTCACAGACGCGGCAACAGGTGTCGTCTCGCAGATGCCTGTCATTCCAGGACTAACGGCGCCAAAGGCGCCCGAACCCCCGAAGCCGATCAGCAGCACGCCGCAGCCACCAGCCTAAACTTCATCGCAGGATAGCTCTCTCCGCCAGCAGCAAAAGGCCGGAGAGGGCTGCCTGCCGATGCCTCGGACCGACGAGCCGGGATAGACTTGAAGCGTCTATGGCAGATCACAAGAACTCACTCGCCCAGTCGTCCTCCGCCTATCTGCGCTCTGCCATGCACCAGCCTGTCCATTGGCGGGAATGGGATGAGAGCGCGTTTGCGCAGGCGCGCGAGGAAGACAAGCCGATCCTGCTCGACATTGGTGCCGTCTGGTGCCATTGGTGCCATGTCATGGATCGCGAATCCTACGAGGACGCCGCGACCGCAGGAATCATCAATGAGCACTTTGTCCCGGTAAAGGTAGATCGGGACGAGCGCCCGGATGTGGATACCCGGTACCAGGCGGCAGTGTCGGCGATCAGCGGCCAGGGTGGGTGGCCGCTCACAGCGTTCCTGACGCCGGACGGCAGACCATTCTTCGGCGGCACCTACTTTCCTCCCGATGATCGACACGGACGCCCCAGCTTCCGGCGCGTTCTGCTCACCATGGCAGAGGCATTCGAGAAGCGCCGCTCTGAGGTCGACGAATCCGCCGGCAGCGTCATGCAGGCGATCGAGCACAACGAGGTCTTCTCCGGGCGCAGTGGCAACCCCGGCCCGGAACTCGTCGCCAAGCTGGTCGAGTCCGTGCTGAAGCAGTTCGATCCGAGGTCGGGCGGCTTTGGATCGCAGCCCAAGTTTCCACACTCCGCCGCTATCGATCTGCTGATCGACGCCGCCTCGCGAGTCTCCGTGGGAGACAGGACCGAGGTCGTCGAAGCCGCCAGGACCGCAGCCAGCGTGACGCTCGAAAAGATGGCCAAGGGCGGCATCTATGACCATCTCGCCGGAGGTTTTCACCGCTACTCAGTGGACGAGCGCTGGATCGTTCCACACTTTGAAAAGATGGCGTACGACAACAGTGAACTGCTGAAGAACTACGTTCACGGTTTCCAAACCTTCGTGGAGCCGGATTTCTCGCGCGTCGCGCACGAGATCGTGGAATGGATGGACGCATGGCTGAGTGACCGCGAGCACGGAGGCTTCTATGCCTCACAGGATGCTGACTTCTCCCTCGACGATGACGGCGACTACTTCACGTGGACGCGCGACGAGGCTGCCGAGGTGCTGAGCCCTGAAGAACTCGCCGTTGCGGGCGCGTTTTATGAGATCGCCGAAGTCGGCAACATGCACCACAACCCCGCCAAGAATGTCCTGCATGTGAACGCCACAATCGAGCGCGTAGCGCGGGCGGCTAAAGTCTCCGTCGAGGAGGCGCAGCAGTTGCTCGCCGCCTCGAAGCGCAAGATGTACGCGGCCCGCCTGAAGCGACCGACACCCTATGTCGATAAAACGCTCTACACCGGCTGGAACGGAATGTGCATCTCCGCCTACCTCGAGGCTGCGCGCGTCTTGGAGCTGGACGGGGCACGCGCGTTTGCTCTGAAGTCGCTGGACCGCGCTCTCGCCGAAGCTTGGAACCAGCGCTCCGGTGTCGCGCACGTGATCTCCTATGGGGAGGGTGTCTCGAAGGGAGCGCGAGTGCCGGGCATCCTCGATGACTATGTCTTCCTGGCACATGCCGCTCTCGATGCATTTGAAGCTACGGGCGAGCTCCGCTATTACACGGCGGCTGAGCAGATCGCCGACAGCACTATGGTGCGGTTCTACGACCGGACTGGGTGCGCCTTCTTCGACACCGACGCGACTGCTGAGGAGAGCTCGCGCATCGGAGCGCTCACTGCTCGACGAAAGCCGCTGCAGGACTCACCCACGCCGGCGGGCAATCCGGTCGCGGCTGCTCTTCTGCTGCGCCTGGAGGGGTTGAACGGACGCGAGGACTACATGGTCGCCGCGCACGAGACGCTCGAGACGTTCGCCGGGATCGTCGAGCACTTCGGCCTCTACGCCGCAACTTATGGCATCGCGCTGCAGCGCATGCTGCAACGGCCCATCCAGGTCTGCGTCGTCGGTGAAGACGCCGAGGCGCATCGGCTGGAGGCCGTTGCCCTCGCGCGCTTTGCTATCAACAAAAGCGTGATTCGCCTGAAGCGCGAGCAGATCTCAAGCCTGCCACCTGCGCTCGCGGAGACTCTGCCACACCTGCCGCAGCTCAAAGAGCCCGGCAGTTTCGCCATTGTGTGCAGCGGTAATCGCTGTCAGCCGCCGGTCAGGACTGTGGAAGAACTGCTCCAAGTGATGAACCAGGCGGTATAGGCCCGCGTTTAGCGGAGGTCTGCAGAGTTCAGCTGGTCAGCGGTTGCTGTGCGGGCGGCGCGGTCGGATCGTGGTGCTGCTGCATGATCAGCAAGCTCGATTCGCTGCCGAGCGGGATGCCCTCGCGTTCAAATGTCTTGATGACCCGGCGACGGAGCGCCCGCAGCACGGGGTCTCTCTGATTCGCGCGCACCCGGATGTTGACCGGATATATCACTTCGCGCCCATTGATCTTATCCACGCCGAGAATGTCCGGATCCGCGATGATCACATTCTTGAAAGCAATATCGCCGCGAAGTTCGAAGGCAATCCCGCGCAGCACCTCCATCACCCGGTCCGGGTCTGCGGTGGCATCCACGCTGACCGGCAGCGAAGCTACGGAGTAGTCGCGCGAAAGGTTGGAGACGGTTGCGATCTGGCTGTTCGGAATGATGTGTAGGGTGCCATCGCCGTCCCGCAGGCGAGTGAGGCGCAGCGTCAGGTCCTCGACGGTGCCGGTCAGGCCCGCCAGCCGGACGACCTCACCCACGTTGTACTGGTCTTCGACCAGGATAAAGATGCCGTTCAGCATGTCCTTGAAGATGGACTGCGCGCCAAGTCCGATGCCCACGCCAACCACACCGGCTGACGCCAGCAGCGGCGTCAGGTTGATACTGAACAGCGAGAGCACATGGAGCAGCAGAATGAAGCCGATGAAGCTGTAGGAGGTCGCACGCAGGATCGTGGCCATCGTACGGAGCTGCGCCGCGCGCTGCGAGTTGCCTACCTGGCGGTCCGCAAGGCGCCGCATCCGATTGACAAAAAAGACCACAATTCGCTGAAGAACGAAAGCAAGAATCAAGATCGCAAGCAGACGGGGTAAATCAACTCGCACGAAGTAGAGAATGTCGTCGTGCCAGTCGCGCGCAAGGATCCGCGATATCGGATCCGCTTGCGAACTCAACGCGGTTAGAAGCATCATGGAAGCTCGCTTTCGCAGGAGTGGGGAGGAGCCCGAAAGGAGCAAACGAGCGACTTCGCCCGGGATCCGTCAAAGCTAAGGATAGACGTATGCGGGAGCGCAGCGGAGGCTGTTATGGACGGACGACAAACGCGCAGGGCAGGTGTTGTGACGCTCTTTCTGGCTATGGTGGGAACAGTTGGAGTCTGTCAGATTGCAAATACTCAGCAGAAACCGACGCTGCCGGATCCGTCGAGACCGATCGGCGATACAGGCCGGCCTGACGATCCATTCACAGCCAAGGTAGCCGAGCAGCAGGCTCGGAACCGAAATTCGGACCGTCAGAAGAAACTTGTTGCCGATACAGACAAGCTGCTCAGCCTCGCGACCGAGCTGAAACAACAGGTCGATAAGACTGACAAGAATACGCTCTCTGTCGATGTCGTAAAGAAAGCGGATGAGATCGAGAAGCTGGCTCACAGCGTGAAAGAAAAAATGAAAGGCGGGGCTTAAGGCCGCAGAACCGCCCTCCGCCCCGGATGCTGAGTACCGTGGCTAGATCCTAGCCACGGTGGTGATGATGGTGGTGACGGTGGTGGTGATGGGCAAACGCCTCGGCGGGTACGGTCGAGACGGCAAAGATGGCGACAGCGGCGAAGGCAAGCATCAGGTGGCGAAGCTTCATTGGCTCAATTCCTCTCTCCGCCGGATTACTCGAACTTGCAAAGATCCGGCGCTGTGAGCAGACTACTTCCGGCGAAGAGCAAGCGCGGTTAATCTTTTCAACATCCGCATTCAACGTTCCCTCTTTGATTCCCCGCACAGTCTATTCGAGATCAACCAGGACGTCCTCGCCCTCGACCCGCACCTCGAAGGTGTCTACCTGCGCTCGATCCGGCGGCTCCGCCACTCCGCTCTTCAGATCGAAAGCCCAGGAGTGCCACGGACAGACCACTGCTTTGCCCTCGATCCACCCCTGACCGAGCGGTCCGCGACGGTGTGGACACCAGTTATCGAGCGCATGGAGGTCTCCATCCAGTCGTGCCAGGCATACGGCGACGCCCTCGGCTTCTGCTTCGATAACATTGCCTTCTGCCGGCGCCTCAGACACGCTGCAGAGTCTCACCCAATGCGGCATTCTGCCCCTTTCGCAGCCGGACCATACAAGACTCGGCTACCCTAACCTTGGATGCATCGCAACGTCTGGTCTAAAAGCAAGGGATAACGACATGCCGGTGCGGCCACCGCGAACAAAAGGAAACAGAACGCAAGCAGCTGCGCAGCACCAGATCGTCGACCCCATCTGGCTGCTGAAAGCCTTCATTACGATGATCTTGATTGCCCTCGTGTGCGCTTACATCACCCTCTGCGCGCTGTTCTATCACGGGCAGTGGCAACTCGTTCTGCACCCCACCCGAAGCTCGGCGCCCCCACCCGCAGTTGCAGGTGCCCCCTTTCAGTTCATCCGCTTCGGCGCCGGCGCGACAGGGGTTCCACAACTCACAGGCTGGTGGATCCCCGCCGCACCTGGAACCCCCTTCGCTCACCTGACTGTCTTGTTCCTCCCTGGCGCGGATGGGTCGCTTGTCGTCGATGAGTCCACCCTGGCAGGTCTCCACAACGCGGGCCTCACAGTGTTCGCGATCGATTACCGAGGCTTTGGACAAAGTGGGGAACTCCGCCCAAGCCAGGCGAGTACGTCTGAAGACTCTGAGACCGCGTGGCAGTATCTGACCAACTCCCGGGGTCTCGCGGCCAATCGCATCATCCCTTACGGAAAGGGAATCGGGGCCTCGCTCGCTTTAGAACTGGCCTCTGCACATCGATCCACTCCCGCCCTGATCCTCGATCAGCCGGACTTCGACGTGGTACAACGCGTCGGGAGAGATCCACGGGCAAAACTGGTCCCGGTCCGCTTACTCTTTCACAACAGATTTGCTCTGCTGCCGCTTCTCGACAGCTTACAGATACCAAAACTGATCGTGAGCCGGGGTGATCACGAGAGTCCCGCCGTGCTGAGGGCGGCCGATCCCAAAATGACCGTGTTTCTACCTGGACTTGCTACGGGGAATTACACTCCGGCGATCAAGCGCTTTCTCGATCAATACGCTCCGCCAACCCCACTCGTGCCAACACAGCCTAAGTAGGCGCGCGACGGAGGCTTTCACAACTAAAAATTGAGGGGAATTGGTTGCGGGGGTAGGATTTGAACCTACGACCTTTGGGTTATGAGCGGCGACAGAAACGTAGTTTCAACGAGTTACGACGGCCTGATCGGGAGCTTTACAGAGCCGCTAAGTTGTTGAAAATAGGAGAGGGCGATTTCTTACTTGGGGTTGGTTTGGGGTTGAGATTTGGAGCGCGGCAGATGCCAACCCCACGAAGCGAGACTTTGAGCGATACATTGACGATACTTTCAGGATACCCTATTCTAGGAGCAGTTGAGGTGACCTCCATGTCGGCAACTCCCGCATTCATCAGCGCCGATCCAGCGCTCTTCAATCCGCAGACAGGCCGGCTCGATGCCGCCCGGATTGCTCACGAAATTCAACTTCCGGTCGCCACGATTGCGGATGCGATTGGCAAGAAAGCACCGAGCGTTCGCAAGCATCCAGACGCAAGCAGCCTTCAGCCAGAGCTGCGCCGCGTGTATCGCATCTGGGTTGCACTCGTCGATCTCTATGCTGGGAACAAGAAGCATGCTCGCATCTTCCTGAATGCACCGAACCGGCATCTGGAACTTCAGGCTCCTATCGAGTTCATCGAGAAGGGTAATCTCAAGCCTCTTGAAGCCTTGGTCGAAGCCATGAGCATTCGCCAAATCGTCTAGGAACTTCTTGCTTGCATCCCCCCGATAAACTCCTTCGCGCATTGGAGCACGCACCGGTCGAGCCCTTCTCGGGGTTTGTCTATAGGGTGATCGCCGAACGGTGGCGCGAGTCTCCTCTCTCAACGGCCGGTTCGATTCGTGTGGGCGGACGTTACAACGTTCCCAACACGTTCCCGGTTCTCTACTGCGCGGACAGCCAGATCACCGCCATGTTCGAAATCGAGGCACTCTTTGCCACGGCGGATGGACAGTTGCGAGGCGTGGCGCGTGACCCGGATCTCGTACTCACTATTCGCTGTGAGCTTGCTCGTGTACTGGACCTCACTGACTCCAGCTTTCACAAGGAACTCGGCACAACGCGCGATGAGCTCGTGAGTCTCACCCCTTCGCGTTTCATGGCCAATGCACGCGGTGAAGAGGTTCCGACCCAGTCCCTTGGAGCTGCGTGCTCTTTCAGCGGAAGAATTTCTGCGTTGAAAGTGCCAAGCGCCGCACATGATGAAGGCTATTGTCTCGACATCTTTCCAGACTCAATGCTAATCGGAGAGCATCTATCAATCGTGGACAACAGTCGGCGGATCGCAGAGCACATACGCGGCGTTATCCCCGTGCCGACGGCTCGTTAGAGACAGGCATGATGCCGCAACTCTGGCGGTTCTCTCGTGAGCTGCCTCGTAAAAACAGACGGAGAGGGTACCCCGCCGTAAGCGTTGCTAACGGCTGCGTCAAGACACCGCCGTCTCTTCCGAATACGTGATTCCGCCCGCCGTTAGTTGGACTGGGCTCTTTCGCAAGATCTTCCATCATTCTCTTTCTGAATAAGAGAACCCCCGAAAGTTATTGGACTCGCTGAACGACTGGACTCTACGTTACGCATATCCCAACCGATTCCACGGTTGATCGAGGTGCTAATGAAGACGACAGTTCAGCTTGAGTCCCGGCCCACCAAGAGGTGGGTACAACGCTTCAACAAACAGAAGATCAAGGATGCCATTCGCACGTTGGCTCCCGCCCTCTTTGCGCTCACATTCGCGAGCGTTGCCAATGCCCAAGGAACGATGGACTTCTCCGGCGCTCAGACGCTCATGGGGACATTCAAAACGTTCGCCGTCTATGCCGGTGCTGTCATCTGTTTCGGCGGTTTGATTTTCGCCGGCCTTCGGATGATGAGCGGTCGCTTCCAATTTTTAGCCGTCGACCAGATTCACGAATCCACCACCAACCCGCGTCGCACCTTCGATGAGGCCAAGCTGTACGAACTTGCCGAGTCCATCAAGCACAACGGCCTGATTCAGCCCATCACGGTAAGACCGAATAACCAAGGCTTCGAGATTGTCGCAGGAGCCAGACGTTATCGTGCCGCCCAGCTCGCCGAATTGTTTTCCGTTCCCGCCCGTATCGTCGAGATCGACGACGCCAAGACGCTCGAATGGCAGCTAGTAGAGAACAGCCAGCGCGTGGACGTGCATCCCTATGAAGAAGCGCAAGGCTTCCAACGCTTACTCGACATCCCCGGCTATGACGTTGCGGCCTTAGTAGAGAAGTCAGGCAAGAGCGCAAGCCACGTCTACGCCCGGTTGTCCCTCTTGCAACTCATCACCCCTGTGGCCGAGGCGTTCACCCAGGAACGCATCACCGCCAGCCACGCCAACCTCATCACCCGTCTACCGCAGGAGAGCCAGGCCGAAGCCTTCGAGCAATGCTGGCGGAAGGACTGGCAGGACAAAGAACCTCACCTGCTACCCGCCAAGCACCTTGCCGCGTGGATACAGGCTAACCTTTATCTGTCTCTCGCGGATGCGCCTTTCGACCGCGAAGACCCAACCCTAAACCCCGCCGCCGGAGCTTGCGTCACTTGCCCGCGCCGCAGCGGATACAACACCGCACTTTTTGCCGACGTGGTTTCCGACCAATGCCTCGATTCAAGCTGCTACCACAGCAAGGTTGAGGCATTCCTAGACCGGGAGATTGCAGCCCATCCGGGACTCGTCCAGATCGAGAACGGCTGGCGTAACCCCAAGGAGCAGCGACCCGGAGCCGTGCAGCGCGGTCATGTTCGGGAACTTGACGTAACCGACAACCCGGACGCGGAACCGGTGATGCCATGCGAAGCCGCCAAACCTGCCATCGTCGTGTACGGCAAGCAGCTTGGCCGCAAATTGACCTTGCACGACAACATTGCCCGTATGACCCACTGTCAGCAGCCGAAGCAGCAGCCCATCCCGTCCCGATCATGTCACCCGCGCCAGAGATCGAGACGGAGGAGGAAGCCGCGCAACGCGAAGCCGAGCACCAACAACGCATGGCCGAGTACAAGGCCGAACAGGAACGCAAAGAGGAGGAGCGCAAAGCCGAGTTCGAGCGCCAGCAGAAGGAATACGAGGCCGAGCAAGCACGACGCGACAAACAGCGCAAGGCGAGAGTCGCCACATTCGAGCGCATCATCGACGAGGCTCCCGCGTCATTCAGCCCCGCACAGTTGCGCGTCTTCCTTCGCTTGCTCATCCACCTGGACTACAGCTTCCTTGAGGAGGTAGCCAACCACCTCGCCAACGGGGACGAGAACTCCCAACAGTCGGACGATGAAATTGTATTGGCTGCATTGGACGGCACCGCAGACGAGAAGCTAACCGGCCTCGCCCTGCGCCTCGTCCTCTCTGACCATATCGCCATCCCTCACGAGAGCCAACCGGACTTGCTCGCCGAGGCCGAAGAAGTGTTCGCACCCAAGAAGCCCAAAGCCTTCAAAGCCAAGGCCGCAGATTCCAACAAGCTGAAGCCAACAGCCGTGAAAGTGACACCAAAGAAAGAGACATCCCGAAAGAAAGCAGCCTAGAGGTTTCCATTCTGGCCCCGGATTCGTCCGGGGCCGCTTTGCGTCACATTGCCGCGAAATCGCGCCGGGAGACACCCTTTCGGTTTCTCCCGGACCCCCATCCCGCTTGCTGACCGGCCTCCGCTCGCCCGCTGCGCGGCAGAAGACATTCCCCCTTTCTTGTGCAACTTCGCCTCATCGCCTGAGGCTGTCAAAGAACGTTTCTAAGGCAGTCGCGGTCCGTGACGAGAAGGATTGGAAAGAGCGCAGCGGTTTCCACTTCTGCACACCGCGCGGTGAAGGTGAGCCAGGCTTTCGCGATCCGGTCGTCGGTACTCAGCGAGGACGGCCGTGCGCGGAGAAAGTACGTGACAACGATGACACTGCGGATGTATAAAGATGCGTGTCAACATGTATGTATTGTAGTGAGACCAAAGATCAGAGAGCGGCGTTTCTGTCTTCGCAACCCAGTTTCACGGGCCGCGTTGCGACAGCCGTGGCTTATGCCGTCTTGACATTCCTTACACTGCCGAGTCGCGCACAGACCGGTACTAGGGCGGCACAGTTACCGCTTTCGTCCCGCCAGCAGGGGGGACGTCGGTACAGCAGAGCGTTCAGATCCCGTCCGGTTCAACCATCAGCGTTCAGGTGCAGACGCAAGGCTCCTATGCTGGAAGCGTGGCCGGGATAGACGGAGACCCCGACGCCCTCTCTCTGACCTTGGCTGAGGTGGTCGCGAGGGGTCTCCGTACCAATCTCGGGTTGATCTCAGCGAGCAACGGCGAACGCCAAGCTCGGGCCCAGAGAGACATTGTAAGGAGCGCTCTGCTCCCTAATCTGAATGCTTCCGTATCCGAAGTGGCGGCGAAAATCGATCTCGCCGCTCAAGGGTTTAGCGCAGGAACGTTCGGTTCAAGTGTTCCGTTTGCCTTTCCGCAGACTGCTGGCCCATTTCACTATTACGACCTGCACGGTTCTTTGCAACAGAGCATCCTTGATGTCACGGCCATCCGGAACCTTCGCAGCCAGAACGCTTCAGTAGAAGCTTCCGCTCGGCAGGCTCGCCAAGCTCGTGAGGAAGTGGTCTTGGCAGTGACTGGGATTTACCTGCAACTGATGGCCGACACGGCGCTACTCGAACGACAGCGGGCAGAAGTACATCTGGCTGAAGCCAGTTTCAAGCAGGCGCAGGCCCAGGCAGATGCAGGTAACAAATCCGCACTGGAAGCGAGTCGCAGTCTTATCGAGCTTCAAACGGAGCAGCAACGCCTCAGAGCTCAGCAAGGGCAGGTAGAAAAGAGACAAATCCAATTGGACAGGCTAATTGGGCTGCCGCTCAAGGTTCGCGTCGCACCGGTGGACCATCTCGCACCGCTTTCGAGTGCTGTTGATGAGGTGGATCACGTGGTGCAAAGAGCGTTGGTCCAGAGACAGGATATTCAGGCCGCACAGGCTCAGGTCCGTGCAGCCGTCGAGGCACGAAAAGCGGCGAGGGCAGAGCATCTGCCTTCGATCACCGTTTCTGGACAATACGGCCTTCAGGGGACAAATCCGAACCACGGGGCTGGGGTATTTCAAGCCCAAGCCGGCGTAAGTATTCCCATCTTTCAAGGTGGCCGGATCGAGGCGGACGTTCGCCAGGCAGACGCCGTAGTCTCTCAGCGACAAGCAGACCTTGCAGATCAACAGGGGGCTATCGAGGCAGACGTTCGCAGTGCCTACGTCGATCTTGCAGTCGCCAATGATCAAGTGAGCCTAGCTGACAGGAATCGCGAGCTTGCAATGCGGACGCTTCAGCAGTCGAGGGATCGGTTTGAGGTTGGAGTGGCGGACTCTGTCGAGGTGGTCAACTCGCAGCAGGCCCTGGCGGCCGCCGACCATGACTTCGTCAGCAGCCTTTTCGCTCAGCACGTGGCGCGAATCAATCTAGCGCACGCATCTGGGGAAGCGGAGACGGAAATCACACAGCTGTTCAGAGGGGAAGCAAAATGAGTGACGCTGGGGCAGTATCAACAATTTCCAGCCAGACCGCTGAGACGATCGGCGTTAGTCCTGTAGGAAAGCGCTCTCGAATGAAGCCGATGATTGCGGTGATCGCCATCGCTCTCGCGGTTGCTGTCTGGGCTTGGTACCACTTCTCTGGCGGTGCTGAAAGCACTGACGATGCTCAAGTTGATGGACACTTGGTTCCTATAGCCGCCCGCGTGGAAGGCACCATTCAGGCCGTGAACGCGGATGATAACCAAGTGGTCTCGGCGGGGCAACTACTGGTTCAATTGGACCCGAAGGACAACAAGGTAGCTTTGGACCAAGCCACGGCTCAGTACGGTCAAGCATCGGCTCAACTCAGTAGTGCCGCTCCAAACGTGCCAATGACCAAATTGAGCAATGAGTCGAGCGTTGCGGGGGACGCGGCTCAGGTTGCGAGTGCAGGAGCTGCACTTGCGGCTGCAAGGCAGGACTCGCTTGCCGCACAGGCACGGCTGCGAGAGTCCGAAGCAAACAATCAACGTGCGCAGGACAATTTAAAGCGCTACGACACTCTCCTGTCGAAAGGCGAGGTCGCGAAGGCCGAGTACGACCAATATAAGACAGCGGCACTTGCTCAAGCACAAACGGTAGTCGCCAATCAGGCGAGCGCGGCCTCCTCTGAGAGATTGGTGGAGGAACGTCAGGCACAACTTCAGCTTCAACAAAGCAAGCTGCAAGAGTCACAGAGGAGCGCCCCTCTCAGGCTGCAAATCCAAGAAGCAGGCATCCGAACCCAGCAGGCCAGCACCGCAGCGGCCCGCGCTGCGGTGGAGCGGGCCGATCTGAATCTCAGCTACGGACGGATCGTGTCGCCAGTACAAGGCGTTGTGACCCAACGTAGCGCCGAAGTGGGCGCAAGGGTCTCTCCAGGGCAGCAGCTGATGATGGTGGTCCAAACGAGTGATCTTTGGGTAACGGCGAATTTCAAAGAGACGCAGTTAGCGCACATGCATCCCGGGCAGAAAGCAAAGATCTACGTGGATGCGTTGAGCCGTGACTTCGACGGTGACGTTGAGAGCATGCCCGCAGTCACCGGATCGCGAACCAGCGTTTTGCCGCCAGAAAACGCCACCGGCAACTACGTGAAAGTCATTCAACGTATGCCGGTACGCCTGCGCTTCTCGGGCGGGCAAGCGGATTTGGACAAGCTTCGACCCGGGATGTCCGTAGAGCCGAAAGTGATCGTGAAGTAGCCCATGGCAGAAGCTGTCGCAGCACTCCCAGACGACATTAGTATCCGCCCTCTGGTCAACCCTTGGCTGATCGCAATGACAGTTACGCTCGCGACATTCATGGAGGTTCTCGACTCTTCCATCGCCAACGTCGCGCTCCCACACATGGCCGGGGCCATGGGAGCAAGTACAGACGAGAGCACTTGGGTGCTTACCAGCTATCTCGTCTCCAGTGCGGTCGTTCTACCTATGAGCGGCTGGCTCTCAAATGTCATCGGCCGGAAGCGATTCTACATGCTGTGCGTCGCAATCTTTACAGCCAGTTCGTTTCTTTGCGGGATCGCCACGAGCCTGCCGATGCTCGTCTTTTTTCGAGTCATACAGGGGGCGGGCGGTGGTGGACTTGGCCCTAGTGAGCAAGCCATTCTCGCAGACACGTTCTCCGAGAAGCAGCGCGGAATGGCTTTCGCGTTATATGGAATGGCCGTTGTCGTCGCGCCAGCGGTGGGACCGACGCTGGGCGGTTGGATCACCGATAACTACAGCTGGCACTGGATATTCTTCATCAACGTGCCGATCGGCATCCTCTCGCTTTTTCTCACGAACAAGATCGTTCATGATCCACCGTACCTGAAAGAGATTCGAAGAAAGGGTGCGAGGGTCGACTATTGGGGTATGGGCCTCATCGTTGTGGGAGTTGGATTTCTTCAGTTTGTCTTGGACAAGGGACAGGAGAAAGATTGGCTTTCATCCGAGACGATCGTGGCCTGTCTGTTGATTGCAATCGTATCCCTCATTGCCTTGGTTCTTGTCGAATGGTTCCACGAAGATCCCATCATGGATTTGAAGCTCCTTCGGTTGCGGAACTTCGGAACCTCGGTCTTTTTCAGCTTCATGCTCGGGATCGTCCTCAACGGAAGCACCATCTTGATGCCTCAGTTTCTGCAGAACAGCCTAGGCTACACTGCAGAACTGGCGGGCCTCGCACTCTCGCCTGGCGGCATTGCGCTGGCTATCATGATGCCCGTGGCAGGGATCCTTGCAATGAAGTTCGATCCGCGCCTGGTCGTCTCCGTTGGCTTCGCCGCGACGGCAGCCGGCTTGCTCCATGTGACGGGCGTGTATGCAGGTATAGATTTCCATACGCTGGTTTGGCTCAGGGTACTGCAGGTACTCGGGATTCCGTTGATCTTCATTCCTATCAGCACCCTCAATTACGTGGGTGTGCCTAGAGAGAAGTTCAATCAGGTATCGGGTATCAGTAACTTCACCCGCAATGTCGGAGGGGCTATAGGGGTCTCGCTCCTCAGCAACTTCATCACCCGACAGATGCAGATCCAGAGGAGTTCGTTGACGTCGCACACGAACAAAGCCAATCCATTCTTCACTCGGCAACTGAACGGGATGACCGCAAACCTTCAGTCTCTGGGCGCCGGGGCCTCGGCCGCTTCCCACAAGGCTCTGGCGCAAATCTCCGCTCAAGTTGACCTGCAGGCAAGCGTCAAGGGATTTGTGAGCGCCTTTTGGCTTATGGGTGTCCTGGTGCTCTTGCTAACGCCTCTGCCGTTCATCATGCGCCGACCGACAGCCGAGGAGGCCAAAGCATCTGCGGGAGCACACTAGGCAGGCGCTTCCGATCCTTTGAGACACAGGCAAAAACGATGTTGTTTGGGCTTCACGAAAATCAAGAAAGCGGAGTCAATATGTCCTTATCACGTCGCACGTTCCTTGAACGATGAGCAGTCTCCGGAGTTGCTGCTGCCACAACCGATGCTCTTGCAACCCCAGTGAAGCATGGCTCCGGAACACGCGTCGGTGACTTCCCTCATGACTTTCTTTGGGGCGTTGCAACCGCTGCGTACCAGATCGAAGGTGCTGTCGATGAAGACGGGCGCGGACGATCCATTTGGGACACATACGCACACACAGCAGGCAAGATAGCGAACGGCGACAATGCGGACGTGGCTACTGACAGCTATCACCGCTTTCAGGAAGACATTCAGTTGATGAAGGGGATCGGGGTAAAGGCCTACCGGTTCTCTGTCGCATGGCCTCGCATATTCCCAAGCGGCAGGGGGGAAGCGAATCCGAAGGGAATGGATTACTACCACCGGCTGGTGGACGAGCTGCTGAAAGCCGGCATCGAGCCGGTTTGCACGCTCTATCATTGGGATCTGCCTGAGAAGTTGCAGGAGCGGGGAGGCTGGCAGTCGAAGGAAACATCTCACGCGTTCGCCGATTACAGTGCTTTTGTTGTGAAGCGTCTGTCGCCGACTGTAAAGAAATTCATCACGATGAATGAAATGCGTTCTTTCATCGATATCTCGTACGGATATGGTCGCCAGGCTCCTGGGCTCACACTTTCCAAGAAAGATCTCGCGCAAGCTCGGCATTGGGCGTTGTACGGCCACGGCCTAGCTCTCGCGGCGATTCGTGCCGAAGCTCCGAGAGCACAGGTCGGCACGGCGGAGAACGCTTCCATATGCGTACCTGCACTCGATTCCCCGGACTACATCGCAGCCGCGAGACTGGCCGCTGTCGAGGAAAACGCGTCTTTCTTGACAGTGATGCATACCGGTAGATACACCGATCGTTATCTTGAAGCTTATGGTGCAGATGCGCCAAAGTTCACCTCGGAAGAACTGGCCGCCATCAGCGCTCGTACGGACTTCCAAGGCCTGAACATCTATCAGGGCTCATACATCGCACCAGCCGATGGCCCAACGGATATCGCATTCTACCGATACCAACTTCCTACCCCCGGATGGACAGCTTGTTCACGCACATCGTGCCCCGAGCAATGTATTGGGGCGTAAAGCTCCTCTCGGAAGAACTTCGTCTGAAGGCGGTCTACATCACTGAAACCGGATGCTCTGCGAAAGACTCCATCAACGCAGATGCTGAGGTCAATGACACAGATCGCGTCGCTTTCCTAGAGGCCTATCTTGCGCAGTTAGGACGCGCTACTCGCGAGGGCGTACCGGTCAAGGGTTGCTTCGTCTGGAGCCTCCTAGACAATTTCGAATGGTCGGATGGTTATAGCAAGCGCTTTGGAATCGTATACGTCGATTTCGCGACTCAGAAGCGAACACCCAAGTTGAGCGCAAAGTTCTACAAGGGATTCATCGAGGCCCAGACTCGATAGGTCTAGCCGTTCCTCAGGAAGAGCGGCGGTGAAACGCGGGCATCAGGAGAACACCCTAATTCAGCCAGCGATCAGATGGCGACAAGCAGTTCAGAACGATTTAGTTCACAAACACTCAAAGGGAAGGATGCAAATGACTGCGTTCAAATCTCGGATTCTTGTCGCCACAACTTTCCTCTTCCTGTTCACTTGTGGAAGCGCTGTTCGCGGCCAGGACGCACATAATCGCTTGCCTCACTCGGACCATCCTTGGATGGAGGCGCAGCTCTCACCGAATCGGCGCGCATCGCTGCTGGTGCAGGCTCTCAGTTTGAGTCAAAAAGAACAACAACTGACGGGTTCGCCAATCGGTGTATTACCGGAACTCCCATCCTGTCTCGGCGGCCGTCACATCCTAGGCATACCTAATCTCGAGATTCCGACCTTCCGCATTACAAATGGGCCGGTGGGGATCGGCCAGAACGATTGCGTTTCGACGAGGATCAAGCCCAATAATCTGATGGGCGTCTTCGTCGATCCTTCTTCCGCGAAGGCAACGGCTTTGCCTTCCGCGATTGGTTTGGCGGCCACTTTTGACTCCGCTGTTGCAACGGAATTCGGAAACGTCATCGGTGCAGAGGCCCGAGACTTGGCCCTGCAAGAATTTGAAGCGCCGGGTCTGAATCTGGCACGACTGGCTGTCTTGGGTCGCAACTTCGAATATTTCGGGGAAGACCCTTTGCTGAGCGGGAAGATGGCAACGGCGGAAGCTGTCGCTGTCCAGAACAATGGCGTCATTGCTATGGGTAAGCACTTCGTCGCGAATGAGCAAGAAACAAACCGCATGGGAGTGGCTGCAATCGTGGACGACCAGGTGCTCCACGAGTTATACCTGCTGCCATTTGAGATGTTGGTAAAGGACGGCAATGTCGGCTCACTGATGTGTTCTTACAATACGATCAACGGGCACCAAGCGTGCCAAAATGCCGATACCCTTACCCACGTACTTCGAGATCAATGGGGATTCAAGGGTTTCGTGCAGTCGGACTTCGGTGCCGCCCACAATACTTCCGCCGACCTGCTTGCAGGGATGGATCTGGAATTGACGGCTTTCGCCCCCGTCTGGACCACCGCAAAGCTCGATTCCGCGCTGAAGGCGGGCCAGATCACGGAATCGGATCTGGATCGTGCACTGTTGCGTCGGTACACACAAATGTTCCGCTTAGGAATCTTCGATCGTCCGCTTTTACAAACTCCAATTGACTTCAAAGGAGGAGGGGAGCATGCGCGGTCCATCGGCTCGAAAACTCTGGTGCTGATGCAGAACAACGGTGTCCTCCCGTTCTCAAGGACTGCCAAGCGCGTCGTCCTTATCGGAAAGAAAACGCAGGTATACGCACAGCAAGCCGTAGCGGGAGGTGCTAAGGTTGGCGTCGCCTTCGGAGCGGGCGGAGGGAGCTCTGACGTGGTGCCCCCGTACACCGTTACTCCGGTCGAAGGACTGAAGAGTGTCTTGTCCAAGGCAGGGAACAGCCACGCAACAGTACAGCTCATCTTGATCGACGATGACAACGCTGGCGCCACGATCGACGGGGAACAGAGTACATACGAAGCTGCGTTAGGTGCTGCCGCGGCGGCCGACCAGATCGTGATCATGGCAGGAACGATTTCCGAGGAGGGAGCCGACCGAGCTTCCTTCACCACCAGCGCGGGAACGTCTCTCGTGCAATCAGGGGACAATCTCGATTGGTACACGCCTCATCCAAATCTGGTCACGACGAACTCCGCTCAAGGAAATAGCAACACCGTAGCCATGATCAAGGCCGTTCTCGGCACCACCTCGAAGACGGGACGCTCAATGCCTCTCAAGACTGTTCTGGTCTTGAAGGATAGTGCCGGCGTCGCGCTGGATCCTTCATTGATCGGGGATTCAGGGCCAGCGATCCTTGAAGCCTGGTTTCCGGGGCAGGAGGACGGCGACATCGTCGCTGAAGCACTCTATGGCGTAACGAATCCGAGCGGCAAACTGCCCGTGACCGTTCCCATCACAGGTCACTCGTTCATGAGCAGCGTGACCCCGAACCAATTTCCCGGGGTTCTTGAAGGCGGGGTGCCAACGGTCACCTACGAAGAGAACCTGAACATCGGTTACCGCTGGTATGACTCGAAGTCCGTCAAGCCGGCGTTTCCATTTGGTTTCGGCTTGTCGTATACGAACTTTAGCCTCAGCTCTACGTTCAAAGCGCAATCAGCTTCCGATCCCAAGTACTACGTGAAGACGAAGGTCACCAATAGAGGGAAAGTCGACGGTTCCGAGGTGGTCCAGGTCTATCTGGGAGTTCCGAGTGGACCGTATCTGCCCCAGCCGCCGAAGCGCCTTGTGGGTTTCCAAAGAGTTGCTGTTCCTCATGGCAAGTCAGCCACGGTGACGATCACAATCGATCCATCAGCAAGCAACCACCCTCTGAGTGTCTGGGATAAGCAGTCGCAACAATTTGTCGTTCCGACCGGGACCTTCATTGTCTATGCAGGAAATTCTTCGCAGAACGTCATCAAGTTGGGAACATTCACGCGTTAGATCCGCAACTCATATGTGACCGGCGCATCGTCCGTACCGTACGGGAACATGAAGCCGCCAAGCCACATCCGAGCCAATTCAAAGTAGCTGGACGTGATCCAACATTCAATATCCAAGCAGCCACGGAGGGTTTCTGTACAAATCAGCGGTTTGGCTCGGTTCTCTTCTCTGGGCGTTTTCAGCGCGGGGACAGGCACAGCATACTTTTCGCGAAGTGGGGAGGCCACCAGTCGCGGCGCCTCTGCGCAGGGGCCACGACGCGCTTGCGCCATCAAGTCTGACTTCCGACTTCGCTAATCCGCCGCAAGCCGCTCGTCCCCAGATTCGATTCTGGGTTCCCGGAGCGGCAGTCACGGATGCCGGTTTGAGGGGCATGATCGACGGATTTGCCCGGGTCGGTTTCGGAGGTTTGGAGGTCGATGCTTTTCCCGTGCCGAAAGGTGTCAGCAAGGACTTCGAGTGGGGTACTCCTGCTTGGAACCACCTCATGCATATCACCGCATCACAAGCTGGTGCGAACGGGATGACCATTGACTTCACCAACGGGCCTAAGTGGCCGATCGCGATGCCCGAGATTCGGTCAGCGGATGACCCCGCTGCACTGTATGAGCTGACATTCGGTACCGCAACTGTTTCAGCGGGACAAACGTTCAACGGAACACTCCCAAAGCGACGCAAGATCCGGGGCGAAGGTACAACAAACTTGGTAGCCGTTTTGGCATATCGAATGACTGGCGTTAAGGAGCTAGACCCCACGAGTGTCATCGATCTCACTGGGAAGGTTCGGGTGAACGCAGAAGACCTCCCAGGGAGCACTGTTGAGTTCACGGCACCGGAGGGCAATGAGCCCTGGATATTGTTTTCATTCTGGGAACAACCCTCCGCCCAAAGAACAGGAGCCTTCTATGTGATCGATCACTTCAGTGCGGCGGGAGCAAAGGCCAGCAACGATTATTGGAAGGAGATCGGCCTACCCGCACTGGGCAGCGACATCAAGTACGTTAGATCCATCTTCGATGATTCTCTGGAATACGCAGTCTCCATGGAATGGACGAAAGGGATGCGCGATGTATTCAGGCAGGAGCACGGGTATGACATCGTGCCGTACCTCCCCTTCATAGGGATGGCGACCACATACCCGGCGAACGACGTTCCCGGTTACAAAACGACAGACCATGCACTGACGGCTGAGCTGGAGCACGATTACCGCCAGACGCTGACTAACCTTTACGTTCAGAACCACCTCCGGCCGATGGAGCAGATGGCAGAGAAGCACGGGCTCACAGTGCGCTATCAGGTTGCATACAACAAGCCCATGCAGATCGAGGACTCAGCTGCGGAGGTGGGTATTCCGGAGACGGAGGCTCTCGGCCGTTCTTCCATGGACATGCCGCGCTACATGAGCGGTGCGGTGCATCTGACCGACAAAGCGTTGTACTCAATCGAGACGTCTGCAGAATTGTTGAACGGATATGGGCAATCATTGCAGGACATCCTCTGGTGGAACAAGCGTGCTTGGTCCGGCGGAGTGAACATCCAGCGGTTTCACGGCGAATCCTACTCTGGCGAATTTCAGGGTCCCGGAAATGTCGCCAAACAGCTCCCCGGTCAGAAGTGGCCCGGTTACTCTGCAATGCTTGCTTTCTCGAACAACTGGACCCGGCAAACCTCCCCGGAGGCGCTGCATAGGGTACTAACTTATATGGCTCGAGTGAACTATGTGCTTCAGAAGCGTGCGAAAGTAGACGTCGCTGTGTTCGAGGATGGACCAGACATCTACGACGACCCTTCACGGAAGCGCGGCGATGGAAACGCCGTATATCCAGACGGCGGCGTGTTAAGTGCGAATGGATTCAGCTATGATTTCGTTAGCCCTGCGCTATTGGATCTCCCTCAGACGTCGGTAGCAAATGGACGGATCGATCCTGCTGGGCCTGCGTATAAGGCATTGATTCTCCACAATCAATCGGGCATGACTTCGCACACCCTAGATCGTCTGCAGCAGCTCGCGGCTGCCGGCCTCAGGATTGTCTTCGTAGGCGATTTACCGACCAGAAATGCGTCCCGAGCTGATCAAATCCGGGGTCACTCCGACGCTGAGATACGTGGACGCGTTACCAGCCTCCTCACACTTGCTAACGTCACAAAGGTTACGGAATACAGCGCGGTGCCGGCTGCACTTCAGCGAGTCGGCTGTCGCGCCGACGCAGAACCGGCCGATCCCGTCGACATTCTGACGCAGCATAGAAGCGACCGGAGCGGAGAGTTCTACTATTTCCATAACTACAACAAGGTTTCGGATGCCGATGCGAGTGCTACAGGGCAGGCAAGGGAACATACGAAATATCCGAACCTAGACAGGCCGGCGAATCTCGAACCTAAATTCGCTCACTTTTCGTTGGCCGGGAAAGGCAAGCCGTATCTTCTGAGCGCGTGGACAGGCGACATACAGCCGATTTCGCAATTTGTGATCGACCGTGGTCGCGTTCTGGTAACAATGCAGCTTGCGGGGGACGAAGCTATCCTCATCGCCCTACTGACTGACAAACAAGCGAAAGGCGCCGGTCTGACTCCGCAGAAATCATGGGTTACCGACTCGGATCGTGACTTCCGAGCTCTGACGTATGAGCGGGGTGGGGAGCTGTTTCTCAAAGTCGCCGACTCTTCAGCTCACACAGTTCGTCTGAACAACGGAAAAACCGTGTCCCTGCACAACACCGATCTGCAGCCCTCTCAGCCCATTCAGGACTGGTCCCTGACCATTAATTCCGTAGAGGCACCCACCACAGGTAGCACGCTGTTCTCGGATGCGATCTGGCGGGAACTGGCTCCGTTCAGGCTTGGAGCCACGCTCAAGCCATGGAACCAAATCGATCCGTCTTTGGCACATGTATCTGGAACTGGAACGTACAAGGGCACTTTCAAGCTTCACGAGGGCTGGGAGAACAGTGGAAGCGCTTATCTCGATTTGGGCGACCTAGACGATAGCTTCACTGTGACGATCAACGGAAAGGAGCTACCCGCATTGGATCAGGAGAAGTACATCGTGGACCTAGGGCCATATGCCAAAAGTGGCGTGAACACAATCTCGGTCCAGGTGGCGACCACGCTCTACAACAGGGTGGCCGGAAGCGGCAAGAAATATGGATTGCAAGGCACAGGTGGAATGGTGATCGTACAACCATACCGCATGAAGAGAGTCTCTGGTCGCACGCCAAGCCTGCCGGCAATCCCAACGACCAAAGCAGCAGGAGCATCGCACTCCTGACCGTCGTCCGCAAAGACTGCAGCCGATCTGAGACGTATCCAGATTGGCAAACAAGCCGTACGCGCCCGCGTGAACCTCAAACCAGGCGAGACCTTCGAGAACACGGCCGTCCGGCACGTCCGGGCCTTATTGGCCGGTGGCTGGCGAGGAATACGTGTGGCCGTCAAGAGTTGTCGTGAGAGTGCCTGTGATCGTGGCCCTCGCCATTGGCTGGTTTGCAGGCGGTGGTGTTATGACGAAACCGCCTGGCTCGCTCGTCTTTCTGGTTCCCTTGTGCTGACCAGTCAAGGTCAGGTCCACATGCCACGTGAAGGGCGCTGAAGAGGCGGACTCTCTTCCATTCACAGTGTTGAGCCCATCGCGGCTGTAATTTGCGTAGGTAACTTCGACATTTACGATGGCGGTTTTGTCCGCGTTTTCGGTGATCACAACCGTCGCGTCACCCGAGACCTGCCCGTTGAGCTTGTAAGTACCCCCCGGCAAGTGACTGCGTTTTGGCAAAACATCGCCTGAATGGTATGGAATACCCCACGGAATCTCGTCATTTACGCGCACGGCTCGCGGCACAAAGATAGGCTTCCGCGACGGAAGCCGAGCAACCATCAGCCTCGTTCGACGCCCACCGGGCTCATGCGAGGATGGGCAGGCGGGGGCCGCGGGCTGTCCGGCACCGCACGCCGGAGGCATTGCCTGAGCTTGCCAGTAAACGATGTTGGTCCCGTCTGGAGACCACGTCGGATCCGCTCGCCCATTCCATAATGGATCAGAGATGTTTGCATTCTGGTCCCCATTGAGCTGAAAGCCATCATGAATGTTGCTGTTCTCCGACTCGGCAGCTGTGCTCACCACGAAGGGCTCGAAGAACCGTCTGTAGCCGTTGTTATAGACATACTGAATGGCGGATGCGCTCGCCATGTCTGTGAGCGGAGGAACGCCAGGTAGAGCTGCGGCGAAGTACATCCGGTCGTTCACACGACCATCCATAAACACCAGCCACTTCGCATCGGGCGATGTGTGCGCCGGATCGGTGTAAGCGGGGTCGTGGGTGATCCGTCGCGACATTCCGGAGACCAAATCGGTGAAGAAGAGATCGATGTTTCCTGAGTCGAACAGGCCGGTTCCAAGTACGAACCTCCCGTCGCTCGAGAAGCCGCGAAATTCACCAACAACTCCAGCCGGAGCGTGGGTACTCAGTTGATTGGGGTGAGCAGGATCCACACTGATCGGAAATCCGGTCTTCATGGGGTCTGGGCTGAGCAGGAGCGATACATTCCGGAGTTCGTATCGGCTCGCGGACTGTACGAACTCAAGCCTGGCAAATACGCCGTATTCGTCCACGAACGTGCCGCCAGATAGGATCGCATCACTGAAGCCAAGGTGCACGCCGTCTGGGTGCAGGCGCAACTCACGCGCGAAGGCGCCATTGCGGTACGGTGCGATGGGGTAAATCTTTGTTTCCTGAGGCGTGCAATCATCCGCGACGATCTGATGAGTACCGCAGTCCAAAATGTTCGTTCCGACCAATGCTCGTGAGCCGTCGTGCATAGGTTGCGGGTGATCGACCAGAAGCTGACCGTTGCCGTAGGGTGCAGGGTGCTGCCTGTTAGCGTGGAACGTATCGGAAAACCCGCAGGTGATGCACTTCCAAGCATCACCGCTCTTGAACTTGGTTCCATCGGTCCTGACTGCAATCACCTGATCGCCGTTGTAGATGCTCCGAGGATCAGGCGCGGCCGGTGCGCCAGCGAAGGTGATCGGGAGCAGCACGTAATGACCGTCCCACGTGTAGCTCGGGCCCTCTCCCATACCGTAATCGCTTCCGTCCATACAGCCAGTTCCATGAGGATTCACAAGGGCTGTGCACGCGCCAGGTTCGTTCTTTGGTGCTGTCGGGGGAAGCGGCAGCTCCGTCACGACCACGGGCTCGTGTTTCGGAACTGGGGCCGTGTTCAGCACTGCTGCTGCTTTGCCGACTGCCCGCTGCGCCTGCAGGCTTGCGACCGTACTTAAAGAAATCACGAGTGCTGTTTGGATTCTTCGCGTCGTGCGTAAGCGGTTGCTCATCATACTCCTCAAGGGCTAGGTAAGTGCTCGTCTGCTGACGCAAGATCATTGCCGCTTCAAAACCAGTTTGTTAAAGGCATACTAGCCTGCAGCAAAGCGTAAGGGAATTCCACGTCCTTTCTCTCTCGGAGATTGGACTTGTGGCATAGGCAAGGTGTTCGGGGCGAGGACGGCTCGCCTCGCCCCGAGAGTAGATCAGTCCCAACTAGAACGTGAGCTTCGCAGCGGCCTGCAAGATGCGGGGGTCGCGTGCGATCGTGTATACCCCAAAAACACTCGCACTGCCGTTGTATTGCAATACCGTGGGAGTGAGATTGGGGTGATTCAGTACATTGAATGCTTCGAATCGAAGGTTCAAGCTGACCCGTTCAGGGGTGAGGTGGAAACTCTTCGCGATTGCTGTATCGAAGTCCGTGTAACCGGGGCTGCGCAGCGAATTCCGCCCAGAATTGCCGTAAGCTCCTACAGCCGGATGAGTGAACGCTGCCTTGTTCACACGGCCATTGAGGAAGACAGGCTGTCCAGGCACTCGGTCTGCAATATCGAGGCCAATTCCTGTTGCTGAAGGGTCTGACGAATCGAGGACGCTTTGCGGCTGACCTGCGTCGGCGATAACGAGCCCGCTCACGATCCACGAGCCTGCGATGGTACGGATGAGGTTGTTCGAACCCTTCAGAGCTGGGCTGTTCCATGCAATGGTGCTGCGGAAGCTAAGATTTTGATCGTAGTCGCAGCGCCCACGCCGAATGCTCGGATCGTTTCCTTCTGCAGTCAAATAGAGGGTCGACGCCGGCTGGGACCCGTCGTCAAGACATTTCGACCAATTGAAACCGCCGTAGAGCGAAAGTCCCCGTTTGTCCTGGTGGCGGAACGTCGCATTAAGTCCGTGATAGTTGGAGGTGGAATTGCTGCGGAGTGTTCTGATTTGCAGCAAGCCCTCTGCCCCATACGGGCGTCGTGCCCGCTCGTTCGAGACAGTGGCTGTAGAGCTTGCGACCGGCACATTAGCGTCATATGTTTGCGCGATGTGTATACCCTGCGTGCCCACATACGCGAGTTCCATACTGTTCGAAGGCGAGAACGCGTGTTGCAAGGAAAGGCTCCACTGCTCCGTGTAGGAAGGCACGAAGTTCGGATCGATCGCACTGACATTAAAGCCAGCCTTGACGGGCGTCGCAAAACTTACATTTGCCGGCGGTACATAGCTGGCGGTTTGGAAGCCGCTCGCGAAGGGATTGGTTAGACCGTTCGATCCGTATGGATCGGTGTCCGTTTGGAACGGATTGGTGATTGTGAAGCTGCGGTTGAAAGGAGGAGCGGAGAATCCAGCAAGGCTTTGCAACTGAAACTGGGAGGTATAGATGCCAAAGCCAGCGCGCACAGCTGTATCGCCACGTTCGTCCAGCTTGTACGCGACTCCAACCCGGGGCTCAATCTGCGAGAACTTGGCCGAAGTTCCACCGGCTGAGCAGCCAGGGTCTCCGGGATAGGTGAGGCCGACTGGCGCGTTCACGAAGACCTTCGACTGCTGACCAGGGATAAAGCAATCGATTTGACCCGCCTGCGGAGCGAACGGAAGAAATGGATCATAGCGCAGGCCGAACGTCACAGTTAACCGATCAGTCGCGTTGTATTTATCTTCGCCATAGAAGCCCAGCAGCTTGCCCTTGACGGTCGAGAACGAGCCGTCCTGCTGAGAGAACTGAACAGGATGACCAATGAGAAAGTCGGCATAGTTGTTGTTGCTAAGTGCGCCGTAGAAAATGTTGCTGTATGTGCCGAAGTAGATGTACGCCGGGGCCTCTTGCGCTTCGTTCGACTGTTGCAGACTGACGAACCGAAGGTTACCGCCGAACGAGATTTGGTGCTTCTTGTAGACGTGCGTGACGTCGACGTTGTAGTCCCAACTGTCGCGCGGAATGCTCGACTGCGTGGTGCCCTGCAGGAAGAGGGAGCCCGCATAGATCAGCGGAAAAGTAGGGTGAATGCCCGGCGAAATGTTGCTTCCTAGGGCGTTTCCGCTAAGGGCGGCCAAGCTTGAGTTTGCGAGGTTCGTCGACTTGACGTGAATCTTCGAAGCGCGCCCGTCCAGAATCCAACGCCCTCCTTTGGAAGACCAAGTGTCTCCAATGGCGTAGTTGCTCCAACTCTGCGATTGTCCTTGTGTGGCTGTATAGATGTTGTTGTTCACCATCGGCTGCCCGGTGACTGCAATTTGGTCGGTGAAGTAGCGGATAAAGAGCCGATTGTTGCCCCAGGAATAGTCCAGTTTTGCGGTACCCTGAGGCTCGTTGGACTTGTATGGCGTACTCCCGACGAAGAGGTTTGTGCCGGTATTCGGAGCAGGGATGTATTTGAAGACGTTAGCTGCGAACTTTCCGATCGGTACCTGAATCGTTTTACCGGTGCTCAGTTGTGTGAACTGACCAGCCTGCTCCGCAGCTGAGCCAACGAAGGTGTTGATGAGCGCTCGGGATCTAAGCGCAGTCTCCTGGAGAGACCCGAAGAAGAACAGCTTGTCCTTGATGATGGGTCCTCCCACAGCGAACCCATACTGATTGCGCTTTAGCGGATCCGCCGAGGTCGCGAAGCGATTCGTCGCGTTCACAGCTCCGTTGCGGATGAATTCGAAGATGGTGCCATGCAACTGGTTCCCGCCTGACCGGGAGATCACGTTCACCGCTCCGCCGGGCGCGGAAACATAGCGCGCGCCGTATGTGCCGGTTACGACCCCGAACTCCTGCGTCGCATCTGGATTGGGGAAGGGGCCACCGATCACATTGAATGGGTCAGTGTTGCCGGCCCCATCCAATGAGAAATACGTTCCGCCAGGCCGTACGCCATTCACAGTCGGAGCGCTTTGTGAAGGCAGATTCGCTACGGCCGTTCGTACTGTGCTGTTAGTCTGTTGCGCGCTAATGTTGATCGAGGCGTCCGTAACCCCTGGGACCGTGTTGATGAGGGTTGCTGGATTACGCCCGTTCAGTGGCAACTCTGAGACTGTTCTCTGGTCTACGACCTGCTGAATGGTGGGGCTTGTTGAATCGATCGCAGGTGTTTCAGCGCTGACGACGACCTGCTCGCTGACCGCACCAACCCGCAACGAAACCGGCAGCAATACGTTCTGCCCGACTTCGAGTACGAGACCAGTCTGCTCGTAACCCGCGAACCCGGTTCCTGCTATGCGAATTGAGTACGGCCCAACTGGGAGTGCGGGCAGATTGAAACTCCCGTCATCACGGGTTTTCGTACTCGTCGTGTAATTGGTATTGGTCTGAGTTGCAGTGACAACAGCTCCAGGTATGGAAGCACCGCTGGTATCGGCGACAGTCCCATGGATCGCTGCCGTGGAAACTTGACCATATCCGGCTGGTGCCGCGCAGGCACACACCAGCAGAGCGATGGACCGAATTGGTGCTCCCGACAAACCCAGCAGTGTCCGCGGCCTAATGCTGGCGGATCCGACGAATGTTGAGACGTTATTGAGCCGGTTGCGCATTCCTATTCATCCCTTCGACTGAAAATCAATTGAGCTTTGACGCAAATCGCTGCCGCACATGGGCGATTCTCCTGGGGTAATGTCTCCAGCGTCCCGAAATGTTGGCACTTGCAAGATACGTGCGTGTGAGTACGCATCTTTATAGAGGGTTGATGCGACAGTTGTAAAGAACTTTCTCATTGCCGCCCGATTGCACAGACACTCGATCTGCTGAAGGCTCGGGAGGATTGCTTAATGCTCTGTGCATAAGAAACGTGTGGCTCCTGCAGGTGGTACGACCGTTCCGGCGTTCGATGGCTTGCCGGCGCGAGATGCCGAGCCATGGGTGAATTCTCCCGCGCGCTCGATGAGCTCTCAGTCGGAACTCCCTACGCCCGACACCGCGCCTGAGGATCCTGGTCCTGTGCAAGGACCGGCCATGTCGGTCGAGATGATCCCGCAGACGCAACTGCCTCACCCGCGTCACAGCCGAAGAGACCCAAAAGAGCCCACCATCGGACAGGTAACCCTCGCGAAGAAGCCCTCTGCGGATTACGATCTCGACCACGTTCTCAACCTCGTATGGTTGGGAACGGCTTAATGGCGTAAGAGCGTAGAGGTTCGGAACGTCAGCCCCACCTGCTCAACCAGTAGAAGCCTTCGGGATCGTGGATCCACCTTGAAGCTGGGAGGACAGCAGCCGCAGCGTGGAAGCCCCACAGAAGATGTCCCGATTCGACACAGATTCTACGCATTCGCCACAAATAGGACGAGAAGGCCAGCAGTAAAATCACCAGACAAGAATGAGCAGCTCTGCGTGCTTCTCGACGGGACTCTTCTTGCAACGATGGGGACACGAACTAGCGAGAGCTGCTCGTAGAGGACTCGAGGAGCCGGACCGGTCCCAACAGACCTGAGGGAAGCAGAGGTGAGCTAGCCCGGTAAGGCGACTGGGGTGCGTATGTGTACGGCGCCGCTCCAGGCTGCTTGTCTCCAATCAGACGATTCGGCCAAAGGTTCGTCACAGTGATGGAAAGGCGGTTGGCTCCCGGTCGAAGAAAGTGTGTCAGATCTGCTGAGTAAGGCGCGTGCCAGAGAATCATTGGCGCCGACCCGTTGACTGAGATCTCCGCCACTTCATGTACCTCGCCAAGGTCCAGCGAGAGCCGAGAACCATGCTTGAGGGCCGATACCGGCACGGTCAGGTTTTGGCTGTAGGTCGCATGCCCGGAGAAGTACTTGATGTCAGGATCAGGTGACTCATTCCAGGGCTGTAGCATGTTAAAGCGCGCGGCAGCAGGCGCACCTCGCCCCGGTTCAAAGGCGATGTCCCATGGCCCGGTGAGCTTTTGAATCTCAGTCATACGTGGGGTCGCCACGCGAAAACTTCTAACTGAAGAACGATGGAATACCACAAAGAGTGCCTCATACGGCTTCATGTTCAGGGAGAGTGTCACACCATGGGCATCGGAGCTGTAGCTCACAGGGGCGACGCTGCCATCTTCCGCATGCCACAGTTCGGGGGCCATGCCCGTCAGCCTGTATCGAATACTGATTGCTTCGCCGCGATTTCGCTGGTTCGAAACGAAGTAAATATCCCGCTCGGTTGTATGTCGATGGACAAACATGATCTTGCTGTCCTGATCCGCTGCCGTGACCTGGAGGTCCGGCTGAATGTTCTCGTCGCGGAGCACGGAGGCGAGGTCGGTCGTTGCGTAGACGCGACCGGCTCCAAAGCGATGCGGTGTAACGACGCCGCCAGCGCCTTCTCCCCATACCTCAGCGACAATGGCTTGCACCTTTTGATCATCGTCCGCGAGGCCCAATCCACCTTTAGGCTTTGCGCCTACGATCGTGGCTCCAGCCGAGGCAAGCTGCCGGATTTTCTCGAGCGCCGGCAACGAGAGTCGGTCGACGTAGCTGGGCAGATACAACGCACGATACGACATGCCACTGGGCGTCACAAGTCTGCCATTGCGAACCGAGAGCAACGTGAGCAACGCTTCCGGATTCACGTAGTCGTACGCATAGCCCGTGGGGACGTCAGTGTTGAAGCTATGCAGGTAGATCTCGCTCAGGTTACGATCTTCTCCGTAGAAGAACGCCACGTCCGCAACGAACCGGCCCTGCTGGAGCAGGAAGGAGGTTCTGGAAGATAATCAACCCACGGCTTGGCCTGCTCTGCCCACGTGTCGTTGCGATTGAAGTACTGACCGAAGATGCCCAGTGTGAGTCCTGGCTTCTTGTCCACGAACGGCTGATGATGCGACTCATGAATCAGAATCCGATTGATGCCGTGCGCGAAGACCTCGTCGATGACGGGCTTCAGCATGGCGGGTGAGAACGACCAGGGATCGCTGAACGCGCCAACGGTGAGGGACTCCGATGCAGCGTACTTCTTGCCGTAGATATGGGCAACCGACGCCGACTCGTCGAGATCCGCCCTGAGCGGCGGCTGCCCGGGATCTGTTGAGAAGTTTCGGTACCAGAACTCGCCGGTCGGAATGTCGGCGCGGGATTTCATGGTCATGCCATCGCCAATCGCCCTCGGGTAGTCTCCCTCGGCCTCGGTGTAGTACCCCATGCCGTGTTCGTGCATAATCTTTGCGAGCGTGCCGTAGTGGTCGTCGGCCAACATCTCCTTCAGCGAGTGGTGGAAGTCCCACAGGAAGCGATCGCTGGTCTTCGCATCATCTACAACCCACCCGGCCAGCGCGGGAAGGTATCGCGTCAGATCGTATCCGCGCCTTGCTTTGAACTGCGCTGGCATCGTCGGCGTCCAGTTCTGGATGCCTGCTTCCCAGCTGTCTGTCAAAACGTTCTGAACGCCAGCTTGACCGAGCTTGCCTGCGCTGGCGTCCTGGTACAGGCTGAGGTAATGCTCCATGTATGTGCGGACGAGTGCCGGATCCAGCTTGTCGACTTCAAGGCCGGTGGCAGCCGGCTCCGCTGGAGCATTGGTCTGACCTGTGAGCGAGTACCCGAACCTCAGAATGGTCCACTGCCCGGGCGGCACCGTCCAGTCCAACGAACCATCGGCACGCAGTCTGGATGTCAGGTCAACAACCTCCTTCGATCGCACTACTCCATCGGGGCTAGCGTCCGGTGTCTTCAGGGCTGCAAAGTCTACGGTTGAAGCAAAACCGGCTTTCGCCTCGAAGTGATTGATCCGATCGACGGTGTTGAAAGAGATATACGTGAGAGAGATCGTTTTCGCTCGACCCGGCGCCATGCCTTTCGGCATTCCTGGGAGAGGGATGGGCGCTACGGGGGTAAGGACCGCGCGCATCAACTTCGCGCGTACGGCGGGGAACGACAACGTGGTTTGCGGCGCCGGCTGCTCAGTCCGGTCGGCCGGCACTTGCAGGATCGTATGAAACTGCCCGTTGTCATCCGCGGCCTCGACCTCGATATCGGCAGGAACTGACAGACCGATGGTCAAGGCATGGACAGTTACATCGCTCGGGTAAGCGAATTGTACATACACGGAACCGTCGTCCCTTCTCGGCGCGAGTAGCAGTGGCGAAGATGTTCCATACGATCTGGTGAGAGCTTGATCGAATTGTTGCGAGTTCGACGTGACCTCGGGGGAGGTCGGATCCTGCAGAGCTTTGGGTGTCGGAAAAGCTACGACAGCAGCGTCCCTGTATACGTCATGCGTAAGCTCGACGGCTACGTGATTGCTAGTCTTCCGCTTCACCGCCTGGTACGGCCCAGAGATGGAAGGCGGCTGCGTCAACAAGCCATGAAAGGGAACTCCACCTTGAACGGTCGTCTCGCTCCACACATATTTCTTCATTGCATCTTCGGGCGCAACCCAGATGCCGCCTGTTTCACTCCAGCCAGGCGACCCCGCAATGGTAACGTCCATGCCGTACTGTCGCGCTTTTGTCACCATCGAACCAAACGTCTGCTTCCAGAGCGGTGAGATGAAGGGTACCGGCGGCGACACCACGGTGGGCTCCATCAGCGATCCGGAAAAGATGTGAACTCCTCCGATACCGATACGCCGCATCCAGGCAAGATCGAGGGCGGCGCCTTCTTCGCGGACGTTTCCGCTCATCCAGTGCCACCAGACCTGAGGCCGAGCTGTTTGTGGTGGCTGAAGAAACCCGGCGTGCAGATCATCTTTTTGCGTTTGTGCGGCTGAATTTAGCGTCCCGCTGCCGACCAGAAGCAAGCTCGCGATGACGGCGCACTTCGCGGGCTTACGTTGGGGCCGCTGCGGCGATTTGCGCGAAGTGCTTGAAACGTTCTGATCGGACACTGTTCCTCCCCGTCGTCTGTTGAAGTGTCTTTCAAAGTCACCGCGAGGTCGTCCAGTACGGCTGACGCGCAGAGAAGAGGCCTCAAGAACATGCCCGTAGTTGCATGCGGGATTGTGCGCCGGGGGTTTCCTCAGTTTCTCCGCTGAATCCAGGAATCCGTCAGCTTCGTGAGCTCGTTGAATGGAAGAGGAACCGTTCCGGTGGTGACCTGCGGATGCAGAGAGGCAGAAGTGACATGTAACGTGATACCTGCTTCGATGCATACGTGTCAACACGTGCGTATATTAGGTGACTGAATCCCGGGGCCGCTTCGTGCTGCTCAGCGCCTGTTTCAGAAACTTTCCCCCCGCCCCGGAACCTCGAGTGAGGTTTCCTCGGATGGACCTCTAAAGCAATGCAAGTCGGGAGCTCGGAGTGCACCTATGAGCGGAAGGCTTTGGTTCGGTAACTGACCGACCTCGTCGCGCAACTGACTGATCAGCTATCAGGACTCGCCAGGCTCCCACTGCTTCCGGTGTATAGCAACAGTTCGTCAACGCCACCTGCTTTCTTGTCGACGAATATGGGCGATCACGCGCGAATTCCACGGGACCGACGCTCCTGACGTTGAAGCCTGGATTGCAAATCGACACCCCAGTTGCGAACCTAACTGCACGGTGGCAGGCAGCGATTGAAATGGGCAAGGAAAGGCAGTCGATCACAGAACAACAGCTGCTGATGAGAATCCTGAGGTTACTTTCAGCAGTCATCTCCAGTCGGCTAGTGAAGAGCGATCTGGTCCGAGCGCATCGCGGCTGAGCTCGCGCGAGACCATCTGGCCAGCGAGCAGCTACAGTTGAAAGCAGGCACTTGTTCGTCCACCTAGTTCCTGCAGAGGCAAACTGTGCTGATCAACCCAAGCTTGAGAAGGTTCGTGCTGAAGCAGACCACGAAGTCGCTGAAGCTGACTTCAACGATGCCAGGTCAAACCCTATGCCACCTAGAAGTACTCAGATAGAGTCACTTCTAAACAAACGTTGAGCTCGGGCGGTCTGAGGTGGCTGATGCAACGAGATCAGCCCTTGCGGCTCGAGGAGTCCTTCTTCTTGCGGGGAGCTTCCGCTTCGGATGGAATCTCGTCCTCTCGGAAGAGACCTTCAAAAAGCTCCTGGAGGATTAGTCTGACTTCCTTAGGTGGCAGCTGGTCGGGAAGGAACTTCATCGAGAGGATCAAGCCGCTCTTGATCGCAGCAAGCGCGGTGACCCTGCTGTCGAGTCTCGAACGTCCTGGTTTCTGTGTCAGTCCTAGATACTTGGTGAACTCCGACACGGAGAAGAGGCGACGGTACCTTTCCTGCCACTCTTTCACTGCTTCAGGGTGTCTCAATCCGTACAATTTCAGTTCAAGATCAAGGATTTCACTTTGATCGTCCTGAAAACCCGAGAAGGTACCCCGAATCGCCTTCCAACGAGCGTGGAAGCCGTCAGACTCGGCCCTGGAATGGAGCTCTCTCGTGTACCGAATTGCACCTTCGATTCTGCGCTCTTGGACAGCGAAGAATAGCTGCTCCTTCGTTTTGTACTGATTGTATACAGCACCACGAGTGCGCCCGGATTCTTTCGCGATCTCATCGATCTGTGCGCGTTCGTATCCATCGCGAGCAAAGATCGCCTCGGCGGCTTCCAGCAACGCACTTCGTGTTGCCTCGCTTTTGATCTGGTGTTTTGTCAGGGCTTTCGATTCTTTCATCAGTGTGATGGTACGTGATGAGGTGCACACGCCTCAAATATCTCTGTTTTGTCGCGTTGCTCCTGCACGGTTTTGTGAACTCGCAGCGCGGGGAGTGCCCGGTCTCCGAGTCAGATGAGGGATGACCATGCATCTCTTCCACCTGGATTGTGCCGAACGCATGAGGTGCTCGCGCCCTCCGTACCCGGCTGCGAGTTTCGGACGAATCAGGGTGTCGGCGGGATCGTTTCGGTGAGAGAACCCCATCAACAGAGGCGAGCCTTAATTGCAAGACGTGTTGACACGTCTCTAATCTGCAAGGTATGGTTTCTGCGAGACCATCTCCACCTCAAAGGACCACATCATGATCAAACTTGCCGCCGCTCTTCTCTTAGTTGTCCCCTCGCTCGCCCTGGCACAGGACCCGAACTCCATCAGTGGCAAATGGAAAGTGACGACTTCGATTGGCGGCAATGAAAACTCCGCGACGTGCTCCTTCACCCAGACTGGCAAGGACGTCACCGGGACGTGCGCTGGCGACCAGGGGACAATGAAAATCACCGGAAAGGTCGACGGCAGTTCCGTGTCCTGGTCCTATGCCTCCGACTACAACGGTACGGCTTTGACCCTCACGTATAAAGGCAAATTGGCGGACGGAAAGATCACCGGGGAGGCCACGGTTGACCCATTTGGCGTGAGCGGAGAATTCTCGGCGGCCCCGGCCGAAGTAGGGCGCCCTCTGAGGACTAGACGCTCGGCGCGCCACAGTTCAACGGCGCGTCTAGAACTATGAATCGCTGATGTGAGGCTTTCGTGAACAGACGCACCTTTCTTCGATCTGCAGCGTTGACCGGTGGTTATGCAATGACCGGCCGTGCCGATGATTTGCTCGCGCAAGACAGTTCGCAAGCCGGCTCTCAGCCGATCGTGGTGCGGCCGACCATCGCCACACCGTTTCCACATGTTTGGGAGACGTGTGTCGGCTCTGATAGAGCGGCCGTCGCCTTCCGCCAGCAGTGGCTTTCAGACATCGAACGCACGAAGCGGGACGTGGGCATCCAATCGGTGCGGTTTCACGGATTGTTCGACGATGAAATGGGCGTTTGGCCGATTGGCTCAAAAACGCCCAACTTCCTTTACGTCGACATCGTCTTCGATTCCCTCATCGAGCGCGGCCTCAAGCCTTTCGTTGAACTTAGCTTCATGCCCGGTGCGCTGGCCAGCGGAACTCGCACCGCTTTCTTCTATCGCGGTAACGTCACGGTGCCGAAGGACATGGCGCAATGGGCCGAATTGGTCGGCCACTTCGCCCGCCACTGTATCGAGCGGTACGGCCTGAAACAGGTCAGTACGTGGAATTTCGAGGTGTGGAACGAAGCCAACCTGACTTTCTTCTGGTCGGGTACAAAGGCAGAGTATTTCGAGCTCTACAAGCAAGCTGCGCTGGCTTTGAAAAGCATCGATCCCACGCTCAAGGTGGGTGGTCCCGCGACCGCTCGCGCTGAATGGGTCGGCGATTTATTGGGCTTCTGCGCCGCAAACCAGGCCCCAATTGACTTCGTCTCAACGCATATATATCCCGACGACCCGCAAAAGGTGCTCTTCGGCGAGGGGCAACACTATCCCTTCGAAGAAGTCATGCCCCGTGCGCTCGAGAGGATACGTGGCCAGATTAAGAAATCGTCCAAGTTTCCAAATCTCCCCCTGTATCTCACCGAATGGAGTTCCCAGAATCCTGCTTTCATTGCCCACACGATCCAAGAATGTAGTGGCTTGGCTGAAATCATGTCCTTCTGGACGTTTGACAACGTGTACGAAGAACTGGGCGTCCAGAAGAGCTTCTTGAATTCCGGCTATGGGATGCTGGGGCAACGTGGAATTCCGCGACCCTCTTTCCACACGTTCACACTGCTGCATAGGCTGGGAGATCGCAGGCTCGCCACTGACGAAGGGCCAGTACTGGCCACGCTTCGCACAGATCCTTCCATGGCCATACTTGTCTGGAATCTGCTTCCGCAGCCGGCGGGCCTGCGTTCCGCTAGCGGAGATCCTGCTCTGCAGACGGGCGCGCAGTGGCAAACGCAAGGTGCACCGAGAACACTTACTTTGCGGATCGATGGTGCTAAGCCACACACGAAGGTGCAGATCACACGCGTGGATGAGAACAGCGGTAACTTCCAGCGCGCTTATCAAGCGATCGGAAGTCCCGCGTACCCTACGCTTTCGCAAATTTCGGACCTTCACAGACGTTCGCAGATGGCACCGGCAGAGATGGTCCACCTGACGGCAAAGGGTGAAATATCGGTCGTTGTCCCAGCCAACGGTATTGCGCTGATCGAGCTTTAGCTCCGCTACCGTCTATCGCCGTAGAAATGAGACAGCATGAAAGTTCGAGATAAAGTTTTCGTGGTCACCGGCGCGGGCAGCGGTATCGGAAGAGAACTCGCACTTCAATTGCTGAAGGCGGGTGCCCGTGTTGCTGGGGCCGACCACAATCCGGCAGCACTCGCGCAAACGCGGGAACTGGCGATCGGATTTCAGGACCGCTTCGCGACTTTTGAGGTTAACGTCGCGGACAATCAGGCTGTTCTGCAGCTTCCCGAGAAAGTCATCGAGCGCTTCGGGGCGGTGGACGGGCTTATCAATAACGCAGGGATCGTTCAACCGTTCGTTCGCTTGAATGAGCTTGACTACGAAGTGATCGAACGAGTCTTCAGGGTCAATCTATTCGGCGTAGTGTTTGTTACGAAGGCGTTCCTTCCGTATCTGATGAAACGCCCGGAAGCACACATCGCGAATCTTTCCAGCATGGGAGGGTTTGTTCCGGTCCCCGGTCAAACGATCTACTGTGCGGCGAAAGCCGCAGTCAAGCTGATGACTGAAGGGCTTGCCTCAGAGCTTCTCGGTTCGCGGGTCAAGGTCTCCGTCGTGTGTCCTGGGGCCGTCGCCACGAACATCCTCACGAACTCTGGTGTCAAGGGGCCAACAGGGGACTCTACGGGCGACGCGCAGATGAAACCGCTCACGGCTTCAGAAGCGGCGAAGATCATCATTCGAGGAATTGAAAGTGACCGCTACCATATATTCGTCGGGAAAGATGCCTCGATCATGGACAAGCTATACCGCTTCTCGCCAGCCTATGCGGCACGGATGATAGCCAAGAAGATGAGCGCACTGCTCCCTGGTTGACTTGCAACCGAGGGCGTGCTGCTGTGAGCACCTAACGCGAGTATCAAATCAGACGATCCACCAATCCTGCTCTGCGTTATCGTGGTGCAGGACAGACTGAAAACCATTGATTCAGTGCTCAGAACTCGCCGGTAAAGTTATCCGTGACTGCACCATCTACGACGATGGCGGCGATGGCCCGGAAGTGGTCATCGAATTCACGGATGACACGACTTTTTCCGTTTGTCTCAAGACCTCTGTGACCGTCGAGGCTAAATCCATCCGGGATGAAGGCGGTCAGCCTCAGATTTGAAGACTTACGCCAGCCCCTTGCCGGCCACCGGACGACGTAGCCGACAGAGTTTCAGCGATACGTGACAGCTTCTTCGTACAAGCTGGGCGAACCCTCTGAATTGGAAAGGGCTCCTAGGCACGTTGTCTGATCGCGACGGGAAGCGCGGATTGCACATCCTTCTTTGGTGGCGAGAGTTTACGCATATACGTCCGCACGAATTCGCTGACCAGCTTCGATTCGTTGTCTGCTCGGGACACTAGATACGTCTTCAATTTGAGCGCCGGTTCCTCAAGGGGACGGACAGTCACTCCGTTCCTCGCCAGGAGGAGTGCCCCTGTCTTGACAACGAAGGCGATACATTCTCCTGCCTCCACTAGGGGGAAAGCTTCTTCCGGTGCGGTGATGTGTCTGATCTTCTTGGGAACGATCTTTCTGTCCTGCGCTAGATGGAGCACGTGATCGTAAAGTGGAGGATGGAGCCTGCGCTCAAACAATATCCAGCAATAGTTCGAAAGTGCCTCCAAGGTCACAGACGGACCACCCGCGAGCTTGTCGTTCCTAGACATCGCGATATAAAAGGGCAGTTCCGCCACTTGAAGTGTCGTCAGCAGCGGAGATTCAGGCGGCTCTGTGGCGATCGCCACATCGAGCGCGCCGGTAAGGATCTCATCGACCAACTCGCAAGAGTAGTGGCTGCTGATCTCGATTCGTAATCGGGTATACAGCGGCAGTTGAACAGAATCGAGCGTCGAGATCAGGAACGGATCGGTGTAGGGAGACCGCCCAATATGCAAAGCGGTGTCGGCCTCTCGCACAGCCTCTTTCGCTGCCTGGAAAGCTCTTTCCGCATACATGATGGAGAGTTTCGCCTGTTCCAGGTAGGCTCTGCCCGCATCGTTGAGCACCACGGTCTTACGGTCGCGGTCAAAGAGGCGAACTCCGAGGGTGTCTTCCAACTCCTGTATGTTCTTGGTCAGCTGGGGCTGACTAATCCGGAGTCTTTTGGCTGCCTTGGTGAAGTGAAGTGTCTCGGCCAAAGCCATGGCGGAGTCCATAAACTTTGTTTCGTTTTGCGTCATGTTTCACCGCCGTGTCGCTCTGCATGGAGCGGACAGACCGCGGCTGAAAAGTGGAGCCCAGGGCCGCCTCAAGTCAGACGACGCTCGCCCGCAAGGTGCCGCACAGACTTGGACGCGTCGTGATGCAAGTTGGGATACTTGCGTTGTTCACCCGTCTGATTACTCCTGTGAATAACCAGCACCGAATTGTGAATTGGACAGAAAGATCGCGGTAAAGCAATCGTGGAGGTAATCGGCGCGAGTGAAAGGGAGCCCTGCCGAGTTGCGAGGTAATCATGCTTTCCGCTGCAAATGTGAAATCCGCCGCCCCGACTTCCCGCTCTGTTTTCGAGCCTCTCCTCGACCTGCATGAAGCTGCGTTGGTCCTCGGGATGCATTGGAAGACTCTAGAAATCAAAGCAAGGCAACGACAGGTCCCCGCCGTCAAAGTCGGAAAACGCTGGCGTTTCCGTCTTAGTTCGCTCAACAACTGGCTGGACGAAGGCATAAAATCGAATACAACCGATCGGGCCGCTGTGACTGGACAGGAGCAACATCCTTGAAGTTCACACGGCAGCGTTTTCAACGCGGCACCCTGCGCAAAGTCGCGCGGGCCAACAATCAATGGGCCTGGGAGTACCGCTATCAGGACCCCGCAACCATGAAGAGAAAATCGATCTTTTTGGGGCTCGACAAGTTTCCGACGCAGACCTCTGCGGAGCGTCATCTGGAAGCTTTCGTGCTGAAACTAAACGCAGAGAACCCGACCCTGGCAGTGTTGGAGCCCACCTTCGACGCGATTCTTGATCGGTTCATTGAGGACGAGCGCATGATGGAAATCAAGCACAGTCGCCCCGGTGAACACCTCAAGGACGACCAGCTGAGCTACTCGACGGTAATCTCCTACCTCAGCGTTATCAAGCGAGTTCGCGCGAAGTGGGGAACCACCCGCATCACGCGAATGAAGCCGATGCTGATCCAAGCTTGGCTCCGAGAATTGGAAGCCGCGCCCAAGACCAAAGGCCACATCAAGGCAGTCATGTATCGCCTGTACGAGAAGGCCATGCTGTGGGAGATGGTGGAGTGGCAGCGGAATCCGATGGAGTTGGTCGAAATCAAGGGCGTCAGCAAGCGGCAGAAGAGGCCGATCATCTTGACCGTCGAGCAGTACTACCAGATCCTCGCTTTGCTGCCGGAGCCCTACCAGACGATGGTGGCGGTCGCCCAATGCACCGGCCTCCGTGCCGAAGAGATTCTGGCGCTCGAATGGGAAGACATCGACTTCGAGAACCTCTGTATGAAGGTCGTCCGGGCGGTCGTACATGGCCGAATCAAGACCGTGAAGACTGACTATTCCGAGGACGAACTTCCGCTTGATCCCGGCTTCGCGGAACTCCTTCTGACCTGGAAACGCAGGTTGGGAGCCGAACGCGAGGCGCAAAACGGCATTTCAACCCCACTCGTGGGGTTGGACCTGGTGTTTCCGAGCACTGCCACCGGCAGGCACTTCCACGCGGCACCGGCGCAGCAGGACTACATTCGTCCCGCTGGCTGCTGCCTGGTGAAGTGCCCGAAGTGCGGAGCCGGAGTAGGTATCTGGTGTCTTGAGGCTGGGAAGACTCCTAATGGGAAGCGTCTGCCGCTGCACGATGAGCGGTGGGAGGCTGCTGGAAAGTACGGCAGCGTAGGTTGGCACACCTTCCGCCATACCTATCGTTCCTGGCTGGATAGCACCTCAGCGCCTATCGGCGTGCAGCAGAAACTGATGCGGCACGCGCAGGTTTCGACCACGATGAACGTGTACGGAAATGCCTTGATGACGGCCAAGCGGGAGGCCAACAGCAAGGTCGTAAAGATGGCATTGAGGAGCGCTTAGGCCCATGCAAAAAACGCCAACCACTCTCGATAATTCCCAAAGCGATTTGTGACCGCTCTTATTTGGGGTTATCTGGGGTTGACGTTTTCGCTAAGTGGTTGCGGGGGTAGGATTTGAACCTACGACCTTTGGGTTATGAGCCCAACGAGCTACCGGGCTGCTCCACCCCGCACTCCCAATATATCGCACCTGTTTTGCATGGTCAAACAGCACCTCTCGCCCGCCTGGGGAGAGGATTCGGCTCAAATGCATTTGCCGACAGCCGCCCTGCGGGAAGACGATCTGGAGCTCCAATCGGCCTTCCGCAACACCGTAACTTTTCCAGGGTATTTACGTCTGCAAGGAATGTGGACTTCGCCGCACATGAATGAGCGCGGGGTGCCTTTGGAGGTTTCCATGAAGCATTTCAGGTGGGTCTTGGGTGCCGTGACCGCGGCCGGTATCTCGCTGACGCCATTCAACTGTGTCGCACAGACAAAGATGACAACTGTTCCGGACGCACAGGTCGAGTCCAACGTCTTGAAGGCACTCGCCAGCGATTCGAAGCTTGCGGACCAGGCGATCACTTCGACCACGGTGTACGGTACGGTCACCTTGAGCGGAAGCGTTCGCGACGAAGAGTCCCGAAAACTTGCGGAGACCATCGTCTCCCGTACAGCAGGGGTTCAGAAGGTGGTGGACGAACTCACCCTCGGCACCGATACAGCCTCTACAGCACCGGCCGCCGGCAACCCGGAAAACCCCAATGATGGCGGATCGAACCCGATGCTTCAGTCCGACGGAACCATGGCGCCTTCTCCATCGCAGCCCGGCTCCGAAGCAAACGAACAGACAAACTCCGCACCGCCTCCGCCACCACAGAATTCGCGGCAAACCCCGTACAGCCAGCAACCCCCGTATGGTCAGCCCCAAACCGGCCAGCAGCCCTCCTATAGTCAGCAGCCCCCCTACGGCCAGCAACCCTCTAACCAAGATCCGCGATACACCCAGCAGCCTTATGGTCAAGCCGGTCCGGGCCCTCAGCCGCCGCCTTCCTCAGGTTCTTATGGACCGCCCTACCGGCGTCCATACGGACAGCCGCCCTATGCTCCGTCCGCCCCTGCATACCAGCAGCCCAACCCCGGCCCCGCTCCTTACGGTGCGCAGGTTGGCGGACACCCGGTGTCGGTGCCGAGCGGCTCCATGCTGCGGGTTCGCATCAATCAGGGTCTGGACAGCAAACACACGCAGCCCGGAACCGTCTTCGACGCCGTTGTGCTCAATGATGTCGTCGCCGACGGCTTTGTTGCCATTCCGCGCGGTGCGATGGTCCACGGAACTGTTGTCGATTCCCAGAGCGCCGGCGCACTCAAAGGCCGCGGAGAACTCGCCCTGCAACTGACCGGGGTCACGCTGGCCGGAAGATCCTACCCGATCGCCACCGACATCTGGTCGAACACAGGCGGCGACAAAACCGCCCGAACTGTGAACAGCGCACTCGGTCTCGGTGTCGTCGGCGCGATTATCGGTGGAGTAGCCGGTGGCGGCGCAGGTGCTGCCATCGGAGCAGGCGTTGGCGGAGCCGCTGGCGTCGGTGCATCCGCAGCTTCGGGGGGCGGCCAGGCATTCATCCCTTCCGAGGCCATCCTCACCTTTCATCTCACCCAGCAGGCGGCCCTTACGACAGTTTCACAGGCGGAGATGGACCGGCTCGGATACGGAGTTCCCGTCGGCGCCCAGATGCGCAGGCGATATGTGCAGCCCCAGCCCTACGGCTATCCCGTCTACTACCCACGCTACCCGTATCCCTATCCCTACTAGAGGCGTGATAGTTTGCACGGAGTACGACCCCCGTTCTCCGTGCGTTTGCACCCGCACCTCTACATAAGCGCCTGATTTATACTTCATACTTGCCCTGCAGATGGCTTCCGGTGTCTCAGGACACCCGCTCGACCACGCAAAACCACGGGCACCGGCAGTTCCCGGACACGGGTCGCCGCCGCATGAACCAAAGGTCTCGAACCCACGTATGATTCGTCTCTTTCAGCAGAACAATCGCACGACCAAGATCGTCTTCGCCGTCATCATTGGCTTCGCCGTCATCACGATGGTCATCACGCTCGTGCCCGGCATCTTCGATAACGCGGGCGCAACCAGCGACGGCACGGTCTTCGCAACCGTGCGCGACCCCGGCATACTCGGCCGGTTCGGCCTGGACAGCACGCCCGTCAAGCAAGTAGAAGTCAACCAGCTTGCCGAGCGGCAACTGCAGCAGCAGCGCCTGCCGGAGATGCTGCTGCCCTACATGGCGCAACGCGCCGGCCAGATCCTGGTGCAGCGCGAGATCCTCAAGCACGAGGCCGATCGCATGCACCTCCAGGTCTCCGACGAAGACCTTCGCCGCGAGCTGCAGACCGGTCCCTTCGCCCAGTATCTCTTTCCGAACGGAACCTACGTGGGCGACGACGCTTACATCAACTTTGTGCAATCGGCCTTTCAGACCAGCCGCTCCGACTTCGAATCCCAGGTCAAGAGTGACATGGAGCTTAACCGGCTTCAGGCGCTCATCACCGGCGGCGTCACCGTCTCGGATAATGCAGTTCGCGAGGCGTACCGCGCCCAGGGAGCCAAGGTAAAGTTCGACTACGCCGTCATCTCGGCCGACGACATTCGCAAATCCATCAACCCGACCGATGCGCAGCTGCAGGACTTCTTCAAGCAGCAACCAGTCGCGCTACGCCACTGCTATCCCGGAGACACGCAAGATCCAGTACGTCGCCTTTACCGCGGATAACCTGCCCGGCGGCAAGCCCCAAGTTACTGACGCCGATGTGCAGGCCTACTACAACGCGCATCAGGCGCAGTTTCAAGTCAAGGAGCAGGTCAAGGTCCGCCACATCCTGATCGCCGCCCCCGCGGCGACGCAAAAACAGACGCGGCCGCGAAAGCCAAGGCAGAAGACCTGCTGAAGCAGATCAAGGCCGGCGGCAAACTTCGCCGAGCTCGCCAGCAAGAACTCCGATGACCCGGGCAGCAAAGCGCAGGGCGGGGAACTCGGATGGCTCGACCGTGGCAAAACTGTTCCCGAGTTCGACAAGACAGCATTCTCGCTCGCGCCCGGCCAGACCTCCGACGTAATCAAGACACAGTTCGGCTATCACATCCTCCAGGTTGAAGATAAAAAGACCGCCCACACGCGGCCCCTGGCCGAGGTCAAGCCGGAGATCATGCCCATCCTCGAGCAGCAGCGCTCCGGCGCGGCCGAGCAGACCTTCGCCTCGCAGCTCGCGGACGACGCCAAGAAGGTCGGGCTCGATAAGGCCGCAGCAGCCAAGGGACTCCATGCCGTTACCACCGACTTCATCCCCAAGGACGGCGTCATCCCCGGTGTCGCTGATGGCTCGGCTCTCCTGACCAAGGCCTTCGCCGTCAACAAGGGCGCCGCACCCGAAGCGGTCTCGACTGGCGACGGCTTCGCAGTCTTTCAGGTCGCCGACATCCAGGCCTGCTCACGCCCCCGACCTTCGCCGAATACAAGCAGCACGTTCTCGACGACTACCGCGAGCAGCAGGTGCCGCAGTTGCTCAATGCTCAGCTCATCAAGCTGGACGACCGCGCCAAGGTTCTGAACGACCTCAAAAAAGCGGCCGCCGAGATGAATGTCCCGGTGAAGACCAGCGATCTGGTCGGCAAAGATGGCCAGGTGCCCGACCTCGGAGCCATGAGCGGTCCCGGAGCCGTCGCATTCACCCTCCCCAAGGGCGCGATCTCCGGCCCCATCAACGTCGGCCGCGTCGGCGTCGTGCTGAGTGTCATCGACAAGCAGGAGCCCACCGCCGAGGACATCGCGAAGAACTTCGCCCAGACCCGCGAGCAACTGCTCAGCGTGCAGCACGACGAGATCTTCCGGATCTATCTCGGCACGCTCGCAGAAAAGTATCGAGAAGAGCGGCGCCATCCGCTACGCACGCAAGCAGCCGGCGCCCGGCTCCTCTCCCTTCGGCGGCTAGACCCTACCGCCTCCTCACCCGGGCGGCTCCTCCTCACTCCAGAAGTCGAGGGAGGGAGCCGCCTTCATTTGCGCAGCGGCGCGTCGCAGCCTGCATCATACCAATGAAGTCGCAATGGGGGAGTTCATGGGTACGGAACCAAACAGGCACGATCGTCTCTCTGGAGTTCTGCTGCATGTCACGTCGCTGCCCTCGTACGGCGGCGTGGGAGACTTCGGTCCCGCCGCATATGCCTTTGTCGACTTCCTCGATCAGGCCAAGCAGCGGCTCTGGCAGGTTCTGCCGCTCAGCCCCACCGGCTATGGCAGCTCGCCCTATTCGGCGCTCTCCGCGTTTGCCGGAAATCCTCTGCTCATCAGCCTCGAGCTGCTGGTCCGCGACGGCTGGCTCGCCCGGGAGCGAATCGAGGGTCTGCCGGGCCATGAAGGCGCCGTAGATTACGGCGTCGTGCAGCGGCTGAAGCTGCCGCTGGTCGAAGAAGCGGCGGCAAACTTCCTTGATCGTGCCACCGACGAGCAGAAGGCGCGCTTCCAGAGGTTCTGCACCGAGAACATCTCCTGGCTCCCCGACTACGCCATGTTCAACGTGCTTCGGCGAATGCTACGACTATGTCAGCTGGAACGATTGGCCGGTCGAATACGCGCAGCGGCAGAGCGGCGCTCTCAGCAGCTTCATGAACGAGCGCGGCCGCGAACTCGCCATCGAGCAGGCCATCCAATTTCTCTTCAACGAGCAGTGGTGCGCTCTGCGCGGCTACTGCGCAGGCACGCGACATCCGCATCCTGGGTGATGTCGCCATCTTTGTCAGCTACGACAGCGCCGACGTCTGGACCAACCCCGAGATCTTCGAGCTCGACGAGCACCGCCATCCCGATCCGCGTCTCCGGTGTGCCGCCAGACTACTTCTCCGCCACCGGCCAGCGCTGGGGCAATCCGCTCTACAAGCTGGGGTCTGCTGCAGGAGCGCGGCTTCGACTGGTGGGTCGCCCGCATTCGCCGCGCCCTCACGCTCTACGACACCATCCGCCTCGACCACTTCCGCGGCTTCGAAGCCTTCTGGTCCATCGCCGCCGACGAGGAGACGGCCATCAATGGCCAGTGGGTCAAGGCTCCCGGGCACGCGCTCTTCCACGCGCTTCAAAGAAGTCTTCGGCGAGCTGCCCTTCATCGCCGAGGACCTCGGCCTCATTACGCCCGAGGTCGATGAGCTCCGCGAGCACTTCGGCATGCCGGGCATGCGCATCCTGCAGTTCGGCTTTGCGGACCGCGGCGGCCACCTCTACCTTCCGCACCGTTTTGTGCCCAACACGGTCGTCTACACCGGAACGCACGACAACAACACCACGCTGGGCTGGTGGCGCGACGATGCCACGCGAGGTCGAACGCGACGCCGTACAGACCTACCTGCAGCCATCAGCACGACGGCGAGATCGTCTGGGCCATGATCCGCGCCGCCGCGCGATCCGTCGCCAACATCTGCATCTTTCCGCTGCAGGACGTCCTGCATCTCGGCAGCGAGGCCCGCATGAACACAGCCGGCGGCCGGCGGCAGGGAACTGGACCTGGCGGTTTACGCTCGATGCGCTTCATCCGGATTTCGCCACCCAGCTCGCGGCGCTGATGGAGGTGACCGACCGCGATGGCTATGAGGAGCCGAAGAAGGGGCCGAAGCCGGCAAACCCACCGACGAAGCCAGCCACCGGGCAGAGCTCGGCTCCAGCGTTTAGACTGGACTCAGTACATCACTCTAGGAGCACGTAATGCCTCTCTCCGGCGAAGCCATCCGCACCATGAACTATGTTGACGACATCTCGGTTACCCTGCGCCGCATCCTCGCCGTGCTGCCGTCGCTGACCGACGACGAGCGCCAGCGCGTCTCCGAGCACATCAGGCACGCCGAGCCCAGCTACGAGTCCGTCGTCGACGCCGTCGCGAGCACAAAGTAATGCCGTCAGGGCTGCCCCGGCACCGCATCGCATCGCACGTCGCGGTTATCGGAGCCGGGTCGCGCCGGCACGCAGACTTCGCCGCAGCCTGCCTCGCGGCCGGCTTTCACGTCGTGCTCGAGGACGTGATGCCGGCGAACCTTCGGCGCGCACGAGGCTGATCTCGCCGACCTCGACCGCGAGCCGGCTCACCCTTGCTGCGTTCACGGTCGAAGACGCCGTCCGCGAGGCCGACCTCGCCATCGACTTCGTTCCCGATGAGCTCGAGTCGAAGCTCGAGATCTTCAGCATGGTCGACCGCATGGCCCCGCCCCAGACCATCCTTTGCACGCCCACCGAGGTCCTCAGCATCACCGACCTCGCCTCCTGCGTCTATCGCCCGGAGCGCTGCTTTGCGCTCCGCGGACTGCCTTCCGCGCCGCGGCGCCCCCGGCGCATCAGCCTCGACTCCTCTATCCGGCCTGCCGCCGATCAGGCTGCACTCGCGGCGATGCGAGCACTTCCTCCTGCAGCTTGGCTTCGGCGACACGTCCATCCTCGATCCGAGCCCCCGTGCTCGTCAAAAACCTGCGCTGAATCGTTAAGCCTCACCTGAGCACAGCGTCGGACTCCGTATCTCGCATCGAGCTGAACCAGTCGCCGGGGAACTGACGCGTATGGAACTGCGTAGACCCGTCCAGCGAACATGCACTCCAGCGCACGCCTCCATGCGCGCCCTTCTCGACATCTTCGCGCAGGTCTTCCACTCCATCGCCGCCAACAAGCTGCGGTCGTTCCTCACCATGTTCGGCATCGCCTGGGGCGTGGCCTCGCTGCTGCTGCTGATTGGCCTGGGCGAGGGCTTCCGTTCCGGCCAGCGGCGCAGCCTGTCCGAGCTCGGCATCGACGTCATCATGTTCTCGAGCGGTACCATCCCCGCCCTCGCCGAACCAGCACACCGGCATGCGGCCCTACAAGCTCACGCTCTCAGCGACTGCGATGCGATTCGTGCCCGTGCCCCGCATGTTCGCGATGTCACCGGCGCTGCTCATCCGCGGCGATCTGAAGGAGGTCAGCGAATTCTCAAGCTTCGCCGGCGCGGTCTGGGGCGTCGAGGCCAACTATCCCGAGATCCGCACGATCTACCCATCGCGCAGGGCCGTTATTTCAACGAGGCCGACATCGCCGCAGCACCGGCAGGTCGTCTTCCTCGGCCAGAAGAATCAACGAGCTGCTCTTCCCGGGGCGGCCCTCGGTGGGCGCCTTCATCACCATCAACGGCTACCGCTTTCAGGTCGTCGGAGTCGCCGCCAAAGATCGGCCGCGGCAACAACAACGACGACAACCAGAAGATCTATATCCCGCATCACCACCATGCTCGACAACTTCCCGATTGTCGGCGAAAACATCCCGCACGACGCGCTCACCGCCATCCAATACCAGCCCATCACACCGAGACATCAACGAGACCGCCAAGGCCGAGGTGCACCAGATCATCGCGGAGCGCCATGGCTTCAGCCCCAGCCGACGCCGACGCCTTCGAGGAGTGGGACACCATCAAGGCCAAGCGCACCGTCGGCGTCATCTTCACCGCGATGGATGTCTTCCTCGGCGGCGTCGGCATCGTCACGCTGGCGCTCGGAGCGGTGGGCATCATCAACATCATGCTGGTCACCGTCACCGAGCGCACCAAGGAGATCGGCCTGCGCAAAGCCATCGGCGCCACTAACCGCAGCATCCTGATGCAGTTCTTTATCGAAGGCCTTATGCTCACCGGCATCAGCGGCCTCATCGGCATCGCCGGCGCCGCCGCCTGATGATGGTGCTCGGCACAGGCGCTGGGCAACAACGAGATGGGCTTCGATCCGCCGCGGCTGGTGCCGTGGTCCGCGGCCATGGCGATGGGCACCCTCACCCTCTGCGGCGTCGTCGCCGGCATCTATCCGGCGCGCAAAGCAGCCATGCTCGAGCCGGTCGAGGCGCTGCGCAAGGAGTAGTCACCATGACGGCATAGCATGCTGCAGGACATCTTTGGACAGGCCGATGGAAGCCATGCGGCACAACGGCCGGCGCACCGCCATCACCATCGTCGGCATGGCCTGGGGCATCGCCACCGTCGTGCTCCTGCTCGCCTATGGCGCGGGCTTCGGCCGCGCCTTCGAGACCATCTTCGCGCAGTTCGGCACCAACATGATCGGCGTCTTTCCCGGCACCACCAGCGAGCAGGCGGGCGGCGCCAAGGCAGGCGTCAAGGTTCGCCTCAAGCTCGAAGATGTCGAGCGCATCCAGGAGAACCGTTCCCGGCGTCCTGCACGCCTCGCCCATCGATGTGCAAGAACGTCACCGTCCAGAACGACCTGCATACCTACACCTGGGAGGTCGACGGCATCTCGCCCCGAACTCATGAGCATCATGAACATGGACATGGCCCAGGGCCGCTGGCTCTCCGCCAGCGATCTGCAGCAGCGAGCGCCACGTCGCCGTCATCGGATCGCGAGGCCAAGACAGAAGCTCTTCTCCGGCCTCTTCCCGATCGGCCAGACCATCCGCATCAACGGCATCAGCTTCGAGGTCGTTGGCGTGCTCAAGGCCAAGATGCAGGAGGGCGACGACAACCTCAACCGCAGTCGTCTATATCCCGTTCTCCACCATGTCAGCGACATCAAGGACACCAAGTACATCGACGGCATCTGGTTCAGCTATCGCGGCGACCACGCCGCCATGCAGCAGGGCGCTGCGAAATCTCGCTCGGCTCGCTCCACAGCTTCCGCCCGTCCGACCGCAACGCCATCTTTGTCGCCAACATCATGCAGCAGCTCGCGCAGTTCCGCATCATCTCGCTCGGCCTGCAGGCCCTCCTGCTCTTCATCGGAGCGCTCACGCTGGGCATCGCCGGCATCGGCCTGATGAACATCATGCTGGTCAGCGTGCAGCAGCGCACGCGAGAGATCGGCGTAGAAAAAGCGCTCGGCGCGCGAAAGCGCCACATCCTGCTGCAGTTCCTCGCCGAAGCCATGGTCATCACCGGCGTCGGCGGCGTCGGCGGCATCGCTGCTCGCCTATACCGTCAGCAAATCGCTCGGCAGCATCACCTTCTACAGCGCGATCGCCTCCAACGCCGAGGCAGCCGACATCCATCTGCTCATCTCCCCACCCATCGTCATCCTCGCCACCACCATCCTCGTCATCGTCGGCACCATCAGCGGCATGATCCCCGCCATCCAGGCCTCCAATCTCGATCCCATCGAGGCGCTCCGCTACGACTGATCTCGATGCGACCGAGCAGGACCAGGGCTCCGACCCACCTGTCTGTCCCTCAGTTCTCCGTCCGCGGCCGCTTGTACGGCTTCTGCATCCGCGCGCGCGCCTCGTTGATCGCGCCCTGCGTGTTGTCGTTGGTCTGCACCGCCAGCCGGTACTCGTTCACCGCGCGGTCGCGCTGCCCGGTCACGTCGAAGATGCGCCCCAGCTCGATGTGGCTCCAGACCTCGGTCCACCTCGGGTCCCCGTCCCCGCGCAGCGCATCGCGAAAGCTGTTCGCCGCCGACTGGTAGTTCCGCTGCATGAAAGAACACCTCGCCGATGCGGTAGCTCGCCAGCGAGACTGTCTTGTTCGCGTCCAGCGCCTTCTGGTACTCGCCCAGCGCCCCCGTCAGGTCGCCCTGCGCCACCTGCTGCTGCCCGCGCAGCACCGCCACCCGCACCGCCAGGTCCGGCGTGCTCTTCAGCAGCCAGTTCTCCGGATCGATCGTGATCCGCCGCGGCCGCCCAAACGTCTCCACCGTGTACGGCGACTCCTGCCCGGACACGTCGATGCGCCGGTATCTCCGTCTTTCCGTCCGTCTCGATCCGCAGCTCCACCGGCATGCGGAACAGGTCCAGGTCCTCGATGATCGACCCGACGTCCGGAAGCCCTTGTTGTTGCCCAGCCGGAACACGGTGATACTTGTCCGTAAACGCCGGCGCGCCCGTCCCGTCCAGCCACTGCGAGAAGAACGCGCGTCAGCTCCAGCTGCGCTCTGCGCCTCGGCCACCTTCTCCACGTCGGCCGCTGCGCACGCCCTTGTCCGTATACTGCGATCAGCACCGCCGCGCAGAAACTTGCGTGAAACGCATCGTCGCCCATCTCCCAGCGCAGCATGTGGAAGACCATCGCGCCCTTCTCCAGCGTCATCGACTGGAACTGCGGCGAAAACGGATCCAGCCGGCCCAGCGTCGTCAGCGGCTCCGTGTCATACGCCAGCGCGCCCGCCGAGACATCGGTGATCGCGGCTGAAACGCCTTCTTCCCGGCCGAGTCCTCCAGGTACATCAGCTCGCGCGTACCGGCTCATGCCGTTCGTGATCCACGCATCGTTCAGCGTCGCCGGCGAGACCTCCGACCCCCACCACTGGTGCGCCAGCGTATTCGCCAGCAGCCGCTGCGCGTTGCGCGGATCGCCGATCCGGCTGCCCGCGATCGCCGCAATCTCCGGCGCCCAGCAGCCGATACCGCATCGTCCGGCAGCTCCACCATGTTGATCCGCGCCGACTCCGGCTGGCCGAAGGTGCTCGTCATGAACTCGAACTCGCGTTCGCCGCAGCGTGCGCAAAGTCCAGCGCGTCCGCCTTGTGCTTGTCCGTCACGTAGACGTGGATTTGTTCATCGCCGCCATGCACCGGCGGCAGAAACTTGCCCGCGATGATCGTCCCCGGAAACCCCGGCTTCGCCCAGTTGAAGGTGTACTCCGTCTGTTGCCCGGCAGCGCTCTTCACTGCCGCGACGCCGCTGCCCACTGCCGACCACCTGCTCGTCCGACGGCACACGGATGTGCATCTCCGCCGTGAAGCGGTCCGTGTACAGCCCGTCCATCGGGAACCACCGCCCCGGATACAGCAGAATGCTGATCGGGTCGGCGACCGCCGCCAGCTTGATCCCCTCGACCGGGCTGGTGTCCGCGCCCACCAGCGCGCCCGAATACTCAAAGTGAAACGTCGTCGTGGTGCCCTTCGGCATCGGCGCCGGCAGCGTCACCCGCACCGTCGAGTTCGTGCTCAGCCGCTCGCGTCTCAAGCGGCTTGCCTCGCCGCGTCCGTCAGCTTGGTGATCTTCAGCCCGTTGTTCAGCTCGAAGGTCGCCGCCGTCAGGTCTTCGAGCGCCGTGAAGGTCACCGCCGCCGTCGCGGTCAGCTTGTTCGTCGCCGGATCGAGATCCGCGTTGATCACGTAGCCGGTGATCTGGAGCGGCTGCCGCAGGGGCAGCGGCCAACGCGGCCGGCAGAAAAGCGCTTACAGACACCAGGACGAGGCATACTCCTCGAAAAGTCTTCAACATACCAGCTGAAATCCTCAGGGCGGGAGAAGGCACCGCCAACACATAACTTTAGACGCGACGCGGCGCCATTTCGGACTTTCGCGTGCCGTCCCGCCTCCAACAATTCCAGAACCGACTCGACCACTCGCCCGATCCCCCCACCTCCGGCCGGAGCCGTCAGCCTTTTCCTGACCTCCGCGGAGACCCCCGATCTGCGCCTCCCGATCCGGCCCGTCCTCCAGCAGCGGCCGCAGCGCCGCCACCACATCCTCCGGGGTAAACCGCTCGTTGAGCAGCTCCGGGACGATCCGTCTGCCCGGCCACCAGGTTGACCATCGCAATCGGCAGGTTGCCATCGGCATCCACCTCCGCCGGCATCTCCGGCGGGTACCGCACCAGCCGCTTCGCGAGCCGAAACGTCAGCGCCGACACCCGGTACACCACCACAAACGGATTCCACCCACCGTCGCCGCCTGCACCGTCGCCGTCCCGCTCGCCACCACGCTCGCCCGCGCATGGGTACAGCGCGGCCCGCGGCATCCTGAACCAGCCGCAGCTTCGGCAGCGGGGCACCCCCGAAGTGCTTCCGGCGCACCGCCCAGCGATCAATCTGCGTCTGGAGCCATGCGACGCTCAAGTGTCGAAGCCACCGGCACGAGGAACTCGAACCGGTCCTCCTCTTGCTCAGCAGAATCGCCGCCTGCAGCATCGTGTACAGGTTCGCATTGACCTCCTTCTCACGGCTCCCCGGCAGCAGCGCGATCCACTGCCCGTCGACGCATCGAGACCATGAGCCGCGGCGATACGCCGCCCGCGATAGTACGCCGCCCTCCGCCGCCGGCCAGCGGATGCCCGACAAACTCCGCCTCCACCCCGCGCGCGCGGTAGAAAGTCTCCTCAAACGGAAAGATCACCAGCATCCGGTCCACCCGCTCCTGCACCCAGCGCAGCCGCCGCCGCTTCCACGCCCAAAGCTGCGGGCTCACAAACCACACCACCGGCACGCCCGCCGCGCCGCAGTGCTTCGCCAGCCGGAAGTTCACATCCGGAAAGTCGATCAGCACCGCCACGTCCGGCCGTCGATCGCGGATCGACCGCACCAGCCTGCGGTAGCTCCGGTAGATCCTGCGGCACGTGCAGCAGGATCTCCGTGATGCCCATCTCCGCCACATCTTCGGCGCGCACCACCCGTTGCAACCCGCCTGCTCCATCTCCAGCCCGCCCAGCCCGGTAAAGCTCAGCGCCCGGCAGCGCAGCTCGCAGCCCGCGGATAATCTGCGCGCCATAGTGGTCGCCCGAGGCCTCGCCCGCCGAGAGAAATACGCTCGAGTTGGGCCCGGTAGCTATGGCAAGAGTTTAGCTTGCCTCGCCGCCCAGGATGCGGCACTTTGTAATCAGAAGGTCACAGATGACAACGGCAAAGAAGATCGGTCGCCGAAGGGAAATCCAGCTCCGTTGCCCCCAGGGGAAAGCTGGCGGCGCCGGATGCCGCCCCTCTCACCCCGGCGCAGAGCTTCCGCGCCCGCCTGGAACCCGACCACACCAGCCTCAAATGGGTGATCGCCCGCGTCCCGTTCGACATCATCGAATGTCTGGAGCACCATGTGGCGCCTTCGCGTACGAGGCGAGATCAACGGATTCGCCTTTCGCACCTCGCTCTTTCCGCTACCCGGCAACCAGAGCGGACATTTTCTGCTCGTCAACAAGAGCATGCAGGCGGCAGCCGGCGTACGCGTTGGAATGGAAGCCGACATCCTGCTCGAACCGGACCTGGAGGAGCGCCCAGCCGCAACTCCGGCTGAGCTAAAGGCCGCCTTTCGAGGGCGACCGGATCTCCTCCGCTACACCGAAGCTCTCAGCGAATCAACGCGGCGCGAGATCGCCAAGTGGATCGCCGGCGTCGAAAGGCCCGAACGCCCGTGCGCGCAGGGCGGCACAGATGGCCGAGCGCCTTGCTGCTGACGATGGAAGGCGAGCGAGAGACGCCGCCGGTGCTGGAAGCGCTCTTCGCAAAGGACCCGCGCGCGCGGGCAGGCTGGAGGGCGATGACACCGGTGCAGCGTCGCTCCCACCTGCTGGGCATCTTCTATTACCAGACACCCGAGGCCCGCATCCGGCCGAGCCGAAAAGGCGGTCGCCGAAGCCCTGCGTTCGGCCGAAAAGGCCTGAGTTCAATCCGCCGGAACTGTCTCCGCGGTGGCGGCGCGCTCCCCAGCTCCTGGTCCCGATACTGCAGCTGGTACAGCTTCCAGTAGAGCCCGCGCTGCAGCAGCAGCTCCTGGTGCGAGCCCTGCTCCCGCAGCTGCCCCTTGTGCATCACCAGGATCGTGTCGGCCCGCTGGATCGTGGACAGCCGGTGCGCGATCAGCACGCTTGTGCGCCCCGTGATCATCCGCTCAAGCGCCGCCCGCACCCGCAGCTCCGTCTCCGTGTCGACCGAGCTGGTCGCCTCGTCCAGAATCAGGATCCCCGGCGCATGCGCCAGCGCCCGCGCAAAGCTGATCAGCTGCTTCTGCCCGGTCGAGAGCGTCGCCCCGCGCTCCGTCACCGGCTCGCTCGAAGCCCTGGGCAGCGTCCGGATGAAGTCGGCCACGTTGACATCCTCCGCCGCCCGCTCCATCTGCGCATCATCGATCCAGTCCGACCCCAGGCGGATTTGTCGCCATCGTTCCCGTAAACAGGAACGGGTCCTGCAGCACCACACCGAATCGCGGCCGCAGCGCATTCAGATCCTGCTCGCGCACATCCACGCCGTCCACCAGAATCTGTCCCGCGCTGGATATCGTAGAACCGCATCATCAGCGCCGTGATCGTCGTCTTGCCCGCGCCCGTATGGCCCACGATGGCCGCGGTCTCGTCCGGCTCGATCGTGAAGCTCACATCCCGCAGAATCCACTCGATCCCCGACCGCACCGGAGCTCCGCAGCGGGCACCAGCTCGCAGCGCGGCACGCTCCTCGTCCGTCAGCCGCTGATAGGTGAACCAGACATTGCGAAACTCGATCCGGCCGCGAGCCGTCGCCCGCCTTCGGCATCGCCGGCGAGACGATCTCAGGCGGCGTCGTCCAGCAGCTTGAACACGCGCTCGCTCGCCGCCATCGCGGCCTGCAGGATGTTGTACTTCTCGCTCAGATCCTGGATCGGCCGGAAGAACCGCTGCGCATACTGCATAAACGCGATCAGCACACCCAGCGTCACGGTCCCGTGCAGAACGCTTGCGCCGCCCCGCCAGATCACCAGCGCAATCGCGATCGAGCTCAGCAGCTCGACCACCGGGTAGTACAGCGCATACGCAAAGATCGCGTCCTTGAACGCGTCCATATGCTGCCGGTTGATCGCCGCAAAGTCGTCGTAGGCCCGCTGCTCCCGGTTGAACAGCTGCACCACCTGCATGCCGCTCACATGCTCCTGCATGTAGCTGTTGATCCGCGCGATCGCCGAGCGTATCCGCCGGTAGCTTTCGCGCACATGCTTGCGGAAGATCTGCGTCGACATACAGGATGGCCGGCAGCACGGACAGCGTCAGCAGCGCCAGCGGCCAGCTCATCTCGCAGCATGATGATGACGATGAACAGCAGCACGAACACGTCCTCAAAGATCGCCAGCACGCCCGAGGTGAACATCTCGTTCAGCGCGTCCACGTCGCTGGTCACGCGCGTAACCAGCCTGCCCACCGGGTTGCGATCGAAGAACGCCGGCGACATCCGCTGCAGATGGCGGAAGATCTCGCTGCCGCATGTCGAACATGATCTTCTGCCCGGTCCACTGCATCAGGTAGGTCTGCAGAAACTCAAGCACAAACGTCAGCAGCAGGGCGCCGAGGTAGAGCAGGCCGATCTGCGAGATGCCCGTCGCAGGATCGCGGCTCAGATGGCGGGCCAGCCAGGACAGGTGCCCCGCCTGTCTGCTGCGCTCGGCGTCATGTACGTGTCCACCGCAACCTTCACCAGGTAGGGCCCGATGACGTCGCTCCCGGCCTTGAGGATGATGGCCGCCGCGCTCAGCCCGGTCTGCAGCTTGTAGGGGCGCAGATAGGTCAGCAGACGGCGCATCAGCCGGCCGTCGTACGCCTTGCCGACGACATCGTCGTCGCTGCGCGGCTGTCTTCGCTTCCTTGCTGGCGTCTCGGTTTTCTTGTCTTCGGGCATCGGCTCGATCTCTATTCTAGATGCGCCGAACCTCTCGGCCGATTCGCTCAGATAGCGTTCCAGGTCTGATCGCGGAAGCGCGTTCCAGACGGCCATGAAAGAATGCAAGGAGCCATGGACTCTCTCGGCATCTACGTCTCGATCCCGTTCTGCCGAGCCAAGTGCACCTTCTGCAACTTCGCCTCGGACGCCTTCGCCCCGGGCCGCATGCCCGCCTACGTCGACCGCCTCTGCGCGGAGATCGCATCGGCTCGCGGCACGAGCATCGGACCTCACAGCCGACCTGCCGGCGCAGGTCGACACGGTCTACTTCGGCGGCGGCACGCCCAGCCTGCTCTCAGCCCGGCGACGTCCGCCACATCTTCTGCGGCCTTGCGCCAGCAGTTCACCTTCGCCTGCGACCCCGAGATCACGGTCGAGTGCGCTCCCGGCCAGCTCGCCCCCGACACCCTGGACGAGCTTCAGCGCGAGGGCGTGAACCGCCTCAGCTTCGGAGTTCAAAGCTTTGTCGATCGCAGAGAGCGCCGCAATCGGCCGCCTGCACACGGCCGAGCAGTGCCTGGCTGAGATCGAGCGCGTCCGTTCGCGCCGGCGTCTCGAACCTCTCGCTCGACCTGATCGCCGGCCTTCCGCACCAGACCGAGGGCTCGTGGCGCCGTCGGTTGAGCAGGCTATCGCGTCCGGTGTCCCGCACCTCAGCGTCTACATGCTCGAGGTCGACGACGACTCGCGCCTGGGCCGGGAAGTGCTTCGCGGCGGTCATCGTTACGGTGCGCCGGCTGGTGCCGTCGGATGACGACTCCGTCCGTCTTTACGAGATGGCCTGCGATCTGCTCGAGGGCGCCGGCATCGAGCAGTACGAGATTTCCAACTTCGCTCGTCCGGGCTTCGCTTCGCGTCACAACCTGAAATACTGGGAGCGCAAGCCTACCTTGGCTTCGGCCTGGATGCCCATTCCATGCTGCGCGCACGGTCAGGCAGCGTTCGCTTCGCGAACACCGACATCTCGACACCTACCTCGAACTCCCGGACCCGGCCGAGCCCGCTCAAACGTGCTCGGAACCGCGCGGGACCAGAGGGCCGATTTCATCAACGGCGAGCAGGCATTTGAAGAGGCGCTCTTCCTTGGCCTCCGCATAAACAAGGGACTTTCGCTGGATGAGCTCGCGGCAGGAGTTTGGCCCGGCGTACGTCGACAGTATTCTTCCCGCCCTGACCGAGTTGGCCGCTGAGGACCTGACTCACGATGCGAAGCCCGCTCATCCGTCTCACATCCCGCGGGCGCGTCCTCTCGAACGAAGTCTTCAGCCGCTTGCTCATTCCGAGCAACATGCACCACACTCAGCATAAGTACAGGAGCAGCAAAGCCGTGCCCATCGACCTCCGCAGCGACACCGTCACCCAGCCCACTCCTGCCATGCGCCACGCCATGGCGAACGCCGAGGTGGGCGACGACGTCTACTCCGAAGACCCCACCGTCAACCGCCTGGAGCGCGCCGCCGCTGAGATCTTCGGCGCGAGGCGGCGATCTTTGTGCCCACCGGCACCATGGGCAACCAGATCGCCATCCGCCTGCATACCCAGCACGGGCAGGAGGTCATCTGCGAGGCGCGCTCCCACATTCTCGACTGGGAGATGGCCATGGTCTCCGCCTTCTCCGGCTGCCTGCCCGCGCACCGTCGCGGCGCCGCGAGGCATTCTCACCTGGCAGCACCTCCAGCCGGCGATTGCCCCGGATATCTACTACCGCGCGCAGACCGGCCTCATCTGCCTCGAAAACACGCACAACATGGCCGGCGGCACGGTCACGCCCGTTGCGGTGCTCCGAGGAGATCTGGGCAGGCGCGAAGAAGGCCGACCTCCCCACTCACCTGGACGGTGCACGCGTCTTCAACGCCGCCGCTGCCCTTAACACCTCCGTCGCCGATCTCACCCGCGGCTTCGACACCGTTATGTTCTGCCTGTCGAAAGGCCTCGGCGCGCCTGTGGGTTCCATGCTCGTCGGCTCAGCGGCTCACGTCAGGCAAGCTCGCGTGCTACCGCAAAGCTCTCGGCGGCGGCATGCGGCAGGCCGGGATTCTCGCAGCCGCCGGTCTCATCGCGTTGGAAGAGATGCCGGCTCGCCTCACCGAAGATCACGCCAATGCACGACTGCTTGCCAGCGCCGTTGCGCAGAGCCCCGCGGTCGAGATCGACCTCGATGCCGTTCAGACCAACATCGTGATCTTCTCGCTCAGAAACAGGCGGCGACGCTCCGGCGTTGGTCGCGGCCCTTCGGCAGCAAGGCGTGCTCGCCAGCGCCATCGGTCCTCATGCGGTCCGATTTGTCACTCACTTCGATGTCGTCGCGTTCTGATTGCGAGGCTGCAGCGCGCATCGCTGTCGAGCAGCTCGAGGCCTCCCGAATCCCACTAGCTGTTGCGACCTAAGTGCGAGCGATCTTGGTCGGCACAACTCCGACCGGCAGGAAGACACCGGGCCGTCGTTCCATGCGTGTCGGAGCGCAGTGCTGCTCTTCAGATCGATCCTGCCGTTGTGCTTCGATACAATTCCGCGGCTCACCCATAGCCCGAGTCCTGTGCCGCGCTCCCCCTTGGTCGTAAAAAATGGCTGGAACAGCTGTGACAGCACACGCTCCGTCGATCCCCGGGCCGTTGTCGCTGATTGTGACGACAGCGCCCCTGGCCGGGCCGGGCGCGGCGCTGATCGGCTGCATCGCCTCCCAAGGCTACCGACACGCGCAGCTCCCCACCCCGTCCAGCGGCCTCGACGGCATTCGTGACCAGGTTGGTGAAGACCTGCCGCAGCTCCGCCGGAAAGCCCATGATGCAGATATCCGGCGGCAGATCCGTCGTGCACGTGAACACCCAGTTCCGTAAATCGGCGTTCCATGAGCAGAAGTATGTCCTGCATCGTCGACCCCAGGTCCATCGACGATGGGCACCTGCGACTCGCGATACAGCCCAAGCATCGCGCGAACAATCTGCGCCCACCCGCGTCAGCTCCGCCTCCGCCATCTGCATGTACTGCTTCGACTCGTCCTCGCTGACACCGTTGCGCATCAGGTACAGCATGTCCAGCACGGAGCCCAGCGGATTGTTGATCTCATGAGCGATCGTTGCGGCCAGCCGGCCCGCCACGGCCAGCTTCTCCTGCGCCACCAGAGCATCCTGCGTGCGGCGCTCCATCGTCACATCGCGAAACACCATCACAAACGCCGAGGATCTGCCCGTCGCCTGTCACGGATCGGAGCTCCGCTGTCGGCGATCTGCAACTCCGTCCCATCCCGCCGGATCAGCGCAGTATGGTTAGCCAGGCCCACGATGCGATTCAGCCTTCGCACCTTGGCGACCGGGTTCTCGACCACGGCGCGTGTCGTCTCGTTCACGATCTCGAACACCCGCTCCAACGGCTCGCCGTGCGCCTCCTCCTGCTTCCAACCCGTCAGCTCCTCGGCAACCGGGTTCATGATCTGCATCCGGCCGTCCGAATCGCAAGTGATCACACCGTCGCCGATCGAGGTCAGGGTTGTCTTCAGCCGCTGCTCCGACTCGTAGATCTCCTCTGCTCTGAGGGTAAGGTCCTGAAGCGAACCGCGATACACATCGGAGACCCAGTGCATCCTGTTCCGCGTGAATAAACCGATCAGCACCCCGGCTGCGATCGCCAGGCCAAAGAGCGCGATCTCCGTCCATTGCACCTGCCGTCGCCAAAGGCTGATGCGAAAGGCGCGACGCTGTTCCGATCGCTGAATCACGCCCGCAAGCTCGGCGCGTATGGTATCCATCATCAGCTTGCCGCGCATGTTCCGATCGACGTCGCGAACGTTCTCATGAGCGCGGATGCTGGTGATCAGTGGTCTCGCAAAGGTGTCGTCCCACGCAGCGTGTGCTGCCCTTAGCTCGGCGATCCCATGGTACGGAACGCCGTCGGGGCCGGGAACGCCAGCCCTGTTGTCGAGAGACTGAAACACCGCTTCGAGCTGGTTCTGCGCTTCCAGATAAGGCTCAAGAAACCGTGGATCCTCCGGTCGCCTGATAGCCTCGCAACCCCGTCTCCTCGTCCACAATCAACTTCGCCGCGAGCGTCGCCTGCGATATCCGCTGATCCGATCTCTGGATCAGCGCAACCGTTCGATTCGCACTCAGGATCTGGACATAGAGAGCCGCAGCCGTAATGGCGAGTACCAGAACTGGCAGCACTGAGACTTGACGAAGAACCCGGTTAAACTTGCGAAGCTTCACGCTCTGGCCCACCGCTCCTTAGCTTGGCTGATCTGGATGAGGGTGGCAGGAGGCTTCCAAGCTTCTCCAGCAGCAGGCGCGTCCCCTCGCCCTTGGTCATATGCGAATTCACGAGAGACGTTACGTCGCTGGGAACTCCAATGTAAGCCGAGAGCAGAAGAATCGGGATCATCGGCTTCGCTTGGCGCATCCGATTCGCCACCTCACCGCCGTGCATCCCTGGCATCGAATAGTCGAGAATCACCGCCTCAACAGGTTCTCGCGAAAATAACTCCAGGCCATCCGGCCCGTTATGGGCCGTCAGAACCCGGTACCCCGCGCGCTCGAGGACAGCCTTGCGCACCCGCAGGCCAATCACCTCATCATCGACGCAAAGTACAAGATGGTCCAAAGGTGGCATCCTTCGTATCGTACGGTCCCAGACCTGCCGCAGCAATAGGTTTCCCTGTCCTTTCGGTAACGCAAAACTCAGCTGGATTCATCGTCTGTTCGCAATCGGAGGTTAGCCTGCTCTCAGGAACTTACAACCAAGGCCGTCCGCAACGGCAAGATCGACCATCTACTCTGAGGACGTTTCCGTTGAGTCAGACTATTTTTGTGCTGGAGGACGACGCCGATATCTCGCGGCTCGTGCAGTATCACCTTGAGAGCGCCGGGTATACCGTTCGGCCGTACCTCACGCAAGGCAGCATCGTTGCAGATGCCGAGCGTCAAGCCGCCCGCTCTCTTCCTGCTCGACATCATGGTTCCCGGCGGAGATGGCCTCGACCTCTGCCGGCGCCTCCGGCAGAACCCTTCTCTCTCAGCGTCATCCCCATCATCTTTCTCACGGCGCGAGCGGCGGAGAACGACCGCGTTCACGGCCTCGAGCTCGGAGCTGACGACTACATCACCAAGCCGTTCGCCACGCGCGAGCTGCGTCGCCCGGGTCAAAGCGGTGCTGCGCCGGTTCGAGCGGCCAAATACGCCCTCGATCCTGCAGCTTCGAGCAGATCGAGATCGACGCCAACGCCATGCAGCTCCGCGTCGCGGGCGAGCTGGTAACCACGACCGCAACGGAGTTTCGGCTGCTGGACTACCTCGCACGTCACCCGGGGCGCGTCTTCAGCCGCGACCACCTCCTCGACGCGGTCTGGGGTGACGCCCGCTTTGTCACTCCACGCTCCGTCGACGTCTACGTGCGCCGTATCCGGGAGAAGATCGAGGCCGACGCCGGAATCGCCGCGATACCTGAAGACCATGCGCGGCGCGGGCTATCGCTTCGAAATTCCCAAGCCGTCGCAACTAGCCGCAATGCAACTCTGATCGCAGTAGCCGTAAGCTAGGGTCTGGCAGACTCAGGCTCGCCATCGATGACCCGTAGCCTCTTCTTCGCTTTCTTCATCCGCCTCGCCTTTGCGATGGCTTTGGTCGTCGCCATCCGCGCCTGGCTCGTGCCTCACGGATGGCTGCTGGCCACCTTGCTGGTTCTCGGTTGGGCGTCGCTGAGCGCCTACCTGCTCGCACGCTCCGTTCGAGCAAGCATCGTTCCGCTGCAAAACGCCGCCGCCACTCTGGCCGGGAGGTCCGGTGACGGGCAGGACCGATCGGCAAGTGCCCTCGCCGCCAACCTGGCGGACCGCATCCTCGACCAGAACTACAGCGACTTCGACTCCCTCGCTCGCGCCCTCGCTCGCGCCTCCCGCGAAGTGCAGCGCGCACTCGACCAGACCTCCGCGAGCCGGCACGAGCTCGAGGCCATGATCGACAGCCTCCAGGACGCGGTCGTCGCCGTCGACCCGGCCGGCCGAATCCAGTGGTCCAATCAGCGAGTCCAGCGCCTCCTTCCTTCTTGGATTGACGGAGCGGCCGGAAGCGGCAGCGTTCGAATCGGACACTCGCTGGTGCAGACCATTCGTGATCCGGACGTGCTCGAGTGTGTTCGATTCGCCATCGAGCAGAGGTCCTTCTGCGAGCGTCGCACCACCTCCCTCGTACCGGGAAAGATCTTCGAGATCAACGCATCCCCGATGCCCTCGGGAGGTGCCGTTGCCCTGATTCATGACGTCACCCGCATCGAGCACGTCGAGCGGACGCAGCGCGAGTTCGTCGCCAATGTCTCCCATGAGCTGCGTACGCCGCTGACCTCGATCAGCGGATACGTCGAGACCCTGCTCGATCACGAGGCCTCGCTGAGTACGCAGGCACGCGAGCTTTCTATCGACCATTCTCAAGAACGCCACCCGCATGAACCGGCTGACGGAAGATCTGCTCACCATGGCTCGCGTCGAGTCCTCCGAGCACAAGCTGCATCCGGTGCCGGTCGCCGCCGCCACTCTTGTGCGCGACGCAGTCCAGGCGATGACCCTCTTAGCGCAGGATTCCAGGGCAAGCGATCGAGATGGATCATCTCAGCCCGGCGCAGGTGCTGGCAGATCCAGATGCCGCACTCCAGGTGCTCTCGAACCTGATCGAGAATGCCACCAAGTACGGCCGCGACCGGTTGACCGGCCTTGCTCGTGTTGTGGTGAGTACATGCCCGGTCAGCCAACCGGTGCCGTCGATCGAATTCTCCGTGCGCGACTTCGGCCCGGGCATCGCCTCCGAGCACCTTTCACGCCTCTTCGAACGCTTCTATCGCGTGGACAAGGCTCGGTCGCTCGAATCCGGGGGAACCGGTCTTGGACTGGCCATCGCGCAGCATATCGTCGAGCTCCAGGGCGGCAGAATTCGCGCGGAGAGCGAGCTAAACGCGGGAAGCACGTTTTGCTTCACCCTGCCGTTGGCTGCCGCTCTCCCATCCGGGGATGACCAGGGTGCACCTGTTTAGCTGGTGTTCCGCTTCGGAAATAACGCTTGTTCTAAGGATTCTCCGCTGTTTCTTCCCCGTGTAACCTTCCCGTAACACATCCCAATCAAACTTATCTCTGTGTACACACCCCGAAATTCAAACCTCAGCCCCGTCTCCTACAGGAGCTCCTCCGTGAGATTGTCTTATCTAGTTGCAGGCATTCTTGGCCTGTCGTCCGTCGCCGCAGTCGCGCAGAACATCAACGGCGCCGGCGCCACCTTCCCTTATCCCATCTACTCCAAGTGGTTCAGCGAGTACAGCGCAGGTCGCATCCCGAACGTCAACATCAACTACCAGTCGATCGGCTCCGGTGGCGGCATTCGGCAGGTGTCTGAGGGCACAGTCGACTTCGGCGCCAGCGACGGACCGATGACCGACGAGCAGCTCGAGAACGCGAAGGTCAAGGTGATGCACATCCCGACTGTGCTGGGCGCGGTTGTTCCGGTCTACAACATCCCCGGCGTCAACAAGGACCTGAACTTCTCGGCCGACGTCATTGCAGACATCTATCTCGGCAAGATCACCAAGTGGAACGATCCGCCGCATCGCTAAGGACAACCCCGGCGTCAACCTGCCTGACAAGCCGATTCTGCCCGTCTACCGTTCCGACGGCAGCGGCACCACCTACATCTTCACCGACTTCCTCTCCAAGGTCAGCCCCGGTTTGGCAGTCCAAGGTGGGCAAGAGCACCTCGGTCAAGTGGCCCACCGGCATCGGCCAGAAGGGCAACGAGGGCGTCGCCGGCATGGTGCGCCAGTCGCCGTACGCCTTCGGCTATGTCGAGCTGATCTACGCCGCGCAGAACAAGATGCCCTTCGGCTCGGTCCAGAACGCCTCCGGCAAGTTCGTCAAGGCAACCACCGAGGGGTCACCGAGGCCGCTGCCGCCGCCGCAAAGACCATGCCCGCCGACTTCCGCGTCTCGATCACCAACGCGCCCGGCGCAACCTCCTACCCCATCTCCAGCTTCACCTGGCTGCTGATCCCGACGCACTCCGCCGACCCGGCCAAGGGCAAGGCGCTGCAGGACTTTCTGAACTGGATGCTCGACCACGGCGAGTCCGAGGCGCTCGCAGCTGAGCTACGCTCCGCTGCCCGAAGCCGGTTGCAGGATGCTGTTCGCCGAGCCATCGCTAACGTGCAGTAGTCCCAGCCGTGGCGAGGTTCGCTCTCCGAGCCGCGCGCACGGTCCTTTGCGTCTCCGCTTCAAGGTTTGTCGCGCACCATACAAACAGGCTCGCCCAGGTCTGCATCGTGAACGAGAGCGCTTGTGTCTCCAGGCCGTATGACATATCCGACTCAGAATGCCAGAGCCGCCCCGTTGCCGCTGCCGCCGACGCCCGCCGCCGCCATCCGCTCGCCGATGTCGACCAGCTGCGCAGTGCCTCCGCCGATTCGCAGCTTCCTCAGACCCGCGCCAGCGGCGGCATTGCCGACCGTAGCCTTCGGCGGCCTCATGCTCGCTCTGCGCGCTCAGCATCTTCGCGATCGTCGCTCTTCATCCTCGCTCATCCTGATCGTCCGCGTCCAGGCTCACGCTCTCGCCAGTTCGGCTTGGCAGTTCTTCACCCGTTCAGGCATGGGATCCGGTCTCCGGCGACTTTGGCGCGCTTCCGTTCATCTACGGCACGCTCGCCACCTCCGTTCTCGCGCTGCTCATCGCCGTTCCGCTCGCCCTTGGCGTCGCCGTCTTCCTCACCGAGCTCTGCCCGCGTCCGCTGCGCGGCCCCGATCTCCTTCCTCACCGAGCTGCTCGCCGCCATCCCCAGCGTCGTCTATGGCCTCTGGGCGGTCTTCGTCCTGGTCCCGATCATGCGCGATCAGCTCGGCCCCTTGCTCGTACAAATACTCTCGGCTGGACCGGCCTCTTCGACGGCACCAACTTCGGCGTCGGCCTCCTGACCGCGAGCATCATTCTCGCCATCATGATCCTGCCGATCATCTCCTCGCTCACCCGCGACATCATGCTCGCCGTGCCCAACTCGCAGCGCGAAGCCGCGCTCGCCCTCGGCGCCACGCGCTGGGAGATGATCCGCATCGGCGTTCTGCGCAACTGCGCGCATCGGCATCGTCGGCGCCGTCATCCTGGGCCTCGGCCGCGCGCTCGGCGAGACCATGGCCGTCACCATGGTCATCGGCAACCACCCCGATATCGCGCAGTCCTCTTCGCCCCCGGCTACACCCTGGCCAGCGTCATCGCCAACGAGTTCTCCGAGGCCACCGGCGACCTCTACCTCAGCGCCCTCATCGAGATCGGCCTCGCGCTCTTTCTCGTCACCATCGTCGTCAACGCCATCGCCCGCCTGCTGGTCTGGGCCGTCACGCGCGGCGCGCCGGCGAGGGCTGCCTAGCATGAGCACCAACCCTGCATCGCCCTCGGCCCGCTCCCGCCGTCGAGCCGCAGCACGCCATCAACTCGCGTCCGCCGTCAGGCGCGCCGAACCGCTCCGGCGCTACGCGATGAATCACTTCGTCATCGGCCTGGCGATCCTGGCTACCGTGCTCGTCATCGCGCCGCTGGTCGCCATCCTCGGCTACCTGGTCTACAAAGGCGCAAGCTCGCTCAACCTCGCCTTCTTCACCCACATCCCCGCTCCGGTCGGCGAGCCCGGCGGCGGCATGGCCAACGCCATCGTCGGCTCCGGCATCATCCTCGCGCTCGCCAGCCTCATCGGCATCCCGGTCGGCATCGCCGCCGGCGTCTACCTGGCCGAGTTCGGCCGCGGCAAATGGCTCGGCACCGCCGTCCGCTTCACCGCCGATGTCCTGAACGGCGTGCCCTCCATCGTCATGGGCATCGCCATCTATCCCTGATCGTCGTGCAGCAGAAGCACTTCTCCGCCTTCGCCGGCGGCGTCGCGCTCGCCATCATGATGGTCCCCACCATCACCCGCACCACCGAAGAGATGCTCGCCACCGTGCCCCACGCCATCCGCGAAGCCGCCCTCGGCCTGGGCGTCCCCAAGTGGCGCACCGTCCTCTCCATCACCCTGCGCACCGCGTCGCCCGGCATCATCACCGGCTGCATGCTCGCCTTCGCCCGCGTCGCCGGCGAGACCGCCCCGCTGCTCTTCACCGCCTTCGGCAACCAGTTCTGGAGCTTCAACCTCAACCGAGCCCATCGCCGCGCTTCCGCTGCAGATCTTCGTCTACGCCATCTCGCCCTACGACGAGTGGCACCGCCTCGCCTGGGCCGGCTCGCTGGTGCTCATCGTGCTGATCATGGTCTCGGTCACGCTGGTGCGCATCTTTGCCAGCCGCGGCGTTCTGAAAGGAGGACAGCTAAGTGGGCGTCGGCATCCACGTCGAGCACCTGAACGCCTGGTACGGCACCACGCACACGCTGCAGGACATCAACCTTCAATATCCCGGCCAACCACGCCACCGCGCTGATCGGCCCTTCCGGCTGCGGCAAATCCACCTTCGTGCGCTGCCTCAACCGCATGCACGAGACCAACCCCGATCGCGCGCGCCACCGGCGTCGTCCGCATGGGCGACCTCGACATCTACAAGGACGCCTCGCCCGGTCGAGATCCGCCGCCGCGTCGGCATGGTCTTCCAGCGGCCCAATCCCTTTCCCGACCATGTCCATCTACGACAACGTCGCCAGCGGCCTCAAGCTCAACGGCTTCCGCAACAAGCGCCGTGCTCGACGAGACGGTCGAGCGCTCGCTCAAGCAGGCCGCGCTCTGGGACGAGGTCAAGGACGACCTCAAGAAGAAGTCCGGCGCCGTCGCTCTCCGGCGGCCAGCAGCAGCGCCTGTGCATCGCCCGCGCCCTCGCCGTCGACCCCGAAGTCCTGCTGATGGACGAGCCCGCCTCGCGCGCTCGACCCGGTCTCCACCTCGAAGATCGAAGACCTCATCTTCCAGCTCAAAAGCCAGTACACCATCGTCATCGTGACGCACAACATGCAGCAGGCCGCGCGCGTCGCCGAAAACACCGGCTTCTTCCTCACCGGCAAGACTGGTCGAGTTCGACTCCACCCACAAGATCTTCACCAATCCCGAGCGACAAACGCACGGAAGATTACATCACCGGGAGGTTTGGATGATGGCGCGCATCAAGTTCCAGCAGAACCTCGACGACCTCAAGGAACGCCTGCTCGTCATGGCCGGCATGGCCGAGCAGGCCATCCAGCGCTCCATCGAGGCCTACCGCACGCGCGACCTCATCCATCTGCGAGCTCGTCTTCCGCTCCGAGCCCGCCATCAACCGCCTCGAGCGCGAGATCGACCAGATGGCCCTCGACCTGCTCGCCATGGAGCAGCCCATGGCCATCGACCTGCGCTTCATCCTCTCGGTCATCCGCATCAACGCCGACCTCGAGCGCGTCGGCGACCAGGCCGTCAACATCGCCGTCCGCGTGCCGCGAGATGGGCGCCTTCGCCAACATCGATCTGCCCGTCGACATCCCCAAGCTCGCCTCGCTCGCCTCCGCGCATGGTGCGCAAAGCGCTCCAGGCCTTCATCGAAGCCGATGCCGAGCTGGCGCAGTCCGTGCTCACGCTCGACGACCAGGTGGATGAGATGAACGACGCCGCCTTCTACGCGCTCAGCACGCTCATCAAGGAGAAGCCCGAGCTCACCCCGCAGTCCCTCAACGCGCTCATCATCGCGCGCAACCTCGAGCGCGTCGGCGACCACGCCACCAACATCGCCGAAGACGTCATCTTCTGGGTCCGCGGCGCCGACGTCCGCCACAATACCGCCGTCGATCCATAGCCCAAAGCCGCATGGAACAGCGCCTGCCTCTCACACCGGAAATTCGAGAGAGCGTTCGGGGTCGGACGTCTCCGCAGCAATCCACCACACCAGCCGGCTCACCATCGGATACCACAGACCAAGCCTGACCTTCTGCTCTCCCGTAGCGTCCCCATATCGCTCCATCTGTCCGCGCGTACTTGCTCTTCTCTGCCGCGCAGAAACGCGTCCACACCTCCGGCCGCATGGGATCCGGTCTTGTAATCCACGATCCACAGGTACTCGGAACCTGAGCGGTCGGCGAAGCTCCTGCGCGAAACGTCCGGTCCATCCGTACCCTGCTCCAATCTTCGTTCCACGACGTGAGCGCGTATTCGCTGCGCGCACCGGTATGCGCCGAAAGCAGCCATCTCCCCACACGATCCCGCAGCGTGTTCGTCAGCGCCACGATCACACGCGCGCCGAGGCGTTCCACAACCTGAGGTGGCAGCCCATCTCCACGCAGCACAGCGAATGCCCGCTCCTTCCACCGCGGGACCTCGGCCGCCAGGTCGTCAGGTTCAGCGCCCTCCGCCAGCCGTCGAGCCGCCATCTCCAGGAACGCGTGCACGGCATTGCCAAAGCTTCGCGCTTCAAACGAGCCTTCCGGACCATCGGATCGTGTGCGCGGCTCCTCCCGTTTCAGCTGCATCTTCGGCAGGTGTTTTTGAAACCGCGCCATCGGATCGAAGCCAGGGGAAACCGCTCAAGCATTGCTGGCCGTTCCTCGACTGTCTCTTCGACCTCCGCAGTCGCGGCTAACGGCGAGCCCCTCGACCACCGGCTCTGTCCCCATGCCGCTCTCCGGCTGCCTTCCCGAAATGCACCTCCGCCGCAGGCCACGCCGCCTCCAGCAGGCTCCCGCTCTCCGGTTTCATGACGCCCCTCTTCAGAACATTGGCTGCCCCAAACAGGTGCAGCTCCTCGCCGTGCCCGGGTACAGGCGACATAAAACAACCGCCGCCGCTCTGCCTTCTCGCGCGCCGATCGTATCCCCCGCAGCCACCGGTTCAGCGCCGCGGAGTCTTCGCCCTTCCCCGAGATGGGCGCAAGCACCACACCCGCTGCGCCCGCGTCGTCTCCCACAATCTCCTCCCAATCCAGCAGCCGGCTGCGCACGGGCGGAGCCTTGCGCTCCAGCTCCGGCACGATCACCACATCCCACTCCAGCCCCTTTGCTCCATGGATCTGTCATCAGATCCACTGCATTCTGGATCATTCCCAGATGCGGCATACAGTCCGCTGCATCCTCGATCTGAGCTGCTCGAGCTCCACGCCGCCGGTCTCGCGCTCAATCTCGTCCAGCAGCTCCAGATATCGCAATGCGTTAGCGAGCTCCGCGTCCGAAAGAGCCGCGTCCCCACCAAGCGATCGCCACGTCCGCTCCACCAGTTCCGGGAAACGGAGCTTCGATCGCTTTCCCATCGCCGCTTCCAGAACCGGCCAGACCCGCTCCAGACGCTGCGATGCTCTCAGCCTTCAGCAGATCGCCCCGCGTCTTCACCAGTTCCATGACGCTGCCTCCGCAAACTGCGGATCGTCCGCACCTGCGAGCACATGGAGATCCCGCGAGGCCGAGACCGCACCACGGCGCACGCAGCACGGCCCACCACGCTATGCGATCCGCCGGATGCAGCAACGCCCGTGTCAGCGCATGCAGGTCCAGCACCTCTCTCCGCTCACCCAGCGGCTCTACCTTCACCGCGCGAAAGGGAACCGCGCCGCCGCCTCATCCTTCTTCAGAGCCGCGACGATCTCTCGCAACTCGCGCCGCGAACGCACCAGCACCGCAATCCGCCACGGATCTCTCCTTCCCGGAGGCAGAGGGCGGCGTGCGCCACTCTTCAGCGATCGAGCGAACACTACCTGCGTTCCGCCGCACGATGCGCCGCTTCTGTTCCCCCTGTTCCTCGCGAGTTCCAGATGCGCTTGCGGAATGCCAGGCGAACCCACCGTCAGCACCAAGCGTCGGTTCTCCTCGACCGCACCGCCTCCGCAGCCACAAACGGCACATCCCCCTCCTGCTCGCCTTCCGGGAAAATCCTCGCGAACTCGCCATTGAAACCATCCACCAGCGCCGGCCTGCGACCGGAAGTTCGCCGTCAGCCGCAGACACGCCAACAGGAAGCCTCCCGATGCGCCCCGTCCGCATCGTCGTCACAAACCGCTCCACCCGCGCCTGCCGAAACAGATAGATCGACTGCTTCGGATCGCCCACCAGAAACACCGTCTGGCCCTCGCTCCTCCCAGCCCTCGGTCAGCAGCTCGATCAACTCGTACTGGCTCGTGCGAGGTGTCCTGCATCTCATCCACCAGCAGATGCCGCAGCTCCATGCCAAGCGCCGCCTGCAGATCCGGCGCCACCGTGCTCCTGCCGCAGCGCCGCCCGCGCCAGCAGCGCAAGCTCGGCAAAGTCGCACTCGCCCCGCTCCGCGAACACCAACTGCAACTCCACTAGCGCCCTGCTCAGCACGCGAAACAGCGCCTTCGCCACAAGCCATTGCTCCTCCGGGTAGCGCGCCGGCGGCAGCTTGCTTGAATCGCTGAATCGCCTCAATCACTCCCGGCTGATCCTGCAGGTTCGCAATCAAACCCTTCAGCGGAGCGGTATGCTTCTTGTCCCACGTCAACCGCAGCCAGTCGCTGCGAAACCCCGCTCGCCACTCGCCGTCTGTCTGTCACCAGCAGGTGAATCAGCGCTTGCCAGTGCTCAAGGTGATCCAGCGCCTCGCCTGGCGTGCTCGTCAATCCCGGCGCAGATCGCCATGGGCGATGGACCTTCCCCACGGCCCGGCAGCGTGCGCCCATCTCTGCCGCCAGCCCCGTCGATCTCGTCCAGGATGCCCTGGGGAATCGCGCGCGCCAACTCCCCCAGTCCGCGGCAGACCTCCAACTCAAGCGTTCGGTCAAGCCGCGGCACGCACCGTCTCCAGACGCTCTTCCGTAAGCTCCTCGCGCCCAGCGGAACCAGCTCACCCCACTGGTCACGCGTGGCAAGCATCTCCGCGATCAGCCGCTCGCATTCCAGCAGACTGCCGTCCCGGTGCTGCAGCATTGTCCGCAGCGCGTCATGGAGCAGCACGTCGTCGCCACCGAGCTGGAGCAGCGTTCGACGAGCCGCCTCCCGGTACATCGCTCCGGGCTCCTCCACTGGGGAAAGCCCCGCTGCTCCACCGCTGGTGATCGGCAGGGCCCGGGCAATCTCAGCGCAAACACTGTCGATCGTCCGTACGTTGAACCGTCGCGCTGAATCCAGCAGGCCCCACTGCCCGCCGCATCCCGCCGAAGCACAGCCTCCGCCAGCCCTCTCGTCGTTCGGTCGAAGGCGTTGACGACCGGAGCTCCAGCGGCTGCCGCCTCTAGCTCCAACGTCACCCGTTCGCGGATCTCTTCCGTCGCGGCCTTGGTAAAGGTGATCGCCAGCACCTGCTCCGGCCTGTCGACCTCGCCCTCAGCCAGCAGCTTGAGATACCGCTGGATCAGCAGTCCAGTCTTTCCCGAGCCTGCCGGCGCTTCAACAATCCACGACGCCCTCACATCGAGCGCCCGCTCCCGCTCCCTCCAATCCGGAGGAGCCGCTCCCGCAAACGGGGGGGAATCGGTGAACGGCAAACCCGGCGATGGCCAATCGAACACCTCAGCCATCCTCACCCTCCCCCACGCCGTCCTCCTCCATCTCCTCCAGCAGCGACGCATCCAGCCGGCACAGCATCCGCTGTCCGCATCGCTGGCACGTCGTGGGATAGTTCTTTGGACGCACCCGAGCGTCGCCTGCGGCAAACTCCTCCGCCAAACGCTCCAGCACCTCGCGCCATCGGTCGACCTGCCCTTCAAACGTCGATGCATCCATGCGCGGCAGCCGCCCTGGCAGCAGCCCCGCGCGCGCCGCAAACCCCTTCAGCTTTGCCTCTTTGCCCGCTCGCACAGTCCCAAACGCCACCGCACCCAGGTCCATCGGAGCGGCTCCCTCCGCCGCGCGCCCGGCAAGTATCGCGTAGAGCGGCACCTGTGGACTATCCGGCCGCTCCCCCAGCCACGCCGCCGGGCTGGCTCCCCCGGTCTTATAGTCGATCAGCACCTGCGCCTCGTCCACTACATCGACGCGATCCACGCGCAACCGCAGCCGCAGCGGTCCAACCTGCACATCCCGCATCTCCTCTTCACGCTCGCGCACAACAAACGCTGGCCTTGCCCGCTCCATCTCCAGCCAGCCGTTCAGCAGCCGCCGGAGACGCTCTCGTTGCGTCGCCAGGTACGCCTCGTCCCACGCCCCTGCACTGTGCGATTCGGCGCTTTCAAGCCCTTCCTCTATAGCTCGCGAGAGCGTCGCCTGCAACTCGTCTTCGCTCATGGAGACGAGCCTGGCCTGGCTCTCCACCTCGCTCCAGAAGAGCTCCAGGGCGCGATGCACCGCCGTTCCACTCTCTCTCGCGTCCAAACCTAGATCGCGGCTCTCCAACTCGCGCGACCAGAGCCGATGTTCCGCAAACGCGCGAAACCCGCACGCCGCCTGCAGTTCCAGCACGCCGACACCGCCGCTCACCGGACGGTCTGGCAGCGCCCCGATGCTCCCCCCGTCCTCCACTCTCTCTATCGCGATCGGAACCCGGTCCGTTTCGCGCCCGGCGATCTCTTCCAGAGTGACCCCTTCGAGCATCATGTCGCGCACGACCGTCGACACTCTCTGCCTCGCCTCTCCCGATCTCTGGGCATAGCTCACCACGACCTCGCGCCCACTCCCCAGCAGCCGTTCCGTCGTCGCCCGGGCCGCTTCGAGATCGCGCCCCGCATCCGTTCCCGGCATCCGAAGATCCCGCTGATAGCTCCAACTCACGAGCGGCAGCGACCGGACCTCCGGCGGCCAGCTAAGCTCGCCTGCTCGCAAAAACCAGACCGCGTCGAACTCGCTGCCCGCTGCCTCCATCGGCCCCATCACCTGGACCGGGGCCGACCGTGTAGCAGGCGCGAAAACGGTCTCTCTCGCAATACGTTCCAGCGTCTGCAGAGCTTCGGCGTACTCCACCGCGCGATCCTCGAAGTCCAGCGTCGACATCGCATCGAGTGCGCTCTCCCACCGCTCCCGGATCTGAAACTCCTCGCTCGTCTCAGTGCCCGCCGGTCCCCATCCCGCCCTCGCCAGCAGCTCTCGAAAGCCCTGTGCCCACGCACCATGGCCTTGCAGAAATCCGCTGAACTCCTCCGCTGTACGCGCCAGCCGGCGAACCGCACCGGACAAACCCGCCAGCTTCGCGGACCGCCTCGAACCACCCAGCGCACGCGCCATTCCGGAGAGCGTAATCTCCGGACGCAGCGTCCCGATACGCCGCAACTCAAACGCGTCGAACGCAGCGCGAGCCTCGCGCTCCCCGTTCCCCTGCGCAAAATAATCGGAAACGATCAGCCCGCTCACCGCCTCCAGCGGCAAAGCTCCGACACCCCACCGCAGCAGATCGAGCGCCACCGCGATCAGCGGCATCTCTGCCAGGGGCCTGCCCAGCGAGAACTCGTACGGCGCAGCCGCTTCGTCTGCGGCAATCGACCCGAGCTCCGGAGCTAGCACCTCCCGAAACACCCGCTCCATCATCGCCCGCTCCCCCGAGAGGTCGGGAACAACTACGGCAATCCGTGCCGCAGAATCGCGCTCGCAAGTCGCTGCAGCCCACCGCGCGCAAGCCTTCAGCTCTTCGAACTCATCCCCAGCCGAGGTCAACACCCTGCGCACAGGCGCGACACCGCTGGTGGGAACAAACACGCTCACTCCCCGCACCCGAAGCTCGGCCAGCATCCGCTCCTGCGCCGGCGTGAACCGGTCGAATCCAACCAGCACCATCTCACGGATCTCAGGTCGAAGCTCGCCAGCCCGAAGCGACTCCGCGAGCAGCCCATCGAGCTCCGCCGCGGTCACCAGCCCCTCAGCCTCGCACCGTCTCTCAAACCCACGTGCCCATCGGGCAAACGCAGCGGTGTCCCTGCTTCCGTCGTCGCGCAGCCCCGCGGAAACTCTTCGCCCAGGCTCAACGTAAGCGCAGATCCGCGCCCAGGTCTCCGACGCTATGGCAGCAAGCCCGTGGACCCCTTGCAACCCGCCCGCGTCAGGATCCGCCGCCAGCACACCGCGCCAGACCGCGTGCTCCTGAACGGAATTCAGCAGCAAACCTCGGGTTTTCCCACCCAGCAACAGGCCTCGCCAAAGCGAAGCCGTCCACGCAGACCAGCTCATCGCCGCGCCCGGCTCCCATCGATCACTTCCGCTGTGCCGCAGCCACTCATCCCAATCGCGCCGCAGGCCGCGGGCCGCCCGTTCGTTCGCGGTCACGGCGATTGCTCCACGCCCAAGTGCCTCCCGAACCTCCTGCCTCAGCCCCCCCGCCCCCATCACCCGTTCCATTCTCTCGTTATACGCCCCGGATGTGCTCCTCCGGGAGCGGCCCCGATCCACGCCCCAGGCTCATCCCCAGGAGCGCAATCGCCGCCACCAGCGGGATCACCAGTGCGAGCTGAAGACTTCCTGCCCTCGCCGAAACCACACCCATCAACCACGGCAGCGCCGCCGCCCCTAGCCCGCTCACCGCAATCACGATTCCCGCCTGCCGCGCCCGCGGCCGCTCCCCCATCAACAGCGAAAATGTGACCGGGAACCATGGCGCCAGGCTCAACCCAAGCAGCACCGTGTAGACAGCGATCGCCGTCGCCGTATGGGCCATCGCCAGCGCCGCCGTCAGGGCAACCGTCATCGCCAGCGCGACCCTTCGCACCACCCGCTCCGGCGCGCGCAGCAGCAGCAGCGAAGATCCCGCACGCCCCACCGTCAAACTCAGCCAAAGCAACAGCGTCGTGTATTCGCTCACAGCCAGTGTCTTGTCCCCGTACCGCAGCGCATACGTCGTCAGCCATCCGCTAAGACACGTCTCCAGTCCTCCATAAAGAAACAGCATGATCGCAAAAAAGATAAAAACCTTCCGCGCCAACCCACGCGTCTCCTGCACGTCGCTCTCAAGCACCCGTGTCTCGGTCGCAGCGCCACGCATCTGCGCGGCCATGCTCACGCCACATACCGCAAACAACACCGCAAACCACTCCAGCAGACCACGCAGCGCAAACCGCGGCGTCAGCCATGCCGTCAGCAGCGGCGCCAGCATCGCTCCCAGGCTCCAGAAAAAATTCAGCAGCGCCAACGCCGACGCACGCTTCTCGGTAAACCTCTGCCCTGCCAGGATGTTGATCGCGGTGATCGAGTGCCCCAGGCCGAATCCGGCAACCAGCAGAGCCGCGCACGCAATCGGCAGCCCGGGTGCCAGCGCAAAGCAGCCAATTCCCACGGCGGCCGCTCCCATGCCGATCAACAGGCTCCGCCGGAGTCTCCACGATACGGAAACCCCACCCAGAAAAGATCCGCAGAACTGTGCCAGCAACAAGAGCCCGCTCTGGTCGTCGCGCAGCATCCAGTGCCTGGTCAGCAGCGGCAGAATCGGCCCCAGCATCGCCGTTCCCAGACCCGTCAGCACAAATCCAAAATGCATCCACAGAGCGGAGGGCGCAAGCCGCAGCCGTTCTTCCGTCGCCAACTTGCCGGCCACTCTCGCCTCCAGGTCACATTGCGCGTCCGCATCTATGCCGTCCACCTATTATCATCGTGAAAGAGGATCCTGCCTGTGCGTCGACAACTCTTCTCCGTGGCTCTCGTCGCTCTCACCCTGGCGGGCTGTCGGCCTTCCCCCCCGCCACCGAAGACGGGCAACTCCTCTTCCTCCGAAGCCAGCAGCGCCTCCGCAACCAGGAGCTATCCGATTCGTGGAAAGGTCGTCGCCATTCACGGGCCGGATATCGTCCTCGACCACGAAGCCGTCCCGGGCTTCATGGACGCGATGACCATGAGCTACAAACTCAAAGACCCGAGCATCGTCTCCGAACTCCACCCCGGCGACCGCATCACCGCCAACCTGCTCGTACGCAAAGATGTCGACGGGTTCAACAACGAGCTGCTCGACAGCATCGTGATCGTCGCGCAAGCCAAGCCGGACTACAAGCCCGCCGTCCAGTACCACGTACCAGCCGCCGGAGACACCGTCCCGAACTTCGCGTTTCGGAACCAGAGCGACCGCACCATCCATCTCAACCAGTTCCGCGGACGCGCCGTCCTGATGACGTTTATCTACACCCGCTGCCAGCTCGCTGACTTCTGCCCGCGCATGAGCCACAACTTCGCCGACATCGACAAAGCCCTCTCGTCCGACCCGCGCCTCTACAAGGAAACCCACCTCCTCAGCATCTCCTTCGATCCCGCCTACGACACCCCGCAGGTCCTCCGCAGCTACGGCGGCTCCTACACCGGCCGCTTCACCAATGAGACCTTCGGCCACTGGGACTTCGCCGCCCCGCCCGTCGCCGAACTCGCCCAGCTCACTCAATACTTCGACGTAGGCGTCACCCCCGGCGATCAAAAGTCACTCACCCACTCCCTCTCCACCGTACTCATCGGCAAAGATGGCAAAATCGTCGCCTGGTACCCCACCAACGACTGGCAAACCTCCGACGTCCTGGCCAAACTAAAATCCGCCGCCACTGCCTGACCCCTACCCCATCTGCAGTTGCCCTTGCCTTTGCCTTTGCCGTTGCTTTTGCCGTTGCCTTTGCCGTTGCCTTCGCCCTTCTGTCTGTCATTCCCGAAGGGAATCCGCTGTTGCTGTTGCTGTTGCCGTTGCCGTTGCCTGTTGCCGTTGCCCTTGCTGTTGCCCTTGCCGTTGCCGTTGCCTTTGCCTTTGCCGTTGCCCTTGCCGTTCTGTCTGTCATTCCCGAAGGGAATCTGCTGTTGCCGTTGCCTTTGCTGTTGCCGTTGCCGTTGCCGTTTGCCCTTGCCGTTGCCCTTGCCCTTGCCCTCCCGCCTGTCATTCCCAAAAGCGAATCTGCTTTCCCGGTGGCGCATTCACCCACTCCGCTAGGTATCATTGAACTAGACCCACTCACCCGCAGCGCGCGGTGGAGATCGATCGGCAGCAGGTTAAAAACCGAAGTACAGACCTAACCCACCTCGATCGAAGCCTTTGCACACTTTTGCAGGGGGGAGTACCCCGGAGTCCAAACTATGGCCAAAGTCACCATCGCACTCGGAATCCTGCTCATCCTCACCGCGGCCATCGGCTTCGTCGTCACCGGCAGCTCCCATCCCACCTCGCTCATTCCCGCAGCCATCGGCCTCCTCTTCATCCTCTTCGGAGCCCTCGCCAACTCCGATAACCCAAAGAAGCGCATGCTCTGGATGCACATCGCCGTCACCGTCGCCCTCCTCATGTTCCTCGGCACCATACCCGCCGACATCGACGTTATCCGCCTCAGCCATGGCGCCTACTTCGCACACCCGGTCGCCGTCGAAGAAAAGGCAGCGATGTCCCTGCTCTGCCTCCTCTTTGTCCTCCTCTGCGTCCGCTCCTTTATCGCCGCCCGCAAGGAGCGCCTCCTGTAGATTCTGCAGCCGGGCATCGCTCCCTGTAATCTCATGGGGATGCCTCCCATCAGCCAGTCCAGCTTCGGCGCCCCCAGTATGCCCTCCGCCGACCGCCCCTCGCGCGGCACCGGCCGCGCCACCTCGGCGACCCTTACCGCCGCCCGTCCCAAGCCGAAGCTCAAAAAAGTCCTGCCGGAGGTCTGGAAGCTCGTCAAGCCCCGCCGCTGGCTGCTCGCCGGCAGCTTCTGCCTGATGATCGTCAACCGCGCCAGCGGCCTCATCCTCCCCGCCTCCACGCGCTACCTCATCGACAACGTCATGGACAAGCACCAGCTCGATCTGCTGCCGATGATCGTCGGCGTCGTCGTCACCGCCACCATCCTCCAGGGCATCACCTCCTTCACCCTCACCCAGCTCCTCTCCAAGGCCGGCCAGCGCCTCATCGCCGAGCTCCGCACGAAGGTCCAGGCCCACATCGGCCGCCTCCCCGTCGCCTTCTACGACGAGAACCGCACCGGCACCCTCGTCGCCCGCATCATGACCGACGTCGAAGGCGTCCGCAACCTCATCGGCACCGGCGTCGTCGACTTCTGTCGGCGGCGTCCTCACCGCCGTCTTCGCCTTCTGCTATCTCATCGCGCTCTCAGCGTCAAGATGACGCTCCTCACGTTTGTCATCCTGCTCCTCTTCGGCCTCATCCTCCAGCGCGCCTTCAAGACCATCCGTCCCATCTTCCGCGAGCGCTCAAAGATCAACGCCGAGGTCACCGGCCGCCTCACCGAGTCGCTCGGCGGCGTCCGCGTCGTCAAGGGCTACCACGCCGAGGCAGAGCGAGGCCAACGTCTTCGCGGCCGGTGCCCAGCGCCTGCTCGCCAACGTCATCTCGTCCCTCACCGCGCAGTCGTTCATGTCGCTCGCCTCCACCGCCGTCCTCGGGCTCGTCGGCGCGCTCGTCATGTACCTCGGCGCCCACCAGGTCGTCGCCGGACACCTCACCACGGGCGGCTACGTGACCTACGTCATGTTCCTCGCCTTCATGATCGCGCCCATCGTCCAGCTCGTCTCGATCGGCACCCAGCTCACCGAAGCTCTCGCCGGCCTTGACCGTACCAGCGAGATCCTTGCCGAACGCGAAGAAGACCGCGACCCAACACGCGTCACCGACCTGCCCACGATCGAGCGGTGACATATCGCTTCGAGGACGTCACCTTCGCCTACGAGCCCGGCAAGCCCGTCCTCCACGGCATCAGCTTCGAGTCTCAGCCCCGGCACCGTCACCGCCCTCGTCGGCTCCTCCGGCTCCGGCAAATCGACCATCATCTCGCTCATCTGCGCCTTCCACACCGCCACCGCCGGCCGCGTCCTCGTCGACGGCATCGACCTCGCGACCGTCCGCCTCTCCAGCTACCGCAACCAGCTCGGCGTGGTTCTGCAGGAGACCTTCCTCTTCGACGGCACCATCCGCGAAAACATCCTCTTCTCCCGCCCTGAAGCCACCGAAGAGCAGCTTATTGGAAGCCTGCCGCATCGCCCGCGTCGACGAGTTCGCCGAGCGCTTCCCGGAGCAGTACGACACTATCGTCGGCGAGCGCGGCGTCAAGCTCTCCGGCGGCCAGCGCCAGCGCCTCTCCATCGCCCGCGCCATCCTCGCCGACCCACGCATCCTCATCCTCGACGAGGCCACCAGCTCACTCGACTCCGAATCCGAAGCCATGATCCAGAACGGCCTCAGCTACCTCATGCAGGGCCGCACCACCTTCGTCATCGCCCACCGCCTCTCCACCATCCGCCGCGCCGACCAGATCCTCGTCGTCGAAGGTGGCGAGATCGTCGAACGCGGCACCCACGAGTCCCTCTACGCGCTCGGCGGCCGCTACCACGACCTCTACACCCGCCAGCACGGCCTCGAAACCAACCTCTTCCTCGCCCCCGGCGAAGGCGACACGGTAGCCGAAACCGCTATCACCGCCGGTTGACGAAAGCGCCCGAAGGCTCAACCGTTGATCCAATCTCAGCAGCTTTAGCAAAACGAAGGAAGGGTCCTTGACGTTCTTTGAGGCTCCAAGCAGAATTCAGGAGCAGTTCGGACAGATCGACATCTACGTCTTCGATCAGATCCTCCGCGGCAACATCGCCGCCCCGCATGCGCGTCCTGGACGCGGGCTGCGGCTACGGCCGAAACCTCGTCTACCTCCTTCGCGAAGGCTGCGAGATCTTCGCCGTCGACGCCAACCCAGAAGCTGTCGACCACGTCCGCGCCCTCGCCGCGGAGCTCGCCCCCGTGCTCCCAGCGAGCAACTTCAGCGTCGCCGCGATCGAAAAGCTGGACCTCCCCGACGACTTTGCGGACGTAGTCATCTGCAATTCGGTCCTGCACTTCGCCCGGGACGAAGCGTCACTTTCTCGCCATGATCGAGGAGCTTTGGCGCGTCTTGCGGCCGGGAGGCATGCTGTTCTGCCGTCTCGGCTCGCGCATCGGCATGGACTTCCCGCGGCTGCGCGGCAACATCTTCCGGATCGGCGATGGCTCCGAGTGGTTCCTCGTCGACGAAGCCATGCTCCTCCGTCTCACCAAGCGTTTGAACGCCGTCCTCGTCGACCCGCTCAAAACCACCATCGTCCAGGACTACCGCTGCATGACAACCTGGGTACTGCGAAAGAAACTGAGCAACGGCATGTGATGTACATTATGTACATGGCGCTTCACATCAATAACGCCGCCGTTGAACAGACCGTCCGAGAACTCGCGGGTGTCACAGGCGAGTCCATGACCGACGCAATCGGTGCTGCCGCGACGGAGCGGCTGGAGCGGATCAAGCGACATGATGTTAAGACGGACATGCCTTCGGTCGAAGAGATCATGCAGATGATTCGCAGCTACAACCTGCAGCCAATCAACGAAGATCTCACAGAAGATGAGATCCTCGGTTATGGTCCAGATGGAATACCCGAATAGTGGTCATTGACTCATCTGCCCTGGTCGCAATCGTTGCACAGGAGCCAGACGCCTCCATGTTCGTGTCTGCAATCCGCAACGCTCCAAAGCGTCTGCTATCCGCTGCGTCTCTTGTCGAGTCCTCCGTCGTTGTCATGCGGATAAGGCGTTCGGATTCGCTAATGGCTCTCGACAATCTTCTGGCTCAGCTGGATATTGACATCGTCGCCGTAGACAGGAAGCAGGCTCTCCTTGCTCGCGAAGCCTTCCGTCGTTTCGGTAAGGGCCGGCACGAGGCAGGCCTAAACTTCGGCGATTGCTTCTCCTACGCGCTCGCCAAACAGACCGGTGAACCGCTGCTCTTCAAAGGGAACGACTTGCTCCACACTGATCTGGCTCGCGCCTAGTCCTCCACGCCCAACTCCCGCAGCAGAAACGCATAGTCCATCGCGATCTCCTTCAGGTAGTCGTACCGCCCGCTCGCTCCGCCATGCCCCGCGTCCATGTTGACATGCAGCAGCAGCGGCGTGTCGTTCGTCTTCAGCGTCCGCAGCTTGGCCACGTACTTCGCCGGCTCCCAGTACATCACCTGCGAGTCGTTCAGACTCGTCTTCACCAGCATCGCCGGGTAGGCACCCGGCTTCAGATTGTCATACGGCGAGTACGTCTGCATGTACTCGAATGCCTCGGGCTCATTCGGATTGCCCCACTCCTCATACTCCGCCACCGTAAGAGGAAGGGAAGCGTCCAGCATCGTGTTCATCACGTCTACGAACGGCACATGCGACAGCACCACCCGGAACAGCTCCGGACGCAGATTCGTGACTGCTCCCATCAGCAGGCCGCCGGCACTTCCGCCTTCGATTGCCACCCGGTCCTTTGCTCCATAACCCTCCCGCAAAAGCTGGTCGGTGATGGCAATAAAGTCGGTAAACGTGGTGCGTTTCACCATCATCTTGCCGGCATCGTGCCACGGATCGCCCATCTCCCCACCACCGCGTATGTGGGCATAGGCCATCACCACGCCACGGTCCAGAAGCGCCAGCCGCGCCGGGCTGAAGCCCAGCGGCAGAGGATATCCATAGGAGCCATAACCGTAGATGTACAAAGGCGATGTGCCGTCTTTATTGAAGCGGTCACGCCGGTAGACCAGCGAAACCGGAACCCGAACACCGTCTTCAGCCATCACCCAAAGCCTCTCCGACGCATACGCGGACACATCGAAGCCTCCCGGAACCTCCTGTTGCTTCAGCAGGGCGGAGCTTCCGCTCCGCACGTCGTACTCAAACACGGAAGCAGGCGAAACCAGCGATTGGTAGCTGTACCGAAATACCTCAGTCTCAAACTCCCGGTTGACGTGTGACTGTGCCGTGTAAGCAGGCTCAGGGAAGCTGATCTCCCGCGCCGCGCTCAACGTATCGTCATCGCCGAAGCGGTGTACCTCCAGCGTCGTCAGCCCAAGCCGGCGGCGGGAGCAGACGCAGAATCGGGCGAAGAGATCGAAATCCTCGAGCGGCGCATCCATGTCTTCAGGAATCAGCTCCTTCCAGTCTTCGCGCCCGCCCGTCCCCACCGGCGTGCTCACAACACGGAAGTTCTTTCCCGTGTCGTTCACGCGGAGATAGAACCGGCCGGCGCGGTGGTCGACGTAGTACTCCTGCTCATCGAGACGCGGCGCGATCAACGCGAACTCTCCGCCGGGGTTCGCAGCGTCAAGCCACCAGCACTCATTGGTCGTATGGCTGCCCGCCTCCAGCAGCAGGTAACGGCCATCTCGCGTCTTTCCCACGCCCAGGTTGAACCGCTCGTCCGTCTCTTCGCGAACCAGCACGTCAGCCTGCGGCGCGTCTCCGCGCCGGTGGCGCCAGAGCTTGTCGTGCCGCTTCGTAATCTCGTCTTCCGTGGTGTAGAAGAGGGTCTCTCCGTCAGCAGCCCAGGCCAGCGACCCGACCCGCTCCGCCGTATCCGGCAGATCCTTCCCTGTCCGCAGATCGCGAATATGCAACGTGTACTGACGAAAGCCTGTGCTGTCGGTCGAATAGGCCAGCAGATTGCCGTCAGGGCTCACGCTCATCGCGCCCACTGCCATAAAGGCCTGGCCCTTGGCGAGTTCGTTGACATCCAAGATCACCTGTTCCGGCTCGACCGTCAGCGGCGGCCCCCGCCACGACGGCTTTGCGGCAGTGAATGGCGTACTGGCTCCCCTCGACCGTTCGCGTGTAGTAAGACCAGCCGCGATAAGGGTAGGGAACCGACTCATCCGTCTCCTTGATATGGGACAGCATCTCGGCATAGAGCGCCTTTTGCAGCGACTCCGTCGGCGCCAGTTCGTCCGCCGTGTAGGCGTTTTCGGCCTCCAGATACGAGATGACCTCCGGCGAAGTCTTGTTGCGCATCCAGCCGTAGCGGTCCGCGAGAACTGTTCCGTGGATCGTTACTTCCGTAAGCTCTTGCCGGGCCACAGGTGGCCTGGTCGTTATCTCTGGCATAGCGTTCGCTCCATCCGACAGGATACAGTGTTGCGCACGGCTCGGAGGCAACTTACCTGGGCGGCGCGACACCAAACTTAACTGCGGGACGTCGCACCTCAAAGTGCCTGATCCGCAGAGGAGATAGATCATGAACGCTCCCAGAACCCACCTCGTAGTGCTTGGGGCCGCGGCCCTGTTGGCGACGGCCTGCAACAGCAATGCCCAGACCTATCCCGGTCAAAGCCAGCAGACGCCGCAGCAGATGAATCAGCAGCAGCAGCAGCCGGGTGTAAACCGCTCCACCATGAACAACGATCTTCAGGATTCAACCCCCAGCTCCGGGGTCTCCGGACAGATGATGAAGGACAAGATGTTCCTCCGCAAAGCCGCCGAGGGTGGAATGGCGGAGGTGCAGCTGGGACAACTGGCATCACAGAAGGCCGGCGCGCAGGACGTCAAGGATTTCGGTTCCAGGATGGTGACGGACCACACGGAGCTAAACAACGAGATGAAGCCGATCGCCGACTCCATGGGAGTCATGCTTCCGAAAAAGCTGAGCCAGAAGGATCAGGCGGAGTACGACAAGCTCAACGGCCTTTCGGGCGACGCCTTCGACACCGAGTACCTGACCTGCATGGTCAAGGATCACCACTCTGATCTGCACGAGTTCCGCATGGAAGCAGCCAACGCAACCGACCCGGCTCTGAAGGCCGCCGTCGAAAAGGGCGCCAAGGTCATTCGCGAGCACACCAGCATGGTGGATTCGCTTGCCAGATCGAAGGGGATCGCCGTGCCCACTCGCGGGCCGCGACCTGCTGCTCCAAGTGGCGAGTAGCTCTGTCCAGACGTTTTCACTTCTCCCCTTCACATGTGTGACGGGCGCGTAGACTGGGCATAGATGAAGCTGAGATTGCGCTGGATCTCTCTCGCCGTTCTGACGCTGTGCCTTTCAGTGTGCGCCCCGCTGTCGGCGGAGAGTGTCGCCACACTTCCGGCTCCCCGCGGTTACGTGAACGACTTTGCCGGTGTCCTCTCGGCGCCGGTACGGCAACAGGTCGAAGACCTGTGTACCTCGGTGGATCGTCAGGCTCATGCACAGATCGCCGTGGTGACCATCAAGACAATGGACAACGACGTGTCCATCGAGGAGTTCGCGACCGAGCTTGAAGACAAGTGGAAGGTGGGCCCGAAGGGCACGGACCGCGGCGTCCTCATGCTTCTGGTGATGACTCCACGACGCGGCCGCATCGAGGTGGGATACGGTCTCGAAGGCATCCTGAATGATGCCAAGGTCGGCGACATTGGCAGATCCATGACACCGGCGGCGCAGCAGGGAGACTACGACCGCGCTGTCCCGTTGGGTGTGCAGCAGATTGCTCAGATCATCGCCACCGATGCGGGCGTGACGCTTACACCCATAGTGCATCAGTACCGCCGGGAGGCAGCGACATCGGCGCCCATGAGTCTCGGTCGCGCCATCCTCTCCGGAATCGTCGTCCTGATCGTCCTGTTCTTCCTGATCCGGGGAGGCGGCGGGCCTTTCCTCTGGCTTCTGATCGGAAACCTGATGGGCGGCGGTTTTGGCGGCGGTGGACGCCGAGGCGGTGGAGGTTTCGGCGGTGGAGGCAACAACGACGGCGGTGGATTCGGTGGGTTCGGCGGTGGAAGCTCCGGGGGCGGAGGCGCCAGCGGAGACTTTTAGCTCGCCTCTCTCGAAAGCACGGATGGTAGAGTACAGCGGTGAACCCCTGAACATCGGCCACCGTATCACTTCAGGAAAGACAAAGGAATACCTATGAAACCTCTGTGGATCGTACTGGGAGTCGTTGGACTGATCATCGTCGTGCTCCTGTTCGCCGGCGGAAGCTACGTCGGAGCGAAGAACACCCTTGTGCAGAAGAACGAGGACGTCAACCAGGCCTACTCGCAGGTCGACATCGTGCAGCAACGCCGGCTTGACCTGATCCCCAACCTGGTTGCCACGGTCAAAGGCTATGTGGCCGAGGAGACTACGGTCCTCACCAACATCGCCAATGCCCGCGCCGGCGTCCTTGGCGCGCCGGACAGGGCCAGCAAGATCGACGCGAACCAGAAGCTCGATGTAGCGCTCGGCCCCTTCTTCCGCCTTCAGGAGCAATACCCCAATCTGAAGGGAAGCGAGCAGTTCATGCGGCTCTCTGATGAGCTCGCCGGCACCGAGAATCGCATCGCCGTGGAACGCGGGCGCTACAACAAGGTGCTCAAGGACTACAACGTCTACGTCCAGCAGTTCCCGAACAGCATCTGGGCCAACATCGCCGGGTACCATGTTCGCAGCGAATACTTCAAAGGCAATCCAGCCAACACCGAGGCGCCCAAGGTCGATTTCGGAAAATAAGCTTCTCCGCAGACACGAAGGCCGTCGCTCAGGCGACGGCCTTCACGCATTCTGGTCCGCGTTTATTTAGTGAAGGAGGAGATGGCGGCCGCCTCATCGTCCTTGATGTCGAAGACGGTGTACAGCTTGGTGATCTGAAGCAGATCGTGAACTTTCTTGGTGAGGTTCAGCAGCTTCAGTTCGCCGCCGCTGTTCTTTACCGTGGTAAAGGCGCTCACCAGTTCGCCGATGCCCGAGCTGTCGATGTAGTTGATATCGCCCAGGTTCAGGAGGATCTTCTTGTTGCCCTTTGCAACAGCGTCCCGAACAGCATCGCGGATGGTGACGCTTCCTTCGCCGAGTGTAATCCTGCCGCTAAGGTCGAGAATCGTGACGCCGTCCACCTGGCGAGTGTTGACTTTCATGCTCATGGGTTAGCTCTCCTTAAGTGCCCGTCTGCGCGGGAACTCGATGTTTGATAAGGGTAAGTTCGGTGCCAGGGTGCAACTGGCGGAAGTGTACCTCATCCATGAAAGCACGGATGAGGAAGATGCCGCGACCGGATCCGCGCAGGATGTTCTCCGGCGCGAGTGGATCGGGAACGGTGTCTGGGTCCAGCCCAGGGCCCTGATCCGCGACACGCACAATTAACGATTCGGCGGTCGTTTCGAAAGAAGCATTGACCTGCTTTTCGGGATCGTATGCGTTTCCGTGCATCACCGCATTCACCGCCGCTTCGCGCGAAGCCATGGCGATATGTGCGGCTGTGTCTTCGTCGAAACCGGCGCGCTCCGCATACTCTTCCGCGGTCTGCTCGATCTTGTTCACGCTCTCGAGATTGGAATCAAGAGTGAAACTCACGCGGCTTGTCGTTGAGTCGGCCAAGAGCAGTCCTTGCGTGTGCCGGTGAAAACTCGGGAGATCGCGGCGAAACGATGAAGGCAGTGTGCTTGCACACGACCTGAAAGTCAAGGCTACCATCGCGTGCGCTCAGGATGCCGTGCCTTTCTCCTCCGCCCGGGATCGGATCGGGACCGGAACTCAGACGGCTACTGGGAGGTTCCATGCCCCCGCGTGTAAAGTCGAAACAGGCCGAGAATGACCCGGAATCTCCACAAAACGAGCGCCGCTTTGCTGCTTGGCACGACCGTCTACAGTGATGGCGGACAGGCCCTGGGCTCACTGCAGGAGTTTGCCGTCACGCCCGCTGTCGACGCGGACCACGTCTCGGCGCTTGTACTCCGAGCCAGCGGATCCCGCAGTGGAGCTCCCCCTCTCCTCGTCACGGTCGATCAGATCTCCCTCGGCGAGGCCGGCGAGATCCGCATTCGCGACAACGCACGACCGTCCTCCCTCGCCGCCGACAACGAATTCCTCATGCTGGAACGCGATCTGCTCGATCAGCAGATCATCGACGTTCACGGTCACAAGGTCGTTCGCGTCAACGACGTTTGCATGGTCTGGGAAAACTCTCCCGACGACCATGGGTCGCCCGTGCTCCGCATCCAAGAGGTGGAGATCGGACTCCGCGGCGCTGTCCGGCGTCTGCTCAAGGGTTTGCCCCCGTCATCTATCGAGCGCGTCGCCTGCCGCTTCAAGCCGAACGCTATTCCCTGGGAGTTTGTCGACCTGATCGACCGCGACCCGGCGCGCCGCGTCAGGCTGAAGATCGAGCAGGATAGTCTCTCGAAGATGCACCCGTCCGACATCGCCGACATCCTCGAGGAGCTCGCGCCCACCGAGCGGCGTGCTCTCTTCAAGAGCCTGGATGAGGAGGTCGCCGCCGAGGCCCTCGAAGAGGTCAAACCGAAGATGCAGCAGGCGCTTATCGAGGAACTCGACTCCGAGACGGTCGCCGGTATCGTCGAGGAGATGGACCCCGGCGCCGCCGCCGATCTGCTCTCCGAGCTTCCGGAAGAACGGTCCGGAGCCATCTTGGAAGAGATGGATCCCGAGGAACGGCGGGAGGTGGAGGATCTGCTCGAATTCGCGGCGGATTCGGCCGCCGGGCAGATGACAACCGACTACCTTTCCCTCGGGAGAGCGGCGACGGTGAGCGAGGTTATCGAGCTCATGCGCGCATTCGACGGCGACGTGGAGCTTGTCAGCGATATCTATCTCTCGGACGACGAGGGCCGAATCTGCGGCGTCGTCCCAGTCGTTCAGCTTCTTCTAGCCGCGCCTGGGTCCACGCTCGAGACGCTCCCTCACGGACACCTCGTCAGTTGCGAGCCGGATGCGTCCGGAAAAAAAGTGGCCGAGTTGTTCGATAAGTACAATCTGCGATCCCTGCCGGTAGTCGACCGGCACACCCACCTCGTCGGCGTTGTGCACGCTGAGCAGGTCATCGCTCACCTGCGCGGAAAAAACTAGGCAGAGAAAGCCGATGAAGATTCTTTACGTCGCCGGTCTCTCGCCCAACGACTCTTCGCTCTACCGGCAATGGGCGATGGAGCGGGCCGGGCACACTGTCATTCCAATCAACGTCTTTGCGTACGAGTCGGCGCGTCCGCTTCTGCGTAAGATCATGCATCGTCTCAATGTCGGCCCGGGGGTACAACGCCTCAACACAGATATCCTGCGAAGGGCGGTCTCCGAAGACGTAGACATCGTCTGGGGAGATAAGGTCCTGTGGATGCTTCCGGCGACGCTCAGGTCTTTGCGCTCTCGCGGCATCACCACCATCGATTACACCATCGATAATCCGTTCGGTCCGCGCAAGGATCCCGGTTGGGGCCTGTTTCTGAAAGCAATTCCGTTCTACGACCTCCACGTGGTTCAAAGAGACAAAAACATCATCGACTACTGCGCCCATGGTGCTCGTGACGTTCTCAAGATTCAGACCGCGTACGAACCGACAATTCACTTCCCGCCGCCGCCGCTCTGGTCCGACCGCGACCGCGATCGGGAAGTCTCGTTTATAGGAACACCTTACGACGATCGCGCGGCAACTCTGCTGAAGCTGTCGGAGTTAGGGGAGTTCTCGGTCAGCGTGTCGGGAAATCGACAGTCCTGGATCCGAGCTCTGGGCGACGGCGCCTTCCGGAATCTCTACCGCGAGGGTGAGCTCTACCAGCAGCAGTACCGCGAAGCCATCTGGAGATCGCGAATCAACCTGAGCTTCCTCACCCGCTCGAATGAAGATGAGTTTGTCCACAAGAGCTTCGAGATCGCTGCGTGTGGCGGATTCTTACTCGCTGAGCGATCCCAAGGGCACCTTGACCGGTTCAGAGAAGATGAGGAAGCCGTCTTCTTTTCGACCCGGGAAGAGTGCGCACAAAAAATCCGGCAGTACCTTCGGGACGAACCCGCCCGCTCGAGAATCGCCGAGGCGGGATGTATCCGTGCCGCGCGCGACGGCTACCATAACGATCGCCAGGTACAACTCATCCTCGAACGCGCCGAACAAATCCACAACGCAACCGCGAGCATGCACCGGAGATCGAATCCTCACCAGCGCACATAAGCGCACACAGCTCGCCCTCTTGCAATTACTCTCAAAAGGGCAAAGCAGCACCTCACCCTCAACACCACACCGGAGCTTTCAAGACACATGTCGCGTAGATGGAAGACCCGGCTTCTGATCTTCTTCGCCGTCCTCGGCCCCGGTTTCATCACGGCCAACGTCGACAATGACGCCGGTGGCATCCTCACCTACTCGGCCGCGGGCGCAAAGTACGGCTACAGCTTGCTGTGGACGATGATCCCCATCACCGTCGCCCTCATCGTCGTGCAGGAGATGTGCGCTCGCATGGGAGCGGTCACCGGCAAAGGCCTCAGCGACCTCATCCGCGAAGAGTTCGGCCTCCGCACAACCTTCGTCGTCCTCCTTCTCCTGGTCATCGTCAACTTCTGCAACGTAGCCGCCGAGTTCTCCGGAATCGCCGGCAGCATGCAGCTCTTCCACATCACCAAGTATGTCAGTGTGCCGATCGCAGCGGCGCTCGTCTGGGTCCTGGTCGTGAAGGGCGATTACAAGAGCGTCGAAAAGGTCTTCCTGGTCGCCAGCGTCTTCTACATCGCCTACATCGTCGCCGGCGTGCTCAGCGGGCCCGACTGGCACCTCGCGCTCGTCGAGACCGTCAAGCTGCCATCCGGAGGCGTGCTTCGCGACAGCTCCTATGTCTACATGACCATCGGCGTCATCGGCAGCCACCATCGCACCCTGGATGCAGTTCTACCTGCAGTCCTCCATCGTCGAGAAGGGCATCGGCGCCCGCCAGTACAAGGCGTCCCGCATCGACGTCATTGTCGGATCCATCTTTACCGACGTGGTTGCCTGGTTCATCGTCGTGGCCTGCGCGGCGACCCTCTACACCCACGGCATCCGCGACGTAACCGTGCCCGCCGATGCAGCGGAAGCCATGAAGCCCATCGCCGGCCGTTACGCCTTCATCCTGTTTGCCGGCGGTCTGTTCAACGCGTCACTCTTTGCGGCTTCCATCCTTCCGCTCTCGACCGCATACACGGTCTGCGAAGGTCTGGGCGTTGAAGCGGTCTCGACAAAAGCTTTCGCGAGGCGCCCTTCTTCTACTGGTTTTACACCCTGCTTATCCTGTTGGGCGCAGCCGTCGTGCTCTCCCCGGGTTTCCCGCTGGTAAAGGTCCTTGTCCTCTCGCAGGTATTGAACGGTGTTCTCCTGCCCCTGGTCCTCATCTTCATGCTGCGGCTCATCAACAAGCACGAGCTTATGGGCAAGTACACCAACTCACGCGCCTTCAATGCCGTCGCCTGGATCACGTCAATCGTGATGATCGTGCTCTCAGCGATCTATGCCGCTGGGTCCGTCAGAGACTGGATGCACTCGTGAACCCGACCTTCAGATCAGCTTGCCTTCCGAAAGATCTCGTATCAGACCCAGGTCGGCGGCAAGAAAATCGTACCCAGGAAGGGAAGACAGCGGAGACCACCGTACCTCGTTGAAGATGTGTTTCTCCATGTCACCTGAGAAGCTCTCAATCAGAAAGAACTGCAAATCGATCGCTCCGCCGTTGCGGTACTTATGCCGCACATTCGCCACCCTCCGGCCGATCACCGCATCGATCCCAAGCTCCTCATTCAACTCTCTTGCGAGCGCCGCCTCCGAGCTCTCACCCGGCTCAATCTTTCCCCCCGGAAACTCCCACTTCAGGCTCATCGGCTGATCCGGCCGGCGCTGGCAGATCAGAACCTCCCGCGCAGCCCCATCCCCATCGCGCAGAATCAGCCCGGCGACCACGAAACGCATCGGCTTCGTCTCCCCCTTGCGACTCTCTCGTACATCCAACCTGCGAATGGGCTCTCTCACCTGGCTGCTCTTTAGACGAAGCAGCCGCCGCGAAAGTTCATCGGCTCACTTCGCCGGCTCCCGCACCGCCCCCGGAAACCGCACCGCCGCCGGAAAGTAGACCGGCCATCTCCGCTCCGTGCTGATCTCGATCAGAGCAGCCGACGGGTTCACCGGATAAGCCCTCCCGCCCATCATCAGCATCGCCGCGTCGTGGACGGAGTTGCCAAATACAGCAACCGGGCGCTGCACCCCGGCCCGTTCCAGAGCGGCCACCTTGCCCTCATCCGTCGGCACGTCCATCAGTTCATTCGTCACCAGACCGTTCTCGATCCGCACACGCGCCGCCAGAACCCGCTCAGCGGTGACCCCAAACCGCGTGACACCCTCCTCGATCACCCAGTCGTTCGTCGAGCTGACCGCCCAGATCTCGCTGCCCAACCCGCGCAGTTCCGCCACCAGCTCCTGCATCTCCGGAAAGATATTCGGCTCGATCATCTCCGCAAAAAAGGCCCTTGCCGCGGCACGCATCTCCGTCTCCCGCAGGCCCTGGTACATCTGCACCATCTCCCCGCAGATCGCCAACTCCGAAACCTCGCCGTGAAGGTACGCACGATACCGCGCATCGATCGCATCCGTCACCTCGCGCGAGACCAGGCCCGTCTCAATCGTCCACTGCATAAACGAGGAACCCGCATCGCCCGACCAAAGCGTCCCATCGCAGTCGAACACCGCAACAGCGGGCGCGAGCTCACGAACAGAGTCGAGGAACTCCTCCGTCGACAGCGAAACAACTGAGAGAACATCCGCCACTACGATCGCTCCATAAAGACCCGCTCAAGATTCTACGTGACTTGAAATCGCCTCATCCTCAACACCGATCCACTCATCCCCTGCATCCAAAGCCGTGGAGGGTGAAATGACCGAACAAAAGCACCTCAGCGGTGACGAGGGTAAAAAGAAGATCGGCGATCTGATCAAGAGCATTCGCATTGCCATGTTGACCACTGCCTCCGACGATGGCTCGTTTGACAGCCGCCCTATGGCCACACAGGAGACCGACTTCGACGGCGTCGTGTACTTCCTCACGCGCGAAGAGTCCGGCAAAGTCCACGAGATCAAAGCAGACTCCCACGCAACGCTCCTCTACTCCGATCCTTCAAACGCGAAGTTCGTCTCCGCAAAGGGCCGCGCATCCGTCAGCAAGGATCGCGCTAAAATTCACGAGCTCTGGAACTCCATGTACAAGGCATGGTTCCCGCAGGGCGAAGACGATCCGGCCATCACTGTGCTCCGCGTCGACATCACCGAGGCGCAGTACTGGGAGGCATCGTCGAGCAAACTGCTTCGTGGTCTGAAGTACGTGGCGGCAGCGGCCACCGGTGGCTCAGTCAACCTCGGCGAGTCCGGCACGGTCAACCTGAAAAACGGGTAGCTAACCCTCACACCGGGCAGCAGCGGCTCAGACGGGCGGAAGACCGTCCACGACCCCCACCCCAGCCGGCGGCGCATAGCGGAAATCGTCGTCCGGCAAGGGGAGGTTCTCTTCGGAGTGATCGAAGTCGAACTCCGTGCTCGCGCCGTCGATCTCTTCCAGCCGAATCTTGCCGATACGCCCCGCAGGGTCTGTCACAAGGATCAGTGCTTTGACGCGCTGCCCCATGCCCTTCGGCACTCCTGCGATCCGGAACCCACCGGGCTCCGGCGTCACGGAGATACTCTCAAGCTCTTTGTTGAGGCTGCGTGTGCCCCAGCAGAAACCGCAGAGGAGACCGGAGGTCATCCACCTGTTTCGCGGGCAGGCGCTGCACCTGCGCATCCCCGGGCGTGTACGACCAGGCATACTTCCCATCCAGAACGAACACCTTGCCCACCGGTGTCGTATAACTCCAGCGCATCCTTCCGGGCTTCTTCAGCAGCAGCATGCCGGTCTCCGTGCGATCCATCCCCAGACCCGTGTACCGCTCCGTAAACTGCGTCCGCAGCGACTGGAGATGGTTGTAGTGATCGTCCACCCGCTTCAGAATCGCGTCCTGCTCCGCAGTCTGTGCAGCGGCGGCGGCGGGTATGCAGCAGACCGCGAGCACAGCGCCCAGCAAAACCGATCGCATCACTGGAGCGGCTGCGTGCAGTTCGTTCCGCCGGCCGGATCGTACTTGATCAGGTTGTTCTCGTCCGTGCAATACCCGAGATCGCCCGTCTTACCGGGCGACTGTGGCACTGCCGTGATCTGGTACGACGTAAACATATCCTGGTTGTTCACGGTCACCTTGGTGCAGTTGCTGATGGCAAAGGTGTAACCCGCCTTCTGCCCCGACGCCAGATCCGGTGGAATCATCTGCGCACTCTGTGCCGTCGGTGCTCCCGATCCGGGCTGCCCCCCGAGAGCCGATAAGCGTGCAGGCGAATCCATTGGCCGGATACGTCGAGTTGTACTGCAGCTCCGCCTGCGCGATCGCCCGGATCGACGCCAAAGCCGAGGTCTGGTGCGCCTGCTTCATCAGCTTCAGCATCTGCGGCACCGCCAGCGTCATCAGGATCAGCATCACCGACATCACGATCAGCAGCTCAATCAGCGTGAAGCCTTCCTCATTCTGCCGCTGTGTCCGGTTCCATCTCTTCATGCGGTTCTCAATGCCTCTTTAGTCCAAACTGATTTTCGACGCCTTCGAGAAGGTAGCAACAATCACCTCAGCACGCCAGATCCTCACGTGACACCTTCATCGATTTCAAATTACCCAGAAGTGTCAGCGCGACGCATCGGGCTGAAACAGCTCCTTCGCCAGCTGCTGCACATCCTCCACGCTGACCCGGTCAATGTCGGCCGTAATCTCGTCGACACCGAAGAACCGCCCGAAGTACATCTGCTGCCGTGCCAGGTTCGACATCCGGCTCCCCGAGCTCTCAAGCCCGATCACGATGTTGCTCTTCAACTGATCCTTCGCCCGCTTCAACTCCGGCTCTGAGACGGTCTCCCTCTTCAGACGGCTCAACTCCGCCAGCGTAAGCTGCAGCACCTGCTTCGTGTTCGCCGCCGAGGCGCCGGCATACACGCAGATCGATCCGCTGTCCCGGAAGGGGTTCATCTCCGAGTAGATCGAGTAAGCCAGCCCCCGGTCTTCACGAATGGTCTGAAACAGCCTGGAGCTCATCCCGCCGCCCAGGATCGTGTTCAGCAGATAAATGCCGTACCGACGCTCATCATTCACCCGCGGCGCCTCGACGCCCAGGCAGATCTGCACCTGTTCGAGCGACTTCTTTTTCCGCAGAGTGATATGCGGAGTCGCAATTGGCGTGCGTCGGAGAGCTGTCGTCCTGCCGGCGGCTGGCGCTCAATGCTCCGAAGTGCTGTTCGACCTGCGCGACAAAGGAATCATGATCAAGATTCCCGGCCGCCGAAAACACCATGTAACGCGGCGTAAACCGGTCGGCATAGTAGTCGAAAACGACCCGCTGATCGAAGCTCGACACCGTCTTCACCGTCCCCAGGATCGGCCGGCCCAGCGCGTCGTCCTTCCAGAACCTCTGCGTAAAGATCTCGTGCACCAGGTAGTCGGGATTGTCCTCGTCCATCTTGATCTCTTCGAGGATGACGCCCTGTTCCCGCGCCACGTCCTCCGGAGCGAAGGTGGGATGCAGGACCAGATCCGCCAGTAGCTCAAGCGCAGGCGCAACATTCTCGTCTAACACCTTGATGTTGAAGCAGATCATCTCTTTGCCGGTAAACGCATCCAGGTTCCCGCCGATGGTGTCGACCTCGCGGGCAATCTGCTGGGCAGACCGTGAGGTCGTTCCCTTGAACACCATGTGCTCGACAAAATGCGAGATGCCGTTCACCTTGGCAGCCTCATCGCGCGATCCGCAGTTGATCCAAACCCCCATCGAGATGCTGCGTACATGGGGCATGCTCTCCGTCAGGACCATCAGGCCGTTCGGCAGGACCGTCTTTCGGATGTTTCGTGGAACGCTTTTGCTGATCGGTAGTTCTTAAAAGTGTGGCGGACATGCAGCTCCTTGCCTCTATTTTCTCATGTCCGGCCCCCCAAATCGCTTCGCCGGGTTGGCGTACGGACCGGATGGATCCGGTAAAATGGAAATAGAGGCGGACAGGAACTGCACCGGCCCCCACGGACCCGGAACTTCGAGGTTCAGACCTAAACTCTCTCGATCGAAGACTTTGCAAAAAGTACGGGGGGGGAGGGTACCGCCGCAAAGGTCTGTTCGTAAGCTCCTCATGTCCCCGAACCCGCCCAGTCCGATCAAATCACCCGCACCTGAACCGCTCTTCGGCATGGACCTCGCTCGCCTGACCGAGCTCATGGTCGGCATGAGGCAGAAGCCGTACCGGGGCCGGCAGCTCTTCGACGCCCTGTACAAGCAGCGCGTGACCTCCCTCGATCAGGTCTCCGTCCTTCCCGAGGAGCTGCGGTCGGCAATGGCCGCCGGAGGCTACCAGGTCGGCCTGCCTGAGATCGTGCAGGCCGCCCGCTCCGTGGACGGCACCGAGCGCTACCTGGTCCGCACTGGCCGACGGCGAGACGGTCGAGACCGTCTGGATGCCGGACGGCGACGGTGGCGAACGTGGTGACGGCAGCCTGGCCGCAGCGGAAGAGGAAGAGGACGCGGCAACACCCACCTACCGCCGCTCCACCATCTGCGTCTCCAGCCAGGTTGGCTGCGCCGTCAACTGCCAGTTCTGCCTTACCGCCAAGCTCGGCATCCGCCGCAATCTCACCGCGGGAGAGATCGCCGGCCAGGTCGCCGCCGTCCTCAACCGCCACGACGTAAAGGCTCGGCAGCGCGAGCGGCAACCAGGACAGCCCAGCCCGCATCAACCTCGTCTTCATGGGCATGGGCGAGCCGTTCCTGAACTACGCCGCCTTCATGGCAGCCGTCCGGCTGCTCGTCGGCGGCGTAGGCATCCCCGAGTCCCGCATGACCGTCTCCACCTCCGGCATCGAGCCCGCCATCCGCGCCTTCGCGGAAGAGCCCGTCCGCCCCAAGCTGGCCCTCAGCCTCAACGCCTCGAATGACACCATTCGCGAGAGCATCATGCCGATCACGCGCAAGTGGAACATCGCCCACCTGCTCGACGCCGTCCGCACCATCCCCCTGCGCACCCGCGAGTGGGTCACGTTCGAGTACGTCCTGCTCGGCGGCATCAACGATCAGCCGGTGCATGCCCGAGAGGTCCTGGCGCTGCTCGACGGCATGCGCGCCAAGGTCAACCTGATCGTCTGGAACCCCGGACCCGGCATCCCCTACACGGAGCCCGCCCCGGAAGACGTAACCCGCTTCCAGAAGACGCTCATGGCAGCCGGGATGCCCACCTACATCCGCCGCCCGCGCGGACGCGACATCTACGCCGCCTGCGGCCAGCTCAAGCGCACCGTGGACTCACCGCCAACCCCCCACGCCCGACCTCGTGACCATCGACAGCGCTCAGCCGCCTAGGCGACTGGACTCGCTACCCGTGGGGCCTCGCGCTTCGCTCTCGAAAGCCGACCGTCAGAAGCTTCGCCGTCACCTGGTCGTAGTCATGGCGCAGCACGTCACCTTCGTGAACAAAGTTGCCCGGTGACCGGCACCACGCCCAATCTCTCAACCGCATCCAGGTCTGGCACGATCGGCTTCTGGCCCTCGCGCTCATACTGCTCCAGCCGCAACGAGGAGATGGGTGCCGTATTGATCGAGGCAAAATCGAAGAGCCGGTCCGTGCCGGCGTGTTCGCTGATCCTCTCGATATGCTGCGACGCCGTCAGACCGAGCGACTCATTCGCCTGCGTCATGAGGTTGCAAATATATACCTTGGTCGCCTTCGAGGCCTTGAGCGCCTCGGGAATCCCACGCACCAGCAGGTTGGTAATCAGCGAGGTGTAGAGCGATCCCGGCCCGATCGTGATCAGGTCCGCGCTCGGCAATCGCCTCGAGCGTCTCAGGCAGGGGATCCGCCGTGGCGGGCTCGAGCATCAGCTTCACGATCCGTTGTTTGCTCGCCGTGATGTTCGTCTCGCCTCGAACCAGGCTGCCGTCATCCATCCTGCGCCGCCAGAGTGCACATTGGTGTTGGTCGCTGGAAAGATCCGTCCGCGCGTCGCCAGGATCTGCGATGACATCTGCACAGCCTGCGCGAAGTCGCCCGTGATATGCGAGAGCGCGGCCAGAAAGATGTTCCCGAAGCTGTGTCCCTCGAGCTCGCCCTGCTCAAACCGATATCGGAAGAGCTTCGACAGCAGATGCTCATCCTCGGAGAGCGCCACCATGCAGTTGCGTACGTCCCCCGGCGGCAGCATCTTGAAGTCTTCTCGCAGCCGCCCCGAAGAGCCGCCGTCATCCGTAACCGTCACAATGGCGGTGAGATCGCGAATCAGGCACGGAGTGTCCGAGCACGCGGACTCCTCCGGACTCCTGCGAGGCCGGAGTTGCGACATACCGCTTCAAACCGCGAAGCAGTGTGGAGAGCCCGGTTCCGCCGCCGATGGCGACAATGCGCAAGGAACGCTCGCCGGGGCGAATGGTTTGTGCAATGGTCATCGGGAAGTTCGTTATCCCTTTGGCCGGCCGCTCACCCCAGCCTACATCGCCGGCCCGCAGCTATACCTCAGGATAGAGCAACTCCGTGAATCGTGGATCGTCCGCCATGTCCTGGAAGTCGGAGTCGGCACGAGCCTGGATGCGATTCCGCGGATTTTGCCGGATGGCCTCGGTCAGGTGCTCCAGGCACGTGTGCGCATCGCCTGTCATGCTGGCCAGCACCGCCAGCCCGTAGAACGCGTAATCGGCGCTTTCGTTCTCCTTCAAAATGGCTTTGAACTGCTCGCGCGCGTCTTCGTAGTGCCCATCGTTCAGCAGCGAAATCGCATAGTCGTAATGCTCTTCATGGCTGCTGAAGTTCGTCTTGCCTTTAGCCACCTGGAGAAGACACGCATTGATGTACATGCGGATCCGGTCCGCCAGATCCGGCGGACTGGAGGCCAGCATCTTGTCGAAGGCTGCGTGCGCCTTGTCGTACTTGCCTTCCTGCATCAGGCGGACGGCGACCTCGTACAGAGCCAGCGTCTCCACACGGCCGCTGTCGGCTGCAAGCGGAACTGTGCCCGCCAGTGTTCGGGGAGCCTTCTTCATCGTGGATGTCGTCGGTCTTCGTCTGCGCCATGGGTCCTCGCCGGCCTCGCTTTGCCCAGTCCCGGTGTGCGGTCAGCCTGCTTATCTCTGTGCCAGCCCTCGTCTCCGGTTTTATACGCAGAGTCGGCTCTCCGGTCAACTGCTGCTGCTTCTACCGCGGCTGCCGTAGATTACAGGGTTCAGCTCCGGGTCGTTATACATCTTCATCTGCCGATAGATCTTGAGCCTGCGCTCGCCCCGCAGCATGGCGCTCCAAAGGCGGCCGAGAGCTCCCACCAGATCGGAGCGCTGTTCCTCAAGTGTCTCCAGACGCTCCAAATTCTTGGAGCGATGAGCGTCTGTAGCTTCTCTCCGTTCGGCCTGCTCCCGTGTATGAAAGATCTTCAGCGCCAGAATGGACAGCCGGTCAACCATCATCCCCGGAGTCTCGGAGTGGAGGACGGAGTCTGGTTCCGCGATGGGCAGAGCTTGAAGAAGAGTCTCATCAATCTGCTCGATGAGGTCATTCCGCTGCTGATTCAGCCGGTCGATGGCTCGCTTGACTGCGGCGATCTGCGCGTCACTGGCAGCTGGATCGCGAGCGCTGTCTTCTTCATGCCAGAGATCGAAGTTGGCCCGGTGATTGCCACGGATCAGAGCTATGAGGCCTTGGTCTACATCCAAGGCTGATTCCATCGCGTGCCATCGCGCCGTCCATTCATCCTGCAGCTTCGCTACCGCTTCGGCTTCGATCACCACACTCATACGCATCAAGACTCTACCAGCAACCAGAGGAGTGGCTGCTGCTGGTTGCGGTTGCGGCACAGACCAAGCAGACTGAAGGGAGACATGGCAAAAGTTATCAAGCGGGTTCTCCTCTATCGCCTGGGAAGCCTCGGCGACACAGTGGTGGCGCTTCCCGCTCTCCATCTCGTCGCCCGGGCCTTTCCCCATGCGGAGCGGCGTCTGCTCACGAACTTCCCTGTCAACGTCAAGGCTCCCCCCGCGGCCGCAATTCTCGAAGGTACGGGCCTGGTGCAGGGTTTCGTTCCTTATGCGGTCGGAACCCGCAGTCCGCGCGAGCTCCTTTCCCTATGGTGGCAGCTGCTGCGCTGGCGGCCGCAAGTGTTGCTCTACCTCGGAGCTGCGCGTGGCATCGATTCCGCAAGGCGCGACGCGCTCTTCTTTCGCCTCTGCGGAATCTTCCGGCAGATCGGCGTTCCCCTCACAGAAGACATGCAGCGCAATCTCCTCGCCGGACCTGAGAAGACGCTTGAGCCCGAAGCGAGCCGCCTGGCTCGCAATCTCGCCGAACTCGGTCCGGCCGACCTCGACGCGGCCTCCAGCTGGGATCTTCAGCTCACCGAGGCAGAGCACACCCGCGCTCAACAGGTGCTGGTCCCCGCCAGAGGTCGTCCGCTCCTCGCCGTCAGTGTCGGAACCAAGGTTCAGGCGAAGGACTGGGGGGCGGAGAACTGGCGCGCTCTCCTCCGACGACTGGCCGAGGAGTACCCAGATCACGCACTCGCGCTCGCGGGAGCTCCGGAAGAGAGTCGTTGCCAGTGACGCTGCGGCAAAGGACTGGGTGCAGATCTCCGCGCTTCCCGTCATCAATCTTTGTGGCAAGCTCACACCCCGCGAGAGCGCCGCCGTCTTTGCCCGGGCGAGCATCTTTATCGGGCACGACAGCGGCCCCATGCACCTTGCCGCTGCGGTTCAAACGCCCTGCGTCGCCATCTTCGCCGCACGCAACCTTCCGCGCGTCTGGTTTCCTTACGGACGGCAGCACCGTGTTCTCTACCACCATGTAGAGTGCGCCGGATGTGAGCTTGAGACCTGCATCGTTCAGCGCAAAAAGTGCCTGACCTCCATCACGGTGGACGAGGTCCTTGCGGAGGTTCGCGGCATCCTGCAGCGAGAGCCTCCGGCCAGCCCAGCTCTCGACAGCGGAGTGCGATGATAATGCGAGGAGTCTCACCACGACCTATGCTTCCGGACCTCCATGCAATTCTGAACCTGCTTGAGGGCGGCTTTCGCGAGCTTCGCGTTCTCGTCGTCGGCGACATCATGCTCGACCGCTACATCAGCGGAGAGGTCGACCGCATCTCTCCCGAAGCTCCCGTTCCGGTGCTCCGTCACGCGCAGCGGTACGAACGCGCGGGCGGGGCAGCCAACGTCGCGATGAACCTCGCCGGTCTCGGCTGCCAGGCGTTTCTTGCGGGCTTCTGGGGTGGCGACGCCGAGCAGGGCGCACTCGCTTCGATCCTCGAGCGCGCAGAGATTGACACTCTGGGCGTGGTCTCGACCTCGCTGCCCACCATCTCCAAGACACGCATCGTCGGCCGCAACCAGCAGCTTCTCCGCCTCGACATCGAGAGCCGTGAACGGCCGTCGGCAGAGGACGCCAGTCGCCTTCGGGATCGCGTTACTGGCCTCCTCTCCAAAGTCAACGCCGTGATCCTCTCGGACTACGCCAAGGGGGCGCTCTCTGAACGATCTCTGCCAGGACATCATTCGGCTGGCGCGTGCGCAAAGCATCCCGGTCTTTGCCGATCCCAAGACTCCCGACTTCAGCAAGTACTCCGGCGCGCTCACAGTCTGCCCCAATCTGCAGGAGCTCGCGCTTGCTACCCGCATCCCAGTGCATCAAACGGCCGAGCTGCTCGCGGCCGGCCAGGCACTCGCGGCAGACCATGCGCTTGAATTTCTCACCGTCACCATGAGCGAGAAGGGAATCGCCCTACTTCGGCCTGGCAGCATTGTCGCGTTCACCAGCTCGTGCGCGCGAGGTATTCGACGTCTCGGGAGCCGGGGATACCGTCATCGCCACACTTGCGGCCGGACTCGCCGGCGGTCTGCCCGTCAATACGGCCATCGAGCTGGCCAACCTTGCCGCCGGCATCGTCGTCGGCAAGACCGGCACAGTTCCCATCGCCGCGCATGAGCTGATCGCAGGAGCTGACCCCAAGCTCCGGCATCACCGCGGAGGAGAAGATCCTGGATCTCGATCGCATTCCAAACGCGTCGCCGAATGGCGCGCCTCGGGCGAGACCATCGTCTTCACCAATGGCTGCTTCGATCTTCTGCACGTCGGCCACATAACGCTGCTCGAGGATTGCCGCCGCTTCGGCTCGAAGCTCGTCCTCGGCCTGAATGCCGACGCATCGGTCTGCCGTCTCAAGGGTCCCAGCCGCCCCATCGTCGGCGAACGCGAACGCGCCCGTGTGATGGCTGCGCTTGCTGCTGTAGACGCCGTTGTTCTCTTCGAGGAAGACACTCCGCTGGAGCTCATCCGCGCGCTCAAGCCGGACGTTCTGGTCAAAGGCGGCGACTACACCATCGACACTGTCGTCGGGCACGAAGATGTCCTTGCTGCGGGCGGACGGGTGGAGATCGTTCCCACCGTCGAGGGCTTCTCGACGACCAACATCGTAAAAAAACTCACCGCGCAATCTCCGCTAGCGAGCCCAGCCCGAGGAGGTTCAGCTTTGATCATCGTCACCGGCGGAGCAGGCTTTATCGGCAGCAACCTCGTCCATCAGCTCAACCGGCATCGGCGAGCGCGACATCCTTGTCGTCGACAATCTCGCCCCGCGCCCAATCTTGCCGAGCCCGAAGTTCCTCAACCTCGCGGGCGCCGAGTATGCCGACTACATGGACAAGCGCGAGTTCCGCGCCGCGCTCAACGCACGGCGACTTCGAAGACGCAAAAGTTCGCGCCATCCTGCATCAGGGCGCCTGCTCCAACACGCTTGAAGACGATGGCCACTACATGATGGACAACAACTTCACCTACTCCAAGGAGCTGCTGCACTTCGCGCTGGAGCGCAAGATGCCGTTCGTCTATGCCTCCACGGCTGCTGTCTATGGCGCGAGCACCAGCTTCGCAGTCGACCCCGCGAACGAGCGTCCGCTGAATGTCTATGGCTTCTCGAAGCTGGTCTTCGACAACTATGTCCGCCGCCTGATGCCGGAGATCAAGAGCACCGTCGTCGGCCTGCGCTACTTCAACGTCTACGGCCCGCGCGAGCAGCACAAGGGGCGCATGGCCTGCGTCCTCCACCACTTCACCCGCCAGCTCAACGACACCGGAACCATCCGCATGTTCGAGGGCTCGGGCGGCTATGCCGATGGCGAGCAGCGGCGCGACTTTGTCTTCGTCAAAGATCTTGCCCGCATCAACATGTTCTTTGCCGGCCTGCTGCCCGAGCAGCCCGCGGAAGCCGGTCCAGGCGATCGTCAATGCCGGCACCGGAGAGGCCCGCACCTTCAAAGCCGTCGCCGAAGCGCTGATGCACGTGCACGGCCCGGGCCAGATCGAGTTCATCCCCTTTCCGGGAGACCTCAAGAATCGCTACCAGCACTTCACCGAGGCCGACCTCACCGGCTTACGGGAGGCCGGCTACGCCGCCCCGTTCACCTCCCTTGAGGACGGTGTAACGCAGACTTCGCCTGAAAGCAGTGGCAGAGCTCCGCAAAACCGGATTAACAATCTTTCCAATCATCTCGACTCAGCCATCCCCAGCCTTGATAAGCTTCGTTCAATCTTCACAGGAGAGCTCCCAATGTCTGAAACGACGCAGAAACCTACGATCCTGTGCATCAGCACCTACGAAAAGGGCCAGCCCTTTCTTCGCGAATGCGCCCAGCTTGGTGTCAACGTCATCCTGCTTACGGTCGACAAGCTCGAGAACGCAGACTGGCCTCGGGATTCGATCGCCAGACTCATCACCATGCCGGAAGGTCTTTCGCCGGAGCAGGTTCTCAACACCGTCACTTACATCGCGCCAGAACACAGCCGATCGATCGTATCGTACGCGCTGGACGAGTTTGATCTCGAAACCGCGGCTCTTCTGCGTGAACATCTTCGCCTCCCGGGTATGGGCGAGAGCGCCACCCGTTTTTTTCGCGACAAACTTGCCATGCGCGTGCGTGCTATGCAGGCCGGCGTCCGCGTACCCGAGTTCACTCCTGTCTTCCACTACGACGATGTTCGCGACTTTCTTTCGAGCGTGCCCGGGCCCTGGCTCCTCAAACCCCGCACCAACGCCTCCGCGATCGGTATTCACAAAATGTCCAATCCTGCGGAGATCTGGCCGCTGCTCGACTCGCTCGGAGATCTGCAGAGTCACTATCTGCTTGAGCGCTTCGTTCCCGGCGACATCTTTCACGTTGAAGGCATTACCTCCAAGCGCGACGTGCTGTTCTCCATTCCATTTCAATACGGCCAGCCGCCGATGCAGACCATGCACGAGGGTGGCGTCTTCACGACACGGACACTCGACCGGGGCTCTACGGAAGCGATCGCGCTCACCGCGATGCAGAAGGAGGTGCTCGCCGCACTCGGACTCACGTCGGGCGTCACCCATACGGAGTTCATCCGTGCGCACGCCGATGGCCGGTTTTATTTTCTAGAAACGGCGGCGCGTGTTGGCGGCGCATATATCGCAGATGTTGTGGAGTTCGCCGCCGGAATCAATCCGTGGAAAGAGTGGGCTCGCCTGGAGTGCGCCGCACTCTTTGGCCGTCCCTATGCTCTTCCGGAGCTCCGACACGAGCATGCCGGCAGTGTGATTTGTCTTGCACGCCAGCAGCAGCCGGATACCTCTGCTTACACCGATCCTGAGGTCGTATACCGGCTGCACAAACACCATCACGCCGGGGTCATCGTGCAATCATCTTCGGCCCAGAGAATCGAAGCTCTCACAGGGGACTACGCGCAGCGATTCGTCAAGGAGTTCTGCGCGGTGATGCCCGTACCGGACAAAGCGACAGCCTGAACTGCGCTCTCCGGGCTGAAAAAAGGGCTGGCTATTACAAAGGGAAAATGGTGAGCGCGCTGGGGCTCGAACCCAGGACCAACGCCTTAAAAGGGCGATGCTCTACCAACTGAGCTACACGCTCGCGACCTCTTCCAAAGTAGCACAGGAACAGGGTCTCTGAGACGTCTGGCGCGTGTGACTGGACCCGTTTCCGTCCGGCGGCCCGCACTAGAGTAACTATTCGTGTTCTGCCTGCTACGGTGCATTTCCGACCCACTTCCAGCGGCATAGGCCCCTCCAAATCCCGTGTCTTTGCACCATATCGGGGGCACCGCAAGCTCCGTCGACCGCCCGGAAATAGATGTGGGGATGACACTTAAGTGTCATCGCGCATTCATTGACTTGCTCTAATCCGCACAGTAGCCTCAGCCTATTGGAATAGACACCGGTGCCTTCACAGCACGTTGTCCGCCACACAGTTCACATCAACCTCAATGCTCAAGCTTGTTACCAGTAACCACAGGACTGGCCACCATGGATAGCCGCAGCACAGAGCGAATCGAAGAGTTGCCCACCGTAGAGACACCCGAAGATGTGGCCGTCCTCTACTCGTGGGCAAACCTCCACGGCGCAAAGTACCGGGACTTTTCGGCGTCCCGTCGTGAATATCGCGCGCAGCTACGTCATCGCGCGGCAGAGCAGGCGCGCGAGCAGGAACTCCGGGCGCAGGCCAACGCAGAGCACGCAGCAACATTTGCTGAGCAAGCCGCCCGGCAGGCGGAGGAAGCCGCGCATGTCCAACAAAGCCAGAAGAGACCGAGTACTCGCATCAGCAGGCCCTGCGCGAGGCGGAAGAGACGGCGCGCGTCGCTGCGGCGGAGCGTATTGAAGCCGCTCGCCGCGCCGAGGCCGTAGCTCTTGCGGAGGCCACAGCACGACGGGAACAAAGGGAGTTGGCGGAGGCCAACGCTTCAGCGCGGCGCAAGGCTGCGCAATATGCGGAGCCGGAAGCTCGACGGAGGCAGCTCGAGAGCCGGGATCTGGATGCAGACGCCTCAGAGAGGTTCCCGGCGAGATCTCCGACCCATACACCCCCTCCGCGCAGCCACAACCGCGCCAGGTCACGATCGCTCCGCACACACCTGTTCCCCAGGCAGTGCCCGACCGTCAACCGGCCCGTTATCGTGCCGAACCAGGTCCCCAGGACTCTGCGCCCGAGACTATGCCGCCCCGCAGCTGCCCCCTGCCTCGAATGCCATTGACTACGCTACGGAGCCGCAACCCGCTGTTCCGGCCGCCTTCGCCGGCTCGCCGGCCACAGGGCTATCGTCCGGATGATGCCTCCGGCGTGCGCCAGATATACCGCGGTCCTGAGTTCGAAGTGCAGCAGCGAAACGCGGTCTCGCAACCTGCGCGACACCTCATTCCGGTTCAGGATCGGTCCAGCGCGCCAGCCTATACGCCAGCCCGACCCGTGGAGGACCACCGGGTCCGCACGGAAGACTATGCCGCTCGGCCAGAAGCCATGGGCACCTCCTCAGACCTCCGCCCCAACGGGGCAGGATAGAGCGTCTGCCTGGTCCGATAGCATTACGGCCCCAAACTTCTCCGGTATGCCTGTGGCAACGCCACGGCAGATCGCGCCCGCTCTGCCTGCCCAATATGCCTCGGGAGGAACGTCCGTAGATCCGCAGACCGCTCGTTCCAAGCCGATCTCACCCTTCTCTCAGGCGGTCCCCGCAGATACCGTTCAGGATGCAACGCCCCGCCGACGCCGGCAGGATGCCCCCGGGTACAAAGAGGAACACCCCTCCGATTCCGGACCAGGTCGCCGCAGAGACGATAAAGCCCCCTACGGAATGCAGTCTCAGCAGGCGAATCGTCGACCTCCGGTGGAGGAGCCCGCTCCCCGGACCTCGATCGCGCCTGAACCCTCAGGGCCTTCATGGCTCTATGCCTCCGCGCCCCAACCTCAGCCGAAACCTGCCGCTGCTCCCGCTCCCCCTCAGTCCTCGGTAGCTGATACTCTTCAGCACTCTCGCGAGCGCGTCGCCGCGCGGTGGTATGCCCTCAAAGGTGTCTTCGAGCAGCCCGGACAGGAGCATTGCCGAACCTGCACCGGTCCGGCAGAAGGAAACCCGCACGCCGGTTCTCGCCGTCTTTTCCATGGCCGGTGGCGTAGGCAAGACCTCGCTCGTCGCCACCCTGGGCCGGTCGCTCTCGTCGCTTGGCGAAAAGGTACTTCTCACCGACACCACCTCGCATGGCCTGCTTCCGTTCTACTTCGGCGCGAGCGAACTCCGACAGGGAACCGTTCGCACATTTTCCCCGCCAAGCGGAAGCACCGATGCGCCGATCTATCTCGTCAGCTATGACGTGGACGGGAAGTCGTCGGACGAGGCAGCGCAGGATGCGCTTGTGGACGAGATCACCGCCAGTAGCCGCGGCACGCATCGTGTTCTGCTGGATCTCACCGTCAGCTCCGGCTGGATTGTCCGCCGCATGGCCCGTCTGAGCCCGACCGTACTCGTACCCGTGGCGCCCGATATGAATTCGGTGATCAGCCTCCAGGCCGTCGAGAAGTTCTTCAACGGCGTCGTCGATCCTGAAGGCCGCCCGCTGAAGCTCTTTTACCTTCTCAATCAGTTCGACGCTTCGCTTGCCGCTCCACCTCGACATTCGCGAGGTTTTGCGCCGCCAACTTGGCGATCGTCTCCTGCCCTTTGTGATTCGGCGCGCCCCGGCCGTCGGTGAGGCCCTCGCCGAGGGCATGACCATCGTCGACTACTCTCCCGAAGCGCCTGTCGCCGAGGACTACCTCAACGCCGCAACCTGGCTCAGAACGGTCGCCGCACCCGCTACCGCTGGATTTCGCAACGTCCGCTGGAGCGAACGATGACCCGGTCTTCCGCCTGGAGTGAGTTTGAGTCAGGCGAAGGCCTTGGACTCCGCGCACTTCGCTTCTTCCTTATCGTCGGTGGCATCTTTTTTCTTTGCTTCACCGGCATCCTCGAGCTGACATGGCCACAGCAGATCATTCTCGGCCTGCTCACCACGTTTGTGGCTATCTGGATGGACCGCAGTTCCAGCTCTTACCTCGTCACGCTGACGCTGATGTTCGTGTCGATGTTCTCGACCTTTCGCTACGGCTACTGGCGCATCTCCACGACAGTTAAGTTCTTTATGGACCCGGGGACGCAGTGGAGCCCGCTCGACGCCTTCTTCATCTCGCTTCTCGTCCTGGCGGAAGGCGTACGCCTTCATCATTCTCTTTCTGGGCTACTTGCAGACGCTCTGGCCGCTTCGCCGCACGCCCGTACCGCTGCCCGACGACCCCGACACCTGGCCTTCAGTCGACCTGCTCATCCCCACGTATAACGAGCCGCTCTCCGTCGTCCGCTACACCGCACTCGCCGCGATGAACATCGACTGGCCCGCCGACAAGCTCAATGTCTACATCCTCGACGACGGCAAGCGTCGCAGAGTTCCGCGCCTTCGCCGAAGAGGCCGGCATCGGCTACATGACGCGCGACGACAACAAGCACGCCAAAGCCGGCAACATCAATCGCGCGCTCGCCCGGCTCGATTCCCCATACGTCTGCATCTTCGATTGCGACCACGTTCCCACGCGCACCTTCATGCAGGTCACGCTGGGCTGGTTCCTGCGCGACTCCAAGCTCGGCATGCTGCAGACGCCGCATCACTTCTACTCGCCCGATCCGTTCGAGCGCAATCTCGACCAGTTCCGCACCATCCCGAACGAGGGCGAGCTCTTCTACGGCATCGTCCAGGACGGCAACGATTTCTGGAACGCAACCTTCTTCTGCGGCTCCTGCGCTGTTCTACGCCGAACCGCGCTCGATGAGATCGGCGGCATCGCCGTCGAAACCGTCACCGAGGACGCCCACACCTCGCTGCGCATGCAGATGAACGGCTGGAACACCGCCTACATCAACATTCCGCAGGCGGCCGGCCTCGCGACGGAGCGTCTCTCGGGTCACGTCAAGCAGCGCATCCGCTGGGCCCGCGGCATGATCCAGATCATGCGCACCGACAACCCGCTGTTCGCAAAGGGTCTCAAGCCGGCGCAGCGCCTCTGCTACTTCAATGCGATGTCGCACTTCCTCTACGCTCTCCCGCGCCTCATCTTCCTCACGGCCCCGCTCATCTATCTCGTGCTCGGGCACACCAACGTTCCCGGCTACTGGGCCGCCATTCTGGCCTATGCCTTTCCCCATCTCATCCTTTCCAACATGACGAACTCCCGCATCCAGGGTCAGCACCGGCACTCCTTCTGGAATGAGATCTACGAGACCGTGCTTGCGCCGTACATCTTCCTGCCGACCATGCTCGCGCTCGTGAACCCCAAGTTCGGCAGCTTCAACGTGACCGCCAAGGGCGGCGTCGTCAACAAGACCTTCTTCGACACGCGCATCGCCCAGCCGTTCATGTTGATGCTGGGCCTCAACATCTTCGGCCTTCTGATGGCCTTTCCGCGCTACTTCAATATCCCGCTCTGGCCGCTCAATCTCCTCTACGACGCCAATCACCTCGGCACCATCGTCATGAACGTCATCTGGGTCTTCTTCAACATGGTCATCCTGGGTGTCGCCACGGCGGTAGCGTGGGAGAGCCAGCAGCGCCGCCAGACCGTTCGCATCGATATGGCCGTTCCCGCGAGGATCCTTACTCCGGCCGGCATCACCGTGCATGGAACCACCGTGAACATGTCGCCCGGTGGCGTTATGGTGACCATGGAGCGAGAGTTCTACCTGCCTCCCGCGGAGTCGGTCAGACTCATCTTTCCTGTGCTCGATGGAGACGCCGAACTCCCGGCGACAATCGTGCAAGCCGATGGGACCACGCTTCGCGCTCAGTTCGATCCACTCACTCTGCAGCAGGAAGAGGCGCTCACGATGGTGCTCTACTCGCGCGCCGATACATGGCTCGGCTGGGGAGAGTCGCGTGAGGTAGATCGCCCACTCGTCAGCCTCCGCCGCATCTTCCAGCTTTCGATGATGGGCCTCAGCAAGACCTTTCGCAGCTTCTTCAAACCCGCACGCTCTGCCCCACCCAAAGGACGGCTCGCGACCAGTATCGTCCCTCTACTCTTGCTCGCAGTCCTCGCGTCGACAACTCTCTGGGCCGAGGCTCCTTCGCAGGCTGACGCGCAGGCCGGACAGACCCAAACTCAGACACCACAGGCTTCCGGCAGCACGGCCCCGACCCGCGATGGCGGTGTTCAGGCGCGTGACGTTCCGCCTGGCAGCTTCGATAACATCTTTTCGCTCGCCGACGTTGGTGCGCAGGACACCATTGTTCTTCGCGGCGTTGACGCCTATCACTCGGTCGCCTTCTCGGTTCCACAGACCCAGGTCGTCAAGTCCGCGACCATGCACCTCCGCTATCACTTCTCTCCCGGCTCTCATCCCGGCCCTCAGCCACCTGAAAGTCTCGCTCAACGGAACCCTGTTCGCGACGCTGGCCGTGACGCAACAACCCGCTCCCGGAGCGGTACAAGCCGCACAACAAGCGGATCAAAATGCCGCGAACGCAGGTCAAAGCCTGACCATCACTCGCTCTGAGTCCAGCGCCATGATGGAAGCCACGCTCACCATGCCGGCGGAGATGCTCGTTCACCAGAATGAGCTGAACTTCGAGTTTGTCGGCCACTACACCACGCAATGCGAAGACCCTTCAAGCTCCGCGCTGTGGAGCCACGTCGACACCACCTCAACCATCGAACTCGCCGGCGCTCTGCTCCCGCTACAGAACGATCTGAAGCTGCTGCCCCTGCCGTTCTACGACGCCTCTGTCAATCTCCACCCGATCGTTCCGATCGTCTTCCTCGCGCAGCCCTCGCCCAAGGCAATGCAGGCCGCCGGCATCATCGCCTCCTGGTTCGGCATTCTGACGGACTTTCGGCCCGTCCGTTTTCCCGTCTCCTTCGGCACCATCCCCTCGGGCAACGTCATCGTCATCAGCGAAAACTCCGCCGAACTGCCGACCAGCTTCAACATCAGCGGCAGCTCCGGACCGACGATAGCCATGCGTCCGAATCCGTCGGACCCCTACTCCAAGCTGCTCGTCGTCTCCGGCGATAACCCCGACGACCTCGTCACCGCCGCCATGGCTCTGACGCTGCAACGCGACGTCCTGCAGGGCGACCAGATGCGCATCGCCAATCTCCGCGCACCCGCGCCCCGCGATCCCGACGATGCTCCCCGCTGGCTCTCCACCGACAAGATCACGCATCTCGGCGACATCGCCCAGACCGGCGATCTGCAGGGCGACGGTGCCGTTCCGATCCGCGCCTACATGCGCCTGCCGCCCGATCTTTACTACGGCAACAAGCGCAACCTCAGCTTTCATATGAACTACCGCTACAACGGCATTCCGATCTCGAACGAGAGCTCGCTCCAGGTCTCCGTCAACGACGGCTACGTCAGCTCCACGCCGATGCCGCACACCGATCGCGCCTCCGCGCAGCTCGAGACCGTGATCCCCGTCCCCATAGACAATATGCGGCCGTTCTCGAACACGCTGATGATGCAGTTCATCTTCCTCCTGCCGAAGAAAGGTCGCTGCCAGGACACCGCACCTTACAACCTCAAAGGCGCAATCCTCAAAGACTCGTACCTCGATATCAAGGACATTCCCCACTGGGCCGTGCTTCCCAACCTTGAGATCTTTGCCAACGCCGGATACCCGTTTACGCGTAAGGCCGACCTCTCCGACACCGCTGTTGTGCTTCCGGACACGCCCGGCGCAGATGAGATCGAGATGTACCTCACGATGATGGGGCACTTCGGCGCGCAGACCGGGTATCCCGTTCTGAACGTCACCGTCACCAACAATGACGGGATGAAAGCCGACGGTCAGAAGGATTACCTGGTGATGGGCACGGTCGAGGACCAGCCCGCTCTCGGCCGCCTCAATCAGGTGCTTCCGGTTGTGATTGATGGAAGCGGTCTCCACATTCAGGATACTGCAGGGCTTCTTCGCGCAGGTCCAGCACGCCTGGTGGAAGGTTCGGAGCTCCGATCATGTGCAGTCGGGCCAGCTCGAGACCGCCGGCGGTCTGCCCGACGCTCTGATCGAAGGCATCGAGTGGCCCTCCGGCTCCGCGCACTCTGTCGTGATGATGGCGGTGCGGGATCATGCCGCGATTCCCAACTTCCTCTCCGTCTTCCTCAAGAACTCGCAGTCCTCCGACATCGCCCAGTCCGTCAGCGTCCTCCATGGCTCCCGCTTCGTCTCCTACCGAATCGGCAACGATGTGTACCACGTCGGTTCGCTCTCGCTCTGGGTGCATCTGAACATGCTCTTCTCCGAGTACCCGTGGCTGATCGTTCTCTCCTGCTTTGTTCTGTGCTTCCTTCTCGCCACCTTCATTCGCGCGACGCTCCGCCGCCGCGCCCGTGCCCGCCTCCAGGGCAACGACTAACCCGGCATGACGTCACTCCGTACCTTTCCACACTGTGCGTTGACGCGCCCGGGCGCCAAACCTGCGACCCGCCTGTGCGCCATCTTCGCCTTCATCCTCTGCCTGGGTGTGCAGGCAGGCTGCCGGGCAGAACAGCCCTGGCCGCTATGGCAGGCATACGGCCAGCGCATGATCGCCGGAGACGGGCGGGTCCTTGACCGCACCGCGGGCGATCGCACCACCAGCGAAGGCCAGGCCTACGCGATGTTCTTCGCCCTCGTCGCCAATGACCGGCCACAGTTCGACAAAATCCTGAACTGGACGGAATCGAACCTCGCCGGCGGCGACCTGACCGTTCGTCTTCCAGCGTGGAGCTGGGGCAAGAACCCCGACGGCAGCTGGAAAATCCAGGACCCAAATCCGGCATCGGACGCTGACCTCTGGATCGCGTACGACCTGCTTGAAGCGGGCAGGCTCTGGCGAGAGCCGCGCTACGAGCGCCTCGGCACCCTTGTCGCCTCGCGCATCGCCCAGCAGGAGGTAGCCACTGTCCCTGAGGTTGGGACCACACTGATTCCGGGATCACACGGCTTTCACCCCGACCCGAATACCTGGATTCTGAACCCCAGCTACCTCCCGCCCCCGGTTCTCGCGCGACTCGCAACGGCCTTCCCCGAAGGCCCCTGGAGTTCGGTCCTGGCGTCCCTCAGCGTCGTTCTCAGCAAGGGCTCCCCTGGCGGCTTTGTCATGGACTGGGTTGCCGCCGGCTTGGAGATTCGTCCCTCGCTCTCGCCGGCGCAGCTGGCGGCCGGTGACTTCAGCTCCGCGCCCATCGGCAGTTACGACGCTATCCGCGTCTACCTCTGGCTTGGTCTCTCCGATAAATCCACGCCCGGTCTCAAGCGTCTCTTCGATGCGACGTCTGGAATGGCTTCCTATCTGAAAAGCAACGTGACCCCGCCCCACAAGGTGGACGGACAGGGCATTGTCATTTCAACGGACGCTCCAGTCGGTTTCTCGGCTGCCGTCATCCCCTACCTGCAATCGCTCGGTCTCAAAGCGCAGGAGAAGGTGCAGATGGATCGCATCGGCGCTCTCAAGGACCAGAACTCGGGACTCTACGGCAAGGAAGCTGCCTACTACGACCAGAACCTCATCCTGTTCGCCACCGGCTGGACGGAGGGTCGCTACCACTTTGATCGTGATGGCAAACTAGTAACTCACTGGCGGTAACTGCCTAACGACCGGGTTGCAACTTTCGCTGTAGGGTAGCCCGGATTGTCAACATAATGCGGTACAAACGCGGAGAAACGCGGTAAGCTTCGGAGGAGAAAGAGGGTTACTCGTTTTGATTACCCCGCCTTCTAAACGATCACCTATGACGAGCCATCTGCCATCCCGGACTCTAGCGCTAGCTCTTCTTGGCGGCGTGATCGCCTGCGCAGGCATCCCCGTCCCAGCCCGTGCGCAGACCTCGCAGACCGCGACCCAGGCCCTGCTCGAAAAGGCGCATACCCTCGAGGTACGCGGCCGCATGGATATGGCCGCACAGACCTGGCAGCAAGTCCTCCTCTCGGACCCTAACAACACAGAGGCTCTCGGAGGTCTGGCCCGATCCGCCAAACTCAGCGGAAACCTTGCGCTCGCCAACACCTATATAGAACGGCTGCGAGCTATCAATCCGAAAGACCCTGGCCTGACCCGCATCGAAAACATCGGCGCCCAACAGAACCAGAGCGCGGCTTTGCAACAGGCAGGGAAGTATGCCGAGGCTGGTCAGTACGCGCAATCGATGGCGATTTATCGCAAAGTCTTCGGCAATACCCCACCTCCGGGTGACTGGGCTCTTGCGTACTACGAGACGGAGTCCGCCACCGAAGAGGGAAGACCGCACGCCGTTGCCGGTTTACGTGCGCTCACGGAGAAGTTCCCCAACGACTCTCGCTACCAGATCGCCCTCGGCCGCATCCTCACCTACAATCCCAAAACTCGTTCGGAAGGGCGGCGCTATCTCGACCGTCACCCCAATGACCCGGAGGCAATGAAGGCTTTGCGTCAGTCCCTCGTCTGGGACTCGCAAAACCCTGCCTCTGCCCCGGAGCTTCGCGCCTACCTGGCCAAGCACAACGATCCTCAACTTGCCGAAGCCCTGCGCAATCAACCCAAGCCGTCGGCTGCAACCCCCAGCGTCCGCACCTCGGCAACCGGTGCTCCCCCTCCGCCTGCCGAGCCGTCCCCGGAGGTCATCGCCGAACGCGCAAAGGGTGCCGAGATGGAAGAGGCCTACAAGGCTCTGAACGCCAAGCACATCGAAGAGGCCGAAGCCCGCTTCAAAGCAATCCTCGCCAACGATCCGGCCAGCCCCCGCGCCCTTGCCGGACTCGGATACATCCGCATGCAGCAGTCCAACTTCGGCGCCGCGATCAGCTTCCTCGACCAAGCCAAGCAGAACGGAGCCAAGGACGCGGGCCTCGATACAGCGCTCTCCACAGCGCGCTTCTACTCGACGATGAGCGAGGGCTCCACAGCGCTCAACGAGAACGACCTCACCACTGCCGAGCAGCAGTACCAGGCGGCTCTGGCCATGCGGCCCACCAGCCCAGAGGCGCTTGAAGGGCTCGGCGGGACACTGCTCAAAGCCCAGCAGCCCGAAGCGGCCATTCAGGTCTACGAGCGCTACACCAAGCTCAAGCCGTCCGCCCCGGCAGCATGGCGCGGTCTGTTCATGGCCAACTATGGCGCCGGCAATGCTCCACAGGCGCTCCTGACAGAACGTCGCATCCCGTCGACAGTCCGCGCTCAGCTGATGCAGGATCCGGATTTTCTCAGAACGCTTGCATCCGCCTACTCCTCCGTCGGGCGGGATGCCGACGCTCAGCGCGTCCTTCGCAGCGCTCTCGATCTGCCATTTCCGGCAGACGCAGGCGGTCTCAAGGTAGAGACTCAGCTGCAGTATGCAAGCCTTCTGCAGCAGGCGAACCACATGGATCAGGCCGCCGGGCTATATCGGCAGGTCCTCGCTGCGGACAATAACAACATCTCCGCTTGGCAGGGACTCGTTCGCGTTGAGCACGCTCTCAAGCAGGATCCGCAGGCGCTGCAAGCTTTGACAAGTATGCCTCCGCCGATCTACGAGTCGGCGATGCGCGACCCGGGTTTCCAGCAGACAGTCGCCTCCGTCTACCAGGGCGCAAACAAGCTCGATGCTGCCCAGGAGATCCTTGAGCGAGCCGTCGCCCAGCAGACCGCCGCCAACCAGAAACCGTCAGTCGCCCTCGAGCTTCAACTCGCGGGCATCTACCTTTCGCGCAACAACACGCAGCAGGCCTACCCCATCTACCGGCAGGTGCTCTCCGAAAGTCCCGATCGCCCTGACGCGTGGAAGGGCCTCCTTACCGTACTTCATGGTGCAGGCCGCGATCAGGAAGCTCTGGCGCAAGCTCAGCAGATCCCGCAGCAGGTTCGCCTCCAGCTTGAGAACGATCCCGAGTATCTCCAGACGCTCGGCGCCGTTTACAACGGCCTCGGTCAGCCAAGGCAGGCAGCGGTCTTTATCAGCCGCGTCCAGCAGCACTACTCCGCGCAGCACGCCGCCGCTCCCGCCGATGTTGATATTCAGGATGCGTGGCTGCTCTTCAACGGGACCAACGACGCCGGCCTCTATCGTCAACTCATGCTCCTCGGCGGACGGCAGGATCTCAACGATGAGCAGCGCCGAACGGTGCAGACCATCTGGACGAATTGGGCGGTCCGTAGGGCAAATCAGGCCGCAGCTTCCGGCAACGAAAAACGGTCCCTCGCCATCCTCAACGCCGCCGCCAAAGCCTTTCCGGAGAACCCCGGTGTCCTCCGCGCCCTGGCCGCTGGATACGCTCGCGCGGGTCTGCCCAAGCAGGCAGTCCTGATCTTCAAGGCCCAGGACATGACGGCTGCCACCGCGTCCGACTACAAGTCGGCTGTCGGCGCCGCCCTCTCCTCGGGCGACGTCAAAGACGCCGAGACTTGGTTGCGTTACGGCCTCGATGCCTATCCGAAAGACGCCCAGATGCTTACGTTGGGAGCCCGCTTCGAGCAGGCACGCGGCAACAGCGGGCGTGCGGCCGACTATTTCCGTGCCTCACTGGCTGCCTTGCCCCCCGGCGATCCCGGCTCGGAGCTCGCCAATGAGCTGAGTCAGCCAACGCCCGCTGTGCGCCTGCCTTCTCCGACACAATCGCAGGACCTCGCCTCGCTCCTCTCGAGCGGAGGTGACGAGAGCTTGAACGGCGGTGTACAGAACGCCGAAAACGCCCGGCCCTATCTCCCCAGTTACGGCAACATCAGTGGTGCGGCGCCCGTGCAACTGCCGGGCTCGTCCGCTTACAACGGAGCCACCCCAGTCGTGCCCTCCTACATGGCCAATCCGTCCTATCGGATGAACCAACCGGCTCGAAACGGTCGTTCCACCCTGAAGGACTACGTTCCCCAGGCGAGTTCGGGTCAGGCCCCGCTCGGAGATGCAGGTTCGCCTCGACAGACGTCTTCTGTCTCCAATTTCGCTCCACTCTTTCCACCCGCTTCCTCTCCGGGCGCTTCGGCGTCTCAGGGTTACGTCCCGCAGCAGACCGCATCCAATCCGCCGCGGGATGCCTTTGGTCCGTACGTGCCGTATGTCCCGTCGACCGTCGGCGCGGGATTCACGCCGGCCCCCGTACCGGTTCAGCTTGGCGACAACTCTCCCCAGGTCGGTCCCGCGCAGCGTGAGATCACAGACGTTCTACCCACGGCTCGCTACATGCCTAATGCTCAGAGCTCAGGCAATAACGCGGCATCCACCCGCAACACCCAGTTCACCGCCCAACCTCGTCAGACCGGTGACAGCAGTGGCCAGCAGTATCCGCAACCCGACGTAGCCATGAGCTCCGCACCTCGCAGCACACGCCGTCGCGCAAGCTATGGGTCCGCCTCGGCCGGCACCGCCACCGGTTCCGCTGCGCCATCTACTCCCTTGAGCTATCCCAACGTGGCGCAGCCGCTCAGTTCGCAACCGTATCCGGTCATCGGACCCGCCGCACCCGTCGGAACTCCGCCTACGGATGCCGATCTCGCCGCGAAGAACATCCCACCGCTCCGTGGCTCCTACGACCCGTCCGGAACCGTACCCACGGGAAACAATTCACAGCGTGAGCAAACAGAGCGCGAACTCGCCACTCTCGAAGCCTCCTACAGCGGCTGGATCGGAGGCACGGGTTCGGCTCGATACCGAAGCGGAACCCCCGGCTTCGATCGTCTGATCGACATCGAAGCTCCAGTCGAAGCATCGGCTGTCCTCGGCAAAGCGGTTCGCGTCACCGTCGTTCCGCGGCCGGTCTTTCTGAACTCCGGCACGATTGACACGGGTGCCCTGCAGGGTTCAACGGGAGTCATCCCGATCCTCGGCACCTTGCCCGGTAATGCTCTCAGCGCTCCGGCGCAGCAGTTCTCGAGCGGCATCGGCGGAGAACTCCAGCTCACCAGCACCCACGTCAGCGTCGCCGCCGGCTACACCCCGTACAACTTCCTTGTAGCCAACATCACGGCCCGCGCCCAGTTTCATCTTGGCAATCACCTCACCTTATTCGGCGACCGCGACACCGTCAAAGACACGCAACTCTCCTACGCCGGACTCCGCGACCCCGGTTCCGTGACCAACGTCTTCTCCGGCAACATCTGGGGTGGCGTCATCTCCACCACCGGCGGCGTGCGCATCGACGTCGGCGGAGAGAAGTCGGGCCTCTATATCTCAGCCGACGGCGGCACACTCACCGGATATCACGTCCTCGACAACAAGAAGTACGAAGGTCTGATGGGCGCTTACTTCCGTGTAGCCCGATTCCCCGGTTATGGAACTCTAAACGTCGGCGGCAACCTCTTCGCGATGCACTACGACCATAACGAACGAGGCATGACCTACGGGCTCGGCGGCTACTTCAGCCCCAATGTCTACTTCCTTGCTTCAGTGCCGGTGACCTATAACGGCTACTACAAATCAGACTTCCACTACACCATCAACGCCGCCGTTGGCGTGCAGACCTTCCAGGAAGACTCCGCGGCCTACTTCCCCCTCGACCGCCCACTCCAGACCGGCTTCAACAACAGCTATTACCCGCTCAACAGCAATACTGGTCTCAACTACGCGGTCGACTCCGAAGGCTCCTACCGCATCGCGGATCACTGGTACGTCGGTGGCTTTCTGACCGCCAACAACACCAATAACTACAAAACGTCGTCCGGCGGCTTCTTCATTCGCTACCTCTTCAAGCAGCAACAGCCCACCGAGGACTACCCGACAGGTCTCTTCCCAGTCACAGGATTTCGTGCTCTCCGCGTCCCATAGCTTTCACCTGCTATCTCGCTGAACCACCGTGTGCCGGGCCGAATTTGAAACTATCCAGAACCGATTCCGATGGAATGGTCGATGGGGTCTCGCTCCCGAGGTGAGGGTTGGAGCAGACATCGTGGGCTCCTTTGCAGAACCCCGAATTGCCGTAGAAACCATAGAACACGTTTCCGTCTTCAGCGGTAGGTGCTATCCCTCCCCACATCACCGGAGCGTGCGGAGTTGAATAATTCGGCGATCTGTACGCGACGTTGACGTTGTCGTTGAAAACAAGCGTGTATCCAGAACAATGATCGTTATTTACGACCGCCTGCCCCAGGATCCCCGACTTACTCAGCGTGCCTGTCATGCACGAGTTGTCCCACTCTGACTCCCCATATCCGGCAAAAGTATTACCCGTCACATGGATCACCGACTTGCTGGCCGGCCCCCCCGGTGGAAGCTTGATGATGTCCACACTGTCGCGCGACACCAGAGGGAAGTCCACCGTAAACGAGGTATCGCTCGCGATCGCCACAACCCGTCGTCTGCCCCGGCGAATTGAGTCAGGAGCCATCACGATGGAATCTCCGACTGCGAGGTCCGTCAGCCAATGAGTGGCGTTCGTTGCCTTCACGGTGATGCCGATCATAGGCGCTGCCTGCCCCACATAGATGCTGTTGGTCAGCAGGTTCGAGCCATTCTGGTCGTTAGCTCGGCAGAAGTCGCCTAGATGAGCGTTGTACCCGGCCGGAACCCCCTTGATCGCGTCATGCATGCGGGAGCAGTTCGCCAGAATTCGATTTCCCTTGATCGTCACCTGCGAGGCAGGCCCAATCTTGATATTGCCTCCCATGTTGCCTTCCATCCATGAATCCGTGAACGAGATGGTGCCTCCGATGGTGTGGCCCAGGTCATATCCATCCTGCGTGTTGTAAGTCGCCCAGCATTTGTCGCACGAGAAGTTGAAGCCCTCCATCACCGGTGTCCCGAGACCGTCGCCATAGCCGCCGTGACTCTGGTCGGTGCAGCTTCCCGTCAAAACAGGGATAGGATCGGTCATGGGGTACTCCTCCCCACACCCATTCCAATCAATCCCCAATGATGTTGCTGTGACCGTGCCTGTACTGCCCTCGCCATTCCCCGGGTCCAAGTCCCAGCCCGAGCCTGCATTACGAGCGATCTCGACCCGGTTCACCGTCCACTTCCCGCCGATATTGCCCTGGATGCCGCGCGAAGACAAGCCGTGGATATTGAGGTCCTGAAGGAGAATGTCATGATTTTTCGAAATCTTAGCGCCGCCGGTCCAGATGCCGTACTGGGTGAAGTCAGTTCCATTGCAACCCGAAGTCGCAGTGCTGCCGCAGCTGGAATGATCGGTAATGTCAAGGCACTCCACATCGACAAACGCGCTGCCGCTTGTTTGGAGGACATACGCCGCACCTCCGCCGCCCCACAGTTTGGCCGTCTTTGTCGGGTCAGCGGTGGAAAGAGTGAAGCCGGAAGCGTTCGCGGAAGAGGTCGAGCAGGAAGCAAAGTTCTCTCCCAGCAGACGCGTGTGCCGCGCGCTCGTTCCCGATGGGAGCTCAGGCGGAGCGATGTTGGTGCCGACTCCCCAACCAAAATTGCCTTGAACAGAAGAATCCCGCGAACCCGCCATTTGCATCGGAGTGGTACCCATAATCATGTAGGTATCCCCACCCGCGCCCACCCAGTGCTGATCGGCGTAAGCATAAGGATCGCTCCAGAGCGAGCGGGCATCCTTAAAAGCACACCGCTGGTTCTTCCCGGAGCCGGGGTAAGGAGCATTGTGCTTTCCATCGCATTGTCCTGCTGGATTGTTCGACGAGTAGCGCGTTCCACCATCAGCGCGGACATACCAGGTGGTCTGCGCCGAAAGCGGCAAGGGCGCAAGAAAGAGCAGGGCAATAAAGAATCTTTTCATCGTCATCCTGTGAGTGCTGCAGTCATTGTTCCGGCTCGGTTGCACACCAAGCATAGCGCGGCCCGTTTGCCGCCACTGCCCAAACGTAGCTAAGGCGCTTCAGCCAATCTTGCGTTATCAGTCCGAAGATATCCAGCTACAACTTTATCGCCACTGAAGACAACGTGTTGCTCGGCTAATTCTCTTGCTCAGCACTCCCACCTCGTCGTATAACTCTCGCATTCATACATAAAGTCCCGCAGATCAGCCTGACTTTTGTTGAAGTATCTTCGCGCAGGGGATCTATGAACGAGCGCGCTTTCTGCACTGGTTTCCGGGCCGTACTACGTCTTGCTGTCGTTGTCTCTGTGCTCCCGACAAATTCCGCATTGGCTTCCAAGCCCGACAGCGTCCCCGATTGGGTTCGTTCCGCGGCTGCTGGAGCCCTCCCAACCTACCCGCCAGAGACCGACGCGGTCGTCCTCCTCGACGATACGATCTACTCCGTAGCACCCGACGGACATGCCACCGAACGCCGTCGTCGTGTGGTCAGGATCTTACGGCCTCAGGGGCGCAATGAAGGCCTGGTGTACGTGCCCTTCGACAGAGACACCAAGGTTGCGAACCTTCACGTCTGGAGTATCGGTTCGGACGGACACGAGTACGCCCTGAAGGACAATGAGATCGTAGAACGAGGCTTCGGTGAAGGACAGTTCTTTGTCGATGACAAAGCCAAGGTCGCCAGTCCGCCAGGACGTGATCCCGGCGGCACCATCGCCTACGAGTATGAGCAGCACGCCTATCCCTACCTGACGGAGAAGACCTGGTTCTTCCAGGAGAATATTCCTCATCTCCACGAGAGCTTTACGCTCGAACTTCCGCCCGGCTTCACGTATGGCACGGTATGGGCGCACCATCCGGAAGAAAAGCCGGCCGACCTGGAGCAGGGCCGCTCACGCTGGGAGATGAAGGACGTCTCCGGCATTGACCTCGACCGAGTTCCGCTGAGCCCCTCCGAATTCGCCCTCGCTGGCCGCATGTCTGTCCACTACACCGGGCCGGGAATCGCGAGTCACACGGAAGGGAACTGGCAGAGCATCGGCGAGTGGTACGCTACGCTCTCGAAAGATCGCTTGGCTCCTTCACCCGACATCGCCGCGAAGGCAGCCCTGCTTGCCGGTACTCACACCGACTTCTATGACAAGGTCGAGCCTATTGCAGAGTTCGTTCAGCAGCAGGTGCGCTACTTCGTCATCGAAATGGGCATAGGCGGCTATCAACCACACTTCGCCGGAGACATATTTCGCAATCGCTACGGCGACTGCAAGGACAAAGCAACGCTCCTCTCGGCCATGCTATCAACCGTGGGTGTCCACTCCGCTTTGATGATGGTCGATCACCGTCGCGGCGTGGTCGATCCCGACGCCCCCTCCATTGTTGGCGATCACATGATCGCTGCCATTGAGATACCCGCCGGCTACAACTCGCCCAAACTCCGCAGCGTCGTTACTTCGAACTTAGGCAAGCGATACTTGATCTTCGATCCTACCTGGGAGAAGACGGCCTTCGGACAGCTTGAACACAATCTTCAGGGTAGCTACGGCATTCTGATGGAAGGCTCTCAGAGCCAGGTTATTCAGCTTCCGGTACTCTCGCCCGAGCTCAATACAGTTCGTCGATCAGCCACTTTCCACCTGTCGCCTGACGGTTCTCTCAAGGGCACGGTCACAGAAAAACGCTTCGGAGACCTCTCGGAAAGTCGACGCGACCTGTATCTCTCCGGCAGCGCCAAGGAGCAGGCCGAGTCTCTCGATCACGTCCTTGCGCGGGACCTGCCCACCTTTGCGGTGTCCGAGGTGAAGACGGTCGATGCCGCTCTCCTCAATAAGGACCTGACCACGACATACACCCTCAGCGCGGATCGCTTCGCAAAGCCAGTCGGCCCCTTGCTGATGCTTAGACCACGTGTGCTTGGCACGGAGGATCTTCATCCCGACCGCAGGCCGCGCCAGACGCCGATCGATCTGACCGAGACTCTCCGGGCCAGCGACGACTTCGACATTGAACTTCCCGCGGGGTACACCGTCGATGAACTACCCGATCCCGTAAAGCTCGACGTGGGCTTCGCCTCTTACGAGAGTTCGTCGAAGCTCCAGAACAATGTTCTCCACTACACGCGCACCTATACCGTTCGGCAGGTCACATTGCCCGCAGATCGTTATGCCGACGTCCAGAAACTCGCCGGGGTCATCGCCGCCGACGAACAGACCAATGCCGTCCTGAAAAAGCAGTAAAGCTCATTCCATTCCCCCGCATCCACCATCGAGCGGACGGGTATGCAAGGAACCCTATGACTCGCACCAAGCTCCACTCTCTCCTGTGCCTCTGTTTCCTTGCCACACTTGCTCCGCTGGCTGCTCGGGCCGACCAGTGGACCGCTCCCACACCCGAAGAGCTGTCGATGACCTCGCAACCGGAGGTGCCCGGAGCGCCGGCCGTCTATCTGTTTCGTGAGGAGACCACCGAGGACAAGCTGCACATGTTCAGCATCTACGTGCGCCTCAAGATTCTTAACGAAGGCGGCAAGCGTTTCGGTGACATCGAGCTCAGGTATGCTGCCGGGTCGCGAGGCTTCAGCATCAGTGATGTCGCCGCGCGCACCATCCATGCTGATGGCACTATCGTGCCGTTCACCGGAAAGCCATACGAGAAGCTGATTGAAAAAGGGCATGGGTACAAGTACGTTGCAAAGGTCTTCAGCATGCCTGATGTCCAGGTTGGCAGCATCATTGAATATCGCTACAAACTTCGCTTCGACGATAATTATGTTTTTGCACCGCAGTGGTACGTGCAGTCCGATCTCTTTACCAGGAAGGCGCACTATCTATGGAAGCCAACCAGCTCGGACGTCTTGATCACCAATGAACGGGGACAGGTGTCTGCCGGTATCTCCTGGACACCTGTGCTTCCCCCCGGTGCCAAAGTAACCGAGACGAGACTCCCAGGCAGCGGCATGACTGATCCCCAGATTGTCCTGGACCTTGCGATGCATGACGTTCCCCCATCACCGGAAGAGGAATACATGCCTCCGGTCTCCAGCTTCAGCTATCGAGTACTCTTCTACTACTCCCCCTACCGCTCGTCCGACGAGTTCTGGAAGAATGAGGCGAAGTTCTGGTCGAAGGAACGTGACAAGTTCATCGGGCCGGGCCATGCCGTCGTCGCAGCCGTCAAGGACCTTGTCCTTCCCACCGACACGCAGGACGGGAAGCTTCGCAAGATCTATGCCGCCGTGCAGCAACTCGATAACACCCGTTTCACGCGCAGTCACTCCGGCTCGGAAGATAAGGCCCTGGGCTTTGGCGAGATCAAGACCACCGACGATATCTGGCAACGCAAACGGGGCAGCGACGACCAGCTCGCCGAGCTCTTCGTTGCTATGGCACGAGCCGCCGGAATGAAAGCCTACCTAATGGCGGTAACAAGTCGGGACAAAGCCATCTTCTATCCCAGCTATCTCAGCCTCTCCCAGCTGGATGACGACATAGCCATCGTAAACGTAGACGGAAAAGAGCTCTATTTCGACCCAGGTTCGCGTTTCTGTCCGTATGGCCACCTAGCCTGGAAGCACAACATGAGCGGCGGAATCAGGCAGGCCGAAGGTGGCGCTTCCGTCGCCAATACTCCCGGCGAGGTATACACCGCATCCGGCATCCAGCGCGTCGCTAACCTCACCCTGAACGAGCAGGGAATCGCGACCGGCACCGTCAAAATGACTTATATCGGCGCTCCCGCGCTCGAGTGGCGGCAGGCCTCTATTCAGGGCGACGAGGAGAGTCTCAAGCGAGACCTCCGTACCAGCATCGAAGAGCTCCTGCCACACGGGCTGGAGATCAAGGTCGCCAGCATCGAAAAGCTCTCGGACTACGAGCAGCCGCTCACCGTTCTGTATGACGTAAAGGGGGAACTTGGCTCCGCCACAGGCAAGCGCTTGCTTCTGCCTGGAGATATCTTCGAGGCAAACTCCAAGGCTAGCTTTCCCCACGAGAAGCGAGACGTCGCTGTGTACTTCCACTATGGGCATACGGTGCAGGACGCAGTCCGCATCAACTTCCCGAAGGGATTCGAGATCGAATCAGTTCCGGTCGATAGCAAGCTTCAACTCAGCACCTTCGCCGCTTACCGTCTCACCACCGAGCCCTCTCCAAACAGTCTCACGACACGACGGACCTACGGCCTCGGTGAGGTGATCTTCAGGGCCAAAGAATATCCAGAACTTCGCACGTTCTACTCCGATATGGAAGCAAAGGACCAGCAGAGCGTCGTTCTAAAGCTGCATACGCTCGCAGAGCAGAAGACGGTCTCCCCGGCGAACTGACTTCAACATACGAGCCACTCAGGAACTGCCACAGGACCGTACGGCCGTGCGGGTTCGGAAAGACGTTGTCATCGTGCGCCCACTGCAGCACAGCGATTGACGATACAATCGACTCTGCATGGTGTGCCTTTCAGTGTCAGCTCTTCTCCGCCCCGGCGGCCTGTCGGCATGAGCGAATCCCGCGGACGCAATCTTCTCAAGACCCTCCCCGGTCTTCTGATCAGCGCCTTTTTCCTCTGGTACACCTTCAAGGGCATCTCCTTCGCGCAGATTCGCGGACTTCGCTTTGTGCATCCGGCCTGGCTCCTCGGAGTCCTCTTCTTCACCGCCGCCAGCTATACGCTTCGCTGTGTACGCTGGACGCGCATGCTCCAAAGCACGGGCGCAGGATTCAGGGTCTGCGCGCGTGTCCTGATGACGTCGCTCGCCGCAAACAATATCCTTCCGCTGCGTATCGGAGACATCATGCGCATCTTCACCTACGCTCCCGATATCGGCGCCAGCACCTCCGTCCTTCTGTCCACCGTCATCCTCGAAAAGCTCCTCGACATCTTCGTGCTCGTCCTTCTCTTCGTCCGTTGTATGGGTCCCAACGTCGCGCATCACTCCCGCGTCCTGGCGGAGTCTCTTCTCGCGATCTCTACCATCGGCCTGCTTATTCTCCTGCTCGGCGCCCGCACACTGGAGCGCCCTCTCCGCTCCCTCTTCAAAGCGCTCCCGGCGCATCGCCTTGTCGCTAAAGTCGAGCATTGGCTCCTTCTCGCCCTCGATTGCATCCGTCAGATCGGGGTTGCGGGTTCTTTCCTGCTCCTCGTGCAATCGGCCGTTATCTGGTTCTGCGAGGGCATGATCTTCTTCTCCGCGGCTCGGCTCATTGGGCTTGCTGTAGACCGTATCGGCCCATGGCAGGCAGTCTCCGTCGCCAATCTCTCTTACCTGATACCCAGTTCGCCCGGCGCGATCGGCACCTTCGAGTGGGCGGTCAAGACCTCGCTCGCCAGCCACGGTGCTCCGCTCGGGCAGGCGGCTCTCTTCGGCCTCGCGCTGCATGCCTGGCTGCTCGTCTCGGTAACGGGGGTAGGCGGCGCACTATTTCTCTCGCATCGCTTCCACACACTTCCTCATAAGCCGCTGCTCGAAGATATTCACGAGCTGCCCACGGACCTGTCCTAGAGCCGGAATCGGGCAAAGCCGCGTTCGGCTCACGTAAACTGTTCCAAACCACACATATGATCTTTCCGCGGTGAACTCACGGCATGTATCGCACAATCCAGCAGAACCTCGTGGCGGCCATTCAGGCCACACTCTCCGAAAAGTACGATCTTCAGGTCTCTCAAATTGCCATCGAGCAGCCGCCAAACATCGCCCTCGGTGAGCTCGCGACGCCTGTCGCTTTCGAACTTGCCAAGCGCCTCCGCAAGGCTCCCCGCGCTATCGCACAGGAACTCGTAGAACATCTCACGGAAAAAGTGGACGCTGGACACCTGCCTGGTGTCGCGGCGGTCGAGGTCGCCGGCGCCGGTTACCTCAACATTCGTCTCGATCGGGCCGCCACCATTCGCGATATCGCCCAGGGGAAGCACGCCGACGTGGGCGGTCCCGGCTTTCGCCTCATCGAGCACACCAGCATCAATCCCAACAAAGCCGCTCATATCGGACATCTGCGAAACGCCATTCTCGGCGACACATTCGCCCGGCTTCTCCGCCGCGACGACTACAAATCGGGCTACGAGATCGGGGTGCAGAACTACATCGACAACACCGGGGTCCAGGTAGCCGATATCGTCGTAGGCCTGATCCACCTGGAAGATAAGACACTCGATCAGGTTCGCGAGCTCCTGACCGAGCTGATCGAGACCAACCAGCGCATCGACTACTTCTGCTGGGATCTCTACGCGCGCGTCTCACAGTGGTACACCTCCGATCCGGTCAATGTTGCCGCGCGCAAGCAGGTCCGCTTGGACACGCTTCACGCCCTCGAAGCAGGGGATAACGATATCGCTGCGATGGCGAATCTCATCGCCACCGCTGTCCTGCGCCGCCATCTTCAGACGATGGAGCGGCTCGGCATCGAGTACGACTTTCTTCCTCGCGAGTCCGAGATCCTCTCGCTTCACTTCTGGGACGCCGCCCGTCGACTCATGCTCGATCGAGGCGTTCTCTACCTCGAAACGGAAGGGAAGAATAAGGGCTGCTACGTCATGCGTCGCGCCGGGACTGTCGAGGCCAGCGCACTCGATCCGGGCGCGGCGGCACAGACCGGTCCTGACGAAGACGCCAAGATCATCGTTCGATCCAACGGTACCGTCACCTACGTCGGCAAGGACATCGCCTACCATCTCTGGAAATTCGGTCTGCTCCCCGGAAAAGACTTCGGCTACCGTAAGTTCCACGAGTACCCCACCCACACCTGCTGGATCTCAACCGCAGACCGGGACACGGTCGACGAGAACCAGCCTCCTTCCTTCGGACACGCCGACGCCATCTACAACGTCATCGACTCGCGCCAGAACGACCCGCAGAACAACGTCGTCGCCGCCCTGCGCGGCATGGGTTTCACCGCGCAGGCCGACCGCTACACCCACCTTTCGTACGAGATGGTTGCGCTCACCCCGCGCTGCGCTATGGACCTCGGCTACACCGTCAGCGAAGAAGACCGCGCTCGCCCGTACCTGGAAGTCAGCGGACGCAAGGGCTTCGGCGTCAAAGCCGACGACCTCATCGACCAGCTCATCGCTGCCGCTCAGGCCGAAGTCGACACGCGCCATCCTGAGCTCCCGGTTGCCGAGCGACTCTCCATCGCCACGCAGATCGCTGTCGGCGCACTTCGCTTCTTTATGCTGCGCTTCACGCGCAATACCGTAATCGCTTTCGATTTCCGCGACGCGCTCAGCTTCGAAGGTGAGACCGGCCCCTATATCCAGTACGCAGTCGTGCGCGCCGCCAACATCCTCCGCAAGGCAAACTCGACGAGCCAACAGACACTGGATCAGCTGCTCACCCTCGACCCCGCAGCCCTGACCGCACTGCTCTCCGCCGAAGACGACACCAGCATCTGGGAGACGTGGCTCCTCGCTTCACGGCTCTCCGCAGTCATCGAACAGACGATCTCCGCCGCCGAACCTGCCATACTCGCCCGCTATGCCTTTCAGCTCGCGCAGCAGTTCAACAACTTCTACCATCGCCACCACGTCCTCAACGAGACCGATCCCGCCCGTCGTGCGCTGCTCCTTGCTACGGCAGCCGTTGCCGGACGCGAGTTGACGCGCGCCTTGGCCTACCTCGGTGTTGAAGCTCCGCCTGTCATGTAGAACAGCAGTCCCGCTATGCCGAGTAGCTCCTCACCCATTCCACAATCGACCTCACCGCGACTCCCGTCGGTCCCTTCGCGATCCAGGCCTTCTGCTCGTCGTTCCAGGCCGTGCCGGCGATGTCGAGGTGGATCCAGGGCGTCTCGCCCACAAACTCTTTCAAGAACATCGCCGCCGTGATCGCTCCCCCGTATCGCGTTCTTCCCGTGTTCTGATGTCCGCGATCTGGCTCTTGATCTGGTCGGCGTAATCGTCGGTGCAGGGAAGCCGCCAGAACTTCTCGCCCGAGATCTTCGACCCCTCGTCGAACTTCGCTACCGTCTCATCATCGTTCGAGAACAGCCCCGCATTCAGTCGTCCAAGCGCCACGCACGATGCCCCCGTCAGCGTCGCCGCATTGATCAGATGCGTGCACCCCAGCGTCTTCGCGTAATGCAGACCATCCGCCAGCACCAGCCGGCCCTCCGCATCCGTATTCACAATCTCGATCGTCTTGCCGGACATCGCGGTCACCACATCGCCCGGCTTGAACGCCTTCCCATCCGGCATATTCTCCGCGGAGCAGACGATCGCGATTACCTTGACCTTGGGCTTGAGCGAAGCGATCGCCCGCATCGCACCGATCATCGCGGCCGCCCCCGCCATGTCGTACTTCATCTTCTCCATGCCATCCGCCGGCTTGATCGAAATCCCGCCGGTATCGAACGTTATCCCTTTGCCCACCAGCCCGATCACCGGTCTCTCTTTGCCCGCAGCCCCACTCGCCGGCTCATACGTCATCACGATCAGCGCCGGCGGCTCCTCAGACCCCTGCGCCACCGCCCAGAACGCGCCCATCTTCAGTTCCTGGATCTTCTCCGTCGAGTGCACCTCGCACTGCGAGCCCGGCCTCCTCGCACATCGCCTTTGCTCGTTCGCCCAGCACCGTTGGCGTCAGCACATTGCCCGGCTCGTTCACCAGCGAACGCGCGAAGTTCTGGGCCGCGGCAACGATCCGCCCTTCCCCAAACCCCGTGCGAATCTCCTCCTGCACCGATCGTTCCGCATCCGCTGCTGCAACCACCAACGAGGCAAGGGACCGGTCCTTGCGATCGCTCTTATACGTGTCGTAGTCAGTATCCGCCATCTCCGCCCCTTCCACCAGAGCCCGCGCCGTCTGCGCACACGGCAGCTCGTCCAGATGCTCATCACGTCAGCGCCTTGTCTTCAGGAAACGCGATCGCCAGGTCCCGCAGCCCCCGAGGCTTGACGAACCGTACGGCAGCTCCCGCGCCTTTGCGAACCTGGTCCGGACGACAGCTTCTTGACCTTGCCCAGACCCACAATCAGCAGCCGCTCCGCCTTCAGCCCACCCGGTCCATGCAGCAGCAGCGTCTCACCCAGAGCCGCCTTGAACTCGCCCGCCCGCAAAAACCGCCAGCCGCAGCAGTCATCGGATCCGACACCGTCAGCAGCGTCGGCAGGGGATCCGCATCGCTCCCAACTGCCAGGTCGACAGCGAAAACTGCAAGCAGCGGCGTCTGCAAACTCGCCAGGTCCTGAAATAAAAGTCGGTATCCATAGAGCTCTATCGTATCGCGGCGTAGAGAAACGCACCCAGGCTGCCGAAGCCTCATCGCGGCCTATCTTCGCTGGCTCCGCGCCACCGCCGCCTTCGCCTCTTTATCCGCCTCGCGCCGCCGCTCCGTCGCCCGCTTGTCCCAGTCCTGTTTGCCCTTGGCCAGCGCAATCTCGCACTTCACCCGGCCGTTGCTGAAGTACAGCCGCGACCGGAATCAGCGTGAAGCCCTTTTGCCTTGTGGCCGCCTCCAGCTTCCGCACCTCCGCCTTGTGCAGCAGCAGCTTCCGCGTTCGCAGCGAGTCATGGTTCATCGCATTGCCATGCGAGAACGGCCCGATATGAGCGTTCAGCAGAAAGCACTCGCCGTCCTTCAGCAGACCGTAGGCGTCCTTCAGGTTCGCCTTGCCCTCGCGGATCGACTTCACCTCGGTCCCCCGCAGCGCCACGCCCGCCTCAAACTTGTCCGTACAGGAAGTAATTGAAGCTGGCCGACCGGTTGAACGCCGCGTCCCTCGACCGGCGGCCACGGGATCGCGGTCCTTCTGCTTCACCGCCGGCTTGCGGCTTCGCGACGGTCGGATTGGAAAGAGATCGTGGCATCGAACCTCTAACTTTTTAACACGATCCCCGGCTTCACTTTCCCCGGCGAACCATCTCACCTCAAACCGCGCCCTCCGTCTAAACACCATCTCTGTCGCACCTGACAAACTGCCCGAACAAGCCTCGGTTGTTGTGCAATCTTCAGTACCCCATGGAAGGTTCTTGGCAACGAGATCCGAGCACACGAATGCTATACTCACGCGAGCGCACAAGCCCCTCAGCGGACAGCTGACGGTATCCCTCACAGGTCGGTTCTCGCCGGAGTGCCGCGACCCGCTCCATACCCTTCAGGCTGAAAAGGACATCGACGGAAGCAGAATGGCTAGCAGGCAATTACCCTCTTCAAATCGATACCCTCTCGCCCGCCGCGCTCTGCCGGTCCTGCTCCTCTTCCTCGTCGCCTCTGCATCCGCATACGCTCAGTCCGCCAGCACTTGGGATAAGCGCGGGCAGAAGGCGGATACCCGCGAAGACTACGACGCCGCTTACGAGGCATATCGCCAGGCCTACCTGAAAAGTCCGGCGGACCTCCGCTACAAAACCCACTTTGAGCGAGCGAAGTTTCAGGCCGGAGCCGCTCACGTCGATCGCGGCCGTGTCCTGCGGCAGAGCGGAGACCTCATCGGGGCGCTGAACGAGTTCACGCGCGCCCATCAGATCGATCCGTCCAACCAGACCGCCGAGCAGGAGATCCAGCAGCTCAACGGTCTAGCGCCTGCAGCCGGTTCTGCGCCGTCCCCCGCCGCCGCCCCCGGAAGCGCCAGCGAGCAGTTCGCCCCTGCCGATACGTCCCTCTCCTCACTCAGCTCCGTCGCCGGTCCCGTCGTCCTCCAGCCCGTCTCCAACGACCCCATCACCCTGCACATGGTCGAGGACGTCAAGGTGATCTATCAGGCGATCGGAAAGGCCGCTGGTCTCAACGTCCTCTTCGATCCCGACTACACCTCGCGCCGCATTCCCGTCGACCTGACCTACGTCTCGCTCTCGGACGCTCTTCGCATCGTCGGCACCATCGCCGGAACCTTCTACAAGCCCGTCACGCCAAACACCATCTTCGTCGCGCAGAATACCCGCACCAAGCGCACCGATCTCGACGAGCTCGCCGTACAAACCTTCTATCTCACTAATGCCGCCCAGCAGAACGACGCCAACGAGATCTTCACCGCTCTCCGTAATCTGCTCGATCCCTCCGCCAAGCTCGCTCTCGTCCCGACCCAGAACGCCTTTGTCCTTCGCGCCACACCCGACCAGCTCCTTCTCGCCCAGAAGCTCCTCAACGATCTTGACCGCGCCAAGCCAGAGGTCGTCGTCGATGTCGCCGTGCTCGACGTCAATCGCGACAAAATCCGCAATCTCGGCATCACGCTACCCACCTCCTTCGGTCTCACGCCCACCGCGACCACCAACACCGCCAATACCAGCGGCAACAGCACCGGAACCGGCACCGGCACGGGAACAGGGACAACCCCCACTCCGTCCACTTCCAGCGGTCTCACCCTCAATAATCTCGCCAATCTTAATGCCAATAACTTCTCCGTCACGGTCTCAGGCGGACAGGTCAACGCGCTCCTCTCCGATAACGACACCCGCGTCCTGCAAAACCCGCGCATCCGCGCCACCGACGGTCAGCGCGCCACGCTCAAAATCGGCTCCAGAATTCCAATCGCTACCGGCAGCTACAACGCCGGCGTCGCCACCGGTGTCGGCTCCATCGGCGTGCAGACGCAGTTCACCTATATCGACATCGGTGTCACCATCGACATGACCCCCAGCGTGCATTTCGATCACGAGGTCTCGCTCAAGATGAAGATCGAGGTCTCATCGCACAATGGGGACGTGAATATCTCCGGCGTCACGGAGCCCATCATCTCGCAGAACGCCTCCGAGCAGACCATTCAACTGAAGGAGGGCGAGCCTTCAATCCTCGCCGGCATCGTGCAGAAGCAGGATATTCTCGGCGTGTCAGGGACTCCCGGCCTGGGCGAGATCCCTTTCTTCAAATACTTCTTCTCCTCGCAAAATAAGGAGACACAGGCAGCCGAGATCGTCTTCCTCATGATCCCGCACATTGTCCGCGAATCGGTCCTCACCCGTCTCAACACGCGCGCAATCGACACGGGCACCGGTCAATCCATCGAGCTGCGTCGCGATCCTAACGCCGAGTTGCAGTTCCCGGTGATCCCGCGACCGCGGCCTGCGACCAGCAACACCTCCGCCGCCGTCGCCGCTTCCGCCATGGTCGGTCAGCTCAGTCAGCAGGCACAGATGCCCACACCCGGCAATCCAGTGCCTCCGTTCAGCCCCGGCGTACAGACCCCGGTCACCCCAGGCGCGCAAACCTCGCCCGCCGGTACGCCCGTCGCCCTCTCTGTGGCCGTGCCCAACGCAAACCAGACGGTTGGCAGCACCTTCCAGGTAGCCGTTATGGCCACTGGTGCGAAGGACCTCTACTCGGTACCGCTGCAGCTCCAGTTCAACCCCGCCGTGCTTCAGCTGGTCAACGTAGACTCCGGTGATCTTCTTGGCCGCGACGGTCAGGCAGTCGCCATGGCGCATCGTGACGACGGCAACGGCCTCGTCACCATCTCCGCCTCACGTCCGCCTAAGACCCAGGGCGTCGATGGCCAGGGCGCCGTCTGCGTTCTCACCTTCAAGGCCATCGCCGCGGGTGACTCCAACCTCGCTCTGCCCAGGGTTGGGGCCAAAAACAGTGGTCAGGTCAGCATCCCCGCCGTCGGAACGCCGTCGGTCGTCCATGTGAAATGAACCATAGATGCTCTCCTCATGCGCAGCCGCACCTCGTCGTAGCTTTAGCTGTCATCCTGAGCGGAGGAGTCCGCAGCTTTATCGCGGACTCCGTAGTCGAAGGATCCCGATGCACCTCGCCTCGCCAGAACCGTTAGCGCTTTTGGACCGGAGTACTTCCGCTGAGATTCGCAATACGCCTACCCGCCAATCCGGTCTGACGCTCGTCGAACTCATCATCACCGTGGCAATTATCGCCATACTCGCCGCCGCCGCCGTCCCCATCGCGCGCTTTCAGGTGCGGCGCGAAAAAGAGCGCGAACTCCGCCGCGATCTCTGGGAGATGCGCGACGCGATTGACCGTTACCGGGACGCAGCCGAAAAGGGAGCCTTTCAGACCAAGGCCGACAGCATGAACTACCCACCCGATCTCCAGACGCTCGTCGACGGCGTCGACGTCCAAACCAAAAAGGTCAGATTCCTCCGCAAGATCCCAACAGACCCTATGACCAACTCCACGGACTGGGGCCTCCGCTCCAATCAGGATGATCCGGACTCCGACTCATTCGGCGGCCAGAACGTCTTCGACGTCCACACCAAAAGCCAGGCCACCGCCTTGGACGGCACAAAATACTCCACATGGTAAGCCCCAACCCAACCCCGACCAGCATCCCTCAAGTCGCCGTCACCTCGACCGGAGCCCCCACGCACGCCGTCATCTCCACCGGACCCCGAGAGAGCGCAGCGAACCGAGGGGGTAGTGGAGAGACCCATATATCTGCCCTTCTTCCCGCCGCACACAAAAGCACCGCCGGATTCACCCTGATCGAGCTGATGATCGTCATGGTCATCATCGGCCTCCTCGCCGCCATCGCAGTTCCGGCCTACGTGCAGAACGTCCGCAACGCTCGCGAAGCTGTCCTCAAGGAAGACCTCCACACCCTCCGCTCTGCGATTGACTCCTACACCATCGACAAACAAAAGGCGCCGCAATCGCTCGACGATCTCGTCCAGGCCGGGTACCTCAAGGTCATGCCGGTGGACCCCTTCACCCACCGTTCCGACACCTGGCAGCCCGTTCAGACCGACACCCTCCAGAGCCTCGACCAGACCGACTCCGGTATCGGCGACGTCCACTCCGGAGCCCAGATGCTTGGCGCCGACGGCACCTCCTACAACACCTGGTAGACCCGTGGGAACCTCTCATCGAAGGAAGAATTTCTAGGACGTGTACCCGGGGCGCGCGTCTCCGGCACTCCGAAGTCTTTCCGAACGAAGTTGGCGTAGCCACCCCACTGGCCTCGATATAATTGAAGAAGAGTTCGAGATGACCGGCTCCATCTTTTTGCTTTTGCAGTGGTTGCGCGGTGTCCCGTCCGAAGTCCGGACTTAAGTCTTTTCCTTGGAAGACTTTGTAAGAAGTACGGGGGGGGAGGGGTGACCCCACCCACAGGCAAAAGGCTCACAGTACACGTCCTGCCCAAAGCTCACCAACAGGCGCATAATTAGTCCAACGTATGCGGAGTTGCGCCCGGCAGCAGGGATGCGGCCCCCAAGGAGATTCACCATGCGTCACCTCGCGCATCTCGGCCTAGCCACCGCCCTCACCCTCTCCACCGGACTCTTTGCTCAGCAGCCCACCACCGATCCGAACGCCATCCCGCCGGTCTCCAAAGAGCCCGTCCCGGTGAGCACCCCACCCACCCCGGCCGAAGACAAGGCCGCCCGCGACGAGGTCTCCAAAAAGCAGAAGACCGACTCGCTCCCGTCTCCCGGCCAGGATCTCGACCCACACATCAAAAAGGGCAGCGAGGATGACGTCGACGCCATCGGCAATCGCAACATCGGCGGCCGCGGCATGGGCAACTTCTACTCCACCAACTGGGAGATCTCGAACGGCAAGCAGTACTCCATGGAAATCGAGAAGTCGGCCCATCTGGTCACCGACCCGGTCGTGGTCGAGTACATCAACCGCGTCGGTCAGAACATCGTCAAGAACTCCGACTGCAAGGTCCCCTTCACCATCAAGGTCATCGACTCCGACGAGATCAACGCCATGGCCCTCCCGGGCGGCTTCTTCTACGTCAATAGCGGCCTCATTCTCGCCGCGGACGAGGAAGCCGAGCTCGCCGGCGTCATGGCCCACGAGACCGCCCACGTCTGCGCGCACCACGCCGCCCGGGAGATGACCCGCATGAACTACATGCAGATCGGCCAGATCCCCCTCATCATCATGACCTCCGGCTCCTACACCGGGTATGGCATTTACGAGGCCTCCCAGCTCGCCATCCCCCTCACCTTCCTCAAGTTCTCCCGCATGTTCGAGTCCGAGGCGGACTGGCTAGGGCTTGAGTACATGTACAAGACGGGCTACGACCCACAGGCGCTCATCACCTTCTTCGAGAAGCTGGACGCCCTCGAGAAGCACAAGCCCGGCACCCTCGCCCGTGCCTTCAGCGATCACCCGGCGACCCCCGATCGTATGTACCGTTCCGAAGTCGAGATCGCCACCATCATGCCCCCGAAGCCCGACTACATCGTTACAACGTCCGAATTTGACGACGTAAAGTCCCGCCTCGCGCGCATCGAGAACAAGCGCAAACTGAACGACAAAGGAAACGGCAACAAGCCCACGCTGCGGCGCGTTGGCGGTGGAAGCACGGATCCAAACAATCCGACCACCAACTCCGGCGATGACCGCCCGACGCTGGGACGCCGGAACTAAACGAATCTGCAGCGATTGAAGGGAGCCCGGCGCCGCCAGGCTCCCTTCTCTGCGCCGGATCGCTGATATTCAGGACAAAATCGAAGCATCCATCTCTGCCAGAATCCTTCTGGCCGCTTCTCCGGGATCAGCTGCCTGTGTAATCGGCCTACCCACCACCAACATCGAAGCCCCGCGCTGCAGCGCCTCACTCGGCTCGGCCACACGGCGCTGATCTCCGGCTCGCGACCCCGCCGGTCGGATGCCGGGCACAACCAGCAATGTCCCGGCCCCCAGCGCCCCCCGCAAGACTCCTGTTTCCTCGGCCGAGCAGACCAACCCGTCCATGCCCGCCCCCAAGGCTAGACGCCCCAGCCTCAAAACCTGATCCGCCGGGCTGTCTGCAATACCAACACCCGAGAGCTGCGCCGCATCCATGCTGGTCAGCACAGTCACCCCGAGCAGCTTCAGAGTGCTCGAACGCACAGCCCCTCGTGCCGCAGACATCATGGCCTCCCCGCCGCCCGCGTGAACCGTAAGCAGGGAAGCGCCGAGCCCCTCGAGCGACCGAACCGCCCCCGCCACAGTATTCGGTATATCGTGCAGCTTCAGATCAAGGAACACCTCGAATCCGCGCGCTCGCAACCTCTCCACGATTCCGCGACCGTCCGTGTAGAAGAGCTCCATCCCCACCTTGAACCACTGGCACGAACCCTCCAGGCGGTCGACCATCTCCAGGGCCTGCCGGCCGGACGGAATATCCAACGCCACAATCAGCCTCTCCCGCGCATTTGTTTCCACAGCCACGTTGGTCCTCCTATCTTCTTGCCCATCTTAGCTCTCCGGTTCTCGCACCTCCATCGGTCGGCGATAGCTCCAAGGCTGACGATCTTTGCTAACGTGGAGTCAATACGGCACCTCTGCTCCTCGGCCACATCATATGAAAAGCGTCCTGACTATCGCCGGTTTCGATCCGTCCTCGGGCGCCGGTGTCACGGCCGATCTAATGGTCTTTGCCGCCCACGAACTCTTCGGCATCTCCTGCATCACCGGCCTGACAGTCCAGAACACCTTGGAAGTGCGCTTTACACAACCTACGCAACCAGAGACAGTCGCTGCCACTCTGGACTGCCTCTATGACGATCTCCCGCCGGTGGGAATTAAGATCGGCATGCTCGCCACGGCCGCTGTTGTCTCAGCCGTCGCGGCGTTCTTACGACGCGCTCGCCGCGATAGGCCAGTTCTTGTCGTGCTCGATCCTGTACTCCGGTCGAGCTCCGGCAGTGATCTGCTGGATCCCGACGGCGTCGACAAGCTCCGGTCGGAGCTTCTTCCGCTAGTGGACTGGATCACACCAAATATCAACGAGGTCGGAGCCCTTCTCGCTCAAGGGCCGCCCTCCCAGGAAGATCTTGGGATCGCAGCCGCGAACTTGCAGAAACTCGGAACGAGTCTGACTGTAGCTATCACAGGCGGCCACCTCGAATCACCGGACGATCTGTTGCTGCAACCTGATGGCACTCTTGAGGTGATTCGCGGGGAACGAATCCTGACCTCCTCGACCCATGGAACGGGATGTGCTTTTTCGGCGGCTCTTCTTAGCCGGCTTGTGCTGGGTGACGATCCATCCACGGCGGTGCGCAGAGCCAAAGATTACGTCGCACATGCAATGCGATCAGCGGTTCCCCTTGGGCACGGCAAGGGACCGCTGAACCACCTTTGGCCTTTACGGGAATCGTGAATTATTTGGTCTAAGTACCGCTGTAAAAGCGACAGAGTGAAGCTCCCAGGTATTCTGCCGTGCACCGTTTTAATTCCATGCGCGACGGGTATTCAGGCGCGTTAGATAACCAATCACCGCAGGCCGTGCCACGTGTGGCCAGCTTTGCTGCGGCTCAACACGTGGGAGATCATCTGCATCTGTGCTGATACGCTAATTTTATGTCTCTGACGATTGTCTTCAACGGCGAGCCAATGAGTTTGAACAGCGACAGGGGGTCGACTGTAGCTCAGCTTGTGGCCGAACTTGAATTTCAGCCGGACCGTATAGCCATCGAGCGAAACGGATTGATTCTCCCGCGCAGAGAATGGGAAGATACTCTCTTGGGCGAAGGCGACCGGCTCGAGTTAGTTCATTTCGTCGGTGGGGGAGCACCCGTAAGCTGAAGTAGCAGCCGTTCCCACCGATTGCCATAATCATTCCAGCCCCCCAGGGACTGCACGCGCCGCAACGCGGCTTCACTTAGCTGCCGCTGCAGGTTGGAATCGTCCGCCAGCATCTGGAGTTTTTCTGCGATTGCACCAGCGCTTCTCACCGGCACGATAAATCCCTCAATGCCGTCCGTGAAGAGATCCTCGCCACCGGTATTCGTGGAGGCGATTACGGGGCAGCCACACGCCAGTGCTTGACCCTGCACGAGAGCGAGTCCTTCTTCAATGCTTGGCAAAACCATAACGTGACTCGTGCTCATGAGTTCTGCGAGGCGCTCCTGCGGCACATTACCCAGAAACTCGACACTTTCGCGAGGTAGGCGCTTCAGGACCTGCGCCATCTCCGGTTGCACAGCACCGACCACGCGCAAGAGTTTGTTGGCGTGCTTCAGTTTCGCGAAGGCTTCCAGAAGATAGGGAAAACCTTTGCGCAGCCCGACTGCTCCCGCAAAAAGCACCTGGAATCGCTCGCTCGGTGGATCCCCCACCTTGTGAAACCGCTCGTTCCGCACACCATAGGGGATAACGTTAATCTTCTCCGCAGGGACGCCGCAATCGACGAAGGATCGTGCTGCAAAGCTTGACGGTACCGTGATGGCGTCCGCGATCTCATAGATACGTTCCTCTCGTAAAGTATCCCGAATATCGGAAACTGGTCTGTCTACGCCCCATCGGCGAAATTCCTTGCTCACGATCGCTTCTTGATACCGCTGGTGAGAAGATCCACGGTCGCAGATAAAGCGCGAGCCGCGGGCTTTCAGCATCGTGCCAGTCCGAAGGCTGGAGCCCGAAATCGCAACGAGCGCATCGGGAGCAGGAAGGTGCCGTAGTTGCGAGTGGGTCCAAGCGTCAAACGCCAGCGCATTGGTATAACCTATTTGGTTAAGTAGATATGGATGAGTCAGCCTCAGCCGATACATCAAGGTCTCGGGAGTATGAATCCAAGGGAAAGTACCCACCAACTCATGCGTCAGGCCTTCGCGCCTGAGACGAGCCCACGGCCAAGTGGAATAGATTCGCTGCAGATGTCCGCGTTCCTTCAGCTGACGGGCGAGTTCGAAGTGGTGAAACACGCCGAAGACCGTCTGAATGATGCGCATAGGTGAGACAGCCGCCGTTGTTCATCCTACCAAACCACAGACACGACCTGAGATGGATGTCGACCATACCTTTGACTTAGCGATTTCGGCGAAGCAGCATCACGGTTCCGAGAAAAATGCCGGAACCGGTTAGGGCAAGGAGAGCTATGGCATGCCGATACGCGCGTTGGGTCGCCGGGGGTGCGGCCGCCGCATTGTCCCGGCACTGAGCACAACCCTGTCCGTGCGCCGAGGGTGTCAGGAGGAGAGCCAGTAAAAATACGAACCGGGCGGGATGAACTTGCCGGGAACGTGCGGTACTTCTTTCAGTGATCACGATTACTGAAAGAACACCAGAAGCGTAAATAGAAAGAGCCAGAACAAGCCCATCGAGTGCCAGTACCAGGCGGAGCAGTCCACAAGAATCTGTCGGTTCTCGATCTGGCGTGACGCGTACAGACCATAGAGGGCGGCCAGCAAGGCGCCGATTCCGAGAAAAAGGTGCACAGCGTGCGTGTAGGTGATGAGGAAGAAGAAATGACTGGACGGGTTCGACTTGAAAAAAACATGCTGGAGGGCGAGTTGTTTCCAGGCTAGCGCCTGGCCAGCAAGAAAGACGAGACCGAGCAGAACGGTTGCGGCAAGCCACGGCATCGCGCGCCGCGAAGTTGGCCTGCCCAGCCCGAACCACTCTTCGATGACGTCAGGCTCATGAAACATGCGGCGACGGGCGATCTCCATGGTGGCTGAGCTGAGGATCAGCACGGCGGTATTGAGCCACAGCACAGGCGGCACCGTCGTTGGCAGCCACTCGTTGATGTAGGCGTTGTAGGCATCGAAGTGGCCGCTGGACTGAGCGACGAAGAAGGCGCTGACTATGGCGATGAAGAACATCAGATCGCCGGCAAGCGCAAAAAATACGGCCATGCGGTAGCGGGAGAGACGCTCTCGGGGACCGCGGCGGCCATGCGGCCGATCATTCCAATTATCGCCGTCGCCGCCGCCTCCCGTGCGTTTATCGGTGTCGGTGGGTGGCCTTCGCCCGGAACCTATGTCGTTGTCGTCGGTCCGGCGGCGTTGGTCACGGTCTGTGCCGGGAGTAATGATGGCTGGCATGAAAGCCCTCGCGTCAGAGGTTGCGCGTCTCCGTAGATTACTCCTCTTCGAGGCTCGTGGGCGAGGCCTGCTGCCACTGTGGATAGAAGGCAGTGTCCGTGTAATGACAGGGGCCACGATAGACCTTGATTGGCTGGTGGTCTTGAGGGAACTCGGCACCTGATTTCATGGCTTCAAGTTGCTCCTTCGGCAAAGTAGTGGGTCTGCTTTGAGTTTCTGCGGAAGAGAAACCGGGGTGCCACTCCAGAGTAGTGGCTTCCCACGGGTTCTCCGGAGCGAGTGCGCCGCGGTTCCAGCTGCGGACGAGGTTGTAGAGGAAAAGCAGCTGCGAGGCCGCAAGACATATAGCGCCGTAGGTGATGTGGGTGTTGATGGGAAGAGTAGGGATGAGGAGGCGGTTGGCAGTGGCATTAGGGAGACCGGAAAGCTGCGCGTAGTGGCGCGGCTCGCCCATGAGGCCGGCTAGGTGCATGGGGAGAAAGGTGGCGTAGGCGGCGGCAAAGGTGAGCCAAAAGTGCCAACGCCCGAGCGTTTCGCTCATGAGCCGGCCGGATCTGCCGTTAACCGACGTGAGGAACGGAAACCAGTAGTATGTCGCGGCAAAGAGTCCAAAGATGCCGGCCATAGCCATGATGAGGTGGAAGTGGGCGACGACAAAGAAGGTGTTGTGAAGGTACTCGTCAAGGATCGGCTGGGCCAGGACGGGGCCAGTGAGGCCTCCAGTGATAAAGAGCGAGACGAAGCCGAGCGAGAAGAGCATGGCGGCGGTGTAGCGGGGCTTCGAGCGCCAGGTCGTCGCGATCCAGGAGAGGACTTTCGCAGCTGAGGGAAGAGCGATCGCCAAGGTGGAGATAGAGAACGCGGTGCCGGCGAAGGGATTAAGGCCAGCGACGAACATGTGGTGTCCCCAGACCAGGATACCGAGCAAACCGATAAGGAGGGTGGTGACGATCATAATGCGATAGCCAAAGACTCTACGCCGGGAGAAGTTCGCGAGGAGCATGGACGTGAGGCCCATGCCGGGAAGGATCGCGATGTAGACCTCTGGGTGTCCGAAGAACCAGAAGAGGTGCAGCCAGAGCAGAGGGGAGCCGTTGCCGGGGTGCCCCGCAGCTTGAAGAGTCCCGTTGACGAGATCGCCGGTGGGCACGAAGAAGCCCGTGCCGGCGTGGCGATCGCAGAAGAGCATGAGCAATGCGGCGAGGAGGACGGAGAAGGCAAGCAGCGAGAGGAGGGCAGCGGTGAACCAGGCCCAGACTGTGAGCGGAAGACGCTGCCAAGTCATGCCTTCGCAGCGGAGCTTGAAGATGGTGACGAGAGTGTTGATTGAAGCCAGGCAGGAGGCGACGGCGAACAGGGCGATGGCGGCGAGCCAGCAATCCATACCGGAGCCCTGGCCGGGGCCGGAGGAAGCTACCGCAGAGAGTGGTGGGTAGGCGGTCCAACCGGAGATGGGACTGCCGCCGGGAACGAAGGTGCTCGCGAGGAGCACGACAAGCGCGACAACGGTGAGCCAGAAGCTAAGGGCGTTGGCGACCGGCAGAGCCATGCCGGGGCTGCCGATCTGCGCGGGGAGAATGAGGTTGCCGAAACCGGATTGGGGGGCGGTGGTCAGGACGAAGAAGAGCATCAGGGTGCCGTGGACGGTGACAAGGGCGAGGTAGTCCTCCGGCAGGATCGCGCCATGGAAAGGGAGGACACGATCCGGCCAGGTGAGGTGCAGGCGCATAAGCAGCGACAAGGCGGTGCCGATCCCCACGGCAATGAGGGCGAGAGCAAGGTACTGCAGCCCGATCACGTGATGGTCGGTGGTGAAGACCCAGCGTCGGAGCGGAAGAGATACGCGCGGGCTTGCCGGAACTGAGGTCTGCGGCTTCATGCTGCCTTGAGGGTAGAGCATGGAACCGGCTGAGCACCAACACAGCGAGCGGAAGGGCTAGCTGACTGGCGGGTGTGAACTCGACTTCGCCGCCAGCCACGCCGCGAAGTCACGGGGTGCGAGGATCCGCAGGGTTGCGTCCATGCGGTAATGTCCGAGGCCGCAGAGCTGAGTGCAGAGTATGGCGTAGGTGCCTGGGGTGGTCGGGGTGAAGTGGATATGGATAGTCTCACCAGGAACCGCGTTCTGCTTGAGGCGGAGTTCGGGGATGGCGAAGCCGTGGATGACGTCCTGGGCGTGGAGTGTAATGTCGATCTCGCGGCCGGAGGGCAGGACGAGCTCGGAGGTGGTTATGTCGTCTGCCCCATGATCGTCAGCGGGATCGATGCCCAGCGGATTACCGGCTGCGGGATCAACGAGGGTAGGAGATGTTCGGCCGAAGGTGTAGTCGGGTCCCGGGTAGCGGAAGTACCAGGCGAACTGCATCCCGGTGGCTTCCACCTGGAGAGCGGCGGGCGATGCGCCGGTGTAGCGGGTCGCTGCCCAGAGGCGCTCGGCCCGGATCGCGAGGGCGGCGAAGAGGATCGTCAAGGCGGTGAGGGGGAGGTACTCGAGGCGGAGCTTGTGGCGGGCGTCGTGTGCGGGTTCGCGTTCCTGGGTTCGCCTGCGGAAGAGGAGCCCAAAGAGCAGGAGGACATGAGCCATGGTGGCGAGTGCAAGGACGATCCAGAGATTTAGAAGGAGATGGCGGTCGAGCGCCAGGCCATGGGCGCTGGCGTTAGCGGGCAGAGGCCAGAAGCGGAGGAGGGTGAGGGTGCCGGGGCTCATGGGGTGGGTTGATGTTGACGACCGATGTGATCGAGGAAGAGCTGGTGGACGCGGGTGTCGGTGGAGAGTTCGGGGTGAAAGGTGGCGGCCAGGAGGTGGCCGCTGCGGACGAGGACGGGGGCGCCGTCGCGCTCGGCGAGAGTTTCGACATCGGGACCGGTGCGGGTGATCCGGGGGGCGCGGATGAAGACCATCTCCAGAAGGCCACCGGGAAGGGTGGTCGGGGCGTTGAGGATGGTGGAGTCGATCTGGCGTCCGTAGGCGTTGCGCTCTACGTCGATGTCGAGGGCGGCGAAGGAGCGCTGCGGCGGGTGTTCGACGCCGGTAGCGAGCAGGATGCAGCCGGCGCAGGTGCCAAAGGTTGGGGTGGTGCGGACGAAGGCATTGAGGACGTCGAAGAAGCCGTCGCGCTCGAGGTGCTTGAGGAGAGTTGTGGACTCGCCGCCAGGAATGATGAGACCGTCGAGACCGTGAAGCTCCGAGGGTTTGCGAATCAGGACCGGTTGGGCGCCGAGCTCCCGGAGCATGGCAGCGTGAACGTCGTAGGCGCCTTGAAGAGCGAGGACGCCTACGCGTAAGAGCTCCGCATCACTGGCCACCGGCACCCCTCCCCTCCCATCAATCTTGTGCAAAGTATTCGAAAGAGACAACTTAGGTCCGTACCTCATGTGACGCATCGCGGCATGGACCTTTGCCACTCCGAGTCTCCGTTTCATTGGAGATTGACTCTACTTCCAGTTTACGAGCTTGCGCGAGTGTTTGCGCCAAAGCGCTTGTTGCTAGAGGTAAGAATTCGGCCTGAGTGTATGTGGTGTGGTACGTCGTCACTTCCCGGCAGCAACGAGAGAGCGGAGGCGATCGTTCTCCGCCTGAAGGTCCTCGATGCGGCGGAAGAGGTCGGTCTGTTTGAGTTCATCAACAGTCCAGCGCTGCGGGATGTGCTGGGGGCAGTTCCAGTCGAAAGCTTCTAAGTGGATGCGGATGACGCGCTCGGGGCGGCTCTTCGGGTCCATTGGAAGATTGGGCATCGAGAGGTCAGCCTGGTCCCAGGGAGTTATTTCGGCGTGCCCGAGGACCTTGAGGCGAGTCTGGTGCGGATAGTCCATGAGAAAGAGGGCGACACGGTCATCGGCGCGTAGATTGCCGGCTGAGATGTACTGCCGATTCCCGGTGACGTCGGCGAAGGCGAGGGTGCGGTCGTCGAGTACGCGGAGGAAACCGGACGGGCCTCCGCGAAACTGGATGTAGTGCCAGCCTGTCTCGCCTACGGTGGCCATGTAGAATCCGTCGCGAGCGGCGATAAAGGCGGTCTCAGCCGGGCCGAAGCGGTCATTCGATGGGCCTCGATCCGTGAGCATCTCGTTCGCGTGCTGGCTGCCCCGTTCTCGCTGAACCTCCTGGACGGAGGGAGTGAAGAGGAGATTGGAGAATTGGTGGGGCACAGTGATGAGAGCGACCGGCCCTGGTATGCGATTCAGATTTGGTGAAGAAGATTAAGCCTATCAGGTGCTATCTGTGTCTGGAGGGTCACTGAGTATCTTCAAACACGCAAAGAAGTTCCCCATTTGCAATAATTTGCGAGAAACTGTGAGCTCATTTCATAGCAGCCCTGATCGGACCAGAGTGCATCCTAGAGCCAAGTGAGCCGAGGTGATTCTCGCTTGCTTGTACGAGGAGGAACCATGAAGAACGGATTGAGATTGTTTGCTGTCGCCGCGAGTTTGACGATGGCTTCGATGACGGTGCCCGCAGTGGCTGCCGTGACTGTCGCAGCGGCCCAGGATCAGGACCATCACGATCACGACCAGGCACAGCATCAGGACTACTCGAACAACCGCTATTACAAGCTGGGAAATCGGGAGGGCTATCAGGATTATCAGAAGAAGCAGCAGCGTAAGGAGCACAATCACAAGTTTCGGAACGACGACGATCGTCGTGCTCACGACGATGGATATCAGCAGGGGTGGCAGGGGCAGCGAGGTTATCAGAACAACGGGGAACGTCCGCACTAGAGAACGAATGTGAGTTGCGAGACTGGCCCGCGATACCTAACAGCCGCTCCTGGTGAGCGGCTGTTGTGTTGCAGGCGGGTCTTGTTCCCGCATTTTTGCGTGACTTGACACGGACTAGATAGAAGGCTACATAGGTTGTAGGTCCTGCATGCTTGAACTGGTCAATGTGCACAAGCGCTACTCCAGTATCCCTGCTGTCGAAGCTGTAAGCTTTACCGCGCGCGCGGGCGAGGTAACCGGGTACCTCGGGGCAAATGGCTCGGGCAAATCGACCACGATGAAGATCATTACTGGGCTGATCGAGCCAAGTTCCGGCGAAGTTCTCTTCGGAGGACGGCCGATTCGCGACGATCTGCTGGGATTTCGGCAGCGCATGGGCTATGTGCCCGAGGAGCCGCACCTCTACACGCACCTGAGCGGCATGGAGTACCTGGTCATGGTGGCGCAGCTTCGAGACATGGATCGCAAGGTCGAGGCCGAGCGGATCCATGGTCTGTTGCGGCTGTTTGGTCTTTATGGCGACCGCGATGTTTCGATCTCGTCCTACTCGAAGGGGATGCGCCAGAAGATCCTGCTTTCGGCGGCGCTGATGCACAACCCTGAGCTGATTCTGCTGGACGAACCGTTCTCAGGATTGGACGTGGGCTCGTCGCTGATGCTTCGCAGCCTGATCCGGGAGCTAGCGGACCGGGGCAAGATCGTCCTCTTCAGTTCGCATGAGCTGGAGACGGTGGAGCGCGTGTGTTCTCACGTGGTGATTCTTCACAAGGGCAGGGTTGTGGCTGACGATTCCATCGAGAATCTGCGGCTGCTAATGTCCGTGCCGACGCTGGAGGAGATCTTTTCGCAGCTTGCGGTGGAACAGGATGCCGGAGCTATTTCCCGAGAGATCGCGGATCTGATCGATGCTTAACGAGAACAGGAGCATGCGGCAGTTCCGCATTCTGTACGGGGTTTTCCTTCTGCGTGTGGTGGACCTGGAGCTGTTGTCAGGCGATGCTGATCCGACGCGGCTGCTGGGGCAGTTTGCCACGACCTTTGCGAGCGTCAGCTTCCTGTTCGCGCTGCCCATCCTGCTGCTGGGCGGAGGTCACCTGCAGACGACGGACAGATGGACGGCGGAGCACTTCTTTCTTGCGCTGACGATGACGGTGGCCGGTCTGGTGACAGTGCTGAACTGGGAGTCGGCGTATCCGGACCGGCGCGACGTGCTTGTGCTCGCGCCGTTGCCGGTTGCAACGAGTACGTTGTTTCTGGCAAAGGTCGCTGCGTTGTTCGCTGCGCCGTTGCTGGCAATGGTAAGTCTGAACATTTTTTCGGGTCTTACGTGGCCTTTGCTCTTCGGGGCGACCGGCGGCTCCCTCGCTGCAGCGCACGCTCTTCTGGCGTACTGGCTGACGCTCTCTCTGGCTGGGTGTTTTGTGGTGTTCGCGGTGCTTGCTGTGCAAGGGGCGGCTGCCAACCTGCTTCCGCGACAGATATTTCTGCGGCTTTCCGCACCTCTCCAGGCGGCGGCTTTTTGTCTGCTGCTCAGTGTCTTCTTTCTTGAGCCCTCGCTGGAGTCGCCAAGTGCGCTGCAGGCGGCGCAGAATCAGCGTCTGCTCGCGTGCCTTCCGTCGTACTGGTTCCTTGGATTGTTTCAACAGTTGAACGGCTCGATGCATATCGCGCTTGCACCGATGGCACAGCGAGCGTGGGCCGGGTTGGTGGTTACGACCGGGGGCGCGTCCGCGGCGCTGATGCTCTCGTACTTTCGCATGCTGCCGAAGATCGTCGAGCAGCCGGACATAGTGCCCGTGGCACGCGGTGTCACCTGGTCGCCGCGCCTGGGTGGATCTCTCGGGGGGGCGATCACTGCGTTCAGCCTGCGTACCCTGCTGAGAAGCCGCCGACATCGCATGATCCTGAGCGTGTATTGGGGCTTTGGACTGGCGATTGTGGTTGGTTATGGGAGGACAGCGCTGGGAGGAACGGCTTCCACGCAGTCTGGCATAGGACTTGCTTTTTTGCTGTCGAGCCTTGTGCTGATGCTTCTGACGGTGCTTGCGCTCCGCGTGGTCGCCTCCATTCCGATCACGCTTCCGGCGAACTGGATTTTTCGGGTGACGCAGGTACGACCGGCGCATTTGTACGGGAGAGCGGTGCACGTTTCCTGGATGTTCCTGATCGGGGTGCCGCTGCCGCTGATTGTTGCGGGTGGGCTGGTGGCTCGCTATCCGTGGCGGAGTATGGCAGCACATGTTGCGACGATGCTGTTGGTAGGAGTGCTGCTTGTGGACGTGTGTCTGTACGGCTTCGAGAAGATTCCGTTTACGTGTTCTTACCTGCCAGGCAAGGGAAGGATTCACGTTGCTTTCTGGGTTGCGCTTTTGGTTTCCCTACGGCTGGTCTCAGAAGCGGCGCGCTTTGAGGATCGCACCCTGGCACACCCGATGACATCGATCACGATGATCGGCGTGTTGGCGGCCGCGGTGGGTGTGGCGAGGCGGATCGGCGAGGCTCGCAGGAGGGCTGCCGACCAGGTACTGTTCGACGAGCAGACTCCGGCCGAGGTTCTCTCGCTAAAGCTGCGTTAGAGAATGGCCGCGCGGGTGGGGAGACTACCAGCCGCGGGTTTGCATCAGGTTCTTTTCTTCGATGGCGGCGGCTGCCAGACCCTTCATGGAGCCGATCACGGCTTCGGAGGCTTCGGAGACGACGGCTGGATCGTTGAAGTGGGTGGTGGCGAGGACGATGGCGCGGGCTCGGGAGACAGCCTCGTCGCGTTCGAGCGGGTTGTTTTCGACGTCGAGTGGAGTGGCCCCACCCTTCATGAAGATGCCGGAGCCGACGAAGACGGTTTCGGCGCCAAGCTGCATCATGAGGGCGGCGTCGGCGGGGGTAGCGATGCCGCCCGCGGAGAAGTTGGGGACGGGGAGCTTGCCGGCTTTGGCGACCATGCGGACGAGCTCGTAGGGTGCTCCATGGGTTTTGGCTGCGTGGTAAAGCTCTTCGTCGCCGAGAACCGTGAGGGCTTTGATTTCGCGGACGATCTGGCGCATGTGCTGGACGGCGTGGACGACGTCTCCGGTGCCGGGCTCACCCTTGGTGCGGATCATGGCGGCGCCTTCGGCGATGCGGCGGAGGGCTTCGCCGAGGTTGCGCGCGCCGCAGACGAAGGGCGTGGTGAAGGCGTGCTTGTCGATGTGGTAGGTCTCGTCGGCGGGCGTGAGGACCTCGGACTCGTCGATGAAGTCGACGCCGAGATGCTGGAGCACCTGGGCCTCGGCGAAGTGGCCGATGCGGGCCTTGGCCATGACGGGGATGGAGACAGCTCGATGATGCGGCGGATCAGCTTGGGGCTGGCCATGCGAGCCACGCCGCCCTCTGCGCGGATCATGGCGGGCACGCGTTCGAGAGCCATGACGGAGACGGCACCGGCCTCCTCGGCGATGCGCGCCTGCTCGACGTTCATGACGTCCATGATGACGCCGCCCTTGAGCATCTCGGCGAGGCCGGTCTTGAGGCGAAGTGTGGTCGAGGGCTGGTTGCCGTTGCTGGCGTGATCTGGCATGGGAAGTCTCCTTGCGGGCCGCTCTGCGATGCTTTCGGGAGGGCAGCTGCTGCGGACATTCATTTTAGCAGTTCTGTGGTGTGGGTTCTGGGATGGCTCGGTGGCGAAAGGCTTACCGCAGACTGCGCGGATTGCCCGAGTAGAACTGCTTGGGTTGGAGCCGGGTCAGGGTTGAGGTTGGGGCGATTCGACCTGGGTAAGAACGCGCTCGTCGATGACGATGAAGAGGCCTTTGCCCCGGGCGAGAGTTTCGCCATTGGGGAGCTGGAGCTCGACGGTGTGGAAGAGCTTGCGGCCTTCGCGGCGGAGGTGGCGGGCGGTGAGGGTGAGCGGGCGTGTGGAGGGGGGCGGGGCGGAGGTAATCGACCTCCATGTGGCGGGTCATAGCGAGCAGGCCGAGTGGGCGGTTGAGCTTCGACATGGCTTCGTCGCAGAGCGTGGCGACGATGCCTCCGTGGATGTGGCCCGGCGGCCCCTGGTGGAGTTCGGTGAGGTTGACGACGGCTGTGGCGGTGGGGTGGTTGGGATCGGCGGTGTCGAGGGTGAAGTGGAGGTGGAGGCCTTGTGGGTTGGCGGCGCCGCAGCCGAAGCAGTGGGCGGCTAGCTCGTCGATGGTGGGGGTGTGTATGTGGTCCGGGGTGTGGCTCATGTGTTGAGGACCTCGAGGATGGCGGGGCCGAACTTCTCGGACTTCTCGGGGCCGAGGCCTTCGATCGAGCGGAGATCGGCGAGGGTGCGGGGCTGCTGAAGAATGATGTTGCGGAGGGTGGCGGCGCCGAGGACGAAGAACTGGGGGAGGTTGAGGCGTTCGGCTTCGGCGGCGCGCCAGGTGCGGAGGCGGGTGTCGAGGGCTTGTTGGGTGGGGGTTAGGTCAGCCGGGGCTTGCGCTGGGGTTTTCGGCCGCTGCGGTGCGGGCGTGCTGGTGCGTGCGGAATGCAGGGGGGATTCCGCTTCGGCTTCGCTGCGCTGCGCCTTCGATCGAGATGACGGCGAGTGGGTGGTTGCGAGTGGGGTGGGGCGGGGATCGGCGGGCTCTGCCCGGCAGATGGCTACCAGTTCGGCACCGTATTTCTCGCATTTGTCTGGGCCTATGCCCGGGATGCGCTGGAGATCGGAGATGGTTTGTGGGCCGGCGAGGGTGATGGCGGTTAGGGTTCGGTCGTACAGGACGAAGAAGGCTGGCTTGCCTGCTTTGACGGCTTCGGCTTTGCGCCAGGTGCGGAGGGTTTGGTCGAGGGTTTGCTGGGCTGGGGTGAGCTGAGCAGGTGAAGCAGGTTCCTCCACTGCGGCTCTTCGAGCCTCCGGTCGGGACGACAGATCTTTGGGGGAACGTTTGCGGGAGGGTGGGGCTTCTTCGGCTTCGGTGTCGCGGAGGTTAACCGGGAGATCGCCTGACTCCAAGTTACGGCCTTCGTGGGTGAGGGTGGCTTTTTTGTAGGTGATCTCCCGGCCTTCGGGGTTGGTGAAGGTGTCCGGGGTGAGGGTGAGGAGGCCGGCGCGGGCCAGGGCGTCGAGGAGAGTGTCGAATTGTTTGCGGTCTTTGCCGTAGGGGGCCGGGAGAGCGAGGTCGGTGAAGAGTTTGCCGGTGGAGCGGCCGTTGAATTCGAGGGCTCGGAGAATGGAGCGGAGGTGGCGTTGTTCCTGGTCCGTTGCTTGCCGGAACGTCTGGGCGGTGGTGGATTCGGGGGAGCAGAAGTCACAATGGCCGCACGGACGGAGTCCGTCGGCGGTGTCGCCGAAGTGCTGGACGAGGGCGGTCATGCGGCAGCCCTGGGCTTCTGCGAAGGTGGCCATGCGGTCGATCTGGCTTCGGCGGAAGGCGAGCTGGGCGTCGTAGCCGGTGCGCCAGTCCCGATTGCCCGTAGAGCGGACATTGCCTTCGATGTCGAACGCGGCGGCGCCCTGGGAGGCTAATTTATCGAGGGATTTGGCAACGATGTCGGGGTCCATGCGGAGGCGGCGGGTGAGGTCTTCGGGGTGCTGGAGGTCGGGGGTGAGGACGGCGGCGACGCGGGCCAGTTCGGTGGCGGCGGGGTAGTCGCGTTCGAGGAAGAACTCGTGCATCTTGCGGTCGGCGAAACCGTGGAGGAGTACCGTGCGGGATGGTTCCCCGTCACGGCCGGCGCGGCCGATCTCCTGATAGTAGCCCTCGACGGAGCTGGGAAGTGCGGTGTGGATCACGGTCCGGACGTCGGCCTTGTCGATGCCCATGCCGAAGGCGATGGTGGCCACGACGGCGTCGATCTTTCCGGAGAGAAAGGCGGTCTGAACGCGGTCGCGGGTGGAGGGGTCGAGCCCGGCGTGATAGGCGGCGGCGGTACGGCCGAGCAGGCCGGCGAGCTCTTCGGCGGACTTGCGCGAAGGGGCGTAGACGATCGCAGGACGTGCGGTTTCGGGTTTGAGGAGGTTGACGACGAAAGCGTTGCGACGAGGTTTGGAGAGCTCCACGACCTCTATAGCAAGGTTGTGACGGCGGAAGCCGTGGATGAAGAGCGCGGGATCGGAGAGGCGGAGCTGAGCGACGATGTCGCGCTGGACGGTGGGTGTAGCGGTGGCGGTGAGAGCGATGACCGGTGCGGGCCTGAGAGCTGGCAGGTGTTCGCCTAGCGTGCGGTAGTCGGGACGAAAGTCGTGTCCCCAGGCGCTGATGCAGTGGGCTTCGTCGATGGCAATGAGAGCGGGCTTGCGACGGGCAAGCATCTCGGGAAAGCCGGGGACGCGGAGGCGCTCCGGGGCGATGAACAGGAACTGGAGGGTGCCGTCGAGGTAGTCGCGGCAGGCCTGGCGGGAGTCTTCGCGTGAGAGGCCGGAGTGAATGCGAGCGACGCGGAGGCCGAGGGCGGAGAGCTTGGCGGCCTGATCGTCCATGAGAGCAATGAGTGGCGAGATGACGAGGGCGGTGCCGCCGCGGGCGATGGCGGGAAGCTGGTAGCAGAGGCTCTTGCCGGCGCCGGTGGGCATAACCAGAAGGACGTCGCGGCCGTCTGTTGCGGCTTCGCAGACGGCCTTCTGGTTGGCGCGAAAGGTGCTGTGGCCGAAGGTGCTTTGGAGAAGGGAGGTGAGGGTTGCGGAGTCCATCGAGCTACAGCAATCTTCGCACGGCGGCGGAAAGGATCTTCCAATGAAAGATGGACTCAATCATTGCAGGGTGCGATGGATAGAGGTTGCGGCTCTCACGCATTGCGGAGGTTGAGAAAGCATCTCAGCTCCGCGTTGCACTGCTCGGTTGCGTCCTGCTGAACCCAATGGGAGACGCCCGGCAGAAAGCGCAGGGTGAGATGGCGAACGAACTCGCCGGTGCCGTCGATCGTGTACTTCGCCAGGAATTCGTCCTCCTCGCCCCAGAGGAGCAGGGTTGGTGCGTCGATCGGAGGGAAGCCTCGTTGCAGCTGGCGCCGGAGACCGCCGCCGCGGAGAAAGGCGCGGTACCAGCCGATCATGGCTTTGAGAGCGCCGGGTTGGGCGGCGTTGGCCTGTGTGGCTTCGATGAGATCACGCGGGAAGCGGTCCGGCGCGGTGGAGGTGCGGAGCATGGACTCGCCGACCGCGCGGGCGTTGTTGCGAGCGAGAAGCCACTCCGGGAGCGCGGGGATCTGGAAGGCGGCGGCGTACCACGACCGAAGCATCTGCCCGGGGCGTTTGAGGCTGCGATGGAAGCAGACGGGGTGCGGGACGTTGATGATGACCAGGCGATCGAGCGGACGCAGCCTGCGCGTGGCGAAGCACCAGGCAACGATGGCGCCCCAATCGTGACCGAGAAGGACGACACGCGTTGCGCCGGAGGCGTCGATGAGGCCGGCGACGTCGTCCATCAGGTGCTCGATGGAGTAGTCCTCGACGGCAGGGGGACGGCTGGTATGGCCATAGCCACGCTGGTTCGGAGCCCAGACGCGGTATCCCATTGCGGCGAGCGTAACCATCTGCTCGCGCCAGCTGAGAGCGACTTCGGGGAAGCCGTGCAGGCAGAGCGCGAGTGTGTCTCCGGCGCCGCAGGTGAGGACCTCGAAGCGGATGCCGTTGGCTTCGATGAATTCGGTGTTGAGGACGGGCGGGCTGGGCTGTGGCATGGACTTCTCGCGTGGGTGACTGAGCTTAGGTCTTTACCGTGAGCGGAGACAAGGACAACAGCAGATTCCTCCGCTCCGCTCCTGAATGACAAGCAAAAGAACAGTCAACGGCAAGGGCAAGGACAACAGCAGATTCCTTCGATTCGCTCCTGAATGACAAGCGAAGGAACAGGCCGCGGCAGGGGCAACGGCCACAATTTAGCCGATGACCAGGGGTTTATCGCGTGGGATTGCGGCCAGCGTTTCCTGGCTGATCTGGAGATGGTCCATGACGAGTTCGGGAGGCGTGTGGGTGACCCAGTCGGAGAGCGAGAAGTCCTGGTAGGCGTTGGCCTTGAACATCTCGAGAAAGATGAGGTCGGTGTCGCCGGTGTTTTCGATGTAGTGGCCGAAGGTGCGGGGGACATAGCCGACATCGCCCGCGTTGAAGTCGAGCGTACGCGCTTTGCCGCCGTTGATGAAGAGGGTCATGCGGCCCCTGCCCTGGATGTAGTACTGCCACTCGTCGGCGTTGGAGTGCCAGTGGAGCTCGCGCATGGCGCCGGGCTTGACGACGACGTGGGCCATGGCGATGGTGACCGAGATCGGGGAAGTTGCGGATGTCCACGATGCGCACTTCGCCGTGCTGGTTTTTGTGGGTGGGCGGCATGGTGTGCATCTTGAAATCGAAGGAGACGGGAGAGGGCCCGCGAGCGTTCTGCGCAGCGCGGCGATCTGTCTTCGAGCGAGGCGGGCGGCCTGCCCTGAAAGATGTAGAGCTCCTCCTTCGGCATTTTTTCGAGAGCAGCTTCGGAGACGCCCCAGTTTTTGGCGAGAACCGATTTGGGGGTGCGGGCGAGCCAGTCCGAGATGAGTGTGGTGTCGAACTCCGAGAACCTGCCGTCGTCGAAGACGAGCAGGAACTCGCAGCCATCCGGGCCGAGTCCCTGGATGGAGTGCGGGACGCCGGTGGGAAAGTACCAGAGGTCGCCTTCGGTGACGTCGTTGACGTAGCTCTTGCCCTTGTCGTCGATGGCGGTGAGGCGGGCATTACCCTTCAGCATGAGCGACCACTCGGCTGCGGCATGCCAGTGCAGCTCGCGAACGCCACCCGCGGTGAGGCGCATGTTGACGGCGGCGATCTCAGTGGCGAGCGGCAGGTCTTTGATGTTGACCTGGCGCGCCCAGCCGCCTTCTTCGACGCGCTTGCGTGCCAGTGAGAACGAGTACCAGAAGGTAGGGACATCGCCTTTGTCGGTAGGAGGGGGTGTATTTGCGTCAGGCTCCTGGGCGGCGACTGGTCGATTCTCGGGTCCGGGGTTGCTCGAGCTCTGGTCGTGCTCCGCCTGATGGACGTTGCCGGGCGCCTGCGCTTCTGCGCGGCTGGCCGTGAGGGCGGTAAGGGCAAAGGCAGCTGAGCCGGCGCCGAGAAAGGAACGGCGAGATACGCTCAGCGCTTGAGTCTCAAGGGACGTCTCGTCCGGTTGAGAGACTTCGTTCGTGTCTTTCCTGATTGTCACTTCTGCCACAACCAACCACCTTAATAAGATTCCGGCTGAAGTGATTGCGTCCCAGCCTGGTTTTTGTCGGATAGCCTGGGGCCGAAAACCAGACCCGGATACCGCGTTCAGGCTTTCTTGAGCGAGGCGATGTCGATCACGAAACGGAAGCGAACTTCGCCTTTCTCAACCTTTTCGTACGCATCGTTAATGTCCGCGATGTCGATGACCTGGATGTCCGGACCGATGCCGTGCTTGGCGCAGAAGTCGAGAACCTCCTGGGTCTCCTTGATGCTGCCGATGAGCGATCCGCCGACGGAGTTGCGATGGCCGGCGGTCTGCATGTTGTTCATGGGAGAGAGCGGTTCGAGTGCCCCGACGACGACGAGCGAGGCGTTGCGCTTGAGCAGGGGGAGGAAAGGGTTGAGGTCGGTCTTCTCGGGGATGGTGGAGAGCATGAAATCGAAGCTGGAGGTGTGGGGATTGGCGGGATCGCGCTCGGCTTTGAGGTCGCCTTCGAGGACTGCGGTGACGCCGAGTCGCGTGGCTTCTTCAAGTTTCTCTTTTGTGGTGGTGAAGAGGACGACTTCGGCCCCCATCGCTTTGGCGAGCTTGGCGGCCATGTCACCGAGGCCACCGAAGCCGATGATGCCGACCTTGTCGCCTGCTTTGACGCCCCAGTGTCGCATCGGGGAGAAGGTGGTGACGCCGGCGCAGAGGATGGGCGCTGCGACCTCGGGCTTGAGGGTGGCGGGGATCTTGAGGACGAAGTCTTCGCGCACCACGACGGAGGTGGAGTAGCCGCCGTAGGTGTTGTCGCGGCCGTAGTGATTTGTGCCATCGGGAGATTTCTTTTTCGGGACCATAGGGCCGTTGTAGGTGGCGAGCCAGCTGTTGGGGCCTTCGCAGTAGTTCTCCTCGCCGGAGCGGCAGGGCTCGCACTGGTGGCAGCTGTCGATCATGCAGCCCACACCTACGAGGTCGCCCATTTTGTGCCGCGTAACGCTGGCTCCGGCGTTGCGAACACGGCCGACGATCTCGTGTCCGGGAAGGCAGGGATAGACGGTGTTCGACCACTCGTTCTTGACCTGGTGGATGTCGGAGTGACAGACGCCGCAGAAGAGGACCTCGATCTCGACCTCGTTTGGCTTGGGCTCTTCGCGTTCGAACTCGAAGGGTTTGAGGCTGCTGAAGGAGTGTTTTGCGGCGTAGCCAATGGCTTTGGGCATGAGTGCTCCTGTGGGGAGCCGCATGGGTGGGCGTCCCGAGGCGTTGGGTTTCAGACGTGCGTTGGGTTTCAGACGTGCGTCAGGCGATGACGGACTTAGCCAGCATGATCTTGTCAGGCGTGATGGGGTAGTCGCGGATGCGTTTGCCAGTGGCGTTGAAGATGGCGTTACCGATCGCGGCGGAGGCTCCGGTAATGCCGATCTCGCCGATGCCGCGGGCACCGAGCGGGTTGAACTTGGTGTCGGGGATGTTGAGGCAGGTGACGTCGATGATGCCGATGTCGGCGTTGACGGGAACGTGGTATTCGGCGAGGTTTTCGTTGGCGGTGCGGCCCCAGACGGGGTCGATGTGTGACTCTTCGTGGAGGGCCATGGACACGGCCCAGACGATGCCGCCCAGGAGCTGGTTGATGCCGGTCTTGTGATTCATCAGGGTGCCGATGTCGTAGGTGGCGACGACGCGGCGGACCTCGACCATGTGGGTGTCAACATCGACGGCGACTTCAGCGAAGATGGCCCCCCAAGATTGTGAGGTGAAGGCTTCGTGCGATTCGGAGGGCTCGGCGGAGCCCTGGCCCTCGACCGTCTTGCCCCCGTTTCGTGTCAGGATCGCGGCATAGCTTTCCGACTTGGAGGGATCGTTCTTCGCAAAGAGCTTGCCGTCCTTTGAAGTCGATTTCCGCGGACTTAAGGCCGTGGAGGGGTGATTGCGCGTCGGCTCCTGCCATCTCCTGGAGTTTGAGCAGGCCTGAAGTGCGGCGGCAGGGATTGCGGGGCAGATGGAGGCGGCGGTCTGGGAACCTCCGGAGACGGGCGCCTTGGGAAGGGTGGAGTCACCCAGCTTTACGTCGATCTGCGTTGGATCGAGGCCGAGAGCGTCGGCAGCGGTCTGGGCCATGATGGTGTAGGTGCCGGTGCCGAGGTCCTGCGTGGCGATGCCGACGAATCCGCGGCCGTTGGGAAGGATACGAACGGTGGCCTGGGCGGCGGAGCGGTTGGCGCCGTAGATGGCGGTGGCCATGCCGTAGCCGATGAGCTTGTTGCCTTCGCGCATCTGCCCGGGGGTGGCGTTGCGTTTAGACCAGCCGAAGCGCTCGGCGGCCTGCTGGTAGGCTTCGCGGAGGTGCTTGGAGGTCCAGGGCTTGTCCTTTTCGACGTCCTTCTCGGCGTAGTTGACGAGACGAAGCTGGAGCGGATCCATCTTGAGCGCATAGGCGAGTTCGTCGACGGCAGCTTCAAAAGCTGCGGTTCCGGTGGCTTCGCCAGGAGCTCGCTGAAAAGTGGGGACGCCGAGATTCATCTCGACCAGGCGATGGCTGGTGGCGTTGGCCTCGGAGTTATAGAGGTAGCGGGTCTGGAAGGCGGAGGGCTCGAGAAAGTCCTCCATGACAGAGGTGTGCTCGATGACGTCCTGCTGGATGGCGAGGAACTTGCCGTCCGGGGAGGCGCCGAGCCGGAACTTCTGGACAGTGGTGGGGCGAGTGCCGACGGGCCCAAACATCTGATTGCGTTCGACGGCGAGCTTAACGGGGCGGTTGACGACCTTGGCGGCCATCGCGCAGAGGACGACGTGCGACCACGTGGAGCCTTTGGAGCCGAAACCGCCGCCGGTGTAGGGGCACTCGGTATGGACGTTATCGGTGGGGATACCGAGGTAGCGGGCGATGCTCATTTTGTCGCCATCGATGTACTGGGTAGCGTTGTAGACGTGGAGCTTGTCACCATTCCACTCGGCGATGGTGGCGTGCGGCTCCATGGGGTTGTGGTTCTGGACGGGAGTGGTGTAGGTGACCTCGATCTTTGCGGCGGATTTATTGAAGGACGCGTCGACGTCTCCTCGCTTGGTGTCGGCGGGTTCGCGGCCTTGCTGCTTGGGCGGGCGGCCCTCGCCAAGACGGCCTTTGAAGTCGAGCTTCGGAGGAGTGCGGTCGTAGGTGATCTTCAGCAGCGTTGCGGCGTAACGGGCTTCGGGAAGGGAATTGGCGACGACAACGCGCGATGGGCTGTCCGTTGTACCAGATGTCCTTCTCCTGGAGCACGGTGACATGGCGACGAGCAGGCGGCTGCGGCTTGGGCTTGGGAAGCTGCGGGGCGTTGAAGGGCGTAATGATGGCAAGGACGCCGGGCGCCTTTTCCGCGGCGGTCTGGTCGATGGCTGTGAGGCTTCCGCTGGGGATGGTGCTCTGGATCATCAGCGCGTACGCGGGATTCTTGCACGTCGAACTCGGCGGCGTACTTGGCTTTGCCGGTGACCTTGGCGACGCCGTCGTAACGATGGTCAAGCTGCTTCTGGTGCGTGCTGTTCTTTCTCTTCCTGAAAGCCTGTCATGCCTGGACTCCTTGTGCGGCGAGGGTAAGGGCGCGCACGATGCATCTGTTTGGCGAGCTCGATCTTGAAGGCGTTGTGCTCATAGCCCTTGGCTCCGGCAACGGCGAGGTCGGCCGCCTTCCGGAAGGTCTCGGGGGTCGCGGGCTGCCCGGTGAGGGCGTGCTCGGCCTCAGGAGAGCGCCAGGGCTTGTGGGCGACGCCGCCGAGGGCGAGGCCAGCGGACTTGATGGTGTTGCCGTCCATCTCGAGGCCGAGCTGCGACCGAGACGAGGGCGAAGGCGTAGCTCTGGCGATCGCGAGCCTTGAGGTAATAGGAGTTCTTCGCGAATCTGGCAGCGGGGAGATCGACGGCGAGGATGAGTTCGTCGGGACGCAGGGTGGTGTCGACCTGCGGCGTGTTGCCGGGGAGGCGGTGGAACTCGGCGATGGGAATGGAGCGCTTGCCTTTGGGCCCCTGGACCTGGATGGTCGCGTTCAGGGCGGCCATGGCAACGTTCATGTCAGAGGGGTTGGTGGCGATGCAGGTCTCGCTGCTCGCTGTACCTTTATCGGTCTGGCCGAGGATGGCGTGGATGCGGTTGAAGCCCTTGATGGCGCCACAGCCGGAGCCGGGGTCGCGCTTGTTGCATTGCGGGAATGCGGTGTCCATGAAGTAGTAGCAGCGGGTGCGCTGGAGGAGGTTGCCGCCGGTGGTGGCCATGTTGCGCAGCTGCGGACTGGCCCCGGCGAGCAGAGCCTGCGAGAGCAGCGGGTACTGGGTGCGGATGATCTCGTGGTTGGCGAGGTCGGAGTTGCGGACGCCAGCGCCGATGGTGGCTCCGCCGTTCGGGCCGGTGGTGACCTGCGCGAGAACTGTAGGTGGGTGACATCGATGAGCGTGGTGGGGTGCTCGACGTCGTACTTCATCAGGTCGATGAGGTTGGTGCCGCCGCCGAGGAACTTCGCGCTCTTGCTGGGCACCGGCGTGAATGGCGTCGTCGGTCGCAGTGGCGCGCTGGTACTGGAATGGGTTCATGCCTGTGCTCCTTGACGCGATGCGGCGCGGACGGCGGCGACGATGTTGGGGTAGGCGCCGCAGCGGCAGATGTTGCCGCTCATGCGCTCGCGAATTTCGTTGTCGGTGAGCTCGGGGTTATGGGGGCTGCGGGCCTGCTCTTCCTTGCCTTGCCAGGAGACGATGCGAGAGCTCGCCTTTCTTCTGCTCGTCGAGCAGGGCGACGGCGGAGCAGATCTGGCCGGGGGTGCAGTAGCCGCACTGGAAGCCGTCATGCTCGAGAAAGGCGGCCTGGACGGGATGGAGCTGATCGCCTTTGGCGAGGCCTTCGATGGTGGTGATCTCGGCACCTTCGGCCATGGCGGCGAGGGTGAGGCAGGAGTTGACGCGCCGGCCGTCGAGCAGCACGGTGCAGGCGCCGCACTGGCCGTGGTCGCAGCCTTTCTTCGAGCCGGTGAGTTGCATGGTACTCGCGCAGGGCATCGAGAAGCGTGGTGCGGGAGTCGAGGGCGAGCGACTTCGACTCGCCGTTGACCTTGAGTGTGAGGTTGAGCGTCTGGACTGCGCCTTGGGCGTGCGGTGGCTCGCCCAGAGCGATCGGGGGCACGCCAGTGGCGGCAGCGGCTCCGAGAACGCCGGCGGTCTTGACGAAGGTGCGCCGGGTAAAGCCGGAGTCCTGGGGCGCGGAGGAGGTCGCGTCCTCGGATTCAAGGTCGGCGCAGGGTGCTTTGCTCATGGGTGCCTCGTGTGCTGGTAGGTGAAGTGGGGAGGAGACGGAGTAAGTGGTCAGTCCGCATAGACGTAGCGGCGCTTCTAAAAGATGCCCGGTGAAGGGCTTGCCGCGAGTGTGGGTATGATGTTGGCAAAGATGTGATATGCGGATGTGCATCGATAGTTCATGGGAGAGACCAGTTGAACGTACGGCGGAGCGGTAGTGCGGGGCGCAGCGGCGGGATGGACGGCGATCTGCCTGATGGCGGGAGCTCAGACGGCGGAGACGCGTCAGCCGCGTGGACCGGAGCAGGGCAGCGAGACTCGGCAGCAGCAGCAACGCAATGCTGAACCTGGCGGGGAGGCGCGAGGACGGACGGAGGCGGCGCAAACGAAGGAAGGCGAGCTGCCGATTCCGCCGGAGACGAGCTCGGTGACGTCGCACGAGTGGAAGGGCGGCGGGCAGACGATCCGCTATACGGCGACTGCGGGAAATCTGTTGCTGCGCGATGAGCAAGGCAAGGCAAATGCCAGCATCTTCTACGTGGCGTACACGCAGGACGGGGTCGAAGCGCGGAACCGGCCGGTGACGTTCTTTTATAACGGCGGACCGGGTGCGGCATCGCTGTGGCTGCACATGGGATCGTTTGGGCCAGTGCGCGTGATTACGGAGAGTCCGGAGGCGACCGGACCTGCGCCATTCCAGTGGGTGCCGAACCAGTACAGCCTGCTCGACAAGTCGGACCTGGTGTTTATCGACGCGCCTCTCTGCGGGTTTTCACGTGCAGTGGGGAAGGGAACGGCCAAGGACTTTGCCGGAACCGACCAGGATATCCATGCGTTTGAGAAGTTCATCGTGAAGTACATCACAGTGAACCAGAGGTGGGGTTCGCCGAAGTTTCTCTTCGGTGAGAGCTACGGGACGACGCGCTCGGCTGGGCTGGTGGATGCGCTGCAGAACGACGGCATCGAGTTCAATGGGGTGACGCTGCTGTCGTCGATTCTGAACTACAACCGGCGCAATCCGGGGTATGACCTGGAGGAGGTGGCTTACTTTCCGTCGTATGCGGCCATCGCGTACCACTACAAGAAGGTGAAGGCGACGGGCTCGCTGGAGGAGTTTGTGGAGCAGGCGCGGCAGTTTGCGCGTGGCCCGTACCTGACGGCGCTGGCACAGGGCGACCGGCTGCCCGCGACCGAGATGAATGACGTTGCGGCGAAGGTGGCGGCGTTTACCGGGCTGCCGGTCGAGTACGTGAAGGAGTCAAAGCTGCGGATCTCGGCGACGCGGTTCCGCAAGGAGCTGCTGCGAGAGGACGATCGGACTCTGGGCCGGTATGACGCGCGCTTCCGTGGATGGGATCCGGATTCTGCGGGCGAGAATCCGGGGTATGACCCGTCGGATACGGGGATCAGCGGGATCTATGTGGGGGCGTTTCACGACTATATTCAGCGCGAGTTGAAGTACATGAGCGCGGAGCCGTACTATCTGCAGGGCCCTGGGATCAACCAGGCGTGGGACTTCAAGCATCGGCCGGGAGCGGCTCCCGGTGGGGCTGGCGGCGGCGGGCGTGGGGAGCAGACCGCACCGGATGTTGCGTTGGATCTGGCGGACGCGATCCGGAAGAATCCGCGACTGCGGGTGTTCTCGGCGAACGGCTGGTTTGACCTGGCAACGCCGTTTTTTGGGACGGAGTACGACCTGTCACACATGATGCTTCCCGATGCGCTGAAGGGAAATGTGGAGTTTGGGTATTATCCGGCGGGGCACATGGTGTACCTGAACGTGGATGCGCTGAAGCAGATGAAGGGGGATATGGACCGGTTTTATGGGGAGGCGGTGAAGCGGTAGAGTGCTAGAGCAGTGCATAGTAATGAATGTTAGTAAAAGGGTCACATGGGTTTACGTCGAGTCAGGATCGATTACACGGTTTATGCGCCGGATTATGAACCTGGGGAAGGATGTTGGGACTTCCGGACATGCACAAAGGCTAAGCGTAAGGCTCAAGCTCTTGGAGTGGGAGCGCGCGTCTATCGCAACCTCAATGAAGAAAACAAGTCCATGTCGTTCATAGGTGACTGGTGGACATACAAGGATTATTGGGCTTGGGGTGTTTCCGGCTTTGTTACGGGCCGAAGGGGTGGTTTGGAGAACTACGTCAGCCAGGACCCAACCCTTGATTGATCTTCCGCTTCGACTCCTCTAAGATAAGTAGTTGACAGTAAACGAGGCAGCTTCGTAGACGAGGTGTGCATTAAGTCGGATGAGAGAGGTTAGTGAATGGCAAAGCGTCGTGGAAATCCGAACTGGGGCAAGCCGGAGCCGATTGGGCCGGTAGTTCCGACGGTGACATCGTTTGAGCAGGTGGTGAAAGAGTACAAGCTGACCCCGGATCAGTACATCCGGTCGACGCGTCTGCGGGAGTGGGCTCGGCGGAACAAGAACTCGAAGTACATCCCTGAGGCGCTGCTTGAGGCCTGGGGTTTTGAGATCGAGTCGACCCTGTAGGCTTCGGTTTGTAATCGGAGTGAATGAGAGCGCCACCTTCGGGTGGCGCTTTTTGCTGCGGCGAGGCTGCCGTGCGAATCTGATGGTAGTGCTTTGGAGTGGAGGTCGCGGATGTTTGTTGATGTGGCGGAGGCCGTAGCGGAGATCAAGGCCGGGCGGATGGTCGTGGTGGTCGATGACGAGGACCGCGAGAACGAGGGCGACCTGACGCTGGCGGCGGAGTATGTGACGCCCGAGGCGATCAACTTTATGGCACGCTTTGGGCGGGGGCTGATCTGCCTGACGCTGACGGAGGAGCGTGCGGATTATCTGCGGCTGGGGCCGATGACGCAGGAGAATACGTCGCGGTTTGGGACGGCGTTTACGGAGTCGGTGGAGGCGCGCGAGGGGGTGACGACGGGGATCTCGGCGGCGGACCGGGCGCATACGATTCGGGTGGCAATTGATCCAGCTTCGACCGCCTACGATTTAGCCCGGCCGGGGCATGTGTTTCCGCTGCGGGCGCGTAAGGGTGGGGTGCTGGTGCGGGCAGGGCAGACGGAGGCTTCGGTCGATCTGGCGCGGATGGCAGGGCTGGTGAGCGCGGGCGTGATCTGCGAGATCATGAACGAGGACGGCACCATGGCGCGAGTGCCGGACCTGGTGACGTTTTGCGAGCAGCACGGGCTGAAGATGCTGACCGTTGCTGATCTGATCCGGTACCGGTTGCAGAATGAGCGGTATATCCACCGGGTGGCGGAGAGCGTGATGCCTACTGCATACGGCGACTTTCGCATGATCGCGTATGAGAGCGAGGTGGATGGGGGTGAGAGTCACGTGGCGCTGGTGTATGGGGATGTGGGGGGTGGGGGGGTGGTGCCGGTGCGGGTGCATACGCACTGCCTGGCGGGGGATGTGTTTGGGACGACGCTGTGCGACGACCGGAGCATTCTTGATAATTCGCTGCGGATGATTGCGGAGGCTGGGCGGGGGGCGCTGGTGTATCTGCACAACGGGTCGAAGGGCTTCGGGATCGATCGCACGGTGCAGCCGCACCGGATTACGTTTCATCGGGAGCAGAGAGGGCGGGGGGAGGACCGGAGCCAGAGGACCCTGCGGCAGGTTGGGCTGGGTGGGCAGATCCTGTCGGATCTGGGGATTCACAAGATCCAGCTGCTGACGAATACGCCGACGCATGTGCCGGCTTTGCAGGGGTTCGGGATCGAGATTGTGGAGCAGGTGCCGGTCCGTACAGGAGCTGCGGCGGGGCGTTAGGGATGCGGGAGGCGCGGTGGGTCTCGGAGCAGTGAGGCGAGGCCGAGGTGCTGCATCTGTTCGAGGAAGTGCTCGTGGGTGCCGTACTGGATGGTCTGCATGCCGCAGTTGCGGGCGGCCTCGATGTTCTCGAGCTTGTCGTCGAGGAAGAGGATGTTGAAGGGGGAGACGCCGAGACCGTCGGCGGCGTGGCGGTAGATCGCAGGATCGGGTTTGGCGGTGCGGAGGCGGTGCGACCAGGTGAGGTGGTTGAAGGCGGTGAGCCAGGGGTGTTTGCGGAGGACGCCGGTCTCCATGGCGTCGGGCATGTTGGAGAGGATGCCGGTGGGGATGCCGGCGCGCTGGAGGCTCTGGGCCCACTCGGCCATGGGGAGGTTGAGGTCGGTCCAGAGGTCGGTATCGGCGTCGAGGAGGGCGTCCAGAGTTTCGGGCGACGGCGGGGGCAGGCCGGCTTCGGCGGCGATCAGCTTCCAGTAGGCGGTGCCGGTGTACTGGCCGCGGTCGTAATCGTGGCGGTGGGTCCAGTAGCCGTGGTGGAAGCGCTCCTCGTCGAGGCTGGTGAGGGTGCGCATGCGCGACCAGGCGTCCGGATTTGGCGGAGCGGAGAGGACCATGCCGTAGTCGAAGAGGATGGCGCGGACAGGGGTACCCTCCCCCCCTGTACTTTTCTCTAAAGTCTTCAATCGATTCACCTTCCGAGTGGGGTACTACCCGTAAGTACGGTTGTGGCTCCGCTCCGATCCTATGGCTTGCCTCAGCGGCAAAGGCAAGAGCGAATGCAGAATCTCTTCGGGACGAAAGACAGGGAACCAACAACAAGGTGCATCCGTGTCCTACTCATAATTGTACGTGGCGGACGGGGTAACTACGCCAAGGGGCGCGGGCATGGCGGCATAGGATGAGGATCTATGGCGAGGTTCTCGAAGCGGACGGGGTGGGATCTGGGGGAGAGCGCGTTTGCGATGGCGGTGCGGCAGGCGCGAGCGGATGGGAAGCGGCTGATCGATCTGACCGTCTCGAACCCTACGGTGTGCGGGTTCCGCTACGATCCCGAGTGGATTCTGGGGCCGCTGAAGGATGCGGCGGCGCTGCGGTACGATCCGGATCCGCGCGGAATGCGAAAGGCGCGGGAGGCGGTGGCGGGGTACTACAAGGAGCACGAGGCGCGGGTCGACGCCGACGAGATTCTGCTGACGACGAGTACGAGCGAGGCTTACAGCTTTGTGTTTCGGCTGCTGTGCGATGCGGGGGATGAGGTGCTGATCGCGCGGCCGAGCTACCCGCTGTTCGACTTCCTGGCTGAACTTGACGATGTGACGCTGCGAAGCTATCCCTTGTTTTACGACGAGGGGTGGTGGATCGACTTTGCGGAGCTGGAGCGGTCGATTGGACCGCGAACGCGTGTGGTGGTGGTGGTGCATCCGAATAATCCGACCGGGCATGCGACCTCTGGTGCAGAGAGAGTGCGGCTGGAGGAGATCTGCGTTCGGCATGGGCTGGCGCTGATTGTGGACGAGGTGTTTCTGGACTATCCGATTGATCCGTCGGCGGCAATTGTGAGTTTTGCGGTGGGACCGCATCCGGTGCCGACGTTTGTGCTGAGCGGGATGAGCAAGATTGCCGGGCTGCCGCAGATGAAGGCGGCGTGGGTGCTGGTCTGCGGAGCGGAGGCGGAGAAGCGCGAGGCGCTGCTGCGGCTGGAGGTGGTGGCGGATACGTTTTTATCAATGAACGCGCCGGTGCAGCTGGCATTGCCGAGCTGGTTGGCGGGAAGGGAGAAGACACGGGCGCAGATCGCGGCGCGTGTGCGAGCCAATGTTGAGGCGGTTCGCAGGGGTGGCGTCGAGATGCTGCGGCTGGAGGCTGGGTGGAGTGCGGTGCTGCGGCTTCCGCAGAGGTCTGACGAAGTTGCCGAGGAGTTGCTGGCGTTAGGCGTGGTGGTGCATCCGGGGAGTTTCTATGGGATGGGGGAGCGGGGGCGGGTAGTGGTGAGCTTGATTGCGGGCGAGGCGGAGTTTCGGGAAGGGATGGGGGTGGTGCGGGCGTACGCGGCCGAATAGCGTGCATGCGCGCGTTGCCGTGCCCACCTCTTTTTCTGCATACGGAACAGCCGTGTTATGATCCCGGTGCTCTACTCCCCACGTGTCTACGGCACGGAACTTTCTTGTTTGGAAGTGAGGTTGTATGAGCCCCACCTATCTGTTCACTGTTATATCCAGCTTTGATAAAAGAACTAGCGCCTCATTTTATGACTCCACATGTTTGCGCTTGAAGCAGCTTACTTGCGTGATGATGGCAGCAGCATTTGCTGGAGCAGTGCTTGCGAACGGGGCCCATGCGCAGACCGCTGTACGCGATTCCTCTGCGAGATCGGTAACGAATACGACGGATGTTACCGGCGGTTTGAAGTATCTTCTGCAGGAAGATGACGTCGCTGCTTTCACGCTTGTTTCGGGGCCGGGCGGAACAGTGCAGACGACGATGACCACCGTAGGTACTTCGAGCTCACAGTTCGGAACGGCGCAAAGCAGTGTTATCAGCACTACATCTCCCAACGGACAATGGGTACCGCTGACTTACTCCAATGCAATGGGATTGGGGCGGGTATTTGCGATTGCGTCGGACGATATTGGCGTGCTTTCCCCAACAAACGGGCCGGCGTGGAACTGGTCCATGCAAGACCTTGCCACCAAGTTTTCTGGGAACCAGACCTTGAGCTCACGTTTTGCGCCGTACGGTGGGGTGTACACACAGGTGATCATGGGGAATTTTGTGGGGAACTACCTTTCCACACCATTGCTGTTCTACCTGTCGCAGAACTCGACCAAGACGGAGTGGGCGATGCGAGTGCTTACGCCGAACGACGTCAAAACCGAGCAGATGCCATTGACGCAGGGTCCAGAGTTCTACAAGTTGAGTAAGCCAGGATCCGCCGTACCGCAGACCGGTTCGATCGTGGCAGGAGATTTCAACGGAGACGGAAAGGATGAGATTGCCCTGCTGATGGACGACAGCCGGACGATCGTCTTCTATGCGGTCGATCCGGGAACGCTGACCATTACCCAAACCACGACGCTTACCCTGCCGCAAACGTTTGTGAATGGATCGGGAGCTTTGGCAGCCGCTCGCTTCCGCGATACGGGCAATGTCGAACTGGTTGCCGCTGGCGCCGTCGGACCGCAGTCGGTTCTCACCATCTACTCGATCCAGGTCGCTCCTAACTCCACGAATAGCGGGTTCACGCCTTCGGTCGTGCAGACGTTCGTGCTGAGCGGGCAGGCTACGTTGGGTGTGATTGCGAACGCGGCTTCTATTCTGGTACCGCTCCAACCGACAGATCAGCAGCTCATTCTTGGTCTGAAAGAAACCGGAAACTCGTTCGTCGAGATTGGAAGCTTCGATAGCAACTTTGCTTTCACACCTCAGTCGTTCAGCGACATGGCCGTTCACCTGAGCGGGCACCCCCAGCTGCTGAATCTCGAATCGGGGAACTTCGACAACCGGAACAGCGGCAGCTCAACCCATAACCCGGCCACGCAGCTGATGACCTTCACCCAAGGTGCTTCGTCGGGCGTGACGGGGCTAAGTCTTTTCGACATCAATCCGTCGCCGCAGTCTTCGGACTGGCTTCAGCCGACTACCACCTACTACTACGTGACGCCGTCAGACAGTTTTATTGGGGCTGCTGCCATGACCGGTGACCTGCAGGGAAGATCCCTACGGCTGGGAACGCCGGAGGTGGTGACGATTCCGCAGCAGATACAACCGGACATCGTGCTGGGGCTGCCGCCGATGCACGTCGACTGGGTGACTCCGACGGTGGCATTTACCAACCAAAGCCTCCACCCGGGGTGCAACACGACTACGAGTCCGTGCGTTCTGAACTTGACCGTATTGCCCAGCGTGCCCGCGCCCTCCACAGGATTTTCGACCGGCTTCAATTTTTCTTCCTCCAGCGACACGCAAGCTTCGCGCAAGAGCACCACGAGTTGGAATGTATCCACGAAGCTAACGCTCGCGGCATCGATCACATGGGGTATTCCCGTGGTCAGTACGGCTACGGTGGGCATCCAGAATGCGACGAAATATGCCCACGACAATGTTGTGGCGAAGACCTATAACCACTACACGGGAACAAACCAGAGCGTCGCGGCCACGACCGGTTTCGCCGACCATGTCTTCTACACCGAGAAAGACATGAACATCTACTACTATCCTGTTCTAGGGCAACTGGCGTGCCCCACGACGGACGCGAATTGCACGGAGAAGCAGCCCGAATATGTCGCCTTTTCGGTTCCGGACCAGGTGACACATTTCGACCTGGACGGAACTACGCTTGAGTGGTATCAGCCGGTGCAGGAGGCCGGCAATGTTCTTTCCTATCCTTGGAATCTAAGTGGATTGCAGACGCCGTTCGTCAATCAGCCCCAGGCTAACCCTCTGTCTGAAAATCCTGCGCCGATGAGAGGCACGGATAGTTCGCAGACGACTTACTCCGCTTCCTGGACGGCTGGGGCGGGAAAGAGCCAAAGCAGCGGCGCCAGCAACTCTGTCTCAAACGACTTTACGTTCAGCGCATCCAAGAAGGGAATTCTTGTCAACGCCAGCGCAAAGCTACAGCTGAAGGGAGGCAAGTCGTGGAATACCCTGAATGAGAGCACGTCGTCGTTGAGCGCATCGACCGGAGTGGCTGTGAATAAACCGGCATTCGACAGCGAGGTGGCTAATTGCTGCCTTTACAACTTCGGCAGCTATATCTTCGGTCAACCGAATAGTGCCATACAGCAGATTCAAGTACCGGACCCGGATGGAAATGCCGCGGATATACAACTGGCGGGACCGATGTCTGTGGGCTTCGTCACGGACGCTGTGCCGAACGGAGTGAACGGCGTATCCAGTTTTTTTCCGCAGGCATATAACTTGCCCGACATTGCGGTGAATCATCCGGCCCGCTGGAATTGGAGTAAAGCGGAGCAGCGTGTCAGCTTCAATGCGGCAAGTCTGTCACCCGATCCACTGGATGATGAATTTTATTGGATGAAGGGTTTCTTCATCACGCAGGCTGGAGCCAGCAGCGGCCAGAACCTTACCGATGCTACGGCCGGCGATCAGTTGACGCTCCGCGCGCGCATTTACAACTACAGCCTTGTGGATACGAACAGCGCGTCGCTGGCGCATCCAGCCGCGTACATCCACGTCCGCTTTTACGGACAACACTTGTGCCACTCAGGGGTGAGTACGGAGAGTAGCTGTGTTGGGTCGAATAACTTAACCTGCGCAGCCTACACGTTATGCGGGAACAGCTTTCCCATAGGTGAGACGCAGGTCGCGTCGATCCCTGGTTACAATTCCGCATCGGTTCAGGGGGCCAAACCGAACTGGGTGCTGACCGAACCGGTGAATTTCGACACCACGGCTTTTGGTAACTCCTACCTGGTGTATTGGGTGATGGCATGGATGGAGGACTCGGCCGGTAATTTAGTTCCAGAGATGCCGGATCACGGACTGACGGCAAACCCCGGGCCGTTGAACTTTCAGCAGATCACTCAGGTTCCGGTGCAGCCGTACGGTAACAACGTAGGCATGTATGGGGTGAACTCGCCGTTCTTCATCTTTCCCGCGCAGACTGGCGCCGGGGCGGTGCAGACGGACAGAGGCACACTGCGAAAGGTGGATATCACGACGCGTAAGAAGCTGAGGCTGGAGGAGCGAGCGAAGGTCACGATGCGATTGCGGTCAGCGGAAGGGCCGCTCGACTCCCTCGTGGTGTCTTACTACGACGGCGACCCTAAGAGGGGCGGCAAGCTATTTGATGTGCAACGGGTCGCGCATATGGATGCCGGTGTTACCTATTCTCATCGGGCCTTTTTCCGTCCGGAGGCTTGTGGCGTGCACAAGTTGTATGCGCGTGCCTGGGCGAACGACCAGCCAGATATGCTGGGAGAGTTCACGACTTCGGTCTTCCTTCGGCCGGCGGAGAGCGTACGAGCCTTGATCAGCTCGACGAAGGGCACAGAGATGTCTCGCGAACTTCGTCTGAGCCTGCTGGCTTTGCTGAAGGCGTCGCTGGACGACTTTGAGGATGATCGAGAGTCCGCCGGGACGCAACGACTGCACAGGTTTGTCCTTGAGCTATCAGCAGCAAGCGGCAAGCAGGTTCGCGAGGATTTGGCTAAGCGCCTCCTTGGGCAGGCGGAGGTTATCACGGGCTGCGTTTCCGAGCAGGGCAACGGGTCGCGAGACGAGAGGGAACCTGTGGTTGCATCGGCCAGCGAGCGCAAGTGAACGGGAGGGGACTACTTCGCTGTGCTGGCGGAGGCGTAGACCTGCTTTGCGCTGGTGGTTCCTTCTACTCGCTGGGTGTTTGGGACGCCGAAGTGGATCCAGCCGGAGTTGACGCCCTCGACCATCTCTTCAAAGGCCCAGGTTGCGTCCTTGGGTATGCCCATGTGCTGTAGCGTGTCTGACCAGGCTTCGCGCGGGACGGCTTGCGCTTTGACGTCGCGGGCGAGCACCTCGCCAAGTGCGGTGGCGAGTTCATCGGAGCTGACCATGGAGCCTAGCTCGATGACCTGCTTGCCAGTCCAGGTGCCTGTGAGAAGTTTTGCGACCTCGGCGCCGATGTCTTCCGTAGCGACCATGGGGAGCTTGCGATCGGTGGGGGCGTAGAAGATGGGAAGGGTGCCGCCCTGCGCTGCCTGGAGACCGAAGAGGTAGTTCTCATAGAACGAACCGGCTCGCACAAAAGCGACGGGGAAGGGCTGGTTGCCGAGGGCTTCTTCGAGCAGGTGGGTTGCCGTGATGAGGCCGAGGCCGGAGCTCTTCTCCGAGCCCATCGAGGACAGGGCGACGACCCTGGGTGGAGGGGAGCTGGTGAGGGCTTCCATGTAGCTGGCGATGACGGCTCTGGCTTCGCGGAAGTCGCGCGAGGGCGCCTGGCTGGGCGGCATCATGAGGTAGGCTCCTTCGACACCGTCGAGAGCTCGCGTGATCGCGGCCGGGTCTTGCCACTCGCCACGTAACAACTCGACGCCCTGCGCTGCCCAGGGGGCGGCCTTGGCTTCGTCGCGGACGAGAGCGCGGACTTGCTTGCCCATCTTGAGAAGGTGTCGCGCGGCGGCTCCGCCTACGTTGCCTGTGATGCCCATGACCAGAAACATGCTGTTGATCCTCCGGCCGATCTGATGCGGAGTGTTTTCGGTCGGTCGCAATCTCTTGCGCTGGGCGGGTTATGTGTGGGCGCTAGAGGTTCTGGAGGAAGGGGTTGGATTGGCGTTCTTCGCCGATGGTGGTGGCGGGACCGTGGCCGGGGAGGACGCGGGTGTCGTCGGGGAGGGGAAGGAGGCGGTTGTGGATGGAGCGGAGAAGCTTCGCGGTGTTGCCGCCGGGGAGGTCGGTGCGGCCCACGGAGCCGGCGAAGAGGGTGTCTCCGGCGAGGAGTAGGTTGTGGTCTGCGAGATGGAGGCAGAGGCTGCCTTCGGTGTGTCCGGGGGTGTGGAGGATTGTGCCGGAGAGGCCCCTTCGGCCATGCTCAGGGCTGGCTCCGATGCTGATGGTGCTGTTGTCGGCGGGGCTTGCGTCTGGTGTGGGGACCTCGGGCGTGCGGATGCCGAGCCAGCCGGCCTGCGTGTCCATCATCGCGACCAGGGGAAGATCGAGCTGGTTGTAGAGGATTGGGGCTCCGGTGAGGGATTTGAGCTGTTGCGCGCCGGCGATGTGATCGATGTGGGCGTGGGTGATGACGATCTGCTTGACGGTGAGGCGGTGCTTTTGGATTACGGCGAGAATGCGGGGGATGTCGTCTCCGGGATCGACGACGATGGCTTCGCGGGAGAGCTCGTCGCCGAGGATGGAGCAGTTGCACTGGAGGGGGCCGACGGGAAGGACTTCGTGGATCATGGGTGCCTGGTTTTCGCTGTTAGCTCTTGGCTCCTGACTGCTTAGCTTTCGAGATGCTAGCTCTAGCCAAAGAGAGATGCGCGACCCTTTGGGATCGCGCATTGATGGATTGTGGAGGGGGTTACTTCTTGGGTGTGCTTTGGGTGGCGGGGTGGCCGGCTCCGGAGAGTACGGAGTGGTCGCCGCCCGAGCGTGACAGGAGGATGGTGAGGCCGATCGAGGTCAGCATAAAGATGACGGCGGACCAGGTGGTGAGTTTGGTGAGGAGGTTGGCTGCGCCGCGGGGACCGAAGGCGGTCTGCGATCCCTGGCCGCCGAAAGCGCCGGCGAGGTCGGCGGACTTGCCCTGCTGGATGAGGACGACGCCGATCATGAAGAGGCAGATGATGATGTGGATGATTACGACGAAGATGATCATGCGGCAGCCTGGAGACCTCTGGATTTGAGCTTCGGTACGGCCGGCAGATGCGGCCGGAATGGGTGGATTGGTGCGGAGGAGGGGACTTGAACCCCTATGCCTTGCGGCGCTAGCACCTCAAGCTAGTGCGTCTGCCAATTTCGCCACCTCCGCTTGGTCCTGGCGCAGTGCAAAGTGGCGCAGGCGTGACGAACAATCCGATGGCTAGTATAGCATCCGGTTTAGCCGCGTCCACGGCCGGTGAGGCTGGATGCGGTGAGGTACAGATGACGATGCGGAGGCGGGAGAGCGTGAAGACAAGATCACAGATGTGGGGGGCCATGCTGGCTGTAACGATCGCGGTTTCGAGTGCTGCGCCGGCAAGAGGGCAGGGGAGTGAAGCTCTGGTGACGCGGGCTCCCGCGCAGAAGTGGGCGATTGTGATGCATGGTGGGGCTGGCGTGATCGAGCGCTCCACCATGAAGCCGGAGACGGAGAGGCAGTATCGCGCGGGGATGGATGCAGCGATCACCGCAGCGGCGAAGGTTCTGGATGCTGGCGGGCACGCGCTCGATGCAATCGAGGCGGCGCTGAAGGTATTGGAAGAGGATCCGCTGTTCAACTGCGCTCATGGTGCGGTGTTTGCCGCAGACGGGACGAACCAGCTGGATGCGGCGATGATGGACGGAAAGACGATGAAGGCGGGCGCGGTGGCGGATGTGACGACGACGCGGCATCCGATCTCGCTGGCGCGGGCGGTGATGGAGAAGAGCCCGCATGTGATGCTGATCGGGCATGGGGCAGATGCGTTTGCGGCGAGCGTGGGGTTGGAGCAGGTGCCGAACAGCTTTTTCTTTACGGAGCGGCGGTGGCAGAGCCTCCTGAAGCAGCTGAAGAAGGAAGGGAAGCCGATTCCGCCGCGCCCGGTGGGAGCGCCGCCCGAACCGGCGACCCCGGTGGCGGAGATCGAGACGCCGGATACGCACAAGTATGGGACGGTGGGGATGGTAGTGCGGGACCGCTTCGGCGACATAGCGGCGGGGACCACGACGGGAGGAACACAGGCGAAGCTGTGGAACCGGGTGGGAGACACGCCGATCATCGGCGCGGGAACGTATGCGTCAAATGAATCATGCGCCGTATCGGCGACGGGAACGGGCGAGTACTTTATCCGGTTGACGGTAGCGCGGACGATCTGCGCCCTGGTCCAGTACAAGGGCATGGCGTTGCAGGCGGCGGTGGACGATGTCATCCAGCGGCAGCTCCCGGCGATTCACGGTGATGGCGGTGTGATTGCGATTACGCCGGATGGACAACTGGCGTGGGGATTCAATACGCCGGGGATGTTTCGGGCGCGGCAGGTAGAGGGTGGCAAGGTGCAGATGGGGATCTATCGGGATGAGCCGTAAGGGTCGGAAACTGGGCTGATGAATACCTGCGCGTCTGTGAGGATCTCGACCTCGAATCTGCGAGGTCTACTCCGTGGGGTCTCACGAGTGCCGTCCGGGATTAGTTATCCGATGTGGAGCAGACCTGCTCAGGGGATGGAGCTGTTCCGACGGGACTGAGGCCAAGTGCTCCACCTATTGTGGTAAAGGCGTCCGTTTGCGCTGTGATGGTCATCGGCTTACTTAGGATTATGTTTCCACCATAGACACCTGGCCCAACGTGGAGGATTCGCCCAGCGGCTACGACCGAGTAGGCGAGTTTGAAGTCCGGGAAAGGCTCTGCCTGGGTCCCAAGGCCGGTGACGCCGGTACTCGTATTCTGCGCGATGTAGACGTCTGTTGAGCCAGCAGCGTAGGGGGGCGGGGGCCAGACTTTCGAGCCGATCTGTCGGTAGGGATCCATGTCAGCGAAATTGGTAATACCGAGTGGATTTACGGCCACGCAGGGGGTGGTTCCCAGGTCTTTGTCCATCGCGGACGGTACCCAGCACCAGGCCTTGTGGAGAGCGGGACTGGCAGGATCAGAACCGAACTTGCCGTTATAGCGGACAAAGGACTGCTGACCGGGAGCAGGGTTATCGACGTTTCCGAACATCTGAACAACATCAGGCAAAAAAGACGTGGCTGTACCGTCGTGACCACCTTCGGATGTGAGAAAACCCTGGGAATTGCCCCACATCTCATGGTCACCAACCTCGACGTAGACGGCCGGATGCTGGTAGACGTGAGTGTACGCATCCTCCGCCATGAAGAAGTTCGGGGTGGCCTTGTGAAGCAGACCGATGGTGCAGGGATTTTTCGAGTCGTAGTCAATGTCCGCGACGATTTGCGCTACCTGGGTTTCGGACGGCTTAGCATTCTCGTCAGTACCTGCCAGGACGCCGTAAGATACGGTCTGACCAGAGCGCATCTGATCCACATTCACCAAGCAGCCATGAGCGTTGTAGATGACGCGAGTGACGACCTGCGCTGTGCTGTCGTACTCCACCACGACCGTCGTTAGATCACCGCTGTGCTGCTGCGAGGGGACGAGAGGTGGCTCGTTATTGGCGTAAAGGATGTAGTATTCGATGTTCACGAGGGACGGAGAAACGTGCTCGACATGGGCGTAGATACCGTGCCCCTTGTGAATGACGTCGCTCCACGGTTCACCACCATAAATCCCTTCAGGTACACCCAGTGTGATACCAGAGGGTGAAGGGCTGACGGTGAGGTCGCTGCCTTTCGTCAGGAGCTCCTTATAATCAGGTGACCACTGATCTGCCGTAACAAGCGTTTTGTTGCCCTGCTTGAGGGTGGATTGTTTGACGACCCAGTCCCAGTTTGCCGGATGATAAGGCTCGTCCGAACCGCGGCCCTTTGACATTTTGACGTAGGGGCGATAACGCTGTGCGAGCACGCAGTCGCTGACGGCTTGCGCAATCAGGTTGGAGACTGCAAGGCACATCATAGGCAGACAGAGGAACCAGCGAAGACGGGGGGCAGCCCTCATTGGAGACTCACCAATACAAGCACCAAACCGCTGCCCTTTGCCAGAGAGGACATCGCTTTGCCGAGGATGGCGCCACGAGCGCGGTCGTAGTCAGCGGCCTTCATGCAGAAACCGGATCTATTAGAGGTGGTAAGCAGATCGCCGGGCTGGATGGGCGCCCCTGTCGCATCGGCCTGTACGTAGACGCGACCGCTGAGGGCGATGTTCTGGTGGGATCCGGTGGAAGCGCCTGGACCGAGGTCATCGGCCTGCGTGAGAGTGAGAGCGGTTCGAATGCCTCCGGCTCCACTGACAACACCTGCGACGCGGGTGTCATAGGCGGCGTCGCTGAGCTTCAACCGGCCGGGGTGGTCAGCATCGATGACTACAACGGAGCCCGGTGCCATAGGCTCATCCGTAACTGAAAAAGGCTCGGCGAGGTCGGCCCCACCAAGGATACGAAGAGTATTGACGCTAACGAGGCCCGTGGGGTCGATCTGGAATCGCGAGAGGCTCGCGGTGCGGTCGATGATCTGGAAGGTACCGCTGAGGTTTGCGTTAGTGCCGCCCGCGGGGACGACGGCCGAGCTTTGCAGCGTCCAGAGGCGACCGTTCTGGCCGGTGGCGTCGGAACCAAGGAGGCCGAGCTCCACATCGCCGTTGCCGTTGATCTGTAGGGCACGGGTGGGCGCTAAGGTGCCGATGCCAACTCTACCAGCATTCGTAATGCTCATGCGGACCGCGGGATTCGACATAAAAGGCAACGCAGTAAAAAAGTCCAGACCACCGACGTTTCCGACGGAGCCCCGGTTGGAGGCGATGCCAGCTCCCGTGGGGAAGGTCACCGGTGTTGGCGCGCGTCCGGCGGCACCGGGAAGCGTAAAGGTGCGGTTGCCGCCAAAGATCAACGCATTCGTAAGGTTTCCAGTGTTCGCACTGTCTTTGTCGACGGTGACTGTCTGTGCAAAGGTGAGAGCGCACAGGGCTTGCGAGAAAGCTGCAAGAAGAAAGACGCGGAAAATAGTGCGTGACATCGTTACTCCTACACACGTGGAGATATTGAGCGGGTCAGGTTGTCCTGGTCGACGCATCCTATCATGCGGCTGTGGCGTGCCAAGTTCCGTGCCTCGTCGCTTGTCGGCTTCTCCCGGGGTAAATACGGAAGTCGGCAGCTTGATACTTGAACGAGCGCACATCGCCTATCCCGCGCGACACGCGGGCGCATAGACTCTATTTCCAACGCACGATGTAAAAGTGCTTCTCTCAGACAAGAGGTGCAACTACGCGCCTACGTAACCCCGCCGCGGGTGCTAATCGTCTTTTCACTCGTGTAAAAACAGCGTGGTATCGTGCACCGGCTTTCCGGAAGCGACTCGCTCCATGCTCGCTGAAGGGCCGGCGTGCGGGTGAGACGTTGGAGCTAGAAATGCTCCTTGAGATCGCCGAAGCTGCCGAGTTCGAGCAGGGTCTGGCCTTCGTGGCGGGGCTGGTCGACGGTCTCGTGCTCGAGGACCCAGGTGTAGTCGTGCGGGATGAAGACGGCGTGGAGGCCGGCGGCGAGGGCGGGATTGATGTCCGAACGCGGGCTGTTGCCGATCATCCAGGTTGATGCGGCTTCGCAGCCGTGCCGGGTGACGAGTGCTTGGTAGGCTTCCATGTGCTTTTCCGATAAGACTTCGACGCCGGTGAAGAGGTGGGCCAGACCGGAGCGGGCGAGTTTGTCGTGCTGCTCGGACTGGTCGCCCTTGGTGACGAGGATGAGTCGGTGGCGCAGTGCGAGGTCGGCGAGGGTGAGAGCGACGCCTGGAAGAAGCTCGATCTCCTGATCGGCGATGGACTGGGCGAAGCTGACGATGCGCTCGTGGCGCTCAGGGGTGATGGGCGCCGACGAGAGCTGCTCAAAGCAGGTGACGAGCGAGTGGCGAAAGCTGGTGAGGCCATAGCCGCGCTCAGCGACGGTGGAGCGTTCGATCGAGTTGAGGTGTTCACGGACCTCTTCCGCGGTGTGGACGCGGTGATCGAGGTAGGAGATGAACGCGGCGATGGCGCGCTCGAAGTAGATGTTGTTCTCCCAGAGGGTGTCGTCGGCGTCGATGAGGAGGATCTGAGGGGAGAGCTTGCCGGGCCGTACGGCGGAGCTCCCCACGACCTCATTTCGTTCCGTTGTGCTGTCCGACGGATTCTTGCGAGCGAATGCTAGACTTCGTTCCATAACGGCTGATGTCCAATTTTACAGCACATGATTTACTCGGCAGCGGCATCGCCGTCCTCGCCTTTGCAGCCGTTCTTTATGTGCCGGGTTACTTGTTGGCCTTTGCGTTGAACCTCTTCGGATTTCGCCAAAGAGATTTCGCCGAGCGGACGTCCTGGGCGATCACACTGTCCTTTCTTTCCGTTCCGCTTGCAGGATACTTCCTCGGCAAGTACGGAGGGATTGACCTCCTTAGCTGTTTTTTTGTGATTCTTGCTGCTGTATTTTGCTGCCTGCAAATCAGCAGGCGGGAGCTCCCTTTCGCAGTTTGCCGGCGGACATTTCTCGTAGTCGGGGTCTGTTGCGCATGGACTCTTTTTGTTCTGCTCTCGCTGACCGAGGTGCAGGCAGGCAGCAAGCTCTACTTCAGCGTCATCGAGTTCGACCAAAGCTACCGGGTCGCGTTTACCGATGCGGTTTTGCGCACCGGCGTTCCGCCCGATAACCCCCTTTATTTTTCGGGTCACCTCCAGGGTCTCCGCTACTACTACTTCTGGTATGTCGTGTGCGCCCTTCCCGCCAGGATCGCCGGGCTCTCCGCCCGACAGGCCTTCGTCGGCAGCAGCGTGTGGGTCGGATTCGGCCTGGCGGTTATCCTCGGTCTTTTCGTCAGGCATTTCTGTGGGGTGATCGCGGGGGTGCGCAGGCACACGTTGATCGCGATCGGGCTGCTGGCCGTAACGGGCGCGGATCTGATCGCCGCCACCGGCAGCCTCTTCGCGCAGCCCGCGCTCAACGGTGAGATGGAATGGTGGTCGATCGACCAGTTTTATTCCTGGCAGGATTCCATCCTTTGGGTACCGCACCACACCGCGGCGTTGCTGTGCTGCCTCGCAGCCTTTCTTCTGCTCTGGCGCACACAGGAGGCCCCTGGTTCACGGCAGCAGCGAGCCGCATGTGTCGCACTTGCCTCCTTGGCATCCGCCAGCGCCTTCGGGCTGTCTGTCTACGTAGCCGTCGCGTTTCTGCTGCTGATGCTGGCGTGGATGGCGTTCCTTTCTCGCGGACGCCAGAAGAATCTGCGACTTCTGAAGCATGTCCTGGCCACCGGGGTTCTGAGCGCATTTCTGATCGCTCCCTTTGTGTACGAGCTCACGGCGAATCACTCCACCACAGAAAGCGGCCACGAAGCGCGGGCTGCACACTTGTTCTCCCTGAGCGTGCGGCGGATGATCGATCCGGAGTTGATCACACATCTGCCTCTCGTAGCCACGCTGAACCGGACGCATCCTGCGCTGCTCGACCTGAGCGTACGTCTGTTCCTTCTTTTGCCAGGGCTCGGCCTGGAACTCGGTTTCTATGGCGCTGTTTACCTCCTCCTGTTGATCCGGAAGCGAGAATCGCCGGGACGGGACGATCCCGCACACGAAACGTCGCTTTTTCTTGTTGGCTGCGGCCTTGTCATGGTGCTCTTTATCAGGTCGTCCGTCATCAGCAACAACGATTTCGCGTACCGTGGATCGCTTCTCCCGCAATTCTTTCTTCTCCTCCTGGCAGCGGATGTACTCGCCTCGTGGTGGATTCCCGGTAGCACGCCGCGTATTCCGATCACCCGCCGGACGCGGACGACGCTCTACGGGCTGCTTCTTCTGGGAGTCGCGGGAACGGTGTACCAGGGCTTTATGCTTCGCTTCTTCATACCGATCGAAGAGCGAAATCGAGGCAGCGGCTTCGGGAACTTGCCGGCAGAGGTTTACCAGACACGTAAGGCGTTATCCGAGCTGGCCCGGACGACACCACGTTCCGCCGTGGTTGCGTTCAATCCCGTAGATCCACGCCCAACAGGACGGGGCGATGTGGTCCCTCCCTACACTTTCTTCACGCGAGCTCTGCTGATGGATGCGGATCGGCAGATTCTGAATGCGGAGCCCACCTGCGCATCGGAGTTCGGTGGCGACTCGACCCCGTGTCGCGCCATTGAGCAGTGGACGGCGCGTTTGTACGCTGCGCCTGCAGTGCCGGCGTCAGCAGCCCGCGAGTTTTGTCGCCAATTCGGTGTCAGTTTTCTGATAGCCAGCAGCCACGATCCTGTCTGGGCCGATCCCAACGGCTGGGCTGTCACGTTGCCGGCGGTCGATGTGGAACCGGATCTCCGCATCGTGCGTTGTGCGCAGTAGCTTTGGATCTTGCCGGGTGCGCTTCCGGCAAGTTACTAAGGGTTTATATCGGCTCCATCAGAGTGGTTACCGGAGGTATTATCCGGGAGGGTAGGTTTTGACCTCCGAGATGACCGTGGAGAGCGAGGACCGACGTGGGTCCAGAGGCGGGGCAAAGATTTGGGCCGTACGAGATCCTGGGCAAGCTGGGCGGCGGCGGTATGGGCATCGTCTTCCGTGCGTGGGACGAGCGGCTGCATCGCGAGGTCGCGATCAAGCTGCTGCATGATGAATACGAGATACCGGGGATGCGGGAGCGGTTTCTGCTGGAGGCGCGCGCAGCCTCTGCCCTGAACCATCCGAATATCTGCACGATCTTCGATATCGGCGAGCAGGATGGCGAGCCCTACCTGGTGATGGAGGTGCTCGAAGGCATCACGCTGAAGCAGAAGATTGCGCAAGGCGCGGTGCCGATCGAGGACCTGGTGCGCATTACGGTGGAGGTCGCGGATGCCCTGGCGGCGGCTCATGCGAAGGGGATCGTCCATCGCGATATCAAGCCCGCCAACATATTTCTGGTGAAGAAGTCCGGGGGCAAGCCGCAGGCAAAGGTGCTGGACTTCGGTCTGGCGAAGATCAGTCAGGCCTCGCGCGCGGGCCGGGCTTCGCGATCGCTGGAGATCACAACGGCGGGATCGACCGTGGGAACGCTGGCGTATATGTCACCGGAGCAGGCGCGCGGCGAACCGCTCGATGCGCGATCGGACCTCTTCTCGCTGGGCGTGGTGATGTACGAGATGGCGACGCGGCGAGTGCCCTTTCGCGGAGCGACGAGCGCCATGGTGTATATGCAGCTGCTGAGCCAGGCGCCGGAATCGATCCGACAGTGGAACGACACGATGCCGCGCGAGCTCGAACGCATGATTGTGCGACTCCTGGCGAAGGATCGCACCGAGCGGTTCCAATCGGCGAGCGAGTTGGCGACGACGCTGCGCAAGCTTTCCGCGAAAGGGGAGGGTGAATGGCTCAAGAAGGTGCCGCGGGCGTCGGTTCCGCTGGTGCATGCACCGGACCCCGTAGCACGCGACAACCGAGCGAAGCGGAAGGAGTCCGAGACATATCATCTGGATCAGGACTTTGCTCCGGCGTCTGGGGGCGATTCGGATCCAGATGCGGACTGGGGCGGCGACATCATTCGTCCCAGGCGCCTGCCAGTGCGGGAGAGCGGGCCGAGAGAGAGCGCTTTTCAGTCGGACAAGGGGAGTGGACCGGCGGCGGTGGAAGACCTGAAGAATTCCGCGCTGGCACCCGCGCCGATATCTAAGGCGAACCTGCAGGCAGTCCCCACGGCGAAATCGCACCTCAACGAAGGTGTCACTGCGCCCGAGGATCCTTTGTCTTCGGCGCCTGTGCTTCGAGAGACCGAACCAGCCGCGGTAGCAGGGTCGAAGCCGGCGGAGGTCGCGCCCAGCCGCTCTTCGCGAGCTCAGGTGGAAGTGCCGCCTTCCGTCCTGAGGGAGGTGAGCGCAACCGAAGAGCCACTAAATCTGGAAGATGATGCGCCAGATCCGCCTTTGGATGGGAGTGCAGCAAGGAGCAGCCGCTCGAAGTTCGTGATCGTCGCTGCCGCGTCTCTCCTTCTGGTTGCGGGCGCGATTACGGCTCTTCTGCTGCGAGGCGGGAGTCTGGGCAGAGTGGTGCTCAGCCCCACGGACTCGATTTTGTTGACCTCAATCCAGAACCGGACCGGCGATTCGACGCTGGACGGAGTGGCTATGCAAGGCCTGGAGATCCAACTTGCGCAGTCGCCTCTCCGGTGGAGAGGGCAGGATGCGTTTCGCAGCAGTGTGCGGCAGATCGTAGCGACGGATCATGTCGAGAGCAGCACGGTGCCGGCGCGTACTGCGGCTCAGCGTCTTGGCGCCCGCGCGTATGTCTTTGGGCAGATGACTGGGAGCACGGCTCCCTACAGTATCAGCGTCGAGGTGCTTGAGGCCTCCTCGAACGACAGGCTGGCGAACCTATCTGAGACAGCGGGGAGCAAGCGCGAGATACCCGCTGCGATCGACAGGCTTGCAATCGCGCTTCGGCAACGGCTCGGGGAGGACGAGCGATCGGTCGCTCAGCACAGCACGCCGCTGGCGGAACAGGCGACTCCGGAGGTCGAGGCGATCTCGGCGTTCGCCGAAGCAGAGGATGCGCTGCAGGCCGGCCATCTCGCGCCTGCCATCGACCTTTACGGGAAGGCTTTGAGAGTTGCGCCGGGCTTCGCGTTAGCCGGTGTGAGGCTTGCCTGGGTCTATGAAGGGCAGACTGCGGAGCTCGCCGCAGCCGACATGGCTCGTCAGGCGACGCTGAATGCGGGCCGCGCAGGTGACCGGGTACGTTTGCTGGCCGAGTTGACAGCTGCAGCCTTGGATTCGCAGGACTATGCCACGGCGCAAGGGAACGCCAAGCGACTTACGACAGAGTTCCCCGGAGATACCGAAGGTATGGTCGCGCTGGCGCGTGTTATGCGCCTTCAAGGGCACGTAACAGAATCGCTGCTCTCAGCCGAGCAGGCGTACCGGCATGAACCGACGTACGGCGACGCGTATCGTGAGGCGGGAAGCGCTCTGCTTGCGCTCGACCGTTTCGAGGACGCAGTGCGACTGGCCACAGTTGCGAAGCAGGCGGGAGTCGCAGACATATCGTGGGAGACGGCGGCGCGGTATCTCGGCGGCAAGGGCATAGCTCCGACAGCTGGGCTCCAGGCTGGAACGGCTGAGCTCGATCTCGCGCAGATGTCCGATCGTGCGCTGGCGCTTGACAACTCGGGTGCTCTGTCTGCGGGTGCGGACGCCTGGCACGCAGGTGCGCGCGTCTCCCAAAGTGCCGCAGGTCTGGCGTCGGCGGGTGCCGAGATGCTCGCGAAAGCAGCGTTGAATCGCGCGTTGGCCGGGCGCTGCCCTCAGGCGCTTACCTTCGCGGAGGAGGTCAAGGACCTCCCTCATGGGAGGGATGCGGACTTCCGGTCAGGTCTCGCCGAAGCGCTCTGCGGCGCTAACGATAAAGCGGGGCAGACCGCGGATCGCCTGCAAAGAAGATCGGGGCTTCACTCGTGGGCTGTGGACTTTGCCCTGCCCATGCTGCACGGAGGTATGGCTCTGTCGGCCAAGGATCCGCTGCGGGCTCAGGAGGCACTTTCGCGTGTGCGTCTGACGCGCGACGAGCCTCCTCTTGCAAGTCTCCTTTTGGGACGCGCACACGTTGCAGCGCACCACGAGGAGCTCGCCGTGGACGACTTCACGCGTATCGATACACATCGGGGGTACGCCTTTATCACCGGAACGATCTCGTATCCGATGGCGGAGCTCGGTCTGGCGAGAACGGAGGCTGCGGTTGAAAACGAGGCAGGGGAGAAGGCGGCTTACGACAAATTTCTGAAGACATGGACCGGTGCCGAACGGGATGATCCACTGCGTACAGAAGCTTTCGCCAAGACTCGTTGAAGCTTTTTGGGCGCTCTTCGCCGCGTGCTGACTGTGATACCTTCGATAAGGTCGAGTGCGGCGCGGAGAGATGGCCGAGTGGCTGAAGGCGCACGCTTGGAAAGCGTGTATACCGCAAGGTATCCAGGGTTCGAATCCCTGTCTCTCCGCCATCAAGTCATCCAGCACAGTCCAACAGCATCCAGAAATCCTCATAAAGCCCAGCAAATGCTGGGCTTTGATTCTTTTACCGTCCGGTGACGTCCCAGGTAATCCCCTGTTGATCAGGGGTACATCCGGGGGTATGCTGATTTCGCGAGGGGGTACTTTCACGAAAGAGGGAGCTCTGGCCGAATATGCCGCTGACAGACATTGAGATACGAAAGGCGAAGGCGAGACCAAAGCCCTACCGGCTGTCGGACAACGGCGGTATGTACCTCTGGGTGACACCCTCTGGCGGGAGACTCTGGCGCTGGGCCTACGTGTTCGAGCGCAGGGAGAAGCTCATGGCTTTGGGCAAGTACCCGGTCGTGTCGCTTTCGACGGCTCGGGAACTCCACCTGAATGCCCGGAAGCTGCTGGCCTCGGGGATAGACCCAATGGCCCAGCGGAAATTGGAGAAGAACGCAGAACGAGCGGTCGTCCTAAACTCCTTTGCGAGCGTTGCAGCACAGTGGCTCGACAGCTGGCAGGATGGGAAGAGTTCGCGGCATGCCGAGACGGTTAGACGGCGAATGGCCGCGGACATCCTCCCCGTTGTAGGAGCTCGACCAATCGCGGAGATCGAGGCGCCGGAGCTGGTGGCGATGGTGAAGGCTATCCAGTTGCGGGGCGCCCGTGACATAGCCAAAGAGCCCTTGAGACTTCGGGTCAGGTATTCCGATACGCCCTGGCTCATGGTTATGCGAGACGGAATCCGGCGAGTGAAATCCGGCCCAGCGACATCCTTAGATCCGTGCGAAAGGTCAACTATGCACGAGTCGATGCAAAGGAACTCCCGGAGTTGCTCGGGCAATTGAGGTCTACCAGGGGACTGCGTTGACGCGTCTCGCCATCAAGTTGATCGCGCTGACCTTCGTGCGCACAAGTGAACTCATCGGTGCGAAGTGGTCAGAGTTCGATGTTGAAGCGGCGCGGTGGAACATCCCGGCAGAACGGATGAAGATGCGGACGCCACACATCGTGCCTCTGGCGAGGCAGTCTCTCGAGATCCTCCAACTCTGCAGGGGCTCACAGGGACTGGCGATCTGCTGTTTCCCGGCGACCGCGATCCGCGGAAAGCGATGAGCAATAACACCATCCTGAAGGCGTTAGAGCGCCTGGGCTACAAGGGACGGATGACGGGGCATGGGTTTCGCGGCCTCGCCTCCACCGTCCTGCACGAGCAGGAGTACCCGCATGAACACATCGAGCTCCAGCTCGCACACACGCCGCGCAATGCTGTAAGCGCTGCCTACAATCACGCGCTTCACCTGAAAGCTCGGGCCAAGATGATGCAGGACTGGGCGGACTTCCTCGAGCAGACGCAACGCGGAGCCAAGGTGTTGGCATTCCGCGAGCTCAGGGCCTGAAAGGAATTAGCGGCCAGACGGTGTATTACCGGAAAAGCGGTAATAGACGCACTTTTTCGAAATTTCGCGGTTAGACCTGTTGGGAAGTTGCTGCATATTAGCGGCAGTAGTCCTCCCAGAAAGGTCCAAACATGCCGCATACTCGAATCCTCCGTCCTCCCACTGTGAAGGCGCGAACAGGTCTCTCGCGAAGCACAATTTACCTACGCGTGGCTGAGGGCAGTTTCCCGAAGCAAATAAGTCTAGGCGGTCGCGCCATTGGATGGCTCGAAAGCGAAATTGAAGCTTGGATCGAGAGCCTGGTCTCGCACAACAGACCTCCCTGTCCACTTCGCTCGGCTGCTCCTTGCGCGCTTGCACCTCAACCGGCACACTGTGCTCTGCACAGCCCACAAGCTGATGTCACGAGAGTACCGCCGGCCCTCTGTCGAGGCAATCAGTCAGCGACACAACGAAGGAGCCGCTCGCCTATCTGAGACGGCCCTTGATATCTGCCGGAAACTTTATCTCTTGTTACCTCCTCCAGCTGGATCGAGTCACCGCGTTGGGACCACCGACGGTGGGCGCGGCCTCGTACCTGTCGACGCACTACAAATGCTGAGGCCTCCCGGGTCTCCTCTTGGATCGTTCTATGTCTATTCGCCACAGATCTCACTGGAAGGCAAGCTCTCTCGAAGGCCAGAGGCTTGCACACTTCTCAATCACTCAACATCACTACGGCATCTTCATTGGGAAGATGCATTGGCAGATCTACGGTTGTGGGACATACAAGCAGCCTCGGACGGAAGGACATGCGAAAGCAAGTCTCCACTCCTTCCTTGATCAGCTCGAACGACGTCTTGGTAAAACCTCCGTCGCGTGTATCGCTGCACTTGAAAACAGCACCTCGGGGCTGGGCTACTCGCCAGCACATCGTCATTGGCACTTCTTGATGGCAGCTCCGAAGCGGCACGAAGACGCTCTGCTTCGTACCGTTCCACTCCTCTGGGAAGAGCTTTGCGGAAACTGTAAGACCGAAGCGTATGACTCGCGGCGCTACGGAGCCTCATATCTGGCCAAGACCGTGAAAAGTGCTTACTTCGATTGCGTAATGCACAATCTAGATCGCCTGTATTCCGCAGAACAACCAGATCTCTTCATCCAGCAACAGACCGACCCGCATTTCCCGGATCACGCACGAGGCCTCACCCGTGGCGATACGCTCGCGATGCGACCCGCCGGCGAAGGCAGGGCAGCGGCTCGCACCTTAGCACCGACAAAAGCGCCTTCTTGCAGCCGTCCGAGGAATGCGGGGGGGAGCCATGGGCGGGTTCGGTAGCGGAAGGAAGTGCCAGAACCGGTTGACGACCGAGCTGTATCGTCTCAATGTTCGCAAGCTGCACCGATGGAAGGTGCTCGAGCCGATGCGGACGCACAAGTTGCGGCTCCATCGCAGCGGAGGACCGGACGCTTTGGTCTGGCTTGCCTTTCCGGACCACCAACTTGTAGCGGATCTCGACCTTGGGCGAGATCTCTTCGGTGCTAGACGAACACGCCTTAGGATCGAAGTGCGCTGGAGTTCGTGCCCGTACGGCGGCAGCCGTCCGTGGTTCCTTTGCCCGGGTACCGGCTGTGGGCGTCTTGCAGTGATCCTCTATGGCAAAGAGGATTTTCTTTGCCGTCGATGCCGTCACGTGACCTATCCGATGCAGCGCGTTGCGCCCCACAGCCGAGCACTTGCGAGGGCGCAATTACTACGGATCCATCTTGGGGGAACGCCGGACATGACTGCACCGGTCCCTCCGAGACCGAAAGGCATGCACGAGTGGACGTATATCAAACGCGGGATCGCGATATACGCAGCCGAGATCAAGGCCAACAACAGCCTCTTGGCCGCATTCGGACCGCCCACTTCGATTACATCTTCAGGGCCATCGGAACCCGGAATTGAATCACTCTTCTCTGACGATCAAATTGCACGAGCGAGCCGCGCTGTGCGCACGGGAGCTCAGCCGACGAGAAGGTAATTTTCTTCCAGTCATTTGAGAAATAGCAGGGGCGAAATGCACGCCCTTTACTGAAAGTGAGAACAAGTATGAACAGAACAGAGATCGCGGTGAATCAGTTGCTCGGAGCGCTGGCGGCTACGGCTTATGACGTTGGGATTTGCTCCGACAGGGGTATGCTCCCAAACCACAATGGTCTGTCTGCTGGCACTGTGCTCAAGCGTATTCCGTTTCTCCGGTACCAGAATGCCCAGGGAAATCACATCTACATCCGGCCGTCGGGCGAGCACCCATTTACCCTTTTGGACGATCTGAACACGGCATCGCTCAAGCGCCTGGAGGTTGAGGGGTATGGGCCCGCTGCGGTTATAGAGACCAGCCCAGGTAACTTTCAGGCTTGGCTGAAGCATTCGGCCCCTCTGCGCGCAGCGCTCTCCACCCTTGCTGCGCGGAGGTTGGCTGCGCAGTTCAACGCCGATCCCAGTTCCGCAGACTGGCGTCACTTCGGACGAATGCCGGGCTTTACGAACTGTAAGCTCAAGTACCGCCTCCATGACGGGCGATACCCATTCGCGTTGCTCAGAAGCTCTTCGGGATCAGAGTTCTCCGCTGCCCATGAGTTCCGGGCGGCTTTGGTTCAGGAGTTCGATTGCGTCGAGAAGCGTCATGAGGCACAGATCGCAAAACGTCACCGAACCCTTTCTCCCCAGAAGGGGGAGAGGTTCTCACATCTCTCGCTCCCCAGGTTTCGACAACTGCCAATCTACGAGAGTCGGCCGGCCCAGGCCGACATCGCCTTCTGCGTGGCCGCCTACGCGGCCAAGATGCCTGAGATCTCGATTGCGAGGGCACTCGAAGAGGATTACCTCTCTCTCGACAGAAATGAAGCCAGGAAGCAGGCGTACCTCCAACGCACCATGCGCAGGGCACGGCGCTGGTCCTCACATGTTAGCGGTGGAGCGCAAGCCAAATAGGAGGAAGTTATGAGTGATTCACTACCGATGCAGATCTGGACCTCATTCCCACGCGGTGGAGCACCGCTAGTGCTCATGCTCGCTCTCGGAATGATCGCCGACGAGAACGCCACCAGCGAAGCGTCCATGTCGCAACTTGCAAGGGTGACACGGATGTCGCGCAGTAACGTCTGGCGGTTGCTCGAGGAGCTTCGTGCGGCCGACTGGATCATGCTCAATCGCGTGCCGGGCTGTTCTGGTGCGTATCGGATACGAATTGCCCTGTCTAAACTTCACGCGGCGGAATCGCAACCCGCCACCTCTAGCGTTTCGACGAACACCTTCAACGTTGCAAGCTGCAACACAGAAGAAGCCAACGACAACGTTCTAAGCGACGTCGGGCAACTCAAGATACCAACCTCGGGCAGCGTCCCGTCGGCAGCCTGTGCGGAATCCTTCCCGATACGCTCACATCGGTCTGTGCGGCAGGGGACATTGCTTGGGGCGAAAATACCAGGGTTCGCACGACGATCAAGGCAGCCCTGGTAAGTAGGAACCCAGACGAGTGGAAACCTCGTTCGGCTGGTGAAACCTCTGCCAAGAACTAGGCGAATGCTTGCCAAACGTGATCGGCAGAATCTCGAGGGACCGTAGGGCAGGTTTTTGTCGCGTTCGAGATTGCTCAGGCACTACGGGTGCTGATGAGAACGGCGTTTATCAGGAGTAGCTCTGACGCATTACCTTATTGATGCTCTTATTTCGCCCGTTCTGAGATCTCTCATGCCAGAAGAATTCGTACTTTTTGGATTTCTAACGCTCTTCGCTGCGTTATTCGTGTTTATTTTCTGGAGGGCGTGGAAGGTTTACAGCAGAAAGGGCTTTGCTATGTACCTAGCGATGTGGGCGTGCATCGTGCTTGGTGTGGTCTTTGCTGTTCACACCACGTTGCCATCGTCAGCGCCGCGTCGCCAGGTTGTTGGCATGATCGCGTTCATAACGGACCACAAGGAGGGTCGATCACACTCTTACACCGTGCACTTCAAGGCTGATAGCGGTCTTGATTTCATATTTGATGGAGCCGCAACTCCGCTTTTCTTCGCTCAAGGCCGTGACAAGGTCGCGATCACATACCTCGATGAACATCGTGCTGGGCATTACCCGCGTGCAATCGAATTTCGCGCTCTGACAGGTCCGCGAGCCGGTTACGACACGGTAGTGAGCGCTGCCTGGTTTGGTCCGTGGTTGGGAGTGCTGTTCTCGGGTCTTATCGGCGTTGCGGCAATCATCGGCTTCAACAACAACAAGCGCGCATCGCAACATGGATAAAACTACTACTTGGCGCCTGAATCAATCTGAACAAAGATTAGTACCCATAAGTCGGATTCTCGGAAGTGATCGGCGTAAATGCTCATAGAGCCGAAGTGCGTGATGGGGCGTCCTCGACCAAGTCGGCTCTCTCGGACCTCGCAATCCTCAGAACTTCGGAATGGATATCATTCTGACATGCCGCCCAAGCTCACCGATATGTCGACATGGACCGGGCAGACCGGACACGACGGTCTGCGCTCCTTCAGCAATGAAGACGGCACTTTCTGGCTTGAGCAGAACGCGATGAAGAGTTCCAAGTGGGCGAAGCTGGCAAGCAAGGGCCATGACGTGGCGTGGGAGTTCGGCCCTAACCGCCGGTACACAGGACGCATGCTGATTGATGGTGAGATCCTCACGCCATCTGAGGCCACGAAGAAGTTTCTGCCTGCTGGATCTAAAAACTCGTCCAAGTGACGGCTTCAGAGCCTACATGCTTGAAATGTGACGTCTGTTGAATTTGGTTGAGAAGATCGGCACCCACAGGTCGGCTTCTCGTCACTATTTGACACGTCACGACGAGCCCGTTCCCAGTGCCTAACAACCGCCGCCCAACGGCGACCAGCTCCCCGTGAGCGGCATCTCGCAGGGTGGCAGGCCGTTTACCCGGTGATTATGCCTTTGGGTTCATGTGTCCGACAGTCGGCGTTTCGTACACTTGCCAGCGGCCTGACCCGGAATGGCGACGAGAAGCCTGCTCGTCGTGACTTGCCCCTGAACTGGTCAACGCTCACGCCTACGCGCAAGGGATCGCACCGAACTCGCGACCCTTCCAGGCCGGTTGGATTGTGCGGTACTGTTGCAGACAACTCCATGCTGCCTTCCTCGTTCGTACCCAACGTTCGCCCCTACGCCATCAGGTTCTGCATTGTGCTGTTCGTCGCAGCCGTCGCGGCCGCACAAACGCCTACGCCAGTGACCAGTACGCTAAATACCATTGCCCTAGCGTCAGGCGCCCAGCCCCTTGCTGTGTATACGCAGTCCGGCTACTTTGAAGCCCCCAACTGGACGCGCGATGGAAGCAGCCTCATCTTCGACGCGGGCGGCCGCGTCCTCACGATCGCCAACCGTCCTGGCGCGGAGCCCACTTCGCTACCCATGGGCGACCTTCTCGGCTGCGGCGGCAGCCACGGCCTCTCACCCGATGGGCACACCCTTGCGGTAACGTGCCACACCGCCACCTCGCCCGAAACCCGCGTCTACCTTGTGGCGTTTCCCACGGGTGGTGTCACGCGGCCCTTGACTCACCTTGCCGCGGCCTACTTCCACAGCTGGTCGCCGGACGGCCAGACGATCTTCTTCACCCACCCGGATCGCGCCTCCGGCAACATCTTCTCGATCCATCTGGATGGCTCCGATGAGCATGCGCTCACCACCGGCTCGGGGATCTCTGACGACCCGGACATCTCTCCTGATGGTCGCGTCCTGTACTTCAACTCCGACCGCTCCGGCTCCATGCAGATCTGGCGCATGCACCCGGACGGCACCGCTCCAGAGCAACTCACAAAGGACGACCGCGTCAACTGGACGCCGCACCCCTCCCCCGACGGTCGCTTCGTTGTCTTCCTCAGCTACGAACCGGGCACCACTGGCCACCCCTCCAACCGCCCCGTCACCCTCCGCCTATTCACGCTCGCCACCGGCCAGACGCGCACTCTAGCCAGCTTCACTGGCGGCTCGGGCTCCATCAACGTTCCTTCCTGGTCCCCGGACAGTCAACAGCTAGCGTACGTCAGCTACACGCCAGAATCGTCCAGCCGCTAACGCTCATCAACGGCTTGTAAGACTCAGCGTCGTCTCAGCAAAGAGAACCATCCTTCACCGGCAACCCAAACTCTGTCGTTCCAACCGCCTTCCATGTAGACGGCTGCCGGATGCCCCACCCATACGCGGTCGTATCGCGGACGGTGGGATCGGGAGGTGAATGATATGCCGAGTCCGCTCAAGCAGGGCCTTAGCGCTGACCCGAAAGAAAGTCGCGCTTTTCACAGATCGCCCGGCGACTGTACGAGAATCCGACTCAGAGCCAAGCGAGGCTCGGAACAGTACCAGGGAGATGAACTCCGCCATCGCGTGCTGGTACCCCCGCCGGGATGCCGGAGCACTGAGACTCCTCAGAACGGCAAGCCTCGAGTGCTCCAAGTCAGGCAGGCCACGCTTCAGCTTCGGCCTCCTCTGGTTCCGTTTGGTGCCGTGTACATCGATGGTGAATCCTCACGCCATCTGAGGCCACGAAGAAGTTTCTGTCTGCGAAATCTAAGACCTCGTCCAAGTGACGGCTTCAGAGCCCACCTGCTTGAAATGTGACGTCCGATGAACCTGGTCGAGAAGATCGGTAACCCACAAGTCCGCTTCTCCTCCCTAACTGATCCCTCACGAAAAGGCTCTCCACAGTGCTAACAACTGCCGGCGACCTGCATTCCGTCCGGAGCCCGAGTGCAATCTCCTACACGGTTCGCTCGCACAGTCTAGGCGGGATGGAGAAGACGTTGCTTGTGGCGAAAACACCGGGGTTCTGCGAGGAAGGAGGCAGCCCTGGTAAGTACGAAGCTGATGAGTGCAACGTCGTGCGACTGATCAAACCTCCGCGAAGAACTGGGCAAGTGTCTTACCGAAAGTGATCGCCAGGATCTCTAGGGATCGGAGTGAAGGGTTCTTCTTGCCACGCTCGAGATTGCTCAGGTACGTCCTTCCAAGACCGGCATGCTGCGCCAGATCATCCTGATTCCACGAGCGCTGCTTTCGAAGCATCCTTATGCGCTTGCCCACCCGAACGCAAATATCCTCGGTTGCCACTTGTCCAGCATGGATGTATCCTTTCGGCTATATTTCGCCAACTGAGCACATTCGCAAACTAAAGCTGATGGAGCGACAGCATGCCGAACACTTCTCGTTTGCCACACCCACCAGAGGTCATAGCCAAGATCCTTGTATTACGTCAAAAGGGTTTCGGAAATCGCCGCATTGCGCTGGAAGTTGGGATCTCCCGGATTACAGTCTGCGCGATCCTTCGGCGATTCGGTTACAGCGCCAAGGACTTCACGCCTGAGACGCGGGGCTGGAGAGCGTTTCCCCATGAGGTGATTGGACGTGTCCTGGACCTCCGTGCGAGAGCTATCTCGACCGGAGACATCGGGAAGGCGACTGGTATGACTGACAAGTCAGTCAACCAGATACTTCGGAGAAATGGCTGGCGAGCGGACATGGAGCCTGCCCAGAAGCGGCGTCGTCAACCGTATCACTCCCGGATTGTCGGCCAAGCATTGTTATTGCGAGACCGGGGATTCGGTTCCCGCCGCGTGGCGCAGCAGACCGGAGTTCCTGTAGACACCGTAAAGAACATGTTCCGCCGGGCAGGCTTTACGCGGCAGGGATGCGCGGCAGAGAAGCGACCGCCCCGCCAAGTGAGAGGGGATATCACCTACCTGAATCCAGATCCCGGTATGGCTTGGGGTCTGGGTCTAATCTACGGCGATGGCCACCTCTCGAAAGTGACGCACCAAGTCACTATGCTCGCCGAAGATGAAGATGTTGTGCGGAAATTTGCAGCGCTTCATGGCACCGTGAAGGTTGTGGCCAACCGATACTGGCGTGCGACGTGGTGCTGTGCGCGTTTGTATCGGGAGCTCGAGACCTACGGCCTTGCCCGAACAAATCTGCTGTCCTTCAATTTCCGACGCTTGACCGCGCTGCGCTGCCACACTTTATACGTGGACTGGTGGATTCAGACGGTTCGTTCCATCGCGCAGGAGAGGGGCCTTTATCTCACCTGCTCAGATTCCAATATTCCTGTGTGTCGGGGGCATTCATGCACGCATTGCGCGATGTCCTTATCGAGCGCGCGGGACTCTCCCCTTCGATCAAGGTCAGAAGCCGGTTTCAGACTGACACTCCGAACGAGGTCTTCACCCTCAAATACAGCCACAAAGACGCTGTGCGGCTTGGAGAATGGATATATGCCGATGGCAACTCAGAGATCCGCGGTAATCGTAAGCATGCGACTTGGGATCTGGCTCGAGAGCACAACTTGTGGACGAGGTCGGAGCGGAAACCCCTTCCAAAGCATCGCAATCCTGCATTTTAGGTAGCGGATGTCACCTTCTTTGACGATGAACAGCCATTCATGGATCAACCCGGCTCACTTTGCGCGCTGTGACGGCAAGCACGCTTTTCGTTTGATGTGAGGCGCGGAGACCGAAGCGGAGCGGGTGAGCAACAAGACCGGCGATCTGATCATCTCCTATGAGTGCTGCGACTGCGGCCGGTTCCACGTCGGCCATGCGGACCAATCTCAGCGGGTCGCCCGCATCCCGCACAGCGACAGGCCCCGTCAGCAGTGCGGCCAAGTGATCCCGGAAGCCAAGAAGCAGAAGGCGCGGCGTTGGCGCAGCGTGGTGCTTTATTGCTCAGACCTATGCCAGGAGAGAGCCGCCAAAGCACGGCGGCAAAGTAGGATTGAAGAGGGTTTCCCTTCGCAGGAGACGATACCATGAGGGTGTTCACTCCGCGCGGCTAGAGGACCGGTAACTCTGGTATTCCTTCGAACCATGTTGCTCGGGGTACCAACCGGCACGATGCAACGATGACGATGCAAGGAACACTTCCAAAGCGAGCTGTTTTCCAAGCTCTCCGCTGGTGCGTTGAAGGTGCTGCGTTTCGGATCGATGCCGCCGAACCGAAGCCGATCAGGCCCCAGCGCATCGGCACGAGGTCACGTTGAAGTGTGTCCCGAGCCTGGCGAACGATCGGTTGGACGGTGGTGGGCGCGATGTTGTAGCCGGGCGCATAGGCGGTGTCGTCGTCGCCCAGTGGCTTCCGCGTGGAGGGCGTCGGCCAAAGCCTGTTTGCCGGGCGTCCGGTAGTAGCGACCGCACATACGAGGTCTCCTGCTCAGCGTAGGACGCTATAAGCCCGCTGTTCGGGCCATAGCTTGCCTTTGTTCTGGCGCTTCCATGGGAAGCTGCGGGCACAGAGTTGGTTGGGGCAGAGCAACCTGGTGGCATCGTCCGGCGCAAGCCGGAACGTTCGGGCATCGATTCCACAGCCGCAATGCGGGCAACTCCAGGCATTGCTGAGCCGGTTGCCGCGGCTGGACTTGATCATGGTTCTTCCTCCCCGAGGTGGCGTTCGATCTCTTCCCAGACGATGCGGACGAACTCGACGCAGTCGCGGACCTGTTCGCCGATGGGAACGGTGTTGGCGCTCATGTAGCGCTGCTGGCCAAGCCGGAAGGCGGCGATGCGGCAGGCGTTCTCCAGCCACCACTCCCTGGGCGGCTGCTTGTCGCCGGGCGAGGTCATGGGCTCGCTCATGCATTGCTCCTAGTGGAAGTCATGAGACTCCATGGGGGCTGCGGTGATATTGAGCTCCTCGATGTGCCGTTCGCAAGGGAGATACGCTGGTCGTGCCGAAGCTGGACCGGCTCGCACGTTCGGTTCCCGATGCGCGTTCTATCGCAGATGAGTTGGCAGCTCGGGGCGTGACGTTGGCCCTCGGTCAAAGCCGCTATGACCCTAGCGATCCCATGGGCAAGATGTTCTTCAACATCCTGGCCACCTTTGCGGAGTTTGAGGCCGACCTGATTCGGCTGCGCACCCGGGAAGGCATGAAGATCGCTCGCGCAAAAGGCAGACTCCGGGGCAAACAGCCCAAGCTGTCAGACAAACAGCAGAAGGAGCTGGGACGCATGCATGGAACTGGCCAGTACACGATCAGCGACCTGGCGGAGCTGTTTTCTATCTCTAGACCGACGGTCTACCGGACGCTTCTACGTTCCGCTCAGGCTTAATTTCGCTCTCTAGATTGATAGAAGCAGCCATTCAGCCTGATGGTCGCTGAGCGACTCGGCGATGATCCACTCGTTGAGAGCCGTCGATTTTGAGCCAACGTGATGATGAAGAGGATGGCGTTTACCGGCAGTGAATCAAAGACTGCGTACGGTTTCGGCGAGCAGATTCGAACGCCCGCGCCCGCACACTGATGATGCAACACGGCTTAGGAAAGCGTGGGATAGCTCGTGTAACCAGCAGCGCCCCCGCCGTAGAAAGTCGTGGGATCGGGTTCATTCAGCGCGGCTCGGAGTTGTAGCCGCCTTGGTAAATCTGGGTTGGCCAGAAAGGCTCGACCGTATGCGACAGCGTCGGCATGCCCAGCCCGCAACGCTTCCTCTCCCTTCAGTCCGTCATATCCACCATTGACAACATAAAGACCCTTCCAAAGTGTCTTCAGGCGAGCAGACAATGCGACGGCCTCCTCGGCGCTCCCATCGCTGTCCTGCGCCTGCTCCACGACATGGAGGTAACCGAGCCCAAAGTCGTTGAGCTTTCCTACCGCGACGGAGAAGGTGTCGAGTGGATTCTCGTCGCGCATGTCGTTGAAGTCGACGGTTGGAGAGATTCGCACACCCACCTGCTTGTTTTCCCAAACCTCAAGCACCTGTTCGACTGCTTCCATAAGAAAGCGTGTTCGATTCGATGCAGGACCGCCGTATTCATCGGTTCTTTGATTCGTTCCTGTGCGGAGAAATTGATCGATCAAGTATCCGTTCGCCGCGTGAATCTCGACGCCGTCGAACCCTGCTTCTTTCGCGTTGGATGGCGGCCCGTCGATAGTCCGCCAGGGTCTCTTTGATTCCGCCATGGGTCAAAGCCACTGGCTCTGAAACCTGTGCGGAACCCGTGGCGATGTGCGTGTGCGCATTGGCACGGATTGCGGACGGAGCAACGGGCTGCGCGTTGTTTGGCAACAACGACGAATGGGAGATTCGGCCGACATGCCACAACTGAAGGAAGATTCGGCCTCCATTGTTGTGAACGGACTCCACAATGCGGCTCCATCCTTGCACCTGCTCAGGGGAATGAATCCCTGGTGTATTGCTGTAGCCCTTACCCATGGGCGAGATTTGCGTCGCCTCGGTCACGATGAGTCCAGCCGAAGCGCGCTGCAAATAATAGGTTGCCGCGAATTGGCTCGGCACGCCGTTGTCGTCTGCGCGAGTACGCGTGAGGGGCGCCATGAAGACGCGGTTTGCCAGGATCAAAGAGCCTAGCTGAACGGGTTCGAAGAGGGTAGCCATACTTGTGCTCCATTGGTTCGGCAACGCAGTTGATCGCTCGTGATGGGCCGGCGGCAGAGAATTTGTTTCCGCTATATCCATGTGTTGCGGGTTTGCCTGGTGTAGGGAGGGGGCGTGGAAATCAATCCTGCTCCTGTATCGTTTGGGCGTAAGTTTTACCGTACGGGTAGAACAGTTCCTTCCGGCCATCCTGCCAGTCGCGTTTCATCTCAGGCGTGGTAATGTCCTAATCCGGCCTGCATTTCTGCGTGACAGCGCGAAGATCCTGACGCAGATCCTCCATCTGGGCCTTCCAAAGAACCAGTACCCGTTGTAGATTTTGTGGACCACGAGGTCCGGCTCAGAGAACAACGACGTGAGGGATCATGGGATTGTGCAGAGGGTCTGTATATTCGGCGATGTCGAGATCCTTCTGGATCACACGGCCATGTCGGACAAGAAGGGCCAGTGTGCACCGACTCCGCTCCGGTACTCATTTTCCCGTTAGCTTGCCCGCGATGATCGCTTCGTGGGGCAGATGACTCTGTTGAATTTGGACATCAAACCATCCGCGGATTGGCTGGAAGAATTTAAGCAGAATCCAAACATGAACATCTGAAGTCCCAGTAAAACACTCCGTTGAGCAGGTCGACGAATCCCCACGTGTTGAACACCCACACCAGCGCGATGGCAACAGGCCAATTCCGCCGCAGCACAAAGATGCAGACAAGAGCCAGCGCGGCTGCGATGAGATCACCGTAAGCAGCATTGAGAAGGAAGGCTCGCGGCAGTTTCGGATCGATCATGCCTGGAACCAGAAGGGTCATTCCCACATAGCGGAACACATGGACAAAGACCAGGGGGACAAGAGCAGAATTACGTGGAAGTTTGGTGAGTGAGGGCCAAACGTACCATGCGACGATGGAAGCGCAGACCAGAAGACTGGAAACAAGCTGCAACCAGAAGATACTGACGTTGTTCATGATCCGGCCCTCTTTCAAGAAGCTATTTATAGGACAGACGCATCTGTGGCCTGCCTGACGCAACTCTTCTATTCCAACTGCAGACCTACAAGCAGCGTTGGCTTGGGCGGCGCTAGTCTGAGAGTCACACGAAGCGCCGCCCGGATGCCTTACTTCTGGGCGACCACCGTAAGTCGATTGATCTTAGCTTCGGAGAACAGCTCTCCAGCCCTCTCGATGAACTCCTGTCCTGCTTCGCCGTTCAAATGCGCTTCGCGGGCCGCTTCGTTGTCAAATGTGTCGAAGACCCGATAGATCCCAGTTTCGCCTTCGACCTTCGCGGCATGCCACGACAGGGTTCCAGCTTCGCCTCTCACCAGGCTGGCTTCCTTCTCCAGAAACACCTCGATCTCTGCTTCTTTTCCAGGTATAGCCTTCATCTCAACAAGCAATGCGAACTTAGCCATTTCGATAATTCCTTTCGTGAACAGCGGTTTGGTTGATGGTTTGCCTTCAGGGCGAGAGTGCTAGGCCTCAGCCTGAAACGCCGGATCGAGTTCCGTCGGCGAGATGTGATCCAGGTAATTGCTCATCGTCTTCAGAGCGACCCCGACCAGAACCTCAAGCACCTGATTCTTCTGGTACCCGGCGGCAAGAAAGTTGTCCATCACCTGCGCGCTGACGTGTCCGCGTTCCGTGACGATCTCCTTTGTGAGCGCGACCAGCGCCGCCAGCTTCGAATCGGATACAGGCTCGTTCGACCGCACCGCCGAAACAACCTCGGCCGGCACATGCAGGAAAGCCTTGAGCAGGGTGCTGTGAGCCGCGATGCAATAGTTGCAACGATTCTCAACACTGGCGGAGAGCAGGATGATCTGGCGCTCCACTGGACTGAAGGTGCCCGCGCCGAAGACTTTCTCCAAGCCCACGTAGCCTTCGAGCATCGTGGGAGAGTTTGCGAACACTCCAAAGAGGTTCGGAATGAACTTGAAGGACTTCTTGACATTTTCCAGGATTGGACGAGACTGCTCAGGGGCGGTATCGACGGTGACCGGAGGTAAGAGCGAGATTTGCTGATTCATTTGGTATGTCCCCTTCATCAAGCGAAGCACCAAGACAGACAGGTATGTCTTGGTGTAACTAGAGTAGACAGACAAGTCTGTCCCGTGTCAAGATAAATCTCATGAACGCACAGAAACAATCCGATCCCCGGGCAAGGATCATGGAAGCTGCCGACCACCTCTTCTATAGAGAGGGTGTACGTGCGACCGGCACGGAGAAGATCATGTCCGTCTCCGACGTCGCGAAGGCGACCTTCTATCGACACTTCCCAAGCAAAGATGACCTCGTGATCGCATATCTTGCATTCCGCGACCGATCGTTCTTTGAGGCTGTTGATAGCCCTGCCCCTCCGAAAGATATCCATGAAGCCTTGGCCCGAATCGAACGCGTGGTCAACCACCCCGACGTCATCGGGTGCCCGTTTCTTCGCATCGCATCCGAATACCCGGATATTGCGCACCAGTTCCATCGCATAGCGACGGAACACGAAAACAGGTTCCATGCCTATCTCATGAATCTGCTAGAGCCCTTCGCAATCGACAAGCATGCAGCGGCAGCAGCGGTACTGAGTGTCATCGATGGTGGACTGGCTACAAGAATGATCTTTGGCACTTCGAGGGAGATTCCGATACTCGCCCCCGCAGAGGCCGTACTCAAGAGTTTTCAGATCACGCGAACTAAGCGCCGCGACTGATAGCGGTTGCCCAAGAACGCAATGCGAGCTTAGCGGTCCCGCGTTGTGGCGGCGAGGTTCCCTCGCCAAGTCATTCCTTCTACGCTGGCGCACCCACCGCTGACTATGCGCTGCGCGCTATGCTGGCGGCATGACACATCGCAATCCGCGTGCGCATCAAGGAAGTCTTGGCTGCCAAATAGCGCTGAAGAAACGCCGCCATTGATCGCTGAAGGTCACATTGCAACTCTGCTATTGTGACACGAGATGGTAAAAACTTTAGAACCTAAAGTGACAAAAGGGAAGCGTCGGGCGGGTCAGCTCGTCGGCTACCTGCGTGTCAGCTCTCTCGATCAGAAGGAATTGCGGCAGCTCGAAGGCTTCGCACTCGACAAGCGTTTCGTGGATAAAGCATCCGGCAAGGATCTCCACCGGCCGCAGCTGGAGCAACTGACTGGCTACGTGCGTGAGGGCGACACCGTGATCTGCCATTCGATGGATCGGCTGGCGCGCAACTTGGACGATCTCCGGAAGGTTGTCCTCGGGTTCACGGATCGCGGTGTGCACGTCCGGTTCGAGAAAGAGAACCTAACCTTTACCGGGGAAGATTCGCCGATGTCGCATCTGCTTCTGAGCGTCATGGGAGCATTTGCCCAATTCGAGCGCGACCTAATCCGGGAGCGCCAGCGAGAGGGGATCGCTTTGGCCAAGCTGCGAGAAGGAGCGTACGTTGGCCGAAAGCATTGTCTCAATCCAGCGCAGGCGAAAGAACTTTGTCGGCGTGTGGCGGCTGGGGAATCAAAGACTGCGCTTGCCGGCGAGTTGGGCATCAGTCGTCAGACTCTATATAGGTATGTTGCGGGAGCAGGGAAATGAAAGGTATTCGTCAACGGGTCATGCATTGCCCATGCGGGAAGGCGAAGGTACTCGCCCTTGGCTTGTGTGCGACCTGCTACACGCTGAAGCGGCAAGATGAGGAGTATTTCGGAGGACTAAGGGAAGCGGTTCTGGAGCGCGATGGGCACCGTTGCCGCGTATGCGATTCCTCCGGCCGAGACAAGCGCTCGATCATTGTGCATCACCGAGTACCCGGCAAATCAGTTCTGAGCCTGATGTTGTCTCTGTGTCCCGCTTGTCACGCCAAGGTTCATCGCACGAAAGCCGCCCTTTCGGCAATGCCGCCACTTCTCCTTGAGCTATGGCGAGAACAGCACCCGAAAGGGCATGAACAGGTGCAGCTTGATTTCACACCCAAAGAGCCTAGAGCAATACCTGTCCGGCTGTTCCGGGATGCCGAAGTCGAGTCTTTTGGAAAGCAGAACAGAACGACTCGCGGGTCATAACTTCAGAGTGCGCAAGCGTAGGGCATTCGCGATGACTGAGACGGAACTGAAGCTCATTGCTCCGGCGGCGATCATTGGATTTAGAAGAAGCCCGAAAGCGGGGAAGAGAACTCCTGCTGCCAGCGGCACACCAAGCATGTTGTAAATGAACGCAAAGAATAGATTTTGCCGTATGTTGCGCATCGTGGCCTGGCTCAAGTGCCGAGCCCGCAGGATACCTCGAAGGTCACCCGTGAGCAGCGTGATGCCGCCTGCCTCCATGGCGATATCCGTACCTGTTCCCATGGCGACTCCCACGTTGGCCTGGGCCAGTGCGGGAGCGTCGTTGACCCCATCCCCTGCCATGGCAACGATCTCGCCTCGCTGCTGATGTGCTTTGACGACTTCAGCCTTTCGCTCTGGAAGAACGTCGGCCTCGTAGGCGATGCCCAGTCGGTCTGCTACCGCCCGGGCAGTCGTGGCGTTGTCGCCGGTCACCATGATGATGTTGAGGCCAGCCGCCTTCAACTCTCGAATTGCATCCGGTGTGGAGGATTTGATCGCATCCGAGACGCTGACGAGACCTGCGGGCTGTTTGTCGATCGGCCACCAACATGACGGTCTGCCCCTCTTTCCGTAGCTGGTCTGCCTGTGCGCCCAGAGGCTCGGCACTGATGCCCAGCTCACGAAAGAGCTCAGAGTTTCCTACGGCAACGTCCTTGCCTAGAACCCTGCCACGAACACCCTTGCCGGTGACCGAGCCGAAGCCTTGCACCTCAACTAATGGTGAGCTGTTTTGCTTCCGCGCCCTTCACAATGGCTGCGGCTAGCGGATGCTCGCTGGAGCGCTCAAGGCTTGCTACCAGTCGCAAGAGTTCACCTTCCTCGATGCCCGGCTGAGCAATGACAGAGGCCAAGGTAGGTTTGCCCTCCGTGAGCGTCCCTGTCTTGTCAACGATCAACGTGTTGACTTTTCCGAATGTCTCAAGTGCCTCAGCATTGCGAACGAGGATACCGGCACTGGCACCGCGGCCCGTTCCGACCATGATTGCCATCGGCGTAGCCAGGCCAAGAGCGCAAGGGCAGGCAACGATAAGGACGGCGACTGCGTTGACGAGGGCGTGAGCGAACCGGGGCTGCGGCCCCACAAGGAACCAAGCGATAAACGTGATGAGCGCAGCCAGAATGACGGCTGGCACGAAGAACGAAGCGACACGGTCAGCGAGCCTTTGGATCGGAGCACGGCTACGCTGCGCTTGACCGACCATCTTGACGATTTGAGAGAGCAGAGTATCGGCACCGACGCGCTTGGCTTCCATGACGAAGCTGCCTGTTCCATTGACCGTGCCGCCTGTCACCTTGGCATTCACATCCTTCTCGACCGGGATCGGCTCTCCGCTGACCATCGATTCGTCTACCGAGCTGTTGCCTTCCAGAACCACGCCGTCCACCGGGATCTTTCTCTCCGGGCCGAACACGAAGGCTGGTCGCCGACCTGCACCTGATCCAGTGGGATATCGGTCTCCCGGCCTTGCTGATCTATTCGTCTCGCCGTCTTTGGAGCCAAGCCGAGCAATGCGCGGATCGCGCTTCCGGTCCGGCTACGGGCGCGCAACTCCATCATTTGGCCGAGTAAGACCAGTGCGATGATGACCACGGCCGGCTCGAAGTACAGGGCAATCTCGCCACCCTCGGCCCGGAACGAAGGCGGGAAGATCTGGGGTAAAACGGTTGCGGTAACGCTATATAGGTAAGCGGCTCCTGTGCCGAGTGCAATCAGCGTGAACATATTCAGACTGCGGTTGATGACGGACTGCCAGCCCCGCACGAAGAACGGCCACCCGCACCAGAGCACGACCGGGGTGGCCAGGGCGAGCTCGATCCATGCCCAGACGCGAGCAGGGAATAGATGCTGCAGAGGCATGGAGCGGAACATCCCGGAGATCATGAGGGCGAGCAGGGGCACGGCAAGTCCAACACTGATCCAGAAGCGCCGGGTCATATCGACCAACTCGGGATTGACCTCCTCTGCTGTGACCTCGCGCGGCTCCAGCGCCATACCGCAGATGGGACAGTTGCCTGGCTCTGAGCGGACGATCTGCGGGTGCATCGGGCAGGTGTACTCGGTGCGGGTTGCTGGAGCTGCTACCGTTGCAGGCTCCAAGGCCATGCCGCACTTCGGGCAGCTCCCCGGCCCCATCTTGTGCACCTCGGGGTCCATGGGGCAGATGTACTCGACATTCGGTTGCGCTGGAACGGGTGTGCTCTTCTTCGGCTCCAGAAACGCCTGTGGGTCAGTTGCGAACCGTTTCGCGCAAGAAGGATTGCAGAAGTAGTAGGTCTGCCCTTTGTATTCCTGGTGGCTGACGGCATCCTGCGGCTCGATCATCATGCCGCACACGGGATCTCGGACCAACTCGGATTCTGCTACTTCTGTCATGAGAGGCTCCTTGGCACGGCAGGGTCACGCAGTACGTAACCCTGTCGCGATTGCTGATCTACTTCACGTACTGCTGGGGATTGCCGTCGAACTTCCGCTTACAGCCGAGGCCGCAGAAGTAGTAGGTCTTGCCCTGATATTCGCTCTGGCCCGCTGCTTCTTTCGGGTCAATGTCCATGCCGCATACGACATCCTTCACCATTTGGCTCATCTCCTTCGGATTGGTCTTTCCACTGCAACAACACATGGGGCAATCTCCTTCACCCATGCAGACGCACGTGCACGCTTTCTCTTACACCTTCCGTTTACAGGTGCAATCCAGGCACTTGTGCTCAGCACAAGCGCCGCAGATTTGGGTCAGCTTCTTTGCGGCAGCCCGACGAGCCCGGTGCAAGCGGACGGAAGCGTTGTTTGGGGTGGTTCCTTCCGCCTGGGCAAATTCGGCCACTGATGCTCCTCCAAGATCGACTCGCTCTAAGGCGTTCCGATACTCCGGCTTGAGCGTCTGGATCACGCCGCCGACGCAACCGCAGAGGTTGGCCTCAAACTCTACTTCGTAACTTGAAGGGGCTTCTGCGGCAAACTCCTCGTGAGCGCGGGTCCGAGCGGCATTGCGTCGGTAATGGTCTATAAGAGCGTTCCGCAATAGGCGGTAGAACCAGGCCGTAACGCTTTCTGCACTCCGAATCTGCTCGCTTTTCTCAAGCGTCTTGATGTAGGCGGCCTGCAATATGTCTTCCGCAATGGCTGAGTCATGCACTCTTGCCGAGAGGAATCCCAGAAACTCGGCGCGACGTGCAAGGATCTCCGCAAGCTGGGGTGATGGCTCCGGTGCGACATGGGGTGCGAAGACCTCTGGACTGCTCACCCCATCGCCTCTTTCCAGCCAATCTTTACGAGCAGCCGATTGACGGGCAAAGCCGTAACGAAGCCGCAGATCATGGCGATCTGCATCATCAGCCAGTAGCCGGGCTCATTGGGGTGCAGGTGCGGGTTGGGGAAGAACTTGAAGAAAACGAGCGCCATCCACCCATACATGCCAATCTGAAAAGTCAGGATCGAAAGCGTATCCGCCTTGATCGCTGCCCAAATGCCGCCCGCGACGGAGAGGTTACGCATCGGCTTGATGGTGAAGTATTGAAAAGCAATCCCCAGCAGCCAAGCGGCGACAAAGTCCCAAAGATAGCTGGCGTATAGCTCCATGCCTAAGAACGTTGCGCCTACTCCGAACACCGTGAACTCGGTGACGATGTCGGCCAGGGTGCAGCCGGCTCCGCAATGACTGTCGGCCAAAGCAGTTTGCTGCCAGGTCGGAGAGCGCCGGGCCTGCTCTTTCTGCTGTTGCTGGTGCTGCTTCATCTCCTGCTCGGACATGCCTTTCATGGCGTCCTTGCTCATGCTCCGACCCTTGCGGAAGTAAGCCCAGAGCGCGAAGACGCTGAAGTAGAGCGCGGTGACGGGCCAGACGATGTTCATGATCCACATCTTCTGCGGGTGCTTCACCTCGTCGATAGCGATGGCGAAAGCGCAGACAAAGGCGATTCCGAGTGAAATCCAGGCGATGGTGTCCAGCATGCTTCACCTCAATGAGTGTGGTCGTGTGCGTGTTCGTCGTGATTCATTGGCTCCTCACTCTTACCGATCACCTGTTGCTGCTCTGCAGGAGTCAGCTTTGGGAGATGGCGAACGTAGGCCACGATCTTCCAAGCGTGTTCGTCATCATCTCCTGGTTTGCCGAAGGCAGGCATTCCAGACCAGCGGACGCCGTTCTTCACTACCCAGTACAGCTCGCCATCGGACATTTCTTGAGTATCCGCGGAGCGAAGATCGGTGGGCCGGGGATACATGATCCCGTGGAACTTGGGGTCACCGCTGCCATTATCGGCATGGCAAACGGCGCAATGCTCCTCGTAATGTCCTCCGGCCTCGAGCAGGTCGATGTCCCCTGCTGCAAGGGGATTCTGCATGTTCTCGTAGCGCTTCGGGACGGCGCTGTCGTAGGTTTTCATCGCAACGCTGGCCTCTAACTCTGATGGTTGCGGCCGGGAGCCGAGGCCGTGACTCCAGAGAACGAGACCGGCGATCACGGCGGCGATGACTCCGAACAGAGCCAGCACCGCCCATGCATAGATCGCTTTCCTCATCACTGATTGCCTCCGGGCGCGGTAGGCAGGTTGATGGTTGTGGAGTCCGACCCCTGGCTGATGGGATAGTCCAGCCCGTCCATCAGGGCGTAGTTCTGGAGAGCAATAGCTGCTTGCCACTCCTGGTTCAGCGCTTCGGTGTATCCAAGTTGGAGGGTGAAGAGCATGTGCTGTGCCGCAAGCACGGGAGGATATTCCTGCGACATTTGCTGGTATTTGGTTACTTCCAGCTGGTACGCCCGGCGCGCTCGCGGAATCATCTGCGTCCGGTAACGCTCTGCCGTGAACTGAGCGGAAAGGTATTGCTGCGCAAGCGGCTCAGTCTGATGGCGCGTCCACAGCTTCGTACGTTCGACATCCTCGTTGGCGCGGTTTACCAGCACCTTCGCGGCTTCGATGTTGCCCTGGTTGTGGTTCCATAACGGAAGCTGTACACCCGCCTGGGCGAAGCTCTCCCATCCGGCCTTGGCGCCACTCTGCACCTCTTCACCGGAATACCACTCGCCGGCCGTCACGTTCAGGTTCGGCACGCGCTCGCGTTTTGCGTCCTTCAGCTTTGCCTCGATTGAGCGCTACGTTGCTCTGCGCCTGCTTCACGAGCGGGCTTTCCTCCACATCCCGCTGCACGTAGTCCTCCGGGTTGAAGGCCGGCGGTTCCACAAGCGCACCTTTCAGGGGGTGCACATCCAAAGAGTGCTGACCGGCAAGGGTTTCCAGCCGCGCGTAGTGGGCCAGAAACATGCGCTGCGCGTTCTAGAAATTCCACCCGGGCCTGCTCGGCCGCGATCTCGGCCGTCAAGATGCCTGGCGCATCTGCCTGCCCGATGCGGCCCAATTCGTGCGTGTTGGTATCGGCATCCAGGGCCACCTTCAGCAGCCTGTCATGCAGAACAACGGACTGCTGCGCCGCAAGCGTATCGAAGAAGGCGCGGGCCACATCGTTATGAACGCGGGCGCGCTGTACCTCCAGCGCGTACTGATTGGCTTTGCCCTCGGCGCGGTAGATGTCCCGTCGCAAAGCGAGCTTGTGACCAAGCACAAACTCCTGCGAGAAAAAAGCGCCCTGCTCGCCGCCGTGGTACTCACCCCCGCGGATGTGGTCGCCGCTGTAGCCAAGAATGGGTTCGGGCGGCAGGCTGATCTGGCGTGCCTGCTGATTCGAGCGGTCCACATTGCGCTGCGCCTGGGCGAGTGTCGGATTCGCTTTATCGGCCATGGCGAGGAACTGTTCCAGCGTCATGGGATCGCGCTTGACGATATCGCCCAGCAGCTCTGGAGCAGGGAGATCCTCGCCAGTGCGTATCTCGATGCCCTCAGGTTCCTGCAACTCCTGTATGGGGATCTGCACGGACTGCTGATCGCTGCTTTTGCCGGGCATCTTGCCGATCTGACCGGCTTGTTGCTGGGCAGAGTTCTTCTCGGCAGCGGCGTTCTGTTGTGCCTTCTTATCACCCGCATCCTGGCCCATGCTCTTCATGTCCTCGGGCATCGTCTCGGGCGGGGCCTGATTGCGGTTGGGCCGACCCGGTTTTGCTTTCGGGTTCGGCTGCGGGTGCTGTGGCACCGGGGTGTTCGGCGGCGGTGCGCTTTGCTGCTTCTGCATGTCCATGCCGGGCATGTCCGGCATGGACTGCTGCTGGGCCGCAAGCGTGTGGGATGCCACACCAAGCGAGAGGCCAAGTACGAAAACTGTTCTCTTCATCTGTGTCTCTTTTCGCGAGCAAAAGGGGTTCTAGGAAACGAGGTCCATGACGAACTGAGCGGGCAGACGCTTAGCCCCGCACTGGCCTATTCGGTTCGGCGTAAAACGAGACGTAGGGATCATCGGGCCGACGCGCCTGCTTCATGGCGGCAATCACCTGGTCGTACTGCTCGGGCGGCAGCACGCGTACAAAGGTCATCATGCCCTGCATGAACCGGCTCCAGTTTGGCCGAAGCCCGAGGTTCTCCGGCTTCTCCACCAGCTTGTCCATGTTCATCATTGGACCTTCCATGTAGGCGTCCTGAGGAAAGTTCGGGACGTTGTTGGCGTGTGGCGAGGTTTCGGTCATCTGCTCCTTCATGCTGGGCTCACCCATGTCGAAGGCGTTCAGATACTTCTTCTGCTCCGCACTCAGCCGCGGCCGATTACCCATCTGCTCCGCCATCATGCCGTCCATGCCTGCGTCCAGGTCGGTGTTCGCCAAAGGCCCATCGGCAGACGTGGCCTGGATACCCGCAGAGAGCGACGCGGAAGGCACCGCCGGGTCCGTGGCTGCATTGGGATTCTTGGCGCCCATCTGCATACCCTCGGTGTTCCGGGTGTTCATGCCTTCCATCCTCATGTCCATGCCCTTCATATCGCCCATCTTCATCTGCTCGCCAGGACCCATGAGGTGACCGTGGCTGTCGTCTCCCCGAAGTCCCTTGCCGTCAGGAAAGCCCGCCATACGGGTCATCGGACCGGCCTGATTCGCCATGCTGTTCATCATGTGGTGTGGCAGATGGCAGTGCAGCATCCAGTCGCCGGGATTGTCGGCGATGAACTCGATGTCTCGCGCCTGTGCGACCCCGACAAGGACCGTATTGCCGGGCCACCACGCCGTCTCCGGGATGCGTCCGCCCTCGGTCCCTGTGGTGTAGAAGGTGTGGCCGTGGACGTGCATCGGGTGATGCTGCATACCAAGGTTCACGAACCGGACACGCACTCGGTCTCCCTGACGCACCACGAGAGGCGTCGATGCGGGACCGGCTTTGCCGTTCAGCAGCAGCCAGTTCCAGTGCATGCCCATGGTGTCCGGCGTCGTGGCGTTGGCCAGCACCTGATACTCCTGGAGATGGATGAGAAAGTCCTTGTCGCAATGGGGTCGGTAGGGAGTCTTGGGGTGCATGATGAAGCCCCCGAGCATGCCGGCCATCTCCTGCATCGCCATGTGCGAGTGATAGAAGAAGGTGCCTTCCTGCTTGATGGTGAAGTTGTAGGTAAAGCTCTCGCCGGGCTTGACCGGAGCCTGGCTGATGCCGGGCATGCCGTCATTGCCGAGCTGGTCTTCAAAGCCGTGCCAATGAATCGAGCTGGGCTCCGGGAGCTCGTTCTTGAAGATGACTCGAACTTTGTCGCCTTGGGTGACCTGGATCGTCGGGCCGGGCGCGCTGCCGTTGAACCCCCAAACATCGATGGTCTTCTGCGGAGCGATCTGCTGTTTGAAGACGTGGGCGGTGAGGCGAAACACCTTCACGTCGCCGTCCATCTCGTAGGGCATATCTCCGACGTCTGTGGTGACGACTGGCGTCGTGTTTACCGGCCCGCTGTGCATGCTCACCTTGGAAAGCGAGCCACTGCTCACGCCGAGGTAGCCACCGCGACCGGCGACCTGACTTGTGGGATTACTGCTGCTGTGCTGGGTGGGTTCAGCTACGGCGCGACTGGCAAACAGTCCCGCGCCCAAACCAAAAGTGCTTTGAAGAAAAGAACGACGATTCGCCATGGCGAGAAAAGCTCCGTGTACGTGAAAAGGCGCAGTTACGCCGCCGAAAGCACGAAGTGTTCTACCCCAGTTCAGGAAACTGGAAGTGAAGACACCCCGGCATCGCGACATTGATGCTGTCTGCGGGAGTGTTCTCTAGACGCGGAGAGTCGTACGAAGGGAAACGGGAGTGGAAAGCTGGAGGGGTGGTCTCCGCCGCTCGAAATTTTCCTCGGCGGGGTCAGGAGGCCACAACATCGCGCTGAGAAGCAGCACGATGGGATGACTGAGGCTCACCCGAACCGTTTGGAAACTGGCGTCCTTGAGGAGAACCGGGCCTTGCGCACAAACATGTTGTTCGCAGGACGCGGCCTCGATTGCCCCAAGGTGGTCAGGCTGGGCAACGCTGTGGTCGAGCGTCGCGCCCATTGACATGCCCGGCATGGCCTTTGCCATGGGTCCGGAATGGCTGTGCCCATGATGGGCCGATCCATGACAAACGACACCTGTACGGGCGAGGTCGCACCGTGTCTCGCAAGCAGACGCAAACGAGGAGAGTGACAGCAGAAGAACTGTCAGTACGCTCGAAAGGACTGCTCGGAAACGCATGGCTGGAATTAAGACCTCGGGGGCTTTGATGCAGGGTGAAGAGAAAGGGTTCCGGGTTGCCGATGTGAGGCAACCCACAACGTCTACCTGTCCATTCTCTCAAGAATCGGACCTAGCAGGTACGCGACAAAGAAGCCGCCGCCATAGATCAATGCCGATGCCCAGAGCAAGACTCTCCTGTTCACCGTGCAGGTTGATCCCAAACTTTCCATCCAGTCATCGGCGGAAAGCCTAACTGCGGCATAAGTTTGTTCTAGCTGATGCGCAAGCGTCGTCTTCCCGGAACCTGGCAGTCCAGCAACGACGATGAGGCGAGCCTGGGACATTGCTTCCTGCTTTCAGACACTCCATAGGCTTTGAGACTGGAGAGGTGATAAGCACCAATCCTAGCGAGCTGACCACAGTGCTGACCTCGACGATGGTGCCGATACTGCTTGCAAGCATCGGAGCACTCTCAATGCTCCGGTGCTTCGTGACACGGTGATTCATTCTGCCCGCGTGTAAGTACGCGACCTCAGTTGCCGGACATCTGCTGCTGATGGGTCGCGTAGTCGTTTTCCACGCTGATGCGGCGTACCACGGTGAGGCCGTCGCTTCCGAGCAGGAATGTAGTGCCCATATCGTTGTTGGCCACCTGGTGCTTAACCTGCTTTACGGTCGTCAGCAGCGTTGGGTTGTCCGGTGTGGAGATGTCCACCACCTGAAAGTCGCGGGGAACCGCGCGCACGTAGTTGTACGGCTCGTCCACTGCAAGGAATCCTGTATCTCCAAGCGGCTGCGTCTGGCCCGGATCGAGAAGCCCTGAAATCATGCGCAGCGTGGGGTGCCCAGCCTTGTGCAGGTCCAGCACCGCTACGCCCTTCTCGTCCCGAAAACGTATCAATTCCGCACTGCCGTCCAACGGACGGACGAAGTCAAAAGGACCAGCGACCTGAAGTGGCATTACGGAAACGGTCTTCACATGAGCGGGGTCGGTCACATCAAAGACGGCAAGGCGCGCTCCGCTTTGCTGTTCGACGTAGAGGTAGAAGCTCCCGCTGCTTGTGGTGTGGAGGAAGAAGCTGTTGCCGCCGATTTGTGCGGCCTCGGGCAGGTTCTGCGGCTCCATCACTACGATCTCACCCGATTTGGAGCGCAGTTCCGCATGGCTCGCAACGGGAAGAATGGTTGCCGCGAGGGTGAGGGCGGCGGTGGCGAACTGGCGAATCCGAGTCGTGTTCATGGTGTTTCTCCTTGTCGAAATCCAGTGTGCTGCCGCTGGGGTCAGGAGGTCCAAGCAGAAGTGGTGATGGGGTATAAGCCGAGCTTGGGCTAAGGCAGAGCAGCTCAAAGAGCTGCTTATACGGCATAACGATTTGCGAATTCTCTTCTATCCCGGACGCGCCTAGCTTGGAGCTAAGGAGATCGACATGCACGTAGCGGCCGTAGGGAGCGCAAAGACAGTAGCCATCATCGGAGGGGGCGTGAGCGGCGCGTTGACCGCGTTTCACCTTCGCCGGAGCTCGAAGGATGTGCGCATCGTCATCGTCGATCCTCGCCCGGAGCTTGGCCTCGGGCTGGCGTACTCCACCCCAAGCCTGCGCCATTTGTTGAATGTTCCTGCAGGCAAGATCAGTGCGCTGCCGAACGAGCCGGAGCACTTCCTACGTTGGCTGCAGGTGAACCACGATGCCGACGCGACGCCGATGACCTTTGCTCCGCGTGCGGTATTTGGGCGCTACATCCGCTCGCTCTTGACACAGGCAGCCCACATCGAGCACCTGCAGACCGCTGTTACGGATTTGACCGTGACGGACAGTTCTGCCACGTTGCTGCTGAGGGATAGCACAAGCCTGCAAGCCGACTTCGTGGTGATGGCGACGGGTAACTTCGACCCTGCGGCGCTTCCGGGTATCGAACCTGCGGCGGTAGAGAGCGGTGCTTACTGCCACAATGCCTGGTCGGACGCGACGTATGCCAACCTACAGGCAGAGGCGCCGGTAACGCTGATCGGGACCGGGTTGACCGGCGTGGACGTGGTGCTGCGTTTGCGCGAACTAGGTCACCGAGGGGTGATCACCGCTGTCTCGCGGCACGGTGTCTTCCCGAATCGCCACACGGAGTACACGCCTGCCGATCGCAGCGCAATCCCGGCAGAAACGTTGGCTACTTGCGTGAGCTATCTGCGTGCCCTGCGTGCTGCTATCGCGGGTGGTATGGAGTGGCGAGCGGCCATCGACAGCCTGCGTGCGACAACGAACGAGCTCTGGCTTGCCCTGCCGCTCGAAGAGCAGAAGCGCTTTCGCCGTCATCTGCAACGCCGCTGGGATGTGGTGCGTCACCGTATGGCTCCGCCCATTGCGGACCTGATCGAGACGGAGCTTGCCGTAGGCACACTGCGGATCGAAGAAGGCCATCTCGCAGGCGTAGATGCGGAAACCGAGGGAGCCAAGGTGACGCTGCGCGCAGCCGGTGGCCAGAGCGAGTTGCGTGCCGCGCGGGTGATCAATTGCACCGGCCCGAGCATGAACTACCGCCGTGTAGGTTCGCCACTGCTCAACAGCCTCTTCGCGCAGGGTGTCATCAGCTCCGGACCGCTGGGCGGCGGTCTGAACAGCACCCGACATGGCGCGTTGATCGATGCGCGGGGACAAGCTTCAAGCGTGCTCTTCAACCTGGGGCCTGGCCGCCTGGGGACACTGATCGAATCGATTGCCATTCCGGAGATCCGGCAACAGGCCGTGGAAGTCGCAACCATTCTCGCAGGGCGCATCAACGCAGGGTCGCCGGCGGTTCTGGCGAGGCAGGCTCCCCTACAAATGACAGGATCCCTGGTGGCCGCATGAGCACAACCGTGATGGAGCCTGTGGTGGCCACTGAGACGAGATCCGCATGGAAAGCCGGTGCTCTCACCGCGAGCTTAGCCGTCCTCCTCGGCCTGGTGAGTGGTTTGGCTTGCGTGGGGGTCCGCCTTGGCTTTCGCATGCTGCAGTGGGTATTCGTACAGCACACCGGGCTCTTGCCGGATGCAGCAGCACGGCTAGGCAGCTTTCATCGCGTCCTGGTTCCCGTGGCTGGCGCTCTGCTGGCGACGGCAGTTCTGTTTGCCGCCCGGCGCTGGTCGCGTGCGGAGCCCTTCTCTGAGTACGTCGAAGCGGTGCGCTTTGACGAGGGACACATCCCGTTCGCATCGACCGCCTGGCGCACGGCGTCATCAGCTTTTTCCGTGGCTTCGGGGGCGGCAGTTGGCCGGGAAGGCTCCATGATCCAGTTCGCCACTGCGGTGACCTCCTGGTGCGGCAGTCGTCTCGGCGGGCGCGAGGTCTCGCTCGCGCGCAAAGTGAGCTATGGAGCTGCCGCTGCGGTGGCGGCTGCGTATCAGGCGCCGTTGGCTGGCGTCTTCTTCGCCTTCGAAATCGTGCTTGGCGAATGGCAGTGGACCGAAGTAGTACCGCTCTTGCTCGCTTCGTTCTCGGGGTGGCTTATCAGCCGTACGCTACTGGGTGGCGGACCTCTCTTTGCCGTTCCGGGCAACCTGTCCATGGCCGGGCCTTCTGTGGACTCTGCCGCTGGCGTTGCTACTCGGCGGGCTTGGTCCCGCCTATCAGGGTTTGCTGCGCAGCTTCACTTTTCTGAAACGGCTTCCCGTGCCTCTTCTTTGGGGTGCGCTTGCCGTGGGGCTGCTCAGCATCGTGCATCCTGCCGTATGGGGCAACGGGGATGTGGCCCTGCTCAGAACACTGCAGGGTGCGCCCCTTGTCTCCAGCGTACTTGTGATCCTGATCTTTCGTCTTGTCGCGACAACGGCCTGTGTCGGAGCCGGAACCGTGGGTGGAGTCTTCACGCCGACCCTCTTTGTAGGAGCGGCGCTGGGGCTCCTGGCCGGCAGCCTGCTGCATGTCTCCCAGCCTGTCTTACTCGCTACGGTCGGGATGAGCGCCTTCCTCGCGGGTGTTACTCATGCACCGTGGATGGCCGCATTCATGGCTGCGGAGCTCACCGGGCAATGGCACCTACTGCCGGTCTTTCTTGTTCTGAATCTCCTCGCGAAGACAGTGGCTGGCCGCATTTCACCACGATCGCTCTACGCCATCGCAACGCCTGCCCCAACGGGCGCACCTAACCAGTAAGCTGAAACACCGAGGGACACCTATGAGCACATCCATGGCACCAAGTGAACCGCACGTCGGCCTCATCATCCGCGAGCGTGAGCCCGTCAATCTGGAGTACCCCTTCGATCAGCTCAACGAGTTCCTGACCCCAAACGACCTGTTTTACATCCGCAGTCATTTCAAAGCTCCGGTCTTGGATCGTCACGACTACAAGCTGACGATCGGCGGCGCGGTGGGCAAGCCGTTCACCATCAGCTATGAGGAGCTGCTCGCGATGCCCTCGGTCACGCGACCGGCTACGCTTGAGTGTGCCGGCAACGGCCGCATCTTCCTGGTGCCGCAGGTGAAGGGTGCGCAGTGGCAGCTCGGCGGCATCAGCACGGCGGAGTGGACGGGCGTTCCTTTAGCAGCGCTGCTGGAGCGGGCGGGCCTCGATGCCAATGCCTGCGAGGTGCTGTTTGAGGCCGCGGATAACGGCACGCCTAAAGAAGAGCCGGTGCCCCCTGGCGAGACACCCTATGCGCGAAGCCTCGCTATCGAGAAGATCGACGACGTCGTGATCGCCTATGCGATGAACGGGGAAGAGATCCCGGTGGATCACGGCTTTCCGCTGCGGGCGGTGGTTCCAGGTCACTACGGCATGGCTTCAGTGAAGTGGCTTACGAATATTCGCGTGCTGACCGAACCCTACAAGGGCTATTGGCAAACTTCGGATTATGGCTACTGGGCCTACGACGAAAACCGCAATCCCATGCGGCTTGCGCTTGGGCAGATGCAGGTCAAGTCTGCCATCGCGCGGCCGCGCACGCGCGAGTTCATCCCGGCAGGCTCGACCTATAACGTCTATGGAGCGGCCTGGGGCGGAGAACCCTTTATAGAGACCGTAGAGCTTTCGACGGATGACGGCAAGACCTGGCGACCGGTTCGCTTCCTGGATGAACCGCAGTATGGAGCTGGCGACGCTGGGAATTCGAATGGCAGGTACCTGCTGGACAAGGGAACCTATGTGCTCAAATCGCGAGCCACCGATCCGAAAGGCACCACGCAGCCGGAGCAACACGACGAAATGAATGGCACCTATGTGATCCATCACACCTTCGGAATCGAAGTCGTGGTGCGCTGATGCTGGAGAACTTTCGCATCCGCGTCTTTCGCGCCGTTGCACACCACCTGAACTTCAGCCGGGCTGCGGAAGAGCTTCTGCTCACGCAGCCCGCCGTGACGCAACAGATCAAGGCGCTTGAAGAGGATCTGGGATCACCGCTCTTCGACCGCGGAGGCGGACGCATCTCGCTAACTGCAGCAGGCAAGGCCCTCCTGCCCTTCGCAGACCAGATGAAAGCACTGGGCGAGCAGGCCTATGCAGCTGTCGCCGCAGCCAACGGGCAGCAGGCAGGGGAATTGGCAGTCGGTGCGTCGCAGACCATTGCGCAATACCTGCTGCCAAATCTCATAGCGAACTTCCTGAAGGCTCAACCCCGGGTACACGTGACCGTTCGCAGCGGGAACTCCGACGAGATGCTTGAGTCTTTGCTGGCGAGGGAAGTACACATCGCCTTGATCGAAGGACCCGAGCAACGCAAGGATCTCCACATCGAGCCGTTCATGGAGGATCACCTCGTGCTGGTGGTACCCGCAAGCCACGAGTGGGCCGATCATGAGGTTCCACTCGAAGCCTTAAGCAAAGAACCCTTGCTTATGCGCGAGTTCGGTTCCGGTTCTCGCCGCGTCGTGGAACAGGCGCTTGCACAGGCAGGCCTGAAGGTAAAAGATCTGCGGCTCGGTATGGAAGTCGACTCTACGGAAGGCCTGCTCAGCTCCGTGGAAGCCGGGCTTGGCGTCACTTTCGTATCGCGCTGGGCGGTACGGAACCAATTGGCCCTTGGAACATTGAAGCTCGCCCGCGTCCAGGGGCTGAAGCTCGCACGGCGTCTTTCAATGGCATATCCAGCCGGTCCTGAGCCGGGTGGAAACGTCGGTGCCTTCCGCGCCATGCTGCTGGCGCAAGCGGCAGAGCTGACGCCCCGGGCGACCGGCCGTCGCCGTGTCTCTATTCAGCGCTAGCCAGCACGTCTCAGCTAATTACCGGGACAGTCCTGGAATCTCGATTTGCTTGATCTTCACCGCTTTGCTTGCCTTTGCTTTCCTGCCAGCTCTTCGTAGTCGCGCCTGCTTTTTTCCGCCTCATTGCTGCAGACCAGAGCGCACAGCTTAAACACCATCGGATCGCCGATGCCATAGAAGATGGACGTGCCTTCACGTCTCCGAACGACCAGGCCCGCGTCGAAGAGCATCTGAAGATGTTTAGAAATATTGGGCTGGTTTCCTTCCAGCGCCGCCACCAGTTCGCCGACCGACTTCTCGCCCGCCTCAAGCTCCTGGAGGATGCGCAGGCGGTAGGGCTCCCCGAGGGTGCGAAACCGTCGCGCCACAAGATCGAGCATCTTGTCGCTCATCCCCTGCCGTGCCATGATGTGAATATATCACTATGTGGTAATACAGTTAGGTTGGTATTGGAGGACAACATGAGCAGTCGTCTGATCGACGTACGGGAATACCCTGAGTTCGCTGAGGGGCACATCGAAGGTTCGGAACTCATTCCACTGGGAACGCTGGACAAAACGAGCGAGAGCTGGGACCGTTCGGAGCCACTTACCTTGGTCTGTCGTTCTGGACGCCGTTCGGATGAGGCAAAGAAAACCCTCGCAGCAAAGGGTTTTAAGAACCTACATGTATTCGAAGGTGGTATTCAGGCCTGGACCAACAGCGGAAAACCGTTGTCCGTAAGCGCTAAGAAGCCGTGGTCGATGGAGCGTCAGGTCCGCGTGACAGCCGGCTCTCTTGTGCTGGCTTTCTTCGGTCTGGGGCTGCTTACTTCCAGGAAGTTCTTCATTGGGGCGGGCCTTGTTGGAGCCGGGCTCGTCTATGCAGGGGTCAGTGACACCTGCATGATGGCATCCGTTCTTGGCCGCATGCCCTGGAATGACCCGGAGAAGGCGACTGCATGAGTTCAATGGGGATTGCCGGTGGGCTCGTCCTGGGGCTGGTCGTTGGTATGATTTCCGGCCTGATCGGGATCGGGGGCGGGGCATTCCTGATACCCGCCCTGATCTTCTTCTATGGAATGTCGCAGAAAACCGCGCAGGGAACATCGGTCGCCACGCTGCTCCTCCCTATCGGCATCTTCGCTTTCTGGACCTACTACAAAGCCGGACACGTGGACGTGAAGCTCGCGTTGCTGATTGCAGTTGGCTTCGCGGTGGGCGGCTGGTTCGGCGGCCTCTGGGCACAGCATCTTTCCGACGTGGTGCTTCGTCGAGGGTTTGCCGTCCTGCTCGCCCTTCTGGCCATCAAACTCGCCATCGGGCGCTGAGGTATTGATGAAACGTTCTTTCCTAGCCGTCGCTCTTGCTCTTGGAACCCTTGCCTGCGTGCTGCCCATTCAGGCCCAGACAAAGGCGCATCGTGTTCTGTTTGCACTGACCTCGCCGGAAGAAGCCGACTGGCAGCTTACGCTGAACAATGTGCGCAACCTTGAAAGCGGACTCGCTCCGGATGCGGTCGAGGTCGAAGTCGTGGCCTATGGACCGGGCACAGCCTTTCTCAAGAAAGATGCGCCGGATGCGGCCGAAATCCAGAAGCTCGAAGCGGCGCACGTCCATTTCGTGGCTTGCGGCAACGCGATGAAGAAGCAACATCTTGAAGCAGCCGACCTTGTCGCCGGCGTAGACGTTGTTCCAGCAGGGATTGTCGAGGTTGTGCGCAAGCAGGAAGCCGGTTGGGTCTACATCAAGGCCGGTCGTTAACTTCTTTGTGCCCGGCTCGCAGGGAACTGGTGCGTTTCCAGTGAGCACCGCCACGTCTACAGCGCGCCCAACCGCATTCGTTCAGTGAGGCTTATGCTCAAGTTGCTATCGATTGTGTTTTTCGCTTTGTCCCCGACCTTCCTCCTTGCTCAGTTGCACGTCTATGGCCCGGGCGGGCCGCTGGCTCCGATGAAAGAGTGTGCGGACCTCTACAAGAAACAGACAGGAATTGACGTCCTGGTGACAGCTGGGCCGGAAAAACAATGGTTTCAATCAGCCCAGAACGACGCGGATCTCGTCTACGGTGGGGCTGACTACATGCTGAGCCAGTTCGCTCTGGAACATTTGGGCTTTCTTGTGCCAAATACGAGGGCGGAGCTGCTATGACAGAGCCATTGGCATTCTTGTCCGACCCGGCAATCCGAAACATCTTCAGAGCCTCGACGATCTGGCGAGACCAGGCGTCAGACTGCTGGACGTGGATGGGGCAGGGCAGGTTGGGGTGTGGGAGGATCTTGCCGGGAGGAAGGGTCTAATCGGAGCGCTCCAGGTGAACATTGCAGCTTCGGTTCAGAACACAGCATTAGGTATCGAGGCATGGAACGCGCACCCCGATCTGGATGCCTGGATCACTTTTGAGTCCTGGGCGAAGCGCATGCCTGACAAAGTGCAACTGGTCCGCCTTCCCGAAGCGGAACGGCTCTACCGGGGTACTCCGATCGAAGTGGCAGCACGATCTTCACAGCCGGTAAAGGCGCAGGAGTTCATCGACTTCTTGAAGACACCTGTTGCGCATGCCGTGTTCGTGAAATGGGGTTGGAGGTGAAGGCGCCGCTGGCATGAGTGCTTTCTACAGAGGACTAGGAAAAGCTTGTCACACACCTCGCGAGCGCTTTGGCATAGTCGAAGTCAGTCGCGGGCCGACAAGCTGCTGAGCGGTTTGCCGCGTCTTCGAAGAGGCTCAATTCAGCCTGCATCAGGCGTGCGGATCAACGTCTCGCTGGCAGGCAGTACAAGTCGCCCAGTGCCGGGTGAAGGCCCGCCACAGCGGATCGCCTTCAAACCCTCGATTGTTGCTTCTCACAATCCGTGTCGCAGGATTCCCAAATTATTTGACGCGTTTTCTCACGATAATTGTCGTATACCTTGGATGTGAGCGAGCTCCTCTGCATTCCGGGTGCGGTGAACGGCGAAGATCGCTGGGATCTCACGGAGTCGCAGTTACTGCTGAAACAGATGGTGCTGAACTCTGTCACGTCAGTGAACACGCGTCGAAGCTATGCGAGAGCTCGGGGACTATCTCTTCGGCTTTGCGTCAGGCCGACCGTTGACGCGCGCGCTCCTGCAGGAATGGAAGGCGTCTATGGGCGCCCTTGCCGCATCGTCCGTAAATGTGAAGCTTGCGGCGGCTCGGCGACTCGTTTCCGAAGCTCGGCGGAACGGACTGATTGGTTCAGAGGAGGTGACAAGCTTTCCTACATCCCTAATGTGGCGCAACGCGGCAATAGGATGGGCAATTGGCTGACTCGGGATCAGGCGAAGGAGTTGCTGCGTGTACCGGATCGCAGCACGCGTAAAGGAGAGAGACTACGCCGTGCTCGCGTTGCTGGTCGGTTGCGGGCTCCGTAGACGTGAGTTGGCCGCGCTAGATATCTCCGATGTGCAGCAAAGAGAAGGGCGATGGGTCATTGCCGACTTTGTGGGAAAGGCAATCGCATTCGGACAGTTGCGGTCCCTCTTTGGGTGAAGACAGCGATCCATGCGTGGCTGGAAGAAGCAGAACTGAATGAGGGCCGCATTTTCCGAGCGGTTGCGAAAGGCGGCAGGATTTCGCGCTCGAGTCTCAGCGATTGGGCAGTGTGGGCGATCGTGCAGCGGTCCGCAGAAGAGATAGGCATGAAGAACTTGGGTGCTCATGATCTGCAGCGCACTTGTGCGAAGCTCTGTCGAAAATCCGGAGGCGATCTGGAGCAGATAAAGTTCCTGCTCGGGCATTCCTCGATACAAACGACTGAACGCTACCTCGGATCCGAACAAGAAATCGCGACCGCGGTGAACGACAATCTGGGTTTATAGTTCAAGCCTGGCCGATGACAAGGCTTTCGCGCGCCAGCAGGACGGCTTCCGTCGTGATGGTGTTGAGGTCGTTTGCATCGAGAACACGCTCAATCTGCGCGAGGAGTCGTTTCAGAAGCCGAAAGTTTCCACCGGTCATGCGTATGATGGAGGCCTTGACCTCGGCTGTCATGGGCATTCCGGAAGACGGACGCCGCGCGGCAACCAATGGCGGTCCAGCAGCTTCTCAATCTCGGTTTCGCCCAGTGGACGAAACTCGTGCACGAAGCCGATGCGCGAGTAAAGCTGCGCGAAACGAGCGACTCTTTGCTCGATGCCGGGCATGCCGACGAGGATGAGGCCTGCGGAACCTTCGTCGAATATGGCCCGCAACTGCTCCAGGCTGTTCATGCGTAGCCTGTCCGCTTCATCGACGACTATTAGCGTCGTGGGATCAGCGACAGCCTTTCTCGCGCGCTGCATATTCCGCAAACACCTCCATGTAGGTGGGCTTCAGTGAAGCGACCTCAGTCCTCTTCTCGGCGGGAAGGCCGAGGTTCTTTGATCTGTGTGCTTCATCACGATCTCTAAGCGTTTTCAGAGCCGCATGTGCTTCTCGTCTCAGCGGCCATCGCACCATTCCGGCCAACGTCTCCCGAGCGCGCTTGATATCGCTGTCTACACGCGACGGTGAGTTCATCACCAGCGGTGTATAGAAAACACTGTCGAGGGTGGGAGCAAGAGGTGTTTCCTCGGTGGCGGTATCGTACCTGCCGATCAACCCGTTTCTGCTGTACCGCATGGCAAACAGCGTCTTGCCGACTCCAGGCGGCCCGAAGCAGAGGCCGATATAGCGGTACTGGCGGCACGCATCGCAGAACTCGACGAACCGCCTGTATTCCAAGGTTTCGATGAAGTCCGGACTACTCGTTGCGGTAGCGCTTGAGTTTGGAAGCTGCTGGCTGGACGGGAACGGTGACGTTGACATCTGGCTCCTTCGGAACGTGCCCGCGTTTGAGATCGAGTAAAGAATCGACGGCTCGCTGCCGGCTCTTAAGAATGCCGCGCAATACACTCTTGCGCTCTTTTCGTGAGCGTACGATCTCGCGAAGAGGAACAGTCGCACCAGACAATTCCGCTGAGATGGCTCGGCAAAGAAATTTGTCCTTGTAGAAAACTCGAACTTCGCCCATATCGCGCGGGTCGTAGCGCACGGTGATGGATTCGCCCACGTACGCGGCAAGCACCGGTGACAGGTAACGAAGGCGATGAAAGTGGATGCCGTCAGGACGGACCTTGCGCTCTTTCGCTTCGTGGATCAGCAGAAGGTCTAGCTTCTCCAGCGACGCTGGCATGCGGGGAAGGAAGCCGCCCTTCTCCCATCGCTGCGTGGGAGATAGTTCATCTGCCTTGTTTGGCTTGCAATGGTAGGTATGCAGGAGGAAGACTTTGAAAAGCGCATCGAACGCTTCCAGCGTGAGGCTCGGCCTTCTGCGTGACTTTCCGGCGTAACCGTCGAGCGTACACAGGAACATCTCGTTGACCGAGCGGAAGAACCGCTCGATCCTGCCACGTCCTCGTGGCTGACCCGGCGTGGAGAAAACAAGCTGCATTTTCAGGTCAGCCGCGACGTATTCCATGTGCCGGGAGGTGAAGTCTGATCCGTTGTCGGTGTAGAGAATGTCTGGAATGCCGCAGATCGGCCAGCGGGCATCGCTCTTGCGCCAGATCGCTTGTCGCAGCGCGAGGCTGGTTCGCAGAATCGACGGAGGATCAAAGGCCAGGTAATAGCCCGCTATCGCTCTGCTGTACTCGTCGATCACGATGGTGAGCCAAGGTCGGGAAATCGTTCCATCCTCCCGAAGGAGGCGAATCGTGAGCTGTGCATGGTCGGCCTGCCAGATGGCATTCGGCTTGGCCGCTTCGCGACGATGAACGAGATCAAAGCGCTCACAGTAGACCCGGCTCCCGCTATGGGCGAGGGTCATGAGGCTGACCGGAATAGCCTGCACTACGCGATGCACAGCCTGGTAGCTCGGAAGCCGCTCACCTGTTCTTTCCGTGAAATCGGTGAGTTCTCGATAGATCGCGGTTATGGGAATTCTGGGCTTCTCCAGCGCCAACCCCTCAATCATCTCGACAACTCTCTGAGACATTACCCGCCTCGACCCAGAGTCGGAGCGCCTCTTCGTCGCAAGAGCTTCCAAGCCGTGCTTCCGGTACTGATCCACCCATCGTTGTGCCGTTCGAAGCGATACTTCGGCTTGGCCGCTATCGAGGAGAGAGTTCGAGCTCCTTGCAGGTACGGCTCTATCAGGCGGTAACGCTTGTAGTTCAGGGCTCTTAACCGTAGCTTTCGCCCCTCCGCTCTCTCCCATGCGCACAACAATACGACAAAGAGCGTGAGAGAACTACGACAAATAATGTGAGAAACGACAGC